>NZ_CM161522.1:4065000-5135208 GCF_056725765.1 Pseudomonas shiyinii | reverse complement strand
TGCGCTGGGAGCCTCGCGTCCGGCTATCCCAAGTGCAAATGGCTACCGTCGGCCTGAGTGGTCGGGCTGAGCTTGAGCTCACCGGGGCCCTGGTCGACAACAACGAGCCGTTCAGCATGCGCATGCCTCTGCAATTCGGGGGCGCCGCATGAACACGTTCCTGCCGATCGACCTGAGTCAGCTCCCAGCGCCGCAAGTCGTTGAACAGATCGACTACGAGCAGATCCTTGCCGAACGCAAGGCCTACGCCGTGTCCCTGTGGCCCGCGGACCAGCAGGCTGAAATCGCTGGCCGGCTGGAGCTCGAATCCGAGCCCATCACCAAGCTGGTGCAGGAGAACGCCTATCGCGAAATGATCTGGCGACAGCGGGTCAATGAGGCCTCGCTCGCAGTGATGCTCAGCTCCGCCGGCGGCAACGACCTGGATCAGCTCGCAGCCAACTTCAACGTCAAGCGCCTGGTCATCCAGGTGGCGCAGCCCCAGGCAATCCCGCCGGTTCCCGAGGTTTTGGAAAGTGACGATGCCTTACGCGAACGCGCCCAGATGGCATTCGAAGGGCTGAGCACCGCCGGCCCGCGCAACTCGTATGTCTTCCACGCTCGAGCAGCCAACGGCCAGGTCGCTGACGCCACCGTGGAAAGCCCGTTCCCGGCCGAGGTGGTGGTCACGATCCAGTCTGCCCTGGGCGACGGCACGGCCAGCGCTGAGCTGCTCGATATCGTCCGCGCCTACCTCAGTGATGAAGATCGCAGGCCAGTGGCCGACCGCCTGACGGTCCAGGGCGCCCAGGTCCTGCCGTACCAGGTGAATGCCCGCCTGTACCTCAAGACGCTGGGCCCGGAGGCTGAGCCCATCCTTGCGGCCGCCGAACAGCAGCTGCAGGCCTTCGTAACCCAGCGCCGCCGGCTGGGCATGCAGGTGTCTGAATCCGCCATTCACGCCGCCTTGCACGTTGAAGGCGTGCGTAAGGTCGAGCTTCAGGGCTGGGCCGATATCAACGCCACGCTCAGCCAGGCGCCCTACTGCACCAGCATCACCCTGGCCCAGGGCACCGAGCCATGAACCTGCTACCTAGTAATGCCACGGACCTGGAGCGTCAGGCCGCCGAGGCGCTCGCGCAGATTGAGCGGGTGCCCGTGCCGATCCGCGACCTCATCAACCCGGACCGCTGCCCGGTCGCTCTGCTCCCCTTCCTGGCCTGGGCCTTCTCGGTGGACCGCTGGGACAGCCGCTGGCCCGAGGCGGCCAAGCGCGGTGCGATTCGGTCGTCGTTCTTCATCCACTCCCGGAAAGGAACCATCGGCGCGCTGCGGCGGGTCGTGGAGCCGCTGGGCTACCTGATCGAGGTCATCGAGTGGTGGCAGACAGAGCCCAAGGGCGTGCCTGGAACATTCGCGATCAAGGTGGGCGTGTCCGACGAAGGGATCAGCGAAGAGACGTACCAGGAACTGACCTGGCTCATCGATGACGCCCGCCCGGTGAGCCGACACCTGACAGGCCTGGCCATCAGCCTGGAAACCACCGGGGCCTTCTACATCGCCGGCGGCCTGTACGACGGCGACGAGCTAGACGTTTACCCCCCTGCCCTGCGCGACCTCGAGGTGACCGGCTCAATCGGTCGCGGCGGTCGTGAACACACAATCGACACATTGGAAATTGCACATGGTTGACCAGAACTCGCAGTTCTACGCCATCCTCACGAACGTGGGGGCCGCGAAACAGGCCAACGCGGATGCCCTGGGCATCGCGTGGAAAATCACCCAGATGGGCGTTGGTGACGCCAACGACACCGAGCCCACGCCCAACGCCAGCCAGATCAGCCTGATCAACGAATGGCGCCGGGCCCCGCTCAACCAGCTCAAGATCGATGACAAGGACAACTCCATTATCGTCGCCGAGCAGGTCATCCCGGCCGAGGTGGGCGGCCGCTGGATCCGTGAGATCGGCCTGTATGACGCTGACGGCGACCTGGTGGCCGTGGCCAACTGCCCGCCGACCTACAAACCGCTGCTCAACCAAGGATCCGGCCGTACCCAGGTGGTGCGCATGAACCTGGTTGTCAGCAGCTCCAGCAACGTACAACTCAAGATCGACCCAGGCGTTGTGCTGGCAACGCGACAATACGTCGATCAGCTGACCGTTCGGGCGTCTCAGGCAGAGGCAGAGGCCGGGCAGGAAAACAGCAAGATCATGACCCCCTTGCGGGTATTTCAAGCCATCGCCAAAGTAGTCAAGCAAGCGACGGAGTCGGCGTTTGGCTGGGCGAAGATCGCCACTCAAGCCCAGGTCGATGCCGGATCGGATGACACAACCATCGTATCGCCCAAGAAATTACGAGCCACATTCGCCAGTCTGGGCTACCTGGTCGACGATGCACCGTATCTCAACACCGTCCTGAAACATTCCAAGGCTGGTAATTACATCGGTTTTGGCGGGGGCAACCCGAAGGCTACAGCCGGTGTTCCTGAATTGTTTGCGGATCCAACGCGCAATTCTCTGCTCAACATCGAGGCGTTCCGTCCTCGGGCCGACATCACCTTCTACCGACTCTGGGAGGCCACAGGTATCGAGTACGAGGGCATCTACACCGAAGGCGCGGCCAGTATTAATTGGCGGCGGGTCTCCAGTGATGGATTCCCAGCTTCGGAGCTGCTGGCCGGTCCTGCAAAAATCGCTACGCAAGCCCAGATCACCGCCGGTGCCGATGACTCGACGATCATCACACCGAAAAAGCTCCGCGCAGCCCAGGCTACGCAGGCCGAAGCCGAAGGCGGGGTAGACAACACCAAAACGATGACGCCATTAAGGGTGTTCCAGGCCATTGCAGCTGCAGTTACGCAGGCCACTGAGGCCGCTTTCGGATGGGCGAGGATCGCCACTCAAGCCCAGGTAACCGCTGGTACCGATGACGCGACGATTATCACGCCGAAGAAGTTGCGTGCTGCTCAGGCCACCCAGCTCGAAGCCGAGGCTGGAACGGACAACACCAAGACGATGACGCCATTGCGGGTATCCCAGGCCATCGCCAAGGTGGTGGGCCAAGCGACGGAAGCCGCCTTCGGGTGGGCAAAGATCGCTACTCAGGCCCAGGTCACTACCGGTACCGATGACGCCACGATTATCACACCGAAGAAGCTGCGCGACGCCCAGGCCACTCAGCTCGAAGCCGAAGCGGGAACGGACAACACCAAGACGATGACGCCGTTGCGGGTGTTCCAGGCCATCGCCAAGGTGGTGGGCCAAGCGACGGAAGCCGCCTTCGGGTGGGCAAAGATCGCCACTCAGGTCCAAGTCACTACCGGTACCGATGACGCCACGATCATCACACCGAAGAAGCTGCGCGACGCCCAGGCCAGTCAAGTCGAGGCTGAAACCGGTGCTGATAACACTAAATGGATGAGTCCATTGCGGGTGTTACAGGCCATCGCGAAACGAGTGTTTACAGGCCTTGCGTATTCCAGTGCCCCGAACGGTTACATCGTGCTTCCCCAGTGGATGGGCAGCTTTGTATTCCAATGGGGGGCATTCAGCCACGGGGAGGCCACGAACTTTGTCGCGGTTAGCGTCCCCTTCAATATCGGGTTTCCAACCACCTGCTACAACGTTCAATGCATCTCCGATGCAGGCACCACGACGTGCGACCTGAACGGAATAACAGCCGTGAATGTTGGCGTAACCATTGCCCACCGCGAAACATCGGGGCCCGTTGTGGCGGGTTCTCTGTACTGGTTCGCTATCGGAAAGTAATTGGAGGTTGATATGCGGTTATATAGCCAAACTACCGGCTGTTGTTACCTTCCTGAAATCCATAAGGTGATCCCCGAGGATGCCAAGGAAATCAGCGAAGAGCGTTACCAGGCGGTTATCGCCAATCCACAACGAGGCAAGGCTCGCAGCCATGACGCCGAAGGTCTACCGATCCTAATCGACATGGCGGATGTTGTGCTCTCATCAGAGGAGCTCGCCGCTCGTGAGCGTGCATGGCGCGACGCCGAGGTGAGCGGTACTGAGTGGCTGGTTACTCGGCATCGGGACGAGTTGGATATGCAGCTGGAAACCACGTTGATCGCGGAACGATTCGCTGAGCTCCTGGAATATCGCCAAGCGTTGCGCGATTGGCCTCAGACCAGCACCTTCCCGGACGCCTCCCACCGCCCCGTGGCTCCCGCCTGGATTGCTGAACAAGTCATGTAAAGTCGGGAGCTACAAGCCCAACCGCTCGCCCGAGGCCCGCGCGCGCGGCAGCCTGTGCAGTGTCATCCACCTGCACAGGCACACACCATGGCCGACGAATACCATCACGGCGTCCGGGTCCTCGAAATCAGCGAGGGCACCCGCCCAATCCGAACCGTTTCTACCGCCGTCGTCGGCCTGGTCTGCACAGCAGACGACGCCGACGCCACTGCTTTCCCCCTCGATACTCCTGTCCTGCTGACCAACGTACAGGCCGCCATCGGCAAGGCCGGCACCACCGGTACCCTGGCCGCGAGCCTGCAGGCGATCGCCGACCAGACCCAGCCTGCGACTGTCGTCGTGCGCGTGGCCACCGGCGCCACCGACGAAGAAACCACCAGCAACCTGATCGGTACCACCACCGAAACCGGCAAGTACACTGGCATGAAGGCGCTGCTCGCCGCCAAGACCCGGCTCAAAGTAACCCCGCGCATTCTGGGTGTGCCAGGGCTGGACACCCTGCCGGTGGCCACCGCCCTGGTTTCGATCGCTCAGCAGCTGCGCGCCTTCGCCTATGTCTCGGCAGCCGGGTGCAAGACCAAGGAAGAGGCCGTCGCCTACCGCGAGAACTTCGGCGCCCGCGAGGTCATGGTCATCTGGCCGGATTTCGAACAGTGGAGCACCGTCAGCAACAGCACCGTACCTGCGCCGGCCGTGGCTCGCGCCCTGGGCCTGCGCGCAAAGATCGACCAGGAGATCGGCTGGCACAAAACCCTGTCGAACGTCCCGGTCAACGGCGTCACCGGCATCACCGCCGACGTGTTCTGGGACCTGCAGAACCCAGCCACCGATGCGAACTACCTCAACAGCAATGAGGTAACCACCCTCATCAACGCCGACGGCTTCCGCTTCTGGGGCTCGCGCACCTGCACCGAGGACCCGCTGTTCGCGTTCGAGAACTACACCCGTACCGCCCAGGTCCTGGCCGACACCATGGCCGAGGCGCACATGTGGGCGATCGACAAGCCGATGCACCCTTCCCTCATCCGGGACATGCTGGAAGGCATCAACGCCAAGTTCCGCGAGCTGATCGCCGGCGGCTACCTGATCGGTGGCAGCGCCTGGTACGACGAGCAGGCCAACACCGAGGCAACCCTCAAGGCCGGCAAGCTCTTCATCGACTACGACTACACGCCTGTGCCGCCGCTCGAGGACCTCTCGCTGCGCCAGCGCATCACCGACCGCTACCTGGCTGACTTCGCCAGCCGCATCAACAGCTGACGGAGACCATATCAATGGCCATGCCACGCAAGCTCAAGAACCTCAACCTGTTCAACGATGGCGGCAGCTATCTCGGCGTCTGCAAGGTCGTCACCCTGCCCCCGCTCAGCCGCAAGATGGAAGGCTATCGCGGCGGCGGCATGAACGGCCCGGTCAAGGCAGACCTGGGCTGGAGCGATGACGGCATCCAGCTGGCCTGGAAGCTCGGCGGCTTCGACGACCAGGTGATTCGCCAGTTCGGTGCCACCAAGGCCGACGCCGTGCTGCTGCGCTACACCGGCTCTTACCAACAGGACGACACCGGCGTTCACACCGCCGTCGAAATCGTCGTCCGCGGCCGTCACGAAACTATCGAGCCAGGCGACGCCCAGGCCGGCGAAGACACCGAGAAGAGCGTCACCACCACCTGCAGCTACTACAAGCTGACGGTCGATGGCGAAGTCCTGGTGGAGGTCGACATGCTCAACTTCATCGAGATTATCGACGGCGTCGACATGCTCGCCGAACAACGCAAGAACCTGGGCATCTGACCGCGCCCCCTTACTGACTACCTGGAGCCACCATGAGCACTACCGAAAACGCCGAAGTCACCGCCGAAGCCAAGAAGCTGAACGACAACCAGGTCGAGCTGGATACCCCGATTATGCGCGGCAAGACCGAGATCGACGTCATCACCCTGCGCAAGCCATCCGCCGGCGAGCTGCGCGGCATTCACCTGTCGGAGCTGCTGCAGATGGACGTGGCTAGCCTGATCAAGCTGATTCCGCGCATCAGCGAGCTCAACGAGTACGAGGCCAGTCGCTTGGACCCGGCCGACCTGGTCGCCGTGGGCGTGAAAGTCTCCAGTTTTTTGCTGCAGAAGCGGATGAAGACGGACGCGTCCCTCGTTGCGTAGAAGACGCCATGGCCGATGTGGCCGTGGTATTTCACTGGACGCCGAGCGACATGGACGCGCTCAGCGTGAAAGACCTGATGGACTGGCGCGAGCGAGCGCGGGTAAGGAGTAGCAACAATGGCCAATGACCTGCGCCTACAGGTGGTGCTGAGCGCGATCAACAAGGCCACCGCGCCGCTCCGTCAGATCACCCAGGGAAGCCAGGAGACCGCGCAAGCGCTCAAGGCTGCCCGCGACACCCTCAAGGAACTGAACGCCCAGCAGAAGGACGTGAGCGCCTGGCGTACCCAGTTCACCGAAGCCCGCAAGACCGCCGAGGCCCTGGATGCGACCAAGAACCGCGTCCAGGCGCTCGCCGGCGCGCTGCGCGAGCAGGAGCGTTCGGTCCAGCCGCTCCAGGCCAGCTATGACAAATTGCAAGGCGAGACGTCTGCCCTGGACGAGCGCCACAAGTCCCTTACCGCGCAGCTCAGGCAAACCCGCGAGCAGGCTCGGGCCGCCAACCAGGTCTGGCAAGAAAACCGTAAGCGGATCCGTGACCTCGGCCAGCAGATCGGCAATACGGCGCAGCCCAGCGCAAAGCTGCGCAATGAGTACGCGGCAATGGTCACCCAGCAGCAGGCCCAGCTGGAGCTTGTGCGCAAGCTCAGTGCCAGCCAGAAGGAGCTGCAGCAACAGCACCGAGCCAGCGCAGCAGAGGCGCGTGAGCACCGCGGCCGCCTATCGGAGCTGGGCAACCAGCTGCACGAGGCCCGCGCACCGTTGCAAGGGCTCAACCAGGACTTCAAAACCGCCCTGCGCGAGGCGCGAGCCCTGAAATCCCAGCATGCCTCGCAAGAACAGGGACTCCAGGCCCTGCGCGCCAAGCTCTCAGCCGCGGGGATCAGCACCCGCGACCTGGCGAACCATGAGCGAATGCTGCGCGAACAGATCAGCGCAGCAAACGAGGCCATCAGCACCCAGGCCAGGCGCATGGATCAGCTAGCCGCCAAACAGGCCAGGCTGGCCAAGGCCCGTCGCGATCTGGAGAAGGCGCAGCGTCTTGGAGCCAGCATGGCCGGTACCGGCGCCGCCGGCCTGGCCACCGGCTACGCCGCCGCACAGCCGGTGAAGGCTGTGATTCAAGCCTTTGCACCCAACGAGGACTCGGCCACACAGCTGAAAGTCTCGATGATGGGCAACAATGGCCAGGTAGCCGAAGACTTCCAGAAGATCACCGACCTGGCCACGGGCTTGGGCGATCGCCTGCCCGGTACCACCGCCGACTTCCAGAACATGATGACCGTGCTGCGCAAGCAAGGCATCAGCGCCCAATCGATCCTGGGAGGGACTGGCGAAGCTGCCGCATACCTCGGCGTGCTGCTGAAAATGCCGGTTGAGGCATCTGCCGAATTTGCGGCAAAAATGCAGGACGCTACCCGTACGGGCGAGAAGGACATGATGGGTCTGATGGACACCATCCAGCGGGTCTCCTATCTCGGCATGGACGATAGCGACATGCTGCAGGGCTTCAGCAAAGTCAGCCCGGCAATGGCCATCCTGCGCAAGGAAGGCTTGGATGCCGTCAACACGTTCGCTCCGCTCCTGGTGATGATGGATCAGGCCAGCATGGCTGGTGAGTCGGCAGGCAACGCGCTGCGCAAGGTGTTCCAGTCCAGCCTGAACACCAAAAAACTCGGGAAAGCCAACGATGTGCTCAAGGACCTAGGCCTGAGTCTGGATTTCAGCGACGGCAAGGGCGAATTCGGCGGTATAGAGCAGCTCTACGCACAGCTTGAAAAGCTGAAAACCCTCAACAGCACTCAGCGCGGGAGCGTGCTGCAGGAGCTTTTCGGCGACGATGCCGAAACCCTGCAGGTGGTCAACACCATGATGGACAAGGGGCTGGCCGGATACCGGGAGGTACAGCAAAAGCTCCAAGACCAGGCCGACCTGCGTACACGCGTGAACGAACAGTTGGGGACGCTGAGCAACGTCATGGAGGCCGCCGAGGGCAGCTTCACCAACGCCATGGCTGAGTTCGGAGCGGCAGTGGCTCCCGACCTGAAGGGACTGATCTCGACGCTGGGAGAAATGGCAGCCAGCGTCGGCGCCTGGGCCCGAGAGAACCCAGGGTTGGCTGGAGGCCTGGTCAAGTTGGTCGCAGCAGTGGCCGTACTCGCTGCCAGCTTCGGAGCGCTGGCGATCACGATGGCTAGCCTTCTTGGTCCATTCGCCATGGTGCGCTATGGCATGACTTTGTTCGGCGTGAAAAGCGCTGGCATGTTGCCTGTGGTCGGTAAGCTGATCAGCGTTCTCGGCGGTGGGCTACTGACCGCGATTCGCGCTGTCAGCATCGCCTTGTGGGGCCTGGCCATGAACCCCGTTGCCTTGGCTATCGCCGCTGTTGTCGCAGTACTCGCCGGCGGTGCTTACCTGATCTACAGAAACTGGGACCAGGTCAAGGAATACTTCACCACCTCCTGGGCCGAAATTCGCGCAGGTTTCAGTGCAGGGATTGGTGGGATCCTCACCGTGCTGGCCAACTTCAGCCCGATCGGGCTCATCTACCAGGCCTTCTCGGCGGTGCTGAACTACCTGGGCATCGAGCTGCCGACCCGCTTCACCGAGTTTGGCAACATGATCGTCAACGGTCTGGTCAACGGCCTGCTGGCTGGCCTGGGCCAGATCAAGAGCGCGATCGGCAGCCTGGGCGAATCGACAATCGGCTGGTTCAAGGAGAAGCTGGGCATCCACAGTCCGTCGCGTGTCTTCGCTGAACTGGGCGGGTTCACGACCGAAGGCCTGGCACTCGGCCTCAGTGCAGGCGCGAAGGCACCTCTCGATGCTGTCGCACGCATGGGGCAGGATCTGACCAAAGCCGGGCAATTCAACCTCTATGCCAACGCGCCGGAAATCGCAGCGAGCAAACAGCTGGCCAAGGTCGCGCCGCCGGAGCACCAGGTACTTGCGCCACAGGCCGAAGCGGCACGGCCAGCGGCCGAGGTCATCAGCCTGAGCCAGCACTTGGCCAAGGCCACGCCACCTGAGATCCAGGTACTTGCTCCACAGACCCAAGCGGCACGGCCGGCAGCCGAAGTCATCAACCTGAGCAAGCACCTGGCCAAGGCCACCCCGCCTGAGACCCAGGTACTTGCGCCACAGGCACAGGCGGCACGGCCGGCGGCCGAAGTCATCAACCTGAGCAAGCAGTTGGCCAGCGTGGCTCTCCCGAACCTGAACGTTATTGCGCCCCAGGCGAGCGCAGGACAGGTCATCGCGGCGACTGCGGCGCCAGGCATCACCTTTGACAGCCGGCCCCCTATTACGAGTGCCGCCCCGAACATCATCGACAGCCACGACAAGTACGAATTCATCATCCATACGTCCCCAGGCATGGACGCACAGGCCGTTGCCCGAGCTGTCAGTGCCGAGCTGGATCGTCGTGAACGCGAGAAGTCCGCACGTCTGCGCAGCCGCCTTTCTGATCAGGAGTAACCCGCTATGATGCTCGCCCTGGGCATGTTCGTTTTCAGCCTGCATACCCTGGCTTACCAGGAAATGCAGCGAAAAACCGAATGGCGCCATGCAGCCAACAACCGTGTCGGTGCACAACCGGCCCGGCAGTTTCTCGGCCGCGGCGAAGACGCCATTACACTTCCAGGGCTGCTGCTGCCCGAACTGGCCGGCACGACAGTCAGCCTTGACGCCCTGCGGCAAATGGCCGATACGGGCAAGGCCTGGCCCTTGGTTGAAGGTACTGGACGATTGCTCGGGCTCTGGGTGATAGAAAGCCTGGATGACAACCGAACGATCTTCTTCCGCGACGGCGCTGCCCGGCGCATCGACTTCACCGTCAGCCTCAAGCGCATCGATGACGGGCGCATCGATCTGCTCGGTTCCAGTGTCAGTGGCGGTCTGAACATCCTGCGGGGGCTGCTGTGATCGACGAAGCGATCTCGAAGGTTACCGGCTACCTACGTGATGCCGCCGATAGCCTGCAGCGCGATGCAGCTTATCCGGTACCGGCGTTTCGGCTCACCGTGAACGGGAACGACATCGCCATGTTGATCACCCCGCGCCTGATGAGCCTGCAACTGACGGATAACCGCGGACTGGAGGCGGATCAACTGAGCATCACACTCAGCGACCACGACGGTCTGCTCGCGATCCCGCCCCGCGGGGCCGTGGTCCGCTTGTGGCTCGGCTGGAGCGACACGGGCCTTGTAGACAAGGGCAGCTACATCGTCGACGAGACAGAGCACAGCGGTGCGCCGGACGTCCTGAGCATCCGCGCCCGCTCGGCGGATCTGCGCAAGGGCCTCAAGACCAAGCGCGAGCGTAGCTGGAGCACCACGACGCTCGGCAAGGTTCTACGCGATGTTGCCCTGGGAAACGGGCTCACCGCGAAGATTGCCGATACCTTGGCCGGCCAGGCGATCAACCAGCTGGACCAGGCGAACGAGTCCGACGCCAACCTGCTGACCCGTCTCGGCGAGGATTTCGACGCGGTGGCCACCGTCAAAGCTGGGTGCCTGGTGTGCATGCCGGCAGGCGGCGGCAAGTCCGTTGGCGGCCTGAAACTGCCCCACATCACCCTTACACGCCGGGACGGCGACCAACACCGGTTTCTCCAGGCCGATCGCGACAGCTATGACGGCGTGCGGGCCTACTTCTACGACGTCAACAGCACCAAGAAACAGGAAGCGATCGCCGGCGGCGGTGAAAACCTGAAGGATCTGCGACACACCTACAGCGACCGCCAGTCGGCGTTGCGTGCGGCCAGGGCCGAGCTGAACCGCCTGCAGCGGGGCGCCGCAACGCTCAGCTATACCCTGGCCAAGGGTCGACCAGACCTGATTCCCGAGCTGACGTACACGCTCCAGGGAGTGAAGGCCGAAATCGACGAGATCATTTGGTATGGCGGGAATGTGCAGCACAGCTTGACGGCGGATTCCGGCTATACAGTCAGCCTGGAGTTGGAGAGCAAGCTGCCGGAGGATTCCATTGATGGCCTCCTCGAGGACGGCGTCCGGGGCAAGATCCAGTACACCGGGATCATTGCGTTCTACCGCGACCCGACCACTGGCCAGGAAAAGTACGTTACGGCTGGTGACCAGACCAGGCCACGCCGGCTGCGGCACGTGTACGTGAGTGAGAAGAACGCTCGGCGTGCCGCTGACCGCGAATGGAAGCGCCTGCAGGCCGAAACGCCATAATCCGCCAACAAAAAACCCGGCACCGGGCCGGGTTCTTTGTTCGCCGCCTTACTCTGCAGACTGCTGAAGCACCTCCATAATCCTCAAGATATCGGCCCGTTGCTGATCATCCAGCCCGCGCAGCAGCTCAAGGAAGAGTTGTTCCAACTGGGTAAGGTTTTCCATCGTGCGTACTCCGTTTCCATGAAACGGTCGCCTGATGCTCATAGCATCGAACAAGACGACCGGGAGTTCCGCATTGTCTGCACACTTTCGCGTGCCACCAGCCCATCAGGTAGATTTATTTTCTGCCTTGTCTGCCGCTGTGGCCGCGGTGCCAGTCGGAGGCATCGGCGGTAAAGTCATGTACACGCCGTTTTCCCCCCAGCCCTGGAGGGCGCCTGTGGAATCGATGATGTAATGCTCGTTGTGGTCATTTTCTGGCAATTCCAGCCAAAGAGAGCCGTCAGATAAATGCTTAGCAATATATTCCCTAGTGTTCTTTCCGCCATCAGAGAATATCGAATCAATGAAATATTTTTCGCCCTTCGTATAAAGAACCATCACGCTCTCGAAACCACTATCTCGCAACCAAGCACCCAGTTTGGTTGTATAGCTACTCAAGTCGATAGCCCTGAGTTTTTCATAGTCGGCAGCACTAACTCCAAACAATGAGGAAGAGTACTCGGGGTCGAAAATGGCATTTGCCCAATATGTGCTATGGGTTTGTCCCTTTACGCGAAACCCAATAAAGGTTTTCTCCGCAGTGGCATCAGACTCATCCCGGATAACAGCCGCCAGCTCAGCCAATTCGCTATCAGAGATTCGCCGGGACAGCACTACTTCTACCTTCCGAGGGCGCCCGTCACGGTGTTCATCCTTTACGATTTCGTATTTAAAAGCAGGCTTACTTGACGGTGCATCTGAGACACCATCAGGTTTTGCGTCGATGATGCCCATGGATACAGCAGAGCCGGCTAATAGCAAACCTGCCATCCATCCGCCCATGCAGCCCAAGATATGGCGATAGAAAAATCCCTTACCGCTTTTGCGCATCTGCTTGGCCAACCACCACCAAACCCCGACAAACACTGCCAGTGCTACAAGCGCAACAACACCGTCCATTTCCTTTCACCTTCTACCATCCGCTTGCCACCATGGCGTTGCGAGATTACTTCCTTACTTAGTCGACCAGAACATCCAGCATGTGGGCGTCATTTGACCTCGTTTGATTTAGCGAAGGCCCAGGCCATACGCATCAAGACAGCACGATCGGCCTCACTGATTTTCTGGTAGAGCTGCACAAGTTCGTGTGCATCAGTGTCCAGATCGCCCAAGGGCTCAGCCGTCCTCTGGCCTGTAAGCACATACAGCACATCGACCCCATGGGCAGCTACCGCAGTTAGGTAATTGGCATCGGGGCTGCGATCACCACGCTCATAGCTACCTTGGGTATTCCTGTTTACCCCGCCAATCTGGGCGAACTCCTCCTGTTTGAAGCCCAGTCGACTCCTTTCTTCGCGCAGACGATCGCCTGCGCTTTCCCCGGGCTCGTCCCCGGATGCACAATTTTTCAAGCATCCACCCTTTACAAGACCAAATACTTGGTCATAATGATCAGCACATGAACACGTTTGAACACAGATGAACACTATGCCCGCCCCCCTCACACTGGATCAAGCACGCGAGAAGCTCGACCGAGCCGGCATCTCCATTGCGGAGTTTTCGCGTAAGCACGACCTCAACAAGAACCTGGTGAGTGACTTGCTGAACGGCCGTAAGAAGGGCCGACGAGGGGAGGCACATCGCGCTGCTGTCCTCCTCGGTATCAAGCTTGGCGAAACCGAAAACTAGCCCCCCTGGCTCAAGGAGGAAACCAGAACATGAAGCGTCCCGTTCTAGAAACCCTGCGCCAGGTGGTGAGCGCCGTGGTCTGCGCCTATCCAGGCGGCCGCGAGTGCGCTGCAGCACGCCTCGGCTACGAGTTGAAGCAATTCGATAACCGCGTCTATGAGAACGCCGGCAGTCGACCGCTGACCTACGACCAGATCCACCTCCTGGAAACCGACGCCGGTACCACGCACCTGCCTGAGTTCATCGCCAAGATGTACGGCGGCATGTTCGTGCCGCTGGTGAAGCCCGAGGATCTCGACAACGTCGAGCTCTACCAGCGTTCTGTGCGGGCCGCCGCCAAGCGTGGCGTGGTCGATCAGATCATCGCGAAGTCACTCGAAGACGGCGTCATCGAGGAAGACGAAGCCAAGTTCATCATGGAAGCGCACCACCAGTACCTGGCCGCCCGCACGGCCGAGGTCAAGGCGACTATCCAGCTGCACACGAAAGGGGAGCCGAATTGAGCACCTACAAGCTCGTCTGCCCCCACTGCTCCAGCCGCATGCGAATCCGCACCAGCGAAGGCAAGCACATCTTCCTGCGGATCGCGTACCTCCAGTGCGTGAACGAGGGTTGCGGTTGGTCCGTCCGGGGTCAGTTCGAACTGACCCACGAAATGAGCCCGAGCGGCATGCCGAACCCCACGGTTCGCTTGCCGGTCGCCCCGGTGGCGATGCGCCGCCAAGCGATGAAAACCGCAACCGCTGACGATCAACCCGACCTGCTGGACCAGCTGGACATGGAGGGAGCTACCGCATGAACGCCATCGCCCTGACCACCAACCCCGAAAACGACTACCGCACGGCTATGCAGGAGGCGGCTGTCGCCTTCCTGTTCCGCCGCGAAGGCCTACACCTGGCCGGTGACCACCAGGTGCTGGAGAACTGCCGCCGCTTCCTGGAGCAGTCGCTGGAAGTCCCCAAGCACCTGGTGCAGCGCATCGCTGAATTGGCCGTCGCCGAGTTCGAGAGCAAGACAACCGGGCGCTTGAAGCTCCTGGGGGTGTGCCCAACCAGCGGGATCTACCGAGCACGGCTGATCCTGCTGGACACCGTAACCCAACAGCGATACCCGGTACCGGCACGCCACCTGCCCCGACACATGCGGCAGCCCTGCAACACCTCGAAGTAACCCCGAACAACCCCTTCCCGATGCCCCGTTCCGCGTGGGTAAGGGGAAACTGCATTCCATTGGTGGCGATATGAGCAAGATCACCCTTCACATTGAGCTGAACGAGCAGCAGGCAAAGCACTACCTGCAATGGCTCAACAGTCAGTTCAACCTCACCATGGCCGATGTCTGGTATTCCGACCGGTACCGCGACGTACCAGCTGGAAAGCGCGGCCCGAAGGTTCTCGCCGACGTGCCTCACCTGTCGGGCATCTGCCGTACGCGCAAGGCGCTTGAGCAGCAGCTGGCTGCCACCGCTACGGAGCGTGCTCAGTGACTACGACATACCCCATGGAGCACAAGCTGCTGACAGAAGTCCGGCAGCGTCTGCAGCGTGACTACGGGCTGAGAGACATGCCCGGTACCAAATACATGCGCAAAGGAAAGTGCCCAGCGCCCAAGTGCGGACAGAACAAGCTCTACACCTACCAGGACTCGCCGTGGGTCCTGATCTGTGGTCGTCCGGAGAAGTGTGGCCACCGGGTCCACGTCAAGGACATTTACGACGACCTGTTCAACGACTGGAGCGAGCTGGCCCCATCGACGGCCAGCGATCCTGCCGCAACGGCCCGCGCCTACCTGGAGTTCAACCGCGGCTTCCGCGAGGAGCTGATCAAGGGTTGGTACACCCAGGACAACTACTGGGACCCCAAGCTCAGGATCGGCAGCGCAACGGTGCGCTTCCCCCTGGAAAAGGGCGGCTACTGGGAACGCCTAATCGATCGGCCAAGCCGCTTCGGCAAGATGAAAGCCAGGTTCCAGCCTACTGGTGAAAACCGGGAAGGCTACAGCGGCGTTTGGTGGTGCCCACCGACTCTGGATCTGCTCCAGGTCGACGAGCTGATGATCGTGGAAGGCATTTTCGACGCGATCGCCCTGTTGCATAACGACATACCTGCTGTGTCGATGATGTCGAGCGCCCCGTTTCCGGCCGAGTCTCTCAAGGACCTGCAGCGACGCTGCCAGGAAGCCGGCAAGCGCCTGCCGAAATTGATATGGGCCCTCGACAATGAGCCCGTGGCCAAGGCGAATATTCGTCGCTGGGCCAAGAACGCACGCGACATGGGCTTCAAGTGCGAGGCTGCGCTAATCCCGCAGCCGGACAACCGCAAGGTGGACTGGAACGACCTGCACCTTCGCTGGAAGTACTTGGAAGACGATCAGCGCGAGGAGCAGGTCCAACGCGACCTGAAACAGGCGCGCCATGAGGGCGCCTTGCTTCTGGCCCAATCGCCAGAAGAGAAAGGCCTGCTGATGTACGACTGGCAGCCCCGGAGCGAGTTTTCCTTCTCCTTCAAGAACCGGCTCTATTGGTTCCGGTTCGACCTGGAGAAGTTCGACCGTCGGATGCGGGAACTGGGCTCGTCCGAGGAGCAGGAAGACCAACTGCTTAGCGATCGCCAGCGGCGAGACAAGGCGATGCGCGAGTGTGGAGCGGTCGTGCGTATCGCGAACTGCTATTTCCAAGCGCTGTACAACATGCGCAACGAGCAGACCGACGAGGCGTGGTACTACTTCCGCATCGAGCGGCCCGGCATGCCGGCGACCAAGAGCACCTTCACCGCCGCGCAGCTGTCGTCTGCGCCCGAGTTCAAGAAACGGCTGCTCAACGTCTCCAACGGCGGCATGTTCACCGGTACCGCGCTCCAGTTGGAGCGCATGCTGGAGCCCCAGCTCGATTGCCTGAAACGGGTCAACACCATCGACTGGATCGGGTACACGAAAGAGCACGGCGTCTACGTGTTCAACGACTTGGCGATCGCCAATGGCAAGGTCTACAGCCTCAACGATGAAGACTTTTTCGACGTTGGTGACCTAAGCATCAAGTCGCAAAGCCAATCGCCGCACCTGGCCATCAACCCCGATCTCAACGCCTACCAGGAACGTTGGTTCGAGATCTTTTGGAAGTGCTTCGGCGTGCGCGGCACTGTGGTCCTGGTCTGGTGGCTGGGCGCGTTGCATGCCGAGCAGATCCGCCAGTTGCAGAAGTCCTATTGCTTCTTCGAGCTGGTGGGCGAGGCCGGCGCCGGTAAGTCGACGCTGGTGGAGTTCCTGTGGAAGTTGGTCGGCCGGACCGACTACGAAGGCTTCGACCCATCCAAGGGCACCGCAGTCGGTCGGGCCCGAAACTTCGCCCAGGTGGCCAACCTGCCCGTGGTCCTGATCGAGTCCGAGCGCGAGCAGAAGGACGGCGCACCGGTGAAGCACTTCGAGTGGGACGAGATCAAGACCGCCTACAACGGCCGCTCGGTGCGCTCGACCGGTGTGAAGAACAACAGCAACGAAACCAGGGAGCCACCATTCCGCGCCGCGGTGCTGATCGCGCAGAACAACGCGGTGAACGCCTCCGAGCCAATCCTGCAGCGAATTGCCCACGCCATGCTCACCCGTGAGCACCAGACGCCCGAAACCAAGCTGCTGGCCGAAGAGCTGGAGCGCATGCCGATGGACAAGGTGAGTGGGTTCCTCATCAAGGCGCTGCAGAAGGAGGCCGAAGTCATGCGCCTGCTCGAGGAGCGGACAGGCATCTACGAGCAAGAGCTGCTCGCCCTGCCCTCCATTCGAACCGTGCGGATCGCGAAGAACCACGCACAGCTGCGCAGCCTGGTCGATGGCCTGGCCCTGGTGGTGCCGCTTGGTGAAGAGCGCAAGGCCCTGGTGCACAACGAGATCTGCCGCATGGCCGAGGAACGCCAACAGGCCATCAACGCGGATCATCCAACCGTGCGTGAGTTCTGGGACCTGTACGACTTCCTGAACGGCGAAGACGACGAGCTCAACCATTCACGAAACAAGGGCCAGATCGCCGTGAACCTCAACGAATTCGTTGAAAAGGCCGTGAACAAGCGACAGCAGGTGCCCCAGCTCAGCGAGCTCAAGCGCCTGCTCAAGACCAGCAAGTCCCCAAAGTTCATTGAGTCGAACAAGCCGGTTAACTCCAAGCGGCAGACCGACGCCTTCAACAGCAGCCGCACCGTGCGCTGCTGGGTATTCCAACCCTGAACAACCCGCTCAGGCGCTGCAACGCCGGGCACAACCCCAAGGAGAAACGACATGCAACAAGCTCAACCAGCAGATCGCAATGCCTTTTTCGATGCCCTGGTGCAGTACCAGGAAGAGCGCCCGGCTATCCGCAAGGCAGGTATCCAAGCCCTTGCCCGACTGGTGCCTATAGCACTACGCGATACAGGGCAGAGCCGGGTGATCGGCCGCTTTCTGCTCGGCCTCTACGACGCCCAGACCCACCCCTTCGCTCTCACTGACCTGCGCAGCCTTGACGTTGGTCTGTTCGACGACTGTCTAGCGGTGCTGCGCCTGGACAACACGCCCGAGCAAGAGGTCCACGAATACCTGCCGAAGGGGCGAATGATCTTCAACCAGCTACGCGAGTACTGGGGATGAAGTGGCAGGCCAAGCGCAACCAGGAGGGCCAGGTCATCCCGCGGTGCTGGGTCAATGACAGCGGTTACACCGTTGCCGAGTGCAGGCTGCCTCACTCCCGCTACCCGGTGACCCGTCCAGGCTCAACGATCCCCTTCGCCTACGCGGACAGCCGCGAAGAAGTGGTGGAGATCATCAACAACGATATGCAGGCCAGCGCGGCCAGCGAATAACCAGAACGCCGGCCAGCTGCAACTGGTCGGCGATCTCCAAGGAGAAACGACATGCACCATTTCTACAAATCCGACGCCGCCGACGTGGTGGCCATCGTCCAGGAGTTCTACCAGGCGAAAGATGAGCTCACTGCGCGCCTGGTCGACCTGGGCAAGGTATTCGGGGGTGCCATCGCCCCGATGCACGACATCACCTCGCACTTCGCCGGCGGAGTGAAGCTCTCTGCCAGCAATGAGCTCGACGTCCATTGGCGCCGCCCTGACGAGTATGGCTACCGAAGCCTTCGTCACAAGGCGGTACCGCCGAAGGGTACCCCCAAGGAGCAGCGCGTGGCGATTCGGGCCGAGCATGAGCGCCTGTTGGAGCTGTGGAAAGCACACTGTCCGCCTCGTCTGGACCGCCACGACTATTGGGATCGACTCAATGTGAATACCGGCAACCTGCTGCTCTGCGGCGGTGCCTTCTTCGAGGACAAGGACATTGCCTACTTCGCACTCGGTTTCGAGATCAACAAGGCCGACCACGAAGAAAAGGTCGCAGCGGGCAAACCCACATCAGGCTGGATCAATGGGGCTGTCGAGATCTTGCCCAGCGAATACGAGGCAGCCCGCCAGGCAAGGGTAAGGAGCGCAGCATGAGCACGATCGACAGACTGAACTTGATGCTGGGGTTCCAGGTTTGGGCCGAAGGGCGTGGCTATGACCTGAGCGCCGATGCAGACGGAAACCCGACCAACCTGGAGACGCGTAATGCCTGGATCGGGTACGAGGCTGCGCACGGCCCCGACGGCTGCAAGCCATCGGGGCAACAACTCTATGCGCGGATCAAGAGAACCAGCGAGTACGTGCACCAGACCGACAAGCTGTTTCCGGTGCGGGTCGGTGAGCCAACCCACGGCGACTACGTCGTGCGCGGTGGCCCTGGCGGCGTGTACCGCCTGCGCGACGTGGACTTCTACATCATCGAGAACGGCAAGCAGTACCGCCTCAAGTAACCAGATAGGAGGCGCCGAGGAGCTGCAACTCCCCGGCGCCGACCAACCCCAAGGAGAAACGACATGCAAGTAGAAACCCCCGAAGTCGGCGCCGAGAAGGCTACCACACCTCGCTACGACACCATTGTCATCCGTGGTGCAACCGGCCAGAGCGTCCCGAAAGAGGTCGACGGTGGCAAGGTGGTCGCCTGGAGCCGTGGTCACGAACTGGCGGCCATGGATGCCCTGGAGGCGTTCATCAGTGACTTGGCCGATGGGAACTGTCACCAACCTACATACCTGACCCAGGGCGCCGCCAACGCGCTCAACCTCATGCGCCGGCGGCGGGCCATCGGATGGGATGCAGACGAGACCGTGGAACACCCCCCGGCAGACTGGCGGACCGCTGTGGCCCGTGCTGTAGCCACGGCCAGCAAGGTATTCGAGGACGACGGCGACGAAGTAATGAGCGCCATCCGCTATATGGAGGCGCTGCTGTTGGCGAACGAGCCAGAGCAACAGAAGCCCTTCATGTTCGCCCAGCTGCAAGATGGCGACGTAATGGACTGGACTCAGGACCCGAACCTGGCCGAAGAATGGGAGCAACAAGGCTATGCGGTAGCCAAGCTCTATGCCGCGGCTCAGGGAGGTGTGGCATGAAGACCGACGCTCGCCCACGCCTGGCCAGCCATTCGCTGGACCTGCCGAATCACTGCGACGTGTGCAACAGACCCCGCTCCCACGGCAACCATCAGCGTTGCAGCAAGGAGCGCCAAGTGCGCCAGTCCGCCTACTGGGAAGCCTACATGGCGAACGTCGAAGCCAAAAAAGCCCAAGGAGCACGCCGCTATGTACGTTGAGCCCATCACCATCAACGTCCGCCAGACCACAGGCACCTACGTCGCCAAAGCGCCAGGCCTCAAGCCCACCGCCAGTTGCACCACCGGCCCACGCCAGGCCGCCGAGCACCTCGCCAAAAAGCTCGGCCTTGCCCCTGGCCTGCTCCAGGAACAGCCCCGCGACGGCCTTGGCTACGGCTGCTCGCGCTTCAACCACACCGGAGAGCTGGCCACCAATACCAGCGACAAGGCGCACTGCCCCAATTGCGGCATCTGCCACACCAACAAGGAAACGTGCAACGAAGCGCGCCAGCGCGTGGGAGGTGCCCTGTGACAGCCTTCACGCCAATCAACCAGAAGGTGCAGGACAAACTGCGCAAACTGCAGGCCCTGGCAAAGCGTGGAGTTGGCGGCGAGAAGGCCAATGCCCAACGTATGCTGGATAAACTCCTCGCACGCCACGGTTTGACTATTGACGACCTCGCTGACGAGCGTCGCGAAATCCGCTGGTTCACAGCCCCCACCATGTTCGAAAAGCGATTGGCTTTTCAAATTCTCGCGAAGGTGTGCAACACCGATGATCCCCCCGCTTACCGCAGTAAAGGGCGGCCCAAGCAGATCGGGATAAAGGTGACCCCATCCGAAGCAATCGAGTTCGAGCTCTACTACGAGACGCTGCGTAAAGCTATGGATGAGCATTTCCAAGATGCCTTTTCCGCATTCGTGCAAGCCAACCGCTTGTTTTCGAACCAGCCGAGCAACGACCCCGAGCCGTTGTTATCCGAGCGTGATTTCCGAGTCATGAACATGGCATCAACGATTCAGCCTACTGCTGTAAACCCTCGCTTGGCTCACCAAACAGAGCATCGGAGGGAAAACCTGTGAACCTCAAGGTTATGTCGCTAGCTTTCTTTGCTGGGTTCGGTTATCTCGCTGCCCAAGAAATCTGGTGGTGGGGCTTAGGCCTGGTGGGCCTGTGCCATGGATAACTGCGAAAGGCTCAAGAATTTCAAGTCTTCAATTCTGGTCAACGGCCATTTGAGGCGGCAGTTATGATCCAGCAGCCATCACCAGGAACAGTCCTGACGTTCCAGGATCTTCAACGACTCACGGGTTACACCCGTCGCTCTGGTGTGGAGCAAGCCCTGCGAAAGCAGGGTATCCGCTGGTTCTGGGGGCGCCATGGCCCCTGGACCACCATCGACCTGGTCAACCAGGCCGGCGGCAAGACATTGGCCACCGATAAATATGACAGCGAGATCCTATGAGGCGGACCCGTAAACATAACCCGCACATCCCCGCCCACATTGATCAGGCCGCCATTCCGGCGGCCGTTTTTTTCGACCATCGCTGGGAAGGCGTCTGGTACACGTCCTGGCGAGACGAGGCAGGCAACCGCAAGCGGATGAACATCGCTGGCCGCAACGCAACGCTCAGCGACTTGCACCGGATCATGGAAGAAAGGAAAGGCATTGACCGGGAAAGCCTCAACCACTTGTGCAAGGAATTCCACGCCAGTGCGCAGTGCAAGCGACTGGCAAAGAAAACCCGCGATGACTACGAATACTGCCGCGACGTGCTTCTGGCCATCCCGACCAAGCTGCAGAAGCCACTCGGCGAGCTTGCAGTGCGCAAGTTCACCTCGGCCCTGGTGCAACGCCTGGTCGACCGGATCGCCGACGAAGGAACCCCATCGAAGGCCGCACACGTACTTCGCTATTTGCGTCGGGTAATGCAGTGGGGCCGCAACCGCGGCTACCTGGAAATCAATGTAGCCCTGGGCATCGAAGCACCGGCCGAGCGTAAGCAGCGCCGCCTGCCGAACCCAAAGGTCATGGGAGAACTGATCGCACGGGCTCACGCCATGGGACAGCTTACTCGGGGGCAGCCAGGCGCGTGCCCGGCCTACCTGGGCTACGTGATGGAGCTGGCCTACCTATGCCGCCTGCGCGGCATCGAGGCCGTCACCCTCACCGATGCGAACGAGTTGGAGGACGGAGTCCAAACGAATAGGCGCAAAGGTAGCCGCGACAACGTGGTGCGGTGGACGCCCAGGCTCCGGGCTGCTTGGGAGGGGGCTAAAGCATACAGGCGCGGGGTATGGGCCAGTCAGTCCTACCCCATTCCGGCCGCGCCAGAGCGCCGCTTCATCATCGTTGCGGCGCACGGAGGACAGTTGCAAAAGAGCAGCCTGGACAGCACCTGGCAGCGCTTCATAACCAGAGCGATCAAGGAGGGCGTCATCACCGAGGAGCAGCGCTTTGCGTTGCACGATCTCAAGCGCCGCGGCATCACCGATACCCCAGGCGACCGTAAACAGAAGCAAGACGCCAGCGGCCACCGCGACGAAGCGATGCTCGATATCTACGACTTCAGCCTTCCCCGCGTATCCCCTTCCGCCGACTGATTCCCGCGTACCAACACGGCTAGAGACCGCATGGTTTCTGGCTTCGTGCGTGCCCAGCACGTACCAGGAAACGCCGTAACCCATTGATTTACAAGCTGTGAGCAGGGTTCTTGTAATCAGTAGGTCCCGGGTTCGATTCCTGGTGCCGGCACCATTCAAGGTTCCATAGAAAGCTTTCAAAATCTCTGGAACCCCCGAAAAACCCGCCTTCTGGCGGGTTTTTTCGTTTTGGCGTTCCGTCGGATTCCGAGGGTAGCCAGCGCTAATAAGGGTACTTTTAAGGATACCTACCAATTCGACATTGGAAAGTACCCTTATGGCTCGCACAACGGCTCCCCTTACCGACAACGCCTGCCGCACTGCAAAGGCTCGCGAACGTGAGTACAAGCTTTTTGACGGCGATGGCCTTTACCTGCTCGTGAAGCCCAACGGTCGCAAAGGCTGGCGGCTCAGGTACGTGAAGCCCGATGGTCGCGAGGGCCTGACCTCACTCGGCAATTACCCGGTGGTCGGGCTGGCTGACGCTCGCCACAAGCGCTTCGAGCTCAAACAGCAGCTCGCCAACGGCATTGACCCCATCCAATCCAAGCAGCAGGCCAAGGTGCAAGCCGTAATCAATGGCCGTACCTTCGAAAGCGTTGCGCTCGATTGGTATGCCGGGATGGTGCCCAAGTGGGCGCCGGGCCACGCCAAGACTGTGCTCAGCCGGTTGAAGACTCACGTATTCCCTTTGCTCGGTGCCAGGGCAATCGTCGAGCTCGATACCCACGACCTCATGCAGCCTCTAGAAGCCGTGACGAAACGCGGCACCATCGACGTGGCGCTTAGGATCAAGAACTACCTTCAAAGCATCATGCGCGAAGCCAAACGGCTGCGGCTGATCACCGCGAACCCGGCTCACGACCTCGACGGCTCGATCAGAGCACCACGGGTTACACATCGACCCGCACTACCCTTATCGCGGCTGCCAGAGCTGCAAGCACGCATCGACGACTACAAAGGTCGTCCACTCACACGCCTTACCGTGATGCTGTCGCTGCACGTGTTCGTACGCTCCAGTGAGCTGCGCTTCGCCCGCTGGAACGAGTTCGACCTCAATCGCGGCATCTGGGAGATCCCCGACACTCGCCCGGCGCTCGACGGCGTACCGTTTTCCACAAGGGGTACGAAAATGGCCGGAGACATTCACGTTGTACCCTTATCGCCGCAAGCAGTGGGCTTGCTTGAGCAGATCCACGCGATCACCGGCAAGTTCGAGCTGGTGTTCGCGGGAGATGCCAAACCGTGGAAACCGATGTCTGAGAACACGGTGAATGCCGCGCTAAGGACGATGGGCTATGACACCAAAGTGGATATCTGCGGCCACGGGTTCCGAGCCATGGCGTGCAGTGCGCTGGTCGAGTCCGGGCTGTGGTCGGAGACGGCTATCGAACGGCAGATGAGCCACAAGGAACGCAACAACGTGCGCGCCGCCTACACCCACAAGGCCGAGTTCCTCGAAGAGCGCCGGATGATCATGACCTGGTGGAGCCGGTTTCTGGAGGCGAACCGCGAGGACCATGTGACGCCGCATGAGTTTGCCAAGCAAACGGGCGAGAACGTCACGCGCCTTCGCAGTGCCAAGAGGACCGAGTAACCCGCCGCGCCACCACCTCAACTTGCTGCGAAGTTACCCACAGCACCGCATGAAGCTCCTCCGCGCGGGTCCTTTCAAACGGGGCTGCAAAGCCGCCCCGTTTGAAAGGACCATACCTAAGAAAAAAACTGCTGGCACAGCTTACGTCTGTGGAAAACCACTGATGTCCACCGGGGGATAGTTTTATCCACAGGCGCTAAATCCCTGATATCGCGCTGCTTGACGAATATTGTCCACAAGCGTAGACCGGGAGTCGCAAGAGCTGTCGATGACAGCACCCCAGGTGGCCCGAACCTTAAAGGCCACGCCGCTCCCGCGGTGGTTCTCCCAATGGCGATTCGCATCCGGCAGCTCGCCCGGTCACCTCATAGGTGATGGATGCTCTTACACATATGGCCCTCGTGCGCCAGATACACCGTACCTCGCTGCCCTGCAGCAACCTATCCGCTTGGCCGAATCTTGCGCCAACCTGTGCCCGTCTCTTTCTGTGGAAAGAGACGGGCACTTCAAACACTGCTGCAGCCCTGATCGTACATGGCTTTGCGGCATTCCCCCTTGTGACAATCGGCGTGACAAACGCCGATGTCACCAGCAACAGCGCTGTAGATGATGGTGCCGCAGACCAAGGAATGGACTGCACCTGACTGACAGTCAGGCATGCCCCGGTCATCGCATTGCTGCTTGCACCTGGCTCAAGATCTTCAGGCGCTGGTCTAGTCAGCCAGTGCTGCCTCCACCCGCCCACCGGTAACGGTGTTCAGGAGGCCAGATCATGAGATGCCCGTGCTCCAGGTCGTAAGGAGCCGCCAGTCCCGCGTAGAGGACACTCCCCACAGGTCGCAGGGGCCTTGATCCCTGATAACACTCAGCATTCTTGGCGGGATGACGTGGGGCGAGGATCGGAGAACAGGCGATGAGGTGATCGACATGGCATTGGTAGGTAGGCGGGATGGCCGCAATTTCGGCTACGGTAGGCAGTTGAGCTACGCGGGGCCGCAAGCGCTGAAAGACATGTTCGGCGGTGGTCACTATGGCACGGTCAAGGCGCACTGTGATCGATGGCAGGCATTCGTGAGGTGGTGCCGCTCCGAACAGGGGCCCGGCATCAATGATGCGCGGCAGATTGATCGGAAGGTGTTGGCCGACTATGCGGCGTATCTGCGTGACGTGGTTGGGCGCGGTGACCTTGCTGTCAGCACCGCACAAAATCGACTATCCAGCGTTAACAGGACCATGGCGGCGCTTCGCGGTGATCAGTGCGTGAGATTGCCCAGTCCGAGTAAGGCATTGGGTATGCAGCGCACCGGGGTTCGACAGTCGGTGCCGCAGGGCCAAAGCCGCGAACAGGTTAAGCAGATTGTCGATGTGCTTTGCAGCCATCATCAGTTAAGAGCTGCGGCGATCGTTCTGTTGGCACGAGCCACCGGCATGCGCTTACGTGAGGCCATCCTGGCTGACCTGCCACGGCTAAGCCGTGAGGCTAACGGCCTAGGGAGGATAAACATTCAGGATGGCACCAAAGGCGGCCGCGCTGGTGCCTCGGCGCCCCGTTGGATCGAAGTGGATCGCCATATTCGAGGCTCGCTTGAATTTGCAATACAGGTATCGCCTGCGGGTAGCCGCAATCTGATTGCACCAAACGAAAGTTACCTGAAGGTTTTGCAGGAAGTCGTTCGGCCTGCGCGGGGCATCCTGCATGCACACAAACTCAAGGGCTTCCATGAGCTACGAGCGGCATACGCCTGTGAGCGCTACGAGCAACTTACCCAACACCGCGCCCCTATCAACGGTTGTGGATGTCGCCAGACAGATCGGCGTCTTGATCGTGAGGCCCGGGTTCAAATCAGCTATGAGCTGGGGCACGGTCGGGTCGATGTGGTCGCTATGTACATTGGAGGGCGTACGTGAGTAAGCCCTTCGATATGGAACTGTTCTTGTCTGGCGTGCTAACCGGATCGCATGCGACGCGACAACGACATTTGCGGCAGGCAAAAATCATTCAGGCTGAAATCGCGGAACGCTGGCAGCGAGAGGGGCCTTGGGCTTGGCAGAGGAAACATGTGGTTTGGTTTCTTGAGAACTTCCTCTTCGGTTGCAGTGACGCCACGCGCTATTACTACTTGCTGACAGCCCGCCTCATCGCTCGACGCCTGCAAAAGTCATGGATTTTTAATTAAATAACTGACCAGATCTTGATAGGCACGACCGACAGCAATTGACGCGCATAGGATAGTCGAGCGGCTTGCCAGAAATGAATGAACTCTCAGTGCAGAGGGACTTGCAATTGAGAACCTTCCATGCCATAAAATGACACATGATGCCAATGTGACACCCATCCCGAATTTACCCAGAAATATCAATTCCGGAAAAAATAGTCAACACTAAACGAAGGGATTCAAAAAGTGAAAAGCCGACCTTTTACTATTTTCCTGCTAAAACAAGGATTCGATGCCACTAACTCTTTAAAAGAAGAGCATGAGTTAGGGCAGGTAGTAGCATCAGACCGTCTTCCAGTAAACTCCAGCGTTTATATTCTCGACAGTCAACCGCGGCCACCTTGGTGGCGAGAATACTTCAATATCGACAACCCACTACAACAATCAAACAAAGGCGCATTGGTTTTCATGCCAGTCGCAGATAGATGGTTCGCCTTATCATTTGGCCATGTTTTTCATAAGTTACGTGACAACTGCTATGAGTATGACTTCGGATTGCTAGTAACACTAAATAGCCTCGATCCGAAAAAATTGAAGAGCGCAGATGTCATGGACCCTGGCGCTTCCAGGCGCAAGAGAACTCAGATCCCAGCTGCCGCAGATATAACGTTTCTTGACTTTGACAGCAATACAGAAATTGTCCGAAGTCTCACAGGGGCGGTCAGGGAAGACCTAACCGAGCTATTTAAAAGCGCAACAGGTTCAGCCAGTCTTAAAGTCAGCTTAAAACTTCTTCCAGAAGAGCTTGAAAACCTATGCTCAAGCCTTCTCGAACTATATAGAAGCAATGACTATCTAAACACTTTTCCAAATGTTGGAAAAATTTCACCTGAAAACGATCCTGATATTGTAGGAGCGTTGGATAATCAACTTCTCCAGCGCTTTGCTGCTAGAGATCCGGCGCTATCACTTTGCGTTCCTGATATCGTGGATTATCGAGACAACACCTCCTGCAGGTTTCAGGGTCGTGGTGGGGTGGCGGAAATCTACACTGATATATCGCTAGAAGCGTTTTATGACTACCTGGGTGAAAACATAAATTTAAACGACTTCACCATCGATAAGTTAAAGTCATTTAGCGTTGCACTATGTGATCCAGACGGAAATATCAGTAAGGCTTACAATATATACAACTGCCTACTGCTTGACATTGTTGAGCACGCAGAAGTATATCATATATGCGAAGGCTCTTGGTACCGCATCGAGCGAGAATATATAGAGTTCCTTAAAGAATACCTCGACACCAAATTCGAGCCTACAGACCTTTTCGATTACAATCACGACTGCATAAAGGATGGAATTAGCCACTACAGCGAAGAAGCATATAATAGTGCCGTAGCTAATGATCTCCCTGCGTTTATATGCTTAGATCAGCAAAATATGAGCCTAGACGGGCAGACTGCAATTGAGCCGTGTGATTTGTACACCCTTAACAGGGCTGATAACGGCGACCAGGATGTGGGTAAGCTCTACCATCTAAAAATATCTACAAGATCGTCTCAGCTTAGCCACTTATTCAATCAAGGTGCCAACTCGGCCGAACTGCTGATTTTAGAGAAAAAGTGCCGCGAAAAATTGATAGCATTGATTTCCGAGCGCATAGGTCAAAACGATCTACAGTCATACTGTGCAGCAGTCGAAAGCCTCAACATAAAAGTAATATACGGCATCATCACAACTAAAGCGCCAAATAATTTGTCGGACAACCTACCGCTATTTTCTAGAATCAGCCTAATGCGTTGCTTCAAAAGTTTGGATCTAATGCAGATTCCCTCTGCGATCACCTACATTCCAGACATCAGTCCGGCGAAAGGAAAATTTAGTGCGTTACCAGCCGTCATAGTCGAAGTATTGCAGGGCAAGGGCAAGAAGGAAGCGTGCGTAATTGCCGATCAAGAACTTCCACAAGGAACTAAGATCAGCCGCTGTGCTGCTGCCATAACAGAAAGCGCCATAGGATCGCGATTCAAAGTGCTTTATAAAATTAATGATAAAGGAGCACCATACTCGAGCCATCTCTGGCCTTATGAAGATTTGAATGGGGTATGAGTGCTCTATGAAAGTGAATAGGCTGCTGTCGCCAACAGAGCTTCCGATGATAGCCTATAGGCACTATTTTACCACCATGATTCAGAGTTTTGTGCGCTTATCATGCCCACACGATAGGTTGCCACCTCTGAACAAGAAAAGGGGGCAGAGTTATTTTTCGCCGCTGGTTGATGCGCCGTTTAAATAAAATCGCCCCTTTTTTTTGAAGAGAATTGCATTGCACCAGGACTTGCATAAGCTGAATAGAATTAATGTGCTTTTAGCATTAGCCATATCTACTGCCAGCCTAACAACTCGCTCAAGAAGTATGACTCAATCATTGGTACAGGTTAAAGCCTGCCCCTTAACCAAAGGCTACACCGCTCAAGGAAACGCAAGAAATTGAACCTAGAAGAGAAGTTTGAGAGTATAACCCCTCGACGCTTAGTCAAATGGATAGCTTGGATATTGGGGATCGCAACAGGCCTCTTCGGCGTTGTGCTTGCCTTGTATCTTATGGAGTTCAACAACGGGTTCAGCAATGAAAATTCAGACTGGGGGACATTTGGAGACTTCCTCGGAGGGACGTTAAATCCTATATTTGGCTTTTTAAGCCTTATTGCGCTTTTGCTAACAATCGCATTACAAAGCAAAGAACTTGAGTCAACCAGAATAGAGCTTGAGCGATCCGCATCTGCGCAAGAAAAAACAGAAGCAGCGCTAAATAAACAATCCGACACACAACAAAAACAGCAGTTCGAAAATACTTTTTTCTCGTTACTCGATCAACACAATAAAGCTCTCGAAAAAATATCCACACCAACTGGAAAATATGCAGATGGCTTATCAGACTTAAACATCGTTAGACTTTCCGTATTTTCGGAGAAAAACTCAAACCTACAAGACGCGAAAGATTCGCTAGAAAAGCACAACGGTATTTGCGGTCACTATTTTAGAGTCCTTTATCAAGTCCTAAAATTTATTGCCACAAACGTACCTGAAGGAAATATTGGATCAGAATTCAGCCAAGACATAATAGCCAATTGCGAGCTTGCACCAAGTGAGAAAATGTACAGCAACATCGTAAGATCGTTTCTAAGCTATGACGCAACCCAACTCCTTGCCATTAACTGCTATTGCGCAAATAACTCCGACACCTACTGGAATTTTAAGTTACTTATAGAGCGCTACTCATTTCTTGAGCACATGCCATTCAAAATTGAAGATAATGATCATTTGCTATTGGTCTCCACAAGGGAGTTTTATGAAAAAAACGCATTCGGGCGCACTCAGTTCAAGCCAGTTATTAAAAACCATAACTCGTAACTCACTGCTCTGGTAAAAATTATATTTAGCACGCCTGTTAACTTATTGTTTGTACCCAGGAGGCATCACAATTGGGCAATGAGCGCTTTGTAAGGTGGCAAGGGCAAACTATCAGCCAGCTATCTACCGCCCTCGCTTTGTTTTCTGGCCTGTCGGTGGGAGCCCTAGGATTTCTATTTTCCCTTCTGCAGGACACCTCATTCAAACCCACAGGAATATTGGCTTTACTATTTTGTATCGCCTTCCTATCGCTGCTTGTTGCTTCTATTTCTGGCTCAGCAGCCGTGGTGACACGCCTGCTTGACTTCCGACTTACAGCTCAGAAGTTGCGCAAGATGAATAATGAGCCGCTAACACTATTTGGCACAGACGCATCAAGATACGGCAAAGCCACATGGATATTATTTTGGGTTCTCTTAGTCTCCTTCACCATTGGTATACTACTAAGCAGCGTAGTGATAGGGGTATTTTATTTGGCAAGCATTTTTTGCGCCATTAATTCCTAAGCACTCAAAGCCCGCTAACTTAGCTAATTGGATAGCTAGAAGCTACGCCGCTGTCTACCTGCTAGCTTAATTATCATGCACAAAGGTGATTCTGTGCCACTCAGCCAAGACGCCCATCAATTTCTGACAAACGAAATGTGTATAGATACCCAAGACCTGACAGAGAAGATAAATAGTTTAGGTTGCGGCAGTGATGTGAGAGACATTTGCAGAATGATCGAAGACTTCATCATCTCTTTAAACAAAGATGATGCGGAAGAAGAGATTCAGAGAATCTTCTTAAAATACGAACATCTCTTTGATAATGAACATGCTTACGCAATCATCGATCCCATTCGGCATGCATTTGCTGGTTTTGCGTACGGAGGGCTTCACCAACTCTTCACTAGACAAGAGAACGAAGCATGGTACCCAAAAGTACTTTTAACCAAAGAGCTCAAGCCTAACGACATCGGAACCCTTGGAGAAACTGTTGAAATTTACCGAGGGTGCAGCATGAACGAACACATGACACACAAATATGGCCAGTCTTGGTCAACCTCTAAGAACGTAGCTGAACAATTTGCCTACGTGCACTACCAAAATCAACCATGGTTTAACCTACAAGACCGCGCAGTACTGCGGTCCATAATTCCAAAAACAGGCATTCTTTACTCAAAGCAAGAATGTGAGTTTGAAATCGTGGTTAACGTGGACCTACTAGGAAAAGTTCGAACATGTCCATAACAAAAACTCAACTATCGCTTGCTTCATTCACTATGAAGCAAAGATTTACAATTTACTATGTAAGGCCGATAGCATGCCAAAGGATAGTTTTAGGGATACAGAACCCAACCTCAAAGTAACAAAACAATATAAAACATATGCTTATGTATACCTTCGACTCCTGGTGCCGCACCATACACCGTATCAAAACAGGCTCACCGAAAGCGGGCCTTTTTTTGTTTCTCTCCGTTGCCCCCGGTCAACCCCACTCTTTCCCACCGCCTAGCCTCTGAACTTATCCACACCCAAACGAAGGGCGGCACATGGCCAAGAAATTCCCCCTAAACCCCAGCCACCCCGAACGCATCTGCTGGGGCTGCGACCTGTACTGCCCGGCCAAGGCACTGGCCTGTGGCAACGGTTCGGAGCGGACCCAACACCCGGTGGAGTTGTTCGGTGAAGACTGGAACTACGACGTTACAGCGTCTGAATCACAGGCAAGCGAGGTACCGTCGTTCTCTTGCGCGAACAATGACAAACCTTGAAATGCTTTCCTTCGATGCGTTATAGCTAAAAAGGCATCCATAAAGAAAAGAGGCATTACAAGCCCCCATGTACGAGATCACACGTATCTATCGGTCCCATGGCCCGCTTGCCGGTTTGCTCGGCAAGGCCACCGGGCCCTTCCCTGCCGTTGTCCGCTCCACCCTCGGCTGTTCTCCACTTTCGACATTGTTCCACACCCTGTCGATCCCACCTCGGGACGTGCTGCTGGCGCACAAGCGCAAGCGCCCCGTGCCTCCGCCTGCCTGCTGACACCTGAAGCCTTCGCCCATCCGCAACCCTAGGCCCATTGCCGTTCGGGGTTGGGGAGGTCTTGCCTTTGATTTGTGTTAACAGGACATCCTCATGACTATTCGTGTCGCCATCATCGGCGCCGGCCCGTCTGGCCTGGCGCAACTGCGTGCTTTCCAATCCGCCCATGCCAAGGGCGCCCCCATGCCCGAGATCGTCTGCTTCGAGAAGCAGGCCGACTGGGGCGGCATGTGGAACTACACCTGGCGTACCGGCCTGAACGAGCATGGTGAGCCGGTTCACGGCAGCATGTATCGCTACCTCTGGTCGAACGGGCCGAAGGAATGCTTGGAATTCGCCGACTACAGCTTCGATGAGCATTTCGGCCGGCCTATTTCGTCCTACCCGCCTCGCGAGGTGCTGTGGGATTACATCCAGGGCCGGGTGAAAAAAGCCGATGTGCGCCAATACATCCGCTTCAACACCGTGGTCAAGGCGGTGCGCTTCGACGCCGAGCGCCGCACCTTCACCGTTACGGCCCATGACTACGCCGCAGGCCAGGGCATCGAGCAGACGTTCGACTACGTGGTGGTGGCCAGCGGGCATTTCTCGACGCCGAATGTGCCGTCGTTCCCGGGCTTCGAGCGGTTCTCAGGGCGCATCCTGCATGCCCACGATTTCCGCGATGCGTTGGAATTCGCCGGCAAGGATGTGCTGATCGTCGGCAGCAGCTATTCGGCCGAGGACATCGGCTCACAGTGCTACAAGTACGGCGCTCGCTCGATCACCAGCGCCTACCGCACGCAGCCCATGGGCTACCAATGGCCCAAAGGCTGGGAGGAGCGGCCACAACTGCAACGCGTCGAGGGTGATGTGGCGTATTTCGCCGACGGCTCCAGCAAGCGGGTGGATGCGATCATCCTGTGCACCGGCTACCAGCACCACTTCCCGTTCCTGCCCGACGAGCTGACCCTGCGCACCAACAATCGCCTGTGGCCGCTGGGCCTGTACCAGGGCGTGGTGTGGGAGGCCAACCCGCAGTTGATGTACCTGGGCATGCAGGACCTGTGGTACAGCTTCAACCTGTTCGACGCCCAGGCCTGGTTCGCCCGCGACGTGATGCTCGGCCGCATCCGCCTGCCCGACCACGCCACCATGCAGGCCGACAGCGCCCGCTGGCGCGCCGAGGAGGAGGCCTTGGAAACCACTGCGTCGATGTATGAATTCCAGGGCCGGCATATCCAGCACCTGATCAGCCAGACCGACTACCCAAGCTTCGACATCGATGCAGTCAACCGCATCTTCCTCAAATGGAAGAACGACAAAAAGCACGACATCATGGGTTACCGCGACCGCTCCTACCGCTCGGTGATGACCGGCACCGCCGCCGTGCCCCATCACACGCGCTGGCTGCAGGCGCTGGACGACTCGCTGGAGGAATACCTGCGCGAGACTGCCGAGCCGGGTGACGTCCGCGCCCTGAGGCCGGACAAGGGCTGAATCCAACTCGGCTGCTGCAGGGCAACGAGGTGCCGCGCCTCATTGCCCCTGCAGCACCTTGAGCGCGGCCTCGGCCAGGAACCCCGAACGGCTTTTCTGTTCGGGGTGGTTCTTCACGTAGGCATCGATCCGGTTCAGCAGATAGGCCGGCAAGGTGATATTGAGTTTTTCCGCCTTGCCCAGGTAACGGGTGATATCGATGTCGACCAGTGCCCAGGTACAACCGGCAAAGGCTGGGTTGGCCGCGTGCACGGTGACCTTGCTGGCCTTGGGGATTTCCTGTTCATCCTGCGCGAGCAGCTCCAGGTGCCCCTCGATGGCCTCGCGGGCCATGGCCATGGCGTCGTCCAGATCCTCACCTGCCGAGAAGCAACCCGGTATATCCGGTACCTCGACGCCCCAGGCATGGCTGTCGTCGCCGGGGAAGATCGCAATAGGGAAAAGCATGTGCGTATAACTCCTGGTTCAGCTGGCGTACTTGATCTGTGCTTGGCGCAGCACGCTGGCGATCGTGGCCGGCAGCAGGTCCTTCTTGGGATGAGGAATCGTCACCAAGCCTTTCTTGCAGGAATGCTTGAAGTGATGGTGGCTCCCCCCGGCTTCGCACCAGGTACCAACCGTCGGCTTCTATGAGTGAAATCAATTCGCGGCTGTTCACGACCTTTCCTTGGCCAGCCGAGTGGTGGTTATTATAACCACCAACACGGAGTTATCAACACCATACCCACCATGTGGGCTGCTCTGCGGGCAAGTATGCCGAGCGCTTCGGCTCCATGGCTGAAAGAAGTGATGCACGATCTTGCCGTCGAATTGGCATCTCCGGCGCTCTGCTTCACGGGTCAGGTAACAGTCTTTTACCGAAACCCCTGGTTTTCCCCGCGCGGCCTTTGCCTATCCTAGGTCGGGTCATCCCGTCAGCGATGGACCCATGAGACACGCATTCTCCGCCCGCTACGCTTGCCTGGCCGCCTGCCTGCTGTTCACCTTCGCCAGCCTTCCATTCCTCGCCCAGCACGCCTGGATCTGGCCGTTCACGCTGGTAACGGCGCTGCTCAGCCTGGTCGGCCTCAACGACCTGCGCCAGAGCCACCACGCGGTGCGGCGCAACTACCCGATCCTGGGCAATATCCGCTACTTGATCGAGACCATCCGCCCGGAAATCCGCCAGTACCTGATCGAAGGCGACGACGACAAGCTGCCCTTCTCGCGGTCGCAACGTTCGCTGGTGTATGCCCGGGCCAAGAACGAAAGCGCGGAAAAGGCCTTCGGTACGCTCAACGATGCCTACAAGCCTGGCTTCGAGTTCATCAGCCATTCGATGCTGCCAGTGGCAACCCCGGACCCAGCCTCGTTTCGCATCGCCATCGGCGGCCCGCAGTGCCGGCTGCCTTATTCGGCGTCGATCTTCAACATCTCGGCCATGAGCTTCGGGGCCCTGAGCGCCAACGCCATCGGGGCCTTGAACAAAGGCGCACGCCTGGGCCGATTCGCCCATGACACCGGTGAGGGCAGCATCAGCCCCTATCACCGGGCGCATGGTGGCGACCTGATCTGGGAGATCGGCAGCGGCTACTTCGGCTGCCGTACCGAAGAGGGCCGCTTCGACCCGGCGCGCTTCGCCGAGCAGGCACGCGACCCGCAGGTGAAGATGATCGAGATCAAGCTCAGCCAAGGCGCCAAGCCGGGCCATGGCGGCATTCTGCCGGGGCACAAGGTCAGCCCGGAGATTGCCGCCACCCGGGGCGTTCGGGTCGGCGAGGACTGTATTTCGCCTGCCGCCCACAGCGCCTTCCGCACGCCGGTGGAGCTATTGCAGTTCATCGGTCGCTTGCGCGAACTGTCCGGCGGCAAGCCGGTGGGCTTCAAGTTCTGCCTGGGCCACCCCTGGGAATTCATGGGGATCGCCAAGGCCATGCTGGCCACCGGCATCACCCCGGATTTCATCGTCGTCGATGGCAAGGAAGGTGGCACGGGCGCAGCGCCCAGGGAGTTCAGCGACAACATGGGCGTGCCGATGCGCGAAGGGCTGATGTTCGTGCACAACACCCTGGTGGGCCTGAACCTGCGTGATCGCATTCGCATCGGTGCGGCGGGCAAGATCGTCAGTGCCTTCGACATCGCCAGCGTGCTGGCCATCGGCGCGGACTGGGTCAATTCTGCCCGCGGCTTCATGTTCGCCATCGGCTGCATCCAGTCGCAGAGCTGCCACACCAACAAGTGTCCCACCGGGGTCGCCACCCAGGACCCGCTGCGCCAACGCGCGCTGGTGGTGCCGGAGAAGGCCGAGCGGGTGGCCAGCTTCCATCGCAACACCTTGCATGCCCTGGCCGAGATGCTCGCGGCGGCGGGCCTCGAGCATCCGTCGGAGCTCAAGCCCAAGCACCTGGCACGGCGTATCAGCCCCAGCCAGATCAGCCTGTTTTCGGAGCTGCATCAGTTTCTCAAGCCGGGCGAGTTGCTCAGTGGCTCGATCGAGAGCGAGTTCTATGGGCGGATGTGGCGGATGGCGCGTAGTGACAGTTTTGCACCGCAAGCGGGAGAAACGGCGCCGATAGCGGCTGTGACACGCCGTAAGGAAACGACTCCCGCATAAGGGCCGCTGCGCGCCCCAATCGCGGGGCAAGCCCGCTCCCACAAGAAAACTGCGCAAGCGCTTAGGTTCCTGTGGGATTAGAAACTCAAAGAAAAGCCCCGGACGAGCCGGGGCTTTCGAGACACGCTCAGGATCAGAAGATGCTGATCGGGTACTCGACGAATACGCGGACTTCGTTGCCGTCGTCGTTGTAGCCGTTCTGGCGAACTGCGGTATTGGTGCGTACGAAGGAGCTACGCAGCTTGACCGACAGGTCCTTGGCCGGGCCTTCCTGGACGACGTAGCGGATCTGGTTGAAGATCTCGCGTTCCTTGCCCTCGCCGAAGCCCTGCGGGTTGGCCGCGTTGCGGGTGTTGATGTTGTCACCCACTACATAGGCGACCTTGTAGGTCAGGCCTGGGATACCGAAGGCACCGAAGTCCAGGCCGTAGCCCAACTGCCAGGAGCGTTCGTCCTCGGCGTTGAAGTCGGACCAGTAGGAGTTGGCCAGGTAGATGGTCGAACCACCGTCACCCACGCCACCACGGTTCTGGTACCAGCCGTAGTTGTAGCCAGTGTCACCGGTGCTGCGCTGGTGCGCCAGGGTGATCGAGTGCGGGCCGAAGGCGTAGGTAGCGGCGAGGCTCCAGATGGTGTTGGAGTCGCCGTTCAGGCCGGCGGCACGTACGTATTTGTTGTCGATGTCCGACTTGTAGCCGTTGAAGTCCAGGGTCAGGGACTGGTCGGCCGCGATCGGGAAGACGTAGTTCAGGCCCAGGTAGTGCTTCTTCATCACATCTTCGTTGTCGGCGGTGTACAGCGCCGCGGTGAAGTTGTCGGTGAACTTGTAGCTACCGCCGAACACGTTGATCGACTTCAGGCCACCGCTGTCACGGCCCTCGGCGCTCTTGCGCGCTTCCTGGGTGAAGCGACCGGCGTTCAGCTCCAGGCCCTTGATCTCCTTGGAAGTGATCAGGGTGCCGGTGAAGCTCTCTGGCAGCAGGCGGGCGTCGTCGTATTGCAGCACGGGCAGGGCCGGCATCTGGTCACCGTACTTGAGCACGGTGTTGGAAACACGGAACTTCACTGCCGCGCCGCCACGGGCGAGGTTGTGCGGGGAGTTGGTCGGTGCGGTGTCGCTCGGCTTGAAGAAGTCGACGCCAGCGCCACCATTGTGGCCCTTGCCGCCGTCCAGGCGGATGGCGTACAGGCCGAAGGCATCGACGCCCACGCCCACGGTGCCCTGGGTGAAGCCGGAGTTGAAGGTGCCGATGAAGGCCTGGCCCCACTCGATCTGGTCGTCGGTGCCATGCTTCTTGTCGCGATTGATGTAAGCGTTGCGCAGAAGGACGTTGGCGTGGCTGTCCTCGATGAAGCCCTTGCTTTCGGCCTGCTCGTTGGCCTGGGCCTGGGTCGCGGCGATCATCGCCAGTGCGACCAGGCTGATCCTGGTTTTCAACATCTTGTTTTCCTTATTTCTTAATCAAAAACGCTCTGCAATTTGACGCCAGGAACCAACGCCCCTTCGTAGGTTCGACGCTATGCGGATCCAAACTGAAAGGCCCGCCATGGTCGGGAGCGGGCCTTGTCCAGCAGCATGGCCAAGTCATGGCCAGCAGGCGTTGAACGAATCCTATCTGCCCCTGCTTCGGAATGTCAAAAAATCGTGAAATACAATTTGTTATAACGAAATTCCTGTCTTCATCAGAGCATTTCCAGACAGATTCACGCGGATTTAGGAATTTTCCTCTATCGATGAAGACGCGACGATGCAAGCTATTTCGCACATGGCATATTTGCTCCAGGCCGTCTTCCCAAAGTAGGTAATGGCGCCCTCAGGCATCGACACGGGCATTTTTTACAAAATGAAACACATGTAAAGACATATCCTGACAAATATCCGGGCAATTGCTAATCACTCGCATTAACATCCGCACCCTTTTTTCATTGACCTTGTTCGCGGATGTACCCATGTTCGTTCCTTGTCACCTTTCACGCCTGACCCTGGGCTTGTCGCTGATCTGCGGCGCAGGTCTGGCCAGCGCCGCTACCACTGTCCTGCCGGAACTGTCGGTCACCGCCGACCGCGAGCGGGAAGAGGACAACCCGCAGGTTCGCGAAGTCAGCACCGCCACGCGCACCTCGACCCCGGTACGCGACGTGCCCCAGGCCATCGACACGGTGAAGACCCGCAACAGCCTGGACTACGGCCACGACAGCCTGGGCAAGGCGCTCGAAGGTATTCCCAACGTCAGCAGCGGCGCCGACACCCGCTTCGACAGCCTGCGCATCCGCGGCTTCGACGCCAGCAATGACTTCTACCTGGACGGTGTGCGCGACGACAGCCAGTACGTGCGCGACCTGCATAACATCGAACGGGTCGAGGTGCTCAAGGGTCCCGCCGCAGTGCTCTATGGCCGCGGCAGCCAGGGCGGTATCGTCAACCGGGTGAGCAAGGCGCCGGAGCATGGCCGCCGCTCGAGCATCGAAGCCCAAGGCGGCAGCCAAGACCTGCGCAGCCTGTATGCCGACCTCAGCGCCGACCCGACCGATACCCTCAGCCTGCGCCTGAACCTGGGCAACCAGGACAACAACAGTTTCCGCGACGGCATCGACGGCAGCCGCCAATTGTTCGCACCGTCCATGAGCTGGCAGCTGACGCCCGAGCTGAACTGGCTGGTGCAATACGAGTACAGCCGCTACAACCGCACGCCCGACCGAGGCATCCCCGGCAATCCATTGACCGGCCGGCCCGCCGATGTCAGCCGCCACACCACCTATGGCGATACCCAGCGCGATTACATCGACGACCGTGCGCAGACGCTGCGCTCGCGCCTGAACTACGCACTCAGCGATCAGTGGCAACTGCGCCACACGCTGAGCCTGTTCACTCTGGAAAGCGACTTCGACAACACCTACCAGACCGCCTACAACCCCAGCACCGGCCTGGTCAGCCGCCAGCGCTGGCAGCAGGACCTGAGCACCCGCAACCTGTTCAACACCGTAGAGCTGGAAGGCCACGTGCACACCTACGGGCTCGAACACACGTTGCTGGTAGGCCTGGAAGTGGGCGAGCAGCGGCGCAATTCGCTGCTGCATTCGGGCGTCGGCGTTCCCGCGGTGCCGTTGTCCGGCGCTACCGGCGGGCACCAGCACAGCGGTGCGATGAAGGTTTTCAGCGACAACCATACCGATGTGCAAAGCGCCGGCCTGTACCTGCAGGACCAGGTCCGCCTGAACGACCAATGGCAACTACTCGCCGGCGTGCGCTTCGACCGCTTCGAAGTCGAAACCACCAGCAAGCTGAAGAACCTCACCGAGAAGCAGGAAAGTACCAGCACCAGCCCTCGCCTGGGCGTGGTCTATTCGCCCTGGCGCGACCACTCCTTCTATGCCTCCTGGAGCAAGACCTTCTCACCGGTCGGCGGCGGCCTGATCGGCATCACGCCCGGTGCGCCCGGCAACGGCAACGATGCGGGCCCAGAGCTGACCCGGCAGAAGGAGATCGGGGTCAAGAGCGACTGGTTCGATGAACGCCTGAGCACCACCCTGGCCCTCTATGAACTGGAGCTGTACAACCGCCGCACCCGCGACCCGAACAACCCGGACCTTATCCAGCTCAGCGGCCTGCAACGCTCGCGCGGCATCGAGCTGACTGCCATGGGCAACCTGGTCGGCAACTGGTATGTGCGCGGTGGCATCGGCTTGCAGGATGCGACCATCGTCAAGGACAACAACGGCCAGCAAGGCAATCGCATCAATGATGTGGCCAAACGCAACGGTAGCCTGTTCGTCACCTGGAAGCCCGAGCTTGGCTGGTACGCTGAGACCGGCCTGACACTGGTGGGCGAGCGCTATGCCGACACCCAGAACACCGTCATGATGCCGGGGTATGGCCGCTGGGATGCCCTGGCCGGCTATCGGACCCGTGATTGGGATGTGCGGGCGGCCTTGAGCAACATCACCGACAAGACCTACTACAGTTCGGCGACCAGTGCCGGGCAGATCCAGTTCGGTGATCCGCGCAGCCTGGTGGTGACGGGGACCTACACGTTCTGATGAGGGGCTTTGGGGGCGCTGTGCGCCCCATCGCGGGGCAAGCCCGCTCCCACAATGGGGGTGATCAATGCCAAACCGCGATCAACGCCTCGAGCTCGGCATCGCTGAGCAGCCCGTGCGGGTATCGCCCATCCAGCAGCCGACTCGGGTCGGTCGCTGCGGCCTGGGTGTTTCCCTGCTGCCTCAACCATTGCGCCAGGCGCCGAAACGACTCAGGATCCATCGCCGAACGGGAAATAGACGACTCGCTTGTTGCATTCATGTCCACACGCTCTCCTGGGGCCTCTGAGCGCCTAACGTACTGGCCTTTTGTTACAGAAAGGCATCGCCTTATCCCTTTGAAACCCTTAAAAAAAACGAAATAAAAAAGGGCCACCCCCTGCCAAGGAAAGTGGCCCTGAAACGCTTGCTGCAATCAGTCGCGGCTTAGATATTCGGCATCTTCTGCCAGACCTTCGGGCGGAAGAACAACGTCTCCCCGCGCGCCAGCCCGGTCAGGCTGTCGTGGTCCTTCACCACCTCGGCTTCGATCAACTCGCTCTGCCCCGGCACCTTCAAGGTGACACGCGTGGTCGCACCCAACGGCCGGATGTCGCGCACCTCGGCGGCCTGGTGGCCTTCGGTCTCATGCCGCGACAGCGACACCTCATGGGGGCGGAACAGCACATGCTGGCCTTCGCTCAGGCTCAGCCGGTTGGAATCACCCAGGAAGTGGTAGACGAAATCGTTGGCCGGGTTTTCGTACACCTCGCCCGGCGAGCCGATCTGCTCGATCACGCCCTTGTTCATCACCACGATGCGGTCGGCCACTTCCATGGCCTCTTCCTGGTCGTGGGTCACGAACACCGAGGTCAGGTTGATGTCTTCGTGCAGGCGCGCCAGCCAACGGCGCAACTCCTTGCGCACCTTGGCATCGAGGGCACCGAACGGCTCGTCGAGCAGTAGCACCTTGGGCTCCACCGCCAGAGCGCGGGCCAGGGCGATACGCTGGCGCTGGCCGCCGGAAAGTTGCTCGGGGTAGCGGTCGGCGAGCCAGTCGAGCTGGACCATGTTCAACAGTTCATGGACCTTCTCGGCGATGCGGCTTTCGCTCGGGCGCTCGCCCTTAGGTTTCATGCGCAGGCCGAAGGCAACGTTGTCGAACACGCTCATGTGGCGGAACAGGGCGTAGTGCTGGAACACGAAACCGACATTGCGATCACGCACATCGTGGCCGGAGACATCCTCGCCATGGAACACGATACTGCCCTGGTCGGGCGTCTCGAGGCCGGCGATGATCCGCAGCAGGGTGGTCTTGCCGCAGCCCGAAGGGCCGAGCAGGGCCACCAGCTCGCCGCTGTTGATATCCAGGTTGATGTTGTCCAGGGCCTGGAAGGCGTTGAAGCGCTTGCTGACGTTACGAACTTCGATCGACATGAATTATTCCTCCGCTGCGCCGTGGCGCAGGCGGTTAATACGGTTCTCGCTCCACTGCTTGAGCAGCAGGATGAAGAGCGCCAGGATCAGCAGCAGGCTGGCCACGCTGAAGGCCGCGACATGGTTGTACTCGTTGTAGAGGATCTCCACGTGCAGCGGCAGGGTGTTGGTGACACCGCGGATATGGCCGGACACCACCGACACCGCGCCGAACTCGCCCATCGCCCGCGCCGTGCACAGCACCACGCCATAGATCAGGCCCCACTTGATGTTCGGCAGGGTCACATGCCAGAACATCTGCCAGCCATTGGCGCCCAACAGGCGCGCGGCCTCTTCTTCCTGGGTGCCCTGCTCCTGCATCAGCGGGATCAGCTCGCGGGCGACGAAGGGAACGGTGACGAAGATGGTCGCCAGGACGATGCCCGGCAAGGCGAAGACGATCTGGATATCGTGGTCCTGCAGCCACGGCCCGAATAGGCCCTGGGCGCCGAACATCAGGACGTATACCAGGCCCGCGATCACCGGCGAGACCGAGAATGGCAGGTCGATCAGGGTGACCAGCAGGCTCTTGCCCCGGAAGTTGTACTTGCTCACGCACCATGCGGCGCTGACGCCGAACACCAGGTTCAGCGGCACCGAGATGGCCACGGCGAGCAAGGTCAGCTTCAGGGCCGAAAGCGCGTCAGGCTCGAAGATCGCCTCGAAGAAGGTGCCGAAGCCGTTCTTCAACGCCTGGGACACCACGATGAACAGCGGCAGCAGCAGGAACAGCACGAACACCAGCCAGGCCAGGCCGATCAATACGCGGCGCGAGGTGGCGCTGCCCCTGCGGGCAGCGTTGGCCGCAGCGGCGGCGCCAAGGGATGAACTGGACATCTACCGGACCTCCTTCAAGGGGTTTCGATGCGGCGCTGCAGCAGGTTGATCAGCAGCAGCAGAATGAAGGAAACCACCAGCATCAGCACGCCGATGGCGGTGGCGCCGGTGTAGTCGTACTGGTCCAGCTTGACCATGATCAACAGCGGCAGGATCTCGGTCTTCATCGGCATGTTGCCGGCAATGAAGATCACCGAGCCGTACTCGCCCACGCCACGGGCAAACGCCAGGGCGAAGCCGGTCAGCCAGGCAGGCAGCAGCGCCGGCGCCAGCACATGGCGGAACACCTGCAATGGCTTGGCGCCCAGGCAGGCGGCAGCCTCTTCGACTTCCCGCGGGATATCGGCCAATACCGGCTGCACCGTGCGCACCACGAACGGCAGGGTGACGAAGGTCAGCGCGAGGGTGATGCCCAGCGGCGTGTAGGCGATCTTGAAGCCCAGGTCGGTGGCGAACTGCCCCACCCAACCGGCCGGTGCGTACAACGCCGTCAGGGCGATACCCGCCACAGCCGTGGGCAGGGCGAACGGCAGGTCGATCATCGCGTCGATGACCTTGCGCCCCGGAAATTCATAACGCACCAGCACCCAGGCCAGCAGGGTGCCGATCACACCGTTGATGAGGGCAGCGAACAGCGCGGTGCCGAAGCTCAGTTTCAACGCAGCGAGTACCCGCGGCGCGCTGACCACGGCCCAGAACTGATCCCAGGTCAGCTGTGCGGCATGCACGAACATGGCAGCCAGCGGTATGAGCACAATCAGGCTGAGGTACACCAAGGTGTAGCCCAGCGTCAGCCCGAAGCCGGGTATGACGGGGGAAATACGACGTGACATAAAGGTCCCTGGTTGAACGCACGAAGCCCGGGATCAACCCCGGGCCGGTGCAAGCTTCTGAATCCTGGGGCTGCTTTGCAGCCCATCGCCGGCAAGCCAGCGCCCACATGATTTCCATGCGATTCCTGTGGGAGCCGGCTTGCCGGCGATGGGCCGCAAAGCGGCCCCGCGTTTCCTTGGCGATCACTGTGCCTGATAGATCTGGTCGAACACACCGCCATCATTGAAGAACTTCGGCTGTGCAGTCTTCCAGCCCCCGAAGTCCTTGTCGATGGTCACCAGCTCCAATTTCGGGAATTGCTTGCCGAACTCCGCTGCGACCTTCTCGTCACGTGGGCGGTAGAAATTCTGCGCCGCGATCGTCTGCCCAGCCGGGCTGTACAGGTGCTTGAGGTATTCAGTGGCGATCGCTGTGTTGCCCTTCTTCTCGGCGTTCTTGTCCACCACCGCCACCGGCGGTTCGGCGAGGATCGACAGGGACGGCACGACGATCTCGAACTTGTCGCTGCCGCCGTCTTCCTTCAATGCCAGGAATGCCTCGTTCTCCCAGGCCAGCAGCACATCGCCCTGGCCGTTGTTGACGAAGGTGATGGTCGAGCCCCGAGCGCCTGTATCGAGCACCGGCACATGCTTGAACAGCGCCTGCACGTATTCCTTGGCCTTGTCTTCGCTGCCGCCAGTCTTCAGGCCATAGGCCCAGGCCGCCAGGAAATTCCAGCGGGCACCGCCGGAGGTCTTGGGGTTGGGGGTGATGACGGAGACATCCGGCTTGATCAGGTCGCCCCAGTCCTTGATGCCCTTGGGGTTGCCCTTGCGCACCAGGAACACGATGGTCGAGGTGTAGGGCGTGCTTGCCTCCGGCAGGCGGCTTTGCCAGTCGGCGGGCAGGCTCTTGCCGAGCTTGGCCACTTCGTCGATGTCACCCGCCAGGGCCAGGGTCACCACGTCGGCACGCAGGCCATCGATCACGGCCCGCGCCTGCTTGCCCGAGCCGCCGTGGGATTGCTGGATCTTCACCTTGTCGTCTGGGTGCGTGGCCTGCCAGTGCTTGATGAATTCGGCGTTGTACTGCTGGTACAGCTCACGGGTCGGGTCGTAGGACACGTTCAACAGTTCGTAGTCCTTGGCGATCGCGGAACCGGCAAAAACGGCACTGGCCAGGGCGGCAAGCGCATAACGGCGGATGGACATGGTGAAGCTCCCGATTGGCATTTTTTCTAGTTTGTAGGTGATGCGCGATCAGCCGGACTTGTTGCCGGGCTGCTGCAGGCGGAACTTCTCCTTGCGCTCGATCTGCACGACCTGGGCGTTGTGCACGGTGATCTCTACCGCGCCGAAGCGCAGGTCACGCAGGGCGCTCTGGATCTCACGCAGAATGGTGGCTTCGTCCTGGCCGTCGATGCTACGCACAGATGCACTCATGCTCGTTCTCCTTGTCAATGAAGTGCCGGGCAGAGGAAGGGGATTGCGCCTGGCTTGAGGGCAATCTTAGAGAGGCGTATTTATTCTGAAAAATACTGTTTAAGAATTTTTATATAACCATTTTCGCAGAGCCTTTTGTAGGAGCGGCCTTGCGCCGCGATGGGGCACGAAGCGGCCGTGAAATCAGCTAACACGGTTCATCAGATATACCGAGCAAACTGGATTCAGGGCCGCTTCGCGCCCCATCGCGGCACAAGGCCGCTCAACAAGTGGGCGCGTTTTGGTCAGGCTTCTTCCGGCTCGCGGATCTTGTACCAGGCCACATACAGCGCCGGCAGGAACAGCAGCGTCAGCAGCGTTGCACTGATGATGCCGCCGATCATGGCGTAGGCCATCGGCCCCCAGAACACTTCCCGGGCGATCGGGATCATGCCCAGGCTGGCCGCCGCGGCAGTGAGCAGGATCGGCCGGCGCCGGTGGTTGGTGGCCTCCACCACCGCATCCCAGGGCGAAAGGCCCTGCTCGCGGAACTCGTCGATCTGGGTGACCAGGATCACCGAGTTGCGGATGATGATGCCGGCCAGGGCAAGGATCCCGAGGATCGCCACGAAGCCCATGGGCGTACCCGTGGGCACCAGGGCCAGCACCACACCGATCAACCCCAGCGGCGCCACACTGACCACCAGGAACAGCTTCTGCACGCTGTGCAGCTGGATCATCAGGAAGGTCGCCATGAGGAACAGCATCAGCGGGATGACCTTGGCGATCGGCCCCTGGGCCTTGCTGCTTTCCTCCACCGTACCGCCGGTGGCCACTTCATAGCCGGCCGGCAACTGGCTGGCGAATGCGTCGATCTTCGGCTTGAGCTGGGCCACCAGGTCGGTGGGCTGAATGTCGCCGTTGACCGAGGCCTTGATGGTGATGGTCGGCTTGCGGTCGCGGCGCCATACCAAGGGCTGTTCCAGTTCATAACGCACCGTGGCGAACGCCAGCAGCGGGATCGAGGTGCCGTTGGGGGTGAGGATCTGCAGGTTCTGCAAGGTGTCGGGCGAACCGCGCTCGCTGTCTTCGGCGCGGGCGACCACGTTGATCAGGTAGATGTTGTCGTTGACCTGGGTGACCGGCACACCACTGACGATGCTGTTCATCACGTTGGCCACGTCCTCGGACGACAACCCCAGCTGGCGTGCCTTGTCCTGGGCGATCTCGACCCGCAGCACCTTACCTGGCTCGTTCCAGTCGTAGATCATCTCGCCGATATGCTCGTTGGCATCGAGCAGGGTCGCAAGCTCGATGGCATGCCGGCGCACCTGGTCGATGTCCTTGCCGCTGACCCGGTACTGGATCGGCCGGCCCACCGGCGGGCCCATCTCCAGCGACTGGACGTTGGTGCCAATACCAACGAAGTCCTTGCGCAGGCGCTCCTGCAGGCGCGCCATCAGCTCGCCACGCTCTTCGAAGCCTTTGCTGACGATCACGAACTGGGCGTAGTAGGGGTTTTGCAACTGCTGGTCCAGAGGCAGGTAGAAGCGGATCGCGCCCTGGCCGATGTAGGTGCTCCAGCGCTCGATGGTCGGGTCGCCCTTGAGGGTCGCCTCGAAGCGGTCGACCACCTTGCGAGTTTCCTCGATCGAGGCGTTCTGCGGCAGGTTGAGGTCGACGAGGATCTCCGGGCGATCGGAGGACGGGAAGAACTGGTTCTGCACGAAGCGCATGCAGAACACCGACAGCACGAACAACACGATAGTGCCGATCACAGTCAGCCAGCGGTTGCGCATGCACCACAACAGGCCGTGCTCGAACGCCCGGCCCACGCGCCCTGGCTCGGCCTCATGGGCCTTGAGCTTGTTGCTGTTGAGGATATGCACGCCCAGCACCGGGGCGAAGAACACCGCCACCACCCAGGACACCAACAGCGCCACCGCGATCACCGCGAACAGGGTGTAGGTGTATTCGCCGGCGGAGCTGGCGTTGAGCCCGATTGGCACGAAGCCGGCCACGGTCACCAAGGTACCGGTCAGCATGGGGAAGGCCGTCGAGGTATAGGCAAAGGTCGCCGCCTGCTCCTTGCTCTCGCCCATCTCCAGGCGCGTGACCATCACTTCCACGGTGATCATCGCGTCATCCACCAGCAGGCCCAGGGCGATGATCAACGCCCCGAGGGAAATCCGCTGCATGGTGATGCCGCTGTACTCCATGAACACGAAGACCATGGCCAGCACCAGCGGGATGGAGCAGGCCACCACCAGGCCCGCGCGGACGCCTAGGCTGACGAAACTCACCGCCAGCACGATCACCACCGCCTCGAACAGGGCACTGGTGAAGCCGCCGACCGCCTGCTTGACCACCACTGCCTGGTCCGACACGGTGTGCACGCCGATACCTACCGGCAGGTCGTTGATCACCCGGTCCATGCGCGCCTTGAGCCGCTGGCCGAACACCTGGATGTTGCCACCTGCCTTCATACCGATGGCCAGGCCGATCGCGTCCTGCCCGTTGTAGCGGAACATCGGCGACGGTGGGTCGACATAGCCGCGCTCGATGTCGGCGATATCGGCCAGGCGGAAGAAGCGGTCGTTGATCCGCAAGTTGACGGTCTGAAGGTCTTTTTCCGAGGCGAACTGCCCGGTGGTGCGCACCGAGATGCGCTCGGGGCCGGCCTCGATGACCCCGGCCGGCGTCACGGCGTTCTGCGATTGCAGGGCCTGCATGACCTGGCGCTGGTCGATCCCCAGCGCCGCCAGCTTGCGGGTCGAGAAATTCAGGTAGAGCACTTCGTCCTGGGTGCCGACCATTTCGATCTTGCCGATGTTGGGCACGTCACGGACCTCTGCCCGGGCCTGCTCCACGTAGTCGCGCAGTTGGCGCATGGTCAGGCCGTCGGCGGTAAAGGCATAGATCGAGCCGAACACGTCGCCGAACTCGTCGTTGAAACCTGGCCCCTGGATACCCGATGGGAACTGGCCGCGGATATCCTGGATCTTCTTGCGCACCTGGTACCAGATCTCGGGAATATCCTTGGCCTTGGTGGTGTCGCGCAGGTAGACATAGACCGTGGACTCGCCCGGGCGGGTATAGCTCTTGGTGTAGTCCAGCGAGTCGAGCTCCTCGAGCTTCTTCTCGATGCGGTCGGTGACCTGGTACAGCATCTCGTCCTGGGTCGCGCCAGGCCAACGGGTCTGGATCACCATGGTCTTGATGGTGAAGGACGGGTCTTCCTCTCGCCCAAGGTTGAAGTAGGAGAAGATGCCCATCAGCAGCCCGACGAACATCAGGTACCAGACGAAGGACTGATGCCTGAGCGCCCATTCCGACAGGTTGAAGCTTCCTTTCATTGCGCGTCCTCGTCGAATGCGACCTTCTGGCCGGGCTTGAGGCTGTTGACGCCAGCGGTGACCACACGCTCGCCCGGCTGCACGCCAGACGCCAGGACGATGCTGCTGGCGGTGCGCTCGATCAGGGTGACATCACGGGTCGCCACGGTCTTCTGTTGCGGGTCGATCACCCATACCTGGGGCTTGCCGGCGCCTTCGAACAAAGCACTGAGCGGCAGCTCGCTGCGCGGGGACACGGCGGAGGTCAGGGTGACGCTGATCGCAGTCCCCAGGTGGAAGGCATCCGGGGTGCTGGCCAGCGTCAGCCGTGCACGCCGGGTACGGGTGGTGGCATCGGCCTGGGGCTCCAGCTCGCGCAGGGTGGCGGTGGTGTTGATGGAGGGGTCGAGTTGCGAGGCGACGGTGAAGGTTAGTGCCTTGCTGAGCTGCTCGGCCAGGGTGATCGGCAGGTCGATCACTGCTTCCTTGACGTCCGGCCGCGCCAGGGTGACCACGGCCTGGCCGGCGCTGACCGTCTGCCCGGCTTCGGCCTGCCAGGCGGTGACCACCGCAGCGTGGTCGGTGCGCAAGGTGCTGTAGTCGAGCTGGTCACGGGCCTGGCTGACCGCCGAGCGGGCCTGCTCCAGGGCAGCACCGGTGGTCTTCAGGTCGGTCTGGGCGATATCCAGCTGCGCCTGGGCACCGACGCCGCGGTCGTAGAGTTGTTGCTGCCGACGCGCATTGGCCTGGGCGTTGATCCACTGCGCCTGGACCCTGGCCAGGTCGCCTTCGGCGGCACGCAGCTGGTTCTGCTGGTCCGTCGGGTCGAGCGTGGCCAAGGTATCGCCGGGCTGCACCTGGGCACCTACATCGACCCAGCGACGCGCGATGCGCCCTGACACACGAAAGCCCAGGGTGCTCTCGAAGCGTGCCTGGATGCTGCCGGCAAAACGGCCCAGCTGGGATTGCACCTGCGGCTCGACCACCACCGACAGCACCGGCCGCACCGGCACGGGGGCTTCTTCATCACTGCTGCACGCAGCCAGCGATACGCCGGCGCACAGCATCAGCAGCAAGCGTTTCATGGCGCGGCTCCTCCGTCCTTGGCATCGACCTTTTCCACCTGCATGCCGGGATGCAGCAGTTGGCCGCCGCTGACGACGACGGTTTCGCCGCCCTTGAGGCCATCGGCGACCACGATCTTGCCCGTGAGGTACCGCGAAACCTGGACCTTGCGCAGGTCCACCTTGTCGCCCTCGCCCACCACCCATACCGCTGGCTCGTGCAGCGCCTTGGTCAGGGCCGACCAGGGTAGCTCGATGCTTGGCCGGCCCTGGGCATTGGCCGTGGCAGTCACCGGCGAGCCCAGCTGCATGCCCGGCGGTACGTTGCGCAAGGCCACCTTGACCTGCACCGTGCCGCTCTGGGCGGACACCGTCGGGGTGATTTCACGTACACGGCCTTCGGCCTTGACCTGGGGGTTGTCCAGCAGGCTCACGATCACGCCTTCGTCGCTGGGAGGTGCCACCAAGAGGGATTCGTAGACATTGAACACCGCATCGCGGTCGCCATCACGGGCCAGGCTGAAGATCGGCATGGTCGCCTGCACCACCTGGCCGACTTCGGCCTGGCGCGCGGTGATCACCCCATCGGCCTCGGACACCAGGGCCGTGTAGCTCAGTTGTTCGCGGGCATTGGCCAGCTGCGCCTGGGCAGCCTTGAGCGCACTCTGGCTGCTGCGCAGGGCCGCTTCAGCAGAGTCGTACTCGCTCTGGCTGGTATAGCCCTTGGGCAGCAGCTTCTGCTGACGTACGAAGGCGGCGCTGGCCTGGGTCACCCGGGCCTGCTCGGCGAACACCTCGGCCTTGGCCGAGTCGACGGTGTTCTGCAGGTCCTTGGGGTCCAAGCGCGCCAGCACCTGGTTGGCCTTGACGTGGTCACCCACATCGACACTGCGGGAAATGATCTTGCCGCCTACGCGGAACGACAGGTCAGTCTGTACCCGTGCCTGGACATCACCGGTGAGGGTGACCCGGGCGGCGAAATCGGTAGGTTGTACCTGCAGCACGCCGACCCTGGGCAACTCGGCGGCGGATTCTTCCTTGCCACAGCCCGACAGCATCGACAGCAGCCCCAGGCAAACGACCATCAGCGGACGCGCTACCGTCATGCAGGCTCCTTGCTTGTGCCAAATGGATTGAGGAACGCCAGTGAAGCGTAGATCAGGCTTTCACAACTGGCACTGACGTGGATCCATCAAAACTTCGGCCTTCCGGAGCTTCGCGGGTAAACCCGCTCCCACAGGGTGCCGCAAATCAAATGGTCATGCGGTGTTCTATGAGAGCGGGTTTACCCGCGAAGGGCACATCAGGCGGACGCTGCGACCTGGGTCGGGCGCTGGACCTGCGACGACTGGACGTTGGCGGCGGCGCCTTCCTCGATCGCCTGCTGGATGGCGCGGCGACGGCGTTCTTCGGCGCGGCGGCTGAAGTACCAGATCAGGAAAGTCATCAGCGACACCGACAGCAGGATCAGGCTGGCCACGGCGTTGATCTCCGGCTTCACGCCCAGGCGTACGGCAGAGAACACTTCCATCGGCAAGGTGGTCGATCCCGGGCCGGACACGAAGCTGGCCAGTACCAGGTCGTCCAGCGACAGGGCGAAGGACATCATGCCGCCCGCCGCCAGTGACGGCGCGATCATCGGGATGGTGATCAGGAAGAACACCTTCCACGGCTTGGCGCCCAGGTCCATGGCGGCCTCTTCGATGGACAGGTCCAGCTCGCGCAGGCGCGCCGACACCACCACCGCCACATAGGCAGCACAGAAAGTGGTATGGGCGATCCAGATGGTGACGATGCCGCGCTCCTGCGGCCAGCCGATCATCTGCGCCATGGCCACGAACAGCAGCAGCAGCGACAGACCGGTGATCACCTCGGGCATCACCAGCGGCGCGGTGACCAGGCCACCGAACAGCGTGCGGCCCTTGAAGCGGGTCACCCGGGTCAGCACGAAGGCTGCGAGGGTGCCCAGCGCCACGGCGGCGACCGCGGTATAGCAGGCGATCTCCAGCGAGCGCATCACCGAGCCCATCAGCTGAGCGTTGTCGAGCAAGCCGACGTACCACTTCACCGACCAGCCGCCCCACACCGTCACCAGCTTCGAGGCGTTGAACGAATAGATCACCAGGATCAGCATCGGCAGGTAGATGAACAACAAGCCGAGCACCAGCATCAGCTTGGAGAAACTGAAGCGCTTCATGCCCTGCCCTCCATTTCTTTGGCCTGGCTGCGGTTGAACAGCAGGATGGGCACGATCAGGATCGCCAGCATCACCACCGCCAGGGCGGATGCCACCGGCCAGTCACGGTTGTTGAAGAATTCCTGCCACAGCACCTTGCCGATCATCAGGGTTTCCGGGCCGCCGAGCAGTTCCGGGATCACGAACTCGCCCACCACCGGGATGAACACCAGCATGCAGCCGGCGATGATGCCGTTCTTCGACAGCGGTACGGTGATCTTCCAGAAGCTGTTGAACGTGCTCGAACCCAGGTCGCTGGCCGCCTCGAGCAGGCTCGGGTCGTGCTTGACCAGGTTGGCGTACAACGGAAGGATCATGAACGGCAGGTACGAATAGACCACGCCGATGTAGACCGCCAGGTTGGTGTTGAGGATCTGCAGGGGCTGGTCGATCAGGCCGGTCCACAGCAGGAAGCCATTGAGCAGGCCGTTGTTGCTGAGGATGCCCATCCACGCATAGACGCGGATCAGGATCGCAGTCCAGGTGGGCATCATGATCAGCAGCAGCAGGACGGTTTGCGTCTCCTTGCGTGCGTTGGCGATGGCGTAGGCCATCGGGTAGCCGATCAGCAGGCATAGCAGGGTGCTGAAGAACGCCATCTTCAACGAGCCGAGGTAGGCCGAGATGTACAGCTCGTCCTCGGTCAACAGGCCGTAATTGGCCATGTTGAGCACCAGCTGGATCTTGTCCTCGACGTAGCTGTAGATCTCCGTGTAGGGCGGGATCGCCACGTCGGCTTCGGCGAAGCTGATCTTCAACACGATGAAAAACGGCAGCATGAAGAACAGGAACAGCCAGATGAACGGCACGCCGATCACCAGGTGGCGACCCTCCGGGGTGACCTTGTTGAGCGCTCGCTTGAGCTTGCGGATGTTCATGAGCGCAGTACCACGCCGCTGTCGTCTTCCCACCATACGTACACGTCGTCACCCCAGGTCGGGCGGGTGCCCTGGCGCTCGGCGTTGGCGACGAACGACTGCACGACCTTGCCGCTGGGCAGCTCGACATAGAACACCGAGTGGCCACCCAGATAGGCGATGTCGTGGACCTTGCCGCGCGACCAGTTGTGCTCGAAGTCCGGCTGCTGGGTGGTGACCAGCATCTTTTCCGGGCGCAATGCGTAGGTGATGCGCTTGTCCTCGACCGAGGTCGAAACACCATGGCCGACATAGATCTTGCGCTCGAGCTCGGGCGAGGCGATCAGCGCATGGCCTTCGGCGTCATCGATCACCTCCGCCTCGAACAGATTGACGTTGCCGATGAACTCGCACACCAGGCGGCTGGTCGGGGTCTCGTAGATGTCCACCGGCGAGCCGATCTGGGCAATCCACCCCAGGTGCATGATGGCGATGCGCTCGGCCATGGTCATGGCCTCTTCCTGGTCGTGGGTCACCATCACGCAGGTCACGCCCACGCGCTCGATGATTTCCACCAGCTCCAGTTGCATCTGCGAACGCAGCTTCTTGTCCAGGGCGCCCATCGGCTCGTCGAGCAGCAACAGCTTGGGGCGCTTGGCCAGGGAGCGGGCCAGGGCCACGCGCTGGCGCTGGCCGCCGGAGAGTTGGTGCGGCTTACGCTTGGCGTACTGGGTCATGTGCACCAGCTTGAGCATCTCGGCCACGCGGGCCTCGATCTCGGCCTTGGGCATCTTGTCCTGCTGCAGGCCGAAGGCGATGTTCTGCGCCACGGTCATGTGCGGGAACAGCGCGTAGGACTGGAACATCATGTTGATCGGCCGCTCGTAGGGCGGCATGTCGGTGATGTCGACGCCATCGAGGAAGATCCGCCCTTCGGTCGGACGCTCGAAGCCGGCCAGCATGCGCAGCAAGGTCGATTTGCCGGAGCCGGAGCCACCGAGCAGGGCGAAGATCTCGCCCTTGCGGATTTCCAGGGACACATCGTCCACGGCTACCGTTTCGTCGAACTTTTTCGTGACCCGGTCGATCTTGACCAGCACCTGCTTGGGTTGCTGGCCACCCTCGAGGGCTTTTTTATAGGCACCGGAGGCAACTGCCATGAGTGAAACTCCCAACAAGATTTTTTATGCCCGCACGCGCGGCTTTCGCAACCGGCGTGGCGGGTCTGGATAGTTACTTGCCCGACTTGACCTTGGTCCAGCTGCGGGTCATCAGACGTTGCACCTTGGGTGGCAACTCGGCATTGACGAACATCTTGTCCAGCACTTCCTGCGGTGGGTAAACCGCGGCGTCAGTCCTCACGGCCTGGTCCATCAGGTCGCCAGCCTTGGGGTTCGGGTTGGCGTAACCGACATAATCGCTGACCTGGGCGATGACCTCAGGTTTCAGCAGATAGTTGATGAAGGCGTGGGCCTCCTTGACGTTGTTGGCGTCCTTGGGGATCGCCAGCACGTCGAACCAGAGGTTGCCGCCCTCCTTGGGGATGGCGTAGGCCAGCTTCACACCCTTGCCGGCTTCTTCGGCACGGGCCTTGGCCTGGAATACATCGCCGGAGAAGCCGGCGGCGACGCAGATATCGCCGTTGGCAAGGTCGGAGATGTATTTCGAGGAATGGAAGTAGGTCACATAGGGACGTACGGCCTGCAGCTTCTGCTCGGCCTTCTGGTAGTCCTTGGCGTTGGTGCTGTTGGGGTCCAGGCCCATGTAGTTGAGCACCGCCGGCAGCATTTCGTCGGCCGAGTCGAGGAAGGCCACACCGCACTTGGAGAGCTTCTTCATGTTCTCAGGCTCGAACAGCACGGCCCAGGAATCGATCGTGTCGGTGCCCAAGGCGGCCTTGACCTTCTCGACGTTGTAGCCGATGCCGTTGGTACCCCACAGGTAGGGCACGGCGTACTGGTTGCCCGGATCGTTCTTCTCGAGGCGCTTCATCAGCGCAGGATCCAGGTTGGAATAATTGGGCAACAGGCTGCGGTCGAGCTTCTGGAAGGCGCCCGCCTTGATCTGCTTGCCGAGGAAATGGTTGGACGGCACCACCACGTCATAGCCGGTGCGACCGGCCAGCAGCTTGCCTTCCAGGGTTTCGTTGGAATCGAAGACATCGTACTTGGCCTCGATACCGGTTTCCTTGTGGAAATCGGCAAGGGTCGTCGGCCCGATGTAGTCCGACCAGTTGTAGATATGCACCGTCGGCGCTGCTTGGACGCCGAATGCCAGCGTCAGACCCGCTCCAGCCATCATGGCCTTGCGAAATAAGGAAATAGACAAGTGGGTGGTCCTCACGATCAGTGCCTCCAGGTGCCGGCGCGACGCCGCCGTACACGCAAAACCGGCGCGCAACTTACCTTCGCTGCATCGATGCCGCAAACTAATTTGCCTTGCATGCCTTCTGGGCCGAGAAAGCCCGGCCCAGAAGGCTTCGAGACGGGCTTACTTGCCCGACTTGATCTTGGTCCAGCTGCGGGTGATCAGGCGCTGTGCGCTGGCTTCAGGTGCAGCGATCGCATACAGCTGCTTCTTCACCTCGGCAGGCGGATAGATGCTCGGATCGCTGGTGATTTCCTTGTCCACGAACGGGGTGGCCGCCTTGTTGCCGTTCGGGAAGCGTACGGCGTTGGTGATCTCGGCCATGACTTCCGGCTGCATCAGGAAGTCCATGAACTTGTAGGCTGCATCCTTGTGCTCGGCATCCTTAGGGATGGCGACCATGTCGTAGAAGGTACCGGCACCTTCCTTCGGAATGATGTAGTCGACCTTGACCTTGTCGCCTGCTTCGTGGGCGCGGGCCTTGGACTGCTCCAGGTCGCCCGAGTAACCGACGGCCACGCAGATGTTGCCGTTGGCCATGTCGCCGATGTACTTGGACGAGTGGAAGTAGGTGATCGAAGGACGGATGCTCAGGAACAGTTCCTCGGCCTTCTTCAGGTCTTCTTTCTTGGTGCTGTTGCTCGGCAGGCCGAGGTAGTGCAGCGCCGCCGGGATCATTTCGGTCGGGGCGTCGAGGAAGCTCACACCGCAGCTCTTGAGCTTGGCGATGTTCTCGGGCTTGAACACGGCATCCCACGAATCGATCTTGTCCACGCCCAGCGCGGCCTTGACCTTCTCAGGGTTGTAGCCGATGCCGATGGAACCCCACATGTACGGGAAGGCATGCTTGTTGCCCGGGTCGCTGGCATCGCCCACGGCCTTGAGCAGGTCTTCGTCCAGGTTCTTCCAGTTCGGCAACTTGGAACGGTCCAGTTCCTCGTAGACGCCCGCTTTGATCTGCTTGGCCAGGAAGTTGTTGGACGGCACGACTACGTCATAACCCGACTTGCCCGCCAGCAACTTGGCTTCCAGGGTTTCGTTGCTGTCGAAGACGTCATACTTGACCTTGATGCCGCTTTGTTTCTCGAACTTGGCGATGGTGTCCGGTGCGATATAGTCCGACCAGTTGTAGACGTTCAATACCTTGTCTTCAGCCTGAACAGCGGTTGCCATGGCACCCATCAGGGCCGTGGCCAGCAACGTCTTGCCCATTTTCTTCATGCGAAATGCTCCAGAATTTATTATCAAGCCATCTGTTCAGCAGCCAAGATCCCACGGTACAGCGCTGGGCGACTGAAACAGTCGCTAGTCTGGCAAGTTACAAGGCGCTGTTTCAAGAAAAGCAGGGCCTTGTAACCGCTTAATGTCACATCGCTAGCCTAGCAAACGGCTAGCGCACCGCTTCATAGGTCAGGTCCAGGCACTTGCGCGCCTTTTCCACCAGTTCATCGATCTCGTCGCGGCTGATCACCAAAGGTGGCGCGATGATCATGGTGTCGCCCACTGCACGCATCACCAGGCCGTTGTCGAAGCAATGCTGGCGGCAAATCATGCCAACGCCCTTGCCCTCGAAGCGGCTGCGGGTGGCCTTGTCCTTGACCAGCTCGATCGCGCCGAGCAGGCCCATGCCGCGAACCTCGCCCACCAGCGGGTGATCCAGAAGCTCACGCAGACGCTTTTGCAAATAGGGTGCCGTGTCTGCCTTGGCGCGCTCGATGATTTTCTCGTCACGCAGGATGCGCAGGTTTTCCAGGCCCACGGCAGCCGCGACCGGGTGGCCGGAGTAGGTGAAGCCGTGGTTGAAGTCACCGCCTTCGGCGAGCACCTTGGCCACTTCGTCACGAACGATCACACCCCCCATGGGGATGTAACCGGAGGTCAGGCCTTTGGCGATGGTCATCAGGTCGGGCTCGAGGCCGTAGTAGTCGGAGCCGAACCATTCGCCGGTGCGGCCGAAGCCGCAGATCACCTCGTCAGCGACGAACAGAATGTCGTACTTGGCGAGGATTTCCTTGATCTTCGGCCAGTAGGTCTCAGGCGGGATGATCACCCCACCTGCACCCTGGATCGGCTCGGCGATGAAGGCGGCGACGTTGTCCTCGCCGACTTCCAGGATCTTCTTCTCCAACTGCTCGGCGGCCCAGACGCCGAACTCGTCCGGCGTCATGTCGCCACCTTCACCGAACCAGTACGGCTGGGGAATATGCACGATGCCGGGGATCGGCAGGCCGCCCTGTTCGTGCATGCCGCTCATGCCGCCGAGGCTGGCGCCGGCGACGGTGGAGCCATGGTAGCCATTGATGCGACCGATGATGGTCTGCTTGCCGGGCTTGCCCTTGAGCGCCCAGTAATGGCGCACCATGCGCAGCACGGTGTCGTTGCCTTCGGAGCCGGAGCCGGTGAAGAACACATGGGTCATGCCCTTGGGCGCCACGTCGGTGATCGCCTTGGCCAGCTCCAGCGCCGGTGGGTGGGCGGTCTGGAAGAACAGGTTGTAGTACGGCAGTTCACGCATCTGTTTTTCCGCCGCCTGCACCAGTTCCTCGCGACCATAGCCGACCGCCACGCACCACAGGCCCGCCATGCCGTCGAGGATCTTGTGCCCCTCGCTGTCCCACAAGTGCACGCCCTGGGCCTTGGTGATGATGCGCGGCCCTTTTTCCTTCAGTTGCTTGTAGTCGCTGAAGGGTGCCAGGTGGTGCTCACCGCTCAAGGTTTGCCATTCACGGGTTTGCGGGTTGTTGACGCTCATGGGCTTCTCCGTTATCCGACAGCCGCGCTCCAGCGGCCCCAGGGTTGATCAGACGGCAAACAGCAGGAACTCGCGTTCCCAGGAGCTGATTACCCGTTTGAAGTTCTCGTGTTCGGCTCGCTTGGTGGCGACGTAGCCGGTGATGAATTTCTTGCCCAGGTACTGGTCCAGGGCGCGGCAATTCTCCATCCGCTCGAGGGCATCCTCGATGGTCAGCGGCAGGCGCAGGTTGCGCCGCTCATAGCCGCGACCCTGGACCGGCGCGCTGGCGCCGATTCCCTCGACCATGCCGATGTAGCCGCACAGGAGGCTCGCGGCGATGGCCAGGTAGGGGTTGGCGTCGGCGCCTGGCAGGCGGTTCTCCACGCGGCGGTTCTGCGGGCCGGCATCCGGCACACGCAGGCCTACGGTGCGGTTCTCTTCACCCCATTCGACGTTCACCGGCGCCGAGGTATCCGGCAGGAAGCGGCGGAACGAGTTGACGTTGGGGGCGAACAGCGGCAGCGCTTCGGGGATGAACTTCTGCAACCCACCGATGTGGTGCAGGAACAGTTCGCTCATGCTGCCGTCATCGTTGGAAAAGATGTTCTTGCCGGTAGCCACGTCGATCACGCTCTGGTGCAGGTGCATGGCGCTGCCCGGCTCGCCGGTCATGGGCTTGGCCATGAAGGTGGCGGCCACGTTGTGCTTGAGCGCTGCCTCGCGCATGGTGCGCTTGAACACCAGGATCTGGTCGGCCAGGTGCAGGGCACTGCCGTGACGGAAGTTGATCTCCATCTGCGCCGTGCCGTCCTCGTGGATCAATGTATCCAGGTCCAGCTGCTGCAGTTCGCACCAGTCGTAGACATCCTCGAACAGCGGGTCGAATTCGTTGGCGGCCTCGATGGAGAACGACTGGCGACCGGTTTCCGGACGGCCGGAGCGGCCTACCGGCGGCTGCAATGGGAAGTCCGGGTCTTCGCTGCGCTTGGTCAGGTAGAACTCCATTTCCGGCGCGACGATCGGCTGCCAGCCTTTATCGGCATACAGCTTGAGGACCTTCTTGAGCACGTTGCGCGGCGACAGCTCGACCGGGTTGCCCTTCTTGTCGTAGGTGTCGTGGATCACCTGGGCGGTCGGCTCGATGGCCCACGGCACGAGGAACACCGCGTTCTCGTCGGGGCGGCAGATCATGTCGATGTCGGCCGGGTCGAGCAATTCGTAATAGATGTCGTCGTCGACATAGTCGCCGGTGACCGTCTGCAGCAGCACGCTCTCGGGCAGGCGCATGCCTTTTTCGGCGATGAACTTGTTGGTCGGCGAAATCTTGCCGCGGGTGATGCCGGTCAGGTCGCTGATCAGGCATTCCACTTCGGTGATCTTGTGCTCTTTCAACCAATCGGTGAGCTGGTCGAGGTTGTTACTCATAAATACCTCAGGAGGTAATGTGGCCCGGCTGATGAAGGTCGGGCGCCGCTGACGTCTGGCGTCGATCAAGGCGGGCGCTGCCTGGCTGCAAGTGCCTTGGCAGACCCGCGCCTTGATTCTGGATGCAGTGCTTGGCTAAAGCAAAAGCCCATGCACGGGACGGCAGCGGATACACTCGAAACAAGCGTGTCCGTGAAGCGAATGAAGGGCAGAAAAGCGAAAAGTCGTGCAGGAAACTGCTACGAAAGGAGGATGATCCGGGCCAGCCGTCAATTATTGCGAGCAGCGCACGCGCACCGGCTCCAAGGCGGGCCATGCCCTCGCGATGAATGCTGGGGGTACCTGACAGCGCGGCGCAGGCAGCGCTTGCAGGTCGCGGCAAGCGGACCATATGACCCTCGTATTATTGTGTTCTGGGTTGTGCCCGAGCTTAGCCTTGTTCATTTTTTTACACAACACCTCCGTAAAAAATAAAACACGCTCAGCGCGAGATAGCTCTTTGAACCCAAAATAGCGGATAATGATTCGCCCCCAGATGCAGCATTTCTGCCGTTGCTGTGCCATTTAGGGGCATCATGGGGTTGGCTTGACTTCGCCAGTTCTTTCGGATTGACTGGGCTTGCAAGCCCCCCTTGATTGATATTTTTAACAACAAAGGTGTTGCATCATGTCGGTACCCCCGCGTGCCGTTCAGCTTAACGAAGCGAACGCGTTCCTTAAGGAACATCCTGAGGTTCTCTACGTTGACCTTTTGATTGCAGATATGAATGGTGTGGTGCGCGGTAAGCGCATCGAGCGCACCAGCCTCCACAAGGTTTACGAGAAAGGCATCAACCTGCCCGCCTCCCTCTTCGCCCTGGATATCAACGGTTCCACCGTCGAAAGCACCGGGCTGGGCCTGGACATCGGCGATGCCGACCGCATCTGCTACCCGATTCCCGGCACCCTTTCCAACGAACCCTGGCAAAAGCGCCCCACGGCCCAATTGCTGATGACCATGCACGAGCTGGAAGGCGAGCCGTTCTTCGCCGACCCGCGCGAGGTCCTGCGCCAGGTGGTAAGCAAGTTCACCGAGATGGGCCTGACCATCTGCGCGGCGTTCGAGCTGGAGTTCTACCTGATCGACCAGGAGAACGTGAACGGCCGTCCGCAGCCGCCTCGCTCGCCGATTTCAGGCAAGCGCCCGCAGTCGACCCAGGTGTACCTGATCGACGACCTGGACGAATACGCCGACTGCCTGCAGGACATCCTCGAAGGCGCCAAGGAGCAAGGCATCCCGGCCGACGCCATCGTCAAGGAAAGCGCCCCGGCCCAGTTCGAGGTCAACTTGCATCACGTCGCCGACCCGCTCAAGGCCTGTGACTATGCGGTGCTGCTCAAGCGCCTGATCAAGAACATCGCCTACGACCATGAAATGGACACCACCTTCATGGCCAAGCCCTACCCGGGCCAGGCTGGCAACGGCCTGCATGTGCATATCTCCGTGCTGGACAAAGATGGCAACAACATCTTCACCAGCGAGGATCCCGAGCAGAACGCCGCGCTACGTCACGCGGTCGGCGGTGTGCTCGAGACCCTGCCCGCGTCCATGGCTTTCCTCTGCCCGAACGTCAACTCGTACCGCCGTTTCGGTGCGCAGTTCTATGTGCCGAACGCACCGAGCTGGGGCCTGGACAACCGCACCGTGGCCTTGCGCGTGCCGACTGGCTCGCCGGATGCCGTGCGCATCGAGCACCGCGTGGCTGGCGCCGACGCCAACCCGTACCTGATGATGGCTGCCGTGCTGGCCGGTGTGCACCATGGCCTGACCAACCAGATCGAGCCAGGCGAGCCGATCGAAGGCAACTCGTACGAGCAACTGGAGCAGAGCCTGCCGAACAACCTACGCGACGCACTGCGTGAGCTGGACGACAGCGAGATCCTGAACAAGTACATCGATCCGAAGTACATCGACATCTTCGTCGCGTGCAAGGAAAGCGAGCTGGAGGAGTTCGAGCACTCGATCTCCGACCTCGAGTACAACTGGTACCTGCATACCGTGTAAACGAAAACGCCGCCCTCACGGGCGGCGTTTTTCATTGGCTCATGGATCGCCTGTACCGGCCCTATCGCCGGCAAGCCGGCTCCCACCGGCTCTGCGCTGTTTTCAGAGACATCGCCATACCTGTGGGGGCTGGCCAGCGAAAGGGCCGGGGCAAGCCATTCGAGACTCTTGTTCCCACCCATCCTGTGTGGGAGCCGGCTTGCCGGCGATAGGGCCGGTACAGGCAACGACGATTACAACGGTTTCTCGAAGATCTTCGAGTTACGCTGGTAGTTGTACAGCGAAGCCCTTGCCGCCGGCAGACGCTCCACACCGCTGGGCGCAAAGCCCCGTTCACGGAACCAGTGCGCGGTACGGGTCGTCAGTACGAACAAGGTATTGAGCCCCTGCTGGCGCGCCCGGCTTTCGATGCGCTCGAGCAGCTCGTCCCCCCGCCCACCATGGCGATACTCCGGGTTCACCGCCAGGCACGCCAGTTCCCCGGCGTCGGAGTCAGCGATCGGGTACAGCGCCGCGCAGGCGATGATCATGCCTTCGCGCTCGACTACGCTGAACTGTTCGATCTCCCGTTCCAGTACCTCGCGCGAACGCCGCACCAGAATGCCCTGCTCTTCCAGCGGGCTGATCAGTTCCAACAGGCCGCCGACATCGTCGATGGTCGCCTCGCGCACGACCTCGAACTGCTCCTGGGACACCAGCGTGCCGCCACCCTCACGGGTGAACAGCTCGGTAAGCAACGCGCCGTCCTCGGCATAGCTGACGATATGACTACGCGCCACGCCGCCCTTGCAGGCCTCGGCGGCCGCATCGAGCAGCTCGGCCTGGTAGTCGCTGCCCAGGCGCAGCAGGTGCGGTGCGACCTGCTGCGGCCGCAACTCGCGCACCAGCTTGCCGTGTTCATCCAGAAGGCCCGGCTCTGCGCCGAACAGCAGCAGCTTGTCGGCCCCCAGCTCGATGGCGGCGCGGGTGGCGACGTCTTCGCAGGCCAGGTTGAAGATCTCGCCGGTAGGCGAGTAGCCCAGGGGCGAAAGCAGCACGATGGAGCGCTCGTCGAGCAGGCGATTGATACCCTTGCGGTCGATACGCCGCACCTCGCCGGTGTGGTGGTAGTCGATGCCTTCGAGCACGCCGATCGGGCGGGCGGTGACCAGGTTGCCGGACGCCACCCGCAGCCGCGAGCCCTGCATCGGCGAAGCGGCGATGTCCATGGACAGCCGCGCCTCGATGGCCAGGCGCAAGGCACCGACGGCATCGATCACGCAATCGAGGGTCGCAGCATCGGTGATGCGCATGCCTCGGTGATAGTGCGGCGTCAGCCCACGGGCGGCCAGGCGGCTTTCGATCTGCGGGCGCGAGCCATGCACCAGCACCAGCCGCACACCCAGGCTGTGCAACAGCACCAGGTCATGGACGATGTTGCCGAAATTGGGGTGTTCCACGCCATCGCCGGGCAGCATGACCACGAAGGTGCAATCGCGATGGGCATTGATATAGGGGGACGCATGGCGTAGCCAGTTGACGTATTCGGGCATGACAGGGCCTGTGGATAAGTGAACGGAGAACGGCGAAGCAAACAGCGGCGTTCAAAATCATCGTCGGAACAGGCTTGCGGTCACGCGCGGTCTCCTCTAGGCAGGAACGAATCAGGTCAATGGACGTTTAGCTCAGGCAATAGTGCCGGATCAGGTCACGCAATAGACGCACGGTAGGCTCGATTCGTGACATTTCAAGGTATTCGCCGGGTTGGTGCGCACAGGTAATGTCGCCAGGGCCGAGCACGATGGTCTGGCAACCCAGCTGCTGAAGATAAGGTGCTTCGGTGCCAAAGGCCACCGCTTCGGCACGATGCCCGGTCAGACGCTCGGCCAGTTGCACCAGCTCGGTATCGGCCGGCTGCTCGAAGGGCGGCACCTCCGGGAACAGTGGCGCGTAGTCGATACGCACCTCCAGGCGCTCAGCTACCGGTACCAGCTTCTCGCGAATGGCCGCGCGCAACTGCGCGACGTCCATGCCCGGCAAGGGGCGCAGGTCGAACTCCAGGGCACACTGGCCGCAGATGCGGTTGGGGTTGTCACCGCCATGGATGCAGCCGAAGTTCAGGGTCGGGGTCGGCACGCTGAACTGCGGGTTGCGGTAGGCCTGCTGCCATTGCTGACGCAAGCCCATCAGCTCGCCCATCACCGCGTGCATGGCCTCCAGGGCACTGTGCCCAAGGCTGGGGTCCGACGAGTGGCCGCTGCGCCCGAGAATGTCGATGCGGTCCATGAGGATGCCCTTGTGCATACGGATCGGTCGCAACCCGGTGGGCTCGCCGATCACCGCCGCACGGCCGAGGGGCTGGCCGGCCTCGGCCAATGCGCGGGCACCGGACATGGAGCTTTCTTCATCGCAGGTGGCGAGGATCAGCAGCGGTTGCTTGAAGTCGTGCTCCAGTAGCGGCAGGACCGCCTCGATGACCAAGGCAAAAAAGCCTTTCATGTCGCAACTGCCTAGGCCCACCCAGCGGCCGTCGACCTCGGTCAGCTTGAGCGGGTCGCTGGTCCACAGCTGTTCATCATAGGGCACGGTATCGCTGTGGCCGGCCAGGACCAGCCCGCCCGGGCCGCTGCCACGGCTGGCCAGCAGGTTGAACTTGCCGGGAGTCACCTGGCGAATTTCGCAGGCAAAGCCCAGGTCGCCCAGCCAGCCGGCCAACAGTTCGATGACCTGGCGGTTGGATTGGTCCAGCGCAGGCTGTGTGCAGCTGACCGAGGGCGCGGCGATCAAGGCGGCGAACTGGTCTTTCAGCGACGGCAACGGCATAGGCGCTCTCCTCGGGCTCGAGGCCCATCATAACAACGCATCCCAACCCCAGAACAACCTCCTGGAGGCTTCTTCGCAGGTAGACCCGCGAAGAAGCCTCCACAGTCCAACAGCCGAGAGCCGACTCCTGTAGACTGCACGCCAAAGATGCCCTCCTTCGAGCCTGCGATGCACAAAGAAACCGAACTCAAGCTCCGCGCCAGCCGCCAGACCCTGGCCGCCCTGCGCGAGCACCCCCTGCTGAAAAAGCGCAACAAGTCCGGCTGGCAGACCCGCGAGCTGCTCAACCAGTACTTCGACACGCCGGAGCGTGAACTCTCTGCAGCCCGCGTCGCCCTGCGCCTGCGACGCGACGGCGAAGAAGTCATCCAGACCCTCAAGTGCCGTGGCCAGAGCGTGGCCGGCCTGTCCGAGCGCAACGAGTACGAATGGCACCTGGACAAGGTCAAGCTCGACCTGAAAAAGCTCGACGACACCTGCTGGCCGGCGCAACTGGCGGGGCTGGACAAAAAAACCATCAAGCCGCTGTTCACCACTGATTTCACCCGCGAATACGCCGAGATCGCCTGGGGCCGTGGCAAAGCCAAGGTGGTGATCGAAGCCGCCCTGGACCAGGGCTTCGTCATTGCTGGCAAGCGCAAGGAAGAAATCTGCGAGCTGGAACTGGAGCTGCGCGAAGGCGCGCCCGAGGCGCTGCTCGAACTCGCCGCCGAACTGGCCGCCAGCCTGCCCCTGATGCCGTGCGACATCAGCAAGGCCGAGCGTGGCTATCGCCTGCTCGAGCCAGACAGCTATGACCTGAGCCTGCCGACCACCCAGCTTGAAGCCGAAACCGCACTGGACGACGCCTTCGCTGCCCTCGCCTGGCAGTTGCTGGGCAGCAGCCAGCGCCTGGCCGAGCAGTACCGCCACAATGGCCACTGGAGCCTGCTGCAGGAGTGGGTGCAGTGCCTGGCAGAACTGCGCGCCCTGGTCAGCACCCTCGGCCAGGCTGCACCTCGGGCCACTACCCGTGAACTGCGCAGCCGCCTGGACGCGCTACTGGAAGATTGGCGCCCGCTGGTGCAGGCCGGCAACGACGACGAAGATGTTCGCCGCGTCGCCCCCGAGCAGTTCGCCGAAGAACTGGAGGACACCCGTTGGGGCCAGTTCTCTCTGGAAACCTCGCGCTGGCTGCTGGCTCGCGCCTGGACCGAGGAGCGTAAAGGCCGTGGCGAACGCCAGGGCAAAGCGCACCTGGCCAGCTGGCTGGTGCACCTGCTCGGCGAGGAGGCCCGTGCGTTGCAGTTGCCGTTGTACAAGCAGCGCCCCGAGGACCTGGCCGAACAGCTGCCGCGCATCGAGCGTTTGCAAGCCTGGCTGCACCATGCCCGCCAGGTGCTGGACGTGCCGCAACTCGACCGCCTCTATGGCGAGCTGAACAAGCTTCACCAGCTGGCCGAGCAACCATTGTCGGACGCGTTGCTGGAAGCCCGCGTCGAGCAGGCTCGCACGGTAGATCAGAACCGCGCCTGGAAGTACCTGCTCAAGTCTGCGTCCACGCGTTGATCCAGTGGGCACCGGGGCTGCTTTGCAGCCCTTTCGCGGCACAAGGCCGCTCCTACATGACCCCGCGTGACGTCGCCCTTGTAGGAGCGGCCCCTGCTGTCTAGACCAAGGGCAAGCTGGTCGTGGACTTGATCTCGGACAAGGCCACGATCGAATTGACCTCCTGGATCCCCGGCACATTCGACAGCTTCTCGAAGAAGAATCGTTCGTAGGCTTCGATGTCCGACGTGACGATGCGCAGCAGGAAGTCCACCGAGCCCATCAGCACGTAACACTCCAGCACCTCCGGAAAACCACGGATCGCCTCGGTGAACTCGGTGAAGTTCGAGCGCCCATGCGCGTTGAGCTTGACCTCGGCGAAGATCTGCGTGTTCAGGCCGACTTTCTTGCGGTCGAGCAAGGTCACCTGGCCACGGATCACCCCTTCGTCCTTCAAGCGCTGAATACGCCGCCAACAGGGGGATTGCGACAGCCCGACGCGTTCGGCGATCTGCGCGCTGGACAACGAAGCGTCTTCTTGCAGCAACGCCAGGATGCGCCGGTCATAGGCGTCCAGTTCGCCTTGCATGAATAATTCCTTTATCTGTGGTTATTTGAATTGTTCAATTCGCCCTATAGGGGAATTTATCGAATCATAGCGAAGAAATACCCCGGTCGACCTGCAAGAATTTCCCTCTCACAGATGGAGACCGGCATGAACGCACTCGAACGGCCCGACACCCCGCAACGCATCGACACCTGGGCCGCCAATGCCGCCCACGCCACCGTGCGCTATCGCCTGCAAGCCGAGGCCGAGCCGGACAGCCTGTGCCGCGTGCTCAATCTGTTCGCGCTGCAGTTCCTCACACCGCACAGCGTGCATGTGCAACAGCAGGATGACGTGCTGGGCATCGAGGTTGGCGTTGGTGGCCTGAGCTGGCACCGGGCCGAGGTCATCGCCCAGAAGCTGCGTAACCTGGTGTGCGTCGGCGAAGTCAGCCTGGAGAACCTACCGCGCATAGCTGGCCTGGCGGCGGGTTGAGCTGCCGTCTCATCGATTATTCAGCGCTTTGCTAGCGCGCCACACATCTGTGGGACCGCGCAAGATTCCGAAACCCTTTGCTCCGCCTGCACCTTGTCAGGCCGGCTAGCCTTACCAGCACCGACCTACCTGGCAAGGAAGCCAAGCATGCACACTGACGATACCCATGCCCTCGACTTGGGCCGGCTGCTCGATACCCTGCTGCTCGACCAGCGCCTGGACGCCAGCGACACCCTGCGCGTCCTCGAACAGGCCAACAGCCAGCCAAGCATCCATCCACTGGAACGCATCGCCAGCCTGGCCCTGGAGGACCGCCAGCGCCCAGGCAGGCCCCTGGACCTGGACACTCTTTGCCAATGGCTCGCCCACAAGGTCAGGCAACCCTTCCTGCGCATCGACCCACTGCAGGTCGACGTGCAGAAGGTCAGCGGGTTGATGTCCCCGGCTTTCGCCCAGCGCCATGGCATCCTTGCCGTGGCCGTGGACGACAACGGCGTCACGGTGGCAAGCGCCCAGCCCTACCAACGCGAATGGGAGGCAGACCTCACCCGAAGCCTGGGCAAGCCGGTGCGGCGGGTACTGGCAAGCCCGGTGCAGATCCGTCAGCTGGCCCAGACCTTCTTTCGCCTGGCCCATTCGGTCCAAGGCGCCCAGCACCAGCAGCCCACCGGCCTGGGAGAGCTGGAACAGTTGCTCGAACTGGGCCAGCGCCATACCGAAGCCAGTGCCGACGATGCGCATATCGTGCATATCGTCGACTGGATGCTGCAGTACGCCATCGAGCAAAGGGCCAGCGATATCCACCTCGAGCCGCGCCGCGAGCAGGGGCAGCTGCGGTATCGCATCGACGGCCTGCTGCATAGGGTCTATGCCTTTCCTGCAGGTGTCACCCTGGCCTTGGTCAGCCGCCTGAAGCACCTGGGGCGAATGGACGTCGCAGAAAAACGCCGCCCCCAGGACGGCCGTCTGAAAAGCCGCCTGCCCAGTGGTGGCGAAGTGGAGCTGCGCCTGTCCACCTTGCCCACACCCTTCGGCGAGAAACTCGTGCTGCGCCTGTTCGACCCGCAGCAGTTGCACCAGGACTTCGACCGCCTGGGCTTGGAGGGCGAGCAACTGCGGCAGTGGCAAGCCCTGCTCGGCCACCGCCAGGGGATCCTGCTGGTCACCGGCCCCACCGGCTCGGGCAAGACCAGCACGCTCTACGCCAGCCTTCGGCAACTGGCCACGCCCCAGGTCAACCTGTGCACCATCGAAGACCCTATCGAGCGCCTGGAGCCGGCGTTCAACCAGTTGCAGGTCCAGCCAGGCCTGGATCTGGGCTTTGCCAACGGCGTGCGGGCCCTGCTGCGCCAGGACCCGGACATCATCATGGTCGGCGAGATCCGTGATCGGGAAACCGCACAGGTCGCGGTCCAGGCCGCACTGACCGGACACCTGGTGCTTTCCACGCTGCACACCGACGACGCCTGCAGCGCCATCACCCGTCTGCAAGAGCTAGGCGTGGCCGACTACCTGATCAAGGCCACGCTGCTCGGTGTCATGGCCCAGCGCCTGGTACGCACACTGTGTGTCGACTGCCGGGGTGCAGCGGCCCACGAAACTCTGCCCTGCCGCACCTGCCGCACCTGCCGCGGTACCGGGTACCACGGTCGCACGGGCCTGTTCGAACTGTTGGCGCCCAGTGCGCAGCTGCGTGCCAGCATCGGCCCGGGCTGCGACCTGGCGGCCTTGCGACAACAGGCGCTTGCCGAAGGGCTGCAGGATCTGCGTCGTTGCGGCGAGGCGAAAGTCGATGCCGGCATAACCAGCCTGACGGAGGTGCTACGCGTCTGCTCCTGAGGAAAAAACCCTTGTATTCAGGGAACTTGCGTCACCTGGGCAAGATCAAAGCGGCCATCCCACAACCCTCACCATTCGAGGTGAATGCATCATGCGTCTCAAAACCGCCATCGCAGCCGCTGCCCTGCTCTCGCTGCCCCTCGGCTCCGCCATGGCCGATGATGAAACCTTCTGGCGCAACGTCATTTCTTCCGGCGCGACCACCGCATCGAGCTACTTGACCTCAGCCGACCACAAGATGGTCCTGGCCGCCCAGGACGACGCCGGCAGCTTCGTTGCCAGCGAAGGTGCAATCCGCGGCCCTTACCTGGAAGCTGCGATCCGCAAGGTGCGCGCCGACAACCCAGGCATGAAGGCGAGCGACATGGAACTGGCCAACGCGATCCTGGCCAAGAACGCCGTCGTCGAATAACGCGCCATCGCGGAGCAAACCGGCGCCCGCACAACCTTGAAGGCAGCACCGTAGCTGTAGGGGCAACTGTCTTGCGTTGCTTGCCCCGGCCTTATCGCCGGCAAGCCGGCTCCCACCTGTCCTGCGCTGTTTTCAGAGACACCGCCGTACCTGTGGGAGCCGGCTTGCCGGCGATAGGCTGCGCAGCAGCCTCACTGCAGCCGACACGGCCCGACCCGCCTCACCGGTACGCCTCCACCGGCACACACGCGCAAAACAGGTTCCTGTCGCCATACACGTTGTCGACCCGGTTCACCGCCGGCCAGTACTTGTGCTGCCGAACGTGGGCACTGGGGGCAACCGCCTGCTCCAGGCTGTACGGTCGCGTCCATGGCGCCAATACATCGGCCAAGGTATGCGGCGCATGCTTGAGCGGGTTGTCATCGGCCGGCCAGTTGCCCTCCTGCACTTGGTCTATTTCCGCACGAATCGCCAGCATCGCCTCGACGAAACGGTCCAGCTCGGCCTTGGATTCGCTCTCCGTCGGTTCGACCATCAGCGTGCCTGGCACCGGGAACGACATGGTCGGTGCGTGGAAGCCGTAGTCCATCAGGCGCTTGGCCACATCCTCCTCAGTGATGCCGGTCAAGGCCTTGAGCGGGCGCAGGTCGAGGATGCACTCATGGGCCACGCGTTCGTTGCGCCCACGGTAGAGCACCGGGAAGGTCCCTTCGAGCCGGCGGGCCAGGTAGTTGGCCGAAAGAATCGCCACCTCGCTGGCGTCGGCCAGTTGTGGCCCCATCATGGCGATGTACATCCAACTGATCGGCAGGATACTGGCACTGCCCCACGGGGCTGCGCTGACGGCACTGTTGTTCGGATCGAGCCCTGGTACCGGCACCACCGGATGGCTGGCAACGAACGGTTTCAGGTGCGCGCGCACGCCGATCGGCCCCATGCCCGGACCGCCACCGCCGTGAGGGATGCAGAACGTCTTGTGCAGGTTCATGTGCGAGACGTCGGCACCGATGTCCGCCGGCCGCGCCAGGCCGACCTGGGCGTTGAGGTTGGCGCCATCCATGTACACCTGGCCACCGTGCTGGTGGATCACGTCGCAGATCTCGCGGATACCTTCCTCGTATACCCCGTGTGTCGAGGGGTAGGTGATCATCAGGCATGACAGCCGCGTGCCGGCCTCACGGGCCTTGGCCTTGAGGTCGTCGAGGTCGACGTTGCCAGCATCGTCGCACTCGACGATCACCACCTCCATGCCGGCCATCTGTGCCGAGGCCGGGTTGGTGCCGTGGGCAGACGAAGGAATCAGGCACAAGGTTCGCTGCGGTTGGTGCCGGCTGTGGTGGTAGCGGGTGATCGCCATCAGGCCGGCATATTCGCCCTGGGCGCCGGAATTGGGCTGCATGCAGATCGCATCGAAGCCGGTGATGGCGCACAACCAGCTTTCCAGTTCGTCGATCATGGCCTTGTAGCCCTGGGCCTGGGCCGCTGGAACGAACGGGTGCAACAGGGCGAAGCCAGGCCAGGTGATGGGGATCATCTCACTGGTGGCGTTGAGCTTCATGGTGCAGGAACCCAGCGGGATCATCGACTGGTTCAGCGCCAGATCTTTGTTCTCCAGCTGCTTGAGGTAGCGCAGCATCTCGGTTTCGCTGTGGTGCAAGTTGAACACCGGGTGGGTGAGCAACGGCGTGCGCCGCACCAGTGCGCCTGGGATGCCTTCGGGCAGGGCCTGGCCATCCAGCTCGGCGATGCTCAGGCCGTGGTCGACGCCCAGGAAGATATCGAACAGGCGCAGCACCGTGGCCTCGGTGCAGGTTTCGTCCAGGCTCACGCCCAGATGCCCACGCCCGAGAATCCGCAGGTTGATGCGTGCATCCTCGGCGCTCTCGATGATCGCCGCCTGGGCGCCACCGACCTCGAGGGTCAGGGTATCGAAGAAGTGCTGGTTCAGGCGCTTGATGCCTTTGGCTTGTAGGCCTGCGGCCAGGATGAAGGTCAGCCTATGCACCCGCTGGGCAATGCGCCGCAGCCCCTCCGGGCCGTGATAGACGGCATAGAAACCGGCGATATTGGCCAACAGCACCTGGGCCGTGCAGATGTTCGAGTTGGCCTTCTCGCGGCGGATGTGCTGCTCGCGGGTCTGCAAGGCCATGCGCAGGGCGGTGTTGCCCCGGGCGTCGCGCGACACACCAATGATGCGCCCAGGCATGGCCCGCTTGAATTCGTCACGGCAGGCAAAATAGGCGGCATGGGGGCCGCCATAGCCCATAGGCACGCCAAAGCGTTGGGTCGAGCCCAGCACCACATCGGCGCCCAGCTCGCCGGGCGGCGTGAGCACCACCAGGCTGAGGATGTCCGCGGCTACGCAGGCCAGGGCATGCTGGCCGTGCAATTGGTCGATCAGCGGGCGCAGGTCACGTATCTCACCGTGGGTATCCGGGTATTGCAGCAGGGCGCCGAACACCTGGTGCTTGCCCAGGTTGTCCACCGAGTCGACGATCAACTCGAAGCCGAAGCCTTCGGCGCGCGTGCGCAGCACCGAGAGCGTCTGCGGGTGGCAGTGCTCGTCGGCGAAGAAGACATTGCTCTTGTTCTTGGCCACCCGCTTGGCCAGCGCCATGGCCTCGGCTGCCGCGGTGGCCTCGTCGAGCAGCGACGCGTTGGCCAGGGCCAGGCCCGTGAGGTCGATGACCATCTGCTGGAAGTTCAGCAGCGCCTCCAGGCGCCCTTGGGCGATTTCCGGCTGGTAGGGCGTGTAGGCGGTGTACCAGCCAGGGTTCTCCAGCACGTTGCGCAAGATGACGGTTGGCGTGAGGGTGGCGTGGTAGCCCATGCCGATCAGGCTGGTCCACACCTGGTTCTGCTCGGCATAGCCGGCGAGCTTGGCCAGGGCGGCCTGTTCGTCCAGCGCAGGCGGCAGGTCGAGTGGGCGCCCGAGGCGAATGCCGGGTGGCACGGTCTGCTCGATCAGCTCGACACGGCTGGCGACGCCCAGGGCGTCGAGCATGGCCTTCTGCTCCGAGGCATCAGGCCCCAGGTGACGACGCAGGAAGGGGTTGAGCTCTTGCAGTTGACTCAGCGATGGCGACTGGGACATGGCGACGATCTCTTCCTGGACCCGTTCTCTTGGAAACTTACAAGTCTAGGAAGGGATTGCCGATGCTGCGGGAAAACTTGCTTCACCCACTCCATGCATTGGCGGGTAAATCCGCTCCCACAGGGGTGACACAATCCTGTGGGAGCGGGTTTACCCGCCAATGGGTAGGCATGGCAAGAACGCTTACTCGCCGATGGCAGCCTGGTAGCCAGCAGCATCCAGCAGCTTGTCCAGCTCGGCAGGGTTGCTTGGCTTGAGCTTGAAGATCCAGGCCTCGTAAGGCGCTTCGTTGAGCAGCTCCGGGCTATCGGCCAGCTCTTCGTTGACCGCAGTCACTTCACCGGCCACCGGCGCATAGATGTCCGAAGCGGCCTTGACCGACTCGACCACACCCGCGGCGTCGCCGGCGGCAAACATCTTGCCCACTTCTGCCAGTTCGACGAACACCACGTCACCCAGGGCTTGCTGGGCATGGTCGCTGATACCTACGGTCACGCTGCCGTCGGCTTCCAGGCGAGCCCACTCGTGGCTCTCGGCAAAACGCAGGTCGGCGGGGATTTGGCTCATTGTCTTGTATTCCTCGTTAGGGTCAGCGGTCGGCCCGCCATTGGGTATTCAGATCAGGATCTTGCCATGGCGCACGAAGGTCGGCTTGACCACCCGCACCGGGTACCACTTGCCACGGATCTCCACTTCGGCACGGTCGCCCGTGGCCATGGGTACGCGCGCCAAGGCAATGGACTTGCTCAGCGTAGGCGAGAAACTACCACTGGTGATCTCTCCTTCGCCAATCCCGGCAACCCGCACCACCTGGTGGGCCCGCAGCACGCCACGTTCCTCCAGCACCAGGCCGACCAGTTTTTCCTGCACGCCCTGCTCGATTTCCGCGAGCAGGCCGGCCCGGCCGATGAAGTCGCGCTCGGCCGGCTCCCAGGCGATGCTCCAGCCCAGGTTGGAGGTCAGGGGGGTGTGGGTTTCGTCGATATCCTGCCCGTAGAGGTTCATCCCGGCTTCCAGGCGCAGGGTGTCGCGCGCCCCCAGGCCGCTGGGCGCAATACCCGCGCCGACCAGGTCATTGAAGAAGGCTGGGGCCTGTTGCCCGGGGAAGATGATTTCCAGGCCGTCTTCACCGGTGTAACCGGTGCGGGCGATGAACCAGTCACCTTCGGCAACACCTTCGAACGGGCGCAGCTCACGGACCAGCGCAGCACGCGGGGCACTGAGCAGTTGGGCGACTTTCTCGCGGGCGTGGGGGCCTTGGATGGCGAGGATTGCGAGCTCAGAGCGCTCGACGAAGTTGATGGCGAAACCGGCGCTCTGCGTCTGCAGCCAGGTGAGGACCTTGTCGCGGGTGGCAGCGTTGGCCACCAGGCGATAGCCGATTTCCGTGCGGTAGGCGATCAGGTCGTCGATGACGCCGCCGTCGGCATTGAGCAACGGGCTGTACAAGGCCTTGCCGGGGCCATCCAGGCGAGCCACGTCGTTGGCCAGCAGGCGTTGCAGCCAAGGCGTGGCCGCATCGCCGGCGACATCGATCACGGTCATGTGGGATACATCGAAGACCCCGCAGTCACTGCGCACCTGGTGGTGCTCCTCGACCTGCGAGCCATAGTGCAGGGGCATGTCCCAGCCACCGAAATCGACCATCTTGGCGCCAAGCGCCAGGTGCAGGTCATACAGAGGCGTACGCTGTCCCATGGGTTTCTCCTTCCGGGCGTGGCGAAGCGGCGGCGGTCGGCGACGTTTGCTCATCACCTGATCTTGTAGGACCCACCGCAGCGAATGCCGCGCATTGTAGCCGCAAGCACGAGCCCTGGCACCCTCAGTGACGATGGCCGGGGCGCCGTGCCGAACGCCGGATCAAACCGATGACCGGCAGCAGGCCGACCAGGACCAGCGTCAACGCAGGCAGCGAAGCCCGCGCCCATTCACCCTCGCTGGTCATCTCGAACACCCTCACGGCCAAGGTGTCCCAGCCGAACGGTCGCATCAGCAGAGTAGCCGGCATTTCCTTGAGCACATCGACGAATACCAGCAAGGCGGCGCTCAGCGCGCCGGGAACCAGCAAGGGCAGGTAAACCTTGAAAAACAACCCTGCACCGCCCACGCCCAAGCTACGCGAGGCCTCCGGCAACGACGGCCGGATACGCTCCAGGCTGCTTTCCAGCGGGCCATAGGCCACGGCCATGAAGCGCACCAGGTACGCCAACAGCAAGGCCGACAGGCTACCCAGCAGCAAAGGCCTGCCCGCGCCCCCAAGCCATTGGGAAAGCGGCACCACCAGCTGGTTGTCCAGGTAACTGAAGGCCAGCATGATCGACACGGCCAGTACCGAGCCAGGCAAGGCATACCCCAGGTTGGCCAGGCCCACCCCGGCGCGGATGCCACCGGTCGGCGCCTGGCGCCGGGCGAACGCCAGCATCAGCGCCACGCAGACTGTGACCAGCGCGGCCATGCCGCCCAGGTAGAGGGTGTGCAGGACCAGCCCGACATAGCGTTCATCCAGGTCATGTCGACCGCGCTGCCAGAACCACGCCAGCAGCTGCAATACAGGGATGACGAAGGCACAGGCGAACACCAGTAGGCACCACCCGGTGGCCGCCGCCGCCTTGGCCCCACGCAGGTGGTAGAGCGCCTGCCCCCGCGGGCGCTCGCTGGCGCTGCGGGAGGCACCGCGGGCGCGACGCTCGCCGTACAGCACCAGCATCACCACCAGCAACAGCAGGCTGGCCAGCTGCGCGGCGCTGGAAAGGCTGAAGAACCCGTACCAGGTCTTGTAGATGGCGGTGGTGAAGGTATCGAAATTGAACACGGCCACAGCGCCGAAATCCGCCAGGGTCTCCATCAGTGCCAAGGCGATCCCCGCGCCAATGGCCGGCCGGGCCATGGGCAAGGCCACCCGCCAGAACGCCTGCAGCGGCGACAGACCCAGCACCCGCGCCGCTTCCATCAGGCCTTTGCCCTGGGCCAGGAACGCACTGCGCGCCAGCAGGTAGACATAGGGATAGAACACCAGCACCAAGACCGTGACCACCCCGCCGGTGGAGCGCACCCGTGGCAGGCGCATGGGCCCGAACACCTCACGCAGGGCCGTCTGCACCGGGCCTGCGAAGTCCAGCAGGCCGACGAAGACGAACGCCAGCACATAGGCGGGAATGGCAAAAGGCAGCATCAGCGCCCAGTCGAGCCAGCGCCGGCCAGGGAACTCGCACAGGCTGGTGAGCCAGGCAAGGCTCACGCCCAGCACGGTCACACCGGCACCGACGCCCAGCACCAGCGTGAGCGTATTGCCCAGCAGGCGACTCATCTGGGTGTCGAGCAGGTGCGACCAGATCTGCATGTCGATCGACTGCCAGGACAGCAGCAGGACGCTCAGGGGCAGCAGCACCAGGGCGGCAACCAGGGAAACCGGAAGGTACCAGCGGCGTTGGGGGGCGTGGGACAAAACAGAAGTCTCGATACGTGGCGACCGCATCGCGGGACAAGCCCGCTCCCACAGGGGTGTGCACCGGGCCCTGTGGGAGCGGGCTTGTCCCGCGATTGGGCTTCAATGGCCCAGAAGGATAAAGCCTGGCGCTTAGTTCCAGCCAGCCCGGTCCATCAAACGGATGGCCTCGGCCTGGCGCTTGCCGGCCACTTCCACCGGGATGCTGTCGGCCTTGAAGCTACCCCAGGCCGCCACTTCGGCCGATGGCTTGACCTTCGGATTGGCTGGGAATTCCTGGTTGATATCGGCGAACAGTTTTTGCGCTTCGTCGCCGGTCATCCATTCCACCAGCTTCTTGGCGGCTTCCGGATGAGGCGCATGCTTGGTCAGGCCGATACCGGAGAGGTTCACGTGCACGCCACGGTCGCCTTGGTTGGGCCAGAACAGCTTGACCGGCAGGCTGGGCTTTTCCTTGTGCAGGCGGCCGTAATAGTAGGTGTTGACGATGCCCACGTCGCACTGGCCGGCCTCGATGGCCTGGAGCACGGCGGTGTCGTCGGAGAACACGTCAGTGGACAGGTTGTTGACCCAGCCCTTGATGATTTCCTCGGTCTTGGCTTCGCCGTGGGTCTCGATCAGGGTGGCGGTCAGCGACTGGTTGTAGACCTTCTTCGCCGTGCGCAGGCATAGGCGGCCTTCCCACTGCTTGTCGGCCAGGGCCTCGTAGGTGGTCAGCTCCTCGGGTTTGACCCGGTCGGTGGAGTAGGCGATGGTCCGCGCGCGCAGGCTCAGGCCGGTCCAGTCATGGGACGAGGCGCGGTACTGCGGCGGGATATTGTTATCGATGACGTCCGACTTGATCGGCTGCAGGATGCCCATCTGCTCAGCCTGCCAGAGGTTGCCGGCATCGACGGTGAGCAGCAGGTCGGCGACACCGTTCTCGCCCTCGGCCTTGATGCGCTGCATCAGCGGGGCTTCCTTGTCGGTGATGAACTTGATCTTCACGCCGGTCTTGGCGGTGTAGGCGTCGAACACCGGCTTGATCAGCTCGTCGATGCGCGAGGAATACACCACCACCTCGTCCGCCGCCTGGGCGGTGCCGCCGAACAGGGTCAGGGCCAGGGCGGCCAGTAAGGGCTTGCGTGGCAACATCGGGTATTCCTCGCTGAGTTGGGAGGTGCAAATGGTAGTGAATCCCATTTTGCCTCTCACCTACGCAGACGTTACCGAATGTTGCCAAAGGGCCCAGTGTGCACTTCTGTGGGGCTTGTCCCGCGATTGGGCCCTCAGGCCTTCGCCAACTCAGGCAGGTCCCCGGAAAGCCCCAGCGCCTGGCGCACGAACAGCGCCTTGGCCTCCGGCACCTGTTCCACCAGTTTCAGCCCGCTGTTGCGCAACCAGCGCAGCGGCAGCGGGTTGGCCTGGAACAGGCGCTCGAAGCCTTCCATCGCCGCCATCAACGCCAGGTTGTGCGGCATGCGCCGACGCTCGAAGCGGCTCAGCACCTTCACGTCCGCCAGCCGCTCACCTCGCCTGCAGGCGCACTCCAGCTCCTCGGCCAGCACCGCGGCATCCAGGAAGCCCAGGTTGACGCCCTGCCCGGCCAGCGGGTGGATGGTATGGGCGGCGTCGCCGATCAACGCCAGCCCTTCGTCGACATAGCGCTTGGCATGACGCTGGCGCAGCGGCACGCACACCCGCGGGTCGGCTCCCAGCACCTCGCCCAGGCGCCCTTCGAAGGCGCGGCCCAAGGCTTCGCAGAAGGCCACGTCATCCAGCGCCATGAGTTTGTCAGCCTGTTCCGGCGTAGTCGACCAGACGATCGAGCACCACACCTGCCCGTCTCCGCGATCCAGCGGCAGAAACGCCAACGGCCCTTCATCGGTGAAGCGCTGCCAGGCCGTGGCCTGGTGCGCCTGGCTGCAGCGCACACTGGTGACGATGGCGTGGTGCAGGTAATCCCACTCACGGGTTTCGCAGCCGGTCAGCTTGCGCACCGCGGAGTTGGCACCGTCGGCAGCCACCACCAGCGGTGCGCGCAGGCGCCGGCCATCGGCCAGGGTCAGCAGCCACTCATCGCCGGAACGGCGCATCTGCTCCAGCCGGGCATTGGGCAGCAGCCCCACGTCGCTGTCGTGCAAACGCTCCAGCAGGCCGTCTTGCACCACCCTGTTCTCGACGATGTGGCCAAGCACCTGAGCATGCACGCTGGCCGCCGAGAAGTGGATCTGCCCGGTGCCGCTGCCGTCCCAGACGTGCATGTCCGAATACGGCGAGACACGCCGACCGGCGATGCCTTCCCAGGCCCCCAGGCGCTCGAGGATGCGCTGGCTGGCCGCCGACAAGGCGCTGACCCGCGGCTCGAAAGGCGCTTGGGCATCGAAGGGTTTTACCGACAGCGGGCCGCCATCGAGCAGGAGGATTTCCAGGCCGCTGTGGTGCAGCGCCAGGGCCAGGGCGCTGCCGACCATACCGGCACCGACAATCAACAGATCTGCGCGCATTTCCATGCCTTACGCCTGCCTCGCTTGCGGCTTGAGCCGCACATAAAGGGTTTTATCGACCCGCGCCACCAGCTCGCCGGCGCCGTCGCGGATATCGACCTGCAAACGGGGCAGGTACTTCTTGCCGCCGGCGGTCTGCTGGCGAATGTCTTCCAGCAACGCGTCATCGACGTGGAACTCGGCGAATACCGGGCCCTTGCCCGGTGCGATGAAGTCGATGCTGGCAGCCTTGTCCCAGACGATGTAGTCACGCCCGAGCCGCTCGATCAGCAACAACATGTAGAACGGATCGACCATCGAGTACAGGCTGCCGCCGAACTGGGTGCCGACGTAGTTGCGGTTCCAGCGGGTCAGGTTCATGCGTACCTTGATGCTGCGCATGTCCGGGCTGATGTGCTGCACCCGGATGCCTGCGCCCAGGTAAGGCGGGTAGAGATTCAATACCCAGCGCAGCAGGCGCGCCCTGCGGGCCAGTCGAGGTGAGTGGCTCATGCCCGCCCCCGCGGATCGGGTCGGGTGCCCAGGCCCATGGCCTGGCGGGCGAACCAGCGCTTGGCCGGCGGCAGCAGGTCGAGCCCCAGCAGGCCGATGTTGCGCCCGGTAGCCAGCAGCGGCTGGCTGCTGCCGAACAGCCGGGTAACCTGGTCGGAGAAACCGATGGTCAGGGCCTGGTCCAACTGTTGCCGTTGGTGGTAGGCCTGCAGGGTCGCCAGGTCGCCGGGCTGCTGCGGCCCGGCCAGCAAGGCATCGGCCAGGGACTGCACGTCACGCAGGGACAGGTTGAACCCTTGCCCGGCGATCGGGTGCAGGCTATGGGCGGCGTTGCCCAGCACCACCAGGTGCGGGCGTACCTGCTCCTGGGCCTCGACCAGCGCCAGCGGATACAGATGCCGCGCGCCCACCTGGCGCAGGGCGCCCAGGCGGTAGCCGAAGGCTTCCTGCAGCTCGCGCAGGAAGCTGCGTTCGTCGATGTCCGCCAGGCGCTGGGCATCCATCCCCTGGCGGGTCCAGACCAGCGCGCAGCGGTTCTCCGGCAAGGGCAGCAGCGCCATCGGCCCCTGCTCGGTGAAACGTTCGAAGGCCTGGCCGCGGTGGGCCTCGCCCGGGGTGATGTTGGCGATCAGCGCGCTCTGCTCGTAGGGTGTACGGCGCACATGGATGCCCAATTGCTCGCGCAGGCCGGAGCGGCCGCCGTCGGCCAGCACCGCCAGGTCGCACTCCAGGCTGGTGTCGTCGTCCAGTTGCAGGCGATAGCCGCCGGTGATCGCCTGCAGGGCCTTGACCTCGGCCGGGCAGCGCCAGCTCACCACCTCGGTATCCAGGCCCTGCCACAGGCATTGGCCGAGCCAGGCGTTCTCCACCACGTAACCGAGGGCTGGTACACCTTCCTCGATGGCATCCAGGCGGGTGGCGCCGAAGCGACCACGGTCGGACACCTGGATCTGGCTGATGGGCTCGGCGCGGCGGCTGATGACCTGCCACAGGCCAAGCTGTTCGTAGATCTGCCGGGTGCCGTAGGACAGCGCGGAGGAGCGGGCGTCGTAACTGGGCTGGAAGCTGTCGCCCGGGGCGAAGGGTTCGATCAGCAGGATCTTCCAGCCCCGTGCCTTGGCGCCTGCCTGCAAGGCCAGAGCCAGGCTGGCGCCGACCAGGCCGCCACCGACGATCGCCAGGTTGACCCGGTTCATGCCACGTCCCTGCGGGCGTCAGCCATCAGCGCCTCGATCTCGGCGACCGTGCGCGGCACACCGTTGGTCAGGATTTCACAGCCTTGCCTGGTCACCACTACGTCATCCTCGATTCGTACGCCGATGCCGCGCCATTTCTTCGCGACGTTCGGGTTGTCGGCTGCAATGTAGATACCCGGCTCGACCGTCAGCGCCATGCCCGGCTCGAGCACGCGCCATTGGCCACCGACCTTGTATTCGCCCACATCGTGCACATCCATGCCCAGCCAATGGCCGGCGCGATGCATGTAGAACGCACGGTGGGCCTCGCTGTCGATCAGGGCCTGCACATCACCCTTGAGCAGCCCCAGTTCCACCAGCCCTTCGGTGATGACCCGCACGGTCGCCTCGTGGGCGTGGTTCCAGTGCTTGCCCGGGGCGATCTCGGCGAAGGCGGCCGCCTGGGCCTTGAGCACCAACTCGTAGATGGCCTTCTGCTCCGGCGAGAAACGCCCGCTGACCGGGAAGGTACGGGTGATGTCGCTGGCATAGCAATCGATCTCGCAGCCCGCGTCGATCAACACCAGGTCGCCATCCTTGAGCGGCGCATCGTTCTGCTGGTAATGCAGGATACAGGCGTTACGCCCCGCCGCGACGATCGAGCCATAGGCCGGCATCTTCGCGCCGCCCTTGCGGAATTCGTAGTCGAGTTCGGCTTCCAGGCTGAACTCATGCAGCCCAGCCCGGCAGGCCTGCATGGCCCGCACATGAGCGCGGGCGGAAATCTCCGCCGCCGTGCGCATCACCTTCACCTCCGCCGCCGATTTATACAGGCGCATGTCGTGCAGCAGATGATCCAGGGCAACGAATTCGTTCGGTGGCTGGGCGCCCAGGCGTGCCTTGGAGCGGATCACGTTGATCCACTCCATCAGGCGGCGATCGAACTCCGGGTTGCTGCCCATGGCGGTGTAGACCCGGTCGCGGCCTTCGATCAGGCCCGGGAGGATCTCGTCGATATCGGTGATGGGAAACGCATCGTCCGCGCCAAAGTCGCGGATCGCGCCTTCCTGGCCGGCACGCAGGCCATCCCACAGTTCGCGCTCAGGGTTGCGCTCGCGGCAGAACAGCACGTACTCGCCATGTTCACGCCCCGGAATCAGGGCGATCACCGCCTCGGGCTCGGGGAAGCCGCTGAGGTACTGGAAGTCGCTGTCCTGGCGATACACATGCTCGACGTCGCGGTTGCGGATGGCAACCGCGGCGGCGGGCAGGATGGCGATGCTGTTGGGGACCATCTGCGCCATCAGCGCCTTGCGCCGACGGGCATATTCGGCCTTCGGAATACGGCTCATGGGCACGACAACCCCCGGAATATCAGTGCAGCGATGGCTTGGGCGCGGGCGCGGCCGGCTTGGCCAGCTCCGTGTACAGCAGCAGGGGCGCGACACGCAGGTACTCCATGACTTCCATGTAGTCGCTCTCGCCGTCTTCGGACTCCTCCAGCGCTTCCTGGACCTGCGAAATGGCCACCAGATCCTGGAGCACCTCCTTCGCATCGGTGGACAAGTCCTTGCCACCGGCGTTCAGCCCGAAGCCGGTAATGAAGCCCTGGCACCATTGGCCCAGCGCAGTGGCACGCTCGGCGAGCGGGGCTTCGTCGCTGGGCAGCAGCAGGACGATGGCGACGTCTTCGCTGGTGAGCTCGGCCTTGACCATTTCCTGCAGGCCGATCAGTGCGGCGCGCACGTTGTCTTCAGGCTCGTTTTCCAGCGCGCCGGCGGCATCGGCCAGCCAGGCGTCGGCATCGAAACCTGCGCCGGCGCAGCTGCGGCCGATCAGCAGGCCGTGCAGTTCGGCTGGGGAAACAGGGTGGCCGTTGCTGGCGAGCAGCGAGGCGAAGGCGGTGTAGGGCGATTGGGTATTGGGCATGGGCAGCTAGGCGCCAAGCGGCGCAATGACTAGAATGAAGACCTTGTATCCTAGCACCGGCAGGCGCGCCAAGACCATCAGCACTGGCCGTACCGCCCCCGGAACAGGCATGATCGCCGGGCAGTCAACGAGGGAGCGAATCGAGTGCAACCCATGCCAGAGAACGACCTGCAGGCACTGATGAGCCGATTCGAATCGCTCATCGAGCGTGTCGAGCAACTAAAACGCCAAAATGCACTCCTAGTAGCTCAGGAAAAATCCTGGCGCGAGGAGCGCGCCCACCTCATCGAAAAGAACGAGATCGCAAGGCGCAAGGTCGAGTCGATGATTTTACGCCTCAAGGCCCTGGAGCAAGACTCATGAGTTCAAGCAATAGCGTCACCGTCCAGATCCTCGACAAGGAATACTCGATCATCTGCCCGCCGGAAGAACGCAACAACCTGGTCAGCGCCGCGCGCTACCTGGATGGCAAGATGCGCGAGATCCGCAGCAGCGGCAAGGTGATCGGCGCCGACCGCATCGCCGTCATGGCCGCGCTGAACATCACCCACGAACTGCTGCATCGCCAGGAGCGCCCGGATGTCGCTGCCAGCGGCACCACCCGGGAGCAGGTGCGCGACTTGCTGGAGCGAGTCGACCAGGCGCTGTCCGACGACACGGATACCAAAATCGGCTGAGATTGGTATACTGGCGCCACTCCCTGGGGGATGCGCCAGTCGGTTATGTCCCTGAGCCGATACGCACAACCACGGGGGTTGCACGCTGGGGCCGGTGTGCATGTCCGCCCGACGGAAAGCCTTAACGCCCCCTGCAATCTCCACCTTGAACTTTCGGGTTCAAGGGCTACACCGATAGCGGTTTCATCGGGGAGCCTGAATTCTTGCTTGCCCGCCTCCCCCGGCGGGCAATTTCGTCTGGCCGCCATGGCGGCCGGTACACCTGGGAACGCACGTGCCATGACCGACACCGCGCCGCTCACCCGCCCTCAACTCCGCCGCCTGCTTCGCAATGCCCGCCGCGCGCTGACACCTGCCCAGCAACGCCAGGCTTCGCTCGGCCTGTATCGTCAGCTGGCCCAGCACCCCCTGTTTCGCCGCGCCCGGCACATTGCCCTGTACCTTCCCAATGACGGCGAGATAGACCCGCGCCTGCTGCTGCGCGAGGCCCAGCGACGCGGCAAGCGCACCTATCTGCCGGTGCTGCATGCCTGGCCACGCACGCGCATGGTCTTCCAGCGCTTCGAGCAAGGCGAGAAGCTGCGGCCCAACCGTTTCCGCATTCCAGAGCCGCTGATCGAACGCAAGCGCCAACGGCCGATCTGGTCGCTGGACCTGATCCTGCTGCCATTGGTCGGCTTCGATGAAATCGGTGGGCGCCTGGGCATGGGTGGCGGCTTCTATGACCGCAGCCTGGCCTACCAGGCACGACGCAAGGCGTGGAAGAAACCGCTGCTGCTGGGCCTTGCCCACGAATGCCAGAAGGTGGAACGCCTGGCCCAGGCCAGTTGGGATGTACCGCTCAAGGGGACGGTCTCGGACCGCGGTTGGTACCTGGCACCGGCTTGACCGGTGCCAGCGACGGAATCAGCGCTGCTGCTGGGTAGGCTCGACCGGCATCTGATAGGCAGCGTCAGCCTTACGCTCCCAGAAACTCTGCGCATAGCCCGTGGTGACGACACCCAGGCCGAAGATGAAGACCAGGATCCAGAGCAAGTCCGGTTTGCGTTGGTTCATGGATGAATGCCCCCCTAAGGCAAACAGTCAGGCTCGGCAACCTTCTTGGTGCTGCCGGAGCGTCGAGCTTTAAAATCGGCGCATTTTCCGACAACGTGAGGCGACACGCAAACCTTGACGTCAACCGACTGTCGGTTTCATGCAACATGTTATTTCAAATTTTTTCAGGAGCCGTCTCCATGGCCTATTGGCTGATGAAATCCGAGCCCGACGAGCTTTCCATCGATGCCCTGGCACGCCTCGGCCAGGCGCGCTGGGACGGGGTGCGCAACTACCAGGCGCGCAACTTCCTGCGTGCCATGAACGTCGGTGACGAGTTCTTCTTCTATCACTCCAGCTGCCCACAGCCCGGGATCGCCGGGATCGCCCGCATCAGCGCAGCGGCCTACCCCGACCCGACCGCCCTGGATCCCGAAAGCCACTACTTCGACGCCAAGGCCAACGCCGAGAAGAACCCTTGGAGCGCGGTCGACGTCACTCACGTGAAAACGTTCGAGCAGGTACTGGGGCTTGGGCTGCTCAAGCAACAAGCCGCGCTTGCCGAATTGCCGCTGGTGCAAAAGGGCAGCCGGTTGTCGGTGATGCCGGTGAATGCCGAGCAGTGGGCGGCGATTGTTGCGCTGGCGCGCTGAGTTTGGCGTGAGTGTCGCGACGCGTTTCCGATCGAGCGCCGCGTGGGCGGCGTTCGATCTCACGGCCAAGCGTTATCTAGAGCCATTCACTGCACGATCAGGTTGTTGAACAACAGGTCTTCGACGATCGGCTTGCCTTCCTCGCTCTCCATCACCTGCTGCACCTGCTTCAGCGCTTCCTGGCGCAGCTTCTCCTTGGCCTCGACATTGCTCATGTTTTCCAGCCCCTGCTGGGTGAACAGTGCCACCAGCTGGTTGCGAATCAGCGGCTCGTGGTGCTTGACCGCAGCAGCCGCAGCGTCGCCGGTCACACGCAAGGCCACGTCGGCCTTGTACACGCGCAGCTTGGGGCCGCCATCAAGGGCGTAGTTGCCAACGAAAGGTGGGCTGAGGTTGATGTAGGAAACCTTGGGCTCACCGTCCTTGCCTTCCTCGGCCATCGCCATGGCCGGCAGCAGCAGGGCCAGCATCATCAAGATCCACGCTTTCACGAATTCGCTCCTCAATACAATTGGCGCCAGCTTACCCAGCACACCGTTCAAACCCAAGCCCGGGCTTATGCCGCCCCATCAGGGCGGGCCATGCTCGTTGACCTGGCCTGCGCCCCTCCTACACTTATCGGCCAACGCACGCAAAGGAATAGCCCCGATGAAAGCAGTGTTGTGCAAGACCCTCGGCCCGGCGAGCGACCTGGTGCTCGAAGAGGTGGCGAGCCCGACCCCCAAGCGCAACGAGATCGTGCTGGACGTGCACGCCGCAGGCGTCAACTTCCCCGACACCTTGATCATCGAAGGCAAGTACCAGTTCCAACCGCCTCTGCCCTTCTCGCCAGGCGGCGAGGCTGCGGGCGTGGTGGCTGCAATCGGAGAGAAGGCAGGCGATTTCAAAATCGGTGACCGGGTCATGGCCCTGACCGGCTGGGGGGCCTTCGCCGAGCAGGTGGCCGTGCCCTTCTACAATGTGTTGCCGATCCCCACCACCATGGATTTCACCACCGCTGCGGCCTTCGGCATGGCCTACGGCACCTCGATGCACGCACTGGCCCAACGTGGCCAGCTCAAGGCCGGGGAAACTTTGTTGGTACTGGGTGCATCGGGAGGCGTTGGCCTGGCGGCGGTGGAGATCGGCAAGGCCATGGGCGCCCGTGTGATCGCCGCTGCCAGCAACGCCGAAAAGCTCGCGGCAGCCAAAGCAGCAGGAGCCGATGAGCTGATCGACTACCGCCAGGCCAGCCTGCGCGACGAAATCAAGCGCCTGACCGGCGGCCAGGGCGTGGACGTGGTCTACGACCCAGTCGGTGGCGAACTGTTCGAGCAGGCGGTACGAGGCCTGGCGTGGAACGGTCGGATGCTGGTGGTGGGGTTTGCCAGCGGGACCATACCGCAATTGCCGGTGAACCTGACACTGCTCAAGGGCGCGGCGGTGATTGGCGTGTTCTGGGGTGCGTTTGCCCAGCGCCAGCCTGAAGACAATGCTGCCAACTTCCGACAGTTGTTTGCCTGGCATGCCGAGGGCAAGGTCAAGCCGCTGGTGTCGCAGACCTATCCACTGGCCGAGGCCGGGGCGGCCATCGAGCGGTTGGCGCAGCGGCAGGCGGTGGGCAAGTTGGTGGTGGTGGCTCGCTAGGCACGGGGCTGCTTTGCAGCCCATCGCGGCACAAGGCCGCTCCTACAGAAAGGCGGTGCAGCCCTTGTGGGAGCTTGTCCCGCGATGGGTCAGGCCTGCCTATACCTCACGCAGGTTATGGCACCGGTGGAAGCGCGCTTCTAGGTTGCGATCCGGCATCTGGTGGCTGCGCAAGGCATTTAGTGTCTGCTCGACATAGTCGCGGGTGCTGCCATAGCGCCCCTTGGCGCTGGCCAGGATCTGGCTGAGCAGGGTGTCTGGCAGGTTCCCCGCATAGCACGGCAGGTGACGCTCCAACACGAAGCCCAGCGCCTGGACCTTGCTGCCATCACCCAACCGGCAGCTAAGCCAGTGCGGCCGATAGGCGGGGTAAGGCATCTCCCGCTGCCACAGGGCCATCAACGAATCGTCCAGGTTGCGTTCATCCAGGCGGTAGGCAAAGCCGCTGCACGAACCACCTCGGTCCAGCCCGAACACCAGCCCTGGACACTCCGGTGTGCCACGGTGCTCGTGGGACCACAAATACAGCCCTCGGTGATAGCCATGGACCCGGGCCCGCTGACGCTCGACCGAATTGCACTCTGGTCGCCAGATCAATGACCCATAGGCGAACAACCACACCGGCCCGCCTTCATGGCGCGACATGGTCAGTTTCATTGAATGGTGTAATTGGTCGCGGGTCAGTTGCTGCCCGAAATCCAGCGAAGGAGGATAAGTTACCTGCCAGGACGAACTTTCAAGTGTCGACATGATGCTGCCGCCATGATTCCCCGTAAACTTCCGAAGGCCATCACTGTAACGCAATGGCGCTTCGCTGGACTTACCGTACGGCAGAAAGCACCGCGCATTCAAGCCCCTTGTACAGCCTGCGCTCCGTACTTGACTGCCATGGAATCAATATAGACGGGTATTGTTCCGTGGAGGGCGAAAGTTATTAACAGCGCCCGCAATAATAAGCGCCTTATAATCCTTTAGGGTAACGCGAGTTATAAAGAACGGCACACCGTTACAGTGTGCCGTGCACTTTCAGCCTCGGGGGGCGTAGGCAAACACATCGGCGCGCATGCGATGCGCGTCCATGCCCGCCTCGACCAGGGCATCTAGGGTGGCGTAGACCATGTTCGGCGAACCACTGGCATAGACATGCACCTGGTTCAGGTCGGCGATGTCTTCGCAGACCGCCTCATGCAGCAACCCGCAGCGCCCCTCCCAACTGCACAGGTCGCTTACCACCTTGTGCAGGAACAGGTTGGGCAGGCGTTGCCATTCGGCCCAGTGCTCGATCTGGTAGAAATCCTCGGGCCGACGCACCCCCCAATAGAGGTGTACCGGATGCTTGAACCCTTGGGCACGGCAGTGCTCGACCAGGCTGTGCATCTGGCCCATGCCGGTACCGGCGGCGATCAGCACCAGTGGCCCGTCCGGCAGCTCAGCCAGATGAGTGTCGCCGAACGGCATTTCGATGCGCGCGACACCGTCGCGCTGCAATTGGGCCAGCAGCTGCAGAGCGCTGTTTTCCCGCGCCAGCACGTGCAGCTCCAGATCCCGCCCGCCATGGGGCGCCGAGGCCAGGGAGAAGGCGGCCTTGTCGGCGCCGTCGCGCTCGATCATCAGGTATTGCCCAGCATGGTAGCGGGGCGGCTTGCCTGCCGGTGCACGCAGGCGCACACGCCAGACGTCGCCACCGACCTCTACGCATTCGCTCACGGTGCAGGCCAGCTTGCGCACCGGCAGCTCACCCAGGGCCAATACGCCGTCCCAGAGCAATACGCAATCTTCCAGCGGCTCGGCGATGCAGGTGAACAGCTCGCCGTGGTCGCGCACTTCACCTTCCTGACGCACCCGCCCTTCCACCAGCAAGGCAGCACAGGCGTGGCAATTGCCGTTGCGGCAGCTGTTCGGGCAGTCGTAGCCCAGGCGCCGCGCGGCGTCCAGAATTCTCTCCCCGGGCTCGATTGCCAATACCGCCCCGGACGGCTGCAAGGTTACCTGCATCAATCTATTCCCAACTGATCCCACAGCTCATCGATACGGCGGGTGACGGCCTCGTCCTTGACGATGGCACGGCCCCATTCGCGTGTAGTCTCGCCCGGCCACTTGTGCGTGGCGTCCAGGCCCATCTTCGAACCCAGGCCCGATACCGGTGACGCGAAGTCCAGGTAGTCGATCGGCGTGTTGTCGATCATCACCGTATCACGCTTGGGGTCCATGCGCGTGGTGATGGCCCAGATCACGTCGTTCCAGTCGCGGGCGTTGATGTCGTCGTCGGTGACGATAACGAATTTGGTGTACATGAACTGTCGCAGGAACGACCAGACACCCAGCATCACGCGCTTGGCGTGGCCCGGGTACTGCTTTTTCATGGTCACCACCGCCATGCGGTACGAGCACCCCTCCGGCGGCAGGTAGAAGTCGACGATTTCCGGGAACTGCTTCTGCAGGATCGGCACGAACACTTCGTTCAGCGCCACGCCCAGGATCGCCGGTTCATCCGGCGGACGGCCGGTGTAGGTGCTGTGGTAGATCGGCTTCTGGCGGTGGGTGATGCGCTCGACGGTGAACACCGGGAAGCTGTCCACTTCGTTGTAGTAGCCGGTATGGTCGCCGTAAGGGCCTTCCGGGGCCATTTCGCCCGGGTGGATCACGCCTTCGAGAATGATCTCGGCGGTGGCCGGCACCTGCAGGTCGCTGCCCCGGCACTTGACCAGCTCGGTGCGGTTACCGCGCAGCAGGCCGGCGAAGGCATATTCCGATAGCGTATCCGGCACCGGCGTCACGGCGCCGAGGATGGTCGCCGGGTCCGCGCCCAGGGCCACGGCCACTGGGAACGGTTGGCCGGGGTGCTTTTCGCACCATTCACGGTAGTCCAAGGCACCGCCCCGGTGGCTCAGCCAACGCATGATCACCTTGTTGCGGCCGATCAGCTGCTGACGGTAGATACCGAGGTTCTGGCGGTCCTTGTTGGGGCCACGGGTGACGGTCAGCCCCCAGGTGATCAGCGGCGCCACGTCGCCCGGCCAGCAGTGCTGGATGGGCAGTTGGGTGAGGTCGACGTCCTCGCCTTCGACCACCACCTCCTGGCATACCGCATCCTTGACCACCTTCGGGGCCATCGATACGACTTTCTTGAAGATCGGCAGCTTGGACCAGGCGTCCTTCAGGCCCTTCGGCGGCTCTGGCTCCTTGAGGAAGGCCAGCAGCTTACCGATTTCACGCAGTTCGTCGACCGACTCGGCCCCCATGCCCATGGCCACGCGCTCCGGCGTGCCGAACAGGTTGCCCAGCACCGGCATGTCGAAGCCGGTGGGCTTTTCGAACAGCAGCGCCGGGCCCTTGGCGCGCAGCGTGCGGTCGCAGACTTCGGTCATTTCCAGGACAGGGGATATCGGAACCTGGATGCGCTTGAGTTCACCGCGCTGTTCCAGGCCACGGATGAAGTCGCGCAAGTCGCGATACTGCATGCATGTGCCTCGTGGTTGGCCGTATCGGTCGGGGGTGCTGAGTGTAGCGCCGTTCGGCGTTTTGTTGGGGCGAAAATGAATCGGGGCCGCTTCGCACCCCATCGCGGGACAAGCCCGCTCCTACAGGATCGGTGTGATACCTGTAGGAGCGGGCTTGTCCCGCGATGGGCTGCAAAGCAGCCCCAATCAATTCCAGCTAGAAACGCTTACTTGCGCTTCATCGACAGGAAGAACTCGTCGTTGGTCTTGGTCTGCTTGAGCTTGTCGACCAGGAACTCGATGGCCGCGACTTCATCCATCGGGTGCAGCAGCTTGCGCAGGATCCACATGCGCTGCAGTTCGTCGTCGGCGGTCAGCAGCTCTTCACGGCGGGTACCGGACTTGTTGATGTTGATGGCCGGGAACACGCGCTTCTCGGCGATGCGGCGGTCCAGCGGCAGTTCCATGTTGCCGGTACCCTTGAATTCTTCGTAGATCACCTCGTCCATCTTCGAGCCGGTTTCGACCAGCGCGGTGGCGATGATGGTCAGCGAACCGCCTTCCTCGATGTTACGGGCGGCACCGAAGAAGCGTTTTGGCTTTTCCAGGGCATGGGCGTCGACACCACCGGTCAGCACTTTGCCGGAGCTCGGGATCACGGTGTTGTAGGCACGGGCCAGACGGGTGATGGAGTCGAGCAGGATGACCACGTCCTTCTTGTGCTCGACCAGGCGCTTGGCCTTCTCGATGACCATCTCGGCTACTTGCACGTGGCGGGTCGGCGGCTCGTCGAAGGTGGAAGCGACCACTTCGCCACGCACGGTGCGTTGCATCTCGGTCACTTCTTCCGGGCGCTCGTCGATCAGCAGGACGATCAGGTGGCACTCGGGGTTGTTACGGGTGATGTTGGCCGCGATATTCTGCAGCATGATGGTCTTGCCCGCCTTCGGCGGGGCGACGATCAGCCCGCGCTGGCCCTTGCCGATCGGGGCACACAGGTCAATGACGCGGCCAGTGAGGTCTTCGGTGGAGCCGTTGCCGGCCTCCATCTTCAGACGCTCGTTGGGGAACAGCGGCGTCAGGTTTTCGAACAGGATCTTGTTCTTCGCGTTTTCCGGACGGTCGAAGTTGATGGTGTCGACCTTCAGCAGGGCGAAGTAACGCTCCCCTTCCTTCGGCGGGCGGATCTTGCCGACGATGGTGTCGCCGGTGCGCAGGTTGAAGCGACGGATCTGGCTAGGCGAGACATAGATGTCGTCAGGGCCGGCCAGATAGGACGCATCTGCCGAACGCAGGAAACCGAAACCATCCTGGAGAATTTCCAGCACGCCGTCACCCGAGATCTCTTCGCCGCTTTTCGCGTGCTTCTTCAACAGGGCGAAAATCACGTCCTGCTTGCGCGAACGGGCCATGTTTTCGATGCCCATCTGTTCGGCCATTTCCAGCAGATCGGTAATCGGCTTTTGCTTGAGTTCTGTCAGGTTCATAAGGGGAGTGACGTAATCATGTAAGAAGGGAGAAATTAAGCGTTGGCTTAATGAGGCCGCGCCGCAAGATGGCGACAGGATCGCGTACTGATTCGAATTAGGGATGCTTCGGCGACGGCGTGCAGAGGGCACTGGAGAAGCAGTGCGAGGCCGAATGTAACACTTGCTTTTTTCGACGTCTAGTGGTTTTGGCTGGGTAAATCATGCCCGGTGAGAGCGGGTTTACCTGCGAAGGCAGCTGTGGGAACACCAGTGAATTGTCGGGCAAACCCACTTCCACAAATCCTTCAGGCCAAAAAAAGCCCCGCATTCGCGGGGCCTTTTCATATCACAGGTGGGCGTCGAGGAACGCGGCCAGCTGGGATTTGGACAGGGCGCCGACCTTGGTCGCCTCGACGTTGCCGTTCTTGAACAGCATCAGCGTCGGGATGCCGCGCACGCCGTGCTTGGCCGGAGTTTCCTGGTTTTCGTCAATGTTCAGCTTGGCGACGGTCAGTTTGCCTTCATAGGTGGCAGCGATGTCGTCCAGGACCGGAGCGATCATCTTGCATGGGCCGCACCATTCGGCCCAGTAGTCGACCAGCACCGGGCCTTGAGCCTGCAGTACCTCGGCTTCGAAGCTGGCGTCGGTGACGTGTTTGATTTTGTCGCTCATGGAAATCTCCAAGGTCGTAAGCAATAAAAAACGTTGCCCATCATAGCCGCAGCCACGCCCTACAGGAAGTCGTTGGCGATTGAGGGTAACTATAGTTGTGCAAGACGCCACGTATCGAAGCAGACACATCAATGTCTTGGCAGTACGTGGCACCTTGCCCTGCATCAAGACCCGGCATTGTAATGCGTTGGCGCCAGCCATGGATCATGGCAGGATTGCTGGGTTATCGACCGAGAACATCGAGATCATGCCGCATACCACCGCGAAGAACCTGTCTCTGATCGCCGCCATCGACCTTGGCTCCAACAGCTTCCATATGGTCGTGGCCAAGGCCCACCTCAGCGAAATCCGCATTCTCGAGCGGCTCGGGGAAAAAGTGCAGTTGGCCGCCGGCATCAACGAAGAACGCCAGCTCAGCGAAGAAGCCATGCAACGGGGCCTGGACTGCCTCAAGCGCTTCGCCCAACTGATCAACGGCATGCCCGCGGGCGCCGTGCGCATCGTCGGCACCAACGCCCTGCGCGAAGCGCGCAACCGCAACGAATTCATCCAGCGCGCCGAAGCCATCCTCGGCCACCCGGTCGAAGTGATTTCCGGCCGCGAGGAAGCGCGCCTGATCTACCTGGGCGTCTCCCATACCCTGGCCGACACCCCCGGCAAGCGCCTGGTCGCCGACATCGGCGGCGGCAGCACCGAGTTCATCATTGGCCAACGCTTCGAACCGCTGTTGCGCGAGAGCCTGCAGATGGGCTGCGTCAGCTTCACCCAGCGCTATTTCCGCGACGGCAAGATCACCCCGGCGCGCTACGCCCAGGCCTACACTGCTGCGCGCCTGGAGCTGATGAGCATCGAGAATGCCCTGCACCGTCTGACCTGGGACGAGGCCATTGGCTCCTCGGGCACCATTCGCGCCATCGGTGCGGCCATCAAGGCCAACGGCATGGGCAACGGCGAGGTCAACGCCGACGGCCTGGCCGCGCTCAAGCGCAAGCTGTTCAAGCTGGGCGAAACCGACAAGATCGACTTCGAGGGCGTCAAGCCGGACCGCCGCGCCATCTTCCCGGCAGGCCTCGCGATCCTCGAGGCTATCTTCGATGCCCTGGAACTGCAGCGCATGGACCACTGCGACGGCGCTCTGCGCGAAGGTGTGCTGTATGACCTGCTGGGCCGCCATCACCACGAGGACGTGCGCGAACGCACCTTGAACTCACTGATGGAACGCTACCACGTGGACAACGGCCAGGCGGCACGGGTCGAGCGCAAGGCATTGCATGCCTTCGACCAGGTGGCCAAGGCATGGAACCTCGAGGAAGGGAACTGGCGCGATCTGCTGAGTTGGGCAGCCAAGGTGCACGAAATAGGCCTGGATATCGCGCATTATCACTACCACAAGCACGGCGCCTACCTGATCGAGCACTCCGACCTGGCCGGCTTCTCCCGCGAAGACCAGCAGATGCTCGCCCTGCTGGTGCGCGGCCACCGGCGCAACATTCCCAAAGACAAGTTCGCTGAATTCGGCGATGAAGGCATCCAGCTGATCCGCCTGTGCGTACTGCTGCGCTTCGCCATCTTGTTCCACCACATCCGTGGCAACCAGCAGATGCCGAAAGTGGAGCTGCATGCTGGCGAGGAAAGCCTGGAAGTGGTGTTCCCCGACGGCTGGCTGGAAGAAAACCAACTGACCCAGGCCGACTTCGCCAACGAGGCGCAGTGGCTGGCGCGGGTCAATTTCGTGCTTAGCGTGCGTTAAGTTCGACCTGAGATTAGCAAGGGGGCTTTGCCCCCCTCGCAGCACAAGGCCGCTCTACAGAGAACGCAACACCCTGTAGATACCGTCTTGACCCTCACCCCGCAAGGGCGATTTGAGGGTCAAACGGTTTACCGGACTTCACCACGCCATACACCAGGTGCAAAAGCTTGCGCATAGCAGCGCAAACTATCTGCTTATAGGCTTTACGCCGGCTGTTCAAACGCTCTGCCAGTGCCTTCACGACCGGGTTGTGTCTGATCGAGACCGTGCCTGACATCCACAAGCCGGCGCGCAGCCTCGGCGCTCCTGTGCGAGAAATGGTCGATTGGCCAATCTTCTCCCCCGATTGATGGATCATCGGGTTCAGACCTGCAAACGCAACAATGGCTGACGGGCTTTCGTATTTCAGCGGATCACCCAGTTCTGCGAGGATCAGTGCGGCTGTGGTATCACCCAGACCATCAATCGATGTAATCAGTTTTCGCCGTTGGCGCAGATCCGGATCGTCATCGATCGTCTGCTCAATCGCCTTGCGGGTTTTCTCTATTTCTTCGGTGATATGCCCAATTACAGCTCTGATTGACTCCTGCACAGCTGTCTGCGCCACATCCAGACGGTTCTGCTCCATCTGCTGCATTTCTTTCAGGTCGTCCAGACGCCGTACTAAGGCCCGCAAACGCCGCTGAGCTGGCGGCTCAGGCTCCCACTGACGGAGCTCATCCTGTTTTTGCTGGCCATAAGCAGCAATAACTTTGGCATCAGCCTTATCGGTTTTGACGCGTCGAAGGTCGGCCTCGGCAAACTTGGCAATTACGGCGGGATTCAGAATGCACACCCGGTAACCCTTGGCATGAAGGCAATCGGCAAGCGCCTCGTGATAAGTGCCAGTAGCCTCCATGACAACCCAGGCACGCGGTTCGGCATGTTTCTCAAGCCAGGTTGCGAACTGCTCAAAACCACTCGGATCATTGGACAGCTTGGCCTTGGTGCGAACCTTCCCATTGGGAAGTGGAGTCGCAATATCGAAGGATCGCTTGGCTACATCGACGCCAACAACAACAGACATGATCTTCTCCTTCAGACAACGAAAGTTCGATCACCCAGCACTCGGTTCAACCTTGTGAATGCGTGCTCACGCCGGGGGCGGGCACTAGATACCGTTCGAACTGTTCGAGTGGGGTTGGAGGGTCTGAGCGTTATCTACAATACGGGCTCGATGCCCTTGGAGCGGCTCCGCTTCATGACCCTCCCTCGATGATCAGTCGAGAACTTTCGCCTCTTGGAAGGCGAAAGTCGAGATACAAGGAGCGGCCTTGTGCCGCGAGGGGGCCGCAACGCACCCCCCCGCTATCGAACGTTCAGCACCGGGTTGCTCAAGCGCTCGAGCAAGGCCGCCTGGGCATTGCGTGGGTTCTGGTTACCGGTCGGCGTACTGCGCACATAGCGGCCGTCCGGCTGCAGGATCCACGCGTGGGTGTTGTCGGTGAGGTAGCCTTCGAGTTCCTTCTTCACCCGCAGGATCAACTTCTTGCCCTCCACCGGGAAGCAGGTCTCGACACGCTTGTCGAGGTTGCGCTCCATCCAGTCGGCGCTGGACAGGAACATCTGCTCCTCACCGCCATTGAGGAAGTAGAACACCCGCGTGTGCTCCAGGAAGCGGCCGATGATCGAGCGCACCTGGATGTTGTGCGAAACCCCCGGGATGCCAGGGCGCAAGCAGCACATGCCACGCACCACCAGGTCGATGCGCACACCGGCCTGGCTGGCCTTGTACAGCGCGCGGATCACTTTGGCGTCTGTCAGCGAGTTGAACTTGGCGATGATGTGCGCCGGTTTGCCCTCGACTGCGAACTGGGTTTCCCGCGCGATCATGTCGAGCATGCCCTTCTTCAGTGTGAAGGGTGCATGGAGCAGCTTCTTCATGCGCAGGGTCTTGCCCATGCCGATCAGCTGGCTGAACAGCTTGCCGACGTCTTCGCACAGGGCATCGTCGGAAGTCAGCAGGCTGTAGTCAGTGTACAGGCGGGCGTTGCCGGCGTGGTAGTTGCCGGTGCCCAGGTGGGCATAGCGCACGATCTCACCCTGCTCGCGGCGCAGGATCAGCATCATCTTGGCGTGGGTCTTGAAACCGACCACGCCATAGATCACCACCGCACCCGCGGCCTGCAGGCGGCTGGCCATCTGCAGGTTGGACTCTTCGTCGAAACGCGCACGCAGCTCGATCACTGCTGTGACTTCCTTGCCGTTACGCGCGGCGTCCACCAGCGCATCGACGATCTCGGAGTTGGCACCACTGCGGTACAAGGTCTGGCGCACGGCGAGCACATGCGGATCCTTGGCGGCCTGGCGCAGCAGGTCGACCACCGGGGTGAAGGATTCGAACGGGTGCATCAGCAACACGTCCTGCTTGCCGACCACGCTGAAGATGTTGTCGGCGTTTTGCAGAATCTTCGGAATGGCTGGGGTGAATGGCGTGTATTGCAGCTCCGGGTGGCTGTCCAGGCCGGTGATGCTGAACAGGCGGGTCAGGTTGACCGGGCCGTTGACCTGGTACAGCTCGCTCTCGCTCAGGCTGAACTGCTTGAGCAGGTAGTCGGACAGGTGTTTCGGGCAATTGTCGGCCACTTCCAGGCGCACGCCGTCACCATAACGACGCGAGAACAGCTCTCCGCGCAAGGCGCGAGCCAAGTCTTCGACATCTTCGGAATCGAGCGCCAGGTCCGCGTTGCGGGTCAGGCGGAACTGGTAGCAGCCCTTGACCTTCATGCCCTGGAACAGGTCATCGGCGTGGGCGTGGATCATCGACGACAGGAACACGAAATTGTCGCCGCTGCCACCGACCTCCTCCGGCACGCGGATAACCCGGGGCAGCAGGCGTGGGGCCGGGATGATGGCCAGGCCCGAGTCACGGCCAAAGGCATCGACGCCCTCGAGCTCGACGATGAAGTTCAGGCTCTTGTTGACCAGCAGCGGGAACGGGTGCGTCGGGTCGAGGCCGATCGGGGTGATGATCGGCGCGATCTCGTCGCGGAAGAAACGGCGCACCCAGGTCTTGAGCTTGGTGTTCCAGTGGCGACGGCGGATGAAGCGGATCTGGTGCTTTTCCAGCTCCGGCAGCAACACGTCGTTGAGAATCGCATACTGGCGCTCCACCTCGCTGTGCACCAGCTCGCTGATACGCGCCAAGGCCTGGTGCGGCTGCAGGCCGTCGGCCCCGGCCTGTTCACGGGCGAAGGTGATCTGCTTCTTCAGGCCAGCCACGCGGATCTCGAAGAACTCGTCCAGGTTGCTGGAGAAGATCAACAGGAATTTCAGGCGTTCGAGCAGTGGGTAGGACTCGTCCAGTGCCTGCTCCAGCACACGGATGTTGAACTGCAGTTGCGAAAGCTCGCGATGAATGTACAGGCTGCTGTCGTCCAGGCTTGGAATGGTGACCGCCGGGGCCGGTGCAGGCGCTGGAGCCGCAGCTTCAGGTTGTGCAGCCTCCGGCAGGTCCGGCGGGGTCTGTACCATTTCTTCGGGAACCGCCTGGGCATCCTTGATCGCGACAGGTGTTAGCACTTCGTTATTCATCTGACGTTCCTGGAGGGCGTTACGACCCTCTCGATAATTGAGCGGCACGCGCGGTGAAATGAGTCAGGATGCCATCGGTGTTCGCTGGTTTGAAGTCCATTGCGACGCGAAACGACCGCTTTGTCATTTTTGCGGGCCCGCCGGGCGGGAAATGGGACCGAACGTCGCGGCGCAAGAAGGCGACCAGGGACGAATGGGTAGCGAGGCAAGCTCACGATAAGGCTCCTGAACCCGCGCTGGCGGGCTGGCGCGACAGTTATAAGCAGCCATTATGACGCCTGGATGACAGCCAAAGGCACCTTGTGACTGACGGCCTAAGTCGTCTTTCTTGTAGGAAATGTTCACGCCGAGACACAGTTGGACACTTTCCCGAACGCGCGCGAAGGGGTAGGCTTCGCGTTCATTTCGCTAGCACCCCAGAAAATGCTTCAACAATTCCTGCAGGATTTCGGCTATTTTGCCCTTTTTCTCGGCACGTTTTTTGAAGGCGAGACCATCCTGGTTCTTGCGGGCTTCCTTGCGTTCCGCGGTTACATGGACATCAATCTGGTGGTGCTCACGGCGTTCTTCGGCAGCTACGCCGGCGACCAGCTGTGGTACTTCATGGGCCGTCGACATGGTCGCGCGATCCTGGCACGCAAGCCGCGCTGGCAAGCGATGGGCGACCGGGCCCTGGATCACATTCGGCGCCACCCGGACATCTGGGTACTGAGCTTTCGCTTCGTCTACGGCCTGCGCACGGTGATGCCGGTTGCCATCGGCCTGTCCGGCTACCCGCCACGCCGCTACCTGCTGCTCAACGGCATCGGTGCGGCGGTCTGGGCCCTGGCCTTGGGCGCGGCGGCCTACCACTTCGGCGCCATCCTCGAAGGCATGCTGGGCAACGTCAAGAAATATGAACTCTGGGTACTCGGCGGCCTGTTGCTGTTGGGCGGCCTGCTCTGGCTGCGCCGACGCTTCCGCACCCTGCGTGCCGAGCGCAAGGCGGCTGCGGCAAGCCAAGCCTCGGAGGCGGTTTCCCAGGAACAGGGCCCAGACCAGCACTAGCGCCCCTCGCGCCATCAATACGCTGTTCAGGCGTGGAACATGCCCCCGCCGCTGCACTCCAAATAGACAGGATTTCGGCCTCTGCGCGGGAAACCCTGTGACGAGTTCTGCCAAACTAGAGGACAGTTAGCGCCTCGACACTGGAGTAATGAGCATGCAAAAAAAAGTTGCGGTGATTCTGTCTGGCTGCGGCGTCTACGATGGCGCCGAGATCCATGAAAGCGTGATCACCCTGCTGCGCCTGGATCAGCGTGGCGCCCAGGTGCAGTGCTTCGCGCCGAACATTGCGCAGATGCACGTGATCGATCATCTGACCGGCCAGGAAATGCCGGAGTCGCGCAACGTGCTGGTGGAATCGGCGCGCATCGCCCGCGGTGACATCAAGGATATCCGCGAGGCCAAGGCCGAGGACTTCGACGCCTTGATCGTCCCGGGTGGCTTCGGCGCGGCGAAGAACCTGTCCAACTTTGCGGTCGAAGGCGCCAACTGCACGGTGAACCCGGACGTGCTGGCGCTGGCTGAAGCGTTTGCCGAAGCCGGCAAGCCGGTTGGCCTGATCTGCATTTCCCCGGCGCTGGCGGCGAAGATCTATGGCCCAGGCGTGGTCTGCACCATCGGCAACGATACCGACACCAGCGCAGCGGTGGTGAAAATGGGCGGTACCCACGAAGACTGTGATGTACATGACATCGTCGAAGATACCCAGCGCAAGCTGGTGACCACCCCAGCCTACATGCTCGCCAAGTCGATCAGCGAGGCGGCCGGTGGGATCTACAAGCTGGTGGATAGGGTGCTGGAGCTGACTCACGAAGGTGAGCAGTAATAGGCCTCTGACACCTTGTGGGGGGCGGCGGTGCGCCGCTCCCACAAGGTGCTGCACCACTCACCCCTTGAATAGCCGAGTCAGTATCCGGTCCAGCGAATTGGCGAACGCCTGTTTCTCCCGCTCGCCATAAGGCGCCTGCCCGCCCCCGACCTGCCCCTGCTCGCGCAGCTCGGTGAACAGGTTGCGCACCGCCAGCCGCTCGCCCATGTTGCGCTCGTCGAACTCGCGCCCTCGCGGGTCCAGCGCTGCCACACCTTTCTTGATCAGCCGGTCGGCCAACGGCACGTCGCTGCAGATCACCAACTCGCCCGGCACGGCGTTCTCCACCAAGTAGTCATCAGCCGCATCCATGCCGCTGGGAACCACGATCAGCCGCACACAGGCGAACGCGGGCTTGATCTGGGCCTGGCCGGCCACCAGGACGACCTCGAACTTGCGCTTGAGAGCGAATTTGACGATCAGGTCCTTGGCCGCCTTGGGGCAGGCGTCGGCGTCGATCCATACACGCATGGGTATTCCTTGGAAATCGGGGCTGAAAGTGCCCATAGTACGCCTTCAGCTCGCCGCGGGCCGGCGCTTTTCGGCCAGACGGCTGCGCCCGTACAGCACGACGATAGCCAGCAACGCCACCACCTGTGCGCCCAGCGAGTAGGCGTCGGCATGGATGCCCAGCCAATCGAACTCGAAGAAGGGCACCGGCCGGGTTCCCAGCACGCCGGCTTCCTGCAGCGCCTTGACGCCATGCCCGGCGAACACCACCGACAACGCGCACAGCAGCGCCGCGTTGATGCTGAAGAACAGCGCCAGCGGCAGCTTGGCCGACCCGCGCAAGATCACCCAGGCCAAGCCCACCAGCAGCACCAACGCCGTGGCGCCACCGGCCAGCACGGCGTTGTGGCCAGCTGGGCCTGCCTGTAGCCACAGGGTTTCGTAGAACAGGATCACCTCGAACAGCTCGCGGTACACCGAGAAGAACGCCAGCACGGCAAAGCCAAAGCGCCCCCCGCCGCTGACCAGGCTGCTCTTGATGTAGTCCTGCCAGGCTGCGGCATGGCGTCGATCATGCATCCACACACCGAGCCACAGGACCATCACTGCGGCGAACAGTGCCGTGCAGCCTTCCAGCAGCTCGCGCTGGGCGCCGCCGACGTCGATCACATAAGCGGCCAGGGCCCAGGTGGCAAAGCCTGCGACCAGCGCCAGCCCCCAGCCGATATTGACGCTGCGCACCGCTGACTGCTGGCCAGTATTGCGCAGGAAGGCCAGGATCGCGGCCAGCACCAGGATCGCCTCGAGCCCTTCGCGCAACAGGATCAGCAGGCCGGAAACGAAGCTCAGGGACCAGCTCAGTCCATCGCTGCCCAGCAACTTGGCCGCGCCATCGAGCTTGGCCTTGGCCTCGGCCAGGCGTCGTTCGGCCTGGGCGACCGGCAGGCCGTCCTGCAGCGCCTGACGGTATGCCATCAGGGCCTTTTCGGTGTCCTTGCGGGCCTGGGTATCGATGTTGTCCAGCGAGCTTTCGACCAGTTCGAAACCTTCCAGATAGGCGGCCACCGACAGGTCATAGGCTTGGTCATGATCGCCATCGCGGTAGGCGGCGAGGCTCTTGTCCAGGGTACTGGCGGTGTACTCGAGCAACTGCGCCGGCCCACGCTGGACCTGCGGAGGCTGGGCCCGCTGGGCGCGGAAGCCGGCCACGGCATCGGCGCCTTCGCTGGCCGCGACTTCGGCCGGCGTCTGGCGCGCCAGGTCGGCCAGGTTCCAGGCCTTGCCCGCCTTGGCGGCCTGCGGATCGGCGGTCAGGCTGGCCACATAGGCCGCCACGTCCCAACGCTGACGCTCGTCGAGTTGGTCGGCGAACGACGGCATCTCGGTGCCATCTATCCCCAGGGCCAGGGTGTTGTAGAGGTCGAACAGGCTCAGCTGGTCGAGCCGCTCGATACTGCGCAGGTTGGCAGGCGGTGGTTCGAGCCCGACCCCGGCAGGGCCGTCGCCGGCACCGCTGTCGCCATGGCAGATCGCGCAGTTCTGCGCGTACAACGCGGCACCGCGGGCCGGGTCAGGAGTGATGACCGGTGCCTGGCTGACTTCATAGGCAACCGCCAGGCGTGCGCCCAGTTGGCGAGCCTGCTTGGCGACCAGCGCTCCGTCCTGGCGCTGGTCGATGGCCTGGCGCAGCGCTGCGACGCCCTGCTCCAACCCTGGGCGTTCGGCATTTTCCGGCAGGCCCTGGAGCAAGTCGGCCAGTACGGTGCTGAACTCCTGCTGCTCGCGGTACTCACCTTCGTCCACCACCTTGCCGTCGTGCACGGTCGGTGGGTAGTCGGCACCGATGTAATCGAGCAGGTGCAACGCCTTGGCAGCCTCGGCGGGGGATTCGGCGAGTGCCGAAGTGCTGCACAGCGCCAACACTGGCGCCAGCAACAGGGCCGGCAGCCAGGCGAACGGACGGGAGCGGGAAGTCATGGCCAGTCTCGAAGTAAATGCGAAAGAGAACATTGTTCACTTCCACTCCCTTTCGCTCAAGGCTCGCGGGCGGATTTCATGAAAAATCTTGTGACAAATATTGGAATGGTAGGCGAGGGCTTTGCCCTCGATCGCAGCACAAAAGCCACTCCAGGATCTTAAGTTGCTTGTCCCGGCCCTATCGCCGGCAAGCCGGCTCCCACCGGTTCGACGGTGTCTACAACCGCAGCGCAGGACAGGTGGGAGCCGGCTTGCCGGCGATCGGAGTCAGTGTTCTGCGGGTTGTTTCCAACCACCACCCAGTGCCAGGAACACACCGATCTGCCCCATGGCCACCTGGCTGTTGGCCGCCGCCAGCTGCGCACGGACATCGGTGTAGGCACGGGTAGCCTGCAGGTCGGCCAGGAACGACTCGCGCCCGGCCTGGTAGCGCAGGTGGACCTGCTCGGCCGATTCCTTCGCCGAGCGCTCGGCGTCGGCCAGGGCATCGCGCCGGTCCAGCAAGGCGCTGTACTGTGCCAGGCGGGTCTGGGTCTCGCGGATAGCGTTGAGCACCACGCCGTCGAAGTGGGCCAGTGCCGCTTGGGTCGATGCTTCGGCTTCGCGGATGCGAGCACGGGTGCCGTTGGTGGGGATGTTCCAGCTGATCTGCGGGCCGAAGCCCCAGCGGTTGGTCGAGGGGTCGCCCAGGTTCTCCAGGATACCGATGGTGCCGACCTGGGCACCGATACTGATATCCGGGTACAACGCACCCGTGGCCACACCGATGGTAGCAGTGGCAGCGGCCAACTGGCGTTCGGCCTGGCGTACGTCCGGGCGGCGCTTGAGCAGCGCGGCACCGTCACCCACCGGGATCAGCTGGCCGATATGCGGCAGCTCGGCACATTCGGCCGTACCGGCAGGCAGCTGCGCGACCGGCTTGGCCAGCAGCGCTGCCAGGGTATACAGGCCCGCTTCGCGCTCTGCCTTGAAACGCGGCAGCTCGGCGCGCAGGGATTTGAACTGGGTCTGCGAACGGGTGACCTGGGTTTCGTCGCCGCGCCCGGCATCGCGCAGGCGCTGGTTCAACTGCACGCTCTGCTCCTGCAGGTCGAGGGACTGACGGGCAATGTGATATTCCTCGTTGGCCGAGCACACCTGGGTGTACGCCTTGACCACGTCCGCCACCAAGGTGATGCGCGCAGTGTCAGCTGCAGCCTGCACCGCGTCGGCATTGGCCTTGGCCGCCTCGGTGCCGCGCTTGAAGGTGCCCCACAGGTCGAACTGGTAGGAGGCACTGATGATGGCCTCGCCGATGTTGGCAACCGGTACCTTCTCCGGCAGCAGGAAGGCCTCGCCGGATTCCTGCAGGCGCTGTGCCCCGAGCTTGATGCCGCCGTTGAAGCCGCCCTGGGCCTCGGCCACTTCTACCTGCGCACGGGCCTTGGCGATATTGGCCGCCGCCACACGCAGCTCGGTGTTGGCAGCCAGGGCCTGGCGCACCAGGTCGTTCAAGCGCGGGTCCTGGTACAGCTGCCACCAGTTCTCCGGCACCGGCGCCGAAACCACGCTGTCTGCATCCTGGCGCAACGGGCCGTTGAGATCGCTGCGTTGCACGGCAGCATCCTTGGGCACTTCGTAGTCGGGGCCGACCAGGGCGCATGCCCCCAGCGACAGTGCCAGGCCAACCAGCATCAGGTGTTTCATGGCCGCTGGCCCTCGATGATCGACACCGTGGCGGTACGCCCGGCGATCATGCGAAAGTCCTCCGGTACATCGTCGAAGGCGATGCGTACCGGGATGCGCTGGGCCAGGCGCACCCAGCTGAAGGCCGGGTTGACGTTGGGCAACAGATTGGCGCCGCTGCTGCGGTCACGGTCCTCGATGCCGGCGGCCATGCTCTGCACGTGGCCGCGCAGGCGGGTGTTGTCGCCCATCACACGGATATCGACGGCATCGCCGATATGAATCCCGCTGAGCTTGGTTTCCTCGAAGTAGCCATCGACGTGGTAGGAGGCGCTGTCGACCACCGACAGCACCGGCCGGCCAGCGGTGACGAACTCGTGGGCACGTGGCGCGCGGTCGTTGAGGTAGCCGTCGACGGGGCTGCGCACCACCGAGCGGTCGAGGTTGAGCTGGGCGGTATCCACCGCCACCTGGGCCTCGCTTACCGCCGAGCGGGCGCGGGCTTCGCGGGACTCGCTCTCCTCCAACTGCTCGGCCGCCACCAGGTTGCCCAGTTTGCGGTTACGCCGCGCCTCACGAGAGGCCTGGGCCAGGGTCTCCTGGCGTTCGGCCAGGGTCGCCTTGGCCTGGCGCAGGGCCAGGGTGAAGCGGTCCTGGTCGATGGTGAACAGCACGTCGCCGCGCTTGATCATCTGGTTGTCGCGCACCCCGACCTTCTGGATCAGCCCGGAAACGTCCGGGGCGATCTGGATCACGTCGGCACGGATGTGCCCGTCGCGGGTCCAGGGCGCGAACATGTAATACACGACCATCTGCCAGACCAGCACGGCTGCGAAGGTCACCACCAGCAATGTCAGGACCACGCGGCCCAGGGTCAACAACGGTTTTTTCATGGCACCATCAGGTTTCGGCAAAAGTGATCCACCGCACCAAGCAGCACGGCGTAAAGGGCAACGTTGAACAGCGCCCGGTGCCAGACCAGGCGGTAGAACTGCAGGCGCACCAGCACGGCGTGCACGCCCAGGAACAGCAGGTAGGTGAAGACCATCATCACCAGCAGCGTGGGCAGGAACACCCCGCTGATATCCAGATCACCGATCACAAGGGCGCTCCATCGATGCCGGGGGGCAGTTGCGGTTGGTCGGCAGGCTCGAGCATCACTTCAACGCCAGGCAACAGGGCCAGGCGCAGGCCGCTCAGGGCATGCAACAGGTGCACGCGGGCATCGCCACGGTCATGCTGCGCGTTCAGGGCCAGCGCCTGGCGGGCGCGCTCCATGTTGCGCAGCAGCGCCGCCGGGGCGTGCAAGCGTTCATTGGCGCGCAGGCAGGCGGCATAGTGGGCGCCCACTTCCTCGACCACGGTCTGCAGGCGCTCACGGGCCTGTTCACCTACCCGCGGCATGTAGGCCAGCAAGTCCAGCAGGTTGAGCCCCACCCGCAGGTCGCGCAGGGCCACGCCGCTGTCCTGGCCGGTCTGGGACAGGCGCGGCAGGTGCTGCATCAAGCGGTCGAGCATCTGCACGCCCACATGGCGGTGCTCGGCCAAGGTCGCCGGCTGGGTCATCTCGACGATGTCGCGCCAGCTGAAGCGGGTCAGGCGCTTGGCCGCCAGCTCCACACCGAACGGGCGCAGCAGCAGGGTCCAGATAAAGGCGAACAGCAAGCCGACCGGGCCGGCCATGTTGGCGTTGATGAAAGTCAGGAAGTCCGCGTCGTAGGCCCCCTGGATACTGATGAAGGTGGCGGTGTTGACGATGGTCAGCAGCGTGCCCAGGTAGAACCGCGGCTGCACGGTGAGCGTGCCGACGCAGATGAACGGCACGGCGAAGGCCAGCACCAGCATCGGAAAATCGTGCAGGTTGGGCAGTACCAGGAACAGATAGACGCTGGAGAAGATCACCGACATCAGCGTCCAGAAGAAGAACCGATAGATCTGCGGTGCCGGGTCGTCCATGGCGGCGAAGAAGCTGCAGGCCACCGCGGCGAGGATCACCGCGCTGCCACCATCGTTCCAGCCGAGCAGGATCCACAGGCCGCAGGCGACGATGATCGCGGTGACGGTGGAGAATACCGAGTACAGCATCAAGCCGCGATCGAAGAAAGGCGTCAGGCGCCCGAGGCGCCAGTGCCGATACACCGCACGCCAGGGCGTGGCATCGTCCTTGCGCAAAGCGTGCTGAAGGGCGCAGCAGTCCTGCCAGAGGTCGACCCACTCTGTCAGGCGGTACAAGGCGTTGGAGAGCAGCAGCTCGTGACGCTGGTCCATGGCCACCGCACTGGGTTGCGAGCGCTCGAGCTGCTCATGCAGAGCGCTCCAGGGCGCCAGCGAAGCGTCTTCGGCCGTGCCCGCGAGCCAGCCACGGGCCGCCTCCAGCAGCGGCTGGATCTGCGCGAACTGGGCCGGTGCGCGGCCTTCCAGAGCGACCAAGGCATCGTCCAGGGCATCGATCACCGGCAGCAGGTGGATCATCCGCCCGCGCAGCTCGCGGGCGTTCTTCAAGGTATGCGGCCCGGCGCCTTCATGCCCCAGCTGGCCGATCATCATTTCCAGGCTGTTGAAGGTGGCGACCATCGCAGCCCGCATGCCGCCGACCTTGTCGGCGGCGACCTCACGGGCCAGGTAGGTGTCGCTGTAGCGTATCGCTTCGTTGAACCAGCTGTTGGCCGAGCCCAGCACCACCGGAGCCAGGCGACGCGGCCAGAAGATCGCGCCGACCACCGCCGCACAGACGATGCCCAGGCAGATCTCCTGGGCGCGGGAAGAAGCCACGTCGAATACGGCCAAGGGGTTGTCCACCACCGCCAGGGCGATCATCGGCAGGGTGTAGCCAGCCAGCATCAGCACATAGTTGTTGGCCGTGCGCAGGTTCAGCGACAGGAACAGCAAGGTGCCGGTCCATAGGGCGATGGCCACGGCCAGCAATGCCGGCGACTGCACCAGAGGCGGTACCAGCAGCACCGCGCCGCCGGCCCCGAGCAGCGTGCCCAGCGCCCGGTACAAGGCCTTGGAACTGGTAGGGCCGACGAACGGGCTGGAGACGATATAGACCGTCGCCATGGCCCAATAGGGCCGCGGCAGTTGCATGAGCAGGGCGATGTACAGGGCGATCATGGATGCAGCGAAGGTCCGCACGCCGTAGAACCAGTCGCGGGCCGGTGGCACCGAGCTGAAGAAACCACTCATGCCGAGGTTACCTGGCCGGCTGCTTCGAAGGCATGGATGACGCGCAAGGTCGCTTCCAAGTCAGCCTGGTCAATACCACGCAGGACCTCCCGGCGCAGGCGTACCAGTTCGCCCTCGATGGACTCGGCGAGCGCGCGGCCATCGCCAGTCAGGCTCAAGGCCTTGGCCCGGCGGTCCAGTGGGTCTTCGCTGCGGCACACCAGGCCGGCCTTGCACAGCTGGTCGAGCAGACGCACCAATGACGGGCTTTCCAGGCCCGCGGCCTGTGCCACTGCCACTTGGTGCACACCATCGCCCAGGCGCACGATCATCAGCAACGGTACGGCGCAGGCCTCGGAAATCCCGTAGCCGGTCAGGGCCGCCTGGCAGATGCGCCGCCAATGGCGGGCAGCCACGACCATGCCGCTGCTGATTTTCATGTGCAGTGCATCAAGTGTCATGTGAGGAACCGAGGATATTCATAGTTTGCTAACTATCAATATTACGCCCTGCCCTCCCCCTGTCGTCAACCGGGGGCGACAGATTGCCTGGATGAATTGTTGTTCATGTGAGCCGTCGGCTTCAGCCTTGGACCTGGTCTTCCAGCTTCATGGTCAGCGCCAGCGCACTGCCCATTTCGATCGCCTGGTCACGCCAGCTCAGGTAGCGGGCGCCGTCGCGGCGGCTGTAATGCACCGCCAATTCCTCGGCCGCCTGCATCACGCCTGCGGATGCCGCCAGCTCCAGCCAGTACAACGCGGCCTTGGTATCGACTTGTACATGGACGCCATGGAGCAACCGGTAGCCCACTTCGAAGCGGCAACGGGGTTCGCCCTGTTCGGCCCCACGCAGGAACCACTGGCAGGCTTCGGCCAGGTCGACCTGCCATTGCAGGGCTGGGTCGCACACCTCTTCTTCGTAGAGGTCACCCAATGCCGCTGCGGCGTGGCACATGCCCCGCTCGAAGGCGTGCCGATAGCATTCCGCGGCCTGGCTGTAGGACACCTTCACGCCTTTGCCGAAATAGTGCTGCTGGCCCAGGTTGAACCAGGCCATGGCGTCGCCTTGCATGGCCGCCATGCGCAGCAGGTGCCCGGCCAGCAGCGTATCGGCGCGCCAGTACTTGCCGTTGAGCCAGATCCAGCCCAGGTCATTGAGCGCCGCCACGCTGCCTTCCAGTGCCTGGCCTCGTAGGTCGCGATAAACCTGCTGCGGGTCGTTCGACTCGTCCAGACGGGCGACCAACCTGGCGCGCTCGCCCGGCAGTGTGGGCTGGCTGGGCAGGCCGATGCCGACGAAATGCCGATGACGCAGGGCATGGCGTGCCGGGGCTGGCGTGACCCGCTCGGGTAGAAGGCGCGCGAGCAGCGAATGGATGTTGCTGGCAGCAGACATGTTCATCCTCATTGAACGACCCACAGATCCGACCGCGACTGTGCGAGGCAGAGATTCTGCGCGACAGCACGTCAGAACCTGTCGCGGACGAATCGAAACCAGGCAACCAAACGTCGGTTCCTTGATCTGAGCAACGCAATGGCCAATTGCCACGCATCCATGACAGCCGCCATGCTATTGCGGCAACCCTAGACAAGGACGTTCCGTTTTGCCGTTCGCCACCACCCGCGCCACCCTCAGCCGACAATGGGCGCTGCTGCGCCAGCTGCCCAGCCGCCCCCCGGGTATCACCAGCGCCGAGCTGGTCTGGCGCCTACGCGATGTGGGCTTCAGCGTCAGCAAACGCACGATCGAACGCGACCTCAACGAGCTGTCATTGATCTTTCCGCTGGAACGCAACGACAAAAGCATCCCGTACGGCTGGCATTGGTCAGCCAGCGCCGTGGGTGAGCAGCGGGGTAATTTCGACCTGCACGGCTACCTGCGCAGCGAAGCGCTGCAGCCGGAGCAGGAGGCAGGCATCACGCTGCAGGCCTGGATCAGCGACGCGCTGGCCCGGCAGTTGCGCGAGGCGCCGCTGACCCGCGACATGCAGCTCACCGCACTGGAGCATGGGCACCGTCTGCGGGCCACGGTCAGCGATGGCGGGCCGCTGCGCTGGTGGCTGTTGAGCCAAGGGGGTGGGCTGATGGTGGAATTGCCGCTGGCACTGCGCGAGGAGATTGCGCAGACGCTGAACAGTGCGGCGGCGTTGTACAAGGAGTAGGCACCGGCGTGGGCCCTATCGCGGGACAAGTCCCACAGTGATTTCGCAAATCTTGAAAGCGGCGCGATCTAGGTAGGAGCTGGCGACAGCCTGCGATGGGCTGCAAAGCAGCCCCGGCTAAACCATCAACGCTGCATGCCCCAGCGGCGCACGGTCACCCGCTCCAGGCTATTGAACACCAGCCCTTCGACCAGCAAGCCGATGACGATCACCACGGCCAACCCGGCGAACACTTTGTCGGTGTACAGCTCGTTGCGGTTCTGGAAGATATACCAGCCCAACCCGCCCTTGCCGCTGCTGGCACCGAACACCAGCTCGGCCGCAATCAACGTGCGCCAGGCAAAGGCCCAGCCGATCTTGAGCCCCGAGAGAATCGACGGCAGCGCCGCCGGTACCAGGATATGCAGCACCAGGCGCAAACCGCGCAGCCCATAGTTGCGCCCGGCCATGCGCAGGGTCTGCGAAACCCCAAGGAACCCGGCATAGGTATTGAGCGCCAGCGCCCAGAGTACCGAGTGCACCAGGACGAAGATCAGGCTGTTGTCGCCCAGGCCAAACCACAACAGCGCCAGGGGTAGCAGCGCGATCGCCGGCAGCGGGTTGAACATCGACGTCAGGGTGCCGAGCAGGTCACGGCCGAACTGGGTCGACACCGCCAGGCTGGTCAGGCCGAACGCCAGGATGATGCCCAACACATAGCCCTTGAGCAGGACCACCAGCGAAACACCCACCTTGGCCGGCAACTCGCCGCTACGCAGGCCATCCCACAGCGCCGTAGCCGTTTGCAGGAAGCTGGGCAACAGCAGGTCGTTGCCCTGGAAGCGAGCGATACCTTCCCAGATCGCCGCCAAAACCAGCAGGATCACTGCCTTTCGCAACCAACCGTGTTGCCAGAGACGCTGGGCAGTGGGCAGCTGCCGTTCGAGGGTTACATCGGGCAGCGGCGCCAGCTGCACTTCGTATTCCTGGCGCGCAGGTAGGGTCGTCATGGCACAAGCTCCTGTCAGTAGGCGATGCGGATATCGTTGAAACCAAGCTCTGCCGCGGTCTGCGCTTCAGGCGCCTGGTCGAACAGCAGGCGATGGATGCGCCGGGCGCTGGCCTGGAAGTCGGCACCGCCCAGGCTGCCGAAGCTGTACTGGTGGCTGTGCACCTCCGCTCGTACTCTGCCCGGGTGGGGCGAAAGCAACAGGATGCGGTTGCCGACCACCAATGCTTCCTCGATGGAATGGGTGACGAACAGCAACGTGAAGCGCACCTCCTCCCACAGCTGCAGCAGTTCCTCCTGCATCTTGCGACGGGTCAGGGCGTCGAGCGCGGCGAAGGGCTCGTCCATCAGCAGGATCTTAGGCTGGGTGGCCAGGGCCCGGGCAATGGCCACCCGTGCCTTCATGCCACCGGACAACGTGTGGGGGTAGGCGTCTGCAAAATTGGCCAGGCCTACCTTGTCCAGGTAATGCAGTGCCCGCTCCTCGGCCTCGGCGCGCTTGAGCTGACCGCACACCAGTAGGGGGAACATGACGTTTTGCTTCACTGTCTTCCAGGGCGGCAACTGATCGAACTCCTGGAACACGACGATACGGTCGGGGCCAGGGCCCTTGACCGGCTGCCCTTGTAACAGGATCTGCCCTTCCCTGGGCTCGATGAACCCGGCCACGGCCTTGAGCAGCGTGGACTTGCCACAACCGGAGGGCCCCAGCAGGACGAAGCGGTCAGCGCGATCGATTTCGAAGCTGACCTGGTGGGTGGCCCGCACCACGCGCTGGGCAGTGCGGTATTCAAGGCTCAGGTCGTCCACCTGCAACAGCGGTGGCGTGGCGACACGGCTCAGGGTGCTGGCCGCGTGGCCTGGCAATGGGGCGGTCATCGGTGATCAGCTCCCTTGCAGCGGGCGTTCGTCCTGGAAGAAGTAGTCCTTCCACGACTCGGGCTTATGCTTGATGGCGCCGACCCGGTAAAGGAACTCGGCCAGCTTGTAGGTGTTCTTCGGCGTGACGGTGAACTCGTACTGCGGGTTGTCGATCAGCTTGATCAGCGTGTCGCGATCGATCTTGGCCTTGGTCACGCGGATATACGTATCGGCAGCGGCGGCCTTGTCCTTCTGGGCGAATTCTGCGGCTTCGGCCAGCGCATCGACGAAGGCCTTGTAGGTCTTGGGGTTGTCCTTGCGGAACTTCTCGGTGGCGAACAGCAGGGTCGGCGAGTTCGGGCCGAGCAGGTCGTAGCTGTTGAGCACCACGTGGACGTTCTTGTTGGCCAGCACCTGGTCTTGGAACGGCGGGTTGGAGAAGTGCCCGTTGAGCTCGGTGCCGCCGGCCAGCAGGGCTGCAGTGGCGTCCGGGTGCGGCACGGCCAGGGTGTACTTGTCCAGGCGGGCGTATTCCTTGTCGCCCCATTGCTGGGCCGCAGCGTATTGGAGGAAGCGCGACTGCACCGAGACGCCGACCGCCGGTACCGCGATGCGGTCGCTGGCGCCCAGGTCAGCGATAGTCTTCACGTTCGGGTTGCTGCTGACCAGGTAGTACGGAAAGTTGCCCAGCGAGGCGACAGCCTTGACGTTCTGCCGTCCCTTGGTGCGGTCCCATACGGTCAACAACGGGCCGACACCTGCACCGGCAATGTCCACCGAACCGGACAGCAGCGCGTCGTTGATCGCCGCGCCGCCGGAGAGCTGCGCCCAGTCGACCTGGATGTCGACGCCCTGCGCCTTGCCATGCTTCTCGATCAACTGCTGGTCGCGGACCACATTGAGCAGCAGGTAGACGATGCCGAACTGTTCGGCGATGCGGATCTTGCCTTCGGCCTGGGCCGCCGCCGGGGCGGCCAGGCTACCGACGACCAGGGTGACGCCCAGGCCGATGCTCGCCGCCAAGCGGCTGATGGATTTGCGCATGATGAATATCCTCGGTCGTCAGAAAGGGGCATCGCCCTGGATGGTGGTGCGGTACAGCTTGCGCCGCAGGTGCGCAGGGCAGCCGGCGGCCAGGTGGATCAACGAGCGGTTGTCCCAGAACACCAGGTCGTGAGGCTGCCAGCGGTGGCGGTAGATGTTCGCCTCGAGCACGCTCAGGGCGTAGAGCTGCTGCAGCACGTCGCGGCTTTCGTCGTCCGGCAGGCCGACGATGCGAGTGGTGAAGCCTTCGCTGACGAACAGCGCCTTGCGGCCGTTTTCCGGGTGGGTACGCACCACCGGGTGGATGACCTCCTTGACCTCGGCCAGTTGCGCGGCGGTCAGGGTGGGCCGCCAGTCACCCTCGAACTTGGTCTCGGCATAACGGGCGGTGTAGGAATGAGCGGCGCTACGGCCTTCGACCACCTTGCGCAAGGCTTCGGGCACTGCGTCCCAGGCCTTGTGCATGTCGGCAAAGAGCGTGTCACCACCTTCGCTGGGCAGCTCCTGGGCATGCAGCATGGAGCCGAGGCTGGGCAGCGCCTTATAGGAGAGGTCCGAATGCCAGAACTTGCCAGCGTCGCCCAGGCCGATGTTGCGACCGTTTTCGATGATGTTGGAAACGATCAGAATCTCGGGGTGCCCTTCGAGCAGGAACTGCTTGAGCACATGGATCTGCAGTTCGCCGAAGCGGCGGCTGAAGGCAATGTGCTGCTCGGGGGTGATGTGCTGGTCGCGAAACACCAGGACATGATGATCGAGGTGGGCGCGGTGGATCCGGGTGAAGTCCGCAGCATTGATCGGCCGGGCCAGGTCGATGCCTGTGACCTCGGCGCCGACGGCACCGGGGAATGGGCGGATATCGAAGGTTTGCGGCTGGGCGCTGTCGATGGACGACAAGGCGTTCGAGGCGGCTGGCATCTGTTCACTCCCACGCAATGCGCGACCAAAGGGCGCGCAACGATCAGAAACGCACGGGGATATTCCCGTGTGGGTTCGAGTCGTGCGGCGCGCCGATTGGTCGGCAGGTACGCAGTGGGGATGACTATAAAGTCATAAGAAAGATAATTTAAATACCTTTAACGCATAAACATATGCGAGGGCTACGCCCTGGTTTCAGTGATTTCACAAGTCTTGAGAGCGGCGCAATCTCGGTGGGAGCTGGCGACAGCCTGCGATGGGCTGCAAAGCAGCCCCAAGCCCTCAAACGGCGGAGCCAGACTCAAGGGGCCGCTTTGCGGCCCATCGCAGGCTCCGCCAGCTCCCACCAACACGCGGAGCCTGGGCCGTATTTGCACGGCTGGCTTGTTTAGCACCATAGAATCTCCCACAAGGCCCGCAACGCCTGTGGGCAGCCAAGGAAGGTCACCGTTCTCGCAAGGCTTCCGACTGGGCCTTGATGATCGGCTTGAGCAGGTAGCTCATGATGGTCTTCTTGCCGGTCATGATGTCCACCGTGGCGACCATCCCGGGGATGATCAGCAGCGGCTTTTCATCGGTGCCCAGGTGGCTGCGGTCGGTACGCAGCTTGATCAGGTAGTAGGTGGTCTTCTTGTCTTCGTCGGTGATGGTGTCGGCACCGATCTGTTCCAGCTTGGCCTTGAGCCCGCCGTAGATGGTGTAGTCGTACGCAGTGAACTTGACCGTGGCCTCCTGGCCCGGGTGCAGGAAGGCGATGTCCTTGGGCAGGATCTTCGCCTCGATGACCAGGCTGTCGTCGAGCGGCACGATCTCGACGATATCGCTGCCCGGCTGGATCACGCCACCGATGGTATTGACCAGCAATTGCTTGACGATGCCGCGCACCGGCGAGGTGACCAGGGTGCGGTTGACCCGGTCGTCCAACGCCTTGCTGGTGGCAGTGGCCTTGTTCAGCTCGGTACGCGCCTCGTTGAGCTGGGTGAGGGCCTCGCTGCGGAACTTGCCGCGGGTTTCCTCGACCTTGCTCTGCACCTCCCTGATCGCCGCCTCGGCGCGCGGGATGGCCAGGGCCGTGGCATCCAGCTGGCCACGGTTCTCTACCTCGGCCCTACGCAGGCGCAAGATTTCGACCTGGGAAATCGCACCCTGGGCTACCAGCGGCTCGGACATGGATATTTCCTGGCGCAGCAGGCGCAGGCTGTTGGCGTACTGGGCACGCTTGGAATTGAATTCGCGCAGTTCCTGTTCGCGCTGCACCAGCTGTTGCTGCAGGCCGCCGATTTCGTCCTGCAGTTGCTGGCGGCGGCTCAGGTACAACGATTCTTCATTGGCTGCCTGGCTCGGTGCGGCCTTGCGCAGCTCTTCGTCAATCTTCAAGGGGCGATCCTCCACCTCGGCGCTCAGCCGCTCGACGCGCAGGGCCATGGCCAGGCGGTCGGCCTCGGTTTCGCCGACATTGGAGGCGAAGCGGGTTTCGTCCAGGCGCAGCAGTGGCTGGCCGACCTCCACCACTTCCCCTTCCTTGGCGAAGATCTCGGCAACGATGCCGCCTTCCAGGTTCTGGATCTTCTGCACCTTGGACGACGGAATGGCCTTGCCTTCGCCACGGGTGACCTCGTCGATGTGGGCGAAGCTGGCCCAGACGATGAGGAACACGAAGAAGGCGATCACCCCCCAGATAGTCAGGCGCACGACACGCGGCGCATCTTCGATCAGGGCCTTGTTGACCTCGGGCAAGGGTTGCCCGCCGAGCGATTCCGAGCCTTTGAAATAGCGGCGCAGGTTGTCCTTGAAACGCCCCATATCCAGCTTATGCAACACTGATCTGCCCCTTCTTCAGCGCATCCATGACCGCGGCCTTCGGGCCATCGGCGACAATCTGCCCTCGGTCGATGACCACCAGGCGATCGACCAGCGACAACAGCGAGGCCCGGTGGGTGACCAGCAATACCGTCTTGCCTTCGATCACCGCCTGCAGCCGCTGCTTGAGGCGTTCTTCGCCGGTGTTGTCCATAGCGCTGGTGGGCTCGTCGAGCAACAGGATCTGCGGGTTGAGCAGCAGTGCACGACCCAAGGCGACGTTCTGCCGCTGGCCGCCGGAGAGGTTTTGGCCACGCTCGCCGACCTGCAGCTCATAGCCGTCCGGGTGCAGCCGGGCGAACTCGTGCACGCCGGCAAGCTCCGCTGCCTGCAGCACCAGCTCATCTTCGATGTAGCGAGCACCGCTGACCAGGTTGTCACGCAGGGTACCGGCCAGCAGCTGGATGTCCTGGGGCACGTAACCGATGTTGTGGCGCAACTCGCTGACATCCACTTGGCGGATGTCCACGCCATCGATCAGCAACGAGCCGTTGTCGGCCTGGTAGAGGCCGACGATCAGCTTGGCCAATGAGCTCTTGCCCGAGCCGCTGCGGCCAATGATGCCGACCTTTTCACCCGGCCGAATGTTCAGGTTGATACCCTTGAGCGCTTGGTTCTGCTGGTTCGGGTAGGTGAAGTCGACCCCTCGGAACTCGATGGCGCCTTGCAGGGTGCGACGGCTCATGGGCCGCTCCTCGAAATTGCGCTCCTGGGGCAGCTCCATCATCTGGTCGGTGGCGGTCATGGTCACCTTGGCCTGCTGGTAGCGCGCCAGCAGCCCGTTGAGCTGGCTGAGCGGGCCGAGGGCGCGACCGCTGAGCATGTAGCAGGCCACCAGCCCGCCCATGCTGAGCTGGCCGTCGATGATCAGGTAGACGCCGACGCAGATCATCGCTACGCCCGCCAGCTGCTGGACCAGCGAGGTGATGTTCATTGCCAGGCTCGACAGCATCTTGACCCGCAGCTCCAGGCGGCTGAGCGTGCCCAGGGTCTGCTCCCACATGTACTGGCGTTCGCTTTCGGCGTTGTTGACTTTCACCGCATCGAGTCCCGCCAGGGTCTCGATCAGGCTGGACTGGCGCTCGGCGGCCAGGGCCATGGTTCGTTCCATGGTGGCCATCAGCGGTTTCTGCAGGGCGTAGCCGATACCCAAGGCCAGCGGGAAGGCAATGATCGGGATCCACGCCAGGTGCCCGCCGATGATGGCGATGACGATCAGGATGAGGACGGTGAATGGCAGGTCGATCAGGCTGGTGAGGGTCAGCGAGGCAAGGAAGTCCCGCAGCCCCTGGAATTCATGGATGTTCTGGGCAAAGCTGCCGACCCTGGCGGGGCGGTACTTCATGGCCATGCCGACGATGCGCTCGAACAGGGTCGCCGAAATGATCAGGTCGGTCTTCTTGCCGGCAAGGTCCAGGCAGAGGCTGCGCAAGCCCTTTAGGATCAGGTCGAAGATATAGGCGCCCGTAATACCGATCGCCAGCACCCACAGGGTCGAGGTGGCCTGGTTGGGCACCACCCGGTCGTAGACGTTCATCACGAACAGCGGCGCGGCCAGGGCGATGAGGTTGATCACCAGGCTCGCGGCGATGGCATCGATGTACAGCCAGCGGCTGCGCATCAGGGTATCGCGGAACCAGGAACGTGCACGCGGGATCAGGTTGCCGTGGTTGACGTCGAACTTGTGCTGCGGCTGGGCGAAGAACACCAAGCCACTATAGTCGTCCAGCAGCGCCTCGCGGCTGACATGCACCTCGCCACCGTCGCTCTCGCTGAGCAGCAGACGTGCGGTGTCCTGGTTCTCCCAGCCGAGCAGGACGGCGCTACGTCCCTCCTTGAGCAGCAGCATGGTCGGCATCGCGATACTGGGGATATGCTCGAGCTTGCGCTGCAGCAAGCGCCCCTGCAGGCCGGCCCGGGCAGCCGCGCGTGGCAGCAGCTCGGGGCTCAGGCGCTGGGCAGGCAGCGGCAGGCCGGTGGTCAGCATGGCCCGGCTGGCGGGCTTCTGGTGCAGGACACACAGGGTCAGCAGACTGTCCAGCAAGGGGTCGTCATGCTGACTGCGTGGATCGTGGCTGAGTTGGACTCGACGGACTTCGGATTCCACGCGGCGCTCTCTTCATCCTTGGTTTAGATGGGGCGGGTGCGCCTTTCAGTTCATGCCTGGAAGGTTCACCTTGGGTTTCAGGTCGTTCTGCACAACGGTGGCCATGGGGGCTACGACACCCTGGCTCTTGAGCAGCTGGCCAATGGTCGCCTTGATTCGATACTGAGTAAACAATTGTAGGTTCTTTACTTCTACGAGACGACGCTGGGCGGTGAAGGTTTCATTCTCACTGTCGAGCAAGTCGAGCAACGTGCGCTCGCCGAGGCTGAACTGCTGCTGATAGGCACTGCGTACACGGTTGCTATGGTCGACATATTGCTGGGCGATCGGCAGCTGGGCATTGGCGTTGTCCAGAGCATTCCAGGCCAGGCCCAATTCTTCATTGAGCTGGCGCAAGGCATTGTTGCGAATGTCCAGCGCCTGATTGGCCAGGTACGACTTGGACTGCAGGTCGGCCTTGTTGCTGCCGCCGGCATACAGATTGAAGTTCATGCGCAGCATCGCCTGCCACTCGTTGTTGTGGCCGCGGGCACCGTCCAGGTTGTTATCGGCCGTGCGGCCAAGTTCTGCATCGAAGCGAGGGTAGAACGTGGACTTGGCCGCCTCGTACTGTTTCTCCGCAGCCGCGATATCCGATTCGGCCGAACGCAGCACCGGGCTGCTCTCGATCATCTGCAAGCGTGCCTCTTCCAGGTTGGCCGGCAGAAGGTCGATGAACGGCGCGGGCTTGCTGAGTTCATCCGGCATCTGGCCCACCACGCTCAGGTAGTTGGTGTTGGCATCGGCCAGGTTGGTCTGCTCGGTGATCAGGTTGTTACGCGCTTGGGCCAGACGCGCCTCGGCCTGGTCGAGGTCGGCCATGCGGCCAACACCGCGGCTGGTACGCAGCTGAATCTGGTCGAGGATGCGTTCGTGGTTGCGCAGGTTGTCCTCGGCCAGGCGCACCATCTCGCGACGCGCCAATACATCCAGGTACACCTGGGCGACCGTCAACGCGGTGCGCTCGGAAGTCCCCATCAGCGAGTAGGCACGGGCGTTGACGGTGGCTTGTTGACGCCCGACCTCGCTGGAGGTGGCGAAACCGTCAAAAACCATTTGCCGAAGACGCACGGCGGACTCGCCACGGTTCAACGTTTCCCATCGATTGCCGGTGCTCGGGCTGTCAGTCCCCTCCCGACCATAGCCGGCCGTCAGGTCGACCCGCGGCAAATAGCCGCCCTGCGCGGCGCGCAGTTGATAGTCCGCAGCCACCCGGGCGTTAACTCCGGCCTGGATTTCCGGATGCACCTCGAGCGCCTTCTGCATGGCTTCAGGCAGGGTTTGTGCTTGGGCGAAAGTGGCGGCGAAAGCCAGAGGAATAGCGGTGAACAGTGACGCACGCATTTTTACTGATTCCCGAGGGAGCTGTTGTCCCAAATCACAGCCGTAGCTGTTCCAACCTTGGAAAATGGCGGCCTGATGGACCGTAGTACGGACTTCCGGAGGGGTACTGGATGTACGAAGGAAGGGTGGCTGCCAGTTAAATATCAATGTGACATTACTTGGACGATTGTTTAGGATGGCAGCCAGAAGGTCAATAGTTTGGCATAAAGTTAATAGCCAGAAATTATAGACGTAAATTTGACGAATTAATGCGTCAAAACTTTTTTGAAATATTCCATCGGAAGGCCGCACGCGTACATCGGCTGGGCATGGAAGCCATCTGAACGGGAAACCCGGAGAGTCCAATGAGCAGTGTTGTTGCTATCGTCAAAAGCATTGTTGGCCAAGTCATCGCAGAATCCCCTGAAGGTATCCGCCGTGTACTGGTCGAAGGCGACCGCCTGTTCGCCGGCGAGCAGGTGCTAACCGGCCTGGGCGGTGCCGTCACCCTGGAACTGGCTGATGGCCGCCTGCTCGATTTGGGCCGCGACACCCAATGGAGCGCCGACACGCCCGACAGCACTGCCGACTTGAGCCAGGCGACCGCCCAAGCGGCCCCCTCCGTGGAAGAACTGCAACAGGCCATTGCCGCAGGCCTCGACCCGACCACCGAACTGGAAGCGCCTGCAGCCGGCCCGGCCTCGGCGGGTGGCAACGGCGCCCTGGGTGGCGGCCATAGCTTCGTGATGCTCGAGGAGACCGCGGGTGCCGTGGACCCGACCATCGGCTTCCCGACCGACCCGCTGGGCTTTGCCATCGTGCAGGCCAACGAGGAAATCGGCGGGCTCGACCCCAACGGCACGACGACCAACAACATCATCCCCGTCGCCACTGGACTTACCCTGACCGCCACCCCTTCGATCACCGAAGCAGGTGGCGTGATCGTCTACACCGCTACCGTGGGCCAGCCGCCACTGACCAACCTGACCGTGACCCTGTCCAACGGCGCTGTCATCGTGATTCCGGCTGGCCAAACCAGCGGTAGCGTCAATGTCACCATCGCGCCCAATGACACGGTGTATGTCGACGGCGGCGAGATCTCCGCCTCCATCACCGGCACCAGCGGTGGCAATGGCTTGGTCGTCACCCCGGACACGCGCCCGGCGGTGACCGAAGTCACCGACACCATCGACAACACCACCGCTACGCTGACCGCAACGCCGAGCGTGAGCGAAGGCGGTGTGATCACTTATACCGTGACCTTGAGCAACCCCGCGCAAACACCGGTCACTGTGACCCTGTCCAACGGACAGACCATCACCATCAAGGCCGGCGAGACCACCGGTACCGTGGACTTCCAGACCCCGGCCAATGATGTCTACAACAATGGCAGCACCGTATCGGTCACCATCGACAACGCCACCGGCGGCAACTTCGAGCAGCTGACGCCGAACCCGGCGCCTGCCGAAACCGTCATCACCGATTCGGTCGACACCACCAGCGTTACCCTGACCGCGACGCCAGGCATCACCGAAGGGGGCGTGATCACCTACACCGCTACCCTGAGCAACCCTGCACAAACGCCGGTCACCGTGACCCTGTCCAACGGACAGGCCATCACCATCAAGGCCGGCGAGACCACCGGTACCGTGGACTTCCAGACCCCGGCCAATGACGTCTACAACAATGGCAGCACCGTCAGCACCACCATTACCGGCGCGAGCGGTGGCAACTTCGAGAAGCTGACGCCGAATCCGGCCCCTGCAGAAACCGTCATCACCGATTCGGTCGACACCACCAGCGTCACCCTGACCGCGACGCCCGGCATCACCGAAGGGGGCGTGATCACCTACACCGCTACCCTGAGCAACCCGGCGCAGACGCCGGTCACCGTGACCCTGTCCAACGGCCAGACCATCACCATCAAGGCCGGCGAGACCACCGGTACCGTGGACTTCCAGACCCCGGCCAATGATGTCTACAACAATGGCAGCACCGTCAGCACGACCATTACAGGCGCGAGCGGTGGCAACTTCGAGCAGCTGACGCCGAACCCGGCGCCTGCCGAAACCGTCATCACCGATTCGGTCGACACCACCAGCGTCACCCTGACCGCGACGCCAGGCATCACCGAAGGGGGCGTGATCACCTACACCGCCACCCTGAGCAACCCGGCGCAGACACCGGTCACCGTGACCTTGTCCAATGGCCAGACCATCACCATCAAGGCCGGCGAAACCACCGGTACCGTGGACTTCCAGACCCCGGCCAATGACGTCTACAACAATGGCAGCACCGTATCGGTCACCATCGACAACGCCACCGGCGGCAACTTCGAGCAGCTGACGCCGAACCCGGCACCTGCCGAAACCATCATCACCGATTCGGTCGACACCACCAGCGTCACCCTGACCGCGACGCCAGGCATCACCGAAGGGGGCGTGATCACCTACACCGCCACCCTGAGCAACCCCGCGCAAACGCCGGTCACCGTGACCCTGTCCAATGGACAGACCATCACCATCAAGGCCGGCGAGACCACCGGTACCGTGGACTTCCAGACCCCGGCCAATGATGTCTACAACAATGGCAGCACCGTCAGCACCACCATTACCGGCGCGAGCGGTGGCAACTTCGAGCAGCTGACGCCGAATCCGGCGCCTGCCGAAACCGTCATCACCGATTCGGTCGACACCACCAGCGTCACCCTGACCGCGACGCCCGGCATCACCGAAGGGGGCGTGATCACCTACACCGCCACCCTGAGCAATCCGGCGCAGACACCGGTCACCGTGACCCTGTCCAACGGCCAGACCATCACCATCAAGGCCGGCGAGACCACCGGTACCGTCGATTTCCAGACCCCAGCCAATGACGTATTCGTCAATGGCAGCACTGTCAGCACGACCATTACAGGCGCGAGCGGTGGCAACTTCGAGAAGCTGACGCCCAACACCACACCTGCCGAAACCCAGATCAAGGACAGTATCGACACCGTGACAGTCAGCATCGCCGGCAACGGCGATGTAACCGAGGCCCAACAACCGGCCTTCACTGTCAAGGTCAGCCAGAAGCTGGATCACGACCTGACCGTCACCTTGAGCAATGGGGACAAAGTGGTCATCAAGGCTGGCGAAACCGAGATCGAGTACAAGCTCGACGCCCAGGGCGACGACGTATTCACCGATCCCGGCAAGGTAACATTGGGCGTTACCGATGCCAGTGTTGATGGCAAGCAGTTCGAAGACCTGCAATTGGGTGGCGAAGCGAGCGTTGCGATCACCGACACAGTCAGCGAAGTGACGGCCACGTTGTCTGTGGATAAGTCGAGCGTTACGGAAGGTGGTGAGATCACTTATACCGTGACCCTGAGCAATGGGCAGAAACTGCCGGTCAACGGCCATGGTGGCCTGGTCTTCACTCTGACCGATGGCACCAAGGTTTCTATTCCTGCCGGCAGCGCCAGCGGCTCTATCACCGTCAAAGCACCGGACGACGTGTTCACCGGTGGCCAGCCGACCATCACCAATAAGCTTGAGTCGGTAGAAGGCGGCGACAAGTTCGAGAAGCTGACTTTGGGTGAGAACTCTGTTTCGACGGAAATCACCGATGAGCCAGGTTCGGGCACCAATACCGGCAACGAAGGCGACAAGTTCGAAGTCACTATCGTCAGCAAAGGTGATGTCACCGAAGACCAGCAGCCGACCTTCACTATCCGGATCAGCGAAAAGCTCGATCACGATGTAACGATCACGCTGAGCAACAACCAGCAGGTCGTCATTCAAGCCGGTAAAACCGAGGTCGATTATTCGTTGCCGGCCCAGGGCGATGACGTATTCAAGGACGCAGGTGAAGTTTCGCTGGGTGTCACCGATGCGACCGTTGCCGGCAAGCAGTTCGAAAACCTACAACTGGGCGACAAGGCCACCGTCAACATCACCGACACGATCAGCGAAGTAAAAGCCACGCTGTCTGTGGATAAAACTACTGTCGCTGAAGGCGGTGAAATTACCTACACCGTCACGCTGAGCAACGGGCAAAAACTGCCGGTCAACGGCCATGGTGGCCTGGTCTTCACTCTGACCGATGGCACCAAGGTTTCTATTCCTGCCGGTAGCGCCAGCGGCTCCATTACCGTTAAAGCGCCAGACGACGTGTTCACTGGTGGTCAGCCGACCATTACCAACAAGCTTGAGTCGGTAACGGGCGGTGAGAAATTCGAGAAGCTGACCCTCGATGATCAATCCGTCTCGACTGAGATCACCGATGAGCCAGGTTCGGGCACCAATACCGGCAACGAAGGCGACAAGTTCGAAGTCACTATCGTCAGCAAGGGTGATGTCACCGAAGACCAGCAGCCGTCCTTCACTATCCGGATCAGCGAAAAGCTCGATCACGATGTCACCGTCACGCTGAGCAACAATCAGCAGGTGGTCATTCAAGCGGGTAAAACCGAAGTCGATTACTCGCTGCCAGCCCAGGGCGATGATGTATTCAAGGACGCAGGTGAAGTTTCGCTGGGTGTCACCGATGCGACCGTCGCCGGCAAGCAATTCGAGAATCTACAGCTGGGCAACGACGCCACGGTCAAGATTACCGATACCGAAAGCGAAGTCGTTGCCACACTGACTGTGGATAAATCTACTGTCGCCGAAGGCGGTGAAATCACCTACACCGTCACCCTCAGCAATGGCCAGAAACTGCCGGTCAACGGCCATGGTGGCCTGGTCTTTACCCTGTCGGACGGCACCAAGGTTTCTATCCCTGCCGGCAGCGCCAGCGGCTCTATAACCGTCAAAGCGCCAGATGACGTGTTCACCGGTGGCCAGCCGACCATTACCAATAAGCTTGAGTCGGTAGAAGGCGGCGACAAGTTCGAAAAACTGACTCTGGGTGAGAACTCTGTTTCGACGGAAATTACCGATGAGCCAGGTTCGGGCACCAATACTGGCAACGAAGGCGACAAGTTCGAAGTCACCATCGTCAGCAAGGGTGATGTCACCGAAGACCAGCAGCCGACCTTCACTATCCGGATCAGCGAAAAGCTCGATCACGATGTCACCGTCACGCTGAGCAACAATCAGCAGGTCGTCATTCAAGCGGGTAAAACCGAGGTCGATTACTCGCTGCCGGCCCAAGGTGATGATGTATTCAAAGACGCAGGTGAAGTTTCGCTGGGCGTCACCGATGCGACCGTTGCCGGCAAGCAGTTCGAGAATCTGCAACTGGGCGACAAGGCCATCGTCAACATCACCGACACGATCAGCGAAGTAAAAGCCACGCTGTCTGTGGATAAAACTACTGTCGCTGAAGGCGGTGAAATTACCTACACCGTCACGCTGAGCAACGGGCAAAAACTGCCGGCCAACGGCCATGGTGGCCTGGTCTTCACGTTGACCGATGGCACCAAGGTTGCTATCCCTGCCGGCAGCGCCAGCGGCTCTATCACCGTCAAAGCACCGGACGACGTGTTCACCGGCGGCCAGCCGACCATCACCAACAAGCTTGAGTCGGTAGCGGGCGGTGAGAAGTTCGAGAAGCTAACCCTCGATGATCAATCCGTCTCGACTGAGATCACCGATGAGCCAGGTTCGGGCACCAATACCGGCAACGAAGGCGACAAGTTCGAAGTCACTATCGTCAGCAAGGGTGATGTCACCGAAGACCAGCAGCCGTCCTTCACTATCCGGATCAGCGAAAAGCTCGATCACGATGTCACCGTCACGCTGAGCAACAATCAGCAGGTGGTCATTCAAGCGGGTAAAACCGAAGTCGATTACTCGCTGCCAGCCCAGGGCGATGATGTATTCAAGGACGCAGGTGAAGTTTCGCTGGGTGTCACCGATGCGACCGTCGCCGGCAAGCAATTCGAGAATCTACAGCTGGGCAACGACGCCACGGTCAAGATTACCGATACCGAAAGCGAAGTCGTTGCCACACTGACTGTGGATAAATCTACTGTCGCCGAAGGCGGTGAAATCACCTACACCGTCACCCTCAGCAATGGCCAGAAACTGCCGGTCAACGGCCATGGTGGCCTGGTCTTTACCCTGTCGGACGGCACCAAGGTTTCTATCCCTGCCGGCAGCGCCAGCGGCTCTATAACCGTCAAAGCGCCAGATGACGTGTTCACCGGTGGCCAGCCGACCATTACCAATAAGCTTGAGTCGGTAGAAGGCGGCGACAAGTTCGAAAAACTGACTCTGGGTGAGAACTCTGTTTCGACGGAAATTACCGATGAGCCAGGTTCGGGCACCAATACTGGCAACGAAGGCGACAAGTTCGAAGTCACCATCGTCAGCAAGGGTGATGTCACCGAAGACCAGCAGCCGACCTTCACTATCCGGATCAGCGAAAAGCTCGATCACGATGTCACCGTCACGCTGAGCAACAATCAGCAGGTCGTCATTCAAGCGGGTAAAACCGAGGTCGATTACTCGCTGCCGGCCCAAGGTGATGATGTATTCAAAGACGCAGGTGAAGTTTCGCTGGGCGTCACCGATGCGACCGTTGCCGGCAAGCAGTTCGAGAATCTGCAACTGGGCGACAAGGCCATCGTCAACATCACCGACACGATCAGCGAAGTAAAAGCCACGCTGTCTGTGGATAAAACTACTGTCGCTGAAGGCGGTGAAATTACCTACACCGTCACGCTGAGCAACGGGCAAAAACTGCCGGCCAACGGCCATGGTGGCCTGGTCTTCACGTTGACCGATGGCACCAAGGTTGCTATCCCTGCCGGCAGCGCCAGCGGCTCTATCACCGTCAAAGCACCGGACGACGTGTTCACCGGCGGCCAGCCGACCATCACCAACAAGCTTGAGTCGGTAGCGGGCGGTGAGAAGTTCGAGAAGCTAACCCTCGATGATCAATCCGTCTCGACTGAGATCACCGATGAGCCAGGTTCGGGCACCAATACTGGCAACGAAGGCGACAAGTTCGAAGTCACCATCGTCAGCAAGGGTGATGTCACCGAAGACCAGCAGCCGACCTTCACTATCCGGATCAGCGAAAAGCTCGATCACGATGTAACGATCACGCTGAGCAACAACCAGCAGGTCGTCATTCAAGCCGGTAAAACCGAGGTTGATTACTCGCTGCCGGCCCAGGGTGATGACGTATTCAAGGACGCAGGTGAAGTTTCGCTGGGCGTCACCGATGCGACCGTTGCCGGCAAGCAGTTCGAGAATCTGCAACTGGGCGATGACGCCACGGTCAAGATTACCGATACCGAAAGCGAAGTCGTTGCCACGCTGACTGTGGATAAATCTACTGTCGGTGAAGGCGGTGAAATCACCTACACCGTCACGCTGAGCAACGGCCAGAAATTGCCGGTCAACGGCCATGGTGGCCTGGTCTTCACCCTGACTGATGGCACCAAGGTTTCTATCCCAGCCGGCAGCGCCAGCGGCTCTATCACCGTCAAAGCGCCAGATGACGTGTTCACCGGTGGCCAGCCGACCATCACCAACAAGCTTGAGTCGGTAGAAGGCGGCGACAAGTTCGAAAAACTGACTCTGGGTGAGAACTCTGTTTCGACGGAAATTACCGATGAGCCAGGTTCGGGCACCAATACTGGCAACGAAGGCGACAAGTTCGAAGTCACCATCGTCAGCAAGGGTGATGTCACCGAAGACCAGCAGCCGACCTTCACCATCCGGATCAGCGAAAAGCTCGATCACGATGTCACCATCACGCTGAGCAACAACCAGCAGGTGGTCATTCAAGCCGGTAAAACCGAGGTCGATTATTCGTTGCCGGCCCAGGGCGATGACGTATTCAAGGACGCAGGTGAGGTTTCGCTGGGTGTCACCGATGCGACCGTCGCCGGCAAGCAATTCGAGAATCTGCAACTGGGCGATGACGCCACGGTCAAGATTACCGATACCGAAAGCGAAGTCGTTGCCACGCTGACTGTGGATAAATCTACTGTCGCTGAAGGCGGCGAGATTACCTACACCGTGACCCTGAGCAACGGCCAGAAACTGCCGGTGACAGGCCATAACGGCCTTGAATTCACCCTGTCGGACGGCACCAAGGTTTCTATCCCTGCCGGCAGCGCCAGCGGCTCCATTACCGTCAAAGCGCCGGACGACGTATTCACCGGTGGCCAGCCGACCATCACCAATAAGCTTGAGTCGGTAGAAGGCGGCGACAAGTTCGAGAAACTGACTCTGGGTGAGAACTCTGTTTCGACGGAAATCACCGATGAGCCAGGTTCGGGCACGGGTACTGGCACCGGCAACGAAGGCGACAAGTTCGAAGTCACCATCGTCAGCAAGGGTGACGTCACCGAAGACCAGCAGCCGTCCTTCACCATCCGGATCAGCGAAAAGCTCGATCACGATGTCACCATCACGCTGAGCAACAATCAGCAGGTGGTCATCCAAGCCGGTAAAACCGAGGTCGATTACTCGCTGCCGGCCCAGGGCGATGATGTATTCAAGGACGCAGGTGAAGTTTCGCTGGGTGTCACCGATGCGACCGTCGCCGGCAAGCAGTTCGAAAACCTGCAACTGGGCGACAAGGCCACCGTCAACATCACCGACACGATCAGCGAAGTGAAAGCCACGCTGTCTGTGGATAAATCCACTGTCGCCGAGGGCGGTGAAATCACTTACACCGTCACGCTGAGCAACGGCCAGAACTTGCCGGTCAACGCCCATGGTGGCCTGGTCTTCACCCTGACCGATGGCACCAAGGTCACCATCCCGGCCGGTAGCGCCAGCGGGTCCCTGACCATCACCACCAAGGACGACCCCTACGTCGGCGGGCAACCGAGCCTGGTGAACAAACTCGTATCGGTCGAGGGCGGCGCCAACTTCGAGAAGTTGAGCCTCGACGGCACCACGCTGACCACTACCGTGACCGATGAGCCAAGCGGCCAGGGTGACCTGACCACCATTGGCATCAGTGGTGACAGGTCGGTCACCGAAGGCGACATTGCCCACTACAACCTGACCTTGAGCAACCCCACCAAGAGCGAAGTCACGGTTACCCTGTCCTACAGCGGTACCGCCACCGATGGAGAGGACTTCCAGGGTATCGTCACGGTGAAGGTCCCGGCCAACAGCACGGGGACCAGCTTCGACATCCGGACCATCGATGACCGCTTCGCCGAAGGTGCCGAGCACTTCGTGGTGAAGATCGACAAGGTCTGCGGCGGCGGTTTCGAAAACCTGCAAGTCGATGCGAACCATGCCAGCGTCACCACCACCATCATCGACAACGACCATGTGCCGGTGTCCACTGGCGGCGCCGTCACCGGTGTGGAAGACCTCGGCTATACCTTCGGTTGGAGCGACTTCAATGTCTCAGATGCCGATGGCAATACCGAGCTGGGTGTGACCATCAGCCAGCTGCCGGGCCAGGGAAGCCTGAAGTTCTTCGATGGCAGCAACTGGGTCGACGTCAAGGTCAACCAGACCATCAGCCAGCAGGACATCGATGCCGGTCACCTCAAGTTCGTGCCGAAGGCCAACGAGTCGGGTGTCGATGGCTACGGTGGCACGGGTGTCGGCAACCAGCAGGCCGACTACGCGCACATCAAGTACAAACCGAACGATGGCACCAATATCGGTGGCGAAGTCACCCTTAAGGTGGACATCACCCCCGTAGCCGACAAACCGACCCTGGAGATCGGCAGCAACACCGTCGACTCCATCGGCCTGACCAAAGAAACCTGGAACAGCCTAAAAGGCCTGGGTACCGGCGGCAATGGCATCACCGGCAAGGCGTTGCAGGATGTGTTCGCCAACTCCGGCCAGGCCAGCAAGTCAGAAACGACCAGCAATGTGCAGTCCGTGAGCGACGTGACGCCTGGCACCGGCACCAAGGTTTCCGGCCTGATCTACCTGGAGGCCGGCCAGACCTATACCTTCAGCGGCACAGCCGATGACAGCATGGTCATCAATATCGGCGGCACCAATGTGGTAGAGGCTACCTGGGGTGCGGGTGGCAAGGTCTCGGGCAGTTTCACACCGCCCAAGAGCGGCTACTACACACTGGAAATGCTTCATGCCAACCAGGCAGGTCCCGGTAGTTACGACGTCAACATCCGAGTCGGCACCGGGCCGGTGACAGACCTCAACAGCGGCGCCGTCCCGATGTTCCCGAACGTGGATGCTCTGGTGAATGCAGGCGTCAGCGTCTCCGAGCTGCATGGCGATGGTGGCAGGGGTTACTACGATGGCTTCAAGCTCAACGAAAGCGCCGAGAACGGCACGGTCAAGCTGGTAGGTATTTCCACCCAACTGACCGATACCGATGGCTCCGAGTCGCTGAACGTCAAGCTGGGCGGCATCCCGCAAGGCTCTGTGCTCAGCGACGGCGCCGGCCACACCGTGACCGTGGGCAAGACCGAGGTCGACGTGACGGGCTGGAACCTCAACGGCCTGACCATCAAGCCACCTGCGTATTACCAGGGCCAGTTCGATGTGAAGGTCACCTCGACGTCCACCGAAAACGTCGGCGGCAGCAAAGCCGTCAGCGAAGGCACGATCAAGGTCACGGTGTATCCGGATACCTACAACACCAGCAACCTCACGGTGGAAAACGACAGCGTTACCGGCACCACCGGGAATGACATCGTGGTTGCCGACGTCAATGGCCTGCACGTAGTACCGGGCCAGGACTACAACCTGGCGTTCATCGTCGATACCTCCGGCAGCATGGGCTCATCTGGCGTGACCGCAGCACGCAATTCGCTGAAGTCGGTTTTCGAGACGCTGGCCAACAGCGTCAAGGGTGCGCAGTCCGGAACCGTGAACATTCTGCTGGTGGACTTTTCCAACCAGGTCAATACCACCGTGTCGATCAACCTGGCCGACAAGAACGCCCTGGCCACCCTCAACACCGCATTGAACAAACTGACCGCAGGCGGCAACACCAACTACGAAGATGCGTTCAAGACCACCGCAAACTGGTTCCATGAGCTGATGGAAGCAGGCAGCACCGGCAGTCGCCAGACATTCTTCATCACCGATGGCAAGCCCAACTACTACCAAAGTGGTGAGCGCCCCAATCCAACCTTCGGTTATTCAGGCTACAAGTTGGACGAGGTACTGGACGGCTACAAGATTGGTACTGTCGTGGACCGGGAAATGCTTGGCAGCAATACCCGCTACAGCATCGACAAGAACGGGTACCTGACCGTTGAATACAAAAGCGATGGCAGGTGGTGGACCGACTCCAATGCCACAGGACAATTGCATGCCCAAGGCGACGGAACCTACGAGCTTTCCGAAGTCACCGCGGGCCGCTGGCAATCAACCGTAGATCAGAATTCCCAGCAAGGCTTCGAGAAGCTGTCAGAGGTATCCACTGTCGAAGCCATTGGCCTGAACAAAGGCGTCAATGCCAACGACCTGAAGCCCTACGACAGCGACGGCAAACCGCAGACCAACATCGACCCGAGCAAGCTGGCCGAAGCCATCCTGGGCCACACCGAAGCGGCCGCGCCAGGCAATGACACGGTCAACGGCGGCGATGGTCACGACATCATCTTCGGTGACTTGATCAGCTTCGATGCAATCCCGGGTAACGGCGTCGAGGCCATGCAGGCCTATGTAGCCGGCAAGCTAGGGACCACTGCCGACCAGGTCGACGGCCGTGTGCTGCACCAATACATCACCGAGCATGTCAGCGAGTTCGACATCTCGGGCAGCAACGATGGCAGTGATACCCTGCTCGGCGGCGATGGCAACGACATCCTCTTCGGTCAGGGTGGCAGCGACTTCCTGAACGGTGGCAAAGGCAATGACATCCTGCTGGGAGGTACCGGCAATGACACGCTGATCGGCGGGCAAGGCAACGATGTGCTGGTCGGCGGCGGCGGTGCCGATATCTTCATGTGGAAGGCCGGCGACACCGGCCACGATGTCATCAAGGACTTCAACAGGGACCAGGGCGATCGCCTCGACCTGCGCGACCTGTTGCAGGGCGAGAAGGCCAGCACCATCGATGACTACTTGAAGATCACCACAGTCGGCGGCGATTCGACCCTGCAGATCAGCAGCCAGGGCAAGCTCAACGAGGCCGGCGGCCTGGCCAACGCCGACGTGACCATCAAGCTCGAGGGCGTCAACTGGTCGAACACCACGATCAACTCGTTGATCAGCGGTGGCGATCCGACCATCAAGATCGACAATTCCAACAGCTGAGCCCACCCGATGCGGCGGCCCTCGTGGCCGCCCGCGAGGCCTGGGCTTCCCCGGCCAATGCCTGACGGCGCATACTCGTGCGCCGAAGGCACACCGGGTGAACTTTGCCTATGCTGCTGCCTACCAAGATGGAATCAATGTGACGAGGGTCGACGCCATGTTCTACGTGCAACGCGACGCCGCGGGCCAGCTGCAGCGAGTAGAAGCCGCGCCCTACGCCGAGTACACCGAAATACTCCCGGCCGACCATGCCGAAATCCAGGAATGGTTCGCCGACGATGTGGTGGAAAACAGCCTGCGTCAGCTCAAGCAGAGCGACCTGGACATGATCCGCGTACTGGAAGACCTGATCGAGGTGCTGACCACCAAAGGCGTTATCAGCATCACCGACCTGCCCGCCGGCGCCCAGGCCAAGCTGCTCAATCGCTCTTCGGCGCGCAAGGCATTGGGCAGCTTGAACAACCTGATCGAGGAAGATGAGGAAGGTGGGTTGATCTGAACTTCAGCACGTTGGGCTGTCCCGCGAACACCGGCCAGCCGATGCCATTTGTATTCATTTCCAGGGCACAGGTTCGCCGACCAGTTGCCCCTGGACCCCTTGAATCCCCATCTCGCGCAACACCTGCAATTCGCCTTCTGTCTCGACACGCTCGGCAATCAGCGGCAGGTCGATGCTGTGCGCCGCCCGCTGCACAGCTTCGATGAACAAGCGCTTGTGCTGTTCCTGGTCGATGTTACGGATGTAGCTGCCATCGATCTTCAGGTAGGCCAGGCCCAAATGGGCCAGGTTGCCAATCATGCTGAAGCGACCGCCAAAGCGTTGCAGTGCCAGGCCGAACCCCAAGGTATGCAGACGGCGCGTCAGTTGTTCGAGCACCTGCTGCTCAGGCAATTGCTCCTCGCCGATCTCCAGCGTAAGGCGCGAGCCAAGCCCGGCATACTGGCTCAGCAATGCGTGGATGCGCTGCAGCGCACCGGCATCGGCCAAGGTCGCCGCAGACAGGTTCACCGCCAAGGCATCGCCATGGGTTTTCAAGTGCGCCAGTACTTTTTCCAGCACCAGCACATCCAGCCGTGGCATCCAGCCGAAGCGCTCCAGCCAGGGCAGGAAGCGCCCTGCCGCCACTGCCTCGGCCGGAGCATCGTGCAGGCGAGAAATGACCTTGTAGTGCAGCACCCGCTCCGGCCTAAGGCTGTCGACCACCGGCTGGAAGAACAATTCGAATTGCCCCTTGGCCAGCGCCTGGTCCAACCGTTCATGCCAGGCATGATGGCTATCGGCAGCCTGCGCCGCGACCCCTTGCTCCAGGCATACCCAACCAGGCTCAGGCTGGCTCTCGGCACGGGCCAGGGCTTCGTCGGCCAGCTTCAACAGTGCATGGGGCGCGTCCCCTGGGCTATAAGGCGCAAGGCCTATGCAGGCCACCGGGTCGACATCGCTGGCGCCAGTCTGGTGCAGGCTTTGCAGGGTGGCCTCCAGAGCCTGGGCCAGCTGTATGGCCTCCTCATGGACCATGCCCGGCGCCAGCACAGCGAACTCGCCCCCACGGCTGCGGGTGATCAGGTTATTGGTTTCGGGGTAGTGGGCGCAGGTTCGCCGTAACTGCTCACCCACCGCTTGCAGCAACTGATCGGTACGCTGGCCGCCCAGGCGAGCATTCAGGCCAGCCAGGTCCTGCACCCGCAATAGCAGCAGGTAGCCTGCACGTGCGTCCTCCAGGTTGCTGACACGGGCGTTGAGCTGCATCTCGAAATAACGACGGTTGGCCAGACCCGTCAGGCTGTCCTGGTACGACTCCGAGCGCAGCCTCTCGCTACGCTCGGCCTGTTCGTTGAACAACGCCTTGAGCTTCTCGACCATCTGGTTCATGGCCTGCACCACCCGGCGCAGTTCTGGCGTGCGTGGCAGCTCCGGCAGGCTGAGGAACTCGCGCCGGGCAATAGCGTGGGACTGGGCAACCATATAGTCCAGCGGACGTAACTGGCGCCGCAGCAACAGAGCGCCCAGTACAGCGCTCGCCGCGCCACACAGCAGCAGCCAGCCGAGACTGCCCAGAGCGCTCTGCCAAAGCTTGGCCAAGGCGAACATTGGGTGACTGACCACTTCGACCCGTGCCGCCTGCTGCCACCCACGGCTGACAATAGCATCGCCACCGGCCGGCTCCAGGCCGATCAGGCGAATGAACCAGGCGGGTACGCCATTGCTGTCTGGTTCGGCATGACGCTCTACCAATACGGCATTGGAGCCCAAGTCGACGACTTTGATGCTCGAGTAGTAACCGCTGTCGAAGATCGAGCTGACCATCAGCTCGACCATTGCCGGGTCGTCGATATTGGGGGTCAGCGACAGGGCCAGTGCAGTGGCCGCGTCCTGGGCATGGGAGCGCAACTGGTTGACATACTGGCTGCGCGAGCTTTCGAGGCTGACCATGAAGCTGCCGCTGAACGCGACCACCAGGAACAGGCAAATGGCAAGCAGCAATTGTTTGAACAGTGACATCTGTGCTCCTTCAGTAGACCGGTTCGGCAGGGAACCCTTCGGCCTGCATTTTCTTCAGCAAATCCTGCCAACGGGACAGGCGCTTGGTATCGCCGACCTTCTTGTTGCCTGCGGCCCCCGTCAGCCACAAGCCTTCACCATTGAAGGCATACACCGGCAACAGGTCGCTACGCTGGCTGGCCGGCTTGATGGCATCCATCAGGCTGTCCAGCACCAACGGCTGGGCCTGTGGGCTTGAATAATAGGTCAGGACCATGTGCGCCCTGTTCTGACGCAGGGCCTTGACGTAGGTAATGCGCAGTTTTTCGCTGGGTATGCCCATGCGCCTGAGGCTGAAGTACTTGGCGATCGCGTAGTCTTCGCAATCACCGGCGCCTTTGATCAGCGACTGGATCGGCGTCGCCCAGTAGTCGACGTCGTGCCACAGGTCGATATCCTCGACATAGCGCAACTGTTGGTTGAAGAAGCGGTTGACCGCCTGCAGGCGATCCAGCTCGCTGCCCTGCTTCTGGGTGGCCAACAGGTTCTGCCAGGCATCGATACGACCTTGCCCCGCCCCCAACTGGCCATAGAGCGATTGCGCACGGCGGCTGATCTGGGAAAAATCCCAGTCCGCCTGCAAAACGCCCGACAGCAGGCAGCCGAACAGCGCGGCAAGGCCAATGCGCCGCAAAGCTACTATCAGCATAGGGGGTGTTGCCACTGCGCAGACCCGTTCAGCCCCTGGAAAAGCCGTGATGGTGCTGCCTGTGGAAGGAAAAGACAATGGCACATTACAATCACGGTATGTTATCCAGAACCAGATTTCTTCCGTATTCCAGAGAGAAAAGTACTGCTTTCCTCACCCTGGGAGTTCCTTCACGATAGCCTCTTTCCTGCCTCGGCCTAACCCCCTTGGCCAGTGCACGCATCGTCGCGACAGTTTGACAATTGCCCCCTCAACTCACTAGTGTAATTGGATCCAATTTCCAATAGGCATCGAGGCATACACCGCGTGGCCGAAAAAACTCGACTTCTGAAAACCGTTCTAGGTAGTGTGCAGGTACCACCGCACCAGGCCCGTAGCGTCATCGAAGAGCGCCTGCGCAGCGCGATCGTCGATGGTCGTCTGCCGCCTGGCACGGCCTTGCGCCAGCAGGAAATCGCCACGCTGTTCGGCGTAAGCCGCATGCCGGTGCGTGAAGCCCTGCGCCAGTTGGAGGCGCAATCGCTGCTGCAGGTCGTCATGCACAAGGGAGCCGTGGTCGCCCCTCTGATCGGTGAGGATGCCGTCGACACCTATGCGCTGCGTGTACTGCTCGAGTCCGAAGCACTACGCCAGTCGATCCCACTGCTCGATGCCGATGATATCGCCCAGGCGCGCGGCTATATCCAGCAGTTGGAGAACGAGACCCGTCATGCCGAGATCGGGCGCCTCAATCGCCTGTTGCACATGACCCTCTACAGCAAGGCGCCCAACCAGAAGCTGCTGCGCATGATCGAAATCGAGCTCAACGAAGAGGAACGCTTTTTGCGCTTCCACCTCTCCTCGATGGGCCTGGGCAAGCTTACCCAAGACGATCATATCGCCTTGGTGGACGCCGCCAGCGACAAATCGGTAGATGAAGCCATCAGGGTGCTGGAAGAGCACCTGAACAATGCCTCTCGCACGATCCGCAAGTACCTGAACAGCCAGTCGGCCCACTGAGGTCGACTGCGCAGCTTCAAAACCTCCCTACCCCTCGTGACAATACGCTTGCCCGCTACCCCAATGCGCGCGCGCGAGCGCTGATACCTCTCAAAACCTTCTCCCATCCCGCCGCACACCGATAGGTTTCCTGGCCCCCCCAAGCCTCGCCACCCCGTCATCCTTCCTGTCTTTTCGCAATCCTCGCCCACCGGCATGGCAGTGCCCAGCATTTCGGCCCACTCTACACCTCGCAACGATGCTGATCGCCATCGGGCAGGCTGGATCGTTGCCTTCCAATCGTTCATCAGGAGGGGCCAGCGACCGGGGCGCAGTAGACAACAGCCCCCCAAATTTCCAATTCCGAACGCCTTATTTACCAAGTGCTTGGGTGACCTATTCACCTATAACTTCAGAATTTTCTGATATTTATTATCGGAAGGAGCACTTTTTTGCCAAATAAAACTTCGCCAAAAGTTTTATCGAACTCGCTCGTCCATAATAAATTGAAAGCTCAAAAAATATAAAAAAATAATTGCAGGCAACTTTGCAATTGTTCTAACTTTTATCCCGTCAGCAGACCACCAGCGCGCCGGCGACCATCGCAATGCATGCCAATGCCTGCGGATATCAACGCCTATTCATCATCGAATTCTGCCTCGAGGCCTTCGCACGCCCTTAATAAATATGACGCATTAAAAGCCAACAAAACAACCTCATTGGAAAACATTACCGAAGGAATTCATCATGCACGCACTGCACGACACGCTGTCGCTCAAAAAACAGCAACTTTCCAAACACCCCGTCTTTTCCGAAATCACGTCTTTGACGGTATTGCGACGCTTCATGGAAACCCATGTATTCGCAGTATGGGACTTCATGTCATTGACCAAACGCCTGCAACTTGAACTCACCTGCGTCAGCCTGCCCTGGTTGCCGCCGGTGGATCCGGCAGCAGCCCGCCTTATCAACGAGATCGTCCTAGGCGAGGAATCCGATGACCGTGTCGATCATGGCTACTACAGCCATTTCGAACTGTATCTGGATGCCATGCGGGAAGTAGGCGCGAACACTACAGCCATCGAGCAATTCGTTGCACTTCAGCAGCAAGGCATTCACTACCTGGACGCCCTGCAGCGCTGTGGTGCCCCGGACGCCGCCCAGCGTTTCGTTCGCCAAACCCTGAGCGTTGCACTCGACGCCCCTCGTCATCATGTGGCCGCTGCATTCCTGCATGGGCGCGAAAGCGTCATCCCGGCGATGTTCCAGCAGATCCTCGATCAATGGGAGATCGGTAGCGAACAGGCCCCGACCTTCCGCTACTACCTGCAACGCCATATTGAAGTCGACTCGCAAGACCATGGCCCCGCAGCGGAACGGCTGCTGGCCCGGCTGGTCGAGGGCGACCCGCTGCGCCTGGCAGAGGTGTATCAGGCCGCCATTACTGCCGTGGACAATCGGATGGCTCTGTGGGACCGGGTGCGAACCCAGCTTCACGCCGCACTCGGCGAGGTGGCCCAATGAGCGCACCCAAGTACAGTTCGTTCGCCGATGTGTGGGAAGCACGCGCAACCATCCGCACCCGGCCGCGCAGGCTGTTGGAGAACGACCAGCGACTGATCTATCCACTCTGCCGTCAACCGCTGGTGCTCAGCGCCACCTTCCAGCGCGAATGCCCGCAACTACGCGATTTCGTGTTGGTACAGAGCCTTTACAAGTTCATCAACGACGTCGTGATCTTCGAGACCGAAATCGTCGATAGCACCGCACGGCGCATCGCCAAGGAACGCTTCGCCATACCGTTCCCCTATGCCTGCCGCTACGACGCCATGACCGTTGTCGTGGATGAGGACTACCACGCGCTGGTGGCCATGGACTTCCTCCAGCAGACCATCGCCATGACTGGCATCGAGCCAATCGCCCTGCCTCGACAGATCGAACTCAGCCGGGCCATCCCCGCAGCGCTGGCCGAAGTCCCTGAGCGGTTGCGTGACGCCATGGAGCTCATCTGTGTGGGAATAGCCGAAAACACCTTGACCGACGATGTCGCCGCCTTTTCCCGCGACGATACGGTCAAGCCTTCGATCAAGGGCCTGATGGCCGACCACCTGCTCGACGAAGGGCGCCATTCCAGCTTCTGGACACGCCTGACGCGGATCTACTGGCATACCGCTCCCCAACCCGATCGTGAAGCCATCGCGAACGTCTTGCCTGTGTTCCTTGGCCAATACCTGACCAACGATCTGCAACAAGCATTCGATTTCCAGCTGATCGAGGCCTTGCCGGTGGCACAGGACATTCGCCAGGCCTTGCGCGAAGAAGTCCGCAGCCTGGCCTACCCGATCAATCACCAGCATCCGCTGCTGGGCAACATCCTGCGCTTCCTGCGCAGCAGCTCGATGCTCGAGTCGCCCTGCGTACAGGATGCGCTACGTAACTATCTGCCTTGAGGAAGCCGTCATGAGACGCCTCGACATACTCCTGGTGGGCAGCAGCCCCGCCATACGACAACTGACCAGCCTGCTCGAGGAGCACGCCCATCGAACGACGGTGGTGCAAACGCCGGACGATTGGCGTTCCGCCTCGGCCAAGTCCTCGCACCTGGTAGTGGACGATGGCAGCCTTTCACTGCGCGAACTCGATTGGCGCGGGGTAGGAGCCACGCCGTTGCTCAGGCTTCGCGTGGGCGCGAGCTATGCAGGCGTCCTGCCTGCCATCGAGCTCTTGTGCTGGTACGCCGATGGCGATACCCAACGGCTGATCGAGCGCGTAGCACTGCAAACCCCAGCCTCCGGCAACGGTCAGCAGCTACGGCAGGAGACCTTGCTGGCCTTGGAGGACCTGCTGGCCTCGGTGGTGACGCGCTTCGCCCGTGACCCGCAATACTTGGAACACGCCCCGCAGCTCGGCTCGGCCTTGCAAGAGCGTGAACATGGACTGGGCTGGCTGGAGTCATTGGCACACCGCCACCCCTTCAACCGAACGCTACGGGCAGACCTGCTGGAGAAAGCGGAAACCTGCCTGATGGACCGGCTCGAGCTGAGCCTACACCGCTTCGCCGCCCAACCAGCTCTCAATGAGAACGGTACGCGTACTTGCTATCGGCAACTGCACGCCCAGGCCGTCGGTATCCAACGCGCACTGCTGCCCCTGCTGCCCAGCGTCGACGGACGACCTACGGTGATTGCGGTCTGTATGGCCAAGTCACCTGCACTGTATGCCAGCCTGCTGGCAGTGCTCGGCTGCGCCGCGGTGTACCTGCCGCTGGATCCGGCCACTCCGTTCGAACGTCGCCAACGCATCCTGGACGATGCCGGCGCCTGCGTCCTCCTGCATGATGGGCAGGTTCATGGCGGCGTGCCAGGGTTGGATGTGCGCACACTGGCAGAAGTGACGGCGCGACAACTGCCTTCGCTGCAGGTGCGCCAGCTCGCCCTGGACGCCCCTTGCGTTGCGATCTACACCTCAGGCACCACGGGACAGCCCAAGGGCGTGCTGCTCAGCCAGCGCAACCTCACCCATTTCACGAGCTGGTATGCCGACCACGTATCGCTCGATGCCAACAGCCGGGTCCTGCAGTTTTCCACCATCGGCTTCGATGCATCGCTGCTCGACATTCTGCCGACCTTCACCCATGGCGCCGAACTGATGGTACCCAGTGAAGAACAGCGCCGTGATCCGGTGCAACTGGTACGGCTTATCCACAGCCAGGAAGTCAGCCATGCCTTCCTGCCTCCCGCGCTGCTGAGCATCCTGCCCACTGACGAACACCTTGGCCTGCGCCACCTGGTCACCGGTGGAGATGTGTGCGAGCCGCAGGTCATTGCCCGCCTCGCCGGGCAGTGCCGGATGCACAATATCTATGGCCCGACCGAAACCACAGTGCTGGCCACCACCCGCACGTTCATCGCCGGCGACAGCAACCGTAACCTCGGCACACCGATCGCCAACACCCAGGTGCTGATCCTCGATGACGACCTGCTCCCGGTGCCTGAACGGACCCCGGGCGAGCTGTACATCAGCGGGCCGGGTGTGGGGCTTGGGTACCTGAACAACCCTGCGCTGACTGCAGAACGCTTCGTCGAACTGCGCTTGCCGGATGGACGCAACCTGCAGACCTACCGTACCGGCGATATCGCCCAGTGGACAGCTCAAGGTATCGAGCTCTGCGGTCGACGCGACAACCAGGTGAAGATCCGCGGTTTCCGGGTCGAACCGGAAGAAATCGAGCACTGCCTGCGCGCCAGCAACCTGTTCGCCCAGGTCGCCGTGGTGATCGACGACCAGCGCCGCATCCTGGCCTTCGTCGCTCAGCCAGCCCACACCGGGGCCGAAGCCGCTCTGCGTGCCCATGCCGAACAGCAATTGCCCGACTACATGCGGCCAGCGTTCTACCAAGTCCTGCAGCACATGCCCTATACCGCCAACGGCAAGGTCGACCGCAAGGCCCTGCATGCACGCCCCTTGGCGCTGCCGGTGCACGAGCGATCGGTACCTGGTACACCGACCGAGCAGCGTTTGTGCACTATTTGGAGCGAGCTGCTGGAGCTGCCTGAAACGCAGATATCCACCCACGACAGCTTCTTCAACCTGGGTGGCCACTCGATCCTGCTGTCACGTCTGCTGCTGGAGGTGCGCCAGCAGTTCGGCCACGGTGTACCGATCAACCGCTTCATCGAACGACCAACGCTGCAACGCCTCGCCGAACTGATCGACCGCCCCGAGGCGCCACAGGAGCGACCGCTCGAGCGCCTGGAACAGGACGCCAATCGCGAACTGGGCCTGCAAGTACTGCCGATGGACTGTCTGGGCGATGTGCACAAAGTCATTGTCACCGGTGCCAACAGCTTCCTCGGTGTACACCTGGTCGAAGCCCTGCTCGCCTGGGGCGCCACCGAAGTGGCTTGCCTGGTGCGCAGCAGCGATGGCCTGTCGGCCAGCGAACGCTTCGCCCAGGCCATCGAGGAGAACGGCCTCTCTCTGGATTCAAGCCGCCTGCGGGTGTTCGACGCCGATTTGCGCCAGCCGCGCCTGGGCCTGTGCGAAAGCGACTACGACTACCTGGACAGCCACTATGGCGCGCTGCTGCACAATGCCGCGCAGGTCAACCATGTGCTGGATTACCAGGCCCTGGCTGCAGATAACATCGAGCCTTTGTTCGAATGCCTGCGCCTGTGCGAAGGGCGGCGCAAGAAGATCTTCAACTTCGTCTCGACCCTTTCTGCCTGCAGTGCGGTGGATGCTGATGGACGCGTGCTCGAACAAGCACCGGCGGCCACTGCGCCGATCTACATCCGCAACGGCTACAACCTGAGCAAATGGGTCGGTGAGCGCATTCTCCAGCGTGCCCGCAGCCAGGGCGTGTGGGTCAACCTGTTCCGCCCAGGGAACATCACCTTCGACAGCCGCAACGGCATCTGCCAACCCCAGCGCAACCGCCTGATGCTCATGCTCAAGGGCTCGCTGCAACTGGGCCTGGTGCCGGACCTGGCGATCGACTTCGACCTCATGCCAGTGGATTTCCTGGCCCGCTTCATCGGCTTCCATGCCAGCCGTCACCAGACCAATGCGTGGGTGTTCAACCTGCACAACCCCGAGCCATTGCGCTGGCGTGACTACGTGGCGGCTTTCCAGGAGCAGGGGCACGGGTTCGACCTGGTCTCGGTAGAGCAGTGGCAACGTCAACTGCACCGGGTCGACCGCGACAACGCCCTGTTCGATGTCCTGGGCTTCTACCTCGAAGGGTTCGGCGAAGACATCGGCGATATCAGCGCCATCGAACATACCAACGCCCGTGCCGGCGTGCAGCGCATGGGGGCCTGCTACCCGGCCAAAAGCCCGGCGCTGCTGCGCCTGGGCTGCCGCCATCTGAGCGATATCGGTTTCATCTGATCACTTTTATCCACAATAGGAGCAATGCACATGCAAACCCTCAAACCCGATACCCTGATCCGTAACCCCGAAGGCTGCCAGGTTGTGGCCCATGTAGACATCGCAGCCCCCGCCACCAGCGTATGGAGCATCGTGGGCAATTTCGCAGGGTTCCCGGTATTCATTCCCGCGCTCTCGCACATCGAGATGACCGGTAGCGGCATGCGCTCCATCCGCAAGAAACTGTTCAAGGACGGCAATGTGGTCATCGAGCAGTTGAACGCTCGGGACGAGCAGGCCATGTATATGACCTGGAGCCTGATCTACACCAGCTTGAATATCGGCAACCTGTGGGCGGCGATGCAGGTCGAAGCCCTCGACGATACCCACAGCCGGGCCACCTGGACCATCCGGGCCGAGCCATGGGAAGGTGGGGCCGAGGTGCTGCCGGGGTTCCAGGCGTTCCTTCAGGGCTTCGCCGACGAGGCCATGCACAATGTGAAGAACCTGCTGAGCTGAGCGTGCCTCCGCCGGCCCTTGGCCGGCGGAGCCCTTTTATGATGGATGGCGCGACGATAGCACCCGCGGGCTGTTGCAAAAAAACGCCATCCCGCCAACAATGAGACTAATTATCATTCATACCCATCACCGCAGTGCGCCTCCATGCCTTCCAGAGACTCTGTGCACACGCTCTACAACCACCACCATGGTTGGCTGTATACCTGGCTGCGCAGCAAGCTCGGCAATGCTGCCGACGCGGCGGACCTGGCCCAGGACACCTTCGTTCGCCTGCTGCAACGCGAGCAGCTGGAGCTCAATGCGCCCCGTGCCTTCCTACGGACCGTTGCACGGGGCCTGGTGATCGACCATTGGCGTCGCGAGGAGTTGGAGCGCGCCTACCTCGAAGCGCTCGCCCATGCACCGCAGGCCGAGGTACCCTGTGCCGAAACCCGCGAACTCATGCTGGAATTGCTCGAACGCATCGCACGCATGCTCGAAGGTCTCAAGCCAAAGGTGCGTCGCGCCTTCCTCCTGGCTCAATGCGATGGGCTGAGCCACAAAGCCATTGCCGAACAGATGGGTATCTCCCTGCGCTCCGTCGAACGCTACGTAGCGGATGCGCTCTATCATTGCTATCTGCTGCGCTATGAAGACGAGCCCTGAAACGATGGGCATCAACAATCCCTCGTCCAAGGTGGTCAAGCAGGCGATCCATTGGATGCTGCGCCTGCGTGAAAGCAGCCAGAACCCCAGCCTGCTGATGCAGTGCGAGCAATGGCGCAAAGCGCATCATGATCACGAGCTGGCCTGGCAGCGGGTCACCAGCCTGCATCAGGAGCTCAACCTTCGCACTATCCCTGGCGCCAGCGTCGCCCTGCAAACCTTGGAGACCAGCCAACGCCGCCTGCACCGACGCCAGGCCCTGAGGCTGTTGAGCGGTGTCGCCCTGGCAGGCTCGGCTGCCTGGCTGGCCAAGGACCTGCAACTGCTGAGCAACTGGACATCGGACTTCGCGACCAGTACCGGCGAACGCCGCACCTTCACGCTACCAGATGGCTCGCAGTTGCAGCTCAACACCCGCAGCACCGCTGACCTGGCCTTCGATGAGCACAAGCGGCTTGTGCGCCTCAGGCAGGGCGAGCTGATGCTCACCTGTAACACCCAGCAGGCCCATGGACGCCCGCTGTTGGTGGAAACCCACGATGCGCTGCTCGAAGGCTTCGACGGTCGTTTCGTGGTGCGCCAGGACGCTGATTGCACCCGTGTCAGCGTCAGTACAGGCAAGGTGGCCGTGCATCACGCGGCGGGCGGTCCGTTGTCGTGGCTCACCAGCGGGCAGACTTGGCGTCTCGACCACCAGGGCGTCCGGCTGATCGAACACCCCAAGATGGACGCCAGCGCCTGGGCCGAAGGGCTGATCGTCACCCGTAATATGCGCCTGGCCGACTTTCTCGCAGAAGTCGCCCGGTATCGTCATGGTTATCTCGGCTGCAGCGATGACGTTGCCGACTTACGCCTTTCCGGTGTGTTCCGCCTGGAAGACACCGACAAGCTCCTTGGGCTGCTGCCACAGACGCTGCCAATTACACTTCGCCTGCGCACACGCTGGTGGGTCCGGGTAGAACGGCTGGCTTGATTTCTTATATCTCTCTAACACTTTCTGGCGGGTTTTTCCTTCAGGTCCGGCTAGGACTGTAAGCAACGCCTTCAGCCCTAATCGATTTTCACGGACCCTACCCATGCCAGACGCCCAGCGCTCGCTGAACCCCATCAATACGAATGAGTTTCGACCTGTCTTGGATTCAACCTTGCTCGGCAAGGCGATACGCGCCGCCCTGCTCGGCACCACCCTCGGCATGGCCAGCATTGCGCCGCTGGCCATGGCTGCCGAGCCGGTAAGCGTCAGCCAGCCCTATGCGATTCCTGCAGGGAGCCTGGATACTGTACTCAACCAATTCGCGCGCCAAGCTGGCATCACCCTTTCCAGCACCCCACAACTGACTGGCGAGCTGCAATCCCCGGGGTTGCAAGGGCACTATTCCGCGGACCAGGCTCTACGCCAACTGCTCAATGGCACCGGCCTGGAAGCGGTCAGCCAGGATGGTCGCAGCTATGTGTTGCGCGCCCAGCCTGAGGACGCGGCGCTTGCCCTGCCAAGCACCGACGTGCGCGCCTTCACCCTCGGCAATGCCCTGGGCAGCATGGAAGGCTATAACGCTACACATAGTCAGGTGGCGACCAAAACCAGCATGCCGATACTGGAAACCACCCAGTCGGTGTCGGTGGTCACTCGCCAACAGATGGACGACCAGGGTTCACAGACCGTCGCCCAGGCCATGCGCTACACACCGGGTGTGCTGACCAATCCCTATGGCGCGACCCACCGCTACGACTATGTCGCCATGCGCGGCTTCAACGATGGCTCCGTGGACAACATTTATGTCGATGGCCTGAAGTCCATGGGCGACAACGGCACCTACAGCACCATGCAGGTAGACCCGTATTTCCTCGAACGTATCGATATCCTCAAGGGCCCCTCCTCCGTACTGTACGGCCGCAGCTCACCCGGTGGCCTGGTCGCGTTGACCACCAAGAAGCCGCTGTTCGATGCGTATCACCAAATCCAGAGCACCGTGGGCACCCAAGGGCAGCGCGGCATGGGGTTCGACTTCAGCGGGCCCCTGGATGACGACAAACGCATCGCCTACCGCCTGACCGGCCTTGCCGATGCCTCCGACACACAGTTCGACCACAACAAGGAAGAGCGTTATGCCCTCGCCCCTGCGGTGAGCATCGACTTCAGCGAAGACACCTCGCTGACCTTGCAGGCTTACCTGCAACACGACCCCAATGGCGGCTACCACGGCGGTAACCCGGCCGATGGCATGCTCCACCCGCGTAATGGGCTGCGTCTTTCCGACCATTTCTTCGAAGGTGAGCCCGGGATCGACAACTACGAACGCACCCAGCAGTCATTCAGCTATCAGTTCGAGCATCGCTTCAACGATGTCTTCACGGCGCGTCAGAACTTCCGCTACCAGGATTCGGATGTTTCGATGGACCAGGTCTATTCTGCTGGCTGGGCCGATGCCACCAGCAATATCCTCAACCGGGCCTATACCGGCGGTGACGAGCGCCTGCACTCGTTCATAATCGACAACATGCTTCAGGCGGAATTCTTCACCGGAGCTGCCAAGCACACCGTGCTACTCGGCGCCGACTACCAGCGGCGCAAAGCCGATGTCGCCTGGCGCTATGGCACGGTCGACCCGTTGGACGCCAGCAACCCGCAATATGGCAACGGCAACCTGCAGATTCTGGGTGAGAACAATTACCTGCGACGTCTGCAGCAAACCGGTGTGTACCTGCAGGACTTGGTCGAGCTGGATCAGTGGCGCTTTTCCCTTGGCCTTCGCCAGGACTGGGTGAAGGTGTCCGAAGAAAATCGCGATACCGACACCAAGGTCAACGACGACCGTTCCAAGTTTACGACCCGGGCCGGCGTGCTCTACCTGTTCGAGAATGGCATTGCGCCCTATGTGAGCTATTCCGAGTCGTTCAACCCCAACACCGTTTCCGACCAGGACGGCCGACCGCTGGCGCCTACGGAAGGCACGCAATGGGAAGCCGGTATCAAGTACCAGCCACCGGGTACCGATAACCTGTTCACGGCCTCGGTGTTCCGCATCGAACAGGAAAACCTGGCCTCCAAGCAACCGGACGAAGAGTTCTACCGTGCAGTGGGTGAAGTGCGTTCCCAAGGCCTGGAGCTCGAGGCTCATGTGCAAGTCACTGATAACCTCAAGCTGATCGGTGGCTACACCTACACGGATGTCGAGTACGCTAAGGCAATGCCCAGCCTGGTGACACCAGGCCTGGACAACAAGGGCAATTCACCGACCCAGGCACCTGAACAGATGTACTCGCTCTGGGCTGATTACAACTTCAACCAGGGCTCCCTGGATGGCCTGCGCCTGGGCGGTGGGGTCCGTTATGTGGGGTACAGCTGGGTCGATGCGGAAAACAGCATGAAGGTGCCCTCCTACACCCTGTTCGACGCATCGATCGGCTACGACCTGGGCAAGCTTGGCCTCAAGGGCATGGACGTGCGCCTGAATGCCAACAACCTGACCAACGAGTCCTATGTCGCCTCCTGCGCAAGCCTGAACTACTGCTACATGGGCGAAGAACGCAATGTCAGCGCCACGGTCAGCTATCAGTTCTGACCCTCTTTCCGTGCATGAAGCCAGCACCTGAACCAGGGGCTGGCTTTTTCGTTTCTGGCGTTTTATCGGAGTCCCGTTTCCATGCGTCAACTCTATGTCCTGCTGCACCGCTACCTGGGCTTGGTCACTGCAGTGTTTCTTGCACTGGCCGGCCTGACCGGCAGCGTGCTGGCCTTCCACCATGAAATCGATGAGTGGCTCAATCCAGGTTTCTATGAAGCGTCGGCTGTAGGCACGCTCCAAGAGCCGGGCGTGCTTGTGGATAAGGTACAAAGCGAACATCCACGCCTGCAGGTCTGGTACATGGAATATCCACAGGAGCCTGGGCACTCCGCGCTCTTGGCCATGGTGCCGCGCAACGATCCGCAGTCTGGCCAGCCCTATGATGAAAAGAACACGGTCTTCTACCTCGACCCGGTCAGCGGCGAAACCCTCGGTCAGCGCTATTGGGGCGACTGCTGCTTCTCTCGCGAGAACTTCATGCCGTTCATTCTGGAACTGCATTACAGCCTGACCTTACCTGGCAATTGGGGCGTCCTGTTGATGGGTGTGGTGGCCATCCTCTGGGTGCTGGACTGCTTCATTGCCGTATTGCTCACCCTGCCCCGTGGTCGACCGTTCTGGCGTAAGTGGGCCACGGCCTGGAAGATCAAAGGCGGTCATACCTATCGGTTGAACATGGACGTCCATAGGGCGAGTGGCTTGTGGTTGTGGCTCTTGCTATTACCCATTGCGATCAGCAGCGTGGCGATGAACTTGCCTGCACAAGTGTTCAAGCCAGCGGTATCGCTTTTCTCACCGGTGGAACCGAGCGTCTACGAAGCCCGAGGCGCAATGCCGAAAGAGGCGCTGGGGGTGACCCAGCTGACTTACCAACAGGCATATCAGCTAGCCCAGGAGGAAGGCGCGCGGTTAGGGCTGACCGCGCCGATAGGCGAGCTCTACTACAGCTTCGAGTACAACTTCTATGGCGCAGGTTTTGGCCAGCACGATACCGATGCGCATGGTAAGTCCTGGTTGTTCTTCCATGGGACTGATGGGCACTTGCTAGGCCAAGAGATCGCGGGCCAGGGGACATTGGGAGAACAGTTCTACCGCTTGCAATTGCCCATCCATGGGGGACGCATCATTGGGGTCACCGGGCAGGTGCTGATTGCGATTCTGGGGGTGGTGATAGCGGTGCTTTCGCTCACCGGGGTGTATATCTGGTGGCGCAAGCTGCAGGCCAGGCGTAGCAGCAGGCTGCGCAGGGTCGAGGTACGTTGAACCCGGCCAGGTCTAGGAGCGGCCTTGTGCCGCGAATCGGGCGCGTAGCGGCCGTGGGCCCAGGCAGCGCGGTGCACCAGGGTGATCGAGGTGGTAGGGTGACGGCCGCTACGCGCCCGATTCGCGGCACAAGGCCGCTCCTACAGGGGAGGCGTAAGTCTTTCGGAGAGCGGAAAGACAAAACCCCTACCTGCTCGCGCAGATAGGGGTTTTGCGAAATGAATCTTGACGATGACCTACTCTCACATGGGGAAGCCCCACACTACCATCGGCGATGCGTCGTTTCACTGCTGAGTTCGGGATGGGATCAGGTGGTTCCAACGCTCTATGGTCGTCAAGAAATTCTGTGTGCTAGCCCGTCCTCAGGACGTGCCGGCGAATCTCTGGTCTCTCTACTTAAAGACAAAACCCCTACCTGCTCACGCAGATAGGGGTTTTGCGAAATGAATCTTGACGATGACCTACTCTCACATGGGGAAGCCCCACACTACCATCGGCGATGCATCGTTTCACTGCTGAGTTCGGGATGGGATCAGGTGGTTCCAATGCTCTATGGTCGTCAAGAAATTCTGTTGCCAGAACGTCCAGATGGACATGCCAGCCAATTCGGATATGTGAATTTGTGATGCAAACTTTCGGTTCGTTCGTCTTCACCACCGCAATTCGCAACAGCAAATTGCTTGGGTGTTATATGGTCAAGCCTCACGGGCAATTAGTATCGGTTAGCTCAACGCCTCACAGCGCTTACACACCCGACCTATCAACGTCGTAGTCTTCGACGGCCCTTCAGGGGATTCAAGATCCCAGTGAGATCTCATCTTGAGGCAAGTTTCCCGCTTAGATGCTTTCAGCGGTTATCTCTTCCGAACATAGCTACCCGGCAATGCCACTGGCGTGACAACCGGAACACCAGAGGTTCGTCCACTCCGGTCCTCTCGTACTAGGAGCAGCCCCTCTCAAATCTCAAACGTCCACGGCAGATAGGGACCGAACTGTCTCACGACGTTCTAAACCCAGCTCGCGTACCACTTTAAATGGCGAACAGCCATACCCTTGGGACCGGCTTCAGCCCCAGGATGTGATGAGCCGACATCGAGGTGCCAAACACCGCCGTCGATATGAACTCTTGGGCGGTATCAGCCTGTTATCCCCGGAGTACCTTTTATCCGTTGAGCGATGGCCCTTCCATACAGAACCACCGGATCACTAAGACCTACTTTCGTACCTGCTCGACGTGTGGGTCTCGCAGTCAAGCGCGCTTTTGCCTTTATACTCTGCGACCGATTTCCGACCGGTCTGAGCGCACCTTCGTACTCCTCCGTTACTCTTTGGGAGGAGACCGCCCCAGTCAAACTACCCACCATACACTGTCCTCGATCCGGATCACGGACCTGAGTTAGAACCTCAAGGTTGCCAGGGTGGTATTTCAAGGATGGCTCCATGAGAACTGGCGTCCCCACTTCAAAGCCTCCCACCTATCCTACACAAGCAAGCTCAAAGTCCAGTGCAAAGCTATAGTAAAGGTTCACGGGGTCTTTCCGTCTAGCCGCGGATACACTGCATCTTCACAGCGATTTCAATTTCACTGAGTCTCGGGTGGAGACAGCGCCGCCATCGTTACGCCATTCGTGCAGGTCGGAACTTACCCGACAAGGAATTTCGCTACCTTAGGACCGTTATAGTTACGGCCGCCGTTTACCGGGGCTTCGATCAAGAGCTTCGCTTGCGCTAACCCCATCAATTAACCTTCCGGCACCGGGCAGGCGTCACACCCTATACGTCCACTTTCGTGTTTGCAGAGTGCTGTGTTTTTAATAAACAGTCGCAGCGGCCTGGTATCTTCGACCGGCATGGGCTTACGGAGCAAGTCCTTCACCCTCGCCGGCGCACCTTCTCCCGAAGTTACGGTGCCATTTTGCCTAGTTCCTTCACCCGAGTTCTCTCAAGCGCCTTGGTATTCTCTACCCGACCACCTGTGTCGGTTTGGGGTACGGTTCCCAGTTATCTGAAGCTTAGGAGCTTTTCTTGGAAGCATGGCATCAACCACTTCGTCGCCTAATGGCAACTCGTCATCAGCTCTCGGCCTGGAAATCCCGGATTTGCCTAAGATTTCAGCCTACCACCTTAAACTTGGACAACCAACGCCAAGCTGGCCTAGCCTTCTCCGTCCCTCCATCGCAATAACTGGAAGTACAGGAATATTAACCTGTTTTCCATCGACTACGCTTTTCAGCCTCGCCTTAGGGACCGACTAACCCTGCGTCGATTAACGTTGCGCAGGAAACCTTGGTCTTTCGGCGTGCGAGTTTTTCACTCGCATTGTCGTTACTCATGTCAGCATTCGCACTTCTGATACCTCCAGCAAGCTTCTCAACTCACCTTCACAGGCTTACAGAACGCTCCTCTACCGCATCACCCTAAGGTGATACCCGTAGCTTCGGTGCATGGTTTGAGCCCCGTTACATCTTCCGCGCAGGCCGACTCGACTAGTGAGCTATTACGCTTTCTTTAAAGGATGGCTGCTTCTAAGCCAACCTCCTAGCTGTCTAAGCCTTCCCACATCGTTTCCCACTTAACCATGACTTTGGGACCTTAGCTGACGGTCTGGGTTGTTTCCCTTTTCACGACGGACGTTAGCACCCGCCGTGTGTCTCCCATGCTCGGCACTTCCAGGTATTCGGAGTTTGCATCGGTTTGGTAAGTCGGGATGACCCCCTAGCCGAAACAGTGCTCTACCCCCTGGAGTGATACATGAGGCGCTACCTAAATAGCTTTCGAGGAGAACCAGCTATCTCCGAGCTTGATTAGCCTTTCACTCCGATCCACAGGTCATCCGCTAACTTTTCAACGGTAGTCGGTTCGGTCCTCCAGTCAGTGTTACCTAACCTTCAACCTGCCCATGGATAGATCGCCCGGTTTCGGGTCTATACCCAGCGACTAAACGCCCTATTAAGACTCGCTTTCGCTACGCCTCCCCTATTCGGTTAAGCTCGCCACTGAATATAAGTCGCTGACCCATTATACAAAAGGTACGCAGTCACCTAACAAAGTAGGCTCCCACTGCTTGTACGCATACGGTTTCAGGTTCTATTTCACTCCCCTCTCCGGGGTTCTTTTCGCCTTTCCCTCACGGTACTGGTTCACTATCGGTCAGTCAGTAGTATTTAGCCTTGGAGGATGGTCCCCCCATGTTCAGACAAAGTTTCTCGTGCTCCGTCCTACTCGATTTCACTGGCAAGAGATTTTCGTGTACGGGGCTATCACCCACTATGGCCGCACTTTCCAGAGCGTTCCACTAATCTCAAACCAGCTTAAGGGCTGGTCCCCGTTCGCTCGCCACTACTAAGGGAATCTCGGTTGATTTCTTTTCCTCAGGGTACTTAGATGTTTCAGTTCCCCTGGTTCGCCTCTTGCACCTATGTATTCAGTGCAAGATACCTAGGTTATCCTAGGTGGGTTCCCCCATTCAGAGATCTCTGGATCACAGTCTGTTTGCCGACTCCCCAAAGCTTATCGCAGGCTACCACGTCTTTCATCGCCTCTGACTGCCAAGGCATCCACCGTATGCGCTTCTTCACTTGACCATATAACCCCAAGCAATCTGGTTATACTGTGAAGACGACATTCGCCGAAAATTCGCATGTCGCGCGTTCGCGCAGAACTCACAAATTTTACCTTAGCCTGATGGCCCACCAGTGAAAGTGGTCATCAGTCTATCTATCACATATCCGAATTTTTAAAGAACGATCTGACAAAAGTCAGAAATCAACATTCACAGCGGAATGCTCATTTCTAAGTTCTGCAGGTAACTGCGTAGCAAAGCAAATGGTGGAGCCAAGCGGGATCGAACCGCTGACCTCCTGCGTGCAAGGCAGGCGCTCTCCCAGCTGAGCTATGGCCCCGTCGTCTCTGCACCCAGCGAATGGTAGGTCTGGGCAGATTTGAACTGCCGACCTCACCCTTATCAGGGGTGCGCTCTAACCAACTGAGCTACAGACCTATAACAGGGTCGCGTTACAGCATCGTCTTCTTCAAGGAATCAAGCAATTCGTGTGGGAGCTCATCAGCAGGCTGATGTCTTCGATTAAGGAGGTGATCCAGCCGCAGGTTCCCCTACGGCTACCTTGTTACGACTTCACCCCAGTCATGAATCACACCGTGGTAACCGTCCTCCCGAAGGTTAGACTAGCTACTTCTGGTGCAACCCACTCCCATGGTGTGACGGGCGGTGTGTACAAGGCCCGGGAACGTATTCACCGCGACATTCTGATTCGCGATTACTAGCGATTCCGACTTCACGCAGTCGAGTTGCAGACTGCGATCCGGACTACGATCGGTTTTGTGAGATTAGCTCCACCTCGCGGCTTGGCAACCCTCTGTACCGACCATTGTAGCACGTGTGTAGCCCAGGCCGTAAGGGCCATGATGACTTGACGTCATCCCCACCTTCCTCCGGTTTGTCACCGGCAGTCTCCTTAGAGTGCCCACCATAACGTGCTGGTAACTAAGGACAAGGGTTGCGCTCGTTACGGGACTTAACCCAACATCTCACGACACGAGCTGACGACAGCCATGCAGCACCTGTGTCAGAGTTCCCGAAGGCACCAATCCATCTCTGGAAAGTTCTCTGCATGTCAAGGCCTGGTAAGGTTCTTCGCGTTGCTTCGAATTAAACCACATGCTCCACCGCTTGTGCGGGCCCCCGTCAATTCATTTGAGTTTTAACCTTGCGGCCGTACTCCCCAGGCGGTCAACTTAATGCGTTAGCTGCGCCACTAAAATCTCAAGGATTCCAACGGCTAGTTGACATCGTTTACGGCGTGGACTACCAGGGTATCTAATCCTGTTTGCTCCCCACGCTTTCGCACCTCAGTGTCAGTATCAGTCCAGGTGGTCGCCTTCGCCACTGGTGTTCCTTCCTATATCTACGCATTTCACCGCTACACAGGAAATTCCACCACCCTCTACCATACTCTAGCTCGCCAGTTTTGGATGCAGTTCCCAGGTTGAGCCCGGGGCTTTCACATCCAACTTAACGAACCACCTACGCGCGCTTTACGCCCAGTAATTCCGATTAACGCTTGCACCCTCTGTATTACCGCGGCTGCTGGCACAGAGTTAGCCGGTGCTTATTCTGTCGGTAACGTCAAAACAGCAAGGTATTAACTTACTGCCCTTCCTCCCAACTTAAAGTGCTTTACAATCCGAAGACCTTCTTCACACACGCGGCATGGCTGGATCAGGCTTTCGCCCATTGTCCAATATTCCCCACTGCTGCCTCCCGTAGGAGTCTGGACCGTGTCTCAGTTCCAGTGTGACTGATCATCCTCTCAGACCAGTTACGGATCGTCGCCTTGGTGAGCCATTACCTCACCAACTAGCTAATCCGACCTAGGCTCATCTGATAGCGTGAGGTCCGAAGATCCCCCACTTTCTCCCGTAGGACGTATGCGGTATTAGCGCCCCTTTCGGAACGTTGTCCCCCACTACCAGGCAGATTCCTAGGCATTACTCACCCGTCCGCCGCTGAATCAAGGAGCAAGCTCCCATCATCCGCTCGACTTGCATGTGTTAGGCCTGCCGCCAGCGTTCAATCTGAGCCATGATCAAACTCTTCAGTTCAATACTGCTTGGGTTTTTAAGAAACCCTAAACTTGGCTCAGCAATCTCAAATGACTATGTGATTTCTCGCATGGCCACTTGTGATGCTGATAATCTTGGCGACTATCAGTCCGTACTCACAAGCACCCACACGAATTGCTTGATTCGATTGTTAAAGAGCGATTTGGTTAAGCGCTTTGCTCAACCGAGGCCGCGCATTCTACGCTTTCCTCAGAGTCTGTCAAGCGTTTATTTTGAAGTTTTTCGTTCAACTTCAACCGCTTAACTCGCTGCGATCTCTCGTAGCGGGAGGCGAATCATACAGCGTTAAAACCTGCTGTCAACTGCCTTTTTCACCGCTACCGATCTGTGAGACCGAAGCCTTCCGATACTACCTGAAGCGTTCAACTCATTGAATCTCAAGGAGTTTTGCGTTTCGACTGCGTCGGAAGTGGGGCGCATTATAGGCCCCTGAAACGGCACGTCAACCGTTATTTTCAAAAAACTTTAATATTCGCCAAAAAACAAAACGGGAAAGCCTTTCGGCCTCCCCGCTGCTTATATAGCTACCAGCAGTTCACAGCACCCCAGCCCCCCGCAAGCGCTGTACCGCTTCGACATCCATCCCCAATACCTCCTCCAGTACCGCATTGGTATGCTCACCCAGCAAAGGAGGGGCCTGTCGATATTCCACCGGTGTTTCGGACAACCGAATAGGGCTCGCCACCTGCGGCACACTGCCCGCCAGCGGGTGGGCGATATTCAGCGCCAAGCCTCGGGCCAGCACCTGCGGGTCCTGGAACATCTGCGCCAGGTCATTGATCGGCCCGCAGGGCACGCCGGCCTTTTCCAGTTCGCTGACCCACTCGGCCGTGGTCTTGAATACCGTGGCCTGGCGAATCAATGGAATCAGTTCGGCACGGTTGGCAACCCGCTGCTTGTTGGTGGCAAAGCGTGGGTCATCCGCCCACTGCGGCTGCCCGGCTACTTCGGCGAACTTGCGGAACTGCCCATCGTTGCCCACGGTGAGGATGAAATTGCCATCCGCGGTCGGGAAGTCCTGATAAGGCACGATGTTCGGGTGTGCATTGCCCAGGCGCCGAGGCGGCGTGCCCGTGGTGAGGTAGTTCATCGCCTGGTTCGCCAAGCAGGCTACCTGCACATCCAGTAGCGCCATATCGACATGCTGACCGACGCCGGTCTGGTCACGATAGGCTAGAGCCGCCAGGATCGCGACCGTCGAGTAGAGCCCGGTCAGGATGTCGGTCAAGGCAACGCCGACCTTTATAGGGCCAGCACCCTCGTCACCCTCGGGGCGCCCGGTCAGGCTCATCAGCCCACCCAGCCCCTGGATCATGAAGTCATAGCCCGCACGCTTGGCATAAGGCCCGGTCTGCCCGAACCCGGTGATCGAACAGTAGATAAGCTTCGGGTTGACCGCTTTCAGGCTCTCGTAGTCCAGCCCATAGGCAGCCAACCCACCCACCTTGAAGTTCTCTATGACGATATCCGACTTCGCCGCCAACTCGCGCACCAGGCGCTGACCGTCCGGCTGGGTGAAGTCGATGGTCACCGACCGCTTGTTGCGGTTGGCCGAGAGATAATAAGCCGCCTCGCTGGTGTTCTCGCCTTGGGCGTCCTTGAGGAAGGGCGGCCCCCAGGAGCGGGTGTCATCACCCGTACCGGGGCGCTCGACCTTGATCACGTCGGCCCCAAGGTCGGCGAGGATCTGGCCGGACCAAGGCCCCGCCAGCACGCGCGAAAGGTCCAGCACCCGCAGATGTGAAAGCGCACCCATGGCAGGCTCCTCCGATCAGTAGAACGCCTGGATGCCGGTCTGGGCGCGACCAAGGATCAGCGCATGGACGTCATGGGTGCCTTCGTAGGTATTGACCACCTCGAGGTTGACCAGGTGACGGGCCACACCGAACTCGTCGGAGATGCCATTGCCGCCGAGCATGTCGCGAGCCATGCGCGCGATATCCAGGGCCTTGCCGCAGGAGTTGCGCTTCATGATCGAGGTGATTTCCACTGCTGCGGTGCCTTCGTCCTTCATCCGGCCCAGGCGCAGGCAGCCTTGCAGGGCCAGGGTGATCTCGGTCTGCATATCGGCCAGCTTCTTCTGGATCAGCTGGTTGGCCGCCAGCGGGCGACCGAACTGCTTGCGGTCCAGGGTGTATTGACGAGCGGTATGCCAGCACGCCTCGGCCGCACCCAGCGCGCCCCAGGAGATGCCATAGCGGGCCGAGTTCAGGCAGGTGAACGGGCCTTTGAGGCCTCGCACTTCGGGGAAGATGTTCTCTTGCGGCACGAACACGTTGTCCATGACGATTTCACCGGTGATCGACGCACGCAGGCCAACCTTGCCATGGATGGCCGGAGCGCTCAGGCCTTCCCAGCCCTTCTCGAGAATGAAGCCGCGAATATCGCCGGCATCATCCTTGGCCCAGACCACGAACACGTCGGCGATCGGGCTGTTGGTGATCCACATCTTGCTGCCGGTCAGGCGGTAGCCGCCGTCGACCGAGCGTGCACGGGTGATCATCGAGCCTGGGTCGGAACCATGGTTGGGCTCGGTCAGGCCGAAGCAGCCGATCCACTCGCCGGTGGCCAGCTTGGGCAGGTATTTCTGTTTCTGCGCTTCGCTGCCGAACTCATTGATCGGCACCATCACCAACGACGACTGCACACTCATCATCGAGCGGTAGCCAGAGTCGATGCGCTCCACCTCACGGGCGATCAGGCCGTAGCACACATAATTCAAGCCGCTGCCACCGTACTCGACCGGAATCGTCGCACCCAGCAGGCCGACTTCGCCCATTTCGCGGAAGATCGCAGGGTCGGTCTGCTCGTGGCGGAAGGCCTCCAGCACGCGGGGGGCCAGCTTGTCCTGGGCGAACTGATAGGCGCTGTCACGAACCATGCGCTCTTCTTCAGTGAGCTGCTGGTCGAGCAGCAGCGGGTCGATCCAGTTGAAGCTTGCTTTACCGGCCATGGGCGAATTCCTCGAAATGTGGGAACGAAAATGTCTTGTGCCTTGATCCTAGGCCTGATCAACCGCAGGGACAAACGAAGATTGCGCACGCTTTAGTGATATTTTGTCACTCCGAAATGGCACAAAACGCCATATTCAACACCCGAGAAGTGAGGTTAACGTACATGCGCCGCAAGATTCCCAGCACCACGGCCCTGGTCTGCTTCGAAGCGGCCGCCCGCCACGAGAGCTTCACCAAGGCGGCGCAGGAACTGGCCTTGACCCAAGGGGCCGTTTGTCGCCAGATCGGCGGCCTGGAAGCCTTTCTCAATGTCGAGCTGTTCAGGCGATCTCGCCGCGGCGTAAAGCTGACCGAGGCCGGCCTTTCCTACAGCCGCCAAGTGGCTGCGCAACTGGACGCTGTGGAACGAGACACGTTGTCGGTGATGCGCCAGCAGGGCGCCAACGTGATCGAACTGGCCGTGGTGCCGACATTCGGCACGCAATGGCTGCTGCCGCGGCTGAAGGATTTCCAACAGCGTCATCCGGAAGTCACGGTCAACCTCACCAACCGCACACGTCCGTTCCTGTTCGCCGATACAGCCTTCGATGCCGCCATTTATTTCGGGGACGCGGACTGGTCCGGCACTCAGTCCCACCGGCTGATGGGCGAAAACCCCGTGCCTGTATGCAACCCGACGCTGCTGGGAGGGCAAGCCAGCCTGGAGGCACAGCGCATCGCCGAGTTGCCACTGCTGCAGCAAACCACCAGGCCCTACGCCTGGCGCCAATGGTTCGGCAAGCTGGGCATGACCGTGGAACGCGACATGACAGGCCCACGCTATGAGCTATTCTCCATGCTGGCCCAGGCAGCCATGCACGAGATGGGCATTGCGCTGATTCCGCCGTTCCTCATCCAACGCGAGCTGGAGGAGGGCAGGCTGGTCATCGCCAACCGGCAGGCCCTGACCAGCGCCAAGGCCTACTACCTGATGATTCCGGAGCGCAAGGTGGAATCCGCTTCGCTTCGGGCCTTCCGCGACTGGCTGGTGGAACAGGCCGCACGCTATACCGCGACCCACCGTGACGACCTCCATTCCTGACCCTGTAGTCAATTATTTTAAACACCTACAGATATAAGGAATTGTCGCGAATAAACAAACTGTTCCTGCTTATCCGAAAAATGCACTCAAGCCTCCCAACCACGCGGCTTTCAGGGTTTATTTGCGACATCCACGAACGTATCCGCGCAACGCCTACAAAAAATTGCAAATTTTGCCGTAATCTCTGAATTGCCCGCATTTGACGGGCTGCTTTCGAATCGTTGCGACATACGGTCACAGGGTGACTTGTAGTTTTGGCTTCGTATCGCTCCAGAACCGGTTGAAGCCCCTTCGCTTCGTCTGCAAAATGCTCGGCCCGCCCGGGATTCAGGCGGGTTCGTTGCTGAACGGCCGCTCCAGATGCACCACCCGAAGTGCACTGGTTTCAACAAAGACAAAAGGTCACCGCAGGAGACAAAGTCGTGCACATTGGTGTTCCTCTCGAGACGCAGACGGGCGAAACGCGGGTCGCCGCTACCCCGGAAACCATCAAGAAGCTGGTTGGCCAGGGGCATCAGGTCACCGTCCAACGGGGGGCAGGGCTCAACGCCAGCATTCCGGACAGTGCCTATGAAGCCGTTGGCGCCTCCCTGGGCAACGCCGCCGATGCATTCGGCGCGCAGCTGGTGCTCAAGGTCGTCGCACCCAACGACCAGGAGCTTGCCCAGATCAACAGCGGCAGCCTGCTGGTAGGCATGCTCAACCCGTTCAACAGCGAACTGATCGCCAAGATGGCCGAGCGCGGCATTACCGCCTTCGCCCTCGAGGCCGCGCCGCGTACATCGCGCGCCCAGAGCCTGGACGTGCTGTCGTCCCAGGCCAACATTGCCGGCTACAAGGCCGTGTTGCTGGCTGCCCATCACTACCCGCGCTTCATGCCCATGTTGATGACTGCCGCAGGTACCGTGAAAGCCGCTCGCGTGCTGATCCTCGGCGCTGGCGTCGCTGGCCTGCAGGCCATCGCCACGGCCAAGCGCCTGGGGGCGGTGATCGAGGCCTCGGACGTGCGCCCGGCGGTCAAGGAGCAGATCGAGTCGCTCGGCGCCAAGTTCATCGATGTTCCCTACGAAACCGATGAAGAGCGCGAGTGCGCCGAAGGCGTCGGCGGTTACGCCCGCCCCATGCCGGCCAGCTGGATGCAGCGCCAGGCCCAGGCGGTGCACGAGCGCGCCAAGCAGTCCGACATCGTCATCACCACCGCATTGATCCCGGGGCGCAAGGCACCAACCTTGCTCAGCGCGGAAACCGTCGCGCAGATGAAGCCCGGCGCCGTGGTCATCGACCTGGCTGCCGCCCAGGGTGGCAACTGCCCGCTGACCGTAGCGGACCAGGTAGTCGTGGAGAACGGCGTGACCATCGTCGGCCCGACCAACCTACCGGCCCAGGTGGCTGCGGACGCCTCGGCGCTCTATGCACGCAACCTGCTGGACTTCATGAAGCTGCTGTTCGACAAGGACGGCGCGCTGGTCATCAACCTCGAAGACGACATCGTCGCCGCGTGCCTGATGTGCCGCGACGGCCAGGTCGTGCGCAAGAACGGCTAAGGAGCACGACAATGGAAGACATGCTGATTTCCCATGGCATCTACAACCTGATCATCTTCGTGCTGGCCATCTATGTGGGCTACCACGTGGTATGGAACGTCACCCCAGCCCTGCATACGCCGTTGATGGCCGTCACCAACGCCATTTCCGCAATCGTCATCGTCGGCGCCATGCTGGCTGCCGCCCTGACTGTCACCCCTGCCGGCAAGGTGATGGGGACCTTGGCCGTGGCCCTGGCGGCGGTCAACGTCTTCGGTGGCTTCCTGGTCACCCGCCGCATGCTGGAAATGTTCAAGAAGAAAACCAAGAACGAGGCGCAGAAGTAAGCATGAGCATGAATCTGGTAACGCTTCTCTACCTGGTCGCCTCGGTCTGCTTCATCCAGGCGCTCAAGGGGCTGTCGCACCCGACGACGTCGCGTCGGGGCAACCTGTTCGGCATGATCGGGATGGGGATCGCGATCCTCACCACCGTCGGCCTCATCTATAAGCTCGGTGCCGAGCTGGCCACCGCCGGCATCGGCTACGTGATCGTCGGCCTGCTGATCGGCGGTACCGCCGGCTCGATCATGGCCAAGCGCGTGGAAATGACCAAGATGCCTGAACTGGTCGCCTTCATGCACAGCATGATCGGTCTGGCAGCGGTGTTCATCGCCATCGCCGCGGTACTCGAACCGCAATCGCTGGGCATCGTCGCCAGCATCAGCGACCCGATCCCCACCGGCAACCGCCTGGAGCTGTTCCTGGGTGCTGCGATCGGTGCTATCACCTTCTCCGGCTCGGTGATCGCCTTCGGCAAGCTGTCTGGCAAGTACAAGTTCCGCCTGTTCCAGGGCGCACCGGTACAATTCGCCGGCCAGCACAAGCTGAACCTGATCCTGGGCCTGACCACCATCGCCCTGGGCCTGCTGTTCACCTTCACCGGCCATTACAGCGCCTTCACCCTGATGCTGGCCCTGGCCTTCATCATGGGCGTGCTGATCATCATCCCGATCGGCGGCGCCGACATGCCGGTGGTGGTGTCGATGCTCAACAGCTACTCGGGCTGGGCCGCGGCGGGTATCGGCTTCTCGCTGAACAATTCGATGCTGATCATCGCAGGCTCCTTGGTGGGCTCGTCCGGTGCAATCCTCTCCTACATCATGTGCAAGGCGATGAACCGCTCGTTCTTCAACGTCATCCTCGGCGGCTTCGGCGCTGATGTAGACGCAGGCGCAGCTGCCGGCTCCAAGGAGCAGCGCCCGGTGAAGTCCGGCTCGGCTGACGACGCCACCTTCCTGCTGAGCAACGCCGACAGCGTGATCATCGTCCCTGGCTACGGCCTGGCGGTAGCCCGCGCCCAGCATGCGCTCAAAGAGCTGACCGAGAAGCTGACCCACAACGGGGTGAACGTGAAGTATGCGATCCACCCGGTGGCAGGTCGTATGCCCGGGCACATGAACGTGCTGCTGGCCGAGGCCGAGGTGCCATACGACCAGGTGTTCGAGATGGAAGACATCAACGCCGACTTCGGCCAGGCCGATGTGGTGCTGGTGCTGGGCGCCAACGACGTGGTCAACCCTGCTGCGAAGAACGACCCCAAGTCGCCTATCGCCGGCATGCCGATCCTCGAGGCGTTCAAGGCCAAGACCATCATCGTCAACAAGCGCTCCATGGCCAGCGGCTATGCTGGGCTGGATAACGAACTCTTCTACCTGGACAAGACCATGATGGTGTTCGGCGATGCCAAGAAGGTGATCGAGGACATGGTCAAGGCGGTCGAGTAACACGCCTCTTCCAGGGCAATTTCCAGCCCATGGCCGGCAAGCCGGCGATAAGGCCCGCACAGCAATTTGAACAGCCCCCGGGAACGACCTTCCCGGGGGCTGTCGCATTTAGATGATCCAGATCAACGGCTCTATTTCCAGCCTTCGCCTACGACCATGGTCGCGGGACGGCACCGGGTGAAATCTCTAGACTGCGCTCCAATAGCTTCAGTAGCCCGAGATAACAATCCATGTACCGTGATCGTATCCGCTTGTCCTCCCTGCACAGCAAGGTAATGAGTGCGGCTGATGCCGCTGGCCTGATCCAGGACGGCATGACCGTCGGCATGAGCGGTTTCACCCGCGCCGGCGAAGCCAAGGCCGTGCCCCATGCCCTGGCCGAACGCGCCAAGCAATCGCCCCTGAAGATCAGCCTGATGACCGGCGCCAGCCTGGGTAACGACCTGGACAAGCAGCTGACCGAGGCCGGTGTCCTGGCCCGGCGCATGCCGTTCCAGGTGGACAGCACCCTGCGCAAGGCCATCAATGACGGCCAGGTGATGTTCATCGACCAGCATCTGTCGGAAACCGTCGAGCAACTGCGCAACCAGCAGCTCAAGCTGCCGGACATCGCAGTCATCGAAGCGGTGGCGATCACCGAACAAGGCCACATCGTACCGACCACCTCGGTGGGCAACTCGGCCAGCTTCGCGATCTTCGCCAAGCAGGTCATCGTCGAGATCAACCTGTCGCACAATGCCAACCTCGAAGGCCTGCACGACATCTATATCCCCACCTACCGCCCGACTCGCACCCCGATCCCGTTGGTGAAGGTGGATGACCGCATCGGCAGCACCGCCATTCCGATCGACCCGGCGAAGATCGTCGGCATCGTCATCAGCGACCAGCCGGACTCGCCGTCCACCGTGCTGCCACCGGATCACGAGACCCAGGCCATCGCCGATCACCTGATCGACTTCTTCAAGCGCGAAGTGGACGCAGGCCGCATGACCAACAAGCTCGGCCCACTGCAGGCGGGTATCGGCAGCATTGCCAACGCGGTGATGTGCGGCCTGATCGAGTCGCCGTTCGAAGACCTGACCATGTACTCCGAAGTCCTGCAGGACTCGACCTTCGACCTGATCGACGCCGGCAAGCTGCGCTTCGCCTCGGGCAGCTCGATCACCCTGTCGACACGCCGCAATGCCGATGTGTTCGGCAACCTGGAGCGTTACAAGGACAAGCTTGTGCTGCGCCCGCAAGAGATCTCCAACCACCCGGAAGTGGTGCGCCGCCTGGGGATCATCGGCATCAACACTGCGCTTGAGTTCGACATCTATGGCAACGTCAACTCGACCCACGTCTGCGGCACCAAGATGATGAACGGCATCGGTGGCTCCGGGGACTTCGCCCGCAACGCCCACCTGGCGGTGTTCGTCACCAAGTCGATCGCCAAGGGCGGTGCGATTTCCAGCGTGGTTCCGATGGTCAGCCATGTCGACCACACCGAGCACGACGTGGATATCCTCGTCACCGAGCAAGGCCTGGCCGACCTGCGTGGCCTGGCGCCACGCGAACGTGCCCGGGCGATCATCGACAACTGCGTACACCCAGACTACCGCGCTGCGCTCAACGACTACTTCGACCGTGCCTGTCAGCGTGGCGGCCATACCCCGCACATCCTGCGCGAGGCGCTGAGCTGGCACGAGAACCTGGAAGAAAGCGGGCGCATGCTCGCCAGCTGATCCGCAGCTGTCTTGATTGAACCCTGTAGGGGCGGGTTTGCTCCGCGATTAGGCTGCCCTGCCATCACGTTTTTATGGCAAGGGCTTCGCCCTTGATCGCGGGACAAGCCCGCTCCTACAGACGACCACCACAGTTTTCAAAACAACCTCGAACAGAACCCACAAAAACTGTTCAACTGTACCGGTAAATAACCGGCCTTCCCGCCTCGCAAATTCCTTCACGACAAAAAAATGCACCAAATCAGTGCTGACCAGTACAGTTGCGCCAATTTCAAGGGCAACAGTCGGGTTAAACAGTTAACTGAGCCATCGCAATACAGATGAACTGTATCTACTGTTCTGGACGACAGAGGAGGATCATTGGCATCAGTTAAATCACTACCTAATGCCGCCACAAGCGGAAGGATGACACATCATGGAACGCACCCTCAGTTCCGACCTGGTTTTTGAAAACAACGCTCAAGCCTCCCACGCTTCGCTGCCTCTGCGCGCCCTGTCGACCCTGCTGCTGTGGCAGCGCCGTGTCTCCAGCCGCCGTCAGCTGGCTCGCCTGGACGCCCGCCTGCTGGCCGACGCCGGTATCAGCGAGTCGCAGCGTTACGAAGAGCTGAGCAAGCCGTTCTGGCGCTAAGCCCGGGCTCGCCGGCCTCGGCCAGCACCCCAGAATTCCTGAAGCCCGTCGCGGGAGACCGCGACGGGCTTTTTGTTTTCCAAGCGTCTGGCATGGGGCTTACAGCCAATACCAATACAGTTTCCGAATAGCTAATTAGAACCGCAACAGTTACGCAAAAACTGTCGGCGATGAGCTGTATTGCACTGGCGCGTGATACGCTTCGCTTCAGCCGCTTGGCAAATACCGTGACGAGCCGAGCGACGCCCGATAACCAGAACCACCCCAAGACCCTTACGCAGGAGTCCACGACCATGTCCCGTAACCATTTCATCGGCGCCGCCCTGCTGCTGGCCCTGGCCGGCACTGCCAACGCCTCCAGCTTCGTCGTCACGACTGACGCGGTCGTGCGCGGTGTTGCCGCGTCCACCGACGCGACTTCCGATCTCTCCTCGTCCTTGAAAGACGACAAGATCGTCCAGGCCGCTCGTGACGATGCCGCGACCTTCGTCGGCAGCGAAGGCGCCATCCGCGGCGCCAAGCTGGAAAGCGCTTTCATTCATATCCGCGAGCAGCAGCCAAGCCTGCAAGCCAGCGACGCGCAACTGGCCCAGGCCATCCTGGCGCTCTGATCCACGACGCGCCAACCCGGATACGCTGGCCTTGGCCGGCGCTTCCGGGGTAGCCTTCGCCGTCCACGTACAACGTCACTCGAAAGTCATGCGTTATCTGTTGTCATTGCTGTTCGCCTTCGTCGGCATGGGAAGCGCCCATGCCATGGATGTCACCACCCAGAGCCTGGTCGCCAGCGGTTATGTCACCAGCCAGGTGACCACCGCGCCGTTCGATCGCAAACTGGTCATCCAAGCCCGTGACGATGCCGCGGCCTTCGTCGCCACAGACGGCCTGATCCGTGGCGCACGCCTGCAGGCGGCCCTCAGCTCGCTACGGCATGCCCATCCGCATCATTCTGTCGGCGACCTTGAACTGGCCGAAGCGATTCTCGTCCAATGAATACCCGTATCCTCCGGAGATGCTCCATGCGTAAACCGCTGATCGCCGCCGCCCTCGGCATGCTGCTGCTGGCAGACCTGGCCCAGGCACAAACCCTGGTGGCCACCAGCAATATCATCGTCCGTGCCTTTGGCCGTTCGATCGATTTCACCTCTGATACCACCACCTCCATCCGCGACTCGAAGGTCGTGCAGCAAGCCCACGACGACGCGGCCAGCTTCGTCGCCAGCCGCGGCGAGATCCGGGGCGCCCAGCTCGAAGCCGCCTTCAACACCATTCGCCAGCGCGTCCCCGAAGCGCGCGACGCCAGCGACCAGGTACTGGCCGAAGCCATTCTCGCCCTGTGAAACGCGTGCGTGCCTGGCTGCTGGGCTGCGCCCTGACGCTGCTCGGCACGCCCGCCCTGGCAGACCTGCAGCTCAAGCTGCAGACAACCGGCCTCGACCCGCAGCAGCAGCAGGCCACCCAGGCCCTGCTCGACGAGGCCATGGCGAAACTACCGCCACGCTTCAAACAGCAACTGGACCGACGCATCCAGGTCAGCTGGAGCACGCATATGCCTGCCGATGCCTACGGCCAGGCCTCCTTGGTCTCGACGCTCGACCTCAACCGCCGCCTGTTGCCCGGCCTGGTCGATGGCAGCGCCGCGCGCGAGCAGACCGGCCGCCCCCACGGCACGGTGCGCCAGGAACTGCTGGCCACGGTGCTCCACGAGCTGACCCACATCTACGACCGCGCGCGCCTGTGGCCTGCCGCCGAGCGTCAACTGATCACCCGTTGCAAGCGCCAGCAGGGCAGCCTGGGCAAGATTGGCCTGCCGCAACAATGCCGTGGCCAGGCAGAACGGCGCTTTACCTTGAGCGACGACCCACGTTTGCTCGACTTGGCCGGCTGGCCACAGTACGTCGGCCGCCGGGGTGAGCGCGAACAGCACAACGGCCAGTTCGTGCGCAGCCCCGACAGCTACGAGCTGAGCAGCCCCAAGGAATACATCGCGGTCAACATGGAGTATTTCCTCCTCGACCCGAGCTACGCCTGTCGCCGGCCGGCCCTGAACCAATACCTGAGCGAGCACTTCGGCTGGGCACCGCAGCACACCCCATGCGCCAACGGCCTGCCGTTCCTCAATGCGGGCAGCGACTTCGCCCGCCAGCCCTTGGGCGAGATCGATCCCGAACGGGTCTACGAAGTCGACTACCTGTTGGCCGAGGCCAACCAGAACTGGGTCAGCCGCTGGGGCCACAGTATGCTGCGCCTGGTCATCTGCGCCCCCGGCCGACCACGCGGCCCGGATTGCCGGCTGGACCTGGACCAGCACCTGGTGCTGTCCTACCGGGCATTCGTCAATGACTTGCAGCTGTCCAGCTGGGACGGCCTGACCGGCGCCTACCCCTCGCGGCTGTTCGTGCTGCCGTTGAGCCAGGTGATCGACGAATACACCAAGACCGAGCTACGCAGCCTGGCCTCGATCCCACTCAAGCTGACCCGCCAGGAAGTGGAAAGCGTGGTGCGCCAGGCGGCTGAAATGCACTGGAGCTATGACGGCAGCTACTTCTTCCTGTCCAACAACTGCGCGGTGGAGTCGTTGAAATTACTGCGCAGCGGTACCGGCAACCCACGCTTCAACGACCTGGACAGCATCATGCCCAACGGCTTGCTCGAGGTGCTCAAGGGGCGCGGGCTGGCCGATACCAGCGTGCTCGATGACCCACGCGAAGCCCTGCGCCTGGGCTATCGCTTCGACTCCTACCGCGAGCGCTACCAGGCCATGTTCGACGTCTTGAAAAAGCAGTTGCCGATCAAGCAAGACAAGGTCGAGGACTGGCTGGCCCTAGATGCCGAGCAGCGCCGTGCCTGGTTCCCACAGGCCGACCTGCGCACCAGCGCGGCCTTGCTCCTGCTCGAGCAGGCCAGCCTGCGTCGCCAGCTACTGCTGGCCCAGGACGAGGTCAAACAGCGCTACCTCAACGCCGCGGCACTCAAGGATGGCAGCATCGCCAAGGCCAACGCGACCTTGCAGCAGATGCTTGCCAACAGCGGCTTCCTCAGCCGCCCGGCGGAGCTGCTGGAGGCCAAGGGCTATGGCCTGCCGCAGCCGCAGGAGCGTGAGCACCTGGAAAAGGTCAGCCGCGAACGGCAGGCCCAGCTGCTGCGCCTGAGCACCGACCTGGACAAGGAAGTGCGCGCGCTGTTGGAGCCTTCGCGGGCCAGGGAAATCGCAGCGGTCGAAGCCAACGTGAAACAGATTGGCGAGCACCTGCGAGCGCTGCACAAGGCCGCAGGCGGCCTGCAACTACCGTAACCGCCTGTACCGGCCCTATCGCCGGCAAGCCGGCTCCCACCTGTTCTGCGCTATTTTCAAGGACACCGCCATACCTGTGGGAGCCGGCTTGCCGGCGATGGGTCCCCGCCCAGCCAACCCATCGCTAAAGGCGCTCCTGCGCCTCCCCCGGCAGATCCTCATCCAGGTGCAGCCACGGCAAACGGCTGCTGGTCCAGATATGTCGCCTGGCCTGCACCCGCTCTGGGTGGTCCAGGGTGCCCACCGTCACATCGATGCTCTGCGGACTGCGTGTGGTCACCAGTGCCACATGCGCCCCACAGTTGCCGCAGAAATAGCGGCTGCAACTGGCGGGGGCGACATAACGGTCGGGTGTACCCGCCAACCACCGAAAACCTTCGCGGGGCAAGGTGAGCCAGGTCACCACCAGCCCGCCGCTGACCCGCCGGCAGATCGAGCAGTGGCAATGGGCGATATCCCTCAACTCGCCCTCCAGACGATAGCGCAGGGCGCCGCAATGGCAGCCCCCCTCCAGTACGTTCGGCATCGGCATGACCTCCGGTCGCCTTGTCCCAGGCGAAAGCTGGCTGAAAGGTTGCGCCCATAGGATAGCCCCACTACCGGCAGCAGACCGGTCAGCCAGGGCACCCGGAATATTCCGCGCCCGGCCCAATCAACAACAACAATGGTGATACCGATGTTTTCCTGTGCCCGCCTTTTCGCTGTTCCCCCCCGGTTGCTCCCCGCGCAGCGCCTGACGCGCTGATCCGCCCGAATCGTCTTTCCTTTCGCCGCGCCACGCCTGGAGTACCGCCATGCTGACCTTCCTCGGCTTTGCCATGGTCATTTCGTTCATGTACCTGATCATGACCAAGCGCCTGTCGGCCTTGATCGCCCTGATCCTGGTACCGATCCTGTTCGCCCTGTTCGGGGGCTTCTACAGCCATATCGGCCCGATGATGCTCGAAGGCATCAGCAAGCTTGCGCCCACCGGCGTGATGCTGATGTTCGCCATTCTCTATTTCGCCCTGATGATCGACTCCGGCCTGTTCGACCCGGCCGTGCGCAAGATTCTCAAACTGGTCAAGGGCGACCCGCTGAAAGTCTCGGTCGGCACGGCGGTGCTGGCCCTGGTGGTTTCCCTCGACGGTGACGGCGCCACCACCTACATGATCTGCTGCGCCGCCATGCTGCCGCTGTACAGCCGCCTGGGCATGAGCCCGCGAATCATGGCCGGCCTGATCATCCTGGCCGGCGGCGTGATGAACATGACCCCTTGGGGTGGCCCCACCGCCCGCGCCGCCAGCGCCCTGCACGTCGACCCTTCGGACATCTTCGTGCCGATGATCCCGGCCATGGTCTTCGGTGTGCTGGCGATCCTGGCCATTGCCTACATGTACGGCAAGCGCGAACGGGCCCGTTTGGGCGAACTCCATTTGCCTACCGACGACATCGATCACAGCGAAATCAGCGTCTCGCAGTTCCCTGAAGCACGCCGGCCGAAGCTGATCTGGTTCAATGGCGCCCTGACCGCAGCCCTGATGGTGGCCCTGATCGCCGGTGCACTGCCGTTGCCGGTGCTGTTCATGATCGCCTTCAGCATCGCCATGATCGTCAACTACCCGTGCCTGCAGCAGCAAAAAGACCGCATCGCCGCCCATGCCGGCAGCGTGCTGGCGGTGACCGGCCTGATCTTCGCAGCGGGCATTTTCACCGGCATCCTGTCGGGTACCGGCATGGTCGAAGCCATGTCCAAAAGCCTGCTGGCCGTGATTCCAGACGCTCTGGGACCGTACCTGGCGGTGATCACGGCCATCGTCAGCATGCCGTTCACCTTCTTCATGTCCAACGACGCGTTCTACTACGGCGTACTGCCCGTACTGTCGGAAGCTGCCAGCCACTATGGCATCAGCCCGGTGGAAATGGCCCGTGCGTCGATCGTCGGGCAGCCGGTACATCTGCTGAGCCCGCTGGTACCTTCTACGTACCTGCTGGTGGCCCTGGCGGGTATCGAATTCGGCGATCACCAGCGCTTCACACTGAAGTGGGCAGTGCTCGTGTGCATGTGCATAATGCTCGCCGCGTTGCTGATGGGCATCTTCCCGTTGTTCAGCAGCCTGTAAGGCGAACCCCACATCGCGATGCGCCCAGCCGGGCGTATCGCCTCTACCACTCGAAGGATTACACATGGAATGGCTGACCAGCCCGGAAATCTGGGTTGCCTTTTTTACCCTTACCGCGCTTGAGATCGTTCTCGGTATCGACAACATCATCATGATCTCGATTCTGGTCAGCCGCATGCCCAAGCACATGCAGCCGCGCACCCGGATCTTCGGCCTGGCCCTGGCCATGATCACCCGCATCATGCTGTTGCTGTCGATCACCTGGGTGATGCGCCTGACCGACGACCTGTTCGAGGTCTTCGGCCAAGGCATCTCGGGACGCGACCTGATCCTGTTCTTCGGCGGCCTGTTCCTGCTGTGGAAAAGCTCCCAGGAGATCTACCACGGCCTGGAAGGCGAAGACGAAAGCCAGGATGAGCCCAAGGGCGCGGGCGGCAAGTTCTTCTACACCATCATCCAGATCGCCATCATCGACATCGTGTTCTCCCTGGACTCGGTGATCACCGCGGTCGGCATGGTCTCCCATGTACCGGTGATGATCGCTGCGATCATCGTCGCGGTTCTGGTGATGATGCTGTGCGCCGGCACCATCAGCGATTTCATCGACAAGCACCCGTCGCTGAAGATGCTCGCGCTGTCGTTCCTGATCGTGGTCGGTACCGTGCTGATCGCCGAATCCTTCGACGTGCACGTGCCGAAAGGCTACGTCTACTTCGCCATGGCGTTCTCCCTGGCGGTGGAGGCGATCAACATCCGTATGCGCACCGCCTTGGCACGCAAGGAAGGCAAAGAGCACGAGCCAGTGAAACTGCGCAAGGACATTCCGGGTCAATAAGATCAGGAAGCGCAAAACAGAGGGCCCTCCGGGGCCCTTTGTCGTTTCCGGGTCATGACAACGCTTTCATGACAGATATGTTTCAAATGCTTGCCGAGCATGCGAAGCTGGCGGTAGGTCCGCAAAACAACTAAAGCTTGAGTGAGCCTTGGATAAAAACGCCCACCCCCGGGTACAAGCTCACGGCTTCACCATTGGCCCCGGCCTGGGGCATCGGCAACAAGGGGGGCCTGGAACATGCTGACCCTGCTCAACCTGCTGTCCGCCGTGGCCCTGCTGGTGTGGGGCACGCACATCGTGCGTACCGGCATCCTGCGGGTATATGGCTCCAACCTGCGCCGCGTGCTCAGCCAGAACATGAGCAAGCGTCCGCTGGCCTTCATCGCCGGCATCCTGGTCACGGCCCTGGTGCAAAGCAGCAACGCCACGGCGATGCTGGTGACCTCGTTCGTCGGCCAGGGCCTGATGGCCATGACCCCAGCCCTGGCGATCATGCTCGGTGCCGACGTCGGGACGGCCCTGATGGCGCGGGTGCTGACGTTCGACCTCTCGTGGCTGTCACCGCTGCTGATCTTCCTCGGCGTGATCTTCTTCCTGTCGCGCAAGCAGACCCGCGCTGGCCAGCTGGGCCGCGTGGGCATTGGCCTGGGCCTGATCATCCTGGCACTGCAACTGATCGTCCAGGCCGCCGCACCAATCACCCACGCCCAAGGCGTACGCGTGCTGTTCGCCTCCCTGACCGGCGACATCCTGCTCGATGCGCTGATCGGCGCCCTGTTCGCCCTGGTGTCCTATTCCAGCCTGGCTGCCGTGCTGCTCACCGCCACCCTGGCCGGGGCGGAAGTGATCAGCCTGCCGGTGGCCATCGGCCTGGTGGTCGGTGCCAACATCGGCAGTGGCCTGCTGGCGTTCCTCACCACCAGCATGCAGAACGCCGCCGGGCGCCGGGTGGCCCTGGGCAGCCTGCTGTACAAGCTGATCGGCCTGGTGCTGGTGATCCCGGTGCTGCACCCGCTGGTGGACTGGATGGACTCGTTGAGCCTCAGCCCGCAAGAGCTGGTGATCGGCTTCCACCTGCTCTACAACACCCTGCGTTGCCTGATCATGCTGCCCACGGTCAAACCCATGGGCCGCCTGTGCAACTGGCTGCTGCCCGATCGGGACAACGGCAACGGGCAGATCCGGCCCCGCCATCTGGATGCTACCGCCTTGGGCACGCCTAGCCTGGCCCTGGCCAACGCCGCCCGCGAGACATTGCGCCTGGGTGATATCGTCGACAGCCTGCTCGAGGCGATGCTCGGCGCCCTGCGCGGCACCCAGACCGCCTTGCCACAGCAGGTACGCGCCCTCGGCGAGGATGCCGAGGCGCTGTACAGTGCTATCAAACTGTACCTGGCGCAGATGAGCCGGGAAGACCTCAGCGAGCAGGATAACCGGCGCTGGGCCGAGATCATCGAGCTGGCGATCAACCTCAAGCTTGCCAGCGACCTGATCGAGCGCATGTTGCGCAAGGTCCAGCAGCAGAAGACGTCCCAGCGCAGGGAGTTCTCCCAGGTCGGCCTGGAAGAGCTGACCGGCCTTCAGGAGCAACTGTTGGCCAACCTGCGTCTGGGGTTGTCGGTGTTCCTCAGCGCCGATCCGGAAAGCGCACGCCTGCTGCTGCGCGAGAAACGTCGTTTTCGCGCCCAGGAACGGCGCCTTGCCCATGCCCATGTCAGCCGCCTGCAACGTAAAGTGGTGCAAAGTATCGAGACCAGTTCGCTACACTTGGAGCTTATCGCCGACATGAAGCGATTGAACTCTTTGTTCTGCAGCAGTGCCTATGTGGTACTGGGCGGCGGGGATACGGGCGGGCTTCTGCTCGACAGCGTGCCGGACGAAGCCCGCCTGTCCTGAACTTGCACACCGGAGACCCTCGCTCGCCAATGCGTTGCCTGATGTTCGTTTGCCTGCTGATCTGCAGCCTCCCTTCGCTTGCCCTCGATCGCTCACGGGTAGAGGGCTACCTGTTGCCCAACGGTTTGCAGGTGATCCTCAAATCCGGCTACGAGCGCGACCACGTGGCGATACGCCTGGTGGTGGGCGTCGGCCTGGACGATTTCGACTGCGACCAGAAAGAGCTGCCGCACCTGCTCGAACACTTGCTGTTCAATGGCATCGACGACACCGGTGAAGGCGGCCTGGAAGAGCGCATCCAAGCCCTGGGCGGGGAGTGGAACGCCTACACCAGCAGCGCCGACACCACCTTCGTGATCGAAGCCCCGGCGCGTAACCAGCGCAAGGTGCTCGACTTGCTGCTGTCGGTGATCCGCGATACGCCCATCGACGCCAAGGCCCTGGCCACGGCCAAGAAGATCATCGAACGCGAGGATGGCGGCCACTACGGCCACCTGCAACGCTGGCTCGACCGCCAGGACATCGGCCACCCCGGCAGCGACCAGCTGGCCGTGGAGCTTGGCCTCAAGTGCCCGGAGCGCTCCAACGTCGATGCCATGACCCTGGAGCAGGTCAAGGCCCTGCGCGAGCATTGGTACGCTGCCAACAACATGACCTTGATCGTGGTCGGAGGCCTCGACCGCCTACTGCCGGCCTACCTGGAGCGCACCTACGGCGAGCTGCCGGCGAGCGAGCCGGGCGAGCGCCGCAACCTTGAGTCCATCAGCCAGCAGGCCGAACAACGCCGCGACCTGACGCGCGGCTGGCTGGGTGACAACGTCAAGCTGCACTGGCTGTTCATCGAGCCGGTACTCGAAGAGGGCCACGAGGCCACCCTGGACGTGCTCTCGCGCTACCTGGAATGGGCCCTTTACGACCAGCTGCGCTTGCGCCACGGCCTGTCCTACGGGCCATCGGTGCGGCGCGAAAGCTTCGGCGATACCGGCATGCTCGCGCTCAACGCAGACCTTGAGCGCCAGGATGTGGACGTCGCAGTCAAGGTGCTGCAGCAGTTGTTCGAGCACCTGCACAAGCACGGTCTGGACCCGGATACCTTCGCCCGCATCAAGGACGCTGCCATTGCCCGTGAAAGTTGGAACACCCAAGGCAACAGCGCCCTGGCCGACTACTACTGGAGCGCGCTCAACAACTACAACGATGGGCGCTTCCTGGACCCAGCGCGCAAGCTGCGCCAGGTCAGCCTCGAGCAGGCGGATGCGGCCCTGCGTGAAATGCTCAAGTCCCAGGGCTACCTGCGCATCGAGAAACCGCTGCTAGGCTATGACGAGCTCTACGGGCTGGTCGCGCTGTTGCTGGGCCTGGTTCTGGCCGGCGGCCTGCTGCGACGTCGACGCCATTCGGCGCCAAAGCCTGGCGACGCTACACGCGAGCCCTGATTTGGCAGTATCCTTGCAACATCATATTGCCAGCTGCGGCCCTATCGCCCCTGTAGGAACGGGCTTGTCCCGCGTCAGGGCCAGTATGGCCTCCTAAATTCATGCCCTCTCTGTTGCCCCCATGCCCCCAATACCCCACTTCGTCATCCGTGTGATCGAGCTGCTCAAGCGCTACCCCGGCGTCATCGCGCTGGCCGGTTTCCTGTCCGGTATCGGCAGCTTCATTCTGGTCGACCGCCAGGCCGGCTTGGCCAGCTGGATCGCCGTGCTGATGTTGGTCAGCTGGATCTGGCTGATGCTGGAGAACACCCTTACAGGCCTGTTCACCAAGGTCTTCAAGCGCGAGATCCCGCAACCGCTGCTGCGCTATGCCACGCAGATGATCCACCAGGAGAGCCTGTTCTTCGTCCTGCCGTTCTTCTTCATCACCACCACCTGGAACAGCAGCCAGGTGGTATTCACCGGCCTGCTCGCCGCCGCCGGGCTGATCTCGATCATCGACCCGCTGTACTACAAGTGGCTGGCGCCCCGCCGCTGGCTGTTCCTGGCGCTGCACACCCTGACGCTGTTCGCCGCGCTGCTGACCGCCTTGCCGATCATCCTGCACCTGACCACCGCACAGAGCTTCAAGCTGGCATTGATCGCCGCCATGGTGCTGTCCTTCCCAAGCCTTGCCAGCAGCTTCCCGATCAATAACTGGCGGCGTGCGGTGGCCCTGGTACTGGTGACCCTGGCGGTGGGTGGTGGCGGTTGGCTGATGCGCTCCTGGGTACCGCCGGCCACCTTGTGGATGACCGAGGTGGCAGTCAGCACCGAAGTGCAGAACCGTCAGCCTGGGGACTCGCTCGATGAAGTCCCCGCCAGCCGCATACGCAGCGGCGGCCTCTACGCCTACACCGCGATCAATGCCCCGCGCGGCCTGAACGAGCGCATCTACCACGTATGGCAGTTGAACGGCAAAGAGGTGGACCGCATCGCTCTGGATATCCATGGTGGGCGCAAGGAGGGCTACCGGGCCTGGACCCACAAGCAGAACTTCCCGCCCAACCCCGTGGGCAAATGGCAGGTGAGGGTGCTGACCGAGGATGGCCAGGTGATCGGCGTGCTGCGCTTCAAGATCATCGAGGATGCGCCAGCACAATGAAATCTGTGGGAGCGGAGGGCGCTAGCCACCTGTTCTCTGCGCAGCAGCGCATCCCCAACGGCGCCATTACGCTATGATCTGAGTCGACGCCTCGCGCCCTGTCAGATGCATGGAGCCTATGACCACCCCCAGCGCCACCCTGGACACCAGCAGCCAACCGGCCTGCCTGCGCATTGCCGGTGATTGGACTCTGGCCCACTACGCCGAGCTCAAGCGCGAGAGCGACCAGCTGCGCACGCAATATGGCGACGATGCCATCGCCGACCTGAGCCAACTGGGCCGCCTGGACACCGCCGGCGCCTCGCTGCTGGCCGAGCTGCTCGGTTCCGAGCGCCTCTCGCGCTGCACCGGCGAGCTCCCCGACGCCAGCCGTGCCTTGCTCAAGAACGTCTACTGCTCGGTGCAGGACTACTGCATTCCGATCAAGGAGCCCGAGCGCCACGTCCTGCTGCTGTTGCTCGAACGCATCGGCTGCGCGGTCGCGACCCTCTGGCAGGATACCCGGCAACTGCTCGGCTTCATTGGCCTGATCCTGGAAACCCTCGCACGCCGGGCCCTGCAGCCCCATCGTTGGCGCGTCACGCCGGTGGTCGCGCACATCGAGCAGACCGGCCTGGACGCCGCGCCCATCGTCGCCTTGCTCACCTTCCTGGTGGGTGCAGTGGTGGCTTTCCTCGGCGCCACGGTGCTGGCCGACTTCGGCGCCACGATCTTCACGGTCGACCTGGTGGCCTTCTCCTTCCTGCGTGAATTCGCCGTGCTGCTGACCGCGATCCTCATGGCCGGGCGCACCGCCAGCGCCTTTACCGCGCAGATCGGCTCGATGAAGGCCAACGAAGAAATCGACGCCATCCGCACCCTCGGCCTCAACCCCATCGAGCTGCTGGTGGCCCCTCGGGTGCTGGCCTTGTTGATCTCCCTGCCGTTGCTGACATTCGTCGCGATGATCTGCGGCATCGTCGGGGGCGCAGTGGTCTGCGCCCTGTCGCTGGGCATCTCACCGGCCATGTTCCTCTCGCTGCTGCAAAGCGATATCGGCGTGCAGCATTTCCTCGTCGGCCTGGTCAAGGCGCCGTTCTTCGCCTTCCTGATCGCGGCCATCGGTTGCCTCGAAGGCTTCAAGGTCACCGGCAGCGCCGAATCGGTGGGCGCTCACACGACCTCCAGCGTGGTCCAGTCGATCTTCGTGGTGATCGTGCTCGATGCCGTGGCGGCGCTGTTCTTCATGGAGATGGGCTGGTGAGTGGCGTACGTGAAGCCGTGATCGAGGCCCGGGGCATCTGCAACCGCTTCGGCAGCCAGAGCGTGCACGAAAACCTCGACCTGGACCTGTACCGTGGTGAAATTCTCGCCGTGGTCGGCGGTTCCGGCAGCGGTAAGTCGGTACTGCTGCGCAGCATCATCGGCCTGCGCCGGCCCAACGAAGGGCAGGTCAAGGTCTTCGGCCAAGACCTGGCCACGTTGAACAATGAACAACGCTCGCAAGTGGAACGGCGTTTCGGGGTGCTGTTCCAGAAGGGCGCATTGTTCTCCTCGCTGACCGTGACCGAGAATGTGGCCCTGCCGCTGATCGAGCACGCCGGGCTGTCCCGTGCCGACGCCGAGCACCTGGCAGGGGTCAAGCTGGCGCTGGCCGGGCTGCCGATCTCCGCCGCCGACAAATACCCCTCGTCGCTGTCCGGCGGCATGATCAAGCGTGCTGCCCTGGCCCGGGCCCTGGCGCTGGACCCCGACATCCTGTTCCTCGATGAACCCACCGCCGGCCTGGACCCGATCGGCGCCGCGGCCTTCGACCAATTGATCCTGACGCTACGCGATGCCCTGGGCCTGTCGGTGTTCCTGATCACCCACGACCTGGACACCCTCTACACCATCACCGATCGGGTAGCGGTGCTGTCCCAGAAGAAGGTCCTGGTGGCCGGCCCCCTGGCCCAGGTCGAACAGACCGACGATGCCTGGATCCACGAATACTTTCACGGCCCACGCGGGCGGGCGGCGGAGCATGCCGCCGCCAGTGCCGGGCAGGAGCGCTGAACAATGGAAACCCGAGCTCATCATGTCCTGATCGGCCTGGTCACCGTCCTGGTGGTGGCCGGTGCCATGCTGTTCGGCCTGTGGCTGACCAAGTCCAGCGTGGACGACACCTTCAAGGACTACGAAGTGGTGTTCAATGAGGCCGTTTCAGGTCTGTCCCGGGGCAGCCCGGTGCAATACAACGGCATCAAGGTCGGCGATGTCAGCACCCTGCGCCTTGACCCCAAGGACCCGCGCCGGGTACTGGCGCGCATTCGCTTGAGCGCCGATACCCCGGTCAAGGAAGACACCCAGGCCAAACTGACCCTCGCCGGGGTCACCGGCAACGCGTTCATCCAGCTCAGCGGCGGCACACCGCAGAGCCCGGAGCTCAAAGGCAAAGACGGCAAGCTGCCGGTGATCGTGGCCTCGCCATCGCCCATCTCGCGCCTGCTCAGCGACAGCAGCGACCTGGTGACCAACGTCAACCTGCTGCTGCACAACGCCAACCAGATGTTCTCCGAAGGCAACATCGAGCGCCTGAGCAACACCCTGGCCAACCTGGAACAGACCACCAGCGCCTTCGCCGACAACAAGGGCGGCATCAGCCAAGCCATCGAGCAACTGGCCGAAGTGGGCAAGCAGGCCAACGCCACCCTGGCCGAAACCCAGGCCCTGATGCACAACGCCAACGGGCTGCTCGGCAGCGAGGGCAGGCAGGCCTTCGACAGCGCCGAACAGGCCATGCAGTCACTGGCCGAAAGCACCGCGACCATCAACAGCCTGCTCAAGGACAACCGCGAAGCCCTCGACGACGGCGCTCAAGGCCTGAACCAGCTGGCTCCGGCCATCCGCGAGCTGCGCGAAACCTTGAATGCCCTCAAGGGCATCTCCCGACGCCTGGAAGCAGACCCGAGCGGCTACCTGCTGGGCCGTGACAACAACAAGGAGTTCCAGCCATGAGTTCGCCCCTGCGCCTTCTGGCGCTGGCCGCCACGCTGAGCCTGGCCACGGCCTGTTCGATCCTGCCGCAGAGCGAGCCGGTGGACATCTACCGCCTGCCGGTGAATCAGGCTGGCCGCACGGCCCCACCGCTGGACTGGTCGCTGCGCCTGAACAAGCCGCTGGCCAGCGAAACCCTGGCCGGGCCTCGCATCGCGGTGATCCCCCAGGGTGATGTGATCAGCAGCTACAAGGGCGCGCGCTGGAGCGACCCGGTGCCGCTGCTGGTACGCAACCGCCTGCTCGATGGGTTCCAGCGCGATGGTCGGGTACAGCGCCTGAGCGCCGATGACAGCAACCTGCAAGCCGACTACGAGCTGGTCGGCGAGCTGCAGGCCTTCCAGAGCGAGTACCGTGCCGACGGTGCCGTGGAAGTGGTGATCCGCTATGACGCACGCCTGGTGCAAGGGCGCAGCCAGCGCATCCTCGCCAGCCACCGCTTCGAGGTGCGCCAACCGCTGGGCGACAAGCAGGTCTCGGCGGTGGTCGGCGGTTTCGGCGCAGCGAGCGATCGATTGGTAGGGCAATTGGTGGACTGGACGGTAGCCCAGGCCAGCCAGGCTCAGGCGAAGAACCAGTAGCAGACGCAGATCGCCGCAATCACCCCGGCAAGTTCGGCAAGCAGGGCGCAACCCACCGCGTGGCGTACGCGCTGGATGCCCACTGCGCCGAAATACACCGCCAGCACATAGAAGGTGGTCTCGGTACTGCCTTGTACGGTCGCCGCTACCAGCGCAGGGAAGCTATCGACACCGTGAGTCTGCATGGTTTCGATCAGCATGGCGCGCGCTGCGCTGCCGGAGAACGGCTTGACCAGTGCTGTGGGCAGGCCGTCGACGAAGCGGGTGTCCAGGCCCATCCATTCGACGGTGTGGCGAATACCGTCCAACGCCAATTCCAGGGCGCCGGAGGCACGCAGCACGCCAACCGCGCAAAGCATGGCGACGAGGTACGGCAGCAGCCCCTTGGCCACGTCGAAACCTTCCTTGGCGCCTTCCACGAACGCTTCATAGACCTTGACCCGCCGTAACGCACCGACGACCAGGAACACGACGATCACGCCGAACAGCGTCAGGTTGCCGAGGATCGACGACAGGCTGGCCAGCGCCGTCGCCGAGAGGGTGCCAAGAAACGCCATGAAGGCCCCGAGCAAAAGGGCGCCAGGCACCAGGTAGGCCAGTACCACCGGGTCCCAAAGGCGCAGGCGCTGCATGACCGCCACCGACAGCAGGCCCACCAGGGTCGAGGCGCTGGTGGCCAGCAGGATCGGCAGGAACACCAGGGTAGGGTCCATGGCACCTTGCTGGGCGCGATACATGAAGATGGTCACCGGCAACAGGGTCAGCGACGAGGCGTTGAGCACCAGGAACAGGATCTGTGCGTTGCTCGCCGTGGTGCTGCTGGGGTTGAGGTCCTGCAGGGCGCGCATGGCTTTCAGGCCGATGGGCGTGGCCGCGTTGTCCAGGCCCAGGCCATTGGCGGCGAAGTTCATGGTGATCAGGCCCAGGGCAGGGTGCCCAGGCGGCACTTCGGGCATCAGCCGGGCGAACAGCGGGCCCAGGACCTTGGCCAGCCATTCGACGATACCGGCCTGTTCGGCGATTTTCAGAAAGCCCAGCCAGAGGGTGAGGGTGCCGAACAGCAAGACCATGACTTCCACCGAGAGCTTGGCCATGGCGAAGATGCTCTCGACCATCGCGGCGAAGATGCCGGCATTGCCACCCAACAGCCATTGAGCCAGGGCGGATACCGCCGCCACCAGGAAAAAGCCGAGCCAAAGGCCGTTGAGCATCCGTGTGTTCCCCCTGAAAAATGCTCCGAATGATAGCGGAATTGCAGGGTGGCTGTACCGGCCCAATCGCCGGCAAGCCGGCTCCCACAGCCTCTGAAAACAGCGCTGGACAGGTGGGAGCCGGCTTGCCGGCGATTGGGCCAGTACCGCCAACACTGATTTTCCTGTAGCCAACAAAAAGCCCCGACCAGGCGGGGCTTCTTGTACAGCACACTGAACGCCTTACGGGTTCTGCTGGGCCGCTGGGGCCGGCTTGCCAGCCGCCACCACCGCCTCATGCTTGTTACCGGCCATCAGCGAGCTGTAGTAGCGCTCGCCCTTGGCAGCGTCGTACATGCCTTCCCAGCGGGCGACCACCAGTGCCGCCAGGGCGTTGCCGATCACGTTCAGGGCGGTGCGGGCCATGTCCATGATGCGGTCGACACCGGCGATGAAGGCCAGGCCTTCCAGCGGGATGCCCACGCTGCCCAGGGTCGCCAGCAGTACCACGAAGGAAACACCCGGTACACCGGCGATACCCTTGGAGGTGACCATCAGGGTCAACACCAGCAGCAGCTGCTGGCTCCAGGACAGGTCGATACCGTACAGCTGGGCGATGAAGATGGCCGCGATGCTCTGGTACAGGGTCGAACCGTCCAGATTGAACGAGTAGCCGGTCGGGACCACGAAGCTGCAGATCGACTTCGGCGCGCCGTAGGCTTCCATTTTCTCGATCACCCGCGGCAGCACGGTTTCCGAGCTGGAGGTGGAGTAGGCCAGGATCAGCTCGTCTTTCATGATGCGCATGATCTTGATGACCGAGAAGCCGAACAGGCGCGCCACCAGGCCAAGCACCATGAAGGCGAAGAAGGCGATGGCGAAGTACACCAGCAGTACCAGCTTGGCCAATGGCAGCAGCGAGGCGAAGCCAAAGTTGGCGACGGTCACAGCGATCAGGGCGAACACACCGATCGGGGCATAGTTCATGATCATGTGGGTGACCTTGAACATAGTCTCCGACACGCCCTGGAAGGTACGGACCAGCGGATCGCGCAGATCGCCCGGCAGGCTCGACAGACCCAGACCGAACATCACCGAGAAGAAGATGATCGGCAGCATCTCGCCACGGGCCACGGCCGCGAAGATGTTGGACGGGATCAGGTTCAGCAGGGTCTCGATGAACGCATGCTCATGCTGCACTTCGGCCGCGGTGGCCTGGTACTTGGAGATGTCGACGGTGCCCAGGGTGCTCATGTCGATGCCGGCACCCGGATGGAACAGGTTGGCCAGCACCAGGCCGACGACGATGGCAATGGTGGTCACCACCTCGAAGTAGACGATGGTCTTCAGGCCGATACTGCCCAGTTTCTTCGCGTCGCCAACCCCGGCGATGCCCACGATCAGCGACGAGATCACGATCGGGACGACGATCATCTTGATCAGGCGAATGAAGATGTCACCGGCTGGCTGCAGGACATTACTGATCCACCATGCCTTTTCTGCACTGAAATGGTTCAGCAGCGCGCCGATCGCAACGCCAAGGACGAGTCCGATGAGGATCTGCCAGGCGAGGCTTAGTTTTGCCTTCTTCATGTCATTACCCTTTCTTTTAGTGGTCATGGGTGCCAAGCGGAAAAACGCATCCCAGAGCCTTTGGCAGCACATTGGGCAACGTTGGGCTTCCGTCCGGCGACGCCATCGAAGGTCACCGCAAGCGAGCGTCTGGGCGCTCGGGCCAGCGAAAAAGGCGGCAACTATTGCGATGGGAAGAGGGGCAGTCTAATGCCGGAAACGACTACCCCATGCCGAATCGGCATGAGGCTCGGAGGCAAAAACGAGCATCTGAGAGGGTTGGGTTTCCTGCGTTCGGATTTCCGAACAAGACCAAAGCGCCATTTTTCGGCAGATTTGACAGTGGTCATTTGGATGTTCCGACGCTTTGTTCGACAATCCGAATGGCGCCGAATAGGGCTGCGCGGCGATGCACCTTGAGGAAAAAAATTTCGATGTACGGTCGAGGCAAAATGTGCCTCGGGATGAAAAAGCCAAACAATAGGCCCTTTCCTATATAGGCGCCTCGGAAGTCCGGCCTGGCACTTGTGTCGCCTGACACGCCGGCCATGACTTCCGATGCCGCCTTACCTGACCCGGCCCATGACGGAGGTACTCCCTGTACCCCTAGGCCACTCCGATCCTGAAGCAATCAGAACAGCCCGGCCCCCTGGTCATGCGCCACCCCTCCTCGGAGCGGCGCACCATAGAAGCCTGAAAGATAAAAAGGTTCAGCTTCTATCTGGTTACAAACCACGACCTTCGGTCAGTACCACTTCGGGTCGCGCTTGAGCTGCTCGCGCAGCATGGCTTTCATGCCCTCGTCTGGGTCACCCAGCCAACGGTATTGCGCGTGGCGGGTAGGCGATTTGTCCGAAGGCAGGCCTTCGGGCACTTCAACGAGCATCCCGTAGGCATCATCCTTGTCCCAACTGAACGCCACTATCAGGCGCTTGTAGGTGCAGTTGCTCTCGGATTCGCACAAGGGCCCGACCAGGTACTTGTCGCCATCCTCGGTAACGGCGGACATCTGCTCCTGCGAGCTGCCGCTGAGGTTGAGCACCCAATCGGGCAGGCGTTCCTCGTCTTTTAGGGTGTCCTGCCAGGTTTCTCGATATTCGGGGTCCGAACCCAGCAATTGGCTGACCCGGACCTGGCCGTCATTGGCCGCCATCGCCGCCGCGCTGCCGCCCAGAAGCAGGGCGGCAGCCAGGGCGTTGCATAGCATCCGGCTCATGCTCAACCTCTACCGCGTCCGAAGAAGAAGGAAGCCACGAACAGGACCAGGAAGACGATGAACAGGATCTTCGCGATACCCGTGGCGGCGCCGGCAATACCACCGAAGCCCAGCACGGCGGCGACAATGGCGATGATCAGGAAAGTGATGGCCCAACTCAGCATGATGGTTCTCCTTTCTTTTTCGAAATCTGTCCGGTCAGAACACCCAACGTTCCTGAGTGACGACGCTCTCCAGGGTGTCGGATGAAACTTTTTCCGCTGGCAGCGGCGCTGCCGCTCTCACCAGGGTGTTGGCACGAGTCGACTGCAACTGCGTCAACAATGCGGTCTGCGCCGCGACCTGCTCGGCGAGCCGTGCGGTCTGCCAGCTGTAGTAGAACTGGCCAGCGGCAAGCGTCAGCAGCAGGGCCAGGCCGAGGTACAGGCACTGGCGCCAGGGCAGTTCGGCGGTCTGCGAGCGGTTGACGGATTGGCGATTCATGCCGGCTCCTCCTGCTGTGTTTTTTATTCGAACCTGACAGGGAAGTTGCAGCCTGCATGCCAGCCCGGGCCTTCTTTTAAAATTCTTTTATTTCAATGAGTTAGGCAAATTGAAAATCCTTCGTGGGCACGTATCCTGCACGATGGCCTTTTCCAAGCCGTGCGTTTTGCACGATCAGCCTTCGACTTTACGGGCCACTTTCAACAGGTCCGCGTCCACGCCTCTTACGCCGATGATCTGGCGCGCCACTTCGACGGCGATGGTTTTCTGCTCACTGCTGACCACCTCGCCTGAAAGGCGCACCAGGCCTTGTTCGCTGGCCACCTTGAGGTTGAGGCCGTCGAGGTTTCGGCTGAAGCGGTAGCTTGCCTGGATCTTGTCGACGATCCAGTTATCGCTCGGCTGCGGCCCGGTCGGCGCATCCACGGGTTTTTCCCGGGCCTTGGCCATGGCCGCACTGTCCAGGCTGACCAGGTTGTTGACCAGGTGCACCCCTTCGGTGGTGCGCGCCAGCACACCGGCAAGCTCCTTGGCCTCGGCGCTGTCGACCTTGCCGCGTAAAGTCACCACACCCTCACGGCTCTCCACTTCGATCGGTGCCTTCTCGGTGACCGTGCTCCAAAGCAATCGGGCGCGTATGACCGCAGCCAGCGTCGCGTCCTCCAACCGCTGGGCATAGGCGCGCAGTTCCAGCGGGCGCTCGACGAGTTGGGAGTTGACCCGCAGCTGGTTGTCGACCTGCTCGATACCACGGGTCGCCAAGGCGACATGCTCGGCCAGCTGGCGCTCCACCTCGTTCTCCACCTCGCCGGACAGCGTGGCTTTGGGCCCATCCACAGCCACCTCGATACGGAACGGGTTGAGCACCCGGTTGAGCGACAGAGCCGTTTGCAGCGCACCTTCGAGGTGGGCGTTTTGCGCGGTATCGGCCAAGGCAGGCGTAAGCATGGGCAACAACAAGGCTGCCAGCAGGGCGGTTCGAGGGAATACAGGCATGGGAGCACCTCCTTTCGTGGCAAAAAATTGAAAATCGTCGCAACTGCCATGCCAGTCGAATGGTCTGTCAAAACGCCCGATCTGTTTCGCATCGGTGAACGAACAGGCCAATGGCTAGCATGCAAACGACAGATTCCTTCAGAATGGACCATGCAACTTGCCCGATTTTTCCGACACTAATTGAGATCAATCCCGAAGGAGCGTAGGAAAATGGAATCAGCCCAGGACAACCAAGGCCGCATTCTGCTGGTGGATGATGAATCCGCAATCCTGCGAACCTTCCGTTACTGCCTCGAAGATGAAGGCTATAGCGTGGCCACGGCCAGCAGCGCTGCCCAGGCCGATGCCTTGCTGCAGCGCCAGGTGTTCGACCTGTGCTTCCTCGATTTGCGCCTGGGCGAAGACAACGGCCTCGACGTACTCGCCCAGATGCGCATCCAGGCCCCCTGGATGCGCGTGGTCATCGTGACAGCCCATTCCGCGGTGGACACCGCGGTGGATGCCATCCAGGCCGGCGCCGCCGATTACCTGGTCAAGCCATGCAGCCCGGATCAATTGCGCCTTGCCACCGCCAAGCAGCTGGAGGTCCGCCAGCTGTCGGCTCGCCTGGAAGCGCTGGAAGGCGAAGTACGCAAGCCCAAGGACGGCCTGGACTCCCACAGCCCATCGATGATGGCAGTACTGGAAACCGCCCGGCAGGTGGCGAGCACCGATGCCAACATTCTCATCCTCGGCGAGTCAGGCACCGGCAAGGGCGAACTGGCGCGTGCCATCCACGGTTGGAGCAAGCGAACGCGCAAGGCCTGCGTGACCATCAACTGCCCGTCGCTGAATGCCGAACTGATGGAAAGCGAACTGTTCGGCCATACCCGCGGGGCCTTTACCGGTGCCAGCGAAAGTACCCTGGGGCGGGTCAACCAGGCCGACGGCGGCACCCTGTTCCTCGATGAGATCGGCGATTTCCCCCTGACCTTGCAACCCAAGCTGCTGCGTTTCATCCAGGACAAGGAATACGAGCGGGTCGGCGACCCGGTCACCCGCCGCGCCGATGTCCGCATCCTTGCCGCGACCAACCTCAACCTCGAGGAAATGGTCCGCGACGGGCGCTTCCGAGAAGACCTGCTCTATCGCCTGAACGTCATCACCCTGCACCTGCCACCGCTGCGTGAGCGCAGCGAAGACATCCTAACCCTGGCCGAGCGCTTCCTGGCCCGCTTCGTCAAGGAGTACGCACGCCCGGCCCGGGTGTTCAGCGACGAGGCGCGCACGGCGCTGCTCAACTACCGCTGGCCCGGCAACATCCGGGAACTGCGCAACGTGGTGGAACGGGCGAGCATCATCTGCCCACAGGAACGGGTGGAAATCGCCCACCTGGGCATGGCCGAAGCGCCCACCAGCAACGCACCGCGTATCGGCGCCGCCTTGAGCCTGGACGAGCTTGAGCGCGCGCACATCGGCGCGGTCCTGGCAGCCAGCGATACCCTGGACCAGGCGGCCAAAACCTTGGGTATCGATGCCTCGACCCTGTACCGCAAGCGCAAGCAATACAACCTATGAAATGGCCGATGAAGCTGCGTACGCGGCTTTTCCTGAGCATCTCGGCGCTGGTCAGCGTCGCCTTGCTTGGCCTGTTGCTCGGGCTGGTGAGCGTGGTGCAGATGGCCACCGTTCACCAGCGGCTGGTGGAGGAAACCACGCGAACATTGGAGATTGGGCTGAAGCTGCGGCAAAACCTCGGTGAGCAGTTGACCCTGATTCTCGACGAAAACACCGACTCTCGCAGCCTGCTGGCGTTGCAGGAAGACTTCCAGTCCCTGCTCAACCAGGACCTGGCCGAAGGCGCAGAACGTACCGCTTTCAGCAAGACCAGCAGCAACTACCAGGCGTTTCTCCAGGCCTACCGGGACAGTACGGCACCCGCGCGAAACATGAGCCCCGACCTGCCGCTGGGAGCCGCCTTCCACCAGGTCCGCAACGATCTCATCGACTCCCACAGGCAGGCCCTTGAACACATCACCAGCGCAGAGGCCCATACCCGCGATCGCGCCTTGCTGGTCAGTGGTTTGCTCAGCCTGCTTGGCCTGGCAGTACTGGTACTGGGGTTCGCCACCGCACACAACATCGCCCAGCGCTTCGGCCAGCCGATCGAGGCGTTGGCCAAGGCCGCCGACCAGGTCGGCCAAGGCAACTTCGATGTCACCTTGCCGATCACCCAGGCCAGCGAGCTCAACCAGCTCACCCGGCGCTTCGGGCTGATGGCCGATGCCTTGCGCAAGCACCAGGCTACCAATGTCGATGAATTGCTGGCCGGCCAGCAACGCCTTCAGGCAGTGCTCGACAGCATCGACGACGGCCTGCTGATCATCGACCGCCAGGGTTGCCTGGAGCACCTGAACCCCGTGGCCCAGCGCCAACTGGGCTGGGACGCTGGCCGAGTTGGCAGCGGCCTGGCCGAGGCCTTGCAACGCCCCGAACTGGAGCAGCAACTTCGCCAGGTCCTGCGCGGCGGTAGCCTGGACCGGCCGCCCGATGACCTGAGCATCGAAATAGACGAGGAGACCCGGCTGCTGACCTACAGCCTTACGCCGGTCTGCCATCCACAGGGGCCGATCCTGGGCGCCGTGATGGTGCTGCATGACGTCACCGAGCAACGTGCCTTCGAACGGGTTCGCAGTGAATTCGTCCTAAGGGCCTCCCACGAATTGCGCACGCCGGTCACCGGCATGCACATGGCCTTCGGCCTGCTACGCGAGCGCGTGAGCTTTCCACCCGAAGCGCGGGAGAACGACCTGCTCGAGACCATTGGCGAGGAAATGCAGCGCCTGACCCAGCTGATCAACGACCTGCTCAACTTCTCCCGCTACCAGAGTGGCCTGCAGAAGCTGGAGCTGGCCCCTTGCGCCATCGACCAGTTGCTCGAGCACGCTCAGGCGCGCTTCGCCGAGCTGGCCGCGCAGAAGGAGATCGAGCTGTTCATCGACCTGGAGTCGCCTTTGCCACGTATCCAGGCGGATGTGGCCCAACTGGACCGAGTATTGGACAACCTGCTGCACAACGCCATCCGCCATACCGCCAGCGGCGGGCGCATCCGCCTGCACGCGCGGCGGCATGCCGAACGGGTGATCATCGGGGTCGAGGACAACGGCGAAGGCATCGCCTATGGCCAACAAGGCCGAATCTTCGAGCCGTTCGTCCAGGTCGGTCGCAAGAAGGGCGGTGCCGGGCTTGGCCTGGCCTTGTGCAAGGAAATCGTCCAGCTGCATGGTGGCCGCATGGGCGTGTACTCCCGGCCTGGGCAGGGCACCCAGTTCTACATGGCCTTGCCTGTCTAGTGTGGTGTTATTTGTGAAACACCACACTCGGCTACCTGCGATTGCGCCGCTCGCGGGTGACCAGCACGGTGAACTGGCGGGCGGTGAGTGGATGGGCGAACAGCCAGCCCTGGCCGTAATTGACCCCTTCGCTGTTGAGCAGTACCGCCTGATCTTCGCATTCGATGCCCTCGGCGATCACCCGCAAGTGCAGGGAATGGGCCATGCGGATGATGTGCGGCGCTACGCCACTGCTCGCCGCATCGTGGCCCAAGGCATCGACGAAGGCCTTGTCGATCTTCAGACAGTCCACCGGCAGGGTCTGCAAGTAAGCCAGGCTGCAGTAGCCGGTGCCGAAATCGTCGATCAGCACCTGATGGCCCACGGCCCTCAGGGCCTGCAGGTTGTTACGCGCCACCACCACATCGATCAGGCCACGTTCAGTCACTTCGAAGGCTATCTGGCTGGCAGCCACCCGGTGATGCGCCAGCAGCCGGGCCGCCACCCGGCCGATACGGGGGACCATGACATCGCACGCCGCGAGGTTCACCGAGATATACAGTTCAGGGTTGGCCCGCAGCAACTGGCTCAACTGCTCCAGTACCCGCTGCAGGACGAAGTCGGTTATCTGGCGGATCTGCCCGGTGTTCTCGGCCAAGGGGATGAACAACTCCGGGCTGGTCAGGGTGCCATCGGGCCGTAGCCAGCGCACCAGCGCCTCGGCACCGACGCAGCGCCGGCTGTTCAATTCGAAGATCGGCTGGTAGAGCACCTGCAACTCTCCCCGGCGCAGGGCGTTCTGCAATTCCGAACTCATCGATCGCCGTTGCAGGATCAGCTGCAGGACCAGCCAGCCGATGCAGCACGCCAACACCAGGCTGCCAGGGAACAACAGCCAAAGCATACCGTTCATTTTCAGAGGCAGGCTTGCTCGCGGCGCGATCAGCACCAGTTGGTAGTCCGGCGATTTGGTCTGCATGTAATAGAGCAGCCGGTCATCCTGTTCCACCAGGGGCTGGCGCGACGGCGGCGGCCAATCAGCCGCCGGCGGCCAGCGCTGGGGCGGGCCAAGCACCGGGATGGCGCGGCTGCCGTGGTCGAGGACCACCAACACGCTACTGCCCAGGGGCAGGTCGACCACATCGGTGAGGTGCCCCCGCGAAGTGGAGACCAGGAACTTGCCCCGGCCAAGCATCAACGCCGCCAGGTTCTCGTTGGGCTCGGTGGAGGTATTGAGCCAATAGCTGTAGGTCGGCCCTTGGATGTCCGGGGCCCGGAACGGCTCGATGGCTCGTTCACCGCCGCGGTTGGAGCACGCTTCGGTACCATCGACGTACGCCGCCTCGTAGATGAAGCGCGAACTCAGCCCTACTTGCTGCAACGCGGCGATCATCGCGGCATCGCAACCACGCAACGGTTGCGCCTGGAGCTGGTCGACCCCTTCGCGCAGTTGCCCGAAGATCTGTTCCAGCCGCTCCAGGAAACGCTCGCCCCGGGCATTCATCTGCGCGCTTTCGTTCTGCTTCACCTGCTGGAAGGCCACGCCGAGGCTTGCCGTGAGCAACAGGACGGCGCTGGAAAATGCGGCCAGCCCAGCCAGCATCCAGGGACGGTGGAAAAATTGACGCAGTGCCGCAAGGAACGCTGACATCGCAGACATCCAGTTGATTACCAAGAGGTATAGCAACTGTGCACGCGGTCAGCGTTGCCGTTGGGCGCAATCCCGGCCCGTTCTGGGCAATAACCGATCAGCGCGTGCGGTTGAGCACCTGCAGCATGGCGGCGGTCTGGGCGTCAGGCATGCCATCGAAGCGCTGCGGGCGGAAGCGCATTTGGAAAGCCGCGATTACGTGACGGGTGGACACATCCAGCTCGCCGGTCTGGTCGATGGCGTAGCCGAAACGTGCCAGCTGCTGCTGATACCAGGTGATCGTCGGTGGGTTGACGCTGAAGTAGGCCTGCTGGCGAGCCACCGCATTGGCCTCTGGCCACACGCCCAGCCCAGCATCGGCCAGGCGTTTCCAGGGGAACATAGGCCCCGGGTCGAGCTTGCGCAACGGTGCGATGTCGCTGTGGCCAATGATGTGCCGGGGGTCGATATTGTTGCGCTTGACGATGTCCTTGAGCAGCGCGATCAACGCCTGGACCTGCGCCTCGCTGTAGGGGTGCCAGACTCGCCCGTTGGGCGTGTCGGTGTAGCCTGGGTTGACGATTTCAATGCCGATGGAGCTGGAGTTCAGCCAGGTGCGGCCTTGCCATTGGCTATCGCCGGCATGCCAGGCCCGGCGGCTCTCGTCGACCAGCTGGTAGACCGTGGCCGGCCCGTCGCCGATCAGATAGTGGCTGCTAACCTCGCCATGGGTCAGCAGGGCCAGGGAGCGTTCCAACGAAGCGTTGGTGTAGTGCAGGACCACGAACTGGATACGGCTGTCGTGGTTGACCGAAGGGTGATTGCGGTCGATGCGCAAGCCAGTGGAACAGCCCACAAGCAACAAGAGCAACAGCCCGCCAAATAGCGTTTTCATGAAAGAGGGCACATCAATGATTGCGTAAGCGCTACAGTATAACGTGCCCCCTGGTCCGGTGCTTCAGTAAGCGACCATCAGCGGGTGCACATGACAAGGAATTCCAGCGAGTTGTCACCGCTGCTTCCGTTCTTGTCGACCAATTGGGTCATCACATCGACTTTGGCCACCACGGGTTTACCGATGACCTTGGCCTGCCCATACAGCTGCCGGTCGTAATCGCTCGCATCGATGGGGGACACACTGCAAAAGCCGGGGTCCTGGTGAACGATACGCTTGTTCAGATGAAGCTTGTACAAACTGAAGTAGTTTGGCTGAGGCTGGTGCTCGACCTTCACGATCCATTCCGGCCATTGCCGAAGAACCGTACCATCCGCCGCCACATGGGCGGTGAACAGGTGTTCCTTGGCCACTACGGAAGTCTGAATACCCAGACCGATTACCAATGCTGCAAGCCCTTTGGTGATTTTCATCAGCTACTCCTGTCTGATCAACGCGCCGTCGCCTGACCATCAGGCATACGGCAGGCAATTGTCAGACCGAGACAGGTGTCAGCTGCAGTACATATCTATGCCTGTTCCACCCGGTTGCGCCCCTGGTCCTTGGCGCGGTAGAGCGCGGCATCGGCACGCTTGAGCACCTGGTCGGCGCGCTCACCGACGCGGAACGCACTGAAACCGATGGAGGTGGTGATGACCACCCGTTCTCCCTTGAAGTGGAACGGACAGGCCTCGACCGTCGCCCGCAGCACCTCTGCCAGCTTGGCGCCGACCTCCGGAGCGGTCTGCGGTAGCAGCAGAACGAACTCCTCCCCGCCGAAACGGGCAATGAAGTCCTGCCCACGCAGGCGTTTGCGCAGCTGGCCCGCGACGATCTTCAGCACCTTGTCCCCGGCCAGGTGGCCATAGCTGTCATTGACGCGCTTGAAGTGGTCGAGGTCGAGGATCGCCATCAGCAGGTTGCCGCCTTGGGTCTGCCATTTCTTCACTTCCTGCTCCACACGCTCCGACCAGGCCGCGCGGTTGGGCAGGCCGGTCAGGGGGTCGAGCAGAGCCTTCTGGCGCTGCTCCTCCAGGTGCTCGCGATAGCCGTGGGCTTCCTGCTCCATGTTCTGCACGCGCTCGGCCAGGCCTTGCAGGCGGCTCGCCAGCTCCTGTTCACGGCGGTCGCGCTCGTGCTGGTGTTCGTCCATGGTGGACAACAGGCCTTCCAGGCGGGTTTCCAGCACGCGCTTGAGGCTACCCAGGTCAGCCGCACCCTGGACGCTGCTCTGCAGCCCGTCGACCTGCTCACGCAACTGGTGATCCAACTGGCGGGCAGCGCTGCTGTTGTCGGCATGCCCGGCACTGGCCTCGTGCAGATGGCTCTGGAAGGTGGCCAGGCGTTCGTTGAGCTGTTGCAGGTAGGCCTCGAATTCATGCTGGCCACTGTCGGTGATCGCCAGCATCAGCACGGCCAGGTCATCCAGTACCGGGATCAGCTCGTACCAGTTCAGCCCCCGTGACACCCGCTCACGCATGGCCTGCGCCTGGGCCTTGTAGGGCTCCGGCAGGCTCAGGTCATCGAGCAACCCGATCAACGTCTGCTCGATGTGCATGGCAACCATGCTGTAGGGCGGTTCGACGGCATCGGGCAGGGCGAAGGAGCCCTCGCCGGGGTCATCCAGAGTTGTCATCGGCAAGGCCTCTGGCGCCTTGACCTCGACCGGTTGCGGTTGCAGCTCTGGCGCCGGGGGCTGGGTGGCAGGTGCCAAGACCATTTCCTCCGAGGGCGTCATCGGGTCGATGGGCTGCGCCTGCGCGTCTGGCTCGTCCAATAGGGGGGTTGGCTCTTGCGGCTCAGCCAAACGTTGCAGGGCATCCACGTCGACCGGAAGTGAAGGTTCACTTGGCGGTTGAGGCGCGGGGTCGACATGAGTGACATCTACCGATGCGGCGGCGGACTCCGCCTCGGCCTCCCGGCCGCCAAACAGGCGCTGGAGAAAGCCTGGCCGTATGTCTTCGTCCGCCCGTTGCAGCGTGCTCAACGCCCGCCCCTGCAGGCCACTGAGCTCGCCCAGCAGGGGCGGTAACTCGCGGGATTGGCTGACACCCGCCTCGAGCTTCTTGGACAGCTTTTTCAGCGGGCGAGCCACCTCGCCGGGCAACGACAGGCCCTGCAGCTGATCGACCAACGCGGTCAGCGCCTCGCTGACCTGGGTCATGCGCGTCTCGCGGCGCTGCTCGGAGTCGAGCACGGCCTTTTCCAGGCGTGGCAGCAGCCCTGCCAGGCCAGCATCCATATTGTCGCTGCGGATGACTTCGCGCAGCTCCTTCATGCACTGGTCGACAGTCTTGTCGCTACCCTCGGCCGCCAGGGTGCTGCGCACCAGACCACGACGCAACAGGTCCAGGCGAGCCTCCCAGCGGCGCTCGAGCTGCTCTTGTCGTTCAATGCTCTTGAGGTACTTCTCTTTCCAGCGCTCGCCTTCGTCTGTCATGCCTGAATCCGCGAACCGGTGATGGCAACTAGCCCAAAACCGGCAGCGTATCCACAGTCAATGCATCAGGCAAACGAATCTCGACGGCAACCGGAAGGTGATCGGAAATCGGCTGGGCCAATACCTCGACCCGCTCCAGGGTCAGGCTGGGGCTGAGCAGGATATGGTCCAGGCAACGTTGCGGGCGCCAGCTGGGGAACGTGGCCTCGACCTGGGGGGCGACCAGCCCAAGATCACGCAGCGGCGAATGCTCGAGCAGGTCGGTGGCGTGGGTGTTCATGTCGCCCATCAGCACCTGGTGGCGATAGCCGCCGATCAACTCGCGCACGTAGGCCAGTTGCCGGGCACGGGTCTTGGCGCCCAGGGCCAAGTGCATCATTACCACGATCAGGGCATCGTCGCCCTCGCCGAAACGCACCAGGATCGCACCGCGACCGGCTGGGCCGGGCAGGGGGTGGTCTTCGAGGTGCTGGGGCTTGAGCCGGCTGAGCACACCATTGCTGTGCTGCGCGAAACGGCCCAGGTTGCGGTTCAATTGCTGGTACCAATAGGGGAAGGCACCGAGCTGGGCCAGGTGTTCGACCTGATTGACATAACCCGACCGCAGGCTGCCGCCATCGGCTTCCTGCAAGGCCACCAGGTCGAAATCGGCGAGCAGATCGCCGATTTTCTGCAGGTTGCCGGCACGCCCGTTGTGCGGCAGCAAGTGCTGCCAGCTGCGGGTCAGGTAGTGCCGGTAGCGCTCGGTGCTGATGCCCACCTGGATATTGAAGCTGAGCAACCGCAAGCGCCCGTCCTCCGGCAGGCCAGGGGCCTGCAGGTGGTGCTCGTTGACCTGCGGTTGTCGCAGGCCAACCAGGCGGGTGGACCGAAAGCGGTTCATGGGAACGCCGCTTACTTGGCGGCGCGCTCCTTGGCGATCAGCTGGTCAGCAACGTCCAGTACGCCTTCCGGCCCGCCGGCGGTACCCAGGTCGAAGCGGTACTTGCCGTTGACCACCATGCTCGGTACGCCGGTGATTTCGTACTTTTTCGCCAGGTCCTTGGCCTGCTGTACCTGGCCTTTGATGGCGAAGGAATTGAAGGTGGCGAGGAACTTGTCCTTGTCCACACCCTGGGTAGCCAGGAAGTCCGCCATTTCCTCAGGCTTGGTCAGGCGCTTGCGCTGGTTCTGGATGGCATCGAAGACGGCGGCGTGCACCTTGTGCTCGACGCCCATGGCTTCGAGGGTCAGGAACATCTGGCCGTGGGCATCCCAAGGGCCGCCGAACATGGCCGGTACGCGCTTGAAGTGGACGTCGGCCGGCAGTTTCTCGGCCCATGGATTGATGGTCGGTTCGAAGTGGTAGCAATGCGGGCAGCCGTACCAGAACAGCTCGACGACTTCGATCTTGCCCGGTTCGGAAACAGGGACAGGGTTGCTCAGCTCGAAATACTGCTGGCCCTCGACAGGCTCCGCAGCCTGGACGGCGGTCATTCCGAATACGCTGGCGGCGACCAGCGCAGCGCTGAGAATCAGTTTACGCATGCTTTACTCCTGAGCAGTCATTGGTCGCCTCGACGCGACCGGTACTGTGACCGGCCGGGAAGGGCTCGAGTTCTCTAGTGTACGGCTACGGACGGAAAAAAGGACGGCCCGAGCCGCCCTTTCATCTTTGCCGCACAGCATTAACCGAATGTTAATGCATGGGCCGGTTCGCGGGTAAAGCCGCTCCCAAGGTACAGCGCCAGCCTTGTAGGAGCCGGCGTGCCGGCGATAGGGCCCCACAGGCCTCAGTGCAGCCCCTGGATATAGCTGGCCAAGGCCTCGATGTCCTTGTTGCTCAGCTTGCCGGCGATCGAGCGCATGGTCATGGCATCGCCGTCGTTGGTGCGATTTCCTTCACGGAAGTCGGTGAGCTGCTTGGCCACGTACTGAGCATGCTGGCCGCCCAAGTGCGGGAAACCGGCCAGGGCGATGCCAGCGCCGTTCGGCGAGTGGCAGCCCGTGCAGGCCGGCATGCCTTTTTCCAGGTCTCCGCCGTTGAACAGCGCCCGGCCACGCTCGACCAGTTTCGGATCGGCTGCGCCGACGCTGCCTTTCTGGCTGGAGAAATAGGCAGCGATATCGGCCAGGTCCTGGTCGCTGAAGTTGGCCAGCATGCCGGTCATTTCCAGCACGGTACGCTTGCCGGACTTGATGTCGTGCAGTTGTTTTTCGAGGTAGCGCTGGCCTTGGCCGGCGAGTTTGGGGAAGTTCGGCGCCAAGCTGTTGCCATCGGGGTTGTGGCAGGCTCCACAGACAGCTGTCTTGGCCTGGCCGGCAGCAGCATCGCCTTTGATGGGTTGCGCAGCATTGGCCGCACCTGCGACACCCATGGTCAACAGCAGACTCACGAATAGTTTGTTCATCAGCTAATCCAACACGGCTAGGGGTGAAATGTTATGTATCGGGGCTGCCGCTCATCCAGAGGATGAGGTTGCGGTAGTCCTCGTTACTGCAATCCATGCACAATCCACGCGGCGGCATAGCCTTGAAACCCTGGGTAACATGTGCCACCAGTGTCTCCATGCCTTGCGCCAGCCTGGGTTCCCATGCTGCCCGGTCTCCCTGTTTGGGGGCCTGGGGCAACTGGCCGACGTGACAGGCCGCACAGGTGCGGTTGTACAACGCCTCGGGATCCTGTGTAGCCTGAGCGCTGAAAATCGGCAGGAACAAACCGACAGCAAGCAGCCATTTCGCCATGCGCAACGACCTTTCAGGGTTGGGGGCCGCGCTGCGTTCTGATGCGCGAGCTATTGTTCGACACCCCATGCACATCACCCTACGCCGGGATAATGCGCACACAAAAACTGGGGCATTATATACTTCCGCCATCCAAACGGAAACGACACCGCTTGCCGCGCCCAATGCCTGAATGGCGGACCTTGGCAACACCCACATCGGATATCCCATGCAAGTCAAAAACCCCATCCTCGGCCTCTGCCAGAAAGCCAAATTCGCCCTCAGCGCCGCCAAGGTCGAACAATGCCCTCAAGACCAGGGTTACGAGGTGGCTTTCGCCGGCCGTTCCAACGCCGGCAAATCCAGCGCCCTCAACACCCTGACCCATGCCAGCCTGGCGCGTACCTCCAAGACCCCGGGTCGCACTCAGTTGTTGAATTTCTTCAGTCTGGACGATGAACGGCGTTTGGTCGACCTGCCGGGCTACGGATATGCAAAAGTGCCGATTCCACTCAAGCAGCACTGGCAGCATCACCTGGAGGCCTACCTGGGCAGCCGCGAGTGCCTGCGTGGGGTGATCCTGTTGATGGACGTGCGTCACCCGATGACCGATTTCGACAAGATGATGCTCGATTGGTCCAAGGCCAGCGCCATGCCCATGCACATCCTGCTGACCAAGGCCGACAAACTCACCTTCGGCGCGGCCAAGAACACGCTGCTCAAGGTGCAATCGGAAATCCGCAAGGGCTGGGGCGACGGGGTGACCATCCAGCTGTTCTCGGCCCCCAAGCGCATGGGCCTGGAAGAAGCCTACGGCGTGCTGGCCGAGTGGATGGAGCTGGAAGACAAGCCTGTCATTTGAAGGTTTGCTCGTAACCTATGGGAGCGGGTTTACCCGCGAATGCGGCGGTGCATCCGACATCGCATTCGCGGGTAAACCCGTTCCCACAGGGTTCTCTACAAGCCACAAGTCAAATTCCGGGCAAAAAAAACCCCGGACTTCGTATGGGGAGGGAGAAGTTCGGGGTTCAAGTCCGGACCGCTAGGGCGGGGTCCGGGTATCTGCCAACACTTAACACAACATAGGAGCATCGAAAGGCTTCACCAGCCATTCAGTTACTCTGAGTCCCGGTTCACCGGTTTAGTTCCAAGGCCCTGGAAACTATTTGCGATAGTTTCATGAACCTTGAGAACCCCTGGCACTGAGCCTTCGCGGATCCACGACACCACGTCGCAGATCCTACCCTGCCTTCAGGCTCCGATTCAGTGAGCTTCGTCCCAATTCGAACCAACACCTACTTCCACCAGCAGCGGAACGTCCAGTTGCGCGGCGTTGCTCATGTACGGGCGGATCTGTTCCTTCACCTGCTCGAGCAGGTCCTCACGCACTTCCAGCACCAGTTCGTCGTGCACCTGCAGGATCACTCGCGCATCCAGGCCGCTGTCGGTCAGCCAGTTGTCCACTGCCACCATGGCGCGCTTGATGATGTCCGCTGCGGTGCCCTGCATCGGCGCGTTGATCGCCGTGCGCTCGGCGCCCTTGCGCAGTGCCGGGTTCTTCGCGTTGATGTCCGGCAGGTACAGGCGCCGGCCAAAGAGGGTTTCGACGAAGCCCTGCTCGGCGGCCTGGGCACGGGTACGTTCCATGTAGGCCAGCACGCCTGGGTAGCGAGCGAAGTACCGATCGATATAGTCCTGGGACTGCTTGCGGTCCACGCCGATCTGCTTGGCCAGGCCGAAGGCGCTCATGCCATAGATGAGCCCGAAGTTGATCGCCTTGGCGCTGCGGCGCTGGTCGGTGGTCACCTGCTCCAGCGGCACGCCAAAGACTTCGGCGGCGGTGGCGCGGTGCACGTCCAGGTCGTTGCGAAAAGCGTGCAGCAAACCTTCGTCCTTGGCCAGGTGGGCCATGATGCGCAGCTCGATCTGCGAATAGTCGGCGGCCAGCAACTTATAGCCAGGGCTGGCGACGAATGCCTGGCGGATGCGCCGGCCCTCGGCCGTGCGCACCGGGATGTTCTGCAGGTTCGGGTCGCTGGAAGACAGACGCCCGGTGGCAGCCACGGCCTGCTGGTAGGAAGTGTGGATACGCCCGGTGCGCGGGTTGATCTGCTCCGGCAACTTGTCGGTGTAGGTGCTCTTGAGCTTGCTCAAGGAGCGGTACTCCATCAGCACCGTCGGCAGCGGGTAGTCCTGCTCGGCGAGCTCCGCGAGCACGGCCTCGGCGGTGGAGGGCTGGCCCTTGGCGGTCTTGCTCAGCACCGGCATGCCCAGCTTGTCGTAGAGGATCACCCCAAGCTGCTTGGGCGAGCCCAGGTTGAACTCCTCGCCCGCCAGGGCGAAGGCCGTGCGCTCGAGCTCTGCCATCTTCACGCCCAGCTCGGTGCTCTGCACCTTGAGCAATGCAGCATCGACCAGTGCGCCCTGGCGCTCGATCTTGGCTAGCACCGGTACCAACGGCATCTCGATGTCCATCAGCACCGGCTGCACGCTGGGCGTCTTGGCCAGGCGTGCCTGCAGGGCATGGTGCAGGCGCAGGGTGATGTCGGCGTCCTCGGCAGCGTAGGGGCCGGCCTTGTCCAATGGGATCTGGTTGAAGGTCAGCTGCTTGGCACCCTTACCGGCGATGTCCTCGAAGGCGATGGTGCTGTGATCCAGGTACTTGAGCGCCAGGCTGTCCATGTCGTGGCGGGTGGCGGTGGAGTCGAGCACATAGGACTCGAGCATGGTGTCGTAGGCCACGCCCCGCATCTGGATACCCTGGGTCGGGTCGCCACCGATGGCGCAATTGGCCAGGATGTTGATGTCGTACTTGGCGTTCTGGCCGATCTTGCCTTTGACAGGGTCTTCCAGCAGCGGCTTGAGGGCCAGCAGCACACTGTCACGGTCCAGCTGGGCAGGCGCGCCTTCGTAGTCATGGGCCAGCGGCACGTAGGCGGCTTCGTGTGGCTCGACCGCGAACGACAGGCCCACCAGCTTCGCCTGCTGGGCGTCCAGGCTGGTGGTCTCGGTGTCGAAGGCGAACAACGGTGCCTGACGCAGCTTGGCCAGCCAGGCCTCGAAGCGCGCCTGGTCGAGGATCGTCTCGTACTTGGGTTCGGCCTTGGCCTGCGGCGCTTCCAGCGGGGCAATGGCTTCGCCCGCCTGGGCGGCGTCGCGCTGCACCTCGGCGATCCAGCTCTTGAACTCCATCTCGGTATACAGCGCCAGCAGGGCTTCACGGTCGGGTTCGCCGCACACCAACGCCTCGACCTCGATATCCAACGGCACATCGACCTTGATGGTCGCCAGCTCATAGGACAGGAACGCTGCGTCACGGTGCTCCTCGAGCTTGGCCGGCAGGCCCTTGGCGCCGCGGATCGGCAGGGCGGGCACCTTGTCCAGGTTGGCGTACAGCTCGCTCAGGCCGCCGCCGATACCGGTCAGCAGCCCGACTGCAGTCTTCTCGCCAACGCCAGGCACGCCGGGAATGTTGTCGACCTTGTCGCCCATCAGGGCCAGGAAGTCGATGATGTGTTCCGGGCCGACACCAAATTTCTCGTGCACGCCAGCCACGTCCAGGACGCTACCGGTCATGGTGTTGACCAGGGTAATGTGCCCGTCCACCAGCTGCGCCATGTCCTTGTCGCCGGTGGAGATGACCACCGGTCGGCCTAGGGCCGCGCTGCTACGCGCCAGGGTACCGATGACATCGTCGGCCTCGACCCCTTCGACGCACAGCAGTGGGTAGCCCAGCGCCTTGACGCTGGCATGCAGCGGCTCGATCTGCACCCGCAGGTCGTCAGGCATGCTGGGGCGGTTGGCCTTGTATTCGGCGAACATGGCATCGCGGAAGGTGCCGCCCTTGGCGTCGAAGACCACCGCGAACAGGCTGTCCGGATACTGCTTGCGCAGGCTCTTGAGCATGTTCAGCACACCCTTGACCGCACCGGTGGGCATGCCCTTGGATGTGGTCAGCGGCGGCAGCGCATGGAAGGCGCGGTAGAGGTAGGAGGAACCGTCCACCAGGACGAGGGGCGCTTGGCTCATGAGGAGAATCAACCTTTTCGGCAGGTCCGGCGCTAGAATAGCGGGAACAATTGACGACAAAGGGACAAGGTTATCATGCGTACACTCAATCGCCTGTTACTGCTCGGTCTGTTGGCCACCATGCCGGTCGTCATCCTGGCGGCGGAAGACGCCCCATCGGCTGATCCCGATGTGACCATTCGCACGGAAGGCGACAAAACCATCCAGGAGTACCGGCAGAACGGCTTCCTGTATGCGATCAAGGTGACGCCCAAGCACGGCAAGCCTTATTTCCTGGTACGCGCCGATGGCTCCGAAGGTAATTTCATTCGTTCCGACCAGCCGGACATGCTGATTCCGTCCTGGAAGATCTTCGAGTGGTAATCTGAGGCGTACCGTTCTTATCAACCAGGCACTTCCGGGTGGGAGTGCCCGCATGGGCTTCTTTTCATCATGTCAGTCTTCACCCCCGTGACCCGGCCTGAGCTGGAAACCTTTCTGGCGCCATACGAGCTGGGCCGCCTGCTCGACTTCCAGGGCATCGCCGCCGGTACCGAGAACAGCAATTTCTTCGTCAGCCTGGAGCAAGGGGAGTTCGTCCTCACACTGATCGAGCGCGGGCCGGCCGAAGACATGCCGTTCTTCATCGAGCTGCTGGACGTGCTGCACGATGCCGATATGCCGGTGCCCTACGCCGTGCGCGACCGCAACGGCCAAGGCCTGCGCGAGCTGTGCGGCAAGCCTGCGCTGCTGCAGCCGCGGCTGTCGGGCAAGCACATCAAGGCGCCGAACAACCAGCACTGCGCCCAGGTGGGTGAGCTGCTGGCGCACATTCACTTGGCTACCCGCGAGCGCATCATCGAGCGCCGCACCGACCGCGGCCTGGACTGGATGCTCACCTCCGGTGCACAGCTGCTGCCGGGCCTGAGCCAGGCGCAGGCCGCGCTGTTGACGCCGGCACTGGATGAGATCACCGCGCACAAGGCGCAGATCCTGGCCTTGCCACGGGCCAACCTGCATGCCGACCTGTTCCGCGACAACGTGATGTTCGAAGGCACGCACCTGACAGGCCTGATCGACTTCTACAACGCCTGCTCGGGCCCGATGCTGTATGACATTGCCATCACCGTGAACGACTGGTGCCTGGACGAAGCCGGCGGCATCGACGTGCCCCGCGCCCAGGCGCTGCTGGCGGCCTATGCAGCGCTGCGCCCGTTCACCGCTGCCGAGGCCGAGCTATGGCCGGTCATGCTACGCGTAGGTTGCGTGCGCTTCTGGCTGTCGCGGCTGATCGCGGCCCAGGCGTTCGCCGGGATGGACGTGATGATCCATGACCCGAGCGAGTTCGAGGTGCGTCTGGCGCAGCGCCAGCAGGTGGCGCTGAGCCTGCCGTTCGCCCTCTGACCTCGTCTGCTTCTTCGCGGGTGAACCCGCTCCCACAGCGCCAGCCTCGAAATGTGCGCTATCTCTGTGGGAGATTACCCAGCCCTTCGGGCTGCGCTGTCGCGCAGAGAACAAGCGGCCAATGCTGCCCCTGTGGGAGCGGCGGTGCGGCGGTCCGACTTGTCCCGCGATCAAGGGCGAAGCCCTTGCCAGGCGACGGTGATATCGGGCCCGGCCTAATCGCGGGACAAGTCGGACCGCCGCACCGCCGCTCCCACAGGGTGCCGCAAATCAAATGGTCATGCGTTGTTCTATGAGAGCGGGTTTACCCGCGAAAAGGTCTCCATCGATTTACAGCTGTTCCAGGCACCCCGCCAGGTCATTGCCCAGCTTCTCCAGCAACCGCTCATACCCCTTGGCATCCACAGAGTCGTTCCCGCCCAGGGCATCGAGCTCGGCCAACCGCACCGGCAGGCCGGCCGTCAGGGTCTCGGCCAGGCGCGGACGCAGCGGTGGCTCGCTGAATACACAGGTCTTGCCCACTTCCTGCAGGCGTTTGCGCATGGCCGCGACATGCTGTGCGCCCGGCTGCACTTCCGAGGCCACGCTGAACACCCCGGCATGGGCCAGGCCATAAGCTGCCTCGAAGTAGTCGAACGCCTCGTGGAACACGAAGTAGGGCTTGCCCTTGATGCCGGCGACGCGGGCCTGCAAACGCTGGTCGAGGGCGTCCAGGCGCGCGACGAAGGCCTTGAGGTTGGCCTGGTAGCGGGCGGCATTGGCCGGGTCCGCGGCAGCCATGTCGCTGGCCATCTTCGCCGCGATCACCCGGGCATTGGCCGACGCCAACCACAGGTGTGCATCGAGGCTGCCCGGGCGATGGTCATGGTCATGGTCGTCGTGGTCTTCCTCATGGGCTTCGCCACCTTCGCCGAAGTGACGCAAATGCATGCCTTCGAGCGACTGCACCGCCACGCTTGCTTTGCTGCGACCCTTGAGCACGCGAGGCAGGAAGCTTTCCATGTCCGGGCCGATCCAGTACAGCAGGTCGGCATCGGCGACACGCCGCACATCGGAAGGGCGCAAGGCGTAGTGATGCGGCGAAGCGCCAGGCGGGAGCAATACTTCCGGGCTGCCCATCCCGTCCTGGACCGCCGCGGCGATCTGCTGCAAGGGCTTGATACTGGTCAGCACGCGCACCTCGGCATGGGCCGAGAAGGCGATGAAAGCGACAAAAAGAACTAGCAATCGGGACACGATGAATACTCGGCGGGCCAGAAAGGAGTAACATAATAACGTCTCCATCCAGAACCGTCGCTGCCCATGTCCATCACGCCGCTGGCCAACCGTCCACACGATCACTCCCACTGCGTCCATAGTGCGCTGGCCGAAGCCGATACCCTGTGCAACCGCCAGGGGCTGCGCCTGACCGCCTTGCGCCGGCGTGTGCTGGAGTTGGTCTGGCAGAGCCACAAACCGCTGGGCGCCTACGATATCCTCGCGGTATTGAGCGAGCAGGACGGCCGCCGCGCCGCACCGCCAACCGTGTACCGCGCCCTGGACTTCCTGTTGGAGAATGGCCTGGTACACCGCATCGCCTCGCTCAATGCCTTCATCGGCTGCAGTCACCCCGAGCACGCGCATCAGGGGCAGTTCCTGATCTGCCGCCACTGCCACGTGGCCATCGAGCTGGAGCAGGAGAGCATCAGCGACGCTATCGTCAGCAGCGCCAAGGGCGTGGGCTTCACCGTCGAGACGCAAACCGTCGAGGTGGTCGGCCTGTGTGGCAACTGCCAGGGGCAAGCATGAGCGACGCGCTGATCCGCCTCGAGCAGGTCGGGGTCACCTTCGCCGGCGAGGCGGTGCTCGACAGCATCGACCTGTCGGTAGCCCCGCGCCAGATCGTGACCCTGATCGGCCCCAACGGCGCCGGCAAGACCACGTTGGTGCGCGCCGTACTCGGCCTGCTCAAGCCGCACCGTGGCAAGGTCTGGCGCAAGCCCCGGCTGCGCATCGGCTACATGCCACAGAAAATCCAGGTGGATGCCACCCTGCCGCTGTCCGTGCTGCGTTTCCTGCGCCTGGTGCCGGGTGTCGACCGCGCCGCAGCGCTGGCCGCGTTGCAGGAAGTGGGCGCCGAGCAGGTCATCGACAGCCCCATCCAGACCATCTCCGGCGGCGAGATGCAACGCGTGCTGCTGGCCCGTGCATTGCTGCGTGAACCGGAGCTGCTGGTGCTCGACGAACCCGTGCAGGGCGTCGACGTGGCCGGCCAGGCCGAACTGTACAGCCTGATCACCCGCCTGCGCGACCGCCATGGCTGTGGCGTGCTGATGGTATCCCACGACCTGCATCTGGTGATGAGCACCACCGACCAGGTGGTCTGCTTGAACCGCCATGTGTGCTGTTCCGGCCACCCGGAGCAGGTCAGCGGCGATCCGGCCTTCGTCGAGCTGTTCGGCCAGAACGCCCCGAGCCTGGCCGTCTACCACCATCATCACGATCACCGCCACGACTTGCACGGCTCGGTGATAGCCCCCGGCACCCATGTTCACGGAGAGCACTGCAAGCATGGCTGATTTTCTTCTCTACGCCTTGCTTGCGGGCCTGGCCCTGGCGCTGGTGGCTGGCCCCCTGGGTTCGTTCGTGGTGTGGCGGCGCATGGCCTATTTCGGCGATACCCTGTCCCACGCCGCGTTGCTCGGCGTGGCCCTGGGCCTGGCGCTGGACATCAGCCCGGCGCTGGCGGTCACCGTCGGCTGCCTACTGCTGGCCATCCTGTTGGTCACCCTGCAGCAACGCCAGCCCCTGGCCTCCGACACCCTGCTCGGCATCCTCGCACCCAGTACCCTGTCGCTGGGCCTGGTGGCCCTGAGCTTCATGCGCGATGTACGCATCGACCTGATGGCCTATCTGTTTGGCGACCTCCTGGCCATCAGCCCCACCGACCTGGCCTGGATCCTGGGCGGCAGCGCCTTGGTCCTGCTGCTGCTCGCCGCCTTGTGGCGGCCGTTGTTGGCAGTGACCGTGCATGAGGAGCTGGCGATGGTCGAGGGGCTGCCGGTGACCGGCCTGCGCCTGGCGCTGATGCTGCTGATCGCCGTGGTGATCGCCGTGGCCATGAAAATCGTTGGCGTGCTGCTGATCACCTCGCTGCTGATCATTCCTGCGGCCGCGGCACAACGTCACGCCCGCTCGCCCGAACAGATGGCCCTGGGTGCCAGCCTACTGGGCGTCGTCGCGGTCTGCGGCGGCCTGGCCATGTCCTGGTTCAAGGACACCCCGGCCGGCCCATCGATCGTGGTCTGCGCCGCAGTGCTATTCTTGCTGAGCCTGGCGTTGCCCAAACGCTGAAAAATTCAGGGTGGTCATGCAGGTACATCTGCAACCTTTTCGTGGGTAAAGGGTCTGTAAGACTTATTTTCGAGCGTGCGCACCTGGGTGTAGACTTGCTCGCTTTTTGCGCAAATAGAGAGTCGCAGGAATGAAGCCGTTCGCCTCCCGTTTTCTGCTTGTTGCCGCGTTTTCCCTGTTCCTGGCGGCCTGTTCCAGTACCCCGACCGAACCGGCCGCACCGGCCCAGGTCGATGCCTGGCAGGCATTGCAACAGAGCATTGCCAGCAACGAGTTGGCCACCGCCGAAGACCAACTGGCAGCCCTGCAGGCCCAGTCGCCCGGTGATGCGCGCCTGGAGTCCTACCAGCGCCAACTGGCCGAGGCCTACCTGCAGCGCAGCCAGATCGTGTTGCAAAAAGGTGACGTCAATGCCGCCGCCGTCGCACTGGCCCGCGCGCGCGCGCTGATGCCTCAGGCACCGGCGGTCACCGGTGGCGATGCCGTGGCCCAGGCACGCAGGGCCGAGCTGGAGAAAGCAGAAGCTGCGCTGAAGGCGGCCGAGGCCAAGCCCAAGGCCCGCGTGCTCGACCCGAGCGCACCCAGCACCGTGGTGGCTCTGAAGACCACCGATATTCGCGCCATGCGCCGCCAGCTGGATGACATCGCCGCCGACGTGGTGAACTACCAGTGCGAGGTGGTGTTCCAGGTCCCACGCAAAGACGACGCGCCATGGCTCAAGACCTTGCTGCACAAGCGCGTGCACAAGCTCAACAGCGGGTTCGAGCTCAAGCAGCGGCATGAGATCCAGCGTGCGCTGCCGGCCCAGGTGGTGCTGGTTCCGCATCGGTCCTGACGAGTCAGGGGGTGTTTTACGCCATCTGATTTTGCGGAGGCTCTGTGGCAGGGGCCTTGTGTCGCGAAAGGGGCGGGTAGCGGCCCCAGGCATATCTCAAGACATGTGTTCCCACAGGGGCAGGGTGCTTGCCTACGGAAAGCGCCCTGCCCCTGCCTTCACGCCGGAATCGCCTCGGCCATCGCCTCGCGTGCCCATACCCGGTGCTGCTCCAGCGCCTTCACGAAGCCATCCACCGCCGCCTGGTCATTGCCCAGCAGCAGGCCCGTATCCTCCTTGAGCCCCAGCGTATCCAGCAACGCCTTGCCGTCACTCGCCAGCCCCATCGGCTTGAGGTGCTTGTAGGCTTCGAGCAGGTAGTGCTTGGCCAGGCCGCTCTTGCCCAACGTCTCCAGCGCCGCCTTGCCAGCCGGCACCCACAGGCCATCTACCATTACCGACGGCATGCCTTCCATTGAGGCATCCACCGGCAACGTCTGGCCCTGGGCGGTGGTGACCGGCGCCGAGGTCGGCCCCAATACCAGGATGCGCGCACTCTTGGCCTCGAACGCCTTGACCAGCCGATCGACATCCGCACCATCGACACCATCGGCCACCAGCAAGGCGACCTTGCGCCCCTTGATGCCGACACGGCCAGGGTGGTTCATTTGACTCAAGGCCGGAGACTGTGCCGGCGTCGCCCCCTTGACCTGCACGGTACCGGCCGTGGGCGCGGGCAGGCCCAGGTTGGCGGCCACCGCAGCGGCGAGCTTCAGGTCGATATTGGCCAGGATTTCGTTGACTTCCCGAGCCCGGATGGCCTCACGCTCCACCTTGCCCAGTTCGAAGCTGTAGGCCTTGATGATGTGCTGCTGCTCGGTAGGGCTCATGCTCTGGAAGAACAGCCGCGCCTGGGAGAAATGATCGCTGAACGAGTCGCTGCGCTGGCGGATCTTGTGCGCATCGATACGTTCCTGGTAGCTCTCGAAACCACCATCCTGTGCGGCCGGCGGCGTTTCCTTGGGCCAGCCGCCATCGATGGAGTTGGGCTCGTAGGAGGTTCGGCCTTTGTCGATGGTCATGCGGTGCATGGCGTCGCGCTGGCCATTATGGTTGGGCACGATCGGTCGGTTGATCGGGATTTCGTGGAAGTTCGGCCCACCGAGGCGGCTGAGCTGGGTGTCGGTGTAGGAGAACAACCGGCCCTGCAGCAGCGGGTCGTTGGTGAAGTCGATGCCCGGCACGATGTGGCCCGGGCAGAACGCAACCTGTTCGACTTCGGCGAAGAAGTTGTCCGGGTTGCGGTTGAGCACCATCTTGCCCAGCGGCGTCACCGGCACCAGCTCCTCGGGGATGATCTTGGTCGGGTCGAGCAGGTCGAAATCGAATGCGTGCTCATCCGTCTCGGCGACGATCTGCACGCCCAGCTCCCATTCGGGATAGTCGCCGGTCTCGATGGCTTCCCACAGGTCACGGCGATGGAAGTCGGGGTCTTTGCCACCGAGCTTCTGGGCTTCGTCCCAGAGTACCGAATGCACGCCCTGACGCGGTTTCCAATGGAACTTGACGAAAGTCGCCTCGCCCTGGGCATTGACCAGGCGGAAGGTGTGCACGCCAAAGCCCTCCATCATTCGCAGGCTGCGCGGGATGGCGCGGTCGGACATCGCCCACATCACCATGTGCGCCGATTCCGGCACCAGCGAGACGAAGTCCCAGAACGTGTCGTGGGCCGAGGCGCCGGTGGGGACCTCATTGTGCGGCTCGGGCTTCACCGCGTGGACGAAATCAGGAAACTTGATCGCGTCCTGGATGAAGAACACCGGCATATTGTTGCCCACCAGGTCGAAATTGCCTTCGTCGGTATAGAACTTCACCGCGAAGCCACGTACGTCGCGCACCGTATCGCCTGAGCCGCGCGGCCCTTGTACCGTGGAGAAGCGCACGAATACCGGGGTGATCTTTTCCGGGTCCTGCAGGAACCCGGCCTTGGTCAGCTGCGCATGGCAGCCATAGCTCTGGAAGTAGCCATGGGCGCCGGTCCCGCGGGCATGGACGATGCGTTCGGGTATGCGCTCATGGTCGAAGTGGGTGATCTTCTCGCGCATGATGAAGTCTTCGAGCAGCGAAGGCCCACGCGCGCCGGCTTTCAGGGTGTTCTGGTTATCGGCGATCTTCACCCCCTGGTTGGTGCGCAAGGCCTGGCCGGTGGCGTCGCGGCGTACATCCTCCAGGCTTTGCAGCTTGGCGTTGGTGTTGGCGCGATCGGGGGTGTGGGTGCCCGCGAGTTGGCTTTCCTTGGGCGAATCCGGGGTCTTGCTGGACATGGTCGGCTCTCCTCAGCTGTCTACAGGCGGCCCGTTCGGGCTCGTTCAAGTAGTGACTGGCAGCCGTTCGCGAGCGTTCAATCGGATTACCGGTTGTCGCGTTATGCCCAACGGATTGGTTGAAGTCGAAATAAATGCTAAGAACAACTATGGGAACAGGCTAAAATGCGCGGCCCGGCTTACCGCTGACCCAAATTCCATGCGCCCCACAAGGTTCGCTCAGTGATCGAGTTTCAAAATGTCCACAAGACCTACCGCGTCGGCGGTAGGGATATTCCCGCCCTCAATCCGACCAGCCTGGCCATCGAAAATGGCCAAGTGTTCGGCCTGATCGGGCACTCCGGCGCCGGCAAGAGCACCTTGCTGCGCCTGATCAACCGCCTGGAAGCGCCCACCGGCGGCAAGATCATCGTCGACGGCGAGGACGTCACCGCCTTCGATGCCAACCAGTTGCGCCGCTTCCGCCAGCAGGTCGGGATGATCTTCCAGCACTTCAACCTGCTGGCCTCCAAGACCGTGGCCGACAATGTGGCCCTGCCGTTGACCCTGGCTGGCGAGCTGTCGCGCGCCGAGATCGACAAGCGCGTGGTCGAACTGCTGGCCCGCGTGGGCCTTTCGGACCACGCCAAGAAGTACCCGGCCCAGCTCTCCGGCGGCCAGAAGCAACGCGTCGGCATCGCCCGTGCGCTGTCCACCAACCCCAAGATCCTGCTGTGCGACGAGGCCACCAGCGCGCTCGACCCGCAGACGACCGGGCAGGTCCTGCAGTTGCTGGCCGAGATCAACCGCGAGCTGAAGCTGACCATCGTGCTGATCACCCATGAGATGGACGTGATCCGCCGGGTCTGCGACCGCGTGGCGGTGATGGATGCCGGGCAGATCGTCGAGCAGGGCCCGGTGGCGGATGTGTTCCTGCACCCGCAGCACCCAACCACCAAGCGTTTCGTCCAGGAAGACGAGCAGGTCGACGAGAGCGAGCAGCGCGACGACTTCGCCCATGTACCGGGCCGCATCGTGCGCCTGACCTTCCAGGGCGACGCCACCTACGCACCGCTGCTGGGCACCGTGGCCCGCGAGACCGGCGTGGACTACAGCATCCTGGCCGGGCGTATCGACCGCATCAAGGACGTCCCCTATGGGCAGCTCACGCTCGCCGTCACCGGCGGCGACATGGAAGCGGCGTTCGCGCGCTTCAAGGCAGCTGATGTTCATATGGAGGTACTGCGTTGATGGACGCCCTGAATTTCTTCGCCAACGTCGACTGGGCCGAAATCTGGCTGGCCACCATCGACACCATGATCATGCTGTTCGGCTCGCTGTTCTTCACCGTGCTGCTGGGCCTGCCCCTGGGCGTGCTGCTGTTCCTCTGCGGCCCGCGGCAGATGTTCGAACAGAAAGGCGTGTACGCGCTGCTGTCGCTGGTGGTGAACATCCTGCGCTCGCTGCCGTTCATCATCCTGCTGATCGTCATGATCCCGATCACCGTGCTGATCACTGGCACCTCGCTCGGTGTCGCCGGCGCCATCCCACCCTTGGTGGTGGGCGCCACGCCATTCTTCGCGCGGCTGGTGGAAACGGCCCTGCGTGAAGTGGACCGCGGCATCATCGAAGCCACCCAGTCGATGGGCGCCACCACTCGCCAGATCATCATGAGTGCCCTGCTGCCAGAGGCCCGCCCGGGCATCTTTGCGGCCATCACCGTCACCGCCATCACCCTGGTGTCCTACACCGCCATGGCCGGCGTGGTCGGTGCCGGCGGCCTGGGCGACCTGGCCATCCGCTTCGGCTACCAGCGTTTCCAGACCGATGTGATGGTGGTCACCGTGGTGCTGCTGCTGATCCTGGTTCAAGTCCTGCAGAGTGTCGGCGACAAACTGGTGGTGCATTTTTCCCGTAAGTAACCCCAATGGGGTCGGCCTGGCCGACCCGTTCGGGGGCCGTCGCGGCCCTCACAAGGAGTGATCAATGAAGAAACTGCTTGCTGTTGTCGCCGCTGTCGCGGCCTTCTCGGCCAACGCCGAATCCCTGACCGTCGCGGCCACCCCGGTACCCCACGCCGAGATCCTCAACTTCGTGAAGCCGCAACTGGCCAAGGAAGGCGTGGAGCTGAAGGTCAAGGAATTCACCGACTACATCCAGCCCAACGTACAGGTTGCGGAAAAGCGCCTGGATGCCAACTTCTTCCAGCACCAGCCGTACCTGGATGAATTCAACAAGGCCAAGGGCACCGAGCTGGTGAGCGTCGCCGGCGTGCACCTGGAGCCGCTGGGCGCCTACTCCAGCAAGATCAAGAAGCTCGACGAGCTGCCGTCCGGCGCCACCGTGGTCATCCCCAACGACGCCACCAACGGCGGCCGTGCCCTGTTGCTGCTGGACAAGGCCGGCGTGATCAAACTCAAGGACAACAAGAACATCCTGTCGACCGTGAAAGACATCACCGGCAACGACAAGAATCTGAAGTTCCGCGAGCTGGAAGCAGCCACCATCCCGCGTGTACTGACCCAGGTCGACCTGGCGCTGATCAACACCAACTATGCGCTGGAAGCCAAGCTGAACCCGGAAAAAGACGCCCTGGTCATCGAAGGCAGCGACTCGCCGTACGTGAACATCCTGGTGGCCCGCCCGGACAACAAGGACTCCGCCGCCATGAAGAAACTGGCCGATGCCCTGCATTCGCCAGAGGTGAAGCAGTTCATCACCGAGAAGTACAAAGGTGCGGTGATTCCGGCGTTCTGAGCCGATATCCAGAGGGGCCGCCTTGCGGCCCCATCGCGGGGCAAGCCCGCTCCTACAGGTTTGCTGTCGCTCTTGTGGGAGCGGCCTTACGCCGCGATGGCCTGCGCAGCAGGCCCGTCAAGAAGTATCGAGGAGCTGGCTAACTCTGCCCATCAGTAGGGCCCGTTGGCGCTTCGAACGCGTGTAGCGCCTCTCGCGCCGCCCCTGCTTCCAGATAGCGCTCGACCAGCGCCGCCAACTCCCCGGCCTTCAGGCCTTTCCCGCCCACACTCCAGCGGCCCAGCGCCAGGCTGACCCAACGTGTCTTGGCGTCGAGCTTGGCATCCGGCTCCCAGAAGCGTCGCTTGTTGAACAGCGGCAGCGGTGCGTCGTCTGCCAGCTTGAGCCCCACCGCCAGCCGGGGCGATACCTTGATCATGTACTGGTCGAACCGATGCAGCGGAATCGGCTCCGGCGTATTGGCGAACTGCACCGAGTGTGGCGTGAAGACCATCGCTGGGGTGCCCGCGCGCCGGACCATGCGCCAGCCCTGCACACCGGCCCACAGGCCCACGGCAACGATGAGAAGTGCCGAGAAGTTCAGGAACGAGATTAGCCCTGGCTTACCTCCTTGAACGTGCGACCCGAAGCGCACCCACAGCGCCGCGCCCAGGCAGGCAATGCACACGGCCACCAAGAACCGGCCGCGCCACTGCGCACCTTCGTGGAGCACACAGTCACCTGTAACAGCCTCGGCGCGGGTCAGCAGATACTCATGCACCTCGTTGCGCTGCTCCAGCAGGCGGCTCCCGATCGCGGCCCCCAACGCCCGCGACAGGGCGTTCAGATCGGGCACTTGCTCGGCAAGCCAGGCCAGCGCTTGCGCCGCCACGACCGGGCGCAGGGCCTCGCCGCCACGGGCGTTTTCGACAGACAGGCCCAGCGCCAGAATGCGCTGACAAGTGGGCGGGTGGCTGTCGCTGGGGTGGGCCAATTCATCGGCCAGCTCGTCGTCCGGCAGGCAAATATCCTGGGTGGCCAGGTATTCGAGCGTGGCAGCAAGCAGGTCCTCGGGCCACGCCTGGGGCTTCATGCACAGCTCGGCCTGGTGCTGCTCGATCAACGGCTCCAGTGCGCTGATACGTACCAATGAGTCCACCACGGCTTGCGGGCCACCGACCCGGGCGCCTGCGGCATCGGCCTGCAGCTCGCGTTTACGGCTCCAGTGGCTGACAGCAAAGTCGAAACGCTGCATGAAATGCACCGCCAAAGCATACGCGGGCAGTGTCAGCAGGCCCTGCAGCATACCGGCCTCCATGTGCCCCCCGACAACGCCGATATTGCGCCCAGCGCCTTGGTAGATGGGTATGAAGCGCATGCTGTACTCAGTATCCTCGCCCGAGAAATGCGCCAGTTCGTGGGCGATCACCGCATCGCTTTCACTGCGGCTGAGTACCGCGAGCAACGGCAACGGCAGGTACAAGGTACGCCCCTGCAGGCGTCGCTCGCCCGGGTACAGAAGCACGTCGCTGGAGGTCACATAGAACCCGTCGAGGAAGCCGACCACGATATTGTCCGGCTCCAGCGCATCCAACTGCTTGGCCAGGCCCCGCACCCGGGCCCACAACGCCGGGGCCTGTTGCTCGGTAAGCTCGCCGCCGTAGATGTCATGGGGCTCGGTCTTGAACAGTTGCAGCATGTCTTTCAACTGGCCAGGCAGGCGATACAACGGCCAGAGCATCGCCAGCATCAGGAGCCCCACCAGCAACTGCAGCTTGATCACGCCGGCCGACGTCGGCTGCAAGGCAAACAGCCACAGCGCCTCATAACCGATCTCGAGTACGACCGTCAGCGTCAGCAGCAGGATACAAGCGACCAGCACCACCGGCAGCACCTGGCTGAGCGTGAAGAAAAGCCGCACCAGGCGGTCCCTGGACACCAGCGCAGCCTTGCCGGCCCAGTGGAAGGCCAGCAGCGATGCTACGCCCAGAAGGGTCAACAGGATCGAAAAGCGCAGGGAGAAATGCGGCAACCAGGTGCCGACCTTCGCGAAGCCCAGCTCACGCTCGACGTACCCGAGCCAATTGACGGCCAGGCTGTGGGCGACGTAGGGCTCATGGGACTTGCCGTTGAATTCGACGAGGCGCCTGTCGTTTACCGTTTCCATGTACGTCACATCGGCGATGAAGCCATGCAACTTTGCCTGCTCTTCCAGCAGCAGGCTGCGGTGGGCGTCGGCACGCTGGCCTTGCCAGATGGCCATGGCCATCAGCAGCAATGGCAGCAAAACTAGGCGCCAGGCCAGGGTGCGTTTGTCACGCGACGTCATGTAGGGCACTCCATGCCAGTTGGACGGGTGGTTATCCTAACCGACCCGCGGATGTCAGTCCTGCTTGAGCAGCCCTGGCAGTTGCGCCACCAGTTTCTGATTGTTAACCGGCGCGCGAATGAAGCCACGCTGGCGCCCGTCCGGCCCGACGATCGCCAGGTTGCCGCTGTGATCCACGGTGTACCCAGGCTTGCTGGTATCGGCCGGGATGAACGGAATGCTCAAGGCATTGGCCAGCGCCTGGGTATCCTCGATCGACCCCGTCACCCCGACGAAATCCTTGTCGAAATATCCCAGGTACTGCTTGAGCTGGTTCGGCGTGTCCCGGTTCGGGTCGACGCTCACCAGCACCACCCGCAGACGGTCGACCGCCTCCTTGGGCAGCTCGCTCTTCACCTGACGCAGCTGGGCCAGGGTGGTCGGGCAGATGTCCGGGCAGTAGGTGTAGCCGAAGAACAGTAGCGACCATTTGCCCTTGAGCGCGTCCAGCGCCACCGGCTGGCCATCCTGGTCGGTCATTTTCACGTCCGGCACGGTACGGCTCTGCGGCAGGAGAATGATGCCAGCATCGATCAGCTCGGCCGGGTTCGCCTGGCCGCGATCATTGAGTACCTTGTTGACGGTCAGCCCGAGGATCAGGGCGACCACGGCAACGAGGATGAAGACGGTTTTCTGGGTTCGGGTCATAGGCTCGGCAACAGGTAGTGGTCCAGAAGCAGCGCGATGAACAGCAGGAACAGGTACACGATGGAGTACTTGAAGGTGCCGATCGCGGCGTGCGGCTGGGTGCCACGGTACAACACCCAGGCCCAACGGACAAAGCGCAGGCCAAGCGCCAGGGCACAGGCCAGGTACAGCAGGCCGCTCATGTGGATGACGAACGGCAGCAGGCTCACCGCCAGCAGCACCAAGGCATAGAGCAGGATGTGCAGCTTGGTATAGCGCTCGCCATGGGTCACCGGCAGCATGGGGATGTCCGCCTTGGCGTATTCTTCCTTGCGGTGGATGGCCAAGGCCCAGAAATGGGGGGGTGTCCAGGCGAAAATGATCAGCACCAGCAGCAGCGGCTCGGCGCTGACATGCCCGCTCACCGCCACCCAACCGAGCAAGGGCGGCATCGCACCCGCCAGGCCGCCGATCACGATGTTCTGGGGCGTGGCCCGCTTGAGAAAGCCCGTGTAGATCACCGCATAACCCAGCAGAGAGCCCAGCGTCAGCCAGGCGGTCAGGGCATTGGTGAACACCAGCAGCACTGCCATGCCCAGCAACGCCAGGGCCAGGGCGAACGCCAGCGCCGGCACGGGCGCGACCCGGCCCTCGACCAGTGGGCGTTTGTGGGTACGCGCCATCAATGCATCGATGCGCCGGTCCAGCACATGGTTGACCGCCGCGGCTCCACCTGCGCACAGCGCGATGCCGAGGTTGCCGAACACCAGCACGGTCCAGGGCACGCCGGCGCGGGTGGCGAGGAACATGCCCACCAGGGATGTGATCAGCATCAGCACCACCACCTTCGGCTTGGTCAGCTCCAGGTAGTCGCGCCAGCTGGCCTGTCGCCGGCCTTGATCTAGAAGCGTCGCCACGACTCATGCCTCATCTGTGGAGTGATCGCCACGCCAGCCACCGGTGTCAGGCGCCAGCCGTGGCCCACGCGGACCTTGTCGACCACGCGGATGCGGTAGTTGACCAGCACCATGCACAGCAGCAGCAGGGCGCCACCGGCGTTGTGTGCCACCGCAACGCCCAGGGGCAGGTGCAGCAGTACGTTGCTGATGCCCAGGCCCACCTGCACAGCCAGCGCCAGCAACACCAGGCGCGCCAGCGCGGTAAGGCCATTGCGATGCAGTTTCCAGCTGAGCATCAGCAGTACCGCGACCACCATCAGGGCACCGAGGCGGTGGCTGATGTGGATGGCCGTGCGCGCATCGCTGTCCAGTTGCCCGCCCAGGTAGTTCGGCCCTACATGCTGGGTCAGGTGGAAACCGTTGCTGAAATCCGCCGCTGGCCACCACTGGCCATGGCAGGTAGGCAGGTCGATGCAGGCGACCGCCGCGTAGTTGGCGCTGACCCAGCCCCCCAGGGCGATCTGCCCGATCACCACCAGCAAGGCCAGCGCCGCGATCCGACGCAGGCTCAGGGGCAGCTTGGGCAATGGCGCAAAGGCCCGAGACAGGCGCAGCGACAACAGGAACAACAAACTCAGCGTGGTAAAGCCCCCCAGCAGATGGGCCGTGACCACCTGGGGCCAGAGCTTGAGCGTGACCGTCCACATTCCGAACGCCGCCTGGGCGAGCACCACACCGAGCAACAGCAGCGGCAGGCGATAGGGCTGGCCATCGCGGGCATGGCGGCGCACGGCCTGGAACGCCAGCAGGGCGATCACTGTCGCCAGGGTGCCGGCGAAATAGCGATGGACCATCTCTGCCCAGCCCTTGGCCTGCTCAACCGGATGGTCCGGGAAGCGCAGCTCGGCATGGGCAAGCTGCGCTTCGGTCTTGGGCACGCCGATGAAACCGTAGCAACCCGGCCAGTCCGGGCAGCCGAGGCCGGCGTGGGTGAGGCGAGTATAGGCACCGAGCAGGACGACCAGCAGTGCCAGCAGGGTGGCGAACACAGCGAGGCGGTATCCGGGTCTGGCCATGGGGGCCTCCTAGCCGATGTTGGACAGCTTGAGCAGGTGCCGCAGGTCGTCGAGCACATGCTTGCCGTTGACCTTGGCGTCGTAGCGCAGCACCAGGTTGCCATGGGGGTCGACGATCCACAGCTGCGGGCCGGGCGTACTGACGTTCTGGCCGTAGCGCTGGGTATCCAGCGAATAGCGCTGCAACTGCGGGTACTCACGGCCGAGCAAGGCTTGGTAGTCGGCTGCCAACGGTTGCGCCGTGGCCAGTGCATGGCTGGCACGGGCGGCATCCCGGCCCAGGCCGATCTGGATCTGCCGCGCCAGGTACACCAGCTGCTGGCAATCCGCAGCACAGGCCGACGGCGCGCTGACCAGCAGTTGCCAGCGCGTCTCCTGGGCATCGATGCCGATATCGCTGCGGCCCTGGCCGTTGCCGATCATCTGGCCGTGATAGCTGCGGCCGTCTGGCACCCAGAACTTGAGCTTGTACATGCTGGTGGCGAGGATCATCGGCCCCAGCACCACCAGCAGGATCAGGATCAGTTGCAAACGCCCGCGCGCACGGGGTTTGCCGCGTTCAGGCATGTCCAGTGGACTCGTTGCGGCGCCCATGGTCGTTCTCCTTCTTCTTGTCATGCCAGCCGAAATAGAGGAAGAGCAGCACCAGTGCCGTGGCCAGGGCAAACCACTGCACGGCGTAGCCCAGGTGCTTTTCCGGGCCCATGGCGACCACCGGCCAGTCCAGTCGATAGCTGGCGGGGCCTGGCTCCAGACGCAGTTCATGGGCGAAACCTTCACGCCCCAGTTGTTGCCACAGCCGGGCCGGGTCGATGGCGGTCAGCAGGTGCGGCCATTGGCCGCCCACCGGGTCGGGGTGCAGTTGGAAGGTGGCGCCGGGAGCGACATAGACCGCGGCGTCTAGGGCCAGGGCCTGGGCGGGTGTGTCGAATTGCACGGGCTCGCGGCGGTCCGGCCAGGGCAACCAACCGCGATTGACCAGCAGCCACAGCCCGGACGCCTGGTCATGGAAGGGTTGCAGCAGCTCGACGCCAGCCCGGCCATCGCGCATACGATTATCCAACAGCAGGCTGTGCTCGCCGTCGAAGCGTCCGTACAGGTGCACGCGACGGTAGGCTGGGTCAGGTACCTGCGCCAGCTGACCGCTGGCCAGTGGCGCTTCGACACGGCGCTCGGCATGGATGGCCAGTAGAGCCCGCTTCTCGTCGGCACGCCCCAGTTGCCAACAGCCGAGCGCGATCAGCCCTGGCAGTAGCGCGAGCACCACCAGAGTTGGTACCACGCCTGGGCGAAACGGCCTCACTGCGGCCTCGCCAGGCCGATCGCTATACTGATGTTCATCACTGCATCCCCCCGGAGTTTCGCCATGCTCAAGGCCGCGATTGTCCTGATGCTGTTGGCCACCATCGCCAGCCTGTTCAGCGGCCTGGTGTTCCTGGTCAAGGACGACGACCAGTCGACCCGCTTGCTCAAGGCCCTCACCGTGCGTGTCACCCTGGCCACCTTGACCATCGCCCTGGTCGCCTGGGGCCTGATCAGCGGCCAGCTGGTCTCCCACGCCCCCTTCTGACCATGTGGCCCAGCTGCGGCCCTATCGCCGGCACAGGCCTAAAGCACATACACGAAGATAAATAGCCCCACCCACACCACATCCACGAAGTGCCAATACCAGCTCGCCGCTTCGAAACCGAAGTGCTTGTCCGGGTCGAAATGCCCGCGCAGCACGCGGCAGAACATCACGATCAGGATCAGCGTGCCCAAGGTCACGTGGGCACCGTGGAATCCCGTGAGCATGAAGAAAGTCGCGCCGTAGATCCCTGAGCCCAGCGTCAGCCCCAGCTCGGTGTAGGCCTCGTGATACTCGTAGGCCTGCAACGCAAGGAACGAAAGGCCCAGCAGGATAGTCAGCCCCAGCCACAGCTTCAGCGTGCCGCGATGGTTGTTGCGCAACGCATGGTGGGCGATGGTCACCGTCACGCTGGAGCTCACCAGCAGGATGGTGTTGATCAGCGGCAGGTGCCACGGGTCGATGATCTCTTTCGGTGGCGGGAACAGCTTCGGGTCCGGTGTGTGCAGCAACGGCCAGGCGAACTCGAACGTCGGCCAGAGCATATGGGCGATGCCCTTGTGCCCCTCGCCACCCAGCCAAGGCCCGGCCAGCACCCGCACGTAGAACAGCGCGCCGAAGAACGCCAGGAAGAACATCACCTCGGAGAAGATGAACCAGCTCATACCCCAGCGGAACGAGCGGTCCATCTGTGCGCTATACAGCCCGGCACGGCTCTCCTTGACCACCGCACCGAACCAGCCGAACAGCATGTAGGCCAAGAACAGCGCGCCGATGAAAAAGATCAGCGGCCCATGGGACTCGGGGTGGCCGGCCTTGAGGTCGTTGAACCAGGTACCCAGGCCAAACACCGTGATGAACATGCCGATCGTCGCGATGATCGGCCACTTGCTCTGCGCCGGGACGTAGTAGTGCTCGTGACTTGCCATTGCTGTTCTCCTTCCCTTAACGGGCGCCCTGGTCGTCCTGGGCCGCGACATGGGCGACCGGCGGGTGGCGAGCGGTGATGTCGAACAAGGTGTAGGCCAGTGTCAGGTGCTTCACACTGGCCGGCAGGTCGCGGTCGACGATGAACCGCACCGGCATCTCGATGCGTTCGCCTGGCTGCAGCACCTGCTGGGTGAAGCAGAAGCACTCGGTCTTGTGGAAGTACGCCGCAGCCTCGGCTGGCGTGATACTGGGGATCGCCTGGGCGCTCATGGGCTTGTCGGTCGGGTTGCGAGCCACGAAGACCATCTGGTTGACCGCCCCAGGGTTGACCTCCAGCTGGTCGGCCGTGGCGTGGAACTCCCAGACCATGTCGCTGGCATTGGTCGACATGAACTGCACCCGCACCGTGCGCGTCGGGTCGCTGACCTGGCTGCCCTCGTATTGCCCGCCGGTCTTGCCGTTGATGCCGAACGCCTTGCACATCACGTCGTAGATCGGCACCAGGGCGAAGCCGAAGGCGAACATCACCACCGTCAGCATCAGCAGGCGCGTGACCAGGCGCTTGAGCGAGAGGCCGTTCATAACCCCGGCCCTACTTCACTTCCGGCGGGGTCTGGAAGGTGTGGTAGGGCGCCGGCGAAGGCACCGACCACTCCAGCCCGTCGGCGCCATCCCAGGGCTTGGCCGGTGCCGGCGCGCCACCGCGGATGCACTTGATGACGATGAACAGGAAGAAGATCTGCGTTGCGCCGAACATGAAGGCACCGATCGACGACACCATGTTGAAGTCGGCGAACTGCAGGTTGTAGTCCGGAATGCGCCTCGGCATGCCGGCCAACCCCACGAAGTGCATGGGGAAGAAGGCCAGGTTCATGCCGATGAACGACAGCCAGAAATGCAGCTTGGCCAGGGTTTCGTCGTACATGTGCCCGGTCCATTTCGGCAGCCAGTAGTAGGCCGAGGCGAAGATGCCGAAGATCGCCCCCGGCACCAGTACGTAGTGGAAGTGGGCGACCACGAAATAGGTGTCGTGGTATTGGAAGTCCGCCGGGGCGATGGCCAGCATCAGGCCGGAGAACCCACCGATGGTGAACAGGATGACGAAGGCGATGGCAAACAGCATCGGCGCCTCGAAGGTCAGCGAGCCCTCCCACATGGTGCTGACCCAGTTGAACACCTTTACGCCTGTAGGTACGGCGATCAGCATGGTGGCGTACATGAAGAACAGCTCGCCCACCACCGGGATGCCGACCACGAACATGTGATGGGCCCAGACGATGAACGACAGGAAGGCAATGGCGCCGGTGGCATAGACCATCGAGGTGTAGCCGAACAGCGGCTTGCGTGAGAATGCCGGGATGATCGAGCTGACCGCGCCGAATGCCGGCAGGATCATGATGTACACCTCGGGATGACCGAAGAACCAGAACACGTGCTGGAACAGCACAGGGTCGCCGCCCCCGGCCGCACTGAAGAAGCTGGTGCCGAAATGGATGTCCATCAGCATCATGGTCACCACGCCGGCCAGCACCGGCATCACCGCGATCAGCAGGAACGCGGTGATCAGCCAGGTCCAGACGAACAGCGGCATCTTCATCAAGGTCATGCCAGGTGCGCGCAGGTTGAGTACGGTGGCGATCACGTTGATGGCGCCCATGATCGAGCTGATGCCCATCAGGTGGATGGCGAATATGAAGAAGGTCACGCTGGCCGGAGCATAGGTGGTCGACAGCGGGGCGTAGAAGGTCCAGCCGAAGTTCGGCCCGCCGCCGGGGCTGAACAGGGTCGAGACCAGCAACAGGAAGGCCGCCGGCAGCAACCAGAAGCTGAAGTTGTTCATCCGTGGCAGGGCCATGTCCGGCGCGCCGATCATCAGCGGGATCATCCAGTTGGCGAGGCCGACGAAGGCTGGCATCACGGCACCGAACACCATGATCAGGCCGTGCATGGTGGTCATCTGGTTGAAGAACGCCGGTTCCACGATCTGCAGTCCGGGCTGGAACAGCTCGGCACGGATCACCATGGCGAAGGAGCCGCCAAGCAGGAACATGGCGAAGGCGAACCACAGGTACATCGTGCCGATGTCCTTGTGGTTGGTGGTCAGCACCCAGCGCATCAAGCCCTTGGCCGGGCCGTGGGCATGGTCGTGGCCTTGGGCGTGGTCGTCGATCACTGCACTCATGTCCTGTCTCCTGCAATCCGGTGGCTGGCGCGGGAATACCCTTCGGCCCGGTTCATTGGCCTTCTGCCTGCTTGAGCGCCAGCACGTCCTTCGGCGTGACCATGTCACCCTTGTTGTTGCCCCAGGCGTTGCGCTCGTAGGTCACCACGGCGGCGATGTCGACTTCCGACAGCTGCTTGCCGAACGCGGCCATGGCAGTGCCTGGCTTGCCGTGGAAAACAATGTTCAGGTGGTCTTCCTTGGGCCCGGTGGCGATCTTCGAGCCCTTGAGCGCCGGGAACATCGGTGGCAGGCCCTGGCCTTCGGCCTGGTGACAGGACACGCAGGTGGTGTGGTAGACCTTGTCGCCTCGTTCGACCAGCTCTTCAAGGGTCCACTCCTTGCTGGTCAGCTCCTTGAGCTTGGCCGCCTCGGCCTTGCGCTCGCCGAGCCAGGTGTCGTAGTCGGCCTTGGATTTGACCTCGACCACCACCGGCATGAAACCGTGGTCCTTGCCGCACAGCTCGGTGCACTGGCCGCGGTAGATGCCGGGCTTCTCGATACGCGTCCAGGCCTCGTTGACGAAGCCGGGGATGGCGTCACGCTTGACCGCGAAGGCCGGCACCCACCAGGAGTGGATGACATCGGCGGCGGTCACCAGGAAACGCACCTTGGCGCCGACCGGCAGTACCAACGGCTGGTCGACTTCGAGCAGGTAGTGCTCGTCCTTGGGGGCCTGGTTGTGGATCTGTTCGGCGGGCGTGGCCAGGTTGCTGAAGAATTCCACGTCCTGGCCCAGGTACTTGTAGTGCCACTTCCACTGGTAGCCGGTGACCTGGATATCGATGTCCGACTCGCTGGCATCGTAGATGTCGATGAGGGTCTTGGTGGCCGGAATGGCCATGGCCACGAGAATCAGGAAGGGAACCACCGTCCAGAGGATTTCCACCCAGGTGTGCTCGTGGAAATGCGCAGGCTCCTGGCCCGTGGAGCGGCGGTGGATGACCATCGACCAGAACATCGCACCGAACACGACGATGCCGATGACCACGCAGATCCAGAAGATGGTCATGTGCAGGTCGAACACGGCGTTGGAAACATCCGTCGCCCCCGGCGCCATGTTCACGGTCCAGGCGGCATGCGCCTGGCCAAACACCAACCACAACAGGAGGCCCATCCAGACATGTGGATGTCGCATCATTGCGGGTTCCCCTTATCGTTCTTGTTGTCCCGGAGGCGTGGACGACCTTACGGCTAAGGAGGGGTGGGTGGCCAAGACTGCCTGGCTTCGACGACCGAGCCCCTGCAAACGGCAGTCGGGCCTCATCAACGAATCACGTTCACCGGGAGTATAGACAGCGACCAACGGCACGCAACGACCGCCATGAAATCAACTTCATCGATTCACGCAATCGTTTGAAAGCCTTGAGGTTACTGGGGCGGAGCAAAATGATAGCACATTGATATAACCACACTGGCAAACGTGCCTCAGGGTTATAACAAATGCGTCTTAGGCATTCTCACAACCGAGCTAATTTAGTGTCTTCCGTTTGTAACGCCTTGTCCCTGGAGTTGTCATGAACATCGCTGCTGTCCGCGAGCAGATCACCCACGCCCATCAACACGAGGGCCAGACTGGCCAACTGAAACAGCGTCTGGAACAACAACTGCCGCATCTGCATCCTTCGATCCATCTGCCCGAGCAGGATGCCCAGGGTACCTTGGCGCGTTTCGTCAGCGCCTACATCGACCAGGTTCCGGAGCTGCTGGAGGCCGCCCATGACGTGGCCCGCGAAGCTGGCATCGAGTCACAGATCACGCCGGTGCTGAAAATCGCCGAAACCTATTTCCTGCAACCGCCCAGCGTCATGCAAGGCCATGTCGGCCTGGATTGCCTGCTGGACGAAGCCTACCTGGCCCATCGCCTGGTCGAAGAAGTCAACGACCTGTACATCCGCCACTTCCAGCAGCCGCTGATCCCGGTGGATACCACCGTGGCCAACCTGATCGCCCATCAGCTGATCGGCGAAACCTTTGCCAACCAGCTCGATGAAGTGGTGCACCATTCGGTGGACCAGATGCTCGATGACGAAAGCTTCGCCGTCGAGTCGGTGGAAGCCTACCGGGAGAAACTCTGCAGCCCCGAGACCGGCGCCGCCTGGAAGCGCTGGCCATGCCTGTCCCGTCAACTGGGCGTGGAGCTCGGCCAACCGGCCTGACGCATTCGCGGGTAAACCCGTTCCTACAGGATTTACGCTGGCCCTGTGGGAGCGGGTTTACCCGCGAACGGGCCGCAAAGCGGCCCTCTTGCATCAAGCCCCAATACCCGCCGTCGTGCGCAGGCGCCCCTCGACTCGCCGCTTGAGCCTGTGCTGCTCGATCACCAAGCGAGAACCCTTGGCTGCGTTGCTGCGCCCCCAGTCCTCCAGCAGCTCGATGCAGGAGTGGTCGATATAGCTCAGGTTGCCCAACGGCACGTGCAGCGTGGTCCCTTGCGGCACGGTTTCCAGCACCTGGGTCAACGCCGGCACCTTGAGGAAGGTCGCGGCGCCACTGAGCCGCAGCTCCATGTGCCCTGGTTCTTGCAGGGTGGCCAGGTTGATCTTCAGCCGCGCCGCCTTGAGCGCCAGTTTCAGCAATGTCAGGGCAAAACCGAGCAGCACGCCGGTCAGCAGGTCGGTGAAGATGATCGCCAGCGCCGTGGCGGCATAGGTGAACATCGGCATGCGGCCGTACCGGCCCAACCCGCGGAACGCCTTGAAATCCACCAGTTTGATGCCGGTATACACCAGCACGCCGGCCAGGCTGGCCACTGGGATCTGCTGCAGCAGGCTGCTGAGCGCCACCACGAAAGCCAGCAGCCACACGCCATGGAATATCGCCGACCAACGCGTCTGGGCACCGGCCTGGACGTTGGCCGAGCTGCGCACGATCACCCCGGTCATCGGCAACGCGCCCAGCACACCGCAGAGCATGTTGCCTAGCCCCTGGGCCGACAGTTCACGGTCGAAGTCCGAGCGTTGGCCACTGTGCATGCGGTCCACCGCGGCGGCCGAGAGCAGGGTTTCGGCGCTGGCGATGAAGGCCAGGGCGAAGGCGGCGACCAGCAGGGCGGGGTCGGCCAGCTTGAGCAGGTCGTCCGGGCGCAGCCAGTCGATGGCTTCGGAGAGGTCCGCCGGCACCTGCACACGGTTCACCGGCAGGGCCAGCCACAGGCTGACGGCGGTCATCGCCGCCACTCCCAGCAAGGCCCCGGGAATGAAACGCAGGCGCTGTGGGCGCCAGCGCTCCCAGCTCCACATCAAGGCGATGGTCCCAAGGCCCAGGGCGCCAGCCTGCCAGCCATTGCCCGCACTCTCCAGTGGCAGGGCAGCAGCCACCGTCGCCGGGAAGCCCAGCAGGTTCTGCAACCCAGACGGCTGGGGCGCGCTGTCGAACATCACATGTACCTGGGACAACACGATCAGCACGCCGATCCCGGCGAGCATCCCGTACACCACGGCAGGGGCAGTGACGCGGAACCAGCAGCCCAGGCGCAGGCGCCCGGCCAATAGCTGCAGCAGGCCAGCGAGCAAGAGGATCGGGCCCAACATGGCCATGCCATGCTGGCGCACCAGCTCGAACACCAGCACCGCCAGGCCCGCGGCCGGGCCGCTGACCTGCAAGGGCGAGCCCGCGAGGAAGCCGACCACGATGCCACCGATGATGCCCGTGATCAGCCCCTTGGCCGGTGGCATGCCCGAAGCGATCGCAATGCCCATGCACAAGGGCAGGGCCACCAAAAAGACCACTACCGATGCCAACAACTCACGCGGCAGGGCCGCTTTGATCTGTGTCTTGTTCACCATGAAGCTCCTTTCTCGATACGCGGCCATCCGCCAGCCGCAGGCACAGGGATCCCCGACACGCGCGCAGGCGCGGACCGCCGGCAAACCGGCAAGGCAGTCAGGGGAATTCAAGGCAGCCGACAACTGGCCACACCCTCAGCGGGTGCGGCCGGTCGGCGAAACGTTACGGCGAGGTGTGGGCCGCTTAGTAGCGGCCTCTCGGTGTAGCGCAGGGGATCGGCTGGTCGGCGCTCAGCGGCAGGAAGCTGTCGCTGGCGGCGTCATAGGCTTCGATCTGGCTGGTCTCGATGTCATAGACCCAGCCGTGAATGAACAGCTGGCCGGCCGCCAGGCGCGAGGCGACCGAGGGGTGTGTGCGCAGGTGATGCAACTGGGCGATGACGTTTTCCTTGGTCAGCACTTGCATGCTCTCGTGCTCGCTGCCGCAGGAGCAATTGTCCTCGACCACGGTGCGGGCGACTTCCGCGTGGCGCAGCCAGGCCTTGACCGTGGGCATCTTCTCCAGCGAGTTGGGGTTGAGCACTGCTCGCATGGCGCCGCAATCGGAATGGCCGCAAACAATGATGTGATGCACGCCCAAGGCCAGCACGGCGTACTCGATGGCCGTGGATACGCCGCCGTTCATCTGCCCATAGGGCGGTACGACGTTACCTACATTACGGGTCACGAACAGGTCGCCGGGTGAACTCTGGGTGATCAGCTCGGGGACGATGCGCGAATCGGCGCATGTAATGAACATGGCGCGCGGTGTCTGCGCGGTGGCGAGCTTCTTGAACAGCTCCTGCTGCTCGGGGAAGACGTCATGGTGAAACCGCAGGAAGCCGTCGACGATATGCTTCAGGGCAGCATCGGCACTTTCGGCGGGTGCAGCCGGGACGACCTTGGATGGGTCCTTGACGGGCATGATTCATCCTCTTGACGGTGTGTAGGGTAAGTTCCAGTTTACCGGGTAAAGATTCTGGTTATGCAGGGCGTTAGATGCCGGGCACGGGCCATTCATCACAATCTCTTGTGGGCTCACGCTACCGTGGAAAACTTAACTGAAACTGAATTTGAAGGCTCTAGAACGGTCGTTCCAGCTTCTAAAGGCGGGAAATCGATAATAGCAAAAAAGCATCAACCGCCAATAGCCTGGAAGAAAAATATCGGTTGCCATGAGCCAGACTAGGGATGGCTTTTTGATCTGTCGGGGCTGCTATGCAGTTCAACGCGGCCCCACTCAGAACAACGCCATCTGCCCACCCGGCGGGCAGAATGCGGTGCAATCCAGCGCCTGCGCCTCCCGCCCCTCGAACCCCAACCGGCGCATGGCCTTGGCGAACCGCTGCGCCAGGAGCTCGGCGAAGACCCCTTCGCCGCGCATCCTCGAACCAAAACGACTGTCGTATAACTCGCCCCCTCGGCTCTGGCGGATCAGGCTGAGCACATGGGCGGCCCGTTGCGGGTAGTGATCGTGCAGCCATTGCTCGAACAGCGGCGCGACCTCCAGCGGCAGGCGCAGCATCATGTAGGCCGCACTCTGTGCACCGGCTTGCCTGGCTGCCTCAAGCAAATGCTCCAGTTCGCTGTCGTTGATCATTGGAATCATCGGCGAGCACAACACACCCACCGGTACGCCTGCCTCGCGCAACACCCGAATGGCCCGTAACCGCGCCTTGGGCGATGCGGCCCGCGGCTCCAGGGTGCGCTTGAGATCGTCGTCCAGCGTGGTCAGGCTGATCATCACCCGGGCCAGCCGCTGGCTGGCCATTTCGGCCAACAGATCGAGGTCGCGCAGGACCAGCGAACCTTTGGTGACGATGGTGACCGGGTGACGAAAGCGCAGCAGGACTTCGAGCAGGCGCCGGGTCAGCTGTTGCTCCCGTTCGATGGGTTGGTAGGGGTCGGTGTTCGAGCCCAGGTTGATGGGCGCACAGACGTAGCCTGGCTTGCGCAGCTGTTGCTCGAGCACCTCGGCGGCGTTGGTCTTGGCGATCAGCTTGGTCTCGAAGTCCAGACCAGGCGAGAGGTCCCAGTAGGCATGACTGGGGCGAGCGTAGCAGTAGATGCAGCCATGCTCGCAACCCCGGTAGGGGTTGATCGAGCGGTCGAAAGGCAGGTCGGGCGAGGTGTTGCGGGTGATGATGGTCTTGGCAGCCTCGATGCGGATCTCGGTGCCTTGGGTCACAGGCACGTCCTGATACCAACCATCGTCTTCCGCAGTCGAATGGCTGGGGGAGAAGCGATTGAGCGGATTATGGGTCGTGCCCCGACCTTTTTGCGGCGCTGGAAAAAACATCGCAGGCTCCATTTGCTGTATCTATATACAGTACAGCTGCTTGTTCATCCGTTCCAGCGCCTTACGTCAGCCAATGCGCCTCATTCGAGGCCGTACCAGCCCAGCATTGCCTCGATCTGCATGGGGCGCCCCAGAAAATCCTCACATCCCTCAGGTATCGTCTTGGCATTGGCCCAATTGGCGAATGCCGCCCGAAAGCGCTTGCCCGCCCTGTTGTCGAGCAACCCCCATTTTTCGAAGTGGGTGAATATATCGATGGCATATGCTTCGCCCCAGACGTAGCTGTAATAGCCCGCCTCGTAACCGGCCACCAGATAGTCGAACGCGTGCGCCGGCTTTTCGAAACTCGCCAGAGGCCAGCATCCGCAGCGTTCGCGACATTCCAACAGTCGCTCCTGCACGCTCTTGCCATCACTGGGCGAGCTGTGCAGCTCCAGATCGAACAACGCCATGCTCACGTCAAAGGCACACTTTTCCAGCTGAGCCTCGCGCAGGTTGGCCAGTACCGACCGAGCCTGCTCGAGTGTGAGCGGTTCACCGGTCAGGTAGTGGCTGGAGATATCCACCAGGTACCGCGCGTTCCACAGCCAGCGCTCAAGAAACTTGCCGAAGAACTCCTGGGCATCGGAACCTGCCCGGTTCGGATCGGAAAGCACATGGTTGGTGGCGGGCATCAGCAGCAGGTGCAGCCCATGACCGAACTCGTGGAACAGCTTGCGCAGGGCCAGATGATCGAGCAGGGAGGGCTCATCACCCATCCCTGGCTCACCGTCGCTGACCACCATCACCGAAGCGCTATGTGTACGTCCTTCCTCGTCCCGACGCCGATGACGCATGGCAATGGTGTGGACACTGCCTTGCTTGCCCGGATACCTGAGGACATCCAGGTACAGCGTGCCGACTTCCACGCCGTCCTGGCGCACGGTGAAACTGCGCACGCTGGGATGCCATGCCGAGGAAGAGCAGGGCACAAGCGTCAGGTCAAAGACCCGTTCGGCCAGATCGACCAAAGCTTGCACCGCCTTGTCCAGGGTGAAGTAGCCGCGCAGCGTTTCACTGTTCAGGGCCTGATTGCGGGCTCTCAGGTACCTGATGTCCCACGGTTGGGCTGCATCCAGATTATGCTCCGCAGCCAGGCGCTGGACGTCGGCGCGGGCCTTGAGCATGGCGGGTCGCAACTTTTGCGCCAGTGTCTGGAGCAACTTACGAACAGGCTCGACGCTGCCCGCAGCCTTGCCCTGCACCATCAGTTGCGCGTAGCTGGTGTTGGCGATCAGTTGCCCTTTTTGCTCCCGCAAGAGCGCCAGCTGTTGCAGTCGGTTGCCATTGTCTTGTTGCTCATCCGGATGAACACCCCGGGAATGGTAGGCCGTGTAGACGGCCTCGCGCAGGCTCCGATCATCGGCAAATTCGAGGATGGCATCGGCGTTGCGTTCATTGCAGAGAATCTTCCAGCCCTCCAGGCCGGCATCCTTGGCTTGCCGGGCCATCAGGTCGCGCAGTCGCTGGGGCACCCCTTCCAGGCGCGCCTCGTCCTCGATCCGGATGCTCGATCGCTCACTCGTTTCATCGAGCGTCTGATAGAAGCCACCGACTTGTTCGTTGATGTCATCTTCCAGCTGCGCCAGCGTGGCGTTTTGCTGCGCATCCAGATGCACACCGGCCAGGCGGTACTCCAGAAGGATCCTGCGCAGCGTGGCTTTTTCATAGACATCCAGGCTGGGCTCGTCCGTGGCCAGGCGTTCATAGAGCGCATGCAGCGGCTTGTTCCGGCGGTTATCGATGAACAGACGCTGCGCCTGACCATACCCTTCGCCAAAGGCCGCACTCCACGCATCGCCTTTTACGGCCAATGGCAAAGTGGCAAAGACGACCGCCTGCAGATCGGCTATGACGTTGTCCATCGCCAAGACCAATCCATACCAGCTGGGCTGCTGTTGTTGGCTATCCAGTACGTGCGCCAGACCGGTTTCGTAGGCATCAATCACCGTATCGAACGCCGACTTCACATGTTCGAGCGTCACGCTGTCGTAATCGATGGGCGAGCGGTTGTCGTTCAATAGCGGGTTGCGGGTTTGCATAGGAGGTTCCTGCTCGGTTGATGGTCAACGCGAGCATGGAACGCAAGGCCCAGGGCAGGTGGCTGCATAACTACCACCTGCCTGGGCAGATACGCGCCACCGCAGCCCAGACCGGGTGGCGCGACGGCCTCATTCGGCCGGTTTCTTCAGCTTCGGATTGGGGAAGAACTGCACGGTCTGCACCTTGGCCGGCGCAGCCTTGGGCGCCAGGTGGTTGACCCGGGTGCCCAGCTCGGTGGGCACCGACAGGCCCTGTTCGTTCAGGGTGTCGGTGAAGCCGCAGGCCACGCACTCGCGGTGCGGTACACCGTCCTCGTTCCACATCATCAGCTTGTCGGGTTCGCTGCACGCCGGGCACACAGCCCCGGCGATGAAGCGCTTCTTGGTCTTGGTCACAGGTACCTCGCTCATGCCGCCGCGTCCTCGGTCAGGCCGCTATGGCGCAGCAATGCATCGATGGAAGGCTCGCGACCGCGGAAATCGACGAACAGCACCATCGGCTCGCGGGAACCGCCACGAGCCAGGATCGCCTCGCGGAAGGCACGGCCAGTCTCGGCGTTGAGCACGCCTTCTTCCTCAAAGCGCGAGAAAGCATCGGCCGAGAGTACTTCGGCCCACTTGTAGCTGTAGTAGCCCGCCGCATAACCGCCGGCGAAGATATGGGCGAAGCTGTTGGGGAAACGATTGTAGGCCGGCGGGCGCATCACCGACACCTCGTCACGCACCCCTTCGAGTACCTGCAGCACGCTACGGCCGTCGCCATGGTTGGCATGCAGTTCGAAGTCGAACAGCGAGAATTCCAGCTGGCGCACCATCATCATGCCCGACTGGAAGTTCTTGGCCGCCAGCATCTTGTCCAGCAGGTCCTGGGGCAGGGGTTCGCCGGTCTCGTAGTGGCCGGAAATCAATGCCAGGCCCTCAGGCTCCCAGCACCAGTTCTCCATGAACTGGCTTGGCAGCTCCACTGCATCCCAGGCCACACCGTTGATGCCGGAAACACCGGCATGCTCGATGCGGGTGAGCAGGTGGTGCAGGCCATGCCCGAACTCGTGGAACAGGGTGGTGACTTCATCGTGGGTCAGCAGCGCGGGCTTGCCGGGGGCAGCCGGGGTGAAATTGCATACCAGGTTCGCCACTGGACTTTGCAGGGCGCCGGCTGCCGTGCGTCGACGATCGCGGGCCCCGTCCATCCACGCACCGCCGCGCTTGTTGGCGCGGGCATACAGGTCGAAGAAGAAGCGGCCGACATGCTGGCCGTTTTCCTTGATCTCGAACAGGCGCACGTCCGGGTGCCAGGCATCGAAGCCCTTGAGCTCGGCGATTTCGATGCCGTACAGGCGCTGGACGATGGAGAACAGCCCCGACAGCACCTTGTCGATCGGGAAGTAGGCCCGCAGGGCCTCTTGCGAAACACTGTAGCGCTGCTCGCGCAGTTTTTCGCCGTAGTAGCCGGCGTCCCAACTGGCCAGGTGCGGGCAGCCTTGTTCTGCGGCGTAGGCCTTGAGCTGCTCCAGGTCCTGGGCGGCGAACGGCTTGCTGCGCTTGGCCAGGTCACGCAGGAAGCTCAGTACCTGGTCGCTGGACTCGGCCATCTTGGTAGCCAGGCTGAGTTCGGCGTAGTTCTTGTAGCCCAGCAGCTCGGCCAGCTCCTGGCGAAGATCGAGGATCTCGCTCATGACCGGGCCGTTGTCGAACTGGCCGGCATTCGGGCCTTGGTCGGAGGCGCGGGTGCAGTAGGCGGCGTAAAGCTCTTCGCGCAGGGCGCGGTCGTTGGCGTAGGTCATCACCGCGTAGTAGCTGGGGAACTCCAGGGTGATCAGCCAACCGTCCAGACCCTTGGCCTGGGCAGCGGCGGCCATCTGCGCCTTGGCTGAATCGGTCAGGCCGGCGAGCTGTGCTTCGTCGGTGACGTGTTTGGTCCAGGCCTGGGTGGCGTCCAGCAATTGGTTGGAAAAGCGGCTGCCCAGTTCGCTCAGACGGCTTTGCACCTCGGCGTAGCGCTGTTGCTTCTCGGCCGGCAGATCGATACCCGACAGGCGGAAGTCACGCAGGGCATGGTCGATGATGGTCTTCTGGGCCACGTCGAAGCCGGCGGCTTCCGGGCTGTTGGCCAGGGCCTGGTAGGCTTCGAACAGCTGGCGGTTCTGCCCCAGTTCGGTGGAGTAGGCGCTCAGGGCCGGCAGGCAGGACTCGTAGGCCTCGCGCAGCTCTTTGCTGTTGCACACTGCATTGAGGTGGCTGACCGGGCTCCAGGCCGCGCCCAGGCGATCGTTGAGTTCATCCATGGCCAGCACCAGGCCGGCCCAGGTCGGATTCTTGCCTTGCTGTTCGAGGATCGTTGCAATGGCTTTGCGGTTGTCGGCCAGGATCTGCTCGATCGCCGGCAGCACATGTTCGGCTCGGATCGCCGAGAAGGGCGGCAGATCGTAGGACTGCAGAAGCGGGTTGTTCGCACTCACGGTTTAGATACCTTGGCAGGAGGAAACACGGGACCATCTTAATTACAATCGACGCCGACCGCAGCAGGCAGCCCGCCTATCGGCATTCAAGAGGGGCGCTATCATGGCCATTCGAAGCTTTCAGCAACACACTCCCAAAGTTGGACCACGGGTTTTCGTCGACCGTTCGGCAGTGGTGCTGGGTGACGTCGAGATCGGCGAGGACAGCTCGGTCTGGCCGCTGACCGTGGTGCGCGGCGACATGCACCGGATCCGCATCGGCGCACGCACCAGCGTGCAGGATGGCAGCGTGCTGCACATCACCCATGCCGGGCCGTTCAACCCGGAGGGCTTCCCGCTGCTGATCGGCGATGACGTGACCATCGGTCACAAAGTCATGTTGCACGGCTGTACACTGGGCAGCCGCATTCTGGTCGGCATGGGCAGCACCATCATGGATGGCGCGGTGGTCGAGGACGAAGTGATCATCGGCGCCGGCAGCCTGGTACCACCTGGCAAGCGCCTGGAAAGCGGCTACCTGTACGTGGGCAGTCCAGTGAAGCAGGCACGCCCGCTGACCGACAAGGAACGTGCGTTTTTCCCCTATAGCGCGGCCAACTACGTCAAGCTCAAGGACCAGCACCTGGCCGAAGGCTACGACCGATAGCCACACCACGCGCTTGCAGGAGCGCAACGGCTCATAGATACCGAGAACACCATGCACCAGCAGAACATCCTCTTCGACCTCGACGGCACCCTGACCGACCCGCGCCTGGGCATCACCCGTTCGATCCAGTACGCCCTGGCCAAACTGGGTATCGACGAGCCGGACCTGGCCCGCCTCGAGCACTTCATCGGCCCACCCTTGCTGCAGGCCTTCATGCAGTTCTACCACTTCGACGAGGCCAAGGCCTGGGACGCGGTGAACTTCTACCGCGAACGCTTCAGGGTCACCGGCCTGTACGAGAACCTGGTATTCGACGGTGTGCCGGAGCTGCTCGAGGCTCTGAATGGCCAAGGCCGCACGCTGTACATCGCCACCTCCAAACCCTGGGAGTTCGCCCGCGAGATCGCCCGGCACTTCGCGTTCGATCACCATTTCAAGGTGATCTACGGCAGCGAACTGGATGGCACCCGTACCAACAAGGTCGAGTTGATCCGCCACCTGCTGGACGAGGAAGGGCTGGAGCCAGCGCAGACCCTGATGATCGGTGATCGCAAGCATGACCTGATCGGGGCACGCAGCAATGGGCTGCAAGCAGTGGCGGTGGGCTATGGCTTTGGCAGCCGCGAAGAGCTGATGGCCGAGGCGCCGGCATTCCATTTCGACACGTTGGCGCAGTTGCACCAGGCGTTTTTCCGGGCCTGACTCCTGCGCACCCCATCGCTGGCATGTCAGAGACGAGAGCAACTGTCTTGAGTTGCTTGCCCGGTCCTATCGCCGGCAAGCCGGCGCCCACAGGGATTTTGCAAGTCTTGAGCGCGGCGCAATCCCGGTGGGAGATTCTATGGTGCTAAACAAGCCAGCCGTGCAAATACGGCCCAGGCTCCGCGTGCTTGGTGGGAGCTGGCGGAGCCTGCGATGGGCCGCAAAGCGGCCCCTTGAGTCTGGAGGGGCTCCACCGTTTGAGGGCTTGGGGCTGCTTTGCAGCCCATCGCAGGCTGTCGCCAGCTCCCACCAAGATTGCGCCGCGCTCAAAATTTGCGAAATCCCTGTGGGAGCCGGCTTGCCGGCGATGGGCCGCAAAGCGGCCCCTTCACCCCCGACCAGCCAGCCGCGCCAACTCAGCCTTGCGCGCCGTAGCCGGCAACCGCCCCAACGCCTCGACCCGCTGATAGAACTCGCCCCAATCGCCGTTCACATCCTCGAACAATGCCGCAAACCCCGGCACCCATTGGTCATACAGGCCGAACGGCAGCAGCTTGGCATTGTTCATAGGCCCATACATCCACGCATCGTAACGCCCATCACCCTTCCAAGGCCCATCACGCCACTGCCGATACTCACGCCGCAAGCGCTCGAATTCCGCCTGCTTGGCCGCCCGTTTGCCAGCCTCGTTCAACGGCCCGGCATAGACCGCCTGCAAGCGAGAACGGCTGTCCAGCACCAGCCGAACGAACTGCTCACGCTGGCGCGCCGGGTCATCCCGAATCGCTGGAAGCCCGCGCGCCGCGCGCCATTGCCGCGATCCTTCCTGTTCCACGAAGGTGGCGAACGACTCATTGAACTCAGTGTCGTCCTTTACATAGACGCGCTGGTGCGCCAGCTCGTGGAAGATCACCGCGGCCAGGCGTTCATCGCCCCAGGCAACCATCGAGGAAAGGATCGGATCGTCGAACCAGCCCAGAGTCGAATAGGCCTCCACGCCCCCGACATACACGTCCATCCCCTCCTGGCGCATCAACGCTGCCGCGCCGCGGGCGGCGCCTTGCCGGTAATAGCCCCGGTAGGCCACGCAACCGGCGATCGGGAAGCAATGGGTGACCGGCTGCAGCGAGAGCTCAGGTGTCGCAAAGACATTCCATACCACGTAGGGCCGCCCTAGATCGGCATAGACCCGATAGCTGCGGTTGTCCGGCAGCTTCAACCGTTCGCTGGCGAACTGCCGGGCCTGTTCGGCATGCTCCAGGCGCTGGCGCAATGGACCACCTAGGGAAGGGTTGTCCAGCAACTGCGCCACAGGCTGTCGCGCCCGCAACAGTTGCCATTGCCCCTCGGCCAACTGACCGTAGTAGCCGATGCTGGAGCAACCGTTCAGCAGGAAGGCCGCCAGCACGGGAACCAAACGCCAGAAAATGCGGTCGAGAGGCCCATGGCTTGAGCGCTGCAAAAGAAAAAGTCGAAACATCAGGGCTGTCTATCTCGCTCACGGCCAGTGCGGTCCAAGACTATCTCGCCAGGGGGGAGTTTCGCCATGCGTTCACTGATTGCCGTCGGCACGCTCGTGCTGCTGTCCGGTTGCTCCACGCTGCCCGACCCGGACCCCAACCAGGCCTGGGTCGACCTCGCGCCCTACGACAACACCTCACTGCATGCCGTGCAGGTGGACGAACGCGACTGGGCCGACAAGCGCTATTTCGAAGTCCAGCCTGGCAACCATGAGCTCACCGTGCGCTACCAGTTCGCGGTGGCGCCGAGCAATATCGGCCCAGTGGACGAACCGCTGTGGCGCGACTGCCAGCTGAACCTGACGTTCAAGGACTTCAGTGCCGGCCAACGCTACCAGCTGCAGGCCGGCAGCATCGGTTTCCGCCCCTGGGTCAAACTCTATGACCAGCAGCAGAAGCTGGTGGGGCAGGGGATGCCAGCCGGTTGCCAGCGCACCTGAAACCCAAGAGTTTCACGACAACGCGGGCCTGACGGCGCTATGCTTAAAGCCTGTAAACCGCGAGCGGGAGTTTCGCCATGCGCCAGCCCATGATGCTGATCGCCCTCAGTGCACTGGGGGCTTGCGCCAGCCCCTTGCCGCCCGTCGATCCCAAGCAGGCCTGGGTCGACCTCTACACCATCACGCCTGGCAGGACCATCATGGCCGACCGCCTGGACGGCCAGCGGCTGGAGGATGGCCGCTACTTCCAGGTCCCCCCAGGTCGGCACGAGCTGGTGGTACGCTTCGACTACGAAGTGTATTCGGGCGGCTTTAGCACCGACCCTACCGAGCGCACTTGCTACCTCACCGTACGCTTCGATGACTTCAAGGCAGGCGAGCGCTATCGCCTGGAGGCGCGGGCACCGGTGATGCAGCCGCAGGTGTTGCTGTTCGATGCCAGCCGCAAGGTGGTGGTGAACGAGCCGAGCCAGGTGTTCTGCATTCCGTGAGCGGCAGCCTTCATGGCCAAACCCACTCCCACGGACCAATGGGAGCGGGGTCTACCGTCGATAAAACGGGCTCGGGTCACTGGTCGTTCTTCTGGTAGATGATCTTCTTGGTGCCACCATCGCAGCTGCCGACGATCATGTTCTGGTCGCGGACTTCGCTGTTGGGCACGATCTCCAGGGTATAGGACGTGACCCCCGCAGCCTGGATCTTCGCCTCGATTTCAGCCTTGAGTTCCTCGCACGGCTTGGGCGCGGCCATGGCTGCCGTAGCCAGCAAGGAGACCAGCACGGCGGTTGCTACGCGGATCATGGAACGGCTCCTGAAAAGGCAGTCGGGCTGCCAACGCCCATTAGACTACAGGAAACCGCTCCTGTTGCGCCGCCTAGGAAAGCAGGGTGGCGTCCAGGGTGATCGTCGCGTTCAACACCTTCGACACCGGGCAGCCGGCCTTGGCTTTGTTGGCGATTTCCTGGAACTGCGCATCGCTCGCCCCAGGCACTTTGGCCTTGAGGGTCAAGTGCACGGCCGTAATGGCGAAACCGTCCGGCTGCTTGTCCAGGCTGACCTCGGCAATGGTGTCGATACGCTCGGGGGTCAGGCCCGCCTCGCCGAGCATCATCGACAGTGCCATGGAAAAGCAGCCGGCATGGGCCGCGCCGATCAGCTCTTCCGGGTTTGTGCCTGGCGAGCCTTCGAAACGGGTGTTGAAGCCATAGGGGTTCTGCTTGAGCGCACCGCTTTCCGTGGAGAGCGATCCCTTGCCATCCTTCAACCCGCCTTGCCAGATCGCCGATGCTGTCTTTTTCATGTTGCCTCCTGTCATAGGGTGGGTACCTATGGGTTCTGAGGTTCAGGCTTACTGCAAGTTCAGCTGAATCTGACGCCTAGCATTGAAACCCCGAAAAGTGCCCATACAGAGCACCCAAGGCCCCACGGCCAACTTTTCTGCGGAGGCACCCATGACGCACCTGCGTGACCTGAAGATATCCACCCTCGACCTGGTACCGGTACGCGCCGATGGCGGCCCTGCCCAGGCCCTGCGCAACTCCTTGGACCTGGCCCAAGCGGTCGAGCAGTTCGGCTACAACCGTTTCTGGGTGGCCGAGCACCACAACATGGACGGCATCGCCAGCTCGGCCACGTCCGTACTGATCGGGTACCTGGCAGGTGGCACCTCGCGCATCCGCATCGGCGCCGGCGGCGTGATGCTGCCCAACCATGCGCCCCTGGTGATCGCCGAGCAGTTCGGCACACTGGCAAGCCTCTACCCTGGGCGTATCGACCTGGGCCTGGGTCGCGCACCGGGCTCTGACCAGATGACGGCCCGCGCCTTGCGTCGCGAACGCTCCGGCAGCGCCGACGACTTCCCGGACGACGTCGAAGAGCTGTCCCGCTACCTAGGCCCACGCACGCCGGACCAGAAGGTCATTGCGGTGCCGGGCCACGACACCGACGTGCCGCTCTGGCTGCTCGGCTCCAGCCTGTTCAGCGCCCAGCTGGCGGGCATGCGCGGGTTGCCCTATGCCTTCGCCTCGCATTTCGCCCCGCGCTATATGCACGAGGCGATCCGCATCTACCGCGACCACTTCAAGCCTTCCACAGTATTGGACAAGCCCTACGTGATGCTCGGCGTGCCCATGGTCGTGGCCGAGACCGACGAAAAAGCCGAATACCTGGCGACGTCGGTGTACCAGCGCATCCTGGCACTGATTCGTGGCCAGAGCCTGATGCAGCGCCCACCGGTGCCGAGCATGGACGGCCTATGGCTGCCCCATGAACGCGATGCGGTGGGCAGCTTCCTGGGCTTGGCGATGATCGGCAGCCCGCAGAAGGTACGGGCCAAGGTCGAGGTGCTGCTGGAGCAGACCGGGGCGGATGAACTGATATTCACTTGCGACCTGTACGAACATGCGGACCGGGTACGCTCGTATGAGCTGTTGGCGCAGGCCTTGAAACACGAGTAAACGACGGCTGCGCCGTCGATCGCGGGGCAAGCCCGCTCCCAGGGGTCGTATCCTTGAGGAAGCGGGGCTTGCCCAGCGATTGGGGCCCCAAGCGCCACCGATCACTCGCGGCGGTACACGATCTCCTTGGTACCGCCCTCGCAACTGCCGATCACCTTACCGCCTCCGGCGCCCTTGTCGACGATCTCCAGCACATAGCCGGTTACGCCCTTGGCCTGGAGCTTGGCATCGATCTCGGCCTTGAGCTCCTCGCACAGCTTGCCCGCCGCCTGCGCGCTGCCCGCCAGCGCCATCAGGCCCATCGCCCACAGCAGTTTCTTCATCGATCGCTTTCCTTGTTCAGATCAAAAAAGTACAGGGCGCCAATCCAGGACTGGCACCCACAAACCTTTACCCCATCTCGCCGGGCCAGGCCAGCCCGGCCTTGTTTCAACTGTTGGCGATACGGAAGCCGACCTTCAGCGTGACCTGGAAGTGCGCCGCCTTGTTGTCGCGGATATGCCCACGGGTATCGACCACCTCGAACCATTCCAGGTGCTTGATGCTCTTGCCGGCTTCGGCCAGGGCATTGTTGATCGCGTCCTCGATGCTGGTGGGCGAGGAACCGACCAGCTCGATCTTCTTGTAGGTGTGGTGATCGGACATGAGCGCTCTCCTTGGTTGGCGTGTGAGATTGAGCCTAGCAGCGCAGGCCCGGTTTACCTGCGAACCATCGCCATGCAGGAAAGTTCGATCGCACTTTCGCTTCGCTGCACAGTCGCACCCCTTACAGCCCAACCACCGCGAAGGAGAGTCATCATGGCCTATAACTCGCTGCGTAAAGCGTCGCTGGAAAGCATGGAAGCGGAGATCGAAAGCCTGCTCAAGACCCTCGAACACCTCAAGCACGATGCCTCGGAAGAGTCGCAGAAATCCATGAAGGCGATTCGCAGCAACGCCGAGAATGCGCTCAAGCATTCGCGCACGCTGCTCGGCGATGCCTATGAGGAAGTGAAGACCCGCACCCGCCAGACCGGCATCGCCACCCGCGACTATGCCCAGGAACACCCCTGGACCACCGCCGGCGTCGCCATCGGCGCCCTTGGCCTGCTGGCCGCCTGGTTGATGTGCAAGCGCAACTAGTGTCCAGTCTCGGAAATAAGCTGTTCACTTTTGGCGGCGTCCTGGGCACCACCAAAAGAGAATGTATTTCCGAGACAGGACACTAGACCGTTTGTCGTTCCAGCTCGTTGCGCAGCCACTGCGCCAACTGCTCGGCGCGCCCGTCCGCGGCGCGTCTGGGCACCCATAGGGCCAATGCCGCGCGCGTCGGCGAGAAGCCCCAGGGTGCGCTCAGGCGCCCGGCCCGCAGGTCGTCCGCCACCAGCGGCTGCGGGGCGATGGCCACGCCCAGGCCAGCCACCGCCGCCTCCAACAAGTAATACAAGTGCTCGAACGCCTGGCCGAAGGCCAACGCCGCCGGGTCGAGCCCCTGTTGCGCAGCCCAGGTGGGCCAGGCCTGTGGGCGCGAGGTGGTATGCAGCAAGGCCTCGTCGAGCAGGGCCTTGGCCGGCGCCTCGCGCAGCCGTTCGAACCCTGGAAAGTGCGGGCTCAACACCGGGCCGATACGTTCTTCGACCAGCACATGCACCTGCATGTCCGCAGGCCACGGCGGCTCGGCATACACCAGCAATGCATCCAGCCCCGGACGGCGCGGGTCCAAGTCGCCTTCGCCTGCCGACAGGTGCAGGCGCAGCTCCGGCAAGTCCGCCTTCAATCGCCCGAGCCGAGGGATGAACCAGCGCGCCAGCAGGCTGCCGGAACACCCCAGGACGAAGGGCGCCTCGCTGACATCGCGACTGAGCTCGGCGCACACGCTGCGCAGGCGATCGAACGCATCGGTGCTGGCCTCACGCAGGCGCACACCGGCATCTGTGAGTTTGATGCCGCGCCCGTCTTTGACGAACAGCGCCACGCCAAGGTGCTCTTCGAGCACCTTCAACTGCCGGCTCACGGCCCCGTGAGTCACGTGCAGAAGTTCAGCCGCCTGGCTGACACTGTTGAGCCGGGCAGTGGCCTCGAAGGCACGCAGAGCGTTGAGGGGCGGAAGATCCTGGCGCATGACGTGTGAGTTTTTCTGACGAGTTGTCGCAATCTTATCGGTTTTCAGCCGGCCTTGTCGTGGTTAGAGTAAAGCCCATCGACCATAGATCACGCCTTGGAGCGCCCCATGACCCAGACCCAATACCGCGCCGGCCCTGATGCCAACGGCCTGTTCGGCTCGTTCGGCGGCCGCTACGTGGCCGAAACCCTGATGCCGCTGGTCCTGGACCTGGCCCGTGAATACGAGGCCGCCAAGGCCGACCCGAAATTCCTCGAAGAGCTGGCCTACTTCCAACGCGACTACATCGGCCGCCCCAACCCGCTGTACTTCGCTGAACGCCTGACCGAACACTGCGGCGGCGCCAAGATCTTCTTCAAGCGTGAAGAGCTCAACCATACCGGCGCGCACAAGGTGAACAACTGCATCGGCCAGGTGCTGCTGGCCAAGCGCATGGGCAAGAAGCGCCTGATCGCCGAAACCGGCGCCGGCATGCACGGCGTGGCCACCGCCACCGTCGCGGCGCGCTTCGGCCTGCCCTGCGTGATCTACATGGGCGCCACCGACATCGAGCGCCAGCAGGCCAACGTGTTCCGCATGAAGCTGCTGGGCGCCGAGATCGTCCCGGTCACCGCCGGCACCGGCACCCTCAAGGACGCCATGAACGAGGCCCTGCGCGACTGGGTCACCAACGTCGAAGACACCTTCTACCTGATCGGCACCGTGGCCGGCCCGCACCCTTATCCGGCGATGGTCCGCGACTTCCAGTCGATCATCGGCAAGGAAACCCGCGCCCAGCTGCAGGAAAAGGAAGGCCGCCTGCCGGACAGCCTGATTGCCTGCGTCGGCGGTGGCTCCAATGCCATGGGCCTGTTCCACGACTTCCTCGATGACCAGAGCGTCAAGATCATCGGCGTCGAGGCCGGTGGCCACGGCGTGCACACCGACAAGCACGCCGCCAGCCTCAACGGTGGCGTGCCGGGCGTACTGCACGGCAACCGCACCTACCTGCTGCAGGACGAGGACGGCCAGATCACCGACGCCCACTCGATCTCGGCAGGCCTGGACTACCCGGGCATCGGCCCGGAGCACGCCTACCTGCACGAAGTGAAGCGCGTCGAGTACGTCAGCATCACCGACGACGAAGCCCTCGAAGCGTTCCACACCAGCTGCCGTCTGGAAGGCATCATCCCGGCACTGGAGAGTTCCCATGCCCTGGCCGAGGCGATCAAGCGCGCACCGAACCTGCCCAAGGACCACCTGATGGTCGTGTGCCTGTCCGGCCGTGGCGACAAGGACATGCAAACCGTGATGAACCATATGGCTGCCCAGGAGAAACAGGCATGAGCCGTCTTGAACAACGTTTCGCCGAACTGAAGGCCGAAGGCCGCTCGGCACTGGTCACCTTCATCACCGCGGGCGACCCGGGCTATGACGCCTCGTTGCAGATCCTCAAAGGCTTGCCGGCAGCCGGTGCCGACGTCATCGAGCTGGGCATGCCATTCACCGACCCGATGGCCGATGGCGTGGCCATCCAGCTGGCGACCCTGCGTGCCCTGGACGCTGGCCAGACGTTGGCCAAGACCCTGCAGATGGTTCGCGAATTCCGTGTAGATAACCAGACCACGCCGATCGTACTGATGGGCTACTACAACCCGATCCACCGCTTCGGCGTGGAGCCGTTCGTGGCACAAGCCAAGGAAGCAGGCGTCGATGGCCTGATCATCGTCGACCTGCCGCCGGAGCATGACGCCGAGCTGGCCACCCCGGCCCAGGCCGCCGGCATCGACTTCATCCGCCTGACCACCCCGACCACCGACGACGCCCGCCTGCCGCGCGTGCTCGAGCGTAGCTCCGGCTTCGTCTACTACGTCTCGGTGGCGGGTGTGACCGGCGCCGGCTCCGCCACCACCGAGCACGTCCAGCAGGCCATCGCCCGCCTGCGTCGCCACACCGACCTGCCGATCAGCGTGGGCTTCGGCATTCGCACGCCTGAACAGGCAGCAGCCATCGCCAAGCTCTCCGATGGCGTGGTGGTGGGCTCGGCGCTGGTGGACAAGATCGCCCAGGCCAAGGATGCCGGGCAGGCCGTGAGCGATGTGCTGAGCCTGTGCTCGGCGCTGGCCGAAGGTGTGCGTTCGGCGCGCAGCTGATTGCGAGGGCTACGCCCTCGATCGCGGCACAAGGCCGCTCCTACAGGCGATCACCGCTTCCTGTAGGAACGGCCTTGCGCCGCGAAAGGGCCGCAAAGCGGCCCCACTATCCTCCAAAGATCGACAGGTCCAAAGGCCGCACGGCCCCCATCCAGATCGCGTGGTCCCGGTGATCCGCCAGCTCATCCCCCGTCAGCGGATGCAGGAACACCACCAACCCCTTGCGGTACAGCGCCAGCCACGGCAACAACACCCCCACCACTTCCGGCCCGAAGGCCAGCTGGCAGCTCCAATCCGGGTGCGGCCCGACCGGCTTCTGGTGCATGCGCCCCATGGTCACGGGAAACAACCGGGCCGCTTCCTCGCACAACTGCCGGGCCTGCGCCATGGTCGATGCGTCGTAGTACACGTGGGCATGGTAGCCCTTGATCCTTTGCACGATTACTCCTGAAAGGGGTCAAACGATCACTTGCCAGCAGAGGGAGTGATCTGGTGAAAAATGCCGAAACCCCAGTGTTCAAACTGGTCCTGTTCGGGATCGAAAGCAGCCTGGGCAGTGCCTTGGCTGTGGAGTTGCTGTCGCGCCAGCACGAAGTCACGGCCGTGGTCGACGATCTCAACCGCCATGCCCCACGCCCGGGCCTGCATTTCAAGATAGGTGGGCTGGGCAATACCTACCAGGCCGAGCAGAGCACGGCCGGCGGTTCGGCGGTGATCGCCCTGCTGTCGGCGCTGGCCCCTGGCGACCTGCCGGCCCAGCGGCAGATGACCGAGGCCCTGGTGGCCGGCCTGCAGCGCACGACTATACGCCGGCTGATGCTGGTGGGCGATTTCAATGTACTGGATGAGCCGGCCAGGCACAGCGATGAAGCGCGTGAATGCATGGACCACATCGTCGACCTACTGCAACGCAGTCCACTGCGCTGGACACTGGTGAATGCACCCGACGAGGTGCCAGGGCTGGGCATCGAGCACTTTCGCAACCTCGACGGAACGCTGGAGCCCGGGCTGGCCGGGCCTTTGCAACGATTGGCGCGGGTCGCGGCGGGGATGGTGGATGCGTTGGAGCTGAACCTGCACCAGGGGGAACACCTTAACTTCGTGCCTTGATCTCATCGCCGGCAAGCCGGCTCCCACAACAAGGCGATACACATGACACGTGGAGGCAGCTGTCTTGAGTTGCTTGCCCCGACCACAGGTATGGCGGTGTCTCTGAAAACAGCGCAGTACCGGTAGGAGCCGGCTTGCCGGCGATGGGCTACACAGCAGCCCAGTCACGCTCCCCGCTCAGCCTCCAGCCAATCCACGAACCGCTGGATCAACGCCCCGCGCCGCTTGCGTGGCGGCAACACCACGTAATACCCGCGCTCAGAGCGCAGGCTGCCTTCCAGCGGTCGACACAGCAATCCCTGGTCCACCAATCCATCCACCAGGTGCCGCCAGCCGATCGCCACCCCTTGCCCGGCAATCGCCGCCTGGATCAACAAGGTGTAGTTGTCGAACCGCAACTGCCCAGGCGGAGGCGGGCTGGTCACCCCGAGGCCACGGAATACCCCCGCCCAATCGAACCAGCGGCTGGCCTGCTCACCGCGCAGATGGAGCAGGGGCAATCGTTGCAAAGCCACGGCTGACGTGGGTTTGCCATGAATCAGCTTGGGGCTGCAGACCGGAAAAACTTCTTCATCGAACAACCATCTGCTCTCGCCCTGGTGGAAGCGCCCATCGCCAAACAGCACCGCCACGTCGATATCCGGTCGTAGCATGGCCTGGCTACGCTCGCCGGTCACCAGGCTCACGTCCACCTGGGGGTAGGCCTGGTGGAACCGAGGCAAGCGCGGCATCAGCCAGAAGGCAGCGAAGGCAAAGTCGGTGGCCACCTGCAATACCTCGCGCTGGGCACGCCCACTGGCCTGCCCGATGCCCTCGTCCATGGTTTGTAAGCCTTGATGGACCTGTTCGAACAGCAACTGGCCGGCGTCGGTCAGCTCGATACCCCGGTAGATCCGGTCGAACAGGCGCGTGCCCAACTGCGTCTCCAGGCGCTTGACCTGCTGACTCACCGCCGGCTGGGTGGTGCCCAGCTCCAGCGCGGCCGCGGTGAAGCTGCGCTGGCGCGCTGCGGCCTCGAAGACACGCAGCGTGTCCAGAGACAGGTCGGCAAGGTGTTCAAACATAAGCGCGGCTAATCCCACTCATTGCCCGCCATGGGCTTTACCCATGTTATCCACAGTCGCATCCTGATTCGCAAGCGGTTCCCATAACCTTCAACGATGGAACGCAACCATGAAGCGACCCAACATCCTGTTCATCATGGCCGACCAAATGGCCGCGCCCTTGCTGCCGATCTACCACCCATCACCGATCAGGATGCCGCACCTGAGCCGCCTGGCCGAACAGGCAGTGGTATTCGATGCCGCCTACTGCAACAGCCCGCTGTGCGCACCGTCGCGCTTCACCCTGGTCAGCGGTCAGTTGCCCAGCCGCATCGGCGCCTACGACAACGCGGCGGACTTCCCAGCCGATGTGCCGACCTATGCCCATTACCTGCGCCGCCTGGGCTATCGCACCGCGCTGTCGGGCAAGATGCACTTCTGCGGCCCCGACCAGTTGCATGGCTATGAAGAGCGGCTGACCAGCGACATCTACCCGGCCGACTACGGCTGGGCGGTGAACTGGGACGCGCCCGACCAGCGCCCCAGCTGGTACCACAACATGTCGTCGGTGCTGCAGGCAGGCCCGTGCGTGCGTACCAACCAGCTGGATTTCGACGAGGAGGTGGTGTTCAAGGCCCGCCAGTACCTCTACGACCATGTGCGCGAAGGCGATGGCCGGCCATTCTGCCTGACCGTGTCCATGACCCACCCCCACGACCCCTACACCATTCCCAAGCCCTACTGGGACCTCTACGAGGGCGTGGATATTCCCCTGCCGGGCGAGGTCCTGGCCCAGGAGGAACAGGACCCTCACTCGCAACGCCTGCTCAAGGTCTACGACCTATGGGACAAGCCGCTGCCCGCGCACAAGATCCGCGACGCTCGCCGTGCCTACTTCGGCGCCTGCAGCTATATCGACGACAACATCGGCAAGCTGCTGCAGACCCTCGATGAATGCGACCTGGCCGACGACACCCTGATCGTCTTCTCGGGCGACCATGGCGACATGCTTGGCGAGCGCGGGCTCTGGTACAAGATGCACTGGTTCGAGATGTCGGCCCGGGTGCCGCTGCTGGTCCACGCGCCCAAGCGCTTCGCCCCGGCACGGGTGAGCGCGGCCGTGTCCACCTGCGACCTGCTGCCGACCCTGGTGGAACTGGCCGGCGGCGAAGTGGAAAAAGACCTGCACCTCGATGGCCGTTCGCTGCTCGGCCACCTGCAGGGGCAGGGCGGGCACGACGAGGTGATCGGCGAGTACATGGCCGAAGGCACGGTCGGCCCGTTGATGATGATCCGCCGTGGCCCCTACAAGTTTGTGTACAGCGAAGACGACCCCTGTTTACTCTATGACCTGAGCCGCGACCCGCATGAGCGGGAGAACCTCACCGGCAGCCCGGACCACCAGGCGCTGCTGCAGGCATTTGTCGATCAAGCCCGCCAACGCTGGGACATTCCCGCCCTGCGCGAGCAAGTGCTGGCCAGCCAACGGCGCCGTCGCCTGGTGGCCGAGGCACTGGCCATCGGCAAGCTGAAGAGCTGGGACCACCAACCATGGGTGGATGCCAGCCAACAGTACATGCGCAACCACATCGATCTCGACGACCTCGAGCGCAAGGCACGTTATCCACAGCCCGCACCCCTGGATTGAGTAGAGAGGCCGCCATGAAGAAGTTCTCCACAACCGTGATCGCCCTGGCCTTGGGCCTGACCGCCATCACGGCCCACGCCGACAGCGATGCCCAATGCACCACCGTGAAGATGGCCGACCCTGGCTGGAGCGACATCGCCACTACCAACGCCATCGCCCGTCTGCTCCTGGAGAGCCTCGGCTATCGGGTGAAGATCGACAACCTGGCCGTGCCGATCATCTATGGTGGCCTCAAGGACGGTCGGGTTGACGTCTTCCTCGGCAACTGGATGCCCGCCCAGCAAGGCTTCCATGACAAGTTCGTCGCCAGCGGCGATGTCCAGCGCCTGGCCCGCAACCTGCAGGGCACCGAGTTCACCCTGGCAGTGCCGGACTACGTCTGGAACGCCGGTGTAAAGGATTTCGCCGATCTGCAGAAACATGCCGACCAGTTCGACCAGAAACTCTATGGCATCGGCTCAGGCGCGCCGGCCAACCTGTCACTCAAAGAGATCATCGACAAAAATGAGTTCGGCCTGGGTGACTGGAAGCTGGTGGAGTCCAGCGAACAAGCGATGCTCACCCAGGTGCAGCGGGCCACACAGAAACAACAGTTCATCACCTTCCTCGGTTGGACCCCGCATCCGATGAACGTGAAGCTGAAAATGCATTACCTGACCGGCGGGGAGAAGTGGTTCGGCAGCAAAGGTGACGTATATACCCTGGTGCGCAACGGTTACCCACAGACCTGCCCGAATGCAGCGAAGTTGCTGGGCAACCTGAGCTTCAGCCTGGACATGGAAAACAGCATCATGGCCGAGGTGGTGGATAGAAAGGTCAGCTTCGACGAAGCGGCCAAGGCCTGGGTGAAGGCACATCCGCACGTGCTGGAGGGTTGGTTGGCTGGGGTCACGACCAAGGCGGGAGGAGACGCTTCCCAAGCTGTGAAGGCCAAACTTTGAGGTTCGTCTGTTAGGCTGAGGGGCCGCTTTGCGGCCCTTTCGCGGCGCAAGGCCGCTCAGAAACGTACGATCCCCTGTAGGAGCGGCCTTGTGCCGCGAAACGAGGGCACGGCCCTCGCCTGTGATCTCGAATGTCGACCGGACACCAGGAACCACGCATGCCTCGCATCCTCCACCTGCTGCCCTTCCTCTCCTGGCTCCCCCACCAATCGGGCCGTAGCCTGCGCCAGGACCTGCTGGTCGGCCTGAGCGGCGCGATCCTCGCCTTGCCACAATCGATCGCCTACGCCCTGATCGCCGGCCTGCCGGCCGAGTACGGCCTGTACGCCGCCATCGTCCCGGTACTGGTGGCATGCCTGTGGGGTTCCTCCTGGCACCTGATCTGTGGCCCGACCGCCGCCATCTCCATCGTGCTCTATGCCAGCGTCAGCCCGCTGGCCCTGGCCGGCAGCGACGACTACATCACCCTGGTCCTGCTACTGACCTTCCTCGGTGGGGGGTTCCAGTTGCTGCTGGGCCTGCTGCGCTTCGGCGCACTGGTCAATTTCGTCTCCCACTCGGTGGTACTCGGCTTCACGCTGGGCGCTGCGGTAGTTATTGCCCTGGGCCAATTGCCGAACCTGCTGGGCATGGACCTGCCGAGCCAGGCCACGGCGCTGCGCGCGCTGCAGGACCTACTCGCGCACGCCGGCGAGGTCGACTTGCCGTCACTGGCCCTAGGCCTGGCCACATTGCTGGGCGGGATCGCGCTCAAGCTCTGGCGCCCGCGCTGGCCCAGCCTGTTGATCAGCCTGGTGCTGGTGAGCCTGGTCGCCTGGCTGCTGCCCGGCATCTTCGGCCATGTACAGCGGGTACCGGCGTTCATCGGCCAGCTGCCGCCGCTGAGCCCCTTGCCGCTGCTGGACCTCGAATTGATCCTGCGCCTGCTGCCCAGTGCCGTGGCGGTGGGCATGCTGGGGCTGGTCACCAGCCTGTCGATCGCCCGTTCGTTGTCGGCACGCTCCGAACAACTGATCGACGCCGACCAGGAAATCCGCGCCCAGGGCCTGTCGAACATGGTTGGGGCGTTTTTCTCCGGCTACCTGTCCTCAGGCTCCTTCACCCGCTCGGGGCTGAGCTATGACGCCGGCGCCCGCTCACCACTGGCTGGGGTGTTCTCGGCGCTGTGGGTGGCACTGTTCGCCGTGGCCGGGGCCGGGCTGATCGCCCATCTGCCCATCCCGGCCATGGCCGGCAGCATCCTGCTGATCTGCTGGGGGCTGGTGGACCATCGGGCCATCCGCTCGCTGTTCAGGGTCAGCCGTTCGGAATTCCTGGTCATGGCGCTGACCGCCGCCGCCACGCTGCTGTTGGAGTTGCAGACAGCAATCTACGCCGGCGTGCTGGCCTCGCTGTTCTTCTACCTGAAACGCACCTCGCGGCCGCGGGTGCAACAGAGCCGGGAAGGGGAGACGGATGTACTGAAGGTGGGTGGCTCGATCTTCTTCGGCGCCGCGCATTACCTGCAGGTGCGCCTGCAACGCTGCCAGGGGCCGAATGTGGTCGTCGATGCGCGGCAAATCAACTTCATCGACTATTCCGGGGTGGACATGCTGCACCGGGAGGCGCGACGGCTGAAGCGCAATGGGGGAAGCCTGACCCTGCATCGGGCCCGGCCGCAGGTGATCGAAGAGCTGCAGAAACTGGAAGGGGCAGCCTTGTGTCCGATCCGGTTCGAGGAGTGAATCCATCATGGGGCAAACCCACTCTCACCAGTAAAAAAGCGGGGCTCCTTGTGGGAGCGGGCTTGTCCCGCGATTGGGCCGCAAGGCGGCCCCCAGTTATCGCCCTCAGCCCCGTGCCAACTGCCGACGCAGCTCATCCAATACCGGCCCGGTATCAGGCCGTACCCCACGCCAGATGAAGAACGCCTCGGCTGCCTGTTCGGCCAGCATGCCCAACCCATCCAGCACCTTGGCCGCACCCAGCTTGCTCGCCCACTGGCAGAACGGTGTCGGCTCTTTGCCATACATCATGTCGTAGCACACGGTGCGCCCGGCCTCGACCAGGCTCTCGGCAATCGGCGGCAATTCGCCGGCCAGGCTCGCCGACGTGGCGTTGATGATCACATCCACCGGCTCCTGCAACCAGGCAAAGCCACTGGCGACCACCGGCCCCAGTTCATCGAATTCACGCGCCAGCTGTTCGGCCTTCTCCACGGTGCGATTGGCGATCACCAGCGATTGCGGCTTGTGCGCCAGGATCGGCTCCAACACGCCTCGCACAGCACCACCGGCGCCAAGGATGAGGACACGCTTGCCAGCCAGCTCGACCCCGGCGTTGACCGTCAAGTCGCGCACCAGCCCAGCGCCGTCGGTGTTGTCACCCTGCAGAGTACCGTCGGCGAGCTTGGTCAGGGTGTTGACCGCGCCGGCACGCCGAGCCCGTGGCGTCAGGCTGTCGCACAGGCGGTAGGCCTCTTCCTTGAACGGCACGGTCACGTTGGCACCGCTGCCTTGCTTGAAGAACCCACGGGCGCAATCGCTGAAATCATCCAGCGGCGCCAGCAGGGTGCTGTACTCCAAGGCCTGACCGGTCTGGTCGGCGAATAGGCGGTGGATCAATGGCGACTTGCTGTGGCCGATGGGGTTGCCGAATACGACGTACTGGTCCATGGGGGTTCCTCGGGGTGGCACAGGGCTTACTGGCCGAGCCAGTCGCGGTCTTGCAGGAAATACTCGGTCAGGCGCGCTTCCTCGCTGCCCGGCTCGGGCTTCCAATCGTAGCCCCACCGCACCTGCGGTGGCAGCGACATGAGGATCGACTCGGTGCGGCCGCCCGATTGCAGGCCGAACAGGGTGCCACGGTCGTAGACCAGGTTGAACTCCACGTAGCGCCCGCGGCGGAACTCCTGGAATTCACGCTGCTGGGCAGTGTACGGCGTGTCCTTGCGGCGCTGGACGATGGGCAGGTAGGCGTCGATGTAGGCATCGCCGATGGCACGGATGAAGGCGAAGCAGGTGTCGAAGTCCCACTCGTTCAGGTCGTCGAAGAACAGCCCGCCGATGCCACGAGGTTCGCCACGGTGCTTGAGGTGGAAGTAGCGGTCGCACCAGGCCTTGTAGCGTGGGTAGACGTCGGCACCGAACGGCGCACAAGCCTGCTCGGCGACACGGTGCCAATGGATGCAATCTTCTTCGTTGCCGTAGTAAGGGGTCAGGTCGAAGCCGCCACCGAACCACCAGACCGGTTCCTCGCCTTCCTTCTCGGCGATGAAGAAACGCACGTTGGCATGGGAGGTCGGCACGTGCGGGTTGTGCGGGTGGATCACCAGCGACACGCCCAGGGCCTCGAAGCCACGGCCCGCCAGCTCCGGGCGGTGGGCACTGGCAGACGGCGGCAGGCCGGCACCGAATACGTGGGAGAAGTTGACGCCGCCTTTCTCGATCACCTTGCCTTCACCGATGACCCGTGTACGGCCACCGCCACCGGCTTCGCGCACCCAGGCGTCCTCGACGAAGCGGGCGCCGCCGTCTTCCGTTTCGAGGGCGGAGCAGATGCGGTCTTGCAGGTCGAGCAGGTAGGCTTTCACGGCCTCGGTGCGGCTGGTCATCGGGTCACCTGGAAGGAACGGAGGAAAATTCGCCGGCTAGCATACCACCGGCAGCCGCCAGGCCGCAGTTGACGGCGATCAAGCAAAGGCGTCCGATAGAAGGCCTTTTCCGATCCCGACGACAACGGAGTGTGAGATGGCCAAGCGTATCCAGTTCAGCCAGCACGGCGGCCCGGAAGTCCTGCAACTGGTCGAGTACGACCCGGCCCCGCCCGGCCCAGGGCAAGTACGCGTGCGCAACCACGCGATCGGCCTGAACTTCATCGACACCTACTACCGCAGCGGGCTGTATCCGCCACCCTCGCTGCCCTCGGGCCTGGGAACCGAAGGCGCCGGCGTGGTCGAGGCGGTCGGGGAAGGCGTCGCCCGGCTCAAGGTCGGGGACCGCGTAGCCTATGCCGGCGGCCCACTGGGCGCCTACAGCGACGTGCATACCCTGCCCGAGGCCAACCTGGTCAAGCTGCCGGAGGCGATCAGCTTCGAACAGGCCGCTGCGGTGATGCTCAAGGGCCTGACCACCCAGTACCTACTCAAGCAGACCTATGCCGTGCAACCCGGTGATTTCATCCTGTTCCATGCCGCGGCAGGTGGCGTCGGCTCCCTGGCTTGCCAATGGGCCAAGGCCCTCGGCGCCAGGCTGATCGGTACCGTGAGCTCGGCCGAAAAGGCCCAGCGAGCCAAGGCACTGGGCGCCTGGGCGACCATCGATTACAGCCACGAAGACGTGGCCAAGCGCGTGTTGGAGCTGACCGACGGTCAGAAATGCGCGGTGGTCTATGACGGCGTGGGCGCCGACACCTGGCTGACCTCGCTGGATTGCCTGCGCCCACGGGGGCTGATGGTGAGCTTCGGCAATGCGTCGGGTGCAGTGACCGGGGTGAACCTGGGCATTCTTTCGCAGAAGGGTTCGCTGTACGTCACCCGGCCTACGCTGGGGACGTATGCCAACAATGCCGAAAACACCCAGGCCATGGCCGACGATCTGTTCAGCATGATCGCCAGCGGCAAGCTGGTTGTGGATATCCAGCAGCGTTATCCGCTGGGCGAAGCGGCCAAGGCCCAGGCGGAGCTGTCAGCGCGGCGCACCGTGGGCTCGACGATTCTACTGCCCTGAACCCCGGGGGCCGCTGCGCGGCCCATCGCGGGACAAGCCCACTCCCACAGGGATCGCGCCAATCCTGCGGATTGCACAGCACCTGTGGGAGACTCTATGGTGCTGGACAAGCTCAAATTGCCTTCGGTTGGTTACTTCTCAGCCGTGCAAATACGGCCCAGGCTCCGCTTTTTCGTGGGAGCTGGCGGAGCCTGCGATGGGCCGCAAAGCGGCCCCGTAGGTCTGGATGGGCTCCAGCGTTTGAGGGCTTGGGGCTGCGTTGCAGCCCATCGCAGGCTGTCGCCAGCTCCCACCGAGATTGCGCCGCTTTCAAGACTTGCGAAAACACTATGGGTGCTTGTCCCGCAATTGCGTCAGTTCAGCTAACGGATCTCTTCATCGCAGGCACAGACTCGATGCCATCCAGCATCGCCTCTACTGCAGGCTCGACCAGTACATGCCTCGACCTGGTTCGCGGCCTGCCTCGTCAACCTGGCCGAACCACTTCTCCGGTGATCAGGTTGCGAATCACACTCGGGTTCTTCCGCCCGCCCAATGCCCCACCGAGCACCAGGTCCAGCTCGCCATGGAAATATTGCTCCACCCGCAACCGGCTCTTGGCCGCCGGGCGCCCCCCGGGGTTGGCAGAGGTGGAGATCAGCGGCCCGACCAGCGCGCACAGCTCGCGTACCAATGGATGGTCACTGACGCGCAAGGCCACGGTATCGTGCTGGCCCGTCACCCACTCAGGCAACAAGTCCTGGTGCGGCACCAGCCAGGTGTTCGGGCCAGGCCAGGTGCTGCCCATGCGGTCGATCCAGTCCTCGGGGAAGTCCTCGAACAGGAAGTCGAACTGGCGGATGTTGTCGGCAATCAGGATCAACCCTTTATCCACAGGCCGCGACTTGAGCGCCAGCAGGCGATACACCGCGTCCTCGTTCCAAGGGTCGCAGCCCAGGCCCCAGACCGCTTCCGTCGGGTAGGCAATGACTGCACCCGCCCGAATTTCACGCGCGGCTTGTTGCACACGCCAACTGCTCACCATTTTATCTCTCCGCATTAACGCCTGCTGCGCAGTGTACTTAGCTGCACCTGGCAAACCAACGCCCGGCTTCGTTGCTGACCCGCCCTTCGAGTTCAAGTTGCGTAAGACTGGCCAGCACCTGGGCCAGTGACAGGCCGCTGCTGCTGGCCAGGCCTTCGCTGGTCTGGGGTGCGGCATGGAGCAAGGCGAGCAGGGGATGGACAGGGTTTTCCACAGGTGCCGGTGGCAGATTCTGCCAGCCGCGCAGGCTTTCGAGGATCTGCTCGAGGCTTTCCACCAGCAAGGCACCCTCGCGGATCAACTGGTGGCAGCCTTTGGCGCCTGGGTGATGGATCGACCCCGGTACCGCATACACCTCGCGACCTTGCTCGGCCGCCAGCCGGGCGGTGATCAACGAACCGCTGGCCAGGCTCGCTTCCACCACCAGCACGCCCAGCGACATGCCGCTGATGATCCGGTTGCGCCGGGGGAAGTTCGCAGGTTGTGGTGCAGCGTCCAGGGGAAACTCGGAAACCACCGCGCTACCTCGGTCGATCATGGCCTTCGCCAACTCCCGGTGACGCTGTGGATAAAGTTTCTGCAGGCCCGTGCCGAGCACGCCAATGGTGTGCCCACCAGCCTCCAGCGCCGCCCGATGAGCGGCACCGTCTATACCCAGCGCGAGCCCGCTGGTGATGGTGAAACCGGCTTGGGCCAGGCAACGGGAGAAGGCCCTGGCCGTGTCCAGCGCCGGCGGTGAAGCACGTCTACTGCCCACCACGGCGAGCTGGGGACGCTCCAGCACGGCAGGGTCTCCGGCCACGAAAAGCAGCGGCGGGGCATCGTCCGTTTCGCCAAGCAAGGCGGGGTATCCAGGTGCGTCCCACATCAGCAAATGCTGGCCCGGCCGCTCTAGCCAGGCGATTGCGGCGCTGGCGCCATCGCGCACCTCGGGGCTGCGCCGGGCCTCGGCACACCTGGCGGGCAGCCCCAGCGCGCGCCAGGCACTGGCCGGTGCGCTCAAGGCTGAAGACGCACTGCCGAAGGCTTCGATCAAGGTCTGGAATCGTCGGGGGCCGATGTCGGGAAGCCGATGCAGGCGCAGACGCGCTTCCAGTTCGGCAGGGGAGCAAGGGGCTTGGAACAGGTCGCACATGGCGGATCATCCTTGATCGACGAGGGGTCATCCCAGGCGCACAACCTGTGGATAACTTTGTGAATAATACTTTGACAAGCTGTCCATGAAATGGCGTTCCAGCCGTCCTTTCACACCCTAGCCGAGCTTTGCCAGGTGCCGAATCCCCCGATTCCCTTTATTATGTGTGCTCAGTTTTCAACCGAACGCACAGTGACTGCCTGACCTTATGGCCATCTTGAACATTCTCGAATTCCCGGACCCGCGCCTGCGCACCATCGCCAAACCGGTGACAGAGTTCGACGACGCCCTGCGCCAGTTGATCGACGACATGTTTGAAACCATGTACGAAGCCCCGGGCATCGGCCTGGCCGCCACCCAGGTCAACGTGCACAAGCAGGTCGTGGTCATGGACCTGAGCGAAGACCGCAGCGAGCCGCGCGTCTTCATCAACCCCTCGGTCGAGGAACTGACCCACGACATGGGCCAGTACCAGGAAGGCTGCCTGTCGGTACCGGGCTTCTACGAGAACGTCGATCGCCCGCTGCGTGTGCGGGTCAAGGCCCAGGACCGCGATGGCAAGCCGTTCGAACTGGAATGCGAAGGCCTGCTGGCCGTATGCGTGCAGCACGAATTCGACCACCTCAACGGCAAGCTCTTCGTGGACTACCTGTCCCAGCTCAAACGCGACCGGATCAAGAAGAAGCTGGAAAAGCAGCACCGCCAGCAAGCCTGATCCCTACCTTCCAGAAGGCTTGCCCCGGCAAGCCTTTTTCTTTTTCAAGCGAGAACTCCATGCGCATCGTCTTCGCAGGCACCCCAGAGTTTGCCGCCGAACACCTCAAAGCCCTGCTCGACAGCCCCTATGAGATCGTGGCCGTCTACACCCAGCCCGACCGCCCGGCCGGCCGCGGCCAGAAGCTCATGCCGAGCCCGGTCAAGCAATTGGCGGTGGCCCATGACATCCCGGTGTTCCAGCCGCCGACCCTGCGCAATGCCGAGGCCCAGGCCGAGCTCGCCGCACTCGCGCCAGACTTGATGGTGGTGGTCGCCTATGGCCTGATCCTGCCGCAAGCGGTGCTGGATATCCCGCGCCTGGGCTGCATCAACAGCCACGCCTCCCTGCTGCCGCGTTGGCGCGGTGCGGCGCCGATCCAGCGCGCCGTCGAAGCGGGCGACGCCGAAAGCGGCGTGACCGTGATGCGCATGGAGGCGGGCCTGGACACCGGCCCCATGCTGCTCAAGGTGGTCACACCGATCAACGCCGAAGACACCGGTGGCACCCTGCACGACCGCCTCGCCCAGATGGGCCCGGGCGCAGTGGTGCAAGCCATCGCAGGCCTTGCCGACGGCAGCCTGCAAGGCGAAGTGCAGGACGACGCCCTGGCCACCTACGCACACAAGCTCAACAAGGATGAAGCCCGCATCGACTGGAGCCGCCCGGCGGTCGAGCTGGAACGCCTGGTCCGCGCCTTCAACCCGTGGCCGGTGTGCCACAGCACCCTCGATGGGGAAAGTGTGAAGGTCCTGGCTGCGGACTTGTCCACAGGCAAGGGCGCGCCCGGCGAAATCCTCAGCGCCAGCAAGGACGGCCTGGTCGTCGCCTGCGGTGAAGGCGCCCTGAGCCTGACCCGTCTGCAATTGCCCGGCGGCAAGGCCCTGGCCTTCAGCGACCTGTTCAACAGCCGCCGCGAGAAATTCGCAAGCCACAAGGTACTCGGCCAATGAACCCACGCCTGGCCGCCGCCCGCGCCCTTGCCGCCGTGCTCAGCGGCAAGGCCTCGCTGAACAGCTCGTTGCCGGCGCAACTGGACAAGGTCGAGGAACGCGACCGTGGCTTGGTCCAGGACCTGGCCTTCGGGACTGCCCGCTGGCAGCCACGCCTGGACCTGCTGGCCGCCCAGTTGCTGCAAAAGCCCTTCAAGACAGCCGACACAGATGTGCAGGCGTTGCTGCTGGTCGGCCTGTACCAGCTGTTCTACACCCGTATTCCGGCCCACGCCGCCATCGGCGAAACCGTTGGTTGCGCCGACAAGCTGAAGAAGCCGTGGGCCAAGGGCCTGCTCAATGCCGTGCTGCGCCGCGCCCAACGTGAAGGCGAGCAGATACTCGCGGGCCTCGAACGTGACCCGGTAGTGCGCACCGCCCACCCGCGCTGGCTGCAGAAGTCGCTCAAAGCCTTCTGGCCTGAGCAGTGGGAGGCCATCTGTGCCGCCAACAACGCCCACCCGCCGATGATCCTGCGGGTCAACCGTCGCCACCACAGCCGCGACGCCTACCTGGCACTGCTGGCTGAGGCGGGCGTTGAAGCCAGCGCCTGCCCGTACAGCCGCGACGGTATCCTGCTGGCTGACGCCTGCGACGTGCGTGGTCTGCCAGGCTTCGCCGAAGGCTGGGTCAGCGTCCAGGACGAGGCCGCGCAGCTGGCCGCCGACCTGATGGAGCTGGCGCCCGGCCAACGCGTGCTCGATGCCTGCTGCGCCCCCGGCGGCAAGACCTGCCACCTGCTGGAAGCCGAGGCGAACCTGGGCGAAGTGGTGGCCATCGACCTGGAGGCCAAGCGCCTGGCACGGGTACGCGAGAACCTCGACCGCCTGCAACTGGACGCCAAGCTGATCGCCTGCGATGCCCGTGACACCGCCAGCTGGTGGGACGGCAAGCCGTTCCAGCGCATCCTGCTCGACGCGCCGTGCTCGGCCACTGGGGTGATCCGCCGTCACCCGGACATCAAGCTGACCCGCCAGGCCGAGGACATCCCGGCCCTGGCCACGCTGCAAGGCGAGCTGCTCGATGCCCTGTGGCCGACGCTGGAGGTGGGCGGCATGCTGCTGTACGCCACCTGTTCCAGCCTGCCGACCGAAAACACCGAAGTGATCGATGCTTTCCTCGCCCGCACCCCGGGCGCCCGTGAGCTGGACCTGGCCACCGAAGCCGGCCTGCGCCAGCCCCATGGCCGCCAGCTGCTGGCCCAGGAAGGCGGCCACGACGGTTTCTACTATGCCAAGCTGATCAAGATCGCCGCCTCGCGCGGATAAAAACAGGTTAGGAGTGAGCGGATGAAGATCATCATCCTCGGAGCAGGGCAGGTAGGCGGCACGCTGGCGGAACACCTGGCCAGCGAAGCCAACGACATCACCGTGGTCGACACCGATGGCGACCGCCTGCGCGATTTGGGCGACCGCCTGGATATCCGCACCGTGCAAGGCCGCGGCTCACTGCCCACGGTGCTGCGCCAGGCCGGTGCCGACGATGCCGACATGCTGGTGGCGGTGACCAACAGCGACGAGACCAACATGGTCGCCTGCCAGGTGGCCTACTCGCTGTTCCATACCCCGACCAAGATCGCCCGGGTACGTGAATCGGCCTACCTCACCCGCGAAGAGCTGTTCGACAACGACCACATCCCGGTGGACGTGCTGATCAGCCCCGAGCAGGTGGTGACCAACTACATCAAGCGCCTGATCGAACACCCAGGCTCGCTGCAGGTGATCGACTTCGCCGAAGGCAAGGCACAGCTGGTGGCGGTCAAGGCCTACTACGGCGGCCCGCTGGTGGGCCAGCAATTGCGCCAGATCCGCGCCCACATGCCCAACGTCGATACCCGCGTGGCGGCGATCTTCCGCCGCGACCGCCCGATCACGCCACGTGGCGACACGGTGATCGAAGCCGACGACGAAGTCTTCTTCATCGCCGCACGCAAGGACATCCGTGCGGTCATGGGTGAGCTACGGCGCATCGACGAAACCAACAAGCGTGTGGTGATCGCCGGTGGTGGACAGATCGGCGAGCGCCTGGCCGAGGCCATCGAGAGCCGCTACCAGGTCAAGATCATCGAGATGAGCCCGGCCCGCTGCCGCCAGCTCTCCGACACCCTGGAAAGCACCGTGGTGCTGCAGGGCAGCGCCTCGGACAAGGACCTGATGCTCGAGGAGAACATCGCCGACGCCGACATCTTCCTGGCCCTGACCAACGACGACGAGGCCAACATCATGTCCTCGCTGCTGGCCAAGCGCCTGGGTGCGCGCAAGGTGATGACCATCATCAACAACCCGGCCTACGTGGACCTGGTCCAGGGTGGCGACATCGACATCGCCATCAGCCCGCAGTTGGCCACCATCGGCACGCTGTTGGCACACGTGCGCCGTGGCGATATCGTCAGCGTGCACTCCTTGCGCCGTGGCGCGGCCGAAGCGATCGAGGCGGTGGCCCACGGTGATGCCAAGTCGAGCAAGGTGATCGGCAAGGCGATCGAGGATATCGCCCTGCCACCGGGTACCACCATCGGGGCGATCATCCGCGACGAAGAGGTGCTGATCGCCCACGACGACACGGTGATCGAAGCGGGCGACCATGTGATCCTGTTCGTTGTGGATAAAAAGCATATCCGTGACGTGGAGAAGCTGTTCCACGTGGGCCTGAGCTTCTTCTAAGGAGAAAGCGACATGCGCGAATCACTGGAAAAGATGCTGGCCAAGGGTGTGGATAACGCCCTGCTGCGCTTCGGCCTGGGCAAGGCCTGGCTCGACGAAGGCAACGGTGCCGAGGCGGCGGTGCACCTGGCACGCTGTGTGGAACACGACCCCAAGTATTCCGCGGCGTGGAAGCTGCTGGGCAAAGCCTATCAGCTGCAGGGTGACCGGGCGGCGGCGCGCAAGGCCTGGGAGGAGGGGATCGTGGCGGCGCAGGCCCACGGGGACAAGCAGGCCGAGAAAGAGATGGCCGTATTCTTGAAGAAATTGGACAAGGTCTGAGCTTGTTAGGGCTGCGTTGCAGCCCTTTCGCGGCACAAGGCCGCTCCTACGGGCCCCTGTAGGTGCGGCCTTGTGCCGCGAAAGGGGCGCACAGCGCCCCCAAACTCTCAATACCAGCGCGCTTCGCCCGCCGGACGCTTCTTGAAGCGCTTCATGCTCCACATGTACTGGCTCGGGTACTCACGCACATAACGCTCCACCACCTTGCTCATGGCCGCCGCCGACACGGTCACATCCTCGCTGTACATCTCCTCGGGCGCCGCCTCCAGGAACACCTTGAAACCCGACCCGTCCGGCAGGCGCAGGGCATGCAGGAACACGCCGACAGCCTTGCCGCCGGCAAGCATGTTCGGCACGAACTTGCTGGTCAGCGCCTGGGTGCCGAGGAATGGCACGAACACGCCCGCCGACTCGGCCGGCTCCGGGTCGGCCGGGATCCCCACCTGGCCGCCACGACGCACTTCCTTGATCACGCTGAGGATGCCTTCCTTGGTCGAAGGCGCCACGCGGTTGCCCATCTGCACCCGCTGCTCGCGCAGCAGGTCATCCACCGCCTTGAGCTTGGGCGGGCGGTAGAAGATGATCGGCTTGCACTGGCTGCAATAGAAATGGTTCAGCACTTCCCAGTTACCCAGGTGGCTGGTGATCCCCACCACGCCCTTGCCCGAGGCCAGGGCCTGTTCCAGCACCTCCAGGCCATGCACTTCCTTGACCAGGTCCAGCGAACGCTGCGGCGGCCAGATCCAGGCGCAGGCGCTTTCCACGAAGGACTTGCCGATGTCCATCAGCGCACGACCCACGAGCTTTTCACGCTCGGCAGCGTCCATCTCCGGGAAGCACTTGGCCAGGTTGATGCGCACCACGTTGCGCGAACCGTTGGGGACCTTCCACATGAGCCAGCCGATCCCCGCGCCGACGCGCTGCACAGCACCCCAGGGCAGCTTGGCGAACAGTCGCAGCACCCCGACCATCAGGGCGCCTTTGAATTTTTCCACAGGCCGATTCCTTATTTCTGCAAGGCGGGCATTGTAACGCTTCAGCGCACCAGCGCGGCGTAGCGATCGCAGTCGGTGGTGTGGTCCATGACCATGCCGGTGGCCTGCATGAAGGCGTAGCAGATGGTGGGGCCCACGAAGGTGAAGCCGGCCTTCTGCAAGGCCTTGCTCATGGCCTTGGCCTCGTCGGTGACCGCCGGCACTTCGCTGCGGCTGGTGAAGTGGTTGACCTTCGGCTCACCGCCCACGAATGACCACAGCCACTGGCTGGGGTTATCCACAGCCAGCCAGGCCTGGGCATTGCGCCGGGCGGCCTTGAGCTTGAGGCGGTTGCGGATGATGCCGGCATCGAGCATCAACTCCTCGATCCGTTCGTCGCTCATCCGCGCCAGCTGCACCGGGTCGAAGCCATGCAATACCTGGCGATAGCGCTCGCGCTTCTTCAATACGGTGATCCATGAGAGCCCGGCCTGGAACCCTTCGAGCAAAAGCATCTCGAAGAGCAACGCCGGGTCGCGCTGCGGCGTTCCCCACTCCTGGTCATGATAGGCCTGGTACAACGGATCGTCGGTACACCAGAAGCAGCGTGGCATAAGGCTCCATTCCATGAGTAGAGGGCGAGGCGAATCAGGTTATACTCCCGCTCTTTACATCCGCATCCCCAGATACAGGTGAATTTCGTGAGCCAGCCTACGCCAGCCGTGCGTACCTTCCAAGACCTGATCCTCGCCCTGCAGCAGTACTGGGCCGAGCAAGGTTGTGTGGTGCTTCAGCCCTACGATATGGAAGTAGGCGCCGGCACTTTCCACACCGCCACTTTCCTGCGTGCCGTCGGCCCGGAAACCTGGAACGCCGCCTATGTGCAGCCCAGCCGTCGCCCAACCGACGGGCGGTATGGCGAAAACCCCAACCGCCTGCAGCACTACTACCAGTTCCAGGTGGTACTCAAGCCGAACCCGGCCAACTTCCAGGAGCTGTACCTCGGCTCGCTGAAGGCGATCGGCCTGGACCCGCTGGTCCATGACATCCGCTTCGTCGAAGACAACTGGGAATCGCCGACCCTCGGCGCCTGGGGCCTGGGTTGGGAAATCTGGCTCAATGGCATGGAAGTGACCCAGTTCACCTACTTCCAGCAGGTCGGTGGCATCGAGTGCTTCCCGGTCACCGGCGAAATCACCTATGGCCTCGAGCGCCTGGCCATGTACATCCAAGGCGTGGACTCGGTCTATGACCTGGTCTGGGCCGATGGCCCGTTCGGCAAGGTCACCTATGGCGATGTGTTCCACCAGAACGAAGTGGAGCAGTCGACCTACAACTTCGAACACGCCAATGTCGAGAAGCTGTTCGAACTGTTCGATTTCTACGAAAGCGAAGCCAACCGCCTGATCAAGCTGGAGCTGCCACTGCCGACCTACGAAATGGTCCTGAAGGCATCGCACACCTTCAACCTGCTCGACGCCCGCCGCGCCATCTCGGTGACCGAGCGTCAGCGCTACATCCTGCGCGTGCGTACCCTGGCCCGGGACGTGGCGCAAAGCTACCTGCAAGCCCGCGCACGCCTGGGCTTCCCGATGGCTACCCCTGAACTGCGTGATGAAGTGTTGGCTAAGCTGGAGGCTGCACAATGAGTGCTCAAGATTTCCTGGTTGAACTGGGCACCGAAGAGCTGCCACCCAAGGCCCTCGCCAGCCTCGGCGACGCCTTCCTGGCCGGCATCGAGAAAGGCCTGCAGGCCGCTGGCCTGAACTACACCGGCAAGCAGGTGTATGCCGCCCCGCGCCGCCTGGCCGTGCTGATCCGCCAGCTGGACGTGCAGCAGCCCGATCGCAGCATCAACATCGACGGCCCACCCCGCCAGGCGGCCTTCGACGCCGAAGGCAACCCGACCCAGGCCGCCCTGGGCTTCGCCAAGAAGTGCGGCGTGGAGCTGGCCGAGATCGACCAGAGCGGCGCCAAGCTGCGCTTCTCCCAGCACATCCCAGGCAAGGCCACCGCCAGCCTGCTGCCGACCATCGTCGAAGACTCGCTCAACGACCTGCCGATCCCCAAGCGCATGCACTGGGGCGCCAGCCGTGAAGAGTTCGTGCGCCCGACCCAGTGGCTGGTGATGCTGCTCGGCGACCAGGTCGTCGACTGCACCATCCTGGCCCAGCAGGCCGGTCGCGAATCCCGTGGCCACCGTTTCCACCACCCGGAAAACGTGCTCATCACCACCCCGGCCAACTACGTCGAAGACCTGCGCAAGGCCTACGTGCTGGCTGACTTCGCCGAGCGTCGCGAGCTGATCGCCAAGCGCACCGCGGAACTGGCCATGCAACAGGAAGGCTCGGCCATCGTGCCGCCTGCACTGCTGGATGAAGTGACTGCCCTGGTCGAATGGCCGGTGCCGCTGGTGTGCTCGTTCGAGGAGCGTTTCCTGGAGGTACCGCAGGAAGCCCTGATCACCACCATGCAGGACAACCAGAAATACTTCTGCCTGCTGGACAGCGAAGGCAAGCTGCTGCCGCGCTTCATTACCGTGGCCAACGTCGAGAGCCGCGACCCGAAGCAGATCGTGCAGGGCAACGAGAAGGTCGTGCGCCCACGCCTGACCGACGCCGAGTTCTTCTTCAAGCAAGACAAGAAGCAACCGCTGGAAACCTTCAACGAGCGCCTGAAGAACGTCGTGTTCCAGGCCCAGCTGGGTACTGTCTACGACAAGGCCGAGCGGGTTTCCAAGCTGGCTGCGTTCATCGCCCCGCTGATCGGCGGCGACGCCCAGCGCGCCGGTCGTGCCGGCCTGCTGTCCAAGTGCGACCTGGCCACCGAGATGGTCGGCGAGTTCCCTGAGATGCAGGGTGTGGCCGGCTACTACTACGCCCTCAACGATGGCGAGCCCGAAGACGTCGCCCTGGCGCTGAACGAGCAGTACATGCCGCGCGGTGCAGGTGCCGAGCTGCCGCAGACCCTGACCGGTGCTGCCGTGGCCATCGCCGACAAGCTCGACACCCTGGTCGGCATCTTCGGCATCGGCATGCTGCCCACCGGCAGCAAGGACCCCTACGCGCTGCGTCGCGCCGCCCTGGGTGTGCTGCGCATCCTGATCGAGAAGCAGCTGGATCTGGACCTGACCACTGCGGTCGAGTTCGCGGTCAAGCAGTACGGCAGCAAGGTCAAGGCCGCGGGCCTGTCCGAGCAGGTACTGGAGTTCGTCTTCGACCGCCTGCGCGCGCGCTACGAGGATGAAGGCATCGACGTCGCCACCTACCTGTCGGTACGTGCCCTGAAACCGGGCTCGGCCCTGGACTTCGACCAGCGCGTACAGGCCGTGCAGGCCTTCCGCAAGCTGCCGGAAGCCGAGGCCCTGGCGGCGGTGAACAAGCGCGTGTCGAACCTGCTGAGCAAGGCCGAAGGCGCGATCGCCGAGCAGGTCGAGCCGAAGTACTTCGACAACGCCAACGAGTTCTCGCTGTATTCGGCCATCCAGCAGGCCGACCAGGCCGTGCAACCGATGGCCGCCGCACGCCAATACAGCGAGTCGCTGGCCCGCCTGGCTGCCCTGCGTGACCCGGTCGACGCCTTCTTCGAGGCGGTGATGGTCAACGCCGAGGATGCCAAGGTACGCGCCAACCGTTATGCCCTGCTCAGCCGCCTGCGCGGCCTGTTCCTGGGCGTGGCCGACATCTCGCTGCTGGGGTAAGCCTTGAAACTGCTGATTCTTGATCGGGACGGCGTGATCAACTACGACTCGGACGCCTATATCAAGTCGCTGGAGGAGTGGGTGCCCATTCCCGGCTCGATCGAGGCCATCGCGCAGTTGAGCAAGGCGGGCTGGACGGTGGCCGTGGCCACCAACCAGTCCGGCATCGCCCGCGGCTACTACTCGCTGGCAACCCTCGAGGCCATGCACGCGCGCCTGCGCGCGCTGGTGGCCGAGCAGGGCGGCGAGGTGGGTTACATCGTGCATTGCCCGCACGGGCCGGACGACGGTTGCGATTGCCGCAAGCCCAAGCCTGGCATGCTGCGGGCGATCGCCGAGCATTACCAGGTGGCCCTGGCCGGCGTGTGGTTTGTCGGCGATAGTAAAGGTGACCTGGAGGCCGCCCTGGCCGTCGATGCACAACCTGTGCTGGTGAAGACCGGCAAAGGTGAGCGAACGCTGGAGAAAGGCGTTCCTCAAGGTACTTTGATTTTCGACGATCTGGCAGCCATCGCCAGAGCACTAATTTAAGCAGTGCGCCCACCGTGGCTCACTTTTCCTTAGGCGGGCACGCCCCGCAACGGTACATGCCACTATGTCGATCCTGCAGGCGATCAGAATCTTTCTTTTTTACCTGCTGTTGGGCACCAGTTCGCTGCTGTGGTGCTCGCTGAGCTTCTTCGTCGCGCCGTTCCTGCCGTTCCACAAGCGCTATCGGTTCATCAACGTGTACTGGTGCCGCTGCGCCGTGTTCCTGGCGCGAGTGATTCTGGGGATTCGCTACAAGGTCACCGGGGCCGAAAACGTGCCCAAGGAACCCTGCGTGATCCTGTCGAACCATCAGAGCACCTGGGAAACATTCTTCCTGTCGGCCTACTTCTCGCCATTGAGCCAGGTGCTCAAGCGCGAGCTGCTGTACGTGCCGTTCTTCGGTTGGGCCATGGCCATGCTGCGGCCCATCGCCATCGACCGGAAGAACCCCAAGGAAGCCCTGCGCCAAGTCGCCAGCAAGGGCGACGAGCTGCTCAAGCAGGGCGTGTGGGTACTGATCTTCCCGGAAGGCACCCGCGTACCCCATGGCCAGGTCGGCAAATTCTCTCGCGGCGGCACCGCACTGGCGGTGAATGCGGGCTTGCCGGTATTGCCGATTGCCCATAACGCCGGCAAGTTCTGGCCACGGGAAGGCTGGGGCAAGCGTCCTGGCACCATCGAGGTGGTGATCGGCGAGCCGATGTACCCGGTCGGTACCGGCCCACGTGCCATCGCCGAGCTCAACGACCGCGCCCAGGCCTGGAACGAAGCGGCCCAGCGGGCCATGGGTTCGCTGCCACCGGTGGCAGAAAATCCTGCACAGCAGAGCGCCTGACGATCTGTGGATAACGTGTGAGCAAGTTTTGGATCAATACCTTGAAAAGTTAGCTAAGTGATTGATTTAGCTGTTTATTTCTTTGTATGACCTTTTTCTGAAAATCGTGCATAAGTTTTTTCGCGGCATAAAAAAACCGGCTTTTACGCCGGTTTTTGCTTGAAGCTTTGTGTGGGAGCGGGCTTGTCCCGCGATTAGGCCAGCCCTGCCATCGCGACGGCATGGCAAAGGCTAGATCTTGTCGATATCCACATCCTTGGTCTCCTTCAGGCAGAAGATCCCCACCACCAGGCTCACTCCGGTGATCAACACCGGATACCACAGCCCATAGAAGATATCCCCGGTATACACCACCAGTGCGAACGACACGGTAGGCAGGAAGCCGCCGAACCAGCCATTGCCGATATGATACGGCAGCGACATAGAGGTGTAGCGGATGCGGGTCGGGAACAGCTCGACCATCACCGCCGCCAACGGCCCGTAGGTCATCGTGGCGATAAGGATCATGGCGACGATCAGCACCACCACCATCACTTGGTTGACGCTCGCCGGGTCCGCCTTGGCCGGGTACCCTGCTTCTTCGATGGCCATGCGCATGGCCGCTTCGTCGAAACCATCGATGTGCTGCTCGCCGATACTCACCACCACCGGGTCGCCCGCAGGGGCATCCACCGAGCTGTAGGGCAGGCCCTGCTTGACCAGGAACGTCTTGACCTTGTCGCAGGGGCTGTCGAAGCGTGCCTTGCCGACCGGGTCGAACTGGAAGGTGCAGCCTTGCGGGTCAGCTGTCACGACGATTGGAGCCTGCTGGCTGGCCGCAGCGATCTGCGGGTTGGCGTAATGGCTCAGGGCCTTGAACATCGGGAAATACAGCACGGTGGCCAGCAGCAGGCCGATCATCAGGATCGGCTTGCGGCCCACCCGGTCGGACAACCAGCCGAAGAACACGAAGAACGGCGCGCCGATCACCACGCTGATGATCAACAGCGTGTTCGCCTGGGCCGGGTCCATCTTGAGCATCTGGGTCAGGAAGAACAGCACATAGAACTGCGCGGTATAGAAGGTCACGGCCTGGCCGGCATTGATGCTGAACAGGGCGGTGAGCACCACCTTGAGGTTGGGCCAGGAAGTGAAGGACTCGCGAATCGGCGACTTGCTGACCTTACCCTGGGCCTTCATTTTCACGAAGGCTGGTGACTCTTCCATGCTCATGCGGATCCAGGTGGAGATGGCCAGCAGGACGATCGACAGCAGGAACGGCAAGCGCCAGCCCCAGGTCTCGAACTGGTCGCCACTGACATAGCGGCTGCCCAGCACGACCACCAGCGAAAGCAGCAAGCCAAGGGTGGCCGTGGACTGAATGAAACCGGTATGGAAACCCCGCTTGCCGGGCGGGGCATGCTCGGCCACATAGGTCGCCGCGCCACCGTACTCGCCGCCCAAGGCCAGGCCTTGGAGCATGCGCAGCAGCACCAGGATGATCGGCGCGGCGATGCCGATGCTGGCGTAGGTCGGCAGCAAACCAACGGCGAAGGTAGAAAGCCCCATCAGCACGATGGTCACCAGGAAGGTGTACTTGCGCCCGATCATGTCACCCAGCCGACCGAACACCAGCGCACCGAATGGCCGGACCAAAAAGCCTGCGGCGAACGCCATCAAGGCGAAGATGAACGCCGTGGTGTCGTTCACTCCAGCAAAGAACTGCTTGCTGATGACCGCAGCCAGGGCGCCATAGAGAAAAAAGTCATACCACTCGAACACCGTCCCGAGGGATGACGCGAAAATGATCTTGCGTTCCTCACGTCGGCTGACCGTACTGGCTGCCGTGCCTTGCTCTTGGATGTAATCCGACATCGTTGCTGTCCTCGGCCCGCAGGCCACAGTGATTATTGTTGTTTTCCACTGTCGGCGGCTTCTGACCGCGAGCCGCCGGTGTTGCACGCACCCGGGTCAGGGCGTCGGTATCGCGTTCAGGTCGTTGAGGTTGGTCTGTGTGGGGCTCCCGTTTCGGATCAGTTGAGCCGCCTTCTCGGCGATCATCAGTGTGGGTGAACAGGTATTGCCCGAGACGATCTGCGGCATGATCGAGGCGTCGGCTATGCGCAAGCCCGGTATTCCATGGACGCGCAGCTGGTTATCCACAACGTCCAGCGGGCCTGAGCCCATGCGGCAGGTGCCAACCGGGTGGAAGATGGTGGTGCCGATCCTGCCGGCGGCCTCGTGCAATTGCGCCTCGGTCTGCAGGGCGGGGCCTGGCAGGTATTCACGAGGGTCGAACGCCGCCAGGGCAGGGGCCTGTACGATGCGCCGCGTGAGGCGGATGGCATCGGCGGCCACACGCAGGTCCTCGGGGTCGCTCAGGTAGTTGGGGTCGATCAAAGGCGCGGCGAGCATGTCGGCAGAGCGGATGTCCACACGGCCACGGCTCGCGGGGCGTAGATTGCACACTGACGCGGTAAACGCCGCAAACCGATGCAACGGCTCGCCGAAGCGCTCCAGTGACAGGGGCTGGACGTGATACTGGAGGTTGGCGGTGGCCTGCTCCGGCCCGGAGCGAACGAACGCACCCAGCTGGCTTGGCGCCATGGCCAACGGACCACTGCGGTCATAGAGATAGCGCAGGCCCATCTCCATCTTGCCCCACAGGCTGTTGGCCATCTGGTTGAGCGTACGGGTGTTGCGCACCTGGTAGATCAGGCGCAATTGCAGGTGATCCTGCAGGTTGCCACCCACACCAGGCAGCTCATGACGCACGCCGATTCCAAGGCCCTCGAGCAGCTTGCGCGGCCCGATGCCTGAACGCTGGAGAATCCCGGGCGAACCCACGGAGCCTGCGCAAAGAATAATCTCCCGCTGCGCCTCGAAGGCATGCCAGGCGCCTTGCCAGTGCGCCTTCACGGCCTTGGCGCGGGTGTTGTCCAGGATAACCTGGTCGACCTGCACGCCGGTGAGCACGGTCAGGTTGGGGCGCGCCTGCACTGGCCGCAGGAAGGCCTTGGAAGCATTCCAACGCACGCCGCTGCGCTGGTTGACCTGAAAATATCCACAGCCGGCATTGTCGCCGGTGTTGAAGTCCGTCACCTTGGCAATGCCGCTCTGCTCGGCGGCGTCGCGGAAGGCATCCAGGATCGGCCAGCTGTAGCGTTGCTGCTCGACCCGCCATTCCCCCTCGCCACCATGGCTGTCGCTGGGGCCGGCGAAATGGCGCTCGCTGGCCTTGAACAATGGCAGTACGTCCTTCCACGCCCAGCCATCGTTGCCTTGCTCGGCCCAGCGGTCGTAGTCGGCGGCCTGGCCGCGCATGTAGATCATGCCGTTGATCGAAGAGCAGCCGCCCAGCACCTTGCCCCGCGGGTAGCCCAGGCTGCGCCCGCCCAGGCCTGGCTGCGCCTCGGTGTTGAAGCACCAGTCGGTACGTGGGTTGCCGATGCAGCGCAGGTAGCCGACGGGAATGTGAATCCAGGGGTAATTGTCAGGCCCCCCCGCTTCTAGCAGCAGGACGCGACAGGAGGGGTCGGCAGACAAGCGGTTGGCCAGCAGGCAGCCGGCGGGGCCGGCACCGACGACCACATAGTCGAAGACAGAATCGGCTGATGGCATGTGAAACCTCGCGCCTGATTTTTATTCTTGTCGAGGACCATCTTATTGATTAATTTCGCTGACGAAACACGAGATTTCGCGCAGCCGCTGTGCGTTTTAGCGCAACGCCTACCGGAGCCGTAATACCGCCCGCTCACACAGGGGGGCAGTGAAGCCCCAAATTCACAGGGAACAGCATGTTCGACTGGAATGATCTGCGGTACTTCCTCGAGTTGCAGCGCAGCGGCCGGCTGCTGACCGCCGCCAAGCGCCTCAACACCACCCACAGCACCGTCGCCCGGCATATCGAGAACATCGAGCAGAGCCTGGGCACCGCGCTGTTCGTCCAGCACGCTCAGGGCTACGAACTCACACCCTCCGGCCAGGCCTTGCTCAAGCATGCCGAAGCCATGGAAAACGTGGCCCTGCTCGCCCAGGAGGAAATCACCCAGGCCATCACGCCGCTGGGCAAGATCCGCCTCGGCGTCACCGAAGGCATCGGCATCATGTTCTTCACCCCGCGCATGAATGCGCTGTTCGAACGCTACCCGGGGCTCGAGGTTGAGTTGGTGGCGGTGCCGCGCTTCGTCAGCATTCTCAACCGGGAGGCGGAAATCAGCATCCACCTGGAACGGCCCAGCGCCGACCTGTTGATCACGCGCAAGCTCACCGACTACCGCCTGGCCCTGTATGCCAGCCAGGCGTACCTGGACCGGGCACCGCCCCTGCGTAACCGTGAAGACCTGGCCCGGCACAGCTGGATCGGTTACGTCGATGACCTGCTGTTCAGCCAGGAACTGCTGTTTCTCAACAGCTTCTGCCGTGCGCCCAACGTGGTATTCCGCAGCACCAGCGTGATCGCCCAGCAACAAGCCGCCCGTGCCGGGCTGGGCATTGCCGTGCTGCCCAACTACATGGCGCGGCATGATCCTGCGCTGGTTCGCGTATTGCCCAGCGAAACCATCCAGCGCAGCTACTGGATCTGTACGCGCCGGGAACTGCACAAGTCGGTACGTCTGCGGGTGGTCTGGGACTACCTGCTGGCGCTGTGCAACGCGCAGCAGGCCGAGCTGCTAGCCGACTAGCGCCTTGCCCGCCAACAACAGCGCCGCGCCGATGCCGGTCACGGCGAACAATTGCTGCAGGCGCGGCCCGGCCAGCTTGCTCGCCAAGGGGCGCGCCAGCAGCAGACCGAGCACGGCACCCGCGGCGAACGGTGCGCCTACTGCCCAATGCATGACGCCAGCCAGGCTGGCGCTGGCTACGCTGCCCACGGACACCAAGGCGATCACGGCCAGCGATGTGGCGACGATGCTCTTCATGTCCAAGTTGGTGTAGCGGTTCAAGGCCGGGATGATGACGAAGCCACCGCCAACACCCAGCAACCCGGACAGCAGCCCCGCCAGCACGCCCGTGAACGCCAGCGCCCGGGCGCAGGGGAGGGTCCAGCGCAACCGCCCCTGCAAAGGGTTGAGCACGCAGGGCATGATCTGCCGCTCACCGCAGGCTGGTTCGCCGCGCAACTCACGGTTCGCCTTGCGCCAGATACGCAGGCAGGCATAGACCAGCACCCCGGCGAACACGAGCGCGAGCGGGGTGTTCGGCAAGCGATGGGCCAACATCAAGCCGAACGGCGCTGCGACCACGCCGATAGCCGCGATGAACATTGCCGCGCGGTAGCGCACCAGCCCCTGGCGCAACCCCAGCACCGCTCCGACCGCCGCCGCCAAACCCACGGCGAGCAAGCCGATGGGAGCCGCTTCGACCATCGACAGCCCCAGGCCGAACACCAGCAAGGGCACCGCGAGGATGCCGCCACCGGCTCCCGTCAAGGCCAGTACAGCGCCAATAGCAGCCCCCAACACAGCACCAACAAGTTGCTGTTCGATCACTGCCCAGCCTCGACTACCAAAGGTTGTGGCCGCGCCAACCACTCGCGGCCTTTGAGCATTCCCTTCCAGTACAACGGCGGCAGTATCCGTGCCTTGAGCAACCAGGCCAGGCGCGTGGGCTGGCGCCCGTCAAGCAACCAGCGAGGGAAACTCGGCGCCACCTTGCCGCCGTAGGTGAATTCGGCAAGCACGATTTTGCCCCGCTCGACCGTCAACGGGCAGGAGCCGTAGCCATCGTATTGGGCCAGCGTAGCCAAGCGCCCAAGGGCCACCAGCACGTTGTTGGCGACAACCGGTGCCTGCTTGCGCGCGGCCGCGGCGGTCTTGGCGTTGCTGGTATTGGTGACGTCCCCCAGGGCGTGGATATTGGCGAATCGGCGGTGGCGCAAGGTCGCCGGGTCCACCTCCACCCAACCGGCGGCGTCGGCCAGCGGGCTTTGCCGAATGAAGTCCGGCGCGACCTGTGGCGGCACCACATGGAGCATGTCGAAGGCCTCGACCCGGGTTTCATTGCTACCGTCTGGCAGCGTGCGCACGAAGGTCGCCCGCTTGTTCGGCCCATCCACCGCCATCAGGCGATGGGAATAGTTGAGGTCGACGCCATACTTGTCGATGTAGGCCATGAGCGCGGGGACATAGTCGGCAACACCGAACAACACCGCGCCAGCGTTGAAGAAACTGGGCTTGATCGCGCCCAGGTGCCCCTGGCGCAACCAGTGGTCACACGACAAGTACAGCGCCTTCTGTGGCGCTCCCGCGCACTTGATCGGCATCGGCGGCTGGGTGAACAGCGCACGACCTTGCTTGAGCGTTTGCACCAGTTGCCAGGTATAAGGCGCCAGGTCATAGCGGTAATTGGACGTCACGCCGTTGCGGCCCAGGGTTTCGTTCAGCCCTTCGATGGCGCTCCAATCCAGCTTGAGGCCTGGGCAAACCACCAATTGCTCATAACTGATGGCACGACCATCTTCCAAGGTGACCAACTGCGCGTGGGGGTCGAAGCCTTCGACCCGCGCCTTGATCCAGCGCACCCCACGGGGAATGGTCGAGGCCATGGTGCGAGCCGTGCTCGGCGCCGTGAACACACCAGCGCCGACCATGGTCCAGCCAGGCTGGTAATAGTGCACATCGGCTGGGTCGACCAGGGCGATGTCCAGCGAAGGGTCACGGCCGATCAGGCTCGAGGCGGTGGCGATACCGGCAGCACCGGCACCGACGATCACCACTTTGTGATGGTCGGCACGGGATGTATCGGCAGGGGACAGCAGGGCAGGCATGGCGGTTTCCTTGAATCTCATTATGGGTGCAGCGCGGGCTTACAGCGTGTTCAGCGGGATCTTCAAATAGCTCACGCCATTGGCCTCGGGCTCGGGGAGCTGCCCGCTGCGCATGTTGATCTGTACCGAAGGCAGGATCAGCACAGGCATGTCGAGGGTCGCGTCACGGGCTTCGCGCATGGAGACGAAACTGTCCTCGCTGACCCCTTCATGGATATGAATATTGCCGGCACGCTGCTCGGCGACAGTGGTCACGTAGCGCAGCTCGCGGCCACCTGGCAGGTAGTCGTGGCACATGAACAGGTAGGTCTGGTCGGGGAAGGCCAACAGACGACGGATCGACCGATACAGGGTGCGGGCGCTGGCGCCAGGGAAATCGCAGCGGGCGGTGCCGTAGTCGGGTGTGAACAAGGTATCGCCGACGAACACAGCCGTTTCGCCTGCATCCTCGACTCTATAGCTCAAGCAGGCCGGGGTATGCCCGGGTGTGTGCAGCGCGCGGGCATGCAGGTTGCCGATGCGAAAGCCTTCTTCGTCCTCGAACAACACATCGAACTGGCTGCCGTCACGGGCGAAACCGGGCTCGGCATTGAACAACGTGCCGAAGGTCTTCTGCACCTGAGTGATCTGCGCACCGATGGCGGTGGTGCCACCGAGCCGGCGCTTCAGGTAGGCCGCGGCAGACAAGTGATCGGCGTGAACGTGCGTTTCGAGAATCCATTGCACCTTGGCCTCGCGCGACTCGACCAGAGCGATCAGGCGGTCGGCCGACTCGGTGCTGGTGCGTCCGGATTTTGGGTCGTAGTCCAGCACGCTGTCGATCAGTGCGCACTGGCGCGTCTCGCCATCCATGACCAGGTAGCTGATGGTCGAGGTTGCCTTGTCGAACAAGGCTTCCACATGAAGGTTGTTGCCGATGATCATTTCACTCTCCCATTATCCACCGGGCCTTCTTGAAGGCTTAGGCAGTGCAAAGTGCTTTATCAAGATGCATGCCACAGTTTTCGCTACCTCTTCCCTCCATAAATGCGGGCTTGCCCTGTGATAGAACCCTGTGTGCCTGTCAGAAGTGACAGCATCTGGCAGTCGACTGACAGCCAATGGCAGTGTTTGGCAGTCCTTGCTACGCTCGCTTGATCCTTTATCTGGTGCCGTCATGCAAGCCGCTTCTCATCCCGCGATCCTCGCGCTGGTGTCCTACCTCGAACACGATGTGCTACCCAGCATCGTGCTGGACACCGACTACAACATCCTGGCCGCCAATGCCGCATATCGTCGTCAGTTCGCCAGCCAGGACCACGCGCCCATCGGTCAGAAATGCCACCGGGTCTCGCACCACTATGCTGTGCCTTGTGATCAGGCTGGCGAGCATTGCCCGTTGCGCAAGTCACTGGACAGCAAGATGCCAGAGCGCGTGCTGCATATTCATCACACCCCCCGAGGCCCTGAGCATGTGGATGTAGAACTGCGCCCAATCCTCGATGACGAGGGCAGGGTGGTGGCGTTCGTCGAGCGTCTGACCAGCGTGACCCTGGCCTCCGCCCAGCCACAAGAGCAAGGGCTGGTCGGTCGGGCCCCTGCGTTCAAATCGGCTGTCGCCAGCCTGCAGCGGGCCGCACCGGCACAGATCCCGGTGCTGCTGCAGGGTGAGTCCGGTACTGGCAAGGAATTGTTCGCACGTGCCTTGCACTTGGGCAGCCCTAGGGCTAATGGTCCATTGGTGGTAGTGGACTGCACCGGTCTGACCGAGTCGTTGTTCGAGAGCGAGCTGTTCGGCTACGAGAAAGGCGCATTTACCGGTGCGACCCAACGCAAGATCGGCTTGGCCGAAGCCGCCCACGGGGGCACGCTGTTTCTCGACGAAATCGGTGAAGTGCCCTTGGCCATGCAGGTCAAACTGTTGCGTCTGATCGAGTCGGGCAGTTTCCGCCCGGTGGGCAGCACGCGAACGGTCCATTCGGATTTCCGCCTGGTTTCGGCGACCCACAAGCCCTTGAAGCAGATGGCTGCGGAAGGCTCCTTCCGTGAAGACCTGTATTACCGCATCAGCGGTTTCCCGATCCGCCTGCCTGCCTTGCGTGAGCGGGTGGAAGATCTGCCCCTGCTGTGTGAAAGCCTGTTGCAACGAATGGCAGGCAAACAGTCGCCAGAGATGACCGCCGAAGCCCTGGATCAGCTTAGCCTGCATACCTTTCCGGGGAATATCCGCGAACTGCGCAACATTCTTGAGCGGGCCAGGTTATTTGCCGATGACGGGCTGATCCGCCCGGAACACCTTCCGGAGGATATTTACCCTGTGGTCGAGGCGACCGTTTCACGCGGACGTGGCCGTAAAGAGATGGCCGACCTGATACACGCATTGGAGACTTTCAAAGGGTCTCGAAGCGAACTGGCCGAGCATTTGGGGATGAGTGAACGGACCTTGTACAGGCGCCTGAAAGCGTTGGGTTTATAGAACGTTCCACGTGAAACACTTTCCTCCAGACGAAAAAAAGCCAACCCATAAGGATTGGCTTTTAATTGCTGCTTGCTAATCAGAAGTCCAGGTTGGACACCGACAGCGCATTGCTTTCAATGAAGTCACGACGCGGCTCGACCGCATCGCCCATCAAGGTGTTGAACAGCTGGTCGGCAGCGATGGCATCTTCGATGGTCACCTTGAGCATACGACGCACGGTTGGGTCCATCGTGGTTTCCCACAGCTGGTCAGGGTTCATCTCGCCCAGACCTTTGTATCGCTGGATGGTATGACGCTTGGTGGTTTCGTTCATCAGCCAGTCGAGGGCTTCCTTGAACTCGGTGACCGCCTTGCGACGCTCGCCACGCTGAACATAGGCGCCCTCACCCAGCAGGGTCGCCAGCTTGGCGCCCACCGCGACGACCGAGCGGTAATCGTTGCTTCCGAAGAAGTCGCGGTTGAAGGTGACGTAGCTGGCCAGGCCGTGGGAGGTGACTTCCACTTCCGGCAGCCAGATGTTGCGCTCCTTGTCTTCGCGCAGGCTGGCCTGGTAGGTCAGGCCGGACTTCTGGCTGTTGTTCAGGCGCTCCTGGAATTTGCCCAGCCATGCCTGCATGCCTGCATGATCTGCCAGATGATCGAGGGTAACTTCCGGCAGGTAGATGAAGTGCTCGGTCAGTTCCTCCGGATACAGGCGCGACAGACGCTTGAGCGTTTTCATCACACCACGGAACTCGTTCACCAGCGCTTCGAGTTGCACGCCGGAAACGGCTGGCGCCGACTCGTCCAGGTGCAGGCTGGCATCCTCCAAGGCCGATTGGGTCATGTATTCTTCCATGGCCTCGTCGTCCTTGATGTACTGCTCCTGCTTGCCTTTCTTCACCTTGTACAGCGGCGGCTGAGCGATATAGATGTAGCCACGCTCGACCAGCTCCGGCAGCTGGCGGAAGAAGAAGGTCAGCAGCAGGGTACGGATGTGCGAACCGTCAACGTCAGCATCGGTCATGATGATGATGTTGTGATAACGCAGCTTGTCGATGTTGTACTCTTCGCGACCGATGCCACAGCCCAGCGCAGTGATCAGCGTGCCCACTTCCTGGGAGGAGATCATCTTGTCGAAACGTGCTTTCTCGACGTTGAGAATCTTGCCCTTGAGCGGGAGGATCGCCTGGGTGCGACGGTTACGGCCTTGCTTGGCCGAGCCACCCGCGGAGTCACCCTCCACCAGGTAGAGTTCGGAAAGGGCAGGGTCCTTTTCCTGGCAATCAGCGAGTTTGCCTGGCAGGCCGGCGATGTCCAACGCACCTTTGCGGCGGGTCATCTCACGTGCCTTGCGCGCCGCTTCACGGGCACGGGCAGCATCGATCATCTTGCCGACCACCGCCTTGGCTTCGTTGGGGTTTTCCAACAGGAAGTCGGCAAAGTACTTGTTCATCTCCTGTTCCACGGCGGTCTTCACCTCCGAGGAAACCAGCTTGTCCTTGGTCTGCGAGCTGAACTTCGGATCCGGCACCTTGACTGAAATGATTGCGGTCAGGCCTTCGCGGGCATCGTCACCGGTGGTCGCAACCTTGTTCTTCTTGGCCAGGCCTTCTTGCTCGATGTAGTTGTTCAAGCTACGGGTGAGCGAGGAGCGGAAGCCGACCAGGTGGGTACCACCGTCACGCTGCGGGATGTTGTTGGTAAAGCACAGCAGGTTTTCGTTGAAGCTGTCGTTCCACTGCAGGGCGACTTCGACACCCACGCCGTCATCACGCTGAACATTGAAGTGGAACACCTGGGAGTTGACCGGGGTCTTGTTGGTATTCAGGTATTCAACGAATGCACGCAGACCACCTTCGTACTTGAAGAACTCTTCCTTGCCGGTGCGTTCGTCCTTGAGCAGGATGCCTACGCCCGAGTTCAAGAATGACAGTTCGCGAATCCGCTTGGCCAGGATGTCCCAGCTGAAGTGGATGTTCTTGAAGGTTTCAGCCGAAGGCTTGAAGTGGATATGGGTGCCGGTAGTTTCGCTATCACCGACAACGGCCATAGGTGCCTGTGGAACACCATGGACGTAGGTCTGCTCCCAGATCTTGCCGCTGCGGCGTACGGTCAGTACCAGCTTCTCGGACAGGGCGTTCACCACGGATACACCCACACCGTGCAGTCCACCGGAAACCTTGTAGGAGTTGTCATCGAATTTACCGCCTGCGTGCAGAACGGTCATGATGACTTCGGCAGCCGATACGCCTTCTTCCTTGTGAACATCGACAGGAATGCCGCGACCGTTGTCGCGAACACTGATGGATTCGTCTGGGTGAATGATGACAGTGATGTCGTCGCAGTGACCGGCGAGCGCTTCGTCGATCGAGTTATCGACCACTTCGAAGACCATGTGGTGCAGGCCGCTGCCATCATCGGTGTCGCCAATGTACATGCCGGGACGCTTGCGCACGGCATCCAGCCCTTTCAGCACCTTGATGCTGGAGGAGTCGTACGTTTGATTTTCGCTCATGCCTTCACTCCCGATGGTCGTGGGTCTGGGTGATACGGCCTTGTTCCACGTGGAACAAAGCAACTGGCGTTTCCGTCTGCCAGCCTTCCCTCAGTAATTCGTGATCTACACAGGTGATAAAAACCTGGCAGTGTAATTCTTCCAGCAAGCGGCATAGCGCACGGCGATGCTGCTCATCCAACTCGGACGGCAAGTCATCCACGAGATAAATACAATGACCGCGGCGAGCCTGGCTGACGAGGTGGCCTTGGGCAATCCGCAGGGCACACACCACGAGCTTCTGCTGGCCCCGTGAGAGGATGTCGGCGGCGTTGTTCGCACCCAGTCGAAGGCGCAAATCTGCACGCTGTGGGCCGGCCTGGGTATGGCCTATCTGCTGATCCCGAAGAAGAGAAGAGGCGAGTACTTCGTTGAGTTCCCGGTCCTTGTCCCAGCCTCGGTAGTAGCTCAGGGTCAACCCGTCCAGCTCCACCAGTTCGCTCAGGGTTCGCTCGAAGACAGGCTTCAAGGCCTTGATGTAGTTGCGACGGTATTCATCTATCTCCGCGCTGGCCAGGCACAATTCCCGGTCCCAGGCAGCTTGCGAAGCAGCGTCAAGTGTACCATGACGCAACCATGAGTTCCGCTGCCGCAGTGCCTTCTGCAGGCGCTGCCAGGCAGCCATGAACCGAGGTTCCACGTGGAACACTCCCCAATCCAGAAACTGCCGTCGAATCTTAGGGGCGCCTTCAAGCAGACGAAAACTATCCGGGTTGATCAGCTGCAGCGGCAGCAACTCGGCCAGCTGGGCTGTACTACGCGCATTCTGCCCATCAATACGGATAGTGAATTCTCCCTGGCGATCCCTGGCGATGCCCAGGCTGCTGGTACCACCTTCGACAAGCTGAACTTCGCCAAATACCGTGCAGGTTGGCTGCTCGTATTGAATGACCGGGTTCAAGCGTGTACTGCGGAAGGACCGAGCCAACCCCAACAGGTGCACCGCCTCCAGCACACTGGTCTTGCCGCTGCCGTTGGCGCCGTAGAGGATATTGATGCGAGGAGAGGGAGAGAGAGTCACCGGGTGCAGGTTGCGCACCGCGGTGACCATGATACGTCGAAGGGACATTTGGCCTGCTACAGGTTACAGGCGCATCGGCATGACGACGTAGGAGGAATCATCGTTGCCGGCTTCCTGGAGCAGGGCGCTGCTGTTGGAGTCGGACAGGATCAGGCGCACCTGCTCCGTGGTCATGACGCCCAGCACGTCCAGCAGGTAGCTGACGTTGAACCCGATCTCCAGCGAACTGCCGTTGTAGTCGACGCTGATTTCTTCTTCCGCTTCTTCCTGCTCAGGGTTGTTGGCCTGGATCTTCAATTGGCCGGAAGCCAGCTGCAGGCGAATGCCACGGTACTTTTCGTTGGACAGGATCGCGGTGCGGCTGAATGCTTCGCGCAGCGCCTGACGATCACCGATCACCAGCTTGTCGCCACCTTTAGGCAGGACACGCTCGTAGTCCGGGAACTTGCCATCGACCAGCTTCGACGTGAAGGTGAACTCACCGGTAGTCGCGCGAATGTGGTGCTGGCCCAAAACGATGCTGACCATGCCTTCCGGGTCGGTCAGCAGACGCGCCAGCTCCAGGATACCTTTGCGTGGAACGATGACCTGGTGACGTTCGGCCTGGCCAATCGCCGCCTGCATGGAGCACAGCGCCAAACGGTGACCATCGGTGGCAACGGCGCGCAGCGTGTCGGTCGATACCTCCAGCAGCATACCATTGAGGTAATAGCGCACGTCCTGTTGGGCCATGGCGAAGCTGGTGCGCTCGATCAAACGGCGCAGCTTGCTTTGCTCCAGGTTGCAGGTCAGCGAGCCAGGGCCTTCCTCGACGGTCGGGAAGTCATTGGCCGGCAAGGTCGACAGGGTGAAACGGCTGCGACCGGCTTTTACCAACAGCTTCTGCTCGTCGACCTTGATATCGATCAGGACATCGTTGGGCAGGCTCTTGCAGATGTCCATCAGCTTGCGGGCCGGGACAGTGATCTCGCCAGGCTCCGCCGGCTCTTCCAGTTGCACGCGGCCAACCAGTTCGACTTCCAGGTCGGTACCGGTCAACGACAGTTGCTGGCCTTGTACGACCAGCAGCACGTTGGACAGGACCGGCAAGGTCTGGCGGCGCTCGACGACGCCTGCGACCAGTTGCAGGGGTTTCAACAGGGCTTCGCGTTGAATGGTGAAATGCATGGTCTAGTCCCTTGCCTTCAATTAGCTGCTCCGACGCCCATCAGGTCGTCAGCGTACGCAGCAGGTTCTTGTAGTCCTCGCGGATGTCCGCGTCGGATTCCTTCAATTCATTGATCTTGCGGCAGGCGTGCAACACCGTGGTGTGGTCCCTACCGCCGAACATGTCGCCGATTTCCGGCAAGCTGTGGTTGGTCAGCTCCTTGGACAAGGCCATGGCGACCTGACGTGGGCGAGCGACGGACCGCGAACGCCGCTTGGACAACAGGTCGGCGATCTTGATCTTGTAGTACTCGGCCACGGTACGCTGGATGTTATCCACACTGACCAGCTTGTCCTGAAGCGCCAGCAGGTCCTTGAGCGATTCACGAATCAGCTCGATGGTGATGTCCCGGCCCATGAAGTGCGAATGGGCGATCACCCGTTTCAGTGCGCCTTCCAGCTCACGTACGTTGGAGCGAATGCGCTGGGCGATGAAGAACGCTGCGTCGTGTGGCAGCTCGACCTTGGCTTGGTCGGCCTTCTTCATGAGGATCGCCACGCGGGTTTCCAGCTCGGGAGGCTCGACGGCAACCGTCAGGCCCCAGCCGAAACGTGACTTCAGGCGCTCTTCCAGCCCTTCGATTTCCTTCGGATAGCGGTCACTGGTGAGGATCACCTGCTGACCACCTTCGAGCAGGGCGTTGAAGGTGTGGAAAAACTCTTCCTGGGAGCGCTCCTTGCGGGCAAAGAACTGGATATCGTCGATCAGCAGCGCATCGACGGAGCGATAGAAACGCTTGAACTCGTTGATTGCATTGAGCTGCAGCGCCTTGACCATGTCTGCCACGAACCGCTCGGAATGCAGGTAGACAACCTTGGCATTTGGGTTCTTCTTGAGCAGATGGTTACCCACAGCATGCATGAGGTGGGTTTTACCCAGGCCCACGCCACCATAAAGGAAGAGCGGGTTGTAGCCATGCTTGGGGTTGTCGGCGACCTGCCATGCAGCGGCACGGGCCAGTTGGTTCGATTTACCTTCGACAAAGGTCTCGAAGGTGAAGGTGCGGTTCAGGTAGCTGGTGTGCTTGAGGGCGCCTTCGACCTGAACGGTGCGCTGCTCGGTACGACCGGTGGTAGCCGGCGCCGAGGCGGAATCGCCCATGGCGTCGAAATTGTCACGCGAAGACGGCTCTTCGATCTCGAGGGCAGGGGCAAGCTCCAGCGCAGGCTCGACGACCGGTTCGCTGGCTGCGACGACCTGGGCTGGTTGTTGCACCTGGGTCTGCTGGGCCATGGACGCCGCCATGGCTGCACTGACCGGCGCATTGGGCGCGGCACGCGGCGCGGAGCTGCGGCGGCTACCTATTAATAAGGAAAGGGCAGGCGCAATGCCGCTGCCATGCTCGCCCAACAGTTCGAGCAGGCGGCCCAGGTATTTTTCATTGACCCAATCGAGAACGAAACGGTTGGGCGCATACACGCGCAACTCGTCGCCTTCGGCTTCGACCTGTAGCGGACGGATCCAGGTGTTGAATTGCTGGGCAGGCAGTTCATCGCGTAGAAGCTCCACGCACTGCTGCCAAAGTTCCACTGACACGGATATCCCCTGAGTTGAAAGCCGGATGAGGCAAAAAACAAACCGCCATTGTACCGGGAGGTCAGCCACTTATCCACATGTGGCAACGACTTGGGCCCGGACCAACCTCCCAAAACGTCACCCAAATGACCTCCTGCCGTGTGAATAAGGCCTGTGGATAACCGCGCCTGAGGCCTATGCACAACCCCAACCTCAAGACTGTTGATAACTTGGCTGTGGGTAACCATGCATTTAATCCACAGCTTTTCCGCGGGCACAGCACAGCGGGAGCACGCCTTACCGACAGGGTTTTGAATCTCTGTACAACGCATGAATTAAGGCCTTGAGATGGTTATCCACAGCAGGTTATCCACCTAAGCTTTATAAGTTCTTCAGAAAAGCTTTTTATATGTCCTTCTTTTTTTTCATGTTGTCTTCCCGTGAGGCGTCCGATCAAGCCAGAGGCACGAGCGTCGGGTCGCGCCTTCCATAAGCAAACGTTGGTTGGAAATTGACCTATGGGCTTGCTTTCTCTAGAATCGCCGATCTCTTAAAAAGGGGGCCATTCCGGCCCGTTGTCGACAAACCCAGGTAACACGCCATGAAACGTACTTTCCAACCAAGCACCATCAAGCGCGCCCGCACCCACGGCTTCCGTGCCCGTATGGCTACCAAGAACGGCCGCGCTGTTCTGTCGCGTCGTCGTGCCAAAGGCCGTAAGCGTCTGGCAATTTGATTTTTCGGCACAGGTGGTGAGTCAGGACTTCAGTCGGGACAAGCGACTGCTTACACCCCGGCATTTCAAAGCGGTCTTCGACTCCCCAACCGGCAAGGTTCCAGGGAAAAACCTGCTTATCCTTGCTCGCGAGAACGGCCTCGATCATCCACGCCTTGGCCTGGTGATCGGCAAGAAGAGCGTCAAGCTCGCCGTTCAACGCAATCGCCTCAAGCGCTTGATGCGCGATTCGTTCCGTCTGAACCAGCAAATGCTCGCTGGACTGGACATCGTGATCGTCGCGCGCAAGGGATTGGGCGAGATTGAAAACCCAGAATTGCACCAACACTTTGGCAAGCTCTGGAAGCGACTGGTACGCAGTCGGCCCTCTCCAGCGGTTAATGCCGATTCCGCAGGGGTAGACAGTCACGATGCGTAAACTGGCACTCGTTCCGATCCAGTTTTACCGTTATGCCATTAGTCCACTGATGGCCAGCCACTGTCGTTTCTACCCCAGTTGCTCCTGTTACGCCTATGAAGCCATTGAAAACCATGGCCTCATGCGTGGTGGGTGGCTGGCCGTTCGTCGCCTGGGGCGTTGTCATCCGTGGAACGACGGTGGTTTCGATCCCGTTCCACCCGCTCCTTCCTCCCGAACTTCTTCGATAGCCGAGTAATCATGGATATTAAACGCACGATCCTGATCGTCGCCCTGGCAATCGTGTCCTACGTCATGGTCCTGAAATGGAACCAGGACTACGGCCAGGCTGCCTTGCCGACTCAGAATACTGCTGCCAGCAATGTTGCCCCGGCGTTGCCGGACACCGTGCCGGCCGGCAATAACGGCGCCAGTGCCGATGTGCCGAGCGCCAATGCTGAATCCAGCCCAGCCGAATTGGCGCCAGTTGCGGTCAGCAAGGACCTGGTACGGATCAAGACCGATGTCCTGGACCTGGCTATCGACCCGGTGGGTGGTGACATCGTCCAGCTGACCCTGCCCAAGTACCCGCGTCGTCAGGACCATCCGGACATTCCGTTCCAGCTGTTCGATAACGGCGGCGAGCGTGTTTACCTGGCACAGAGCGGCCTGACCGGCGCCAACGGCCCGGATGCCCGTGCCACCGGTCGCCCGCTGTATGCCTCCGAACGCAAGAGCTACCAGCTGGCCGATGGCCAGGATCAGCTGGTGGTCGACCTGAAGTTCAGCGAGAACGGTGTCAACTACATCAAGCGCTTCAGCTTCAAGCGCGGTGAGTACGACCTGACCGTCAGCTACCTGATCGACAACCAGAGCGCCCAGGCCTGGACCGGCAACCTGTTTGCCCAGCTCAAGCGTGACGCCAGTTCCGACCCTTCGTCGAGCACCGCCACCGGCACCGCCACCTACCTGGGTGCTGCCCTGTGGACAGCTTCGGAGCCGTACAAGAAAGTGTCGATGAAGGACATCGACAAGGGCAGTTTGAAAGAAAATGTGTCCGGCGGCTGGGTTGCCTGGCTGCAGCACTACTTCGTAACCGCCTGGATCCCGAGCAAGTCGGACAACAACGTCGTCCAGACCCGCAAAGACAGCCAGGGCAACTACATCATCGGCTACACCGGCCCGGCATTGAACGTACCTGCCGGCGCCAAGGCCGAAACCAGCGCCATGCTGTACGCCGGTCCGAAGATCCAGTCCAAGCTCAAGGAACTCTCCCCAGGCCTGGAACTGACCGTCGACTATGGCTTCCTGTGGTTCATCGCCCAGCCGATCTTCTGGCTGCTGCAACATATCCACAGCCTGCTGGGCAACTGGGGCTGGTCGATCATCGTCCTGACCATGCTGATCAAGGGCCTGTTCTTCCCGCTGTCCGCCGCCAGCTACCGTTCGATGGCGCGCATGCGTGCCGTGGCGCCGAAACTGGCCCAGCTCAAGGAACGCTTCGGCGATGATCGCCAGAAGATGTCCCAGGCGATGATGGAGCTGTACAAGAAAGAGAAGATCAACCCGCTGGGCGGCTGCCTGCCGATCCTGGTGCAGATGCCGGTATTCCTGGCCCTGTACTGGGTGCTACTGGAAAGCGTCGAGATGCGCCAGGCTCCGTGGATGCTGTGGATCACCGACCTGTCGATCAAGGATCCGTTCTTCATCCTGCCGATCATCATGGGCGCCACCATGTTCATCCAGCAGCGCCTGAACCCGACGCCGCCGGATCCGATGCAGGCGAAGGTCATGAAAATGATGCCGATCATCTTCACCTTCTTCTTCCTGTGGTTCCCGGCTGGCCTGGTGCTGTACTGGGTTGTGAACAACTGCCTGTCCATCGCGCAGCAGTGGTACATCACCCGTAGCATCGAGGCCGCGACCAAGAAAACCGCTGCTTGACGGACGGCTACGCTGGTCTGTGAATAAAACGCCCCCTCGTGGGGCGTTTTTGCTATCTGTGTATTTTTCCTAGAGGTTTTCGAGCATGAACACTGTGCGTGAAACCATCGCGGCCATCGCCACCGCCCAAGGGCGAGGTGGGGTTGGCATCGTCAGGTTGTCGGGCCCGTTGGCCAGCCAGGCTGGACAGGCCATTACTGGCCGCACGCTGGCGCCACGTCATGCCCATTACGGCCCGTTCCGCGACAGCGACGGGCTGGTACTGGACGAAGGCATCGCCTTGTTCTTCCCGGGGCCGAACTCCTTCACCGGCGAGGACGTCCTGGAGTTGCAAGGTCATGGTGGCCCGGTGGTCATGGACATGCTGCTGCAGCGCTGCCTGCAGTTGGGTTGCCGCCTGGCACGCCCGGGCGAATTCAGCGAGCGGGCATTTCTCAACGACAAGCTCGACCTGGCCCAGGCCGAGGCGATCGCAGACCTGATCGAGGCCAGTTCCACCCAGGCTGCGCGCAATGCATTGCGATCGTTGCAGGGCGCATTCTCCAAGCGCGTGCATGCGCTCACCGAAGCCCTGATCGCCTTGCGCATCTACGTAGAGGCGGCTATCGACTTTCCTGAGGAAGAAATCGACTTTCTTGCCGATGGCAATGTGTTGTCCATGCTGGATGCGGTTCGCGGCGAGTTGTCCACAGTCGAGCGCGAAGCCGGGCAGGGCGCCTTGTTGCGCGACGGCATGACCGTAGTCATCGCCGGGCGGCCGAATGCCGGCAAATCGAGCCTGCTCAACCAGCTGGCGGGGCGTGAGGCGGCAATCGTCACCGATATCGCCGGCACCACCCGGGATATCCTGCGCGAACATATCCACATCGATGGCATGCCGCTTCATGTGGTCGACACGGCAGGCCTGCGCGACACCGACGACCATGTGGAAAAGATTGGCGTGGAACGGGCGCTCAAGGCCATAGGCGAGGCCGATCGTGTGCTTCTGGTGGTGGACTCCACGGCGCCCGAGGCCAGCGATCCATTCGCCCTATGGCCGGAATTCCTCGACCAGCGGCCGGATGTCGCCAAGGTGACCCTGATCCGTAACAAGGCCGACCTCAGTGGCGAGCAGGTCGGCTTGGAGCAGTGCGACGATGGCCACGTGACCATCACCTTGAGCGCCCGCGATTCTGGCTTGGGGCTGGACTTGCTGCGCGATCACCTCAAAGCCTGCATGGGTTATGAGCAGACCGCCGAAAGCAGCTTCAGCGCCCGACGTCGGCATCTGGAAGCCCTGCGCCAGGCCGGCGCTCACCTCGAGCATGGCCGTGCCCAGCTGACCCTGGCGGGCGCCGGGGAATTGCTGGCCGAGGACCTGCGTCAGGCGCAGCAGGCGCTGGGTGAAATCACCGGGGCCTTCAGCTCGGACGACCTGCTGGGGCGGATATTCTCGAGTTTCTGCATCGGTAAATGATCCACAGCCCCGCAAGGCCCAAGGCCGCTCCTTCTGGAGCGGCTTTTTTTTGCCTGCGATTTGACCATGTGGGCGCCAGGTTCCCCGCGAATCAGCTCAAGGAGACCTTGCTCAATTTCATTCAGAGGCCGAATGCTGCCCGCAGGAGGTCTGTGGAAAACTCACCTTCAGCTCCGTTGATAACCGGCCTTTTTTGCTGAGGACAAACCGGGCTGTGGGTAAACAGCACTTTAATCCACAGGTTAAACGCCGTTATCCAGAACCCTCACCCCCTGTCCAACACAGGGTTATGAATCGATATAGGCCTTGCCAATACTGGGCTACATCAAGTTATCCACATGTGGATGGCTGCCTAAGAATAAACATAAAAACAAAGCTTTTTTAAATTTTTCCTCTTTGTTTTCTTTTGCCCGCCACTCATCCACAGCCTGATCAAAATTTGCGCAAAAGGTTTCTTTAAGCGGGGGGAAGTCCCTATACTTGTCCGCTTACCTTCTCTATTCGCAAAAACAGGCACGAGGTGCGTGGTGGATTTCCCTTCCCGTTTTGAAGTGATCGTCATCGGCGGCGGCCATGCCGGTACCGAGGCTGCGCTTGCGTCCGCACGCATGGGTGTGAAAACCCTGCTGCTGACCCATAACGTGGAAACCCTCGGTCACATGAGCTGCAACCCGGCCATCGGTGGCATCGGCAAGAGCCATCTGGTCAAGGAAATCGATGCGCTCGGCGGCGCGATGGCGCTGGCCACCGACAAGAGCGGCATTCAGTTCCGCATCCTGAACAACCGCAAGGGCCCGGCCGTGCGTGCCACCCGTGCACAGGCAGACCGCGCCATCTACAAGGCAGTGGTCCGCGAGATCCTGGAAAACCAGCCGAACCTGTGGATATTCCAGCAGTCCTGTGATGATCTGATCGTCGAGCAGGACCAGGTCAAGGGCGTAGTCACCCAGATGGGCCTGCGTTTCTTCGCCGACGCCGTGGTACTGACCACCGGCACCTTCCTCGGTGGGCTTATCCACATCGGCTTGCAGAACCATTCCGGTGGCCGTGCCGGCGACCCGCCCTCGATTGCCCTGGCCCACCGCATGCGTGAACTTCCGCTGCGCGTCGGTCGCTTGAAAACCGGTACCCCACCGCGTATCGACGGGCGTTCGGTGGATTTCTCGGTAATGACCGAACAGCCGGGCGACACGCCGATCCCAGTGATGTCGTTCATGGGCAATGCCCAGATGCACCCGCGCCAGGTGAGCTGCTGGATCACCCATACCAACGCGCGCACCCACGAAATCATTGCCTCGAACCTCGACCGCTCGCCCATGTACTCGGGCGTGATCGAAGGTGTCGGGCCGCGCTATTGCCCGTCGATCGAGGACAAGATTCACCGTTTCGCCGACAAGGAAAGCCACCAGGTGTTCATCGAGCCAGAAGGCCTGACCACCCACGAGCTGTACCCCAACGGCATTTCCACGTCGCTGCCGTTCGATGTGCAGCTGGAGCTGGTGCGTTCGATCCGCGGTATGGAAAACGCCCATATCGTGCGGCCGGGCTATGCCATCGAGTACGACTACTTCGACCCGCGTGACCTCAAGTACAGCCTGGAGACCAAGGTCATCGGCGGCTTGTTCTTCGCCGGGCAGATCAACGGCACCACCGGTTACGAAGAAGCCGGCGCCCAAGGCCTGCTGGCCGGCACCAACGCTGCGCTGCGCGCGCAAGGGCGCGAAAGCTGGTGCCCACGCCGTGACGAGGCATACATCGGCGTGCTGGTCGATGACTTGATCACCCTGGGTACCCAGGAGCCGTACCGCATGTTCACCTCGCGCGCCGAATACCGGCTGATCCTGCGCGAGGACAACGCCGACCTGCGCCTGACCGAAAAAGGCCGCGAACTCGGCCTGATCGACGATGCGCGCTGGGCAGCCTTCTGCGCCAAGCGCGAAGGCATCGAGCGTGAGGAACAGCGGTTGAAGTCGACCTGGGTGCGCCCGAACACCGAACAAGGCCAAGCCATTGTGGATAAGTTCGGCACGCCGCTGAGCCATGAATACAGCCTGCTCAACCTGCTGGCTCGCCCGGAAATCGACTACGCTGGGCTGGTCGAAGTGACCGGCGGGGAACCAATCGATCCACAGGTGGCCGAACAGGTCGAGATCAAGACCAAGTACGCCGGCTACATCGATCGCCAGCAGGAAGAGATCGCCCGTCTGCGTGCCAGCGAAGACACCCACCTGCCTGTGGATATCGACTACACCACGATCTCCGGCCTGTCCAAGGAGATCCAGAGCAAGCTCGGCCAGACCCGTCCGCAAACCTTGGGCCAGGCGTCGCGCATCCCTGGCGTGACCCCGGCGGCGATTTCCCTGTTGCTGATTCATCTGAAGAAACGCGGCGCCGGCCGCGAATTGGAGCAAAGCGCTTGAGTTCCCTGGTCACCCCGCAACACGCAGAAGAGTTGTCCACAGGTGCGCGCCAGCTCGGTGTCGAGCTGAGCCCGCAGCAGCACGAGCAGCTGCTGGGTTACCTGGCCCTGCTGATCAAGTGGAACAAGGCCTACAACCTCACCGCCGTACGCGACCCCGACGAGATGGTGTCGCGTCACCTGCTCGACAGCCTGAGCGTGATGTCGTTTATCCACAGCGACACGCAACGTTGGCTCGATGTCGGCAGCGGTGGCGGCATGCCTGGCATCCCGCTGGCGATCCTGCATCCACACAAGCAGGTGACACTGCTCGACAGCAATGGCAAGAAAACCCGCTTCCTCACTCAGGTGAAAATGGAGCTGAAGCTGGACAACCTGGAGGTTATCCACAGCCGGGTCGAAGCGTTCCAGCCCCCGCAGCCGTTCTGCGGGATCATTTCGCGGGCCTTCAGCAGCATGGAGAATTTCACCAACTGGACGCGCCACCTGGGCGACGCGCGGACGCAATGGCTTGCAATGAAGGGGCTGCATCCTGCCGATGAACTGGTAGCATTGCCCGCAGACTTCACAGTGGAAAGCGAGCAGGCCCTGACCGTTCCGGGTTGCCAGGGCCAGCGCCATCTGCTGATACTGCGCCGCAAGGCATGACTGGGAACACACGCAACAATGGCTAAGGTATTCGCAATCGCGAACCAGAAGGGTGGTGTGGGCAAGACCACCACCTGTATCAATCTCGCCGCATCGCTGGCCGCGACCAAGCGCCGCGTGCTGCTGATCGACCTCGATCCGCAGGGCAACGCCACCATGGGCAGCGGTGTGGACAAGCACGAGCTCGAGCATTCGGTCTATGACCTGCTGATCGGGGAGTGCGACCTGGCCCAGGCGATGCATTTCTCCGAGCATGGCGGTTTCCAGCTGTTGCCGGCCAACCGCGACCTGACTGCCGCGGAAGTGGTACTGCTCGAGATGCAGATGAAGGAGAGCCGCCTGCGCAATGCGTTGGCGCCGATCCGCGACAACTACGATTTCATCCTCATCGACTGCCCGCCTTCGCTGTCGATGCTGACCCTCAATGCCCTGGTCGCCTCCGATGGCGTGATCATCCCGATGCAGTGCGAGTACTACGCACTGGAAGGTCTCAGCGACCTTGTGGATAACATCAAGCGCATCGCTGCCCGCCTGAACCCGGAGCTGAAGATCGAGGGCCTGTTGCGGACCATGTACGACCCGCGCCTGAGCCTGAACAACGACGTTTCGGCCCAGCTCAAGGAACATTTCGGCAGCCAGCTGTACGACACGGTCATCCCGCGCAACATCCGCCTGGCCGAGGCGCCGAGTTTCGGCATGCCGGCCCTGGCCTACGACAAACAATCGCGTGGCGCGCTGGCCTACCTGGCCCTGGCCGGGGAACTGGTTCGCCGCCAACGCCGTCAATCACGCACTGCACAAACAACTTAAGGAATCCGCATGGCCGTTAAGAAACGGGGTCTCGGACGTGGGTTGGATGCACTGCTCAGTGGTCCCTCCGTCAGCACGCTCGAAGAGCAGGCGGTGAAGGTCGACCAGAAGGAACTGCAACACCTGCCGGTCGAGCTGATCCAGCGTGGCAAGTACCAGCCACGCCGTGACATGGACCCCGAAGCGCTGGAAGAACTGGCGCACTCGATTCGCAACCAGGGCGTGATGCAACCGATCGTGGTCCGCCCGATCGGTGATAACCGCTACGAGATCATCGCCGGTGAACGCCGCTGGCGTGCCACCCAGCAGGCTGGCCTGGACACCATCCCGGCCATGGTCCGCGAGGTGCCCGACGAAGCGGCCATCGCCATGGCGCTGATCGAAAACATCCAGCGCGAGGACCTCAACCCCCTGGAAGAGGCCCTGGCGTTGCAGCGCCTGCAGCAGGAGTTCGAGCTGACCCAGCAACAGGTCGCCGATGCCGTGGGCAAGTCGCGGGTCACCGTGGCCAACCTGCTGCGGCTGATCTCGCTGCCCGAGGCGATCAAGACCATGCTCGCCCATGGCGACCTGGAAATGGGCCATGCCCGTGCGCTGCTTGGGCTGGAGGAAGATCGCCAGGAAGAGGGGGCGCGGCATGTTGTCGCACGTGGCCTGACCGTACGCCAAACCGAAGCGCTGGTACGCCAGTGGCTCAACGGCAAATCTGATCCGGTCGAACAGGCCAAACCTGATCCGGATATCGCACGCCTCGAACAGCGTCTGGCAGAGCGCCTGGGCTCGGCCGTGCAGATACGCCATGGCAACAAGGGCAAGGGCCAACTTGTAATTCGCTACAACTCCCTCGATGAGTTGCAAGGCGTGCTTGCTCACATCCGCTGAAACAATTCCCGTTGTAGCGCGCAGTCGGAAATCACTACGAAGAGTTGAATAGGGGTTAAACCACCCCTATACTCTGCGCGCATTTTGTCGGCACAAATTATGCCAAGTCATTGCTGACTTGACGGTCGACTTTCGAGGAGCAGTTGTGATGGAAATCCGCACGCCAAACCGCTTGCCTTTCCATCGCTGGGCGGTTTTTCCGGTGCTGCTGGCTCAATGTATCGTGTTTCTGCTGGCAACTCTGGTGTTGTGGCAGTGGCAAGGCGCGGTCAGCGGTTATTCAGGCCTCTGCGGAGGGTTGATCGCCTGGCTGCCCAATGTGTATTTCGCCTGGAAGGCATTTCGCTATAGCGGGGCCAGGGCAGCGCAGGCCATCGTCAAGTCGTTCTACGCGGGCGAGGCAGGCAAATTGATTTTGACGGCAGTGCTTTTTGCACTGACCTTCGCAGGAGTGAAGCCATTGGCGCCGTTAGCAGTATTCGGCGTCTTCCTGCTGACCCTACTGGTCAGCTGGTTCGCGCCCCTGCTGATGAATAAAAGACTTTCGAGACCTTAGGGCGTTTGAGGCAACCATGGCAGCAGAAACCGCTTCGGGCTATATCCAGCACCACTTGCAGAACCTGACCTACGGTCAACTACCAGACGGCAGCTGGGGCTTCGCCCATTCGGCTGCAGAAGCCAAGGCAATGGGCTTCTGGGCGTTCCACCTGGACACCCTGGGTTGGTCCGTCGCGCTGGGTCTGATCTTCCTGTTCATCTTCCGCATGGCGGCCAAGAAGGCGACTTCCGGCCAGCCTGGCGGCCTGCAGAACTTCGTCGAAGTGCTGGTGGACTTCGTCAACGGCAGCGTGAAGGACTCCTTCCACGGCCGCAGCCCGGTGATCGCCCCGCTGGCGCTGACCATCTTCGTCTGGGTATTCCTGATGAACGCCATCGACCTGGTACCGGTCGACTGGATTCCTCAGCTGGCCATCCTGATCTCCGGCGACCCGCACATTCCGTTCCGTGCCGTATCGACCACCGACCCGAACGCGACCCTGGCCATGGCCTTCTGCGTGTTCGCACTGATCATCTTCTACAGCATCAAGGTCAAGGGCCTGGGCGGCTTCATCGGTGAGCTGACCCTGCACCCGTTCGGCAGCAAGAACATCTTCGTGCAGATCCTGCTGATCCCGGTGAACTTCCTGCTGGAATTCGTCACCCTGATCGCCAAGCCGATCTCCCTGGCACTGCGTCTGTTCGGCAACATGTACGCCGGCGAGCTGGTGTTCATCCTGATCGCCGTGATGTTCGGCGCCGGCATCCTGTGGCTCAGCGGCCTGGGTGTGGTGCTGCAGTGGGCGTGGGCTGTGTTCCACATCCTGATCATCACCCTGCAAGCCTTCATCTTCATGATGCTTACCATCGTCTACCTGTCGATGGCTCACGAAGATAACCATTAAGACCGCCTCGCGTGTCTGATAGCCTTCCCCGCCTGTTTGGGGGGAAGGCCAAAAACGTCCGCAAGGGCAGCTGTACCAAACGATTTGTTTTACCGCTTCAAACTAAAAACCTAACCAATACGACGTAAAAGTCGGGAGGAAAGATGGAAACTGTAGTTGGTCTGACCGCTATCGCTGTTGCTCTGCTGATCGGCCTGGGTGCTCTGGGTACCGCCATTGGTTTCGGCCTGCTGGGCGGCAAGTTCCTGGAAGGCGCTGCTCGTCAGCCTGAGATGGTTCCGATGCTGCAGGTCAAGATGTTCATCGTCGCCGGTCTGCTCGACGCCGTAACCATGATCGGTGTTGGTATCGCTCTGTTCTTCACCTTCGCGAACCCCTTCGTTGGTCAGATCGCCGGCTAATCACTCGTTCCCACGAGTTGATTGGTGTGATGGACAAAGACCGAGCGAGGTGTTGGCGTGAACATTAATGCAACCCTGATTGGCCAATCCGTTGCTTTCCTGATTTTTGTGCTCTTCTGCATGAAGTACGTATGGCCTCCGGTCATCACTGCCCTGCAAGAGCGCCAAAAGAAGATTGCCGACGGCTTGGACGCTGCCAACCGCGCAGCTCGCGACCTGGAGCTGGCCCAAGAGAAAGCGGGTCAGCAACTGCGTGAAGCAAAGGCACAGGCAGCCGAAATCATTGAGCAAAGCAAGAAACGCGCTGCTCAGCTTGTCGAGGAAGCCCGTGAACAGGCTCGCGTCGAAGCTGACCGTGTGAAGGCTCAGGCTCAAGCCGAGATCGAACAGGAACTCAACAGCGTCAAAGACGCCCTGCGTGCCCAAGTGGGTGCCCTGGCCGTTGGCGGTGCTGAAAAGATCCTTGGCGCCACAATCGATCAAAACGCGCATGCGGAGCTGGTTAACAAACTGGCCGCTGAAATTTAAGCGAGGGCGATCATGGCAGAACTGACCACGTTGGCCCGACCTTACGCTAAGGCTGCCTTTGAGCATGCCCAGGCCCATCAGCAACTGGCCAATTGGTCAGCCATGCTCGGCCTGGCTGCTGCGGTGTCGGAAGACGACACCATGCAGCGCCTGCTCAAGGCCCCGCGACTGACAAGCGCAGAAAAGGCCGCCGCATTCATTGAAGTCTGCGGTGACAAGTTCGATGCACAGGCACAGAATTTCATTCATGTTGCCGCGGAAAACGACCGTCTCCTGCTTCTGCCGGAGATTGCGGCTCTGTTCGACCTGTACAAGGCCGAGCAAGAGAAGTCCGTGGACGTGGAAGTCACCAGTGCTTTTGCGTTGAACCAAGAACAGCAAGACAAACTCGCCAAGGTTCTCAGTGCACGGCTCAGCCGGGAAGTGCGCCTGCACGCGTCGGAGGATGCCAGCCTGATCGGCGGCGTCGTCATCCGCGCCGGCGACCTGGTAATCGATGGCTCGGTTCGCGGCAAGATCGCGAAACTGGCCGAAGCATTGAAATCTTGAGTTTGAAGGGGCAGCAGAGCAATGCAGCAACTCAATCCTTCCGAAATTAGTGAAATCATCAAGGGTCGCATCGAGAAGCTCGATGTCGGCTCCCAAGCCCGTAACGAAGGTACCGTCGTAAGCGTTTCCGACGGTATCGTGCGGATCCACGGTCTGGCCGACGTCATGTACGGCGAAATGATCGAGTTCCCGGGCGGCGTATACGGTATGGCACTGAACCTGGAGCAAGACTCCGTAGGTGCGGTGGTACTGGGTGCGTACACCTCCCTCGCCGAGGGCATGAGCGCCAAGTGCACCGGTCGCATCCTCGAAGTGCCGGTCGGCAAGGGCCTGCTGGGCCGCGTCGTTGACGCGCTGGGCAACCCGATCGATGGTAAAGGTCCTCTGACCACCACCGAAACCGACGCGGTCGAAAAGGTCGCTCCGGGCGTTATCTGGCGTAAGTCGGTAGACCAGCCTGTACAGACCGGCTACAAGTCGGTCGACGCCATGATCCCGGTTGGTCGTGGCCAGCGCGAGCTGATCATCGGTGACCGTCAGATCGGTAAGACCGCCATGGCGGTCGACGCGATCATCAACCAGAAAGACAGCGGCATCTTCTGCGTCTACGTGGCCGTCGGCCAGAAGCAGTCGACCATCGCCAACGTCGTTCGCAAGCTGGAAGAAGCCGGCGCCCTGGCCAACACCATCGTTGTTGCCGCCAGCGCCTCGGAATCCGCTGCACTGCAGTTCCTGGCTCCGTACGCCGGCTGCACCATGGGCGAATACTTCCGTGACCGCGGTGAAGACGCACTGATCGTTTACGATGACCTGTCCAAGCAGGCCGTTGCCTACCGTCAGATCTCCCTGCTGCTGCGCCGTCCGCCAGGACGTGAAGCGTATCCAGGCGACGTGTTCTATCTCCACTCCCGTCTCCTGGAGCGTGCATCGCGCGTTTCCGAAGAGTACGTCGAGAAGTTCACCAACGGTGCCGTAACTGGCAAGACCGGTTCCCTGACCGCTCTGCCGATCATCGAAACCCAGGCTGGCGACGTTTCCGCGTTCGTTCCGACCAACGTGATCTCGATCACCGACGGTCAGATCTTCCTGGAATCGGCCATGTTCAACTCGGGCATCCGCCCTGCAGTGAACGCCGGTGTTTCGGTATCCCGCGTAGGTGGTGCCGCTCAGACCAAGATCATCAAGAAGCTGTCCGGTGGTATCCGTACCGCTCTGGCTCAGTACCGTGAACTGGCGGCATTCGCCCAGTTCGCTTCTGACCTGGACGAGGCTACCCGCAAGCAGCTGGAGCATGGTCAGCGCGTTACCGAGCTGATGAAGCAGAAGCAGTACGCTCCGATGTCCATCGCGGACATGGCGCTGTCGCTGTACGCCGCTGAGCGTGGCTTCCTGACCGACGTAGAAGTCTCCAAGGTCGGTAGCTTCGAGCAAGCACTGATCGCCTACTTCCACCGTGATCACGCCGAACTGATGGCGAAGATCAACGTGAAGGGTGACTTCAACGACGAAATCGACGCTGGCATCAAAGCCGGTATCGAGAAGTTCAAGGCCACCCAGACCTGGTAAGCCGCAGCGGGGGCCGTGGCCCCCGCTTGCTAACCTGATAGGTGATACATGGCAGGCGCAAAAGAGATTCGCAGTAAGATTGCGAGCATCAAAAGCACGCAAAAAATTACCAGCGCCATGGAGAAAGTGGCGGTCAGCAAGATGCGCAAGGCTCAACTGCGCATGGCTGCTAGCCGTCCTTACGCGGAGCGTATCCGCCAGGTGATCGGTCATCTGGCCAACGCCAACCCGGAATACCGCCACCCGTTCATGATCGAGCGCCCTGTAAAGCGTGCCGGTTATATCGTGGTGAGCAGTGACCGTGGTCTGTGCGGTGGCTTGAACACCAACCTGTTCAAGGCCCTGGTCAAGGACATGAACGAAAACCGCGAACAGGGCGTGGAAATCGACCTGTGCGTGATCGGCAGCAAGGGTGCGACTTTCTTCCGCATCTTTGGCGGCAACGTCGTAGCCGCGATCAGCCACCTGGGCGAAGAGCCATCGATCAATGATCTGATCGGCTCCGTCAAGGTGATGCTGGACGCCTACCTGGACGGCCGTATCGATCGCCTCTCGGTGGTTTCGAACAAGTTCATCAACACCATGACCCAAAAGCCGACGGTCGAGCAATTGGTACCGTTGGTGGCAACCCCGGATCAGGATCTCAAGCATCACTGGGACTACCTGTACGAACCCGACGCAAAAGAGCTGCTGGACGGCTTGATGGTGCGTTACGTGGAGTCGCAGGTGTACCAAGCGGTGGTCGAGAACAATGCTGCTGAACAAGCGGCCCGGATGATCGCCATGAAGAACGCCACAGACAACGCCGGTGACCTGATCAGCGAACTCCAGCTGATCTACAACAAGGCGCGTCAGGCTGCGATCACCCAGGAGATCTCGGAAATCGTCGGCGGCGCTGCCGCGGTTTAACGGTTCAAATATTCAGAGGATCCAGCTATGAGTAGCGGACGTATCGTTCAAATCATCGGCGCCGTCATCGACGTGGAATTCCCACGTGACGTCGTGCCGAGTGTTTACAACGCGCTGAAAGTACAAGGCGCGGAAACCACCCTGGAAGTTCAGCAGCAGCTGGGCGACGGCGTGGTTCGTACCATTGCGATGGGCTCCACCGAAGGCCTGAAGCGCGGTCTGGATGTCGTCGACACCGGCGCTGCCATTTCTGTTCCGGTTGGTAAGGCCACTCTGGGCCGTATCATGGACGTTCTGGGCAACCCGATCGACGAAGCTGGCCCGATCGGCGAAGAAGAGCGTCGTGGCATCCACCAGAAAGCCCCTTCGTTCGCTGACCAGGCAGGCGGCAACGACCTGCTGGAAACCGGCATCAAGGTAATCGACCTGGTCTGCCCGTTCGCCAAGGGTGGTAAGGTTGGTCTGTTCGGTGGCGCCGGCGTCGGCAAGACCGTGAACATGATGGAACTGATCCGTAACATCGCCATCGAGCACAGCGGTTACTCCGTGTTCGCCGGTGTGGGTGAGCGTACTCGTGAGGGTAACGACTTCTACCACGAGATGAAGGACTCCAACGTTCTCGACAAGGTAGCGCTGGTCTACGGTCAGATGAACGAGCCACCAGGAAACCGTCTGCGCGTAGCGCTGACCGGCCTGACCATGGCCGAGAAGTTCCGTGACGAAGGTAACGACGTTCTGCTGTTCGTCGACAACATCTATCGTTACACCCTGGCCGGTACCGAAGTATCCGCACTGCTGGGCCGTATGCCTTCGGCAGTAGGTTACCAGCCGACCCTGGCCGAAGAGATGGGCGTTCTGCAAGAGCGTATTACTTCGACCAAAGAAGGTTCGATCACCTCGATCCAGGCCGTTTACGTTCCTGCGGACGACTTGACCGACCCATCGCCTGCCACCACCTTCGCCCACCTGGACGCCACCGTCGTTCTGTCCCGTGACATCGCCTCCCTGGGTATCTACCCAGCGGTCGACCCACTGGACTCGACTTCGCGCCAGCTGGACCCGAACGTGATCGGCAACGAGCACTACGAAACTGCCCGTCAGGTCCAGTATGTTCTGCAGCGCTACAAAGAGCTGAAGGACATCATCGCGATCCTGGGTATGGACGAACTGTCCGAAGCCGACAAGCAACTGGTAGCCCGTGCTCGTAAGATCCAGCGCTTCCTGTCGCAGCCGTTCTTCGTGGCCGAAGTCTTCACCGGTTCGCCAGGCAAGTACGTTTCCCTGAAAGACACCATCGCTGGCTTCAGCGGCATCCTCAAAGGTGACTACGACCACCTGCCAGAACAAGCGTTCTACATGGTCGGCAGCATCGACGAAGCGATCGAGAAAGCCAAGAAACTGTAATCCCGGCGCCCCGCAAGGGGCGCTAATCAGGTTGAGGCAAGCAGATGGCTATGACAGTCCATTGCGATATCGTCAGCGCGGAAGGAGAAATCTTCTCCGGTCTGGTCGAGATGGTGGTTGCGCACGGCAACCTGGGCGATCTGGGTATCGCTCCAGGCCACGCGCCGCTGATCACCAATCTGAAGCCAGGTCCGATCACGCTGACCAAGCAGGGTGGCGATCGCGAGGTGTTCTACATCTCCGGTGGTTTCCTGGAAGTGCAGCCGAACATGGTCAAGGTACTCGCCGACACCGTGCAGCGTGCAGCCGACCTGGACGAAGCCTCCGCTCAGGAAGCCGTCAAGGCTGCTGAGAAGGCCCTGCATGAGAAAGGCGCGGATTTCGACTACAGTGCCGCATCCGCACGTCTGGCCGAGGCCGCAGCCCAGCTGCGTACCGTCCAGCAGATCCGCAAGAAGTTCGGCGGCTGATACCGCAGGCTTCATGCAGATTGAGAAAAAGGGTAGCCATCGGCTACCCTTTTTCTTTTTTAATCTCCATTACACGGTCATGCCACTGACCGCCCAGGATTGGTAGCCAGTCAATGTCTCTCGATATCGTTATTCTCGCCGCCGGCCAAGGCACCCGCATGCGCTCGGCGTTGCCCAAGGTACTGCACCCGGTCGCCGGCAACTCCATGCTGGGCCATGTTATCCACAGCGCTCGCCAGCTGCAGCCCAAGGGTATTCACGTGGTCATCGGCCATGGGGCGGAACAGGTACGCGAGCGCCTGGCTGCAGACGACCTGAACTTCGTCATGCAGGACAAACAATTGGGTACCGGCCATGCCGTGGCCCAGGCGCTGCCAGCGATTACCGCAGACACCGTGCTGGTGCTCTACGGTGATGTACCGCTGATCGAGGTAGAAACCCTGCAGCGCTTGCTGGCCAAGGTCAGCGACAGCCAATTGGGCTTGTTGACCGTCAACCTCGAGGACCCGACGGGTTACGGCCGTATCGTTCGCGATGAACAAGGCCAGGTCGCGGCGATCGTCGAGCACAAGGATGCCAGCGAGGCGCAAAGGGCGATCAAGGAAGGCAACACTGGCATCCTCGCCATGCCGGCGGCGCGCCTGGCCGACTGGATGGGGCGCCTGTCCAACAACAACGCCCAGGGCGAGTACTACCTCACCGACGTGATCGCCATGGCCGTGGCCGATGGCCTGGTGGTCGCCACCGAGCAACCCCACGACCCGATGGAAGTGCAGGGCGCCAACGACCGTCGCCAGCTGTCCGAGCTGGAACGGCACTATCAACTGCGCGAAGGCCGCCGCCTGATGGCCCAGGGCGTGACCCTGCGTGACCCGTCGCGCTTCGATGTGCGGGGTGAAGTGACCGTTGGGCGCGATGTGCTGATCGATATCAACGTGATCCTCGAAGGCAAGGTGGTGATCGAGGACGACGTCCAGATCGGCCCGAACTGCGTCATCAAGAACAGCACCCTGCGCAAGGGTGCGATCATCAAGGCCAACAGCCACCTTGAAGGCGCTGTGATGGGCGAGGGTAGCGATGCCGGCCCATTCGCCCGTTTGCGCCCCGGCAGTGTATTGGAAGCCAAGGCCCATGTGGGTAACTTCGTCGAGCTGAAAAACGCCCACCTGGGCGAAGGCGCCAAGGCCGGCCACCTCACCTACCTGGGCGACGCCGAGATCGGTGCGCGCACCAACATCGGCGCGGGCACCATTACCTGCAACTACGATGGCGCCAACAAGTTCAAGACCGTGATGGGCGAGGACGTGTTCATCGGTTCGAACAATTCGCTGGTCGCGCCTGTGGAAATCCAGGCCGGCGCTACCACAGCTGCCGGTTCGACCATCACACAGGCCGTTGAAGCCGGTCAGTTGGCGGTCGGCCGGGCACGGCAGCGCAACATCGACGGCTGGAAGCGACCGGAGAAAATCAAAAAGGACTGATTTATCCACAATCGGTTATGCACAGGCCGGCTTATGTGAATAAGCCGGCTTTTTTTGTCCCGCATACAGCTTGTGGGAGCGGGTTTACCGCCAAGACCACGAGGGACAGCACAGTACGAAGGGCTGGGTCATTTCCCATCAGGTACGGCCTGCCCATAAAGATTTATCCACCGCTTGACGAAATGTCGGTCTTAGGTTTTGATTGCAACCATTATCTTTCGAATCGAAACTTAAGCCCGAAATGTCGAAACGAAACACCCCCCAGCGGCGACACAACATCCTGGCTTTGCTCAACGAGCAGGGCGAGGTGAGCGTGGACGCCTTGGCCAAGCGTTTCGAAACCTCAGAGGTGACCATCCGCAAGGACCTGGCCGCGCTCGAAGCCAACGGCCTGCTGCTACGCCGCTATGGCGGCGCCATCCCCGTCCCCCAGGAGATGTTGGTGGAAACGGTGCAGCCGGTGTCGAGCCACAAGCAAGCGATCGCCAAGGCAGCGGTAGGGCGCATCCGCGAACACGCGCGCATCATCATCGACAGCGGCAGCACCACGGCTGCCATGATTCCCCAACTGGGCCGCCAGCCCGGCCTGGTGGTGATGACCAACTCCCTGAATGTGGCCCGCGCCATCAGCGAACTCGAGCACGAACCGGTGCTGCTGATGACCGGCGGCACCTGGGACCCCCATTCCGAATCCTTCCAGGGCCAGGTCGCCGAGCAGGTACTACGCTCTTACGACTTCGACCAACTGTTCATCGGTGCCGACGGCATCGACCTGGCCCGTGGTACCACCACCTTCAACGAGTTGCTCGGCCTGAGCCGGGTGATGGCAGAGGTGGCCCGGGAAGTGATCGTCATGGTCGAGTCGGACAAGGTAGGGCGCAAGATTCCCAACCTCGAGCTGCCCTGGGGCAGCATCAACACCCTTATTACAGACGATCGCCTGCCGATGGAGGCACGCGAACAGATTCAAGCCCGCGGCATCAACCTGATCTGCGCCGCGATCAGCCAGGAGCAATAATCATGTGTGGAATCGTCGGGGCCGTAGCCGAACGTAATATCACCGCCATCCTCATCGAAGGCCTCAAGCGCCTGGAATACCGTGGGTATGACAGCGCTGGCCTGGCGGTCTTCACCCAGGCCGGTGAGCTCGAACGCCGTCGCCGCATTGGCAAGGTCAGCGAACTGGAGGCCGCCGTGGCAGCTGAGCCATTGGCCGGCCAGTTGGGCATCGCCCACACCCGTTGGGCCACTCACGGTGCGCCAAGCGAAACCAACGCCCACCCGCACTTCTCCAGCGATGATGTGGCGGTGGTACACAACGGCATCATCGAGAACCACGAAGCCCTGCGTGAAGAGCTCAAGGACCTGGGTTATGTCTTCGCTTCGCAAACCGACACCGAAGTCATCGTCCACCTGATCCACCACACCCTCAAGACCGTTCCCGACCTCACCGACGCCCTCAAGGTCGCCGTCAAGCGCCTGCATGGCGCCTACGGTCTGGCGCTGATCAGCAAGCAGCAGCCGGACCGCCTGGTCGCCGCGCGCAGCGGCAGCCCGCTGGTGATCGGCCTGGGCCTGGGCGAGAACTTCCTGGCCTCCGACCAATTGGCCCTGCGCCAGGTCACCGACCGCTTCATGTACCTCGAGGAAGGCGATATCGCCGAGATCCGTCGTGACCAGGTGAGCATCTGGGACCAGGCCGGGCACAAGGTTCAGCGCGAGACCGTGCAGTACCACGAAGGCGCCGAAGCAGCCGACAAGGGCGCCTATCGCCACTTCATGCTCAAGGAGATCCACGAGCAGCCGAACGTGGTCCAGCGCACCCTGGAAGGCCGTCTGGGCAAGGACCATGTCATGGTCCAGGCCTTCGGCCCACAGGCTGCCGAGCTGTTCGCCAAGGTGCGTAACGTGCAGATCGTCGCCTGCGGCACCAGCTATCACGCCGGCATGGTCGCCCGTTACTGGCTGGAAGAATTGGCCGGCATTCCTTGCCAGGTGGAAGTGGCCAGCGAATTCCGCTACCGCAAGGTGGTGGTGCAGCCGGACACCCTGTTCGTCTCCATCTCCCAGTCCGGCGAAACCGCCGACACCCTGGCGGCGCTGCGCAACGCCAAGGAGCTGGGCTTCCTGGGCAGCCTTGCCATCTGCAACGTGGGTATCAGTTCGCTGGTGCGCGAATCCGACCTGACCCTGCTGACCCTGGCGGGCCCGGAAATCGGCGTGGCCTCGACCAAGGCCTTCACCACCCAGCTGGTTTCGCTGATGTTGTTGACCCTGGCCCTGGGCCAGGTGCGCGGTACCCTGCAAGCCGGGGTCGAGGCCGAGCTGGTGGAAGAGTTGCGCCGCCTGCCTACCCGCCTGGGCGAAGCCCTGGCGATGGACGGCATCGTCGAGAAGACCGCCGAGCTGTTCGCCGACAAGCACCACACCCTGTTCCTCGGCCGTGGCGCCCAGTACCCGGTGGCCATGGAAGGTGCGCTCAAGCTCAAGGAGATCTCCTACATCCACGCCGAATCCTATCCGGCCGGCGAGCTCAAGCACGGCCCGCTGGCCCTGGTGGACAGCGATATGCCGGTGGTCACCGTGGCGCCGAACAACGAACTGCTGGAGAAGCTCAAGTCCAACCTGCAGGAAGTGCGTGCCCGTGGTGGCGAGCTGGTGGTGTTCGCCGACGAACAGGCCGGCATGACCAACGGCGAAGGCACCCATGTGATCAAGGTGCCGCACATCATCGATGCGCTGGCGCCGATCCTCTACACCATCCCGTTGCAGCTGCTGTCGTACTACGTGGCGGTGCTCAAGGGTACTGACGTCGACCAGCCGCGTAACCTGGCGAAATCGGTGACGGTGGAGTAAGGCGGTTTCATATTCATGGGGCTGGATTGAGACAATAACGTCTGTCACTGAACAAACTGTCACAGCAGCCACGGGAGCCCTCAGGGGCTCCCTGTCCCCTATTTGCGTATCCTGTGCTTCTGCAAATTCAACCAGATGAGTCGCTTAGCTCTTTTGTCTGATCCCAGCTGAAGAGGCCCACCCTGGCGCAGAGCGCTTAGGCTAGATCGGATCTGCCCAGAACGACCTTGGCACTCGGGCCGGTAGCGGTATTGAAATGGCCAAGAGCTGTCGAGGCGCGTTAATCAACGATCCATCTGAACGCTCGCTAATCGCATCTCGAGAACAAGAACATGGCTATCAAAGTAGGTTTCAACGGATTTGGGCGTATCGGTCGCTTAGCGCTTCGCGCGTCTTGGGAGTGGCCAGAATTCGAGTTCGTGCAGATCAATGATCCGGCTGGAGATGCCGAGACCCACGCCCACCTGATCAACTTCGACTCGGTCCATGGGCGCTGGCACCGTGAAGCACGTGCGCAAGGCGACTCGGTGGTGATCGACGGCAAGCGCATCAAGATCACCGCGAACAAGGTGATCGCTGACACCGACTGGTCGGGTTGTGACCTAGTCATCGAGGCCAGCGGCAAGATGAAATCGGTGGCCGTGCTCCAGGCCTACCTGGACCAAGGCGTTAAACGCGTGGTGGTGTGTGCGCCGGTGAAGGAAAAGGGCGCATTGAATGTGGTGATGGGGGTCAACCAGCACCTGTTCGAGCCGGCGCAGCACCGGATCGTTACCGCTGCGTCCTGCACCACCAACTGCCTGGCGCCAGTGGTCAAGGTCATTCACGAGAATCTGGGCATCCGCCACGGCTCGATCACCACTATCCATGACCTGACCAATACCCAGAGCATTCTGGATACGCCACATAAGGATCTGCGTCGCGCCCGGGCCTCAGGCATGAGCCTGATCCCTACCACCACAGGTTCAGCCACCGCGATCGCCGAGATCTTCCCCGAGCTACGCGGCAAACTGAACGGTCATGCCGTGCGCGTACCGTTGGCCAACGCCTCGCTGACCGACTGCGTGTTCGAAGTGGAGCGCGCGACCACTATCGAAGAGGTCAACGCCCTGCTCAAAGCCGCATCCGAAGGCCCGTTGAAGAACATCCTGGGCTATGAGGAACGTCCACTGGTGTCCATCGACTATCGCACCGACCCACGGTCCTCCATCATTGATGCGCTGTCGACGCTGGTGGTGAACGGCTCCCAGGTGAAGATCTACGCCTGGTACGACAACGAATGGGGCTATGCCAACCGTGCAGCGGAGTTGGCTCGACTGGTCGGTATGGCGGAGTAAGCAGCGATCATGAAGGCGTTGTCAGCCCTGTCTTCGGAAGTGCGTCAGTACCTGCTCGTTACCGGCAACTATTGGGCCTTCACCCTCACCGACGGTGCATTGCGCATGTTGGTGGTATTGCACTTCCATACCTTGGGCTACACGCCGCTGCAGATCGCGGCGCTGTTCCTGTTCTATGAGATTTTCGGTGTGATCACCAACCTGGTGGGCGGCTACCTCGGCGCCCGCCTGGGGCTCAATCGCACCATGAACATCGGCCTTGGCATGCAGGTCGTCGCCCTACTGATGCTCACGGCACCAGCAGCCTCGCTGACGGTGCCGTGGGTAATGGCCGCCCAGGCGCTGTCCGGTATCGCCAAGGACCTGAACAAGATGAGCGCCAAAAGCTCCATCAAGCTCCTGGTGCCGGACAGCCAGCAAGGCACCCTCTACAAATGGGTAGCCATCCTGACGGGCTCGAAAAACGCGCTCAAAGGCGTGGGCTTCTTCCTCGGGGGAGCACTGCTTGCGCTGCTCGGTTTTACCCAGGCGGTACTGGCCATGGCGGCGGTGCTGGCCCTGATCTGGATCGGCAGTCTGATCCTGCTGAAAAAGGACTTGGGCAAGGCCAAGGCCAAGCCGAAGTTCCGCGACATGCTATCCAAGAGCCGGGCCATTAACATCCTCTCGGCTGCACGGCTGTTTTTGTTCGGGGCGCGGGATGTTTGGTTCGTCGTGGCACTGCCGGTTTACCTGAGCTCTGCGTTTGGCTGGGATTTCTGGCTGGTCGGCGGCTTTTTGGCCGCCTGGGTAATCGGCTACGGCATCGTCCAGTCGTTTGCTCCCCATATCACCGGCAAGAAGCAGGGTCATATACCCGATGGCCGAGTAGCCTTCATCTGGGCAATCGCCCTGGCCGGACTGCCTGCGCTCATTGCCGTGGGCCTGTCGGCAGGCTGGTCGGCGCAGGTCGTCTTGCTCGCTGGGGTGATGCTGTTCGGCGTGCTGTTCGCTGTGAACTCATCGCTGCACAGCTACCTCATCGTCAGCTATGCCAAGGAAGACGGCGTCTCCCTGGATGTGGGCTTCTACTACATGTCCAACGCCCTGGGTCGCTTGGTCGGCACGCTGCTGTCAGGTTGGGTGTTTCAGGCCTATGGGTTGGAGGCTTGCTTGTGGATTTCCAGCATCTTCGTATTGGCCGCCGCACTCATCTCGATCGCGCTGCCCAGGCACAGTGAAATGGCACAGCAGCAACCTGATCAGTGAGGAAATGCGGGGGCCATCAGGCCCCCGCTTTCACCACAAACTGCTCGATTTCAGCTGCAGTAATGCGCGCTGTGCGGGGCACTCCGATCAAGGTTGCTGATGCAGAACCTGTCCACCGCCACAGCCTGGGCTCACTCACAGATCGGGTCCCTTCGACTTCTACACGTCCTTGCTCAGTAACACCCCCCAAGGCTCGCGAGGTGTCCCAAGGTGGGTTTGAACCCGGTGCACCAGATCACCGCATCCACTCAGTTTTAATGCTCTAACGCATCCGTCCGGATCGGTATTTTGTCATTAGGCAGCCCCCACATGACCACGCCTGCGCACAGGAAGCAAAATGGCGCTAGGACGAGCATCCCCATATAGGTATTACCAGTCACGTCATTGATATACCCCACCAACGTCGGTGCCACGATACCGCTCACCTGACCGATGCTGTTGATGGCGGCAATGCTGACTGCAATCGCCAGGCCATCGAAGGCCTTCTGCGGGATGGTCCAGAAAATCGGAATGGCGATGAAAATGCCTGATGTGGCCAGCACCAGAAAAGCTGTCAGTGCATAGGTCTGGCCATTGAAGCCACATGCCGCCAAGTAGCCGACACCCCCTACCAGCATGCAGCCCCAAAGATAGCGCTTGCGTTCCCCGCTGGCATCCGAGTGGCGTGTGACTATGACCATGCCGATAGCCGCGAACAGATAGGGGAGGGCTGTCAGCAGGCCCACTGTCAGTGGGTTGCTTACGCCGGCTGAGCTGATCAGGTGCGGCATCCAGAAATTCAGCCCGTAGGCCGTCAGTTTGATCATGAAGTACACGCTCGCCAGTACCAGGACTTCCCGCGTGCACAAGACCTTGAGCAATGGCGCCTGCCGTGGCGGCTCGATGCTTTTGTCGTTCTCCAGATTACGCAACAGCACGGTTTTTTCTTCATCCTTCAACCATGACGCGGAACGGATGTCGGCATCCAGCTTGAACAACACCACGATGCCCAGCAGTGCGCAAGGCAGCCCCGAGAGGACGAATAACCAGTGCCAGCCCGCCAGGCCGAGGAAACCGTCGAGGTAGTGAAGGACCAGCCCGGACAGTGGTGCGCCCAGCAGGCCCGACAGTGGAATCGAGAGAAACCAGATGCCATTGATGCTCGCCAGGTGTTTCTTGGGAAACCAGCAGGCCAGGTAGAACAGCAAGGCGGGCCCGAATCCGGCTTCCATCACGCCGATCAGAAAACGCAGGAAGTACAAGGTGTATTCGTCGTAGGCGAATACCAGGCAGGCCGTGGCGATGCCCCATGACACCATGATCCGGCAGATCCAGCTGGGAGCTCCGTACTTTTTCAAGCCGTAGCTGCTGGGCACTTCGAACAACACATAACCGAAGAAGAACACGCTGGCAGCGAAGCCATAGGCAGCATCGCTCAGGCCCAGTTCTGCCTGCATCTGGGCCTTGGCGAAGCTGATGTTGATGCGGTCGAAGTAGGAGAAGAGGAAACAGATGATCGTCAGCGGCAGTATGCGCCAGGCGATACGCCGGTAGAGCAGCAGTTCATGCAGGTCCGTCCCAAGCTCGGTTGCTCGTGGTGCCAGGGTAGTCATGGCAGTTCTCCTGTTTGTAATTGTTGGAAGGAGCCTTGCAGTGGGTATAGCGACTACAGGATGCGGGCCAGGCGGAAACCGATGTTGCGGGCACGCCCGTCTTGCTTGAATGCAGCACGGCTGGCTGAGCGGACGAAGGCGGGGACGTTGCTCCAGGAGCCACCGCGGATCACGCTGCGCTCGCACAATGGTTCGGTCCACGCCCGTTCATCCCGGGGGGCGCCGGTGTAATCGGCGTGCCAGCAATCGGCGGTGCGTTGCCAGACGTTGCCAAGCATGTCGTACAGGCCCCAGGGGTTGGCTGGGAACGAGCCGGTCGGCGCGGTGTTTACCCACTGATCAGCACCTTCGGCTCGGCCTGGGCAGCGTATTTGTGCTGGACAGTCGTCCTGGCCGTAGTTGGCATAACGGCGGGCAATATCGTTACCCCAACTGCGCGCGGTGGTGGTCCCGGCCCTGGCGGCATATTCCCATTGCGCTTCGCTGGGCAAGGCATAGCGCTGCCCGGTCTTGTCCTGCAGCCAAGTGATGTAATGGGCGATATCCGCCGTGCCGACATTGATCACTGGCCGTTCGCCGCGGCCGAACCCCTCGTCGCTAGGGCGATAGCCGGCGCAACCGCCTTCGCTCAGGCACAGGTCCCATTGAGCGAAGGTGATGGGGCGCGTGCTGATGGCGAATGCTTGGCCGATGGCGACCACATGCTGTTGTTCGTTGCCGAAACGTCCTGCTTCATCCGTAGGCGAACCCATGACGAAGCTGCCGGCGGGCAGAGCGATGAGTTCGGGACAACCCACCGCGCAATCGCTGAAGCGCGGCTGGCCGGCATGGGCATGACCTTCGAGCTGCTGTTGCAGCGCTTGCGCCTGATGCCTGTCGACGGCGGTCAGCGGCTGCTGGGCGGCGAGGTAGGCGGACAGGTTGTCGATCTGTGTGTCGTTCAGGTGGCGGGTCGCGGTGTTCATCACCGGGTCGGTGCGCTCGGCGCTTCTGAAATGCCGAAGCTGGTTCGCCAGGTAGCTGGCGTTCTGCCCTGCCAGCGCCGGGTAGTCGCTCGCACCGCCGACCCCGGCCGCACCATGGCAGGCGCTGCAGGCCGGGACTTTGGCGCTCTGGTCGCCAGCGGCGTACAGTTCGCCACCAGCAGCCAGGTCGGCCACCTGGCCGCTGGTGGCCGGAGGTGTCGCACAGGCCTTGGGCTGGGCCGCTACCTGGCCACCTTGGCTGATACAGGTACCTTTGGGCACCATGGTCCATTCGCCCGGGTCGCGGTCGTGTTGTGACATACCCGAGCAGGAGTGGAAGCAGGCGGTGTCCGCGCAATCGTTGTGGCCCTGCATGGCCACGCCATAACACACTTCCATCGCGTCGGGTGGGGGCTGCGTGGCCTGGGCGTGTGCCGCAGTCAGGCCGGAAAGTGCCACTGAAACCAGCATTTCGCGTACGTTCATGAGCGCGCCGCCATTGCCGGACGGCAGTGGCCAAGCGATGTAGGTGGCGGCATGCCTTGCAGGCTCAGCAGATGGCTGTACAGAGCCTGGGCGGGTGGGCACAACCGCTCGCTATCGAGGGCGGCGATGCGCAGGTCATGCGCCGACCATTCGTCTTCCAGGGGGATGGCAACCAGATCGAAATGTTCGCTGACTTCCTCATAAAGCCGCCCGGACATGATGCCAATCCCGAGGTTGGTGGCCACCATACGGCAGAGCGACTTGACGTCCGGCACATGGCCGCGCATGTCCGGGGCGTCGTGGTGCAGGGTTTCGTAACGTTTGTAGATCGAGGCGTAGGCATGCATGCCGATATGGGGATAGGTCAGGGTCTGTTCGAAATCAATAGGCCCGGCGCAGGCAAGCGGATGATCCGGTGCGGTGATCAGTACCAGGCGATCACTGCGGTAGGGCTCGCCCGGCAGCCGTTCGGTACCGTCCAATGAGACGAAGATGGCCAGGTCGGCTGCGCCGGATGCCATGACATCGACCAGTTGCTCGCTTTCGCAGGCCTGCAGGTCGATTCGCACATGACCGTGAGCCTGCATGTAGTCGGTCAGGTCAGCGGCCAGCGACTGACCGATGGCTGATGGGCTGGCGATGATTCGCACCCGGTCGTTGGCGGGCAACTGTCGGACCAGATCTTGGTGAATGTCATGTACACCTTGCAGCATCTGGCGTGCATGGCGCAGCAGGGTATGCCCCGCGCTAGTCAGTTGCATGCCTTGGCCGTTGCGCAGGAACAGTGAAGCGCCCAAGGCCTTTTCCAGGCTCACCAGGCGCTTGCTGGCGGCCGAGAGGGCGATACCCTCCCGGCGCGAAGCGCGGGTCAGTGTGCCTTCTTCACTGATTGCGAGCAGCAGTTTCAAGGTAACGAGGTCAACATGGTACAGGAGGCTAATCGGGCACATGGCTAATCCTTGCTTGCGGCCGGCGGCCGGCTTTTCCATCAGGTGGCCTGGCTCTGGTTGTTGTTGGCTCCAGGCTTCAGGTATCAGTGCTGGCCTCAGGCCAGGCGTTTCAGCAACCAGGGAAAGCGCGCCAAGTGGGCCGCTTCGAAGTCTCTGATTTGTTGTTCCTGCTGTAGTGTCAGGCCGACGTCGTCCAGACCGTTGAGCAGGCAGTGCTTCTTGAAGGCATCGATCTCGAAGCGGGCGCGCCAGCTGCCGTCGATGGTTTGCACGGTCTGGGCTGGCAGGTCTACCTGCAGTTGCATGGGCGAGTGCTGGGCTTCGTACCTGAACAGCCAGTCGACTTCGCTTTCGCTCAGCGCGATCGGCAACAGACCATTTTTGAAGCAGTTCTGGAAGAAAATGTCGGCGAAGCTTGGGGCGATCAGCACCCGAAAACCATACTGCTCCAGCGCCCAGGGGGCATGCTCGCGTGACGAGCCGCAACCGAAATTGGTACGCGCCAGCAGGATCGAGCAGCCTGCATAGCGTGGCTGGTTGAGGACGAAGTCCGGGTTGAGCGGGCGGGTCGAGCAGTCCTGCCCTGGTTCGCCGTGATCCAGATAGCGCCATTCGTCGAACAGGTTCGCAGCGAAGCCGGAACGGCGGATCGATTTCAGAAACTGCTTGGGCATGATCGCGTCGGTATCCACATTAGCGCGGTCCATGGGCGCAATGATGCCTTGCAATGTGTTGATCGGGTTCATTGCTGGCTCCTGTGAAATCCACGAACATCGACGAAGTGGCCGGTAACGGCGGCGGCGGCAGCCATGGCTGGGCTGACCAGATGGGTACGTCCGCCTTGACCCTGTCGGCCTTCGAAGTTGCGGTTGGAAGTGGATGCACAGCGTTCGCCGGGAGACAGGCGGTCATCGTTCATGGCCATGCACATGGAGCAACCGGGCTCACGCCATTCGAAGCCGGCAGCCTTGAAGATGGCGTCCAGGCCTTCCGCTTCAGCCTGGCGCTTCACCAAGCCTGAACCGGGTACCACCATGGCTCGCTTGATGCTGCTGGCCACCTGACGGCCATTGACGATAGCCGCTGCCTCGCGCAGGTCCTCGATGCGTGAATTGGTGCACGAACCGATAAAGATCTTGTCCAGCTGTATCTGACTGATCGGGGTGCCGGCGGCAAGGCCCATGTAGGCCAGGGCCTTCTTGTAACCCTCGCGCTTGACGGGGTCCTGTTCCTGCAACGGGTCGGGTACGCAGCCGTCGATCGCACTGGTCATTTCCGGTGAAGTTCCCCAGGTGACCTGTGGCTTGATCTGTCGGGCGTCTATGAAGACGCTGTGGTCGAAATGCGCATCCGGGTCCGAATGCAGTGTTTGCCAGTACGCCACGGCCTGGTCCCATTGCGCACCGGTTGGGGCCAGGGGCTTGCCGCGTACGTAATCAAGGGTGGTCTGATCGAAAGCGATCATACCTGCTCGTGCGCCTGCTTCGATCGACATGTTGCATACGGTCATGCGCTGCTCCATCGACATGGCGGCGATGGTGGTGCCGCAATATTCGATGGCGCAGCCGGTGGCACCTCCGGTACCGATCACGCCGATTACGGCGAGAATTACATCCTTGGCCGTAACCCCCATCCCCAGCGGGCCGTCGATCTGGACGCGCATGACCTTCATCTTGCGCGCTAACAAGGTCTGGGTGGTCAGCACATGCTCGACTTCCGACGTGCCGATACCATAGGCCAGGCAGGCGAAGGCTCCATGGGTGGAAGTATGCGAGTCGCCGCATACCACGGTCATGCCCGGCAACGTGGCGCCTTGCTCCGGACCAACCACGTGCTCGATACCCTGGCGTACATCATCCATGCCCAGATAGCTGATCGCGTTGCGGTGGGCGTTGCTGGCCAGGGTCTGCACCTGCAGTCGCGAGAACGGGTCGCTGATGGGGCTACCGTCACGCGGGCCGGTGGGTACGTTGTGATCGGCGATGGCCAGGTTCGAGGCCGGGCGCCATGCCGAGCGGCCGCGCATGGCCAGCGCTTCGAAAGCTTGCGGGCTGGATACTTCGTTGATCAGATGACGGTCGATGTACAGCAGGCCAGTGCCATCGACACTGGTGCTGATCAGGTGGGTTTCCCACAGCTTGTCGTACAAGGTCCGCGGTGTGGCCGTTTGAGACATGGGAGTGCTCCGTGCAGATGTCTCAAAATGTTACCAACGCTTCTGCAGGCCAGACGTGTCATATGCACATGGCTCCCATGCCGGTTGTTGAGGTCAATGATCTGCGAGGTAACTGATCAGTCCTCGGGCTGTGGCAGTCAGGCGGGCGCTATCGCGTGAGACCACGATCAGCTTGCGGGTTGCCCAGGCTTCAGCGATGGGCACGATCTTCAGGTCCAGCGCGCGGGTGTTGTATTCAGCCACCAGTTGCGGCACCACGGCGACACCGAGCTCGGCATGGACCATCCGGCACAGCACGTCGAGGCTACGCACCTGGATGGTCAACGACAGGGTCAGGCCTTGCTCGGCGGCCTGAAGATTGAGCAGTTTCATCAGGCTGGTTTCCGGGCCCAGGCCGACCAGGCGCTCTTGGACGATACAGCCCAGGTCGACCGAGCTGAGTGACGCCAGGCGATGCCGAGGTGGCACGATCAGCACCAGGCGGTCGGCGCGATAGGGCCGTGCCTCCATGCTTGCGGGCAAGTCCTGGGCATTGCAGATGCCGATTTCCGCGGTGCCTTCTTCAACACTGCGCAATACCTCGGCGGAGGCAATCTCGTCCACACGGATGTCCACTTCCGGGAACGAGCGCTGGAAAGATGCCAGATCCTCGGGCAGGAATTGCACGATGGCCGAAAGGTTGGCGGCAATCTTCACAGAACCTTTGGCACCTACTTGGAACTGCGAAATCTCGGCGTTGAGATTCTCCAGGCTTTCGAGCACGGCGCGCGCGTGGCGAGCGAGCATTTCGCCGACCGGAGTTACCGAAATCCCTCGGGATTGACGGTGGATCAACGGGGCGCCGACGAGGAGTTCGAGATCGGAGATCCGCCGGCTCACGGCGGAGGGCGTAATACATTCTCGCTCCGCGGCGCGGGCAATGTTCTGCTCTAGGTAGACCGCCAGAAATAGGCGTAGCGAGGTCAGGTCGAACTTACGCGTTAAATTGGTCACGGTAATAAACGATCCTTGTTTATATTATGTTGTTTTGTTATTGGCACGAGGCGCGAATTATCGTAGCAGCTCTCAGTGCCCGTGCCGAATGAAACTTTTGTTAGCCCGCTGGCAGTACGGACCTGCGCCGGATGTTGAGGCTTGTTGAAAATTGGCGAATGGCTAACCGCATTTGAGTCTGGCTAAGGTACGCCCTGAATTCGACGAGTGCGCCAACGCGATAAACCCCGTTGGGCAACGTGCTCGAGATTATCCAGGGAGAGTAAGGTTATGAATCACGTCGATGATCTGCTTACGTTTATCGAAGGCTACCAGGCGCACGGCAGCGCCGGGCGGACACCCTATCTGCTAGATCAGCCGCTTCGCCAGGCGATCTTGGACACTTGTCAGAGCCTTCAGAAACGGGGCCTTGCAGCAGATTCCGAAGCGCTGCAGAAGATTAACGCGGTATTGGCAAATATATACGAGTATCGTTTTTCTTTGCCCGGTGCCAATGCCGTTGATATTGATGTGTCATCGCTTTTCTCCGACGTCTGTGCCCTGCTGGAACCGGTGATACTTGAGGCTGAAATTGCCAAGATTCCCGCTGATATATTTGATCAGTTGCCCACGACCAGTGAAGCGTTCGTCGAATGGCTGAAGCAATACATCATTCAACACCCTGCCGGCTCTCATACCTTCTTCAATTACCTGAAAGATGAAGCCAGCCGTGAGGGCATGAAGATGTTCCTTGCCCAGGAAACCACATTGGACCCACGTTTCGATGACATCCTGGCCTTGATGCAGGTTGGCGTGACCGGTGCCGAGAAGATGGAAATTGCCAAGAACTATTTCGATGAAATGGGCAATGGCCAGGAAGACGAAGTGCATACGGTCCTGTTCAGCAAAGCGCTGACTGCGCTGGGGATCGACCAGTCGTACATCGACCGAATCCTGCTGCCCGAAGCCCTGTTGTGCGGCAACCTTTCCGCCTGCCTGGCCTTGAGTTCGCGTCACCATTACAAGGCCATCGGTTACTTCGGCGTCACCGAATTCCTCGCCCCTCGCCGTTTCAAGAAGATGGTCGCCGGTTGGCGTCGCCTGGGCCTGCCCGAAGCGGGCGTGGAATACCATGACCTGCATATCCGCGTGGATGCCATCCATGGCAAGGGCTGGTTCGACAATGCGATTGAGCCCGCCGCCCGACGCGATCCTGCCTTGATCAAGGAGATCCTGTTCGGTGCGCTGATCCGCCTGAGCTCGTCGCAAGCCTATCTCGACCGCCTGTTGCAGACGGTCACGGGGCTTGGCCATGTGCAGGTGGTGCAGCCGCACGTCGACAGTGCCGTGGCATGAGGGGCGGTGCGATGGAAAGCCCTGTCATGGTGCCCCTGCGTCCTGCTTCGGCATCGCTGGGGCTGGAACGTCTGGCAAGCTCGCAACTGGTAGGGGTTGCCCGTGAGGCATTTTCCCGCACTGGGGTGGACTTCCTGTGTTTTGGCGAAAGTGACCACCCTTGCCCGACAAGCGCGCTACAGGCACTGACCCAGGCGCTGCAGCAAGGGCATACGCGTTACCCGGATATCCGTGGTATCCCAGCGCTGCGTGAAGCGCTGGCGCGCTACCTCTGCGGGCTGCACCAGGTGGCCGTTGACGAGTCGCGCGTCGCGGTGACGGCATCGGGGATGGCCGCGCTGAACGTGGCGTTCGCCAGCCTGGTCCAGGCCGGCGACATCGTAGTGGTGATCGGCCCTTGCTGGCCCAACCCCTGCAACTTGGCTGAGTTACGTGGTGCACGGGTCAGGCGGGTGGCACTGCGCCAGGGCGTCGGCGGCTTCGTCCTCGACCTTGCAGAACTCGAAGCCGCGCTGTGGGGGGCTAAGGTGCTGGTGGTGAATTCACCGAACAATCCCACCGGCTGGACCGCAAGCAAGGATCAGCTGCGTCGCATTCTGGCGATGTGCCGGGCTCAGGGCGTCTGGGTGGTGAGTGACGAAGTCTATTCCCGCCTGACCTACGACGGCCGGACTGCGGCGCCTTCCATGCTCGAAGTGGCGGACGAACACGACCGCCTGATCGTATGCAACAGCTTCAGCAAGGGCTGGGCCATGACCGGCTTCCGGGTCGGTTGGCTGGTGCTGCCGCAGGGCCAGCGCGACGTGATCGGCGAGGTGATCGAGCTGACCCATTCAGGGGTGGCACCGTTCAACCAGTTGGCTGCCATGGCTGCCTTGGCCGATACCGACTTCGTCGAGGGTTTCAGGGCCTATTGCGAGCGTGGGCGGGCCATCGTCAGCAACGCCCTGGCCGGGCTCGACAATGTCGTCTACAGCCCGCCCCAGGCTGCGTTCTATGCCTTTCTCAAGGTGCGCGGCCTGCGCAATAGCCATGAATTCGCATTGAACCTGGTGCGCGAACACGGCGTGGCGCTGGCCCCTGGCACGGCGTTCGGCAGCGATGGAGAAGGCTACCTGCGCATTTGCTTCGCCCAGAAACCGGAGTTGCTCGAGCGAGCCATGACCAAGCTGGTCAAGGCCCTGGGCCAGATTGCCTGAAATAGGAGGTTGCATGCCGTACGTGAATATCAAGGTCACCGATGAAGGTGTCACGCGTGAACAGAAGCAAGCGCTGATCGCTGGTGTGACCACCGTGTTGCAGGAAGTGCTGGGCAAGAACCCGCACACCACGACCGTGGTGATCGATGAGATCAATGTCGACAACTGGGGCCTGGCCGGCGTTGCCGTGCCGGAGTACCGCAGCCGTTTTGCAAAGACCAATCGCTGATAACAAGGAGAAGCAGACATGCTGACAGTTTGGGGGCGTGAACGAGGCCTATGCGTGAAGAAGGTGCTTTGGTGCCTGGAAGATCTGGGCCTGGACTTCGAGCGTATCGACGCCGGCCGGCAGTATGGTCGTACCCACGAAGAGGAATACCTGCGGTTGAACCGCAACGGGCTGGTGCCGACACTGCTGGACGATGAGTTCGTACTGTGGGAATCCAACGCAATCATGCGCTATCTGGCTCGTCGGTACGGCAATGACACTCTGTACCCGCTCGAGCCTCGCCTGCACGCTGACGTCAACCGCTGGCTCGATTGGTCGATGGGCGCATTGTGGCCGGACATCGTGCCACTGTTCACCTCGCTGATCCGCACCGAACCGGCCAAGCGCGATCTGGCCGCGATCAAGGTGCAGTCCGAGCGCATCGCGCGCAACTGGCTGATCCTCGACGAATACCTGCAAGGCAAGCAGTACGTCACCGGTGAGCATTTCACCATCGCTGACATTGCCTTGGGCGTGCTTGCTCAGACCTACGAAACGTTCGAGCTCGACAACAAGCCCGACGCACCGCACCTGGCCGCATGGTACGCACGCATCAGCGAGCGACCAGGCTTCAAGCGTTATGCCGTGCTACCGCCGGAACAAGACCCTAGCGGGCACAAGTGAAGATCAGGTGGCGATGCATGCATCGCCACTTGTGTGTTTTCCTGGAGAACAGTCAATGCGATACAAGACACGTCCCGAGGGTGCCAACTGGGGCGACTTTGGTGCCGACGACCAACTCGGCAGGCTGAACCTGCTGACGCCGGCAAAGGTCCTGCAAGGGGTCGCCGAGGTACGCGAGGGCCGCTCGTTCTGCCTGAGCCTACCGCTGGACCTGCCCGGTGGTTCGAAATGGAACCCGCGCCGGCAACCGCCAGTGCTCAAGCCGGTCACACGCAACGAGCAATCCAACATCGATTACCACCTCTGCCAGGACGACCCGCACTGGACCGATGTGCTCTGTGATCACACCGTTACCTTGTGCACGCAGTATTCCACCCAGTGGGACAGCCTGGCGCAGGTCGGCAGCTTGTACGACCTGCATGGCGACGGGCAACTGCAAAGCTGCTACTACAACGGTTTCGCCGCCACCCCAGATGTATTCGGCGAGGTGGTGCGTGAGCCGGATGCCGAAGGGCAACTGCCAGCGACGCCGGCCAAGGTGCTGGGGGTTGAGCACATGGCTGCGACGGGCGTGCAGGGGCGCGGCGTGCTGATCGATCTGGAAGCGCATTTCGGCCGGCAGCGACGGCGCGTCGGGTTCGAGGACATCTTGAAGGTGATGGAGCTCGATGGCGTTGAAGTCGAGCCGGGCGACATCGTTCTCTTCCATACCGGCTTCGCCCAGATGCTGGTGGATATGGGGGGAGACCCTGATGTGCATTTGCTGGAGCGCTCGTGCGTCGAGCTGGACGGACGCGATCCGAAACTGCTGGAATGGGTGAGCAGCAGCGGTATCGCCGCCATTGCCGCCGACAATCATGCGGTCGAGGCCTATGACCCGATGGACAAGCTGGACCTGCCGGCCTACCCGATTCTGCCGTTGCACAACCTGTGCCTGTTCAAGCTTGGCATCCACCTCGGTGAATTGTGGCACCTGACGCCGCTGGCGCACTGGTTGCGCGCGAATGGGCGTAGCCGCTTCCTGTTGACCGCCCCGCCGCTAAGGCTGACGGGTGCGGTCGCTTCACCCGTTACACCTGTGGCAACGGTCTGATAGGCCGAAGACATTTTCAAACCGTATCGCAGGAGCGAAGGCAATGCAGTGGCAACGTAACCTGGCAATCTGTTTTTTTGGATCGTTCATCAACATTGTTGCCATGACCGTGCTGCTGCCGTTCCTGCCCATTTATGTGGAGCACCTGGGCGTCACAGGCGATGCCGAGATTGCCCGCTGGTCGGGCATCGCCTACGCCGCGACCTTCTTCAGCGCAGCTTTGGTGGCGCCACTCTGGGGACACCTGGCGGATCGCTACGGCAGCCGGCAGAACCTGATCCGGGCAAGTTTCGGCATGGTGATCAGCATGGGCCTGATCGGCATGGCACAGAGTGTCGAGCAACTGGTGGCACTGCGCCTGCTGGTCGGCCTGGCGGGTGGCTACACCTCTGGTTCCTACGTGCTGGTGGCAGCGCAAACGCCGAAGGACCGTTCGGCCTGGGCGCTGGGCGTACTGTCCTCCGGGATCATGGCTGGCGGTTTGGTCGGCCCGCTGCTTGGCGGGGTGCTGCCCAACATCGTCGATATCCGTACCATCTTCCTTGGGGCCAGCGGGTTGATCTTCTTCAACTTTTTGGCCACCTGCTTGTTCATCACGTCGTCCAAGGTGCTGACGAAGACCAGCAAGACCACTGTCGCCAGCGAGGCCGCGGTGCGACCAGACATGTCCATCGTCCTCACCATGCTGCTGGTGGCCATGATCCTGATGATGGCCAACATGTCGATCGAGCCGATCATCACACTGTATGTGCGCAGCCTCGGCGTGAGTGCACAGTCGGTCACGCCGCTGGCCGGCCTCTGCATGGCGGCATCGGCCCTGGGCAGCATCCTTTCGGCACCACGCCTTGGGAAATTGGCTGATCGCATCGGTGCCTTGAAGGTCATCGTGTTGTGCCTGACCATTGCCGGCTTGCTGTTGATTCCCCAGGCGCTGGTCACTGAGGCCTGGCAGTTGGTCGCCTTGCGCCTGGCGATGGGGCTGGCGCTGGGAGGGCTGATCCCCTGCGTGTCGGCGGTGATCCGGCAGAACGTTGGCGCGCACAGGGTCGGCAAGATGCTCGGCTACTCCACCTCGGCCCAGTACCTTGGGCAGGTCGCCGGCCCAATATTGGGTGGCTTCGCCGCCGGTTCCCTGGGCCTGCGTTTCGTCTTCGGTGCCACCAGCCTGGTGCTGCTGGCAACGGCCGGCTGGTGCTTGTTGCTGTTGTTGCGCGGCCAAATGGACGGCAACAAGACCTCACTCAGTGACAGCTGACCCAGCATGATGTTTGGGCACTGCTGCAGTGCCCATTTGGCAGCTTGAGCAACCAGGTAATCCATTAAGGTGGTGGTACGGAGGATTACTATGAATACCACCATCAACTTGGCAGGACGCATTCTTTACCTGAGCGATGACCCACAGATCATGCAGCGGCAATTGCAAGGCGAGGACTTCAGCCTCGCCCAGGCCGAACCGCTCAGAGACAACATTTCCACCGACGAGATCACGCCGGTCACCGTGATGCTCGACTATGATGAGCGTCTCGGTCGCTTTCCTTATGTAGGCTTCAAGTCAGCGGACACGCTGCCGGTCGGCGTCGATCAGGTCCGCCAGGGTGGTTTCAGCGTCACGGTGGCGGGCAGCCGTTATGGTAAGGGGTCTTCCCGTGAATCTTCACCGCTGGCCGAGTTGTCGGCGGGTATCCGCCTGATCGTGGCTCGCAGCTTCGAGCGTATCTACCAGCAGAACTGCGACAATCTGGGCATCCTGACCACCACGGACTTCGGTGTGCTCGATCGGATCGCTGCTGGCGAACCTATCTACCTCGAGGAATTCCTGGAGGGGCGTGATGAGCTGACCCAGCAGATTATTCGCAGCGGCGGCCTGCTCAGGTACAGCCGTAGCCTGGACTGGTCGGTCAACGGAGGGGCTCCAGCGTCGCGAACGGCTGGGCAAAAAACGCTGGTGGAAAAGATCATTGAACGCCACCTCCATGCCCAGTCACCGAAGCCTGAAAGGGGCGCTGGCGTATTCATCCGCGCCGACCTGCGCTTCAGCCACGACTACTTCACCGGCATGTGCGCGCACCTGCTGCATCAGGCCTATGGCGAGCCGGCATCGCTGGTCGATCCGCAGAGCATCATCACCTTCGAGGACCACCTGGTCCTGGCCAGCGAAAGCGTGCCGCATATCGAGCAGAACCTATTGCCTGGCATCCGCCACCTGGTCGATGGCCACGAGCGTTTCAGCCGACGCTACCCGGTGCGCAGCCATGGTGCGGACAAGCAGCGTGGTGGCTCCGAAGGCATCTGCCATGCCTTGATGATCGAACGCTATGCCTTGCCGGGCCAGGTAGTCATCGGCACCGATTCGCACACCCCGCACTCCGGGGCGTTGGGTTGCCTGGCCTTCGGCGTGGGCGCCAGCGATATGACCCACAGCTGGCACACCGGGCACGTACGCTGCAAAGTACCGGAAACGCTGCGTATCGAGGTCAGTGGGGAACTGGCCGAAGGGGTCATGGCCAAGGACCTGGTGCTGCACCTGCTGCGCCTGGCCTTCATACGCCAGGGCAAGGCCATCGGGTGTGTATTCGAGTTCGGCGGCTCGGCTGTCCGCAGGATGAGCGTCGATGAACGAGCGACCCTCACCAATATGGTGGCCGAGTTGGGTGGTATGACAGGTATTGTCGAGCCAGACGATAAGGTCGTGGAGTTCCTGCGCGAACGGCGCGGCGTCGAGGTACAGCTGGAACCGTGGATGAGCAGCGACCCGGACGCTGTGTACCGAGATGTGCTGCAAATCGATGCGTCGCAAGTGGGTGTGATGCTAGCGGCGCCCGGCGACCCCGGCAATGGTGTGGCAATCTCCGACGTGGCCGGCCCAGTGCGGGTAGACATCGCCTATGGCGGCTCCTGCACGGCAGGCAAGCGCAGCGATTTCGACGCCTATCACGAGGTGATCCAGTGGGCCCAGGCCAACGGCATCGTGCCGGCGTCGCACACCAGGTTCTTTCTCCAGTTCGGTACCGCCGATGTGCATGACTATTGCCGGGACCAAGGCTACCTGGAAACCTTCCGCCAGGCCGGTGTGCAGTTGATCATGCCGGGCTGTGGCGCCTGCGCGAACTGTGGACCCGGCCAGTCGACTTCAGCTGACCAGGTGACTGTCAGCGCCATTAACCGCAATTTCCCTGGACGTTCAGGGCCGGGCAGCGTATGGCTTGCCAGCCCCTATACCGTGGCGGCAAGTGCCCTGGCAGGCAGCCTGACCAGCTTTACGCAGTTGCAAAGCCGCTATGCTGCGGCAGCAGGCTAACCCACCAACAGCTGATCCATCGCCCAGCGGCGCAACAATGCGCCGCTTTGCTCGATGCGCTGCGCATCGGGGTAATCGACAGGGTGGTGGTCATAGGCGACCAGTATCGCCTTTTCCAACGAGCAACCCACTTGCAGTGCCTGGAGCGCGGCATATTCATAAGGCGGCACCCAGCGTACCCCTACCTGCCAGCACCGCCGATGCACGAGAAATTGCGGTAGCGCTTGCTGCGCGTCTTCAGGCGTCAAACGAGCATACGCGTGGTAGGCCGGCCAGGAACTGTTCAGCAATTGACAGGCCGGATGCAGCCCTACTCCGCGCTGCAGGCCTGCCTGGCCGGCGGCGAGGATCTCCGTCGAACTCAAGGCAGGGCTATTGGCTGCACGGTTGCAGCAGTGTACGGCCCACTCCAGGCGAGCCAGCATGGCCAAGTCCGACCCTCTGCCAAAGGCAGGCTGTTGCTCGAGAAAATCCCCAAGTCGGTCACCAAATAAGCCCAGGTCGCCTTCGGTGGACGGATGGTTGCGCCCATATTGTTCGCACAGCTGCGCAAAGACCATGGCCGGCAGCTGCTCACGCAACTTCGGATAGATCAGGCCCAAGGTGCGTTGCTGCTGGGCGGCCAGACGTCGCCGATAATGGTCGATGCCCTGGCGTGCCTGGTCTGATGTGATCCAAGCCTCCAGCGCGGTCTCATCGGAGCCGTTCAAGGCAGCGGCGAAATCCGCCTGCAGGCGAGCCAGTTGTTCCAGTGTCACGCCAGGCAACGCGCGGCCAGCGTGCGGGCGATCTCGACCTGCCCCAGCAAGACATCCAGACCAGGCAGGCGCACGTCCCACTCGATCATCGTAGGCACTGGGCCAAACCGGCGCAGGGCGTGTTGATACAGGTCCCACACTGGCGGCTCGATCATCGAGCCATGATCATCGATCAACCGCCCCTGTTGTCTGCTGAAGCCTGCCAGGTGAATTTCGCCGACCAAGCCCGGCTCGATATTGTCGAGTGCTTCGAATGCGCTCTCGCCATGGTTGTGCTCGTTAACGTACAAGTTGCTCAAGTCCAGCAAAATGCCGCAGCCGCTGCGTCGAGCCAATTCACATAGCAAACGGGCTTCGCTGTACTGATCCATGCGATAGCGCAACAAGGGGGCAAGGTTTTCAATCAGCAATTGCCGGTCCAAGCGCTGCTGTATGTGGATCAAGCGCGGCACCAGCAACGTCAGCGTGGCGTCGACCATAGGCAGCGGCAGCAAGTCATTGAAATGGCGGCCGCCATGGCTGTTCCAACACAGATGTTCTGAAATCTTAAGTGGGCGCAGTGCCGAGCATAGCGCTACCAGTCGTTCGATAGCGGCTTGCGGTGGGTTGTCCAGCGAGCCCAGCCCCAGGCCAACGCCGTGCAGGCTAAGCGGGTAGCGCTGGGCGATCTGCTCCAAGACATGGCGGTCCCAGCCACCGTCGGCGAAGTAATTCTCGGCATGTACCTCCAGCCAGTCCACCTCGACCTGGCTGTCGAGAAAAGCCTGGTAATGCAAAGGCCGTAATCCTACTCCGATAATGGGCTGTGTCATGTCGGTGAGCCGCTAAGGGTAAGGGGGCTAGCCTAGCATGGGCAGCACGGCGAACAGCGAGTGGCCCCCTGCCGATTGGGCATGGGAGACGTGCAAGCGCAGCAAGCCCGTTCAGATCCATGCCAACCTCATCAACGCACAGAAGGCCACTGCTGAACGCTTTGTGCCGGACAGGTCATCCTACCTGCCAGCATTTCGAACAACGCCTCGTACAAGCGCTCCACCTCTGGCAAACCCCTCGCCCGCAAGCACCCATGCACCAGCCCGTGGCCTGGAAAATAATCCACAGCCACCCCATCGCCACGTAGCCGCTCGGCATACAGTCGCCCATCGTCACGCAGGGGATCGAACTCGGCGACGCTGATAAAGGCTGGTGCCAGCCCGCGCAAATCATGCGCGCGCAATGGCAATGCCAGAGAGCTCCCGGTGAGTTCGGGCAGGTATGCGTCCAGGCACGCCTGCAGGTCCTCGCTGGACAACAGCGGCGCATCGGCGCACTCGCGTCGCGAAGCAGTGTTCTCGTCACCAAGGGCTGGATAGATCAATACCTGGGCGCAGGGCTGCTGCTCATCGGCATCCCGTAACGCCAGGCACAAGGCAGCGGCGAGGTTGCCACCGGCGCTGTCGCCGACCACTGCCATGCGCGCGCAGTCCACAGGCTCGCCGACAAGGCCATTACGCAATGCATGCCAGGCCGCGAGGCTGTCCTCCAGTGCGGCGGGGAAGGGATGTTCCGGTGCTAGCCGGTAATCCACCGCGACTACGAGCAAACCTAGCCGCGTGACCAGTTCTGTACAGAAGAACGCGTGCGAATCGAGGCCGCCGAGCATCCAGCCGCCTCCATGCAGGAACAGCACGGTGGGCCAACCGCCCGGCGGCGCCGGGCGGGCTGGGTAGAACAACCGCAACGGTGGCAACTGGACACGCTTCAGGTCGCGTACCTGCACGCCTGCCGGGGCCGGTGGGGTGAAGGCCGCTGCCATGCGCGAATAGGCCGTGCGTTGAGCGGCGAGCGACGAGTCGGCCACGGCGAAGGCGCGGGTGCGCTCGATGAAGGCCGTCATGCCGGCCGACAGAGGGTATGGGGTCATTGCTGGCTGGCGACCAGCGTTGCGTCGGCCGGTTTGCCCTCGAAGGTGGTCACCCCGGCGAGCCAGGTCGATACCTGCTCAGGGTGGGCCTTGAGCCAGGCGCGGGCGGCCTCCAGCGGCGCGGTGCGGTCCAGGATGGGTTCCATCACCTGGCTGACGCCCTCGCTGGTGAAGCGCAGATTGTGCAGCAGCTTGGCAACGTTGCCGCACTGCTGCTGGTAGCCGGCGGCGGTCATGATCGAGACCGTGGCAGAACCTTCGTTCGGGCCGAACGCATCGTCGCTGCCGGAGAGGTATTTCATGTCGATCTGCAGGTTCATCGGGTGTGGTTTCCAGCCGGCGAACACCACCCATTTCTGCTGATTGACGGCGCGCTTTACCGCCGTGAGCATGCCGGCCTCGCTGGACTCCACGCCCTGGAAACCTTTGAGGCCGAACTTGTCCTGGTCGATCATCTGTTGGGTGATGCGGTTCATGCCGCTGCCCGGTTCGATCAGGTAGATTCGGTTGTTCAGCTTGTCACGGAACCTGGCGATATCGGCGAAGGTCTTCAGGCCTGCGTCATAGGCGTAGGTGGGGACGGCATAGGTGGACTGCGCATCGCTCAAGGTGGCTGGGCTGATGACGTCGATCTGCTGCTTGTCGAGGTAGGGCTTGGCTACCGATTGCATGGTCGGCTGCCAATAGCCGAGGAAGATGTCGAGGCGTTTCTCGGCCATGCCGGCGAGGATGATCTGCTGCGAGGCGCTGGTCTGCTTGACCTTGTAGCCCAGGCTGTCGAGCAGGGCCTCGACCACTGCGCTGCTGGCGACCACATCGGTCCAGTTCACCGAGCCCATGCGCACGTTCTGGCAGGCGGCCGGCTCGGCGGCCCAGGTACCGCTGGCAACGCTCAACAACGCAGCGCAGGTGGCCGCTGTGATCGATCGCTTCATGACTTCTCCCTCGGGACGTTATCGTTGTTATGTCGTGGGGCCCCGCGCAGCGGTGGCTGTCGCTCACGTTACGGGCAGCCTGAAATAAAAAATCGCACTGAGGCGACTCGCAGTTGCACGGTGGCGACCGTGGAAACCTTAGCCGAGCAGGAAAAAAAGAAAGGGCGAACACCTGTGTTCGCCCTTTTGATGCACCCTCGTTTCGATGCGATCAGATTTGCATGGCCATGCCATCCACGTTCATCGCAGCCTGGCGCAGTGCCTCGGAGCGGGTCGGGTGAGGGTGGCAGGTGAGGGCGATGTCCTCGGCCGAGGCGGAGAACTCCATGGCCACGCAGAACTCGCCGATCATCTCGCTCACGCTTGGGCCCACCAGGTGCACGCCCAGCACCTCGTCGGTGTTGGCATCGGCGATGACCTTGGCGAAACCTTCGGTTTCATGGTTGATCTTGGCGCGGCTGTTGGCGGTGAAGGGGAACTTGCCGACCTTGTAGGCGCGGCCTTCGGCCTTGAGCTGTTCTTCGGTCTTGCCGACGCTGGCCAGTTCCGGGCGGGTATAGATGACGCCTGGGATCAGGTTGTAGTTGACCTCGTGGGCCTTGCCGGCGATACGCTCGATGCAGGAGACCGCCTCGTCCTCGGCCTTGTGCGCCAGCATCGGGCCGGACGTGACATCGCCGATCACCCAGATGCCTGGCACCGAGGAACGGTGATGCTCGTTGGCCAGCATGCCGCGCTTGTCGGTTTCAAGGCCGACGCTTTCCAGGTTCAGGCCTTGGGTGTAAGGGCGGCGGCCGATAGCCACCAGCACGTAGTCGGCCTGCAGGGTTTCGGCCGCGCCGCCGGCTGCAGGTTCCAGCGTGAGGCTGACGCTGTCGGCCGATGGGGTGGCCTGGGTCACCTTGCTGCCGAGCTTGAAGGCCATGCCTTGCTTGGCCAGGGCTTTCTGCAGGGTCTTGGCGGTTTCCTCGTCGGTACCGGGGCAGATACGGTCCAGGTATTCGATCACGGTCACTTCGGCACCCAGGCGGCGCCACACCGAGCCCAGTTCAAGGCCGATCACGCCGGCACCGATCACCACCAGGTGCTTGGGTACCTGGGGCAGCGACAGGGCGCCGGTGGAGTCGATGATGCGCTGGTTGTCGATGGTCACGCCTGGCAGCGGGGTGGGTTCGGAGCCGGTGGCGATGACGATGTCCTTGGCCTGCAACGTGGTCTCGCTGCCGTCCTCGGCCTTGACGATAACCTTGCCGACGCCGTCGAGGCGGCCCCAGCCCTTGACCCAGTCGACCTTGTTCTTGCGGAACAGGTATTCGATGCCCTTGGTCAGGCCGGTCACGCTTTCGTCCTTCTGCTTCATCATCTGGGCCAGGTTGAGCGTAGGCTTGACCTCGATTCCCAGGTGGGCGAACTCCTCGCCGGTGGCTGCTTCGTAGAGCTCCGACGCATGCAGGAGCGCCTTGGATGGCATGCAGCCGACATTCAAGCAGGTGCCGCCGAGGGTCGAGCGACCCTCCACACAGGCGACGCTCATGCCCAGCTGACCGGCGCGGATCGCTGCATTATAGCCACCGGGGCCGCCGCCAATGATCACCACATCATAGGATTTCATGGGTTTACTCCAGGAGTGAAGAAGCGCAAGAGGGCCACAAGATTAGTCTGCACAAGGAAAGTTGTATACAAAAATGCCTTCAATTTGTTTCGGATGCTTCTAGACCAAGGTCTGCATTCACGGAAACTTCCCACGAATGAACTACCCTGTTCCCGGTGACGTCCCAATTAGAGGCGCGACGTCTGGAAAAATGAAAGGGAGGGTCATTCATGCTTGCGCAACTTCCACCTGCGTTGCAGAGCTTGCACTTGCCTTTGCGTCTGAAGCTGTGGGACGGCAACCAGTTCGACCTGGGGCCGAGCCCGCAGGTCACCATCCTGGTCAAGGAGCCTCAGCTGATCTCCCAGCTGACCCATCCGAGCCTGGATGAACTGGGTGCCGCCTTTGTCGAAGGCAAGCTTGAGCTCGAAGGCGATATCGGGGAAGTCATCCGGGTCTGCGACGAGCTCAGCGAAGCCTTGCTGGAGGACGAAGACGAAACACCCCCTACGCGTACCGCGCATGACAAGGACACGGACGCTGAAGCCATTTCCTACCACTATGACTTGTCCAACGAGTTCTACCAGCTCTGGCTCGACCAGGACATGGCCTATTCCTGTGCCTACTTCCGCGAACCGGACAACACCCTCGACGAGGCCCAGCAGAACAAGTTCGACCACCTGTGCCGCAAGCTGCGCCTGCAGGCCGGTGACTACCTGCTCGACGTAGGCTGTGGTTGGGGTGGGCTGGCGCGGTTCGCCGCGCGTGAGTATGGCGCCAAGGTGTTCGGCATCACCCTGAGCAAGGAGCAGCTGAAACTGGGCCGCCAACGGGTCAAGGAAGAAGGGTTGGCCGATCAGGTCGACCTGCAGATCCTCGACTACCGGGACCTGCCCCAGGATGGACGGTTCGACAAGGTGGTGAGTGTCGGTATGTTCGAGCACGTCGGCCATGCCAACCTCGAGCTGTATTGCCAGAAGCTGTTCGGTGCCGTGCGCGAAGGCGGCCTGGTGATGAACCACGGCATCACGGCCAAGCACGTGGATGGGCGCCCGGTAGGGCGGGGGGCGGGTGAGTTCATCGACCGCTATGTCTTCCCCCATGGCGAGCTGCCGCATGTGTCGATGATCAGTGCGCGTATCTGCGAAGCAGGGCTTGAAATCGTTGACGTGGAAAGCCTGCGCCTGCACTACGCCAAGACCCTCAACCACTGGAGCGAGAACCTGGAGAACCAGTTGCACAAGGCGGCCGCCCTGGTGCCGGAGAAGACTTTGCGCATCTGGCGACTGTACCTGGCCGGCTGTGCCTATGCCTTCTCCAAGGGCTGGATCAACCTACACCAGATCCTCGCGGTCAAGCCTTATGCAGACGGGCACCACGACCTGCCTTGGACCCGCGAAGACCTCTACCGTTAACTCAAAGGATCGGCGATATCAGCCGCGCGATACGCATCCCGAGCCGTTGCAGGCGATGCGTATCGCGGCTGTCGTCGGCACTGATCTCCCTGGCCTCTTCGAAATCCTTCAGCAACATGGCCTCGACCTGGTCGGCGAAGGTGCGGTCCACGGTCAGCAGTGTGATCTCGAAATTCAACCGGAATGAACGGTTATCCAGGTTGGCACTGCCGATCGCACTGACCTCGTCATCCACCAGCACCACCTTCTGGTGCAGGAACCCTGGCTGGTAGCGGAACATTCTTACACCAGCACGTACCGCCTCGAACGCGAACAGGCTGGAGGCGGCGTAGACGATACGGTGGTCCGGCCGTGCCGGAATGAGGATACGTACATCGACCCCGCGCAGCACCGCGAGGCGCAGTGCCGCGAATACCGCTTCGTCGGGGATGAAGTAGGGGCTGGTGATCCATACCCGGCGGGTGGCCGAGTGGATAGCTTCGAGGAAGAACAGCGCACAGGTTTCCTGGGCATCGGCCGGGCCGCTGGCCAATGCCTGGCACAGCACACCGTTTTCCGGGTAGGTGTCGGGCAGGATCAGTGGCGGCAATTCACGCGCGGCCCAATACCAGTCCTCGGCAAACGACTCCTGCAGGCAGGCCAGCACTGGGCCGCTGACCTGTACATGGGTGTCGCGCCAAGGCGATAGCCGGGGATGTTCGCCGAGGTATTCGTCACCGACGTTGTGTCCACCCAGAAAGCCCAGCAAGCCATCGACCACCACGATCTTGCGATGGTTGCGGAAATTGACCTGGAAGCGGTTGAACCAGCCGCGGCGCGTGGCGAAGGCATGGATCTGCACACCTCCATCGCGCAGGGCCTGGCTATAGCTGGCCGGCAGCGCATGGCTGCCCACCCGGTCGTACAACACATAGACGCGCACCCCCTCGGCGGCCTTGCGCAGCAGTAGCTGTTGCAGCTTTCGGCCGAGGGTGTCGTCATGGATGATGAAGAACTGCACCAGGACCGCTTGGCGTGCCTCGGCGATGGCGGCGAAGATCGCGTCGAAGGTGGCCTTGCCGTTGATCAACAGCTTCACCTCGTTGTTCGCCAGGCAGGGCATGGGCCCCAGCTTGGGCATCGCGCGTAGGGCGGCATAACTCAGCGACTCGCGTGCCGTCAGGGCTTCCTCCACCCAGGGCCGCCAATTGAGGTTGGCCATGGCCACGTGCATCTCCTGATTGGCCTGGCGCCTGGCCTGGATGTAGGCATAGAAGGAGCGAGCACCGAAGACCAGATAAGGAATCAGTGTGAAGTAAGGAATGAAGAAGAGCGACATGGCCCAGGCGATCGCGCCCTGGGCGGTGCGTACGGTGAATACGGCATGCAGCGCGGCGACGATGCCGAGCAAGTGAATCAGGCCGAGTACATAGCCGAAAAAATAGGGGCTGTGGTAGTCCATACGCATCCTGCTTGCTGAGAGCACCGGGATAACAGAGCATGTTCCAGGCCCGCCTTGCAACCCGGAAGCGGAAATGGCGTCTAAGGCTCAACCGGCCAGTAGCCGGTCTTTCGAGGAGCATTCATCCATGAAGATTCGTCTGCCATTGTTGGCCCTGGCATTGGGCCTGGGTGCGCCATTGGTGCAAGCGCAGATGCTGCAACCGGGCTTGTGGGAACTGACCACCAGTAACATGCAGGTCGATGGTAAGCCGTTACCCAATATGGAGTTCATGCTCGGGCAGCTGAAGAACCTGCCACCGGAGCAGCGAGCCATGATGGAAGGGGTATTGGCCAAGCAGGGGATCACCCTGGCGGGAAAAGGCGTGCGTTCGTGCCTCACGCCTGAGCAGGTCAAGACTGATGACATCCCCTTGCAGGACCCTCAGTCCGGCTGCACCCAGAAGATCACCGAGCGTACGGGCAACGTATGGAAGTTCCAGTTCAACTGCCCACGAGCCCAAGGTAACGGTCAGGCAACCTTCCTCAGCGATCGAGAATTCCTGACCCAGGTCAGCGGTACCTTCAATGCCTCCGGTGTACAGCAGCACGGCAGCATGAACACCCGGGCCGTTTGGCTGGGCAGTGATTGTGGTGCGGTAAAGCCACGCAGCTGAGCATCACCAGCGGTATTGGCTGGCAGCAACCGCATCGTGGGCATGCAGGCTTTCTGCATGTTCCACACGCAGGCTGAAGCCAGCCGTCCAGTCCACTCCACGCAATGCCTGGTGCAGCCATCGCGCGGCGTCCTCGCAGAACATCAAGTTCTGGCCATTGGCCAAGGCGAATGCCTGTTCATCGGCGCGCTTTACCGCGGTCTGCACGGCTGTGCCCAAGGCTGCCTCGATCGTGTCGATCAGTTCGGTAATCGGCAGTTGAGCTAGGTTATCCCGTAGTTGAACGCGGACATGTGCTTGGCTGCGCTGGCTGTGTGGCGTGGCGACGATGCCCTGGTTGCTGCCTAGCCATTCCAACATTGCGGCTTGGTCGGGCATTTGTGTGGGGAAGTCGGTGAGAAATTGCTGTTGAATCAGCTGCCGGGCAAGCGCGGCGGAGCAAGGGCAAGTGGATGAATACGGCACCACAACGGATAGTTCCACGTGGAACATTTCATATTCGATCTTCGCATCAAGGGTAACGGGATAGCTCTTCCAGCCCGCCAAGGGGCTGACCAAGGCGGGCCGCTTCAGTAGGTGATCGAACCGTAGGCTCACATAGGCCGCAGACGATAACCCCTCATGGGTCGAGAGGAAGTCGGCCAGCAACCGGCGTAACGACAGCGGATTCAGCTCGGCCTGCTCGAGGGCTTCCAGCGCCAGGTACAGGCGCGACATGTGGATCCCTCGTGAAACACCATCTTCCAGATTGACGCCGACGTCTGCTTGCCCGCAGAGAACGCGGTCTTCATAGCGTAACGGCAAGGCGATGCCCTGCATGCCAACCCAGTCCAGGGGGAGCGTATGAGGTTGGGTTTGGGTGGCGATATCGGGAAGGGTCAGGCTGGTCATCTTGGCGATCCTGGTGAATGCAGCAGCGGCGCACGGGCTTGGCGAAATTGTATTGTTATAATATAACGTATGCAACGCATCGCTTCGAATGCCTTTGCCCGATGAGGTCCCCCATGCCCAACCGTCTCCCTGTCACCGTGCTGTCCGGCTTCCTGGGCGCCGGCAAGAGCACCTTGCTCAATCATGTACTGCGCAATCGCGAAAACCTGCGGGTGGCCGTGATCGTCAATGACATGAGCGAAATCAACATCGACGCCAGCGAAGTACAGCGAAACGTCAGCCTCAACCGGGCGCAAGAGAAGCTGGTGGAAATGAGCAATGGCTGCATCTGCTGCACCTTGCGCGAGGACTTGCTCGAGGAAGTGGCGAAGCTGGCGCGTGAGGGGCGTTTCGACTATCTATTGATCGAGTCCACCGGTATTTCCGAACCCCTCCCAGTGGCCGAAACGTTCACCTTCCGTGACGAGCAGGGGCGCAGCTTGTCCGATATGGCGCGCCTGGACACCATGGTCACGGTCGTCGACGGCCTCAACTTCCTGCGTGACTACCAGGCCGCCGACAGCCTGGCCAGCCGCGGCGAAACCCTGGGCGAGGAGGATGAGCGCTCGATCACTGACCTGCTGGTCGAACAGGTGGAATTCGCCGATGTGCTGCTGCTCAGCAAGATCGACCTGATCAGCCAGCATGAACGCGAAGAACTGATGGCTATCCTGCGCAGCCTCAATGCCCGGGCGCAGATCATCCCCATGGTCATGGGCCAGGTGCCGCTGGAACGCATCCTCGACACCGGCCTGTTCGACTTCGAACAGGCGGCCCAGGCCCCTGGCTGGCTACAGGAATTGCGTGGCGAGCACGTGCCGGAAACCGAGGAATACGGGATTGCGGCCACCACTTGGCAAGCTCGTCGGCCTTTTCACCCTGAGCGCTTCCACGACTTTATCCACAGCGAGTGGACCAATGGCCGCTTGCTGCGTTCGAAGGGGTTCTTCTGGCTGGCCAGCAAGTTCCAGGAGGCGGGCAGCTGGTCCCAGGCCGGTGGCATGATGCGCCATGGCATGGCAGGACGTTGGTGGCGCTTCGTTCCACGAGAGCACTGGCCACAGGACGAGGAGAGTACTGCCGCGATCCTCAAGCATTGGGCAGCCGAAAGCGGTGATTGCCGGCAAGAGCTGGTATTCATCGGCCAAAACGTCGACTTCAAACAGTTATCCACAGAACTGGAAGCGTGTTTGTTGACCGACGAGGAAATGGCGTTGGGCGAAATGGCCTGGCTTCGTTTCAACGACCCTTTCGGGCCTTGGTATGAAGAGGTGGCTTGAGCCTGTGGATATCAAGGACGCTTGACGGGCTTGATCGAAGGGGCATAGTGGGACGACCGCTTTTTCCAGGCACTTTCCCATGCTGCAGAACATCCCTACCCATGTGATCGCAGGCCCATTGGGCGCGGGCAAGACCAGCCTGATACGTCAGCTGTTGGCCCAGCGCCCTTCGAATGAACGATGGGCGGTCCTGGTCAATGAGTTCGGCCTGGTGGGCCTGGATGCGGCGCTTCTGAGCCGTGACAACGAGGGTATTGCCATTGGTGAAGTCGCCGGTGGCTGCCTGTGTTGCGTCAATGGCATGCCGTTTCAAGTCGGCCTGGGGCGTTTGCTGCGCAAGGCCAGGCCCGACCGCTTGTTCATCGAACCGTCCGGGCTTGGCCACCCGGTGCAGTTGCTTGACCAGCTCCGGCTGGCCCCGTGGTCAGGTGTGCTGGCAGTGCAGCCGCTGCTGATGGTCCTGGATACCCAGGCCTTGGCACGTGGCGAGCCATTGCCGGAAGCACAACAGACGGCCTTGGCGGCTGCCGGAGTGCTGGTCTTCAACAAATCGGCGTCTGTGGATGAACAAAACCGCCTGTTGATAAGTGCTCGATTGCCCCATTTGCCAGCCTATTGGACAGAGCATGGGGCATTTGCGTTGGATCATCTACCGAGCAGCGCTCTTGCATTGACAGAATCTGTGGATAAATCACCGGTGGATGAACCTGCGCCCGCCTTGAACGTGCTTTGGCCCGATCCACGCCAACCTATCTGTCTCGCTCAGGCCGGGGAGGGGGGATGGAGTATTGGTTGGCGCTGGCACCCTACGCAGCGTTTCGACTCGGGCCGCTTGGAGCGGTTTCTGCAAGCCTGGCGGTGGCGACGGGCCAAAGGTGTTATCCACAGCGCGATTGGCTGGCAGTCGTTCAACGCCCTCAACGGCGAGGAACTGAGCTGGCAGCCGAGCGAATGGCGCAAGGACACGCGGCTGGAACTGATCTTCGACCAGCCCCAGCCGCTGGACAGCTTGAAGGCCGCATTGGCTGCCTGCTGCCTGGATGACTGATCAGTTATGCCAGCGGTTGTGTTCCTGGCGCCACTGCTGCATCTCGATGACGTTGTCCGATCTGGGTGGCGTCTTGATCTCGAACGGGTAGGGTGCCAGTTCGATCTGCAGGGTGTGGGCGCCGAATTGGGTGACGGTACCCGGATGGCGTTGCTCGCCGGTGACGGTGAATTCGAACCCATAGATACGAGCCAGGCGCTTGCGCCCGTTGGCGTCGCGTACGAACCCGATGCGCTTGAGCGCGACGTTATCGTCGAGCAACTCGAGGTCGAGCTTGGCGCAATGCTGCTTGACCCGCGCGAGCGCCTTCTCGCGTAGCCCATGGTTGTGCCATAACCAGGCGCCGGCGGCGGCTACCACCATTAGGACGAACAGGTTCTCCAGGGTCAACATTTGCTTATGCTCCAAACAGGTCGGTCCAGCTTAACTGTGTCCCTGGCCTGTCGTACAGGTGGTAATCGGGTTCATACTGCGCGCCGCATACTTTTGAAACAGCTTTGGGAAATCGCATGAAACGTACACCGCATCTGCTTGCCATCCAGTCCCACGTGGTCTTCGGCCATGCCGGAAACAGCGCGGCGGTGTTCCCCATGCAACGGGTCGGCGTGAATGTCTGGCCACTCAATACCGTGCAGTTCTCCAACCATACCCAGTATGGCCAGTGGGCCGGCGAAGTGCTTGCTCCAGCGCAAATTCCTGCGTTGGTGGAAGGCATTTCCAACATCGGCGAGCTGGGTCACTGCGACGCGGTGTTGTCCGGATACCTGGGCAGTGCCGAACAAGGGCGTGCGATCCTGGCGGGTGTGCAGCGGATCAAGGCGGTGAACCCAAGGGCGCTGTACCTGTGCGACCCGGTCATGGGCCATGCGGAAAAAGGCTGCATCGTCCCGGAGGAGGTGAGCGAATTCCTGCTCGATGAGGCCGCTTCGGTCGCGGACATCCTCTGCCCGAACCAGCTCGAGCTGGACAGTTTCTGTGGCCGCAGGGCCCAGTCCCTGGACGATTGCGTAGGCATGGCCCGCGGCCTTCTCGAACGCGGCCCGAAGGTGGTGCTGGTCAAGCACCTGGCCTACCCGGGGCGCGCCGAGGATAGCTTCGAGATGCTGCTGGTTACCGGCGAAGGCTGCTGGCACCTGCGCCGACCGCTGCTGGCCTTTCCGCGCCAGCCGGTAGGCGTGGGTGATCTGACCTCGGGGCTGTTCCTGGCACGGGTATTGTTGGGCGAGAGCTGGGTCCAGGCCTTCGAGTTCACCGCTGCGGCCGTGCATGAGGTGCTGCTGGAAACCCAGGCCTGCGCCAGCTACGAACTGCAGCTGGTGCGAGCCCAGGATCGTATCGCCCATCCGCGCGTGCGCTTCGAGGCGCAACGTTTGGCGATCTAGGTCTCTCCAGCTGCTGCTTGTCCTTGCAGGCTCGGCAGGGATTAGATGGAGTCGGTCTTGAGGTTCTGGTAGCGCTGCTCCAGCTCCTGGCGGATCTGCCGGCGTTGCTGGCCCTGCAGGAAGCGGCGTTTTTCTTCGCTGGTTTGTGGCTGGCGAGGCGGTACCTGCACTGGTCGGCGGTTGTCGTCGACCGCGACCATGGTGAAGAAACAGCTGTTGGAGTGGCGCACGGAGCGTTCGCGGATGTTCTCGGTCACCACCTTGATGCCCACTTCCATCGAGGTATTGCCGGTGTAGTTGACCGAGGCGAGGAACGTCACCAGCTCGCCGACATGCACGGGCTCGCGGAAGATCACCTGGTCTACGGACAACGTCACCACATAGGTGCCGGCATAGCGGCTGGCGCAGGCGTAGGCGACTTCGTCGAGGTACTTGAGCAGGGTGCCGCCATGTACGTTGCCCGAGAAATTGGCCATGTCCGGGGTCATCAGGACAGTCATCGTCAACTGGGCGTTTCCAGGTTCCATAGTGTGCTCACGGGTTGGTTGCGCTGAAACGGGGCGGGTATCTGCAGACACTTCTGTTTCCCCTCAATGTGGTTTCACATCCTGGTACGGGACGTCGGCCGAAGCGCCATCGTCACGCGAATCATGCCATCGCTGGCGACGAAATCGCCGATCTGTTTCTTCATATTGCATCGGCTTTCCGCACACAGGCGCGATGTTAACCTGAGCGAGCCCATGCAACTTGGGCTTTCCTGCATTGAAACAGTATGTACTTGCTGCTCGCTCGGGTTTGCCTCGGCAGAGGAGCGGTCTGCCCCGGCAACGAGAAAAGGAGTCCCTCGCCATGCATGCCATCAGCTTCATTCAGGACCTGGCCGTGATCATGCTGGTGGCCGGGGTGGTCACCATTCTTTTCCACCGTTTCAAGCAGCCTGTCGTGTTGGGCTACATCGTCGCCGGCTTCATCATCGGCCCGCACACACCGCCTTTCGGCCTGATCCACGATGAAGACACCATCAAGACCCTGGCTGAACTCGGAGTGATTTTCCTGATGTTCTGTCTGGGCCTGGAATTCAGCTTGCGCAAGCTGTTCAAGGTCGGCGCCACCGCTTTCATCGCGGCCTTCCTGGAAATCGTCCTGATGATCTGGATCGGTTTCGAGATCGGCCGCTGGTTTGGCTGGAACACCATGGACTCACTGTTCCTGGGCGCGATTCTGGCTATTTCCTCGACCACCATCATCGTCAAGGCGCTCAACGACCTGAAGATGAAGCACGAGCGCTTCGCCCAATTGATCTTCGGTGTACTGATCGTGGAGGACATCCTTGGCATCGGCATCATTGCCCTGCTTTCAGGCATCGCGGTCAGCGGTACGGTCAGTTCGGGCGAGGTGTTCTCCACGGTGGGCAAGCTTTCCCTGTTCATGATCGTCGCCCTGGTCATCGGCATCCTGCTGGTGCCACGGCTGCTGGCCTACGTGGCGAAGTTCGAAAGCAACGAGATGCTGCTGATCACCGTGTTGGGCCTGTGCTTCGGCTTCTGCCTGTTGGTGGTCAAGCTCGAGTACAGCATGGTCCTGGGGGCGTTCCTGATCGGCGCGATCATGGCCGAATCCCGGCAGTTGCTTAAGATCGAGCGTCTGATCGAACCGGTACGCGACCTGTTCAGTGCCATCTTCTTCGTGGCCATCGGCCTGATGATCGACCCGCGCGTGCTGGTCGACTACGCCTGGCCGATTGCGGTAATCACCGTGGCGGTGGTGCTGGGCAAGATGCTGTCGTGCGGCATGGGGGCCTTTATCGCCGGCAACGACGGGAGGACCTCATTGCGGGTGGGGATGGGCCTTTCGCAGATCGGCGAATTCTCCTTCATCATCGCGGCCCTGGGTATGACCTTGCAGGTCACCAGTGACTTCCTCTACCCCGTAGCGGTGGCTGTCTCGGCCATTACGACGTTACTCACGCCCTACCTGATTCGCGCCGCCGACCCCTTGTCGCTGAAGCTCGGCAAGGTGGTGCCCGCTCGGCTGGCACGGGTGTTGTCGCTGTACGGTGAATGGCTGCGCAGCATCCAGCCTCATGGGGAAGGCGCCATGGTGGCTGCGATGATCCGGCGCATCCTGTTGCAGGTGGGTGTGAACCTGGCGTTGGTGATCGCGATCTTCTTCAGTGGCGGTTATTTCGCTGAGCGTATCGGCACCTGGCTCATGGAGTGGGTCGGTGATATCAGTCGGCAGAAGGCGTTGATCTGGGGCGCCGCGCTGTTGTTGTCGCTGCCGTTCCTGATTGCTGCCTACCGCAAGCTCAAGGCGCTTTCGATGTTGCTCGCCGAACTGGGCGTAAAGCCCGAGATGGCCGGGCGGCATACCCAGCGTGTGAGGCGAGTGATTGCCGAGGTGATTCCGTTGTTGTCGCTGTTGGTAATCTTCCTGCTGCTGTCCGCGCTTTCGGCGAGCATCCTGCCGACCAACGAGCTCTTGCTGGTGATCGCAGTGGTAGCGGCAGTCGTGGTGGCGTTGCTGTGGCGTTGGTTCATCCGGGTTCATTCCCGCATGCAGATCGCCCTGCTGGAAACGCTGGACAACAATCGTGACCAAACCCATTGAGGGGGAGGGCTTTCTGCGCTTGATTTGATCGAAGTCCGAGGGGATGGAGCGGTAGCGACGCGGCCAAGCGCAGAAAGCCAGGCGATTCTACGCGGAGTGGTGGCTAAGAGCCATGCTTGGCATGTAGGCAAAGCCTACAAAGACTGTAGGCTTTTGCTGGCCCTGTGCAGCGCAGGTGTCAGCTTTCCAGCCAGATATCCCTGGCCCAATGCCAGACAGATTCCCAGTTGTCTTCGGCGATGGCTTCTTCATCGCCATCCCATAGGACCACGGTGCCGTCTTCCTCGACACAGTAGTAGTTGTTGCCGTCCTGGCACAGGGGGATCAGGTCCCGGGGCACGCCCGCGTCCCAGGCGTTCGCGGCAACGTCTGGCAAATAGGTGTGGGACTGCGGATCGGTGACGGTGACAGGTTCCAGGCTGCCATAGACCACGTCGCTGACGGTCAGCAGAAATTCCTTGAACACGAAGGGAATATTGATGAACAGCTGCTCTTCGATCTCTACCAGCAAGTCCTCGTCTGGCAGCTCCAGCGGCACGGGGACTGGCTCATTGGCTTCCCGGAGTTGTTCGATCACTTCTTCCACGGCTTACATCCTCTGACCTTGATGACAACGCTGCGCGTTATACCCTAGTAGGCCAGTCTGCCAAAAGCAAAAACCCCGGGCAGGGGCGGAAACAAAAAGCTTGGGGCCGCTTTGCGGCCCTATCGCGGGACAAGCCCGCTCCTACAAGAACGGTGCAACACCGAACGCCAGGAGCGGGCTTGTCCCGCGATAGGGCTGCAAGGCAGCCCCAATATTTGCCAGACGAAGAATCAGCCGTTCTGGCGGATACCGGCGAGCAGCCAAGGCTGGTTCTCGCCCTGTGCACGCTCCATATGCCAGCTTTCGCTGAACGCTTCGCCCTGGTCGAAGCGCGAGGTCTTCGAAACGCCGTGGAAGGTCAGGGTCGCGATGGTCTTGTCGGCGCGGTCATCGACGCCTTCGAGCTGCACATCGAGGTTGTCGATGTAGGTGGATTGGAAGCCATCACCCAGGTCGGCACGCTCGCGCTTGAGGAATTCGAGCATCTGCGGGGTGACGAACTCGGCAATCTTGTCCATCTCGTTGGCATCCCAGTGTTGCTGCAGCGACATGAAGTGGTTGCGTGCGGCGCTCAGGAAGTTCTGCTCGTTGAACCAGGCCGGTGCGTTGATCACCGGTGCGGCGGCAGGCGCTGCGGCGCCACCGAAGACCGACGGCTGGGCTGGCTGGGCATGGCTTTCACGCTGGTAGGGTGCGTGGCCGGCGGCAGCGTGCTGCGGCTGCTGCTGACGACGACGCGCGGCGATGAAGCGGAACACCAGGAAGGCGATCAGGCCCATGATCAGGAAGTCGAGGATCTGCATGCCCTGGAAGCCGTCGCCCATGAACATGGAGGCCAGCAGGCCGCCCGCGGCGATACCGGCCAATGGGCCCAGCCAGCGCGAAGCACCGCTGGCGGCGGCCGGAGCACGGCCAGGAGCGGTCGGCGCGGCGGCCGGCGTGGTTGGCGTAGCCTGGCGGGTCTGGTGGATAGGCGCGGAGCCCGAGCTCTTGCCGCCGCCGAAACGCTTGGCGTTGGCGTCCAGGCTCAGCGTCAAGCCGACGCACAGCGCCAGTACGATGCTAAGAAAACGTTGCATAGATGGGATTTCCCCTGTGGGTGGATTGCACGCGCGTCATGTTGCACAGGTTATTGTGCACATGACCAGCGCCATAATGTTTCCATCTTTTGCCTGATGGGCCTGTACCCAAGCCCATTCAGTGCATAGGACCTTTCGTCAGTGGACGAAAGAAAAGTCTACAAGCGGCTGGAAGCCTTGCGTCCGGTATCAGATCGCTTCCAGTTTGGCGTAACCCAGCATCAGCCACTTGCTGCCCTCGGCGAAGTTGACCTGCACCCGTGCCTGGGCACCCGAGCCTTCGAAATTGAGGATCACGCCCTCACCGAACACCGAATGCTGCACCCGCTGGCCCAGGGTGAAGGCCGTTTGCGGAATGCTGGCGTTGGCGAACAGGCTGCTCGAGCTGCTCTGGTTCCCGCCGAAGGGGCGACTGACGCTATTGGACAGACGCACTTCCTGTACCAGCCCTGCCGGAATTTCCCGTACGAAACGCGACACCTTGTTATAGGTTTCGCTGCCATACAGGCGACGCGTTTCGGCGTAGGTCATGATCAGCTGGCGCATGGCCCGGGTGATGCCCACGTAAGCCAGGCGACGTTCCTCTTCCAGGCGGCCGGGCTCTTCCAGGCTCATCTTGTGAGGGAACAGGCCTTCTTCCATGCCTACCAGGAACACATAGGGGAACTCCAGGCCCTTGGCGCTGTGCAGCGTCATCAACTGCACGCTGTCTTCATGTTCGTCCGCCTGGGCATCGCCGGCTTCCAGGGAAGCATGGCCGAGGAAGGCCGACAGTGGCGAAAGGTCGGCATCCTCTTCGCTGGTCTCGAAGTTGCGTGCGGCGCTGACCAGTTCCTCAAGGTTTTCTACCCGTGCCTGGCCTTTTTCGCCTTTTTCTTCCTGGTGGTAGATGATCAGGCCGGACTGCTCGATGACGGTCTGGGTCATCAGGTGCAGTGGCATGTCCAGGGTCTTGGCTGCGAGGTTTTCCATCAGCTCGATGAAGGCGCCCAAGGCGCTTGCCGCGCGGCCTTTCAAGGCTTTGGCGGCGAGCAGTTGGCACATGGCCTCCCACATTGACAGCTGGCTATGCCGGGCGTGGTCACGGATGGCTTCGACGGTTTTCTCGCCGATGCCACGCGGCGGCACGTTGATCACCCGCTCGAGGGCAGCATCGTTGCCGCGGCCCTCGAGCAGGCGCAGGTACGCCATGGCGTTCTTGATTTCGGCGCGCTCGAAGAACCGTTGGCCGCCGTAGATGCGATAGGGAATGCGTTCGCGCAGCAGGGCTTCTTCCAATACCCGCGACTGGGCGTTGGAGCGATACAGGATGGCGATGTCGTTGCGCGCATTGCCTTGCCTGATCAGGCTCTCGATCGTCTCGACCACATAGCGTGCTTCGTCGTGTTCGTTATAGGCGGCGTACAACGTCAGCGGCTCGCCTTCGCCCATGTCGGTCCAGAGTTCCTTGCCCAGGCGCCCGCTGTTGTTGGCGATCAGGGCGTTGGCCGCCTTGAGGATGCCGCCGGTGGAACGGTAGTTCTGCTCCAGACGGATCAGCTCGGCATCAGGAAAATCGGCCGTGTACTGGTGAATGTTCTCGATCTTGGCTCCGCGCCAGCCATAGATCGACTGGTCATCGTCGCCCACGGCCATCAAGCTGCCGCCGTTCTGGCCAGCCAGTAGGCGCAGCCAGGCGTACTGCACAGCGTTGGTGTCCTGGAATTCGTCCACCAGCAAGTGACGGAAGCGTCGCTGGTAATGCTCGAGCAGCCCAGGGTGGTCGCGCCACAGGTCCAGGGCGCGCAGCAGCAACTCGGAGAAATCGATGACCCCGGCACGTTCACAGGCCTGCTCGTAGGCTTCGTAGATACTGCGCATGGTGCCCAGGAACAGGTCGCCGCCGGCCTGGATATGCTGCGGGCGCAGGCCTTCGTCCTTCTGCCCGTTGATGAACCACTGGGCCTGGCGTGCCGGCCAGCGCTGCTCGTCGAGGCCAAGCTCGCGAATCACCCGCTTGACCAGGCGCTGCTGGTCGTCGCTGTCGAGAATCTGGAAGTTCTGCACCAGGCGCGCTTCCTGCCAATGCGCACGCAACAGGCGGTGCGCAAGGCCGTGGAAGGTCCCGACCCACATGCCCGCTGGGTTGATGCCCAGCAGCTGCTCGATCCGCTGGCGCATTTCGGCGGCGGCCTTGTTGGTGAACGTCACCGACAGGATCGAATGCGGCGAAGCCTGCTCGACCTGAATCAGCCAGGCGATGCGGTGCACCAGCACGCGGGTTTTACCGGAACCGGCGCCAGCAAGCACCAGCTGACGCCCAAGCGTGGCCGCGACGGCCTGGCGTTGGGCATCATTGAGGGAGTTCAACAGGAGGGAGAGGTCGTCTGTGTGCATCCGGCCATTCTAGGGCCAAGCCGGTTAAGGGACAAACACCTACTGTATGAATATTCACCTTTTGATGTTGTCGCTCATCGGGTCGCTCATGACGCCCGGTCGCCGGTTGGGCTTCGATACCACTGGTTGCCATGCCTGGCCAGCAAACTGTTGGCCTGCTCTGGCCCGTTGCTTCCTGCAGCGTAGTGGCGAGGAGGCTGGAAGTGCTCCTCCCAGCCCTTGAGGATCGGGTCGATCCAGGCCCAGGCGGCTTCCACTTCGTCACGTCGCATGAACAGCGTCGAGTCCCCTTCGAGCACGTCCAGCAACAAACGCTCGTAGGCCTCCCAGCGGCGGGTCTGGCCGAACACCTGGGCCAGGTTCAGGTCCAGCTCGACCGGCGCCAGGCGCATGCCTTTGCCCGGGCTCTTGGTCATCATGCGCAGGCTGATGCGCTCCTCGGGCTGCAGCTGGATCAGCAGCTGGTTGACTTGGCCGCCGTTGAACAACTCGTGTGGCACCGGTTTGAATTGGATGACGATCTGCGATGAGCGCCGCGCCATGCGCTTGCCGGTACGTAGGTAGAAGGGCACGCCGGCCCAGCGCCAGTTGTCGATATGCGCGTGCACGGCGACGAAGGTCTCGGTGTCGCTGTCGTTGTCCACATCCTTTTCGAAGTAGTAGGCCGGCACTTCCTGGCCGCCGATGTGTCCGGCGCCATACTGGCCGCGCACGGTCTTGTCCTGCACGTCCTGGCCGGTTATCGGCTTTAGCGCCCGCAGGATCTTCACCTTTTCATCACGCACCGCCTCGGCGTCGAACTGCGCCGGTGGCTCCATGGCCACCAGGCACAACAGCTGCAATAGGTGGTTCTGCAGCATGTCGCGGGTCGCTCCCGCGCGGTCGTAGTAGGCGCCGCGGTTCTCCACGCCCAGGGTTTCGCACACGCTGATCTGTACATGGTCGACCTGGCTATTGCGCCAAACCGGCTCCAGCAGGGCATTGGCAAAACGCAGTGCCATGAGGTTCTGGACCGTTTCCTTGCCCAGGTAGTGGTCGATGCGAAACACCTGGGTCTCGTCGAATACCGCACCAATGGCTTCGTTGATCGCCGTGGCCGACTCCAGCGAGTGGCCGATGGGCTTCTCCAGCACGATGCGTGCTTCGCTGTCGGCAAGGCCGGCGATGCGCAGGTGGTTGGCGATGGGCACGAACAGGTTGGGTGCGGTGGCCAGGTAGTAGATGCGGGCCAGCCCTCCAGGCTCGCCCAGGTAGCGCGCAAGGCGCACGAAATCGGCGCTTTGCAAGGCATCCATGGCGAAATAGTCCAGGCGTGCACAGAAGCGCCGCCAGACATCTTCTTCGAAATCGTTGCGGGCGATCTGGGCCCGACAGTTACGTTCGGCGAGCTTGAGATACTCGTCCCGTGGCAGGTTGCGCCGGGCCAGGGCGATGATCCTCACGGCGTTGTGCAGGCGGCCCTCGCGATACAGGTGATAGAGCGCCGGCAGCAGTTTGTGCAGGGCCAGGTCGCCCGTACCACCGAATACCAGGATGTCGCAAGGAATAGTCAAAACCACCACTCTCCACATTCGTTTAGCTGGGCGGGTCGCGGGTCTTGTAGTATAACTACAAGAAAGCTACATCCCGGCCAGCCGATCATAACCGAGTCCAGCCTGTGAATCTGTTGCAACATATCGCCCAATCGCGCCATTTGCTGCGCAAATCGGAACTGAAAGTGGCCGACCATGTGCTGCTCGATCCGGCTGCCGTCATGCACAGCTCCATGGCCGACCTGGCTCACAGCGTTGGGATCAGCGAGCCGACCATCGTACGTTTTTGCCGGGCGATCGGTTGTTCGGGCTTCCAGGATCTCAAGCTCAAGCTGGCGCAGAGCCTGGCTGCTGGCGCCAGTTTCGGGCAGTTCGCGATCCATGAGGACGACTCGGTCGCCGACTACAGCCTGAAGATCTTCGATACCACGCTACATACCTTGATGGAGGTGCGCGAACACCTCAATCCCCAGGCCTTGCAACAGGCGGTAACCGCCATGGCCCAGGCCCAGCGCGTGGAGTTCTATGGCTTTGGTGCTTCCGGTGCGGTGGCGGCCGATGCCCAGCACAAGTTCTTCCGCCTGCTGCTCAGTGCCGCGGCCTATTCCGACCCGCACATGCAGGCCATGTCTGCGGTGACGCTCAAGCCTGGCGATGTGGCGGTGTGCATTTCCCAATCGGGCCGCTCCAAGGACCTGCTGATCACGGCCAACCTGGTGCGTGAAAGCGGGGCCAACCTGATCACCCTGTGCCCGAGCCAGACGCCGTTGGCTGAATTGTCCACCGTCAACCTGGCCATCGATGTGCATGAAGATACCGAGATCTACACCCCGCTGACCTCGCGTATCGCTCACCTGGTGGTGATCGACGTGCTGGCGATGGGCGTGGCCATGGCCCGCGGGCCGAGCCTGGTCAACCACCTCAAGAGCGTCAAGCGCAGCCTGCGCAGCCTGCGGCTGTCGCCCAAGTCGATCAAGGCTACCGACGACTGATCGCTGTAGCCTGTGCTGGCGCTTTCGCCCGCGAAAAGGCGGTATAGGCAGGAAAATTCACGATTCTGTCACCAAACCACCGCAAAACCGTAAACCCCCAAGGCCAGTCTGAAACTCCCGCATCCTTTCTGGGAGACAGGCAATGGCACGTGATCATGACGGTTCGTACCAACCCAGCGCCAAGGCTCGCAAGCAGCAGGAAAAGGACCAGCGCCGCATGGAGTTCCGCCGCGCGATCGAAAGCTACTGCGACCAGCGCCAACTGCTTCGCGAGATCACCGATTACCCTGACCTGCAAGACATCACGGTATGGCAGGTATCGGCGGCATCTTCCCCGAAAATCGCTCCACAAGCCCGCTGATCTTCGCACGTTCATTGCGGATGAACGCCAGGAACGCCAACGCCACCGGCGACTGACGCTTGGCCTTGGACTGCACCACGCACCAGCTGCGATACAGGGGTAGTTCTTCGACCGGCAACTCCTTCAACACGCCGGTGGCCAGCTCCATGTTCACGGCGTGGCGAGTCAGCAGGGCGACGCCCAGGCCTGCGATCACGCACTCGCGCTGGGCGTCGGCGGAGGCGACTTCCAGGGTCTGGGTGAAATGCACACGCTTATCCTTGAAGTATTCTTCGCAGGCCTTGCGCGTGCCCGAGCCCTGCTCGCGAACCAGTAGCGTGTGAGGCTCCAGGTCCTGCAGGCGGAGTTTTTCCAGCTTGCACAGCGGATGGTCCGGCGGTGCCACGGCAACGATAGGGTTGTTCAGGAACGGCATGAATTCCAGGCCCATGTCCTGGGGCACCATCGACATGATGATCAGGTCGTCGCGGTTGTCCGAGAGGCGCCGGATCGCCTGGGCGCGGTTGACCACCGTCAGGGTCAGGTTGACCTCTGGGTGGCGCTGCTTGAACGCGGCGAACAGGTGCGGCACGAAGTACTTGGCGCTGGATTCGATCGCCAGCTTGAGTTGCCCCTGCAGCGAGCCCTGCATGTCCGACAGCTGCATGTCGAGGTTTTCCAGGCGCCCGAAGATGTCCCGGCTGGCGCGTTGCAGGGCTTCGGCCGCCTCGGTGAGGTACAGCTTCTTGCCGACATATTCGAACAACGGCTGGCCGACCAGCTCTTCGAGCTGGCGGATCTGTAGACTTACGGCGGGTTGCGTCAACGCCATCTCTTCGGCCGCCCGGCTGTAGGAGCGCAGGTCGCACACTTCGTTGAAGATCTGCAACTGCCTTAAAGTCATGCGCATCAATGACTTACGCATTTTCCCCCGCCTCCGCGCAATACCTTGTTACGGCACTATAAGCTTTTGCTAATGCCGACCCTAACAAATATTGATTTTTGTTTATCAACCTACAGCGCTAGGGTGAATGTGCGACTGGCCAGCAGCGTCTGGTCACGCCGACCGGCAGTACCGGCTCGTGTGTTCCATCGGCTTTGGGAAGACTCCAGTGATAAAAAAAATCCTGATCGCCAACCGGGGTGAAATCGCAGTTCGGATCGTGCGTGCGTGCGCCGAGATGGGCATTCGCTCCGTGGCGATCTATTCCGACGCCGACCGTCATGCCTTGCACGTCAAGCGCGCCGACGAGGCCTACAGCATCGGTGCCGAGCCCCTGGCCGGCTACCTGAACCCGCGCAAGCTGGTGAACCTCGCTGTGGAGACCGGCTGCGACGCCTTGCACCCAGGTTACGGTTTCCTTTCGGAAAATGCTGAGCTGGCGGAAATCTGCGCCGAGCGTGGCATCAAGTTCATCGGGCCGGCCGCTGATGTCATTCGCCGCATGGGCGACAAGACCGAAGCGCGTCGCACCATGATCCAGGCCGGTGTCCCGGTCACCCCCGGTACCGAAGGCAACGTCGCCGATATCCATGAGGCCCTGGCCGAGGGCGACCGCATCGGTTACCCGGTAATGCTCAAGGCTACGTCCGGTGGCGGCGGCCGTGGTATCCGTCGCTGCAACAGCCGCGAGGAACTGGAGCAGGCCTTCCCCCGCGTGATTTCCGAAGCGACCAAGGCGTTCGGTTCGGCGGAAGTGTTCCTGGAGAAGTGCATCGTCAACCCCAAGCACATCGAGGCGCAGATCCTGGGTGACAGCTTCGGCAACGTGGTGCACCTGTTCGAGCGCGACTGCTCGATCCAGCGCCGTAACCAGAAGCTCATCGAGATCGCCCCAAGCCCCCAGCTGACCCCGGAGCAGCGTGCCTACATCGGCGACCTGGCCGTGCGCGCAGCCAAGGCAGTGAACTACGAGAACGCCGGTACCGTGGAGTTCCTGCTCGCCGATGGCGAGGTGTACTTCATGGAGATGAACACCCGTGTGCAGGTGGAACACACCATCACCGAGGAAATCACCGGCATCGACATCGTTCGCGAACAGATCCGCATCGCCTCGGGCCTGCCCCTGTCGGTCAAGCAGGAAGACATCCAGCACCGCGGCTATGCATTGCAGTTCCGTATCAACGCCGAAGATCCGAAGAACAACTTCCTGCCCAGCTTCGGCAAGATCACCCGTTACTACGCGCCCGGCGGCCCAGGCGTGCGTACCGATACCGCGATCTACACCGGCTATACCATCCCGCCGTTCTACGACTCCATGTGCCTGAAGCTGGTGGTCTGGGCGCTGACCTGGGAAGAAGCCATGGACCGCGGCCTGCGGGCCCTGGACGACATGCGCGTGCAAGGCGTCAAGACCACCGCCGCGTATTACCAGGAGATCCTGCGCAATCCGGAATTCCGTAGCGGCCAGTTCAACACCAGCTTCGTGGAAAGCCATCCGGAACTGACCAACTACTCGATCAAGCGCAAACCCGAAGAGCTGGCCCTGGCCATCGCCGCCGCCATTGCTGCACACGCAGGCCTGTGAGGAACCGAATAATGTCCAAGAAAATCTTTGTCACCGACACAATCCTGCGCGACGCCCACCAGTCCCTGCTGGCCACCCGCATGCGCACCGAAGACATGCTGCCGATCTGCGACAAGCTCGACAAGGTCGGCTACTGGTCGCTGGAAGTCTGGGGTGGCGCCACTTTCGATGCCTGCGTGCGCTTCCTCAAGGAAGACCCATGGGAGCGCCTGCGCAAGCTGCGCGCCGCACTGCCCAACACCCGCCTGCAGATGCTGCTGCGCGGCCAGAACCTGCTGGGCTACCGTCACTACAGCGATGACGTGGTCAAGGCCTTCGTCGCCAAGGCTGCGGTCAATGGCATCGACGTGTTCCGTATCTTCGACGCCATGAACGACGTGCGTAACCTGCGCGTGGCCATCGAGGCAGTCAAGGCTGCCGGCAAGCACGCCCAGGGCACCATCGCCTACACCACCAGCCCCGTGCACACCATCGATGCCTTCGTGGCCCAGGCCAAGCAGATGGAAGCCATGGGTTGCGACTCGGTGGCGATCAAGGACATGGCCGGCCTGCTGACCCCCTACGCTACCGGCGAGCTGGTCAAGGCGCTGAAGGCCGAGCAGTCGCTGCCGGTGTTCATCCATTCCCACGATACCGCGGGCCTGGCCGCCATGTGCCAGCTCAAGGCGGTGGAAAACGGTGCCGACCACATCGACACCGCTATCTCCAGCTTCGCCTGGGGTACCAGCCACCCGGGCACCGAGTCGATGGTCGCCGCCCTCAAGGGCACCGAGTTCGACACCGGCCTGGACCTGGAGCTGCTGCAGGAAATCGGCCTGTACTTCTATGCCGTACGCAAGAAGTACCACCAGTTCGAAAGCGAGTTCACCGCCGTGGATACCCGCGTGCAGGTCAACCAGGTCCCGGGCGGCATGATTTCCAACCTGGCCAACCAGCTCAAGGAGCAGGGCGCGCTCAACCGCATGAACGAAGTGCTGGCGGAAATTCCGCGGGTGCGCGAAGACCTCGGCTTCCCGCCGCTGGTCACCCCGACCTCGCAGATCGTCGGTACCCAGGCGTTCTTCAACGTGCTCGCCGGCGAGCGCTACAAGACCATCACCAACGAGGTGAAGCTGTACCTGCAAGGTGGCTATGGCAAGGCGCCGGGCGTGGTCAACGAGCAGCTTCGCCGCCAGGCGATCGGTAGCATCGATGCGATCGACGTGCGCCCGGCCGACTTGCTCAAGCCGGAGATGGCCAAGCTGCGTGCCGAGATCGGCAACCTGGCCCGCTGCGAGGAAGATGTGCTGACCTTCGCCATGTTCCCGGACATCGGCCGTAAGTTCCTCGAAGAGCGTGAAGCCGGCACCCTGGTTCCTGAAGCCCTGCTGCCGATTCCAGAAACGGGCGCTGTGGCCGGCCCGGGCGGCGAAGGTGTGCCGACCGAGTTCGTCATCGACGTACACGGCGAGACCTACCGCGTCGACATCACCGGTGTAGGTGTGAAGGCCGAGGGCAAGCGCCACTTCTACCTGTCCATCGACGGCATGCCGGAAGAGGTGGTCTTCGAGCCGTTGAACGAGTTCGTCAGCGGTGGCGGCAGCAAGCGCAAGCAGGCCAGCGGCCCAGGCCACGTAAGCACCACCATGCCGGGCAATATCGTCGATGTGCTGGTCAAGGAAGGTGACACGGTCAAGGCCGGCCAGCCGGTGCTGATCACCGAAGCCATGAAGATGGAGACCGAGGTCCAGGCGCCGATCGCCGGCAAGGTCACCGCCATCCACGTGGCCAAGGGCGATCGTGTCACGCCGGGCGAGATCCTGATCGAGATCGAAGGCTGATCGAAGCCTTCGACGACAAGCGGTTTACCTCATGGGGAGCGATATGCTCCCCTTTTTTTGTGCTGCCTCTTGTACGCAATCGCGGGGCAAGCCCGCTCCCACAGGCTGGACTGCTCCCGGTACCACTTTCTTGGGGCCGTCGACCTTGTGGGAGCGGGCTTGCCCCGCGATTGCGTCAGTTCTGGCGACTCAGTCCGTGCGGCAAGCCTCCAAAGTCTTCAATTGCCCGCCAGGCCGCTGATTCTCCTCGCTCAACCAGCGCTCGAACCCCGCTGCCACCGCCGGCCATTCCTCGTCGGTAATCGAATACCAGGCAGTATCGCGATTGTGGTCCTTGACCACCATGTGATTGCGGAACACCCCTTCGAAGACGAAGCCGAAACGCTCGGCTGCACGCTTGGAGCGGGCGTTGGCGTTGTTGCATTTCCATTCCAGGCGACGATTGCCCAGGGCGAAGCCGAGCTTGCCCAGCAGGTAGACCGCCTCGGTACCTTTCGGGGTGCGCTGCATGGCAGCGCCAAAGGCGATATGGCCGATCTCGATGCGGCCATGGTCGGGAACGATGGACATCAGGCTGAGAATACCCTGCACCTGGCCGTTGGCGCGGTCGATGACGCTGTAGAACAGCGGGTCGCGGCCTGTTGCATTGCCTTGCAGCCAGCGATCGAAGGCCTCGCGTTCGCTGAAGGGGCCATAGGGCAGGTAATCCCATAGGGCAGGGTCGGAGCCTGGGCCCTGCAAGACCGTCCACAGGTCTTCGCCGTGGCGTACCGGGTCGAGCTTCTCCAGGCGGATGAACCGGCCTTCGATGGGCTCGGCCTTGGGTGTTGCGGCGGGCTTGAAGTTCAGTGCGTCGCGCATGGTCGGCCTACAGTGGTTTACGGAATTGAATGAAACCTGGCCGTTCGGCGACCTGTTCGTACAGGCTGATCGCGGTGGCGTTGGTTTCGTGGGTCAGCCAGTGCACCTTGATGCAGCCGGCGGCCTTGGCGGTGGCATAGACATGCTCGATCAGTTGCCGGCCGATACCCAGGCCGCGCTGCTGGCCATCCACGTACAGGTCTTGCAGGTAGCACGAATTTTCGATGCTCCAGTTGGACCGATGATAGATCCAGTTGACCATCCCTACCGCCTTGCCATCGACCCACGCCAGGGCCGCATGGGTAGGCTCGTTCGGGTCGAGCAGGCGTTGCCAGGTGCTGGCGCTGACGGCTTCCGGCAGTTCGGTTTCATAAAACCGTAGGTAGGCCTGCCACAGGGCGAGCCAGGCAGCATGGTCGGTGGCGCTTACTGGGCGCAGGACAATCTCGGACATGGTGGTTTTCCTTTTCCTTCAGAGTGAATGCATGTGTGCGGCAAGCTGGTTGTCCAGGTGATCCGCGCTGGCGGCCAGGCCTTCGCGTACGCCTCGGATATCCTCGGCCGAGCGGTTCTGGCTGAGCTTGCGCGCGCCTTGCAGGCGGGTGATGGGCACGCGAATGCCGACGATGGCGCGAAGCATGCCGTCTAGGTAGTCGCGCGGGGCATCGCTCACCTTCCAAGGCTCGGCGCGCCCTTGTTCGTGACGATCGCTCAGGCGGCTGACAAGCTCGAGCAGGCGAGGGGCGTCGTGGAACACCTCGACCGGGCCGTAGGCATGGACGGCCAGGTAGTTCCATGTCGGCACTACCTTGTGATGCTCGGCTTTGCTCGGGTAGTAGGACGGGCTGACGTAGGCATCGGCGCCGGCGAATACCAGCAAGGCTTCACCGCCCTGGGCCAAGGCCTGCCATTGAGGGTTGGCCCGGGCCAGGTGGGCATAGACGGTCCCATATTCGCCTTCATGAGGTGCGAGCAAAACCGGCAGGTGGGTCGCCAGCAGGCCTTGTTCGCCATGGCTGACCAGTACGGCGAGGCGGGTGTCGAGCATCTGCTGGTGCAGGCGCTCGAGATCATGTTCCTGGTGGGGCTTGGCGTTGTACATGGCGCAGGTCCTTGTTCGATGGCTCCATCCTAGGCAGGCTATTGGTACCAGGTAAGAGCCAATAGCAGCTGTTTTGATAGGTCCAATACCATGCATGAACGCCCCTTTGCGTTGCCCTTCGACCCTGCCGGTATCGTGCTGGACCGCCGTCGTGGGCTCAGCCAACAGCTCTACCAGGCGCTGCGGGCAAGGGTGTTGGATGGTCGCCTGGGCAGCGGTACGCGTCTGCCGGCGACGCGTGACCTGGCTGCGATGCTGTCGCTTTCACGCAACAGTGTGGTGCGTGCCTATGACCAGCTATACGCCGAAGGCTATATCGAAAGCCGGGTCGGCGATGGCACCTATGTCAGCCAGCTTCCGAAACTATCCACACAACTGTCCACAGGGTTATCCCAGGGTTTATCAACAGGTTTATCCACAGTTTGCGTATCTGATACTGAGGATTTATCCAGCTCAGGTCGCTCTGGAAGCGCCATGGAGCGCCTGAAAACCCATCATCTTCCGCCGCCACGTACAGGTGCGCCGCGCGCATTTCGCGTCGGAGTTCCGGCGTTCGACCTGTTTCCTTTCCAGCTCTGGGCCAGGCTGCAAGCGGGTTTCTGGCGAAAACCGGATGCCGCACTGTTGGGCTATGGCGACCCTGCGGGTGAACCGCTGCTCAGGGGACTCATCGCCGCCTACCTACGTCGCTCGCGCGGGCTTGCTTGCACGGCTGAACAAATTGTGATCACCAGTGGTGCGCAAGAGGCCATAAGCCTTTGTGCACAGTTGCTGTTGCAGCCGGGCGACGAGGTAGCTGTGGAAAACCCTGGATACCGCGCGGCAGGTCATACCTTTGCCTTGGCCGGAGCCTGCGTGCGAGGCGTACCTGTGGATGAGGAAGGCCTGGACTGCGAACGCCTGGCGCAATTGGCCGAGTGCCGGCTGGCCTATGTCACACCGGCGCACCAGTACCCCACCGGTGTCACCATGAGCCTGGCCAGGCGGCTGTCGCTGCTGGACTGGGCCGAGCAGCGCAACGGTTGGGTGATCGAGGATGACTACGATGGCGAGTACCGCTACAGCGGCGCGCCCCTGGCGCCCCTCGCTGCCTTGGACCGGCAGGGGCGGGTTCTGTACGTGGGTACCTTCGGCAAGATCGCCTTTCCTGCCCTGCGCCTGGGTTACCTGGTGCTACCCCAGTGGCTGGTACAGCCGTTCAGCCAGGGGCGAGCACTGGCGGTGCGGCATTCGGAGATAGGTAACCAGCACGTCATGGCGCAGTTCATGGCCCAAGGGCATTTCCAACGGCACATCCGGCGCATGCGCAAGGCAGCGCTGGCACGGCGCAATGTGCTCAAGGCGGGTTGGCCTACCGGTGTGCCCGGATTGGGCGATATGCCGGAGGTGGCGGCGGGGCTGCATGTGCGGGTGGCTGTGGATAACTATGCGAGAGAGCAGGAACTGGTGGCGTTGGCCGAGGCGGTTGGCGTGGAGGTCAATCCGCTGAGCAGCTACTGGCTGGAAGACAGCGAGGTGCCTGTGGATAAACGAGCGGGGCTGGTGCTGGGGTTTGCGGCGGTGCCGGAGGCCCAGATTGCGGATGCGTTGATGCGGGTGCGCAGGGCATGGAGAACATGAGCGCCCGAAATCGCCGGCAAGCCGGCTCCCACAGGTCTGGCGGTGTTTCTGAAAACACGCAGGACAGGTGAAGCAGCTGTCTTGAGTGGCTTGCCCCGGCCCTATCGCGGACAAGCCAGCTCCCATAGGCCAGGCGGTGTTTTTGAAAACAGCGCAGAACAGGTGGGAGCCGGCTTGCCGGCGATCGGGCGTTAGGTCAGGTCCCGGACTTGATCCGTGTCCAGGCCCGGGTCCGTGCCCGCTCGGCGTCGCGCGGCAAGGGCTTCAAGGTATACAGCTTGGCCATCGCCTCGGCGGTCGGGTACAGGTTGGGGTTGTTGCGGATCGCCGGGCTGACCTTGTCGGTGGCATCCTTGTTCGGGTTGGGGTAGCCGACGAAGTCGCTGATCGGTGCGATCACCTCCGGCCTCAGCAGGTAGTTGATGAAGGCATGGGCGTCTTCCGGGTTGGCGGCATTCTTCGGGATGGCCAGCATGTCGAACCAGATCGGCGCGCCTTCCTTGGGCAGGCGCATGTCCACCACCACGCCGTTCTTGGCGTCGCGAGCACGGTTGGCTGCTTGCGAGAAGCTGCCCGAATAGCCCACGGCCACGCAGATATCGCCGTTGGCTATGTCCGCCATGTACTTGGAGGAGTGGAAGTAGGTGATATGCGGGCGGATCTTGAGCATCAGCGCTTCGGCTTTCTTGTAGTCGGCCGGCTTCTCGCTGTTGGGCGGCAGCCCAAGGTACTGCAGGGCCAGCGGCAAGATCTCCGACGGCGAATCGAGCAAGGCCACGCCGCACTGCTTGAGCTTGGCGATGTTCTCTTCCTTGAAGATCAGGTCCCAGCTGTCCACCGGGGCATCGTCACCCAGCGCGGCCTTGACCTTGTCGGGGTTGAAGCCGATCAGCACGGTGCCGTACATGTAAGGTACGGCATGCTTGTTACCGGGGTCGTTGGCCTCGATCAGCTTCATCAGCGCCGGATCCAGGTGCTGCCAGTTGGGCAGCTTGCTGCGGTCCAGGGGCTGGAACACCCCGGCCTCGATCTGCTTGGCCAGGAACACGTTCGACGGGACCACCACGTCATAGCCGGAGTTGCCCGTGAGCAGCTTGGCTTCCAGGGCTTCGTTGGTGTCGAAGATGTCGTAGATCAGCTTGACGCCGCTGTCCTGCTGAAAGTCCGTCAGGGTTTGCGGCGTGATGTAGTCGAACCAGTTGTACACCCGCAAGGTGCGCTGTTCGGCTTGGGCCTGCAGGGCGCCGGCCAAAAAGCCGGCGGCGAGGAGCGGGGCGAGCAGACGCGTGAGACGGGCCATGGTCAGGCTCCTGGCTGGGTGCGCTGGAAGCCTTCCAGCACGTTGACGGCATTGATACCGATTTCTTCCACAGCGTAGCCGCCTTCCATGACGAACAGGGTCGGCTTGCCCAGGCGGCCGATGCGTTCGCCCATGGCCAGGTAGTCGGGGCTGTCGAGCTTGAACTGGGAAATCGGGTCGTCCTTGAAGGTGTCCACGCCCAGGGAAACCACCACCACGTCCGGGGCGTAGGCGGCGATGCGCTGGCAGGCGTCTTCCAGCGCCTGGCTCCAGGCTGCCCAGTCACTGCCGGCGGGCAGGGGGTAGTTGATGTTGCAGCCTTCCCCGGCGCCTTCGCCGGTTTCGTCGGCATAACCGAGGAAGAACGGGAATTCGTCCTGGGGGTCGCCGTGGATCGAGGCGAAGAATACGTCGCCGCGCTGGTAGAAGATGTCCTGGGTGCCGTTGCCATGGTGGTAATCGACGTCCAGGATGGCGACCTTGCGGTGGCCTTGGTCGAGGAATGCCTGGGTCGCGATGGCGGCGTTGTTCAGGTAGCAATAACCGCCCATGACCTCGGCGGCGGCGTGGTGCCCTGGTGGGCGGCATAGGGCGAAGGCCGAGTGTGCGCCTTGCTGGATCGCCGCTTGGGCGGTAAGGGCAACCTGGGCTGCGCTGTAGGCGGCTTGCCAGGTACCGGCGGTGATCGGTGCGCCGGCATCGAAGCTGTAGTAGCCCAGCTCACCGTGCAGCCCGGTTGGCTTGACCTTGCGCAGTGTGCGCGCCGGCCAGGTGAACGGCAGCAGGTCGCCTTCCTGGCCCAGTTCGGCCCAGCGCGCCCAGGCGCCTTCGAAGAAGTCCAGGTAGTCGGCGCCATGCACCCGCAGCAGCGGGGCGCGGCCGAAGTCGCGCGGGCCTTCGATGGGGCCGAGGTTGCGCTTCTTTACTTGGTCCAGGACATGGTCGGCGCGCGAAGGCATCTCGAAGCAGGGCATCAGCTTGCCGTCGATCAGCTCGCAGCGGCCGTGGTGCAGGCGGTGATCATCGGAATAGATCGTCAGCACGTTGTTGTTCTCCGGTTTTTACTGGCGTGCCTCATTGTGTGAGGTGGCGTGGCCGGGGAGAACGACGGAAACGGCCAAAAGGGGATCGATGTGGCCAACGCCGGTGTGCGGCTTTTCTAGGCCCAATCGCCGGCAAGCCGACTCCCACCTGTTCTGCGCTGTACCTGTGGGAGATCACCCAGCCCTTCCGGGCTGCGCTGTCGCGCAGAGAACAAGCGGCCAATGCTGCCCCAGTGGGAGCGGCGGTGCGGCGGTCCGACTTGTCCCGCGATCAAGGGCGAAGCCCTTGTCAGGCGACGGTGATATCGGGGCCGGCCTGATCGCGGGACAAGCCCGCTCCCACTGGGTGCAGCAAATCAAATGGTCATGCGTTGTTCTATGAGAGCCGGAAAGCCGGCGATTGGGTCAATGCAGTCAGCCGCGAAAATGACTGGGCGCTACGCCGCTCCAGCGTTGGAAGGCATGCCGAAAACTCGCCGTCTCGCTGAAGCCCAGGGTTTCGGCGATGCGATAGATCGGCATTTGGTCCTCGGCCAGCAACTGCTTGGCCCGCTCGAAGCGCAGCTCATCGAGCAGTTGCTGATAGCTGCACCCCAGCGCCTGCAGGTGCCGGCGCAAGGTGCGCGAGGAGCAGTTCATCTGCCGCGCCAGGCCTTCGAGCCCTGGCGCGGTGTCCAGTTGCTGGAGCAGCAGCTGGCGAATGCGCCCCAGCCAGGCCTGGCGCCCGGTGAATTCCAGGTTGAGCTGCCGGCAGCGTTCGGCCATGGCCTTGTGGGTGATGGGGTCGGCCAAGGGCAGGGGCATGTCCAGCCAGCGGCGCTCGAAGGCGAATGCGTTGTCGCTGGCCGCGAAGCCCAGCGGGCACTGGAAGGCGTCTCCATACAGGTGATGGTACCCGGGCCTGAGGTACTCGAAGCGTGCCGCCAGCAGCGGTAGGGGTTTGCCCAGCAGGTCATCGCAGATGACCTTCAAGGAAACCAGGCAGAACTCCACGTTGAAAGCTGCCAGTTCCGGGCTGTCCCGGTAGTCGCTGGCGCTGAACCAGACCCGCTGGCCGTCATCCACCAAGCGCAGCTGGAAGGCGGTGCCCAACAACGCCGGGTAGCGCAGCGCCAGGCGCAGGGCGTCACCCAAAGTGGCACTGGAGAGTAGGGCGTAACCAAGCATCCCGTAGCACGACACATGCATGCGCCGGCCCAGCTCCAGGCCGATCTCCTCGCGCAAGGCCACGGCGTTGGCGCATACCTGCAATTCCTGCTGGGTGGTGATGCGCGCATCGGCATGGCCCAGGTCCGCCAGCGCGATGCCGCTGCCGGCCAGCAACCGCGAGGCATCGCAGCCTTCTTCCTGGAAGACCTTGAGTATCAGCGAAACCGCGTTGAGGGTGGTGAGGTGGCTGTGCAGCATGCTCGGTATCCCGTTGGGCTGGGAGGCATTATGGAGCAAGTTGTGTGCCGGGCGAGACAACCCTGCGACCCTGTGAAGGGCGGGCATAAAAAAAGGGCCCAAAGCGTTGCTCGGGCCCTTGAAAGGTTGAGAGGTGTCTAGTCCCTCGACCTGGTGAGACGTTTCAAGCCGTCGGTTACGCCTTCAGCGGAACCAGACGTGGGGCGATCATGTTCTCTGGACGCAGGATGTCGTTGAGCATCGCTTCGTCCAGCAGCTGTTCCTCGCGCACCAGTTCCAGCACGCCGCGGCCGGTTTCCAGGGCGACGCGGGCGATACGGGTGGCGTTTTCGTAGCCGATGTACGGGTTCAGGGCGGTGACCAGGCCGATCGAGTGCTCGACCAGTTCACGGCAGCGCTGTTCGTTGGCAGTGATGCCGACGATGCAGTGCTCGCGCAGCATGTCCATGGCGCGCTGGAGCAGGCGGATGGAGTCGAAGATCTTGTAGGCGATCAGCGGTTCCATGACGTTGAGCTGCAGCTGGCCGCCTTCGGCGGCGACGGTCAGGGCCAGGTCGTTGCCCATGATGGCGAAGGCGACCTGGTTGACGGCTTCCGGGATAACCGGGTTGACCTTGCCTGGCATGATCGAGCTGCCTGGCTGGCGAGCCGGCAGGTTGATCTCGTTGATGCCGGTGCGTGGGCCGCTGGAGAGCAGGCGCAGGTCGTTGCAGATCTTCGACAGCTTGACCGCGGTACGCTTGAGCATGCCGGAGAACAGTACGAAGGCACCCATGTCGGAGGTCGCTTCGATCAGGTCGGCAGCCGGGACCAGTGGCTGGCCACTGATGGTCGCCAGGCGCTGCACGGCCAGGGCCTGGTAGCCTGGGTCGGCGTTGATGCCGGTACCGATCGCGGTACCGCCCAGGTTGATCTCGGTCAAAAGGTCAGGCGCCAGGGAACGCAGACGGTTCAAGTCTTCGGTCATGGTGGTGGCGAAGGCGCGGAATTCCTGGCCCAGGGTCATCGGCACGGCGTCCTGCAGCTGGGTGCGGCCCATCTTCAGTACGTGATCGAATTCCTTGCCTTTTGCAGCGAAGGCCTGGATCAGGCTGTCGAGGCTGGCCAACAGGGCATCGTGGCCCAGCAGCAGGCCCAGACGGATGGCCGTCGGGTAGGCGTCGTTGGTCGACTGCGCCATGTTCACGTCGTTGTTCGGGTGCAGGTACTGGTACTCACCCTTCTTGTGGCCCATGGCCTCCAGCGCGACGTTGGCGATGACCTCGTTGGCGTTCATGTTGGTAGAAGTACCAGCACCGCCCTGGATCATGTCCACCACGAACTGGTCGTGGTATTCGCCGCGGATCAGGCGGGCGCAGGCCTCGCTGATGGCAGCGTGCTTGGCATCGCTCAGGTGGCCCAGCTCACGGTTGGCGTCGGCAGCGGCCTGCTTGACCATGGCCAGGGCCACGACCAGCTTCGGGTAGTGCGACAGCGGAACGCCGGAGAGGTGGAAGTTGTTGGCAGCGCGCAGGGTCTGGATGCCGTAGTAGGCATCGGCAGGGACTTCAAGGGTACCAAGCAGGTCTTTTTCGACGCGGAACGATGCAGCGGAGGACATGACGGATATCATCTCGATTTAAACCCGGCACCAGCCGGAATGGCGCCAATCCTAGGCCTGGGCGGATTTTGCGGCCAATGCTGTTGCACGCTAACCTATGCACAAACGGCATACCGATTCATGTGACGCCAATTGACAATCGAGCGTGTCCCATTTTGGTGCACGCTGGGAGATCGCTTCATGAACCTCGAAAGCAAGTGGTTGGAGGACTTCAGCGCCCTGGCCGCTACCCGCAGTTTTTCCCAGGCGGCGGAACGCCGTTTCGTGACCCAGCCAGCGTTCAGCCGACGGATCCGCAGCCTTGAGGCTGCCTTGGGCCTGACCTTGGTGAATCGTTCCCGCACGCCTATCGAACTGACCGAGGCCGGGCAGCTGTTTCTGGTCACCGCGCGTACCGTTGTCGACCAATTGAGCGAAGTTCTCCGGCATTTGCATCACCTGGAAGGTGGGCAGGGCGAAGTGGTGCAGGTGGCGGCGGCACACTCCCTGGCGTCGGGGTTCTTCCCACGTTGGGTCGCTCAGTTGCGCAACGATGGCTTGAACATCGCCACCCGCCTGGTCGCCACCAACGTAGGTGATGCGGTGCATGCACTGCGCGAAGGCGGTTGCGACCTGATGCTGGCCTTCTATGACCCGGACGCTGCCCTGCAGATGGATGCCGAGATCTTCCCGTCGCTGCACATGGGCACCACGGAAATGTTGCCGGTGTGTGCGGTGGGGGCCGATGGCAAGCCGTTGTTCGATCTCGAGGGTGAAAGCAGCGTGCCGTTGCTGGCCTACAGTGCCGGTGCCTTCCTCGGACGTTCGGTGAACCTGCTGCTGCGCCAGCGCAACCTGCGCTATACCACAGTCTATGAAACCGCCATGGCCGACAGTCTCAAGAGCATGGCCCTCGAGGGCATGGGCATCGCCTGGGTACCGCGGCTGTCGATGCGCGGCGAGCTGGAGCGTGGCGAACTGGCGATCTGTGGGGGCAGCCAGTGGCACGTACCACTGGAAATCCGCCTGTACCGCTGTGCCCTGGTGCGCAAGGCCAACGTACGCTTGCTGTGGCGTAAGCTCGAGGGCGGTACGGCAACTGCGCCAGTTGACCCAAAAGTCAGCCAAACCCCCGAAAAATAAGGCCGACAGTTGGTCGCCGGGGTGCCTTTACGGCACTGCCTTACGGTATACTGCGCGGCCCCTGGACCGGATCGATCCGGTCATTGATCAGCAAACAAGCCACGCCGGTCGTCCCGCGTGGCTTGTTGTTTTTTGACGCGCCCGCGGGCGCACAAGCGAAGAGGCTCGACGATGAGTGCACTGGTTGGCGTGATCATGGGCTCCAAGTCCGATTGGTCCACCCTTAGCCACACCGCCGATATGCTGGAAAAACTCGGCATTCCCTACGAGGTGAAGGTGGTTTCCGCCCACCGTACCCCGGATCTGCTGTTCCAGTACGCCGAGGAGGCCGAAGGCCGCGGCATCGAGGTGATCATCGCCGGTGCCGGTGGCGCTGCCCACCTGCCAGGCATGTGCGCCGCCAAGACCCACCTGCCGGTGCTGGGCGTGCCGGTACAGTCGTCGATGCTGTCGGGTGTCGATTCGCTGCTGTCGATCGTGCAGATGCCGGCAGGCGTGCCGGTCGCCACCCTGGCCATCGGCAAGGCCGGCGCGATCAACGCGGCACTGCTGTCGGCGAGCATCCTGGGCGCCAAGTACCCGCAGTACCACGCGGCACTCAAGCAGTTCCGCACGGAGCAGACCGAAACCGTCCTGGACAATCCGGACCCGCGCCAGGCCTGAGGCTATCAACATGAAGATCGGTGTAATCGGTGGCGGCCAGCTGGGCCGCATGCTGGCCTTGGCGGGAACGCCGCTGGGCATGAACTTCGCTTTCCTCGACCCCGCCCCGGACGCCTGCGCGGCGCCCTTGGGCGAGCACCTGCGGGCCGACTACGGCGACCAGGACCACTTGCGCCAGCTGGCTGACGAAGTCGACCTGGTGACCTTCGAGTTCGAGAGCGTCCCGGCCGAAACCGTGGCCTTCCTTTCGCAGTTTGTCCCGGTCTACCCGAGCGCCGAAGCCCTGCGCATCGCCCGTGACCGTCTGTTCGAGAAGAGCATGTTCCGCGACCTGGGCATCCCGACGCCGGCCTTCGCCGACATCCTGTCCCAGGAAGACCTGGACGCCGCCGTGGCCAGCATCGGCCTGCCGGCGGTGCTCAAGACCCGTACCCTGGGCTACGACGGCAAGGGCCAGAAGGTTCTGCGCACTGCCGATGACGTGGTGGGCACCTTTGCCGAACTGGGCAGCGTGCCGTGCCTGCTCGAAGGCTTCGTGCCATTCACCGGCGAAGTTTCGCTGGTGGCCGTGCGTGGCCGCGATGGCGAAACCCGCTTCTACCCGCTGGTGCACAACACCCATGAAAGCGGCATCCTGCGCCTGTCCGTAGCCAGCCAGGCGCACCCGCTGCAGGCCCTGGCCGAAGACTATGTCGGACGCGTGCTGCAGAAGCTGGACTACGTGGGCGTGATGGCCTTCGAGTTCTTCGAGGTGGACGGCGGCCTGAAGGCCAACGAGATCGCGCCACGGGTGCACAACTCCGGGCACTGGACCATCGAAGGCGCCGAGTGCAGCCAGTTCGAGAACCACCTGCGCGCCGTTGCCGGCCTGCCGCTGGGCTCCACCGCCAAGGTCGGCGAGAGCGCCATGCTCAACTTCATCGGTGAAGTGCCTGCGGTGGACAAGGTCGTGGCCATCGAGGGCTGCCACCTGCACCACTACGGCAAGGCGTTCAAGGTCGGTCGCAAGGTTGGCCATGCCACCCTGCGCTGCGCCGACATGGCCACGCTCAAAGGCAAGATCGCCGAAGTCGAAGCGCTGATCGCCGGCTGATTGAACCTCTGCCCCGGCAGGCCCTCTGAAATGGCAACAAGCCAAAGCGCTGTCTAGGCTTTGGCTTGTTCCATTTCATTGCAGAGGGATCGCCATGGGTATCATCGGAACCATCTTCATCGGCCTCATCGTCGGCCTGCTGGCCCGCTTCCTCAAGCCTGGGGACGACAGCATGGGCTGGATCATGACCATCCTCCTGGGCATCGCCGGCTCCCTGGTCGCCACCTACGGCGGGCAGGCCCTGGGTATCTACCAGGCGGGCCAGGCCGCCGGTTTCGTTGGCGCCCTGATCGGCGCCATCGTCCTATTGGTGATCTACGGATTCATCAAGAAACGCGGGTGACTGGTTTAGAATGCCCGGCAATTCACCCGAGTTGCCGAGCATTCTCCATGCGTGCGTTTTTCCTTGCTTCCCTGTTGTTGGCCAGCACCCTGGCCCATGCCGAATTGCCCGAGACCGACTGGCTGGAGCTGATGCCCAAGTCGGACCAGAAGGCGCTCGAGCAGATGCCCGAGATCGACCACAGCTCCCCCGAGGCCATGGGTACCTTCACCGACAAGGGTGGGCTCAAGCAGGCCAAGGGTTTGCCGGCGGTGATGTACTCGACCAAGACCGTGGCGGCCATGAACGGCAGGCAGATCCGCCTGGGCGGGTATCCGGTGCCATTGGAGAGCGATGCCAAGGGCAACAGCACACTGTTCTTCCTGGTGCCATACCCCGGCGCCTGCATCCACGTACCACCGCCGCCACCGAACCAGCTGGTGCTGGTGCGCTATCCCAAGGGGCTGAAGATCGACGACATCTACACGCCGTTGTGGGTCAGTGGGACGCTGAAGGTGGAAAAGGTCAGTAATGACCTGGCGGATGCGGCCTATGCCATGGATGCGCGGACGGTGAGGGTGGTGGAAGACGCCGATCTCTGATTTTCTTTCCGGCCCAATCGCCGGCAAGCCGGCTCCCACCTATGCTAGGGACACCGCCATACCTGTGGGAGATTACCCACCCCTTCGGGCTGCGCTGTCGCGCAGAGAACAAGCGGCCAATGCTGCCCCTGTGGGAGCGGCGGTGCGGCGGTCCGACTTGTCCCGCGATCAAGGGCGAAGCCCTTGTCAGGCGACGGTGATATCGGGTCCGGCCTAATCGCGGGACAAGCCCGCTCCCACAGGGTGCAGCAAATCAAATGGTCATGCGTTGTTCTATGAGAGCCGGCTTGCCGGCGATTGGGTAACGCAGAGGCCCCGCTACAAGGCCTCGCTGCCGATGGTGACGCTCAGTACGTGGCTTGCCCCGGGCGCCAGGGTCACCACGTCATCCCACACGTTCGCCGTCTCGATGCACAGCATCCGCTGCCAGCCATCATCCGCCATGTCTGGCAACGCCTTCGCGCGGTCGGCCCAGGGGTTCCAGATCACCGCAGAACGCGAACCAGTGCTTTGCAAGGTGATGCGGCGGTTCCAGTGCGGGTCGACGATCTTCAGCACGGCAGGCACCTGCAGGTAGATGCGGTCGGTTTCGCCGGCGAAATCCAGCGCGCCATGTTGCTGGCGCAGCGCCCAATCGGCCAGGGTTTCGATATAGCCCAGGCTCTCCACGCCTTCGACGCTTGCCTGGCGTACATCGCTCACGGCGAAGTAGCTGTGCAGCGCCTGGCTGAGGGTGACGCTGTCATTGCCCATGTTCTGGCTGCGCAGGGTCATCTTCAGCTGCGTGCCCATTTCGATCAGCAGCTTGAGCTCGACGTCATGGGGCCAGCCGGGCAGGTCGCCCTGGGCCTCGGGCAGGCTGAACTCGATGCGCAGGCGTTCGTCCGCTTCCTCGATACCCAGCAGCTGCCAGTCACGGGTGCGGGCCAGGCCATGGGCGGGTGCCTGTTCGCCTTGGTACATGGCCTGGACGGCCTGAGGGTTGCGCTGCAGGTTGCCGAACCAGGGCCAGCACACCGGCACGCCGGCGCGTACCGACTTGCCCTGGCGGAAGATGGCCTGGTCGCTGAGCCACAGCAGCGGCGGCTCGCCCAGTCGCTGATAGCTCAGGACCTGGGCGCCCTGTTGGGCGATCAGCAGTTCTGCATGCGCGCTGGTGATGCGCCAGCAGTTGAGCTCGCCGTGTTGTTCCGTTTCGACCTGGAAGGTAGCCATTGCGCTTGTCTCGTTGGGATGCAAATGAGGCCTTGGACCTCATGCCTTGCAACGAGTTTAACGCGCCTGTGGCTCAGCGACGAGGGACGGAGCGGGTGCGGCCACTGCCATCGATGGCGACGAACACGAAGACGGCTTCGGTGACCTTGCGCCATTCGCTGGACAGCGGGTCGTCGCTCCACACTTCCACCATCATCTGGATGGAGCTGCGGCCGATTTCCAGGGTCTGGGTATAGAAGGACAGCTGCGCGCCCACGGCGACCGGTACCAGGAACGCCATGCGATCGATGGCCACGGTGGCGACACGGCCACCGGCGACACGGCTGGCCATGGCCGTGCCGGCCAGGTCCATCTGGGCTACCAGCCAGCCGCCGAAGATATCGCCGAAACCGTTGGTTTCGCGCGGCAGGGCGGTAATCTGCAGGGCCAGGTCGCCCTGTGGGATGGGATCTTCTTGTTCGAGCTCAATCATGCGGTGGGGGCCTCGGACCCGTGACGCTTCGTTGGTTGGCGCAAAGAACGGACGCCGGGAAAACGATTCAGCTGAAAACATACTACGCTGATTTCGCTTCGGTGGGCGGCCAAAGGGAAACTCTGCGAAACCGCCTGAAACACTTGACCGGCGTTTTCGCACAACATCCCATGAGAGGCGCAACCTTTTCCTACGAGCGGCCAGTATATAGACCTGAACAGCCAGCGACGACCGTGCATTCATGAATATCTGTATGGATTTTGTACCGCTATGAGTCGCCTGCGGCAATTTGTTATCTTCGCCGGCGACATCCTCCAGAAGCCGCATGACAAACGGCCTGCACGACAATAAAGAGAAAAGCCATGACCTCCGTGCCGAGCAGTATCGAGCAGCCTTCGCGGCCGCTGACCCGCAGCGACTATAAAACCCTTTCCCTGTCCGCCCTCGGTGGAGCGTTGGAGTTCTACGACTTCATCATCTTCGTGTTCTTCGCCACGGTGGTCGGCAAACTGTTCTTCCCCGTCGACATGCCTGAGTGGCTGCGCCTGATGCAGACCTTCGGCATCTTCGCCGCCGGCTACCTGGCCCGGCCGCTGGGCGGTATCATCATGGCGCATTTCGGCGACCTGCTCGGGCGCAAGAAGATGTTCACCCTGAGCATTTTCATGATGGCGGTGCCGACCCTGGTCATGGGCTTGCTGCCGACCTATGCACAGATCGGCCTGTGGGCGCCGATCCTGCTGTTGGCGATGCGCGTGGTCCAGGGCGCCGCGATCGGTGGCGAGGTGCCAGGGGCCTGGGTGTTCGTGTCCGAGCACGTGCCGGCCCGTAACACCGGCTATGCCTGCGGCACGCTGACTGCCGGCCTGACCTCGGGCATCCTGCTCGGTTCGTTGGTGGCCACTTTGATCAACACCCTCTACAGCCCCGATGAAGTGGCGGCCTACGCTTGGCGTATTCCTTTCCTGTTGGGGGGCGTGTTCGGGCTGGTAGCGGTGTACCTGCGGCGCTGGCTGCATGAAACGCCGGTATTCGCCGAGATGCAGCAACGCAAGGCCCTGGCCGAAGAACTGCCGTTGCGCGCGGTGCTGCGCGACCACCGCGGCGCGATCATCCTATCGATGCTGTTGACCTGGTTGCTGTCGGCGGCCATCGTCGTGATCATCCTCATGACCCCGGCGCTGCTGCAGAGTCTTTACCAGGTCAGCCCCACCGATTCACTGAAAGCCAACAGCTTGGCCATCGTGCTGCTGAGCGTCGGCTGCGTCGCAGCCGGCAGCCTGGCCGACCGTTTCGGCGCCGGGCGGGTGTTCGTGGTGGGCAGCCTGCTGTTACTCGTGTCTTCGTGGGTGTTCTTCCACAGCCTGCCGAGCCGGCCTGACCTGTTGTTCCCGTTGTATGCGATCACTGGCCTGTGCGTGGGGATCGTCGGCGCGGTGCCCTACGTCATGGTCAAGGCATTCCCGCCGGTGGTGCGGTTCAGTGGGCTGTCATTCTCCTACAATTTGGCCTACGCGATCTTTGGCGGGTTGACGCCGATGGTGGTCACGGCGCTGCTGAAGTTCAGCCCGATGGCGCCGGCCTATTATGTGGCCGGGCTGTGCGCCGTTGGCCTGTTGGTGGGGGTGTACTTGTTGGCGACCAAGCGCTGATCCGGGCCTGAACAACCGCTCGCTGTAACATCCTGCAAAGGCCATCCCGGTTTCCGGTGATGGCCTTTCATCCAATTGTCACATTCGAGTCATAGAGTGTTCATGCGGCCTGCAGATACTTGGGCCCGTTCCATCTCACACCCCAAATATTCCTGCTAGGAGTTAGGCATGAAACTGAAGCGTTTGATGGCGGCCCTCACGTTCGCCGCCGCTGGCGTCGCTACCGCCAATGCGGTTGCCGCCGTCGATCCTGCAATCCCGACCTACACCAAGACCACTGGCGTATCGGGCAACCTCTCCAGCGTCGGTTCCGATACCCTGGCGAACCTGATGACTCTGTGGGCCGAGGCCTACAAGAAGGAATATCCGAACGTAAACATCCAGATCCAGGCTGCCGGTTCTTCCACTGCGCCACCCGCGCTGACCGAAGGCACCGCCAACCTTGGCCCGATGAGCCGCAAGATGAAGGATGTCGAGCTGCAGGCCTTCGAGCAGAAGTACGGCTACAAGCCGACCGCCATCCCGGTCGCCGTCGACGCCCTGGCTGTGTTCGTGCACAAGGACAACCCGATCAAGGGCCTGACCATGGCCCAGGTCGATGCGATCTTCTCCTCCACCCGTCTGTGCGGCGGCAAGGCCGACGTGAAGACCTGGGGCGACATCGGCGTGACCGGCGACCTGGCCAACAAGCCAATCCAGCTGTTCGGCCGCAACTCGGTATCCGGTACCTACGGCTATTTCAAGGAAGAAGCCCTGTGCAAAGGCGACTTCAAGCCTAACGTCAACGAACAGCCTGGCTCGGCCTCGGTCGTGCAGTCGATCAGCAGCTCGCTGAACGGCATCGGCTACTCGGGTATTGGCTACAAGACCGCCAGCGTCAAGACCGTACCGTTGGCCAAGAAGGAAGGTGGCGCGTTCGTCGAAGATAACGAAGCCAACGCCCTGAACGGCACCTACCCGCTGTCGCGCTTCCTGTACGTCTACGTCAACAAGGCCCCGAACAAGCCTCTGGCCCCGCTGGAAGCCGAGTTCGTCAAGCTGGTGCTGTCGCAGGCTGGCCAGCAGGTCGTGGTGAAGGACGGCTACATCCCGCTGCCGGCCAAGGTGGTCGACAAGACCCTGGCTGACCTGGGCCTGTCCCACGCCGGTAACGTTGCAAAAAAGTAAGTAACTGAGGAAGGGGCCGGTGCTTGATGCCCGGCCTTTTCCACGAATTCCCAGTCCGAAGCCAGGGCTCCTGAGCGGCGGGCTTTTTTGCGTCACTGCATTGTCATGTTTTTGTCATACGGGACCGCTAGGGTGTGCGCATGAATGATCTGGCCAACTCCACAATGACCCAAAATTCTCCCCCCGTGCGGATTGACTTCAATACGCCCGAGCTGCAACGCAAGCGGCGCCTGCGTGCGCTGAAGGACCGTCTGACCCGCTGGTACGTACTGGTGGGCGGGCTTGCCGTGCTGGCAGCCATCACCCTGATCTTCTTCTACCTGGCCTATGTGGTGCTGCCACTGTTCCAGGGCGCCACGCTTTCCAGCAAGAAGGCCCTGGAGCCGACCTGGCTGCAACAGGACGCCGGCAAGCCGCTGATGATCGCCCTCGAGGAGCAGAACCTCGTGGGCATGCGCGTTTCCGACAAGGGCCAGGCGCTGTTCTTCGACACCAAGACCGGTGCCGAGGTCAAGCGCATCGACCTGCCGCTGCCGGCGGGTGTCCAGGTAGCCTCGATCAGCGCCGACCAGCCGGGCAGCCCGATGGTGGTGCTGGGCTTGTCCAACGGCCAGGCGCTGGTGTTCAACCACAGCTACAAGATCACCTATCCGGACAACAAGAAGACCATCACCCCGGCCATCGACTTCCCGTATGGCCAGCAAGCGTTCACCCTGGACGACCAAGGCCGTGCCCTCGAACACGTCAGCGTCAACGTCAACGGTGACACCCTGCTGCTGGCCGGCTCTACCGGTTCGCACTTGCAGGTGGTCGAGCTGACTCGCGAAGAGAACATGATGACCGGCGAGGTCACCAGCGAGCAGACCCGCATCGACCTGCCGCAGATGACCGAGACGGTCAAGGCCATCTTCATCGACCCGCGCCAGCAGTGGCTGTACGTGGTCAACGGCCGCGCCACCGCCGATGTCTTCAGCCTGCGCGAGAAGAGCCTGAACGGGCGCTACAAGCTGTCCGAGGACGGCGATACCGAGATCACTGCCAGTGCCCAGCTGGTCGGCGGTATCTCGCTGATCTTCGGTGATTCCAAGGGCGGCCTGAGCCAGTGGTTCATGGCCCGTGACCCGGATGGCGAGTCGCGCTTCAAGCTGATCCGCAGCTTCCAGATGGGCAAGGCGCCGGTCGTACAGATCGATGCCGAAGAGCGTCGCAAGGGCTTCATCGCCCTGGACAGCGCAGGCCAGCTGGGCGTGTTCCACAGCACCGCGCACCGTACCCTGCTGGTCGAGCCGGCTGCCGAAGGTGCCGGTATCCTGGCCCTGTCGCCACGCGCCAACCGCATCATCATCGAACAGGGTGGCAAGCTGCTGCCGCTGAGCCTGAAGAACCCGCACCCTGAAGTGTCCTTCAGCGCGCTGTGGGGCAAGGTCTGGTACGAAAACTACGACGAGCCGAAGTACGTCTGGCAGTCCACCGCGTCCAATACCGACTTCGAGCCCAAGCTGAGCCTGTCGCCGCTGACCTTCGGTACCCTGAAGGCCGCGTTCTACGCGATGATCCTCGCCGCACCGCTGGCCATCGCCGCCGCCATCTACACCGCCTACTTCATGGCCCCAGGCATGCGCCGCAAGGTCAAGCCGGTGATCGAACTGATGGAAGCGATGCCGACGGTGATCCTGGGCTTCTTCGCCGGCCTGTTCCTGGCGCCATACCTTGAAGGCCACTTGCCGGGCGTGTTCAGCCTGCTGCTGATCCTGCCGATCGGTATCCTCGTTGCCGGCTTCACCTGGAGCCGCCTGCCCGAGTCGATCCGCCTGCGCATCCCGGATGGCTGGGAAGCGGCGATCCTGATCCCGGTGATCCTGGTGATCGGCTGGTTCGCCCTGTACATGAGCCCGTTCCTCGAGACCTGGTTCTTCGGCGGCGACATGCGCCTGTGGATCACCAACGATCTGCGTATCACCTACGACCAGCGCAACGCCCTGGTAGTCGGTATCGCCATGGGCTTCGCGGTCATCCCGAACATCTACTCTATCGCCGAGGACGCCGTGTTCAGCGTGCCGCGCAGCCTGACCCTGGGCTCCCTGGCCCTGGGCGCGACGCCCTGGCAGACCCTGACCCGCGTGGTCATCCTCACCGCCAGCCCGGGTATCTTCTCGGCGCTGATGATCGGCATGGGCCGTGCGGTGGGCGAGACCATGATCGTGCTCATGGCCACCGGCAACACCCCGGTCATGGAGCTGAACCTGTTCGAAGGCATGCGCACCCTGGCCGCCAACGTGGCCGTGGAAATGCCCGAATCGGAAGTCGGCGGCAGCCACTATCGTGTGCTGTTCCTCGCCGCCCTCGTGCTGCTGATGTTCACCTTCATCATGAACACCTTGGCCGAGCTGATTCGCCAGCGTCTGCGCAAGAAATACTCGTCGCTTTGATAGAAAGGTAGAGATCCGTGAAAAAGGATTCCCTCAAAGGCTGGTTCAAGAGCGGCGCCCCCGGCGTCTGGATCAGCGGTGGCGCGGTCGCCATGGCGGTGATCATGACCGTCGGCCTGCTTGCCGTGATCGCCGTCCGCGGCCTGGGCCACTTCTGGCCGGCCGACCTGATCCAGGCCACCTACAAGGTGCCCGGCCAGGGTGACCATGTGATCATCGGTGAGGTGGTGCAAAAGGAAGAAGTGCCACGCGCCCGCCTCAAGGGTGCCGGCCTGCCGGTGCCGGAGGAAGGCCCGGAGTTCATGACCCGCGAGCTGGTCAAGGTCGGTAACCGCGACCTCAACGGCAGCGACTTCACCTGGCTGGTCGGCGAGTGGCTGGTCGACCAGCAGAAGCCTGCCGACCTGATCGCCCTGGAGCGTCGTGAGTGGGGCAATTTCTACGGCTACCTGGTGAGCGTCAAGGAAGAAGGCCGCGTGGTCGCCGAAGGTGCGGGTGCCTGGGCCGAGCTGCAGGCGCGCCTCAAGCGTGCCGACCAGCTGGCCTCCGAGCTGCAGACTCTCGAGAAAAAGGACATCGGCGCCATCAACCATGGCCTGGAGCGCCTGCGCTTGCAGACCCGCAAGCTGGAACTCGACGGCAAGCTGGACGCCGCGGCCCAGGCCGATATCGAAGCCGATCGCGCCGAGCTGAACAACCGCTACAAGGCCATCGAAGAGCGCCTGACCGGCCTGCACCAGGCCTTCTCCCGCGACAGCCTGGTGGCCCGCGACGGCAATGGCCGCGAAGTGGAGATCAACCTGAGCAAGGTGGTCCACGCGTACCAGCCCAACGGCATGTCGGTCATGACCAAGATGGGCGTGTATTTCAGCAAGGTCTGGGAGTTCCTCAGCGACGACCCACGTGAAGCCAACACCGAGGGCGGTATCTTCCCGGCTATCTTCGGCACCGTGATGATGACCCTGATCATGGCCGTGATCGTCACCCCGTTCGGTGTGCTGGCGGCGGTCTACCTGCGCGAATACGCCAAGCAGGGCCCGGTGACGCGCCTGATCCGCATCGCCGTGAACAACCTCGCTGGCGTACCGGCGATCGTCTACGGTGTGTTCGGCCTGGGCTTCTTCGTCTATGTGCTGGGCGGCTCGATCGACCGGCTGTTCTTCCCCGAGGCGCTGCCAGCCCCGACCTTGGGCACCCCGGGCCTGCTGTGGGCCTCGCTGACCCTGGCATTGCTGGCCGTGCCGGTGGTGATCGTGGCTACCGAGGAAGGCCTGGCGCGGATCCCGCGTACCGTGCGCGAAGGCTCCCTGGCCCTGGGGGCGACCAAGGCCGAGACCTTGTGGAAAATCGTCCTGCCGATGGCAAGCCCGGCCATGATGACCGGCATGATCCTCGCCGTGGCCCGTGCCGCGGGCGAAGTGGCACCGCTGATGCTGGTGGGGGTGGTGAAACTGGCACCGTCGTTGCCGGTGGACGGCAACTACCCGTACCTGCACTTGGACCAGAAGATCATGCACCTGGGCTTCCATATCTACGACGTCGGCTTCCAGAGCCCCAACGTCGAGGCTGCGCGGCCGCTGGTGTATGCCACCGCGCTGCTGCTGGTGCTGGTGATCGCCACCCTCAACCTCTCGGCGGTGTGGATCCGTAACCACCTGCGCGAGAAGTACAAGGCCCTCGACAGCTGATCCTGATTGCAAGCGTGCCGCCCGTGAGCCGGGCGGCCCTTTGAAACGAATTGATAGCGTATGGAGTTGACCATGCAGCAAGAATCCCACGCCCACGGCATCGACATGTCCGCCCTGGGCCGCGACAAGCAGAGCCTGCGCCTGGCTGAAGAAACCGTGGCCATCGAAGTACCCGGCCTGTCCCTGTTCTATGGCGACAAGCAAGCCCTGTTCGACGTGCAGATGAATATCCCCAAGCAGCGCGTGACCGCCTTCATCGGCCCCTCCGGTTGCGGCAAGTCGACCCTGCTGCGCACCTTCAACCGCATGAACGACCTGGTCGACGGTTGCCGCGTGGAAGGCGCCATCAACCTGTATGGCCACAACATCTACCACAAGGGCGAGGACGTGGCCGAGCTGCGCCGCCGGGTCGGCATGGTGTTCCAGAAGCCCAACCCGTTCCCCAAGACCATCTATGAAAACGTGGTCTACGGCCTGCGTATCCAGGGCATCAACAAGAAGCGCGTGCTCGACGAGGCGGTCGAATGGGCCCTGAAGGGCGCCGCGCTGTGGGACGAGGTCAAGGACCGCCTGCACGATTCGGCCCTGGGCCTGTCCGGTGGTCAGCAGCAGCGTCTGGTCATCGCCCGCACCATCGCCGTGGAGCCCGAGGTCCTGCTGCTCGACGAACCGTGCTCGGCACTGGACCCGATCTCGACCCTGAAGGTCGAGGAGCTGATCTACGAGCTCAAGTCCAAGTACACCATCGTCATCGTGACCCACAACATGCAGCAGGCGGCGCGTGTCTCGGACTACACCGCGTTCATGTACATGGGCAAGCTGGTCGAATTCGGTGATACCGACACCCTGTTCACCAATCCGGCGAAGAAGCAGACCGAAGACTACATCACCGGTCGCTACGGCTAATCCCCGGCTCCCACAGGATGTGTGCTGCTGTGCGGCACCCGGGAACGATACGAATTACTTGAAGCTTGCAGCTTCTTCGCGGAGCGAAACGATGATCAACAAAGAGAGCCTCACCCATCACATCTCCCAGCAGTTCAACGCCGAGCTCGAAGAGGTGCGCAGCCACCTCCTGGCGATGGGCGGCCTGGTCGAGAAGCAGGTCAACGACGCGGTCACCGCGCTGATCGAGGCCGATTCGGGCCTGGCCCAGCAGGTCCGTGAAGTCGACGAACAGATCAACCAGATGGAGCGCAACATCGACGAGGAATGCGTACGCATCCTCGCTCGCCGCCAACCGGCAGCCTCCGACCTGCGCCTGATCATCAGCATCTCCAAGTCGGTGATCGACCTGGAGCGCATCGGCGACGAATCCACCAAGATCGCCCGCCGCGCCATCCAGCTGTGCGAGGAGGGCGAGTCACCCCGTGGTTACGTCGAGGTGCGCCACATCGGCGACCAGGTGCGCAACATGGTGCGTGATGCACTGGACGCCTTCGCCCGCTTCGATGCCGACCTTGCGCTGTCGGTGGCCCAGTACGATAAGACCATCGACCGTGAATACAAGACCGCGCTGCGCGAGCTGGTCACCTACATGATGGAAGACCCGCGTTCGATCTCCCGCGTACTGAGCGTGATCTGGGCCTTGCGTTCGCTGGAGCGCATCGGCGACCACGCGCGCAACATCTCCGAGCTGGTGATCTACCTCGTGCGCGGCACCGATGTACGCCACATGGGCCTCAAGCGCATGAAGGCCGAAGTGCAGGGCGAAGCGGCGGACGATGCCGAAATCGCTAATGTTCCGGCGCAATCGGACGATAAGTAAGGTTGCTCCCGAGCATCGACGCCCGGCCTAGGCCGGGCGTTTTCGTTTGCGGTCGGGCAGCCGGCAGGCACCCGCGAACGATGAGAGAAGTCCCGGCGTGACCCATGGTTTGGCAAATGGCCATCAGTCGGCGGTAAGCTAGTCGGGGTTCAAGAGGAGTATCGATGAGTAAGGTCAACGTGCTGGTCGTGGATGATGCGCCGTTCATTCGCGACCTGGTGAGGAAGTGTCTGCGCAATGCCTTCCCGGGCATCGCCATCGAGGACGCGGTCAATGGTCGCAAGGCCATGACCCTGTTGGGCAAGGAGCGCTTCGACCTGGTCTTGTGCGACTGGGAAATGCCGGAAATGTCCGGCCTGGAACTGCTCACCTGGTGCCGCCAGCAGGCCGAGCTCAAGGACCTGCAGTTCATCATGGTGACCAGCCGTGGCGACAAGGAGAACGTGATCCAGGCCATCCAGGCCGGTGTATCCGATTTCGTGGGCAAGCCGTTCACCAACGAGCAATTGCTGACCAAGGTGAAGAAGGCCCTGACCAAGCTGGGCAAACTCGAAGGCCTGATGAACAGTGCGCCGGCTCGCATCAATTCGGCATTCGCCAACGATTCGTTGAGCGCACTCACCGGCGGGCGGGCCGAGACGGTCAAGGCCCCCGTGGCGGCCGTCGCGGCGCCCAGCAAGCCGTTGATCAGCACACCGGCGCCCAAGAGTGCGGCGGCAACGGCCCAGAGTGGGCGTGGCCAGGGCCAGCTGCGGCTTTCCAGCGGTACCCAGGCGTGTGTGATCAAGGCCTTGAGCCTCAAGGAAGCCTTGCTGGTGGTACGCCGCGGCACGACCTTGCCGCAGGTGCTCGAAGGCGCGGTGCTGGACCTGGAGCAGGGCGAGAATGCCGAGGTGGCACGCCTCAATGGCTATCTGCATGCGGTGGCTGCCCTGGAGGCCAAGCCCGACAGCGACTGGCTGCAACTGACCTTCAAATTCGTCGACCAGGATGCACAGAAGCTCGACTACCTGTCGCGGCTGATCGCCCGTGGCACCGCCCAGAAGCACTTCACCCCTGGCGCCTGAGCTATCGCAATCGCGGGACACACCGCTCTCACAGGCACACTGCGACCCTGGAGGAGCGGGCTTGTCCCGCGATGAAGACAGCCGACCAATTCCCGACCAACTGCAACACCTCGCCTGAAAGTGGCTGCTAGGCTTCGATTCATAACAACTATCAAAAAGCCACTATCATGCCCGCCCGCCTGCTGCTGTTCTGTGCCTTGCTCACGGCCTCGGCGTCGAGCCTGGGCATGACCCTCTACAAAACCACCGATGCCTTTGGTGTGGTGTCCTACTCCGAAAACCCGCTGCCTGGCGCCAGGCCGTTCGTACTGCGCGAACCCATGATCGAGCGTCTGGACAGCCAGGTACGCTTGCGCGTCGTGGAGGTTGCCGGGGGTACCCGCTTCTTCGCGCGCAACGAGTTGTTCGCCCCGGTGGAGGTCGAGCTTCGCCTGTATCGCCTGGTCGATGCCCAAGGTGGCAATGCGCCCCGGATCATCCGGCGTGTGGTGCCGCCGCGTTCGAGCCAGGCGCTGACCGTGGTGACCGCCGTGCCGGGCGGGCGCCTGCGTTATGAGACGAAATTCCGCCATGCCTTGGGCGACCCGAGCAAGCGACCCCAGGCCTTCCGCTATCCGTTCCCCTGGCGCGGTGGCCCGTTCCGCTTGAGCCAGGGGCCCAACGGGCGTTTCAGCCATTTCGGGCCCAAGGGGCGCTACGCGATGGACATCGCCATGCCCGAAGGCACGCCGATCGTCGCGGCGCGCGAAGGCGTGGTGGTGAAGGTGGAGAACCGCCAGCATGGTCGCGGCAACAACCCGGCGGGCAACTTCGTCAGGATTCTGCACCCGGACGGCACCATGGGGGTGTACTTGCACCTGATGCGCGGGTCGGTGGTGGTCAGCGAAGGGCAGCGGGTGGCCCAGGGCGCGCTGCTGGCCAGGTCGGGAAATACCGGCAACAGCAGCGGGCCGCACCTGCATTTCGTGGTGCAGCGCAATGTGGGGCTGGCGCTGGAGTCGATTCCCTACCGCTTCAACCGGCCGATTGGCGGGTTGCCGGATTTCACGGCAGGGAACCCTTGATTCGTATTGCCCGAGCCGATGCCCTGTAGGAGCGGGCTTGTCCCGCGATCAAGGGCGAAGCCCTTGCCAGGCGACAGAGATATCGGGCCAGGCCCAATCGCGGGACAAGCCCGCTCCTACAGGGTTCAATGGTGCATCTGGGAAAGAGCGCTCAATCGAGCTTGAGCACCTTGGCCAGCACGATCTTCGGCCCTTTCATCTTCTTGATGATGATGCGCAAGCCTTCGACTTCCAGCACTTCCTCTTCCTCCGGCACGCGCTTGAGCGTTTCGTATACCAGCCCTGCCAGGGTTTCGGCCTCGATGTGGTCCAGGTCAACGCCCAGCAGGCGCTCGACCTTGAACAGCGGCGTATCGCCACGTACCAACAGCTTGCCGGGCTGATAGGCGAGGATGCCGCGCTCGGTCTTGCGGTGTTCGTCCTGGATGTCGCCCACCAGCACTTCCAGCACGTCCTCCATGGTCAGGTAGCCGATCACCTTGCCGTCGGCCTCCTCGACCAGCACGAAGTGCGCGCCGCCCTTGCGGAACTGCTCCAGTAGTTGGGCCAGCGGCATGTGCCGGGACACCCGCTCCAGAGGGCGTGCCAGCTCGTCGAGGTCGATGGTCGCGGGCAGGTGGTCGAGTTCGGCCAGCTCCAGCAGCAGGTCCTTGATGTGCAGCAGGCCGGTGAACTCCTCGCGCTCGGCGTCGTAGACCGGGTAGCGGCTGAACTTGTGACGGCGCACCAGCGCCAGGATCTCCTTGAGCGGGGCATGGGCATCGATGCTGACCATGTCCTCGCGGGAGTTGGCCCAGTCGACCACTTCCAGCTCGCCCATCTCCACGGCCGAGGCCAGCACACGCATGCCCTGGTCGCTCGGATCCTGGCCGCGGCTGGAGTGCAGGATCAGCTTGAGCTCTTCGCGGCTGTAGTGGTGCTCATGGTGTGGGCCGGGCTCGCCCTGGCCAGCGATGCGCAGGATGGTGTTGGCGCTGGCGTTGAGCAGGTAGATGGCCGGGTACATGAGCCAGTAGAACAGGTACAGCGGAACGGCCGTCCACAGCGACAGCAGTTCGGGCTTGCGGATCGCCCACGACTTGGGTGCCAGCTCGCCGACCACGATGTGCAGGTAGGAGATCACGAAGAAGGCGACGAAGAAGGAGATCGCCTTGACCAGCTCCGGCGTGTCGACGCCCACAGCGGCCAGCACCGGCTCGAGCAGGTGGGCGAAGGCCGGCTCGCCGACCCAGCCCAGGCCCAGGGACGCCAGGGTGATACCCAGCTGGCAGGCTGACAGGTAGGCGTCCAGTTGATTGTGGACCTTGCGCAGAATGCTGCCCCGCCAGCCATGCAGCTCGGCGATGGACTCGACGCGGGTGGCGCGCAGCTTGACCATGGCGAACTCGGCGGCCACGAAGAAGCCGTTGAGCAGCACCAGGAGGAAGGCGAAGAGAATCATGCCGAAATCGGCAAAGAGAGAGATGAAGCTGAAACCAGGGGAAGGGTCCATGATGGAGTTTTTACGGGGTCCGTCTTGATAATGGTGAGAAAAAAAGTGCCAGCGATGGCTGGCACAGGGGATCCAATGTAGCGGCTGGAGCTGCAAAAGCAAAGGGTAGTGGTCTTGTTGGGGCTGCTTTGCGGCCCAATCGCCGGCAAGCCGGCTCCCACATCTGTTATTCGCTCCTTGTGGGAGCAAGGTCTTGAGTTGCTTGCCCCGGCTCTGTCGCGGTGTCGCTGAAAACAGCGCACGACAGGTGGGAGCCGGCTTGCCGGCGATTGGGCTGCGAAGCAGCCCCTCTCAGTGCTTACCGTTGGCCAATTGCGCCGGCGCGAAATGACACGTGAAGGTACTGCCATGCCCCGGCACGCTACTGATCTCAAGGCGCGCACGATGGCGCAGCAGCACGTGCTTGACGATGGCCAGGCCCAGCCCTGTGCCGCCGGTGTTGGAGGCGCGGCTGGAGTCGACCCGGTAGAAGCGTTCGGTCAGGCGCGGCAGGTGCTTGGCATCGATGCCGATCCCTGAGTCCTGCACGGACAGGTGGGCGCCTTGGTCGTCGGCCCACCAACGAACCCGGATGGTGCCTTCGTCCTGGGTGTACTTCACCGCATTGAACACCAGGTTGGAAAAGGCACTGCGCAGTTCCGACTCGCTGCCCTTCAAACGCACCCCTGGCGCGGCGTCCAGCGTGATGCGCTGGTTGCGCGGGCCGGATAGTGCCTGGGCATCGCTGGTGATCGATTGCAACAGGGCGTCGACCGCCACCGGCTGGTTGTCCGAGGGGTAATCGGTCGCCTCGAGCTTGGCCAGCAGCAGCAGGTCGTTGAGCAGCGTCTGCATGCGCGAACCTTGCTGGCTCATCTGCTGCAATGCCCGGTTCCAGCGTGGGTTCACGTCCTCGACGTTGTCGAGCAAGGTCTCCAGGTAGCCGGTGATCACCGTCAACGGCGTGCGCAGTTCGTGGGAGACGTTGGCGACGAAGTCCTTGCGCATCTGTTCGAGCTGGTGGATACGGGTGACATCGCGTACCAGCATCAGGTGCTCGTTGTTGCCGTAGCGGGTGATGTGCAGTTGCACACGCAGACGGTCATTGATCGGCGACGGGATTTCCAGCGGCTCGAGGTAGTTCTCGGCCTCGAAGTATTCCTTGAAGCGCGGGTGGCGTACCAGGTTGGTGACCGGCTGGCCCCCGTCCTGCGGGGTCTTGAAGCCCAGCAAGGTCTCGGCGGCGCGGTTCCACCACTCCAGGTTGCCTTCGCTGTCGAGCATGATCACCGCGTCGCGCAGCGCCGCGGTGGACTCCTGGACGCGGTCGATCACTGCCTGCAGGCGGCCACGCACGCGTTGGTCGCGGCGCTGCAGGTGGTAGATGCTGTCGAACACTTCGCCCCACAGGCCGTAGCCGTCGGGCGGGGCTTCATCGGGCTGGTGGTTGCGCAGCCAATCGTGCAGGCGCAGCAGTTGCTTGAGGGTCCAGCCCAGGTAGAGCGCAAGGCCGATGGCCAGGCTCCACCCGTAGTAGCCGCTGACCAGCCCGCCGACCAGGCAGACGGTGATCAGCAGCAGCATGTGGCGAATCAGGGTCGCGTGCCAGTTCTGGTTCAATTGACGGTCCTTGTACAGCGGCTTGCGGCGTGGCTTCGGGCTGGATCAGCTCTTGGTAGAGAAGCGGTAGCCGGTGCCCCGGACGGTTTGTACCAGATTTTCGTAGGCTTCACCCAATGCCTTGCGCAGGCGGCGGATATGCACGTCGACCGTGCGTTCCTCGACATAGACGTTGCCGCCCCAGACCTGGTCGAGCAGTTGACCGCGGGTATAGGCGCGCTCCTGGTGGGTCATGAAGAACTGCAGCAGGCGGTATTCGGTGGGGCCCATCTCGGCCGGCTTGCCATCGATGGTGACGCGGTGGCTGATCGGGTCGAGCAGCAGGCCGCCGACTTCGATCGGCGCTTCGCTGTCGCTCGGGCCGGTGCGGCGTAGCACGGCCTTGAGCCGGGCCACCAGTTCGCGTGGCGAGAACGGCTTGGTGATGTAGTCGTCGGCGCCGACTTCAAGGCCCTGGATCTTGTTGTCCTCTTCACCTTTGGCGGTGAGCATGATGATCGGGATATCACCGGTCAGCTCGTCACGCTTGAGGCGCCGCGCCAGTTCGATGCCCGAGGTGCCGGGCAGCATCCAGTCGAGCAGGATCAGGTCCGGCTTGCGATCGACGATGATGGCATGGGCTTGCTGGGAGTTCTCCGCTTCCAGGCAGTCATAGCCGGCCATTTCCAATGCAACGGCGATCATCTCGCGAATGGGCGCTTCGTCGTCGACGATCAGAATGTTTCTGCCAACCATGCTTGATACCTCTCCCGGGAACTGTGTCTGGCCCGCATTAGATAACGGAATTATTGCAGCTGTGTGACAGGCCATTGGCGTTTATGGCGACATTCCATGACTGGACTAGGCTTGAAAGGGCCGCCGAGGCGGTGTTTCAGCCCCCACTCCCCCCGAAACGATGGTGATTCCAATGACACGACATACGCTGAGCTGGATGGCCCTTTTCGCTGCGCTGGCGCTACCGGGGGTGGCGTCTGCCCACCACGCGATGGAGAAGGATGGCATGTGGGTCGATCATGCCGGCATGACCCTCTACACGTTCGACAAGGATGCCGACGGCAAGTCCATGTGCAACGGCGAATGCGCCAAGAACTGGCCGCCGCTGCTGGTCAAGCCCGACGACGAAGCCGCCAAGGACAAATGGACCCAGGTCACCCGTGACGACGGGGCCAAGCAGTGGGCCTATGACGGCAAGCCGCTGTACACCTTCATCAAGGACAAGAAGGCCGGGGACAAGACCGGCGATGGCGTGAAGGACGTCTGGCATATCGCCAAGCCTTGAAGCTACGGGCCCAATCGTCGGCAAGCCAGGTCCCACTGTTGGTGGCACTGAGCCCTTGTGGGAGCCGGCTTGCCGGCGATTGGGCTGCAAGGCAGCCCCCTGAGCCCCTTCAGCGCAACGCGTAATCCAGCACCACGCCGATGAAGATCAGCATCCCCGCCCAGTGATTGTGCAGGAACGCCTTGAAGCACGACTCCCGGTCCAGCCTGCGCGTCGACCAGTACTCCCAGGCAAAGCACGCCGCCGCCGCCAGCAAGCCCAGGTGGAACCAACCGCCCATGTCGAAATGGCTGCCGGCGAGCAGCAGGCACCCCAGCGAGAGCATCTGCAGTGTCAGGATGATCGTCCGGTCGGCCTCGCCGAACAGGATCGCCGTGGACTTCACGCCGATCTTCAGGTCATCGTCACGGTCGACCATGGCGTAGTAGGTGTCGTAGCCCACGGTCCACAGCAGGTTGGCGATGTACAGCAGCCAGGCGCTGGCCGGCAGCTCGCCACCTGCGGCGGTGAAGGCCATGGGGATGCCCCAGGAATAAGCAGCGCCCAGCACCACCTGGGGGTAATAGGTGTAGCGCTTCATGAACGGGTAGCAGAATGCCAGGGCTACTGCACCGAACGACAGCCACACGGTCCTGGCATTGGTGCACAGCACCAGCAGGAAGCTCACGCCGACCAGGATGGCGAACAGCATCAGCGCTTCGCGGGGCTTCACCCGGCCACTGGCCAGCGGTCGGTCAGCCGTACGCTTGACGTGGCCGTCCACCTTGCGGTCGGCGAAGTCATTGATGCAGCAACCGGCTGCGCGCATCAGCACCACGCCCAGGCCGAAGATCAGTACGTTGGCCAGGGTCGGCGAGCCGTTGCCGGCGATCCATACCGCCGACAAGGTCGGCCACAGCAGCAGGTAGATGCCGATCGGGCGGTCCATGCGGCTGAGCTGGATGAAGTCCCAGGCCCGAGGGTGCAGGCGGTTGAACGACTTGAGCAAGTGCAGGTACATCAGCGGTTTTCCTCCTTGGCCACGCGCCACAGCTCTGGCAGAAAAACCTCGGCCACCAGGACGTCGAGGTTGTCACGTTCGAAGCGCGAGCGCCGCCCCCACAAATCGTCATGGACTACGTCGAGCGGCAACCAACTCCGTGGATAGCGGCAAACCTCGATAGGATGACGAATGAACGCCTGGTCGCAGAACAGCAGTTCGCCCAACGAGCGGCTGCCCAGCGTTTCCAGGTCCAGGCCGCCCCGTTCCAGGGCGCTGCGGCTGGCCACGCTGCGGGCGAATACCCATGGTTGGCCATGCCCGCGCAGGTACACCTCGCGCACCCAACCTTCGGCGCCTGGCGCGAGGCCCAGCGCTTGGCATTCATCATCACGCAGCGATTGCCAGCCTTCGAACAGCGGGTCGACGGCGAAATGGTCTTGGGACAGATGGACCAGCCGGCGGGTCAGGGAGCCTTCATCGAACAGCCAGCCGAGGGTCGGCTGGTCGACATCGGTTGCCAGCTGTGAATACGGCAGCCACGCGACAGCGGCTGCTTGCGGGGATTCGTACGACACGTCGATATGCTTGTTACAGCCAGAGAGGCCGCGAGCTTAGCATGATTGCCCCGACTGCTTGCATAATGGCGGCCGCCCCTACAGGCAGTCAGCACATTAAAGACGAGGAAAACCAACCCCATGAAAAAGTGGCAATGTATTGTCTGCGGCCTGATCTACGACGAAGCCGAGGGCTGGCCGGACGACGGCATCGCCCCAGGCACTCGCTGGGAAGACGTGCCGGAAGACTGGCTGTGCCCCGACTGCGGTGTCGGCAAGAGCGACTTCGAAATGATCGCCATCGGCTGATCGCAACCCATTCAACGAGAGGAAGCACGACATGACGTCCCCTGTGGTGATCATTGGTACCGGCCTGGCCGGTTACAACCTGGCCCGCGAGTTTCGCAAGCTCGACGACCAGACGCCGCTGCTGCTGATCACCGCCGACGACGGTCGTTCCTACTCCAAGCCCATGCTCTCCACGGGCTTTGCCAAGCACAAGGATGCCGACGGCCTGTGCATGGCCGAGCCGGGCGCCATGGCCGAGCAGCTCAAGGCCGAGATCCGCACGCACACCCGCATCAGCGGCATCGATCCAGGGCACAAGCGCCTGTGGATCGGCGAGGAAGCGGTCGAGTACCGCGACCTGGTGCTCGCCTGGGGTGCCCAGACGGTGCAGGTGCCGATCGAAGGCGATGGCGGCGACCTGGTGTTTCCCATCAATGACCTGGAAGACTACGCGCGCTTTCGTGCCGCAGCGGCAGGCAAGCGCCGTGTGCTGATCCTCGGGGCCGGCCTGATCGGTTGCGAATTCGCCAACGACATGAGCCTGGGCGGCTACGAAATCGATGTGGTCGCGCCTTGCGAACAGGTGATGCCGACCCTGCTGCATCCCGCCGCGGCCAGCGCTGTGCAGGCTGGCCTGGAAGGCCTGGGCGTGCGCTTCCACCTGGGGCCCGTATTGACCCGGCTGCAACATGCTGACGACGGCCTCGAGGCGCATCTGTCCGATGGCAGCGTGATCGCCTGCGACCTGGTTGTGTCGGCCATCGGCCTGCGTCCACGCACCGACCTGGCTGCCGCTGCTGGCCTGCAGGTCAATCGTGGTGTGGTGGTGGATCGCCAGTTGCGTACCTCCCACGGCAATATCTTCGCCCTGGGTGACTGCGCCGAGGTCGATGGGGTCAACCTGCTGTATGTCATGCCGCTGATGACCTGCGCGCGTGCCCTGGCTCAAACCCTGGCCGGCAACCCCACCGCCGTGGCCTACGGGCCTATGCCGGTCACGGTCAAGACCCCGGCCTGCCCGCTGGTGGTTTCGCCGCCACCGCCGGGCCATGAAGGTGTCTGGCAGGTGGAGGGACAGGGCGCCGACCTCAAGGTGCTCTGCCATGCGGGCGACGGGAAGCTGCTGGGCTACGCGTTGACTGGCACGGCGGTGATGGAGAAGCTGGCGCTGAATCGGCAGTTGCCACCCTTGATGGCATAAATAGCGGGCGCTCTGTCGGGTATGGCCTGTCCTTGGCGCGACAATGGCCGCCCAGGCACTGGCGCGCCTTCGGTGGGCGTGCCATCCTCACTTCCGTCTGCCGCAGATTAGAGCCTGCGGTGCCTTTGAACGCTGCTTCACACGGCAGCACGGCAATAACAACAAGAAATCCCGTCCAAGAGGCTTCACTATGCGTAAACCAGAACTCGCCGCTGTTATCGCCGAAAAGGCCGATCTGACCAAGGAAAAGGCCAACCAGGTCTTGAATGCCATCCTCGACAGCATCACCGGTGCGCTGGACAAGGACACCGTCACCCTGGTCGGTTTCGGTACCTTTGAAAAACGTCATCGTGGTGCTCGCACCGGCAAGAACCCGCAGACCGGCCAGCCGGTCAAGATCAAGGCCAGCAATACCGTGGCTTTCAAGCCTGGCAAGAACCTGCGCGACAGCGTCAACCAACCTGCCAAGCCAGCAAAGAAAGGCAAGTGATCGGTTTTCGATAATCACCTTATCCGAACGGGCGCCCTGGGCGCCCGTTGTGCATTCTGGGAAACGGAAAAGCCCCGAAACAGCAGAGTTGCATTCCACGTCCGATAAAAGGATAAACTGCGCGGCTCAGTCACTTTTTAGTCGAGGCGTGTAGATGAAGTTTCGCTTCCTGCTCTGGGCCATGGGGCTGCTGATGGCTCGGGCCAGCCGCAACAACCCGGCGTTTCAGCAACAATTGCGGGACAAGGACCTGGTCTTCCAGATGCAGACCCTCGACGGCAAGGTGGGCCGACACTTCATCGTCAGTGGCGAGCGCATCAGCAGCAAGGGCGGCCTGCATCCCCAGCCGGCCTTCGCCATCGCCTTCAAGGACGCGGCCTACGGCTTCAACACGCTGCAGGCTGGCAACAAGCAGCTGGCCTTCATGCAAGGGATCCAGGATAAGAGCATACAGATCAAGGGCAACCCGGCACTGGTCATCTGGTTCCAGGGCCTGATGAAATACCTGAAGCCGAAGAAAAAAGGCCGATAGGGCGGCTGCTCGGGCCAATCGCCGGCAAGCCGGCTCCCACAAGTAAGCGGCGTCTCTGAAAACAGCGCAGGACAGGTAGGAGCCGGCTTGCCGGCGATGAGGCGCAGCAGGCGATACAGGTCTACCCGCGCGACTCAATGCGGCGTGTGGAACTGGGACGCCAGCTCGCGCAGCAGGGTCTCGGCCTCCAGCACCTTGGTCACTGCATCTTCCGCTTTCTCCCGGGTCAGGCTCAGGCGTTCGAGCAAGGCATCCGGAATCTCTTCCTGGGGCCCGGTGCCGATGCCCCGGGCACGTAACAGGCGTACCGCCAGGCATACCAGGTTGGGGAAGGCTGCATATTCGCCGTCATAGCTCGGGTCGTGCTGGAAGCGCAGCGCGGCGGAGAGCTCTTCCGGCATGTCCCACAGCTTCATCAACCAGGCGCCGATCTGTTCACGACTGATGCCCAGCAGGTGCTGTTCCACGAAGGTGTGGCACAGGTGTGGGTTGACCTCGAGGTGGCGGCAGATCAGTGAAAAGTGCGGCGGGAAGACGTGGGCCAGCAACAGGTAGCCGAAGTTGTGCAGCAGGCCAGCCAGGTAGGTCAGGCCTGCCTCGGGGCGCTCGGCACGGGGCATGGCCCGGGTCAGGCCTTCGATCACCGCGGCGGTGTAGATCGACTGTTGCCAGTACGGCGTGGCTTCCTGCGGGTGGTCCTTGGGCAGGCTCAAGGTCTTGCCCAGCGCCAGGCCCAGGGCCAGGTTGATCACCAGGTCGAAGCCCAGCACACGGACGATGGCGTCTTCCACCGAGCGGATCTTGCCGGGAGACGCGTAGTAGGGCGATGCGGCCCAGCTGACCACCTGGGCCGCCAGGGCCGGGTCGGTTTCCACCACACCGGTGATGTCGTCGATGCTGGCATTGGGGTCGACGCGCAGTTTGATGATCTTCTGCGCCGTGTCGGCCAGCGGCGGGATCTCGATGGTCTGTTCCAGGCGTTGCTGGATACGGCGAGCGGTAAAGGCCTGGACGGCGCGGCTGATTTCCTTGGAGTCGTCGTCGGGGCGGTCCAAATTCGGGCGAATGGCCTCGATCTGTTCCCCGAAATGGCCGGCGCTTGCCTTGGCCAGCATGCGCTTGAAGTCTTCACGTGGAATCTCGAGCAGCAGGCCGCGCTCGCCGGACTGGATCAGCAGGTTGTCGGCCTGCAGCAGGCTGGCTTCGTAGAGGCACGGGTAGCTGGTCAGGGCCGGGATCCCGGGCAGGGTCTTGAGGGCGTGTTTGTCGAGCATATGCTTGAGGCGCGCCACCGGCACGGCTACCAGCTTGCGCCCGGTCAGCTCGGTCAGGCGGTTGAGGTCCAGCAGTTGGTCCTGCGGGAACAGCACCATCAGGGCGCCGACCTCGTCGTCTAGGAGAATCGCCTGGACACGTGCGCTGGCCGGCAGTTGCGTATGCTCGGGTACTTCGCGGTAGGGCACGCCAAGCTTGTCGAGCAGCAGCCGGATGACAGACGGTGCGTGTGGGGTTGCGGTGTCCAGGGCAACTTCAGTCATGGTCTGTGTCCACGGTTTTCTTTAAACGCGAAGTATAACCAGCCTGGGCCGGGGCTGGATCCATTCTGTTTCAGAACGAATAGGGTTCCCCTTGTAGGAGCGGGCTTGTCCCGCGATTGCGATGTCGGCTTCACTGCCGCAATCGCGGGGCAAGCCCGCTCCTACAGGAAGGCGGACAACATTAGAACGAGCCGGCTTGCCGTCAAACCTGCCCGTACTGCTGGCCATGGCGCAACCAGCGGTCGAGCAGCGGGCTGACGTGGTCCGGCCAGCGTGCCAGCAGCGCCTGGGCGGCATCGCGCACTGCCGGGAGCAGGTCGGCGTCGCGCATCAGGTCGGCCACCTTGAACTGGAGTAGGCCGGTCTGGCGGGTTCCCAGCATTTCCCCGGGCCCGCGCAACTCCAGGTCTTTTTCGGCAATCACGAATCCGTCGTTGGTTTCGCGCATGATGCCCAGCCGTTCGCGGCCGATCTGCGACAAAGGCGGATGGTAGAGCAGCACGCAATGGCTGACGGCGCTGCCCCGACCCACACGGCCGCGCAACTGGTGCAACTGGGCCAGACCCAGGCGCTCGGGGTTCTCGATGATCATCAGGCTGGCGTTGGGCACGTCCACCCCCACCTCGATGACCGTGGTGGCGACCAGCAGCTGGAGGTTGCCGGCCTTGAACTCGGCCATCACTGCGGCTTTCTCGGCCGGTTTCATGCGCCCGTGGATCAGGCCCACGCGCAGTTCGCCCAGGGCGCTGCCGAGCTCCTCGAAGGTGCTTTCGGCCGCTTGGCAGGTCAGCTCCTCGGACTCCTCGATCAAGGTACACACCCAGTACGCCTGGCGCCCTTCGGCGCAGGCGGCGCGCACCCGCTCGACCACTTCGAAGCGGCGGCTGTCGGCCACCAGCACGGTATTGACCGGGGTACGGCCAGGCGGCAGTTCGTCGAGTACTGAGGTGTCCAGGTCGGCGTAGGCGCTCATGGCCAGTGTGCGCGGGATCGGCGTGGCGGTCATGATCAACTGGTGTGGGCACAGCTGGCCGGCCACGCCCTTCTGACGCAGGGCCAGGCGCTGCTGCACGCCGAAACGGTGCTGTTCGTCGATGATCGCCAGGGCCAGGTGGCGGAACTTCACTTCCTCCTGGAACAGGGCATGGGTGCCCACTACCATCGGCACGCCGCTGGCGATCTGCTCCAGGGCGCTGGCGCGGGCCTTGCCCTTGAGCTTTCCGGCCAGCCAGGCCACTTCGATGCCCAGGGGCTCGAGCCAGCGCTTGAAGGTCAGGTAATGCTGTTCGGCGAGGATCTCCGTGGGTGCCATGAGCGCCACCTGGTAGCCGGCCTCCAGGGCCTGGAGCGCGGCGAGGGCGGCGACGACCGTCTTGCCAGCTCCGACATCGCCCTGGACCAGGCGCATCATCGGCTCAGGCTGGCTGAGGTCGTAGGCGATCTCGTTGGCGACCCGTTGCTGGGCGCCGGTGGGGTTGAACCCCAGGTTGGCCAGGTACTGAGCCGGCAGGCGACTGGCCTTGGGCAAGACCGGGGCGCGCAGGGTGCGCAGGCTTTCACGCAGGCGTTGCTGGGAAAGCTGGTGGGTCAGCAGCTCTTCGAAGGCCAGGCGGTGCTGGGCCCAGTGCTGACCCTCGGCGAGCTCGTCCAGGTCGGCGTCGGCCGGAGGGTTGTGCAGGTAGCGGATGGCATCGTCCAGCGGCGCCAATTGGTAGTCCCGGGCCAGTTCCGCAGGCAGCCAGTCGGGCAGGCTGCGCGGACCGAGCATGGCCAGGCTCTGCTGGCAGAGCAGACGCAGGCGTTGCTGGGTCAGGCCTTCGGTGGTGGGGTAGATCGGCGTCAGGGTCTGCTCCACCGGTGGTGCTGGTTCGCTGCCATTGAGCGCGCGGTATTCCGGGTGGTAGATCTCCAGCCCCGAGGCACCGGGGCGGGCCTCGCCGTAGCAGCGCAGGTGGGTACCGCGCTTGAGGCCTTCCTTCTGGGCATTGCTGAAATGGTAGAAGCGCAGGCTCAGCACGCCGGTACCGTCACCCAACCGCACCACCAGGCTGCGGCGCTTGCCCATGGTCACGTCGGCACCGCTGACCACGCCCTCGATCACCGCGTCCTGGCCCGGGCGCAAGGCTCCGATGGGCACTACGCGGGTACGGTCCTGGTAGCGCAGGGGCAGGTGGAACAGCAGGTCCTGCAGGTTCTCCAGGCCAACCTTGGCCAGTTTCTCGGCCATGGCATCGCCCACGCCCTTGAGGGCGGTGACCGGGACGTTCGACAGCTCGGTCATGGGCTCAGGCCGATTTGTCCGCGGGCGGCTTGGCGACCGAGCAGAGGCGGATCGAGTCGGCGAGGATCTCGATGGCCTTCGGCCTCGGGAAGCTGGCGCGCCAGGCGATGGCCACGGTGCGGAACGGCGAGGGCGGCGTCAGTGGGCGCACTTCGATCACACCAGGGGCGTAATGGTGGCTATGGACAGCCGATAGCGGCAGGATCGATACACCCAGGCCCGAGGCGACCATGTGGCGGATGGTTTCCAGCGAACTGGACTCGACCGTGGTGTGCTTGGAGCCTTCGCCGCCCTTGTTGATGGTCGGGCAGGCCTCGAGCACCTGGTCGCGGAAGCAGTGGCCTTCACCAAGCAGCAGCAGGCTCTTGTCGTTGAGCATGGCCGTGTCGATGGTCTTCTTGGCGGTCCAGGGGTGGTCGGCTGGCATCAGCGCGTAGAAGGGCTCGTCGTACAGCGGCAGGGTCAGCACGTCGGCCTCGTTGAACGGCAGGGCGATGATCACTGCATCCAGTTCGCCGTTGCGCAGTTTCTCGCGCAGTACGTGGGTGAAGTTTTCCTCGATGTACAGCGGCATCTGCGGGGCGACCCGGTGCAGCTGGGGAATGAGGTGGGGGAACAGATAGGGGCCGACGGTATAGATGGCCCCGACCTTCAGCGGCGCGGTCAGCTGGTTCTTGCCGGCCTGGGCCAGTTCACGGATGCCCTGGGCCTGTTCCAGCACCTTCTGGGCCTGGGCGACGATGCTTTCGCCGACCGGGGTCAGGCGCACCGCGCTCTTGCTGCGTTCGAAGATCAGTACACCGAGCTCGTCCTCGAGCTTCTTCACCCCGACCGACAGGGTCGGCTGGCTGACATGGCAACGCTCGGCGGCGTGGCCGAAATGCTGCTCCTGGGCGAGTGTGACGATGTAGCGTAATTCTGTGAGGGTCATAACGTGCGTCCATGAAGTTGCGGCCCCAGCATAGCGGCTGCAATCGATAGACGCACGTTATCAGACTTGCCGTTTTGTGACAGAAGCAAACGCCTCAGCGGCGGTCCAGCGAGTAGACGAACGGTGCTACCACCTCGATCTGGCCATTGTTCAGCAGCTCCTTCGGCGGCTTGGGTACAGGCTGCGCCCGGCGGATCATCTCCAGGGTCGCCCGGTCCAGCGCCGCGCTGCCCGAACCACCGGCGAGGGCGAACGACAGTACCTTGCCATCGGCATCGACCACGAAACGCAGCCGGTTGATGCCTTGCAGGCCGCGACGGCGTGCGTCTTCCGGGTAGCGCTTGTACTTGGCCAGGTGGCGCAGCAGGTCGCTCTGCCAGGTCGGCAAGGCTTTGCTGTTGGCCGCGACGCTCGGTGCCGGTGCTGCCGACTTCTGCGGTGGCGTGTTGCTTGGCGGCGTATCGACGACTTCTTCCTTGGCCGGCGGCAGGTCCTTCGGCGGCTCAGGCTTCTTCTCGGGCTTGGGCGGCTGCGGCTTGGCCTTCGGCTTGGGCGGCTTGGGAACGGCGATCTTCGGCTTGGGCGCTTCCACCAGCTTGGGCAGCGGTGGCTCTTCGACCGGGGCCGGAGGCTTCGGCGCAGCCTTGGGCGGTGGCGGTGGTGCTGGCGCAGGAAGTGGCGCCAGCTCGACCATCATGGCTGCCGGCGGCAACTCGATGGCCTGGGGTACCGACCAGTTCAGCGTCAGCAGTACCGCCAGGGCGTGCACGCCCAGCACGATCGCCAGGCTGACGCCGTAGCGCGCCAGGTTGGACCGTGTGTTCGTCATTGCTTGGCTGCCGTTTCGAGGCCGACCAGGCCGACCTTGAGGTAGCCGGCCGCGCGCATGGTGTTCATCACATCCATCAGGTCGCCGTAGTCAACACCCTTGTCGGCCTGGAAGAAGATGGTGGTTTCCTTGTCGCCCTTGGTCTTGGCGTCGAGCATCGCACCCAGCTGGTCACGCTGGGCCACCTCGTCATCGCCGACGTACAGCTTCTTGTCGGTCTTGACGCTGACGAACACCGGCTTCTCGGGCCTTGGCGCCGGCTTGGCGCTGGAGGCAGGCAGGTCGACCTTGATGTCGACAGTGGCCAGTGGTGCCGCGACCATGAAGATGATCAGCAGCACCAGCATCACGTCGATGAAGGGTGTGACGTTGATTTCGTGGTTTTCGGCGAGGTCGTCGCCACCTTCGTTGAGATGCAGGCCCATGGCTTACCCCACTTTGACCACGTGCGGGGCGACGCGCTCGCTGCCCTGGTGGTCCAGGTCGCGGCTGACCAGCAGCAGGACCTGCGCCGAAGCGTCGGAGACCTGGGCCTTGTAGCCGGCGATGGAGCGGGCGAAGACGTTGTAGATGACCACGGCAGGAATCGCCGCGACCAAGCCCAGGGCAGTGGCCAGCAGGGCTTCGGCGATGCCGGGGGCGACCACGGCCAGGTTGGTGGTCTGGGTCTTGGCGATGCCGATGAAGCTGTTCATGATGCCCCACACGGTACCGAACAGGCCCACGAAGGGTGCGGTGGAGCCGATGGTGGCAAGCATTCCGGTGCCGCTGCTCATGCTACGGCCGCTGGCGGCGACCAGACGCTCCAGGCGGAAGCTCACGCGTTCCTTGATACCTTCCTTTTCGCGAGCATTGGCCGACAGGCGCATTTCATCCAGGGCATCATGGACCAGGGTGTGGGCCAGGGTGCCTGGCTTGTTGGCGGCGTCGCTGGCTTCCTTGAGGCTGGCGGCCTTCTTCAGGAGTGCGATTTCACCGCGCAGGCGACGCTTGGCGCCCATCAGCTCGAAGCCCTTGGCGATCCAGATGGTCCAGGTGATCAGCGAGGCGATGGCCAGGCCGATCATCACGGCTTTGACGACCACGTCGGCGTTCTTGTACATGCCCCATGGGGACAGGTCGTGGGCCATGCCCAGGGAGGTGTCCTCGACCAGGGCCTGGACGTTCTCGTCGCCAGCGGCCTGGGCATCGGCCGGTGCGGCAGCGGCGTTGGCATTGGTGGTGTCGGTCGGCGCCTTGGCATCGGTTGCCGGAGCCTGTACGGGAGCTGCAGGGGCTGCGGCGGCTGCCGGGGTGTTGGTGGCGGGTGCGACAGGCTCATCGGCCATGGCGGTCGGGGCCAGCACCAGGCTGAGCGTCAGCGCGGCGATGGCGCGCCAGGCGCGCGACGTGGTTGGCGAAGCGGAGGGTTGAGTACGTGTCATGCTGGCCGGACCTGATGAAGAAAAAGATTGATGTTCCCCACGGCCTCGAGACAGGCCGAGAACAGACAGGGCGCCATTATTGCAAGTAATTCTTGTTAGCAGAAGTAATAAAGTTGCCTTTTTTAACCAACGTCTAGCCGCCCATCGATTAATCCGGCTAGCCTGAACCTTTGGCCTTGGGAGTGTGGAGATGTCGGAACCATCCGTGTTGATCGTGGGCTGTGGCGATGTAGGTGGCCGCCTGGCGCGACAACTGCTTGCCCAGGGTTGGCAGGTCAGCGGCTTGCGGCGCTCTGTCGAGCACCTTCCGGCTGGCGTATGGCCGATCGCCGCCGACCTGGCCGAGCCGACGATTCCAGCGGCTTGGCCGGCGCGGTCGCCGGACTACCTGGTGTATTGCGTGGCGGCCAGCCAGCACGACGAGGCGGGCTACCGACAGGCCTATGTCGAGGGGCTGCGCCATGTGCTGGGTTGGTTGGCGGAGCGTGGACAGCGGCCGCGACGAGTGCTGTTCGTGTCCAGCAGCAGCGTGTATGGCCAGGCCGATGGCGAATGGATCGACGAGCGCGCGGTCACCGAGCCCCAGGGCTATTCGGGGCGGGTAATGCTGGAGGCGGAGCAATTGGCACTGCACAGTGGGCTGCCGGCCTCCATCGTGCGCCTGACCGGCATCTATGGCCCGGGGCGCGAATGGTTGCTCAGTCAGGTACGCCAAGGTTACCGCGTGGCCGAGGAGCCACCACTGTACGGTAATCGCATCCATGCCGAGGATGCCGCGGGGTTGATCGCGTTCCTGCTGCAGGCCGATGCGCAGGGTGTGGCGCTGGATGACTGCTATATCGGCGTGGACGACGACCCGGCGCCGCTGGCCGATGTGGTGGCCTGGTTGCGCCAGTACATGGGGGTCACCGAGTGGTCGGACGAGCAGCGGGTGCGCCGCACCGGCAGCAAGCGGTGCAGCAATGCGCGGGCCAGGGCGTTGGGCTGGATGCCGCAGTACCCGAGCTACAAGGACGGCTATGCGGCCATCCTGAAGGGGTAGGCTTCAGTGCCCAATCGCCGGCAAGCCGGCTCCCACAGAGGTGGTGCCTGCCGCACCTGTGGGAGCCGGCTTGCCGGCGATTGGGTCATCGAAACCGATAAAGGTCAGTCGCGCTCCAGCACCCACTGCCGAGCACCTGGCGCCAGTTGCGGCTTCTCGTCAGGTTGCGCGCGGTTGACGGCCTGAAGGATCTCCAGCGTGTCGTCATCGCGCTTGAAAATCCAGGGTGCCCCGCGCCGGTCGCGCTCCAGCCACAGGCTGTCGTTGTCGCCGCCCATGTCGGCGCAATCGCCGGCCAGGCACAGGGCGTAGCGGTCGAGGTTGGGCAGGCCTGTCACCCTGCCGTTCTCGGCAAAGCGCACCACCGCCCCCTGGCCGGGGCCTTCAATGATCTTCCAGTCGCCGCCCAGGTAGGCCTTGTACAGAGCCTTTTCAAAACTGCCGCCCAGCGGGGCGTTGGCGGGTGCGGCCTTGACCCGTACGAACGTTTGCTTTTCGCCGGCCTGCGAGGTGGTGCGCAGGGTGTCGCCGTCCAGGTTCAATTGTTCGGTCTGGCCGCCAGAGAAGCTGGCTTGCCATTGGTCTTCCTTGGCACTGAGGTAGCCGTCGACCGCCTCGAAGCCATTGCTGTAGCTGGCCTGCTGGTTGGCGACGTCGATCTTCCATTCGAGTACCGGCCCGTGCTCGTTCAGGGCCTGGTGCAGGCTGCCGCCATCGGCGGCATCGATGGCGTCCTGATTGATCCAGGTGCCGTTGTAGTCTTCGGGCTTGTGGCTGGCACAGCCGCCCAGAAGCAGGGCTGCCAGTGCAAGGGAAAGGGCGTGGCGCATGGTGCTGGAACCTTGGGGAAGGGAAGGTGACGGGCGGGCAGCCCGTCACCACGGGCATCACTCGATGACCAGGATCGCGTCCATCTCGACCTGCGAGCCTTTCGGCAGCGCGGCAACGCCGATGGCGGCACGGGCCGGGTAGGGCTGTTCGAAGTAACGGCCCATGATCTCGTTGACCTTGGCGAAGTGGCTCAGGTCGGTGAGGAAGATGTTCAGCTTGACGATGTCCTTGAACGAACCACCGGCAGCCTCGGCCACGGCCTTGAGGTTCTCGAAGACCTGGACGGTCTGGGCTTCGAAGCCTTCGACCAGTTCCATGGTCTTCGGGTCCAGCGGGATCTGGCCGGACATGTACACGGTGTTGCCGGCCTTGATCGCCTGGGAGTAGGTGCCGATGGCGGCTGGGGCCTTATCGCTGTTGATGACGGTCTTGGTCATGATGACTCCTTGGTTGACGGACTACGTACGCATGCGGGTGATGCGGACCACGCCGGTCAGGGTACGCAACTTCTTGATCACGCGGGCCAGGTGCACGCGGTCGCGCACGCTGACCACCAGTTGGACCACGCTGATACGGCCGTCGCGTTCGTCCATGCTGATTTTTTCGATATTGCCGTCGGCGGCGTTGACGCTGCTGGCCAGCAGCGCGATCAGGCCGCGCTGGTGTTCCAGCTCGACGCGCAGCTCGACATTGAATTCGCCGGTGATGTCCTTGGCCCAGGAGAGCTGCACGCACTTCTCCGGGTTGTGGCGGATTTCACTGATGTTACGGCAGTTTTCCAGGTGCACGACCATGCCCTTGCCTGCCGAGAGGTGGCCGACGATCGGGTCGCCTGGGATCGGCGTGCAGCACTTGGCGTAGCTGAGCACCAGGCCTTCGGTACCACGGATGGCCAGCGGGCCCTCGGGGGCCGGCAATTGTTCGCCCTCGGCGGACAACAGGCGGCGGGCGACCACATAGGCCATGCGGTTGCCCAGGCCGATGTCTTCGAGCAGGTCTTCGATCAGCTCCAGGCGGTACTCGGCGAGGATGGCCTGGATGCGCTCCGGGGGGATTTGCTCCAGGCTGCTGTCGAAGCCGGTGAGCACCTTGTTCAGCAGGCGCTCGCCCAGGCTGATGGATTCGGAGCGGCGTTGCTGCTTGAGGGCGTGGCGAATGTGCGTGCGTGCCTTGCCGGTGACCACGAAATTGAGCCAGGCCGGGTTCGGCCGTGCGCCCGGGGCACTGACGATCTCCACGGTCGAGCCGCTCTGCAGCGGCTCGGACAGGGGCGCCAGGCGGCGGTTGATACGGCAGGCGATGCAGCTGTTGCCCACATCAGTATGCACCGCGTAGGCGAAGTCGACGGCGGTGGAGCCTTTGGGCAGCTCCATGATCCGGCCCTTGGGCGTGAAGACGTAGACCTCGTCCGGGAACAGGTCGATCTTCACGCTTTCGATGAATTCCAGGGAGTTGCCGGCGCGTTGCTGCAGCTCGAGGATACCCTTGACCCACTGGCGGGCGCGGGCGTGGTTGCCCTTGGGCTGCTCGTCCTCGTTGGACTTGTACAGCCAATGGGCGGCGATGCCATTGTTGGCCATCTCTTCCATTTCGCGGGTGCGGATCTGGATCTCGATGGGCACGCCATGCATGCCGAACAGCGTGGTGTGCAGCGACTGGTAGCCGTTGGCCTTGGGAATCGCGATGTAGTCCTTGAAGCGACCAGGCAATGGCTTGTACAAGTTGTGCACGGCGCCAAGCACGCGGTAGCAGGTGTCGACCTTGTCGACGATGATGCGGAAGGCGTACACGTCCATGATCTCGTTGAAGGCGCGGCGCTTGCCGCGCATCTTCTTGTAGATGCCATAGAGGTGTTTCTGCCGACCGCTGACCTCACCCTCGATGCCGTCTGCCGCCAGGCAGTTGGCCAGGGAATGCTCGATCTTGGCGACGATTTCCTTGCGGTTGCCACGGGCGCTCTTGACTGCGCGGTGGATCAGCGAGGAGCGCATCGGGTGCATGGCCTTGAAGCCGAGGTCCTCGAACTCCACGCGCACGTTGTGCATGCCCAGGCGGTTGGCGATGGGGGCGTAGATCTCGAGGGTTTCCTTGGCGATGCGTCGGCGTTTTTCGCCCGAAAGCACTTCCAGGGTGCGCATGTTGTGCAAGCGGTCGGCCAGCTTGACCAGGATCACGCGGATGTCGCGGGCCATGGCCATGGCCATCTTCTGGAAGTTCTCGGCCTGGGCCTCGGCCTTGGTCTCGAAGTTCATCTGGGTCAGCTTGCTGACCCCGTCGACCAGCTCGGCGACCGTCTCGCCGAACTGCTGGCAGAGGGCTTCCTTGGCGATGCCGGTGTCTTCGATCACATCGTGCAGCATGGCGGCCATCAGGCTCTGATGGTCCATGTGCATGTCGGCCAGGATGCTGGCCACGGCCAGCGGGTGGGTCACGTAGGGTTCGCCGCTGCGGCGGCGTTGGCCATCGTGCGCCTGTTCGGCGTAGAAGTAGGCCCGGCGGACCAGGTTGACCTGGTCGGGGCCGAGATAGGTCGACAGCCGTTCGGCGAGGGCTTCTATACCCGGCATGGGGTCACCTCCTGCCGAGGAAGAATGCCTTGTGCCGCGCGACGTCGACCGGGCATGAATCAGACAGCCTCGTTGTTTTCGTCCTCGAACGCGGCGAAGACCGGATCTTCGGTGACGATCTCTTCGGCGGCGATGAACTCAGGGGTGACGATACCTTCGGCGATTTCGCGCAGGGCGACGACAGTTGGCTTGTCGTTTTCCCATGCTACCCGCGGCTCTTTGCCGCCGGTGGCCAGTTGACGGGCGCGCTTGGTCGAGAGCATGACCAGCTCAAAGCGGTTATCCACGTGTTCCAGGCAGTCTTCAACAGTTACGCGGGCCATGGTCTTCCTCAGTAGCAAATGCGGTAGGCGTGCAGCCCAGATTGGGCAGGCGGACTCGATAGTTTAAAAAATCACCAGCCAATAGGGAAGGGTTGTTTTGTCGAGTGGTCACCTTCAAGCCCTGTGTTGCCTTCTTCGCGGCTGAAGCCCACACAGGGGCAGCATTGTCCTCAGGCTCATCACTGCACCCAGTGGGAGCGGCTTCAGCCGCGAAAGGGCCGGAACAGACACCCTCGATACCTGAGCCCGACGATAACCTCAGAGCATCGCGTCACGCAATCGCGGCGTCAGCTCCTCGAACAGCGTCTGCACCGAGCGTAGCGCCCGGCAATCCGGGCGGGTCAGCAGCCACAGCTGGGTATCGCAGCCCGGCAGGGGGCCGCTCAGGGCTTCGACTTCCGGCAGGGCGTCGACCATGTAGTCGGGCAGCGCCGCCACGCCCAGGCCGGTGCTCACCAGCTGGGCGATGGTCGACATGCTGCTGCACTGGTAGCGCGGGTTAAGCCCCGGATACTGCTGGTTGCGCCAGACCACCGTGGGGTGATCCTGCATGGAGTCGTCCGGGGCGATCCACGGCACGTTGTTGTGCGACTCGGCCAGGCGTTCGCGCCACTGTGGCTGGCCGCAGACCACATAGGACGTGGCGCCCAGGCAGCGGCCGACCAGGTGTTCCGGCGGCGTGTTGGTCAGGCGCAGGGCGATGTCGGCATCGCGCCGGCTGAGGTTGGCAAAGGTATTGGAGGTGCCCATCTCCAGCGACAGGGCCGGGTAGTTCGACATGAAGTCGGCCAGCGCCGGCAGCAGCAGGCTGTGCATCACCGCCTCGGTGCAGGTCAGGCGGACGGTGCCGCTGACCACCTGTTCACCGCTGGTCAGGGCGATACGCGCGGCATCGAGGGCCTGTTCGGCACGCTCGGCCTGTTCGGCCAGGGCCTGGGCGGTATCGGTAGGCAGGTAGCCTTTGCGGCTCTTGACGAACAGCGCCGTGCCCAGCGCCGACTCCAGCCGGCGGATGGAGCGGAACACGGTCGAGACGTCGACCTTCAGCAGCTCGGCGGCCTTGGCCAGCGAGCGACCGCGCTCCAGGGCGAGCACCAGGGAGAGGTCCGCATGGGTAATCTGGTATTGCATCGATGCACGCTCTGTTTGCCGTAATGCCAATGTCTGTTGCGTAGGTGCCATTTTATAGTGGAACGGCACCCGGTAATCAATGCGCCGGATCCGCACCCTATCCCCACGATGGGACAGTGAAAAGAACAACAGTACAACCATCGCCGCCCGCAAGGCGCCAGCCGTATCCCTCCACATCGCCGCCCCGAATCAAAGGATGTACAGCCATGACGTCGGTCACTCCGTGCGCCAGTTCTGCCAGCGAGATGAATGAATTCCTAGAGGCTCATCCGGATACGCAGTTCGTCGATCTGCTGATCTCCGACATGAACGGGGTGGTCCGTGGCAAGCGCATCGAGCGCGCGAGCCTGCACAAGGTATACGAGAAAGGCATCAACCTGCCGGCGTCGCTGTTCGCCCTGGATATCAACGGCTCCACCGTCGAGAGCACCGGCCTTGGCCTGGACATTGGCGATGCCGACCGTATCTGCCGCCCGATCCCGGGCACGCTGTCCGACGAGCCCTGGCAGAAGCGCCCCACCGCCCAGTTGCTGATGACCATGCACGAGCTGGACGGTGCGCCGTTCTTCGCTGACCCGCGCGAAGTGCTGCGCCAGGTGGTCGGCAAGTTCGACGCATTGGGCCTGGATATCTGCGCGGCGTTCGAGCTGGAGTTCTACCTGATCGACCAGGACAACCTCAATGGCCGCCCACAGCCGCCGCGCTCGCCGATTTCCGGCAAGCGCCCGCAGTCGACCCAGGTGTATCTGATCGATGACCTGGACGAATACGCCGACTGCCTGCAGGACATGCTCGAGGCTGCCAAGGAACAGGGCATTCCTGCCGATGCCATCGTCAAGGAAAGTGCCCCGGCGCAGTTCGAGGTCAACCTGCATCACGTCGCCGACCCGCTCAAGGCCTGCGACTATGCGATTCTGCTCAAGCGCCTGATCAAGAACATCGCCTACGACCATGAAATGGACACCACCTTCATGGCCAAGCCCTACCCGGGCCAGGCGGGCAATGGCCTGCACGTGCATATCTCGCTGCTGGACAAGAAGACCGGCAAGAACATCTTCGCCAGCGCAGACCCGCTGCAAAGCGAGGCGCTGCGCCACGCCATCGGTGGCGTGCTGGAGACCATGCCGGCATCCATGGCTTTCCTCTGCCCGAACATCAACTCCTATCGCCGCTTCGGTGCGCAGTTCTATGTGCCCAATGCGCCGAGCTGGGGCCTGGACAACCGCACCGTGGCCCTGCGCGTGCCGACCGACAGCAGCGAGAACGTGCGCATCGAACACCGCGTGGCCGGAGCCGATGCCAACCCGTACCTGATGCTTGCCGCGATCCTGGCCGGCATTCACCACGGCCTGACCAACAAGGTCGAGCCGGGCGAGCCGATCGAAGGCAACTCCTACGAGCAGCTCGAGCAAAGCCTGCCGAACAACCTGCGCGATGCACTGCGCGCACTGGATGACAGCGAAGTCCTCAACCAATACATCAGCCCGGACTACATCGACATCTTCGTGGCCTGCAAGGAAAGCGAGCTGGCCGAGTTCGAAGTGTCGATCTCCGACCTCGAGTACAACTGGTACCTGCACACGGTGTAAGCCCATGAGCGCAAATGCGGTCCCTCTGATCGGTGTCAGCGCCTGCCGCCAGCAGGTGGGGAAGAACTCGTCGCACACGGTGGGCGACAAGTATGTCGAGGCGGCCGGCTTTGCCGGGCTTCCGCTGATCCTGCCGGCGCGCGACGGGGGCAGTGACCCCCAGGCGCTGGTGGCGCGGCTCGATGGCATTCTTTTTACCGGCTCGCCTTCAAATGTCGAGCCGCATCATTACAATGGCGCCCCCAGCGTGGAAGGCACTCGGCACGACCTCGCGCGTGACCGCCTGACCTTGCCTTTGCTGCAGGCGGCCATTGCCGCCGGCGTGCCGGTGTTCTGCATTTGCCGTGGCTTCCAGGAACTGAATGTGGCCCTTGGTGGTTCACTGCACCAGCGTGTGCAGGAACTGCCCGGCTACCTGGACCACCGAGAACCTGAGGATGCACCCCTTGAGGTGCAGTACGGCCCTCGACATCCCGTGGCCATCGAGCCGGGCGGGTTGTTCGAGGGCTTGGGCCTGGCTGCGCAGTTCGAGGTCAACTCGCTGCACAGCCAGGGCATCGACCGCCTGGCCCCTGGGCTGCGTGTCGAGGCGCGGGCCCCGGATGGCCTGATCGAAGCGGTGTCGATGCCTGACGCTCCGGGCTTCGTGCTCGGGGTGCAGTGGCACCCGGAATGGCGTTTCGCCGAAAACCCGGTCTCCCGGCGCCTTTTCCAGGCGTTCCGCGAGGCCTGCATCGCCCATGCTGCACGGGAGGGTTAACGGCAGAAGCATTCTGACGTCATTACCCGAAGGTCTCGGATGACCCGCTCCCCTGCAACAGCTTTCAATGAGTGAAGCGGGCCTTGTTCGCAAGGCCCGTGAAAACAATACCAATAGTTACGGCAAATACTCATGAGCGAATACACTGAAGCCGGCCGCCCACCCGACGTGGCGACCGACGCAGGCAACACCCAGCGCGCCAGCAAGGGCCTGGCAAAGGGCCGCCTGGGCCTGCTGGCCAGCGTGGTGCTGGGCATTTCCACCATCGCGCCGGTCTATACCCTGACCGGCGCCCTCGGGCCGACCGTACGTGAGGTGGGCGCCCACCTGCCGGCAGTGTTCATCGTGGGCTTCTTGCCCATGCTGCTGGTGGCTCTTGGCTACCGCGAGCTCAACGCCGCCGAGCCTGACAGCGGCACGTCATTCACCTGGTCGGCACGTGCCTTCGGGCCGATGATCGGCTGGATCGGTGGCTGGGGGCTGGTCGTCGCGACCACCATCGTGCTGTCCAACCTGGCGGGCGTGGCCGTCGATTTCTTCTATTTGTTCCTCGGCCAGATCACTGGGCAACAGGCGTTGGCCGCGTTGGCGGACAACCTGTTGATCAACGTGGTGACCTGCTGCGTGTTCATCGCCCTGGCCGTGTGGATCTGCTGCCGAGGCATGGGCACCACCATGACCGTGCAGTACGGCCTGGTCGCTCTGCAGCTGCTGGTGCTCATCGGCTTTGCCTTCGCCGCCTTCGGCGAGACCACTGCGCCGCCACCGCTGGCCTTCGACCTGTCCTGGTTCAACCCGTTTGGCGTCGAGTCGTTCTCGGCGTTCGCCGCTGGTCTGTCGCTGTCGATCTTCATCTTCTGGGGTTGGGACGTTTGCCTGACGGTCAGCGAGGAGTCGATCGGCAGTGACGAGGTACCCGGCAAGGCCGCCACCTGGACCGTGCTGCTGATCCTCGGCCTTTACCTGGTCACTGCCATCGCCACCCTGCAATTCGCCGGGATCAGCGACGTCGGCCTGGGCCTTGGCAACCCGCGCATCCAGGAGAACGTCTTCGCCCACCTGGCCGGCCCGGTCATGGGGCCGCTGGCGATCCTGATGTCCATCGCGGTACTGGCCAGCACCGCCGCCTCCTTGCAGTCGACCTTCGTCTCGCCGGCGCGCACGCTGCTTGCCATGGGCTACTACGGCGCCGTGCCGCAGCGTTTCGCCAGTGTCTGCCCGCGCTCGCAGACTCCGCGTTACGCCACCATCTGTGCCGGTGTCGCCGCGGCGGTGTTCTACGTGACCATGCGCACCCTCAGCGAGAACGTGCTGGCCGACACCATCACGGCCCTGGGCATGATGATCTGCTTCTATTATTCGCTGACGGCCTTCGCCTGCGTCTGGTATTTCCGAGACAGCCTGTTCGACAGCGTGCGCCACTTCTTCATGCGTGGCCTGTGCCCGCTGGTGGGTGGGGTGATCCTGTCGGTGATCTTCGTGCGCACCGCGATCGACAGTGCCTCACCGGACTTCGGCAGCGGCTCGCATGTTGGCGGGTTGGGGCTGGTGTTCGTGATCGCGGCGATCATCTCGGCGCTGGGGATCGTGCTGATGGTGCTGTCGCGCTGGCGCGCGCCGGCCTATTTCCTGGGTGCCACCTTGCAGCAGCAGGCCAAGCTTCGATTGCAGGAGTGATGAAAAAGGGGCTGCCTTGCAGCTCAATCGCGGGCCAAGCCCGCTCCCACAGGGTTCGTCAACGGCCTTGTGGGAGATTCTATGGTTGTGGGCAAGCATTTTTAGCTGTTCTGGTGACGTATTCGCCCTGGCTCTTCAGTAGGGCGAATGCGACTCTGGCGAGCTTTCTGGCCAAGATCACCAGGGCCTCAGTAGTGGCCTTACCCTTGCCCCTATGGTGTGCATAAACGTCTTTCCAGACCGCTGATCGACTAGCTGACATGGCCGCATTGTGCAAAAGGCGTCGTATCTCAGAACAACCCCGTTTGGTGAGCCGCCGACGGCCAGTTTTTTGCCCGGAGTCAGAGATTTGCAAGTCCATGCCCAAGAAAGCGATGAATGAATCACCATTCTTGAAATCCCCCCGGATAAACGCTGTCACCAACCCCACAGCGGTCAAAAATCCGATGCCTTCTATCTTTTGGCAACGGGCGACCTGCTCGCTTAATCCTGCTTCGCGTACCAACTCCTTGAGCTTTTTCTGAAGCAGTACATCGAGTTTCTCCATGCTCTTGGCAAAGGATTTGAACACGGTCTCAAGGCTTCTCTCATTGGACCAGCTTTGCGTCAAGGCGGTGCGTGCCGAGACCAGCGAGGCGCGGCGACGCAGAAGGCTCTGGAGCTTGCCGTAGACGGCTGGAGGTGGGCTCCAAGGACGTAGTCCACTGCCTTCGCGGGAAAGATAGCGAGAGAGTAGATAAGCGTCAGAGGCGTCCGTCTTCACCCGACCACCGACGCTCTTTCGATAGTTACTGAGCTGGAAGCCATCGACCACGTAGACTTCAAAGCCTTTTTCATAAGCCATCTCCACCAGGTCGAGATGGTAGGTATTCGTTGCTTCGACGCAGATAGCGGTATTGGCGGGTTGTTGTCCCAGCCATTTCTTGATTTCGGGTTTGGTATTTTTCAGCGAGGACTGTTCATCACGGTCTTCGAAATGGACAACCAATTCGACTTTGGCCACATCCACACCAATGATGAATTGGCTTACCTGCATTGCCATTGGCCACACTCCCACGTATGGTTTTTCTGCTTGGAGGGGTTTTCACCAAGAGGCGCTGGCTTGCTTCTATCGTCGCTTGCAAACGATGCATTCTTTATCGGCGCTTTGGTGAAGGGGTGGGGCGATGTCTCCCACGGTCTGTACTGCGGCTAACAGTCAGAATCGGCTTTTTCGTCCCACCACCCCTTCAAGTATCACCATACAAGCGGGCTTGGCCCGCGATTGGGGCGCAAAGCGGCCCCTTTTGCTTTCAGCCGATCAGTTGCTTGAGCAGTGTTTCATGACGCTGCTGCTGTTTCTTCAACCGCAGGCGGTTGGCAACGAACACCGCCTTCAATTCGTTCAGCGCCACGTCGAAATCATCATTGATGATGACGTAGTCGTACTCGTCGTAGTGCTGCATCTCGCTGACCGCTTCCTTCATGCGGCCTTCGATGATGGCCTCGCTGTCCTGGCCACGGTTGTCCAGGCGCTGGCGCAGGGCCTGCTGGCTCGGCGGCAGGATGAACACCGACAGTGCCTCGGGCATCAGCTTGCGCACCTGCTGTGCGCCTTGCCAGTCGATTTCCAGGATCAGGTCGTAGCCTTGTTCGAGGGTCTGCTGCAACGCGCTGCGTGAGGTGCCGTAGAAGTTGCCGAAGACTTCGGCGTGCTCGAGGAAGTCGCCTTGCTCGATCAGGGCCTTGAACGCCTCGTGCTGGACGAAGTGATAGTTCACCCCGTGCTGCTCGCCCGGGCGCATTGCGCGGGTGGTGTGGGAGACCGAGACGCGGATTTTCGGGTCGTCCTTGGTCAACGCGGTGACCAGGCTGGTCTTGCCGGCACCGGAAGGGGCCGAGACGATATAGAGGGTGCCGCTGCTGTGGTTCATGGTAGGGGTGGCCTTACTCGATGTTCTGTACTTGTTCACGCATCTGTTCGATCAATACCTTGAGGTTGACCGCCGCCTGGGTGCTGCGTGGGTCGAACGCCTTGGAGCCCAGGGTGTTGGCCTCGCGGTTGAGTTCCTGCATCAGGAAGTCCAGGCGCCTGCCGGCGGCGCCGCCGGACTTGAGCACCCGGCGCACTTCGGTGATATGGGTGCTGAGGCGGTCCAGTTCCTCGGCGACGTCGCTCTTCTGCGCCAGCAGGACCATCTCCTGCTCCAGGCGCTGCGGGTCGAGCTCGGCCTGCAGGTCGGCGAAGCGGTCGAGGATACGTTGGCGTTGAGCGGCCAGCATCTGCGGCACCAGGGCGCGTAGGGTGGTGACTTCGGTAGCCATGCTGTCCAGGCGTTCGTTGATCAGCCGGGCCAGCTCGAGGCCTTCGCGCTGGCGCCCGGCCTTGAGCTCGGCCAAGGCTTCGTCGAACAGGGCCATGGCTTCGGCGTTGAGAGCCTGGGGATCGCTGGCATCGCCCACCAGCACGCCCGGCCAGGCCAGGACTTCCAAAGGGTTGAGCGGTGCCGGTTGCTTGATCAGCCCGGCGACGGTTTCCGCAGCGGCCACCAGCTGTGCGGCACGCTCGCGGTCGACCTGCAAGGGCTTGCCGGTGCTGTCTTCGCTCAAGCGCAGGGTGCACTCCACCTTGCCCCGCGACAGGCCCTGGCGCAGGCCTTCGCGCACGGCGCCTTCCAGGTCGCGCAGGGCCTCGGGCAGGCGCAGGTGGGGCTCCAGGTAGCGGTGGTTGACCGAGCGGAGCTCCCAGGCCAGGGTGCCTTGGCTGCCGGCGCGCTCGACTCGAGCAAAAGCGGTCATGCTGTGCACCATGGAGAGTACCTCGCGAAATCTGAATGAACGGGGAAGCCTTTCGGCTGCAAGGCGCGGGATTGTAACGCAGTGCGGCGTGGGCGCCCAATCCACCCATGTTACAGACAGCCTGGCGCCGGTGTAGGGAAAGACGACAGGCTGCCGGGCCGCGACAATAGGCATGTCCTCCTGGGGCGGCGGGCCTTATAATGCTCCGCAGATTCAAGTCCCGGTACAGGTATCCCAGATGAAACGTCCAAGTGGTCGCGCCGCCGATCAGCTCCGCTCGATCCGCATCACCCGCAACTACACCAAGCACGCCGAGGGGTCGGTACTGGTCGAGTTCGGCGACACCAAGGTCGTCTGCACGGTCAGCGTCGAGAATGGTGTTCCCCGCTTCCTCAAGGGCCAGGGCCAAGGCTGGCTGACCGCCGAATATGGCATGCTGCCGCGCTCCACCGGCGAGCGTAACCAGCGCGAGGCGAGCCGTGGCAAGCAGGGTGGCCGTACCCTGGAAATCCAGCGCCTGATCGGCCGCTCGCTGCGCGCCGCGCTGGACATGAGCAAGCTGGGCGATATCACCCTGTACGTCGACTGCGACGTGATCCAAGCCGACGGTGGTACCCGTACCGCTTCGATCACCGGCGCCATGGTCGCCCTGTGCGACGCCCTGGCCGTGATCAAGAAACGCGGCGGCCTCAAGGGCGGCAACCCGCTCAAGCACATGATCGCTGCCGTGTCCGTGGGCATGTACCAGGGCGAAGCGGTGCTCGACCTGGACTACCTGGAAGACTCCGCCGCCGAGACCGACCTGAACGTGGTCATGACCAGCGCCGGAGGCTTCATCGAAGTGCAGGGCACCGCAGAAGGCGCTCCGTTCCAGCCGGAAGACTTCAACGCCATGTTGGCCCTGGCCCAGAAGGGCATGAACGAAATCTTCGAACTGCAAAAGGCCTCGCTGGCCGATTGATCGCTACGCCAAGGAGGTGTGGAACATGAACGAACCTGATCTGCCGATCACGCCGCCCAATGCCGAAATCCGGCAGTGGGCGATGTTCTGCCACCTCTCGGCGCTGATTGGCCTGGTGGTGCCGCTCGGGCACCTGCTGGGCCCATTGGTGATGTGGATCTGGAAGCGTGAACTGGACCCGTTCATCGATGCCCAGGGCAAGGAGGCGCTGAACTTCCAGATCAGCGTGACCATCGCTGGGTTCATCTGCTTCCTGCTGATGTTCGTGCTGGTGGGAATCGTGCTGTTCGCCATCCTGACGGTGGCGGTGCTGGTTCTGGCCATTGTTGCGGGGGTCAAGGCCAATGAAGGCAAGCCTTACCGTTATCCGCTGATCTGGCGGCCGATCAAGTAAGGCTGGTTGCCCCAATCGCCGGCAAACAGGCTCCCACAGGGGCCTGCACAATCCCTGTGGGAGCCGGCTTGCCGGCGATTGGGCTGCAGGGCAGCCCCAACGGTCAGATGGTCAACGTCCAGTCGTAGTCCACGATCAGCGGTGCATGCTGGGAGAAGCGTGGCTGGCGCGGCAGGCGTGCATTGCGTACGAAGCGGCGCAGGCCCGGGGTGAGGATCTGGTAGTCGAACCGGTACCCCAGGTTGAGCATCTCGGCCTGTTCGTTGTCCGGCCACCAGCTGTACTGGTCGCCTTCACGGCTGACTTCGCGCAGGGCATCGACATAGCCCATGTCGCCGACGATCGCGTCCATCCAGGCGCGCTCCGGCGCCAGGAAGCCCGGCGATTGCTGGCTGTCGCGCCAGTTCTTGATGTCCAGCTTCTGCTGCGCCACGTACAACGAGCCACAATAGATGTACTCGCGACGCTTGCGGCGCTGCTTGTCCAGGTACTTGGCGAAGTCGTCCATCAACTTGAACTTCTGGTTCAAGTCTTCGTCGCCGTTCATGCCCGAAGGCAGCAGCAGGCTGGCAATACTGACTTTGTCGAAATCTGCTTGCAGGTAACGCCCGTAGCGGTCGGCTGTCTCGAAGCCCAGGCCGGTGATGACTGCCTTGGGCTGCATCCGCGAATACAGTGCCACGCCACCTTGGGCTGGCACCTCCGCGTCGCAGGCGTAAAGGAAATAGCCATCGAGCTGGAAAGCTGGGTCGTCGAGTTCAAAGGCCGAGGCGCGGGTATCCTGAAGGCAGATGACGTCGGCATTCTGGGCTTGCAGCCAGCTGAGCAGTCCACGCTCGGCCGCAGCCTGAATGCCATTTACGTTCACACTGATGATCCGCATAAATGGCCCCAAAAATCTCGTGCGTGTATGATACCCGAGCTCAACTCATTTAGCTAAATCCGTGGTATTCGGGACTCTTCATGCAGCCGTATCAGCGCGACTTCATTCGTTTTGCCATCGATCGCGGGGTTCTGCGCTTCGGTGAGTTCACCCTGAAATCGGGGCGTACCAGCCCGTACTTCTTCAATGCCGGCCTGTTCAATACAGGTTCGGCCCTGGCCCAACTGGGGCGTTGCTATGCGGCGGCCATCGTCGACAGCAAGATCCCGTTCGACGTGCTGTTCGGCCCGGCCTACAAGGGTATCCCCCTGGCGGCGGCGACCGCCGTGGCCCTGGCCGAGCAGCACCAGCTCGACGTGCCTTGGTGCTTCAACCGCAAGGAAGCCAAGGACCACGGCGAAGGCGGCAGCCTGGTCGGCGCCCCGCTGGCCGGTGACGTGCTGATCATCGACGACGTGATCACCGCCGGTACTGCCATCCGCGAGGTCATGCAGATCATCAATGCCCAGCAGGCCAAGGCCGCAGGCGTGCTGATCGCGCTGAACCGCGAAGAGCGCGGCAATGGCGAGCTGTCGGCGATCCAGGAAGTCGAGCGCGACTTCGGCATCCCGGTGGTCAGCATCGTGTCGCTGACCCAGGTGCTGGAGTTCCTGGCCGACGACCCGCAGCTCAAGCAGCACCTGCCGGCTGTCGAGGCCTATCGGGCGCAGTACGGGATCTGATCAGGATCAATGCAAGCAAAAAAGGCGACCCTCAGGTCGCCTTTTTTGTAGCCGTTGTGCGTACAGGCCTTATCGCCGGCAAGCCGGCTCCCACAAGGATTGCACTGCCCCCCTGTGGGAGCCGGCTTGCCGGCGATGGGGGCTGCTGACGACTCAGGAGCGCTTGGTGTTGGTGATCAGGGTACCGACACCGCTGTCGGTGAAGATCTCCAGCAACACGGCGTTCGGTACGCGCCCATCGATGATGTGCGAGCTGTTCACGCCGCCTTGCACCGCTTCCAGGGCGCACTTGATCTTCGGCAGCATGCCGCCGTAGATGGTGCCGTCGGCGATCAGTTCGTTGACCTGCTCGGTGGTCAGGCCCGTCAGCACCGTGCCTTGCTTGTCCATCAGGCCGGCGATGTTGGTGAGCAGCATCAGCTTCTCGGCCTTCAGCGCCTCGGCCACCTTGCCGGCCACCAGGTCGGCATTGATGTTGTACGATTCGCCGTTCTTGCCCACGCCGATCGGGGCGATCACCGGAATGAAGTCGCCCTTGACCAGCATGTTGAGCAGGTCGGTGTTGACGCTTTCCACTTCACCCACATGACCGATGTCGATGATTTCCGGCTGGGTCATCTCCGGGGTCTGGCGGCTGACGGTGAGCTTCTTGGCGCGGATCAGCTCCGCATCCTTGCCGGTCAGGCCAATGGCGCTACCACCATGGCGGTTGATCAGGTTGACGATGTCCTTGTTGACCTGGCCGCCCAGCACCATTTCCACCACGTCCATGGTCGCCGAGTCGGTGACGCGCATGCCATCGATGAAATGGCTTTCGATCGACAGGCGCTTGAGCAGGTCGCCGATCTGCGGGCCGCCACCGTGCACGACCACCGGGTTGATGCCCACGGCCTTCATCAGCACGATGTCACGGGCAAAGCCGGTCTTGAGCTCTTCGCTCTCCATCGCGTTGCCGCCGTACTTGATCACCAGGGTCTTGCCGACAAAGCGGCGAATGTAGGGCAGTGCTTCGGACAAAACCTCGGCTACATGGGAAGCGGCATCGCGATCGAGGGTCATGCAGGGCTCCAGGTAAGGAACGGATAGTCGTCAGAACGGCAGTTGCAGGCCTGATTCGACCCGCAGCAACTGCTCGCGGAATACAGCCTTGATACGTTGCAGTTCGGCGTCGCTGTCGGCCTCGAAGCGCAGCACCAGCACCGGCGTGGTGTTGGAGGCGCGGACCAGGCCCCAGCCATGGGCGTAGTCGACCCGCACACCGTCGATGGTGGTGAGGTTGGCATCGCCCCAGGCAGCGTCGCGTTGCAGTGCATCAATGATGCTGAATTTACTCTCGTCGGTCACATCAATATTGATTTCCGGCGTGGAAATATCGTTCGGGAACGCAGCGAACAGGCTTTCAGCGTCCTGGCCGGCCTTGCTGAGGATCTCCAGCAGGCGCGCGGCGCTGTAGATGCCGTCGTCGAAACCGTACCAGCGTTCCTTGATGAAGATATGCCCGCTCATCTCGCCGGCCAGCAGCGAGCCGGTCTGCTTCATTTTCTTCTTGATCAACGAATGGCCGGTCTTCCACATCAGGGCGCGGCCACCGTGTTGTTCGATCAGCGGGGTCAGACGGCGGGTGCACTTGACGTCGAAGATGATCTCGGCGCCTGGGTTGCGCGACAGCACGTCCTGGGCGAAGAGCATCAGCAGGCGGTCGGGGTAGACGATGTTGCCGGTATTGGTCACCACGCCCACGCGATCGCCGTCACCGTCGAAGGCAAGGCCGATGTCGGCACCGGTTTCCTTGACCTTGGCGATCAGGTCCTCGAGGTTCTCGGGCTTGCCCGGGTCCGGGTGGTGGTTGGGGAAGTTGCCGTCGACCTCGCAGAACAGCGGGATGACCTCGCAGCCCAGGGCTTCGATCATCTGCGGGGCGATGACGCCGGCGGCGCCGTTGCCGCAATCGACCACGACCTTGAGCTTCTTGGCCAGTTTCACGTCGCCGGTGATCTGCTGGAAGTAGCGCTGGAGGATCTCGACCTTCTCGACGCGGCCTTCGCCACGGGTGAGGTCATTGGTCTTGAGGCGGGTCAGCAGGGCCTGGATCTGCTCGTTGGCCAGGGTGTCGCCGGCGATGACGATCTTGAAACCGTTGTAGTCAGGCGGATTGTGGCTGCCGGTGAGCATCACGCCGGACTTGCCGGCCAGTACATTGGCGGCGTAGTACAGCGCCGGGGTCGGCACCAGGCCGACGTCGCTGACCTGGCAGCCGGCATCGGCCAGGCCCTTGATCAGTTGTTCCACCAGCATCGGGCCGGACAGGCGGCCGTCGCGGCCAACCGAGACCTGGGGTTCGCCCTGGGCCAGGCTCTGGGCGCCGATGGCGCGGCCGATCCAGTAGGCGGTCTCGCCCGTCAAGGTCTTGCCGACCACACCGCGGATGTCATAGGCGCGGAAGATGCTCTCGGGCAGTGCGGGTACCAGGTGGGCCATGTCGTTCATCTCTGGGGGTGCTCCAATAATCAAAGGCTTCTGGGCAGGCGCAAACTGAACGCTTGGACGGTGCATTTGCCAGAGAGTTCGCCATCCATGGCCCAACGGTCGGTCTATCGGCTCAGTGGCTACCGGAATGGCCGAAGCCGCCCGCGCCGCGCTGGCTCTCGTCGAACGACTCGACGATGTCGAAATGCGCCTGCACCACCGGTACCAGTACCAGCTGGGCGATGCGCTCGCCGATGGCGATGGTGAAGGGCGTCTGGCCGCGGTTCCAGCAGGAGACCATCAGCTCGCCCTGGTAGTCCGAGTCGATCAGGCCGACCAGGTTGCCCAGCACGATGCCGTGCTTGTGGCCCAGGCCCGAGCGCGGAAGGATCATGGCGGCCAGGCCCGGGTCGCCGATATAGACCGACAGGCCGGTTGGGATCAGCAGGGTCTGGCCCGGCTCCAGGACGGTGTCTTCCTTGAGCATGGCGCGCAGGTCCAGGCCGGCGGAGCCGGGTGTGGCGTACTGCGGCAGCGGGAATTCGTTGCCCAGGCGAGGGTCGAGGATCTTGGCTTGAAGAGCGTGCATGTAACTTATTGAACCTGGTTGAGCCGTTCGGCGATGAAGGCGACCAACTGACGAGCGATCTTGCCCTTGCTGGTCTGCGCGAAGAGGGTCTGGTGCTGCTGGCGGTCGATCACGGTCAGGGCGTTTTCCTCGCTGTTGAAGCCGATGCTGGGGTTGGCCACATCATTGGCGACGATCAGGTCGAGGTTCTTGTCCTTGAGCTTGCGCGTGGCGTAATCGAGCAGGTGTTCGGTTTCGGCGGCGAAGCCGACGCTGAACGGGCGGTCGGCACGGCCGGCGATGGTCGCAAGGATATCCGGATTGCGCACCATCTGCAGCAGCATGCCGTCACCGGTCGTAGGATCTTTCTTGAGTTTTTGCGGGGCGACGACTTCCGGGCGGTAGTCCGCGACCGCGGCCGAGGCGATGAACAGATCGCACGGCATGGCCGCCTCGCACGCCGCGAGCATGTCCCGTGCGCTGACCACGTCGATCCGGTTGACCCGGTCGGGGGTCGGCAGGTGCACAGGACCCGTGACGAGGGTCACCCGAGCGCCGGCTTCGGCGGCCGCCTCGGCCAGGGCGAAGCCCATCTTCCCCGAACTATGATTGGTGATGTAACGCACCGGGTCGATGTTTTCCTGGGTGGGGCCGGCGGTGATCAGCACGTGTTTGCCGGTCAGTGCCTGGCGTTTGAAGCTCTCGGCTGCGCACCAGGCAAGGTCCGTGGCCTCGAGCATGCGCCCCAGCCCCACGTCGCCGCAGGCCTGGCTGCCGGAGGCCGGGCCGAACACCTGGATACCGCGGCTCTTGAGCAGTTCGAGGTTGGCCTGGGTGGCCGGGTCGCGCCACATGGCCTGGTTCATCGCCGGGGCGACGGCCACGGTGGCATCGGTGGCCAGCACCAGGGTGGTCAGCAGGTCGTCGGCCATGCCTTGGGCCAGGCGTGCCATGAGGTCGGCGGTGGCCGGGGCGATCAATACCAGGTCGGCCCACTTGGCCAGTTCGATGTGCCCCATGGCCGCTTCGGCCGCGGGGTCGAGCAGATCCATGTGCACCGGGTGGCCGGACAGCGCCTGCAGGGTCAGCGGGGTGATGAACTCGGCACCACCTCGGGTCATGACGACGCGCACCTGCGCACCGTGTTCCAGGAGTCGGCGAATCAGCTCGGCGCTCTTGTAGGCGGCGATGCCGCCACCCACGCCGAGAACGATGCGCTTGCGATACAGCCGCTGCATAGGCTTGCCTTTTTCCAGTGAAAGCGGGCGGCGACGACAACTGCCTGCGGCAGAACGTCGCATCTACGGAGCGGGATAGATTAACACAGGGCCGAAACGGGCCGCAGTAACACGCAAGGAGGGGTATGAACATCAGGGAGTGGCCGGCGGATGAACGGCCGCGGGAGAAACTGTTGCAACGCGGTGCGGCCGTGCTGTCCGATGCCGAATTGCTTGCTGTATTACTGGGCTCGGGTGTAGCCGGGCGCAACGTGCTGGACCTTGCGCGCGGGCTGTTGGCGCGCTTTGGCGGGCTCAGGCAGTTTCTCGAGGCCGGCCGCGAAGCCGTACTGCGAGAGCCAGGCATGGGACCTGTGAAATACGCGCAGTTGCAAGCCTTGCTGGAGATCGGCAGGCGTTATCTGGGTGAGTCCATCGAGCGTGAGCCGGCCCTGGAGAGCCCGGCGTCTGTGCGGCGCTACCTCAAATCCATGCTGCGCCATGAGGCCAGCGAGGTATTCGGCTGTCTGTTTCTGGACACCAAGCACAGGCCGATTGCGTTCGAGATCCTGTTCAGAGGGACGGTCAACCGAGCGGACGTCTACCCCCGTGAAGTGGTGCGGCGCTCATTGCTGCACAATGCGGCGGCGTTGATCTTGTGCCACAACCATCCTTCGGGCAACAGCGAGCCGAGCCAGGATGACGTGCACCTGACGGTTTCGCTGAAGCGGGGGCTGGCATTGATCGATGTGCGGGTGTTGGATCACATCATCATTGGCGACGGGGAGCCGCTGTCGATGGTCGAGCAGGGGTGGCTCGTAACCTAGCTATCCCCAGGCCCTCACCATCCTGGAGCGGCCTTGTGCCGCGAAAGGGCTGCGCAGCAGCCCCTTGCCTCGTGGTGGGCAGTAGAGCCCTGGGGCCGCGTTGCGGCCCTTTCGCGGCGCAAGGCCGCTCCTACAGGGCTTTAGCGATTGACGGAGACCTTGCTGAAGTCCAGCCGCCCGAACGGGCTCACCTGGTACCCCTCCACCCCCTGGCGCAGCAGCGTGGCCGCAGTCGGGTGGGCCAGCGGTAACCAGAGGGCCTGCTGGTGGATCAGCGTCTGCGCCTGCTGGTACAGACGGCTGCGCACGCTCTGGTCGTTGGTGGTGCGTCCGGCGCTGATCAACTGGTCCAGGCGGTTGTCGCAAAAGCGCGCGAAGTTGGTCCCCGACTTTACCGCCGCGCAGGAAAACTGCGGGCTGAGGAAGTTGTCCGGGTCGCCGTTGTCGCCTGCCCAACCCATGAACAGCAAGTCATGCTCGCCAGCCTTGGCCCGGCGGATCAGCTCGCCCCATTCGATGACGCGGATCTCGGCCTTGATGCCGATCTTGGCAAGGTCCGCCTGGAGCATCTGCGCGCCCAGGTTCGGGTTTGGGTTGAGCAGGCTGCCCGAGGGGCGGGTCCAGATCGTCGTGGCGAAGCCGTCTGCCAGCCCGGCCTTGGCCAGCAGCGCCTTGGCCTTTTTCAGGTCCAATGGGTAGCCGGTCAGGTCCTTGGCGTAGCTCCAAGTGTTGGGCGGGTAGGGGCCGTTGGCTGCGGTGGCGGTGCCCTCGAACACCGCCTTGAGGTACGCGGGCTTGTCGAAGGCAAGGTTGATCGCCTGGCGCACCTCGGGCTTGTCCAGTGGCGGATGCTGGCTGTTGAGGGCGACGAAGGCGGTCATGAAGGCAGGGGTGGACGCGACCTTGAGGCTGCCGTCCTTGCCGGCTTCGGCGATATCCAGCGGCTTGGGCGACAATGCCACTTGGCATTCGCCACGCTTGATTTTCTGCAGGCGTACGTTGGCGTCTGGTGTGATGGCGTAGATCAACGGGTCGATGGTCGGCTTGCCAGCAAAGTAGTCGGGGTTGGCGCGGTAGCGCACCACGGCGTCCTTCTGGAAGCGCTGGAACACGAACGGCCCGGTGCCCACCGGTTGGCTGTTGAGCTTCTCCGGCGTGCCAGCCTTGAGCAGCTTGTCGGCATACTCGGCGGAGTAGATCGAGGCGAAGCCCATGCTCAAGGTGGCCAGGAAGGTGGCATCCGGGTGGGTCAGGGTGAAGCGCACGGTGTGCGGCTCCGGTGCCTCGATCAGCTTGATCAGGCTGCCCAGTTGCAGCGACTGGGCGTGCGGGTAGCCGCCCGCAGCGGTCTTGTGCCAGGCATGGGCGGGGTAGAGCATGCGCTGGAAGCTGAACAGCACGTCGTCGGCATCCAGCGTGCGGCTGGGCTTGAACCAGGGCGTGGTATGGAACTTCACGTCGTTGCGCAGCCTGAAGTCGTAGACCGTGCCGTCATCGGACACCGTCCAGCTTTCGGCCAGGCTGGGCACCACCTTGCCCAGGCTGGCATCGAACTCCACCAGGCGGTTCATCAGCACGTCTGCCGAGGCATTGGTGGTGGTCAACGAATTGTACTGGACCACGTCGAAACCTTCGGGGCTGGCCTCGGTGCAGACGGCAAGCGGCGCTGCCTGGGCGAGGCCCGTGGCGAACAGGGAAGCGAACAACAACGAAAGGGCGGCGGCACGCATGGTGGCTCCTTGGCTGGCCAGATGGCCCATTTTATCGATCTATGCAGTCGGAAACGTCCTACCCTAGTGTGCACATCGCTAAATGACCACCCTCTTTTTCATGGGCACGGCGACGAGCGGTCGACAGCGCGCAGGGCTTGTCGCTATGCTGGCCTGGCGCGCTCGGCCCATTCAGGCAACGCATCTTCTGTTGTTGTGGCCGAGTCTTTCTGGTATAAAGCAGCGCTCTTTTCTAGGGGCACGGTCTGTCGCGCAAGCGGATCCGGTCGATAAGACCCCCGGAAACACGGCGCCTGGCGCCATAGACTGAGAGATTAAGCGGCCAACCCATGCCGGGTTGGGCATGTGGTTTTAGAGGGCTGAGGCATGTCGAGAGTCTGTCAAGTTACCGGTAAGGGTCCGGTAACCGGGAACAACATTTCCCACGCAAACAACAAAACCCGTCGTCGTTTCCTGCCGAACCTGCAGCACCACCGTTTCTGGGTTGAATCCGAGAAGCGTTTCGTGCGTCTGCGCGTTTCCGCCAAGGGCATGCGTATCATCGACAAGCGCGGTATCGATGCCGTCCTGGCCGACATCCGTCGCGCTGGCGCCAAGGTTTAAGGGAGAACATCATGCGTGAATTGATCCGTCTGGTTTCGAGTGCCGGTACCGGCCACTTCTACACCACCGACAAGAACAAGCGCACCACCCCGGACAAGATCGAGATCAAGAAATACGATCCGGTCGTTCGCAAGCACGTGGTGTACAAGGAAGCCAAGATCAAGTAATTGATCGGCGACCTAAAAAAACCCGCTTCCGTGAGGAAGCGGGTTTTTTTATGCCCGGCGTTCAGCTTCAGTTGAACGCGAAGCCCGAAACCGCGCCGCTTGCATCGACACGTACATGCACGCGTTCGGGGTCGAACTCACGCGTGGACATTTCATTGGGGCCTACCACGCGTGTGCGACCGGTGACCTGGGTGATGGCGGTTTTGATCGACCCTTCATAGGGAATGCCGACCAGGTGTTGCAGCGCTTGCACGACTTCTTCATTGGTCATGGGGGTACTCCTTGGTTGATGGATTGCCCGGATGGGCCGGGCCATCCTCTCGCCAGGGGAGCTTGCGCCTGCGTTAACTATTACTTTTGTTCGAACATGACGTAGATCTTGCGGCAAGGCTCGAGGACTTCCCAGGTGCCCTTGAAGCCTGCAGGAATCACGAAACGATCACCGGTACGCAAGGTCTTGGCATTGCCGTCCTGGTCGCGCAGCACCGAGACCCCTTGGGTGATTTCACAGTACTCGTGCTCGGTGTAGTTCACCGTCCATTGGCCGACCGCACCTTCCCATACACCGGCGGCGAACTGGCCGCAGGGGCTTGAGTAGTGGTTGTAGACTGCCTGGTCGGGTTCGCCCTTGAGGATTTTCTCCGCCGCTGGGCGATAGCGTTCTGCCTCGGTGAGTGCCTGGGCGAAATCGATGATGCTGTTGATGGTCATGGTGAGGCCCTCTTGTTGTTTAATAAAATGCACATCAGTAGGCTTTTAGGCCTTTCGTGTCAAATATATTGATAGTTTTACCGGGCTGGTTTAGGGTGGCGGGTGCCAGTATGCGCTTGTCGCCCGGCCAGAATTTTCGACAACGTCGTGATGTCCTCAGTACGGCGTTGCACCTTAACAAGAGGAGGAGTTTCGTATGACCACCCTGACTCGTGCGGATTGGGAACAGCGTGCCCAACAACTGAAGATCGAAGGTCGCGCCTTCATCAACGGCGAATACACCGATGCCGCATCCGGTGAAACCTTCGACTGCCTGAGCCCGGTGGACGGACGCTTCCTGGCCAAGATCGCCAGCTGCGACCTGGCCGACGCCAACCGTGCCGTCGAGAATGCCCGCGCCGTGTTCGAATCCGGCGTCTGGTCGCGCCTGGCCCCGGCCAAGCGCAAGGCCACCTTGATCCGTTTCGCAGGCCTGCTGCGCGAGCACGTCGAAGAGCTGGCCCTGCTGGAAACCCTGGACATGGGCAAGCCGATCGGTGACTCCTCCACCATCGATGTCCCAGGTGCCGCCAACGCCATCCACTGGACCGCCGAAGCCATCGACAAGGTCTACGACGAAGTCGCCCCGACCCCGCACGACCAGCTCGGCTTGGTCACCCGCGAGCCGGTGGGTGTGGTGGGTGCCATCGTGCCGTGGAACTTCCCGCTGCTGATGGCTTGCTGGAAGCTCGGCCCGGCCCTGGCCACCGGTAACTCCATCGTGCTCAAGCCGTCGGAAAAGTCACCGCTGACTGCCATCCGCATCGCCCAGCTGGCCATCGAAGCCGGTATTCCGGCTGGTGTGCTGAACGTGCTGCCTGGCTACGGCCACACCGTGGGCAAGGCCCTGGCCCTGCATATGGACGTCGACACCCTGGTGTTCACCGGCTCCACCAAGATCGCCAAGCAGCTGATGGTCTATGCGGGCGAGTCGAACATGAAGCGTGTCTGGCTGGAAGCCGGCGGCAAGAGCCCGAACATTGTGTTCGCCGACGCGCCTGACCTGAAGGCTGCCGCCGAGGCCGCTGCCAGCGCCATCGCCTTCAACCAGGGCGAAGTCTGCACTGCCGGCTCCCGCCTGCTGGTCGAGCGCTCGATCAAGGCCCAGTTCCTGCCGATGGTGGTCGAGGCCCTGAAGGCCTGGAAGCCGGGCAACCCGCTGGATCCCGCGACCACCGTCGGTGCGTTGGTCGATACCCAGCAGATGAACACCGTGCTGTCCTACATCGAGGCCGGCCACCAGGATGGCGCCAAGCTGCTGGCTGGCGGCAAGCGCACCCTGGAGGAAACCGGCGGCACCTATGTCGAGCCGACCATCTTCGACGGCGTGACCAACGCCATGAAGATCGCCAAGGAAGAGATCTTCGGCCCCGTGCTGTCGGTGATCACCTTCGACACCGCAGAAGAGGCCGTGGCCATCGCCAACGACACGCCATACGGGCTGGCTGCCGGCATCTGGACCTCGGACATTTCCAAGGCCCACCAGACCGCCCGCGCTGTGCGCGCCGGCAGCGTGTGGGTCAACCAGTACGATGGCGGCGACATGACCGCGCCGTTCGGCGGCTTCAAGCAGTCGGGCAATGGCCGTGACAAGTCGCTGCACGCACTGGAGAAGTACACCGAGCTGAAGGCGACCTGGATCAAGCTGTAATTCAGCGCGGACGCTTCGCGGGTAAACCCGCTCTCACAGGTTTCATATCGCCCTTAATAATGGCGTAGTACCTGTGGGAGCGGGTTTACCCGCGAATGGGGTTCTGAAAACTAAGCCTAGGAGGGCTGCCATGCGTTGGGGAACCTACTTTGCCGTACTGGCCTCGGTACTCAGCGTTGGGCTCGCGCTCGGCGTGAGCATGCCGTTGGTGTCCCTGCGCCTGGAGGGCTGGGGCTACGGTGGGTTCGCCATCGGCGTGATGGCGGCGATGCCAGCTTTCGGTGTGCTGCTCGGTGCCAGCCTGGCCAGTCGCCTGGCCGGGTGGGTCGGCGTGCCGGCTGCCATGCGCCTGTGCCTGTGGGGCGGCGCCTTGTCGATCGGCCTGGTGGCGCTGTTGCCCAGCTATCCGTTGTGGCTGGCGCTGCGCCTGGCGATCGGCATGGCCCTGACCGTGGTATTCATCCTTGGCGAAAGCTGGATCAACCAACTGGTGATCGAGCAGTGGCGGGGACGGCTGGTGGCGCTGTATGGCAGCAGCTACGCGTTGAGCCAGCTGGCCGGGCCACTGGTGCTGGGGCTGCTGGGCTCGGACGACGATTTCGGCTTCTGGGTCGCGACGGTCTTGCTGCTGTGTGCGCCGTTGCTGCTGTTGAGGCGCGGTGGTGCTCCGAGCACCGATGCGTGCAGCGTCACCTTTGGCGACCTGTTCGGTTTCTGTCGGCGCCTGCCGGTGATCGCCTGGGCCATTGCCCTGTTCGCTGCGTTCGAGGCGATGATCCTGACGCTGTTGCCGGTGTACTGCCTGCAGCAAGGGTTCACGGCAGAGGTGGCATTGTTCATGGTCAGCACCGTGGTGGTGGGCGATGCGGTGCTGCAGCTGCCGATCGGTGCCCTGGCCGACTGCATGTCGCGGCGGACCCTGTTCAGTGGCTGTGCCCTGGCGTTGCTCGTTTCCAGCCTGGCGATTCCGCTGGCCTTGCACACGCCTGCGATCTGGCCGGTATGGGTGCTGTTCGGCGCCAGTGCCGGTGGCCTGTTCACCTTGTCGCTGGTGTTGATCGGCGAGCGTTACCGGGACGATGAGCTGGTGCGCGCCAATGCGCATGTGGCGCAGCTGTGGGGCATAGGTTGCCTGCTCGGGCCGCTGATCGCTGGCGCAGGGAGCCAATGGATCAGTGGGCATGCATTGCCGTGGCTGATGGCGGCGGGGGCGGCAGGGCTGGTGGTGTTGACCCGCCGGCGGGATGCCTTCGAGCCTGCTTCGGCCTGATAAGGAATTTGCGCCCATTCGCGGGTAAACCCGCTCCCACACGTTATGCAGGGCTCTCAATGACAGCGCTGTACCTGTGGGAGCGGGTTTACCCCGAATGGCGGCGGCTCACAGCATCTTCTCCAGCCCCACCGCCTTGCTGATCCAGGCATTGAAGCGCCGCCACAGCCCGCCTGGCTCGGAGGTGAGCATGCGCCGCTTGCCGTTGTCCTCGGTCACCCATACCACTTGGTCGCCCACCAGTTTTGCCTGGTAGCTCAGCGCCGGCGCCATGCCTTCGACAGCCATTTCCCGGGTGTATTCGGCCAGTTCCGGGCTGTCCACCAGTACGCCGACCTCGGTGTTCCACAGCACGGAACGCGGGTCGAAGTTGAATGAGCCGATGAAGGTCTTGCGCCGGTCGAAGACGATTGCCTTGCTGTGCAGGCTGGAGTCGGAGCTGCCGCGAAAGCTCAGGCTGCGATAGGCACTGGGGTCGCCCGGCTGGCGGCGCAGCTCGTACAGCTGCACGCCGTGTTCGAGCAGGGCACGGCGGTAGGGGGCGTAGCCGCCATGCACCGCCGGCACGTCGGTGGCTTCCAGGGAGTTGGTCAGCAGCTTGATCGAGGTGCCCGCATCGGCTCGGCTGGTGAGGTACAGCAGGCCGGACTCCCCCGGCACGAAATACGCGGACACCAGGATCAGTTCGTGCTGTACCTTGGCCAACTCCGGTGCCAGCTGCTGGGTCATCAGCAGGTGCGGGTCCGGCTCGTCCTGGGCCAGAACCTTGCTCGGTGAGTCCCACAGGGCCTGGCTGTGGGCCCAGATCAGCTCGTTGCGCCAAGTGTCCAGGCGTGGGCGGGACTGGTAGGCCATCAGTCGGTCGTACAACGCTTTGTGTTTGACCCGTGCCTGGGCCAGGGAGATTTCCAGGCGTTTGCGGCTGGCGCGCAGGTCGGCTGCGTCTGGTTGGCGCCAGAGGAAGTCGCCGATCGGCCGGCTCAGGGCGCTGTTCCAGTACTGGTCGAAGCTGTGCCCGAGCTGCTCGGCCACCGGGCCCACGCCGAGCAGGTCGATATCGGTGAAGTTCAGGTTGGGCTCGGCATCGAAATATTCGTCGCCGATGTTGCGCCCACCGACGATGGCCATGCTGTTGTCCACCAGGAACAGCTTGTTGTGCATGCGCCGATGCTGGCGCGACAGGTTGAACAGCCGGCCCACGGCGCGGGTGGCCCCCGTGCTGCGTCCCAGGTGCAGGGGGTTGAATACGCGGATATGGATGTTCGGGTGGGCGGCCAGGGTGCCCATCAGCGTGTCCAGGCCGTCGCTGGTGGTGTCGTCGAGCAGGATGCGTACCCGCACGCCGCGGTCGGCGGCACGCAGCAGTTCATGCACCAGGGCGCGGGTGCTCAGGCCGTCATGGACGATGTAGTACTGCAGGTCGATGCTCGCCTGGGCGTTGCGAATCAGCTCGGCGCGGGCACGAAAGGCCTCGTTGCTGTTGGGCAGCAGGCGGAAACCTGAGCGGCCCTCGTAAGGCGCGGCCTGGCGCTGCACCGAGCGGCCGAAGGCCGAATCGCTGGCCGGCAGCGCCTGGCTGACCTGGCGTGGTGTGCCGACGCTGGCGCAGCCCGACAGGCCAAGCAACAGCGCCAGCAAGAGAGGCAGAGCTCGCTGGAGTCTCAAGGGTAGAACGTCCTGTACAGCAAAGGCCTATGGGTTGGACCGTGGAGGGCGGCGCAAAGTTACGCTGGGCTTTCGTCCGCTTCCAGTAGACGAAGGGCGGTTTCGCCCACCTTGCGCACAGCGTCTTCGATCTGCGGCGTGGGCCGTGCGGCAAAGTTCATGCGCAGGCAGTGCCGGTACTTGCCCGACGCCGAGAAGATGCTGCCAACCGCAATCTGCACCCCCTGCTCCAGTAAAGCCCGGTTCAGGCGTAGCGTGTCGAAACTTTCCGGCAATTCGACCCACAGCATGAAGCCGCCCTGGGGCCGGCTGGCGCGGGTGCCTGCGGGGAAGTAGCGGGTGACCCAGTCGCTCATCTGGTCGCGGCCACGCTGGTACTGGCTGCGCATGCGTCTTACGTGGGGGTGGTAGTGCCCAGCCTCGATGAAGTCGGCGATGGCCAGCTGCGGCTGACAGGCCGTGCTGCCAGTGCTGATGTACTTCATGTGCAACACCCGCTCCAGGTAGCGCCCGGGTGCCACCCAGCCGACCCGCAGCCCCGGCGCCAGGGTCTTGGAGAAGGAACTGCACAGCAGCACGCGGCCGTCTTCGTCGAACGACTTGATGGTCCGCGGGCGAGGGTAGGTGTAGGCCAGGTCGCCGTAGACATCGTCTTCGAGGATCGCCACGTCATAGCGCTGGGCGAGGTTCAGCAGGGCTTTCTTGCGCGCCTCCGGCATGATGTAGCCCAGGGGGTTGTTGCAGCTGGGGGTGAGCTGGATGAGCTTGATCGGCCATTGCTCCAGCGCCAGTTCCAGGGCCTCCAGGCTGATGCCCTGGAGCGGGTCGGTAGGGATCTCCAGGGCCTTCATGCCCAGGCCCTTGAGGGTCTGCATGGCGCCATGGAAGCTGGGCGATTCCACCGCAACGATATCGCCTGGCTCGCATACGGCGCGGATACTGGTAGACAGCGCCTCATGGCAGCCCGTGGTCACCACCAGGTCGGCCGAGCCCAGACGGCAGCCGGAATCCAGCATCAGCCGTGCGATCTGCTCGCGCAGGGCGAGGTTGCCGTGGATGTTGTCGTAGTACAGCCCCGGCATGTCCTGGCGTCGGCTGAGCTGGGCGAGGCTGCGCAGCAGGGGTTTCAAGGTCGGGCTGTCGATGTCGGGCATGCCGCGACCCAGCTGCATGACATTCTTCTGCGGTGTGCTGCGCACCAGTTCCAGCACCTGCTCCCACTGGGAGATATCCACCGGCCGCTGGGCCGGGCGGCTGACGGCGGGAAGGGCAGGGAGGCTGCGGTCTTCGGCGACAAAATAGCCGGACTTGGGCCGCGGCGAGACCAGGCCATTGTCCTCGAGCAGGCGATAGGCCTGCTGCACCGTGCTCAGGCTGACCCCATGTTCCAGGCTCAACGCACGCACCGAGGGCAGGCGCTGGCCGGGGCGGTACAGGCCTTGTTCTATGCGGGCGCCGAGCAGTTCGGCGAGGTTGAGGTAGAGCGTCACGGCATACTCCTGCGCCAAGTGGGCATGCAGACCAGTACAGATCGGCTGAAAATACAGCATTCAGGGCCCGCCCGGCCAATTCTGTATGGAAATAATAAATCCGTATTGGATCTGTATGGCCTTGGGTGCCGACGGGCATGCTTCTCCTACAGTATCTACTGATCGGGAGAGGGCAGCGATGGACGGCATGAGCGATGTGCGCTTGCAACTGTTGGCCAAGGAACTGGACGCCGGGCAGCGGGACAAGGTCTATGGCGCACCGGCGGGCCTGGGCCGGTGGGGTTTGATGGTGCATCGCTGGCGCACCCGCAGGCACTTGTTGCAGCTCGACGATGCCCAGCTTCGGGATATCGGGCTCAGTTGGGCGCAGGCGCGGGAGGAAGGACGCAAACCCTTCTGGAAACGTTGAACACGGTCCCCTGTAGGAGCGGGCTTGCCCCGCGATCGGGCGCGCAGCGACTGTAAAATCAGCCACTACGTTTCACCCGTTGGACCTTGTTTTCCTGGTTTACGGCCGCTGCGCGCCCGATCGCGGGGCAAGCCCGCTCCTACAGGGGACCGCGTCAACCTGGGTTGCCGGTTGCCCGCCCCAGAGCCCCGGCTTATCCTCCTCGCCTAGCCCACCTGCCCCAGGACCCAACCCGATGATCCACAGCGCGCAGCACGCCGCCTCCTACTATGCCGCCAGCAGCGCGCCCCACCCTGACCACGCCTTCCTGCAAGGCGACCATCGCGCTGATGTCTGCATCGTCGGTGGCGGTTATTCCGGCCTCAATGCCGCCATCGAGCTGGCCGAGCGCGGGCTTTCGGTGATCCTGCTGGAGGCGCGCAAGATTGGCTGGGGCGCCAGCGGGCGTAACGGTGGGCAGTTGATCCGCGGGGTCGGCCATGGGCTGGAGCAGTTCCTGCCGGTCATCGGCGAGGACGGCGTGCGCAGCATGAAGCTCATGGGCCTGGAGGCTGTGGACATCGTCCGCGAGCGCATCGAGCGCCATGCCATCGCCTGCGACCTGACCTGGGGTTACTGCGACCTGGCCAACAAGCCGGGCGAACTGCAAGGCTTTGCCGAAGACGCCGAAGAACTGCGCAGCCTGGGCTATCGCCATGAACTACGCCTGGTGCAGAAGGACGATATCCACAGCGTGGTCGGCTCCGACCGCTATGTCGGCGGCTTGATCGACATGGGCTCGGGGCACCTGCACCCGCTGAACCTCGCACTCGGCGAAGCCGCCGTGGCCAGCCGCCTGGGCGTGGGCCTGTACGAACAATCGGAAGTCGTTCGCATCGACTACGGCCCCGAAGTGACCGTGCATACCGCCCAGGGCCGCGTACGTGCCAAGACCTTGGTACTGTGCTGCAACGCCTACCACAACGACCTGAACCGCGAACTCGGGGGCAAGGTGCTGCCCGCCGGCAGCTACATCATCGCCACCGAGCCGTTGGGCGAAGAGCGTGCCCGCCAGTTGCTGCCGCAGAACATGGCCGTGTGCGACCAGCGCGTGGCCCTGGACTACTACCGGCTCTCTGCCGACCACCGCCTGCTGTTCGGCGGCGCCTGCCATTATTCCGGTCGCGACCCGCAGGACATCGCCGCCTATATGCGGCCCAAACTGCTCAAGGTCTTCCCGCAGCTGACCGACGTGCGTATCGACTACCAATGGGGCGGCATGATCGGCATCGGGGCCAACCGCCTGCCGCAGATCGGCCGCCTGGCCAGCCAGCCGAACGTCTATTACGCCCAGGCCTATTCCGGCCATGGCGTGAACGCCACCCACCTGGCCGCGCGGCTGCTGGGCGAGGCCATCAGCGGCCAGCACAGCGGGCGCTTCGACCTGTTCGCCAGGGTGCCGCATATCACCTTCCCCGGCGGCAAGCTGCTGCGCTCGCCGCTGTTGGCCCTGGGGATGCTCTGGCATCGCCTGAAAGAGCTGGCCTGACACCCCTTTGTAGGAGCGGCCTTGTGCCGCGAAAGGGGGGCGCAGCGCCCCCCAGAACTTCAGCTTCGCTGCATAGGTTGCCGGGGCCGCTTTGCGGCCCATTCGCGGCACAAGGCCGCTCCTACCGAAGGGCGGCGCGATATAATCTGGTCAATTTTCCAGCTTTGTACCCGACCATGTCCTGCAACAGCCACAAGATCCATTTCCTGCGCGAACTGATCCCTTCCTTCGAATGCGAACCCGGCTGCCACGACTGCTGCGGCCCGGTCACCACTTCGGCCGAAGAGATGGCCCGCCTGCCACGTAAACCCCGCGCCGAGCAGGATGCTGCGCTGGAGCGCCTGGACTGTGTGCACCTGGGCCCCAACGGCTGCACGGTCTACGAAGAGCGCCCGATGATCTGCCGCCTGTTCGGCACCACGCCACGCCTGGCCTGCCCGCGGGGACGGGGGCCCGAACAGATGATCGAACCCGAGGCCGAGCAACTGGTGCATCAGTTCATTGCCAGCACCCGCCAGGTGCTGGTCTGAACCTTATTCCGGAATTGGCAGGCAGAGGCTTTCCTTCACCTCTTCCATGACGATGTAGCTCTTGGACTCGCGCACATGCGGCAGCTTGAGCAGGATGTCGCCAAGCAGTTTGCGATAGGAGGCCATTTCCGAGATACGCGCCTTCACCAGGTAGTCGAAGTCGCCGGAGACCAAGTGGCACTCCAACACGTGGGGCAGCTTGAGCACCGCGCGGCGGAACTCCTCGAAGGTGTCGCCGGACTTGTAGTCCAGGCTGATCTCGACGAACACCAGCAGGCTACCCTTGAGGTGCTGCGGGTTGAGCCGGGCGTTGTAGCCCATGATGATCCCCTCGCGCTCCAGCCGGCGTACCCGCTCGGTGCATGGCGTGGTGGAAAGGCCGACCTTTTCGCCCAGTTCGGTGAACGAGATGCGCCCGTCGTTCTGCAGGATGCGCAGGATATTGCGGTCGATCTTGTCCAGTTCACGCTTGCTCTGGTGCTGGGTTCTCATAGGGGATGCCCCTCCGTGAAAGGCGATTTTGCCGAGAATTCTCGCCAAATATAGGCTTTTATATAGTGAAATGCACTGGCTATTCCTCCATATACTGCGCCCATCCAGCCATTTCAACAAAAGTCTGCGGTTGACCGCGTGCGAGGGATAAACAATGCGAGTTCTGGTACTTGGTAGCGGTGTGATCGGAACCGCCAGTGCCTACTATCTGGCCCGGCAAGGTTTCGAAGTGACGGTGGTCGACCGCCAACCAGCGGTGGCCATGGAAACCAGCTTCGCCAACGCCGGCCAGATCTCGCCCGGCTATGCCTCGCCCTGGGCCGCCCCTGGCGTGCCGCTGAAGGCTATCAAGTGGCTGCTCGAGCGCCACGCCCCCCTTGCCATCAAGCTTACCGGTGACGTCGATCAGTACCTGTGGATGGCGCAGATGCTGCGCAACTGCACGGCCAACCGCTACGCGGTGAACAAGGAGCGCATGGTGCGTTTGTCCGAGTACAGCCGCGACTGCCTCGACGAACTGCGCGCCGAAACCGGTATCGCCTACGAAAACCGCTCCCTGGGCACCACCCAACTGTTCCGTACCCAGGCGCAGGTGGATGCCGCCGCCAAGGATATCGCCGTGCTCGAACAGTCCGGCGTGCCCTACGAGCTGCTCGACCGCGATGGCATCGCCCGCGTCGAACCTGCCCTGGCCGGGGTGAAGAACATCCTGGCCGGTGCCCTGCGCCTGCCCAACGACCAGACCGGCGACTGCCAGCTGTTCACCACCAAACTGGCCGAAATGGCGGTCAAGCTGGGCGTGGAATTCCGCTTCGACCAGAACATCCAGCGCCTGGATTTCGCTGGTGACCGCATCAACGGTGTATGGATCGACGGCAAGCTGGAAACCGCCGACCGCTACGTGCTGGCCCTGGGCAGCTACTCGCCGCAAATGCTCAAGCCGCTGGGTATCAAGGCGCCGGTTTACCCGCTCAAAGGCTACTCGTTGACCGTGCCGATCACCAATGCCGACATGGCGCCGACCTCGACCATTCTGGATGAAACCTACAAGGTCGCCATCACCCGGTTCGACAACCGAATCCGCGTGGGTGGCATGGCCGAGATCGCCGGCTTCGACCTTTCGCTGAACCCGCGCCGGCGCGAAACGCTGGAGATGATCGTCAATGACCTCTATCCTCGCGGCGGCGACCTGAGCCAGGCCAGTTTCTGGACCGGCCTGCGCCCGGCCACCCCGGATGGCACCCCGATCGTGGGCGCCACCCCGTACCGCAACCTGTTCCTGAACACCGGTCACGGTACCTTGGGCTGGACCATGGCCTGTGGCTCCGGTCGCCTGCTGGCCGATCTGATCGCGCGCAAGAAGCCGCAGATCAGTGCCGAAGGCCTCGACATTTCCCGTTATGGCAACAACCGGGAAGTGGCCAAGCACGGCCAGGCTGAGCCTGTGCATCAGTAACTGGCCTGCTTCACCGGCCCTGTCACCGGCAAGCCGCTCCCACGCCAGCCCTGTGTGGGCGCCGGCTTGCCGGTGACAGGGAAAAACCGATTTCAACCTGAACCACCATAAGGCTGCCGCCATGCGTCCCGCCCGTGCCCTCATCGACCTCCAAGCCCTTCGCCACAACTATCGCCTGGCCCGTGAACTGTCCGGTGCCAAGGCCCTGGCCGTGATCAAGGCCGATGCCTATGGGCATGGCGCAGTGCGTTGTGCCCTGGCCCTGGAAACCGAAGCCGATGGCTTTGCGGTGGCCTGCATCGAGGAAGCGCTCGAGCTGCGTGCCGCCGGGATCAAGGCGCCGGTGCTGCTGCTAGAAGGTTTCTTCGAAGCCAGCGAGCTGGCGCTGATCGCCGAGCACGACCTGTGGTGCGTGGTGCAGTCGCTGTGGCAGCTGGAAGCGATCGAGCAGACAACCGTCCACAAGCCATTGACCGTCTGGCTGAAGATGGACACCGGCATGCATCGTGTCGGCCTGCACCCGAAGGATTACCAAGAGGCCTACCAGCGCCTGCTGGCCAGCGGCAAGGTCGCACGCATCGTGCTCATGAGTCACTTCGCCCGGGCCGATGAACTGGACGCGGACGCCACGTCGCAGCAGGTGGCGGTGTTCGAAGCCGCCCGCCAGGGCCTGACCGCCGAATGCAGCCTGCGCAATTCGCCCGCGGTCCTGGGCTGGCCCCAGGTACCGAGCGACTGGGTACGCCCGGGCATCATGCTCTACGGTGCCACGCCCTTCGAAGTCTCCCAGCCCCAGGCCGAGCGCCTGCAACCGGTGATGACCCTGCAATCGCGCGTCATCGGCGTGCGTGAACTGCCGGCCGGCGAGCCGGTGGGCTACGGCGCCAAGTTCATCACCCCACGCCCGACCCGGGTCGGCGTGGTCGCCATGGGCTATGCCGATGGCTACCCACGCCAGGCGCCCACCGGCACCCCGGTGATGGTCGCCGGCAAGCGCAGCCAACTGATCGGGCGGGTGTCCATGGACATGCTCTGCATCGACCTGACCGACGTGCCCGAGGCGACCCTCGGCAGCCCGGTGGAGCTGTGGGGCAAGCAGGTGCTGGCCAGCGAGGTGGCGGCCCAGGCGGGCATGATCCCGTACCAGATCTTCTGCAACCTCAAGCGCGTACCGCTGGACTATATCGGCGAATAAGCGGCCGAAGCGGACAGGCTGCGGGGTAAAGTGTTGTAAATACTGAACGGCATCGCCATCATATCGTTCACACTTTGCTCCCACCTCGACCGTTTCAGGAGGCTCCAGCTTTGGACGTCGGTGAACGACTGCAAGCCATCCGCAAGCTCAAGGGCCTGTCCCAGCGTGAACTCGCCAAGCGCGCGGGCGTTACCAACAGCACCATCTCGATGATCGAGAAGAACAGCGTGAGCCCGTCGATCAGCTCCCTGCGCAAGGTGCTCAGTGGCATTCCCATGTCGATGGTGGAATTCTTTTCTGTCGAGCTCGCCCCCGAAAGCCCCACCCAGATCGTCTACAAGGCCCATGAGCTGATCGACATCTCCGACGGTGCGGTGACCATGAAACTGGTGGGCAAGTCGCACCCCAACCGGGCCATCGCCTTCCTCAATGAGGTGTACCCGCCTGGCGCCGACACCGGTGAGGAAATGCTCACCCATGACGGCGAGGAAACCGGCATCCTGCTGGAAGGGCGCCTGGAGCTGGTGGTCGGTACCGAGACCTTCGTCCTCGAAGCAGGCGACAGCTATTACTTCGAAAGCACCCGGCCGCACCGTTTTCGCAACCCCTTCGACGAGCCTGCCCGGCTGATCAGCGCAGCGACACCATCGAACTTTTGATCCAGCGCAGTGCATTGTTGCGGCAATATCCCTTTCCCTTGTGGGGTCGTTTCACGGGCCCTGGGTTCCCGCTATACTTTCAAACGCTCGCAGATCCGTGGCCGCGGGCGTGATTAGCCACCATGAGGGTGTTCGCGTGAACCAAATCAAGAAGATGCTGGCCGTACCAGCAGCCGTATTCGCCCTTTGGGCAATGAGCGCAACCGCTGCGACCAACGACGACCTTGCCAAGCGCCTCGAGCCGGTCGGCCAGGTGTGCGTCCAGGGCCAGGAATGCAAAGGCATGGCCGTGGCTGCCACTGCAGGGGGCGGCGGCGCCAAGACACCGGACGAAGTCATTGCCAAGCACTGCAACGCCTGCCATGGCAGCGGGCTGCTCGGCGCACCGAAGATCGGCGACACCGCCGCCTGGAAGGAACGCGCGGACCACCAGGGCGGCCTCGACGGCATCCTGGCCAAGGCCATCACCGGCATCAACGCCATGCCGCCGAAAGGCACCTGCGCCGACTGCTCCGACGAAGAGCTCAAGGGCGCCATCAAGAAGATGTCGGGGCTTTGAGCCGAGCCTGATATTCGCAAGCCCGCCTTTCATGGCGGGCTTTGTATTCTAGGGCTCGCCGGCCCAATCGCGGGACAAGCCCGCTCCCACAGGTTCAATGCTACCCTCCAGAGCGGCGCGAAACCTGTGGGAGCGGGCTTGTCCCGCGATGGGCCGGCATGTTCAGCAACCTGTCCAAAGCCCTTGTCCAATCCCTGCATGCATGGATGTTCACAGGAGGCCTAGATGACGCAACGCGTTTCCATCGAACAAGCGGTAGAACAGGTCCTCGCCCGCCTGCCAGCCCATATCCACATGGGCCTGCCGCTGGGCCTGGGCAAGCCCAATGCCTTCGTCAACGCGCTCTACGCCCGGATACGCGAATGCCCCGAGCGCCAGCTGACGATCTACACCGCCCTCAGCCTCGGCCGACCGCCGCTGGGCGATGGGCTGCAGCGGCGCTTCCTGGAGCCGTTCGTGGAGCGGGTCTTCGCCGACTACGAAGAGCTCGACTACCTTGCCGACCTGCGCAACGACACCCTGCCTGCGAACATCCGCATCGAGCAGTTCTTCCTGCAGCCGGGCAGCCTGCTGCACAGCGAAGCGGCGCAGCAGGATTACGTCAGCAGCAACTACAGCCATGCGGCGCGCGACATCAACGCCAAGGGTTTGAACCTGGTCGCCCAATTGGTGGCCACCACGCCCGAGCGCCCAGGCCAGCTCAGCCTGGCCTGCAACCCGGACATCACCCTCGACCTGCTGCCGATGCTGGCCCGCCGCCGCGCTGCGGGCGAAACCATCCTGTTGCTCGGCCAGGCGCACACCGAGCTGCCTTACATGCCTGGCGATGCCGAGCTTGGCGAGGACGACTTCGACCTGTTGATCGAGGCGCCCGAGCGGCGGCGGTTGTTCTCCACGCCGAACATGCCGGTATCGACCCAGGACCACTGCATCGGCCTGCATGCCAGTGCCCTGGTACGCGATGGCGGCACCCTGCAGATCGGCATCGGCGCCATGGGCGATGCGGTGGCTGCCGCGCTGCTGGCCCGCCAGGGGGACAACGCCGGTTATCGTGCCGTGCTCCAGGCGTTGGACGTCACCTCTTGGCAGGTTCTGATAGACCGTGAGGGAGGTCTGGATGCCTTCGCCGAGGGGCTCTACGGTTGCAGCGAAATGTTCGTCAATGGCCTGCTGGCGCTGGTCGAGGCAGGGGTGATCCGGCGCCCGGCCGATGAGCGCGGGGTCCTGGTGCACGGCGGGTTCTTCCTGGGCCCGCAGGCGTTCTACCAGCGCTTGCGGGAAATGTCCCTCGAGCAACGTAGGCGCTTCGCCATGACCGGCATCGGCTTCATCAACGAGCTGTATGGCCAGGAAGCGCTCAAGCGCCGCCAGCGCCGCGATGCCCGCTTCGTCAACACGGTGTTCGGCATGACCTTGCTAGGGGCTGGCGTGGCCGACCAGCTCGAGGACGGTCGGGTGCTCAGCGGCGTAGGCGGGCAATACAACTTCGTCGCCCAGGGCCATGCCCTGGAAGGCGGGCGCTCGATCCTGCTGCTGCGCAGCTGGCGCGAGGCAGGGGGCGAGGTCACTTCCAATCTGTTCTGGAGCTACGGCCATTGCACCATTCCTCGGCATCTGCGCGACATCGTGGTGACCGAATACGGCATCGCCGACCTGCGCGGGCAGACCGACAGCGAGGTGATCGCCAGGTTGCTGGCGATCAGCGACTCACGCTTCCAGCCGCAATTGATGGAGCAGGCCAAGGCAGCGGGCAAGCTGCCGAAAGACTTCCAGCTGGATGCGCGCTTCACCGACAACACGCCCGAGCGCCTGGAGGCGATCCGCGAGCAACATGGGCGGTTGTTCCCGGAGTATCCACTGGGGTGCGACTTCACGGCTGAAGAGCGGGATTTGCTACGCGCGCTGAACTGGCTCAAGAGCAAGTTCAAGCTGAGCGAGGTGCTGGAGCTGGGCAAGGCGGCGTTGGACGCGCCCGCACCGGAAGCCTACGCGGCGCAGTTGGCGCGCATGGGGTTGGAGCAGCCGCAAGGGCTCAAGGAAGAGCTCTACCAGCGGCTGTTGCTGGCAGGGTTGGCGGCAACCTGATGAATGGCCGGGGCTGCTGTGCAGCCCTTTCGCGGCACAAGGCCGCTCCTACAGGGAACGCGATCTTCTGGAGCGGCCTTGTGCCGCGAAAGGGCCGCACAGCGGCCCCTATGGTCATCACTCGATGAACGTGACCACGCCACCTTCCAGCGACTTCACCCGGGCCAGCGACTCGACGCGATAGCCCTGGCGATCCAGTTCGGCACGGCCGCCCTGGAACGATTTCTCGATCACGATGCCCAGGCCAGCAACGGTGGCGCCGGCCTGCTTGATGATCGAGATCAGCGCCTGGGAGGCTTTGCCATTGGCCAGGAAGTCGTCGATCACCAGCACGCGGTCGCTGCTGTTGAGATGGCGTGGCGAGATGGCCACGGTGTTCTCGGTCTGCTTGGTGAAGGAGTACACCGAGGCGGTCAGCAGGTTCTCGGTCAGGGTCAGCGACTGGTGCTTGCGGGCGAAGATCACCGGCACGCCCAGTTTCAGGCCGGTCATCACCGCTGGGGCGATACCGGACGCTTCGATGGTGACGATCTTGGTCACGCCCGAATCGGCGAACAGGCGGGCGAACTCGTCACCGATCAGCTGCATCAGCGCCGGGTCGATCTGATGGTTGAGAAACGCGTCGACTTTGAGAACCTGGTCGGAAAGCACGATGCCTTCTTCGCGAATCTTCTGCTGCAGTGCTTCCACTGTGGTATTCCTCGATGTAGCAAAGGTGGCCGCAGCCAGGGCCGCGACAAAGGTTTAAAGAGTAAGGGTTGGTCAGCGTTTGAGCATTGCCCGGATGTCGGCCAGTGCGTTGTTACCGCGAGCGGCCTTCACCTCGACTGGCGCATCGTCCAGGCCTTCCCAGGCCAGGTCGTCCGGCGGCAGTTCGTCGAGGAACCGGCTGGGCGTGCAGTCGATGATTTCGCCGTACTGCTTGCGCTTGGCGGCGAAGGTGAACGCCAGGGTCTGGCGCGCGCGGGTAATGCCCACGTAGGCCAGGCGCCGCTCTTCCTCGATGGTGTCGGCCTCGATGCTGGAGCGGTGCGGGAGGATTTCCTCCTCCATGCCCATGATGAACACGTAAGGGAATTCCAGGCCCTTGGAGGCATGCAGGGTCATCATCTGCACACCTTCGGCGTTTTCTTCCTCTTCCTGCTGGCGCTCGAGCATGTCGCGCAGTACCAGCTTGCCGATGGCGTCCTCGATGGTCATGTCACCCTCTTCGTCCTTCTCGAGGGTGTTCTTCAGGGCATCGATCAGGAACCAGACGTTGCTGATACGAAACTCTGCGGCTTTGTCGCTGGCAGTGTTCTGGCGGATCCAGTTCTCGTAGTCGATGTCGCGGACCATGTCGTGCAGGGCGGCGATCGGGTCTTCCAGGGCCACGCGCTGGCGCACCCCGTCGAGCCAATGCTTGAAGCGCTGCAGGCGCTCTGTATAGCGAGCATCGAGGTGCTCGCCCAGGCCCAGCTCCTCGCTGGCGGCATACATCGACACGCCACGCTCGGTGGCATAGTTGCCGAGCTTTTCCAGGGTCGTGGAGCCGATCTCCCGGCGCGGTACGTTGATCACCCGCAGGTAGGCGTTGTCGTCGTCCGGGTTGACCAGCAGGCGCAGGTAGGCCATGAGGTCCTTGACTTCCTGGCGACCGAAGAAGCTGTTGCCGCCGGAGAGGCGGTAGGGCACCTGGTGGTGCTGGAGCTTGAGCTCGATCAGCTTGGCCTGGTAGTTGCCCCGGTAGAGGATCGCGAAGTCGCTGTAGGGCCGGTCGGTGCGCAGGTGCAGGGTGAGGATCTCCATGGCCACGCGCTCGGCCTCGGCTTCCTCGTTCTTGCAGCGGATCACGCGGATCTCGTCACCTACACCCATTTCGCTCCACAACTGCTTTTCGAAGGCGTGAGGGTTGTTGGCGATCAGCACGTTGGCGCAGCGCAGGATGCGGCTGGTGGAGCGGTAGTTCTGCTCCAGCATCACCACCTTCAGGGAGGGGTAGTCCTCCTTGAGCAGCATGAGGTTTTCCGGGCGGGCGCCACGCCAGGCATAGATCGACTGGTCGTCGTCGCCCACTACGGTGAACTGGTTGCGCATGCCGATCAGCATCTTCACCAGCAGGTACTGGCTGGCGTTGGTGTCCTGGTACTCGTCCACCAGCAGGTAGCGCACGCGGTTCTGCCAGCGCTCCAGGACATCCTTGTGTTCCTCGAACAGCTTCACCGGCAGCAGGATGAGGTCGTCGAAGTCCACCGCGTTGTACGCCTTGAGCGTACGCTGGTAATGGGTGTAGACGATGGCGGCGGTCTGCTCGCGCGGGTTGCGCGCCTTTTCCAGGGCCTCGGCCGGCAGGATCAGGTCGTTCTTCCAGGCACCGATCATGTTCTTGATCTCGTCGATGCCGTCGTCGCCGGAGTATTCCTTCTGCATGATGTCCGACAGCAATGCCTTGATGTCGGTCTCGTCGAAGATCGAGAAGCCAGGCTTGTAGCCCAGGCGTTCGTGCTCCTTGCGGATGATGTTCAGGCCCAGGTTGTGGAAGGTGCACACGGTCAGGCCGCGGCCTTCGCCGGGGCGCAGCAGGGTGCCGACCCGCTCCTTCATCTCGCGCGCCGCCTTGTTGGTGAAGGTCATGGCCACGATGTACTGGGCACGGATGCCACAGTTCTGGATGAGGTGGGCGATCTTGCGTGTGATCACGCTGGTCTTGCCGGAGCCTGCACCGGCGAGCACCAATAGAGGGCCGCCGACGTAGTCACAGGCTTCCTGTTGCCGGGGATTGAGTCGGGACATGCTAGAAACCGGGGGTCACCAGAAAATAGCCGCGCATTCTAGCAGGCATGGGGCGGTTGTGGCGCGACCGTCTGACAGTGTGACGCAGTGCATGAATCAGATTTGCCGCTTTCGTCGGTTTCGCGCAGGATGCACGACATAATGCGTCGGGGTGCTGGCCAAGGAATGGCACCTGGAGTAAAAATCATTTTCACTCATGAGGTGGGGATGCCTGCGCTCGCCGTTCTACCGTCCAAGCCTGAGGAGCCCGCTTGTCCACGCCTGTCGAACCGTTGCGTTTGCTGCTGTTGGCCGATGAGCCGGAATGGGCCGCCCTGCTGCGCGAGTGCTTGCAGCCGTTGGCGGGCAGCGCGGTATTGCTGACTGCACCGAACTGGGAGTCGGTCGACAGCCTGTTCGCCCATGATCGCCAGGCTGTAGTGCTGGCCACTCCAGCCCTGCAGCCGGCACCAGGCCGCTGCGACCTGCCGACCATCCTGCTGCTCGACCACGAGCCCGAGACGCCGCCGGCAGCGGTCAGCGACTGGCTGGTGCGCGGGCAATTGAACAGCGATGCCCTGCGCCGCTCCCTGCGGCATGTTCGCGAACGAGGTGTGCTGGTGGCTACGCTGCAGCGCCTGGCCGAGCAGGACCCGTTGACCGGCATCGCCAATCGCCAGGGCTTCCAGGCCCTGTTGACCGCGCGCCTGGCGCAGAACGAAGGCCGTGGTGTCGCCCTCGGCCACCTGGACCTGGACAACTTCCGTCACGTCAACGATGCCCTTGGCCACCAGGGCGGCGACCGGCTGATCCTGCAGGTGGTTGCACGCCTGAAACAGCAATTGGAGGCGGGCGACCAGCTGGCCCGCCTGGGCAGCGACGAGTTCGCCTTGCTGATCGACACCCGGCGCGATGCCAACCGCGCCGAATGGGTGGCCGAACGCATTGTCGAGGCCTTGGCCGAACCCTACTGGATCGACGGCGAAAGCCTGCTGCTCGGTTGCAGCCTGGGCCTGGCCCACGCCCGGGCCCAGGCCGGCGCCGACCCGCTGATGTGGCATGCCCATATCGCCATGCGCCAGGCCAAGGGCAGCCAGGGCTGTACCTTCCATGTGTTCAACGAACGGATCAACCGCAACGCGCGCAGCCTGGCCGACCTGGAAGGTGAGCTGCGCCGAGCGCTGCGCCGTGACGAACTGGAGTTGCATTACCAGCCGCGGCTGAGCCTCGCCGACGGGCGGATCGTCGGGCTCGAGGCCCTGGTACGCTGGCGCCACGCCGAGCGCGGGCTATTGCCACCGAGCGAGTTCGTGCCCCTGGCCGAACAGAGCGGCTTGATCGTACCGCTGGGCTACTGGGTGATTTCCCGCGCCCTGCGCGATATGCAGGCCCTGAACGAAGGCGGCCTGGCGCCACTGCACATGGCGGTGAACCTGAGTTTCCGCCAGTTCCAGGACAGCCAGCTGCTGGCCACCTTGAGCCGCCTGATCATCGAGCATGGCGTCGACGCACGTTGGTTGGAATTCGAACTCACCGAAACCGCGGTGATGCGCCGCAACGAGTTGGTACAGCAGACCATGGACGCCCTGGGGCGCCTGGGAGTGCGCTTTTCGCTGGACGACTTCGGCACGGGCTTTTCATCGTTCGTGCACCTGAACAGCCTGCCGATCACCTTGCTCAAGGTCGATCGCAGCTTCGTCGCCGGTATGGAGCTGCGCGAGGAGAACCGCAAGCTGGTGCATGCCATGATCAACCTGGCGCACAACCTCAACCTGGAGGTGGTCGCCGAAGGGGTGGAAACGCAGGAACAGTTGGCGTTGCTGCAGGGGTTTGGCTGTGATCAGGTGCAGGGCTTCCTGGTCAGCAAACCGTTGCCGGTGGACGAGTTGGTGAGCTACCTGCAGCAGGCGACCGGGCCGCAGGTGGTGAGCCTGTAATTGAAGGGGAGGGCTCGCCCTCCATCGCGGCACAAGGCCGCTCCTACAGGCGCGTGCTGACTGTAGGAGCGGAAAGGGCCGCAAGGCGGCCCAGGGCTCAAACCGACACTACTTCAGCTGCTGTCTTCTGCGCCTTGCCCAGCAACCGCCGCGTCCGCCACTCGAAGCCGATGGTCAGTGCCACTGCCGCGCAGGCCAGGCCCAATGCCAAGCCCCACCACACACCCACCGCACCGCCACCGAGGGTGAAGGTGAACAGCCAGGCGCTGGGCGCGCCCACCAGCCAGTAGCAGCACAGGCCGATGAGGAAGGTGGTCTTGGCGTCCTTCAGGCCACGGATCGAGCCCATGGCGATGGTTTGCATGCCATCGAACAGTTCGAACCAGGCCGCCACCATCAACAGGTTCACGGCCAGCTGGAAGATCGCCGCGAAGGCCGGGTCGTTCCGGTCGATGAACAACGCCACCAGTGCCTCAGGCAGCAGCCAGAACAGCGCCGCGAAGGCGAACATGATCATTGCCCCGAAGCCGATTCCCACCCGCCCGGCACTTCGTGCTGCCAACAGGTTGCCTGCACCGTAGTACAAGCCCACACGCATGGTCACGGCATAGGAAAGCCCCGTCGGCACCATGAACGCCGTGGAGACGATCTGCAGGGCGATCTGGTGCGCCGCCAGCTCTGTGCTGCCCAGCACACCCATGCACAGGGCGGCGAAGGCGAACAGGCCGACTTCTACCATGTAGGTGCCGCCGATCGGCAAGCCCAGGCGCCACAGCTCGCGCAGCGCCGGCAGCGAAGGCCGCGACAGGCCCTTGCGCAGCGGGTAGTCGGCATAGGCCTTGTGCCAGCGGATATACAGCGCCAGGGCGATGGCCATGCCCATGGACACCACGGCGGTAACCAGGCCGATGCCCATCAGGCCCAGCTTGGGCAGGCCGAACATGCCTTCGATCAAGGCGTGGTTGAACAGGTAGTTGAGCACCGTGCCCACCAGGCTGATCACCATCACCGGCGTCGAACGGCCCAGGGCGCTGGTGAAGCCGCGCAGGGCCATGAACGTCAGGTAGCCGGGCAGGGCCAGAGGCAGCAGGGTGAGGAATTCCATGGCCGAGGCGACGTTCTCGGGCTTCTGGCCGAACAGCAGCAGGGCCGGCTCCAGGTTCCACAGCACCAGCCCGGCCCCCAAGGCCAGGCCCCAGGCCAGCCACAGCCCGTTCTGCGCCAGCCGGGTCGCGCCGGGCACATCGCCTGCGCCCTGGCGAATGGCGACCAGTGTGCCGACGGCGGCAATCACACCCAGGCAGAAGATCGACACGAACGAATAGCTGGCCGCGCCCAGGCCGCCACCGGCCAGGGCCTGGGGGCTGATACGGGCCATCATCAGGGTGTCGGTCAGCACCATCAGCATGTGCGCCAACTGCGAGGCGATCAGCGGGCCGGCCAGGCGCAGCAGAGCCTTGAGTTCGGTGGTGGGCGCGACATGCATGGAGGTGTCCTTTTTCCGGGTCCTGTTGAGCGAGGCATCGATTCTGAGGCTTCGGTCAACTTTGCACAAAAGGATAAAAGCGATCGTTGGCATGAGTTGAACTCATGTATGTATGATCCATTGCATTCCATTGGTGTTCCCGCAGGGCAGGTGCGAAATGTCCCGTCAGCTTCCCCCGCTGTATGCGTTGCGCGCATTCGAAGCCGCTGCCCGGCTGAGCTCGTTCACCCGGGCCGGCGAGGAGCTGTCCATTACCCAGAGCGCGGTCAGCCGGCACATCCGCACCCTGGAGGAGCACTTCGCCTGTCGCCTGTTCGTACGCAACGGGCGCAGCCTGCAGCTCACCGAGGCGGCGCGGGTACTGCTGCCAGGTGTGCGCGATGGCTTCAGCGCGTTGGAGCGGGCCTGCGATACCTTGCGCGGCGAGGACGACATCCTGCGCATGAAGGCCCCTTCGACCCTGACCATGCGTTGGCTGTTGGCGCGCCTGAGCCAGTTCCGCCACCAGCAGCCGGGCAACGAAGTGCAGCTGACCAGTGCCTGGATGGATGTGGACCACGTGGACTTCAACCAGGAGCCCTTCGATTGTGCGGTATTGCTCAGCGACGGGGTGTTCCCGGCCGACTGGGAAGTGCGGCGGCTGTTCTCGGAGCTGTTGATCCCGGTGGGGGCACCCGACCTGCTCAAGGACGGGCCCTGGGACGAACGACGCCTGGCGGGTATCGAGTTGCTGCATCCCACGCCCGATAAGCGCGACTGGCGTGCCTGGCTGGCGCGCATGGGGCTTGCCGACAAGGTCTCGCTCAAGGGCGGGCAGGTGTTCGATACCTTGGAGTTGGGCATGATCGCGGCGGCACGTGGCTATGGCATTTCCATGGGCGACTTGCTGATGGTCGCCGAGGATGTCGCCCAGGGGAGGTTGAGCCTGCCGTGGCCGACGGCTGTGCCCAGTGGCATGGATTACTACCTGGTGTGGCCACGCACGCGGCCTGGGGGAGAACGGTTGCGTCGGTTGAGTGCATTTCTGCAGGAACAGGCTGCGGCGATGAACCTGCCGGATGTGCGTATCCTCGAGGGCCAATCGCGGGACAAGCCCGCTCCCACGGCAAGCGTACAGTTCTCGTGAACAGTGGCGAACCTGTGGGAGCGGGCTTGCCCCGCGATCGCGACCTGAAGCCTTACAATGCGCCCAGGTTCAGCGCCTGGGCACAGGCCTGCAGCGACCGCTGCTCGCTCTGGGCATACAAGGCCAGCTCATCCTGCACCTTCATTTGCAGCGCTGCTTCGAAGGCAGCGCGGTTGGCATTGCTGCCATAGTCGGCCTGGGCATCGTCGCCCAGGTTGGACTGGAAGATCCCCGCCGCGCTCACCGGCAGGAAGTCCTCGTACACCAACGCCTCGAAGTGCACATGGCCGGCGTCGATCAAGCCCTGCAAGGTGGTCGGACGGCCCTGCTGATCACGCTCGGCCAAGCCCTTCTCGGTCGCGAAGTAACGGAAGTACGCCAGCCCTTGCTCGCGCATCTGCGCCAGGTCATCGGGAAACTCGGCGAAGTGCTCGGCCAGCAGCGCCATATAGCGTTCGGCATTGGCCTCGGCCGGCACGCCGCCCAGGGCGGCGCGGGTGGCGTCGAGCAGGCGGTCGTAGAGCTGACGGCCTTTGGGCGTCAGCGCCGCGCCACGCTGTTCGATCTCGCCGAAGCGTGCCGTATGGCTGCCTTGCGCGTCGCTGAAGGCGACCTTTTCCTGCAATGCCTTGAAGCTGGTCTGGCGTAGCAGGATCGGGTGACGGCGGGTGGGCGGGCCTTCGACCACCGCCTTGGGCGGGATGCCCTTGGCCGGCATGCCCAGCTGGATGGCGTCGATGTCCAGGGTGCGCGGGGTCAGGTGGTTGATGTGCGGGCCTTTGAAGGCCACCACATCGGCGATCAGGCGATGCTGATCGTGCAACTGCTGGTATTGCTCGGCGGTCACCGTCGCGTCCTGGTGCCAGCGGAAGGTGTGCAGCGCTTCCTGGACGAAGGCCTCGGCATCGGCAGCGCCCAGGCCACCGTCGCGCTCGCATTGGGCGATCAGTTCAAGGGCCCGTGGACTGAAGATCTTGCGCTTGGCCAGGATGCCCTGGGCCAGCTCGCGCAGGTGCGGGTTGTCGATCAGCTCCAGGCGCAGCAGGGAAGTGAACACGCGGAACGGGCTGATGTGCAGCGACTGTTCATGCACGGCGCGGAAGGCGGTGGAATGCACCGGCACGCCGGCCGAGCTCAGGTCGTAGTAGCCCACCGGCTCCATGCCCATGACCGCGAACAGCCGGGCGATGGTCGCCAGCTCCTCGGCGGTGCCGACGCGGATGGCACCATGGCGCTCCTGGTCGAGGCGCTCGATCTCACCGGTCCAGCGCAGGGCCTCGGCGACCGTGGGCTGCTGGCTCATCACCTGCTGGTTGATTTCGCTCACCAGCTCCAGCAGCGTGCCGTACAGGGGCACTTCCTGTTTGTACATGAGCGACATGGCGGCAGAGAACTGCGCACGGATGCTGTCGGGGCTGACGAAATCATGGGCGGGCATCGCTAGCTTCCTGGAGGTGAGTGGATACCCGTACATGAAAGCGGGGAATGCACCTCCCCCACAAGCGAAAAAAAGTGCAGGTGTCATTCCTTTTGCGATTGATGATGGCGAGTGTTGCGCCATCCCTGTAGGAGCGGGCTTGCCCCGCGACGGCCCGCAAAGCGGGCCGATAACAGTCAGCCCTGCAATTGCTCCCGAACCCACTCCACTAATGCCCGCACCTTCGGCACCTCCGCCGCATGTTCGGCAAAGGCCAGGTAATGGGCCCCGGGGCTCTTCATCGCATAGTCCCAGGCCACCACCAGGCTGCCCTCGGCCAGTTCCTTGCTCACCAGGTAGCGCGGCACCAGCGCCACGCCACAACCGGCCTGGGCTGCACTCAATGCCATGTAGAACGTGTCGAAGCGCGGCCCGTGGTAGCTGTTGTCGGTGTGCAGCCGCTGCTCCAGGAACCATTCATGCCAGGCCTCTGGCCGCGAGGTGCTTTGCAGCAGCACCAGCTCGGCCACTTCGCTGGCATCGTGCAAGGCTCGCCCCTGCAGCAGCTCGGGTGCACACACCGGCACGACCTCCTCGCCGAACAGTTCCACGCAGGTGGCGCCCGGCCAGGTGCCCTGGCCATAGAAGAACACCGCGTCGGCCGAGCCCTGAAGCAGGGCGAAAGGCTCCATCTCGTTGCGGATGTCGAGATGGATGTTGGGGTGGCGCTTGCCGAACCCCTTCAAGTGCGGGATCAACCAACGCACACCGAAACTTGGCTGGGTGGCTACCTTCAAGACTTCGGTCTGCTCGCCGTAGGTCAGTACGTAGCGGCTGGACATGTCCACCTGGGTCAGAATCTTGTTGACCTCGGCCAGGTACAGCGAGCCCGCGGGCGTCAGTTGCAGGCGCCGGCGAATGCGCAGGAACAGGTGGTGACGGAGCATTTCCTCGAGCTGTGCCACCTGCTTGCTGACCGCGCTCTGGGTCAGGTGCAGTTCTTCGGCGGCACGGGTGAAGCTCAGGTGACGGGCAGCGGCCTCGAAGCACTGCAGGGCAGTCATCGATGGCACCAGGCGTTTGGACATAGCGGTCTCTACGGCGGATTGTTCATTACCTGGCGGAATGATATGCGGAATAAAGGTCGTTTGTTGCGCCAGTGTCATCGGATTAATACTGATCCACATCAGGTTTTCAACCCTCCACCTTCTGTAGGAGAAGCACATGGTCGCTGGATTGCTCGAGCGCCTTGGCGTTGCCGCCGAGGCTTACACCCAGGGTGACTACCCTGTTCACACGCCGATCGACGGCAGCCAGATCGCCTCGGTGAAGCTGCTCGACAAGGCCCAGACCACCGCGCGTATCGACCAGGCGCAAAAAGCCTTCGAGGCCTGGCGCAACGTGCCGGCCCCGCGCCGCGGCGAGCTGGTGCGCCTGTTTGGCGAGGTATTGCGTGCCCATAAGGCCGAGCTGGGCGAGCTGGTGTCCATCGAGGCCGGCAAGATCACCCAGGAAGGCCTGGGCGAAGTCCAGGAAATGATCGATATCTGCGACTTCGCCGTCGGCCTGTCGCGCCAGCTGTATGGCCTGACCATCGCCTCCGAGCGCCCGGGCCACCACATGCGTGAATCCTGGCACCCACTGGGCGTGGTTGGCGTAATCAGCGCCTTCAACTTCCCGGTTGCGGTCTGGGCCTGGAACACCGCGTTGGCCCTGGTGTGCGGCAACGCCGTGGTATGGAAACCGTCCGAGAAGACCCCGCTGACCGCCCTGGCCTGCCAGGCGTTGTTCGAAAAAGCCTTGAATGCCTTTGGTGAGGCGCCGCAGGGCCTGAGCCAGCTGGTGATCGGCGGCCGTGAAGCCGGCGAAGCCCTGGTGGACGACCCGCGCGTACCGCTGGTGAGCGCCACCGGCAGCACCCGTATGGGGCGCGAAGTCGGCCCGCGCGTCGCGGCCCGCTTCGGGCGCAGCATCCTCGAGCTGGGTGGCAACAACGCCATGATCCTGGCCCCGAGCGCGGACCTGGACCTGGCCGTGCGCGGCATCCTGTTCTCGGCGGTCGGTACCGCCGGCCAACGCTGCACCACCCTGCGCCGCCTGATCGTGCACCGCTCCATCAAGGATGAGGTGGTTGCCCGTGTCAAAGCCGCCTACGGCAAGGTACGCATCGGTGACCCACGCAAGGACAACCTGGTCGGCCCGCTGATCGACAAGCAGTCCTTCGACGCCATGCAAGGCGCGTTGGCCAAGGCCCGCGACGAAGGTGGCCAGGTGTTTGGCGGCGAGCGCCAGCTGGCCAGCGAATACCCGAACGCCTACTACGTTTCGCCGGCCATCGCCGAGATGCCGGGCCAGAGCGACGTGGTGCGCCACGAGACCTTCGCCCCGATCCTCTACGTGCTGGCCTATGATGACTTCGAAGAGGCCCTGCGCCTGAACAACGAAGTGCCACAAGGCCTGTCCTCGTGCATCTTCACCACCGACATCCGCGAGGCCGAACGCTTCCAGAGCGCTTCGGGCAGCGACTGCGGCATCGCCAACGTCAACATCGGCACCAGCGGTGCGGAGATCGGTGGCGCCTTCGGCGGCGAGAAGGAAACCGGCGGTGGCCGTGAGTCCGGCTCGGATGCCTGGAAGGGCTACATGCGTCGGCAGACCAACACCGTGAACTACTCGCGCGAGCTGCCGCTGGCGCAGGGGATCGTGTTCGACTGATGATCGCACGCGGGGGCTCTGCCCCCGTATCGCGGGACAAGCCCGCTCCCACAGGGCTCAGCGCAATCCTGTGGGAGCGGGCTTGTCCCGCGATGGGTCGCAATGCGGCCCCAACAAGAACAACATTGCTGGAGCCGGGCCATGTCCGAACTGCGTCAAGAATGTCTGTGGGAATTCGTCACCAAGCCAACCGTCGCCACCCAGGCCCTGGCCGGTGAGCACAAGGCCGATGTCTGCGTGATCGGCGGTGGCATCACGGGCCTGTCGGCGGCGATCCACCTGCTCGAGCAAGGCAAATCGGTGATCCTGCTGGAGGCCTGGAAGATCGGCCATGGTGGCTCCGGACGCAACGTCGGACTGGTCAACGCCGGTACCTGGATCCGCCCCGACGACGTCGAGGCGACCCTTGGCCTGCAGCAGGGCAGCCGCTTGAACAAGGTGCTTGGCGAAGCTCCGGGCGAAGTGTTCGCCATGATCGAGCGCCTGGGCATCGACTGCCAGGCCCAGCACAAGGGCACCCTGCACATGGCGCACAATGCCACCGGCATCGCCGACCTGGAGGCCCGCCATGCCCAGTGGAGCCGACGCGGCGCCGACGTCGAACTGTTGACCGGCACGCGTTGCCAGGAATATTGCGGCACCGACAAGATTTCCGCCGCGCTGCTCGACCGCCGCGCCGGCACCATCAACCCGATGGGGTACACCCAAGGCCTGGCCGCTGCCGTGGTACGCCTGGGCGGCCAATTGTTCCAGCAGTCCTCGGTCCAAGGCCTGGAGCGCGACGGCGATGGCTGGCGGGTGAATACCGCCCGTGGCTCGGTGCGTGCCGACAAGGTGGTGATTTCCACTGGCGCGTACACCGAAGGCGAGTGGAGCAACCTGCAGAAGCACTTCTTCCGGGGCTATTACTACCAGGTCGCGTCCAAGCCTTTGCAAGGCGCGGCGGCGGACAAGGTCCTGCCCCATGGTCAAGGTTCCTGGGACACCCGTACCGTGCTCAGCAGTATTCGCCGCGACGACCAGGGCCGCCTGTTGCTGGGCAGCCTGGGCCGGGTCGACAACAAGCCGGCCTGGTTCGTGCGCAGCTGGGCCGACCGCATCCAGAGCCATTACTACCCGGAATTGGGCAAGGTCGAATGGGAAATGCACTGGACCGGCTGCATCGACTTCACCCCCGATCACCTGATGCGCCTGTTCGAACCGGCCCCTGGGTTGGTGGCGGTGACCGGCTACAACGGCCGCGGCAACACCACCGGCACGGTGATCGGCCGGGCGTTTGCCGAATTCCTGCTCAAGGATGACCCGGACAGCCTGCCGATCCCGTTCTCGCCGATGAAGCCGGTGAGTGCCCCCTCGTTGCGTACCGCGTTCTATGAGTCCGGGTTCTCGCTGTATCACGCGGGCCAGTGCCTGCGGGTAGTGCTGTAGGCGCGTCGAGGCTTACTTGTGCAACCAGCTCAGGAACCCGCCTTTCTTCACTTCCGGCGGTTTCTGCAGCAACAGTGATTCCCGGCTCTGGCGGCGGAACCGCTGCAGTTTGGTCAGTGCCGACTGCACCTCGCCACGCTTGACCAGGCAGCTGCGTACCTGCTCCTTGTCGATGCGATAGAGCAGGCAGCCGGTCAGCGTGCGGAACTCGGCGAAGGACGCCTCGTCGTCGGTCAACCCTTCGATCCCCAACACCTCGCCCGGCCCCATGCGCCCGGCCTCGACCAGCCGCTCGCCATCGCGGATCGAGGCCGAGACCACACCACTGCCGATCACCAGCAAATGGTCGGAGTGCTCGCCCACGCCGAGGATCACCTGGTCGGCCAGGTATTCCACGGCTGTCATGCGCTGGCTCAGGGCATCGCGCTCTTCGCCGGTCAACGAGCGGAACACCCGCACCTCGTCCAGCAAGTCGCGTTGGCGACTTCGTGGTGGCAGGGCCAGGTCGACGTTCCACATCACGCCGCTGGCCTCCAGGTGGCGGTGGGCCAGGTCGAACAGCTGGTTACGCACCTCGGTCTTGCGTTCCATGCTGGCGACGAAGCCGCTGGCCTCGTACTCCACCGACTCGAGGGTCGAGGCTTTCACCGTGACCTTGGGCTTGGGCGTGGCCAGCAACGCGCTGGTGCCCTGCAGCGCCTTTTCCAAAGCATCGAATACCCGTTTGGGCCGCATCTTGGCCGGCACCACCACGCTGATCGATACCCCGTGCACATCCGCCGGGCGGCTGAAGTTGAGCAGCCTGGCTTTGGCCACCACCGAGTTGGGCACCACGGCCAGGCTGCCGGTGCCGGTGAGCAGCCGCGTGGCGCGCCAGTCGATGTCCAATACCTTGCCTTCGGTGCCGTCGATGGAGATCGAGTCGCCGATCTGGTAGGGCCGCGTGGTGTTCAGCACGATGCCGGAGAACACGTCCGCCAGGGTGCTCTGCAACGCCAGGCCGATGACGATGGCCATGACGCCGGAGGTGGCCAGCAACCCTTTGACCGGCAGTTGCATCACGTAGGCCGCCGCGGCCACCACCGCGGCGAGAAAGATCAGCGCGCCCAGCACGTCCTGCAGTAGACGCCCACCATGGCCGCCTCGCGCCACCAGCAGCAGGCCGAACACCACCGTGACCGTACGCGCGCCGAACAGCCACCAGGCGATTTCCAGCAGGGTGGCGATCAGGTTGCGCGGCACATCGTCTGGCCAGGGCGCAGGTTGCAACGGGCTCAGGCCGGCGGTGAGCAAGACCCAGCTGAACAGCAGGAAGATCACCAGCCGGGCAGCGATGCGACAGGCCCGGCGCTCGACCGGGATCAGCTGCCAGAGCAGCAAGTCCAGGAGCACCAGGCAGGCGCCGAGCAGCAGCGGTGAGGACTGGATGAAGGCCAGCATGATGGTCTCGGTTCAAGGACGGATGGGGGAAGTAAAGAGCACGTTGGGCAGGCAGGCAATGGATGGCGCCATCGGTCCGTACGCGGGTAAACCCCACAGGGATTTCGCAAGTCTTGAGAGCGGCCCAATCTCGGTGGGAGCTGGCGACAGCCTGCGATGGGCTGCAAAGCAGCCCCAAGACTTCAAATGGTGGAGCCCCTGAAGACTCAAGGGGCCGCTTTGCGGCCCATCGCAGGCTGTCGCCAGCTCCCACGAAGCAAGCGGAGCCTGGGCCGTATTTGCACGAGTATTTCAACCTACCGACCATCCTCACCACCAGCTTAGAGCAAGGCCCCAACGGCCCGCTGGTGCCGGAGCTCAAGGCCATGCTCCCGGACGCGCCCTACATCGCCCGTCCTGGCCAGATCAACGTCTGGGACAACGAGGACTTCGTCAAGGCCGTGAAGGCCACCGGCAAGAAGCAATTGATCATCGCCGGTGTAGTACCGAAGTGTTTGCTGGTGAACGCGTCACGCCATATCGCTGACCGCGAACTCTTCCGCCAGGTGATCGATCAACGCCCGTACCGACGGTAGCAGCCCTCGCCGCGACGGGAAGATCGCATGGACAATCCCGCAGCGTGGCTGCCAGCCCGGCAGCATCTCCACCAGCCTGCCTGCCGCCAGGTCTTCACGGACTGCCACTCGAGGCAAGTGTGCGATACCGACACCTGCCACGACGAAATTACGCAAGGTGGGCAGGTCGTCGGTGACCACCTTCGGCGTATGCGTGATCACCAGCTTGTCCTTCATGTGCTCGTTCTCGTACAGCTCCCACTGGTATTCGCGCTGCGAGCCACCCCAGTGCAGGCTGGGCAATTGCCCCAGCATCTGTGGATCGAAGCCCTCGGGCAGTTGCTCGAGGAACGCCGGCCGGCCGACCAGGCATTGGGTGCTGTTGCTCAGCACCTTCATCACCATGTCGGTGTTCTCCAAGGGTGGGAAGCGTACCCGCAAGGCCAGGTCGAAGCCTTCATGGAGCAGGTCGACCCGGCGGTTGGTGCTTTCGATGAACAACTCCACCTGCGGGTACTTGGCCATGTAGCGGGTGAGCATCGGCCCGACCCAGGCATTGAGCAGGGTCGTGGGGCAACTGATACGTACCAGCCCACGGGGCTCGCTGCGGTTGCGCTCGATGATCTCCGCCGCCCCCTCGGCCTCCACGCGCATGGCCAGGCAGCGCTGGTAGTAGGCCTGGCCGATCTCGGTCAGCGAGCAGTGCCGGCTGGTGCGCTGCAGCAGGCGCACGCCCAGGCGCTCTTCCAGGTCGGCGATGCGCCGGCTGAGCTTGGACTTGGGAATGTCCAGCGCCCGGCCAGCCGGGGCGAAGCCGCCGTGCTCGACTACCTGGGTGAAGTAGTAGAGGGAATTGAGGTCTTCCAATGATCGTCTCCGGATGCGTGGCTGCCTGTACTGGCCTCTTCGCGGCTAAAGCCGCTCCGTTGTGGGGCGGCTCCAGATGCGAAAGGGCTGGCGTAGATAGTACAAAACAATCGTCCATGAAACAGAACGCCAGCTGAATCGCGCCGGCTGCGGTTAATATCAGGCAACTCGATGGGTGGTTGCCTGGGGTGGTGGCAATACCTCAATTCACGGGCTGCGATTCGATCCCATCCAGCAGCGCCTCAATCAACCCCTCTGCCATTTCGACTGCATTCAGGGTGCTCCAGAACAGGCTCTTGCCGGTTTCGTCCAGGTGTTCCAAAGCCTTGTAGCCACAGTCGTAGGCACCTCGCAGATACTGTGCGACGTGTACAAGGGCGTCATGGGCGGATACGTCCGGATTTACCGTGAACAATGGTGGATGGCCGGCGTCGCAGCGGCTGAAGGCACGTTGTGTGGTGTTGGGGAGGGGTGGATCGGGGACGATCTTTTTCATTGCAGTGTGCTCTCTAGGTTGTACTGCAACCATTCGTTTCCACGCGAAGGGTGGCAGTTGTACGCGGGGTGGAAAACCGGTGAGAGGCAACCCGGTAGGCCATACGGCCTCCCGCGCACAACTGCCATTGAAGACAGCACCTCAGACCTAGACGGGTTTCCACACCCGATCGCTGAACCGACAGCGACCCGGCAAGCCTAGAGAGCAGGCTTTCCCCGGACAATCAGACGGGCGTCGACACGGTGTGTACGATAAATCCCCACGCTGCACGCATACGTAGGAAATGGCTCGCGATGAAGTAGGGCGTTGCTGAGAGGTTTGTGTTTTGAAGCTGTGCACGGGCTATCGGGTGACCGCCTTTGAGGGGGTAGCGCTTATGAGATCGAGCGCCGCCCGCGCGGCGCATCGCGAGCTACGCTCGCTCCTACGTTTATTTACGGCCAGTAACGCCTGTGACAGGCGCGCGCGACCGCCTGGTTCATACGACACGATATTGCGTCTGGCGCCAAAGCGTTCGCGCGAAAATGCCACAGGATGGACTGGCCCGAAACAAACGTAGGAGCGAGCGTAGCTCGCGATGCGCCGCGCGGGCGGCGCTCGATTTTGAAGGCGCTACAACTCCCAAGACCTACGCCACAAGGGCTCAATCGGTATCCGATTCAAACAACCGCTCCAACTCCAACCGCGCCTCCTTGGCCGTCTGCATCACCTTGGCCCGGTCATCGCGAACCTGCCCTTGGGCGACCAGCACCTCTTCGTCATGCTGGGCGAACCGTTCGATCCGGTCGGCTGCCTGTTCGTCGCTCAAGCCCAACCCCACCAATGCCCGGCGGCTCATCTCCAGGCTGGAGTAGAACGTCTCGCGGATCGGCTCGGCGCCTACATCCACCAACTTGTGCACATGCTGGCGGTTGCGTGCGCGGGCCAACACCTTCAGGTGCGGGTATAGGCGCTTGACCCGCTCCGCCGTGCGGGTGGTGACGTCTGGGTCGTCGGTGGTAATGACGAAATATTCCGCCTCGCCGACCTTGGCTGCATGCAGTACTTCCGAGCGCAGCGGGTCGCCGTAGAACACCGGGGCCTGCTCGAACATGCGGGTCATCTCGATGGCGTCCACAGACGTTTCCAGGGCGATGAAGGGGATTTTCTGGGCGCGCAGGATGCGCGAAACGATCTGGCCCATGCGGCCCATGCCGACGATCACCACCCGTGGCGTGTCGGTCTGGATCTGCTTGTACTGCTCGGGCACCTCACGCGTGGCTTGCGGGCGCTTGAGGGCGCGGGCGCAACCGAGCATCAGCAGGGGCGTGATGGCCATCGACAGGGTGATGGTCATCAACAGCAGGTCGTAGGTCTGGGTGTCGAACAGGCCCTGGTCCTTGCCCAGCTTGAACACCACGAAGGCGAATTCACCGCCCGCCGCCAGCACCATGCCCAGGCGCAAGGCACTGGTGCTGCTCAGGCCTGCGACGCGGCCGACACCGATCAACAGCGCCAACTTCACCGCGACCAGGAGCAGGGTCAGGCCCAGCAGTACGAAGGGCATCTCCAGCAGCAAGCCCAGGTTGGCGCCCATGCCTACGCTGATGAAGAACAGGCCCAGCAGCAGCCCCTTGAACGGTTCGATTTGCGACTCCAGTTCGTGGCGGTATTCGGAGTCCGCCAGCAGCAGGCCGGCGAGGAAGGCGCCCAGGGCCATGGAAATGCCGGCTTCCTCCATCAGCCAGGCGGTGCCGATCACCACCAGCAATGCAGTGGCGGTCGAGACCTCAGGGATGCCGGTACGGGCTACGGTGCGGAACACCGGGCGCAGCAGGTAACGGCCGCCGACGATGACGATGGCGATGCTGGCGAACACCTTCAGGCCATGTTCCAGGCTGTCGCCCTGGCTGGTGTCCGGGCCGCTGGCGGCCAGCAGAGGGACGAGGGCGATGAGCGGGATCGCTGCGATGTCCTGCATCAGCAGGATGGCGAATGCCAGGCGCCCGTGAGGGGCGTTGAGCTGCTTGGTTTCCGCCAGGCTCTGCAGGCCCAAGGCGGTGGACGACAATGCCAGGCCCAGGCCGAGCACGACCGCTGCCGGCAGCGACTGGCCGAAGCCGAACAGGGCGATGGCGCCGATGACCGCGCCAGTCAGCAACACCTGGGCGGTGCCGACACCAAACACCGATTTGCGCATCAGCCACAGGCGTTTCGGCGACAGCTCCAGGCCGATGATGAACAGCAGCAGAACTACACCCAACTCGGAAATATGCGCGACGCTTTCGGTATCGCGGATCAGCCCCAGGGCCTGTGGGCCGATGGCCACGCCAGCGAGCAGGTAGCCGATCACTGCGCCCAGTTGCAGACGCTTGGCCAGTGGGACTGCCAGGACAGCGGCGAGCAGGAAGATCACTGCGGTTTGTAGAAGGCTGCCTTCGTGGGGCATTGCTCGGGCTCCTTGAGCGGCTTGTAGGGGGTTGGTGCAGCAGTATCAGCTTACGCCAGGGTAAGCGAGGGGAGCATTTTCGTCCGGGGATCGAAACAGGACAATCCAGGTTTCCCGAGAAGCAGCGTTCTGTCATTGGCACCTTTGCAGGCCCCCATCGCGGGACATGCCCACAGGGATTTCGCGAGTTTTTAGAGCGGCGCAATCTCGGTGGGAGCTGGCGGAGCCTGCGATGGGCTGCAAAGCAGCCCCAAGCCTTCAAACGGTGGAGCTCTTCAGACTCAAGGGGCCGCTTTGCGGCCCATCGCAGGCTCCGCCAGCTCCTACACGTCATCGCCACCCTGAGCACGGCGGCAAACCTGTGGGAGCGGGCTTGCCCCGCGATGGAGTCGCCTGCATTGCCGTGGTCAGGAACCAGGCCGATACTGCAGCGCTTCGGCCAGGTGCGCACGGCCAATGCGCTTCACCTGCTCGAGATCAGCCAGCGTGCGGGCCACCTTGAGCAGGCGATGGGCTGCGCGCAACGACAAGGTCAAACGCTCGCAGGCACCTTCCAGCCAGGCCTGGTCGGCAGGCTCCAGTACGCAGTGGTGGCGCAGGCCATTGAGGTCGAGAAAGGCATTGGCGCACCCTTGGCGGCGTTGCTGCAGCTCGCGGGCCTTGGCCACCAGGCGGGCGACGCTGGCGCTGGAGTCGCCGCTGGGTTCGTTGGTCAGCACCGTGCTTTCCCGTGCCACGGTCAGATGCAGGTCGATGCGGTCGAGCAGGGGGCCGGAAAGCTTGTTGCGGTAGCGCTGGATCTGTTCGGTGCTGCAGCGGCAGCGCCCGGTGGGGTCGCCCAGGTAGCCGCACGGGCAGGGATTCATCGCAGCCACCAACTGGAAGCGCGCCGGGAAGCGGACCCGGTCCTTGGCCCGCGCCACCACGATCTCGCCGGACTCCAAGGGTTCGCGAAGTACTTCGAGTACACGCCGCTCAAACTCTGGCAATTCGTCCAGAAACAGCACGCCATGGTGCGCCAGGGTGATCTCTCCTGGTTGCGGCCGGCTGCCCCTGTAGGAATCTGAATAAAATGCGACAACTGTGTCCTGAACACCTTGATTTCTCAGTGGCACGTCCAGTGATAGCTGCGACGTATTTCTTAAATAGCTGCGACGGACCTAAGAATGGCTTCAAATAACCGCGACAAACCTAGACCAATCCCGGTCCGTCCGATCAAACCCACCAAGCGCAGCGTGTCCGGGGTTTTTCCGTTCCGCGGCGAGGGCGGTATTCCGTATGAATCGCTTCTTGAGCGGGACTTCATCCTTCGCACTGAATTTTCGATGGATGTCCTAGCGATCACGTCGCAGCCAGTGGCGATCCCGTTCAGTGTCAATGGGCGCTCATATACCTACACGCCTGATTTCCTGGTCCAGTTCCGGCTCGGTGATCGTGGTCTCAATGACTGGCCAAAGCCCTTGCTTGTTGAAGTAAAGCCGGAGGCCGAGTGGCGGAAAAATTGGCAGGCATGGCTTCCGAAATGGAAAGCCGCCTGGCGATACGCTCGGGACCAAGGGTGGATTTTCCACATCCATGACGAGTCGAGAATTCGGGACACCGCACTACAGAACATCAAGTTTCTGGAGCGTTACGAGCGAATGACTTTCGCTCCCGAAGACAGCGACTGGATCATCGAGTCGGTGAAGAAAATGGGCGTAGCTCCCGTCCATTACCTGCTGGCGTTGCACTCCTGTGACTACTACCGAGCTGAGTGTATTAGTCATCTGTGGCATCTCATAGCTACTCGGCGGCTAACCTGCGACATTCGCCTTCCTCTGAACAATTTCCTAGAAGTTTGGGTGGTTTAACCATGGACAGTGAAAATCCAGATAGCCAGTTGGTCCCCTATGAGCCTGACCGGAGCCAGGTGACTATTGAGGTGGGGGCGATCGTCGCCCATGGTGACTCTGCGTATCGGATTTCTCAGATCCTTGATTTCCGCACCGTAGTTGGCGTGGAACTCGATTCGGGTAAAGCCGCTGCTCTACCCATCGGAAGCCTGAGAGCGGTTAAGCGGGAGCGGGTTGATGGCCTGTACGCGAATTATGATATTTCGCTGATTGGTAGCGAGGATTGGGCGGAGGCTCAAAGGCGTTACTCTGCTATCCAGCCGCTGCTAGGCAGCACGATTGTGGGGCGGAGTGACGCCCTTGTCAGGGCTAATGCGATCGGCGTAGATGTTGCTACCTTGTATCGCTGGATCAAGCGATACAAGGATTGGGGCGAAATGCTGGCGCTGGTTCCGCGCAGGAGAGGATGGCGAGAGGGTAGCTCGCGTCTATCAGAGGAAGTGAACCAGATCATCGAAAAGGTCATCACCAACTTCTACTTGAAGCCCCAGCGCCCCACGATACCGGCCACGATTCAGGCAATCGTTGATGCCTGTGAAGAGGCGCAACTCACCCCGCCAGGTAAGACGGCTATCCGGGCAAGGTTAAAAGGTATCCCAGACAAAGCGTATCTCCGTGGCCGAGGCTTTGCGGAAATGGCCCGGAACAAATACACCCCCACTCCCGGCTCCTTCCCGGATGCAGACTACCCTCTTGCAGTCGTGCAGATTGACCACACGCCTATGGACATTCTGTTGGTCGACGATGTCCACAGGCGCTCAATCGGTAGGGTATGGATCACCTTCTCGATCGACGTTTTCAGCCGAATGATCACTGGCTACTACTTGTCGCTTGATGCTCCAGCAGGGATTTCGGTGGCGATGTGTGTCGCGCACGCCATTCTGCCCAAGGAGGAATGGCTTCTCGCACATGGCGTCGAGGGAGACTGGCCGGTTTGGGGCAAGCCCAAGATCTTGCATGCGGATAATGGTCCCGATTTTCAGAGCCAAGACGTTAAGAAATCATGCTCGAACTACGGGATCGAAAACCGGTTCAGGCCAGTGAAACGCCCGCGCTACGGGGCGCATATTGAGCGTCTCATGGGCACCTTCGCTCAAACGCTGAAAGACATGCCAGGGAGGACCTACAGCAATAAAGCCGAGCGCGACGGCTATGATTCGGAGAGGCATGCTGCGCTGACTTTCGATGAGTTCGAAACGTGGTTGATCAGGGAAATTCTGATTTACAACGAGTCCTACCATTCGAAGATTTTCATGAGTCCGCGCAGAAAGTGGCATATCGGCATATTTGGCAATACTGATCAAGACCCCTTGGTTGGGATCCCACCTCGGCCGACTGACCCCTTCACTCTGCAGAGAGACTTTTTGCCGTCTTTTGATCGGACTGTTCAACACTACGGTGTACAGATTGATCTCCTCTATTACTCCGAAGCCTTGAGGCCTTGGATCAATGCCAGGGACCAGAATACGGGTAAAGCGCAGACATTCGTTTTCCGTCGTGACCCTCGTGATATCAGCTTCATCTGGTTTTTTGATCCACTGCTCAAGCAATACTTCAAGGTGCCTGCCTCGAACCAGGCGTTTCCGGCTGCCAGTATCTGGGAGTACAAGGCGGCCAAGAAGCGTGCAGTTGACGAGGGCCGTGCCGATATCAACGAAATGCTGATCAAGCGTTACATCCTTGAAAACCGAGAGTTGGTTGCAAAGGCCGAAGCGCAGACAGCCAAGACCAGACGACAAGCCCAGCGGCACCGGGTGCATTCGAAAGGTAAGACCCCCGCCGAACCAAACCCTCAGAAGGCCAAAATTGCTCCTGCCCCTGCGAGGGCGTTCGTGAACATGGTGGATGGCGACCTTGACGACTTCGGTGATATCTCATGACTCAGTACAAACACATCCATCCCGAGTTTCGACCTGTCATGCTCCAGTCGGATCAAGGGCGTATTGATTTTCTCTATGAGCCACGTTGGATCGGCTATCCCGTAGCGCAAAGGTTGATGGACCTCCTGCATCATCTGATGACCGTACCGAAGCGGCCCCGAATGCCCAATCTTTTAGTTGTGGGGAGCTCCAACAACGGTAAAACAACCATTCTCACGAAGTTCGACTCACTATACGGTGAGGGCTATACCGACTCTGAGGGGGAGCCTGTCAAACCCATCATCAGGATCGATGCTCCTCCTTCCGCTGATGAGCGATCGCTCTACTGTGCGATTTTGGAGCGATTTTGGGCGCCCTATCGGACGACGGATGCCATTCCAAAACTGCGATATCAGGTGATACACCAGATGCGTCAGAATCAAGTGAGGATACTCATCATCGATGAGTTTCATTCCATGCTGGAGGGAACGCCCAGAAAGCAGCGAGAGATGATGAACGTCATCAAGTTGCTTTGTAACGAGCTTGCGATACCGGTCATCGGTGTAGGGACGGAAGACGCTGTCCGGGTGTTACATACTGATCCTCAGCATGCGAGCCGGTTCGATGTATTTCCCTTGCGGAACTGGAAGATGGATGTGGAGTTTCAGCGATTTCTGAAAGGGTTCGAATCCGTACTCCCGCTGCGTGAGGCCTCTGGGCTTTTCACGCCTCATTTGGCAGGCCTGCTGCATGGCATATCTGAAGGGAACACTGGTGACTTGCACAGGCTTTTGGTTGAGTGCGCCACGGAGGCGATTCGTTCGGGTAAGGAGAGGATTGACGCTGACATCATCAAGAGCAAGTCATGGCTTCAACCTACTCGTGGCATTCGCGAATTGATGTAGTAAATCCGCAGTGGCCGAAAGCAAGGAGCTTGCTGGTTGATGAGCTCCTTTCTTCTTGGCTCATCCGCAATGCTTTTGCGCATGGCTGTTCACCGATGACGCTCACCGGAAGTCTATGGCCAGGCTGGCGATGCTGGACTGTTGATGTAGATAGAGGAATTCTGCCTGAGCGGGCGTTGTCGTTGGCTAAAATGACAGGTGTCGGAGTATCAGATATCTGTGCCGCGACCCTACACCCCATTGCATCAGCCATAAATCCAGACCTGGATTCCAAGAAAGGCATGTGGCCATGGATCCTAGCTCTTGGAGAGCGTAATCGGCGCCATGCCGGCGGCCTGCAATGTTGTCCTGTTTGTATGTTGGAGGGCACGCCCTACTACCGAGTCTCATGGCGCTTGGCTTGGCACACTTGCTGTGAAAAGCACTTGGTGAGACTGATCGATCGCTGCCCAAGATGCGGCTCACCACTACAACCTCATAACCTGCTGCAGATCGACTCAAATTGCGCCCATTGTGACCGCTGTCATATCCCGTTGAGCACTTCATCTCATGAGCTTGGGTTCGCCCCTGGTGCTCTCGCCTTTCAGTATGCAGGGGATGACGCCATTAATGGCGTAAACCACGATACGGATGCATCCTGTGACCCAGTCGCATGGTTTCAGCGGGCACGTTTTATTTTTGGGGTACTAAGGGTTTCCAGTACGAACGATTCAAAAACCTTTGCGTGCTTTAGGGAAGCCTTCAACCTCGGTCATCTTGCTCGTCCTGACTCTGGCCTACCGATTGAAATGCTTTCGGTTCAAGAAAGAATGGATTTCCTAGCGGCAGTTTGGAAGGTTGTTGAGATGGGCGAGCACCAGTTGATTGAGGTGATTCAAGCCTGCTCCCTGCCTCGACACTCTGTTCCAGTACCGGCCGGATATGTCTCGCCTGCGTTGCAGGAAATGATCAATAAGCTTCCGCCAGGTAGTGCAAGAACGCGTGCAGCCAAGCGCATGCGATCTCCAGTTTCACGGCAGACCGTTGAAAAGCTGTGGGCCCGCTTGAAACGAAAGGTATATCGAGATGGCTGAGGGGCGTTCGGTAGAGCGTGCCTGCTGTTCGGTATGTGGTCAGAATATGCAGAAAGCTCACCGTGTCTATTTCAGCGTGCGCTACTGCAAGGGTTGCTACGCCAATCTCGTCTCTGCCCCATGTGTTCGCTGCCGGCGTACCGGGAGGCCGCTAGGACGGATCACGCCCTATGGGCCCGCTTGTAACTCCTGCGCTCACTACTTCACTGACGCACGGCCCTGCGACATATGTAATGCGCCCTCGACGCGCCTCTCTAAAAAAAGCATTGGTGATAGGGAGCTGAGCTGCTGCCCAAAATGTGCGAGCAACGCGCAGACATGCCCAAGCTGCGGGCGATACCGAGTATTGATCGATGGCCGTTGCGGTGTCAGGGAGTGTCGGCTCTGTACGCAGGTGGGTAGCATCCAATGCCGAACCTGCGGCGAGATCTCCCCGGCCGGATATGGGGTTGAATGTCGAAATTGCTACAGTCGCCGTGTGTTCCAGAAGCGTCTGCAGATCAACATTGAGGCACTCACTCATGATGGTTTTCGTGAGGCTTATACCGAGTATGGCGCGTGGCTTCTCGCTCGGGCCGGCCCGGCGAGGGCGGCCCGGCTGATCAATCGCCATCTGGAAAGTTTTCGGGAAATGAACGCTCTCTGGAGGAAGTTACCCACTTATCAGGAACTGCTGGAAGCCAAAGGTGCGCTTTGGATAAGGCGTGCGAAACTGCCGGTGCAGTGGATGATCGAGGAACGTGCGATGCAGATCGATGCCGCGCTGAAGACTGAGCTAACAGAGACGCGTCGTATCGACGGCATCCTCGCTTCTGTGCCTTCGGAGACAGGTCGAAATCTGCTCGAGAATTACCGCCTCCACCTTGAATCTAAACCCTATAGACGAGCGAATTCCCTGAGGTCTATTCGGATGGCACTTCGTAGTGGGGCAAATCTTGTTCTCGCCAGTGAGACAACTGGCAACCCGTTTCCGACTTCGCATTCGTTGAGGTCATTGCTGACCGAAACACCAGGGGTCGCTGCTTCCCTGAGCAGCTTTGTCAGCTTTCTGAACAAATTTCATGGGGCTGCCATCGAGTTTCCTGAGGATAATCGCGATGCCATCATGCGTAGGCGCAGTCGTTTTGAAAGAGATCTCAGATTGCTCATGGACGAGGCTGTTGCGGGTACAGATGTCCTTGATCGGTGGCAGGTGGCTGCCTTGGGTTACTTCCATGGCGTGGCCAAGGTCCATAAAAAGGAGATGCCGCTGATAACTTTTCCTGATCAGGATGGGCTGCTCGTCAAGCTGAGGGGACAGGACTACTGGATCCCATTACCACTCGGCGCAGGTGGTGAAGGGCACGGTTAACGTGTGTCGCTAGTTTTGAGCTCGAGACCAGCCTGAAAGAAGGCTATGTCCAAAAGACGTTCTTGGGGGAAGACAGGGACGCGGTCATCATCGGCGCCTTCGGTAATCTGGGCCTCGTGCGCATCACGGATGTATATCAGGCGGGTGAAGTCCCACTGCGCGGTGGCTTTCAGCTCCTCGCTGATCTGCTATACGGCGTTGGCGATGTCGTCGATCACTTTCACCAGTGGGAAGTACACGCCATCGACCTGTGCGGAGCGAAAGCTGCTGTAGATGACCTCGGTGCCGCCAAGGATCATGAAAAACGGCGGTTTCTCGATCACCTGGTCGATGTTGATGATCAGGTCGGCCGCTTCAATGGCCCGGTGAACGAAGTCGCCGGACGACAGCGCGGCGTTGGCGGCACTGATCATGTCTGTCGCTGGTTGTGTTGCATTCTTGAATGGCCAGGGCCTTAATCGGTTCGGATGGGCGGCCCACAATGAGGGATTTGCGTGCGGAGTTTCGCACGCCCATTAGTATCCGATTAGCTTGCGCAGATGGCTAAGAACTACCGTGCCGAAAGGCTGAGGGCCTTCTTCCTTGGGGCGGTGGACAAAGGTGCGGTGTGGGTAGTTGGACGTCTGAGTTGATTTGATCCGACAATCATTTGCAATAATATTATTAAAGATTACCGCCAACTCTGTATCAGCTACATTTTTATTGGATGGAAGCTCTACCATGAGGCCTCTGTAGCTATCTTCGGCGTGCTTGATTATACCGTTGTCATCTGTGGAACTCCTGGGTTTTCGGTAGAGCTCCAGAATATAAATATGTCTCCCGTTCACCATCATTCGAATGATCAGTACGCGCTTTGGCATGCGGGTGGAAATTCCCTTATTATTGGGAGCGAAGCTCAAATGCTCAAATCTTGGCACTCCCTCGACTTGGAAGCCAGACTCTTTCGTATACCAGCCTACCTCACTGATATACTCGGGAAGGCTCTGAGCCAGAGATAGGCAGGTCTGCCACATCTGTGCAATTATTCCTTCTGGTGTAGCTTCTGGCGAGATATGTTCGCTTTTTCCTCCGCCTTTGCCATTACCCCGGGCGTCTCCAGGGGCAAGTCGATCCTTATCACTTCCAGGCACCGGTCGACCTGTTCGGCCAGGAATCCATTTCTTTCTATGGTGAATTTTTCGCTTTGGTCCGATGGTTCGGAAAGGCGGGTCATAAACGACCCGTGAAGTCTGGCTGTTGGGCGCTTCGGTGCTGGTGAGGGATATTGTTACGGTAGAGGAGCCCGGCGTAAGCTTGCGGGAATAGGGGCGTCCAGCGCTCGTACCTTGTTCTCCTGCATCCTTTGTGTAGCGTTTATATTCAACCGTAATCGGCGGACCATCAGGGTTGCTCAGTCCGTCGATCCTCAGCAATAGAAAGGTGTTGCGGTCGATTCGATAACCGTGCCCCTCTATCTGTCCCCAGCCCTTGAACCAAGGGGCGACCTGGATGAATGCTTGGGCGCCAGGTTTGAATTCTGCTTGTAGTTTATTATGAAGACGTTGGCATAGGCCTCGGGTATAATCGTCGTACATGGCATGTGCAAGAAACGGAGCCTCGCGGATCGACACTCCACGTTCTAGCTTTAGCAGAAGCTGTTCTGAGTTTGGATCAAACTCATAGAAATACAGATCCCTGATCTTTTCGAGACCATAGGTCGCAAGCAGTCGCGCGGTTTCTGAGCTTCTCCCATAGCATCGGGTTAAGAACTCTAGGCACGGCACTAGTATTCTTTGACCTGTTTTTGTCTCTAGTTGGATGAGCCAGCTGGATCCGCAATGTTTAGGAAACTGCTGCATGTAGCTTTCGAAAAGTCCGGCCGACCTAGCCGTCACCAACTTCCAGTGCCCTGGTTCGAAGTTGACTGTTGTCTGTCGCAGCCGATCCATGCCGATTTCGCCGGTCAAGTTACCTTGCGCCCAGACTGTTCCTGCCCTCAGGCTTCCCAAGTGTGAAATCGCCACATTTACATGGACGTATGAGCCAAAATTATTGTCCGGATGAAGTGTCCTGAACGTGACTTCGGAAAGCGGGACGGTGTTCGGGCTATGATTTTTCTGCAGACCGCCATGCCAGCAGACCACTATTTGGCCTCGAACTTGCGCAAGCTCTTTAAAGTGAAAATTGCTCGATCCGATTCCTGGCTTGCGAATTTTGTAAGGGTCTAGCATCAGCGCCTCGAGCAGGGGACAAGGAGGCTGAGTACACAGCTATAGCACTGGAATGACTTTCTCATGTGTCGAAGTCCATTTCGGCCTGAAGAGGAGGTGCCTCCTTGGCATACAGTGGCTGCAGGGTGAGCTTTTTCATGATGATGTCGGCTAGCGGTATCGACATGGCTTGTACCTCTGCCACCGGCCAACTCATTGGCTGGCCAGGTAGGCTTTCAGGCTTAGGGAGCCTTCCCCAGTTGTGGACGTCAGGCGCCTCAAATCCAGCCTTCAGCGCACACTCGAGCCAGTAACCTTCAAAGTGGGTTGCATTACTTTGGGTGCCTGCAACCCAGGTCAGTACGGCAGCCCGAACGTCCACTTGCTCGTGTTTTGCCCATTCGAATAGCGCGTACGAACTGTGTCCTACTCGCGCGTGATTGAAATGCTCTCGCAGGCGCTTGCGCAGATTGGCTGCCTGGCCGATGTAACAGGCTTTACGAGAACCGTCATCGCTCTGTGCGGTCAGCGCATAAATCCAGTAGCCGGCCGTCTCCGTCCGAAGCAGGATTTTCTCAGGGCTTAGCGATGGACGGTCTTTGAAATCGAAGCGGACTCTGAACCGCTTTCCGCTCTTGCACAGGAAGCCGGCGTAGTCACGACCGTTACGCGTGACGCTTAGGTCGTTGCTTGCGGCTATTGCGAGTAACTGGTGTCGAGTTCGAATCAGCCCAGCATCAATCGCGGCCTGCATAGTGCTCTTTAGCCGCCTGGCATGTTCGATCGCTTCCCGGTCCATTTGGGCTCCTGGTGGCTCTTTGCAATCAGAGCCTACGGTCAACAACATGAGGAAGGCAACTCGTGCGTGGGGCAAAGCAGCCCCCCAGAACGCACCGGCCCCATTTCTCGACTACTGTTTGATGGCTATTGGCCTTGTTGTCTCAGGCTCACACGGGATTGGGAGCGGACGGATAGCGTCATTGGCGCAAGTGATGCTAGGAGTTCGCTTGTATCCCAAACAGCCACATTGGCTTATTGACGGTCCTAGCTTATTTCCAGGATCTATCAAGATCCTCTGCGCTCCATCTGGATGACGCCCGGTGTTTGATGCTGAACGCATATGCTTGCGGCCCTAAGAGTTTCAATGTCTTTTCTAGGTTCTCGCTTCGAGGGCTTCTATCCGTCCAGTAGATCCACGCGTCGAAAAATGGTCGGTCCCGCTCCTCGAGGTCATGGCGAAGATTCAGTATCTGTACTGTCGAAGGCATCCTGCCTGGTTCGGCCTCATCTGGTACCGACAGGTCCAACGCTTGGAAGAAACGTGAGGTACTGAAGCCTTGGGTAGATAGCCCGTGAGTTCTTAGGAGATCCAGTAGCTCGTTGAGGGTGCCTTTGCTCAAATAGCTCGACAGATGAAAATCATTGGAGATCGGGAACAGGAAGAACCTGGGACTCACTCCCCGCGAGGTCAGCGAGAGCTCGTAGCCCCCTCGCATGGAGAACAAGCAGTCGAAGCTGGCCGCTCCATTTGTGAAGAGAAATTGTTGCATATCGACATCCAGCGCTTGCATGCTCTGCGCCAGTCGTTCCAATCCATTCATGTGCATTAAATTTTCCTCTCGTAGTGCTGGGTGCAGTTGTTCGGGTGTAATTGCTTAACTGCACCAGTGAATACGGCCTTTTTTGAGCCAGAAATGTGAGCGGCAGCCGTTATTCAGCCACACAGAGGGGTGAAGCGAAGGGTGACCATCAGCGTCGACCGTGTAGTCCCATCGCGGCCTCGCTTCATCAATAACCAGAAGCTCGATCGTTCGGCCGCACCCACAGGGACACTGCATCCCGACACACCAGTCTTCGCTGCCATCCTGAGCCAAAACAATCGTGCGAATCGGCATTTCGGGCGGCAGAGAGTCCCCCTTGACGACGATGAGCCGCCGAGGGGGAAGCAGGTGGTCAAATTTCAGAACGACTTTGCGTAGGAATGCCTTGAGCATGCTCATCAAACAACTCCCAGGGCCGGAAGGCCCAGCAGAGGCTCGGAGTCGCCTTGTGCAAGAGTAGGAGACGCGCACCGTGGGAGGTCGCGTTCGGCTTCGTACTCCTCGTAGCCCCCGGAGAGCGAAAACCGAGTGCGTGCATATTTATGGTTGGGATCTTCACGGAAGGGGAAGACGCGAGCGACAAACTCGTTCACGCATGCGCTGGCCGCGCGCATGTTCAACGTGATAACGGACGGCGCCTCTTCTGGAATCCCTGAGATGTACCCCTGCTTTACCTGCTCACTGTGGGCCATGGGGTCCGTGTTCTTCAGTTCCTCGGCACTCAGCGACTGGGCGGTGTAGACCTCTCTGGCGAAGAGCGTTGAGCCGCCTGGCTGAACGTAGTCGATTCGCCCCAGCACATCATGGATTCTCCGTACGCCCGTGTTGGACAAGCGTGTCGGGATGGTTACGCCCACATCGAACAGAGGGAGAAGGAAGCTCGATGCCATAAGGTCGCAGATCAGCCTTCCCTGATGCGAATCAACGCAGCAGAAGAGTACGTCGGCGTCGGCCACAGCCAACACTGCTTCCCTGCTCATCACAGTATCGTTGATGGCCTTGACGATGTTGGAGCCGCGGATTCGTTCGATGGCATCGGCGAAAACGTCGACCTTGGGCCGGCAGTTCTCTGCGTCTGCAAGCGTGGAGTTGAGGATGCGGTTGAGGTTCTTATATTCGACCTGGTCGTGGTCGATCAGAATCAACCGGCCGACGCCAAGTCGGGTGAGTTGCTCTGCCACAATCGAGCCCGTTCCCGACACACCAATGACCGCTGCGGTGAGGTGACCGAGACTGGCAGTCATATCGGAGGTGAAAGCTAATGGTGGTGGCTGATCAGAGCCGTCAGGGAACCAGTAACGAATGTCATCGCCTGGGACCGTCACCATGTCGATGTCTTCGGGAGAGCCGCCGTTGTGGTAGACCCGCGCCCGCATGGCCCCGTTAGGGGTCATGATCGCTGAACCGTGGATCGCTTCGACCCCTTGGTACAAAGACACCATAGTGCCCGAGTCACTGTCATCATCGACCTGGGAGAACTGGAACAGTCCTCCAGGGTGAGAATGAACAAGGATGATCGAACGCTTTTGATGGAGCGCTTGATCAATCGCCTGCTCGAGGTAATCGCCTGGCCAGGTGATCGAGTGGGGTTGCCTGACCGCGCACTCCTCGTAGGGCACCAGAATCAGTTCCTTCGACAGGAGCTTGAATGCGGAACCAGGGGTGCGGGTACAGATGAGGATAGCGGCGGCCTCTTTACCGTCCCCCGGGAACAGGTGTTCCCGGAGAGCAGTATAGATCTCGGCCGTCAGTACGAGGCGAGATCCGTTGTTCACTGGTCAACCTCCTTGTGGAGGCAGCCATCGGCCATCGCCAGCTGGGTCATGACGTTGTCGGTCGTTGGGTTCCACGCGCGGTGGCGAGACCAACGCTGGAAGGGGACCCCATCAACGTTCACCGTCGCTTCTGTTTGGGGGATCAGGGCGCCGTCAGCCTTACGGACCGCTGGGTACAGGTAGAACATGTCCATGGCGGTGCTGGGGTAGGTCGAGGGGATGCTCAGTGCTAGTTGAACGGCTTCTTCGGAGAAGCCGCGTGGCAGCTGGTAATCGTGGATCAGCAACCAACGGCCACCGTCGCTGGCCAGCCGGGTTTCCCAGTGGTACCCCACAGCGTTCAGGTGCTGCTCGTCGCGATCAAGCAGTTTGAACTCGCGGCGAACCGGCTGAGCTGCCTCGCCGTTGCTCACGTCCTTCTGCGTCAGACGCAGCTTCTCGATGCCTGCCGGGCGCAGATCGATCTGGTCGTCGATAGTCAGGGCACGCTTGGGTTGATCACGAACGATCAAGAAAATCTGCCAGTTATGGTTCGGGTCCAGGCTCGCGGCCGAGATGGCCTCACGTACCGAAATGACCGGCTTCGAGAAGTCGTAGTTCTCGCCCTGGATATTCAGCTTCCAGATCGCCTTGCGGGTGATGAAGCGTTCGATGCCAGCCTCATCCAGGTCAATGAGCTGGTTGTCTTCGACCTCTAGGTCGACCTCATCCTCCCGCTCCAAGAGCAGACGTTTAGCTGGGTCAACCTCGGCGAGCTTGCGGACGGTATGCCCGGAGATTTTTGCGCATGGCCACTCCAGGCGAGCGCCGTCGACAGTCAGGATGTATTTGCGGTCAGACTCGATGACGATGAAGCGGTTTACGCCGTCCTGCAGCGTGACCAGTTCCTCTGGGCGGATATCTTCCTGAGCACCCGAGTCGAGCAACTGCAGCACGATCGGCAACTGGTCAGGCTTGAAGTGAGCTGCAGCGGCGATCTGCGCACCGTTAACCTTACGGTCATCGAGACGGACTTGGCGGAACTTCAGATCATGGCCTGCCACCTCAACGGTGAAAGGGATCGGGTGACACGATTGTTCATTTTGCATGGGTAAAACCTCTTTATTTTCCGCACACAGGCGGCTAGTTAGCTTCGTGGAGGGAAGCCAGATTTAGCCGTAGAGGAGGAGAGTCCCAATCAGTTCTTGACTGGTGCGGAACACGCGGAGATACTCATGCTTCGCTTTGAGGCATCCCGACTCAGACCTAGCGCAATGTGGCGTTGCGCTAGGTTTCTCACCTACGTTGTATCGTTCTTCTTTCTAGGCACTCGCTGGTTCTTCTTACCTCCTATCTCAAGTCGTGAATCCGAGCTGCGGAAGCATACCGCTTCACGGCGCTGATGACTTTTTCCCTTTCCTCAGCCGAAGTGCATCCTGGCCCTTGGCTGATAGTCTTGTTGTTCGAAGCTCTAAGGCAGAACGTGAAGCCCGACGCATCGTCAAACCGGTTGTAGAACCTGTCATAAGGCGAGTGCTCTCGGCACGATTCAATCCCTCTGATACAGCCAGCGAAGGCCTTGTGGGGTTCGCTTCGCAGCATCACCTGGTTGTCTGCTGCCACGAACTGGTAGAACCAGCCCCCTCCCTGCAGCCTGTGAACCTCGAACCTCGCTTTCATCGTTGAGCCCCTTGTTACTCAAATCTCGTTCAGTGATTCTGTTTACCGGAAGCCCAAAAAAAATGGAGGCATGTGCAGATCATACCTCCATTTCTCGATAAAGCAACCCCTTTAAGCAGAATTGCCGATCACCTTGTAAACGAATTCCTTACCGCCGCTGCCAGCGGACATCTCTACACGTGTGATGAAGCCTTCTTCTGACAGGCGTTTGAGGCGCGTACTGGCGTTCTGAACGCTCATTTCAAGAGCCTGAGCAACCTGTGTAGTGGTAACGGAACGATTAGACAGGACTACGTTGAGGAGGGGGAGACTCGACGGCGAAGGTTCGGGACCCACGAATCTACATTGGTCGTTCACCCAGCATGTAACACGAAAATCTCCAGATAGCGCAGCACCTTCTAGGTTTGCGATAATATCCTCATCGGCTAAGTCGCAGATAAAGAAAGAGATTTTCTTTGCATATTGTTTAAAGGTGAATATAAGTGACTCACGAAGAAAAGAAACATCGGCCCCATCAATATTCTTGAGGGAGATGCCAATTGTTTTAATGCCTACTAGTTTGGCAATGTGTTCCAACAATTGAGCATGAGCCTTTCTACCCCTAAGCGTACCATAGGGGTTGCTGCTTCCGTCCGTGAAGTCGCGAAGGGCGATTATGTAAGTTTTCTCGTTCATGGCATGAGTTTAACCAGAATTTATTTATCTGTCAAGTTGAATTCAAATACTATGTGTGTGCCTAGAAGTTTCGGTAAGCCTACACGCCAACTATGTTTGTATAGGTCATGGTTTTTATAAGTAAGCGTTACTGAAAAATCTTCTTGTCTAATACTGACTTTAGCATTTAGGCTTTCGGCCTGTCCTGAGCTTATATTTAAACCGGCGCCGCCTCTTCCGCGCTTGCTCAATCCGCCCTTACGCATTGCATGGATGATAAGTTGTGCATCGGACGCCTCCAGCGATTCTGGAAATTGGTCCGCAACCTCAGGATAGTGAACCGCTAGTGCAGGTCTGAGAGTCTGACAAATGCCTTTTCCAGAGTCAGAAACCACCGCGACAATAGACGTTGAGCCTTTCAATTTGTAGCTCTGGAGCCCGGCAAATCCGGGAATAATGGTCTCAGAGTGCTCTTCTGCGTTTCCAATCAGCTCACCAAAAACCGTATGCAACTTGTTGGCGTGAAGGTCGCCAAAAGCTTCGGCAAAGCTAAGTTTGAACCGTTCAGGAACGTTGTCGTCGCTTGCTGCATCGATAGGAAGAAGCTCGACAAGGTTCTTGTTGTTTGCTTTCAATCCATCGGAATTTAAGCTGGCGGGGCGACGCGGGAGCACTTTTACACTTCTATCGAGTCGCTCGAAGAAATAGGCTCGCTTTAGATAGGAAAGTGCTTCAGGATTTTCGCTGAAATCGAGCTCAACTATAGGTTTTACTTTAGCTAGCTGATTTGCTAGCGCAAGGATTCTAGCAGCAGCGCAAAAAAGTACCTTACGCTCCTTAGGGATTTTCAGCACAATGTGCCCGTGTCCACAATCTAGCGGCGAGCCGTGTTTGGCTAGAGAACGTTCAAAATGCTCTTGTGTGATCCAAGTGCTACTTGCTGTGAACTCTATTTGAAGGCATGCATCTTTCTTCAACAACCATGCAGAGTTTTCGTTCTGTACGAATTCCTCGAGGTTGTCGTAAAGAAATTTTGTAACGTCTCGGCGTTCGACATTTAAACGCTTGGCGATCTCCCGAGCCTTCAGCGCTGGGCTACCACTCAATATTTGGACAATCCGTTTCCGCATGGATGTTCGCTTAGCTCATTGATAATCGATTGTCTCGAAGGGTCCAATACCATTTGGGCCTTCCTGCACTTGGCGCTGGCCAGATGGGTGCGGGATTATACAGACAGACTGGTGAGGTCGAAATGCCACCAGTCGCTTTTATAGATTGTCGCCCTAGACCGCTGGAGCTGGATGAAACTGACGTTCTGGGTTAGCTGGCAGCAAATGGAGTCTGCAGCACAGCGGGTTCTGCGAAAGGGCAATTTTTAAAGAGCGTGTAGCTCGAAGCTTGAGCTAGCAGTGACAGTGGGAGCGGCGAGCAGGTTCAACCTTAAATACTGTATGAATACACAGTACTCTAGTAAGCCTCAGGATCGCAAGCACATTACGGAAGCGTGAAGGGTTTGAACACCTGAAAGCGCTTTTAGGGGCTGCACTTGTTGTAGTCCATTCGACTGGCAATCAGGTGTAGCAGTCGGTCTGCTTCCAGATTTGCTCTGGCCGAGGCCTGTATAATGGAAATTGACTTTTAGCGATCCAGTAGCGGACCAGGTGCGATCTAAGGCCCTACTACGTGGCGGGTATTAAATGCGCATGCTTACCGTTAGTCGGGCCAAAGCAGACACTGAAGCGAATTGGGGATGACGTTTGCCGGAGTCATGAGCCGCCGTCTTTGTCCGTAAGCGAGGGAGGCTCGTCCTGCTCTGTCTTTACAAGACTACGGCGGGCTGGAGACGACGATGTATCTACTAAGCTCATCTTCTAATACCCAACGCCTACGCGCCTCCCTGGTCCAGCTTCCGTCGGGAGTAGTGGTGGGCGTCTCAAGGCGAGTCGAGGAGCATTGATATGCAATGCGACGTGTTCAGGTTGTCAACACGCCTCGATACCGGTGAGCTACAGTTCGCCGCTCTCCAAGCGCGTTGGGGATTGGGTAGCCAGCATAACGGAGAACAGTCCCGCTCCATCTCTGCGGGGGCTGTTTCTTCGCTACCCTTGCATATTTCAAACAGGAGCGTCGAATCCAAGGCTTGTTCGATCAGAACGACCCGGCAGCGACCTCTGACGACCTCGGCTTGTTAGCCGGGGAAAAGTGCCGCAGCAACTGACCGGCATTCGCCATTTCGTTTGTGCTGCCAGCTTCAGTGGCGATTCGATCTGCGAAATCTATGGGGCAGATGCTGGATTTCTCGGTTTACGTCGAGCAGGGAGTTAAAGATGAACGACGACGTCTATCCACAGGCCGACCACTATCGCTCATGCTATCGGACCATCCTTCGTAGCGTGGATGAGCGGTATGATATTCGAGGATATGTTCTGGCAGAGATGGTGAAAGCCTGCCTTCAAAATCGTGCCAGCCTACCTGCGGTGCATCGCTCCTTTTTTGCGGTATATGCGTCAGCGGAGGCGATGAGTTTTCTGGAAAAAAGCACGGCCAGACTGCTGTTTGGCCCAAGCGGACGCTTCTCGCCAGGGGAATATCGGTATTCAACGTAGCATTCCCGGGTTCCTGCCAGCCCCTTCCAGCGACTCGTGCAAGCACGCCACCATCTCGTTAGACTGGCTCTGCTGTATCAGTGAGGCGGACCCTCTAGGGAGTTATCGAAGCACGCGAGCCGCTTATACACCGGTCATCGATGCCCTTCGCTCCGACTACGACGCAGAAGCTGCAGGCGGCCTTCCTGAAATCAATTGCGACCAATCGAAGGCTTCGTAGCCACTCTCCATTGAGCGAGTTCATATTCCTAACGCGACAGGAACCTAAATCCAGCGTGTCTTGTTTGCGGCGGCTGCCTGGCTGAGCTGCCTCTGTTACCTGGAGCTTCCTTTTGTCGATAGTCGACAATTGCGTTGATCGCACTGGCATGATGGTCCGAAGGCATGGCCGTGCTATGCATCCAATGGCCAGTTTCGAGAGTTTCGCTCCTGCGGCGACGGAGATGAGGTCTATCGCAACGGACACTCAGCAACAGAGGCTACAGTGTGCTCGACGGAAAATACTACAGAGCGGCGATTGGCTCTCTGCAGATGAACTGTCGGCGCTCGCGTCGCCTGGCGATCAAATCAGTGAAGCAAACCTTTCTCTCTGGCGTCGTACCGATCAGATTTTTGCCATAAGCAGCGCTGGAATAGACTATTTTCCGCGGTACGTGTTGGACACAGAGCATGGTTATCAACCTGTCCCAGATATCCACATCGTCATACGTGTGCTCAAGACGATGAAAAGCGATTGGGAGATGCTGGAGCGACTCAACGCCGAGATCAAGCGCCGCACCGATGTCGTGGGTAATTCAAAGGGCTAGGCAGTAAGCGGCACGATACCTTTTAATTCCAAGGACACCCATAGCTGACGAGTGTCTCGATGTAACTGACCCAGATAGCTGGCCAGCGCATCCAGTACGCTCGATTCGTCCGCAGCCTGTGAGCGTCCGAACGCCATGCTCAGTGTCATATCGACGTCGCTGCGAGCCCGGACTTTTGCTGAAACCTGCTCAAACTTGCTATGTTTCAGAATCAGTACCAATGCTTCTTCGAGGCAGATCAGGCGCGCCCACAGACTGTCTGTGGCTTTTTTTGCGTCAATCCTGGACAAGGCGACAAATGCCTTCTTATCCCCGCTAAGCATTCGGTCATCGGGGCTTTGGTACAGTGCAGCAAACAGGACCGCCTCGCCCGAATCGATATCGGGGCGCTCTACGTCCAGGAAAAAGTTGGATTGATCGACAAGCACTTCAACTATTTTGGCATGCCGTACCAGCTCTTTAGCCTGGGTGACCGCCGCATCTGATCCCAGCTTCTTCAACGCAGCCGAGGGGTTGTTTAACCGGAGCTGGAATGGCAATTGAGGCAGAATGGCCATATCGGCCAGACTGCAACCCAAGGCTTGGGCGAGCTCATTGATGAGCTCGTACTGGCACAGTTTTCGAGCTGCGTCACTATCGAGGAGGTACAAGGCGCTTACTCACCAAATCCCTGGATTGTCAGAAGGTATTCTTTGTTCTCGGTGCTTAACTCGTCCAGAGAGATGCCATCGAGAAAGTACTGCTGGATCACATCTATCGCGCTTGGCTGTGAAGGGCTGTAGCCCAAAGCCTGATTGGCGCGAGCCCAGTCGTTATGCTTTTTGGCATACGAAAGGATCAGATGCCCAGGATCAATCCCAAGCGCTCGTCCGAGTACAACTGCTTTGGCCGCGAGTGCGGTACCGGAAGAGAGGCGACCCACCGAGTCAAGAGGCTTCGAATGCCCATTGCGGATCAGGGCCAGTGCGAAGGCATCTGCCTCCTTTTCCTCTGAATCTTTACGTTGGCTGGAGACCTCGATCAGCGAGTCTGTAACCTCAGCCATATCCTCGTCGATCAACACGCCATCGGCTCCCAAGTGTCCCCTGAGGATGTGGCCAAGTTCATGAGCTAAGACAAAGAGCTGCCGTGAGTGCTGCGGGCTGCTGAAACCCAAAACAATGACTGGACGGCCATCGACGCTGACAGTCATGCCGATCATACGCTTACTGGATTTGGGCAGGTCTTTTAGGTAGAGCACGGGAATGCCATGCGCCCAGCAGAGCCTCAGCACTCCCTCAAAGTCGACGTATTGTTTTCCAGACAGTGCGAGGATCTCGTCACGCAGCTCCTTGGGATCTGCCGAGGGGGCCATGTAACGGGCTTTGGCACCGAATAGTGCCAGCTTGGAAATGGCCAGGCCCAGACCGGCAGCCACATTGAGCTCCGCCTCGGCGGTATCAGTTCGTCGCTTGAACCTGGCCCCGCGCGCATTGGCCTCTATGTGAAGTTCGCCGTCCACTCCAAAGCGAGCCTCGAGCCCGAGCCTTTGTTTAAGGATCAACGCGAACTGCAGGGCTCCTGCACTGGTCTTGAATAGGCTGTTATCCCACCAGTCGGGTAATAGCTTCTCAATGTAGGCGCGCGGGTAGCCCGCAGCTTTCAAAGAGTTGAAAGCTGACTTCACTGTCACCGGGGTGGAAGCCTCATCCATAGCTCCTCCTGTTTAACTCGGTACTTAGTGCCATTTTCACAGAGACGCCTTTTGGTGGGCAAACAGCAATTGAGCCAGGAGCTTGGCGTGCTGTTCTGAGCCGTCCCAGATGGACCCAAGAGCATCCATCAGGATAGATGAGCTACGTGGGTCGACCTGCTCGGCAAAAATCGAAATTTCTGCATAAGAGCATAGGCGTTTGATCGTGCTGCTGACCCGTCGCGGATGTCCATTGAGATTACGGAACACCTGCGACTGGTTGATGCCTGTAGCCCTTGAAATAGCTGAAGTCGAGGTTAGCCCGCATCGGTCGAAGTGCTGACGGAGCTCAACCTGGAGCTGGCGAATGTCTTTTATGCGATTCATTAAATAATAATAGCATATTTGCATAGATGCCTGGCTAGTGTATCATTTCAGCGGGGCTGGCCGAATGGGTTACACTATTCAGCTGTGTATTGGCGACGTTTCTATCAGGGTTACATCAATGCGTGAGGCACAGATCAAGCGAGCATTGGCGCATCATCTGGATTGTGTCCGCGACAGCATGTCGAGCATGATCCTGGAGGAGTTGCAGCTCAATGGCGGCGAGATCCGTGCCGACGTAGTCGATGTGCACGACATGCACTGCTACGAGATCAAGAGCGAAGGCGACTCGCTGAAGCGGTTGCTGGGTCAAGGTTGCCGTTACGCACGAGTCTTTGATCACGTCACCTTGGTCACCACCGAGCGCCACCTCAAAAAAGCAATACCCATGCTGCCGAAGTGGTGGGGAATTTTGCTGGTCCCGGAGAACGAGGACGCCGCCTTCAAACAGGTGCGTGTCGCCAAGCCCAACAAGGGCCACGAACCCGAGGTCTTGGCAACACTGCTCAACCGAGACGAGTGCATGTCGATCTTGGAGGCGCGCAGCTCGCTGCGCGGATGGCGTGGAAAAAGTCTCTACGTGCTTCAAGAGCGAGTGGCTGAATTACTCACTCTTGATGAGCTCAGGGAGATGGTGCGCAGTTACCTCATGAAGCGGGGCGAGGCCCATGTGGCAGCCGAGCCCTACGACTTGTTCAGTACTGCTCTTTGACGACAAAAGCGATGTGATGGATCCAGGCTTCTGTCAGATGTGCCGTGGCGCCTGACTTCTTGTTTCGATCTGGCACGCTGTCGTCCGCTCTGATCGCCATCTGACGATCGCCGAGGGAGAAGTCGCCTCCTTTGAAGTCCTCGGCGTACTGGTTTACCAAAATCACTGACAAGTCGATGGAGTCCTGCTTGCGCTTTCCCGTGGCCTTGAGGATCAGCCAATCCTTGGCCCGGGTGTATCGCAGGGCGACCTTCTTAGCGATCTTTTTCAGGATTTCCTCCGTCCACTTTGGCGACAGGATGCCGTAATCGGAATAGCCGAGCCCAATTTCTGGCACTGCCGTATTGAGCTCCTTCCAGAGCTTCCAGTCATTGCGGTCGTACTCTGCCATGTTCGCCACTTCAAGCAGGCTTTCGGGGTAGGCCCCAGAGGTGAGGTGCACGGTCTGGAAGCCAAATGCCTTCAGTTTCCCCAGGGCATCCGCGAATGAGCGCAGGGACTCAGGCGACCAGGTTGCAGGGCATTCGCCGAGATCAACCATCAGTCGCGGTTCCACCTTGAGTTGGCCAAGCATCTCGCAGGCCTTCTCAGCTCGGGTCAGATGATCCTGCCCCAACGCAAAACCTTCCAACCGCAGCCGAATCACGACCGTCTCAAAGGTTGAAAGCAGCCGTTGCATGCTCTCGCTAAGTTCCAAGGCATCACGGGAATCTATTACGGGGATGATGGGGTAGTTCTTGTCGCCGGCAACGGTGAGAAACGACTCGAACTCGCTCATTCGACGGCCGATCAGTCGACCCGACGGGTCTGCGTAGTCCACCAACACCGTGCCTTTCCAGTAATGGTAAACCTCGGACATCAGCAGCTCATGGTAAGTCACCCCCCTGACCTCGATGCAAGGCCACACGTGGTCAGTGAGTTCCTCGGCTACCGCCGAAAGCGCCTTCTGCTCGGCTTTTTGCCACTTGATAACCGGGATATAGGGCGGATGGCTGGTGTAATGAATCGGCATTTCCTCTCCTTGGCGCGCGGCACTATTGTGCCATCATATTACTGTGGCTCGACCGGGCAAGCGAGGGGGTGTCTCTGGTAGTGGTGTTGAAGGCAATAAAGTTCGGCACCCACCAATTTAGATTGATACTGTCGAGAATCCGGCAGGGCAAGACTCCAGGCTGAAGCCCGGGAAGAGATGGCCGGGCAAGGCGCCCAGTCAGTGGGTTCGTTGGTATGAGGAAGATTGCCCGTGGCTTGGGTGTGTCAGAAGCGGTCGCCTCTCGGGCCCATCGTCGTCACTACACGGTTCATTCCCCCAGGCAGCTATCCAAGAGACGTGCTCCAAAGTTGCTAACGGGCATCAGTTGGATTCCTCAGTGCGGAGTCGAGCGGCTTGGGCAGGCGGCGCCTCACCAGCCACAGCTGAGGCTGACGCTTAATACGCATTGACTGCGTCGGCTCGAAGCCCGATGGTTTGCGTAGAGATACCCTCGTAATTCGTGGATGTGGAATGAATCAGCTTCAGTGAGCGGGAGGAAAAACATGGCCAGGCAAACGGCCCAGGACCGGGCCAGACGTTTAGAGCAGGGCCGTTGCCCTATCCATGGCATCGACATGCCTCAGGTGGGATTGAACACTGGCGGCCCAGGCCTTGTGGTGGAGTGCCCGAGAAAAGACTGCAACATCCGGGGGAAGAGTCTTGAACCTTCAGGCCCGGTCGATTTGCTTGCCGAATTCGAAGGGGTCATCGCTTCAGGCGACGTGTGAAAGGTGCTCGGCCGCGAGCATAGTCAGGTCCTGGTGTTTAACTTTCAGTCTGGGCCGTCTGCAGTTGTGCCCGAACTTGCTCGAGCACCACCCCCCAGCGATTCTGGCCGTTCCACGTTTCTGGGTTAAGAATCCGAGGATCATGCTCGGCCAGGCCGACGCCCCAGATGCGGTCATAGGTTGGCCTCGACCAGTTTCGTTTCCCCGGTGGCGAGAAGGGCCGCTTTGAGAGCCGGGTTCTGAGAGAACTTTGCATAGCAACCGTGGGCTACGATGCGTACGCGACGTTCCGCCCAGAGGGGCTCTATGTAACCGGCGACTGACCGTCCTAACGCCTTATGGTCTCGAGGATTGGTTACCAACAAGTTCTTGCGAGCAGTTTCCTCGTCACCAAAGAGTTTCGCCTTCGCGAACATCATCATTTGCTCCATGCAGCAGAAGCGTACGCCTTTGACCTCGAACTCCGACCGGAACCAGTTTGAGAAAGGATCATGTTCGCGGAAGAAGATTGTCATGTTCCCTTTGGTGATCATCAGCGCTATCCCATTTTGGCGTTACGTTGCACCAGGTTGCCCTGGACTGTTTGTCGAGGACTGCATTATTGCCGAAGGGGGAGCGTGCCAGAAGCCAGATGCGGGCACAGGCTGGCCGTGCCTTGGGACGACGAGGATAGTCAGGATTGGGCCGAGTTTCGGTGGCTGGAGCTTAGGAAGATCAACGACTAACGACGACGAAGCGCCCGACCAAAAATGTGGGGGAGTCAACTGCAACAGGCGTGAAACTGACGGCTGATCGAGGGCTGGATCTGGAGCTTGCCGTTTACGGAAGGAGTCTCCGGAACGGGCGCACCAGGCGCGCTCCGAACTTGACGTCTTCGAAGATCCAGCCATTGTCGAAATAAAGGCCCAAGGCACAGTTGGCGCCAGACTGAGTTGACGACCAGTAGACACAGTTCTTGGCAAACGATTCAGGCGCGATCTTACACGCATGGTGAAGCGCGTCGATGGCTGGCAGGAAGAAGTCGGTGTGCCCTTCTGCCGTGAAGCCAATCGCAGCAATCGCGGCAGGGTGTCGTCCTTGCTGTTTGATAAGCAAATCAGTATTTGCTTGCCCGTCAAACCGACAGATTGCTGTGCCCACCACGCCGTCGTCGCCGTAAGTGTGGCGCCCTGGGGCATCGTTGGCGGCTGCGATCGTGTGAAACGCGCCGTCAGCATATTGGAGCAGGCCTAAGTAGATGCCACCTTGGCCTGGCCACATTTCGCCGATAGGCGGCGGTGAGAGCGTCACTGAGAGGTTGCTCAAGGTAGGTTGCTGGTGGATAAGAGTCATGGTCTTGGCTCCTGGAAGGACTGCCTGCGATTGTCTCCGGCGAGGGAGCGTGCCACTAGCCGGTGCCTGCCCTTTGAACCCAGGGTCCTCCATGGTGCTACGCACTGAAATCGAACGAGGCCGGTTATCGGTCCAGGGGGCGATTGTGTTGCTCGTTGACCGCAGCTAGATTAGATTGGTTATTGCCGTAAACGGTAATACAGGTCATTCCAGAGGTTGTCATGGCAGAGCCAGCAGACGTCATCCAAATCAGCCGTCCCGTCACCCGCACCGGCGACCAGATGTTTGATGTGCACGTTGGCGAGAGCATCGGTACTTTGGAGACGATCAACATCGAGGGTACTTACCACACCTGCATTGTCATCTCCGTGCACAGCAACTCCGAAGCGTCCGTTGATGCGCTCGTCCACACGTTGGATATGGTCGGCCAGCAGTTCCAGTCTCGGGTCGAAGAAGTCGGGCGTGAGTCCATCAAGCGGATCGTTGAGGTCTTGGTGCCAACCAAGCCGGTCTCCTCATCAAAGCTCCTTCAGGCCAAGATGCTGATGAAGGCGAAAACCGCGGTGCTCGAAAGCGGTGATTGGGTCACGGCGTCGGAGATTGCCGATCTGGCTCAGCTCAGCGCCAGCAATCCGTCCTCGCAGCCCAGCAAGTGGAAGCGGGAGAAGCGTATCTTTGCTATCACCCACAACGGCACCGACTACTTTCCGCTGTACGGCTTGGACGAGACGCGTGGTTATCGTCCTCTGTCTCAGCTTAAGGACGTGATCATGGTGCTCGAGTCCGCCAAGGATGCCTGGCAGATGGCGTATTGGTTCATGTCCAATAACAGCTGGCTGGCATCCAAGAGGCCGCAAGATCTCTTGCGGTCGGACCCGGAGCGTGTCATTGAGGCCGCGCGGGAGGAAGTCGCGGAGATCTCGCATGGCTGATCAGTCCAAACCTGATAAGCCACCGGCCACACTCCACCTATCCCACTTCGTCATGCCCTCCGGCACCTTGTTGCACCGCGTACACCAGGAACGCTTCGGTGCGACGGAGTACAACCCCACGAGGGGCGGCAACGCCCGGTTCAGCCCGCTGACCGATGCCGCGGGAGCGATCGTTCCGACCCTTTACGCCGGGAGCACGTTCCATTGTGCGGTGATGGAAACGGCATTTCATGACGTGAGCTACGCCCCGGGGCTGAAAACTTTCCAGCAGAAGCGACTCAATGGCCTGAATCACTCCGTCATCCGCACAGCCAAAGACCTGACACTCGTCGATCTTTCGACCAAGGCACTTCGGCGACTGGGCATTGAGCGCCAGCACCTAATAGATACGCCTGCCTCGGAGTACGATTACACCAGGTCCTGGGCCAAGGCGATTCATCAGCTTGCGCCAGAGGCGCAAGGGCTGCGCTGGGTCTCTCGCCAGGATGACCAGGCCCAAGCCTATATCCTCTTTGGTGATCGCGTGAGTGAGGGGGCGCTAGTAGAGCATGATGTCGGGCGTGATCTGCAGGACGATCCCGGCACTTTCGGGCAGCTGCTATTGCTGGCGGAGATGATCGGTGTCCTGCTACTCCCAGAGGAGGAGCCCTGACAGGGCACAGGGCTCCCTTGACCGAATGGCCGAGCGTAGTCACCCGGCCCCAGCGTTCCCCGTTACGCGGTGATGCCCAGACTGACATCCTTGATCGCGTTCTCAAATTGCTCCTCGATCCGCGCCAGGTCGTCTGCCACTGTCTTGTCGAGCCGCTCCTCGACGAAGCGGGGAAGGTGTAGGAGTCTGAATAAGATGCGACGGATGACGCCATTCACCCTGATGCGCAAAGCATCACGTTCATCTCAGTCTCATCACCCGCTATCGCTGCCGGTACGAACACCACCCCGGTGTCACTCACTCCGAAGGACATCGCCACTCTGGAAAATGTTTTCCATCTGGATTGGAAACGCAGAACCAGTGAATCTTGTTCACTTAGTCATTCTCGAATGGCAGTAAAGTGGAGTACGACAGCTCGTCACCCTCTACGGCGGCAAGCACTTGGTCAAGCACTGTGGGAAATTGCAACTGACTTGACCGAGTGTTTGCAAGCCACTTGACAACCTGTTTGCATTCGTCTTGACCAGCCATTTGCATCGGATGTGAGCAGCGCACGGGTACGTCTTGACCGGCAAAAATCGACCCAGAGCGGACGCCCACGGTTGATCCCACCTCCAGCATCGGAAGTTTTCAAGTATCACTGGCAAGCTTAATTGGACGATGGGTATTAGGATGGAGGAAGGCGCTTAGGGCAAGCAGTACCACAGACCCTATGATCATTAAACCCCAGGCCCAATACAGGGAGCTAAGGTGGTCCCGTAATAAACCTGCGATTACTGGCATTGTCGCAGCGATGATATAGCCACCACCTTGTACAAAGGCCAAGAGTTCGCTGGCACTTTCGGGAGAGCTAGCGTGATCTAAGGTGACAATCAGCGTCAACGGGAACAGCGCACCAATACCCAGGCCCAGGCATACAATCGCGATCAACGCGAGCTGATTTGGAGCGGCAATCAAGCAAGTTAAGCCACTAATCAAAAGTAAAATTACCAAGATCAGGAGAGGTCGCCGGTCAGGGAAGCGATGGATTAGCGAGGACACCAATAGCCCAGCTATTACTTCCGTAAGCGTCAGAGCACCGAGCAGATAGCCAGAATCTGCAGCTGCCCATCCGACCTGGATGTAAAATGGCGGTAACCAAGCCAGTACTAAAGTGTAAGCGCCTGTACCGATACCAAAAAATACTAACAGCAACCATGCTTGTGCATTGCGATAGGGCAAGCTTACCGATGCAGAATAGGGGGAGGTCCGACCAGCGGCAAGAACCCAGGCAACCAGTGCGAGTACTGCGGGTAGGGCTGCGAACCCCAGCGTGAGCTTCCAGCCAAAAAACGCTGCGCCAGGTGCGGCTGTGGCTGCTGCCAAAGCAGCTCCGCCCATAATGCCCGTAGTGAACAATCCCATCAGCATACCGGCGCTTTCTGGATGGCTACGTTTGATAAAAGCGGGCATGAGCGCTTGAATGAAAGCAATGCCGATGCCACCCAGCATGGCCGTAGCGATGATTGATCCGGCAGAATCGACATAGATACGAGCGGCACAACTCAAGGCAATCAGCGTTATACCCATTCCTACACCTTTGACTTCGCCAACTATCCGCAGAAGCCATGGTCCAGCCAAGGCAAACAAGCCCATCATCATTACAGGCAGGGTCGTCAAAAGCCCCCCTTCCGCATTAGATAACCCAAGGTCGTCCTGCATAAGATCTAACAGTGGACCGACCGAGGCCATGATGGGGCGCAGATTGATGCCGACCAACACCGCCAGCAAGATAACGCACGCTTTTGAAGGAGAATCACGCAACATGGGGTTGCTCCAGCAGAGAATTCGAGGTCGCGGGATCGATCGCCAAGGTGCGGCGATGACGGGATAAATAGTCATGTTCGTAAGCCTGGGAGGCAGGTCGCTCCAGACAACCAGACTGGATAGCGAACCGAGGGCTTTGGGGCCGAATGGGTGGCTGTCCATTGGTTAGATAACGCCGATGTTGCGCGTAGTGATCATGTTCTTGATTCTGCTCGGCGACACCGTTGTGGCCACTTCGATACATTAGAGAGAGAAGGCAACATCCGCTTGCTCGACTTGAACGGTACTCCCTTGGGCTAGTCCATAAAACCGCGTAGATTCCCTGACCTGCATTCATGATGCCTCCTATGCATCTGAGCCGCATTGCCTAAATGGAAGGTTACGTATACCCTCAATAAAACAAGCAATGCCTTTTTTTATTCTTGTGAAGGGATCTTATTTTGTCAAGCAAACAGTTTGAAAATTCAGAGGGGACGCTACAGTCCACGGGCGATCGCCTTCTGCAGTTGCTCAAGTCGAGGGGCCCACAACAGGCGTCGGTTGCAGGCGGGTTGTTGGGCATGACCTCAGAAGCTGCCCGGCAGCAGTTCGTGAAACTCGCCAGCTCAGGCCTCGTGGTGGCGTATTCCGAGCCGCGTGGTGTTGGGCGCCCGGCTCAGTATTGGCAGCTTACGAGCAAAGGCCACGCCCGGTTTCCGGATGCACACTCCGAGCTAACCATCCAGTTACTGAACTCTGTGAGAAAGACTTTTGGCGAAGCAGCTATTGATAAGCTGATCGATGTCAGAGAGCAGCAAAACCTGGAGAACTACCGAGCTGCTTTAAGCTCGGCACAAACCCTTGCGGAAAAACTGCAATGCCTGGTCGAGGTCCGTACGCGAGAAGGCTATATGGCCGAATATCATGAAGAAGGAGAGGGTTTCATTTTCATTGAAAACCATTGCCCTATCTGCTCGGCTGCGACAGTGTGCCAAGGCTTTTGTCGCTCGGAGTTGGAAATTTTCGAGAAAGTCTTGGGCGCAAAGGTGGAACGAATTGAACATATCCTGCTGGAGGCGCGCCGCTGTGCATATCGTGTAATGCCCGCTTAACTACAAAAAATCTGTGGGTCAAGGAACTTGACCCACAGAAGCGTAGTGAGTCAGCTCTCTACCAGCTCGGGCACGGACTGGAGAGCAGTGCTGACATGGGCGGGCTCCCACTTGGGAAGTACCTCCTCCAGCTGCCGAGCGAATGCAAGTAACTTAGCTTCCTGCCAGTGCGCGGACACGATCTGGATGCCTATTGGCATACCTGTCGATTGATCTGTACCTGCCCGAAGTACAACCGCGGGCGAGCCAGAAAGACTGAACGGGAAAACAAATCCATACTTCGAGCGATCCTCAAGAGATTGGCCGTGCCTGAAGGCGATATCTGGGTAAACCGGAGTAATCAGCAAGTCGTACTTCCGGAAGAACGCGGCAAGTTTGTATTTGAACTGATCAAAGGCAATCCAATCCTGCTTCATTTCGAGGGTGCTGGGGCATACCTCCTCACTCATGTCAATCAGCCCCTGGAGCTGAGGCGTCGTTGTAGACTTTCCGATGTCTTTTAGAAGCTGCTTCCAACCATGGCCTCCATCTCCTCCCGTAATGAAGAGACGCCACATTACTTCGCTCGCTTCTTCGAACTGGTCAGGACAAGCTTCGGTGATGTCCTCGGTGAACTCTGGAATGAGACGAAGGACCTCTGTCAGAACAGCACTCACCGATGCGGCAATCGGCAAGCGCTCGCTTCCCATAAGGAAAGCGACACGAGGCTTGCTCTTGGCGGGTGGCTCGACTGGCCATGGAGCATCAACGGTGTCTGGATCGTGGCCGTCTGGCCCGGCAATCAACCGGCCCATTAGTTCCAGGTCGGCAACGTGCTTCGCCATCACCCCGAAGCTTGACGTATGGTGGAATAGCCCTGCGCGCTCTCTTGGGAACTGACCGGTAAGAGGTACACGTCCTTGGGTCAGTTTCAAAGAACAGATGCCCGTAAAATGCGCAGGTATACGAACACTGCCTCCAGCATCTGAAGCCAGCCCCGCCGGCGACAAGCCTGCTGCAATTGCAGCAGCCTCACCACCACTGCTGCCTCCAGGAGTGCGCGATACGTCATAGGGATTGTTGGTCCGGCCATAAACCAGATTGTTACTCTCAAACGACATGCACAACTCTGGAACATTGGTCAGTCCCAAAATGATCGCGCCGGCCTGACGAAGCCTGGCGACAGCCGTTGCGTCTACCTCGCTGGGACCACTCATGAACTCGGCTACACCACGGGACAAGGTGAAACCTTTTACATGCAAGACGTCTTTGATAGTGATAGGAACACCGTGCAATGGACCTAGGCTGGTACCATTGGCGGCCATTGCATCGGCTGCCGCGGCCTGCTGCACCAGGGCTTCACGTTCGGGCCGTTGAATGATGGCATTGAGAGCAGGGTTCAGCGCATCAATCTTGCTGAGATAATGTTCAACCAACTCGACGCTGGTGATCGTGCCACGTTGAACGTGTTCTGCCATTTGCACCAATGTCAGGCCTTCAATCATCTTTGCTTCCTTTCGGTAAAATTGCGTAAGGCAATTTGTAAAGGTTTGATATCACGCCGCTGAGCAGTTTCAGCTTCCAACGTGGTTGCGAGCTCACAGAGTCCAGAACCTTCTCCAGCTCAGTCAGCACGTGCTCGACCTGTGCCACGGTAATGGTCAAGGGTGGGTAGAAGCGCAGCACTGGTTGTTTTGCCTTCTCATTCATAGAGTGTCCGGCATGAATGCCCTTGCGGCCGAGCGCGGTGCAAATCAACGCCTCATACACCGCTCCGTTCAAGCGAATGCCGGTCATCAAGCCGATAGCGGGAGCATCTTTAATGACGGTAGGGTATTTGTTGGCGAGGCGTTGCAACCCTGTGCCCAGGACGTTGGCAGCAGCCTTGGATTTTTCAATCAGACGTTGTGATGTCAACACCTCAATAGCAGCTAACGCCACAGAGCACGCATAAGGCTGGCCACCCTGACTGGTCGTATCCATTGCCGAATGATGGGAGAGGTGTGCGCCATAAAGGATGGCACCAATGGCCGCGTATCCGCCGGTTAGCCCTTTGGACAAAACGATGATGTCAGGCAAAACATCTTCATATTCAATCGCAAACCATTTGCCGCAACGGCCAAAGGCTGTCTGGATTTCATCGGCCACAAGCAGGGCGCCTGCAGCGCTGCAGCGCTCACGGATGCGTTTGAGGTATCCAGCTGGCGGCAGCCGCAAATATGCGCCCCCCAAAATGGGCTCTATGAAAACTGCGGCGGTATCGGTCGTGATCGCTGACTCCAGTGCCTGGAAGTCGCCATAGGGTATGAACACAACGTCCTGTCGGTTCAAGCCCAGTTCATTACTGGCATGCTGTTGACCGAGGATATTCATGGTGGCGAGCGTTTTGCCATGATACGACTGCTGCATCACCACGATCCGGTTTTTGGGCGCCCGTGTCGCGAGCACGTAGCGGAGTACCTGCTCGATGGCCTCGGCGCCGGTCATCGTGTAGCGAACCTGATCCCACTCACCGGGTACGATCTCACGAAGTTTTTCAGTCAATCTGATTTGCTCGGTAGACACTGTACCCGCCGGTACAGCGGCGAGGGTGCCCAATTGTGCTGCCGCAGCAGCACGCACCACTGGATTTCCATGACCAATCAGGAAGATCCCGTAGCTGCAGGCGCAATCGAGATACTCGGTACCGCGGTGATCGGTGACCAGGCAATCATTGGCGCTCTGCTCCACGCCAGTATTTGCGATTCGGTAGAGCTTGGCGGCAGAGGGAGTCCAGTGCTGGTAGCAAGCGTTAATCCAGGCATTACGCGACTTTTTGGTAAGCATTTTTCAACAAGTCCAGAATGGAGTGGGCGACAGACGAAACAACTTCCTTTCGCGCAGTGAGTGGTGGCCGAATGATCAACTCAGCACCTTCAGGTGAACTTAGGTGAAAGCCAGCCTGACCCAGATTTGCATGGACCTCTCGGGCATGTGACTCATTGGCAAAGGTGAGTGATACCCAGCCCCCGAACCGTGTTGGGGCAAACTCCTGCAGGGCCAGTTCTATCAACTTTCCATTTTCTGCCGCGTTGTTCCAAAGTGACTGCGTTTGAGCGAAATGCAGCGCAGCCAGTGCCGCGACACAAGCCGGTGGGTTACCGGCGGTCGTGCTGCCATGCTTGGCGGGTGAGCTACGGCCATACACAGCATTTGCCAGTTCGTGGCGCGTGGTGTAGGTACCAATTGGGATACAGCCGCCACCGAGGTTGTTGCCCATGACGATCACATCCGGCGTACCACCATATAGGGTGTGAGACAGCTTATGGCCCAAGTGCCCCAGACATGTGTCCAAGTCGCTGTAGATGCTCAGCACACCATGCTGCGAGGCTGCACGCTGAGCTCTATTGATGCTAGCGAGGGGCATGAACATTCGTTGATCGGTTTCCGACTTCGTGAAGGGACCATGGCAAAACGCGAAGCAATCCTCCCACGCGTCAAAGGCCTCTAGTTCTGCCGCCGTGGAGATCGGGATGATGCGGATCCCCAAGTAGGCCGCGAGTTCACGTTGGGCCGCTGATGGTTTGAGTAATTGCCCATGGCTCATTTGACCGTAATGGTTGTGGGCTACGTATGCTAATGTCTTGCGTCCTGGGCTTAGCGCACGCGCCAGTTTAAGGGCTCCCTCGAACGCTTCATCGCCACTGTTACAGACATAGCTGTTTTGGTAGCGAGGTCCCAACCAGGTCGACAGCGTTTCGCAAAGCTGCAACAGCGGGGTGCTCAGCAGTACGCGGCTGGAAAGACCAACACGGTTCTGGATTTGCTCTATTGCAGCGTCCTGGACTTCCTTGACCTGGTAACCAAAGCCACCGGACAAGTCATAGTTGATGTCACCATTGCTCAACCAGAATGTTTCGCGTTCCGCCTTTGACACGACTTTAAAATTCATCTTCATCACCGGTAGCTCAGTGCATTGAAAATTGTCCGCTGCGAATCCACTATTCGCTCTCGACCGTGCATTACCCTGCGATTGTCAATCATCACGACATCGCCATCTTGCCAACCCACCCTGTGTGTATGTCGAGCAGTCACTTCCTCTACTTCTTCCAGCAAGGAGGGTGCAAAGCGCTCACCATCGGCAAAGTCAATGATGGGTTTTTCGTAGTTGAATGACGGGCCAAGAATGCTATTGGCAAAGGCTTCTTTGTCGCTAAAAACCGATGCCTGAATCGCGGAAACGACAAAGGCATACGAAACACAATCGTCCTTTTCGTGATAAGTGACACTGGTGCCAGGGTCCGATGAGACGATCGCTACTAGGTCGGAGAATTTCACGTCATCTATATGCCGAATAGATGGGTTGTAATGACAGACAATGCGACGCCATTTGTCGCCTGGCACGGTACGACGGTAACGAATCGGTTTTTTTCGGAATTTTTCAGCCAGTCCGGCTGAAAGATCGCGCAGCACCGATTGGCCATCACATAACGTCGTTTGTGAGCCGACTTTCGGCGCATTCTGGCAGTAGAACCAAGTCAAATCTGGCCAAATAGGAGCGTTACCATTCTCGCAATGAAGCCCCACTGCATCCATACCTGCATCGACCAGCTGTGCTACGCCACCTTCAATGGTTCTTCCCGGGTCGAGGCTGAGTTTCGAACTGTGTTGTTTGACAAAAGATGTGAAGGTGTGCAGGTCTTGGAAACAGTCGCGAAACATCACCACGCCATAGGTTTTCAGGGCGTCGAAGACTGCAGCCGTGTCCATGTCCATAATGTGCGGATGCTTGACTATCTGATGCGCGGTATAAATTTTTTTATCCATGTCATTGAACTCCTTTTCAATGAGTTGAAGCAGCCTCGTGTTCTTCAGCGGCAGCGGCTGTCAGGATTCGCCGTTTCTCGATCAGGGTCTTGGTGGCTAACGCCTGCAGTAAGGGGGCATCCTCATGCAGCACGCGCAGTTTTTGTGGACGTTCGACTTCAGAGAACCATTCCTTGGACCATTGCTTTACCTGCTCGACATCGAAGTGGGGAGAGACCACTAGCGCTATTGTCAGCTCGGCATTGGTTCCTAGGTAAAGGATGGCCTCCTTCACGCCTGGTTGTTCACGGAAGGACATTTCCACCTGTTCTGGAGAAACGTTCCTCCCGTTTGGCAGACAGATGAGGTTTTTCGCCCGACCTATGACATACAGGAAGCCGTCTTCATCAATTTGGCCCAGATCGCCGGTATCCAGCCAGCCGTCAGCGCCTACCTGACATGCGCTCGGATCGACCCAGGAGTAACCCGCAAATATCGAAGCGCTCCTGATTTCGATACGGCCTTCACTGTTTATACGTACTTCAACGTGCGCTAATGGCTTGCCAACGCTGCCTATTTTCCTTGCTTGGGAAGTGCTGACGCTGATCACCGAGCCGTTTTCGCTAAGCCCATAACCCTCATATACCGTAATGCCCAGCCGCTCGAGGCGCTCGAGTGCGCGTGCACTTACCGGAGCACCACCTGCTGTGATGTGCAGGTTGGTCTTAAAGTAGCTAGCCAGTGCCGTATCGTTTTCTACACGTGCCAGTAGTGCCTCAAGCATGACCGGAGGCACGGTCATGGCAGTTGCACCACAGTCGATCACACGCGTAATCAGCGCTTGCATATCCACGTTGGGCTCGCCGATCAGGGGAACGGTCGGCGGCAGAAATTGAATCTTGCCTCCGCTGAGCAAGGGTAGATAAACGGCGGTGACTTGCTCGATAAGCAAACTTAGCGGAACCAGGGAAAGGTAATGCTTATGTATGGGCCGAGGAACTCGTTCAAGTAGCGAATGCAGCATCACACTCAGACCGCCCAGGCTTTGCTTCACACCTTTGGGACGGCTGGTGGTTCCTGAGGTGTGAATGATTTTGCACACCCAGTCGGCAGACCGGGTTTGCCGTGTGCCGGTTGGGTGAGGGTGGGCATGCTGATAGACATCCTTGACGCAGATTGCATTCAAGGTGGCCAACTCCCATTTCTCCTCCAGCACCTGTCTGCCCTTGGTATCTACCAAAAAAGCCGTGCATCGGTGGGCAAGAAACTCTGCCTGATAGCGGCTAAAACCTAGTGGTAAGGGCAATGTGGTGTAACCAAATGCAAGGCATGCAAGGTCGGCGATTACCCAGTCTGCGCTATTGGACATTACGATTCCGATCACAGCATCCTGGTCCAGGCCTGATGCCACCAAGTGTTCGCCTAACTGCATAACGCGCTGATAAAGGGTTTTACCATCAATGAATTCGGGGCGATTGCTTGAGCAGTCAATGATACGGATTGCATCGGGTTTAGACTGAATTTCATCAAGCATGTGTTGGATGAAGTTCATGATGCGATACTCCGAAGCTCAGGCTGGAGGTGGAATTCAGTGTGCAGCATGGTTTCGCGATAATGCGACTCCATTTCATTTAGCCTGATATAGCCCGTGATGGGTTGATCGTCGTAGTAACTTCCCCAGGTTATTCCCTCGGTGCGAGGGGCTCGATTCATGTCTGCCGAGCAAATGGGCACAAAATTAACTTTGCACTGCATCATGACCTGAATCGAACGAGGGTTCGAGGTACACAAAAGGTATCGAGCCCCCAGGCACCAACTGACCACAGATAGCATTTTGAACATGCAGCGGCCAGCAGCGCTGTTCACCGACGCCACGCTGCCGATCTCGGCGACTGTGCTTCGCTCGACCCTTCTGCTTTCAAGGCCGGAAAGAATTTTTTCGCAATTTTCATTGATGTAGTTTTCTGAAAACAGCTTTCCTTCACCAGCAAACCATATTCCGGCACAGGCCTGTATGGATTTCTCATCCTCTGACACAATTAGGAAATAATCGGGGGACGGAGCTATTACAGCGCCATAAGCATTTTTGTACCGCAACTTTACAAATTCCTGTGCCGCACTCCATTGCGGAGATTGGCGCTTTACTAGATGCGCACGCACTTGAATTTCCTCATCGGCTGAGTTTGGATGCACGACGGCTAGCGTATTAACCATCAACTCTTTGCGGCAATAAAAATGTAACTTGTCTCAACTAGTTGGTGAGCGTTTCCAATCGCTTCGCTAGACCGGCAATAGGAATAGCACAGCGATTTTGAATATTCCAATTTTTTCTTGTTTTTTTGGGGCGATCAATGCAAGTTATTGATTCACAAAGATTTAGTCTTCTTGCTGAGAGGTGCGCCGCGCGGGGGGGGGCGTATCCTATCTTGTCATGCGCATCACAGAGCCAATAGTATTAGCAGTACAATGACCATTCAAAAGCGTGAGGCCGACGGCTGTATGCACTCGATTGGTTTCTTTCGCGCTGAGTATGAGTGTCGGCAACTGCATGATCTGCAAAATGGAAACTCTATAATTTTTCATTCAGCTGGAATAGTTGAGCAGGTAACCCAATCTCTTTTCACTTACCTGAAGCAAGATCTCAGTGTATCGAAAACCCGGATGGATCGGCTTTGACAAGAGATTCCACCGCCCTCCTTGCACGCCTCCACATCGCGCTACTCGAAATTTCGAGGATTTCTGACCGGAGACTTTCCACATGAACAAGGAGTGCTCTTTCAAATCAGGTACTGCCGGAACTGCAGGCGAAATTATCAAACGGCCTGCAATCTATCCTGTTAGGAGGACCTTCTAGATTACTCTCGCGGAAAAACGAAGCGGCTTATCTCGACCAACGCATGATCCAGAAACGGAAAACCCCCGTAGATACGGGGGACTACACGTTGTCTCAAACTTTATTGTTTTGTGTCGATCTTTATTGTTCAAAGCCACTGGCTTCCAGTTGCTCAATCACCAGGTGCTTCAAGGATGATTTTCCGTAGCCCCATCCTCCACGGATCGCAAAAACGCGGCCCTCTCGGAGGCTGAGTTCGGAAAGCACCCGGCAATCCGATGAGCGAAATCACCTCTCCTGAGTTTGTCTTCGGATGCCGATCGAATGGGGGCTTCTGATCCGATTTCTACTGACTGGACCGAGGCAGGCTCCTCAGTCGCCTGGACCCGACATGTAGCAATCCAATTTTTAAGGTTCGTCAGTATGTCGGTCATCGGATTGAGCCTCCACGAGATCGCAATAAAAGGGATACCTTGGAAGGCACAGCGTGCTGCCTGGTTGTGCCGTCGATTGGCTACCGGCTGGGCGGGGTGGTCCGTTACGAGGAGGCCAGTTATCACCGACAAGATGCCGAAAAATTCCAAACATCACTTAAAATCCGTCAGTAAGCGCGCCTCACGGCACGCCAATCGCGGCAGTGTCTATCACAGGGACACCAACGTTGGACCGATCTGCTGTTCAACCACGCCTGTACCAGTGTGTCCAAGTTGCTCGAGCTGAGCTCCCAAGTCACCAGCATCGAGCATGGTGCACCCGAACTTACTGATCCAGCTGGAGGCCTGGCGCACATCGCCACGCTGATCCTCTCCGGTGTCGATCTTGATGATGTTGAAAAGGGTCGGCTGGACCTGCGCGTCAATCTGGCATTGTTATGCGCTGCGAATCACCGACGGATTGGAATTTGCATCGCTACGTCGCGCAGTGGAAGATGTTCTAGACCCTTACTGACCGGTGATGGCACACAGGTTTCACTCCTGCTGCGCTTGGTCGGTCGCAGCTGCAGAATCGTAGTCTCATCCGTCAGTAGCTGCGAGCGTACAAAGGAGGGATTGCGGGCTGTCGAGCGTGGATTGCTGATGAGTGGCTGCGGCAGGCTCGTCGCAACAATTCCAGGAACGTCGCATTTATTTAAGAATCCTACAGCCCCCGCCCACCAGGGCCGGTCCTGACGCTGAGTGATGAGGGTGTCGGAAAGGCCTCTGCGGCCAGCAGTCCAGCGGCTTGTGGCCGCTGACCGACTGGATCGCCGCCACTTCCAGGGCTTCGCGTTCATCCAGCGGGGGAAGCAACCCGGGCAGGCGGCTGGCGAGCAATGTCTTGCCGGTACCTGGCGGGCCTGTAAAAAGCAGGTTATGGGCTCCCGCCGCCGCCACCAGCAGCGCACGCTTGGCGGCGGCCTGGCCTTGTACTTCGCTGAGGTCGGGGTAGGGCCGGCTGCGCAGCAGCAAGCCGTTGGCCGCATAGGGTGGCAGGGGCACCTGGCCGTTGAGATGGGCGACCAGCTCCAGTAGATGGCCCACCGCATAGACCACCAGGCCGCTAGCCAGGCTCGCCTCTTCCGCATTCTCCTTCGGCACGACCAACGCCCGCCCGGCCTCCCGTGCCGCCAGCGCTGCCGGCAAGACGCCCTGTACCGGGCGCAACCCACCCGACAAGGCCAGCTCACCGATGCACTCGATCTCGCTCAAGGTCGCCACCGGCACCTGGCCATTGGCGGCGAGGATGCCCAGGGCGATGGCCAGGTCGTAACGGCCGCCGTCCTTGGGCAGGTCGGCGGGCGCGAGGTTCTGGGTGATGCGTCGGTTGGGGTAGTCCAACCCGGAGTTGACGATGGCGCTGCGCACCCGGTCCTTGCTTTCCTTGACCGTGGCTTCGGGCAGGCCGACCAGGGTCAGGGTTGGGAGGCCATTGGCCAGGTGGGTTTCGACGCTGACAGCGGGTGCCAGCACCCCGACCTGGGCGCGGCTGTGGACGAGGGCGAGGGACATGGACACTCCGTGGTCGCTTGTGAGGAACCGCTTCCTGCGGTTTGGCAAGCATAGAGCGCCTGGGGGAGGGTAATCGCGAAAGAGTGCGTCGGGGTTTTGCAGCGAAACGGGTCAAGGTCAGGTTTGGGCCGCTGTGCGGCCCTTCGCGGATGAACCCCCACAAGGGTTCCGGCTGTCATTCCTGGGCAGGCGGCGCGACCCGGGCCTCCAGCTCGGCCAGTTGCTTCTCCAGCGCTTCCAGGCGGGCGCGGGTGCGCGCCAGGACGACCATCTGGCTGTCGAATTCGTCCCGGCTGACCAGGTCCAGCTTGCTGAAGGCACCTTGCATCAGGACCTTGAACTGGCTTTCCAGTTCGGCGCGGGGTTGGGCGGTGTCGCCGCTGAACAGGCGGGAGGCCTGGTCGCTCAGGGCGTCGAGGAAGGCTTTTGGCGCGAGCATGTTGGGCTGTCCGCTGAATCAATGAGAAGGCGGGCAGTGTAACACGCGCCCCGGCGGGGCTCGCGCTGCACAGGTTTTGCGCAATACGCCAGGCCAGCATGCACCAGAATTGTGCGCCTTTTGCCTGATGGCGATTGGCCAAGCATTCGAATTTACAGTAACTATTTGTTTTTTATGGCTTTGTTCGAACTGGCAAGGTTTCTGCTAAGACCTCTGCGAGCCATGCACTGATGCAGTTCCTTGAACTAGGCAGCGCGCATGCGATGCCAGATGCCGCCGACGGCGCGTTACAAAGCCAGGCGCTGCGCTTAGACTTGAGACGGGTTTGTTTTCCTGGGGCAAGTCCACCAAATCGGGAGAAGTTTCATGAAGCTAGTCACTGCCATCATCAAGCCGTTCAAGCTGGACGACGTGCGCGAGTCGCTGTCGGAAATCGGCGTGCAGGGCATCACCGTGACCGAAGTCAAAGGCTTCGGTCGGCAGAAAGGCCATACCGAGCTGTACCGCGGTGCCGAGTACGTGGTCGATTTCCTGCCCAAGGTGAAGATCGACGTCGCCATCGACGACAAGGATCTTGACCGGGTCATCGAAGCCATCACCAAGGCAGCCAACACCGGCAAGATCGGTGACGGCAAGATCTTCGTGGTCAATCTGGAGCAGGCCATTCGCATCCGTACCGGCGAAACCGATACCGACGCGATCTAAGCAACACAGCCTCACCAAACCCAACGCCCCAGGAGAAAACAACATGACTCTGCGCAAGATCGCAGGGCTAGGAGCCCTATTGTCCCTCGTAATGCCCGGCCTGGCCCTGGCAGAGGAAGCTGCCCCGGCGCTGAACTCCGGTGACACCGCCTGGATGCTCACCGCCACGGCGCTGGTGCTGTTCATGACCATTCCGGGCCTGGCGCTGTTCTACGGCGGCATGGTGCGCTCGAAGAACGTGCTGTCGGTGATGATGCAATGCTTCGCCATCACCGGCCTGATGAGCATTCTCTGGGTCATCTATGGCTACAGCCTGGCATTCGATACCTCCGGTATGGAAAAAGGCGTGGTCAACCTCAATTCCTTCATCGGCGGCTTTTCCAAGGCGTTCCTCAGCGGTGTCACGCCTCAGAGCCTGACCTCGGCTGCCGCGCTGTTCCCCGAAGCGGTGTTCATCACCTTCCAGATGACCTTCGCCATCATCACCCCGGCGCTGATCGTCGGTGCTTTCGCCGAGCGCATGAAGTTCTCTGCGATGTTGGTGTTCATGGGCGTGTGGTTCACCTTGGTCTACGCACCGATCGCCCATATGGTCTGGAGCGGTGACGGTGCACTGATGTGGGACTGGGGTGTACTGGACTTCGCCGGTGGCACCGTGGTGCACATCAACGCTGGTATCGCAGGCCTGGTCTGCTGCCTGGTGCTGGGCAAGCGCAAGGGCTACCCGACCACGCCGATGGCCCCGCACAACCTGGGCTATACCCTGACGGGCGCCGCGATGCTGTGGATCGGCTGGTTCGGTTTCAACGCAGGTTCCGCCGCCGCTGCCAACGGCACCGCCGGCATGGCCATGCTTGTCACCCAGATCGCCACCGCCGCCGCGGCCCTGGGCTGGATGTTCGCCGAATGGATCGGCCACGGTAAACCCAGCGCCCTGGGCATCGCCTCGGGTGTGGTCGCCGGCCTTGTGGCCATCACGCCGGCTGCTGGTACCGTCGGTCCGATGGGTGCGCTGGTGATTGGCCTGGCTTCGGGCGTGATCTGCTATTTCTGCGCAACCAGCCTCAAGCGCAAGCTCGGCTACGACGACTCTCTGGATGCCTTCGGCGTACACGGGGTCGGTGGCATCGTCGGTGCCATCCTCACCGGCGTATTCGCAGCGCCTGCCCTGGGCGGCTTTGGTGCGGTCGAAGACATAGGCGCACAGGTCTGGGTGCAGACCAAGGGCGTGCTGTTCACCGTGGTCTACACCGCCATTGCCACCTACGTGATCCTCAAGGTGCTCGACGGCCTGATGGGGCTGCGGGTCAATGACGAAGAAGAGTCGGTCGGCCTCGACCTGGCTCAGCACAACGAACGCGGCTACAACCTGTAACCGCAACGCGGTAGAAAATCGCCCGGTTCGCCGGGCTTTTTTTTGCCTGGAATTCGCTATTTGGCGTAGGGCAAACGGTTTACCCGGCACGTTCGTGACATTCGTAAAAAACTTACAGGTTGCCAGGCGTTCAGGGAGCTTTGCTTTTTTCACGAGCGCGCTAGAATGCGCGCCGAAGGGTGTTTGATGAGCTGTCCACACTCTTCTCAACCCTTTGCTAGGCTTGCAATAGCGCATGGCCAGCAGGTAATTGCCGGCGCTTTTTTCCGGCCGATGGCTCGATGATTTTTCAGGCACTGCCAGGAGCAGGGCCTGTAGGGCGGCAGTCTCCCATCAGGAGATGGATGCCCGGGCAGTGGCCAACCCACGGCCAGTTGAATTTTCACTGGTGGACGCCGGTCTACGGCTCCACTGGTCTATAACTAACCTGCTTTTCGCAAGTCATGAGGTAGAACATGAGCGACGACGATCTGGAAAATGACGACCTCGAAGTAGGCGACGAAGACGAGGCCGATGAGGGCCTTGAAGCTGCAGCCGACGACGGCGCGGAAGATGCCGGCGAAGACGACAGCCCCGCACCTGCCGCCAAGGGCAAATCCAAGGCAGCAGTCTCGGTAGACGAGATGCCGAGCATGGAGGCCAAGCAGAAGGAGCGCGATGCGCTGGCCAAGGCCATGGAAGAGTTCCTTGCACGTGGTGGCAAGGTTCAAGAGGTCGAAGCCAACGTGGTCGCCGATCCGCCCAAGAAGCCGGACAACAAGTACGGCAGCCGCCCTATCTGAGTGGCTGGATGCAAGAAAGCCCGCCGTCGCTGCGGGCTTTTTTGTGTATGGCGATCCGGTGGTTAGTGCTGCCCCTGTGGGAGCGGCCTTGTGCCGCGATCAAGGGCGAAGCCCTTGCCAGGCGACGGTGATATCGGGTCGGGCCTAATCGCGGGGCAAGCCCGCTCCCACAGACCCGTTCACCGCCAGCGGGTCAGGATGTCCGGCAACTGGGAAAGCCGTTGGATCTCGGCATCCGGCGCCTGCTCGCCCGCCCAGGCCTTGCCCTGGGGGTTGAACCACACCGCCCGTAGCCCGGCGCGCTGGGCGCCAGCGATGTCGTCACCGGGATGGTCGCCGATGTGCACGGCAGCGCCGGCCTCCACCTCGCCACGGCGCAGGGCCTCCAGAAACGGTGCCGGGTCCGGCTTGCCGATGCCCAGGTCCTCGGCGCACAAGGCGAACCGGAAATAGTCCGCCAGCCCCAGGCGACGCACATCGGCGTTGCCATTGGTGACCACGCCGAGGATGTACTGGTGACGCAGAATCTCCAGCACCGGTTGCACCTCGGGGAACACCTCGACCTGGTGACGGGCATGGAGGAATACCTCGAACCCTTCGTTGGCCAGTTCCTGGGCCTGTTTTGCGCTGTAGCCGACTTCTTCCAGGGCATGGAACAGCACCCGGCGGCGCAGGGCGCTGATCCGGTGCTTGAGGCCAGGCTCGGCCTGTACCAGACGCTCACGGATGGCGAACAGGTGTTCGACCGGGATCGGCCCCAAGCTCGGGGCGTTGGCCTCGAGCCAGTCGCGCAGGACGATCTCGGCGCTGGCGATCACCGGTGCGGTGTCCCACAGGGTGTCGTCCAGGTCGAAGGTGATCAGCTTGATGCTCATGAGTCTGTGCCTTTGCTGCGTTTGGCCCGAGGATGGGCGCTGTCGTACACCGCGGCCAGGTGTTGGAAGTCCAGGTGGGTGTAGATCTGCGTGGTGCTGATGTCGGCGTGGCCGAGCATCTCCTGCACGGCGCGCAGGTCCTGGGACGACTCCAGCAGGTGGCTGGCGAAGGAATGGCGAAGCATGTGCGGGTGCAGGTGCTGGCCGAGCTCCCGCTCGCCGGCAGTCTTGACCCGTACTTGAATGGCGCGTGGGCTGAGGCGGTTGCCCTGGCGGGTGACGAACACGGCATTGTCCCGTGGGGCGCTGATGCCGCGCAGCTTGAACCACTCCTGCAGGGCCTCGCGGGCTTTGCGGCCGACCGGCAGGACGCGGGCCTTGCCGCCCTTGCCCAGGACCTGGACCAACCCGCCGGCCAGGTCCAGGTGCTCCATGTCGAGGTTGGTCAGCTCCGACAGGCGCAGCCCGGACGAATAGAGCAGCTCGAGGATGGCCTGGTCGCGTCGGGCGATGAAGTCGTCATCGACGCCGCCGTCGAGCAGTTGCAGTGCGCGGTCGGTATCCAGGGTCTTGGGCAGGCGCCGTTCACCTTTGGGTGGCGATAGGCCGTTGGCTGGATCGTGCTGGCACAGGCCTTCGCGGTTGAGGTAGCGGTACAGGCCCCGCACTGCCGAGAGCAGGCGTGCCAGGCTGCGCGACGACTGGCCGTGGTGGTGCTGGCGTGCGACCAGCTGGCGCAGTTGCTGTACCTGCAGCGCCTCCCAGCCGTCGATGCCTTGGCTGTTGCAGTATTCGATGACCTTCTGCAGGTCGCGACGGTAGGCCAGCAGGGTGTGGTCGGACACCTGGCGCTCGTTGCGCAGGTGTGCGCAATAAGCCTCCAGCTGGCGTTCCATCAGCGCACCGGTCGCAGGGTCTGGGTGAAGCGTGGGACGACACGGCCGAGCACTTCGGCGATGTAGCCGAGGAACAGGGTGCCGACGCTGCTCTTGTAGTGCTGCGGGTCGCGGCTGCCGATTGCGAGCACGCCATGCAGCCCCTGGTATTCCAGGGCGGCCACGGCACTGGAGCCGACTTCCTTGCGTTGCTCCTCGCCGAACAGGAAGGCCAGCTCGTGCTCGCGCAAGTTGCCGCTGACCGTCTTGCCACTGCCCAGGAGCGCGCCGATGGCCTGCTGGGCCTCGCCATTGCTGGCCCAGCGACCGACCGGGGCGGCCGTTTCGCCGAACAGGATCAGGCTGACGAAGGGCACCTGGAATTCCTGGCGCAGGCTGTCCTCGACCGCCATCACCACTTCCTCCAGGCTGCCTGCGTCGAGCAGGTCGAGGATCAGCCGTCGGGTCTTGTCGAACAGCCGGTCGTTGTCCCGGGCCACGTCCATCAACTGCGACAGGCGATGGCGCATCTCGATGTTGCGGTCGCGCAGCAGCTTGAGCTGGCGTTCCACCAGCGACACGCTGTCACCGCGCTGGTGCGGGATGCGCTGTTCGACCAGCAACTCGTCGTGTTCGGCGAAGAAGGTCGGGTGGGCGCGCAGGTAGGCGACCACGGCCTCGGCATCGAGGTCCTGGGCCTGCTTGGGTGCAGCCTGGGGCTGATCGGTCATGGCGGTTACTCGCTTAAAGACGAACCTGTCCTTCGTAGACGCGCACGGCGGGGCCGGTCATCAGTACGGGCTTGCCGGGGCCGGCCCATTCGATGTTCAGGCGCCCGCCCGGCAGGTCGATGGTCACCGGCGAATCCATCCAGCCTTGGCTGATGGCGGCCACGGCAGCGGCGCAGGCGCCGGTACCGCAGGCCTGGGTCTCGCCGGCGCCACGTTCCCACACGCGCAGGTTGGCGCGGTGGCGGTCGATGACCTGGATGAAGCCGGCGTTGACCCGCTGCGGGAAGCGCGGGTGGTGTTCGATCTTCGGCCCGAGTTCATGCACCGGCGCGGTGCGCACGTCGTCGACACGCAGCACCGAATGGGGGTTGCCCATGGAAACGGCGGCGATCGAATGGACCTGGCCGTCGACTTCCAACGGGTAGCTCAGGGCCTGTTTATCGGCGACGAAGGGTATTTCAGCCGGGACGAAGCGCGGAGGGCCCATGTCGACGCACACCTGGCCATCGTTGCGCACGTCCAGCTCGATGATGCCGCCCTTGGTTTCCACGCGGATACGCTTCTTGGCGGTCAGGCGCTTGTCCAGCACGAAGCGGGCGAAGCAGCGCGCACCGTTGCCGCACTGTTCGACTTCGGAGCCATCAGCGTTGAAGATCCGGTAGCGGAAATCCACGTCCGGGTTGCTGGGGGCCTCGACGATCAGCAGCTGGTCGAAGCCCACGCCAGTGTGGCGGTCGCCCCACTGTTTGGCGTGCTTGGGCTGGATATGCGCGTGCTGGCTGACCAGGTCCAGGACCATGAAGTCGTTGCCCAGCCCATGCATCTTGGTGAAACGCAGCAGCATGGGGTCACTCCGGGAGCAGGCTTTCGCCGGCGAACAGTTCGGCGATGGTTTCCCGGCGACGGACCTCGAAGGCCTGGTCGCCGTCGACCAGCACTTCGGCACAGCGGCCACGGGTGTTGTAGTTCGAGCTCATGACAAAACCATAGGCGCCCGCGGACTGGACAGCCAGCAGGTCGCCTTCGGCCAGGTTCAGCACGCGGTCCTTGGCCAGGAAGTCACCGGTCTCGCAGATCGGGCCGACCAGGTCGTAGCTGCGGCCTTCGCCCTGGCGTGGCTTGACCGCGCTGACACCCATCCAGGCCTGGTAAAGGGCTGGGCGGATCAGGTCGTTCATCGCCGCATCGATGATGGCGAAGTCCTTGTGTTCGGTGTGCTTGAGGTATTCGACCTGGGTCAGCAGCACGCCGGCATTGGCGACGATGTAGCGGCCAGGTTCGAACACCAGGGCCAGGTCGCGCTCGCCTACGCGCTCGCGGATCGCCTTGATGTAGTCGGCCACCAGCGGCGGCTGTTCGTCGCGGTAGCGCACGCCGACGCCGCCACCCAGGTCCAGGTGACGCAGGTGGATGCCGCACTCGGCCAGGCGGTCGACCAGCACCAGCAGGCGGTCGAGGGCATCGAGGAACGGCTCGACGGTGGTCAGCTGCGAACCGATATGGCAGTCGACACCGACCACATCCAGGTTGGGCAACTGCGCGGCGCGTACGTAGATGGCCTCGGCGTCGGCAATGGCGATGCCGAACTTGTTCTCTTTCAGGCCGGTGGAGATGTACGGGTGGGTACCGGCATCGACGTCCGGGTTAACTCGCAGCGACACCGGTGCGACCTTGCCCATCTCGGCCGCCACGACCTGCAGGCGTTCGAGCTCGTCGGTGGACTCGACGTTGAAGCAGTGCACACCCACTTCCAGGGCGCGGCGCATGTCGTCGCGGGTCTTGCCGACGCCGGAGAACACCACGCGGTCGGCACGCCCGCCGGCGGCCAGCACACGCTCCAGCTCACCGCCGGAGACGATGTCGAAGCCCGCGCCCAGGCGCGCCAGGACGTTCAGCACGCCCAGGTTGGAGTTGGCCTTGACCGCGAAGCACACCAGGTGCTCGACACCTTGCAGGGCGTCGGCGTAGCTGCGGTACTGGGCTTCGATGTGGGCACGCGAGTAGACGTAGGTGGGGGTGCCGAAACGTTCGGCGATGGCCGACAAGGCCACGCCTTCCGCGAACAGCTCACCGTCGCGGTAGTTGAAAGCGTCCATTGGATTTCCTTACTGCTCGGGCTGCGGCTCTTGCTGGGCGGGTTCGGCGGCATCGACCGGTGCAGCCGGCTCGGCAGCTTGATGCTGGTGCGACTTGTGGCTGTCCTTACCGTCCTTGCCTTCTTCAGGCAGGTACAGAGGGCCCTTCTGACCGCAGGCCGAAACGAGGCAGGCAACCGCGACCAGCGCCGCGAGGGAGGAAATCAGGCGCTTCATTGGCGAATCCTTTGAAATATGCAGTATTACGCCCGAGTATACCGAGCGCCTGCGGGCTTGCCTATGCAAGGACCGGTCCGCCTGGCGGACATACAGCCTGCATGCTGTTGGCGGGTGAACTCGTTCCGACTGGGCCGAACGCTGGGCTGCGGGAGCGGTTCTACCTACGAACGGAGCGCCGCCGACCCAGATGCTAACCTTTGCATTCGCCGGCGAGCGCCCGTATCTTGCCCGGCTTGCCGTAAGCAGCCAATTTCGAGGTTCCTGCAATGAGTTTGAGCGAAGCGCGTTTCCACGACCTGGTCGACGCGACCCAACAGGCCCTGGAAGACCTGTTCGATGAAAGCGGGCTGGATGTGGACATGGAGAACTCCGCCGGGGTGCTCACCATCAAGTTCGACAGTGGCAGCCAACTGATCTTCAGCCGTCAGGAGCCGCTGCGCCAGCTGTGGCTGGCCGACCGCTCGGGGGGCTTCCACTTCGATTATGACGAAGAGAGCGGCAAATGGGTCTGCGAGAAGAGCGAGGAGCTGCTGGGCGAGATGCTCGAGCGCATTGTCTGGGAGCGCGCCGGCGAGAAGCTGGACTTCGACGAGATCTGAGATGAGCGAGCAACCCCGGCCGCCCAAGCCGCTGTACAGCAACGTAAGCCCGGCGGTGCCTTCGCCGTGTGTCAGCGTTTGCCGGCTCGACGAGCGCAGGGTCTGCACCGGTTGTTTCCGTCATGTGGAACACATCCGTGAATGGCGCTCGGCAGACGACGAACGGCGCCGCCAGATCTGCCGCGAAGCCCAGGTGCTACGGGCGCAGCACAGCACTCGATGATGCCATGGGCTTGAGTATTTGCCCGGCTGTGGTAGTGTCGGGTTTGCGTCGTTGACGCCAAAAGCATTCACAAACCCCGCCCTTGGGCGGGGTTTTGCTTTATCTGCCTGTTAAAAAGGAGTCTGACTGGATCATGAGCACCAAGCCTTCCCTCATCCTCACCCGATTGGACGTACAGCGTCTGGAGCGTCTGATCGACAGCCTCGACGAAAGTACGCCGGGTGTGCTCGCCTTGCAGGACGAGCTGGACCGCGCCGAGCAGGTGGTGGGTCACGAGGAGGTCCCGGCCGGGGTGGTGACCATGAACTCGCGCGTGCACTGCCGCGAGGAAGCCAGCGGCAAGGACTATCACCTGACCCTGGTGTACCCGAAGGATGCCGGCGGCGAAGGCAAGGTGTCGATCCTCGCACCGATCGGCTGCGCGCTGCTGGGGTTGTCGGTGGGCGAGCAGATCGACTGGCCGGCGCCGGGCGGCAAGACACTCAAGCTGACGTTGCTGGAGGTCGAGTACCAGCCGGAAGCGGCGGGTGATTTCGACCTTTGAACGGTAGGGTAGGGGCGAATGCCTGCCAGTTAAGGCCCCATCGCCGGCAAGCCGGCTCCCACCTGTCCTGCGCTGCTGTTGTAGACACCGCGGAACCTGTGGGAGCCGGCTTGCCGGCGATAGGCTGCAACGCAGCCCCCGATCTCAAGGCTCCCGCACCGCCTGCAACTGCTCCAGCCCTTCATTCAACGCCTTCTCCAGCTCGGTCTTGTAGCGCAAGTACAGCGCAGTCGAACCCTGCTCATCCTCCAGCAGCTCGGACAGGTCCAGGTCGGTGATGTAGCAGCGGTAGCTGCCCGCACTGCGGCGCTGGCCAAGAATCTGGCGGGCGACCACGGCATACAGCTGGTCGCCATGCTCCAGCTGGGAAAACTCCAGCTGGTCGCAGTAGAGCGTCACATGCACCTCGTCATCCGCACCGGCCTGCAGGATCGCCTGGACTTCATAGCCACCTCGGCCACCCTCTTCGTTCGGCACAGGCCGCGGCTCCAGGCTACGCGCCTTGCCGTTGCCCGACGGCAGCAGCTGGTAGTAGAAGATCTCCAGCGACGCCTGCTGCAGGCTCTCCAGCGGCAGCTGGGCGTCGCGGCGAACCACCACCGAGCGCAAGAAACGTTGCAACGGTAGCAGCAGGTGCGCCTCGTCCTGCAAAGGCAGGCGCTGTTGCCACAGCGCGTTGTATTCATCGAGCACATACAGGTCGGCCCAGCCCTCGAACAGGCGGTAGAACACCTGGATGCAATGGGGGCGTCCCTGTTCCAGCAGCAGTGGCAGGTCATGATCCTGCAAGGCATTGGCATCCAGGTGCAGGGGGCTGTAGGCGCCACGCTCCTCGCCCAGGCACGCCAGCACCGCCTCGTGGTCGGGGAGCGTGGCGAGGGTGACCTGGCCGGGCTCGAGCTCCAGCACATGGGTATGCTGCGCAACCTGCAGCAGGTAACGGTGGTTCAGGCCCTGGTCGAGCAACTGTTGTACGGTGGCGAAGATGCCCTCGACCCGTTGGGTGATGGCCTGGGCGCGGTTGTGGCAGAAGCAGCGCACCCGCAGGCGCGGGCGATGACGGCGCTGGCCGAGGCTGTTGAGGTAGTCGCGCAGACAGCGCACCAGGGCGTGTTCGCCGTCGTAGCGGTGCACCAGCACTTCGTTCCAGCTGTTGAGGGTGACCTGGTCCAGGGTCAGCACCAGGTTCTCGCGCACGCCCGCGTAGCTCAGCGAGTCCGTGCGTTCGGTGGTCATCAGGATGTTCAGGTCGCGATGCTGGCGCAACGGGTCGATGCCGACATTGACCAGCAGCAGGATCTCGTCGGCCACGCTCGGTTGCAGCAGGCGGATCTCGCTGACGGTTTCCAGTGGCAGTGCGATCGTGTGTTGCAGGGCGCCCAGCAGGTTGAACAGCTCGAACTCGGTCAGGTCACTGCTTCCAGGGTGCAGCGCCAGGCGTGTGCTGCTGTCGATCACGCCATTGCGATGGGCCCAGGTGAGCAGCTCGAGCAGCTCGCGGCAGCGTTTGATGGGGCTGAAATGCTCCCATTCGTGCACGCCCAGGTTGCCGTTGTACAAGCCCCAGTGGCAGGTGCCGGGCTCCTTTCGGTTGGGCGATTGCACTAGCGTCAGGGTGTCCTCGGCCAGGTCCGGTGCGATGCCCGGGTTGATCACCTCGATCTTGCCGGCGCGGCGTTCGAAGGCTGCATACAAGCGGCGGCCCAGGACGTTGAGGTCGCGTTGGTCGGCCCGGGTGCTGGCGTTCTGGCCGCGGGCGAACTGGGTGAGGAATCGGTAGCTGTGGTTGAGCTCGGCTACCAGCTCACGGCGTTCGACGGCGACTTGGCGCACCTTCCACTGGGCACGGCTGTCGAGCATCGCCAGTTGGCGTTCGTCCCAGCCCCATTCCCCGGCCAGGCGTTGCAGCAACTGGCGTTGCCAGCCACCGGCACGGGCGCGGCCGTGCTCGCTGAGCTTCTTGTTGACCTTCAGGTACAGGCTGCGCCGTACCAGTTCGAGGCGTGCGGTTTCGCCACGGCCTTGCAGGTAATGTTCGATACGCCGGTAGACCATCACGTACGGGTCCAGGGCGTCCAGGTCCAGGTGGTTGGCGAACACTGCCTGCTTGTAGTCCAGGCTCAGGCAGCGCACGCCAGGGTGCTCGCTGGCGTAGGCCTCGGTCAGCAGGAGCTTGAGCAATGATTTGTAAGGTGAGTCGATGCCCTTGAACAGCTGCCACAGCCCGGCACCGACGAACTCGCCGGGCGGAATGTGCGCCAGATGACCGAGGTCGAGGTCGTCCTCGGCACGGATGAAGCGCTTGGACAGCAGCGTCTGGGTGTAGGCCCGGTAGTTGTGCTCTTCGTACACCGGTACCAACCACCATAAGGGCGTACGCCCGCCCAACCAGATGGCGGTGCGGTAGAACTCGTCCAGCAGCAGGTAGTGCTGGGTGGTGCCGCAGTCATCCGAGCTCAGCTGGCCATTGCGCTCGCCGTCGACGAACCCCTGGGGTTCTATGAGAAAGAAGTGCGCCTCCGCGCCTTGGCTGGCCGCCCAGGCCTCGAGCAGCTGGCATTTGCGCCGCAGTTCGGCCAGTTCATGTTCGCCAAGCCCCGGGGCATGGCACACCCATACATCCATGTCGCTTTGCTCGGCCTGGGCCAGCGTGCCCAGGCTGCCCATCAGGAACAGGCCGTGGATGGGCTGCGGCACATTGCCCTGGCGGGCTTTGTGGGTGAAGGAGCGCGTCAGGCGCTGGGCCTCGGCCAGCAACTGCGGGCCGGGCTCGAAGCCGGACAGGCCGGCGGGGGTGTTGCCCGAGACGTAGCCTGGCAACAGCGGGTGATTGACGTGGAACAGCAGCGGCAACAGGGTCAGCACGTGTTGCTGGCGTGCCGAAAGGCCTTCCCGTGCCCGCTCCAGGCGCTCCTGGTTGACGTGCAGGAAGCGCGCACGCAGTTTCGCCAGTTCCTTGCGGTCGATGCCTTGGTCGAGGTCGGGGCAGATTTCGTGGGGGCGGTTCATTGCGTACTCAGGGCTTCCAGGCGCTGCGGCGAGTTTAGCCTGAGTATTGCAGTCGGATAAGCGATAAGTGGCTTTTTGACGTCATTTTCCTGCTGCTGCCGCCCCCTCTGTGGGAGCGGGCTTGCCCCGCGATCAAGGGCGAAGCCCTTGCCATGCAACTACGATGGCAGGGCTGGCCCAATCGCGGGACAAGCCCGCAGGGGAGGAGGCGTGGTATTCCTGAGGCGCGGGTTTGGCTCAGGCCGGTTGTGCCGCCTTGAGGATGGTCAGCACCTGCTGGACACTCTGGGCGGCATCGAGCCCCAGGCTGGTCAGGTAGCCGCCGTCGGGCTGGTCGGTGAGTTGCTTTTCGTACAGGCGCCGGGCGGCAGCCACCAGGGCAGGGGAGGCATTGCTGTGGACCTTGATGCCTTCCTGGTGGGAATCCAGGTTGAACAGGGCGAGGACTTCCAGTTCGGCGATCAGTTCGGGGGTGAAGGACATGGCGACTCCTGACTTCCAGACGAGGACGGAGGCACCGTGGTCGGTGCCTGATCCTGGAGTGTAGTCAGGCTTCGTCGTTGTCGCCTTGATCTGCTTCAGGTGGAAGCTCGGGCAGGGCGCGCAGGGCGTTCTCGTACCACTCGCCATTGAACGGACGGTCTTCATCGAGCATGGCATCGATCTCGATGGCCAGCACGTGGGCCATGAGGTTGAGGATGTCCTCGCGCTCGTAGCCGACCAGGGTCAGTTTATTGAAGGTAGCCTTGGCCGCTGGCGGCTCGCCGCTTTCGATCTGGTTCTCGATGGCCTGGGTCAGGGTCGCCTCGACGAAGGCTTCCTCTTCATTATTGTCGATGTCGCTGGGCTCGCTCATGGCTGTGCTCCTGGGATGGGATGCACAGTGTGCCATGCCCGCGTCGGCGATGCCTGGCCATCGACCTGGCGGATGATGCTGGCCAGCCGCAGGCGATGGGGCTATAAACAGCCGGCTCATCCCACTACGGCCTGGAGGCTGTAACCAATGCTCAAGCTACATGGATTTGCCGTCAGCAATTACTACAACATGGTCAAGCTGGCCCTGCTGGAAAAAGGCCTGCCCTTCGAAGAAGTGCTGCTCTTCCCCAGCCAGACGCCGCAGTCCCTGGCCATCAGCCCGCGTGGCAAGGTGCCGGTGCTGGAGACCGAACATGGCTTTCTCAGCGAGACCAGCGTGATTCTCGACTACATCGAGCAGACCCAAGGTGGCAAGCCGCTGCTGCCGGCCGATGCCTTCGCCCAAGCCAAGGTGCGTGAGCTGCTCAAGGAAATCGAGCTGTACATCGAGCTGCCGGCGCGCACCTGCTACCCGGAAGCCTTCTTCGGCATGGCGGTTGAGCCGGTGGTCAAGGAGCGTGCCCGCGCCGACTTGCTGGCAGGGTTCGCCACGCTCAAGCGCAATGGCCGTTTCGCTCCCTATGTGGCGGGCGAACAGATGACCTTGGCCGACCTGATGTTCTGCTTCTCGGTGGACCTGGCCTGTGCAGTGGGCAAAAAAGTGCTGAACATCGACTTCCTGGCGGATTTCCCGCAGGCCGAGGCGTTGATGAAGACATTCGCGGACAATCCGCACGTGGCGCAGATCGCGGCAGACAAGGACGCGGCGATGCCGGCGTTCCTGGAGATGGTGCGCGGCAAGCGTTGAGATGAGAAGGGGGCTGCTGTGCACCCCAATCGCCGGCGAGCCGGCTCCCACAGGTACGGCGGTGCCTCTGAAAACAGCGCGAGGCCTGTGGCAGCCGGCTCGCCGGCGATTGGGCCGCCAGGCGGCCCCAAGGGTGACTTAGCGTGAAGCCAGCAGTGCCTTGCCGCGTGCCACGGCTGCACGCACCTGGGCCGGAGCGGTGCCGCCGATGTGGTTGCGCGCATTGACCGACCCTTCCAGGGTCAGCACGGCAAACACATCCTGCTCGATCTGGTCGCTGAACTGGCGCAGTTCGTCCAGGCTCATCTCGGCCAGGTCCTTGCCGGTGTCCACGCCGTATTTCACCGCGTGGCCGACGATCTCGTGGCAGTCGCGGAACGGCAGGCCACGGCGCACCAGGTAGTCGGCCAGGTCCGTGGCGGTGGAGAAGCCGCGCAGGGCCGCTTCACGCATGATGGCGTGCTTGGGCTTGATCGCCGGGATCATGTCGGCGAAGGCCCGCAGCGAGTCGCGCAGGGTGTCGGCGGCGTCGAACAGCGGTTCCTTGTCTTCCTGGTTGTCCTTGTTGTAGGCCAGCGGCTGGCCTTTCATCAGGGTCAGCAGGCCGGTCAGGGCGCCGAACACGCGGCCGCTCTTGCCGCGCACCAGCTCCGGGACGTCCGGGTTCTTCTTCTGCGGCATGATCGAGCTGCCGGTGCAGAAGCGATCGGGCAGGTCGATGAACTGGAACTGGGCGCTGGTCCACAGCACCAGTTCTTCGGAGAAGCGCGACAGGTGCATCATCGCCAGGCTCGCCGCGGCGCAGAATTCGATGGCGAAGTCGCGGTCGGAAACACCGTCCAGCGAGTTGCCGGCCACGGCCTCGAAGCCCAGCAGCTTGCAGGTCAGCTCACGGTCGATCGGGTAGGTGGTGCCTGCCAGCGCGGCGCTGCCCAGGGGCATGCGGTTGGTGCGCTTGCGGCAGTCGACCAGGCGCTCGTAGTCACGGCTGAGCATTTCGAACCAGGCCAGCAGGTGGTGGCCGAAGGTGACCGGCTGGGCCGTCTGCAGGTGGGTGAAGCCCGGCATGATGGTCTCGGCTTCGCGCTCGGCCTGCTCCAGCAGGCCCTGCTGCAGGCGGGTGATCTCGGCGAGGATCAGGTCGATCTCGTCGCGCAGCCAGAGGCGGATGTCGGTGGCCACCTGGTCGTTGCGGCTGCGACCGGTGTGCAGCTTCTTGCCGGTGATGCCGATGCGGTCGGTCAGGCGTGCTTCGATGTTCATGTGCACGTCTTCGAGGTCCACACGCCAGTCGAAGCTGCCAGCCTCGATCTCGCCCTGGATGGTCTTCAGGCCATCGATGATGGCATCGCGCTCGGCATCGGTGAGCACGCCGACCTGCGCCAGCATGGTGGCGTGGGCGATCGAACCCATGATGTCGTGACGGTACAGGCGCTTGTCGAAATCGACCGAGGCGGTGAAACGGGCGACGAAGGCGTCGACGGGCTCACTGAAGCGGCCGCCCCAGGACTGATTGGTCTTGTCGGTGCTCATGGATTCACTCGTTGAAGGCGTGAACGAAAAAAGTGGCGCCGATCATAGCAGGGTTGGGGCACGCGCCGCAGGGCGCTGGTCGAGAGAATCCGCCGAAAATGCGTGCCAGCATCGGATGTGGGGATATTCAACGATTGAACGGCAGTGTTCCACGAAGCGTCTACAGTTGGACAAAGGACTGGCAGCGAATCTGTCAGGTCAGTGAATCTTTGGCCATCGCATCGGTCTAGAGCGTGACCGCGCTGTCGGTCACCCTACATCTGTCTACGCTATACCCATGCGAGACTCACTCAGGAATCCAGCGTAATCATGAATGTCCTGATCGTTGATGACGAACCCCTGGCCCGCGAACGCCTTGGCAGGCTGCTTGGCGAGCTGGAGGGCTACACCGTGCTGGAGCCCAGCGCCACCAACGGCGAGGAGGCCCTGGCCTTGATCGAAAGCCTCAAGCCCGATGTGGTCCTGTTGGACATCGGCATGCCCGGCGTTGATGGCCTGCAGGTCGCCGCCCGCCTGTGCGAACGCGAGGCACCGCCGGCGGTGGTGTTCTGCACCGGTGATGATGAATACGGAAGCCAGGCCTTCAAGGACAGTACCCTCAGCCACGTCACCAAGCCCATCCAACCCCAGGCCCTGCGCGATGCCTTGCGCAAGGCCGACAAACCCAACCGTGCCCAGCTCGCCGCCCTTACCCGGCCTGCCAATGAAGGCGGTGGGCCGCGCAGCCATATCAGTGCAAGGACGCGTAAAGGCATCGAGTTGATCCCGTTGCCCCAGGTCATCTATTTCATCGCCGACCACAAGTACGTGACCTTGCGCCACGAAGCCGGCGAGGTCCTGCTGGACGAGCCGCTCAAGGCCCTGGAAGACGAATTCGGTGAGCGCTTCGTGCGCATCCACCGTAACGCGCTGGTCGCCCGTGAACGTATCGAACGCCTGCAGCGTACGCCGCTGGGGCATTTCCAGCTGTACCTCAAGGGCCTGGACGGTGACGCCCTGACCGTCAGCCGCCGCCATGTGGCCGGCGTGCGCAAGATGATGCAGACCCTCTGAGCCTGCTGCGGCCCTATTGGCGGCAAGACGGCTCCCACAGGAATACCGCCAGGTTCGCGCATTGCACCATTTCCGTGGGAGCCGGCTTGCCGGCGATTGGGGTGGCCCAGGCAACAAAGGATCCTGACCCATATCTGCAAGCGACCCCGACGATGCTGTTATCATCGACAGCATTTCTTTGGTTCGGGGCGTTCCATGTCCACTCGCGAAATCCGCATTGCCACCCGTAAAAGTGCCTTGGCCCTGTGGCAGGCCGAATACGTCAAGGCCCGCCTGGAACAGGCCCATCCTGGCCTGGTCGTGACTTTGGTGCCCATGGTCAGCCGCGGCGACAAGCTGCTCGACGCTCCGCTGGCGAAGATCGGCGGCAAGGGGCTGTTCGTCAAGGAGCTGGAAACGGCCCTGCTGGACAACGAAGCCGACATCGCCGTGCACTCGATGAAGGATGTGCCCATGGACTTCCCCGAGGGCCTGGGCCTGTATTGCATCTGCGAGCGTGAAGACCCCCGCGATGCCTTCGTTTCCAACCGTTTCTCCAGCCTCGAAGAACTGCCGGCCGGCAGCATCGTCGGCACCTCCAGCCTGCGCCGCCAGGCACAGCTGCTGGCTCGCCGCCCAGACCTGCAGATCCGCTTCCTGCGTGGCAACGTCAACACCCGTCTGGCCAAGCTCGATGCCGGTGAATACGACGCCATCATCCTTGCCGCGGCCGGCCTGATCCGCCTGGGCTTCGAAGACCGTATCCGCTCCAGCATCAGTGTCGAAGACAGCCTGCCAGCGGGCGGGCAGGGCGCAGTGGGTATCGAGTGCCGCAGCGCCGACCAGGCGATCCATGCCCTGCTGGCGCCTTTGCATCACGTCGACACCGCCGACCGGGTGGTGGCCGAGCGGGCCTTGAACAAACGTCTGAACGGCGGCTGCCAGGTGCCGATCGCCTGCTACGCGGTGCTCGAAGGCGAGCAACTGTGGCTGCGTGGCCTGGTCGGCCAGCCCAGTGGTGGCACCTTGCTGGTGGCCGATGCCCGGGCGCCGCGCGGCGAGGCCGAGGCGCTGGGTGTGCAGGTTGCCGAGGCCCTGCTGGCACAGGGCGCCGAGGCGATCCTCAAGGACGTATACGGCGAGGCCGGCCACCCGTGAACCCCTGGCGCCTGCTGCTGACCCGCCCTGAAGAGGAGTGCCAGGCGCTGGCGCAAAGCCTCGCGCAGGTGGGTATCGCCAGCAGCAGCCTGCCGTTGCTGGCCATCGCGCCTGTTACGCTCGAGACGCCGCAGACCGGGATGCTTGCGCAACTGCAGGCGTACCAGGCGATCATCGTGGTCAGCAAGCCGGCTGCTCGCCTGTTGCTCGAACACCTGGCCACGGCTGGCCTGAAGCCGCCATGCCGGGGCTGGTTCACGGTGGGCGCGGCCACGGCCCAGGTGCTCGAGCGCCACGGCCTGCACGCCAGCTTCCCAGCCCAAGGCGATGACAGCGAGGCCTTGCTCGCGCTGCCCCAGCTGCGCGAGGCTATCGCCGAGGTCGCCAGGCCACGGGTTTTGATCGTCCGTGGTGTGGGAGGTCGCGAACTGTTGGCCGGGCGTCTTGGAGAGCAAGGTGCTAGTGTCGATTATCTGGAACTGTATCGCCGCAACCTGCCGGAGTATCCGGCCGGTACCCTGCTGCGCCGCGTCGAGGCGGAACGCCTCAACGGTCTGGTGGTCAGCAGTGGGCAGGGCCTCGAGCACCTGCTGCAGCTGGCGGGCACCGATTGGCCGCGCCTCTCGCACCTGCCATTGTTCGTGCCGAGCCCCAGGGTCGCCGAACAAGCCAGGGCGGCAGGCGGCCAACAGATTGTGGATTGCCGTGGCGCCAGTGCCACGGCCTTGATTGCTGCGGTGCAGCGAAGTGCTGCACCTGCCGACTAAGGCGCTAAGCTGTATGCGACGCGCCCCCATGCAAAGGATGGATACGTGAGCGAAACTGTCTTGTCCAACAACGAACAACCTACGGCGTCCGAGACGCCGGAATCCACCTCCGCCACGCCTGCCAAGCGCTCTGGCAATGGCTTGGCGCTGTTGGCTCTGCTGCTGGGTGCGGCTGGGGTCGCAGTCGGTGGTTGGGGCGTCTGGCAGGTTCGCCAGCTGCAAGGCACCGAGCAAGGCCAGGGCCAGCACCTGCAAACCCTCAACGAGCGCACGGCCGCCTTGCAGCAGCGCGAACAGCAGATCAGCGCCCAGCTGGCCAGTCTGCCGGCAGCCAGTGAGCTGGAAGATCGCCGGCGCCTGGTGGCCCAACTGCAGGGCGACCAGCAACGCCTGAGCCAGCGCCTGGAGACGGTGCTCGGCGAAAGCCGCAAGGAATGGCGCCTGGCCGAGGCCGAGCACCTGCTGCGCCTGGCGACCCTGCGCCTGTCGGCCCTGCAGGACATCACCAGCGCCAAGGCGCTGGTCGAAGGCGCCGACGAGATCCTGCGCGAGCAGAGCGACCCGGGCGCCTTCGCCGCCCGCGAGCAACTGGCCCGCAGCCTTGCGACCCTCAACAGCACCGAACAGCCGGATCGCACCGGCCTGTTCCTCAAGCTCGCCGCCCAGCGCGAGCTGGTCCAGCAACTCAGCGCCCAGGCGCCGGAGTTCGAAACCAAGGCTGACGCCCTGGGGGCACTGACCGCCGACGGCGACGGTGCCAGCCGCCTGTCCCAGTGGTGGGCCGAGATCTCCAAGTACTTCCAGATCGAGTTCAATGCCGATGAGAACGTGCGGCCGCTGCTGTCCGGGCAGTCGCTGAACCAGTTGCGCCTGGCCCTGAGCCTGACCATCGAACAGGCCCAATGGGCCGCGCTCAATGGCGACGCCAAGGTCTATACCCAGGCTCTGGACGATGCGCGCAGCGTACTGCTGGCCAACTTCAACGCCGACAACCCGCAGAGCAAGGCCATGCTTGCCAGCCTCAACGAACTGGCCGAGCAGCCGGTCTCGGTGGTCACCCCTGACCTGAGCGAGAGCCTGGCGGCGGTGCAGGCCTATATCCAGCGCAGCCACCTGCCGGCCGAAGCCGAAGGGGGCAAGCCATGAAGCGTGTCTACCTGCTGGCGGTACTGGCGATCGTGGTGGCCGCGGCATTGGGCATCGCGGTGGCCAAGCACAGCGGCTATGTGCTGATCGCCTATGGTGGGTTCCGTTACCAGTCCGGGCTGTGGGCGGCCTTGGCGGCGCTGGTTGCCGTCGTCGTGGTGCTCTGGTTGCTGCGTTACCTGGTGGGCCTGGTGCTGACCTCCACTGGCGTGGTCAACCCTTGGTCGCGCCGCAACCGCAGCCGGCGCACCCGCATCGCCATCGAGCAAGGCCAGCTGGACCTGGCCGAAGGCCGCTGGGCCAGTGCCCAGCGCCACTTGCACCGGGCGGCCGAGGCCGAGCGCCAGCCGCTGCTCTACTACCTTGGCGCGGCGCGTGCCGCCAACGAACTGGGCCGAGCAGAGGAGAGCGACAACCTGCTCGAGCGTGCCCTCGAGCGCCAGCCACAGGCCGAACTGGCCATCGCCTTGACTCACGCGCAGCTGCAGATGGACCGTGGCGATATCGGCGGCGCCCATGAAACTTTGCTGGCCATGCAGGAGCGCCACCCGCACAACCCGCAGGTGCTGCGCCTGCTGCATCGCCTGCACCTGGAGACCGGTGACTGGTCGGCCCTCATCCGGCTGCTGCCCGAGTTGCGCAAGGGCAAGGTGCTGCCAGCCAAGGAACTGGCCGAACTGGAGCAACGTGCCTGGGGCCAGAACCTGGGCTTGGCCGCGACCCGCGGCGAAGACCCGCAGGCGGCCCGGCAGGCACTGGAACGAGCCTGGCAACAGCTGACCGCTGCCCAGCGCCAGGAGCCGCAGTTGGTTTCGGCGTATGCCGAGCAATTGCGCCAGGTCGGAGCCCAGGGCGAGGCCGAGCAGGTGCTGCGCGCTGCCCTCAAGCGGCAGTATGAAAGCCACCTGGCCCGGCTGTATGGCCTGGTGCGCGGTGACGATACCGCCCGCCAGTTGCAAACGGCCGAGGGCTGGCTCAAGGAGCACCCACAAGACCCGAGCCTGTTGCTGACCCTGGGGCGGCTGAGCCTGCAGAACCGCCTGTGGGGCAAGGCCCGTGACTACCTGGAGAGCAGCTTGCGCATGGAGCGCAACCCGGAAGCCTGTGCCGAATTGGCCCGCCTGCTTGCCGGGCTTGGGGAAACCGAGCGCAGCAACCAGTTGTTCCAGGAGGGCCTGGGCCTGCTGGACGAGCGCCTGCTAGCCCTGCCTCTACCCGAAGGCGTGCGTGCCTGACCCGACACAAGTGCCCATGCCACCCCGTGGGCACTTGTGTCAGTAACTTCTCCGGTGGCATCGCCAGTGTTTACGCTGGCCTGCTTCGGAAACTTCCTACAGGAAATTGAACACTTTCCTTTTTCAATCAGGGACTTGTCTTCCCGGTAGTGCCTTGAAACAAAGCGTGTCTTTCCTCTACCGTTCCGGACTACTTCATCCAACCCGGGACTTTCCTTGCCCATGCTGCCGGCCCGTTTGCGCGTCTTCTTCCTACCAGGCTGGCTCGCCTCGATGGCGGTCCTGATCGCCTCTTTCCATCTCGAGCATGTGTTGAACCTGGTGCCATGTCCGCTGTGCTTCAGCCAGCGACTGCTGTTGGGGATGTATTCGCTGATCTGCCTATGCGCCATTGTCCACAGGCCGCAATTGCGTGGCAGTCGCAACTATGCCGGGCTGGCGCTGGCCAGTTCGGTGGGGGGCGCGTTGCTGGCGGCGCGGCATGTCTGGCTGCAGGGAGCGGGTGCGGTGGTCGAGACCTGCCAGATGCCGTTCGGGCGGGTCGTGGAGCAATCCTGGCGCGAGGCCTTGAGGCAACTTCTGTTCGGTGGCCCCGACTGCACCTCGTTGACTTGGAGCTTCATCGACCTGACCCTGCCCGAATGGAGCCTGCTGGCCTTCCTGCTGTTATCGACGCTACCCCTGGGGTGGTTGGTTGCGTATCGCTTGCACATGATCGACAAAGGTTGACCCATGGCAAGCGCGATGGGATTGTTCGACCAGCGGTGCCCCGGAAGGGGATTAAACGCTTGTATGAACTTTGTCCGCTGCGTACCTTGAAGGCCAGCACGCGCGGGAATAATCTCCCAGCACGCATACCGAAAACACAACTGCTCGATGCCGTCCTGCTGATGTCACCTTTGTGCTGCGGTGTTTATGCGCGAGGTGCAGCGGCATCAACCCAGAAGGGATGAGATAGCCATGCTCGATAGTTGTCAGAACGCTCAGGAACGCTGGGGTGGGGTTCACAAGCTGATCGATCGTTGGCTCAAGGAGCGGGAGGAGCTGGTCAAGGCTTTTCGCACCTTGCGCGATGCCAAGCCAGCCTTTGCCGACAAGGACAAGAACCGCGACTTCTGTGCGGTGCTGGTCGATTATGTGTCGGCGTGGCATTTCGAAGTCTGCGAACAATTGGTCACGGAGGCCAAGGCGTTCGGTGACAACGAGGCTCTGAAGCTGGCCGAGGATATCAATCCGCGAATCAATGACATTACCCAGATCGCCCTGGCCTTCAATGACCATTGCGAGAAAGGGGAATGCAAGGACACAGAGCGCTTCGCCGAAAAACTGGGCAAGCTCGGCAGCTTGCTGCATGAGCGCTTCGAGCTGGAAGACTGCCTGATCGAAGTGCTGCACAACGCGCACAAGGAAGAGAGCGCGGTGCAGGCCTGACGGCCTGTGTCAGTTGGCGACCGCCAGCAGTTCGATTTCAAACACCAGGGGCGTGTAAGGGGCGATCAGGTCGCCCGCGCCTTCGGCGCCATAGGCCTGCGCCGAGGGGATCACCAGGCGCCACTTCGCCCCTGCCTTCATGCGCGGCAAGGCTGCCTGCCACCCTTCGATTACCGAATCCAGGCTGAACCACTGCGGTTGCAGGCTCTGGTCGAAGACCGAGCCGTCCGGCAGTTTCCCCACGTAGCGTACCTGCACCTTGCCGCCGGCCCTGGGGGCGTCGCCATTGCCACGCGCCAGTTCAGTGTAAAGGATGCCCCCGTCCAGCTCATGCATGCCGGCGCGCGCCCGCTCGCTGGCCATGAAGCGTTTTTCGTCCGCCTGTAGCCGCTCGATCTCGGCCTGCTCTGCCGCTGCGTTGGCCCGTTCCTCGTGCTGCTGGAGGATGGCCTGCATGCGCGGCTTTTCCAGTTTCAGTGGCTGGCCTTGGTAGGCCTGGCGCAACCCTTCGAGCAGTGCATCGAGCTGTAGGCCGGGAACTTCGGCGCGCAGGCGCTCACCGAGGCTCGCGCCCAGGCTGTAGGCCAGGTCATGGTCATTGGCAGGGGTATCAGGATCGGCCAGGGCAAAGGGGGCTGCCAGGCACAGGCTCAGGACAAGATAACGAGGCACGTTCAACTCCGGTTGGGAGGAACGGAAAGTATGCCAGCCTTGTTGATGAAAGATATGTAAATATCAGCAACACTTTATTGACCAACTACACTTGCACCGAGCTGCAAGATGACAACTTTGCCCAGGCATGCAACGCGGCATCAATATTACGGTCAACATGCCCTAGCGGCGTAAGCAGCAGAAGCATAGTATGAGCCGCACTCTCGTCAGCCAGGAGGTAAGCCATGTCGGCCAAGAAGAAGCCAGTCAGTACGCCGTTGCACCTGCTCCAGCAACTTTCGGGCAGCCTGCTCGAACATTTGGAAGATGCCTGCTCGCAAGCGCTGGCGGATGCCGAGAAACTCCTGACCAAGTTGGAAAAGCAACGTGGCAAGGCGCAGGAGAAACTCCACAATGCGCGCCTGAAGTTGCAGGACGCCGCCAAGGCCGGTAAAGCCAAGGCCCAGGGCAAGGCCCAGAAAGCAGCCGGCGAACTTGAAGAGTTGCTCGATTCGCTCAAAGAGCGTCAGGCACAGACTCGCACTTATATTCAACAGCTCAAGCGCGATGCCCAGGAAAGCCTGAAGCTGGCTCAGGGTGTCGGCAAGGTACGCGAAGCCGCCGGCAAGGCGCTTGACCAACGTGCCGCCGCTGCCAAGGCTCCGGCGCGGGTGGTGGCCAAGCCTGCGGCCAAGGCGCCGGTGAAAGCCGCGGCCAAACCGGCTGCCAAGCCGGCCGCCAAAGCGGCCCCAGCCAAGGCTTCCGCTAAACCGGCTAGCGCTCGCACTGCCGCTGCCAAACCTGCTGCAAAACCGGCCGCCGCCAAAGCCGCTGCTGCCAAGCCGGCTACCCGCAGCGCCGCCAAGCCCGCAGCCACGAAGACTGCTGCTGCCAAACCAGCCGCGCGTACCGCTGCTGCCAAACCCGCTGCGACCAAAGCTGCCGCTGCCAAGCCTGCTGCCAAAGCCACCGCTGCCAAGCCAGCTGCCGCCAAGGCCGCTGCCGCGAAGCCCGCAGCCAAACCAGCCGCCACCAAGGCTGCTGCCAAGCCCGCAGCCAAACCTACCGCGGCCAAGAGCGCCGCCGCCAAGCCGGCTGCCAAACCCGCTGCTGCCAAGGCCACCGCTAGCAAGCCCGCAGCCAGACCCGCTGCGGCAAAAGCCCCGGCCAAGCCAGCTGCAGGCAAGCCTGCCGCCAGCAAGCCTGCCGAAACCAAGCCATCCACGCCGGCGGTAAGCAGCAGCTCGGCGCCAGCGACCCACTCGGCGGCACCGGCTGCCGCTTCGCCAGCACCGGCCAGCAGCCCGGCTCAGTCGCCTTCGTCGGCGTCCTGAAGCCCTTCGGCCACGACGCGCAGTTGACGCAGCGCGTCGTGGTCGCGGGCCTGCTCTGGCGCCAGCCAGGGCAGCCAGTCTTCCGCAGGGTGGCCCTGCGTAGTGGGCCATGCCTGTGCCCGCTGCTCCAGGCGTGCCAGCAAGGTGCGCTCGGCCTCCAATTCCAACCCTTTCACTCGCTCGCGCAACGCCGCCAGCTGCGGGTCGTCCTGCACGCCGGCACGCCACTGTTGGCGTAGCGTTCGCAACGGCGTCACGACCTGGTGTTGCCAGGGCGCGGCAAGCTCCTGCAGTGCACGCACCCGCTCGGCATCCGGCGCCACGCCACGCGCTCGCAGCCAGGTGCCGCACAGCAGCAGGCAGACATCACCGCCCAGTGCCTGCAAGGTCAGGCAGGCGCTTTCAACCCCCGGCCGGGTGTACAGGGCCAGGGCGTAGTTCCACAAATCGTCGTGCATGTTCGGGCTCGCCAGTGGTCAAGGTGGCCTGTGTGCTCCAGTGGGAAGCTGATAGACTCCGCGACCATCATGATCAGACTATCCAACCTCACTTTACAGCGTGGTCCGCAGCGCTTGCTAGAAGGCGCCGAGATGACCCTGCACGCCGGTCACAAAGCCGGCCTGATCGGCGCCAACGGCGCCGGAAAATCCAGTTTGTTCGCCTTGCTGCGTGGCGAGCTGTCACCCGATGGCGGCGACTGCCAACTGCCGGCCGACTGGCGCATCGCCCACATGCGCCAGGAAGTCGATACCCTCGACCGCCTGGCCGTGGACTATGTGCTCGACGGTGACGTGCGCCTGCGCAAGGTCCAGGCTGAACTGGCCGCCGCCGAGGCTGCCCATGATGGGACCGCCCTGGCACGCCTGCACAGTGAGCTGGACAGCGCTGACGGCTATACCGCCGATGCCCGAGCACGCAAGTTGCTGGCCGGGCTCGGGTTCACTGCCGAACAGATGGATCGCCGCGTCGGCGACTTCTCCGGTGGCTGGCGGATGCGCCTGAACCTGGCCCAGGCGCTGATGTGCCCGTCCGACCTGCTGCTGCTCGACGAACCCACCAACCACCTGGACCTGGACGCCATCCTCTGGCTGGAAGACTGGCTCAAGGGCTACCCCGGCACGCTGTTGCTGATTTCCCACGACCGCGACTTCCTCGATGCGGTGGTCGACCATGTGGTGCACGTCGAACAGCGCAAGCTCAACCTCTACAAGGGCGGCTATACCGCCTTCGAGCGCACCCGGGCCGAGCGCCTGGCGCAGCAGCAGCAGGCCTACGAGAAGCAGCAGGCTCGCCGTGCGCACATGGAGAAGTACATCGCCCGCTTCCGCGCCCAGGCCACCAAGGCTCGCCAGGCGCAGAGCCGGATCAAGGCATTGGAGCGGATGGAAGAGCTGTCGGCGGCCCATGTGGATTCGCCGTTCGACTTCGTCTTCCGTGAGTCGGAGAAGATCTCCAACCCCTTGCTCGACCTTTCCGAAGGTCGGCTCGGTTATGGCGACAAGGCCGTTCTGGAGAAGGTCAAGCTGCAGCTGGCCCCCGGTGCCCGTATCGGCCTGCTCGGCCCCAACGGCGCCGGTAAGTCGACCCTGATCAAGAACCTGGCCGGTGAACTGCAACCGCTTGCCGGGCGCCTGGTCCGTGGCGAGAACCTGGCCGTGGGCTATTTCGCCCAGCACCAGCTCGACTCGCTGGACGACAAGGCAAGCCCGTTGCTGCACCTGCAACGCATCGCACCTGCCGAGCGCGAGCAGACCCTGCGTGACTTCCTCGGTGGCTTCGACTTTCACGGCGACCGCGTCGACGAGCCTGTGGTGAACTTCTCCGGTGGCGAGAAGGCGCGCCTGGCCCTGGCGTTGATCGCCTGGGAGCGGCCCAACCTGCTGCTGCTCGACGAACCGACCAACCACCTGGACCTGGAGATGCGTCTGGCCCTGACCATGGCCCTGCAGGAATTCAGCGGCGCGGTGGTGGTGGTTTCCCACGATCGTCACCTGCTCAAGAGCACCACGGATGACTTCCTGCTGGTGGCCGACGGCAAAGTCGAGGCCTTCGATGGCGACCTGGACGATTACAGCCGCTGGCTGATCGATTACCGCCAGCGCAGCGCCCCTGCCGGCAATGCCCCCGTCAACCCGGACAAGACCGACAAGAAGGCCCAGCGCCAGGCTGCCGCCGCCTTGCGCCAGCAACTGGCGCCACACAAGCGCGCAGCCGAGAAGCTGGAAGCCGAGCTGAACCAGGTGCACGGGCAATTGGCCGAGATCGAAGCCGCCCTGGGCGATGCCAGCCTCTACGAAGCGGCTCGCAAGGATGAATTGCGTGACCTGCTGGCCCGCCAGACCAAGCTCAAGCAGCGTGAAGGTGAGCTTGAGGAAGCCTGGATGGAAGCCCTGGAGACCCTCGAGAGCATGCAGGCCGAACTCGAGGCGCTGTCCTGATGGAGGCGTTGCGTTCGCTGCTGCCGGGGCAATGGATGGATGCGTTCTGGCTGGGGTTGCAGATCCTGCTGATCCTGGTCGCCGCGTTCATCCTGCAGCGGGTGGTCGCGCGGGGCCTGAAGAGCCTGGGCGAGCGCTACCCGCTGCCGCCGGAGCTGCTGGTGCCGGTGCGTGGTGCCCTGCGCTGGCTGATCATGGGCAGCGCATTGTTGTTCGTGCTGGAGCGCATGGGCGTCTCGGCCACGGTGCTGTGGACGGCCCTGTCGGGCTTCGTGGCCGTGGCAGCGGTGGCGTTCTTCGCCATCTGGAGCGTGTTGTCCAACCTGCTCTGCGCGGTGCTGATCTTCACGGTCGGGCCGTTTCGCATCGGCGATGTGGTCGAGCTGGTCGATACCCTGGACAAGCCCGGGGTCAAGGGCCGGGTGATCGCCATCAACCTGTTGTACACCACGCTGATGGAAACGCCCGAGGCGGGCGGGGCGCTGGTGCAAGTGCCGAACAGCCAGTTCTTCCAGAAGGCTGTGCGCCGCTGGCGAGGGACCGAGGTGCCGGTCGTGACCAAGGGTGAGGCGGTCGAGGCTGATTGATCGCTGGAACCGTATCGGGCTCGGCGGTATGCCTGTGAGAGCGAGTTTACCCGTGAAAAAGCCTGCACCGGCACCCTAAAAATCGCTGGTTATTTTTTCGCCAAGACCGTAGCTTAACGTTTTGCAACATTTGTTCGAGCGAGGTGTGCGATGTCGATGGAAACCTGGTTGGCCTTTTTTGCCGCATGCTGGGTGATCAGCCTGTCGCCGGGTGCCGGGGCCATTGCCTCGATGTCTAGCGGGCTGCAGTACGGTTTTTGGCGTGGCTACTGGAACGCCCTGGGCCTGCAACTGGGCCTGATCGTGCAGATCGCCGTCATCGCCGCTGGTGTCGGCGCCATCCTCGCGGCATCGGCCACCGCCTTCCAGCTCATCAAGTGGTTCGGTGTCGGCTACCTGGTGTACCTGGCCTACAAGCAATGGCGCGCTTTGCCCATGGACATGAGCGACTCCTCTGCCGTGCGGCCGATCGGCAAGCCGTTGAGCCTGGTGTTCCGTGGCTTCCTGGTCAACGTCAGCAACCCCAAGGCCCTGGTGTTCATGCTCGCGGTGCTGCCGCAGTTCATCAACCCCCATGAGCCGTTGCTGCCGCAGTACCTGGCCATTACCGCGACCATGATCACCGTCGACATGCTGGTGATGGCTGGCTACACAGGGCTCGCAGCCCGCGTGCTGCGGTTGCTGCGCACACCCAAGCAGCAGAAGCGCCTGAACCGCACCTTCGCCGGGCTGTTCATCGGTGCGGCGACCTTCCTGGCCACCTTGCGCCGCGCGCCGGTCTGACCTGCCGCAGACGGCCCTGCAGAGACAGGGCCTTCACGGCTGTTTATCGACCAACCCCTTGAGCAGGTCCACCGGCAGCGGAAAGACGATGGTCGAGCTCTTGTCCCCAGCAATCGTTCCCAGGGTCTGCATGTAGCGCAACTGCATCGCTCCCGGCTCCTTGCCAAGCATCTGCGCGGCCTGCATCAATTTCTCCGAGGCCTGCAATTCCCCTTCGGCATGGATCACCTTGGCCCGCCGTTCGCGTTCGGCCTCGGCCTGGCGGGCGATGGCGCGCACCATCGACTCGTTGAGGTCGACGTGCTTGATCTCGACGTTGGCCACCTTGATACCCCAGGCATCGGTCTGGGCGTCGAGCACCTGGCGAATGTCCGAGTTCAGTTGCTCGCGCTCGGCCAGCAATTCATCGAGCTCATGCTTGCCCAGTACTGCGCGCAGGGTGGTCTGGGCCAGCTGGCTGGTGGCACTGAAGAAGTCCTCTACCTGGATGATCGCCTTCTGCGGGTCGAGCACGCGAAAATACACCACGGCATTGACCTTGACCGAGACGTTGTCGCGGGTGATCACATCCTGGGTCGGCACATCGAGTACCACCGTGCGCAGGTCGACCCGCACCATCTGCTGGATACCTGGGATCAGGAGGATGAGCCCAGGCCCTTTGACCTGCCAGAAGCGCCCCAGCTGGAACACCACACCACGCTCGTATTCGCGCAGGATGCGCAGGGCCGAAAGCAGCAGCAGGCCCAATACCGCCAGCACCGCGCCGAAACCGAATTGAACGAACATCGTCACTCTCCTTGCGCGCCGGGCGCGATGGCGCTGACCTCCAGCATCACGCCACGGCGGGCTGTCACGCGCACATGTTGCCCAGTTTGCAACGGGGTCGTGCACTGGGCTTGCCATTGTTCGCCCTGGGCCTGCACCGAGCCGCAGAACGGGTTGTCCGCCATTACCTGGGTCACCGTGACCAGGCTGCCGACCAGGCCGGCATCGCCACTGACCAGGGCGCGTTGCCGCGCCTTGATGGCCATGCCCAACACGCCGCCGAGCAGCAGGGCCGAGACCACTGCCAGGGCGACGATCAGCGCCAGCGGGATGCCGAAGCCAGGGGCGTCGGTATCGATCAGGATCACCGCGCCCACCACGAAGGCGACGATGCCGCCGAAACCGACCACGCCGAAGCTCGGCAGGAACGCCTCGGCGATCATGAACGCTACGCCGAGCAAGACCAGGGCCACCCCGGCGTAGCTCACCGGCAACAGCTGCAGGGCGTACAGCGCCAGCAGCAGGCAGATACCGCCCACCACGCCGCCGACACCGGAGCCTGGGTTGATGAACTCGAACAGCAGGCCGTAGATGCCGATCATGATCAGGATCAGCGCCACACTGGGGTTGGTGATCACCGCCAGCAGGCGAGTGCGCCAGTCGGGCAGGTGTTCGACCACGGCCGCTCCTGCCGTGTGCAACTGGCGGGGCTGGTCGGCGGCGACCAGGGTCTTGCCGTCCAGTTGTGCGAGCAGCTCGGGCAGGTCGTGGGCCACCTGGTCGATGACCTTGATGCGCAGCGCCTCGCTGGCCGACAGGCTCACCGCCTCGCGTACCGCCTGTTCCGCCCAGTCGGCGTTGCGCCCGCGCAGTTGGGCCAGGCCGCGGATATAGGCTGCGGCATCGTTGACCTGCTTGCGGGCCAGGGCATCGTCCTCGCTGGGCCCGTCTGGCGCCGGTTTGCCAGGCGACGGCGCACCAACCTGCACCGGCGTGGCCGCGCCCAGGTTGGTGCCCGGGGCCATGGCCGCCACGTGGCTGGCGTACAGGATGTACGTCCCGGCGCTGGCTGCGCGGGCGCCGCCGGGAGCGACGAAGCTGGCCACCGGCACGGGGCTGGCGAGGATGGCCTTGATGATCTGACGCATGGAGGTATCCAGCCCGCCGGGCGTATCCAGGCGGATCACCACCAACTGCGCACCTTGTTCCTGGGCCTGTTCCAGGCCTCGCACCAGGTAGTCGGCACTGGCCGGGCCGATGGCGTCGTCTACGCTCAGCACCCAGACGCTGGCGCCGGGCACCGCCTGGCCGCCCGGGACGGTGCCGAGCAACAGCACAAGCAGCAGCCAACGCCAGCAGCGAGCGATCACCTATCGTCACCTCGTCAGGTCCTGTCAACGAAGTTTAGTCGTGCCTGCCGGACCACGGCCTAAACTTGCAGATGGGGGTAAACCGGAGGTGCATCATGCGTATGGCCAAGACCCTGCAGCAGCGCCTGGACAAGGCCAACTGCGATTACGACATCATTCCCCATCCTCACTCGGCCACGAGCCTGGAGTCGGCGCGCACGGCCGGCGTTCCCGCAGAGCGGGTCGCCAAGTCGGTGATGCTCGACGACCGCCATGGCAACTACATCATGGCCGTGCTACCGGCCAACCGGCATCTGGATATGAGCAAGATCCGCATGTCCGGCGCCTGGCAGCTGACCCGCGAAAGCGGCTTGCCGACCCTGTTCGGCGACTGCGAGCGTGGCGCCGTGCCAGCGCTTGGCGATGCCTATGACATAAAAATGTTGCTCGACCCGAGCCTTACCCGCCAGGGTGATGTCTACCTGGAGGCGGGTGACCACGATCACTTGATCCACATGAGCATGGAGCAGTACCTGAAGCTGGTTCCGCATGCCGAAGTGCGCGAACTGTGCTGATGTCCCTCAACCCATTGCCGGGCTGGCGTCGTGGACGACCCGCCCGGCCGCAGGAGGAATCATGGAAGCACCGATCCATCCGTTCGCCGAACTGTTCAAGCAACTGGGGCTGGCGGACGATGCCGAGAGCATCGACAAGTTCATCACCACCCACTCGCCGCTCAAGAATGAGATCAAGCTGGTGGATGCGCCGTTCTGGACCGAGGCCCAGCGCGCCTTTCTCAAGGAAAGCGTGATAGACGACGCCGATTGGGCCGTGCCGTTCGATCAACTCAACGAGGCGTTGCGCCGACCCAGGCAATAAAGCGCCGAGTGGCACCTGATGGGTGATGGGGCCGTTGCTATGCTCAGGTAAAACAACAGGGGATAGCGTGATGAAAGATCCCTACGCATCAGGTTTCTGGTGCTCCGTGACGATCCTGGGCATCCTGACGGCCGGTTACTTCTACGGTATCCGCCATGTCCACTCCATGGGCCACGCGCTGCAGTTCATGTATGCCGCTGCCGCGATCACGGCGGCAGCGGTGCTCTGCGTGCTGGCATGGATCGCCTGGCAGCAGTTGCGCTTGAACAAGCGCGAGGTGAGCCAGGGCCATACGCTGTTGGCCATCTGGAACACCAAGGTCGCGCTGCGGCGCGTCGAGACCGTGTTCGACCGTTATTTCTGGGGCAGCTACTGGCATTCCGGGCGGACTTTCGAGGAGGTCATGGGCGAGCTCAAGGGCACGCCGCTGGAACAGAGCCTGGATGCGCTCAAGCGCCAATGCCGGGAGCTTGACCGGGAGGTCCATGACCACCAGCATCGCTGGCTGGCCAATGCCCGCGACCTTTCCAGCGTGGCCACGGCCATGGCTCGCGAGCGTTACCAGCTGGACTTGTGCGACTCGCAAGGGCGCGAGGGCGGCAACACGGCCGTGCTCAACCGCGACTTGGAAGTGCTGGTGTACACCTGGTCAGCGCGCCTGCGCAGCTTCGACCATCAGTTGGACGAGCTGGAGCGTGCTTACCATTGAGGGGTAGGGGCTGCGTTGCCGCCCGATCGCGGCACAAGGCCGCTCCTACATCGATTGGCGAGTTTCCTGTAGGAGCAGCCTTGTGCCGCGATCGGGGCGCGAAGCGGCCCAACCCGCTTACTCACCGCGAATGTACTGCTCCAACTGCAGGATCAGGTTGGCCTGCTCGGCAATGGTTTCCTTGACCAGGTCACCGATCGACAGCAGGCCGAGCAGCTCGCCATTGCTCACTACCGGCAGGTGGCGCAGGTGGCGGTTGGTCATCAGGTTCATGCAGTACTCAAGGTTCTGCTTGGGCTCGACCGTGACCACCGGCGTGCTCATGATCTCGCGCACGGGGGTGGCGGCCGAAGAGCGGCCCTTGAGCACCAGCTTGCGGGCATAGTCGCGTTCGCTGACGATCCCCACCACCTGGTTGTCTTCCACCACCGGCAATGCGCCGATGTTTTTTTCTGCCAGCAGTTTGAGGGCGTCGAGCACCGAGTCGTCAGGGCCGATGGTGTAGACGGTCTGATGCTGTGACTTGGTCTTGAGCAATTGTTCGACGTTCTTCATACGGGCCTCTGCAGGTGGAAAAATCGAGGGGTCGATTTAACTAAAGCATCCGGCATGCCGACCTGCACGGCAATGCAGGAAACGGCATCGACGCGATTGAAAAACGTCATGGCAGTCACCCCGGCATCGTCTGTTGGGGCTGCGCTGGTTCTGTAGGAGTGGGCTTGTCCCGCGATCAAGGGCGAAGCCCTTGCCATGTAATCGCGTGGTCGGGCCGGCCCAATCGCGGGACAAGCCCACTCCTACAGGAGGGAACACTTCAGAGCTTGGGCATCTGCCCGATCCGCGCGACCATCTCGCTGATGATCTGCAAATCGAGCATGAACTGCTCCACGGTCTTGAACTCGTTGTCGTTGTGCCCGGTGTACTTCACGTTGGGCATGGCCAGGCCGAATTGCACCCCATTGGGCAGGTCATGCACCGAAGTCGCGCCGGCGGAGGTGCCGAACTCGTGGGGCAAGCCGAGGTTTTCGGTGGCCACGTCGAGCAGGGCCTTGACCCACTCGCCTTCCGGGTTGCGGTACATCGGCTCGTCGAGGCTGTAGTCGAAGGCCACCGACGTATGGCTGCCACGTGCCCAGGTGCCCAGCTTGTCAGCCAGGTCGTCCTTGATCGCGGCGATCGGCTTGCCTTTCGGGATGCGCAGGTTGACTGCGAGTTTCAAGGCCTTCTGGTCGAGGCCGACGTAGGTCAGCGAGGCGGTCAGCGGGCCCATGAACGCATCCTCGAAGCCCACGCCCAGCTTCTTGCCCAGGTAGTCCAGGCCCCAGTTGTCGGCCGCGTAGCGGGCAGCGTCGGTGATGTGGTTGTGCTTGAGCGGCACCTGGTCACCGAGGCCATTGAGGAAGTCGAGCATGCGCGCTACCGGGTTGACCCCCGACTCCGGCTCCGAGGAGTGGGCCGAGACGCCGGTGACGGTCAGGATCACCTCCTTGCCGGCTACCTTGGCATCGATGGTGAAGTCCCCACCGTTGCGCTTGACGTACTCATCGCCCGCTTTCTTCAGGCCCTCGGCCAGTGCGGCTGGGTTGTCGCCGAGCAAGGTCGCCACCGAGGTGGAGGGGATCTGGTTGGTGGCCAGCCCGCCTGTGAGCTGGGTGACTTCCGCGCCCTTGCCGGTGGCCGGGCGTCGACGGAAGCTGGCCATCACGGTGCCGTAGCCTTTTTCCGCGATCACCACGGGGTAGCCGCCATCCAGGGCCAGGTTGTAGTTGGGCTTGGGGTTGCGGGCGAAATAGTAGGGGATGGCCTCGCCGGTGGTTTCCTCGGTGGTGTCCACCAGCAGCTTGAACTGGCGGGCCAGCGGCAGCTTTTCGTCCTTGGCCACTTTCAAGGCGTACAGCGCCACGACGATACCGTTCTTGTCGTCCTCGGTGCCGCGGCCATACATGCGGTCGCCGACCAAGGTGACCTTGAACGGGTCCAGGCGCGTGCCATCCTCGAGCTTCCAGTTGGCCGGGTTCACCGGCACCACGTCAGCATGGGCGTGGATACCGACGACTTCCTTGTCGTTGTCACCCAGGGAGATCTCGTAGACCCGGTTGTCGATGTTACGGAAGGTCAGACCGAAACCCTCGGCCAGCGCCTTGATCTTGTCGGCGATCTTGAGGAACTCGGGGTTCTCGTGCTGCGGCACGCCCTCGACCTGGAAGGTCGGGATGGCCACCAGTTCACGCAGGGTCTCGGTGGCGGCCTTGCCGTACTTGATGCGGGTGTAGAGACCGAGCAGGCGGTTGATTTCATTCTGCTGGTCGGCGGACAGCGGCTTGTTGGCCAGGTAGGCCTTTACCGTGGCGGCGAGGTTGTCCGCCTTGGCCAGGTCGCTGTCTGCCAGCTTGCCGAGGAACTGACGGAAGCCAGCCGGGTCGCTGCCGTCGTATGCCTTGAGGATAGCGGCCGATTGCTGTGGCGTGAGGTTGGCCTGGGCCGGGCCGGCGAACAGCCCAAGGCTGGCGAGCAGTAGCGTGGCGGTGGTGAGTTTTTTCAGGGTCATGGGTCAGCGCAGTCCTTCGCAGATCATGGGAAGTGGAGCCCGCTCCGTAGGAACGGGAAGGCACCCACGCTAACACCAATGACCTGCCTCAGGGGAGAGGCACAATGGCACTGACGCACAAACGAAAGAGCCGGAAACTCTTCGAAGGGTTGCTCTAAATCCTTATCTGCCAGAACGGATCTTCTTGCCAATCACGCGGAAAGCCCATGGCATGCAATGGGACTTCCGGAAACTCGGCCAGTAAATCATGAAGACGACGATCCCAGCTGGTATGAGGGCTCACTTGGCGCATCAACAAGTTGAGGATGCACAAAACGGTGAATACACGAGCATGTTGACCAGGATGTTGGAGGTGCTTGGGCCAGAGGAAAGTGACGGATCTAGGCAACTCAGGACGAATCCCCAACTCTCGATTCCACAAGCGTGCATGATGGGCACAAATATTCCGAATGGTGGTGAGGGTGTGCAGCCAGGATTGCAGGAGAGGGCCGGGCAACGCCAACCGACGAGCAATAGCTTTACGATCAGCATCCCTGGCTAAGCCTTTGAACAAGTGGGAAAGGTCACCTAGAGTGATTTCTTCCATCGCAGCCCAAGCGGGCATCAGCGCCGGCGTGTCATAGCTCAGGGTGTAGTGGCGTGCATAGCTTTCCTTGCTTCTCAAGCTTTTAAGCTGCTGTTTGCGAAGCATGGGCATGCTGGATGTATCGATGCGTTGGCATTCTCGTAGATAGTCGCGGCGAGCCTTTTCTTGTTTGTCTCGTATCGCGCCGAGAAGCTCTTGGTGACGATAGCCGCGTTGGAACAGCTCGCGCTCCAAATACCAATGCGCCCCATGCGCAGGTCCCATGTGGTTGCTGATTGCGGTGCGTGTCGCTACTTCAATTCGCTCGACCGCGTCGATGACCAGCAATCGTAAGCGACGATCAAAATCGTATAAGCGGGTAAGTGAGCGCAGCCTGGTTCCTGGTTTGAAACCGTGGTCCGGATCATCGGAAACCTGAAAGGGGCGCATATAGGGCGTAAGGCGAAAGAAGCTGACTGCCTCCAGAAAACAAAGCGCTTTGGTTTCGTTTTGAATAACAAGCCCGCGCCCTCTTAGCAATGCCAATTGCTCGGGAACACTAATCGCGGGCTTGAGAAAGCGCTTCATAAGGGATTGGCCAGGCAAAAAAAACCCGCTCAATTTGTGCATGGTTGCCGAGGCAACCAGAGGCATGGCGGGTGTGTTGTGGCCAAGGTTATGGAGCTGCGCCCAGTTTTGCAAGACGCTTGACGCTGCGCTGACCGGTGGAGATGTAAACGCATCTTGCAAGGCTTCAGCACAAACGAAAAAGCCCCGGGAAATCTCCCAGGGCTTCAGGTATGGCGCACTCGGCGGGATTCGAACCCACGACCCCTGCCTTCGGAGGGCAGTACTCTATCCAGCTGAGCTACGAGTGCAACGGGGCGCATGATACCCATCTCCGGGGGTTGCGTCCATCGCCTTGATCTGTAGCTGTTTTTGCCACAAGACGGTGATGACCCCATCGTGGGGCGAGCCCGCTCCCACCAGAGGGCGCTCAGCGAGCCCGCAATGAGCGCTGCCATAATGTTATGCGATATCGGTATTTCCCATGCCGTTCTTATGCTTGCTATTCTCTCATCACAACTTGTTATAACAAGTCAGCCTACAGCGAAGAGAACCATGGCCGAACTGCTCCCCTTGTCCCCGGTACCGCTCTACACCCAGCTCAAGGAAGTGCTGCGCGAGCGCATCCTCGATGGCACCTACCCACCCCACAGCCGCATGCCGTCGGAAAGCGAACTGGGCAAGGCGTTCGATGTCAGCCGTATCACGGTACGCCAGGCCCTGGGCGACCTGCAGAAGGAGGGGCTGATCTTCAAGATCCACGGCAAGGGCACCTTCGTGGCCAAGCCCAAGGCATTCCAGAACGTGACCCACCTGCAAGGGCTGGCCGAGTCCATGACCCAGATGGGCTACGAGGTGCTCAACCGGCTGCGCAGTTTCCGCCATGTGCCGGCCAGTGCGCTGGTGGCGGCGCGGCTGCAGGTGGAGGAGGGCAGCCTGGTCACCGAGATCCGCCGGGTGCGCTTGATCAACCGCGAACCGGTGTCGCTGGAGCTGACCTGGCTGCCCAAGGCCGTAGGCGAGAAGCTGGAGAAAGCCGACCTGGCCACCTGCGACATCTTCCTGCTGCTGGAGAACGATTGCGGCATCCCGCTGGGCCATGCGGACCTGGCCATCGACGCGGTGCTCGCCGACCGTGACCTGACCCAGGCGCTGGAGGTCGAGGAGGGCTCGCCGATCATGCGTATCGAGCGCCTGACCCACGCCGCCGACGGCACGCCGCTGGACTTCGAACACCTCTACTACCGCGGCGATGCCTTCCAGTACCGCCTGCGCATCGACCGCCAGAAAGGAGCCAAGGCATGACCCTCGACACACGCGACTACGACATCATCGTCATCGGCGGCGGCACTGCAGGGCCCATGGCGGCGATCAAGGCCAAGGAGCAGGACAAGACCCTGCGCGTGCTGCTGCTGGAAAAAGCCAACGTCAAGCGCAGCGGTGCCATCAGCATGGGCATGGATGGCCTGAACAATGCGATCGTCCCCGGCCATGCCACGCCGGAGCAGTACACCAAGGAAATCACCGTGGCCAACGACGGCATCGTCAACCAGGCCGCTGTGCATGCCTATGCCACCCACAGCTTCGAGACCCTCGAGCAATTGGACCGCTGGGGTGTGAAGTTCGAGAAGGACGAAACCGGCGACTATGCGGTGAAGAAGGTCCACCACATGGGCGCCTACGTGCTGCCCATGCCTGAGGGCCACGACATCAAGAAAGTGCTCTATCGCCAGCTCAAGCGCGCGCGGGTCGAGATCAGCAACCGCGTGGTCTGCACCCGCGTGCTGCTGGACGCTGAAGGCGCTGCGGCCGGGGTGATGGGCTTCGACTGCCGCAGCGGCGAATTCCAGGTGATCCGCGCCAAGGCGGTGATCCTCGCCTGTGGCGCGGCCGGGCGCCTGGGCTTGCCGTCGTCGGGCTACCTGATGGGCACCTACGAGAACCCGACCAATGCTGGCGACGGTTATGCCATGGCCTACCACGCCGGGGCGGAGCTGGCGAACCTGGAGTGCTTCCAGATCAACCCACTGATCAAGGACTACAACGGCCCAGCCTGCGCCTATGTCACCGGCCCCTTGGGCGGCTACACGGCCAACGGCAAGGGTGAGCGCTTCATCGAGTGCGACTACTGGAGCGGGCAGATGATGTGGGAGTTCCACCAGGAGCTGGAGGGCGGCAACGGCCCGGTGTTCCTCAAGCTCGACCACCTGGCCGAGGAAACCATCCAGGACATCGAGCAGATCCTGCACAGTAATGAACGCCCCAGCCGTGGCCAGTTCCATGCCGGGCGCGGTACCGACTATCGCCAGCACATGGTGGAGATGCACATCTCCGAGATCGGTTTCTGTTCCGGGCACTCGGCCTCGGGCGTGTGGGTCAACGAGAAGGCCGAAACCAGTGTGCAAGGCCTGTACGCTGCCGGAGACATGGCGGCGGTACCGCACAACTACATGCTGGGCGCGTTCACCTATGGCTGGTTCGCCGGGGTCAACGCTGCCCGCTATGTGGCCGGGCGCGCGCTGGCCGAGGTGGACCCGGCCCAGGTCGAGCGCGAGCGCGAGCGGGTGTTCGCCCCGCTGCGGCGTGAGCACGGCCTGCCGCCGGCCCAGGTGGAGTACAAGCTGCGGCGCATGGTCAACGACTACCTGCAGCCGCCGAAAGTGACCAAGAAGATGGAAATCGGCCTGGCACGCTTCGCCGAGATCGAACGGGACCTATCGCAGATGAAGGCCAATAACCCCCATGAGCTGATGCGCGCCATGGAGGTGAGCGTGATCCGCGACTGCGCCGAAATGGCCGCGCGTGCCTCGCTGTTCCGCGAGGAGAGCCGGTGGGGCTTGTATCACCACCGGGTCGACTTCCCCGAGCGCAACGATGGCGAGTGGTTCTGCCATTGCCATCTGAAGAAGGACGAGGCCGGGCGGATGACCAGTTTCAAGAAGCCGGTGGAGCCGTACCTGATTCCCCTGGACGCCCAGGAACAGAGCGCATACGACCGGCTGCGAGTGAAGGCCGACGCCGCGTGAATGGGGCCGCTGTGCGGTCCAATCGCGGGGTCAGGCCGGTCCCACAGGCTGGCTCACCCAGGAGACACCTGTAGGAGCGGGCTTGCCCCGCGATTGGGCCGGTAGCCTTTCGACAACCAACCATGCGAACCACAGGCTTCAAGGAGCCCTGAGATGGCCTACCAACCCCAAGAAATCTTCTTTCGCAGCAACGCCCCGGTCACCATCGACGAAGACAAGTGCATCGCCGAAAAAGGCTGCACCGTCTGCGTCGAGGTCTGCCCCATGGACCTGTTGGCGATCAACCCAGCCACCCAGAAGGCCTACATGGCCTTCGACGAATGCTGGTACTGCATGCCGTGCGAGAAAGACTGCCCGACAGGCGCAGTGAAGGTGGATATCCCCTACCTGCTGCGTTGACACCATGCAACCCGCCATCCGGCCCGCCGCCGGACGCCATTGGAAATGCCCCCTCGTTTCCCACCACCGCGCCAGGTGGCGGAGACGATGCCAACACTCAAGAACGATTCGAGGGGAAACATCATGCGCCTTGCAGCAACCGTGGCCGGCCTCGTGCTGGCAACCTTTGGCCTGAACGCCAACGCCGAAACCATCCGTGTCGCGATCGGCACCCAGGACACCACCATCAACTGCGCCACTGGCGGCCTGTTGATCCGTGAACTGGGCCTTCTGGAGAAGTACCTGCCCCATGACGGCAAGTACAAGGACGCGACCTACCAGGTCGAATGGAAGAACTTCACCAGCGGCGCGCCGCTGACCAACGAGATGGTCGCCGGCAAGCTCGACTTCGGCGCCATGGCCGACTTCCCCGGCTCGTTCAACGGGGTCGCGCACCTGGATGCGGGCAAGCGCAGCCTGTTCATCAGCGTGTTGTCCGGCAGCGTACAGGGCAGCGGCAACGGCATCGTGGTGCCGGCGGCGTCGAACGTGCAGTCGTTGGCCGAACTCAAGGGCAAGACCATATCCGTGCCGTTCGCCTCCACCGCCCATGGCATGTTGCTGCGCGCGGTCGCCGCCCAGGGGTGGGACCCACAGAAGGACGTGCGGATCATCGCCCAGGCGCCAGAAATTGCAGGTTCCGCCCTGCGCAGCAACCGCATCGAGGCCCACGCCGATTTCGTGCCTTTCGCCGAACTGTTCCCCAACCGCGGCTTCGCCCGCAAGATCTATGACGGCGCCCAGGCCAGTGCGCCGACCTTCCACGGCGCCCTGGTCGATGCCGACTATGCCAGCCGCTACCCCGAGGTGGTCACCGCCTACCTGCGCGCCAGCCTCGAGGCCGACCGCCTGATCGCTGCCGAGCCTGAGAAGTACAGCGAGCTGATCGAAAAAGTCACCGGCATCGAGGCCGAGGTCAACTACCTGTTCCATGGCCCGCTCGGCCTGCAGACGCGCGACCTGACCTGGAAGCCTGAATACCGCAAGGCCGTAGCCACGTCCATCGAGACCCTCAAGCTGTTGAAGAAGACCGACCGTGGCCTGGATACCGCCCGGTTCATCGACGACCAGTACATCCGCGCCGCCTTCAAGCAGGCCGGCCTGGACTACGACAAGGCCCTGGCCAACTACGCCCCGTTGCCGCTCCAGGCCAACGACGCGCTGACGGGCCAGCCGATCACCGACTTCACCCGGCTGGCGCAGATCTGGGTGCGAGGCGAGGACAAGGTTCGTCACTACGCCTCCCCACAAGCCGCGCTTGGCGCCTTGGCGCAGCTGGAGCAGGAGGGCAAGGACATCCGTGCCATCTATGCCCAGGCCGCCGACAGCGGCATCAAGCTGCTGGCAAACCAAGCCTGGTTCGTGCGCAATGCCAAGGGTGAACTGGCGGCCTTCCTGCTCAAGGACCAGGCCGAGCAGTACGCCAAGGCCCACGGCGGCGAAGCGCTGGACTTCGCCAATGCCAACCGCAAGCTGCTCGCCCAGCGCTGATCCGGAGATGCCCTGATGACCCGCGATCTCACGCGCTGGCCGCTGCGCCTGGCCTCGCTGCTGGCCTGCCTGCTGTTCTGGCAGCTGGCCGCTCGCCACAAGCTGGACCTGGGCCTGGTCACCTTCACCTACGTGCCAACGCCCGATGCCGTGCTCGCCGCCGCCTGGCAATTGCTGGCCTCCAACGCCCTGCTGGCGCACCTGGGCAGCAGCCTGGCACGGGTGTTCACCGGTTACCTGGCCGCCGCCGTGCTGGGCGTGGCGCTGGGGTTGCTGGTCGGTCGCTCGAAATGGGCCGAGGCTACGCTGCTGCCACCACTGGAGGTGCTGCGCCCGATCCCGGCGGTGGCCTGGATTCCGTTGGCGATTCTGATGTTCCCTTCGTCGGAGCTGTCGATGGTGTTCATCACCTTCACCGGTGCGCTGTTTCCGATCCTGCTCAACACCGTGCATGGCGTCGAGGCGATCGACCCGCGCCTGGTTGCCTCGGCGCGCAGCCTGGGGGCCGGACGCTGGTCGATCCTGCGTGAAGTGGTGTTGCCAGGGGCCTTGCCCAGCATCATCACGGGCCTGGCCATTGGCATGGGCACTTCGTGGTTCTGCCTGGTCACCGCCGAGATGATTTCGGGGCAATTCGGTATCGGTTACTACACCTGGGAGTCCTACACCCTGCAGAACTACCCGGACATCATCGTGGGCATGCTGTTGATCGGCGTATTGGGGATGGGCAGCAGCAGCCTGGTCAGGTGCCTCGGGGCGCTCGCCACGCCCTGGTACCGTGCGCGGAGGGCAGCCTGATGAACGGCTACCGACAGACGTTGGAACCCGGGCGCATCGAGGCATGCGGCGTGTCGATTCGCCTCGGTCAGGGGCGGGATGCCTTCGAGGCGGTGCAGGCCCTGGATTTCTCTATCGCCCCGGGGGAATTCGTGTGCATTCTCGGCCCGTCCGGCTGCGGCAAGTCGACCTTGCTCGGCGCCCTGGCCGGCCACCTGGCCCCAAGCAGCGGGCAGCTGGACGTCGATGGCCTGGCCATCGACGGTCCTTCACCCCAGCGCGGCATGGTGTTCCAGCACCACACCCTGCTGCCCTGGCGCAGCGTGCTCGACAACGTCGCCTTCGGCTTGAAGATGCAGGGCGTTGGCAAGGCCGAACGCCAGGCGCGCGCCCGGGACATGCTCCGGCTGGTCGGGCTGGAGGATTTCGCCAGCCGTTGGCCGAGCCAGCTTTCCGGGGGCATGCAACAACGCGCCGAGATCGCCCGGGTGTTGATCAACCGCCCACGCCTGCTGTTGATGGACGAACCGTTCGGTGCCCTCGATGCCCAAACCCGTTCGCGCATGCAGGAGCTGTTGCTGGAGATCTGGAGCGGCATCCGTACCACCGTGGTGTTCGTTACTCATGACATCGACGAGGCGCTGTTCCTTGCTGACCGCATCCTGGTGATGAGCCCGCGCCCTGGCCGCTTCATCGACGACCTGCAACTGACCTTCCCACGCCCGCGCCGCGCCAGCCTGCTGACCAGCCCGGCGTTCACTCATCTCAAGCGCCATTGCCTGGCACTGCTACGCCACGAGGAAGGCCGCGAACTGCCGCGCCTGACGCCCTTGGGCTTGCCAGGCACCGACCACCCATCGCTGCGGATTGCCCTATGACCGAACGAACCACCGACAACCCCGACATCCACCAACTGCTGCCCCGCCTGGCTGACACCGACGCGGGGGTGCGGCGCATCGCCCTGATCGAACTGGCCGACCTGGAAGACCCGGACGGCCTGCCCTGGCTGACCGACGCCCTGCTGGTGGACAGCGACCCCGAGGTGCGCGTCGAGGCCGCGCGTTTGCTGGAAGCCTGGGAAGCACCCGAAGTGGTACAGGCGCTGTGCGCGGCCCTGGCCGACACTGCCGAGCCGGTGCGCCAGGCGGCGGCCCAGAGCCTGAGCGAGCTCAAGTCCCTGGAGACCGGCCTGCTCATCCTGCCCTGGGCCGAGCATGCCGATGGGTTCGTGCGCGCCAGCGCGCTGCGGGCGCTGCGCGAGCTGCGCCTGGAAGAGGCTGCAGCCCCTGCCTTGAGGGCGCTCGATGACGCGGAGGCTGCCGTACGCCGTGAGGCGGTGGGTATCCTCGGCTGGCTGAAACATGCGCCTGCCTTGCCGGCCCTGGCCCGGTTGGCGACCGAGGAAATGGACACCGAGGTGCGCCGCGCCGCGATCGGTGCGCTGGGGCTGGCACGTGATGCGGGTGTGCTGCCGGCGCTGGTCATGGCATTGCGCGACGAGGCCTGGCAGGTGCGCGAGGAGGCGGCCACCACGCTGGGCAAGGTCGGCCTTGGCGAGGCGGGCCCGGCCTTGGTCGAGGCGCTCGAGGACGCTTACTGGCAAGTGCGCCTGCGCGCAGCCCGGGCCTTGGGTCGGCTGCGCCACGACGCGGCGCTGGAGCCCCTGGCCAGCTTGTTGGGCCACGGCATCGCGAACCTGCGCAAGGAGGCAGCCCTGGCCTTGGGCGAGCTGGGCCAGGCCCGGGCATTGCCTGCATTGCAGGCCGCCGAAGCCGATGCCGACCCGGAGGTGCGCAAGGCCGTGCGCATTGCCTTGGCCCAGTTGCAAGGCGCGGTGTGATGGACGCGCCCAGTGCCGTGCGCAACTTGCGTGGGCAAGGCGAACTGGCGGTGCAGTGGGGCGAGACCTGGCAGGTGGTCAGCCATGCGCGGCTGCGCGGTGCCTGCCCCTGTTCGCAGTGCCGGGCGGCGGCATTGCGGGGTGGGATCGCCCTGGTACGCGAAGATGTGCGGGTGGAGCGTATCGCGTTGCAAGGGTATGGGGTGCAACTGGTCTTCAGCGACGGGCATGACCGGGGCATCTACCCATGGAGCTATCTGCGTAGCCTCGGGTAGGGCTGCGCCGGCCGTTGGTCCCTACGCCATTCTTCCTTCATGACACTGGGCTAACCTGTACTGGCCTCATCGCCGGCAAGCCGGCTCCCACCTGCCCTGCACTGTTTTCAGAGACACCGCCGTACCTGGGGGAGCCGGCTTGCCGGCGGTAGGAGTGGCCACCGATGTTCAACCGTTCGTTCTTTTTTTCGAACAGCCTATTGTCCAACACCCCAGCAGCCGCTTAGCATTCCGTTTGAGATTTCAAACGCTCGATGCCCAGGCGTTGAACACCCCTGGTGCAAGAATTCCTGATGGCGCCCCCAAGGTGCCTTTCAACAATCAATAATCAGCCCCGTCCGTGCACGGTGCTTTCAAGGGAATCCGACATGCAGCTCAAAGACGCTCAGTTGTTCCGCCAGCAAGCCTTCATCAACGGTGAGTGGCTGGACGCGGACAACGGTCAGACCATCAAGGTGACCAACCCGGCCACCGGTGAAGTCATCGGTTCCGTGCCGAAGATGGGCGCCGCCGAAACCCGCCGCGCCATCGAGGCTGCCGACAAGGCCCTGCCGGCCTGGCGCGCACTGACCGCCAAAGAGCGTGCTGGCAAGCTGCGTCGCTGGTTCGAGCTGATGATCGAGCACCAGGACGACCTGGCCCGCCTGATGACCACCGAGCAGGGCAAGCCACTGGCCGAAGCCAAGGGCGAGATCGCCTACGCCGCCTCGTTCATCGAGTGGTTCGCCGAAGAAGGCAAGCGTGTCTACGGTGACGTGATTCCTGGCCACCAGCCGGACAAGCGCCTGATCGTCATCAAGCAGCCGATCGGTGTCACCGCCGCCATCACCCCGTGGAACTTCCCGGCCGCGATGATCACCCGTAAAGCCGGCCCGGCCCTGGCCGCTGGCTGCACCATGGTCCTCAAGCCTGCTTCCCAAACCCCATACTCCGCCCTGGCCTTGGTCGAGCTGGCCAACCGTGCCGGCATCCCGGCTGGCGTGCTGAGCGTGGTGACCGGCAGCGCTGGCGAAGTCGGCGGCGAGCTGACCAGCAACGCCCTGGTGCGCAAGCTGTCCTTCACCGGCTCCACCGAAATCGGTCGCCAGCTGATGGAAGAATGCGCCAAGGACATCAAGAAGGTCTCCCTGGAGCTGGGCGGCAACGCGCCGTTCATCGTGTTCGACGACGCCGACCTGGACAAGGCGGTCGAGGGCGCGATCATCTCCAAGTACCGCAACAACGGCCAGACCTGCGTCTGCGCCAACCGTATCTACGTGCAGGACGGCGTCTACGACGCATTCGCCGAGAAGCTCAAGGCCGCTGTCGCCAAGCTGAAGATCGGTAACGGCCTGGAAGAAGGCACCACTACGGGGCCGCTGATCGACGGCAAGGCTGTCGCCAAGGTCCAGGAGCACATCGAAGACGCAGTCTCCAAGGGCGCCAAGGTGCTGTCCGGCGGCAAGCTGATCGAAGGTAACTTCTTCGAGCCGACCATCCTGGTCGACGTACCGAAGAGCGCTGCCGTGGCCAAGGAAGAAACCTTCGGCCCGCTGGCGCCGCTGTTCCGCTTCAAAGACGAAGCCGAAGTCATCGCCATGTCCAACGACACCGAGTTCGGCCTGGCTTCGTACTTCTACGCCCGTGACATGAGCCGTGTGTTCCGTGTCGCCGAGGCCCTGGAGTACGGCATGGTCGGTATCAACACCGGCCTGATCTCCAACGAAGTGGCACCGTTCGGTGGCATCAAAGCCTCGGGCCTGGGCCGCGAAGGTTCCAAGTACGGCATCGAGGACTACCTCGAGATCAAGTACCTGTGCATCAGCATCTGATCACGTACTGAATTTCCCTCTGCCAGCGGGGCGCGAGAGCGACGTCTCGCTGGCCTTTTTGACACCGTAGTACTTGGTGGCCAGGGCGTTCACGACAGTCGATCAACGAATACTGTGCGTGGTCGCATCCAGCCACCCCCGAATAACAGCGCCATCTTGAGTCGGCGCGAATGAGGGCATTATGAGCAAGACCAACGAATCCTTGATGCAACGCCGTGTCAACGCCGTCCCACGTGGCGTTGGCCAGATCCACCCGATCTTCGTCGACACCGCGAAGAACTCGACCGTGATCGACGTTGAAGGCCGCGAACTGATCGACTTCGCCGGCGGCATCGCAGTACTGAACACCGGCCACCTGCACCCGAAAGTGGTTGCCGCCGTTCAAGAGCAGCTGACCAAAGTCAGCCACACCTGCTTCCAGGTTCTGGCGTACGAGCCCTACGTAGAGCTGTGCGAGAAGATCAACTCGATGGTCCCGGGCGACTTCGCCAAGAAGACCCTGCTGGTCTCCACCGGTTCCGAAGCCGTCGAGAACGCCGTGAAGATCGCCCGTGCCGCCACTGGCCGTGCCGGCGTGATCGCCTTCACCGGCGGCTACCACGGCCGCACCATGATGACCCTGGGCCTGACCGGCAAGGTCGTGCCGTACTCCGCTGGCATGGGCCTGATGCCAGGCGGCATCTTCCGCGCCCTGTTCCCGAGCGAACTGCACGGCATCAGCGTTGACGACGCTATCGCCTCGGTCGAGCGCATCTTCAAGAACGACGCCGAGCCACGCGACATCGCTGCCATCATCCTCGAGCCGGTACAAGGCGAAGGCGGCTTCCTGCCAGCGCCGAAAGAGTTGATGAAGCGCCTGCGCGCTCTGTGCGACCAGCACGGCATCCTGCTGATCGCCGACGAAGTCCAGACTGGTGCTGGCCGTACCGGTACCTTCTTCGCCATGGAGCAGATGGGCGTCGCGCCTGATCTGACCACCTTCGCCAAGTCCATTGCCGGCGGCTTCCCGCTGGCCGGTGTGTGCGGCAAGGCCGAGTACATGGACGCCATCGCCCCGGGCGGCCTGGGCGGCACCTATGCCGGTTCGCCGATCGCCTGCGCCGCGGCCCTGGCCGTCATCAAGGTGTTCGAAGAAGAGAAACTGCTGGACCGCAGCAAGGCTGTGGGCGAGCGCCTGACCACCGGCCTGCGCAAAATCCAGGAAAAGCACCCGATCATCGGTGATGTCCGCGGCCTGGGCTCGATGATTGCTGTGGAAGTCTTCGAGAAAGGCACCCACACCCCGAACGCTGCCGCAGTCGCCCAGGTTGTGGCCAAGGCGCGTGACAAGGGCCTGATCCTGCTGTCTTGCGGCACCTACGGCAACGTCCTGCGTATCCTGGTTCCGCTGACCGCGGAAGATGCGCTGCTGGACAAGGGCCTGGCGATCATCGAAGAGTGCTTCGCCGAGCTTGCCTGAATGTGACAGGCGTCAGAAAAAAACCCGCTTCGGCGGGTTTTTTTTATGCCCAATACCGGAGCGGAACGCTATCGTTGTGCCATGGATTCGCTTGGATGCTGCGACGGATCGCATGTAAAGGATTGCCAGGAGTCGCCGATGAGCGCTGCAAACCCCACCCCGCCTTGTGTCCTGATCGCCGAAGGCGATCCCTGGGTGCGCGACATGCTCCGCGAGATGCTGCTCAGCGTGCGTTGCGATGCACGCCTGCAGGTCTGCGCCGACGGCCCGGAGGCCCTGGCCGCGCTGGCGAGCAAGCCCGACCTGATCATCGCCGCCCGTGAGCTGGCCGGTGTCGATGGCCTCGACCTGCTGCGCAACGTGCGGGCCAAGGGGCACAAGCCCGCGCTGCCGTTCATCCTGATGAGCGAGCGCAACGACAGCGCCAGCGTGCATGAAGTGCTGCCGCTGCACCCCACGGCCTACCTGAGCAAACCCTTGGACCTGGACACCCTGCGCCAGCGCCTGGAGAAACTGCTGCTGGACGTCGGCGAACAGATCGCCTGCCCGGTGGCGCCATTGCCGCCGGGCATCACGTTGGCGGCCTACCTGGAGCAACGCCGGGCCAGTGCCGATGGCGGCCCACTGTTCGCCGATGTGCAGGTGGCGATCAAGCGTGCACTCGATCCCCATGGGCTGGACCTCAAGCTGCTCGAGCAGGAGCTGCGCAACGACCCGCAGATCACCGCGGTATTGATCGCTGCTGCCAACAGCGCCGCCCTGCACAGTGAAGTACCGGTGCAGACCCTGTTGCAGGCCTTGGGCAAGCTGGGCAGTACCCAGAGCATGAACCTGATCCTGGGCCTGACCCTCAAGCGCAGCGCGCGGCTGAGCGACCCGATGCTGGCCGACCCTGCGGCCCGTTACTGGGACCTCTCGCTGCACACCGCCGAATATGCGCGCAGCCTGGCGCGCCTGCTGGAACTGGAAGAAGAGCGGTGCTATTGCGCAGGTTTGCTGCATTGCCTGGGTGACCTGGCGGTGCTGCGTTGCCTGCAGGAGTGGCGCCTGGCCGGCGGCGAACTGGACGAGGGCCAGGTGCAACGAGCGCTCGACGAATACGGCGCCGCCTTCGGCTCGGCGTTGCGCACGCGCTGGCGTTTGCCGTTGGGGCTGCGCGAACTGATCGCGGCGATCTACCAGTTGGGCGGCGGGGTGTATTCGCGGGAGATCCTGGCCATGAACCTGGCCGGTCAGTTGTCGCGGCTGCCGGCCGGGCAGGGGCTGGAGAAAGTGGCCAGCAACAAGACGGCGCGGTTGCTCAAGCTGGGGTTGGCGGAGTTGAGCCGGCTGCGCAAGGTCGAGGGCTGAATGTCAGGAATCTATGCCCGAACGATCTGGTTCTTGCCCTGGCGCTTGGCCTGGTACATGGCCGCATCGGCGCGGGCGAACAGGGCGTCGATGTTGTCGTCTTCATCGGTCAGCCCGGTCACGCCCTGGCTGACCGTGACGCCATAGGTTTCCTGCCCATGGTTGAAACGCTGGCGCTGGATCTCCCGTTGCAGGCGGTCGGCGATCTGTTCGGCGATTTCGGCGGTGCAACCGGGAAACACGGCGGCGAATTCCTCGCCACCGATGCGCCCGAACAAATCACCTCGGCGTAGTACGGCGCGGCCGCTGTCGGCGATACGCTGCAGCACCTGGTCGCCTTCCTGGTGGCCGTAGCTGTCATTGATGCGCTTGAAGTCGTCGATATCCAACAACAGGAAGGCCAGGGGCGTGCCTTCCTCGCGGGCGGTTTCCAATGCCTGCCGGGCGCACTCGAAGAAGTGCCGGCGGTTGCTGCTCTGGGTCAGCACATCGGTGGTGGCCAGGCGCTGCAGCTCGCCTTCGAGCTGTTTTTTCTCGGTGATGTCCTCGGCGATGCCGACGATGATCACCCGCTGGTCCGCCTCGCGCTGCTGGTTGACGTAGCATTTGTCGCTCAGCCAGCGTATCTCGCCGGCTGCATTGATGATGCGGTACTCACGGTTTTCCACCGCGCCATGGAGCAGCACCTGGGCCAGGCTGTGCTCGGCGTATTCAAGGTCATCGGGGTAGATGCTGTCGCGCCACTCGTTGTAGTCGGCCAGCACCAGGCCGGCGGGGCGGCCGAAGATACGCTCGTAGGCGGGGCTTACATAGAGCACCCGGTGGGTTTCCCAGTCGAAGGCCCAGAGCACGACATTGACGCTGTCGAGCAGGGAACTGTAGAGCTGCTCGCGTTCGCTCAGGCGGGCGACCTCGCCCTGGGCATGGAGCAGGGCGAGCAGGGTTTGGGCGGTTTCCGGCGGTGCAGTGCCGGGTAAGGTTGGAGTGAGGTCTTTGGCCATGAGCACGGAATGGTTCTCGGCATTGAAGCGTGCGGCCACGATCCGGCCCGCCACGCGGGCGATATGCCGGATTTGAGTCGGGAACAGGCGGCGAAGTTCCGGGCGGCACGCCCTGTCGCAGGGCGTGCCGATCAACGGCGATCAGGCCCCGGTAGGGCGTAGGGAATAGGTCTTGAGTTGGCCGGCGAAGTCGCGCAGGGCGTGGATGCCGCTGGCCTCGGCCTCGTGTACCCAATCCTTCATGGCGGCCAGCATGTCGTGGCCGTTGGCGCTGGTGCGCGCCCAGATCTGCTGCAGGGCCAGGCGCTTCTCATAGATGGTCTTGAGTGCCTGGCTATGGGCGAGCATGGACTCGATGCGTACGTGATGACGGTCTTGCAGCAGGCTGGTTTCACGCGACAGCAGGCGTTTGGCGTGGCGCAGACGATGGCGCACCGAAGCGTCGACCCGTGCCAGTTCCTGCTTGACCAGGGGCGCGATGACCAGCTTGCGGTACTGGGCCATGATCTGGAACCGGTTGTTGAGGATCGCCATGGCGGTGTCCATGTCCAGGTGCGCCTTGCCTGCGACCTGGTGGGCGATGGGGGCCACACGCTGCACCTTGGCCAGGCGCAGCAGGCACAGCAGGCGGATCCACATCCAGCCCATGTCGAATTCCCAGCGCTTGACCGAGAGCTTGGCCGAGTTGGGGTAGGTGTGGTGGTTGTTGTGCAGCTCCTCGCCACCGATCACGATGCCCCAGGGCACCAGGTTGGTGGCGGCGTCGCGGCATTCGAAGTTGCGGTAGCCCAGCGCGTGGCCCAGGCCGTTGACCACGCCGGCAGCCCAGAACGGAATCCACATCATCTGGATCGCCCAGATGGTGATGCCGATGGTGCCGAACAGCAGCAGGTCGATGGCTGCCATCAGCGCGATGCCACCGAACTTGTAGCGCGAGTAGAGGTTGCGCTCGACCCAGTCGTCCGGGCAGTTCTTGCCGTAGATGCGCAGGGTCTCGGGGTTGCGCGCCTCCTCGCGGTACAGCTCGGCGCCCTTGCGTAGCACCGTACCCAGGCCCTTGTGCACGGGGCTGTGCGGGTCGTCGGGGGTTTCGCACTTGGCGTGGTGCTTGCGGTGCACGGCCGTCCATTCACGGGTGTTCTGCGCAGTGGTCAGCCACAGCCAGAAGCGGAAGAAGTGCTTGAGACCGGCGTTGAGCTCCAGCGCGCGGTGGGCGGAATAGCGATGCAGGTAAAGGGTGACGCTGATGATCGTCACGTGGGTCATCAGCAGGGTGACGCCGACCAGTTGCCAGGCCGACAAGTCGAGCAGACCGTAGTACCACATAGGTGTAGAAACCCTCGAAAAAACAGGGGAACAGCGCTGGCATTATCCCTGGGTGGCGAAATAAAACCAGTCGACCTTTCCGCTAGCAAGTCACGGCATGTTTCAGCCTTTATAATGCCCCATTATTTTTCATGGGCTTACCCACCCGACATGTCTGTTTCCGTTCGCGACGCCTTGCGCATGGCTGCGTTGTACCTGGTGTTCTCGATGCTTTGGCTGGTGGCGTCCGAGCACGTGTTGCAGGGTTTGTTCCTGGACCCGCAGTTGCTGGCGGCAGGGCGCATGGCCAACGTATTCGTGTGGATGCTGGTCAGCGCCGCGCTGATCTTCGTCTCGCGGGCCCGCCTGCTCAAATTCATTGGCATCGGCGCCCGCCTGCGCAGCGAGGACCGCGAACGCCTGCGCATGGCCGCTGCGGTATTCGACAGTACCCTCGAAGGCGTGCTGGTGACCGACAGCAGTGGCCTGATCGTGCACGTCAACCGTGCCTTCATGCGCATCACCGGCTACAGCCGGGACGAAGTGATCGGCCAGCGCCCGAGCAAGTTCAAGTCCGGCCGCCATGGCGCGGGGTTCTATCAGCAGATCTATGCCGCGCTGGCGGAAAAGGGCGAGTGGAGCGGGGAGATCTGGAACCGGCGCAAGAGCGGTGAAATCTACCCGCAATGGCAGACCATCTGTGCCATCCGCGACGACAGCGGTGCCCTCAGCCACTATGTGGCAGTGTTCAGCGACATCAGTGCGATCAAGCACTCCGAACAGGAGCTGGCCTACCTGGCGCACCACGACCCGCTGACGGGCCTGCCCAACCGCCTGCTGTTCAGCGACCGTGCCGAGCAAGCCCTGGCCAATGCCCAGGCCAGCAAGCGCGGCTGCGCGTTGCTGCTGCTGGACCTCGACCATTTCCAGAGCATCAACGATGGCCTCGGTCATACCGTGGGCGACCAGTTGCTCAAGCTGGTGGGCGAGCGCCTGCGCGAAACCGTGGGCAGTGGTGTGACACTGGCGCGTCTGGGCGGTGACGAATTCGGTGTGCTGGCCGAGGGCTGCGAGCAGGTGGGGCAGGCAGCGACCTTGGCCCAGACCCTGTTGGAGCAGATGCGCGAGCCGTTCGTGTTCGATGACCAGCGCTTGTTCGTAGGTGTCAGTATCGGTATCAGCCTGTTCCCCAGCGATGCACAGAGCGCTGCGCAACTGCTGCGCAACGCGGACGCGGCACTGGGCAAGGCCAAGCACAACGGCCGTGCCTGCTATGCGTTGTACACCGAAGAGCTGACGGCCCATGCCCAGCACCGGGTCGAGACCGCCGGTGAGCTGCGCAGGGCCCTCGAGCACCAGGAGCTGCGGGTGTTCTACCAGCCGGTGCACGACCTGTTCAGCGGGCAGCTGGTCGGCGTCGAGGCGCTGGTACGCTGGGAGCACCCCACCCGTGGGCTGGTGTCGCCGGGGGAGTTCATTCCCATCGCCGAGCGTACCGGCCTGATCGCCGAGATCGATGCCTGGGTGCTGCGCCAGTCGTGCCGGCAGATGGTGCAGTGGCAGCGTGAAGGGCGCCAGTTGCGCTTCGTTGCGGTGAACATCTCCGCCCGGCTGTTTGGCCAGCGGGAGCTGTACCGGCAGGTGGCCGAGGTGCTGCATGACACCGGGCTGGATCCGGCGCTGCTGGAGTTGGAAGTCACCGAGAGCGCGGTGATGGAGGACCCGGAAGTGGCGCTCGAACAGCTGCACCGGCTGCGTGAGCTGGGGCTGAACCTGGCCATCGACGACTTTGGAACCGGCTACTCGTCGTTGCTGCGGCTCAAGCGCCTGCCGGTGCAGAAGCTCAAGATCGACCAGGGCTTCGTCGCCGGGCTGCCTGAGGACGAGGACGACATCGCCATCGTGCGGGTGATCATCGCCCTGGCCCGAAGCATGGGTATGCAGGTGCATGCCGAAGGGATCGAACAGGCCGAGCAGGCACGGTTCCTGTTGGAACAGCAGTGCGATGTGGGGCAAGGGTATTGGTTCGGGCGACCCGTGCCGGCGGGCGACTTGCGCTGGGGTTGAACGCGATCGACTGCGCTGCCGCGCAGAGAACAAGCGGCCGATGCTTGCCCCCTGTGGGAGCGGGCTTGTCCCGCGATCACGGGCGAAGCCCTTGCCAGGCGACGGTGATATCGGGCCCGGCCCAATCGCGGGACAAGCCCGCTCCCACATAGTGGTTCCAAGTGACCTAACGCTTGTTCAACCTCTTGGCCAGCCGGTCGCCACCCAGCTGGATCACCGCGACCAGCGCCACCAGCATGGCGATCACGGTCAGCATGATCTGGCTGTCGAATCGCTGGTACCCATACCGGTAGGCGATATCGCCCAGCCCACCGGCACCAATGGCGCCGGCCATGGCCGAGGAGTTGATCAGCGTCACCAGGGTGATGGTGAAGCCACCGACGATACCCGGCAGCGCCTCGGGCAGCAGCACATGCCAGACGATGTGCCAGCGCCGGCAGCCCATGGCCTGGGCGGCCTCCACCAAGCCATGGTCGACCTCGCGCAGGCTCACCTCGGCGATACGGGCGAAGAACGGCGTGGCGGCGATGGTCAGGGGTACCACCGCGGCCCACACACCGTAGGTGGTGCCGACCACCAGGCGGGTGAAGGGGATCAGCGCGACCATCAGGATCAGGAACGGGATCGAGCGGAACAGGTTGACGATGGCGCCCAGCGTGCGGTTCAACGTCGGTGCCTCGAAGATTCCGCCCTTGTCGCTGGTCACCAGGAACACCGCCATCGGGACGCCGACCAGCAGGGCAACCAGCGATGACACACCCACCATCAGCAAGGTATCGAGCAAGCCTTCGAGCAGGCGATCAAACCACATAGCCCAGTACCTCCGCGTCCTCGGCCCAGCTGCGGGCACGTTCGAGCAAGTGCGACACCTCATGGGGCGAGCCTTGCACCGACAGGATCAATTGCCCCAGGGCATGGGCGCCGATGGTCTCGATGCCGCCTTGGAGCAGGCGCACCCGGCCGCCGAGATCGGCGAACAGGTCCGACAGCGCCGGCTCGCCCAGCAGGCTCAGGCGCAGCACCACGGCAGCGCCTTTCCCAGGCTCCGGGCGTAGGCTGGCCTGCAGCGCGGCAGGCAGCCTGGCTTGCAAGGGTGCCAGCAGGGTTCGGGTCACCTCGTGCCGGGGTGTGCCGAATACCCGCCAGACTTCGCCCTGCTCGACCACCTCGCCGCGTTCGAGTACCACGACCCGGTGGCAAATATCGCGGATCACGGCCATTTCATGGGTGATCAGCACCACAGTCAGGCCCAGGCGCTGGTTGATGTCGCGCAACAGCTCGAGGATCGAGGCGGTGGTTTCCGGGTCCAGGGCCGAGGTGGCTTCGTCGCACAACAAGATCTCGGGGTCGTGCACCAGCGCGCGGGCGATGCCGACACGCTGTTTTTGCCCGCCGGACAGTTGCCCCGGGTATACGTCGTGCTTGTGCGCCAGGCCCACCAGCTCCAGCAGTTCACGCACCTTGCGGTGGCGCTCGGCCTGAGGCACGCTGGCCACCTTCAGGGGCAACTCGATGTTCTGCCAGACCGTCTTGGCCGACATCAGGTTGAAGTGCTGGAAGATCATGCCGATGCGCCGGCGCAGGGCGACCAGCCGCTGTTCGTCGAACGCGGCGATGTCCACCTGGTCGATCAACACCCGGCCCTGGCTGGGCTGTTCCAGGCGGTTGATGGTGCGCAGCAAGGACGACTTGCCGGCACCGCTGCGGCCGATGATGCCGAAGATCTCGCCGCGGCGGATGTTCAGGTCGATGCCGTGCAGGGCGGGCTGGTCCTGCCCTGGGTAGGTCTTGCCCAGGCCGATGAAGCGGACGTGGGCTTCGTTGACCTCCGGGCGTAGAGCCTGCTGGCGGGCCAGGGGCGGCGAAAGGTTCGAAAGGGGCGCCCCGAGGGCGTTGGCGCTGCTCATCTCAACCCTCCCAGCCGGCCTGGTAGAGGCTGCCATGGGCCTTGTCCAGGGCTGCGCGCACCGCCGGCGAGTGCTGGTAGATATCGACGAACTTCGCCAGGCGCGGGTCGTCCTTGCTCTGCGGGCGAATGACGAACTGGATCACGTACTCCTTGTTCTCCAGGCCGTCGAACAGCAGTGCCGAGGTGGCGTCGAAACTATTGGCCAGGCGGATATAGGCCGGATAGCCCTGGACCAGGTCGGCGTCGTCATAGGCCCGCACCAGCTGCACCGCCTCCACCTGGAGGATCTTCAGTTTCTTCGGGTTGGCGATGATGTCTTCCTCGGTCGCCTTGTAACCCACGCCCGGCTTGAGCGTGATCAACCCGGCCTTGGCCAGCAGTTGCAGCCCGCGGCCGCTGTTGATCGGATCGTTTGCGATGGCCACGCTGGCGCCCTCGGGCAGTTCGCTGAATTGCTTGTACTGCTTCGAGTACAGCCCGACGTTGTTGATGATGCCTGGGGCGTAGGGCACCAGGTCGAAACCGGCGGCGGCCTTGGCGTTCTCGAGGAAGGGAATGTGCTGGAAGTAGTTCACGTCGATGTCACCGCTCTGCAGGCTGACATTGGGCGCGATCCAGTCGCTGAACTCGATCAGCTTCACCTCCAGGCCCTGCTTGTGCGCCTCCTCCACGGCTGCTTCCAGTGGAATGGCGAAGGCGGCGGTGGTGCCGATCTTCAGGGGTTCGGCGCCGAGTGCGCCGGTGACGATACCCAGGGACAGGGCAGCGGCCGCGACGGGCCGGAACAGTTTCTCAAGCATGGTGCAGGGCTCCAGTCGGGGTGGTGGGGGTGCGGTAGGTGGCGCCGGGGTGGTCGGCGGGCAGGTGGGGGTGGCTTGCCTGGAACAGCTTCTGACGCAAAGTGCCCTGTGCGTAGGCGGTCTTGTAGCGGCCGCGACGTTGCAGCTCGGGTATCACCAGGTCGATGAAGTCCTCGTAGCTCTCCGGAGTGACGGTACGGGTCAGGTTGAAACCGTCCAGGCCGGTCTGGTCGATCCAGTCGATCAACTGCTCGGCGACCTGCCCAGGTGCGCCGACCAAGGTCACGTAGCGCCCGCCCAGGGCGTGTTGCTGCAGCAGGCGGCGGCGGGTCCAGGCGCTGTCTTGCAACTGGCGGGTGGCGGATTGGATGGCGTTGCCCTTGGCGAAACCGATCGGCTCGTCGAGCCCGTAGGCGGCGAAATCGATGCCGGTGGAGCTGGCGAAATGCGCCACGCCTGCTTCTGCGCTGGCATGGCGCAGATACTCGGCATGCTTGGCGTGGGCCTCGGCCTCGGTAGGTGCAACGATCACCGTGATGCCCAGGAAGACCTTGATCGCCTGTGGGTCGCGGCCCGCGGCCCTGGCTGCGGCGCGCACGTTGTCGACCTGGGCGCGGGTGGCTTCCTGGCTCTGGCCACCGATGAACACGCATTCGGCGTGGTGCCCGGCGAAGGCCAGGCCACGGGGCGAGCTGCCGGCCTGGAACAGCACCGGGGTGCGCTGGGGCGAGGGTTCGCACAGGTGGTAGCCCTCGACCTTGTAGAACTCGCCATGGTGGCGGACCTTGTGCACCTTGTCCGGCTGGGCATAGACCCGGCGTTCGCGGTCAACGACCACTGCATCGTCCTCCCAGCTGCCTTCGAGCAGCTTGTACAGCACCTGCAGGTATTCGTCGGCCTGGTCGTAGCGCCGATCGTGCTCGGGTTGTCGCGCCAGGCCCATGGCCCGGGCGGCGCTGTCCAGGTAACCGGTGACGATGTTCCAGCCGACCCGGCCGCCGCTCAGGTGGTCGAGCGTCGACAGGCGCCGGGCGAACAGGTAGGGCGCTTCGTAGGTGAGGTTGGCGGTGACGCCGAAGCCCAGATGCTCGGTGACGGCAGCCATGGCCGAGACCAGCAGCAACGGGTCGTTGACCGGCAGCTGGACGGACTCTTTCAGGGGCACGTCAACGGACTGCCCGTAGACATCGTAGGTGCCGACGATGTCGGCAATGAACAGGCCGTCGAACAGCCCGCGCTCGAGCAGGCGTGCCAGGTCGGTCCAGTAGGCCAGGGTCTTGTATTGGGTCGAGGTGTCCCGAGGGTGGGTCCACAGACCATGGTTGATATGCCCGACGCAGTTCATGTTGAAAGCATTGAGCAGGATGTGCCTGGCCATCAGATGGTCCCTCGACGTGGCGGGTTTTCCCCGTTGAGGTAGTAGTTGCCGATGGCGTGGTACTTCCAGCGCACCGGGTCGTGCAAGGTATGTACCCGGGCGTTGCGCCAGTGGCGGTCGAGGTTGTGCTCGGCCAGGGTGGCCTGGCTGCCGGCCAGCTCGAACAAGGTGCTGCCGGCGGCGAGGGAAATCTCCGTACTGATCGCCCGGGCCTCGGCCACGGCGATGGAGGCGGCCGCGACATTGTCGGCACTGCTGTCGTCGCGGGCCCGGTCGAGGTATTCGCCGGCCCGCTCCAGCAGCGCTTCGGCCGCGTGCAGGCGGATGGCGAGGTGGCCGAAGCTCTTCAACGTCAACGGGTCATCGCTGGCCTTGTCCAGGCCGGCGTCGATCCACGGTCGGCTGCGTGTACGCACGAAGTGCAGGGCGTCGTCGAGTGCGGCGCGGGCGATGCCGGTGTCGATGGCGGCATGAAGGATCTGCGCCAGGGGGCCGACCGGGGTGGGGCGCTCGAAGGCGCTCTGGAAGGGCACGACATCTTCGCTGCGCACGGGCACGTTGTCGAACACCACCGAACCACTGCCGGTGGTGCGCTGGCCGAAACCGCTCCAGTCGTCGATCACCTTCAGGCCGGGGCTGTCGGCAGGCACGAACACCAGGTGTTGCACGCCGTCTTCATCCACCACCGAGGTGGGGATACGCTGGGCGTACAGCGCGCCGGTCGCATAGAACTTGCGGCCCTCGATGCGCAGGCTGTCGCCCTCGCGTATCAGGCGGGTGGTGCGATCGTGGGCGGTGCGGGTACCCAGTTCTGCCAAGGCATTGCCGAAGCGCTGGCCAGCCAGTACCTCGGCATAGAGGCGCTGCTGCTGATGCAGGGTGCCGTTCACGCGGAGCACTTCCAGGGCATAGAAATGATTCTGCGGGATCTGCCCCAGGGCGGCGTCGCCCTGGGCAATACGGGCCACGACCTTGGCCAGGGTGACGTTGGACACACCTGCACCGCCGAAGGCCTTGGGTACGCTGATGGCCCACAGGCCAGAACGGGTGAACAGGTCGAGTTCAGCGTGAGGCAGGCGGCGCTCGCGGTCGCGCAGGGCGCTGTCGCGGTGCAGGTAGTGGGCGATGTCCTCGGCGACGGCCAGGGCCTGGGCGTCGGAGGTGATGAGCGCCGGTTTGGGCGTGGTCAATGCGTTCATGTGTTTCTCCAGTGGGAGCGCCGGGGCCGCTTCGCGCCCCTTTCGCGGGGCAAGCCCGCTCCTACAGGAGAACGCATACCCCTGCAGGAGCGGCCTTGCGCCGCGAAAGGGCTGCGTAGCAGCCCCAGGGCTCGCCAATCAGATCCAGGAATGCCGCGCAGGGCGTGTGCCGTTCAGGTGCCAGGCACCCACGGCGTGGTATTTCCAGCGCACTGGGTCATGCAAGGTGTGCACGCGGGCGTTGCGCCAGTGCCGGTCGAGGTTGAACTCGGCGAGGGTGGCACGGCTGCCGGCCAGTTCGAACAGCTTCTCGCTCGCCTGCAACGCGACCTCGGTGGTCAGCACCTTGGCCTCGGCCACGGCGATCGAGGCTCGTGCCGCGCCGTCCTCGTCCACCGGGCCGGCATTGATTTCGTCGAGCACGCGCGCAGCCTTGCACAGCAGGGCCTGGGCGGCATGCAGTTCGAGCTTCAAGCGGCCGATGTCGGCGATCACGTAAGGGTCGTCGCTGGCGCGCTCTACCTTGGCCTCGATCCACGGGCGGGATTTTTCCCGCACGAAGCTGATGGCATCCTCGATGGCCGCTTCGGCGATGCCGGCATCGATGGCCGCCTGGATCAATTGCGAGGCGGCGCCCTGGGTGCTGGGCACCTCGCGCAGGCGCCAGCTGTCGATCACCAGGTCGGCTTCGACCGGCACCTGGTCGAGCAGGACGGTGCCGCTGGCCGTGGTGCGCTGGCCGAAGCCAGACCAGTCATCGACGATCCGCAGCCCTGGGCTGCCCCGGCGTACGAACGCCAGGCGCTGGCGGCCTTCATCGTCCAGAGCCTTGACTGCCACCCAGTGGGCGAACAGGGCGCCGGTGGAGTAGAACTTCTCACCGCTGATGCGATAGCGATCGCCGTCGCGGGTGATCCGTGCCTTGAGGGTCAGGGTGTCCTTGGTGGCACGCTCAGGCCCGGCGTTGCCGATGCGCCAGCCGTCGAGCACGGAGCGAAAGAGCACCGCCTGCTGGGCCTCGGTGGCGGTCAGGCGTAGCAGTTGGATGATGCCGAAGTGGTTTTGCGGAATCTGCCCCAGGGCCGGGTCGGCGGCGCTGATCAGGCGGAAGACTTCGGCGATGGTCTCGAAGGAGACCTCGGGGCCGCCATGGGCCTTGGGGATGCTGATGCTGCCCAGGCCGCTGCGGGTGAACTGTTCGATTTCCGTCCATGGCAGCTTGCGCTGCTGGTCGCGGCGCGCGGCCTGCTGGCGGGCGGTATGTGCCAGTTCGCGGGCCGCTTGCAGGGCCTGGGCGTCGTTTTGCAGTACCGTGGCCGGCAGCAACAGGGGCGAGCTGTCGAGATCGCTGGTGGACCTGACCATTCCTTACCTCACAAAGTTGAAAACGTCGCCGGTGGCGACAGACATTTGCTGGTCCGGTGGTCCGGTCTATATACCGTATGCGCTTATAAAAACTTTATGAACTAACTTTTTGGACTATATATAGAAGTTTGCATCTTGTTGGCCGAGCATTGCGCAATCGCCGGCGAGCCGGCTCCCACAGGGTTCGGCACAGCCCGTGTGGGAGCCGGCTTGCCGGCGATTGCGTCATTCAGTAGAACGTTGAAAACTCAGCCTGCCGCTGTACCCAGAAACTTGCGCAGGAACTGCCGCGTGCGCTCTTCCCTGGGGTTGGCGAACAGTGCCTTGGCTTCGCCCTGCTCCACGATCACACCCTTGTCGAAGAAGATCACCCGGTTGGCCACGTCCCGGGCGAAGCTCATCTCGTGGGTGACGATGATCATGGTGCGCTTCTCCTCGGCAAGGCCGCGGATGGTCTCCAGCACCTCGCCGACCAGCTCGGGGTCGAGTGCCGAGGTCGGTTCGTCGAAGAGGATTACCTCCGGCTCCATGGCCAGGGCCCGGGCGATGGCCACCCGTTGTTGCTGCCCGCCGGACAGGCGCCGTGGGTAGGCGTCTTCCTTGCCGGCCAGGCCGACCTTGGCCAGCAGCCGTCGACCCAGTTCGATGGCTTGGTCGCGGGGCGTCTTCTTGACGATCACCGGCCCTTCGATGACGTTCTCCAGCGCCGAGCGGTGGGGGAACAGGTTGAAGTTCTGGAACACGAACCCGGCCTGCTGGCGCAGGCGGCGGATCGCACCTTGCTGGCTGCCCAGCGGGCGGTTGGCGTCGATGCTGATGTCACCGATCTGGATGCGCCCGGCGTCAGGCGTCTCCAGCAGGTTGAGGCAGCGCAGGAAGGTGGTCTTGCCCGAACCGCTGGGGCCGATGATGGCCACCACCTCGCCGGGCTGGACCGTCAGGTCGATACCGTCGAGCACGGTGTGGCCCTTGAACTGCTTGGTCAGGCCTTGTACTGCGATCATCTTCAGTGCTCCTGGTCATGCTGGTTGACCCGCGCTTCCATGCGGTTCTGGAAGTGCGCGAGGATGCTGCACAGGACCCAGTAGATCACGGCAACGGCCAGGTACATGGTGAAGACCTCGAAGGTCCGTGCGGTGATCAGCTGGGCCTGGCGGAACAGCTCCGGCACCTGGATGGTCGCTGCCAGGGCGGTGTCCTTGACCAGCGAGATGAAGCTGTTGCCCAGCGGCGGCAAGGCCGTGCGCATGGCCTGGGGTAGGATTGCCCGGCGCATGGCCTGGGTGCGGGTCATGCCGATGCTGGCGGCGGCTTCCCATTGGCCACGGTCGATCGAGGAGATCGCCGCGCGCAGGATTTCACAGATGTACGCCGCCATGTTCAGCGACAGGCCGATCAGTGACGCCGGTATCGGGTCGAGCTCGATACCGATCTGCGGCATGCCGAAGTAGATGACGAACAGTTGCACCAGCAGCGGCGTGCCGCGGAAGAACGACACATAAATCCTGGCCAGCCAGTTCAGCGGCAGGATCTTCGACAGGCGCATCAAGGCCAGGGCAAAGCCCAGGACCAGCCCGAAGAACATGCCGCCGACACTGAGCAGCACTGTGTAGCCAGCGCCCTTCAACAGGAAGGGCGTGGAGTCGATGACGAGTTGCAGGCTTTCGGCGATCATTTGGTGACGTCGGCACCGAAGTATTTCTCGGACAGCTTGGCCAGGGAGCCATCAGCCTTGAGCTTGTCCAGCGCCTTGTTGATCGCCTCGAGCAGCTCAGGCTCGCCCTTGCGCAGGGCCACGCCCGACTCCAGGCGCGAGAAGGCCTCGCCGGCGAGCTGGGTGTCCTTGGCTTTCTGCGCGTACTCCAGGGCGGCCAGGCGGTCGATCAGGATCGCATCGATGCGGCCATTGCGCAGGTCGGCGAACTTGCTCGGGTCGTCTTCGTAGGTGCGCACGTCAGCTTGCGGGACGTCTTTCTTCACCCACTGCTCGTAGTTGGTGCCCAGGCCCACGCCGACTTTCTTACCGGCCAGGTCCTGCGCGGTCTTGATGTTCAGCTGCTCGGCCTTCTTCTTCAGGATCAGGGCCTGGATGCCGGAGATGGTGTAGGGCTCAGAGAAGTCGTACTTCTTCTTGCGCTCATCGGAAATGGTGACTTGGTTGACCACCACGTCCAGGCGCTTGGACTCGAGCGCGGCGAGGATGCCATCCCACTTGGTCGGCTGGATCTTGGCCTTGACGCCCAGCTCCTTGGCCAGGAGCTCGGAAAGCTCCACTTCGAAGCCGGCGAGCTTGCCGTCTTCATCGACGAAGCTGAACGGCGGGTAGGTGCCTTCCAGGCCGATGCTGATGCTGCCTTTTTCCTGGATGTTCTTCAGCTGCTCGCCGGCGAAGGCCTGGCTGAACAGGCCGGTGCCCAGCAGGAGGGCAAGGCTGGCGTTGAGAAGTGGCTTGGTGAATCTGGTCATGGCTGGGCCCCGCGCTTGTTGTGGAAGTAGTGGGTGGCGACTATAGGGGTGGGCTTATTAGGCCTGGAAATAATAAAAACTTATTTTGTTATTTCTTTTCTGTGTTTTGTCGAGGGTTCGGCAGCCTTTGAGGGTAGGCCACGAACGTCAGTTCGTCGTCTGCTTATACCCGACTTAGCGCAGGATGGAATAAAGCGTTGTTTTTTCCAAGAGACGGATTTGCCGTAGAGTGGATCGCACCGGCGGCGTCATTCCCCAAAGAGGCTTTCCAACAAGCCGCCGAGCCAGGAGAACACCGTGAGCGAACATCCATCCACAGGCCGTTGGCAACTGCAGGGTATCGTCAGTGACTTGCGCAGTGCCCGCGAACAATGGCGAACCCGCAACGGCCGCAGCAGCGGCGAGCAGGGCGGGCGCGAGCTACCGTCGCGCGAGGCCATGCGGCACATCCTCGAGCAATTGTGCGGGGCATTGTTTCCCATGCGCCTGGGGCCGGTGGACCTGCGTGAAGAGAGCGAGGACTTCTATGTCGGCCATACGCTGGACGCCGCGCTGACGGCATTGCTGGCCCAGGCACGCCTGGAGCTGCGCTACGCTGCGCGCCAGGGCAAGGCCGAGGTGACGGATGTCGACGCCCATGCCCTGCACCTGATCCAGGGCTTCGCCGCCGCCTTGCCGGGGTTGCGCGTGCTGCTCGATACCGACGTACTGGCCGCCTACCAGGGCGACCCGGCGGCGCGCAGCGTCGACGAGGTGCTGCTGTGCTACCCCGGTATCCTGGCCATCATCCACCACCGCCTGGCCCATCACCTGTACCAGGCTGGCCTGCCGCTGCTGGCGCGGATCAGTTCAGAGCTGGCCCATTCGGCCACCGGCATCGATATCCACCCTGGCGCGCAGATCGGCCCGAGCTTCTTCATCGACCATGGCACCGGTGTGGTGATCGGCGAGACGGCGATCATCGGCGAGCGGGTGCGCATCTACCAGGCCGTGACCCTGGGCGCCAAGCGCTTTCCGGCGGACGAGACCGGCATGCTGCACAAGGGCGAGCCGCGCCATCCGATCGTCGAGGACGATGTGGTGATCTATGCGGGCGCGACCATCCTGGGGCGCATCACCATCGGCAAGGGCTCGACCATCGGCGGCAATGTCTGGTTGACCCGCAGCGTGCCTGCCGAGAGCAACATCACCCAGGCGAATCTGCAACTGGAATGCGAGGGGCAAAAGTAAGCCTGGGCCTCAAGGGTTGGCTGTGCCGACGCAATCGCGGGACAAGCCCGCTCCCACAGGGAAGGCGCTGTGCTTGAGCGCAGTGAAGATCCTGTGGGAGCGGGCTTGTCCCGCGATTGCGGCTTGAGGTTCAACGGTCGGGCAAGGTCGCATTGAACGCCGATCCATGTTTAACTTGAACGCTTGTTCAAAGTAAAACGCTGGTCCATTGCCGGTGTTCAACAGGAGGCCCCCCTTTGCTGAACCCGTTCAATCCGAACCTTTCACCGCTCCACGAGGTGCACACCTCATGAGTGCACCGACACCCTCACTTGCCAATGGCAAGATCCGCATGAACCCCCCGGTGTTCTATTTCGCGGCAAGTTTCATCCTCATCTTCGGCCTGGTGGTCATCGCCAACCCCACCGCAGCAGGCGAGTGGCTGCTCGCGGCGCAGAACTGGGCGGCCAATACCGTGGGCTGGTACTACATGCTGGCCATGACCCTGTACCTGGTCTTCGTGGTGGTCACCGCCTTGTCCGGCTACGGCAAGATCAAGCTCGGTGCCGACCACGACGAGCCCGAGTTCAGCTACCTGTCCTGGGCCGGCATGCTGTTCGCCGCCGGCATCAGCATCACCCTGTTCTTCTTCTGTGTCTCCGAACCGCTGACCCACATGATGCAGCCGCCCCAGGGCGAAGGCGGCACGGTGGAGGCCGGGCGCCAGGCGATGGAGCTGCTGTTCCTGCATTGGGGCCTGCACGGCTGGGGCGTGTTCGCCTTCGTCGGCATGGCCCTGGCCTACTTCGCCTACCGGCATAACTTGCCGCTGGCGCTGCGCTCGGCCCTGTACCCACTGATCGGCAAGCGCATCAATGGCCCGATCGGCTACGCGGTGGACGGCTTCGGCATCATCGCCACGGTGTTCGGCCTGGGCGCCGACATGGGCTTTGGCGTACTGCACCTGAACGCGGGCCTGGACTACCTGTTCGGTATCAGCCACAGCCAGTGGGTGCAGGTGATCCTCATTACCCTGATGATGGGCGCCGCGGTGGCCGTGGCGGTCGCCGGGGTGGAGAAGGGCGTGCGGGTGATGAGCGACATCAACCTGTTCCTGGCTTGTGCGCTGCTCTTGTTCGTGTTGTTCGCAGGCCCTACCCAGCACCTGTTCAATACCCTGATCCAGAACCTGGGCGATTACCTCGGTGCCTTGCCGCGCAAGACCTTCGATGTGTATGCCTACGGCGAGAACCGCGACTGGCTCGGCGGCTGGACCGTGTTCTACTGGGCCTGGTGGATTGCCTGGGCGCCGTTCGTTGGCCTGTTCATCGCGCGTATCTCCCGCGGGCGCACCATCCGTGAATTCGTCTTCGGCGTGCTGCTCATCCCGCTGGGCTTCACCCTGGCGTGGATGTCTATCTTCGGCAACAGCGCCATGACCCAGGTGCTCGACCATGGCCTGACCGCCCTCGGCCAGTCGGCTTTGGAAAACCCGTCGATGAGCCTTTACCTGCTGCTGGAAACCTATCCGTGGAGCAAGGCGGTGATCGCGGTGACGGTGTTCATCAGCTTCGTGTTCTTCGTCACCTCCGCCGACTCTGGCACCGTGGTGCTCTCGACCCTGTCGGCCAAGGGTGGCGAGGCCGATGAGGACGGCCCGAACTGGCTGCGCATCTTCTGGGGCGCGATGACCGCGCTGGTGACCATCGGCCTGCTGTTCGCCGGCAGCATCGATTCGCTGAAGTCGGCGGTGGTGCTGACCTCGCTGCCGTTCTCGCTGATCCTGCTGTGCATGATGTGGGGGCTGCACAAGGCGTTCTACCTGGAGTCCCAGCGGCAGATCGCGCAGATGCATTCGCTGGCGCCGTTCGCCGTGTCGCGCCGTGGCCGTGGTGGCTGGCGCCAGCGCCTGAGCCAGGCGGTGCACTTCCCATCGCGCGACGAGGTGTACCGCTTCATGGACGACGTGGTGCGCCCGGCCATCGGCGAGGTGAGCGAGGTGTTCATGCAAAAAGGGGTGAACCTGATCACCCAGGACGACCCCAGCCACGACAACGTCAGCCTGAAGATCGGCCTGGGCGAGGAACAGCCGTTCATCTACCAGGTGCAGATGCGCGGCTACTTCACGCCTTCGTTCGCCCTGGGCGGGCTGGGCACCCAGGAGTTGAAGAACCGCCGTTACTACCGTGCCGAGGTGCACCTGGCCGAAGGTAGCCAGAACTACGACCTGGTGGGCTACAGCAAGGAGCAGATCATCAACGACATCCTCGACCAGTACGAGCGGCACATGCAGTTCCTGCATCTGGTCCGCTAGATCGCTGGGGCTGCGCTGCAGCCCAATCGCGGGACAAGCCCGCTCCTACAAAAGACCGCGATCGCCTGTAGGAGCGGCCTTGTGCCGCGAAAGGAGGCCGCAGGCCTCCCGCTCCCATCAGAACGGCGCATCCCCCAGGATGGTCGCCCGATGCATCACCCGCCGGTTCGGCCGGTAGTCGTCCACCGCGAAATGCTGGGTCACGCGGTTGTCCCAGAACGCCACGTCATTCTCCTGCCATCTCCAGCGAATGCTGAACTCCGGCCGCGTGGCATGGGCGAACAGCAGCTTGAGCAGCGCCTCGCTTTCCTGCTCGTTCAATTCATTGATCCGCGTGGTGAACCCTTCGTTGACGAACAACGCCTTGCGCCCGCTGACCGGATGGGTGCGCACCACCGGGTGCGACAGTGGCGGGTTGTTGCGTCGGGTGGCCTCCCAGCGCGCCAGGTCTTCGGCGGTGGTGCCGAAGCGCTCCAGTGGGAATGACTTGGTGAAATCATGGGTCGCGGTGAGGCCGTCGAGCATCTCCCGCAGCGGCGCCGACAGCGCCTCGAAGGCCGCGATACCGCTGGCCCAGAGGGTGTCGCCACCGAAGGCCGGCAATTGTTTGGCACTGAGCACCGCGCCCAGGGCAGGTGTCGGCAAAAAGGTCACGTCGGTGTGCCACACGGCGTTGTCGCGGACGTCGGTGACCGCCGTATCCAAGATCAATACCTGGGGCGTTTCCGGCACGTTGGGGTAGATCGGGTGGATGTGCAGGTCGCCGAACTGGGCTGCGAACCTGGCCTGCTGCGCAGGTGTGATCGGTTGGTCGCGGAAGAACAGCACCTGGTGCCTGAGCAGCGCCTGCTCGATGGCGTCGCGTTGCTCGAGGGTGATGTCGCGGCTCAGGTCCACGCCGCTGATCTGGGCGCCGAGCGCGGGGCTCAGGGGGGTGATGGTCAGGCTCATGTCGGTCTCGCTTGAAGGGTGTGTGCCGGTCGGTCAGATCGGGTGGTGGCTTTTGCGCGGGTAAACCGGGTCAGTGGCTCTGCCCATGCCAGGGCACCAGCTTGCGTTGCAGGGCGCGCAGGCCCATTTCCAGGGCGAAGGCGATCAGGGCGATCAGCAGGATGCCCAGCACCACCACGTCGGTGACCAGGAACTGCGCCGCCGACTGCACCATGAAGCCCAGGCCGCTGGTGGCGGCGATCAGCTCGGCGGCCACCAGGGTCGACCAGCCGACGCCCAGGCCGATGCGGATGCCGGTCAGGATGTCGGGCAGTGCGCTGGGCAGGATCACGTGGCGAACCAGCTGGGCTCGGGTCGCGCCCAGGGACTGCGCGGCGCGCAGCTTGGCCGGGTCGACCGTGCGCACACCGGTGGCGGTGGCGATGGCGATCGGGGCGAAGATGGCCAGGTAGATCAGCAACACCTTCGACAGCTCGCCGATGCCGCACCAGATCACGATCAACGGCAGGTAGGCCAGCGGTGGGATCGGCCGGTAGAACTCGATCAGCGGGTCGAGGATGCCCCGGGCCACGCGGTTGTGGCCGATGGCGATGCCGATCGGAATGGCGCTGAGGATGGCGGCAGCCAGGGCCAGGCCGATGCGCCCGAGGCTGGCGCCCAGATGTTGCCAGAGGCTCGCGTCCATGTAGCCCTGGGTGAGCAGGGCCCAGGCCTTGGCCAGGATGTCGGCAGGCGAGGGTAGGAACAGCGGCTCGATCCAGCCGGCCGCCGTCACCAGCCACCAGGCCAGCAACAGGGTGGCGAGGGTCAGGGCGCTGATCCAGCGGGTGGGCAGCGGGCGGCGTGCGTTGGGTGTGACGGTTGGCCGGGCGACAGGCTTGTCGCTGACCGGCAGGTCCAGGCTGCTCATGCGGGCTCCTGCCGACGGGCGGCGTCGCGTTGGGAAAACACCCGCGCCAGCACGTGCTCGCGGGTCTCGATGAAACGTGGGTCGGACTTGATCGCCCGCGCCGATTCGCCGGCGGCGTAGCGCTGCCCGAAATCCAGCTGCAGGCGCTCGACCACCCGCCCTGGGTTGGGGGCCAGCAACACCAATTCGCTGGCCAGGAACACGGCTTCCTCGATGTCATGGGTGATCAGCAACACGGGCTTGGCCGTGCGCTGCCAGACCTGCAGCAGCAGTTCCTGCATCTGCTCACGGGTGAACGCGTCGAGGGCGCCGAAGGGTTCGTCCATCAGCAGCACCCGCGGGTCTGCCGCCAGCGCCCGGGCCAGGCCTACGCGTTGCTTCTGGCCGCCGGAGAGCTGCCAGATGTGGCGGTCGCCGAAGCCTGCGAGGTCGACCAGCGCCAGCAGCTCGCGGGCCTTGGCTTCGCGCTGGGCGCGAGGCATACCAGCCAGTTCCAGGCCGAAGGCGACGTTGCCCAGCACGTCCTGCCAGGGCAGCAGGGCATCGTCCTGGAACACCACGCCGCGTTCGGCACCGGGGCCTTCGACCGGCTTGCCGTCAAGGGTGATGCGGCCTGCGCTGGGGGCGACGAAGCCGGCGATGAGGTTGAGCAGCGAGGTCTTGCCGCTGCCGGAAGGGCCCAGGGCCACCAGCAACTGGCGTGGCCCGAGGCTCAGGTTGATGTCGGCCAGCACCGGGGCGTCGGTGCCGGGGTACTGTGCGCTGATGCGCTCCAGCTCGAGCAAGGCCATGGCAGGCTCCGTCGTGAATACTGCTGTTGATCAGGACCGCGGCACACCCTAATCGCGGGAGGTTTTGCGGTGATCTTTGTAGGAGCGGGCTTGTCCCGCGATTGGCCGCACAGCGGCCCCCGTGTTCAGTTGGGCAGGTATTGCGCGCTGACGTACGGCGAGTAGTCCGGCAGCACTGCTTCGACCTTGCCTTGCTGCTTGAGGAAAGTGGCGGTGTCGGTCAGCGCCTGGGTGGTCGGCGCGCCCAGGGCACTGGCCTGGTCGGCTGCCAGCGGGTACACGTTGCCCTGCAGCAGCACCGGGATATCCGCAGGCTTGGCGCCCGACAGCTTGGCCAGCTTGCTGACGTTGTCCGGGTTGGCCAGCCAGGCGTTCGGGTCCTTGCGGTAGTCGGCGTAGGCGTCGAGGGTGACTTTGGCGAACGATTTGACGATGTCGGGGTGCTTGGCGGCGAAGTCCTTGCGCACGATCCATGCATCGAAGGTCGGCGCACCCTTGCCGGCCAGCTCGCCGGAGGTGATCAGCACCTTGCCGTTTTCCTTGGCCACGCCCAGGGCCGGGTCCCAGACGTAGGTGGCATCGATGTCGCCACGCTTCCAGGCGGCGATGATCGCCGGCGGCGCGAGGTTGAGGATCTGTACCTTGGCTGGGTCGATGTTCCACTGCTTGAGCGCCGCCAGCAGGCTGTAGTGCCCGGTGGATACGAACGGCACGGCGACTTTCTTGCCGACCAGGTCTTGCGGGGTCTTGATGCTGTCGCGGGCCACCAAGGCCTCGCCAGCGCCGATCTGGGTGGCGATCAGGAAGGTTTCCACTGGCAGCTTGCGAGTGGCGGCGGCGGCCAGGGGGCTGGGGCCCAGGTAGCCGATCTGCACGTCGCCGGAGGCGACGGCGGTGATCACATCGGCGCCGTTGTCGAACTTGCGCCAGTCGATGCTGGCCTGGCTGGCTTTCTCGTAGGTGCCGTCGACCTGGGCGACCTTGGCCGGGTCGACGGTGGTCTGGTAGGCCACCGTCAGGTCGGCAGCCTGGGCCAACCAGCTGGTGCTGGCGAGGGTCAGGGCAGCGAACAGGCGCAGCGGAGTGTGCGGGGTCATGGGTGAACTCCTCGTCAGGCAATGGGGCTTGAATGACGAGGAGACTAATTGATCTAAGAAATCAAAAATAAATAACTTTTGGTCATTAGCTTAGGAGGCAAATGAATCGTACCGACGTGCAGCCGGCTGAGCGCGATGGCGAAATCCTGACCAGCTGCTAGGCTTTTTCGATTTTGCGGGAGGTGGAAGGCGCCTATAGGCAAACGTTTGCAAATAACCTAAAGGAATGAAATCACCTTGCCGATACAACTTTTGGCTGTAATGGTTCCAAAGATATTCCCTAAAAGTCTTAGAAATTCATAAAACAGTCATTTTGGATTTATAGGATTGTCATTATCCTGTTTGCGCAGACGGCGTCTTAGACCTTAGTCGCGAAACGGTTTGTAACGATTGACTTGGCGGACATGGGTTGGTGCTAAATCGGCCCATCCCGGTGAGCAGGGCGTCAGACCCTGCCACCTGAGACGCATAAAAATTAGAACGTAGAGGAGCAAAACATGTACAAGTCCAGCCTGGCTCTGGCCGTGGCACTGGGGGTTCTCGCCCAACAAGCAGGTGCTGCAGGGTTCGTCGAGGACAGCAAGCTGTCCCTCAGCTCGCGCACCATGTACTTCAACAATGACAATCGTGAAGCCCATAGCGATCCTCGCCCGGACCAGCGTGAATCCGGCCAGGGCTTCAAGCTCGACTACATTTCGGGCTTCACCGAAGGTACTGTGGGCTTTGGTGTCGATGCTCAAGCGCTGTGGGGCATCCATCTGGATGGTGGCCAGGGTTATCACAAGGGTGGCTTCTTCCCTGACGATGGCGACGGCTCCGCGAGCCAGTGGGCGCGCTTTGGCGCCAACGCCAAGGCCCGCTTCTCCAAGACCGAGGCGCACTTCGGTAGCGCACTGGCACCGAACCTGCCGATCCTGGTCTCCAACGATGGTCGACTGCTGCCGCAGACCTTCGAGGGTGGCACCATCACCTCGAAGGAAATCGACAACCTGACCATCAACGCCGGCCAGCTGACCCATGCGATGGGCCGTGCCTCGAGCAACCGTACCGGTCTCTCTGTCCAGGGCGCTACCCAGGAAAGCAACAAGTTCCGTTACGCCGGTGCTGACTGGAAGGTCACCAAGGACCTGACCCTGCAGTACTACTACTCCAACCTCGAAGACTTCTACAAACAGCACTTCCTGGGCGCGACACACGTGTTCCAGATCGCTGACGACCAGTCGTTCAAGACCGACCTGCGCTACTTCGACAGCAGCAAGGATGGCCGCAACGGCGAAGCGGGTTACGAGTTCAAGAACAACAATGGCTACGCCAAGAACCCTGGCGAGGTTGATAACAAGACCTGGTCGGCCATGTTCACCTACACCCTCGGTGCCCACTCTCTGATGCTCGGTCATCAGCAGGTCAGCGACGATGGCGGTTTCGTATGGCTGAACCAAGGCAGCTTGGTTGATGAAGGCGCGGGCGGTTCTAGCTTCTACCTGTTCACCGACAGCATGATCAACCAGTTCGCCAAGGCAGGTGAGAACACCACCTTCGGCCAGTACTCCTACGACTTCGCGCGTCTGGGCGTACCGGGCCTGAAGGCGTCCGTGGCCTACTTGCGTGGCGAGGATGGCCGCAGCACCAATGGCCATGGCACCTTCAGCGAATGGGAGCGTGACGCACGTATCGATTATGTGCTGCAGGAAGGCACCCTCAAAGGCCTGGGCTTCAGCCTGCGCCAAGGTGTCTACCGTGGTACCGGTTCGGGATCGGCGAACGACCAGGACCAGACTCGCTTCATCGTGAACTACACTTACAACTTCCTGTAAGCCGTAGTCGAAAAGAAGCCTCGCCTAGCGCGAGGCTTTTTTGTGACTGACATCAGATATGCATTTCAGTAATAAATAAATCAGTATTTATTCTTTTTATTTTTATGAATGAGCAGGCACAGTGAACCCATAGACCAGACACAGCCCAGGAGCCCACCCATGAGCCTGAAACTCGGCGACATCGCCCCCGATTTCGAACAGGATTCCAGCGCCGGCAACATCCGTTTCCACGAGTGGCTGGGCAACAGCTGGGGCGTGCTGTTTTCCCACCCGGCCGACTTCACCCCGGTGTGCACCACCGAGCTGGGCCTGACCGCCAAGCTCAAGGACGAATTCGCCAAGCGTGGCGTCAAGGCCATCGCCCTGTCGGTGGACCCGGTCGACTCGCATACCCGCTGGATCGACGACATCAACGAGACCCAGAACACCGTGGTCAACTTCCCGATCCTCGCCGACGCCGACCGGAAGGTCTCCGACCTGTACGACCTGATCCACCCCAACGCCAGCGACACCCTGACGGTGCGCTCGCTGTTCGTCATCGACCCGAACAAGAAGGTGCGCCTGACCATCACCTACCCGGCGAGCACCGGGCGCAACTTCAACGAAATCCTGCGGGTGATCGACTCGCTGCAATTGACCGACAACCACAAGGTGGCCACGCCAGCGAACTGGCAGGATGGCGATGAAGTGGTAATCGTGCCGTCGCTCAAGGACGAGGACGAAATCAAGCAGCGCTTCCCCAAAGGGTACCGGGCGGTCAAACCCTACCTGCGTCTGACCCCGCAGCCGAATCGTTAGGATCCTTCGTTGCAATGCTCTTGCCATAGCAGGGATTTTGGGCCGTTTCGACGGCCCTTTTTATGGTTTTGAGGGTGTGTCAGGGCTGCCCGGTGTTCGTCGTGAAAAGGTTCAGCGCCTATTCGATCGAGCGCCGCCCGCGCGGCGCATCGCGAGCTACGCTCGCTCCTACGTTTGTTTACGGCCAGTAACGCCTGTGACAGGCCCGCGCGATCGCCTGGGTCGTACGACACAATCTTGCGTCAGACGCCAAAGCGTTCGCGCGAAAATTCCACAGGATTAATTGGCTCAAAACAAACGTAGGAGCGAGCGTAGCTCGCGATGCGCCGCGTGGGCGACGCTCGATCTGTGCATCACCTTAAATCCCAAGGCATGCATCCGTCATCTGGCCTGTGAGGCCGAAATGGAAGGCGATCGGATTGCGGGCAGTACGACCCGGATCCTCAGTGCCATGGCCAAGGCGTTGATCGATGATATGGAGATTGGGATGAGTCGTAGGGCCTAGAGGCCCGCCTTGCAGCCCTTTCGCGGCACAAGTCCGCTCCTACAAGGCCAGCATGCGCCAATCCATGTAGGAGCGGCCTTGTGCCGCGAAAGGGCTGCAAAGCAGCCCCAGCACATATATTTCAATATGAAATAAACAAATGAAAAAATATGATTTCTAGATATATGTGACAGGCTGTTAATGTCGATTCCATTCCAGCGGGGCCAACCCCTCGCGGTCCCGTAATCGAATCGAAGGAAGCGTTTCAATGCTGGTTGTTTCTATCGGTGGTAGCCCCAGTCTTCGTTCACGCTCCGGCGTGCTGCTCGAGCGTTCGCGCCAGTGGCTGCAGGGCCGAGGCGTGGAGGTGGTGACCTTCCAGGTACGCGAATTCCCCGCCGAGGACCTGCTCCATGCCCGCTTCGACAGCCCGCAGGTGCAGCACTTCCAGCAACTGGTCGCCCAGGCCGATGGCCTGGTGGTCGCCACTCCGGTGTACAAGGCATCGTTCGCCGGCGCTCTGAAAACCCTGCTCGACCTGCTGCCCGAGCGTGCGCTCGAACACAAGGTCGTGCTGCCCATCGCCACCGGCGGCAGCATCGCCCACATGCTGGCGGTGGACTACGCACTCAAACCGGTGCTGTCGGCGTTAAAGGCCCAAGAGACCCTGCAAGGGATCTTCGCCGACGACAGCCAGATCGCCTACGGCGAGCACGGCAAGCCGGCGCAGGTGGCCGATGCGCTGCAGGCGCGTCTGCTGGACTCGCTGGAGCAGTTCCACGGCGCCCTGGCTCGACGCCCCAACCCCGTAGCCCCGGGAGTTCTTAACGAACGCCTGCTCACCGCTCGCTGGAGCATCTGAGCCGGCAGACCGCTTCACCGCTTTTCCACCTTACTCGCCCGCCAACGAGGCAAGCAGGTGCAACCCGAACCCAACTCGCACAGGAGAGCGCCATGCGCACAGTCTTCTTGCGTCGTGGTCTGGTCGCCCTGTTCGCGGCGGCTGTGTCCTTCGGCGCCATCACCCAGGCTCAGGCCGAAAGCCTGCGTATCGGTTACCAGAAATACGGCACCCTGGTGCTGCTCAAGGCCAAGGGCACCTTGGAAAAGCGCCTGGCCGAGCAGGGCATCCAGGTCCAGTGGACCGAGTTCCCCGGCGGCCCGCAGCTGCTCGAAGGGCTGAACGTCGGCTCGATCGACTTCGGGGTCACCGGCGAGACGCCACCGGTGTTCGCCCAGGCAGCGGGTGCCGATCTGCTCTATGTGGCCTATGAGCCGCCAGCCCCGTACAGTGAGGCGATCCTGGTGCCCAAGGGCTCGCCCATCCAGTCGGTGAAGGCACTCAAGGGCAAGAAGGTCGCCTTCAACAAAGGTTCCAACGTGCACTACCTGCTGGTCCGCGCCCTGGAAGATGCAGGCCTGAAGTACAGCGACATCCAGCCGGTTTACTTGCCGCCCGCCGATGCCCGCGCTGCCTTCGAGCGGGGCAGCGTCGACGCCTGGGTGATCTGGGACCCGTACCAGGCCGCCGCCGAGCAGCAGCTGCAAGCCCGCACCCTGCGTGACGGCAAGGGCCTGGTGGACAACCACCAGTTCTACCTGGCCACCCGTACGTATGCCACGGCCCACCCGGCAGTGATCAATACCCTGGTCGATGAAGTGCGTGCCATTGGTGAATGGTCCCAGGCCAACCCGCAGGAGGTCACCGACCAGGTGGCGCCGTTGCTCGGCCTGCCGGCCGACATCACCCTCACCTCGGTCAAGCGCCAGGGCTTCGGGGCCACGCCGCTGACGCCCGAGGTGGTCGCCGCGCAGCAGAAGATCGCCGACACCTTCCAGGCCCTGAAGCTGATCCCCAAGCCCTTGAGCATCAAGGATGTGATCTGGACACCCCCAGCCAAGGTCGCCAGCGCGCCTTGACCGATTCGCCAGCGCCGGGGCGTGGCCCCGGCCCGAGCCAACCTTGAGGAGACAACTCCAATGAGCCTGAACATCTTCTGGTTCCTCCCGACCCATGGTGACGGCAAGTACCTGGGCACCACCGACGGCGCCCGGGCAGTCGACCACGGCTACCTGCAGCAGATCGCCCAGGCGGCCGACCGCCTCGGCTTCGGCGGCGTGCTGATCCCTACCGGACGCTCCTGCGAGGACTCCTGGCTGGTGGCGGCGTCGCTGATCCCGGTGACCCAGCGCCTGAAGTTCCTGGTGGCCCTGCGTCCCGGCATCATTTCGCCCACCGTGGCGGCGCGCCAGGCGGCGACCCTCGATCGCCTGTCCAACGGCCGGGCTCTGTTCAACCTGGTAACCGGCGGTGACCCGGACGAGCTGGCCGGCGATGGCCTGCACCTGGACCACGAGGCACGCTACGAGGCGTCGGTGGAGTTCACCCGCATCTGGCGCAAGGTACTCGAAGGCGACGTGGTCGACTATGCCGGCAAGCACATCCAGGTCAAGGGCGCCAAGCTACTCTACCCGCCGATCCAGCAGCCGCGTCCGCCGCTGTATTTCGGCGGCTCGTCCGATGCCGCCCAGGACCTGGCCGCCGAGCAGGTCGAGCTGTACCTGACCTGGGGCGAGCCGCCCGCCGCGGTGGCCGAGAAGATCGCCCAGGTTCGCCAGAAAGCCGCAGCCCTGGGGCGTGAGGTGCGCTTCGGCATCCGCCTGCATGTGATCGTGCGTGAAACCAACGCAGAGGCCTGGGCGGCTGCCGACAAGCTCATCTCGCACCTGGACGACGACACCATTGCCCGTGCCCAGGCGTCCCTGGCGCGCTTCGATTCGGTTGGCCAGCAGCGCATGGCCGCCCTGCACGGTGGCAAGCGCGACAAGCTCGAGGTCAGCCCCAACCTGTGGGCCGGCGTCGGCCTGGTGCGCGGCGGTGCCGGTACCGCGCTGGTGGGCGATGGCCCGACCGTGGCGGCGCGGGTCAAGGAGTACGCAGCGTTGGGCATCGATACCTTCATCTTCTCCGGTTATCCCCACCTGGAAGAGTCGTATCGGGTCGCCGAGCTGCTGTTCCCGCACTTGGATGTGCAGCGCCCCGAACAGCCCAAGAGCGGCGGTTACGTGAGCCCGTTCGGCGAGATGGTGGCCAACGACATCCTGCCCAAGTCCGTGGCGCAGAGCTGAGGGCCTGGTCATGAGTCGTGCAACCTCTTCCTGGTCGAAGCGCCTGGCACCCTGGGTCTTGCCACTGCTGCTGTTGGTGGTGTGGCAACTGGCGGTGGCCAGCGGCTGGCTGTCGACCCGCATCCTGCCGGCGCCGAGCGCGGTGGTCAGCGCAGGCGTCGAGCTGGTGCGCAGCGGCGAGATCTGGACGCACCTGGCCATCAGCGGCTGGCGCGCTGCCTTGGGCTTTTTGATCGGCGGCAGCATCGGCCTGGTGCTGGGTTTCATTACGGGCCTGTCGAACTGGGGTGAACGCCTGCTCGACAGCTCGGTGCAGATGATCCGCAACGTGCCGCACCTGGCGCTGATCCCGCTGGTGATCCTGTGGTTCGGCATCGATGAGTCGGCGAAGATTTTCCTGGTGGCGCTGGGGACCTTGTTCCCGATCTACCTCAACACCTACCACGGTATCCGCAACGTCGACCCGGCCCTGGTGGAGATGGCGCGCAGCTATGGCCTGTCGGGCCTGGGCCTGTTCCGCCAGGTGATCCTGCCGGGGGCGCTGCCCTCGATCCTGGTGGGCGTGCGCTTCGCCCTGGGCTTCATGTGGCTGACGCTGATCGTCGCCGAGACCATCTCGGCCAACGCGGGCATCGGCTACCTGGCGATGAACGCACGGGAATTCCTGCAGACCGACGTGGTGGTGCTGGCCATCGTCCTGTACGCCGTGCTCGGCAAGCTCGCCGACCTGGCCGCCCGAGGCCTGGAGCGTGTCTGGCTGCGTTGGCACCCGGCCTATCAAGCAGCGAAGAAGGAGGGCGCATGACCGTGCTCAAGGAACAGCCGCCGCGCCTGCTGCGCGGCATCCCCCTGGCGGTGCAGGGCGTGCGCAAGGCGTTCGGCCCGCGCGAGGTGCTGGGGGGCATCGACCTGCACATTCCGGCTGGCCAGTTCGTCGCTATCGTGGGGCGTAGTGGCTGTGGCAAGAGTACCTTGCTGCGCCTGCTGGCGGGCCTCGACCAACCCAGCGCCGGCCAGTTGCTCGCCGGTGCCGCGCCCTTGGATCAAGCCCGCGAGGAAACCCGACTGATGTTCCAGGACGCGCGCCTGCTGCCCTGGAAGAAGGTGATCGACAACGTCGGCCTGGGCCTTTCCGGCAACTGGCGCGCCGATGCCCTGCAGGCGCTGGAGGCCGTCGGCCTGGCAGAGCGGGCCAATGACTGGCCGGCTGCGTTGTCGGGCGGCCAGAAACAGCGCGTGGCCCTGGCCCGGGCGCTGATTCACAAGCCGCGCCTGTTGCTGTTGGACGAGCCGTTGGGTGCGCTGGATGCGCTGACGCGGATCGAGATGCAGCAACTGATCGAACGCCTGTGGCACCAGCATGGCTTCACCGTGCTGCTGGTCACCCACGACGTCAACGAGGCCGTTGCCGTGGCCGACCGGGTGATCCTGATCGAGGATGGCGCCGTGGGCCTGGACCTGGCCATCGACCTGCCCCGGCCAAGGGCCCGTGGCTCGCATCGCCTGGCGGCGCTGGAAAGCGAAGTCCTCGACCGTGTTCTTGCCGTCCCGGGCACACCGCCCGAGCCGGAACCTGTAGCGCCTTTGCCCACGCAGTTGCGTTGGGCGCATTGACCCCTGTAGCCATCGAGAAGGAATCAAGCCATGACCATCAAAGCCATCAACGTCCGCAACCAGTTCAAAGGCACCGTGAAGGAAATCCTCGAAGGGCCGGTATTGTCGGAAATCGACGTGCAGACCGCCTCCGGCATCGTCACGTCGGTGATCACTACCCGTTCCGTGCGTGAGCTGGAACTGCAGGTAGGCAGCGAAGTGATCGCCTTCGTCAAATCCACCGAAGTGTCGATTGCCAAGCTGTGAGGCATGACGCCCGGGCCGATTGCCAGCCCGGGCGTCAGCCGGTTCAGGCCTACGCCGGGCGCAAGCCACCGAACAGCGCATTGGCCTGGGCTTCGGTCAGCGGGCCGCGCCAGGCATTTGTTTTCTGGTTTCGCTCACTCGCCAGTTTCAGATGGCCAGCCTCCAAACCGCCGAACTGCTGGCGTGGCCGCTTCTTGAAGTGAAAATGCGCATACCAGAGGGTATTGCCCGTGGTGCTGTCGGTGATCTGGTACTCCTCCAGGTATTCGATGGGCTGGCCCTGCTTGTTCTTGGCAGGATCAAGAACTCGCGACCACGTAAGGGTCACTTCACCTTCGGTCTTGAGGTACTCCAGGTGACCCGCCGTGGGGGTTTGCGTGGCTTTGGTCTGCTCGATCCTCAAGCGTCGTCCCAGCGCATCCAGCTGCGTAGCTGAGTTTTCCAATCGGCGCACCATATCGCGCAGGGCATCGGAGATGTCTCCACCCGCCTGGTCTGTGATCGACGTGGCGAGTTCACGCAGCGGACTGGCGCAACCCTTTGCGTAGTCTTCCAGGTCTTGGGGAAGCATGTTCAGTGTTTTGTAGCGCTGCAGGGACGCTTCCACGTCCGGGACTTTGGCCAAGCGGCGTTGAGCCGCGGTTTCCAGTTGTTGCAGCGTGGCATTGTAGCCTGGGCGGGTGGCTTGGTTGCTCCGCCAGGTGCCTTGTGGCGTTCTGCTGAAGACCGCATGGGCTTCGTTCGTGGCATTGTTGGCGATCTGCATCTGTCGCTGGCCATCCACGGTGCCTTCGCGACCAATGTACAGCTGCTGGTCCTCGGTCTCGAACAGGCGTGGCTTGCTTGCCCCTCTGCGGGAAGGAGGGGCGGCTGGGCGCGGAGCGGTCGCGGCGAGCGCCTGTTCCGTTTCGCGGAGCAGGAGTGATAGTTCAGTGCGCATCTTGCTGATCGCGTTGGCCTGGACATGGTCCGGGTAAGTGTCTTTCCAGATGCGCATGCACGTATCGAAGCGTCGATAACGCTCCTGCAACTGGTTCAGGAGGCGATGTTCCTGACGACGGCTGAGGTTGACCAACCACAGGTCGCCATGACTGAACAGGGCGCTGCGTAGCGCGGTGAGTTCGGTGTTGAGATGACGCAAGAAGACGATGTCGAACACCGCGTCCGGGGACATCAATGTCGAGCCCAGGGCTGACAGGCGGACCACCCGATAACCCTCCGGGTGCAGTGGGATATCCAGCGCGTCAAGGTCCTGGATGTAACGCGTCAGGTTATCGCCTTGCATGTGGCTTCTCAGCCTTGTGCTGCGCCGAAGTTCCTGTTCGAGCTCACCCAGCGTGGTGGCCAGCTCGCTGTTCGCTCGTTGCATGTCGATCACGAGGGTACGTGCTTGAGCGTGGGAGGTGAGGGCATCGAAATCGGCGTCCTGGAATGACACGGCTCGCCTGAATCGTTCGGACATGCTCAGGTACAGCTGCTCGATCAGCTTTGGATGCTGTCGTCCCAGGTCGAACGCGATTTCGTGGATGAAGCCTCGTGTATTGGTTCGGCCGATATCGGCGCGCAGGGACCTCATGCGTTCCAGGGCCTGTTCATGAAAGTCCAGGTAGTTGCGCAGATGGACCACCAAATCGTCCCGGGCGTTGTTGACCACGGCGTCTGAAGCACGCGGCCCCACAGGGCCGTTGGGGCCTATACCCTGCGCTCGGTTAAGGGCATCGGCCTTGGCCGAAACCTGTGCCCTGTGGGTCTGCCTGTTGGTGTGGATCTCGCTCAGGATATCCAAGGGCGTCAACTGCCTCGGTTGCAGGCCGAGGGCGCCCCGCAGGCTTGCCAGGCCACGGTCGTAGAACGCACTGATGTACGCTCCACCACCCGCCAGCCCGCTGTCGACCAGATGACCGGTCAAGCTGCCATGGGTTTCCCAGACACCCGTGTCGCCGAGGCGTACCGGCTGCTTGTAGGTGCGAGTGGCAGTGGCTTTCAGGCGCCAGGTGAGGTGGGTGTTGTCCCATTCGACCTGGTAGTAGCGACCGTTGCGGATGATGTAGTCAGCCTTCGATTCTACCTGACGGTGAACACCGACGCCGTTGGCACTGGGGTGGAGGGTCCAAGGTCCTGTCGGCACGTCGGTTTCGTAGCCGCTGAAGGACGTCGAATGTTTGTAGTGAGCCGCTTTGAGGGTGGTGCTTGCCAGTTGCCTTTGCTGGGTTCGCACACGCGCCAGCTGGCTTACGTTGGCGGGAAGTGCTGCGCTTGGCGTCAAATCCATGAGCGCGTCGACCAGCGACAGAAACACGCTGTTCAGATGTTCGATACCGTTTGCCGAGTCGCCACGAAGAAACGCCTCGACACTGGCGTTGGCGGCATGCCAGCCGTCATACAAGGCGACGCCCGAGCCCACCAGAGGGACGAAACCCAGGGCCATTTTGATGTAGTCGTACACGCGACCATGACGGATGGCCTCGGACTCCAGGTACAGATCGACCTGGCTACGGGAAGTGGCGCGGTTCTCCTGGATCAGGCGGCCCATGACCAGGTTCGCCTGATAGGTGGCGAGCAGGCCGGGCAGCTTGATGCCAGGCGCGATGAACCCCGAAAAGCTTTTGCTCAGGGCCGTATTGATGTAGGCCAGGTGGTCGGCCAGGGCATCATCGAGCGGCAGCTTGGCCAGGTAGCTGCGCATACTCTCGGCCAGCGCCATGTGCTCAAGGGCCCGGCAGGCTAGCGTTGGGTTCTCATGTTGGCTGATGACCTTTCCGTCGGGCGCATCGGGCAACAGCATCAGAGTCGGACCTGTCGCCGCCTGCAACAGGAAAATGCCCGAGAGGGTCACTGCTGTGCTGGTACCATCGGCCGCGGTGCCAGGGCGCAGGACCACCGAGTGGAAATTGATGGTGGGGGCCCCATCGGTACGCGCTTGTTCCTGGCAAAACAGCTCGAGCATGCGCTGACCCGCTGCATCCAGGGCGTCCGGCTGGCTAAGGGCGATGATTCTGAGCTGGTGCACGAAGGGGGCTCGCAAGGTTTCCTGGCGATGCTCGCTTTCGAAGGCAGTCTCTTCCGATAATCCTTTGAAAGTGTCGATGATGCGTTGCTCGTAGGCGTTGGGCAGATCGAGCTTTTTCACCAGGTTGACGATGTAGGTCAGGCTGACGCCGGCGCGAATCTCTGGCTCGACCGGGCCGTCTGAAAAAAGAACGTTGGCATTGGTCAGGCGCAGTTTCAGGTCATCGTCGAGCGCCCACAGCAGAAAATTCGCCAGCTCGATGGTGCTGCGCGACTTGCTGAATACGACGACTTCCTTGAAGGCATGGCCGATACCGGACTCCCCCATAGGGATGCGTTGTCGGCTGATGCTGTCGGCGATATCCAGTTTGATGACCGGAATCGTCTTGGCGTCGAAGTCTGTGCGCAGTTGCTGCTCCAGTGCGCTGCGTGCGAACTTCCCACGCTCGGGGAGATCACGTTCGAGCAATTGGCTGGACGCCAGCATGGCGCCGCGCAGCGCCTGTACTTCGGCGGCCAGTTGGGCACCTGAGGCGGGGGCCAGGCTGCGCAGTGACGCCAGGTGGGTGCCGATCCAGTCGGTGCGGTTTCGCTCGGCCTGGCGGGCAAGGGCCAGCCTGCGCGCCAGGTTGGTACCCAGCCCCAGGCGTGCCTCGACCGCTCCCAGCGACGGATCCTGTGGCAGGCTGGCCTGGATGGTCTGGATGCAATAGTCGAATGCATGGGTGGTGATCGGCTGGCAGACGAGCTCCAGGGATTGGGGGTGATCGTACAGGGCATCGAGCAGCGCCTGGGGGCCTTGCGGCCAAGCGCCGTGCACCAGGGATTCGGGCCAGGCACCGCACAGAGTGGCTTGCACGCGCTCGGCCAGTTGCGCCTGGCTTTCAAGGTGCATCAGCCCGCCTTCACGCCCGGCCAGGAACACCAGCCATGAGCGGTCCGGTTCGAGCGTATCGGTATCCGGCACGCCCTGCAGTGCCAGCAGGCCAGTCAATTGCCATGATCTCGAGCCGACCTTGATGTGTACGGCATAGGGTTGCACCCTGCGCTGAAGGCTGGGTTCGGGGCGTTCCACGAGCTGTTCTACCCAGCTCAGGTGCTTGTCTCGCAACTCGCCCAACAGGTGTTGGAAACGCGCCTCGCCTTTCAGTGCGCGCGCCAGAAGCTGGCTCAGATGGTCGAACCGGCTGGCATCTGTGTGCTGCTCACTCCACGTTGCCGAGTTGATGCTCGTCGGCAACTGGGAAAACAACTGCTCGAACTGGGTGGCAATGGCATCAAGTTCTGCCTGGTGGTCCCTGAGCTTGGCCATCTTGTTCGAGGACGGGGCGGTGTCATCACCCAGGTAGGCTGCAAGAAGCTGTTCCTGCCGTGCGACGCGCTGCTTGCGCCAGCCCAAGGGGAGCCTGACAGGCAGGGCGTCGAAGTGCAGCTCATCCATGGCCAGTTGCTGATCATAGGTGATAAGCGAATCGATCTTCTGTTCAAGTGTTTTAGTCAGGGCTGGACGTGGATCGAATGCTCGTTTTTCTTCCCAGGCCTGGAGTGTCGTCCAATCCAACGGGTCGGTCTCGCTTTCCTGTGCGGCTTCGGTCAAACGGTTCGAGGTGATGCGCTGCTTGTGGGCCAGGATTTCATCGACCCATTCGCCAAACCCATCGCCCTTGGTATCGACCCAGTCGATGGCACTGTCGTCGCTTCCCAGCACCAGAGGAGAGGCGGGTGCTGGCCAGAGCATGTAGCGATTGCCGTGGAGCCAGGTGCGTAGGTCGTTCTGGTCGGCGAAGGTGTGGATTGTGGTGTCCCCGTCGGGCCTGTACAGCAGCCAGCGGGCTTCTTCGGCGCGGGGCTTGATGAGCAGTGTGGTGATGCAGGTCTCGGCCTTGCCGTCGGGATGTACCCAACGAGCCAGCGCGTACTCAGAGGGCGAATCGGGCTGGCCCTGGAGCCAGGCCGCCGTATTGATCTGATCGAGCCCGAGCGCCAGGTCCAGGCTCGCGGCGAAATGCTTGTGCAGTGACTGTGCTGCATGGGTTTTGCGGGAAACAGCCTTGCCTGGCATGCGACCGGACCAGTAGGCGGTCCAGGCCGAGATGCCGGTGCCGGCCCAGACGGGTACAAGCCCGGATTGCCAGTCATCGGCTGTCCAGGTGGCATAGGGAGAATCTTCAGGAAACCCCCAGGGTTGCCAATTGGCGAAGGGCGTGGCGAATGCGGGGCTGGCCAGGATCCGGGCAGCAAGGGTCAGCAACGTGACTTGGCCGGAGTCATGTTTCAGGCCGCAGGCGTAGGGGTCGACTTTAAACTGACGTTCGAGTTGGTACCGCAAGGTGTCCTTGAGCCGAGGGGCTTGCGCGTCCAGTTTTTGCAGCGCCTCGGCTGCATCCAGGCGGCGTTGCCTGGCGACGCGCAGCGCTTCGCCACGACCTGCGCTGATTGCCGGTACCGGTGGAGTGAGCGCAGCAGTCGAGTCGAAGGATAGAAAGTCGGATGGGGTGGTATGGGGCATGAGTGCCTCTCTGAAATGGTGGCATGTGGAAAAAGCCACTATTTCAGCGAGTGCAGGAATCGATAGGTGTTATATATGCACCGATCAGCGCTTGGGCAGGAAAGGCGGCAAGTACAGCCCCAGATAAGCCTCGAACACCCGCTTGCCCTCTTCGGCCATGCGCGGGGTGATCGCCCCGTGCAACTGCACCGACCGTGCATAAACCCGGTCGCTCAACTCCATGGCCAATGCGAACACATCCACCTCCGTCGGCATGGCGGGCAGCTGGAAATGCTGGTCGAACAGCTTGTGCATCAGTTCACCCAGCTCCATGTCGTGCAGGCGGTCGGCCTGGACCACTTCGCTCAGCCCGTGCTGGGCCAGGATCAGCTGGCGCGCTGCGGCGTCCTCGTTATAGATATCCAGCATGCGTTGTTCGACCAGTCGCGAGAGGTCGTGCCAGGTGCTCAGAGCTGAGCTGTCGATCGGCGCGCAGAGCGCTTCGCGAAAGGCCAGGTGCACATCGGCGGTCAGGGCTTCGAGCAGCGCCGGGACGCTGGCGAAGAAGTGATAGACCGACGAGGGGGGAATCTGCGCCCGCTCGGCCACGCTGTAGATCGACAGGCCTGCCACGCCCTGGTCGGCCAGCAGCTCACGCGCCGCCGCCAGGATCGAAGCGATCCTGGCCTGGCTGCTGGCGCGGGGCTTGCGCGGGCTGACGGTGCGGCTCATCAGTTGCTGATCGCCAGGATACTGGCCTGGTAGGCGCCGACGAACAGGTCGAAGTCACCGACTTCCTGCTGTTCCAGACGCGATTGCTCGGCCAGCGATTCGCGCGCCAGGGTCTCGAAGGCCTGTTGGCGTTCGATATCCAGCGGCTGCTCACGGAAGGTCTCGGCGTGCAGGCGGCTCTGGCGTAGCGCGAACTGGACGAAGGTCTCGTCATGCTCGGTCATGCGCGCCAGTACCTGGGCCGACGGCGTCAGCGAGGCGTCGTCGACCTTCGCCTGCTGTGCGGCCAGCGCCTTGGCGTGCTCGTCGCCACCCTGGGCGCGGTCGAGCAGCTCGGCCAGTGGCGCGATGCGGGTGATCAGCTCGCTGGCCCAGTCGCGCAGGCCGATCGGTTGACCATCGCGGTGCAGTTCCAGGCCGGGGCGACGGCCTTCCTTGACCACGGTGAGGAAGTTGCTGGTGCACTGGCCGCACTCACCATTGCCCAGCTGCGGGCTGTCGTTGAGTGCGCAGAACAGCAGGAAAGCGTCGAGGAAACGCGCCTGGGGCAGGTCGATGCCCACCGGCAGGAACGGGTTGATGTCCAGGCAGCGTACTTCGACGTACTGCACACCACGGGACATCAGTGCCTGGATCGGCCGCTCGCCGGTGTAGGTGACGCGCTTGGGCCGGATGTTCGAGTAGTACTCGTTCTCGATCTGCAGGATGTTGGTGTTCAGTTGCACCCACTCGCCATCCTTGTGGGTGCCGATTTCCACGTAGGGCGGGTAGGGCGTGCCTACCGCCTTGCGCAGGCTGTCGGTGTAGCTGGCCAGGTCGTTGTAGCACGGCGTCAGGCCCGCCTGGGCGTTGCTCTGGTAGCCCAGGTCGCTCATGCGCAGGCTGGTGGCATAGGGCAGGTACAGGGTCTCGGCGTCCAACTCCTCGAGCTGGTGCGGGTGACCGCGCAGGAAGCCTTTGTCCAGTGCCGGCGATGCGCCGAACAGGTACATCAGCAGCCAGCTGTAGCGGCGGAAGTTGCGGATCAGCGCGATGTACGCCGCCGACTGGAAGTCGCGGTCGTTCTGCTCGCTGCCTTCAGCTTCGCGTAGCAATGGCCACAGCGCCTCGGGCAGGGAGAAGTTGTAGTGGATACCGGCGATGCATTGCATGGTACGGCCGTAGCGCAAGGCCAGGCCCTTGCGATAGACATGCTTGAGCTTGCCGATGTTGGAGCTGCCATATTCGGCGATCGGGATGTCCTCCTCGGCCGGCAGCGCGCAGGGCATCGAGGGGCTCCACAGGTATTCGTCGCCGAGCTTGGTGTAGACGAAACGGTGGATCTGGTCGAGGCTCTCGAGCACTTGGGCCGGGTCCGCCAGGGCTGGAGTGATGAACTCCAGCAGCGACTCGGAATAATCCGTGGTGATCTGCTCGTTGGTCAGCGCCGAACCCAGGGCTTCGGGGTGCGGGGTCTGGGCCAGGCGACCTTCGTCGGTCACGCGCAGGCATTCGCGCTCAATACCGTGCAGGCACTGCTTGAGCAGGGGGAGATTGGCGCCGAGCAGGCTCAGGCGGCGGTTGAGGAGTTCGCTCAAGATGGATTCCTTCACGCGTCAGTCGCCCCAATATGGGGGTAGAGATGACGGTCTACAAGGGTAGGGACAAAGGAACTGGCGTTGTCGCCTGGTTTACGCGGTTCCAGCGCTTGTTTGTCTGGCTGTCGCCGCGTGCCCCATCGCGGGACAAGCCCGCTCCCACAGGGTTCGGCGTGATCCTGTGGGAGCAGGCTTGTCCCGCGATGGAGCGCGCAACGGCCCCAGGCTTTCATTGCTGCTGAAAATACCGCAGATAAGCCTTGGTGAGCTAGAGAACGGCGAAGGTTCCTTGCGCCTTGGCCACGAGCTTGTCGCCCTGGAATACGTCGGCGTCGACCACGAGGGTGCGGCGCCCGGCGTGCAGCACACGTGCCGTGCACACGACTTCGCCGTCGCTCACGGCTCGCAGGTAGTTGATCTTGCATTCGATCGTCACGCTCTGCTGGTCGAAGCCATGGCTGGCCGAGCAGGCCAGACCCATGGCGATGTCCACCAGGCTGAAGATCGCCCCGCCATGCAGCTTCTGGCCGCGGTTGCGCAGGTGCGGCTCGAGTGCCAGGGCCACCTCGGCCACGCCTGTTTCCAAGCGTTGCAGGCGGCAGCCCAGGAGCTGGCTGAAGGCGCTTTCGACGTATTCGGCCGGAACGTCCATCACTTCTTCTTCAGTTGCTTGGCATTGGCGAACAGGGCTGCCATGGCATTGTTGGCCGGCGCCGCGGCGGTTTCGCGCTGGCGCGGCGCCTGCTGCGGACGGTTACCGCTGCCCCGGTTGCTGCCCCGGTTGCCATCGACCTTCTCGCCTGGGGTATCGCCCATACGCATGGACAGGCCCACGCGCTTGCGCGGGATGTCCACTTCCATGACCTTCACCTTGACCACATCACCTGCCTTGACCGCTTCGCGGGGGTCCTTGACGAACTTCTCCGAGAGCGCCGAGATATGCACCAAGCCGTCCTGGTGCACACCGATGTCGACGAAGGCGCCAAAGTTAGTGACGTTGGTCACCACGCCTTCGAGGATCATGCCCGGCTGCAGGTCCTTGAGGTCCTCGACGCCGTCCTGGAACGTAGCGGTCTTGAACTCGGGACGTGGGTCGCGGCCAGGCTTGTCCAGTTCCTGGAGAATGTCGGTGACGGTGGGCAGGCCGAAAGTCTCGTCGGTGAACTTCTTCGGGTCCAGGCGCTTGAGGAAGCTGCTGTCACCGATCAAGGAACGGATGTCGCGGCCGGTATCGGCGGCGATGCGCTGCACCAGCGGGTAGGCCTCAGGGTGCACCGCCGAGGCGTCCAATGGGTTGTCGCCGTTCATCACCCGCAGGAAGCCTGCGGCCTGTTCGAAGGTTTTCTCGCCCAGGCGGCTGACCTTCTTCAGCGCCGCGCGGGTGGCGAACGGGCCATTGGCGTCGCGGTGGGCGACGATGTTCTGGGCCAGGGTCGCGTTGAGGCCGGAAATGCGGGTCAGCAAGGCCACCGAGGCGGTGTTGACGTCTACGCCCACGGCGTTCACACAGTCCTCGACCACGGCGTCCAGGCCGCGGGCCAGCTTCACCTGGGAGACGTCGTGCTGGTACTGGCCGACGCCGATGGATTTAGGGTCGATCTTCACCAGCTCGGCCAGCGGGTCCTGCAGCCGGCGGGCGATGGACACGGCGCCACGGATCGAAACGTCCAGGTCCGGGAACTCACGGGCGGCCAGTTCAGAGGCCGAGTACACCGATGCGCCGGCTTCGGAGACCATGATCTTGGTGATCTTCAGGGCTGGGTATTTCTTGACCAGTTCGGCCACCAGCTTGTCGCTTTCGCGGCTGGCGGTGCCGTTGCCGATGGCGATCAGCTCCACCGAGTGCTTGGCACACAGGGCCGCGAGGATGGAAATGGTGCGGTCCCAGTCGTTCTTCGGCGCGTGCGGGTACACCGTGGTGTGATCCAGCAGCTTGCCGGTGGCGTCGACCACGGCGACCTTGCAGCCGGTGCGCAGGCCCGGGTCGAAGCCCAGGGTGGCACGCGGGCCGGCCGGGGCGGCCAGCAGCAGGTCGTGCAGGTTATGGGCGAAGACGTTGATCGCCTCGCCTTCGGCGTTGTCGCGCAGTTCGCCGAACAGGTCGGTTTCCAGGTGGGTGTACAGCTTGACCTTCCAGGTCCAGCGCACCACCTCGGCCAGCCATTTGTCGGCCGGGCGGTTGCGGTTGTCCAGGCCGAAGTGGCTGGCGATCATCAGCTCGCACGGGTGCAGGGTGCCTGGCAGCTCTTCGCCCACCTTCAAAGAAGCGCTGAGCACGCCTTCGTTGCGGCCCCGGAAGATCGCCAGGGCGCGGTGCGAGGGTACGTTGCGCAGCAATTCGTCATGGGCGAAGTAATCGCGGAACTTGGCGCCTTCCTCTTCCTTGCCCGCCACCACGCGGGCGCTGAGTACCGACTCCTGCTTGAGGAAGCCACGCAGCTTGTCGAGCAGGGCGGCGTCCTCGGCGAAGCGCTCCATGAGGATGTACTTGGCGCCCTCCAGCGCGGCCTTGACGTCGGCCACGCCTTTTTCGGCATCGACGAAACGCGCCGCTTCGGTCTCCGGGGTCAGCTGCGGGTCGCCGAGCAGGCCGTCGGCCAGCTCGCCCAGGCCGGCTTCCAGGGCGATCTGGCCTTTGGTGCGGCGCTTCTGCTTGTAGGGAAGATAAAGGTCTTCCAGACGGGTCTTGGTGTCGGCGAGCTTGATTTCGCGGGCCAGCTCCGGGGTCAGCTTGCCCTGTTCCTCGATGCTGGCCAGGATGCTGGCACGCCGCTCGTCGAGCTCGCGCAGGTAGCGCAGGCGTTCCTCCAGGTGACGCAGCTGGGTGTCGTCCAGGCTGCCGGTCACCTCCTTGCGGTAACGGGCGATGAAAGGCACCGTCGAGCCTTCGTCCAACAGGGCCACGGCCGCTTCGACCTGCTGTGGGCGAACGCCCAGTTCCTCGGCGATACGGCTGTTGATGCTATCCATGAGAACCACCTGACAAATTGAGAATGCTGGAGGCCGCGAAGGGGGCGTACAGGCCCGGCGGCGCTGGATGAAAGCGGCGCATTATACCCATCGTGCCGAGCTTGCGGTGATGGCGCCGGGCCAGCGCGGGCCGGATGGGAACTGGCGCCAGGGGAAAAATCTGCTAACAATGCACACGGCACGCATGGCAGTGGCTACGCCATAATGCGCGCGATACCAAAGGAGTTTTTCATGACCAGCACCGCAAACACCGCCGAAGGCGACAAGATTCTCATCGTCGATGACGATCCGGGGCTGAGCAGCCTGCTGGAGCGTTTTTTCACCAGCAAGGGCTACCGCGCCCGCACGGTGCCCAATACCGAGCAGATGGACCGCCTGCTGTCGCGTGAAGTCTTCAACCTGGTGGTGCTCGACCTCATGCTGCCCGGCGAGGATGGCCTTGCAGCCTGCAAGCGCCTGCGTGCGGCGAACAACCAGATCCCGATCATCATGCTCACCGCCAAGGGCGACGAACTCAGCCGCATCAAGGGCCTGGAGCTGGGCGCCGACGACTACCTCGGCAAACCGTTCAACCCTGATGAACTGGTCGCACGGGTCAAGGCCGTGCTGCGTCGTCAGGCACCCTCGGTACCGGGTGCGCCCGGCAGCGAGGAGGAGACCGTCACGTTCGGCGACTACGAGCTGTCGCTGGCCACCCGTGAGCTCAAGCGCGGCGAAGAAGTCCATATGCTGACCACCGGCGAATTCGCCGTGCTCAAGGCCCTGGTGATGCATGCCCGCGAGCCGCTGACCCGCGACAAGCTGATGAACCTGGCCCGTGGCCGTGAGTGGGATGCCTTGGAGCGTTCCATCGACGTGCAGATCTCGCGCCTGCGCCGCATGATCGAGCCAGACCCCTCCAAACCGCGCTACATCCAGACTGTGTGGGGCGTAGGCTACGTCTTCGTGCCGGACGGAAACACCAGCAAATGACCTTCAGCCTGCAGGCTTGCCAGCACGCGGCAGGGCGACCCGAATGGGTCGCCCTGTTTGCGTCTGAGGCAGGCTTGCAGCCCGGCGAGCCTTCGCCCGCGACCGCAGCGCAGTAGTTGTCCAGATGAAAACGCCCCTTTGGTTCCCACAAAGCTTCTTCGCCCGCACCCTGTGGCTGGTGTTGATCGTCGTCCTGTTTTCCAAGGCACTGACCTTGGTGTACCTGTTGATGAACGAGGATGTGCTGGTCGATCGCCAGTACAGCCATGGCGTGGCGCTGACGCTGCGCGCCTACTGGGCGGCCGACGAGGAAAACCGTGAGAAGATCGCCGAAGCCGCCGGCCTGATCCGGGTGACCGGCGCTGGCGTGCCCGAGGGCGAGCAGCACTGGCCCTACAGCGAGATCTACCAGCGCCAGATGCAGGCCGAGCTGGGCGAGGATACCGAAGTACGCCTGCGCATCCATGCGCCACCTGCCTTGTGGGTCAACGCGCCCAGCCTGGGCCCGGGCTGGCTGAAGGTTCCGCTGTACCCGCACCCGCTGCGCGGGCAGAAGATCTGGAACGTGCTGGGTTGGTTCCTGGCCATCGGCCTGTTGTCCACCGCTTCGGCATGGATCTTCGTGCGCCAGCTCAACCAGCCGCTCAAGCGCCTGGTATTCGCCGCCCGGCAACTGGGCCAGGGGCGCAGCGTGCGTCTGCCGATCAGCGATACACCAAGCGAAATGACCGAGGTGTACCGGGCATTCAACCAGATGGCCGAGGATGTCGAGCAGGCTGGGCGCGAGCGTGAACTGATGTTGGCGGGGGTCTCCCATGACCTGCGCACACCGCTGACCCGGTTGCGCCTGTCGCTGTCGCTGTTGGCCAACGACAGCGAGCTGACCGATGACATGGTCCGCGATATCGAGGACATGGACGCCATTCTCGACCAGTTCCTGGCGTTCATCCGTGATGGCCGCGACGAGCCGGTGGAGGAAGCCGACCTGGGCGACCTGGTGCGCGAAGTGGTGGCGCCGTACAACCAGCCCGAGGAGCGGGTGCGGCTGTGCCTGGAGCCGATCCCGCCATTCCCGCTGCGTCGGGTGTCGCTCAAGCGCATGCTGGGCAACCTCATCGGCAACGCCTTGCACCATGCCGGCAAGGGCGTCGAGGTGGCGGCCTATGTATCGGGCGACCAGAGCGCGCCCTATGTGGTGCTCAGTGTGCTGGACCGTGGGGCAGGGATCGACGAGTCGGAGCTGGAGACCATCTTCAACCCGTTCATCCGTGGGGACCGTGCCCGCGGTGGCAAGGGCACCGGGCTGGGGTTGGCGATCGTCAAGCGAATCGCGGCGCAGCATGGCGGGAATGTGGAGCTGCGCAACCGGTCGGGTGGCGGGATCGAGGCGCGGGTGAGGTTGCCGTTGGGGTTGTTGCTGCCGCGTAATGCAGTGTGACGCATACACGCCCAATCGCCGGCAAGCCGGCTCCTACAGGGATGGCGCAGGGCCTCTTGTGGGAGCCGGCTCGCCGGCGATTGGGCTTTACCCTTTTCCCTTGGTCCGGGTCTGGTTGGGCCCGCCGTTCTTCTCCAGATGCCCGATGATCATCCCGGCCACATCCTTGCCGGTGGTGACTTCGATGCCTTCCAGCCCAGGCGATGAGTTCACCTCCATCACCAGCGGCCCATGATTGGAGCGCAGGATATCCACGCCGGCCACGCTCAGGCCCATCACCTTGGCCGCGCGAATGGCGGTCATGCGCTCCTCCGGCGTGATCTTGATCAGGCTGGCGACACCACCGCGGTGCAGGTTGGAGCGGAACTCGCCAGGCTTGGCCTGGCGCTTCATCGAGGCGATGACCTTGTCGCCGACGACGAAGCAGCGGATATCGGCACCGCCCGCTTCCTTGATGTATTCCTGGACCATGATGTTCTGCTTCAGGCCCATGAAGGCCTCGATCACCGACTCGGCGGCCTTGGTGGTTTCGCACAACACCACGCCGATGCCTTGGGTGCCTTCGAGCACCTTGATCACCAGCGGTGCGCCGTTGACCATCTGGATCAGGTCGGGAATGTCGTCCGGCGAATGGGCGAAGCCTGTGATCGGCAGGCCGACGCCACGTCGCGACAGCAACTGCAGCGAGCGCAGCTTGTCTCGCGAGCGGGCGATGGCCACCGACTCGTTGAGCGGGTAGACCCCCATCATCTCGAACTGGCGCAGCACCGCGCAGCCGTAGAAGGTGACCGAGGCGCCGATGCGCGGGATCACCGCATCGAAGCCTTCCAGCGGTTTGCCACGGTAGTGGATCTGTGGCTTGTGGCTGGCGATGTTCATGTACGCACGCAAGGTATCGATCACCACCATTTCATGACCGCGCTGGGTACCGGCTTCGACCAGGCGGCGGGTGGAATACAGACGCGGGTTGCGCGATAGCACAGCGATCTTCATGCAGCACCTGTAACAGGGGAAAGGGTGGCCGGGAAGGCCGGTTTGTCCTGGACGTACTTCACGCCTGGGTTGACCACCAGCTGGCCGTGGATCAGCGCCTTGGAACCCAGCAGCAACCGGTAGCGCATGTTCTTGCGACAGGCCAGGGTGAACTCCACCTCCCAGACCCGGTCGCCCAACGCCAGCGGTGTGCGGATCACATAGCGGACCTGGGCCTGGCCGTTGGAGCTCTTGATGGTTTTCATCGTGACCAACGGCGCCTCGCAGCGGCGATGGCGCAGCTGCACTACCGAGCCCAGGTGGGCGGTGAAACGTACCCAGGGCTGGCCGTCGCGCTCGAACGGCTCCACGTCGGTGGCATGCAGGCTGGAGGTGCTGGCGCCGGTATCGATCTTGGCGCGCAGGCCGGCCAAGCCGAGGTCGGGCAGGGCGACCCACTCGCGCAGGCCGATCACAGTCAGATGGTCAAATGTCTTCACGAAACACACCCTGCGGATGAGGTGGTGAACTGTAAGCGCGGCGCGGACTTTTTGCATCCGCAAGTTACGGTAGTACAGTTCCGTTAAAGACAGAATTCGAGGTGGCGCAATGGCACACAAGCCAGAAGAAGACGACAAGGTCCGCCTGGACAAATGGCTGTGGGCGGCGCGGTTCTACAAGACCCGCGCCTTGGCCAAGGCAGCGATCGAAAGTGGCAAGGTGCACTGCCGGGGCGAGCGCTGCAAGCCGGGCAAGGAGCCGCGGGTCGGCGATGAGTTCGTGCTACGAACAGGCTTCGACGAGCGCACCGTGGTGGTCAAGGCGCTTTCCGATGTGCGCCGTGGCGCGCCGCAGGCGCAGGCGCTGTACGAGGAAACCCAGGAGAGCGTGCGCAAGCGCGAGCAGGCCGCCGAGATGCGCAAGGCCGGGGCCATGGGCGTCACCACCGATGGGCGCCCGACCAAGAAGCAGCGGCGGCAGATTCATCAACTGCAGGGCAGTTACGACTGAAAGGCCCAATCGCGGGGCAAGCCCCACAGATTGTCAGCGTGGTGCCCCTGTAGGAGCGGGCTTGTCCCGCGATTGGGCTGCGAAGCAGCCCCAGGTCGATCAGGCACTGCGTATGACGCTCATCCGCCCAACCAGCGGCAACCGCGCCAACACCCCGAACAACGGCGCGGTCCAGCGCAGCAGCGCTGCGCTGGCCTTGGCCACCAGCGGTGTATAGCAGCTCCAAGCCAACGCCAGCAGCGCCATCAGCAGCCCGCCGATGTAGTCGTCCTGCCCCCAATGGGCGCCTGCCACCAGGCGCGGCAGCATGAACAGCAGCGCCAACCCCCAAATTGCCAGGCGCTGCACCAAGCCGCGGCTGAACAGGTTCATGAACAGCGCCCAGATCAGCAGCACCGAGGCGTGGTCACCCGGAAAACTCTGGCTGGAGCGGTCCTTGAGTTCCCATTTCGCTTCCAGGTTCGGGTAGTAGTCGCTCAGGTGCACGACGTTGTCGAAGACCATCGACGGGCTGTTATGTTGCCAGCCCATGATCGTCACCCACTTGGAAAACAGCGCACGAATCACCACTAAGAGAATCAGCGTGACGAGAAAGCCCAGGAAGGCTTCGCGTACCTGACCCGCTTTGAACACCCAATTGCCGCGGATCAACAGGGCCAGCAGGATGAGGCCAACGACGATATCGAATGGGCGCAGGCTGCCGACGGTCCAGATATAGCGCCAGACCGTGTTGTCGGCCAGCGGTGCATTGAGGCTGTGGAACAGCCATTCGTCGAAAGTCAGGCACAAGATCTGGCCAAAGGGCCATAACCAGAAACACAGTAATGCAACAGACACCAAGGTGCAGGCCAGCAAAGGTCCCCAGGACCACCTTGCTTGGAACAGTGGTCGATTGTCCATAAAATACCTCTATTACCAGCGGGTTCGAGCATCTTGTGAATGCTCTCCAACAGGGCCTCGTAAACCCTTGTAATCATTTTGTCATCATTTTCAGATAGCCAGAACCTATGAGCGATTTGCCCGATACCGATTTCACCCAGCGTTTCATCTTCGACGACCGCGATATCCGCGGCGAGTGGGTGGCGCTCGACCAGAGCTATGCCGACGTCCTGGCCCGTCATCCCTACCCGCAACCGGTCGCCTCGCTGCTCGGCGAGCTGATGGCCGCCACCGCCTTGCTGGTAGGTGCACTGAAGTTCGATGGCCTGCTGATTCTCCAGGCGCGTTCGGCCGGCCCTATCCCCCTTTTGATGGTGGAATGCTCGGGCGAACGTGATATCCGCGGCATGGCACGCTACGAAGAAGATCAGATTCCCGATGGCGCGACCCTGGCCCAGCTGATGCCCGACGGCCACCTGACCCTGACCATCGACCCGGTCAAGGGCCAACGCTACCAAGGTACCGTCGACCTCGATGGCACCAACCTGTCCGAATGCTTCACCAACTACTTCGTGCAGTCGCAGCAGCTCAATACCCGCTTCTGGCTCAACGCCGAGGGCGGCAAGGCGCGTGGCCTGCTACTGCAGCAACTGCCCCGCGACCGCCAGCCTGACGACGAAGAGCGTGAGGAAAGCTGGCAGCATGTGGTAGCCCTGGCCAGCACGTTGAAGCCTGAAGAGTGGCCGCTGGACAACGAAACGCTGCTGCATCGCCTCTACCACGAAGATGCCGTGCGCCTGTTCGACATCCAGCCGCTGCGCTTCCGCTGCAGCTGCTCGCGCGAGCGCTCCGGCAACGCCCTGGTCAGCCTCGGCGAGCAGGATGCCAAGGCGCTGGTCGAGGAGTGCGGCGGCAAGGTCGAGATCGATTGCCAGTTCTGCAACGAACGCTATTTCTTCGATACGAGCGATGTGGCGCAATTGTTTGCCGGTGGCGGTACCGAGCTTCCGTCAGATACTCAGCACTGAAACGTTTAACTACAGGAAAATCTCCTGTCGAATTGCGCAAAAGCGCAGTTCTGACAGGAGGGGCCTACTTTTTTTGGGCTTTTCTGGCATAATCCGGCCACTTTTTTCGCTGTAGTAGTTTAAAACAGACGACTACAAAACGTTTGGAGCACTCGGCCTCGGGCCGGATGGGGTATCTCATGACGCAAGCCAACAACACCGTGTACACCGACCTGACCGTCGATGAACTGGTAAAAGAAGCGCTGTCCCGCGGTGAAGGCGAGCTGGCCGATACTGGCGCACTGGTCGTGAAAACCGGTCATCGTACCGGTCGTTCGCCGGCAGACCGTTTCATCGTCGACGAGCCCAGCACTTCCTCCGCCATCGCCTGGGGGCCGATCAACCGCAAGTTCCCGGCTGACAAGTTCGATGCCCTGTGGGCCCGCGTCGAGGCGTTCAACAACGCCCAGGAACACTTCGTTTCCCACGTTCACGTAGGCGCTGCCGCCGAGCACTACCTGGCGGTCAAGATGACCACCCAGACTGCCTGGCAGAACCTGTTCGGCCGTTGCCTGTTCATCAACCCCGCCCAGTACAACCCGGCTGGCCGTGAAGAGTGGCAGGTGCTGAACGTCGCCAACTTCGAATGTGTCCCCGAGCGCGACGGTACCAACTCCGACGGCTGCGTCATCATCAACTTCGCCCAGAAGAAAGTGCTGATCGCCGGCATGCGTTATGCCGGTGAAATGAAGAAAGCCATGTTCTCCGTGCAGAACTTCCTGCTGCCAGCTGCCGACGTGCTGCCGATGCACTGCGCGGCCAACATCGGCGAAGCGGGCGACGTGACCCTGTTCTTCGGCCTGTCCGGCACCGGCAAGACCACCCTGTCGGCCGACGAAAGCCGCTACCTGATCGGTGACGACGAGCACGGTTGGGGCGAAGGTGTTGTCTTCAACATCGAAGGCGGCTGCTACGCCAAGTGCATCGACCTGTCCGAGAAGAACGAGCCGGTCATCTGGAAAGCCATCAAGCATGGCGCGGTGCTGGAGAACGTCGTGCTCGACGACGCCAAGCACGCCGACTACGCCGACGGCAGCCTGACCCAGAACAGCCGCGCCGCCTACCCGCTGGAGCACGTCGAGAAGCGTTCCGAGAAGAACCTGGGCGGCGAGCCGAATGCGGTCATCTTCCTGACCTGCGACCTGACCGGCGTACTGCCTCCTGTGTCGATCCTGAACAACGAGCAGGCGGCCTACCACTTCCTGTCCGGCTACACCGCGCTGGTCGGCTCCACCGAAATGGGCTCGGGCGGCGGCATCAAGTCGACCTTCTCCACCTGCTTCGGCGCCCCGTTCTTCCCGCGCCCGGCCGGCGAATATGCCGAACTGCTGATCAAGCGCATCAAGGGCTTCGGCTCCAAGGTCTACCTGGTCAACACCGGTTGGACCGGTGGTGGCTACGGCGTTGGCAAGCGCTTCAGCATCCCGACCACCCGTGCCGTGATCGCCGCGATCCAGAGCGGTGCCTTGGTCGGTGCCGAGACCGAGCACCTGGACATCATCAACCTGGATGTGCCGAAGGCCGTGCCGGGCGTCGAAACCGTCCTGCTCAACCCGCGCAACACCTGGGCTGACCCGGCTGCCTACGACGAAGCCGCCAAGGGCCTGGCCAAGCTGTTCATCGAGAACTTCCAGAAGTTCGATGTCTCCGAGGCCATCAAGGCCGCAGGCCCGCAGCTGTAAGCTGTAGCCGGCACGGATCAAGAAGCCGCCCTTTGGGGCGGCTTTTTTGTATCCGATACGAGTGCAATGGTAAGGTCGCTGACGTTAGGCCGGGCCGCCGCTCCTTGGCCCTGCACGATGCTATCTTCACTTTGGGTAACCAAGCCTGGGTAACCTATGACCGAATCCCCTCAGCGCAGCCATTTCAACCATTTCCATCCCATCCTCACCCGCCCGCAGGATAACGACCTCAATGGCCACATCGCTGGCGCCACGGTGCATGGCTACTTCGAGACGGCGCTGCAGGCGTTCCTTGTGGAACAGGCCGAGCTGGACCTGCGTGACGGCGAGCTGGCTGGGGTGGTGATCAGTTCGGCGGCGCAGTTCTATGCCCTGCCAGGGTTTCCTGATGTGCTGGAAGTGGGCCTGGGCGTGGCGCGCCTGGCGGGCAGTACCGTGGAATACCGCCTGGCGCTGTTTCGCCCCGGCGAGGCGCAGGCCCTGGCGGCAGGTACCTTGGTGCAGGTGTTCGTGGAGCGTGCGTCGGGCCAGCCGGTGGCCTTGGCCGATACATTGCGCATGACCCTGGTGGGCCTGCAGCTCAACGGCTGATCATCGATCCACCGCAAACGAAAAGGCCCTGCCGGTCAGGGCAGGGCCTTCTTGTGGACTAAGCTATTCAGCGATCAGTCGTCATAACGCCAGTGGCGCTTGTGCTTGCGATGGCCGTAGTGGTGGCCACGGTCCCAGTGGCGACGGCCATCATAGTCGCGACGATAACGGCGACGATCGTCCCAATCGTCTTCGTCGGCCTTGTTGCCCAGGTAGTTACCCAGCGCACCACCGACGCCACCGCCTGCGGCTGCACCAATGTGGCTACCAGTGGTGCCCCCCATCGAACGACCGACCACGTTACCGCCGGCAGCGCCCAGAGCGCCACCGATGGCGGCTTCACCGCGCTGGCGCTTGTCGGCACCCAGGGCACCGCCGGCCGCACCGCCCAAGCCGGCACCAATGGCGCCGCCGGTGCTACCACCGATGGAGTTGCCCACTACGGAGCCGAGTACCCCACCCAATGCGCCGCCAATGCCGGCCTCGGTATTGCCGCCTGCCATGGCAACGCCGCTGAGCAGGCTAAAGGACAACAACAGAATCGAGGAGTACTTCTTCATTCAAGAGAGCCTCATAGGGATGACGAGGCGAATGTGAGGCTCGGCGAGGCGTCTGGCAATTGAAATCCGACGAGTAGCACGAGTTGTACACAATTCTCTAACTTATTGTTTTCTATATGGAACTTTCTTCATTTTCGCGTGTCTGAGCTATTTGAAACCAAGCCCTGCCCACCCCGGACAGGGCTTTTTTCATGGCTGTTTGCCAGCCTCCATGACCGGGCTGAACACGCGCGGCGGGCTGTGCTTGGGCAGGTGGATCAGGTTGAGGTTGTGTTTGCGCGCCCATTGCAGCGCCAAGCCGGTAGGGGCCGAGAGGCTGACCAGGGTCTGGATGCCGGCACGCAACACTTTCTGGATCAGTTCCAGGCTGCAGCGGCTGGTGACGATGGCCAGGCCGCCGTCGGTGTCGATGCGCTGGCGCAGTAGGGCGCCGATCAGCTTGTCCAGGGCATTGTGCCGACCGATATCTTCGCGGCCCATGAGCAGTTGGCCTTGTCGGTCCATGAACAGGGCGGCATGCACCGCGCCGCAATGCTGTCCCAAAGGCTGGTAGGCATCGATGCGTTGGCGCAGGCCGGCCAGCCATTGAGCTGGCGGCAGCGGTGCACCGGGCAGTTCGGCCAGCTCCGGCAACGCCTGCTCCAGGGCTTCGACGCCACACAGGCCGCAACCGCTGGTGCCGGCCAACTGGCGGCGCTGGTGCTTCAGGTTCCAGAACGCACGGCTGGAGATCTCCAGGTCCGCATACAAGGCCGAGCCGCTGCCGGACAGCTTCACGTCATAGATTTCATCGGTGCTTTCGACAATGCCGCTGCCGACACTGAAGCCGACCGCGAAGTCTTCCAGGTCGGTGGGGCTGACCAGCATCACCGCCTGGTTCAGGCCGTTGTAGGCGATGGCCAGGGCGACTTCCTCGGCGAGCGGGGTCGAGTCTGCTGCACCATCGGTGAGCTGCACGTAGTCGTAGGTATTGCTGGCGGCCGGCAGAGCAGCAGGCATGGATGCCGCGCAGACCGGGGGTTTGCTGTTCATCAGGGCGGATCACCGGCGGCTTTGTTACGGCACAAGCCTATGCCCCTGGGGCAGTGGCGTCCAGTTGCCAGGTTCTATGCCGTGATAGAGCGGATTGATCGGCTTCCGGGCGGCAGAGTGGGCAAAGCTGTCCTAGACTCCTGCTTCCTGGAATTCACCATCAAGGAGTGTGACATGAGCCTGTTCAGTTTCGTGAAGGAAGCCGGCGAAAAGCTGATCGACCTGCTGACACCCGGTAACGCCAATGCCGAGGAGCAACTCAAGAAGCATGTAGAAAGCGTTGGCCTGGGCAACCCGAACATTTCCGCCACGGTCGAGGGCGATAAGATCATTCTCAAGGGCGAGGTTGCCAGCCAGGAGGAGAAGGAGAAGATCATCCTGGCTGCGGGCAACATCGACGGCGTCGCCACGGTGGATGACCAGATCACCGTCACCGGGCCGGTGGCCCAGGCAGCGCGCTTCGTCACGGTGAAAAAGGGCGACACCCTCAGTGCCATTGCCAAGGCCGCGTACGGCGATGCCAACCAGTACAACAAGATCTTCGAGGCCAACAAACCGATGCTCAAGCACCCGGACAAGATCTACCCGGGGCAGGTGCTGCGTATTCCTGACTGACCCTATGCCGTAACCTGTACCGGCCCTAGCGCGGGACAAGCCCGCTTCCACAGGGGCAGCATTCGCTCGTGCCCGTTGCAAGGCAGTTGATGCGACGGTGACCCCTATGGGAGCGGGTTTACCCGCGAATGCCTTGTCACAGTCCCGCCAGCAACGCCCGGTAATCCTCCACCGCCGCGAACTCCTGGGTATCGCGTGGTCCCGCCTTGCTGTCGGGTTCACGCACCGCCAGCAGGTGCTGCACACCAAAGTGCCGTGCACTGCGCAGAATCGCCAGGGTATCGTCGATGAACAGGCTGCGCGCGGGCTCGAAGCCGATATCCGCCTGCAGCGCATCCCAGAACTGCGCGCTTTCCTTCGGGTAACCGTAGTCATGGGAGCTGATCAGCCGCTCGAAGTACGGCGCCAGCTCCACCCGCTCCAGCTTCAGCGACAGCGAGTCGCGATGGGCGTTGGTGATCAATATCACCCGTTTGTCGGCCTTGCGTAGCGCCTCGAGGAAGGTGTCGGCATCCGGGCGCAGGGCGATCAGGTCGGCGATTTCCTGCTTGAGCTCGCGGATCGGCAGCTTCAGCTCGCGGCTCCAGAAGTCCAGGCAGTACCAGTTCAGGGTACCGGCGTTGCGCTCGAACAATGGCTGCAGCTCCAGCTCCGCCATGGCCCGGCTGATGCCGTGCAGCTCGGCATAGCGCTGGGGCAGGTGTTCCAGCCAGAACTGGTTGTCGTAGTGCAGGTCGAGCAGGGTGCCATCCATGTCCAGCAGGACGGTATCGATGGCGGACCAGGGAAGAACAGGCATGGGAAACTCTCGATCGGTCGGCAAGCCACGGTATAGTAACCCGTTCACGCCAAGGAGCCGCCCCATGCGCCAGAAACCCACCGTACTCGCTCGCGAAATCGTCGCCAGCAGCCGCCTGTTCCGCGTCGAAGCCGTGCAGTTGCGCTTTTCCAACGGCACCGAGCGGACCTACGAGCGCCTGGTCGGCCGCGGCAACGGCTATGGTGCGGTGATGGTGGTGGCGATGCTCGACGCCGAGCATGCGGTCCTGGTGGAAGAGTACTGTGGTGGCACCGACGAATATGAATTGTCGTTGCCCAAGGGCCTGATCGAGCCGGGGGAGGACGTGCTGGCGGCCGCCAACCGTGAGCTCAAGGAGGAGGCAGGTTTCGGCGCGCACCAGCTGGAGCACCTGACCGAGCTGTCGCTCTCGCCTGGCTACATGAGCCAGAAGATCCAGGTGGTGCTGGCCACCGACCTTTATGAAGAACGCCTCGAAGGTGACGAGCCGGAGCCGATGCGCGTGGACAAGGTCAACCTGCGCGAGCTGTCGGCCTTGGCCATGCACCCGCAGTTCTCCGAAGGCCGGGCCTTGGCGGCGCTGTATCTGGCTCGTGACCTGTTGATCCAGCGGGGGCAGTTGAGCGCATGAACGACCAGCAGCTGATGCTCGAAGTGGTAAAGCTGGCCCGCCTGGCTGGCGAGTCGATCCTGCCGTTCTGGCGTGCCAACGTGGCGGTGACCAACAAGGCGGACGATTCGCCGGTGACCGCGGCCGACCTCGCTGCCCACCGGGTGATCGCCGAGGGCTTGCAGGCCTTGGCGCCGCACATCCCGGTGCTGTCCGAAGAAGACTGCGACATCGCCCTGGGCGAACGCCGGGCCTGGACACGCTGGTGGTTGGTCGACCCCCTGGACGGCACCAAGGAGTTCATCGCTGGCAGCGAGGAGTTCACGGTCAACATCGCCTTGATCGAGCGCGGCGAGGTGGTGTTCGGCGTGGTGTCGATGCCGACCAACGGCTGCTGTTATTTCGGCGGCCGCCAGTTGGGTGCATGGCGCGCGCAAGCGGGCGCCGAGGCCGAGCCGATTCAGGTGCGCCGGCAACCGCCACAGGAAGGGCGTTTCACCGTTGTGGCCAGCAAACGGCATTCCAGCCCGCAGCAGGAGGCGTTGCTGGGTGGGTTGGGCAGTGCGGTCGGGGAGCTGGAGCTGGCCAACGTGGGCAGCTCGCTGAAGTTCTGCCTGCTGGCCGAAGGGGCAGCCGATTGCTATCCACGGCTGGCGCCGACGTCGCAATGGGACACTGCTGCCGCCCAGGGCGTGCTCGAAGGCGCTGGGGGCGAGGTGATAGGCCTTGATGGCCAGCCGTTCCGCTATCCGGCGCGTGAATCGTTGCTCAACCCGTTCTTCCTCGCCTTGCCGGCTGCGGCGCCGTGGCGTGCGGCACTGTTGCAGTTGGCTGCTGCGATCGGTTGAGGTTGGGCGGGGCGGCGGTGCAGCCCCATCGCCGGCAAGCCGGCTCCCACAAGAATATGCCGTACACCCGGTCCCGGTGGGGGCAACTGCCTTGAATGCTAGCCCCGGCCCTATCGGTGGCAAGCCAGTTCTCACCGGTAGGGCGGGGTCTCTTAAAGCAGCGCAGGGCAGGTGGGAGCCGGCTTGCCGGCGATGGGGCGCGAAGCGGCCCTATATGTCAGCGATGCAACACGTACTGCCCGCTGAATTTCACGGCAGGCGCGTCACTGCCAGCATTGCACACCACCGTCTCGAGGGTCAGCCGCGCCCGCCCTCGGCGCTGGTACATCGCCAGGAAGCGCTCCCAGGTCTTCTTGTCCGGCGCCGGGCAACTGGCGATAGCCGCCCCGGTGACCGGTAGCGGATAGCTGATCTGGCCTTCCTGGATGACGATATGCCCATCGTCGATACCCAGCTCGCGCAGGCGCAGGTGCAACCAGCCCCAGCCCACCAGCACCGCGGCGCAATACAGGCTGCCGCCGAACATGGTGCTCTTGTGGTTGACGTTGGGCGCCAGCGGCAACTGCAGGCGCAGGCGCTGGTCGTGCCAGTCGATGACGGCCATGCCCATCTCGCGGGTCAGGGGAATGTCGTTATGCAGTACGGACTGCAGGTACTGGCTGTCGCTGGTCATGGGCGGTTGTCCTCCGGGTCGTCTTGCCCGCTGGCGCTGTCGGCGAAGCTCAGGCCGTGCTTGCGCAGCTTGTCGTGCAGGGTCTTGCGCGGAATGCCGAGGGCCTCGGCCAGGCTGCGCATGGAGCTGTGTGGCTGAGCCAGTTCGGCAGCGATCAGCGAGCGCTCGAAATGCTCGACCTGTTCGCTGAGGTTGCCGGTTCGTACAGGCTCGGCGGTGGCGGGGGCAGCAGGCGCCTGGCCATCGAGGGCCAGCTCCAGGCCCAGGGCGAAGCGTTCGGCGGCGTTCTGCAGCTCGCGCACATTGCCTGGCCAGTCGTGGCGCAGCAGCAGGGCGCGATGGGCGGGTTGCAGGCTGTTGGCCGGCAGGCCATGGCGCTGGCTGGCGGCATCGGCGAAATGCTGGAACAGCACCAGGATATCGTCGCCGCGCTCGCGCAGGGGCGGGATGCGCAGGGGCGCCACGTTCAGGCGGTAGTACAGGTCGGCGCGGAAGCGCCCCTGGTCGGCGGCCTGGCGCAGGTCCTCCTTGGTGGCGGCGATGATGCGGATATCCAGCGGGATCAGCTGGTTGCCGCCCAGGCGCTCCACCACGCGCTCCTGCAGAAGGCGCAGCAGCTTGACCTGCACATCCAGGCTCATGCTTTCGATTTCGTCGAGGAACAGCGTGCCCCCGTTGGCGAATTCGAACTTGCCGATACGGCGCTTCTGCGCCCCGGTGAAGGCGCCCGGCTCATGGCCGAACAGTTCGCTTTCGACCACCGACTCGGCGAGCGCGCCGGCATTGATCGCCACGAACGGGCCGTCGCGACGGCTCGACAGGTCGTGCAGGGCGCGGGCCACGACTTCTTTGCCGGCACCGGTTTCGCCAAGGATCAGCACGTCGGCGCGGGTCGCAGCCAGGGCACCGATCTGCTCGCGCAGGCGCTGCATGGCCGGCGACTGGCCGACCAGGCGCGCGGACAGCTCCTGGCGGTCGCTCAGGGCCAGGCGCAGGCTGCGGTTGTCCAGCACCAGGCGGCGCAGGGCCAAGGCGCGGCGCACGCTGTCGAGCAGGGCATCGCTGGCGAAGGGTTTTTCCAGAAAGTCATAGGCACCGGCGCGCATGGCCTGCACGGCCAGCGGCACGTCGCCGTGGCCGGTGATCAGCAGCACCGGCAGCTCGCTGTCGCGCCCGTGCAGTTGTTCCAATAGTTGCAGGCCATCGATGCCGGGCATGCGGATGTCGCTGACCACCACGCCAGGCCAGTCCGGCTCGATACGCTCGGCCAGCCCCTGGGCATCGGCCAGGGCCGCGACCTTGAGCCCGGCCAGGTCCAGGGTCTGGCCCAGGGCCTGGCGCAGGTGCGGATCGTCGTCCACCAGGATGACCTGGGTGCGGCTGTCGATCTGTGTCTCGGTCGTCATGCCGAGGGGTCCTCCGAAGATTGCAGGTTGGCGCCGGGCTTGGCCACGCGCAGTCGCAGGGTCAGCAGGGCGCCGCCTTCCGGGTGGTTACCCAGCAGCAGCTCGCCGCCCAGGGCATGCATCAGGCTTTCGCAGATGGCCAGCCCCAACCCCAGGCCCTGGGTGCGGGTCTTGGTGGTGAAGAAGGGCTCCTTGGCATGCTCCAGGGCCTGGCGGCTGAAACCGGGGCCATTGTCGCGAATGTACAGGTAGACGCAGTCATCCTGGCGTTCGGCACTGAGCCATAGCTTGCGTGGGTTGGCTTTTTCGGTGAGTGCGTCGAGGGCGTTGGCCAACAGGTTGCCAAGTACCTGGCGCAGGCGCGTTTCGCCGGCCTGCACCCAGAGTGTGGCCTCGGGCAGGTCGCGTACCAGCTCCACGGCCATGGCCCGGCGACGCTTGGCCAGCAGCGCCAGGGCATCGTCCAGCGCCGGCTGCAGGGCCACGCTTTCCGGCGCGTGCTGGTCGCGGCGGGCAAAGGCACGCAGGTGGGTGATGATCGAGGCCATGCGACCGGTCAGCTCGCCGATCAGCTTGAGGTTGCCGCGTACGTCCTCGGTGCGCTGGTGGTCCAGGAGGATCTCGGCGTTCTCGGCATAGCTGCGGATCGCCGCCAGGGGCTGGTTGAGTTCATGGCTGATGCTCGCCGACATGGTGCCGAGCACCGACAACTTGCCCGCCTGGACCAGTTCATCCTGGGCGCGCACCAGCTCCTGCTGGGCCTGTTCGCGCTCGAGCACTTCTTTCTTCAGCCGGGTATTGAGGCCCTCGAGGTCGGCGGTGCGCTCCATGACGCGTTGTTCAAGCTGTTGGCGCCCGCGCGCCTCGAAGTCGATGCGGTCGATGTAGTGGCGCCGACGCTGCATCACCAGGCCGGCCAGCAGCATCAGCACCAGCAAGGCGCCAGCGCCGATGGCCATGACGGTCTGCACCGAGCGATCGACCAGGATGCGCGGGGCAAGGATGCTGACCTGCCAGCCGGTCTCCTTGATGTCGCGGGTCTGTACCAGCCAGGCGGCAGGGTTGAGGTTCAGCGGCTGGGGCGCCTGGGTCGGGTAGGGCTGGATGGCGACGATCGCCTCGCGCTCGGCCGGGGTCAGCTCGCGGGTGGCGCGGAAACGCCAGTCCGGGCGGGAGGTCAGGACCACCACGCCGTTCTGGTCGGTCAGCAGCAGTTGCTCGGGCGTACGTCCCCACAGGGTCTCGGTGTGGTCGAGGTCGACCTTGACCACCAACACGCCTACGACCTTGTCCCGGTCGTGCACCGCCGCAGCGAAGAAGTAGCCGCGCTTGGCCGACGTGGTGCCCTGGCCGAAGAAGCGCCCCAGGCGCCCCTCCATGGCTTCGAGGAAGTAGGGGCGAAAGGCGAAGTTGCGGCCCACGAAGCTGTCGTGCTTGTCCCAGTTGGACGCCGCCAGGGTATTGCCGCTGACATCCATCAGGTACATCACCTCGGCGCCGGTCTGCCTGGCGATTTCCTTGAGCAGGCGGTTGGCGTTGGTGATCGCCTCGGTCTTGAACGGGTCGTGCAGCGCACCGCGCAGGGCCGGCAGGTCGCCGAGGATGCGCGGCAGGGTCTCGTAGCGGTGCAGGGTGCCCAGCAGGTTGGCGACATAGAGGTCGAGGGTCTGGCGATTCTGCGAGGCCAGCTCATCCTGGTAGTAGCGCTCGGCCAGGTGATGCAGCGGCCAGAGCAGGGGTGCCAGGCACAGGGCCAGCAGGGCGAGGCTGCGCCAGCGTGGGCGTCGTGGAGGCGTTTGGGTTGGAATCATCTATACGGGCGCCAGAAGGATCTGGCGCAATTATGCGCTACTTGCGTCTGTCCACCAGCGCCGCATAGCCATGCTTTTGTCATCGGCCTCTTGTATATCGCCGTGAGCAGTGGCGATATAGGCGACAAAAAAACCGAGGTTCCCTCCCATGCCCTTGAGCACCCTGATCCAGCGTTCCAGCCAGCCCAGCCCCTCGCTCAGCGAAGCCCAGGCCCACGCCCTGCTGCGAGCGCACTACGACCTGGCAGGGCGCTTGCAACCGTTGGGCAGCCAGCAGGACTTGAACCTGTTGTTGGACTGCGACCAGGGGCGCTTCGTGCTCAAGGCCTGCCACGGCAGCTATGCCCAGGTGGAGCTCGAGGCGCAGCATGCGGCGCTGGCCTACCTGGGCGAACAGGGCCTGCCGGTGCCACAGGTGCGCCGGGCGCGCGCTGGCCAGGACCTGCTGGCCGTGGAGGTCGACGGTCAGCCACTGCGGGTGCGCCTGCTCGACTACATCGATGGCCAGCCGCTGACCCGTCTTGCGCACATGCCGGCAAGGCTGGTAGCCGAGCTGGGCGCGCTGTGCGCCCGGGTCGACCAGGCCCTGGCCGGCTTCGATCACCCTGGCCTCGAGCGCACCCTGCAATGGGACCCGCGCCACGCCCAGGGGCTGATCGAACACTTGCTGCCGGTGCTGGGCGACGAGCGCCGCCAACGCGTCGAGCGCGTCACTGGCTTGGCCGTCGACTGTCTGCAGCCGCTGGTGGTCGATCTGCCGACCCAGGCCGTGCACCTGGACATCACCGATGACAATACCGTCTGGGCGCGTGACGAGGCGCGCCAGTGGCAGTTGCAGGGCGTCATCGACTTCGGCGACCTGCTGCGCACCTGGCGCATCGCCGACCTGTCCGTCACCTGCGCGGCGCTGCTGCACCATGCCGAAGGCGACCCGCTGCGCATCCTGCCGGCCGTTCGTGCCTATCACGCCGTCAACCCGCTGCAGGAGGCCGAACTGCGCGCTCTGTGGCCGCTGGTGCTGATGCGTGCCGCCGTGTTGGTGCTCAGCAGCGAACAGCAGTTGCGGGTCGACCCGGGCAATCAATACATCCGCGATAACATCGCCCATGAATGGGCCATCTTCGATACGGCCGCTGCCGTGCCGCTCGCCCTGATGGAAGCTGCGATTCTCCAGGCCGCGGGCGGTGCGCTGGCGCCTCTGGGGCTGGCTGGATGCGCGCCGTTGATCCCGGCCCTGGTGGGGCAGGCGGTGACACGCGTCGATCTCGGGGTGCTCAGCCCGCACTGCGAGGCGGGCAATTGGGAGCAGCCGGGCTTCGACCAGCGGCTGCTGGCTGCCCAGGCAGGCCCGGCCTGTACCCTGCACGGCCAGTATCGGCTGTCGCAGACCCATATCGACCGCCCCGAGGAGCCAGCCACCTGCGCCTTGGGCGTGGAGCTCAGCGTACCGGCCGGCACCGCGCTGCAGGCCCCTGAGGCGGGCACCTGGGAGCGTACCGGGGACGGTCGCGGACGATTGCGCACCGCAGCCTGGAGCCTTTGGCTGAGCGGGCTGGAAGAGGCGCCGGCAGACGGCCAGGCGCTGGCCAAGGGGCAGCCCTTGGGACTGACCTGCGGCTTTCTCAATGTCCAGTTGTGCCGGGGCGACGAACAGCGCCCGCCGTTCTTCGCCACGCCGTCCCAGGCCGACGCCTGGCTGGCCCTGTGCCCGTCGCCGCGCGCCCTGCTCGGGTTCGATTGCGACGCCGAGCCGCTGGTCGATGCCCAGGCCTTGCTGGCGCGCCGCGATGCCAGCTTCGCCCGTTCGCAGAAGCATTACTACGCCCAGCCGCCGCATATCGAGCGTGGCTGGCGCAACTACCTGATCGACATGCAGGGCCGCTCCTACCTGGACATGCTCAACAACGTTGCCGTGCTGGGCCATGGCCATCCGCGCATGGCCGCCGAGTCGGCACGCCAGTGGTCGTTGGTCAATACCAACTCACGCTTCCACTATGCGGCCATCGCCGAATTCTCCGAGCGCCTGCTCGAGTTGGCACCGGAGGGCTTCGACCGGGTGTTCCTGGTCAACAGCGGCACCGAGGCCAACGACCTGGCCATCCGCCTGGCCTGGGCCTACAGCGGTGGGCGCGACCTGCTCAGCGTGCTGGAGGCCTACCATGGCTGGTCGGTGGCCACCGACGCCATCTCCACCTCCATCGCCGACAACCCCCAGGCCTTGGAAACCCGCCCGGACTGGGTACACCCGGTGGAAGCGCCGAACACCTTCCGCGGGCGCTTCCGTGGCCCGGACTGTGCAGCGGGCTACCTGCGCGATGTCGATGCCAAGCTTGCCGACCTGGATGCTCGTGGCCGCCAGCTGGCCGGTTTCATCTGCGAGCCGGTGTATGGCAATGCCGGCGGCATTGCCTTGCCGGCAGGCTACCTGCGCGAAGCCTACGCCAAGGTACGCGCCCGCGGCGGCGTGTGCATCGCCGACGAGGTGCAGGTCGGCTATGGCCGCCTGGGCGAGTATTTCTGGGGCTTCGAAGAGCAAGGCGTGGTGCCGGACATCATCACCATGGCCAAGGGCATGGGCAATGGCCAGCCGCTGGGCGCGGTGATCACCCGCCGTGAGATTGCCGAGGCCTTGGAGGCCGAGGGCTACTTCTTCTCTTCGGCCGGCGGTAGCCCGGTCAGTTGCCGTATCGGCATGGCGGTGCTGGATGTGATGCAGGAGGAGGGCTTGTGGGAAAACACCCGGGAAGTCGGGCGCTATTTCAAGGCCCGCCTGCAGGCGCTCGTCGATAAACATCCGCTTGCCGGTGCCGCCCACGGTTCCGGTTTCTACCTGGGTCTGGAGCTGGTGCGCGACCGCCAGACCCTGGAGCCGGCCACCGAGGAAACCATGGCCCTGTGCAACCGCCTGCGCGACCTGGGCATCTTCATGCAGCCGACCGGTGATTACCTGAACATCCTCAAGATCAAGCCACCCATGTGCACCACGCGCGCCAGCGTGGACTACTTCGTCGATTGCGTGGATCGGATTCTCGGCGAAGGCCTCTAACACCTGCATTAGTAGCCACCTGAGCCGATTGTTATCGGCTTTGGTGGCGTTTTTATGGGCGAAATATTTTGTCCTACGGCTTCTAAGTTCGATTTTTATCGAGTATATAATGAGGTACCGAACAGGGCAGCTGGGCAGCCTATCGCGGCACAAGCCCGCTCCAGGGGGCTGCGTTTTCCCGACGCCCCGATTGATCAACGACCTGGCGCAGTCGGCGCCGGGCTTTTGCAGAGGTTACCGATGAAGACCCTCAATTCGACCCCGCGTGCCGACGGTTTCCACATGCCCGCCGAATGGGCACCACAGACCCAAGTGTGGATGGTCTGGCCGGAGCGCCCGGACAACTGGCGCCTGGGCGGCAAGCCGGCGCAGGCCGCCCACGTGACCCTGGCCAAGGCCATCGCCCGCTTCGAGCCCGTGACCGTCGCGGTCTCCGCTGGCCAGTACGAGAACGCTCGCCGTCAACTGGATATCCCCAATATTCGTGTGGTGGAAATCAGCAACGACGACGCCTGGGTACGTGATACCGGCCCGACCTTCGTCATCAACGACCACGGCGAAGTGCGCGGGGTGGACTGGGGCTTCAATGCCTGGGGCGGTTTCGATGGCGGCCTGTACGCACCCTGGAACCGTGACGAGGAGCTGGCCGCCAAGGTCCTGGAAATGGAGCGCTGCCAGCGCTACCACACCGAAGGCTTCGTGCTCGAAGGCGGCTCGATCCATGTCGATGGCGAAGGTACCCTGATCACCACCGAAGAGTGCCTGCTCAACCGCAACCGCAACCCGCACCTCTCCCGCGAGCAGATCGAAGAGGTTCTGCGCGAGCATCTGGCGGTGGACACCATCATCTGGTTGCCGGATGGCCTGTACAACGACGAGACCGACGGCCACGTCGACAACTTCTGCTGCTATGTCAGCCCAGGCGAAGTGCTGCTGGCCTGGACCGATGACGTCAACGACCCGAACTACGCCCGTTGCCAGGCTGCCTATGACGTGCTGAAGAACAGCCGCGACGCCAAGGGCCGCGAGTTCGTCGTGCACAAGATGCCGATCCCGGGCCCGCTGTATGCCACCGAGGAGGAATGCGCCGGTGTCGACCAGGTGGCTGGCAGCCAGGAGCGTGACCCGTCGGTGCGCCTGGCCGGTTCCTACGTCAACTTCCTGATCGTCAATGGCGGCATTATCGCGCCGAGCTTCGACGACCCGGCGGACGCTCAGGCACGCACGATTCTGGCCAAGCTGTTCCCGGACCACGAGGTGGTGATGATCCCGGGGCGCGAATTGCTCCTGGGTGGCGGCAACATTCACTGCCTGACTCAGCAGCAGCCGGCGCCGGTCAAGCGCTGAATTCAGCGCTTGTGATCATTGGGGCTGCTGTGCAGCCCTTCGCGGCACAAGGCCGCTCCTACAGAGATCCTGCGTGCCTCTGCGTCTTCTCTTTATGTAGGAGCGGCCTTGTTCCGCGATGGGCCGCCTCGCGGCCCTTTGGATTCTAGGTTATAAGTAAATATCTTCTTATTCCTTTACTGATATAAACGCCTCCCTATACTTGAGCCCAAGCACGCAAACTTCTGGAGGCGTCCCCATGCGCAATGAGTCGATTCGTTACCTGATTGTGCCGGGCTGGCAAGGATCGCCAGACAACCATTGGCAAAGTCACTGGCAGCGCAGCCTGCCCAACAGTGCCCGGGTCGAGCAGCACGACTGGCTCACCCCGCAGCGGCATGACTGGGTGCACGCGCTGGAGCAGGCGATCGCCGCCGAACGCTCGCCGGTGATCCTGATCGCCCACAGCCTGGGCTGCATCACTGTCGCCCACTGGGCTGCGCAGGCAAGCCCAGCCCTGCTGCGCCAAGTGCACGGGGCGCTGCTGGTGGCGCCGGCGGACGTGGAGCGGCCGACCTGTGCGCCGGCGCTGCGCAATTTCGCGCCGATCCCGCTGCAGGCCCTGCCGTTCCCCAGCCAGGTGGTCAGCTCCGACAACGACCCGGCGGTGAGCGTGCCGCGTGCGCTGCACCTGGCACGGGCATGGGGCGCCGAGGCGGGGCTGCTGGCCAACGCCGGTCACATCAACGTCAAGTCCGGCCACGAGCGTTGGGAACAAGGCTTCGCCTACCTCTACCGGCTGCAGGGTCGGATCGAGCAGCGGGCCTTGCGCCGCGCCTGATCCACCACCGCGTCCCTGAATACCTTGACGCCCGGCCGGCAACGGCCTCGGGCGGGAGCTCGTCATGACTGTGCACAACGCTTTCGGCCAGCCGCTGCTGACCTTTCCCGAACTGGACAAGAGCCCGCTGAGCATCCGTGCCAAGGCCCTGGTGTTCATCGACCCGCGCTCGCAACAGTTGCGCGACGCCCTGGAGCGCCTGGCGCTGCAACCGGTGCCGGTGTTGATCCGCGGCGAGACCGGCACCGGCAAGGAGCTGTTGGCCCGTCAGGTGCATCGGGCCAGCGACCGTGGCGGCTTGTTCGTCTCGGTGAGCTGCGCGGCGATCAGCCCGACCTATGCCGATGCCGAGCTGTTCGGCTACAGCGCCGGTGCCCAGGGCGGGACGGCCGGCGGCCGGGCCGGCTGGTTCGGTTCGGCCAACGGCGGCACCTTGTACCTGGACGAGATCGCCGACCTGCCGCTGGCGATCCAGGGCAAGCTGCTGGCGGCGCTGGAAAACCGCGAGGTCACCCGTGTCGGTGCCCAGCGGCCGCAACCGGTGGACGTACGCTTGGTCGCCGCCTCCAGCATCGACCTGGCCCAGGCCGTGCGCGCCGGGCATTTCAACGAACGCCTCTACCATTACCTGCGTGAAGGCCAGCTGGAGCTGCCGGCGTTGCGCGAGCGGGTCGGGGACATTCTGCCGTTGGCCGAGTATTTCGTAGGTATCTACAGCGTGCGTCTGGGCCGCTCGGTGCCGCTGATCAGCGAGGCCGCGCAGCAAGCCCTGGAAGCCCATGCATGGCCGGGCAATACCCGGGAGCTCGAGAACGTCATCCATTTTGCCCTGCTGGTGAGCGAGGGCGGGCAGATCCTGCCAGAGCATCTGGACCTGCCGGACACCACACCCTTGTCCAGCCTGGCCCGGCAGCTCGAGCAACTGGTCCGCAGCCGCGATCCGCAGACCCGGCATGCCGTGCGCCGGTTGCTGGAGGACTCATTGACGGGCCTGAACGCCTCCGCACGCTAGGGCAGGCGGTCCGCTCATGCTCGAAGCCTATAATGGCCGTTTGTTTTTGGAATAAGCAGCTAAGCAAAAGATATTGTTAAGGAATAAAAATTCCCGGTATCGTCCGTTTCACGCCCCTGCCGAAGGGGCACCGACTTCGCCACTTCGATGGCATCAGCTTGATAACAAGGATCACCATGAAAAAGACCCTGCTGACCGCAGCCCTGGCCGCAGCCCTGTCGCTGACCGGCTTCGCCAACGCCGCTGAAAAACTGGTGGTAGCTGCCACCCCGGTGCCCCACGCCGAGATCCTCGAGTTGATCAAGCCGACCCTGGCCAAGGAAGGCGTGGACCTGCAGATCAAGGTCTTCACCGACTACGTGCAGCCCAACGTCCAAGTCGACCAGAAGCGCCTGGACGCCAACTACTTCCAGACCCTGCCGTACCTGAAGAACTTCAACGAAGGCAAGGGCACGCACCTTGAAACCGTCATTGGCGTGCATGTCGAACCGTTCGGTGGCTATTCGAAGAAGGTCAAGAGCCTGGCTGACCTGGAAGAGGGCGCCACCGTCGCGATCCCCAACGAAGGCAGCAACAGCGGCCGTGCACTGCTGCTCTTGCAGAAGGCTGGCCTGATCACCCTGAAAGACCCCAAGAACGCCCTGGCCACCCCGAAGGACATCGCCGAGAACCCGAAGAAGCTCAAGTTCCGCGAGCTGGAGTCGGCCATGCTGCCGCGTGTGCTGGACCAGGTTGATCTGGACATGATCAACACCAACTATGCCCTGGAAGCTGGCTTGAACCCGGCCAAGGACGCCCTGGTGATCGAGGGCAGCGACTCGCCCTACGTGAACTTCCTGGTCGCCCGCCCGGACAACAAGGACAGCGAGGCCATCCAGAAACTGGCCAAGGCGCTGACCAGCCCAGAGGTAAAGGCATTCATCGCCAAGAAATACAGCGGTGCGGTATTGCCGGCGTTCTGATTCAAGCGCCTGGAAACGACAACGCCGACGCATCTTGCGTCGGCGTTGTCGTTTCTGCGGGGACCAATCAGCGCGAGTTGGCCAGCGCCCGGCGCAAGGCCAGGAGCCATTGAAGCTGTTCGTTGGAAACCGGCGGGCAAGAGCTGTTCATTGTTGTCGTTCCAAGTGAGGGCCGTACGGGTCAGAGCTCTTGGAAAAGGTTTTTGCCAGAAAGATCCCGTGCGGGCGCAAATTTCCGGCTAATCCGACGAGCGTGATACTGGGGCTGCGTAGCAGCCCTGTACATTCATCCGCCGGGCACCAGCCGTAGCGTGCTCTGGGCCGGAATCTCCCCCATCCGTACCCTGTGATAGCGCCCTTCGATGTAATCCTGCGCCTGGTCGTCGTAATGCCGGTCGAAGGGCACGCCGCTTTGCCCTACGGGGTTGATGGTCAGTGCGGCGCCGGGGTCGGCGAAATCGATCAGCCGCCGGGTCGAGGGGCCGTAGTTGACCGGCCAGGGGGCTGGGCCGATCTTCGCCGACAGGTTGTTCGGCACCTCGTGGCTGCCGGGCGCGGCGAACGGGCCGACGTTGAACAGCAGGTTCAGCGGCTTCTTCGCGCTCAGCGGGTGGTTGTGGGTCAAGGTGTGGGCCTTGCCCCATTGCCAGCTGGCCGGGTCCTTGCCCATCACCTCGCGCAAATGCGCGAGGCTGCGCTGCCAGGCCAGCCGGACGATGGCAGTACGGTCGGTGTGCTCGTTGCTGCCTTGCATGTTCCACCAAGGCGCATCTGGGTCGGCAGCCAAGCGCGGCAGGGCGGCATCGATGAGGCGGGTATTGATCAAGGCCGGGAACCAGGTGTCGCCGAGTTCATCGTGCAGGGCGGTGAAGGCCAGGTCGTAGAGGAACTGGTTGAACAAGGTCGCGCTGGTGGAGCCCAGCGGGTAGTCCCCGCGCCAGGCGGCCAACTGCTCCACCAGTTCCTTTTCCTCATCGCCCTGGGCGATGGCGCGCAAGGTGCCCAGCAGCGGCGCCAAGGTCCTCGGGCCATAGTCCGTGGCGTCGTCGAGCTGCAGGGCCTGGCTGTTCTGGGTATCCCATTTGATGCTCGGGTCGGCCAGGTGCCGGTCGAGCTGGCGGCCGCGGTCCGGCAGGTTGTAGTAGCCCGGGATTGGCACCACCGCTGGGGGCTGGGCATTTGCCGAGACGATGTAGCCGCTGGCGGGGTTCTCCTGCTGCGGGTTGACGCTGAAGGGGTAGAAACCGAGCTTGTCGGCCTGGGCCGTGCTGCCGTCGAGGATGAAGGCCGGGTCGACGCCGTCTGGGCGGATCGGCAGTTGCGCGGCCGCCCACCAGCCGATATCGCCCCGGGCATGGGCCCAGACCAGGTTCAGCCCGGGCGCCTGGACCTTGGCTGCCGCCTCGCGCATCTTGGCCAGGGTGTCGGCGCGGTTGATCTGGTAGAAGCCGTCCAGGATCGGGTTCTCGGTTTCCAGGAACGCCCACCACATGGCGATGGGCGTGGCGCCGGCGGTTTCGCCCAGTACGGCATTGACGATCGGGCCGTGGTGCGAGCGCTGCAGGGTGATGCTCACTGGCGCTTCGCCCTTGACCGCAATCTGCTGTTCGCTTCGCTCCAGTGGCTGCCAGCGGCCATCGATACGCACCTGGGTCGGGTCGTCCGGGTTGACTTGCTCGGCCACCAGGTCGACATCGTCGTTCTGGAACATGGTCAGGCTCCAGCCGAAGTCGTGGTTGTGGCCGAGCAGGGCGAAGGGGTTCAAGGCTTGGAAGTAGCCGTACAGGTTGAAGCCCGGCGCCGACAGCTCCGCTTCGTACCATACGGCCGGCACGGCGAAGCCGATGTGCGGGTCGCCTGCCAGCAGCGGTCGGCCGCTGCCGGTGCGGCTGCCGGCGACGGCCCAGGCATTGCTGCCTTCGAACTGGGGTAGGTCGGCATCGGCCAGGGCTTCGTGGCTCAAGCGCGCCAAGTGCTCCAGGCTGCGCCAGTCAGCGGTCGCCAGGGGCCTGGCCAGGGCGCCTTCGGGCTGCCAGCGCAGGTCGAAGATCTTCAGGTAGTCGGTACCGAGCTGGTCGCGTACATAGGTGAGCGCCGGCTCGGTGCGAAACGCGGCGGCGAAGCTGTAGGCCAGGTAGCCGGCGATGCTGAGGGTGTCCTCGGCGGTGAAGGGGCGCGGCGTGATGCCCAGCAGGTCGAACTCCATGGGCCTTGGGTGGCTGGCCTGCCATTGGTTGACGCCGTCCAGGTAGGCTTGCAGAGCCTGCCAGGCGGGTGATTGCCGGTCCTGGCGCTGGGCCATGCGCGCGGCCTGCTCGCGAATGCGCAGGCTGCGGAACAGGGTATCGGTGGGCAGCAGTTTGGCGCCCAGCACCTCGGCCAGTTCGCCCCGGGCCAGGCGGCGCAGGATCTCCATCTGGAACAAGCGGTCCTGGGCGTGCACGTAGCCCAGGGCGCGGTACAGGTCTGGTTCGTTGCCAGCCAGCAGGTGAGGCACGCCGCGGGCGTCGTAGCGCACGCTGACCGGCGCCTGCAGGCCAGCGATGGCGACCTCGCCCTCGCGCTGCGGTTGCTTGCTCTGCACGTACCAGAAACCGGCACCCACGGCGGCGGCGACCACCACTGCCAGCAGGGTCAGGCTGCGCTTCATCGAGACTCCTTGTGCACTCGAGCGAAAAATGTGGTCCGATCATCGACGGATTCGCGAACTCAGCATAGCCCCCTGGAAGGAGTCTCCATGTCCCTGAGCGAAAAACAGAAAATGCTGGCCGGCCAGCTCTACCACGCTGGGTGCCCTGAGCTGCAGGCCGAGCAGATCGCCAACAAGCACTGGATGCACCGCTACAACAACAGCGCCGACCTGCTCAACGATGCCCGCCACGGGCTGTTGGTCGCGCACTTCGCCCATGCGGGCAGCGGTGCGGTGATCCGCCCGCCGTTCTACTGCGACTATGGCTACAACATCAGTGTCGGCGCCAATACCTTCATCAACTTCAACTGCGTGATCCTCGACGTGCTGCCCGTGCGCATCGGCGAAGACTGCCAGATCGGCCCGGCGGTGCAGATCTATACCGCCGACCACCCGCTCGACCCCGAGGTGCGCCGCACGGGGCTCGAAAGCGGGCGGCCGGTGACTATCGGCGACAACGTGTGGATCGGTGGCGGGGCGATCATCCTGCCGGGGGTGACCATCGGCGACAATGCGGTGATCGGCGCCGGCAGCGTGGTGACCCGTGACGTGCCGGCGGGCGCGATCGCGGTGGGCAACCCGGCGCGGGTGCGTCAGCCGGCCCAGGGGCAATAGCAGCCCTGGGCCAGGGTGTTGGACGCATTGACCGAACGGCCCTCGAGCAGTGCCTTGAGGATCGGCTCGACGAAGCTGTTGCTGGCATTGCACACCGCGCCTTCGCTGTAGGGGCCGAAGTAGGCCAGGCGGCCTTCTCGGTCCCAGATCGCCACGGCGGGCGAGGCGGGGATCCGCTCGCTGCCGGGCAACAGGGCCAGGGGCTTGAGGCCGGTGAGGTTGGCCGGCAACTGACCGTGGCTGCCGGCTTTTTGCACGACATGGAAGCTCACGCCCTGGGGTGCGAAGTGTTCGACCAGTTCACCCAGGTGTTGCTGGTTGCCGACGTTACAGGGGCAGGCAGGGTCCCAGAAATGCACGACCCGGATCGGCCCTGGGCCAGCGTGCTCTGGTGGCAGCTGCAGTTGGCCGCCTTCGAACAGTGTGGCCTGGTTGTCGAAGGGGCGCAGGTAGCGGGCCTGGAAACTCGCGTAGGCCCACCAGAGGGCGGCCGCGCAGAGCAACAGCGCGAGGGTGGTCAGCAGGGTTTTCCGGATAGGCATGGTGTGTTCGCATGGCTGTGGGGCGCCGCAGGCCCGTAGAAAGCGGTCTAGCTTGCCACGATGCGACCCAGGGCTGAATATCACAGGTCAATACTCGCTTTGCCGTGGATGTACCGATGCCTGCCTCTTTTCACCCTGACCTGCTGCGCGCCAGCCTCTGGCCCTTGGCCGACCGCCAACCGTTGTCGCCCCAGGCGCGGGAGTACCGGCATTATTACGGTCTGGACCTTCCCGCACGGCAAAGCTGGCTGGGCGTGTTCCAGGCGGCGGAGTTCGAGCTGGTGGGGCAGGTGTGGTTGCCGCAGCAACCGGTGGCGACCCTGTTTCTGCTGCATGGCTACTACGACCACATGGGCCTGTACTGCCATGTGGTCGAATGGGCCTTGCAACAGGGCTTCGCGGTGATCAGCTGCGACCTTCCCGGGCATGGGCTGTCCAGCGGTGAGCGGGCCAGCATCGCCGACTTCGGCATCTATCAGCAGATGCTCGATGCCTTGTTCGAGCAGGCGCGTAAGCTCGACCTGCCGCGCCCCTGGCACCTGTGCGGGCAAAGCACCGGCGGGGCGATCGTGGTCGATCACCTGCTGCACCGGGGCGAGCAAAGCCCGGCCGATGGCCAGGTGATCCTGCTGGCGCCCCTGGTGCGGCCTCGGGCCTGGCATTGGTCCAAGTTCAGCTATTGCGTGCTGCGCCACTTCGTCAACGGCATCGAGCGGCGCTTCAGCGAGAATAGCAACGACCCGGCCTTCCTGCCGTTCCTCGAGGCCGACCCACTGCAGCCACGCCAGCTACCCACCGCCTGGGTCGGTGCCCTGGTGGCCTGGGTCAAGCGCATCGAGGCCGCGCCGCACAGCCTGCGGCGGCCGTTGATTGTACAAGGGGAAGCGGACGGCACGGTGGACTGGCCCTACAACCTCAAGGTGCTCAAGGCCAAGTTCGCCGACCCGCAGATCCTGCTGCTGCCCGAGGCCAGGCATCACCTGGCCAACGAACTGCCGGGAATCCGCCAGCGCTACTTCGCCTTCCTCGACCAGCGCCTGGGTTGACTCAGTTCAGGTCGGCAGCGTTCTGGCCGACGGCCAGGCCCGCGCGCACGGCGGCGATGGCGGCCTTGTAGTAGGCCTGGCCGTCGGCCGATTCGGCGAAGGTGGCGAACGCTTCCAGTTCGGTGTCGGAGAGGTCGCGATAGACATACAGCAGGGTATTGTTGAGGTCTTCGCCGATCTGCTGCATCAGGCGTTGCCGCTGGCCATCGAGCAGGCCTTGGGCCTGGCCTGCGCCGAACAAGCCGGGCAGCATCGAGCTCAGGCTGTCGGCCGCCACGCCGGCAATCGCCAGGCTGACCTCGGCACCGGCCTCCCGAGCCGGCAGGGCCTGGGCCAGGTGACCGATGATCAACAGGCGGTTATCACTTGCCTGGATCTTCGGCAGGCCCTTGGCATGCTTGGCCAGTTGGTCCTTGCGTGTGGCCAGCAGTTCGGCAGCCACCACCTTGCGCCCCAGGGGCGACTGGAAAAAGGCCAGTGCGGGCGACGGGTTCGGCAGGTTGGCGCGCAATTGCGCCTGGGCCCGGCGGTCGATGGCCTGGGCCTGGAAGCGTTGGTTGCTGTTGTTGACCAGCGCCTGGTAGACAGCCGGAGGCAGGCTGTTCTTGTAACGCTGCTGGGCGGCGCTCACCGCGTCGGTGAAGTGGGCGCGCTGGTCGGGCCAGCCGGCGGCCTTGTACAACTGGTCGAGGCTGTCTGCCCAGACAGGCATGGTGCAGCACATCATCAGCAGCAGGGAAAACAAACGGCGCATTCAGGACTCCTGTCGGCAGGCCGCTATTGTCCGTGGCGCGGCGGGGCTTTGTCGAGACGCCGATGACGGTTGGCGGCCAAGTGGCGCTGTCGGTTTTCATGGCGAGTGGATACTATGCGTCATCATCTCTCTCTTGAGTATCCGATGCTTTCCAACATTGTCGATGAGCTGGCCAACCACGGTTGGAGCCGGCAACCCTTGTTTGTGCCTGCTGCACTGACTCGCGTCTTGGCGGCCGAGTGTCGACAACGTTCTGCCGAGGGCGAGCTGAGCCCTGCCAGCGTGGGCCGTGGCATCGGGCAGGAGGTGCGCGAAACGATCCGTGGCGACCATATCCAATGGATCGAGCCGGGCCAGTCCGAGGCCTGCGATCGCTACCTGGACATCATGGAAGGCCTGCGCCAGGCATTGAACCAGGGCCTGTACCTAGGGCTCGAAGATTTTGAATGCCACTTCGCGTTGTACCCCCAGGGCGCGTTCTACCGTCGCCATCTCGATCGCTTTCGCGACGACGACCGGCGCGCGGTGTCGGTGGTGCTCTATCTGAACGAAAATTGGCATCCCGAGGATGGAGGGCAATTGCGCATGTTTCTCGCCGATGGGGTGGAGCACGACGTGCAACCGGAAGCGGGCACTCTGGTGGTGTTCCTGTCGGGCGACATCCCCCACGAAGTATTGCCGGCTGGGCGCGAGCGCCTGTCCTTGACCGGCTGGTTCCGTCGCCGTGGCAGCGACCTGTTCTGAGTCGGCCAAGGTCCTGGTCAGCGCCTGCCTGCTGGGGCAGCCGGTGCGCTACGATGGGCGCGACAGTGGCCACCCCGACGTGCTGCAGCGCTGGCAGGCCGAAGGGCGCGTGGTAGCGCTTTGCCCGGAGGTGGCCGGCGGCCTGCCGACACCGCGCCCGCCTGCGGAAATTCCGGGTGGGCAGGGCGGGGCCGTGCTGGATGGCCAGGCCCAGGTCGTGACGGTGGCTGGAAGCGATGTCAGCGCAGCGTTCTTGGCGGGTGCACGGCAGGCCCTGGCCTTGGTCCGCCAGTATGGCATCCGGGTTGCAGTGCTCAAGTCGGGCAGCCCGTCCTGTGGCAACCGGTTGACCTATGACGGGACGTTCAGCGGGGTGAAGGTCGCGGGTGAAGGCGTGACCACGGCACTGCTGCGGCGCGAAGGGGTGCAAGTGTTCAGCGAGCTGGAGTTGGACGCTGCACAGCGGGCGCTGGCTGACTTGGAGAATTGAGGCGGCTGTACGGCCACTCGCCGGCAAGCCGGCTCCCACAGGTATGGCGGTGTTGCTAAGGACAGCGCAGGGCAGGTGGGAGTTGGCTTGCCGGCGAAAGGGTAGGGTTACTGGCCAGCGGCCGTCTCTCGTGCACCCTTGAGCCACTTTTGCTCCAGCGCCGCCAGCCGGCCGTCTTCCTTGATCCGTTGCAGGGCATTGTTCACTGCGGTTTCGAAGGCCGGGTTGTCTTTCTGGAACGGAATCACCCGGGCCTCACTGCCGTAAGGCTCGCTGACGGCCAGTTGCGAGGCCTGCTCGGGCTTGGGCTGGTCGAGCGCAATGTCGAACTTGCCGCTCTCCACGCCCGGGATCGCTTCTTCTGCAGGGGCTTCGATGAATTCGGCGCGTACGTCCAGCTCCTTGGCCAGTGCCTGGCCCAGCTCAACGTCGAAGCCGGTCAGGTGTTCGTTCTCCTTGAACGCGTAGGGCGGTGTATCCGCTTGCACGGCAATGCGCAGTTCGCCCCGGTCGTTGACCTCGTCTATCAGTTCGGCCTGGGCCAGTGGACTGATCGCAAGTGCCAGCAATATGCCAATGCTCAACCGCATGAATGCCCCCATTCTTGTTTGGCAGATGAATTTAATGCCGCAGCTTTGTGCCATGCCGCGGTCACGGTGCAGGCTAAGACCTCCACGCGCTTCCAATGTTTAGCTGCAGTCCAAATATTTCTCGCCACCGCCGACGAGACCTTTGCACACAATTGAACTATGTTGTTCTAGCGCCGCCGTTCGCCTATGGACAGTGGTCAATGGAAGTGAAACACAGGAGAAGTGAATGAACAGCCTATTTTCGCGTGCTGCCGTTGCCGGCCTGCTGATGGGGGCGTCGGTTCTGGCCAGCGCCGCGGATGCCCTGAAGAGCCAGGAGCCGCCCCAGGGCGCCAAGGTCTTCATCGTTGCCCCTGCCGATGGCGCCACCGTCGACAAGACCTTCACGGTCAAGTTCGGCATCGAAGGCATGGGGCTCAAGCCTGCAGGCGACCAGACGCCGCATACGGGCCATCACCACTTGCTGGTGGATGTAGACAAGGCACCTCTGGCCGACCAGCCGTTGCCCACCAGTCTGATGCCGGAAAACAACGCCCCGCTGCCGGCCGGCCCGCAAGTGCTGCACTTCGGCAAGGCCCAGACCGAGGCCACCATCACCCTGACACCGGGCAAGCACACCTTGCAGCTGGTGCTGGGCGACATGTACCACGTGCCGTTCAAGCCGAGCGTCGAGTCGCAGAAGATTACCGTGACCGTGAAGTAACGGCTGGAGACTTCGCGGGTTTACCCGCGAAGCAGGCGCTACTGAACGCATAGGCACAAAAAAGGGAGGCCACCCGGGCCTCCCTTTTTCATGGTGCGCCAGGCATGGCGCGTTGCGCGCAAGCGCAACCCGCTTGGCTGTGGTGGTCGAGTGGGTGACTTGGAGGTGAAAGTCCTCTACACACCCGGCAAGGGGAAGTGTTAGCCAGAGGCAAGGGTGTCGCGGGTGACTGCGAATCTGAAGGAAGCCCGAGGCAAAATGCTGGCCTGACGTACAGGAAGCGGATTAGGCGGCGCAGCGGGGTAAGACGGCTATGATCGTCAAAGCCCAATACTTGCACGGAACGCTGCGACGTAGATCCGACAGGCATAAGCAGGAAGGTCACGCGAATTACCCTGGGAGATCTGCATGTTTGCCTTTGTGCTACCGAGCGTCGAGAGGCGACGGGATGAATGTGCAGAAGTCAGCCGAGGCCGTAGTAAGTGACGGCTAACCACGTCACCAAGGGCCGAACAGGTTATGCCGCCAGTAGGCGTCACTGTCTCGTTGGTAGCCGCAATGCAGAAATTTCCCACAGCGGAAACTGTTATTCCGAGTCCTGGCCAGAAGTCGAGGATGATGCATGACAGTGCAAAGGTATCGACGGCGTCAGTGGCGTGGACGAACGCGGAGCCGGACACGCTGATGGAGCGGGTGCTTGCACCGACGAACCTCAAGCGTGCGTATCAACGCGTGGTCAGCAACAAGGGAGCGCCGGGTGCCGATGGCATGAAGGTCGCTGACTTGGCGGGCTATGTGAGACAGTATTGGTCAATCCTCAAGGCCAGGTTGTTGGCCGGCGAATATCATCCCCAGACAGTGCGAGCGGTTGAAATTCCCAAGCCGCAGGGCGGCACCCGGCAACTGGGAATTCCCAGCGTCGTGGATCGCCTGATCCAACAAGCACTACTGCAACAGCTCACGCCTATCTTCGATCCGCTGTTTTCGGACTACAGCTACGGCTTTCGTCCAGGCAGAAGCGCCCATCAGGCTGTAGAAATGGCTCGAACCCACGTGGCGGCAGGTCATCGCTGGTGTGTGGAACTTGATCTGGAGAAGTTCTTCGATCGGGTCAACCACGACATACTCATGGCCTGTATCGAGCGCCGGATCGAAGACAAGCGCGTGCTCAGGCTCATCCGCCGCTACCTCGAAGCCGGGGTCATGTCGGGCGGCGTCGTTAGCCAACGGCGGGAAGGGACGCCGCAAGGTGGCCCGCTTTCGCCTCTGCTGTCGAACATCCTGCTCGATGAACTCGACCGAGAGTTGGAGCGACGGGGCCATCGCTTCGTACGATATGCCGATGACGCGAACATTTATGTGCGCAGTCCTCGTGCTGGCGAGCGAGTGATGGACGGTGTGGAGCGCTTCTTGAGCCAGCGCCTGAAACTGACGGTGAATCGAAAGAAGAGCCGTGTCTCAAGGGCTTGGAAGTGTGAATACCTGGGCTATGGAATGAGCCGGCACATACAGCCGAGACTGCGTGTGGCGATGATGAGCCTAGGCCGCATACGTGACCGGCTGAGAGAATTGCTACGCGGTGCGCGGGGTCGCAAGGTGGCAAACGTCATCGAGTGGATAAACCCTGTGCTGCGAGGCTGGGCGAGTTACTTCCAGCTCAGCCAGAGCAAGCGGCCGCTTGAAGAGTTGGATAGCTGGGTCAGGCACAAACTTCGCTGTGCCATCTGGCGACAATGGAAGCGGCCCTCTACGAGGGCGCGCAACCTGATGCGTCTGGGGTTAAGCGAGGAACGGGCCTGCAAATCAGCCTTCAATGGCCGAGGCCCATGGTGGAACTCCGGAGCGCCACATATGAATCAGGCGCTGCCGAAGAAGCTATGGAATCAACTCGGACTGGTCTCGATACTGGATACGATCAACAGGCTTAGCCGCATAACCTGAACCGCCGTGTACGGAACCGTACGCACGGTGGTGTGAGAGGACGGCGGGTCAGGGCCCGCCTCCTACTCGATCAGCGGTATCGCTTAGAACAGCACGCGGGAACGGATGGTGCCCTTGACCTGCTGCAGCTTCTCCTGCGCCAGGTCGGAGTACTCGGCATCCACGTCGATGACCACGTAACCGACTTTCTCGTCGGTCTGCAGGAACTGGCCGGAGATGTTGATACCGTTTTCGGCGAACACTTTGTTGATCTCGCTGAGCACGCCCGGGATGTTTTCATGGATGTGCAGCAGGCGGTGCTTGCCAGGGTGCGCCGGCAGGGCGACTTCCGGGAAGTTGACCGACGAGACGGAAGTGCCGTTGTCGCTGTACTTGACCAGCTTCTCGGCCACTTCCAGGCCGATATTGGCCTGGGCTTCGGCAGTGGAACCACCGATGTGCGGGGTCAGGATCACGTTGTCCAGGCCACGCAGCGGGCTTTCGAACTGCTCGTCATTGGAGCGTGGCTCGACCGGGAACACGTCGATGGCGGCGCCGATCAGGTGCTTGTCCTTGATGGCGGCAGCCAGGTGGTCCAGCTCGACCACGGTGCCACGGGCAGCATTGATCAGGATCGAACCCTTCTTCATCGCGCGGATTTCCTTCTCGCCGATCATCCACTGGGTGGACGGCAGCTCAGGCACGTGCAGCGAGACGATGTCGGCCAGGCCCAGCAGCTCGTGCAGGCTGGTCACCTGGGTGGCGTTGCCCAGCGGCAGTTTGGTCAGCGGGTCGTAGAAGTACACCTGCATGCCCAGGCTTTCGGCCAGGACCGACAGTTGGGTGCCGATCGAGCCGTAGCCGACGATGCCCAGCTTCTTGCCACGGATCTCGAAGGAGTTGGCTGCGCTCTTGATCCAGCCACCGCGGTGGCAGGAGGCGTTCTTCTCGGGGATGCCGCGCAGCAGCAGGATGGCTTCGGCCAGCACCAGCTCGGCGACGGAACGGGTGTTGGAGTAGGGGGCATTGAACACGGCGATGCCGCGCTCGCGAGCCGCGGCCAGGTCGACCTGGTTGGTGCCGATGCAGAAGCAGCCGACTGCAACCAGCTTCTTCGCGCAGTCGAAGATCTCTTCGGTCAGCTGGGTGCGGGAGCGAATGCCGATGAAGTGGGCGTCGGCGATCTTTTCCTTCAGCTCGGCTTCCGGCAAGGAACCAGTGAGGTATTCGATGTTGGTGTACCCGGCAGCCTTGAGGGTATCGACCGCATTCTGGTGCACACCTTCAAGAAGAAGGAACCTGATCTTGCTCTTGTCGAGAGAAGTCTTGCTCATCTGCGTAAACCTGTATCCCGGAGAAAAAATGGCAGGGGGTAAAGCGGCGCGGCGTCGGCCTTAGCACGAACGGCGGGAGCGCTATGCTAGCATACGCGACAGACACTGAGCTTATCCCGACAGGTGAAGAGTGCTCAGGGTGACTATGAATAGTTCGAGAGTTCTACCGATGACCCACACAGCGGTACTTGATGAGCTGATGACCCTGGTCGACCCGAGCAAGGTCCTCACCGACCCGGCTTCGCTCGAGGCCTACGGCAAGGACTGGACCAAGCACTATCCACCGGCACCCTCGGCGATCGTCTTCCCGCGCTCGATCGAGCAGGTGCAGGCCATCGTCGCCTGGGCCAACCGCCACAAGGTCGCACTGGTGCCCTCGGGCGGGCGTACCGGCCTTTCCGGCGCCGCAGTCGCTGCCAATGGCGAAGTGGTGGTGGCCTTCGACGCCATGAACAAGATCCTGGACTTCAACGCCTTCGACCGTACCGTGGTGTGCCAGCCAGGCGTGGTCACTCGCCAGCTGCAACAGTTCGCCGAGGAGCACGGGCTTTACTACCCGGTTGACTTCGCCTCGTCCGGCTCCAGCCAGATCGGCGGCAACATCGGCACCAATGCCGGTGGGATCAAGGTCATTCGCTACGGTATGACCCGTAACTGGGTCGCTGGCATCAAAGTGGTGACCGGTAAGGGCGAGCTGCTCGAGCTGAACAAGGACCTGATCAAGAACGCCACCGGCTACGACCTGCGCCAGCTGTTCATCGGCGCCGAGGGCACGCTGGGCTTCGTGGTCGAGGCGACCATGCGCCTGGACCGCGCCCCGCGCAACCTCACCGCGATGGTCCTGGGCACCCCTGACTTCGACTCGATCATGCCGGTGCTGCACGCCTTCCAGGGCCGGCTCGACCTCACCGCGTTCGAGTTCTTCTCCGACAAGGCGCTGGCCAAGGTCATGGGCCGCGGCGACGTGCCGCCGCCGTTCGAGACCGATTGCCCGTTCTATGCCTTGCTGGAGTTCGAAGCCAGCAACGAGGACGTGGCCAACGAAGCCCTGGCCACCTTCGAGCACTGCGTCGAGGAGGGTTGGGTCCTCGATGGGGTGATGAGCCAGAGCGAGACCCAGTTGAAGAACCTGTGGAAGCTGCGCGAGTACATCTCCGAGACCATCTCCCACTGGACGCCTTACAAGAACGACATCTCGGTCACTGTCTCCAAGGTACCGGCGTTCCTGCGCGACATCGACGCCATCGTCGGCCAGCACTACCCGGATTTCGAAGTGGTCTGGTACGGCCATATCGGCGACGGCAACCTGCACCTGAACATCCTCAAGCCCGACCACATGGCCAAGGATGAGTTCTTCGCCCGCTGCGCCACGGTGAACAAATGGGTGTTCGAGATCGTCGAGCGCTACAACGGCTCGATCTCCGCCGAGCACGGCGTGGGCATGACCAAGCGCGACTACCTGGGCTACAGCCGCTCTGCTGCCGAAATCGTCTGCATGAAGGCGATCAAGGCGGTATTCGATCCAAACGGCATCATGAATCCGGGTAAGATCTTCGCTCCTGAATAAAAAGCAGTATCCAGAGGAGTCGGCCATGAGTTACCAGCACCAGTACCTAGACGGCACGCGCATCCACTTCCCGCTGGGCAAGGTGGTCTGCATCGGCCGTAACTATGCCGAGCACGCCAAGGAGCTGGACAACCCCATTCCCAGCGAGCCGCTGTTGTTCATCAAGCCAGGCAGTTGCGTGGTCCCTCTGGAAGGTGGCTTCAAGATCCCCAACGACCGCGGCGCGGTGCATTACGAGGCCGAGATCGCAGTATTGCTGGGCAAGCCGTTGTCCACCCACCCATCCGAGGAAGAGGTGCGCGACGCCATCTCCGGGTTCGCCCCGGCCCTGGACCTGACCCTGCGCGACGTGCAGGCCAGGCTCAAGGAAAAGGGCCTGCCATGGGAGCTGGCCAAGAGCTTCGATGGCGCCTGCGTACTGCCGCCGTTCGTGGTCGCCGACAGCTTCGAGGACCTGGCCGATATCGGCATTCGCCTGTCGATCAACGGCCAGGTGCGCCAGGACGGCAACAGCGCCCTGATGCTCAACCCCATCGTGCCGATCATCCAGCACATCGCGGCGCACTTCTCGCTGCAGCCGGGCGATGTGATCCTTACCGGTACGCCGGCGGGTGTGGGCCCGCTGGAAGTCGGAGATGAGCTGGTGCTGGAGTTGCCGGGGGCGAGCCGGTTCGAAAGCCGGGTGCTCTGAACTGCGTATGGCTTGAGGTTTTTTTTGGGGCCGCTGTGCGGCCCTTTCGCGGCACAAGGCCGCTCCTACAGGCGCGGCCGTGTAGGAGCGGCCTGTGCCGCGAAAGGGCTGCAAAGCAGCCCCATCGACGATTTGCCATTTTTTTCACAAAGCATCTGGATAATCCTGCCGATCACCTTCGTCCGCCGGCGTTATGGAGAACTTCGGCAATCTATCCAGGAAGCATCGTCGATGGCCGTCTCCCCCAGCGCTCCCGTTCCTCCCCTGCACAAACGCAGCATTTTCCGGCGCTGGCAGCTCTGGCTCGGCCTGGCCGTGGTGCTCGGCTACGGCCTGTCGGTGATCATGCATTGGGATGACCGCGGCCTGCTGTGGCTCAAGGAAGGCATGGAAAGCAAGGCCGAGCGGGTGGAAAGCGTCTGGTTACCGGACTACGTGGCGGATATCGAGGCCAAGGTCCTGCCGGGCATGTCCGACGACGAGCCGTCGGACCTGGCGTTCAACCCTCTGACCCGTACTCTGTTCGCCGTGATGGGCAACAACCCCTTCCTCGTCGAGTTGAACCTCGACGGTGAGGTGCTGCGCAAGATGCCGCTGGTGGGCTGGGACAACCCGGAGGGTGTCGCCGTATTGGCCAACGGCCAGTTGGCGATCGTCGACGAGCGCAAGCACGACCTGACCCTGGTGACCGTGGATGCCCATACTGCCAGCCTGAATCATGCCGACTACCCGCACTACGACCTGGGCGAGTCAGCCAACAAGAACAAGGGCTTCGAGGCGGTCGCCTGGGATCCGGCGCACCAGCGGCTGCTGATCGGCGAGGAGCGCCCACCGAAGCTGTATACCTGGGCCACCGACGGCAAGAGCCCGTTGACCGGTGACAAGCAGGCGCTGCCCAGCGATGAGCTGGACCTGCGCAACCTCTCGGCGCTTGGCGTAGACCCTCGCACCGGCCACGTGCTGGTGCTGTCCGCAGACTCCAACATGCTGCTCGAGCTGGATGAAAAAGGTGAGCAGGTCAGCTTCATGACCCTGTTGGGGGGCTTCAACGGGCTCGAGCGTACCATTCCGCGCGCCGAAGGCGTGGCCATGGACGACCAGGGCACGCTGTACATGGTGAGCGAACCTGACCTTTTCTACCGATTCAGAAAAAACTGAAGCGGTCCGTCGTTTTTTCAGTAGTGGCATTAAGCTTTATTTCAGCTGATTCGTGGTTAGATTCGTCATTCTTTTGTCGAGTCTGCCCCCAATGCGCCGTCGCCCACGCCTTTTACGTATCCTGGTCTTGCTCCTGGCTGGAGCGCTGCTGCTCGCCGGCCTCGCGGCCCAGGAGTTTCGCCTGTTCGAGCGTGGCTGGTTCAACCTGCGCACCTGGTGGCAACCCGCTGAGCTGAGCATGGGGCTCGATCGCTACCAGGTCGTGGTGGAGGGGCAGCCCATCGAAGGGCTGGACGATGACATCTCGGCGCTGACCTACGACCCGGACCGCAAGAGCCTGTTCACCGTCACCAATGCCCGTTCGGAACTGATCGAGCTTTCTCTGGACGGCCGCATCCTGCGCCGTGTGCCGCTGACCGGCTTCGGCGACCCCGAGGCCGTCGAGTACGTGGGGCCCAACAGCTATGTGATCACCGACGAGCGCCAGCAGCGGCTGATCCGCGTGCGCCTGGACGATGACACGCTGTTTCTCGACGCCAACGACGCCGAGCAGCTCACACTGGGTATTGGTCTGAACGGCAACAAAGGCTTCGAGGGCCTGGCCTACGACTCCGTGGGCAAGCGCCTGTTCGTGGCCAAGGAACGCGACCCCATGATGATCTACGAGATCCACGGTTTCCCCCACGACAAGCCCGAACAGCCCTACGCCGTGCATGTGGTGCAGGACCGCAAGCGTGATTCGCGGTTGTTCGTGCGTGACCTGTCGAGCCTGCAGTTCGATGAGCGCAGCGGCCACCTGCTGGCGCTGTCGGACGAGTCGAGGCTGGTGCTGGAGCTGGATGTGAAGGGGAGGCCGCTGAGCACCCTGTCGCTGAACAAGGGCTTCCAGGGCCTCAAGCGCAGCGTGCCGCAGGCGGAGGGCATCGCCATGGACGATGCCGGGACCATCTACCTGGTCAGTGAGCCGAACCTGTTCTACGTGTTCAAGCAACCAGCAGATTGATACGTCCATTGGAGCGGCCTTGTGCCGCGATCGGGCGCGAAGCGGCCGTAAACCCTGAAATCTCGGTCTGTCTGGGTTACCGAGGTGGCAAGTTTTACGGCCGCTTCGCGCCCGATCGCGGCGCAAGGCCGCTCCTACAGGATTATTCGGCCTTGAGGCTCTTCACGCCTTCGGCGGTGCCCAGCAGCAACAGGTCGGCCGGGCGCGCCGCGAACAGGCCGTTGGTGACCACGCCGACGATGGCGTTGATCTGGCGCTCCAGGCCCACCGGGTCGGTGATCTGCAGGTTGTGCACATCGAGGATGACGTTGCCGTTGTCGGTCACCACGCCTTCGCGGTACACCGGGTCGCCGCCGAGCTTGACCAACTGGCGCGCTACATGGCTGCGGGCCATCGGGATCACTTCCACCGGCAGCGGGAAGGCACCCAGCACCGGCACCAGCTTGCTGGCATCGGCGATGCAGATGAAGGTCTTGGCCACCGCCGCGACGATCTTCTCGCGGGTCAGGGCCGCGCCGCCGCCCTTGATCAGGTTCAGGTGCGCATCGCTTTCGTCGGCGCCGTCGACGTAGAACTCCAGCTCGCTGACGCTGTTGAGCTCGTAGACAGGAATGCCATGGCCTTTCAGGCGCTCGGCGGTGGCCTCGGAGCTGGCGACGGCGCCGTCGAAGGCGGTCTTGTGCTTGGCCAGGGCATCGATGAAGAAGTTGGCGGTCGAACCGGTGCCGACGCCGACGACGCTTTTCTCATCCAGCTTGGGCAGAATGAAGTCGACGGCAGCCTGGGCGACGGCCTGTTTGAGTTGGTCCTGGGTCATGCGGGCTCCGAGAGGGCGGGAGTTCGAAAGCTGCCTATTATAGCGGCAAGCGCCAGCAAAACCTCGGTTTCGCTGTGGTCGCCCGACGTGGCGCTGGGGTAGACTCCCAGGCCTTGTCCCGCGGCCCAGTGATGCTTTCCCGATGCTCGAACAGTACGTCAAGAAGATCCTCACCTCGCGCGTCTACGACGTCGCCGTCGAAACCCCGCTGCAGAGCGCCGGCCAGCTGAGCAAACGGCTGGGCAACCAGGTCTTGCTCAAGCGCGAGGACCTGCAGCCGGTGTTCTCCTTCAAGATCCGCGGGGCGTACAACAAGCTGGCGCAGCTGAGCCCGGAAGAGCTGGCCCGTGGCGTGGTCACCGCCTCGGCCGGCAACCACGCCCAGGGCGTGGCCCTGGCCGCACGGGAGCTGGGCATCAAGGCGACCATCGTGATGCCCAAGACTACCCCGGAGATCAAGGTCGAGGGCGTGCGCTCGCGCGGTGGTAAGGTGGTGCTGCATGGCGATTCCTTCCCTGAGGCGCTGGCCTATTCCCTGAAGCTGGTGGATGAAAAAGGCTTCGTCTACATCCACCCCTATGACGACCCGCACACCATCGCCGGGCAAGGCACCGTAGCCATGGAGATCCTGCGCCAGCACCCAGGCCGTCTGGACGCGATCTTCGTGCCGGTCGGTGGCGGCGGCCTGATCGCCGGCATCGCCGCCTACGTGAAGTACCTGCGCCCGGAGATCAAGGTGATCGGCGTCGAGCCGGACGACTCCAACTGCCTGCAGGCCGCCATGGCTGCCGGCGAGCGGGTGGTGCTGCCACAGGTCGGGCTGTTCGCCGACGGCGTGGCGGTGGCGCAGATCGGCCAGCATACCTTCGACATCTGCCGTCACCATGTGGATGAGGTGGTGACGGTCAGTACCGACGAGATCTGTGCGGCGATCAAGGATATCTACGACGATACCCGCTCGATCACCGAGCCTGCCGGCGCCTTGGGCGTCGCGGGCATCAAGAAGTACGTGGAGCTGCATGGGGTGACGGGCCAGACCCTGGTGGCCATCGATTCCGGCGCCAACGTCAACTTCGACCGCCTGCGCCATGTGGCCGAGCGCGCCGAGCTGGGCGAGAAGCGCGAGGCGATCATCGCTGTGACCATTCCTGAGCGCCCGGGCAGCTTCAAGGCTTTCTGCGAGGCCATCGGCAAGCGCCAGATCACCGAGTTCAACTACCGGTACCACGCCGACAAGGAAGCACACATCTTCGTCGGCGTGCAGACCCATCCGGAAACCGACCCGCGGGCCGCCCTGGTGCAACAGCTGGTCGAGCAAGGGTTCCCGGTCACCGACCTGACCGATAACGAGCTGGCCAAGCTGCATATCCGCCACATGGTCGGCGGCCATTCGGCGGGGGCCAGCGACGAGATGGTGCTGCGCTTCGAGTTCCCGGAGCGCCCGGGTGCTTTGTTCAACTTCCTGACCAAGCTGGGCGGGCGCTGGAACATCTCCATGTTCCACTACCGCAACCATGGTGCCGCCGATGGCCGGGTGGTGGCAGGCCTGCAGGTGCCCGACGACGAGCGCCACCTGGTGCCTGCGGCCCTGGCCAAGATCGGCTACCCGTACTGGGACGAGACCGACAACCCAGCCTACAAGCTGTTCCTGGGTTGAGCGACTAAGCTTGGCCTAACACTCAAGGACGTGAAGCAATGGAATACCTGACCACCCTCAAGGCCGCGCACATCGCCGCCACCGTATTGCTGCTGGCCGGCGCCCTGGGCCTGGCCGCCTGGACCCTGCTCGCTCGGCGGCGTGGCGATGAGCAGGCGTATGGCAAGTTGCTGCGTCGGCCGCTGGTGTTCGTCTGGTTGCTGATGGGGCTGTGCCTGGTGAGCATGCCGTTCACCGGCTGGTGGCTGGTGCACCTGGTCGGCTGGCCGCTGGGCCAGACCTGGATCCTGGCCTCGAGCGTCATCTATACGCTCGGTGCGTTCAGCGCCTGGTGGTTGCTGGTGCGCCTGAACCGGCTGCGCAAGGCCGAGCCTGTCGGGCTTCGTTTTACCCTGGCGCTGGCGGTGATCAGCGGGGTGTGCTTGCTGTCCATTGCCGGGCTGATGGGCGCCAAACCGGTTTGAACGGGAAGGGCGTCTGGTTTGGGGATGTGGTGCCCGTGAGATCGAGCGCCGCCCGCGCGGCGCATCGCGAGCTGCGCTCGCTCCTACGTTTGTTTCGGGCCAGTAACGCCTGTAACAGGCGCGCGCGACCGCCTGGTTCGTGCGACACGATATTGCGTCATGCTCCAAGGCGTCCGCGCGAAAATCCCCCAGGCATAATTGGTCCGAAACAAACGTAGGAGCGAGCGCAGCTCGCGATGCGCCGCGCGGGCGGCGCTCGATCTACCAGGCACCATAACCCTCAAACCATACTCCCGAACAAAGCTTGGCGGGCGCGTTGCTGCGCTCGTGAGCTTTGTGGAACAATGCGATGACATGCGTTTGCGAGGTTGCTGCCGTGATCGACCCGGATGGTTTTCGCCCCAATGTCGGGATCATTCTCACGAATGATGCCGGGCAGGTGCTATGGGCTCGCCGGATCAACCAGGATGCCTGGCAGTTCCCCCAGGGTGGCATCAACCCTGACGAGACGCCGGAAGATGCCCTGTACCGCGAGTTGAACGAAGAAGTGGGCCTGGAGCGCGAGGATGTGGAAATTCTTGCCTGCACCCGTGGCTGGTTGCGGTATCGTTTACCCCAGCGACTGGTGCGCACCCATAGCCAGCCTTTGTGCATCGGTCAGAAACAGAAATGGTTCCTGCTGCGCCTGGTGTCCAACGAGCAGCGGGTGCGCATGGACCTGACCGGCAAGCCGGAATTCGACGGCTGGCGTTGGGTCAGCTACTGGTATCCCTTGGGCCAGGTGGTGACATTCAAGCGCGAGGTCTATCGCCGCGCCTTGAAAGAGCTTGCCCCGCGCCTGTTGACGCGCGACTGACGACGGAGTCCGACCCCGAGCCATGCTCAATACGCTGCGCAAGATCGTCCAGGAAGTTAACTCCGCCAAAGATCTCAAGACGGCGTTGGGGATCATTGTCTTGCGCGTCAAGGAAGCCATGGGCAGCCAGGTCTGCTCGGTCTACCTGCTCGACCCGGACACCAACCGCTTCGTGTTGATGGCCACTGAAGGCCTGAACAAGCGCTCCATCGGCAAGGTCAGCATGGCCCCCAACGAAGGCCTGGTCGGCCTGGTCGGTACCCGGGAAGAGCCGCTGAACCTCGAGGACGCCGCCGCCCACCCCCGTTACCGTTACTTCGCCGAAACTGGCGAGGAGCGCTTTGCCTCCTTCCTCGGTGCACCGATCATCCACCACCGCCGCGTCGTGGGCGTGTTGGTCATCCAGCAGAAGGAGCGCCGCCAGTTCGATGAAGGCGAGGAAGCCTTCCTGGTCACCATGAGCGCCCAGCTCGCCGGCGTGATCGCCCATGCCGAGGCCACCGGCTCCATCCGCGGCCTGGGCCGTCAGGGCAAGGGGATCCAGGAGGCCCGTTTCGTCGGCGTGCCCGGTTCGCCGGGCGCTGCCGTCGGCAGGGCCGTGGTGATGCTGCCGCCGGCCGACCTGGAAGTCGTCCCGGACAAGACCGTCGAGGACATCGACACCGAACTCAAGCTGTTCAACAACGCCCTGGAGGGCGTTCGCGCCGACATGCGCAAGCTGTCGGCCAAGCTCGCCACCCAGCTGCGCCCTGAAGAGCGCGCGCTGTTCGACGTCTACCTGATGATGCTCGAGGATGCCGCTCTCGGTGGCGAGGTGATCGAGGTCATCAAGACCGGCCAGTGGGCCCAAGGCGCTCTGCGCCAGGTCGTGGGCGAGCACGTCAACCGTTTCGAGCTGATGGACGATGACTACCTGCGCGAGCGGGCTTCGGACGTCAAGGACCTCGGCCGCCGCCTGCTGGCCTATCTCCAGCAAGCGCGCTCGCAGTCGCTGGTCTATGCCGACAACACCATCCTGGTCAGCGAGGAGCTGACCCCGGCCATGCTGGGCGAGGTGCCCGAAGGCAAGCTGGTAGGCCTGGTCTCGGTACTGGGGTCGGGCAACTCGCACGTGGCGATCCTGGCGCGGGCCATGGGTATCCCGACGGTCATGGGCCTGGTCGACCTGCCGTATTCGAAGGTCGACGGCATCGAGCTGATCGTCGACGGCTACAAGGGGGAAGTGTTCACCAACCCGGGCGAGGTGCTGCGCAAGCAGTACAGCGACGTGGTCGAGGAAGAGCGCCAGCTCGCCCAGGGGCTGGATGCCCTGCGCGAACTGCCCTGCGTCACCCCGGACGGCCACCGCATGCCGCTGTGGGTCAACACCGGCTTGCTCGCCGATGTCGCCCGTGCCCAGCAGCGCGGCGCCGAAGGCGTGGGCCTGTACCGCACCGAAGTGCCGTTCATGATCAACCAACGCTTCCCCAGCGAGAAGGAACAGCTGGCGATCTATCGTGAGCAGCTGCAGGCGTTCCACCCGTTGCCGGTGACCATGCGCAGCCTCGACATCGGTGGCGACAAAGCGCTTTCGTATTTCCCGATCAAGGAAGAAAACCCCTTCCTTGGCTGGCGCGGTATCCGCGTCACCCTCGACCACCCGGAAATCTTCCTGGTGCAGACCCGCGCCATGCTCAAGGCCAGCGAGGGCTTGAACAACCTGCGCATCCTGTTGCCGATGATTTCCGGCATCCATGAGCTGGAAGAGGCGCTGCATCTGATCCACCGCGCCTGGGGCGAGGTGCGGGATGAAGGTACCGACGTGCCGATGCCGCCGGTCGGGGTGATGGTCGAAATTCCTGCGGCGGTCTACCAGACCCGTGAGCTAGCACGCCAGGTGGACTTCCTCTCGGTCGGCTCCAACGACCTGACCCAGTACCTGCTGGCGGTCGACCGTAACAACCCGCGGGTCGCCGACCTCTACGACTACCTGCACCCAGCCGTGCTGCAAGCCCTGCAGACGGTGGTGCGTGACGCCCACGCCGAAGGCAAGCCGGTGAGCATCTGTGGTGAGATGGCCGGTGACCCGGCTGCGGCCGTGCTGTTGATGGCCATGGGCTTCGACAGCCTGTCGATGAACGCCACCAACCTGCCGAAGGTGAAGTGGATGCTGCGCCAGATCAACCTGAGCAAGGCCAAGGAGCTGCTGACCGAGGCCATGGCCCATGACAACCCGCAGGTTATCCACAGTGCGTTGCAGCTGGCCCTGAAGAACCTGGGGCTGGCGCGGATGATCGGGCCTGGGGCCAACAAGACCCTCTGACATTTCCCTTTTGGGCTGCTTCGCAGCCCATCGCGGGGCAAGCCCGCTCCTACACCGACCGCGTGGAGCGCCCAATGCTGTGTTGTAGGAGCGGCCTTGTGCCGCGAAAGGGCCCCCCATTCGCTAGACCAGAATCTCCACTTCTCCCAGATGGCCACCAAACGGCCCGAAACTGCGCTCGATCATCCGTCGCCGCCCCTGAGCATCCACGATCAGCACCGTACTGGCCCGTGTCCCGTAGTTCTGGCTGGCGATAAACACACTCGACAGTAGCTTCTCGGTCGCCAGCCCCACACCGGTCTCCGGCAGATCCGCTTCCGGTGCAGGCTCGCCATCACCCAGCAACCCCAGCAGCCGCTGCGGGTCCGGGTCGTCGAGCACGGCCTGCAGCCCTCTGCGTGCCTTGATCAGTTTGGGCCAGGGCGTATCCAACCCGGCATTGGACACGCCATATATACCCGGCTCGAGCAGGCGCGGCGCCACCTCGCGGGCATGCAGGTAACCCAGCCGCTCGCCGTCGCCCACCAGCAGGTTGAACCCTGAATACTGGCTGGCGCGGCTGGCCACCTGGTCCAGGTAGGCGTCCACGTCCAGCGTGCCACTGAGGTAGGCCGCCACCAGTTCGCCACGGGAACGCGGCCCAAGGGGCTGGCCGGGGTCGCGAATGTTGGTCAGTGCGGCGAACCGACCGTTCGGGCCGACACCCAGCCAGGTGCCGCCGGCTTCCAGGTCGCGCCCGGCATACACGCCGGGGGCATCTTTCCAGGCCTCCAGGGCCTGGGTGGGCCGGGCATAGAATTCGTCGCGGTTGGCCGCGACGATCAGCGGCAGGGCATGCCCTGGCCGCCAGGCGAACACGATCAGGCACATGGCAGGGCCTCGGTTGTTTTGGCCACTCTACCGGCTGGCCCGTGTCGATCCAACATCTGACACAGAGTTCACTAGAGCCCCAGGGCTGGCATCCGTTACCATGCCGGATTGTTTCCATGGGGACGGCGAATGGAATTCGTACTCTATCTGTTGTTGGGCGCATGTGCCGGCGTACTGGCGGGCCTGTTCGGCGTGGGCGGTGGCATCATCATCGTGCCGGTGCTGGTGTTCAGCTTCACCTTGCAGGGCTTCGACCCGTCGGTGCTGACCCACCTGGCCGTCGGTACCTCGCTGGCGACCATCGTCTTCACCTCCATCAACGCCGTGCTGGAACACCAGCGCAAAGGCGCGGTGCAATGGCCGATCTTCGCCTGGATGACCCTGGGCATCCTCATCGGTGCCGGCATCGGCGCCAAGACCGCCTCATTGATCCAGGGGCCGATGCTGCAGAAGATCATCGGCGTGTTCGCCCTGGTGATCGCCGTGCAGATGGCCCTGGACCTCAAGCCCAAGGCCAGCCGTGGCATCCCCGGCAAGCCCGGGTTGGTCGGCGCTGGTGGGGTGATTGGCTGGGCCTCGGCGATCTTCGGCATCGGCGGCGGCTCGCTGACCGTGCCGTTCCTGACCTGGCGCAGCCTGCCGATGCAGAAGGCCGTGGCCACCTCCTCGGCCTGCGGCCTGCCGATCGCCCTGGCCAGCGCCCTGAGCTTCATGTGGCTGGGCTGGCACGACGAGCACCTGCCGGCCCACAGCCTGGGTTACGTCTACCTACCTGCGCTGGTGGGTATTGCCGTGACCAGCATGTTTTTCGCCCGCTTCGGCGCGCGCCTGGCACACCGGTTGTCGCCGCGTCTGCTCAAGCGCCTGTTTGCCGCGCTGCTGTTCTGCGTCGGCCTGAGCTTCCTGATTTGACCTAGAGGAACCACCATGCTGCCTTACCCGCAGATCGACCCCGTGGCCGTGGCCATCGGCCCGCTGAAAATCCATTGGTACGGGTTGATGTACCTGATCGGCATCGGCGGTGCCTGGCTGCTCGCCTCGCGTCGGCTGAACCGCTTCGACCCCACCTGGACCCGCGAAAAACTCTCCGACCTGGTGTTCTGGCTGTCGATGGGCGTGATCGTCGGCGGGCGCCTGGGCTACGTGCTGTTCTATGACCTGCACCAGTACCTGGCCAACCCGACCTTGATCTTAGAAGTGTGGAAGGGCGGCATGTCATTCCATGGCGGGTTCATCGGCGTGATGCTGGCGGCGCTGTGGTTCGGCAAGCGCAACAACAAGTCGTTCTTCGAACTGATGGATTTCGTCGCCCCACTGGTGCCGATCGGCCTGGGCGCCGGGCGCATCGGCAACTTCATCAATGCCGAGCTATGGGGCAAGGCCACCGACGTGCCTTGGGCGATGATCTTCCCGCCGTTCAGCGACCCGGCCCAGCTGCCGCGTCACCCGTCGCAGCTGTATCAGTTCGCCCTCGAAGGTGTGGCATTATTCGTCATCCTCTGGCTGTACTCGCGCAAGCCGCGCCCGACCATGGCCGTCTCCGGCATGTTCGCGTTGTTCTACGGCATCTTCCGCTTCATCGTGGAATTCGTGCGGGTGCCCGACGCCCAGCTGGGCTACATCGCCTTCGGCTGGTTGACCATGGGTCAGCTGCTCTGCGTGCCGATGATCGTCGGCGGCATCTTCCTGATCTGGTGGGCCTACAACCGTAAACCGACGGCCAAGGCCACCGTTTGACTCTCACGGCAGGGGCGATCCTCCTGCCGTTCTTGCTACAGGTAAGCCATGAAACAGTATCTAGACCTGGTCCGCGACGTCATCGAAAACGGCACGTTGCAGGAAAACCGCACCGGTATCCGCACCATCAGCCTGCCGGGCGCCATGCTGCGTTTCGACCTGCAAAAGGGCTTCCCGGCCATCACCACGCGCAAGCTGGCGTTCAAGTCGGCGATCGGCGAGATGGTGGGCTTCCTGCGCGGCGTGAAGAACGCCGGCCAGTTCCGCGAGCTGGGCTGCAAGGTCTGGGACCAGAACGCCAACGAAAATGCCCAGTGGCTGGCCAACCCGTTCCGCCAGGGCCATGACGACCTCGGCGAGATCTACGGTGTGCAGTGGCGCCAGTGGCCGGGCTACAAGCGCATCCCGCTGAGCAACCCGGCTGCCATCGAAATGGCCGAGAGGGCCGGTTTTCGCCGGATCGCCCAGGACGAGGAAGACGGCCAGGCGTTCGTCATCCTGTACAAGGCCATCGACCAGGTGCGCCAGTGCCTGGACACCATCGCCAACGACCCGGGCAGCCGGCGCATCCTGTTCCACGGCTGGAACTGCGCCCAGCTCGATGAAATGGCGCTGCCGCCGTGCCACCTGCTGTACCAGTTCCACCCCAATGTCGAGACGCGGGAAATCTCCCTGACCCTCTACATCCGCTCCAACGACCTGGGCCTGGGCACGCCGTTCAACCTGACCGAGGGCGCAGCGCTGCTGTCGCTGTTCGGCCGCCTGACCGGCTATACCCCACGCTGGTTCACCTACTTCATCGGCGATGCCCATGTGTATGAGAACCACCTGGACATGTTGAACGAGCAGATGAAGCGCGAGCCGCTGGCAGCGCCGAAGCTGGTGATCAGCGACCGGGTACCGGCCTTTGCCGAGACGGGCAAATACGAGCCCGAGTGGCTGGAGCAGATCGAGCCGAGCGACTTCTGGCTGGAAGGGTACGAGCACCATGCGCCGATGACGGCGCCGATGGCGGTCTGACCTCTGGATCGTCGGGGCTGCTGCGCAGCCCATCGCGGGGCAAGCCCGCTCCTACAGGTTTGGCGCCGATCCTGATCTTGTGCTGTGTCTGTGGGAGCGGGCTTGTCCCGCGATGGGCCGCAAGATCAATGTCCGTGGCTGCGCCCCACATGCGAGTGTTCGGTCTCGGGCACCGATACCGCCCCGTTCGTCTCCAACTGTTGCAGGATCGCGCACTCCGACCCTTTGGCATTGCATCGCTGGCGCAACTCCACCAGTTGCGCCTGCAACGCCATCAATCCATCGATCCGCGCCTGCACATGCTCGATATGTTCGTCGATCAGCGCATTGACGCTGCCGCACGAGCCATCGGGGCTGTCACGTAGCGTCAGCAGGCTGCGGATCTCGTCCAGGGTCATGTCCAGTGTGCGGCAATTGCGGATGAAGGTCAGTCGCTCCACGTGGGCCTGGGTGTAGAGCCGGTAGTTGCCTTCGGTGCGTGCCGGTTCCGGCAGCAGTTGCTCGCGCTCGTAGTAACGGATGGTCTCCACGGCGCAATCGGTGGCCTTGGCCAGTTCTCCGATCTTCATGGCGAATCTCCAGGGGAGGGGTTGACCCTATAGTGGCTACAGGGTGTTCACTTGGCAACAACCCACTTTGTAGACGCGGGCTTGCCCGCGCCTACAAAGGCCAGTGCTCAGTTAAGGACGCGTCCATGAACCAGCCTGTCAGCCATGAACACACGCATGACCACGCCCATGACCACGGCCAGGAAGGCCATCGCCATGATGCCCACGCCCACAGTTGCTGCAGCGCCGCGGCGGCACCTGCCAGGGTGAAACTGACCCAAGCGGCCAGTGCCGGCGCTCGGCTCAGCCGCTTCCGCATCGAGGCGATGGACTGCCCTACCGAGCAGAGCCTGATCCAGGACAAGCTCGGCAAGCTGGCCGGGGTCGAGCAACTGGAATTCAACCTGATCAACCGGGTGCTCGGTGTGCATCACACCCTGGGCGGCACCGCTGAGATCGAACAGGCCATCGACAGCTTGGGCATGCATGCCGAGCCCCTGGCCAGCGAGGACGACGGTACCCACACCGCACCGCAGCCCGGCAAGACCCGTTGGTGGCCGCTGGCGCTTTCCGGCGTGGCGGCGATCGCCGCCGAGGTGGTGCACTTCGCTGACCTGGCGCCGGAATGGGTCGTTGCCGCCCTGGCGCTGGTGGCCATCCTGGGCTGTGGCCTGGGGACCTACAAGAAGGGCTGGATCGCCCTGAAGAACCGCAACCTCAACATCAACGCCTTGATGAGCATCGCCGTCACCGGCGCGGTGTTGATCGGCCAATGGCCGGAAGCGGCCATGGTCATGGTGTTGTTCACGGTCGCCGAACTGATCGAGGCACGTTCGCTGGACCGTGCCCGCAACGCCATCGGTGGCTTGATGCAACTGAGCCCGGACATGGCTACGGTACGACAGGCCGATGGCCAGTGGCGTGAGGTGGAGGTTCGTGAGGTTGCCTTGGGGGCGTTGGTGCGGGTGCGCCCGGGCGAGCGCATCGGCCTGGATGGCGAAGTGGTCAGCGGGCAATCGAGCGTCGATCAGGCGCCGATCACCGGCGAAAGCCTGCCGGTCGAAAAGGCGGTGGGCGACAAGCTGTTCGCCGGTACCATCAACCAGGCCGGCGCGCTGGAGTACCGCGTCACGGCCCTGGCCGGCCAGTCGACCCTGGCGCGCATCATCAAGGCCGTCGAAGAGGCCCAGGGCGCCCGGGCACCGACCCAGCGCTTCGTCGACCAGTTCTCGCGTATCTATACGCCGGCGGTATTCGTCGTGGCCCTGGCGGTGGCGATCATCCCGCCGTTGTTCATGGCCGGCGCCTGGTTCGACTGGATCTACCGTGCCCTGGTGCTGCTGGTGGTGGCATGCCCGTGCGCACTGGTGATCTCCACGCCGGTGACCATCGTCAGCGGCTTGGCCGCCGCGGCGCGCAAGGGCATCCTGATCAAGGGCGGAGTCTACCTGGAGGGCGGCCGCAAGCTGGACTTCCTCGCCCTGGACAAGACCGGCACCATCACCCATGGCAAGCCGGTGCAGACCGACAGCAAAGTCCTCGATCCGTTGTTCGAAGGCCGTGCCCAGGCCTTGGCCGCGAGCCTCGCGGCGCGCTCCGACCACCCGGTTTCTGGGGCCATCGCCGAGCTGGCGCGAGCGCAAGGCCTGGCTTTGGAAGAGGTCGGCGAATTCACCGCCCTGGCCGGCCGTGGCGTGCGCGGTGAAATCGGGGGCGTGCGCTATCACCTGGGCAACCATCGCCTGGTCGAGGAGCTGGGCCTGTGCTCGCCAGCGCTCGAGGCCGAGCTGGATCAACTGGAGCGCCAAGGCAAGACAGTGGTGCTGCTGCTCGACGGCTCCGGCCCGCTGGCGCTGTTCGCCGTGGCCGACACGGTCAAGGACAGCAGCCGCCAGGCCATCGCCGAACTGCACGCGCTGGGCATCAAGACTGTCATGCTGACCGGCGACAATCCGCACACGGCCCAGGCCATCGCCGCCCAGGTGGGCATCGACCGCGCCGAGGGTAACCTGCTGCCTGCGGACAAGCTCGGCAGCATCGAGCAGCTGTATGCCCAGGGGCATCGTGTGGGTATGGTCGGCGATGGCATAAACGACGCACCGGCCCTGGCCCGTGCCGAGATCGGTTTCGCCATGGCGGCCGCGGGCACCGACACCGCCATCGAGACCGCCGATGTGGCACTGATGGACGACGACTTGCGCAAAATCCCCGCCTTCGTCAGGCTGTCGCGCCAAAGTGCGGCGATACTCACCCAGAACATCGTGCTGGCCCTGGGTATCAAGGCGATTTTTCTGGCGATCACTTTCGCCGGCTTGGCGACCATGTGGATGGCGGTGTTCGCCGACATGGGCGTGAGCCTTCTGGTGGTGTTCAACGGCTTGCGCCTGCTGCGCAAATAGAGGTTTCGCGATGCTGAGCGCCGAGCTCAAGGCTTTCTACATGGTGGCCCGCCTGGGCAGCATTACCCTGGCCGCAAAGAAGCTCGGGCTCAGCCAGCCCACGGTGACCACGCAGATCCGCAACCTGGAGAGCCAGTACGCGGTGGAGCTGTTCTACCGTGGCGGGCGGCGCCTGGTGCTGAGCGAGGAGGGCGCACGGTTGCTGCCGATGGTCAAGGCGTTGCTCCAGCAGGAAGCCGACATCGAATTCGAACTGCGCAACAGCGGCCAGGCCCAGGGCGGCTTGCGCATCGCAGCCACCGCACCGTACTACATCCTCGACCTGGTGAAGGTCTTCCGCGAACGCCTGCCCCAGGTGGGGCTGACGGTGGAGATCGGCAACTCCCAGCAGGTGCTGGAAATGCTCGAGGACTACCGGGTGGACATTGCGGCATCGTCGCAGCTGGTGGAGGACAATCGCCTGGTGCGCAAGGTGTTGGGGGCCGACCCGCTGGTGGTGGCGGTGCACCGCAATCACCCGTTGGCCCATCGGGAAACGGTGTCGATCGAGACGCTGGCCGGGCACTGCCTGTTGATGCGCGAGCAGGGCTCGACCACCCGCAAGCTGACCGAACGGATGCTCGAGGAGGCCGGGATCGGTGGCGGGACGCTGCTGGAGATCGGCAGCCGCGAGTCGATCCGCGAGGCGGTGTTGCGCAACATCGGCATCAGCATCATCGCCCGCCATGAAGTGCCGCATAACCCGGAGCTGCGGGTGCTGGCACTGGACAATGCGCCGGTGATGCATGAGTACCTGTATTGCCTCAAGGAGCGGCGCCAGGCCAGGTTGCCAGCGGCCTTCCTGGGCGTGGCGCAAGAGGTGGTTGGGTCGCAGTTCTAGATCGGTGTTGGCCTCTTCGCGGGTAAATTCATTACAAAATTTTTGAATAGCACTATCGGCTGCTTTTGCCTCCTAGCCACATAACCTTCGCATTGAGTTCCTAGCATGGGCCCATCTGTTCGATGAGGCCCTGTCATGAACAACGCCATCACCACCCCGGGCGCACAAATGAAAGTGCGCGGTATCCACAAGCGCTTCGGCGCCTTCACCGCGCTGAACGATGTGTCCCTGGACATCGCCGCAGGCGAGCTGGTCTGCCTGCTCGGCCCCTCGGGCTGTGGCAAGACCACTCTGCTGCGTTGCATCGCCGGCCTGGAGCGCCAGGATCGCGGCGAGCTGTACATCGGCGAGCGCGACATCTCCGAGCTGCCGCCCCAGGCCCGTGACTACGGCATCCTGTTCCAGTCCTACGCGCTGTTCCCCAACCTCACCGTCGAGGCCAACATCGCCTACGGCCTGACCGGCTGCAGCCGCGAAGAGGCCCGCCATCGAGTGGCCGAGATGCTCGAGCTGGTCGGCCTTTCCGGCAGCGAGAAGAAGTACCCGGGCCAGTTGTCTGGCGGCCAACAACAGCGCGTGGCCCTGGCCCGCGCCCTGGCGCCGGCGCCTTCGCTGCTGTTGCTCGACGAGCCGATGTCGGCCCTCGATGCCCGCGTGCGCGAGCACCTGTGCACCGAGCTGCGCCAGCTGCAGCGTCAGCTGGGCATCACCACCTTGATGGTGACCCACAACCAGGACGAAGCCATGCTGATGGCCGACCGCATCGCCGTGATGAACCACGGCCAGGTCGAGCAGTACGCCACACCGCAGGAAATCTACGACCAACCCGCCACGCCCTTCGTCGCCGAGTTCGTCGGCCAGGGCAACTGGCTGCCATTCCAGCGCAGCGGCGAGCATCACGCCCAGGTCGGTGACGTGAACATGCGCCTGGCACCGGGCGTCGTGCAGGCTGGCAGTGGCCGCCTGTTCTGCCGGCCGGAGGCGATCACCGTCAACCCGCCGGTGCATGAGGAAAACCTGTTCCCGGCCCTGGTACGGGAAATCACCTTCCTCGGCAACCGCTGCCGCATGAGCTTCGAGCTCAAGGCCCTGCCAGGCCATTCCCTGCTGGCGGAAGTGGCCCCCGAGGCCATGCCGCGCCTGGGGTCCCAGGACATCTGGGTGGCTCTGCCACCGCGCAGCCTGCAGGTCTTTGCCTGAGATGGCCGCGCCCATGTCCGTGCCGATCGCCCAGGCCAAGGCTGCGCCCCGCAGTGGTGTGACCCTGGGGGATCGCCTGTTTGTCGTCGGCGGCAAGAGTCTGTTGCTGGCCCTGCTCATCCTCGCCGTGCTGATGCCGTTGTTGGCGATCTTCTGGCGCGGCTTCAATGGCGAGGCCGGCCAAGGTGGCGGCCTGGTTGCGGCCCGCGAGCTGTTCGCCAGCGAGAATTTCCACTGGTTGCTGGGCAACAGCCTCAAGGTCGCCTTCAGTGTCGCAGCCATCGTCGTGCCGCTGGCCTACCTGTTCGCCTACGCCCTGCAACGCACCCTGATACCGGCCAAGGGCCTGTGGCGCGGGATTTCCCTGTTGCCACTGCTGGCGCCGTCGATGTTGCCGGCCATCGCCCTGGTGTACCTGTTCGGCAACCAGGGTTTGCTGCGCGGGTTGTTGTCCGACAACGTCTATGGCTTCTGGGGCATCGTCCTGGGCGAGGCCATCTACACCTTCCCCCATGCCTTGATGATCCTGCTCTCGGCACTGTCGCTGGCCGATGCCCGGCTGTTCGATGCTGCCTCGAGCATGGGCGCGGGGCCCTGGCGGGCGTTTCGCAGCGTCACCTGGCCGGGCACGCGCCAGGCGGTGTTCGCCGCGTTCTGCCTGGTGTTCACCTTGACCATCACTGATTTCGGTGTGCCGGTGGTGGTGGGCGGCGACTACCAGGTGCTGGCGCTGGAGGCCTACAAGGCTGTGGTGGGCCAGCAGCAGTTCGGCCGTGGCGCGCTGATCGGCATGGTCCTGCTGGTGCCGGCGCTGCTGAGCTTTGCCGTGGATGCCTGGCTGCGTCGTCGCCAGGGCGAAGCGATGAGTGGCCGTGCCCAGGTGTTCCAGCCCAAGCCTTCGCGCAGCCGTGACGCCTGCTTCCTGGTCATCGTGTTGCTGGTGTGCGCGGTGCTGCTGCTGGTCATCGGCATGGCGGTGTATTCGTCGCTGGTCAAATTCTGGCCCTATAACCTGTCGCTGTCGTTCAAGCACTACCTGTTCGACGACACCGCCGGTGGCGGCTGGCTGGCCTATCGCAACAGCGTGACCATGGCCGTGGCCACCTCGCTGATCGGCAGCGTGGTGATCTTCACCGGCGCCTACCTGATGGAGAAGACCCAGGGCCAACGGCTGCTCAACCAGGCCTTGCGCCTGCTGAGCTTCATCCCCATGGCCGTGCCTGGGTTGGTGCTGGGCCTGGGCTACGTGTTCTTCTTCAACCTGGCAGGCAACCCGCTGCACGTGTTCTACGGCGGCATGGCGCTGCTGGTGGTATGCACCATCGCCCACTACCTGACCACCGCGCAGATGACCGCGACCACCGCGCTGCGCCAGCTCGACGGCGAGTTCGAAGCCGCTGCACTGTCGCTCAAGGCGCCGCTGTACAAGCATTTTGCCCGGGTCACCGTGCCGATCTGCCTGCCGGCGCTGCTGGACATCATCCGCTACCTGTTCGTCTCGGCGATGACCACGGTGTCGGCGGCGATCTTCCTGTACAGCCCCGACACCATCCTCGCCGCCGTCGCCGTGTTGAACATGGACGACGCCGGCAACGTGGGCGGCGCTGCCGCCATGTCGACCCTGATCCTGCTGACCAGCGCGACGGCCTCGCTGCTGCTGGCCGGTGCTTCCCGCGGCCTGCTGCGCCGCTCCCAGGCCTGGCGCCAGCGCGCCCCCGGCCACTGACCGACTGCCAACCCTGTAAGGAACCGCATCATGTTCAAGCCCCTCGCACTTGTCGCTGCCGTATCCGCCGTGTTCAGCCTGCAGGCTTCGGCTGCCGCGACCCAGCTGACCGTGTACACGGCCCTCGAGGCCGAGCAGCTCAAGCTTTACAAGCAGGCCTTCGAGAAGGCCAACCCGGACATCGAGATCAAGTGGGTGCGCGACTCCACCGGCATCATCACCGCCAAGCTGCTGGCCGAGAAGGACCGCCCGCAGGCCGATGTGGTCTGGGGCTTGGCGGCCTCCAGCCTGGCGATCCTCGACCAGAACGGCATGCTCGAAGCCTATGCGCCCAAAGACCTGGGCAAGATCTCGCCGAACTACCGGGATGCGGCCAACCCGCCGGCCTGGGTCGGCATGGACGTATGGGCCGCGACCCTCTGCTTCAACACCATCGAGGCCGAGAAGCAGGGGCTGAGCAAGCCGGTGAGCTGGCAGGACCTGACCAAGCCTGAGTACAAGGGCAAGATCGTCATGCCCAACCCGGCCTCGTCCGGCACGGGCTTCCTGGATGTCAGCGCTTGGTTGCAGACCTTTGGCGAGCCGCAGGGCTGGGCCTACATGGACGCCCTGCACCAGAACATCGGCCAGTACGTCCATTCCGGGTCCAAACCGTGCAAGCTGGCGGCGGCCGGCGAATTCCCGATCGGTATCTCGTTCGAGTACCCGGCCGTGCAGCTCAAGCGCCAGGGCGCGCCGCTGGACATCGTCCTGCCGAAGGAAGGCCTGGGCTGGGAGATCGAGGCCACCGCCGTGATCAAGGGGTCGCCGAAGGCCGATGCGGCCAAACGCCTGGCCGACTTCTCGGCAAGCCCGGCCGCCATGGAGCTGTACAAGGAGAACTTCGCCGTACTGGCCGCGCCGGGTATCGCCAAGCCGCAGACCGAGTTGCCGGCGGACTACGAGCAGCGCCTGATCAAGAACGATTTTGCCTGGGCGTCGAAGAACCGCGACGAGATTCTCGCCGAGTGGCGCAAGCGCTATGACGGCAAGTCGGAGAAGGTGGCCCAGCAGTAAACGTTCTGCGAGGCCTGCGGCCTCGAATCGCCGGCAAGCCGGCTCCCACCGGGCCTTGGCCATCCCTGTGGGAGCCGGCTTGCCGGCGATTGGGCCTAAAGGTCCTTCACCAAGGCTTCGAGCTGCTCCTGCCGTTCGGTCTGGTTGAGCCGCGCCCCAGGGTTGAGCGACGACCACTGCGGATGCGCCCGCGCACGCTTGAGTGCTTCGGGCAGCTTGCCCTCGCGCCAGGTGCTTTCATCCGGTTGACCCAGGCGAATGCTGTCCTGCGCCGCGTGCCCGCGGCTGTCGAGGGCTGCGATCAGCTGCTGTTGGCGCAACGCCAACAGGCGCAGCACGGTGTCGTCCACGGTCAGCTCACGCTGGCCCTTGAGCTTGCCCATCAACCGCGACCCATAGTTGCGCGCCGTCTGCAGCGCACCGCCGGCAATGGCCCCGGCCAGCGCTGCGGCGCCCAGGGTCAGGCCGCCCACCAACAGGTCCACACCGGCGCCGGCGGCGGCACCGGCCGCGACGCCGCTGCCCAGGCGTACGCCGAGCAGCTTTAGGGTTTCGGGGTTGAACAGATCGTCCCCCCAGCGCCCGTCCAGCAAGGGCAGGTCGCTGGCATGGGCGTCCTCGCGACGGAAGGCGTAGAGCTTGAGCAGCGCCTCGACGCAGCGTTGCTCCCGTTGGCGCACATCGTGGCGCAGGGTTTCGATGGCCCGGGCCTCGGCGGCCGGCTCGGCGGCTACGCTGCGCCGGCAGGCGGCGCAGTCGAGCAGCAGCTCGGCGACCAGGCGCCTGGCACCCTGGCGCCGGGCCAGGCGCTGGGCCTGCTGGTCATCGATCAGGCGTTGCAGGGCAAGGCGGGCATCTTCGAGCAGCAAGGCCAAGCTCTCATACAGACGGCGCTCGCCATCCTCCGGTGGCGCCACGCTGTCGAACCGCACCAGCGCGTGCAAGCCCAGGCGGGCCAAGGCCTCGCGCCACTCCGGCTCGCGGTGCTGGCTGCTGGCGACGAAGTTGAGCACCGGCAACAGCGGCTTGCCGCAACCGGCCAGGACTTCCAGTTCGTCGCGGTACTTGGCCAGCACCGGCTCGCGGGCATCGATCACGTAGAGCCCGGCATCGCTGGCCAGCAGCTGTCGCAGTACCTTGGCTTCCTGCTCGAAGCGCTGGCGGGCCTCGCTGCCCTGCAGGAAGCGCTCCAGCCGCGCCGGGCCATCCAGGCGTTCGCCGGGGCGTTCCAGGCGCTCCAGGTAATCGAGCAGGGCGATGGCGTCTTCCAGCCCAGGTGTGTCGTACAGCTCGAGCAAGGGCTGGCCATCCACCGACAAGCGTGCGCCCTCCACATGGCGGGTGGTGCTGGGGCGATGGGATACCTCGCCGAAGCCGACGTCACGGGTCAGGGTGCGCAGCAAGGATGTCTTGCCGACGTTGGTATGGCCGACCACGGCCAGCTTCAGGGGCTCAGTCATGGCCATGCTCCAGCCAGGTCAAGGGTGCGGTATCGGCATGGGGCAGGCCGAGGCGATCGAGGGCGTCGTGCCAGTCGCCCAGGCGGTCGGCGTCCAGCGCTTGGCCGGGAAGGGCCTGGAGCAGCCAGATCCGCGTGGCACCGGCGTTGCGTGCCAGCTCGGCCAACAGCGCGAGGCTGCCGCGATCTGGCGAGCGGCGCGGGTCGCAGGCAATGGCCAGGCGTGCCGGCGGGAAGCGGCTGAGCTGCTCCAACAGCTTGTGGCGTGACTCGCGACTGTCGAGCACGCCGGCATTGCCGATGCTAGGGGGCAAGGCCGGTGGCCAGGGGCGCTGGTCGTCCAGCTCCAGGCCGACCAACAGGGCGCCGCCGTCCTGGGTATCGCGCTGGGCTGCCTGGAACTGCGGCAGGGCCTCGGGGGCCGCATCTTGCACGCCGAGCCGCTCGCTGCTGGGCATCAGCACATCGCGCAGTTGGCTGTAGCCCGGCAGGTTCAGGTCCAGGGCCAGGCGCTCGCGCCCCTGGTGCCAACGCCACAGGCACAGGGCGGTCAAGAGTAGGCGTGGCAACAGCCCATACACCAGCACCACGCCAAGCAGCCAGCTGGCCCAGGCCTGGCGCGCCAGCTCCAGCGCTGGCGAGGTGTCGCCGCTGGCGCGGATCATGGCCTCGTCCGGCACGGCGAAGCCCAGCAGCGACGGCAGTGCGCCCAGGGCCTGGGTCAGGCCAATGAAGGGTTCGGCGGCCAGCAGGGTAGTTTCCCAGACGAAGCCGTAGCGTCGGGTGGCCAGCAGGGCCAACAGCATGCCCAGCGCGACCGCCATCGCCAGCAGCCACAGGCCGTGCACCAGCACGCCCAGCAGCCAGCGATTAAGGCGTTGGCGCTGCAGCATCACCAGCAGGGCCGGAGCCAGGTGCGCGGCCTTGGCGTCGCGCGCCAGGCGCTCGCTGAGCCATAGCCACAGGCGGCCAAGGCCCGCACCCTGCTCGCCGGCCAGCAGCAGGCCCGCTGCCCAGCCCAGCAGCATCAACAGGTTCAGGCCAAGCAGGCTGCCCAAGGCCCAGAACACATTCACCGGGCGCTGGCCATCGCCCAGGGCCGCCAGGCCCAGGCCTGCGCCGCTGAGGGTGGCAAGCAGCAACAGGGCCAGCAAGGCCAGGCGCGCGCCTTGTTTCCAATGGCGCAGGGCATCGGCCATGCCATCGCGTTCTGCCAGCCACAGGGCGCGGGTTTCGATGCGCGCCGCCAGGTCGCCACCTTGCTGGCGGGCGCGACGGTTGGCTTCCTGGTCCTCCAGGGGGCCGGCCTGTTCTTCACGCAGGCGCACCGCTTCGGTGAGCCAGCGTTTGTCGAATCGGGTGGGTGCAGTCACGAGCTCTTCCATTGCGCAGGTCAGGGCAAAGCATAACCCAGGCGCTGGGTGCTATCCTCGCCAGCATGAATACATCACTCCCTCTCAGCCTGATCGCGGCGCTCGCCGAGAACCGCGTGATCGGCATCGACAATTCCATGCCCTGGCACCTGCCGGGGGATTTCAAATACTTCAAGGCCACCACCCTGGGCAAGCCGATCATCATGGGGCGCAAGACCTGGGACTCGCTCGGGCGGCCGCTGCCGGGGCGGCTGAACATCGTGGTCAGCCGCCAGCCGGGGCTGGTGCTGGCCGGGGCCGAGGTGTTCCCGTCGCTGGAGGCCGCGGTGACGCGCGCCGAGCAGTGGGCGCAGGAGCAGGGGGTTGGCGAACTGATGCTGATCGGTGGCGCCCAGCTGTATGGGCAGGCGCTGGAGAAAGGGCTGGTGAAGCGGATGTACCTGACCCGAGTGGAGCTGTCGCCGGAGGGGGATGCGTGGTTCCCTGAGTTCGACAAGGCGCAATGGGCGCTGATGTCGAGTGAGCCGCAGGTGGAGGAAGGCAAGCCCGCCTATCATTTCGAGGTCTGGGATCGGGTTTGAGCGCGCTGGGGCTGCTTTGCAGCCCTTTCGCGGCACAAGGCCGCTCCTACACCCGCTGCGCGCTATCTGTAGGAGCGGCAGCGCCGCGAAAGGGCCGCACAGCGGCCCCAAAGCCTCAGGATTGACTCAGCTGCGCATGCTCGTCGCCTGCCAGCACCTCCTTGTCGGTCTCTTTCAACAGCTGGCTGGTCACCACCCCCGCCATCATCGACCCATTCACGTTCAACGCCGTGCGGCCCATGTCGATCAGCGGCTCCACCGAGATCAGCAGCGCCACCAGCTCTACCGGCAGGCCCATGGCCGGCAGCACGATCAGCGCGGCGAAGGTCGCGCCGCCGCCGACGCCGGCCACGCCCGCCGAGCTGAGGGTGACGATGGCCACCAGGGTGGCGATCCACAGCGGGTCGAAGGTATCGATGCCCACCGCCGGGGCGACCATCACCGCCAGCATGGCGGGGTACAGGCCGGCGCAGCCGTTCTGGCCGATGGTCGCGCCGAACGAGGCGCTGAAGCTGGCGATCGACTGCGGCACACCCAGGCGACGGGTCTGCGCCTCGATGTTCAGCGGGATGCTCGCGGCGCTGGAACGGCTGGTGAAGGCGAACGTCAGTACCGGCCAGACTTTACGGAAGAAGCGCAGCGGGCTGACGCCGGTCGCGGCCAGGACCAGGCCGTGGACCACGAACATCAGGCCCAGGCCGAGGTACGAGACCACCACGAAGCTGCCCAGCTTGAGAATGTCGTCCAGGTTGGAGCTGGCCACCACCTTGGTCATCAACGCCAACACACCGTAGGGGGTGAGTTTCATCACCAGACGCACCAGGCGCATCACCCAGGCTTGCAGGGTATCGATCGCGGCCAGGGCGCGGCTGCCCTTGTCGGCGTCGTCCTTGATCAGCTGCAGCGCTGCCAGGCCCAGGAACACGGCGAAGATCACCACGCTGATGATCGAGGTCGGCTTGGCCCGCGCCAGGTCGCCCACCGGGTTGCTGGGGATGAACGACAACAGCAGCTGCGGGATGTTGAGGTCGGCGACCTTGCCGGCATAGTCGCTGTGGATGGCCTGCAGGCGGGCGCTTTCCTGGGCGCCGGCGACCAGCCCCTCGGCGCTGAGGCCGAACAGGTTGGTCAGGACGATGCCGACCAGTGCGGCGATGGCGGTGGTCAGCAGCAGCGTGCCGATGCTCAGCACGCTGATCCTGCCCAGCGAGGAGGCATTGTGCAGGCGCGCCACGGCGCTGAGGATCGAGGCGAAGATCAGCGGCATGACGATCATCTGCAACAGGCCGACGTAGCCGTTGCCGACCAGGTCGAGCCAGCCGATGGTGGCCTTGAGGACCGGATGGCCGGCGCCGTAGAAGGTGTGCAGCACCAGGCCGAACAGTACGCCCAGCACCAGGCCGAGCAGGACTTTCTTGGCCAGGCTCCAGTCGGTACGGCGGGTTTGCGCCAGGCCCAGCAGCAAGGCCAGGAACGCCAGCAGGTTGAGTGACAACGGCAGGTTCATTGAAGCTCCAGGGTAAAGCAGAAGGGGCACCGCCTCTGGATGAGCGATTGCGAACGGAAATGCTAACAGCCTGAAAACAAACGAAATTATATCTAAATCGAATTTGCTTAGTCGTTATTGGAATATGCGAGTGTCGTTTTTGGGATGTCAGGTGGCGCTTCAAGCAGGTTGAAGGTCGTTGTCGGAGCCTTGTGCAAGGAGGGCTTTGTCTAGCGTTGCAGATCCACTGTTCAGGAGAACTTGCAATGAAGTCTGCTCCGAAAGTCCTCGCCGCGGGCCTGGCCCTGCTGCTCAGCGTCGAGACATGGGCCACCGAGCTCAAGCACTGGCCCGCAGAGGCCGCCAAGCAGTTGGACAGCATGATTGCGGCCAATGCCAACAAAGGTAACTACGCAGTCTTCGACATGGACAACACCAGCTACCGCTTCGATCTGGAAGAAGCCCTGCTGCCGTTCATGGAGAACAAGGGCCTGATCACCCGTGACAAGCTCGACCCCTCGTTGAAGCTGATGCCCTTCAAGGACACCGCCGAGCACAAGGAGAGCCTGTTCAGCTACTACTACCGGCTGTGCGAAGTCGACGACATGGTCTGCTACCCCTGGGTTGCCCAGGTGTTTTCCGGCTTCACCCTCAAGGAGCTGAAGGTCCAGGTCGACGAGATGATGGCCGCCGGCAAACCGATCCCTGCCACCTATTTCGAGGGCGACCAGGTCAAGCGCATGGAGGTGCAGCCGCCGAAGGTCTTCACCGGGCAGACCGAGCTGTTCAACAAGCTGATGGAGAATGGCATCGACGTCTATGTGATCTCCGCCGCGTCCGAGGAACTGGTGCGGATGGTCGCCTCCGATCCCAAGTACGGCTATAACGTCAAGCCGCAGAACGTCATCGGCGTGAGCCTGCTGCTCAAGGACCGCGCCAACGGCCAGCTGACCACGGCACGCAAGCAGATCGCCGAAGGGGGCTATGACCCGAAGGCCAACCAGAACCTGGAGCTGACGCCCTACCTGTGGACCCCGGCCACCTGGATGGCGGGCAAGCAGGCCGCGATCCTCACCTATATCGACCAGTGGAAGAAGCCGGTGCTGGTCGGCGGCGACACGCCCACCAGCGATGGCTACATGCAGTTCCATGGTGTGGATGTAGGCAAGGGCGGCATCCACCTGTGGATCAACCGCAAGGCCAAGTACATGGACCAGATGAATGGCATGATCGCCAAGAACGCTGCGGCCCAGGCCAAGGAAGGGCTGCCGGTGACGGCGGACAAGAACTGGGTGATCGTGACGCCGGAGCAGATCCAGTAACACCTTGGGGCTGCCTTGCAGCCCTTTCGCGGCACAAGGCCGCTCCTACAGGGATCACGCAGACCTCTGTAGGAGCGGCCTTGTGCCGCGAAGCGGCCCTCTTGGCCTTACAGCCCTTCGAGCATCGCCTTGTTGCGCACCGCACCCTTGTCGGCGCTGGTGGCCAGCAGGGCATACGCCTTCAGCGCGGTGGTCACCTTGCGTGGGCGGGCTTCGGCCGGCTTCCAGCCTTTCTTGTCCTGCTCGATGCGCCGGTGGGCCAGCTCCTCGTCGCTGACCAACAGGTTGATCGAGCGGTTGGGAATGTCGATGAGGATCTTGTCACCATCGCGCACCAGGCCGATGGCGCCCCCTGCAGCGGCTTCCGGCGAGGCGTGGCCGATCGACAGGCCCGAGGTGCCGCCGGAGAAGCGGCCATCGGTGAGCAGGGCGCAGGCCTTGCCCAGGCCCTTGGACTTCAGGTACGAGGTCGGGTAGAGCATTTCCTGCATGCCAGGGCCGCCCTTCGGGCCTTCGTAGCGGATGATGACCACGTCGCCTGCCTTCACTTCGTCGGCGAGGATGCCGCGCACGGCGCTGTCCTGGCTCTCGAAGATCTTGGCCGTGCCTTCGAACACCAGGATCGACTCGTCGACACCGGCCGTCTTCACCACGCAACCGTCCATCGCGATATTGCCGTACAGCACCGCCAGGCCACCCTCCTGGGAGTAGGCGTGCTCGACGCTGCGGATGCAGCCTTCGGTGCGGTCGGTGTCCAGGGTCGGCCAGCGGGTCGACTGGCTGAAGGCAACCTGGGTCGGGATGCCGGCCGGGCCTGCCTTGAAGAATTCATGCACGGCCGGCTCGTTGGTCTGGGTGATGTCCCACTTGGCGATGGCTTCTTCCATGCTCGGGCTGTGCACGGTCGGCAGGTCGGTGTGCAGCAGGCCGCCACGGGCCAGCTCGCCGAGGATGCTGATGATGCCGCCGGCGCGGTGCACGTCTTCCATGTGGTACTTCTGGATGTTCGGCGCCACCTTGCACAATTGCGGCACCTTGCGCGACAGGCGATCGATGTCACGCAGGTCGAAGTCCACCTCGGCCTCCTGGGCCGCGGCCAGCAGGTGCAGGATGGTGTTGGTCGAACCGCCCATGGCGATGTCCAGCGTCATGGCGTTCTCGAAAGCCTTGAAGCTGGCGATGTTGCGCGGCAGGACCGAGGTGTCGTTGTCGCCGTAGTAGCGCTTGCACAGCTCGACGATGGTGCGTCCGGCGGTCAGGAACAGCTGTTCACGGTCGGCATGGGTGGCCAGGGTCGAGCCGTTGCCCGGCAGGGCCAGGCCCAGGGCCTCGGTCAGGCAGTTCATGGAGTTGGCGGTGAACATGCCGGAGCAGGAACCGCAGGTCGGGCAGGCGCTGCGCTCGTACTCGGCGACTTTTTCGTCGGATGCCGAGGAGTCGGCGGCGATGACCATGGCGTCGACCAGGTCCAGGCCATGGCTGGCCAGCTTGGTCTTGCCGGCTTCCATCGGGCCGCCGGAAACGAAGATCACCGGGATGTTCAGGCGCAGGGCGGCCATCAGCATGCCGGGGGTGATCTTGTCGCAGTTGGAGATGCATACGATGGCGTCGGCGCAGTGGGCGTTGACCATGTACTCCACGGCGTCGGCGATGATCTCGCGGCTCGGCAGCGAGTACAGCATGCCGTCATGGCCCATGGCGATGCCATCGTCGACGGCGATGGTGTTGAACTCCTTGGCCACGCCACCGGCGCGTTCGATCTCGCGGGCCACCAGCTGGCCCAGGTCCTTCAGGTGCACGTGCCCTGGGACGAACTGGGTGAACGAGTTGGCGATGGCGATGATCGGTTTCTTGAAGTCTTCGTCCTTCATCCCGGTGGCGCGCCACAATGCACGGGCGCCGGCCATGTTGCGGCCCTGGGTGGAAGTCTTGGAACGATAATCAGGCATGAAGCACTCCTGGCGGCTGAATCAGGTCACGAATAGGGGAGTGAGCTTCTCTTTTCCTTGACGCCGAGGCCGGTTGCCGCTGGCACGGATGGGGGTCGAAGACCGCGCGGGATCGCCGCAGGCTCGACCAGAGCTCATAAACCCGCCGGGGATGACTGGCGATGAATGGGTCGATTCTACACCGCTGGCGCCCGGAGGGAATGGGCATATGGATGGTCGGCGGCCTCTGCCTCGGGGATCGCGACGTAGGCAGTGGATCGCTGAGTGAAACGGGGGCCGCGTTGCGGCCCTTTCGCGGCGCAAGGCCGCTCTACAGGGTTTGGCGTATGCAGGAGCTGCCATCAGCTATTGGGCAGCAACCGGCAGGTGATGCTCTTGATGTAGCGGGTCTCGGCGATGGCCGGGTGGACCGGATGGTCCGGGCCCTGGCCGCCGCGCTCGAGCAGCTGCAGGTTGCGGTCCAGGTGGCGGGCGCTGGTCAGCAGGATGTTGTGCAGGTCGTCCTCGGGCAAGTGCATCGAGCACGAGGCGCTGACCAGGATGCCGTCCTTGGTCAGCATGCGCATGGCCTGTTCATTGAGGCGGCGGTAGGCGGCCTCGCCGTTCTTCAGGTCCTTCTTGCGTTTGATGAAGGCGGGTGGGTCGGCGATGATCACGTCGAAGCGCTCCTCGGCCGCCTTCAGCTCACGCAGGGCCTCGAACACGTCGCCTTCGATGCAGGTCAGCTTCTCGGCGATGCCGTTGAGCGCTGCGTTGCGCTCCACGCCATCGAGGGCGAAGCCCGAGGCATCCACGCAGAACACTTCGCTGGCACCGAACGCGCCGGCCTGCACGCCCCAGCCGCCGATGTAGCTGAATAGGTCCAGCACGCGCTTGCCCTTCACGTACGGCGCCAGGCGCGCGCGGTTCATACGGTGGTCGTAGAACCAGCCGGTCTTCTGGCCGTCACGCACCGGCGCTTCGAACTTCACACCGTTCTCCACCAGCGGTACCCAGTCCGGTACTTCGCCGTAGACCGTCTCGACGTAGCGTTCCAGGCCTTCGGCATCGCGGGCCGCGGAGTCGTTCTTGAACAGGATGCCGCTGGGCTTGAGCACCTGTACCAGGGCGGCGATCACGTCGTCCTTGTGGGCTTCCATGGTGGCCGAGGCCAACTGCACCACCAGGATGTCATGGAAGCGATCGACCACCAGGCCAGGCAGCAGGTCCGAGTCGCCGTAGACCAAGCGGTAGCAGGGCTGGTCGAACAGGCGCTCGCGCAGGGACAGGGCGACGTTCAGACGGTGCACCAGCAGCGACTTGTCCAGCGGCAGCTTGGCGTCGCGCGACAGCAGGCGAGCGCAGATCAGGTTGTTGGGGCTTACCGCCACCACGCCCAGCGGCTTGCCGGTGGCCGTCTCGAGGATCGCCTGCTGGCCGGCGCGCAGGCCTTGCAGCGGGGTCGCGGCAACGTCGACTTCATTGCTGTAGACCCACAGGTGGCCGGCGCGCAGGCGGCGGTCGGCATTGGCTTTGAGGCGAAGGCTGGGCAGGGACATGACGTCGCTCCGGGAAAAAAGAGCGGGATTATAGCGCGTTGATGGAGGCGCAGGCGTTGGCCCTGTCGGAATTTCAATGCTCTTGAAGGCCCAATCGCCGGCAAGCCGGCTCCTACCGGAACGGGTGCACGGCCCTTGCCGGCGATTGGGGGGCTCAGGCTGCCAGGGCCTTGACCAGCTGTTCGCTGAACGCCGGGATATCATCGGGCTTGCGGCTGGTGATCAGGTTGCCGTCGACCACCACCTCCTCGTCCACCCAGTTGCCGCCGGCGTTGCGGATATCATCCTGCAAGGTCTTGTAGCTGGTCAGTCGGCGCCCCTGGGCCAGGCCGCACGACACCAGCAACCAGGCGCCATGGCAGATCACTGCCAGCGGCTTGTTGGCCGAGTCATGGCTCTTCACCAGTTTCTGCGCCGCCGGAATGATCCGGATGGTATCGGAGTTCTGGACCCCGCCGGGCAGTACCAAGGCATCGTAGAGATCGAGGCTGGCCGCTTCGAAGGTGGCATCCACGGCGAACTCGTCCGCGGGTTTGTCATGGTTCCAGCCGCGTACGCTGCCTTCCTTGGCGCTCAGGATGTCGACCACCGCGCCGTTGCGTTCCAAGGCCTCGCGAGGGCCGGTGAGCTCTACCTGCTCGAAACCGTCGGTCACCAGGAAAGCCACGCGCTTGCCGTTGAGTGTTGCGCTCATGGGAGTGTTCTCCTTTTCGGGATGGGCCTGTGAAAGGAGGCCCGCAAGGCGTGGGGAAAGTTCCGGCGCAACGCGCCAGTGGGTGCCCCGTCGGGCGGACGAGGGTAGAATTCACCGTCCTTACCGAGTGTGCGCCCCATGTCCCAGGAACTCAGCCCCGAACAGATCCAGCAAGCCCTGCAAGGGATCAGCATTCCACCGCAGCCGCAGATCATGGTCGACCTGCAGTTCGAGCAGTACATGCCCGACCCTGACCTGGAAACCATCGCCCGGTTGATCGCCCAGGACCCAGGCCTGTCCGGTGCCTTGCTCAAGCTGGTGAACTCGCCGCACTTCGGCCTGGCCAACAAGATCGGCTCGATTCAGCGTGCAGTGAACCTGTTGGGCAGCCGCTCGATCATCAACCTGATCAATGCCCAGTCGATCAAGGGCGAGATGAGTGACGAAACCATCGTCACCCTCAACCGCTTCTGGGACACCGCCCAAGACGTGGCCATGACCTGCCTGACCCTGGCCAAGCGCACCGGCATCCAGGCGGTTGACGAGGCCTACACCCTGGGCCTGTTCCACGATTGCGGCGTGCCGTTGATGCTCAAGCGCTTCCCCGACTACATGGAGGTGCTGGAGGCGTCCTACGCCAATGCCGGTATGGACACGCGAGTGGTGGACACGGAAAACCGCACCTTCAACACCAACCATGCGGTGGTGGGCTATTTCACCGCCAAGTCCTGGCGCTTGCCGGAGCACATCAGCTCGGCGATCGCCAACCATCACAACGCCTTGGCGATCTTCCGCGACGAGTCTTCGCGCAACACCCAGCTCAAGAACCTGCTGGCGGTGCTGAAGATGGCCGAGCATATCTGTGCATCCCACCGGGTGCTGGGCAACCAGGCCCAGGACCACGAGTGGGACGTGGTCGGCCCGCTGGTGCTCGACTACATCGGGCTGTCGGAGTACGACTTCGAACACCTCAAGCAAACCATTCGCGAATTGGGCGGGCACTGACACCATGCCGGAACTACCTGAAGTCGAGACCACCCGGCGCGGCATCGCGCCGTACCTGGAAGGCCAGCGGGTCAGCCGCGTACTGGTACGCGACCGGCGCCTGCGCTGGCCGATCCCCGAAGACCTGGACATCCGCCTGTCCGGACAACGCATCGTCACCGTGCAGCGGCGGGCCAAATACCTGTTGATCAATGCCGAGGTCGGCACCTTGATCAGCCACCTGGGCATGTCGGGCAACCTGCGCCTGGTGGAGCAGGGCCTGCCCGTGGGCAAGCACGAGCATGTGGATATCGAGCTGGAATCGGGGCTGGCGCTGCGCTACACCGACCCGCGCCGTTTCGGTGCCATGCTGTGGAGCCTGGACCCGCTCAACCACGAGCTGCTGGTGCGCCTGGGGCCGGAGCCCTTGACCGACCTGTTCGATGGCGAGCGCTTGTTCCAGTTGTCCCGCGGGCGGTCCATGGCGGTCAAGCCCTTCATCATGGACAACGCCGTGGTGGTGGGCGTGGGTAACATCTACGCCACCGAGGCGCTGTTCGCGGCTGGCATCGACCCACGACGCGAAGCCGGGGGGATTTCCCGGGCGCGCTACCTGAAGCTGGCGATCGAGATCAAGCGGGTGCTGGCCGCGGCGATCGAGCAGGGCGGGACCACGCTGCGCGACTTCATCGGCGGCGATGGGCAGCCGGGGTACTTCCAGCAGGAGCTGTTCGTGTACGGGCGGGGCGGGCAGCCGTGCAAAGTGTGCGGCACGCCGTTGCGCGAGGTGAAGCTGGGGCAGCGGGCAAGCGTCTATTGCCCGCGCTGCCAGCGCTGAGGCGTTTCGCTGTACCCCTGAGCGGCCTTGTGCCGCGATCAAGGGCGAAGCCCTTGCCATACACATGTGCCGGCCCCATCGCGGGACAAGCCCGCTCCTACAAGAGTCCTGAGGCTACAGGTCAAGCCTTGCCGGTGATGCGCTTGTACTTTTCCATCAGCTCGTCATGGGTCTCCGGGTGGGCTTCATCCAGGGGGATGCAGTCGACCGGGCAGACCTGCTGGCACTGCGGCTCGTCGTAGTGGCCTACGCACTGGGTGCACAGGTTGGGGTCGATCACGTAGATCTCTTCGCCTTGGGAGATGGCCGCGTTCGGGCACTCGGGTTCGCAGACGTCGCAGTTGATGCAATCGTCGGTGATGATCAGGGACATGGGGGCTCCGGCCGGGGCTCTTGGCCCGGGCATGTATCAAACCAGTGGGCACAATTGTGCCGCATTCGCGCCCGCAGTGCACGCGGGCGCGATGATCAGGCAGTGGCGGTCACTTCTTGAAGCGTTCGGTCAGCGCGTCGGCCACCACTGGGTGGACGAACTTGCTGATGTCGCCGCCCAGCGCGGCGATTTCCCGGACCAGCGTCGAGGAAATGAACGAGTAGCGCTCCGAAGGCGTCAGGAAGAGGCTCTCGACGTCCGGCGCCAACTGGCGGTTCATGTTGGCCAGCTGGAACTCGTACTCGAAGTCCGACACCGCGCGCAGGCCGCGCAAGAACACATTGGCACCTTGTTCCTTGGCGAAGTGCGCCAGCAGGCTGGAAAAACCGATGACTTCGACATTGGGCAGGTGCTTGGTGACCTCACGGGCCAGTTCCACGCGTTGTTCCAAGGGGAACAGCGGGTTCTTCTTCGGGCTGGCCGCCACCGCGATGATCACATGGTCGAACAGACGCGAGGCGCGCTCGACCAGGTCGCCATGGCCTTTGGTAATGGGGTCGAAAGTACCCGGGTACAACACTCGGTTCATCGCGTCATCCTGGCTGGGAGTGCGTTGGGGAGTCGGATGGTAGCGCAGCGACTGCGCCCGGCCAAGTCGCGCGGCCGATTGGGGGCACTATAGACAGCCAGCCCGTGGCTTGTCATGCGCCCTGTGCCAGTCGGCTGGCCAGGGCCTCGCTGAGCAGGGCGCAAAGGGCATAGACCGACAGTTGCGGGTTGGCACCGATGCTGGTGGGGAAGAGCGAGCCGTCATGGATCGACAGGTTCTCCAACTGGTGGTGCCGCCCAAGGCTGTCGCACACCGCCTGGCGCGGGTCTTCGCCGAGGGCACAACCACCCATCACATGGGCACTGCCCAGGCGGGTCCGGAAGGGCTCCAGGCGCAGCTCGTCGATCATCGCCAGGGTGGGGGGCAGTGCACTGGCAAAGCGGGCATCGCTGTGTACTGGCATCACCCGGGCAGCCCCAGCGGCGAACTGGATCTGCGCCATGCTCCGGTAGGCCCGGAGCAGGCCATCGCGCAGGTAGTCGGTGAGCGGGTAGTCGAGCACGGGCGAGCCGTCGCCGCGCAGCTCCACCTGGCCGCCCTGGCTTTGCGGGTGGAAGCCATCGCGTAGCAGCGCCAGCATCACGTGGGTATGGGGCAGTTCGGCCATGCGCCGGGCGTTTTCCTCGCCGTAGGCACCCAACAGCGTGCTGGCAAGGGCCGGGTGCAGCGGGGGCACCTCCAGTTTGTAGCCGATAGGCCCGTCGACGCCGCCTTGCCACTGGAACTCGTCACTGTAGATCGATTGGGGGGCGCCGTAGTACGGATCGATGCGCTCGCCGAACACGGCCGCGCTGAAATTGACCAGGTGCAGGAAGGTGCGCTTGCCCAGGCGCTGGTGCGGATCGGGGGCCTCGGACCGTAGCAGCAGGGCCGGGCTGTTGATGCCGCCGCCGGCCAGGATGTAATGCCGGGCCCGTACGCGGACTTGATGCCCGTTCGGCGCTATCCCCTGGCTGTCGAGCGCTTGGCACAGCAATTGGGAGATGCGTTCGCCGTTGTGCTCCAAGCGCTGCGCACGGGCCAGGTACAGCAGCTCGCCGCCCTGCTCGAGCGTCGCCGGGATGCGCGTCACCAGCATCGACTGCTTGGCATTGACCGGACAGCCCATGCCGCAGTAGCCCAGGTTGCGGCAGCCGCGCACGTTGCGCGGGATCACTGCCCAGCGGTAGCCGAGTGCTTCGCAGCCACGGCGCAGCACATCGTTGTTGGCGTTGGGCGGCATGATCCAGGGCGTGATGCCAAGGTCTTGCTCGACGCGTTCGAACCAAGGGCGCAGCGCTTCGCTGTCCAGCCCCTTCACGCTGTGCTCGCGTGCCCAATGCTCGAGGGTTTGCGCAGGCGTACGGAAGCTCGATGTCCAGTTCACCAGGGTGGTACCTCCCACGGCACGGCCCTGGAGGATGGTGATGGCGCCATCCTTGCTCATGCGCCCGAGGCCTTCCTGGTACAGGTGGGCGTAGGCTTCGTTTTCCAGCAGATGGAAGTCGCTGCTGGTCTTGAGCGGGCCTTCCTCGATCAACAGCACCTTGAAGCCTGCGGCACTGAGGATGTGCGCGCTGGTGGCCCCGCCTGCGCCGCTGCCGATCACGGCGACGTCCGCCTCCAGCGTCAGGTCCTGGCTCAGCCGCGAGCCATCATGGGTGATCCAGCCGCGGGCAAGGCCTTGGCGAAACGGGTCGGTCGTAGGCATTCGGGGGTGCTCTTGTGGTGAGGGGTCAGACCTTCGGCGGCCCGGGGTAGCCGCAGGCGGCCCAGGCCTCGGGGCGCTCGTACCAGGCCATCAGCAGCAATTGCAGCAGCGAGGCATGGCCCATGCGCAGCAGGTCCAGCGAACTGTTGCTCCAGCGGCGCAGGAAGGCGTTCACCTGGGCGGGGCTGGCGGTTTCCCAGCTGGCCCAGATGCCGGTCAACGGGCCGCGGGTCAGCGGCAGGCTGAGCACGTCGAGCAACTGGCGGGTAAGCTTGAGCATCTGTGGCGACAGCGCAGCGAGCTTATGGTCCAGGCTGTGCAGCACCAGCGGCGTGGAGGCCTGGGTGCCGGCAAGCACCACCGGTATCAGTGCACTGAGCACCGGCAGGTCATCGTCGCGCAGCACGCGCAAGCCCGCTGCCGGTGCCTGGGGCGTGCAGCCAACCAGGCTGGCAGTGGCCAGGAAGGCGCTGGCGCCGAGGCTGAAGGCAAGCAGGTCACGGCGGTGCATGGGCGGGCCTCGCTCAGCGGATGAACAGTTTGAAGACCAGGCGCTGCAAGGCTTTGCCATAAGGCGGGTAGATCAGCCGGGCGGCGTTCAAGCGCTGCTTGGCCAGCACGGCCTTGGCCTTGCTGAAGGTCAGGAACCCCTCGTGGCCATGGTAATGGCCCATGCCTGAGGGGCCGATACCGCCGAATGGCAGGTCGTCCTGGGCCACGTGCAGCAGGGTGTCGTTCAGGCAGACGCCACCGGAATGGGTATGGCTCAGCACATAGGCCTGCTCGGCACGGTCATACCCGAAGTAGTACAGCGCCAATGGCCGTGGGCATGCGTTGATATAGGCCAATGCCTGCTCGAGGGTGTCGTAGGGCACCAGCGGCAGTACCGGGCCGAAGATCTCGTCCTGCATCACCTGCATGTCGTCGCGTACCTCGAGCACCAGGTGGGGCGGCAGGCGCCGGCCCTGGCGGGGTTCGCCGGGGTAGAGGTCGAGCACCCGGGCGCCTTTGTCACGGGCGTCGGCCAGCAGGAGCTCCAGGCGTTGCAGCTGTCGCGGGTTGATGATGGCGCTGTAGTCGGGGTTATCGGCGATGCGTGGGTACAGCCGGTGTACGGCGCGCCGGTAGGCCTCGGCAAAGGCGTCCAGGCGCTCGCGGGGTACGAGCGCATAGTCGGGGGCGACGCAGGTCTGCCCGGCATTGACCAGTTTGCCGAAGGCGATGCGCTCGGCGGCGGTGTCCAGGAGCACGCTGCTGGAGACGATGGCCGGCGATTTGCCGCCCAGCTCGAGCGTGACCGGCGTGAGGTTCTGCGCGGCCGCCGCCATCACATGGCGTCCCACGCCAGTGGCGCCGGTGAACAGCAGGTGATCGAAGGGTAGGCGGGAAAAGGTCTGGCCGACCTCTACCTCGCCGAGCACGACGCTCACCAGGTCGTTGGGAAACACGCGTTCCAGCAAGGCCTTGAGCAGCACCCCAGTGGCTGGCGTGGCTTCGCTGAGCTTGAGCATCACCCGGTTGCCTGCGGCCAGGGCGCAGGTCAGCGGGCCGATGGCCAGGAGCAGCGGGTAGTTCCAGGGCACGATGACGCCCACCACGCCCAAAGGCTGGTAGAGCACCTGGGCACGGGCCGGCTGGAAGGCCAGGCCGACCTTGCGTCGAGAGGGTTGCATCCAGCGCTGCAGGTGTCGCTCGGCATGGCGAAGTCCTTGGACGGACGGCAGCAGCTCAGCCAGCCGGGTCTCGTCGGCACTGCGGCCTTCGAAGTCGCGATCGATGGCCTCGATCAACGGTTGTTGGTGCTCCAGCAACAGCTCGCGCAGGCTTTTCAGCCATTGCCGGCGCTGGGCGGCCGGAGGCATCGGGTTTGCGGCGAAGGCAGTGCGCTGAGCGGCGAACGTCGCCTGTAGGTCGAGGTCGCAATGCATAGGAGACTGGCTGATTGGCGAGTTCATGGCGGCTCCGCGAAGGTGCGTTATGCCTAGAGCCTATACTCTAATTTTTGCCTTGTGCAGCCCAGAAGGGCCAGGTACCGAATTACTTATCGGCAGCTGGCCCTGCCGGAGCGGGCTGCGATCCGCCAAGCCAGAGGTGCTGCAGGCAAACACCACACAAACCATCGGTACATCCTTTGGCCGATACGCCGTAAGATGAAGCATCGCAGAACATGGAGCTGAGCATGGCCCCGCGCATGAAGACCCGAGAGCGCATCGTGCAGAACAGCCTGGAGTTGTTCAACCAGCAGGGCGAACGCAGCGTCAGCACCAACCACATTGCCGCGCATATGGAAATTTCGCCCGGCAACCTGTACTACCACTTTCCCAACAAGCAAGCGATCATCGCCGTGCTGTTCAGCCAGTACGAAGAGCTGGTGGACAGCTTCCTGCGCCCGCCGCAGGGGCGGGCCGCCACGGTCGAAGACAAGCGTTTCTACCTCAAGGCCCTGCTGGCCGCGATGTGGAACTACCGTTTCCTGCACCGCGACCTCGAGCACCTGCTCGAGAGCGACCCTGAGCTGGCGGCCCGCTACCGGCGCTTCTCCCAGCGTTGCCTGCAGCAGGCCCAGGCCATCTACCGGGGGTTCGTCGATGCCGGCATCCTGGCGATGGACGCGGCGCAGATCGAATCGCTGACCATCAACGCCTGGATTGTCCTGACATCCTGGGTGCGTTTTCTCAGCACCACCCGCGAGCATTCCGCCCACCTGGGCGAAGAAGCCTTCAAGCGCGGTGTCTACCAGGTGCTGTTGCTGGAGCTGGGCTTCGTCACGCCCAGTGCCCGCACCGCCGTGGATGCCCTCTGCGACGAGTTCCACGTTCCCTTCAACCAGGCCCTGGAGCAATGAGCCAGGGTTTTTCGTGCCATCGATCAGGAGATTGTCATGCCCCTTGCGCAATTGATCACCCCACTGCAGTTGGCCGAGCGCCTGGAAGCGCCGGGGCTGGTGGTTCTCGATTGTCGTTTTGCCCTGGAGGATGTGGATTACGGCCAGCGCAGCTATGCCCAGGGGCATATCGCCGGCGCGCACTTCGCTGACCTGGAGCGTGACCTGAGTGGGCCGGTGGTCAAAGGCCATACTGGCCGTCATCCTTTGCCTGACCCGCAGCGGCTGCAGGAGCGATTGCGCGACTGGGGCGTGGACAACGACAGCCAGGTGGTGCTGTACGACGATGGCCCGGGTGCATTTGCCGCCCGCGCCTGGTGGCTGCTGGCCTGGCTGGGCAAGCGCGATGGCGTGTGCATTCTCGATGGTGGCCTGAAGGCCTGGCATGCGTCACACCTGCCGTTGAGCCTCGACCCACCGGCCCGGCGCGAAGGGAACTTCACCGGCAAGCCGGACATGAAGCTGGTGATCGATGCCGAACACCTGGCCAAGCGCCTGGACGCGCCGGAACTGACCCTGATCGATGCCCGCGGCTTGCCGCGTTTTCGCGGCGAGGTCGAGCCGATCGACCCTGTGGCCGGGCATATTCCCGGCGCCCAGTGCGCGGCGTTCACCGACAACCTGGGGCCGGATGGGCGTTTCCTGCCTGTGGACCAGCTCAAGCAGCGCTTTGCCGAAAAGCTCGCAGGCCGGGCGCCGGAACAGCTGGTGGCGTACTGCGGGTCCGGTGTGACCGCGTGCCACAACCTGTTCGCCCTGGCGTTGGCGGGGTATCCGCTGGGGCGGCTGTATGCAGGCTCGTGGAGTGAATGGATCAACGACCCGTCGCGTGGCGTGGCCAGGGGGGACTGAGCTGGCCCCGATCGCCGGCAAGCCGGCTCCCACAGGTATGGCGGTATATCGGAAAACAGCGCAGGGCAGGTGGGAGCCGGCTTGCCGGCGATAGGGCCCTGGCGTTCAAGTCCCCTCGGCCAGCCATTGCGGGATCCTGCGCTCAAGGTAATACCCTGGGTTACGCAGGCTCCCCTCGACAAATCCCACATGCCCGCCACGTGCATGCAGCTCGAAATGAGTCTGCGGCGCCAATTCGTCCCTGCCGGGCAGGCTGTGCCTGAACACGAACGGATCATCGCTGGAATGGATGATCAAGGTCGGCGTTCGGTTTCCGCCCAGGTAATAGCGGCTTGACGCACGTCGGTAATAATCATGGGCGTCGCGAAAACCATTGAGCGGTGCCGTGATCTTGCCGTCGAAGTCCCAGAAGGTGCGCAGGTTGCGCAACGACCCCAGCCTTTCCAGTTCGGCCAGGCCCTCGAGGTGGCCGTTGTCGCGAAAATGCTGTTGCTTGCGCTGTACGTACGCCCGCATTTCGCGCATGAAATGTGCCTGGTAGACCTTGGAAAACCCCAGGCCGATGCGATCGGCGCACTGGTCCAGGCGAAACGGCACCGACACGGCGACCGCCGCTTCCAGTTGGCTGGCCGAGCCACTTTCGCCCAGGTACTTGAGCAATACATTGCCCCCCAACGAATAGCCCACCGCATACAGCGGCGCCAGGGGGCGTTGGGCGCGCAGGTGGCGAACGGCTTCAGCCAGGTCTTCGCTCGCGCCGGAGTGGTAGCTGCGCGCCAACAGGTTCGGTTCACCGGAGCAACCACGCCAGTTCACCGCGACGCTGGCCCAGCCGCGTGCCTGCAACGCCTGTTGCAAGCCTTTCACATAGGGTGAGTGGGACGAGCCGGTCAAGCCGTGCAACACCATGACCACAGGCGTATCGGCCTGGTGCGGGCCGTGCCAGTCGAGGTCGAGGAAGTCGCCATCGGCCAGCCACAGGCGTTCGCGGGTACGTGATAGGTCGGCGAGCTTGCGCCACAGCGGCCCCCACAACGTTTGCAGATGCGGGTTGGAGAGGCCGGCGGCGGGAACGAAACGGGCTGGGGCAGGGCTTGGCATGCTGGGCGACTCGTGTTGTGCCTGTCTAGCTTGCCATGAAGTGTTGCCTATGGGTGGGGCGGTTCGCCAATGGTCGCAGTTGTGGGCAGCGGTTGCTGCTCGACGGAGGGCCCAAGGCTGGCGAAACAGGCGTGCTGCATGTCCAGCCCGCGGGCAGCCTGGCGGATGTCCTCCGAGGTCAGCGCCGCGAGTTTATCCAAGAGCGTCGCCAAGTGATCGGCGGGCAGGTTCTGGTTGCCAAGGTTCACCAGGCCTATGGCGAGGGCTGCGCTGTTGGCCATGGCGCGTAGCAGCTTGCCCGCGGTCTGATTCAGGGCGAACTGGCATTCGCCCAGTGTGGGGCCATGCTGGATAAAGCAGTTGACCAGGTCCGATACCAACGCCTGGGAAGCATCCCGGTATTGCGGTTGGACCTCCCACATGATGTGCCAGAGGCAACCGGCATCCATGGGCACCAGGTTGGAGCTGACGGCATAGGTGAGGGCTCGGCGGGTGCGCAGTTCCGTCGTCAGGCGCGACTGGAAACTGCCGCCGAGCATTTCATCGGCCATCAACAAGGCTGGATAGTCCGTGTCGGTGGGGTAGGCGCGCAGTGGGAGGGTAAGCAGGACCGTGGTGCTGGCCCCGGATCGCTCGATATGCAGTGGCTGGGCCTTGGCCAGGGGCAGTGGAGCGGGCGTGGTTGACATCCACTGGCGTGGCAACGCCTGGGTCAGGGACGCGACGAGGGTTTCGGCTTCTTCAAGCGACAGGTCGCCGACCAATCCGATTTCGAGGTTTTGGGCTGAATAGGCCTTGCGATGGAAAGCGACCACTTGTTCCGGTGTTATACCGGCAAGGCCCTCGGGTGTGCCGGCAGGCGAGGTTGCGTAGGGATGCCCGCTGAACAGACGGCGCGCAGTCTCCTCGAACAGCAGGGCTCGTGCGCTGCGGCTGTTGCTTCGATGGTAATTGACCAGGCGTTCGCGGATTTTCCCGATATCGGCGTCACGAAAGGCCGGCTTGGCGACCATCGCAGTGACCAGCTGCATCGCACCGTCACGCAGCGCAGGCGTACTCAGGCCTCGCAGGCTGACGATGGCGCAGTCCTGGCTGATTTTTCTATCCAGGATCGCGCCTAGCCCCTCCAATCGATCGGCGAACCGGGCCGCGTCGAGGTCCCCTGTGCCTTGGTCGAGTGTGTAGAGTGCGAGTGCCGCCAGCCCGTGGGTGTCACCATCAGCGGCACTGCCCGCCTTGAAGCGCAGCACCAGGTCGAAGACGGGCCTGTCGTGAATGGGTACGAGATGAGCCTGGGTGCCCTCTTTGGTACGCCATCGATGGATTTCAGCCGAGAGCGGTTGAAGGTGCGTGAAATCGATGCCCTGGAGCGAACTCAGGCCTACCAACTGCGTGTCGAAGCTGTAATCCGCCGGGGACCGGCAGGTTTCATGTGCTGCGGAAGAAGTGGGCGTATCGGTCATGCTGGCGCTCCTTGCAGAAGGTAGGTTGTTGTCAGGCGTTCCCGGGACAAGTAATTGGCCGCGACCTGTTGCAAGGTCGTGCTGGACAGGTTCTGAAGGATGCGTGGTTCCTCTGCCAAGGCGGTCGGGTCCAACCCGGCCGCAGCAGCATGTCCGATCCGCGTTGCCTTTTCCTCGAGCGTGGCGCTTTCATGGAGTTCACGGGCAAGCAAGCGGAGTTTCTGGCGTTGGAGTACGTGCTCCGGCAAGGGTGCGCTTCGCAGCTCATCGATCAGTTGCCAGATCTCGACAGCCGCTTGCTGAGGCGTGGCGGCGCTGTTGGGTGGCATGAATGCCATGAGGGTGAACAGCGAGTCCCCCTGCAACTGGTGGTCATAGCTGACAGAGGCGGTTCTGAGGAACAGGCGGTCGCGGACCAGGCGACTGTAGAGCAGCGCACTGAAGCCATCGCCGAGAATCGCTGCGAGCAGGCGCAGGGCTAGCATCGTCTCCACCGAGGGCGCAGTGGCGTGGCTCGGGACGTTGAACGACATGAACAGGGCATTGGGGAGTGTCGGATCGACGAGCTGTTGGTCGCGTTCCTTGAGCTCGCCTGAGTGCCGAAGCGAGGGTTTGTCACGCAATGGCACGGGCGGCAACGCCGCGAAGTAGGTTTCGACCTGCTGGCGAAGCTGCTGCAGGCCGGTCGCTCCAACAACCACGAGGCTCGCATTGTTGGGGTGGTACCAAGTGCGGTACCAGGTATGGACCGTCGCTAGGTCCATGTCCGCCAGGTCGATCGCATGGCCGAAGCTGGGCTCGGCATAGGGTGTGTCGCCGTGGGCAAGTTTCTGGTGCTGTTCATATGCTCGTTGCAGCGACGAGCCACCTACCTTCAGGCGGCGTTCGCTTTCGACTACTTGGACTTCCAGCTCGAACACTGTCTGGTCGAGGTTTGCAGTGGCCATGGCGTCTGCCATCAGTTCCAGTGCCACCGGCAGCCGGGCGGCGGGCAAGGTGATTTCAAAAACGGTGGAATCACTGTGGGTGGTCGCGTTGGCTACACCGCCCAGGCGAGCGATCAGGCGCGAATAGAGCCCTGCCGGTAACTTGCTGCTGCCTCTGAATATCAGGTGCTCGAGCAGGTGGGACAGGTTCGAGCGCCCAGGCGGTTCGTGGCTCACGCCGATGTGATACCAGATCTGGACCGCCACCAATGGTGCACTGTGGTTTTCGCACAGGTAGACCGAAAGGCCGTTGTCCAGGGTGAAATGCTGGATGGCAGGCATCCTGACAGATGCGAGCACGCCCAGGCTGTCGGAGATCGCCTCGGCGTCGGGGCGTTGCAAGAGAGAAGGCATCGCTGAAGTGCTCTTGTGGGTATAGGCCGGAGCAGCTTCAGCGAAAGGGGGAGACCGCCTGCGTTACATAGTTAGGCAGGCGGTGGCATCAGCCTCGTTGCCAGAGGGCGTAATGCACCTGCCCGGTCTTTTTCTCCCTGTGCAGGCGCCAATTGCCGGGCATCTGCAGGGAGGAGGGCGCGGCTTCGCTCTCGGTGTAGATCCAGGCCTGTTCACGTAGCCATTGGTTTTGCTCGAGCAGGTCGCAGGCGTTGGTCAATAGGTCCTGATGGAACGGAGGGTCGAGGAACACCAGGTCGAACTGCTGCTTCGCCGGGTTCTGCAGATAGCGCAGGGCGTCGGTCTGCAGAATCTGGCCACGTGGGCAGCGCAGGATCTCGAGGTTGTTCTTCAGGTTGGCGATGGCCGCCGGGTTGCTGTCCAGGGCCACGGCATCCTCAGCCCCGCGGGACAGGGCCTCGAGCACCAGGGCACCGCTGCCGGTGAAGGCGTCGAGTACCTGGGCACCCTCGATATAGGGCGCCAGCCAGTTGAACAGGGTTTCGCGCACGCGGTCCGGCGTCGGGCGCAGGCCTTCGCCGTCCGGCACGGCCAGGCGACGGCTGCGCCACTCGCCGGCGATGATGCGCAGGTGGCCTTGCCCCTTGCTGTGGGCCGGGCCCGGGCGGGCGGTGTGGGTTGGCTTGGCCATTAGTGCTCCGGTACGCCAAGCGGTTGCTCGGCGGGTTTGTCAGTGGGCGGTGGCAGCGGTTTCTGCGCCACGGTCGGGCCGACGGTGACGATCACCAGCTTGTCCACGGCCAGGTGCTTGTTCAGTGCCGCCTTGACCTGTTCGGCGGTCAGGGCTTGGGACTGCTGCATGAAGTCCTCCAACCAGGTCAGCGGCAGGTTGTAGAAGCCGATGGCACCCAGCTGGCCGACGATGCTCGAATTGCTGGCGTTGGACAACGGGAAGCTGCCGGCCAGCTCGCGCTTGGCATCGTCCAGCTCTTGCTGGGTAGGGCCCTGCTCGAGATAGTCGGCGAGGATGCCCTGGACCAGCTTGAGGGTCGCTTCGCTGAGTTCGGCGCGGGTCTGCAGGTTGATCATGAACGGGCCGCGTACCTGCATCGGGCTGAAGGCCGAATAGACGCCGTAGGTCAGGCCGCGTTTCTCGCGTACTTCGCTCATCAGGCGAGTGCCGAAGGCACCGCCGCCGAGGATCTGGTTACCCAGGGACAGGGCCGGCCAGTCCGGGTCCTGGCGGTCGATGCCCATCTCGGCGAGCATCAGGTGGGTCTGCTTGCTCGGGAAGTCGATGTGGGCCAGGCCCGCCTTGGGCTCGGCAGGCTCAGCGGGCTTGGGCAGCGCCGGGCCCTTGGGCAGGGCGGCGGACACCTGGGCGGCGATGGCTTCGGCTTCGGCGCGGCTGAGATCGCCGACCAGGGCGATCACTGCGTTGCCGGCTGTGTAGGCCTTGGCGTGGAAGGCGCGCAGCTGATCCAGGGTGATGCCGGGGACGCTCTGGGCAGTCCCATCGCTCGGGTGGGCGTAGGGGTGGTCGCCGTAGAGCTTGGCGAACAAGGCCTTGCCGGCGATCTTGCCTGGGTTCTGCTTTTCGTACTCGAAACCGGCCAACAGTTGGTTCTTGATGCGCTTGAGGGCATCCTCCGGGAAGGTCGGCTTGCCCACCACGTCGGCGAACAGCTTCAGGGCCGGCTCGCGCTTGTCCGGGGTGCTGAGGCTGCGCAGCGTGGCCACGGCCATGTCACGGTAGGAGCCGTTGCCGAAATCCGCCCCCAGGCTTTCGAAGCCCTGGGCGATGGCGGTGACGTCCTTGCCGGCCACGCCTTCGTTGAGCATGGCGTTGGTCAGTGTCGCCAGGCCCGGCACGTCGCCGTCCTGGCTGCTGCCGGCGGCGAAGGTCAGGCGCAGGTCGAACATCGGCAGCTCACGGGCCTCCACGAACAGCACACGGGCACCTTCGGCGGTGTTCCAGTTCTGGATGTTCAGCGTGCGCCGGGTAGGCGCCTTGCCGTCCAGCTCGGCCAAGGACTGCAGGGTATTGGCCGGGCGGGCCGCCGGGGCCTTGCCTTCGGCGCTGCTGCCCGATTGGGCCGGGCGGGCGAGGATGAGGGCCAGGGCCACCACCACGGCGATGATGCCGAGGCCAAGCAGGGTATAGCGGGGGGCGCTGCGATCACTCATGAGCGGACTCCTCGGGCAGTACATGGGCAACGCTCAGGCGTTCGCGGGTGAAGTAGGTGCGTGCGGCGTCCTGGATGTCCTGCGGGGTCACGCGTTTGAGCTCGTCCAGTTCGCTGTCGATCAGCTTCCAGGACAGGCCCACGGTTTCCAGCTGGCCGATGGTGGTGGCCTGGCTGCTGATGGAGTCGCGGTCGTAGACCAGGCCGGCGATCACCTGGGCGCGCACGCGCTCGAGTTCCTCGGCGGTAGGCGGCGTGGTCTTGAGTTCGTCGAGCAGTTGCCAGATGCCTTTTTCCACGTCGGCGAGGGACTTCTGCTTCTGCACGTTCGGCGTGGCCGAGATCATGAACAGGCTGTCACCCCGGGTGAAGGCGTTGTAGCCTGAAGAGGCACCGGCCACCAGCTCCTGGCCGCGCTCCAGGCGCGCCGGCATGCGCGCGCTGTAGCCGCCGTCGAGCAGGGCAGAGATCAGGCGTAGGGCATGGACGGTGCGCGGGTCCTTGGCAGTGGCCAGGCCCGGTACGTTGAAGCCGTAGATCAGGCTCGGCAGTTGGGTGCGTACATGCAGGGTCAGCTGGCGCAGGCCCGGCTCGGCCAGCTCCAGGGGCAGCTTGGCCGGAGGCACCGCGCGCTTGGGAATGGCACCGAAGTATTTCTGCGCCAGGCCCTTGACCTCCTCGGGCGTGACATCGCCGACCACCACCAGGGTGGCATTGTTCGGCGCGTACCAGGACTCGTACCAGTGACGCAGCTCCTCGACCTTCATGCGCTCCAGGTCGGCCATCCAGCCGATGGTCGGCGTGTGGTAGCCGCTGGCCGGGTAGGCCATGGCGCGGAACAGTTCGAAGGCCTTGGCGTTGGGCTGGTCGTCGGTGCGCAGGCGGCGTTCTTCCTTGATGACCTCGATCTCGCGGCTGAACTCGTCGGCCGGCAGGCGCAGGCTGGCCAGGCGGTCGGCCTCCAGCTCCAGGGCCACCGGCAGGCGGTCGCGGGCGAGCACCTGGTAGTAGGCGGTGTAGTCGTCGCTGGTGAAGGCGTTTTCCTCGGCGCCGAGGTCGCGCAGGATGCGCGAGGCCTCGCCCGGGCCGACCTTGGCGCTGCCCTTGAACATCATGTGCTCGAGGGCGTGGGACAGGCCGGTCTGGCCCGGCGTCTCGTAGCTGGAGCCGACCTTGTACCAGATCTGCGAGACCACCACCGGCGCGCGGTGGTCCTCGCGCACGACCACCTTCAGGCCGTTGTCGAGGATGAACTCATGGGTGGGTTGCAGATCGGCGGCCAGGGCCGCGAACGGCAGGCAGAGCGTGCTGAGCAACAGGCCAGCGGCGCGGCGGGCTAGAGCATTCATACGTTGGATAACCTGTACGGCGGCCCGCTTGGCTTAGCGTCGGCGGGCCAGGAGGTGCTAGGATACTGATCCGGTTGCCTGGCGACCATGCCTGTCGCCGTTCTGGCCTGCGGGCTTGGCGACAAAATATTGCGCATGAACCAGCCGGATTCAAAATAGTCTGTTCTGCGTTTAGAGAATTCCCGATGCGCCACTGGTGGCCCATCGCTACCCTGAGATAGCCGTCTTCCATGTTTGGTTCCAACGACGACAAAAAAGCGCCGGCCGAGGCTGGCGAGAAGAAAGGCCTGTTCAGCTGGTTTCGCAAGAAGCCGCAGCAACCTGTCGCCGAACAGCCACAAACCCCTGAACCGCAGGCCGTAGAACCGGCTGCGCCGCAGACCCCCGTCGAGCAGCCCGAGGTTGCTCCGGTCGAGCCCGTGGCCCCGGTCGTGCAAGCGCCAGCTCCCGAGCCCGTCGCCTCCGAGCTCCTGCAGGCGCCACGGCCGGAGCCGGTCGCGTCCGTGCCGGTGCAGGCGCCTGCACCGGAGCCTGTGGCGTCCATACCGCTGCAAGCCGTGCAACCGGTCGTGGAACCGGTGCCCGAGCCCACTGCGCCGGTCAGCAACCTGGTGTTGCCGGTAGCCGAAGAACCGGTGGCCCTGGTGCCGGACCTCGAACAGAAAGCGCCGCCGGCCATTCCCGAGCGCCCTGTCGCCGAGCCTGAGTCCGAGCCGGCCGCTCCGGCACCTGTCGCCACCGAGCAAGCCAAGGTCGGCTTCTTCGCCCGCCTCAAGCAGGGCCTGTCCAAGACCAGCGCCAGCATCGGCGAGGGCATGGCCAGCCTGTTCCTGGGCAAGAAAGCCATCGATGACGACCTGCTCGACGAAATCGAGACCCGCCTGCTGACCGCCGACGTGGGCGTCGAGGCCACCTCGGTGATCGTGCAGAACCTGACCCAGAAGGTCGCCCGCAAGCAGCTGGCCGACGCCGATGCGCTGTACAAGTCGCTGCAGGAAGAGCTGGCCGCGCTGCTGCGCCCGGTCGAACAGCCGCTGAAGATCCAGTCGCAGACCAAGCCCTACGTGATCCTCGTGGTCGGCGTGAACGGTGCCGGCAAGACCACCACCATCGGCAAGCTGGCCAAGAAGCTGCAGTTGGAGGGCAAGAAGGTCATGCTGGCGGCCGGCGATACCTTCCGCGCTGCGGCGGTGGAGCAGCTGCAGGTGTGGGGCGAGCGCAACCAGATCCCGGTCATCGCCCAGCACACCGGTGCCGACTCGGCCTCGGTGATCTTCGATGCCGTGCAGGCCGCCAAGGCTCGCGGCGTGGATGTGCTGATCGCCGACACCGCCGGTCGCCTGCACACCAAGGACAACCTGATGGAAGAGTTGAAGAAGGTGCGCCGGGTCATCGGCAAGCTCGATGCCGAGGCGCCCCATGAGGTCCTGCTGGTACTGGACGCCGGTACCGGGCAGAACGCAATCAGCCAGGCCAAGTACTTCAACCAGAGCGTCGAGCTGACCGGCCTGGCCCTGACCAAGCTGGACGGTACCGCAAAAGGCGGAGTGATCTTCGCCCTGGCCAAGCAGTTCAACCTGCCGATCCGCTTCATCGGCGTCGGCGAAGGTATCGACGACCTGCGCACCTTCGAAGCCGAGCCTTTCGTCAAAGCCTTGTTTGCCGAGCGGGAGCATCCATGATCCGATTCGAACAGGTTGCCAAGCGCTATCCCAACGGCCATGTCGGCCTGCACGAGCTGAGCTTCCGGGCGCGCCGGGGCGAGTTCCTGTTCGTCACCGGCCACTCGGGCGCGGGCAAGAGCACCTTGCTGCGCCTGTTGCTGGCCATGGAACGCCCCACCAGCGGCAAGCTGATGCTGGCCGGCCAGGATCTGGGGCAGATCAGCAACGCACAGATTCCTTTCCTGCGTCGGCAGATCGGCGTGGTCTTCCAGAACCACCAACTGCTGTTCGACCGCACGGTGTTCAACAACATCGCGTTGCCGCTGCAGATTCTCGGGCTGTCCAAGCCCGAGATCGCCAAACGCGTGGATTCGGCGCTGGAGCGTGTGTCCCTGAGCGATAAGGGCGAGCTGTTCCCGGCGGACCTCTCCACCGGGCAGCAACAGCGGGTGGGCATCGCCCGCGCCATCGTCCACCAGCCGGCCTTGCTGCTGGCCGACGAACCCACCGGTAACCTCGACCCGCGCCTGGCCGCCGAGATCATGGGCGTGTTCGAGGACATCAACCGCCTGGGCACCACGGTATTGATCGCCAGCCACGACCTGGCGCTGATCGCGCGCATGCGTCACCGCATGCTGACCTTGCAGCGCGGTCGCTTGATCGGCGATGGGGAGGCCGGGCAATGAACACGACACGTACGCCGAAGGTCTCCGAGCGCGTCGCGCCGAAAGCCGCCGACCCGCAGCCGAACAAGCAGCGCGGCGGCCATGACGATGACGGCCCGGATTTCCGCACTCTGTTGCATGCGTGGCTGGAAAGCCACCGGGCCAGCCTGGCCGACAGCCTGCGCCGCCTGGGCAAGCAGCCGATCGGCAGCTTCTTCACCTGCCTGGTCATGGCCGTGGCACTGAGCATGCCCATGGGCCTGTCGTTGCTGCTCAAGAATGTCGAGAAACTCGGAGGCTCCTGGCAGCGCGCCGCGCAGATCTCCCTGTACCTCAAGCTCGATGCGGGCAGCAAGGAAGGCGAGGCACTGCGTGACGAGATAAAAGGCATGCCCGGCGTGGCCGATGCCCAATATGTCAGCCGCGAGCAGGCGCTGGAGGAGTTCCAGCAGCAATCCGGCCTGGGCGAGGCCCTGCGCGAATTGCCAGACAACCCGCTGCCCGGCGTGGTGGTGGTGACCCCCACCGAAGTCGACAAGCCGGCCCTGGAAGCCTTGCGCCAGCGCCTGTCGGAGTTGCCACGGGTCGAGGTAGCGCAGTTGGACCTGGTGTGGGTGGAGCGCCTGGCGGCGATCCTCAAGCTGGGCGATCGCTTCGTGTTCGGCCTGGCTGTGATGCTCGTATCGGCCCTGTTGTTAGTAATCGGTAACACAATTCGTCTACATATCGAGAACCGCCGCATCGAGATCGAAGTGATCAAGCTGGTAGGCGGTACCGACAGCTACGTCCGTCGCCCCTTCCTCTACATGGGCGCGCTCTACGGCCTGGGTGCCGGCGTGCTGGCCTGGGGCATCCTGGCCTTCTCGCTGGACTGGCTCAACGATGCGGTCGTGGACCTTTCCGGGTTGTATGGCAGTGATTTCGCCCTGGCAGGTGTACCAGGGTCGGATGGACTTTCGCTCTTGATCGGTGCTGTACTGTTGGGGTATATCGGTGCGTGGATCGCGGTCGCTCGTCACCTGAACGAGCTGGCACCACGATAATGTTTTTACGCCAGCATTGACTTTCTTATCATTCTGGGAACTTGTTTCGCGGTTTCCGGTCAATGTTGGCAGTGCCCAAAAGGCACGAGTTCGTGAGTCGGAGGTACTTAATGACCACTTCGTTGCAACCTGCCTATGCCCTGGTTCCCGGTGCAAACCTGGAAGCCTACGTGCACACGGTCAACAGCATCCCGTTGCTGACGGTCGAGCAGGAGCGTGAACTGGCCGAGCGTCTCTACTATGAGCAGGATCTCGAGGCCGCTCGGCAAATGGTGATGGCCCACCTGCGTTTCGTCGTACATATCGCCCGTAGCTATGCAGGCTATGGGCTGGCCCAGGCCGACCTTATCCAGGAAGGCAACGTTGGCCTGATGAAAGCTGTAAAGCGTTTCAACCCGGAAATGGGCGTGCGCCTGGTGTCCTTCGCAGTGCACTGGATCAAGGCCGAGATCCATGAGTTCATCCTGCGCAACTGGCGTATCGTCAAGGTGGCGACCACCAAGGCCCAGCGCAAGCTGTTCTTCAACCTGCGCAGCCAGAAGAAGCGCCTGGCCTGGCTGAACAATGACGAAGTCCATCGCGTGGCCGAGAGCCTGGGCGTGGAGCCGCGTGAAGTGCGCGAGATGGAAAGCCGCCTGAGCGGCCAGGACATGGCCTTCGACCCGGCCGCCGAGGCCGACGATGACAGCGCCTTCCAGTCGCCTGCACATTACCTGGAAGACCACCGCTACGACCCGGCCGTACAGCTGGAGGATGCCGACTGGAGCGACAACTCCACCAGCAACCTGCACGATGCCCTGCAGGGCCTGGACGAGCGTAGCCGGGACATTCTTTACCAGCGCTGGCTGGCCGAGGAAAAGGCTACCTTGCATGAGCTGGCGGATAAGTACAGCGTATCGGCGGAGCGTATCCGTCAGTTGGAAAAGAACGCGATGAACAAGGTCAAGGCGTTGATCACGGTCTGATCACCCTTGGCTGGATGTACAAAGCCGCTGCTCTCGGAAGAGGCAGCGGCTTTTTTGTCGGGGGTGTCCCAGCGTTCAGGGGCGAAGCTGCATCAGGTAGCTGGGCCCGCCCAACTGGCTCATCTGCCGGCGGATCCAGCCGGCGCGGTTGGCCACATAGGCACTGGGTCGGCTGGCACTCCACTTCAACGGGCTGGGCAGCACGGCCGCCAGTTGCGCGGCCTGTTGGCGCGAAAGGCGGCTGGCATCCACACCGAAGTGGTAGCGGGCAGCCGCCTGGGCGCCGAATACTCCTTTGCTCCATTCGGCGCTGTTCAGGTAGACCTCCAGGATCCGCTGCTTGGACCAGAACAGCTCGATCAGCGCCGTGAACCAGGCCTCCAGCCCCTTGCGCAGCCAACTGCGGCCGGACCACAGGAACAGGTTCTTGGCCACCTGCTGGGTCAGGGTGCTGGCCCCGCGGATCTTGCCGCCGCGCTCGTTGTAGGCCAGCGCAGCCTGGATGGCCGGCAGGTCGAAGCCCCAATGGTTGGCGAACTTCTGGTCCTCACCGGCGATGACCGCCACCTTGAGTTCATCGGAGATCCGCTCCCAGGGCGTCCAGTCCCGCTGCAGGTCGATCGGCTCGCCGCTGACCCATGACTGCACCTTGCGCTCGACCATCAATGCCGTACCCGGCGGCGGCACCCAGCGCAGGGCCAGCACCACGACGATGCTGCCGGCGGCGAACCAGAGCAGGGCGCGGACGAGGCGGCGGATTAGGGATGACAACATAGCGATGGCTTGGCCGGACCGGTGGAACGGGCCATTATACAGACCCGTTTCCAGGAGTCGTCCCATGCTTCGCAGCTTCCTGATACTCGCTGCCTTCTTCGGCTTCACCGGCGTGGGCCTGGGGGCTTTCGCCGCCCATGGCCTGAAGAGCCGCCTGAGCGCCGATTACCTGGCGATCTTCCAGACCGGCGTGACCTATCAACTGGTGCATGCCCTGGCCCTGCTTGGCGTCGCGCTGCTCTCGGTGCACCTGCCCGGGCGCCTGGCCGGTTGGGCCGGTGGGCTGTTCGCCATTGGGATCGTGCTGTTCTCCGGCAGCCTGTATGTGCTGACCCTAAGCGGCCTGGGCAAGCTTGGTATCATCACACCCATCGGTGGCCTGTGTTTCCTGGCCGGCTGGTTGTGCCTGGGGCTGGCCGCCTGGCGCCTGAGCTGACCAAGTGGTCCACAATCGCGACTAATGGCGTCGGCCACCCTTGGGTTGGCATGCGGATCGGGGCTAGAATGCGGACCCCCAAAGCACAATGGTGGCCGTGCGCATGCGCATTCAACTGAACGGTGAACCTTACGAATTGCCCGATGGCGAGAGCGTCGCGTCCCTGCTGGGCCGGCTGGAGCTCGCCGGCCGCCGGGTGGCGGTGGAACTGAACCTGGATATCGTCCCGCGCAGCCAGCACGAAAGCACGCAGCTGAGCGAAGGCGACCAGGTCGAAGTGGTCCATGCCATCGGTGGCGGCTGAGTCCCGCCTGGCGATTCACCTGCAAGCCCTGCAACCTTTTCCAGAGGATCCACGATGAGCAACGTTCGTAGCGACAAGCCCTTCACCCTGGCCGGGCGCACTTTCCAGTCGCGCCTGCTGGTCGGCACCGGCAAGTACCGTGACATGGAAGAAACCCGCCTGGCCATCGAAGCCTCGGGTGCCGAGATCGTCACCGTTGCCGTGCGCCGCACCAACATCGGCCAGAACCCGGGTGAGCCGAACCTGCTCGATGTGCTGCCGCCGGACCGCTACACCATCCTGCCGAACACTGCCGGTTGCTACGACGCCGTCGAAGCGGTGCGCACCTGCCGTCTGGCCCGTGAGCTGCTCGACGGCCACAATCTGGTCAAGCTGGAAGTGCTGGCCGACCAGAAGACCCTGTTCCCCAACGTCATCGAGACCCTCAAGGCCGCCGAAGTGCTGGTCAAGGACGGTTTCGACGTGATGGTGTACACCAGCGACGACCCGATCATCGCCCGTCAACTGGCCGAAGCCGGCTGCATCGCGGTGATGCCGCTGGCGGGCCTGATCGGCACCGGCCTGGGTATCTGCAACCCCTACAACCTGCAGATCATCCTGGAAGAATCCAAGGTGCCGGTGCTGGTCGATGCCGGCGTAGGTACTGCTTCCGACGCCACCATCGCCATGGAGATGGGCTGCGAGGCAGTGCTGATGAACTCGGCCATTGCCCATGCCCAGCAGCCGGTGCTGATGGCTGAGGCCATGAAGCACGCCATCGTCGCTGGTCGCATGGCCTACCTGGCCGGGCGCATGCCGAAGAAACTCTATGCCAGCGCCTCGTCGCCGCTGGAAGGTCTGATCAAGTAAGAGCCCCTGATGACTGAATCGCAAGACACGCCGATCACCACCGACGGCGAAGCCCGCCCGCACCGCCGCATCAAGAGTTTCGTGATGCGCGCCGGGCGTATGACCGAAGGCCAGCAACGCGGCCTGGAGCAGGGCGGCCCCCTGTTCATCCTGCCCCTGGCCGACAGCCCGGTGGACTACGACCAGGTGTTCGGCCGTTCGGCGCCGCGCACCCTGGAGATCGGCTTCGGCATGGGCCATTCCCTGCTGGAGATGGCCGCGGCCGCGCCTGAGTTGGATTTCATCGGTGTCGAAGTGCACCGTCCGGGTGTCGGTGCACTGCTCAATGGCGTATTGACCCAGGGCCTGAAGAACCTGCGGGTGTACGATTGCGACGCCATCGAGGTGCTCAACCGCTGCGTGGCCGACAACAGCCTCGACCGTTTGATGCTGTTCTTCCCCGACCCATGGCACAAGGCTCGCCATCACAAGCGCCGCATCGTCCAGCCGGAGTTCGCTGAGCTGGTGCGTCGCAAGCTCAAGGTAGGCGGCGTGTTCCATATGGCTACCGACTGGGAGCCCTATGCCGAGCACATGCTGGAGGTGATGAAGGTCGCGCCGGGTTACCGTAACCAGTCGCCTGATGGCACCTATGTCCCACGCCCGACAGAGCGCCCGATCACCAAGTTCGAGCGCCGTGGCGAGCGCCTTGGCCATGGTGTTTGGGACCTGAAGTTCGAAAAGGTCGAGTGATCGGTTTTCAATAAACCGCCCTCAGGACGGTAACACCAGCCAGTCAAGCCTTATCGGCTGCACTTGGGGCTGCTTTGCAGCCCATCGCAGGCAAGCCGGCTCCCACAAGTAAGGCGTCAGCCTCGAGGACAGCATTGTCCCTGTGGGAGCGGGCTTGTCCCGCGATCAAGGGCGAAGCCCTTGCCAGGCGACGGTGATATCGGGCCCGGCCTAATCGCGGGACAAGCCCGCTCCCACAGGGCGCCGCAAATCAAATGGTCATGCGTTGTTCTGTGGGAGCCGGCTTGCCGGCGATGGGCCTCAGCGGATCAGCCGCGGCGGTCTGCCACCACGCCGATCAGGACCAGCACCACCAGCAGCACCGGCGCCAGGGCGTAGTTGTTGAACTGGGCCAGCCCCTTCACCACCCAGGGCGTTGCGTAGATCAACGCGGCGCCGCTGCCGATCATCACCAGCAGCGCCATGAAGGGCACGCGCAGGGCGCCGGCCAGGCCACCCAGGCGTCCTTCCACCCAGCCCTTGATGTCGGTGCCGAACAGCACCAGCAGACAGCCTACCAAGGCCAGGGAGATTTCCGACAGGTTGCTGCGGCTCCAACGAGAAACGGTCGCGAGCAGGTCAAGTACCAGATCCATGGGTCATCCTTAGGTCAAGAAGTACTGCAACAGGTCATTGAGAAACAGCTGGCCCCGGGGCGTAGCCACCAGCCGATCCGGTTCGACCTGTAAAAGGCCCTTTCGTTCTGCCTCGTGCCTGGCTTCTGCCAACTGCGAAAGCGCAAGCCCGGTGCGTTGGCTGAACAGCTCGGCTTCCACCCCGTGGGTGAGGCGCAGGGCGTTCATCAGGAACTCGAACGGTAGCTCGTCCACCGGTAGCAACTTTTCCCCGGCTTTGAACGGCTTGGCCAGGTTCAGGTAGTCCTTGGGCAAACGGGTCTTCCAGGTGCGCAGGATGCGCCCATCGGCGAAGGTCAGTTTGCCGTGGGCGCCGGCACCGATACCGATGAAGTCGCCAAAGCGCCAGTAATTGAGGTTGTGCCTGGCGGCGCGGCCCGCCTGGGCATAGGCCGAAACTTCGTACTGCTGGAAGCCGTTCACGGCCATCAAGGCCTGCCCGGCTTCCTGGATGTCCCACAGGATGTCGTCTTCGGGCAACTGCGGTGGCTGGTTCCAGAATACGGTGTTCGGCTCGACGGTCAGCTGGTACCAGGACAAATGGGTCGGCCCCAGGTCGATGGCTTGGCGCAGATCTGCCAGGGCATCCTCCAGCGACTGGTCGGGCAGGCCGTGCATCAGGTCCATGTTGAAATTGTCGAAGCCGGCTGCCCGTGCCATGCCGGCAGCGCGGACCGCCTCGTCGCCGTTGTGGATGCGCCCCAGGGCCTGGAGCTTGGCTGGCTGAAAGCTCTGCACGCCGATGGACAGGCGGTTGATGCCCGTTTGCCGGTAGGCCTTGAACTTCTCTTGCTCGAAGGTCCCGGGGTTGGCCTCGAGGGTGATCTCGATGTCCGTGGCGAACGGGATGCGTTGCTCTACGCCGCGCAGCAGTCGCCCCAAGGCATTGGCGCTGAACAGGCTCGGCGTGCCGCCGCCGAAGAAGATCGAACTGAGCTCGCGGCCCTGCACGGCGGCCATCTCCTGGTCCAGGTCGGTCAGCAGGGCATCGACATACGCCTCTTCCGGCAACTCAGGGCCGGCGGCATGGGAATTGAAGTCGCAATAGGGGCATTTGCGCACGCACCACGGAATGTGGATATACAGGGCCAGAGGTGGCAGCGTGGCGAAACCCGCCGCACCAGGATGGCGCGGCTGGGTGGACAGCGTTTCGGTCATTTCAGGCCCAGACGTTGACGCAGCAGGGCCATGGCGCGGGCGCGGTGGCTGAGCTGGTTCTTTTCCAGGGGGCTGAGGTCGGCGCTGGAGCACTTGCGCTCCGGAACCCAGAACAGCGGGTCGTAGCCGAAGCCGTGCTCGCCGCTGGCTTCGAACAGGATGCTGCCGTGCCACAGGCCTTCGCAGAGGATGGGCAATGGGTCCTCGGCATGACGCACCAGGGCCAGGACGCAGACGAACTGCGCGCCGCGCTCCTCGATCGGAACGTCCTTCAAGGCTTCGAGCAGCTTGGCGTTGTTCGCCGCATCGCCTTTGCCATCGGCGTAGCGCGCCGAGTAGATGCCCGGAGCGCCGCCGAGGCAGTCCACCGCAAGGCCCGAGTCGTCCGCCAGGGCGGGCAGGCCGGAGATGCGTGCGGCATTGCGGGCCTTGAGGATGGCGTTCTCGACGAACGACAGGCCGGTCTCCTCAGGCTCCACCTGGCTGAATTCGCCGATCGAGCGCAGGTGCACGGACTCGCCGAGCATGGCCTGCAGTTCCTTGAGTTTGCCGGCGTTGTGGCTGGCCAATACGAGTTGCTGGAAATTCATCATTCGCCTGGGAACACTTCCTGGTTGAAGCTGAGTTTATGGCTGACACCGCCGGTTTCGACGTTGACGTCGAAGGTCAGGGTTTCCGGCTGTTCGATCTTGAACTGGGCGATGTAGTACACCGCGCCCTGGTCGCTGATCTGCTTGAACGACAGCGGGCTGCTACGCCCGGTCAGGTCCTTCACCGTGCCGCTGACCACCGCCATGCCTGGCTTGCCGGCCTTGAGCACGGCAATGTTGAGCACGCCCTGGTTCTTGCTGCGGGTCAGGCCCGTGGCGGCGGCCACGTCCGGCTGCAGCATGCTCGAGGTGAAGGCGCTGTAATGCACCGTGACGTCGCCGAAGACTTCCTTGCGCTCCGGCCTGGCGGGGTCTGCGGCCAGTACCGGCAGGGCCAGGCACAGGCTGATCAGGAATAGGGCTAGGCGACGCATGGTGCAATCCTCCAATGGGTTGGACGCGAGGTTCAGACCGCGACCTGATGTTCTGGCAGGCCGCGGCTACTGACGCGATAAATGCCGATCTCCCCTAGAAGATTAGGCCATAGCCGGCCCGCCCACCCATTACGGTGCAGATGATCGACCGCCAGACGGTCGATGACCTTGGCGTTGCGCTCGTGGCACAGCTCTTCGAAGTCGGCGAAGGTGCAGAAGTGGATGTTCGGCGTGTTGTACCAGGTGTAGGGCATGAAGTCCGAGACCGGCATGCGACCTTTGGTCGCCAGGTACCAACGGCAACGCCAGTGGCCGAAGTTGGGGAAGGTAATGATGCATTGACGCCCCACACGCAGCATCTCGTCGAGGATGCGGTCGGGGTACTCCACGGCCTGCAGGGCCTGGGTCATGACCACCACGTCGAAGCTGTTGCTGGCGAAGTTGCCCAAGCCCTTGTCCAGGTCCTGCTCGATGACGTTGACGCCCTTGGCCACGCAGGCGGCGATGTTGTCGGCGTCGATCTCCAGGCCATAGCCGGTGACCTGCTTGCGCTCGCGCAACGAGGCCAGCAGTTCGCCGCTGCCGCAGCCCAGGTCGAGTACCCGGCTGCCGGCGGGGATCCAGTCGTGGATGATTTCCAGGTCGGCTCTCATGCTGTCCTCAGATGGCGATGCGGTTCATGTAGTTCGCGAAACCCTGCATGTAGCGAGGCGTGGGGATCAGGAAGGCATCGTGCCCGTAAGGTGAGTCAATCTCCAGGTAGCAGACGTTCTTGCGTGCTGCCATCAGGGCGTCGACGATCTCCCGCGAACGCGCCGGGGAGAAGCGCCAGTCGGTGGTGAATGACATGATGCAGTAGTCCGCCGAGACGTGTGCCAGGGTAGCGGCCAGATCGCCGCCGTGGCTTGCGGCCGGGTCGAAATAGTCCAGCGCCTTGGTCATCAGCAGGTAGGTATTGGCGTCGAAGCGCCCGGAGAACTCCTCGCCCTGGTAGCGCAGGTAGCTCTCGACCTGGAACTCGACACTGTGGAAGTCGTAGTTGAGCTTGTCGCTCTTGAGCTCGCGACCGAATTTCTCACCCATGGAGTCGTCGGACAGGTAGGTGATATGGCCGACCATGCGCGCCAGCATCAGGCCGCGCTTGGGAATCACGCCTTGGTCCTGGAACGAGCCGCCGTGGAACTCCGGGTCGGTGAGGATGGCCTGGCGTGCCACCTCGTTGAAGGCGATGTTCTGTGCCGAGAGTTTGGGGGCCGAGGCAATGTCCACGCAATGGCGAACGCGGTCCGGGTAGCTGATGGTCCACTGCAGCGCCTGCATGCCGCCCAGGCTGCCGCCGACCACGGCGGCCCACTGGCCGATGCCCAGGCGGTCGGCCAGGCGCGCCTGGCTGTGTACCCAGTCTTCCACGGTCAGGACCGGGAATTCCGCGCCGTAGGGCTTGCCGGTGGCCGGGTTGATGCTGCTCGGGCCGGTGCTGCCGTTGCAGCCGCCCAGGTTGTTCAGGCTGACCACGAAGAAGCGGTTGGTGTCGATCGGTTTGCCAGGGCCTATGCAGCTGTCCCACCAGCCCGGCTTGCGGTCGGTAGGGGCGTGGTAGCCCGCGGCATGGTGGTGGCCGGACAACGCGTGGCAGATCAGCACGGCATTGCTGGCAGTACTGTTGAGGGTGCCATAGGTTTCGTAGACCAGCTCGTAGCTGGCCAGGGAGCGGCCGCAGGCCAGGGCCAGCGGCTCATCGAACCGGGCGGTTTGCGGTGTTACCAGACCAACGGAATCTTCGGGAAGGACAGTGGACATCGACCCTGCTCACGCTTGACGGAGGCGTAAGTCTAAAGAGGGCCACCCCCAGCGGCAAGCGAAGGCTTGCCGCTGGGGGCAAGGTCGGTCAGATCATTCGCCACAGCTCTTGTGGCATGCCAGCGTAGGCGGCCAGCGGGGGCATGACGAACGACTGGATCACCTGGATCGCCAGGAATGCGAAGATCGGCGAAATGTCCATGCCGCCGAGGTTCGGGACCAGGCGACGGAACGGCGCCAGCACCGGTTCGCTGATCTGGTAGGCCAGTTCGGCCGCCGGGTTGTGGCTGTTGGGGGCGACCCAGGACACGATCACCATGACGATCATCGCCACCCAGAAGATCTTCAGGAACAGCGAGGTGACACCGATGATCGCCCACATCAGCAGGTGCAAGACGTCGCCGAAGGTACCGTAGCTGACCATCAGCACGAAGGCCATCAACAGCGCCTGGATCACCACCGACAGCACCAGGGACGAAGTGTCCAGGCCACCGACGCTGGGGATGATGCGGCGAAGCGGCTTGAGCAGCGGCTGGGTGGCGCGCACCGCGAACTGGCTCAGCGGGTTGTAGAAGTCGGCCTTGACCAGTTGCAGTACGAAGCGTAGCAGGACGATCACCAGGTACAGGCTGACCAGGGTTTGCACCACGAAGATCGCGGCGCCGGACAATGCATTCATCGACAGCTCCTTATTTGCCCAGTTGCTCGGCCAGTTCGGCGGAACGTTTTGCTGCGGCCTCCAGTGCCTGCTCGACGATGGCCTCGAAGCCATTGCCTTGGAACGACTTGATCGCAGCCTCCGTGGTGCCGGCCGGCGAGGTCACGCGGCGGCGCAGTTCGGCGGCGTCGACGTCGCTGGCTACGGCCATGTGCGCGGCGCCCAGGGCGGTCTGCAAGGTCAGCTGGGAGGCGGTTTCGCGCGGCAGGCCGAGCTTCTCGCCGGCGGCGGTCATGGCCTCGATCAGCAGGAAGAAGTAGGCCGGGCCGCTGCCGGAAACGGCGGTGACGGCATCGAGCTGCTGCTCCTGCTCCAGCCACAGCACGGTGCCCACGGCAGACAGCAATTGCTCGGCCTGCTGGCGCTGCTCGGCCGAGACTTCGACGGTGGCGTACAGGCCGCTGGCGCCCTGGCGCAGCAGGGCCGGGGTATTGGGCATGCAGCGCACCACCGGGCGGGCGCCGAGCCAGGCCTGGAGGCTGGCGCAGGTGATGCCGGCAGCGATGGAAACGATCAGCTGGCCTGGGGCGAGGTGTGGCTGCAGGGCTTGGCACACGGCCTTCATGACCTGGGGCTTGACCGACAGGACGATCACGTCTGCGCCGGTAATGGCCTGGGCGTTGTCTTCGAAGGCTTCGATGCCATGCTCGGCGCTGATCCGCGCCCGGGTCTCGGCGCCCGGGTCGCTGGCGCGGATCTGCGCGGCATCCAGGCCCTGGGCACGCAGGCCGCCGATCAGGCTGGCGGCCATGTTGCCGGCGCCGATAAAGGCAATTCGTGTCTTGCTCATGTCAGGTCCTTGAGGGAGAGAGTGAGTAAAGCATGGATTCAGGCGGCGCCGTAGTCGCGCGCCCCGAACAGGGCGGTGCCGATACGTACCCAGGTCGCTCCCTGGGCGATGGCGGCCTCGAGGTCGTGGCTCATGCCCATGGACAAGGTATCCAGGCCTAGGCCAAGGCCTTCCTGCAACTGGCGCAGGCTGGCGAAGGCGGCCTCCTGGGCGGCGCGGTCATCGGTGGGCTCGGGGATCGCCATCAGGCCACGCAGGCGTAGCCGGGGCAGGGCCGCCACGGCCTGGGCCAGGGCTGGCAGGTCGGCGGGGGTGCAGCCGGACTTGCTGTCCTCGCCGCTGACATTCACCTGCAGACAGATGTTCAGCGGCGCCAGGCCCTCGGGGCGTTGTTCGGACAGGCGTTGGGCGATCTTCAGGCGGTCCACGGAATGTACCCAGTCGAAATGCTCGGCAATGGCCTTGGTCTTGTTCGACTGAATGGGGCCGATGAAGTGCCAGATCAAGGGCAGGTCATCGAGCTCGACCTGCTTGGCCAGGGCCTCCTGGAGGTAGTTCTCGCCGACATCGCGCACGCCTGCAGCGTGGATCTCGCGGATGGCGCTGGCCGGTTTGGTCTTGCTCACCGCCAACAGCTGGACGCTGGCCGGGTCGCGTCCGGCGGCCTGTGCTGCGCTGTCGATGCGAGCGGCGAGGGCGGAAAGGTTGTCTGCTATGGTGGACATGGAATCGATGCCGACGGCTCTGTGGTCTGCGGCATTCTACCTGCTTGATGGCCTTTGGGGAGTCTCATGGATGTGACCGACCTGCTGGCCCGGGCCAAGGCTGCGGGGGCGTCTGACCTGCACCTGGCCGCGGGCGAAATTCCCATGCTGCGCCTGGATGGCCAGCTGCAGCGCCTGGACCTGCCGCCCCTGGCGGCCTGCGCCCTCGAGGATGCATTGGCGCCGCTGCTGGACCAAGCACAGCGGCGCCAATGGGCGAGTGGCGATGAGCTGGACCTGGCCGTGACGCTGCCGGGCCCTGTGCGTATCCGCTTGAACCTGTACCGCCAACGCAATGGGCCCGGGGCGAGCCTGCGCTTGCTACCCAGCCGCGTGCTGACCGTGGATGAGCTGGGCCTGGAGGAAGTGTTTCAGCCTGTTGCGCAGTGGCGCGACGGCCTGGTGCTGGTCGGCGGGCCGACCGGCAGCGGCAAGTCGTCCACCGTGGCGGCCCTGGTCGACAAGCTCAACCACACGCACGCCTTGCACATCATCACGCTCGAAGACCCTGTTGAACTTATCCACAGCAGCCAGCGCAGCCTGGTCAGCCAGCGTGAGATCGGCCGCGACTGCCGGGATTTCGCCCAGGGGCTGCGCAGCGCCTTGCGTCAGGACCCGGATGTGATCGTGATCGGTGAATTGCGTGACCTGGAGAGTATTCGCCTGGCCTTGCGTGCGGCGGAAACCGGCCACTTGGTGCTGGCGACCGTGCACACCCGCTCGGCGGTGAACAGCATCGACCGGTTGGTGGAGGTGTTTGCCGCAGAAGAAAAGGCGCTGGTACGGGCGATGCTGGCGGAGTCGTTGCGCCTGGTGGTGGCGCAGGTGCTGGTCAAGCGTGTGGGCGGTGGCCGGGTGGCTGCACGGGAAGTGCTGGTGGCGACGCCTGCGGTGCGCAACCTGATCCGCGAGGGGCGGATGGCGCAGTTGCAGTCCGTGATGCAGACCGGGGCGGCGGCGGGGATGAAGACGATGGAGATGGCGTTGCAGGCGTTGCGAGAGCGGGGCGAGGTAGCGTAACGCGGTCACGGACGGACGTCGGAGGGGCGGGCCGGGCCCGATATCGCTATGCCTGGCAAGGGCTGCGCCCTTGATCGCGGGACAAGCCCGCTCCCACAAGGGACCACGTACTGCCGGGCGGGTATTGTTCTCCAGGATCCAGTCATAAGCTGTGCTGACTACACAATTCAGACAGATCGCCTCCCCTGTGGGAGCGGGCTTGTCCCGCGATCAAGGACGAAGCCCTTGCCAGGCAGTGGTGCTAAATGCTTGTCCACAACGACTGAATCACCCACAAGGAGCAGGGCCTATGGGGACAGGTTCAGCGCTTGGCCAGTGCCAGCGTCTGTTCTTTGGGTAGCACCCGCTTGGCCACCACGTAATGCCGTTGCCAGTACGGCTTGCTCAAGGTATCGATGCTCACCCGCTTGCCGGTCCGCGGCGCGTGGATGAAGCGGTCGTTGCCCAGGTAGATGGCCACGTGATTGACCCGGCGGCTCTTGATGTTGAAGAAGATCAGGTCGCCTGGCTTGAGGTCGCTCTTGGCCACCTTGACGCCATGCCCGCGGGCCATGGCATTGGAGGTGCGCGGCAGGTCGACGTCGGCGACATCGGTGAAGGCGTACTTGACCAGCCCGCTGCAGTCGAAGCCCTTGCTCGGGCTGCTGCCGCCCCAGCGGTAGGGCGTGCCGAGTACATTGACGGCACGGCTGAGCACATTGCTGCTCTGCTTGGCCGACATCATGGCCACAGGCAGTTGGCTGGAGACCTTGGCGGCGTTGCTCGGGCGAGCGCGCAAGCTGGTCAGCTTGATCGGCGTGCGCTTTACGGTGCTACTGGCGTTGGTGGTGTAGCCGGTAAACCCGTTGGGAAGACGTTGCTCACGGTTGGTGGCGTGGGCGGCCAGGGGTAACAGAAGGCAGAGGGTCAGCCATGTCTTGAACAAAGGCGGCATAGTTGAAACTCTTTTAGGTATGTGTTGGCTGTATGGCGCGCAACTCTATAACACCTACGGTGGGTTTTTCGTTCCGTTGGTCGATTGCGCGGGTACCATACGTCGGCTTCCAAGGAAAAAGTCACAAATTTCCTTAGAAAATTTTTCACTAACCCAAGGAGGACAAGCATGAATGGTTATCAACAGGGGGCGCCGTTGCACGACACCCACAGCAAGGTCCTGGGTTATCTCTTGTGGATCTTCGGCTTTACCGGCTCGCACCGCTTCTACTACGGCAAGCCGATCACAGGCACCCTCTGGTTCTTCACCTTGGGCCTGTTCGGCATTGGCTGGCTGATCGACCTGTTCCTGATTCCATCGATGGACCGCGAGGCGGACATGCGCTTCCAGCCAGGGAGGGTGGACTACAACCTGGCATGGATCCTCCTGACCTTCCTGGGGATCTTCGGTGCGCATCGCCTTTACCAGGGCAAGTGGATCAGCGCCTTGATCTACCTGCTCACCGGTGGCCTGTTCCTGGTGGGCGTGCTGTATGACTTCTGGACCCTCAACAGCCAGATTTCCCAGGTCAACGCCGAACGCCGCTGACAGAAAAAAGGCCTTGTCGCGTGGGGCGGCAAGGCCTTCTTTTGTTTACTGGCGGGTCTGTCGTTGCTGCAACAGCAGGTTGCCAAAGCCTGCCCCGGCCAGTTGCTTCTGTGCCCCGGTCAGCTGTTCACGGTTGCTGAACGGGCCGACCAGTACGCGGTACCAGGTCTCGTCCTTCACCGTCCCCGACTCCACCTTGACCGACTGGCCGAGCAGGATGATCTGCGCCCGGACCTTGTCGGCATCGGCCTGCTTGCGGAACGAGCCGGCCTGGAGGAAGAACTGCGTGGTCGCTGCCGGCTTGATCACCGGGGGCGCAGGCGGAGGTGTCTGCCCCATCAGGGCGGCCTGGGCGCGGGCGGTGTCGATCTTCGCCGCTTCCGCCGGTGTGACCGGCTTGACCGGTTGCGCCGGCACCGGTGGAGTTTTTTCCGGCACGGCTTCGGGCGGCACGATGACCTCCGACTCCGGCAGCAGCGTATAGAAGTCGTACTTGGGCTTGACCGGCTGCTGCTGCGCAGGCGCGCTGCCTTTACCGGCTTCGGCGACCTTCGCAGGCTTCTGCTGCTCGGGCTTGGTGCGCTTGATGTCGTCGCCGCCAGGCTCGAGCTTCATCAGGAAGACGATGAAGGCGCCGACGGTCAGGCCGACCGCCAGCCAGATCCAGCCCGGGATCGGCTGTTTGGCCGGTGCCTGGTTACGGCTGGCGCCACGCTTGGGTGCGGGTTTTTTCTTGGCAGCCAACTTACATGCGCTCCAGGGTTTCCAGGCCGAGCAGTTCCAGGCCCTGCTTGAGGGTCCGGCCGGTCAGGGCGGCCAGGCGCAGACGGCTCTGTTGCTGCTCGGCGGTCTCGGCGGCGAGGATCGGGCAGTTCTCGTAGAAGCTGGAGAACAGGCCGGCGATGTCGTACAGGTAGCTGCACAGCACGTGTGGGGTGCCCTTCTCGGCCACGTTGTTGAGCACTTCGCCGAACTGCGCCAGGCGGGCGGCCAGGTCCTGCTCGTGGGCAGCCTGCAGGGTGATCTTGCCCTCGACTTCGTCAAAGCCCTTGCCCAGCTTGCGGAACACACTGGCCACGCGGGTGTAGGCGTACAGCAGGTACGGCGCGGTGTTGCCGTCGAAATTGAGCATCAGCTCGAAGTTGAAGCTGTAGTCGCTGGTGCGGTGCTTGGACAGGTCTGCGTACTTCACTGCGCCGATGCCGACCACTTCACCGATGCGGCGCAATTCGTCCTCGGACAGGCTCGGGTTCTTGTCCTTGACCAGGGTATAGGCGCGTTCCTTGGCCTCTGTGAGCAGGTCGATCAGCTTCACGGTGCCGCCGTCGCGGGTCTTGAACGGGCGGCCATCGGCGCCGTTCATGGTGCCGAAGCCCATGTGCTCCATCTGCATCGGGTGGCCGACGAAACCTGCACGGCGGGCGACTTCGAATACCTGGTTGAAATGCAGGGCCTGGCGCTGGTCGACGAAGTACAGGGCACGATCGGCCTTGAGCACATTGCTGCGGTAGCGTACGGCGGCAAGGTCGGTGGTGGCATAGAGGTAGCCACCGTCGGCCTTCTGCACGATCACCGGCAGCGGCTCGCCTTCGGCATTCTTGAATTCGTCGAGGAATACGCACTGGGCGCCCTGGTCCTCGACCAGCAGGCCCTTGGCCTTGAGGTCGGCCACGACATTGGCCAGGTCGGCGTTGTAGGCGCTTTCGCCCATCACATCGGCCATGGTCAGTTTGACATTGAGCAGCTCGTAGGTCTTCTGGCAGTGGGACAGGGAGATGTCCTTGAAGCGTGTCCACAGAGCCATGCACTCGGGGTCGCCGGCCTGCAGCTTGACCACCAGGCCACGGGCGCGGGTGGCGAATGCTTCGGACTCGTCGAAGCGCTTCTTGGCTGCGCGGTAGAAGTTCTCCAGGTCCGACAGTTCGTCGCTGGTGATCGGGTTCTCTTCCAGGTAGGCCAACAGCATGCCGAACTGGGTGCCCCAGTCGCCCACGTGGTTCTGGCGGATCACCTGGTCGCCGAGGAACTCCAGGACCCGGGCGACGCTGTCGCCGATGATGGTCGAGCGCAGATGGCCGACGTGCATTTCTTTGGCCAGGTTCGGTGCCGACAGGTCGATCACCACCTTCTCGCTCGGGCCGGCCTTGCGCACGCCCAGGTGATCGTCGGCCAGGGCGGCGTCCAGGCGGTTGGCCAGCGCCTGGGTGTTCTGGAAGAAGTTAAGGAAGCCTGGGCCTGCGATTTCGACCTTGGTGATGTCGTCGCTGGCCGGCAGGGCATGGATGAGTTTTTCGGCCAGGTCGCGTGGCTTCATGCCGGCGGGCTTGGCCAGCATCATGGCGATATTGCTGGCGAAATCGCCGTGGGTTTTGTCCCGGGCATTTTCCACCTGGATCGCCGGCGTCAGCCCTTCAGGCAGCACGCCGTCGGTGACGAGTTGGGTGAGGGCTTGCTGGATCAGCTGGCGAATGGTGTCTTTCATGGCGTTCTCTTTTCGACCGCAAGCGCGGTGGGGCGCTTCGATGCGCAGGTGGAAAAACTGGGCATTATCCGTTCCCGGGGGCGTGTTGCCAACCTTTGGTGCTGCATGGTCCGGCCCTATCGCCGGCTACAGGTACGGCGTTGTCTCTGAAACAGTGCAGGGCAGGTGGGAGCCGGCTTGCCGGCGATAGGGCGATCGGTTCAGTACAGGTCGACCGGGTCCACGTCCAGCGACCAGCGTACCTGGCGCCCTGACGGCATGTGCTCCAACACTAGCAACCAGGCGCTGATCAGTCGATGCAAAGGCGCCCGGGCATTGGCCTGGAGCAATAATTGCGCGCGGAAGCGCCCGGCCCGGCGCTCCATGGGCGCCGGTACCGGGCCGAGCAGCTCGATACCGTGCAGGTTCTGCTCGGCCAGCAGGCGTTCGGCCGCGGCGCAGGCCTCGTCGAGAAAGCTCTCCGCCTGGCCCGGCTTGTGCGCCTCGGCGCGCAGCAAGGCCAAATGGGCGAAAGGGGGCAGGCCTGCAGCCCGACGTTCGCTCAGGGCCTGTTCGGCGAAGGCGAAGTAGCCCTGCTCGGTCAGCTGCACCAGCAAGGGGTGCTCGGCCAGGTGGGTCTGGATGATCACCTTGCCTGGCTCCTCGGCCCGCCCGGCGCGGCCGGCCACCTGGACAATCAGCTGGGTCATGCGCTCGCTGGCGCGGAAATCGCCGGAGAACAGGCCGCCATCGGCGTCGAGGATGGCCACCAGCGTCACCCGGGGGAAGTGGTGTCCCTTGGCCAGCATCTGCGTCCCGACCAGGATGCTGGGCTGGCCGCGCTGGATGGTGGTGAACAGGTTGTGCATGGCGTCCTTGCGCGAGGTGCTGTCGCGGTCGACGCGTAGGACAGGGTAGTCGGGGAACAGCGTTTTCAGGCGCTCCTCGGCCCGCTCGGTGCCCGCGCCCACCGGGCGCAGGTCCACATGGGCACACTGCGGGCACTGGTGCGGCAAACGCTCGTCGTGGCCGCAATGGTGACAGCGCAGCACACCGGAGCGTTGGTGTACGGTCATCCGCGCATCGCAGCGTGGGCATTCGCTCAGCCAGCCGCAGTCATGGCACAGCAGCGTCGGGGCGAAGCCGCGGCGGTTGAGGAATACCAGCACTTGTTGGCCGGCTTCCAGGGTCTGGCGGATGGCTTGCTGCAGCGGGCCGCTGATGCCGCTGTCCAGGGGCAGGCTGCGCACATCCAGGCGCAGGAAACGAGGGGCACGTGCGCCGCCGGCGCGCTGGTTCATGCGCAGCAGGCCGTAGCGCCCGCTGTGGGCGTTGTGCAGGCTTTCCAGCGAGGGCGTGGCGGAGCCGAGCAGGATCGGGATGTTTTCCTGGTGGGCACGAACCACGGCCAGGTCCCGGGCGTGGTAGCGCAGGCCTTCTTGCTGCTTATAGGAGCCGTCGTGCTCCTCATCGATGATGATCAGGCCGGGGTTCTTCATGGGCGTGAACAGCGCCGAGCGCGTGCCGATGATGATGTCGGCCTCGCCATCGCGGGCCGCCAGCCAGGCATCGAGGCGCTCACGGTCGCCTACCGCCGAGTGCAGCAGGGCGATGCGGGCATTGAAACGCTGCTCGAAACGCGCCAGGGTCTGTGGCCCCAGGTTGATCTCGGGGATCAGGATCAATGCCTGCTTGCCCGCTTCCAGGGTTTCGCGGATCAGCTGCAGGTAGACCTCGGTCTTGCCGCTGCCCGTCACCCCGGCCAGGAGGAAGGCGTGGAAGGCGCCGAAGCCCGAGCGCACGGCATCGAAGGCAGCCAGCTGCTCCTCGTTCAGGGGCAGTTCCGGCTGTGCCAGCCAATGTTCGTGACGGGCCTGGGGCAGGTGGCGGCGTATTTCCACCTGGACCAGTTCCTTGGCCAGCAACAGATCCAGGCTGTCCTTGTTCAGGCCCAGCTTGGCCAGCAGGCTGTGGGCGACACCGTGGGGGTGTTGCGACAACGTCTTGAGGGCTTCGCGCTGGCGCGGTGCGCGGGCGATACGCGGGTCTTCCAGGCGGGCGCCGGGCGCCACGTGCCAGAAGCGCTCCTGGCGCATTTCGGCCGGCTCGCCCTGGCGCAGCAGGGTCGGCAGGGCCCAGTTCAGGGTGTCGCCCAGGCTGTGCTGGTAATACTGCGAGGTCCACAGGCACAGCTTGAACAGCGCGGCGGGCAGCGGCGAGACCGGGTCGAGCAGGGCGCTGGCAGGCTTGAGCTTGTCTGCCGGGACTTCGCTCTTGTCGCAGACTTCCACCAGCACGCCGATCATCTCCCGGCGCCCGAACGGCACGCGGATGCGCATGCCTGGCACCAGCGCCTGGCGGGCCATGCTGGCCGGAGCCCGATAGTCGAACAGGCGACGCAGGGGCGAGGGCAGGGCAAGGCGCAGGATGACGTCGGACACGCGGAAGGTCTCTGGAGGGCATTTCGGAATCCGCCGAGACTAGCAGACGACAGTCGGTGATCGCGACACCTTGCGTTGGCGTGATGCTCTGGTATTATTCGCCGCCTAATTACGTGCGGTATTCAACAATTGGTGTTGGGTGGCGGCACGCAGCTCGAGGAAGTGACGATGAAACCAGAAATTCACCCGAATTACGAAGTAGTTGCAGTCACCTGCAGCTGCGGCAACAAGTTCGAGACCCGTTCGACCCTGGCCAAGCCTCTGTCGATCGACGTCTGCTCCCAGTGCCACCCGTTCTACACTGGCAAGCAGAAGGTCCTGGACACCGGTGGTCGCGTACAGAAGTTCGCCGATCGCTTCGGTATGTTCGGTACCAAGAAGTAATCATGCGTATGGCGAACCCCTCGGGTTTCGCGCTGCTGCAGAAAAAGGCGCCCCTTGTGGGCGCTTTTTTTGTGGGCGCGATCTGGCACCTCCCCGCCCTGGCCTACTGCCCCCTCCCCGACAAACCGCAGCAAGTGGCGGTGCGCCAGGTGGTCGATGGCGACACCTTGCGCCTGAGCGATGGGCGCAGCGTGCGAATGATTGGGCTCAACGCACCGGAAATCGGCCGCAAGGGGCGCACCAGCGAACCCTATGCCGAGGCCGCCAAGCGCCGCCTGCAAGCCTTGGTGAAAGCCAGCGACGGGCGCGTCGGCCTGGTGCCGGGCGTGGAGTCGAAAGACAAGTACGGGCGCACCTTGGCGCATATCTATGGTCGCAATGGCGACAATCTCGAGGCGGTATTGCTCAGCGAGGGGTTGGGCTATCGGGTCGCGGTGGCGCCCAACGTCACCCTCGCTCCCTGCCAGCAGCAAGCCGAGCAAGCGGCCAGGGCAGCCCGAACCGGGCTCTGGCGGCAATCGCCGGTGCTGGGTGACGGCGATGTGCGACAGTCTGGGTTCGCCATCATCAGCGGCAAAGTCCAGGGCATCGAGCGCAATCGTGGCGGCGTCTGGCTCGATCTTGGCGAGCAAGTGGTGCTGCAGGTTCCCGCTCGTCTGCAACGCAACTTCCCGGCAAGGTTCTTCGATAATCTCAAGGGACGCCAGGTCGAGGCGCGTGGCTGGGTGCTGGATCGTTCCCGCAAGGGCGGCCTGAAGCCAGGGCAGCGGCGTTGGTTGTTGCCATTGACCGATCCGAGCATGTTGGAGCGTGTTTCAGGTTAAATAGTTGTAGACATTTCGCTATTGGATTGTACACACTTGATGGCGTATGCCCCGTGGGTTATAGCGTAAAGTCGTAGGCTAAAGGCCTTGACACAAGTGACCGGGCAGTCTTGTAGCCCCCCGGCTCTTTGCGTATCCTCGGCGGTCCGTCAGAACAGTAAACAAGCGGAATGCCCACCATGTCAGACCTGAAAACCGCCGCTCTCGAATATCACGCTCAGCCTCGCCCGGGGAAACTGAGCGTCGAGCTCACCAAGCCAACCGCAACCGCTCGTGACCTGGCCCTGGCCTACAGCCCGGGCGTCGCCGAGCCGGTGCGCGAGATTGGCCGTGACCCAGAGCTGGCCTACAAGTACACCGGCAAGGGCAACCTGGTCGCGGTGATTTCCGATGGTACCGCCATCCTCGGCCTCGGCGACCTGGGCCCGCTGGCCTCCAAGCCGGTCATGGAAGGCAAGGGTGTTCTGTTCAAGCGTTTCGCCGGTATCGACGTGTTCGACATCGAAGTCGACTCGGAAAGCCCGCAGGCCTTCATCGACACCGTCAAGCGCATCTCCATCACCTTCGGTGGCATCAACCTGGAAGACATCAAGGCGCCTGAGTGCTTCGAGATCGAGCGCACCCTGATCGAGCAGTGCGACATCCCGGTCTTCCACGATGACCAGCACGGTACCGCGATCGTCACCGCGGCCGGCATGATCAACGCCCTGGAAATCGCCGGCAAGAAGCTCGAAGACGCCAAGATCGTCTGCCTGGGTGCCGGCGCTGCCGCCATCTCCTGCATGAAGCTGCTGGTCAGCATGGGTGCCAAGGTCGAGAACATCTTCATGATCGACCGTACTGGCGTCATCCACGCCGGCCGCGACGACCTGAACCAATACAAGGCCCAGTTCGCCCACGCCACCGACAAGCGCACCCTGGCTGACGCCCTGGAAGGTGCCGACGTGTTCGTCGGTCTGTCCGGCCCGAATCTGCTGAGCGCCGAAGGCCTGAAGTCCATGGCGGCCAACCCGATCGTGTTCGCCTGCTCGAACCCGGACCCGGAAATCGCCCCGGAACTGGCCCACGCCACCCGCAACGACGTGATCATGGCCACCGGTCGTTCCGACTACCCGAATCAGGTCAACAACGTACTGGGCTTCCCGTTCATCTTCCGTGGTGCCCTGGACGTTCGCGCCAAGCGCATCAACGAAGAAATGAAGATCGCTGCCGCCATCGCCCTGAAGGACCTGGCCAAGCTGCCGGTGCCGAAGGAAGTGTGCGACGCCTACGGCGTACAGGCCCTGGAATTCGGCCGTGAGTACATCATTCCGAAGCCGATGGACCCACGCCTGATCACCGTCGTCTCCGACGCCGTGGCCAAGGCCGCCATCGAGTCCGGCGTAGCTACCCTGCCGTATCCGAAGCACTACCCGCTGCAGAACGTGAACGACGTGTTCAACGGCTGACCCAGGCCGTAGCGCCATGAAAAAGCCCCGGCTCGTGAGAGTCGGGGCTTTTTCGTTTGGGGCTCCCAGCCCTGCGCTGTTTTTAGAGACACCGCCATACCTGTGGGGCGGAGCCTGCGATGGGCCGCACAGCGGCCCCTTGAGTCTGGAGGGGTTCCACCGTTTGAGGGCTTGGGGCTGCTTTGCAGCCCATCGCAGGCTGTCGCCAGCTTGTATGGTAGGACTTGAAGGGGGGAGGAGGGACAACGCCAGCTTCTGACTGTTGCCGCAGTACAGACCGTGGGAGATTTCGCCCCGCCTCCCTTCCACCCAAGCGCCGATAAAGAATACTTCCGGCTCGACCGACGAAAGTAACAAGCCTGCGCCGCTGGGTGGGTCCCTTCAAGTACTCAAACCTTATCGGGGAGCATGCCCAATGGCAATGTCGGAACCTAATGCCGAAGCGATTATCGGTGTTGATGTCGCCAAGAGTGAGTTGGTGATCTTCAACGAGGAGCGCGATCAACTGATCACGATTCCTAATACCAAGCCGGAGATCAAGAAATGGCTGAAGGCACTGCCGGCTCGGGTGCGCATAGCCATCGAGGCCACCAATATTTACCACGTACTGTTTGCGGATTTGGCCTACGAGGCGGGGTGCACCGTGTACTTGGTCGATGGTTACGCACTCAGCCATTACCGCAAAGGCATTAACGTTAGAGCCAAAACAGATGCTATCGATGCCCGTCTGTTGGCTCGCTACCTGCGCAATGAATGCGAAGACTTGCATCCATGGACACCCCCACCACCGCTCTATCGTCGGCTTTTGAGTCTCTTTAGACGGCGCGCAGGCGTGGTGCAGGCTCGTACTGCACTTACCCAGAGCTGGGCCAATGAGCCCATGCTGAAGACCGCGTTTAACAATCACCTGGCATCAATGCAAAGGCTTGAGCTGCTGCTCGAGAAGTTAATCAAGGATTTGCTCGAAGAGGCAGGGCTGATGTCACTAGTCAAACGGTGCATGAAGATCGAGGGCATTGGTTTTCTGACCGCAGCCCGGTTGGTCACGTCTTATCAGCGTGGAGAATTCAAGAATAGCGATGCCTTTATCGCCTTTCTCGGGATGGATTTAAGAGTGGCCCAATCAGGACAAAAGAAAGGGCTCTCCAAGCTCACTAAACGAGGCGATCCCGAGGCGCGTCGGTTACTTCACAATGCGGCGATGTCGGCTCGTCGCACCTCTGCTTGGAAAGCGTTTTATGAGGCTCAACGAGCGCGTGGTTTTAGCACGACTCAAGCGTTGGTCATGCTTGCCCGCAAACTGGCACGGCTGGCATTCGCTCTGCTGAAAAGCGGTAGTGAATACCAGTCGAAGGCAGTTTGAGCTTGCCCAAAACCATAGAATCTCCCACCGAGATTGCGCCGCTCTCAAGACTGCGAAATCACTGTGGGAGCCGGCTTGCCGGCGATAGGGCCGGCAAGAGAGTCGCTCCCATAGGGGCGATCTCCTGAAAGTGGACGTCGCGCCTGCTAGAACAGATCCATCGGCGCGGCTTCGTCCGCCGGCAGCGGGCTGCCGGGAATGGCGCCATTGCCCAGCTCGTCCACCGAAGGCGGCGAATCCTCGGCCTTGAACAGCTCGAAATAGGCGTTCGGCGTGCTCGGTGTGGCCGCACGGCCGCTGACCGGGTCGACCCGCAGGCTGAGGATGCCCTCCGGCTCGGCGGGCGCGTGCTCGGGTTTGTCCTTGAGTGCAGCGCCCATGAAGCTCATCCAGATCGGCAGCGCCGCGGTGCCGCCATACTCGCGTCGGCCCAGGGTTTCCGGCTGGTCGAAGCCCACCCATACGGTGGTGACGTAGTCGGCGTTGTAGCCGGTGAACCAGGCGTCCTTGGATTCGTTGGTGGTGCCGGTCTTGCCTGCCAGGTCGCTGCGACCCAGGGCCAGGGCTCGGCGGCCGGTACCGCGCTTGATTACGTCCTGGAGCATGCTGGTGAGGATGTAGGTGGTGCGCCCATCGATGATGCGTTCGGCTACCGCTGGCACCTGCAGCTGTGGCGTAGCCTGGCCGGCGACCACGGGCGCTTCGCCGGGCAGGGCGGAGGTGCTGATCGGTTGTTCCGGAGCGGCGATGCCGGCCTGGTCCTGGTCGCCTTGTGGGACCCGGGCCGGGTTGGCGGTGAACAGGGTCTCGCCGTTACGGCTCTCGATGCGCTCGATCAGGTACGGGCTGATCTTGTAGCCGCCGTTGGCGAAGGTGCTCCAGCCAGTGGCGATCTCCATCGGGGTGAGGGTCGCGGTGCCCAGGGCCAGGGACAGGTTCGGCGGCAGGTCCTGCTTGTTGAAGCCGAACTTGGTGATGTAGTCGATGGTCTTGCCTACACCCATCGATTGCAGCAGACGGATCGAGACCAGGTTGCGCGACTTGTACAGCGCTTCGCGCATGCGGATCGGGCCCAGGAAGGTGTTGGTGTCGTTCTTCGGGCGCCAGACCTTGTCCAGGTACTCATCGACGAACACGATCGGCGCGTCGTTCACCAGGCTGGCCGCCGTGTAGCCGCTGTCGAGTGCGGCACTGTAGACGAATGGCTTGAAGCTCGAGCCCGGCTGACGCTTGGCCTGCATGGCGCGGTTGTAGTTGCTCTGTTCGAACGAGAAGCCGCCGACCAGGGCGCGGATGGCGCCGCTGTACGGGTCGAGGGTGACCAGGGCGCTCTGCGCGCCGGGGACCTGGCTGAACTTGAGCTTGCCGTCTTCCAGGCGCTGGATGCGGACCAGGTCGCCGACCTGGGCCACGTCCTTCGGCGACTGCGGGGAGCGGCCCTGGGCATTGCTGTTGATGAACGGGCGGGCCCACTTCATGGTGTCCCAGGCGACATGTTCCTGCTGGCCACCGCGGGTCAGCACCTGCAGGCCGTCAGCCTGCACCTGGGTGACGATGGCCGGTTCCAGGCCGCCCAGGATGCGCTGCTTACCCAGCTCCTGCTGCCAGGCTTCGAGGGACTTGCCCGGGAAGCGCGCCTCCGGGCCTCGGTAGCCGTGGCGTTCATCATAGGCGGACAAGCCGTTGAGCACGGCCTTGTTGGCCATTTCCTGCATGTCGCTCGGCACCGTGGTGGTGACGCGGAAACCTTCGGTGTAGGCCTCGCTGCCATAGCGGCCGACCATTTCGGCGCGGGCCATCTCGGCGATGTAGGGCGCGTTCACTTCTGGCGTCGGTACGTGGTAGCTGGCATTGAGCGGCTCGGCCAGGGCGGCTTCGTAGCTGGCCTGGTCGATCTTGCCGAGCTTGTACATGCGCCCCAGGATCCAGTCGCGACGCTCCTTGGCGCGCGCCGGGTTGGCCAGCGGGTTGAAGCGCGAAGGGGCCTTGGGCAGGCCGGCGATCATGGCCATCTGCGCCAGGCTGACGTCACGGATCGACTTGCCGTAGTACACCTGTGCCGCAGCCTCGATGCCGTAGGCGCGGTTGCCCAGGTAGATCTTGTTGACGTACAGCTCGAGGATCTCGTCCTTGGTCAGCTCGCGTTCGATCTGCAGGGCCAGGAGGATCTCGTTGGTCTTGCGCGAGAAGCTGCGCTCGCTGGTGAGGAAGTAGTTCTTCGCCACCTGCATGGTGATGGTGCTGCCGCCGGTCTGGATGTGGCCGGACTTCACCAGCTGGGTCGCGGCACGCATCAGGCTGCTCGGGTCGACCCCGTAGTGGTTGAGGAAGTTGTCGTCCTCGGCTGACAGAAGCGCCTGGATGAATTGTGGGGGGATGTCCGCGAAGCGGATCGGCGAGCGGCGCATCTCGCCAAACTCGGCAATCAGCTTGCCGTCGCTGCTGTATACCCTCAAGGGGATCTGCAACTGGATGCTTCTGAGGGACTCGACCGAGGGGAGGCTGGGGCTAAGATACAGAAACGCACCGCTCACACCGAGTACGAGCGCGCAGATGACTGCGACGAAAGACCACCAGAAGAACTTCAGCAGACGTATCAAGGCTTTTGGGTGTCCAGGTTGGGAGTGGATTGCACGCGGTCCGGCGGACAGGAAAAAACGCTGGGCATTATAAGCATTTTTCGCTTTGCCGGGGTGACCGGCCGGCCTGGGCGGTCGGCTCCGGTGGCGCGGTATTGCGACGAACTGTCAGGAAAACGCCATGCTTGGACGCTTCGGCAGGGATGCCGGTTCACTGCTGGGGGTGGAAATTGCCTCCGATTCCGTTCGAATCCTTCAATTGCAAGGGCGCCGCGGGCGTCGTTCGGTCGGGGCCTGGGCGCTGGAACCTTTCGAATCGCCGGAGGGCGGGTGGGCTACCCGCCCCGATGTGGTGGCCGGTGCGCTGCGGCGCGCCTGGCATCGCAGCGGTAGCCGGCAACGCCAGGCGGCAGTCGCCCTGCCGGCCTCGGAGGTGATCTGCAAGGTCTGTCGGTTGCCTGCGGGATTGTCCGAAGCCGAGATGGAGGCACAACTGCTGGTGGAGGCCGAGCGCCTGTTTCCCTTCCCCTTGCAGGACCTGGCGCTGGATTTCCAGGTGCTGGAGCCTGCGGTTGGCCAGGCCGGTGAAGCCCGCGTGCTGGTGGGGGCGTGCCGCCAGCAGTCTCTCGCACCATTGGAAGAGGTGCTCGGCAGCGCCGGGCTGCAGCCCGTGGCAGTGGAGGTCGACAGCATTGCCCTGGCGCGGGCCCTGCCAGCAGGCGACGGTTCGCCGGCATTGCTTCGGATCGAGCCGGACTGTGCGGTGCTGCATGGCTGGCCGGAGCCTGGTCTGCCCCAACGGACGACGCTGCGGCTGCTCGCCTCGGAGGATCGCTCACTGGCTGTCGAGCGTGTCGCGCAGTGGTTGCGCAGTGCCGTGTCGTTGGCCCTGTACGAGCCTCTTCTGGTCGCCGCCGACGAAGGTTGGGTCGATGCCTTGTCCGAGCAGTTGGGCATGCCCTGCAAGGTATTCCAGCCGTTTACCCGGTTCGATCCAAGCCTGGTGCTGGCGTTGGGCCTGGCGATGGGGGATACCCGATGAGGGTGCGCCTGAACCTGTTGCCCTGGCGCGAGCATCGCCGCCTGGTGGCTGTGCGGCGGTTCAAGGCGACACTGGTCGTCTGTCTGCTGTTCGCGCTCGGTGGCGTGATGCTGTTGGACCAGCTGGCACGCCAGCGCCTGCAGCAACAAGCCTTGGCGGCCACCGCCAGGCAAGCAGCCCTGCAGCCGGTGGAGCAGGCCCTGGCGCGTATCGAGGCGCTACGTGAGCAGCGCCTGAGCATCGAAGGGCAAACCCGTGCGCTGGCGCGCTTGAGGTCCGGCCAGGGCGCGTTCGTGACAATGCTGCTGGAGCTCGAACGGGTAATACCTGACGGATTGCACCTGAGCGAGCTGCAACTCAAGGAAGACGAGGTTCGGCTGTTGGGGCTGACGGCCTCTCCAGCGGTGCTTGCCCAGTTCATGCGTGACTTGACGCAGGCCTCGGTATTGCAAGGCTTGGAGTTGAAACGGCTTCGCAACCTGCCTGCCGGAGACGAGTTCCTGTTGGTCGCGCGCCTATCGGCAACCTGGTCATGAAGGGGCTGGGCGAGGCGCAGTGGTCGGAGTGGGTTGGCCGTTCACGGGTCGTCATGGTGGTTGCCCCTGGGCTGGTCATGCTGGCGGTATTTCTCCTCGGGTGGCGCCTTTTCCTGCAGGAAAGCCATCGGGCCTTGCAGCACGGCGAGACCTCAGCTGATGGCTTGCGCCTGGTGCACGAGCGCAAGGCCCAGGCCGCTCGTCAGCTGCAGCCGGCCACCGAGGCGCTGGCCGACGTGCAGCGTCAGTTGCTCGACGCGCGCTGGCGACTTTCGGCAGGGGAGGACATGAGCGACCTGTTGGACGGGTTGGCCAGCTCCGGGCACGCCTTGGGATTGGTGTTCGAGCAGCTCGATGTGTTGCCTGAGGGCGCCGGGCCGGGGTACCGGGTGGTGCCGCTCGAAATCCAGGTCATCGGCACCTACCCGGCCTTGCGATCTTGGCTGCAGGCGTGGCTGGATCAAGTTCGCTTGTTGCGGCCTACGTATCTGGAATTGACCGGCGTGCAAGGTCGGCCGGGTGTGCGGCGCCTGAGCTTGCAGGTCGAGTCGTACCATCCCGCAGAGGCCCTGGCAGCGCCGGCTTCGTTAGCCCATGAGCCGGCGCGGTCTGTTGCCCAGCCTGCCAACGTGGATCTGTTCGCGCCGTGGTCGATGCAAAAGCCGCCTGGAGGCTTGGCCGGGGTTGCGCTTGCACAGGTGGAAATGGTGGGGAGCCTGTCGCGCAATGGGCGAAACCAGGCGTTGCTCCAGGCTGCGGGTCGCCTTTACCGGGTGGGCGAGGGTGACAGGCTGGGCCGTGACCAGGGCATTGTCGTGGCGGTGAGCGGCCAACAGGTCGAAGTGCGTGAGCGTGTATTCGTCGCAGGTGCCTGGCACGAGCGGACGGCATACCTGAGGCTAAGGAAGCAGGTGGGTAATGAGGTCATGGATGAGCGTGAACGGGCTGGGGAAATGGATGCTGGCAATACTCCTGACGGGCCAGGCCAGCATGGCGCTGGGCAGTCGGGATGAGCCGCTCTCGCTGAACTTCCAGGACATAGAGGTGCGTGCGGCGCTGCAGGTGCTCGCCGACTTTGCCGGTGTCAACCTGGTGGCCAGCGACACCGTGCAAGGCAACCTGACCCTGCGCCTGGAGGGGGTGCCCTGGGAGCAGGCCCTTGACCTTGTGCTGCGCAGCAAGGGCTTGGCCCGACGTGAGGAGGGCAATGTACTGCTGGTGGCACCGGCAGCCGAGTTGGCCGAGCAATTTCGCGAAGCACGCTTGGGGCAGGCGCTGGATGCGCAACAGCAGCCCATGCGTCGGGCATTGCTGCCGATTCACCACGCCAAGGCTGCGGACCTGGCCGAGCTGTTGCTGGCTGCGCTGGCCGACGATGGCATCCTCACCGGGCGCGGCAGCCTGAGCGTGGACGCCCGCACCAACACCTTGGTGGTCTACCAGCCTGCCGATCGGCTGGCCGAACTGCGACAGTTGGTGGCGCAGTTGGACGTGCCGGTGCGCCAGGTGCTGATCGAGGCGCGGATCGTCGAGGCCAATGTCGACTATGAAAAGAGCCTGGGGGTGAAATGGGGCGCGCCGCTGCAGGGCGAGGAGGCTCGCCTGGGCAAGGATCTGTTCGTCGATCTGGGCGTGGAACGGGCCAGTTCGGGTGTCGGGCTGGGCCTGCTACGTGGGGGCACATTGCTGGACCTGGAACTCAGTGCCATGGAGAAGAGCGGTAACGGCGAGATCATCTCCCAGCCGAAGGTGGTCACGGCGGACAAGGAAACGGCGCGGATCCTCAAGGGTACGGAGGTCCCCTACCAGGAAACCAGCAAGAGCGGCGCCACCTCCATCTCGTTTCGCGAAGCATCGCTTTCATTGGAGGTCACGCCGCAGATCACGCCGGACGGCAAGGTGATCATGGCGGTGAGGGTGACCAAGGACGAGCCTGACTACGTCAATGCACTGAACAACGTACCGCCGATCCGCAAGAACGAGGTCAACGCCAAGGTCCGGGTGGCCGATGGCCAGACCATCGTCATCGGTGGCGTCTACTCGACCACGCAAAACAAAGTGGTCGACAAGGTGCCATTTTTGGGCGATCTGCCGTATGTTGGGCGGCTGTTTCGACGCGATGCATTACAAGAGAAAAAATCCGAGCTGCTGGTCTTCCTGACTCCGCGTATCATGAGTGACCAGGCGATTGCTGTGAGTCGTTGATTCTGTGCGAAATTTGATACTTGTGGGGCCCATGGGCGCTGGTAAAAGCACCATCGGACGCCTTTTGGCCAAAGAGCTGCGCCTGCTGTTCAAGGATTCCGACAAGGAAATCGAGCTGCGAACCGGCGCCAATATCCCGTGGATCTTCGACAAGGAAGGCGAGCCGGGTTTTCGTGACCGTGAGCAGGCCATGATCGCCGAGCTTTGCGCCCTCGATGGTGTGGTCCTGGCAACCGGTGGCGGTGCAGTGATGCGCGAGGCCAACCGCAAGGCCCTGCACGACGGCGGGCGGGTGATCTACCTGCACGCCTCGGTGGAGCAGCAGGTCGGGCGTACCGCCCGCGACCGCAACCGCCCTTTGTTGCGCACGGCCAACCCCGAGGCGACCCTGCGTGCCCTGTTGGAAACCCGGGACCCGCTGTACCGAGAGATTGCCGACCTGGTGGTGGAAACCGACGAACGGCCGCCGCGCATGGTGGTGCTCGACATTCTCGAGCGCCTGGAGAAGTTGCCGCCCCGGTAAGCCGGGACTATGCTCGGCGACCAACGCCGAGGCGGGTTGAACGTTACCGCGCGGTGTCGCCTGGACGATGCCGCGCCCTAGTACATTGTGGGGATACATGCAGACACTAAAGGTCGACCTGGGCGAACGCAGCTACCCGATCTACATTGGCGAAGGCCTGCTGGACCAGCCTGAACTGCTGGCACCGCACATTGCCGGGCGGCAGGTCGCCATCGTTTCCAACGAAACCGTCGCGCCCCTGTATCTCGAGCGCCTGAGCCGAACCCTCGGTGCCTATTCGGTGCTGCCGGTGGTGCTGCCCGATGGCGAGGCCCACAAGAACTGGCAAACCCTGCAACTGATCTTCGATGCCCTGCTCACTGCGCGCCACGACCGCCGCACCACAGTGGTGGCCCTGGGCGGTGGCGTGATCGGCGACATGGCCGGTTTCGCCGCCGCCTGCTACCAGCGCGGCGTCGACTTCATCCAGGTGCCGACCACCCTGTTGTCCCAGGTGGACTCGTCGGTAGGCGGCAAGACCGGCATCAACCACCCGCTGGGCAAGAACATGGTAGGCGCGTTCTACCAGCCCAATGCGGTCCTGATCGACACCACCAGCCTCAAGACCCTGCCCGAGCGTGAGCTGTCGGCGGGCCTGGCGGAAGTGATCAAGTACGGCCTGATCTGCGACGAGCCATTCCTGACCTGGCTCGAAGAACACATGGGTGCCTTGCGCGCGCTGGAGCCTGCCGCCCTGACCGAGGCCATCCGCCGCTCCTGCGCCGCGAAGGCGGCCGTGGTCGGTGCCGACGAGCGCGAGTCCGGCGTGCGGGCGACCCTGAACCTCGGCCACACCTTCGGCCATGCCATCGAGACCCACATGGGCTATGGCATCTGGCTGCATGGAGAGGCGGTGGCCGCTGGTACCGTGATGGCCCTGGAGATGTCCATGCGCCTGGGCTGGATCGACCAGCCCGCGCGGGACCGTGGCATTCGCCTGCTGCAGGCTGCAGGCCTGCCGGTGGTGCCGCCCGAGGAAATGACCCCAGCGCATTTCATGGAGCACATGGCGGTCGACAAGAAGGTGCTCGACGGTCGCTTGCGCCTGGTGCTGCTGCGCCAGATGGGCGAGGCCGTGGTGACCGACGACTATCCGAAAGAGATTCTTCAAGCCACGCTGGCGGCGGACTACCGCGCGATCGTGGCCCAGCTTTGAGGTTGTGACAGCGCGATGACCAGTTTGCATGCCGATGAGGCGTTTCTCGACCACTACCAGTTGAGCCATGACCCGTTCGCACCTCGGGTGCCCGGCTTCAAGTTCTTCCCCGCCCAGCGCAAGCCGGTGCTGGGCCAGCTCCATCACCTGGCACGCTACAGCCAGCTGATGCTGGTGGTCACCGGCCCCATGGGCAGCGGCAAGACCCTGCTGCGCCAGGCCCTGGTGGCCAGCACCAACAAGCAGTCGGTGCAGAGCGTAGTGGTGTCTGCTCGCGGCGCGGGCGATGCGGCCAGCGTGCTCGGCCAGGTGGCCCAGGCGCTCGACGTGGCCCATGCCGAGGTCCAGGCCATTCTTGCCCAGGTGGTGCAGTTGGCACTGACCGGCCAGGAAGTCTATTTGCTGGTGGACGATGCGGAACAACTGGACGAGTCGGCACTCCAAGCGTTGCTGGAGTTGGCGGCCGGCGTTCCTGAAGGGCGTCCGCACGTATTCCTGTTCGGCGAGCCGTCGTTGATCGCTGGCCTGGAAGGGCTCGATGCCGGTGGCGAGCGGTTCCATGTCATCGAGCTTGCCCCGTACAGCGAGGAGGAGACCCGCGAGTACCTGGAGCAGCGCCTGGATGGCGCGGGCCGAGGCATCGAGGTGTTCACCCGCGAACAGATCGTCGACATCCATGAAAACTCGGACGGCTGGCCTGGAACGATCAACCAGGTTGCCCGCGATACCTTGATCGAAGCCATGATCGCCAGCCGCAGTACGGCCAAGCGACCATCCATGGGGTTCAATATGCCTAAGAAACATGTGCTAGCGCTGTCCGCTGTCGTCGTGGTCGCGGTTGCCGCGGCGGTGCTGATGCCCAAGAAGAGCGACAAACCCGCCGAGGCGCCGGCCGCCCAGGCCCAGCTGCCTCTGGGCGAAGGCCAGCCGGCCATCGAGTTCTCCGGCTCATCGCAGCCCATGCCGCTGCCGCTGGTTGGTCAATCGCAGCCGGTGATGCGTGAGCCGCTGGCCCAGGCGGCCGGGATGGGTGACGGCGAGGAAGGCAGCCCGGCTGGCGACACCGCGCTGCAACCCGCTACGCCACCGACCGTGACCACGACCGCGCCGCCGCAGGGCATGCCTGCTGGCCCTGCACCGGCTCCAGCGCAGCCTGTGACCAATGCTGCGCCCCAGACCATCGCCACGGCGCCCGCGCAGCCGGTTGCGCCGGCGCCCAAGCCTGTTGCCACCCAGCCGGCCAAACCGGTTGCACCTGCCAAGCCTGCTCCGGCACCGACCCAGGTGGCCACGGCCAAGCCGGCGGCCAAACCTGCCGCGGGCGGTTCGGGCAACAGCAGCTGGTACACCGGCCAGAAAGCCGGCAACTACGTGGTGCAGATCCTGGGGACCAGCTCCGAGGCGTCGGCCCAAGCCTTCGTCAAGGCCCAGGGTGGCGACTATCGCTACTTCAAGAAAACCCTGCAGGGCAAGCCGCTGTACGTGGTCACCTACGGTAATTTCGCCAATCGCGATGCAGCGGTTGCGGCAATCAAGAACTTGCCAGCCAAGGTCCAGGCTGGTAAACCTTGGCCTCGTACCGTCGGCAGCGTCCAACAAGAGCTGGCGGCGGCCCGCTGATACCTTCCGGGCGGCAACACCCCGCCGCCCAGTTGCAAAGCGATTCCCGACTTGCAGAGCCTGCTGCGCCTGAGCGCGGCAGGCTTTTCTGTCCCAGACTGCCGGCCACAAGCCCACTCTTGCAGTCCTGGCTGAAACGCTTCAGACTCGAGCCAAGCCGCTATCACGGCTCATGGCGCAAAAACATTCAAAAATGCGACATAAGTTTTCAATGATGCGTCATGAAAATTTGTGGGCGTTGCTGTCCCTGTGCAACAATGGTTTCCCATTGCCCACCGCAAAAAGCTGGCGTTTGATCGGCGTGGATGGTAAGTGGTTGTACTAAAAAGAGATTTGCCTTCGTTGAGAGGCGAACCTGGTGAGAAAGTGTCTATGAAAACAGGTCTGTACCATCCCGAAGAATTCAAGGACAACTGTGGTTTCGGCCTGATCGCCCATATGACGGGCGAGGCGAGCCACCATCTTCTGCAAACCGCCATGCAGGCACTGACCTGCATGACCCACCGCGGCGGTATCAACGCCGACGGCAAGACCGGCGACGGTTGCGGCCTGCTGATGCAGAAGCCCGATCAGTTCCTGCGTGCCGTGGCCCAGGAACACTTCGCCGTCGAGCTGCCCAAGCAGTATGCCGTCGGCATGGTGTTCTTCAACCAGGACCCGGTGAAGGCCGAGGCGGCCCGCGCCAACATGGACCGCGAAATCGTCAATGCCGGCCTGAAGCTGATCGGCTGGCGCAAGGTGCCTATCGACACCCGCGTACTCGGCCGCCTGGCCCTGGAGCGCCTGCCGCAGATCGAACAGGTGTTCATCGGCGGTGAAGGCCTGAGCGACCAGGAGTTCGCGATCAAGCTGTTCAGCGCGCGTCGTCGCTCGTCCGTGGCCAACGCCCACGACGCTGACCACTACATCTGCAGCTTCTCGCACAAGACCATCATCTACAAAGGCCTGATGATGCCGGCGGATCTCGCCGCCTTCTTCCCGGACCTGGGCGATGAACGCCTGAAAACCGCCATCTGCGTCTTCCACCAGCGCTTTTCCACCAACACCCTGCCGAAGTGGCCGTTGGCCCAGCCCTTCCGCTTCCTCGCCCACAACGGCGAGATCAACACCATCACCGGCAACCGCAACTGGGCCGTGGCCCGTCGCACCAAGTTCGCCAACGACCTGATCCCCGACCTCGAAGAGCTCGGCCCGTTGGTCAACCGCGTCGGTTCGGACTCCTCGAGCATGGACAACATGCTCGAACTGATGGTCACCGGTGGTATCGACCTGTTCCGCGGCGTGCGCATGCTGGTGCCGCCGGCCTGGCAGAACGTCGAGACCATGGACGCCGATCTGCGCGCCTTCTACGAATACAACTCCATGCACATGGAACCGTGGGACGGCCCGGCCGGTATCGTCATGACCGAAGGCCGCCACGCGGTCTGCCTGCTCGACCGTAACGGCCTGCGCCCGGCGCGCTGGGTCACCACCAAGAACGGCTACATCACCCTGGCGTCGGAAATCGGTGTGTGGGACTACAAGCCCGAGGACGTCCTGGCCAAGGGCCGCGTCGGCCCGGGCCAGATCTTCGCCGTGGACACCGAGACCGGCCAGATCCTCGACACCGATGCCATCGACAACCGCCTCAAGTCGCGCCACCCATACAAGCGCTGGCTGCGCCAGCACGCCCTGCGCATCCAGGCGACCCTGACCGACGACCAGGGCGTGGCCAGCTACGATGCCGACCAGCTCAAGCAGTACATGAAGATGTTCCAAGTCACCTTCGAGGAGCGTGACCAGGTGCTGCGTCCGCTCGGTGAACAAGGCCAGGAAGCCGTGGGCTCGATGGGCGACGACACGCCGATGGCCGTATTGTCCCAGCGCGTGCGTTCGCCGTACGACTTCTTCCGCCAGCAGTTCGCCCAGGTGACCAACCCGCCGATCGACCCACTGCGCGAAGCGATCGTCATGTCCCTGGAGATCTGCCTGGGTGCAGAGCGCAATATCTTCCAGGAGTCCCCGGAGCATGCCTCCCGGGTGATCCTCAGCTCGCCGGTGATCTCCCCGGCCAAGTGGCGCTCGTTGATGAACCTCGAGCGCGAGGGCTTCGACCGCCAGCTGATCGACCTCAACTACGAGGAAAGCGTCGGCCTGGAAGCGGCCATCCGCAATATCGCCGACCAGGCCGAAGAGGCCGTGCGCAGCGGCAAGACCCAGCTGGTGCTGAGCGACCGCTATATCGCCCCGGGCAAGCTGCCGGTGCATGCTTCCCTGGCCGTCGGCGCAGTGCACCACCGTCTGACCGAACAGGGCCTGCGGTGCGACAGCAACATCCTGGTGGAAACCGCCACCGCCCGTGACCCGCATCATTTCGCGGTGCTGATCGGCTTCGGTGCTTCCGCCGTGTACCCGTACCTGGCCTACGAAGTCCTGGCCGACCTGATCCGCACCGGCGAGGTGCTCGGCGACCTGGACGAAGTCTTCAAGTACTACCGCAAGGGCATCTCCAAAGGCCTTCTGAAGATCCTGTCGAAGATGGGTATCTCGACCATCGCTTCGTACCGTGGCGCCCAGCTGTTCGAAGCCGTGGGCCTGGCCGAGGAAGTGGTCGGCCTGAGCTTCAAGGGTGTGTCCAGCCGGATCAAGGGCGCACGTTTCGTCGACCTGGAGAGCGACCAGAAGCTGCTGGCCGCCGAAGCCTGGAGTGCGCGCAAGCCGATCCAGCAGGGCGGCCTGCTCAAGTTCGTCCACGGTGGCGAATACCACGCCTACAACCCGGATGTGGTCAACACCTTGCAGGCTGCCGTGCAGCAGGGCGACTACGCCAAGTTCAAGGAATACACCACGCTGGTCGACCAGCGTCCGGTGTCGATGATCCGCGACCTGCTGAAAGTGAAGGTCGCTGACCAGGCGCTGCCGTTGGAGCAGGTCGAGCCGCTGGAAGAGATCCTCAAGCGTTTCGACTCCGCGGGCATCTCCCTCGGTGCCCTGTCGCCGGAAGCCCACGAAGCCCTGGCCGAGGCCATGAACCGCCTGGGCGCGCGCTCCAACTCCGGTGAGGGCGGCGAAGACCCGGCGCGCTACGGCACCATCAAGAGCTCGAAGATCAAGCAGGTGGCTACCGGCCGTTTCGGCGTCACCCCCGAATACCTGGTCAATGCCGAAGTGCTGCAGATCAAGGTGGCCCAGGGCGCCAAGCCCGGTGAGGGTGGTCAGCTGCCCGGCGGCAAGGTCAACGGCCTGATCGCCCGCCTGCGCTATGCCGTGCCGGGCGTGACCTTGATCTCGCCACCGCCGCACCACGACATCTACTCGATCGAAGACCTGGCCCAGCTGATCTACGACCTCAAGCAGGTCAACCCGCAGGCCCTGGTATCGGTCAAGCTCGTGGCCGAGGCGGGGGTGGGCACCATCGCCGCCGGCGTGGCCAAGGCCTATGCCGACCTGATCACCATTTCCGGCTACGATGGCGGCACCGGCGCTTCGCCGCTGACCTCCATCAAGTATGCCGGCGCCCCATGGGAACTGGGCCTGGCCGAAACCCACCAGACCCTGCGTGGCAACGACCTGCGCGGCAAGGTGCGGGTACAGACCGACGGCGGCCTGAAAACCGGCCTGGATGTGATCAAGGCCGCGATCCTCGGCGCCGAAAGCTTCGGCTTCGGCACCGCGCCGATGATCGCCCTGGGTTGCAAGTACCTGCGCATCTGCCACCTGAACAACTGCGCCACGGGCGTGGCCACCCAGAACGACAAGCTGCGCAAGGACCACTACATCGGTACCGTCGACATGGTGGTGAACTTCTTCACCTTCGTCGCCATCGAGACCCGCGAGTGGCTGGCCAAGCTGGGCGTGCGCAGCCTGGGCGAACTGATCGGTCGCACCGACCTGTTGGAAGTGCTGCCTGGCGACACCGAGCGCCAGCAGTACCTGGACCTCAGCCCGCTGCTGGGCAGCGCCCACGTTCCGGCCGACAAGCCACAGTTCTGCGAAGTCGACAAGAACCCGCCGTTCGACAAGGGCGAGCTGGCCGAGAAGATGGTCGAGATGGCCCTGCCGGCCGTTCGCGACCTGGCCGGTGGCGAGTTCAGCCTGGATATCTGCAACTGCGACCGCTCCATCGGTGCGCGTGTCTCCGGCGAGATCGCCCGCCTGCATGGCAACCAGGGCATGGCCGGCGCGCCGATCACCTTCCGCTTCAAGGGCACCGCAGGCCAGAGCTTCGGGGTATGGAACGCCGGTGGCCTGAACCTGCACCTGGAAGGCGACGCCAACGACTACGTTGGCAAGGGCATGACCGGGGGCAAGCTGACCATCGTGCCGCCTGCCGGCAGCCCGTTCGAAACCCAGCACAGCGCCATCATCGGCAACACCTGCCTGTATGGCGCCACCGGCGGCAAGCTGTTCGCTGCCGGCACCGCGGGCGAGCGCTTCGCTGTGCGTAACTCCGGCGCCCACGCTGTGGTCGAGGGTACCGGCGATCACTGCTGTGAATACATGACCGGCGGCTTTGTCTGCGTCCTGGGCAAGACCGGTTACAACTTCGGTTCTGGCATGACGGGCGGTTTCGCCTACGTGCTCGACATGGACAACACCTTCGTCGACAAACTCAACCACGAGCTGGTGGAAATCCAGCGGATCAGTGGCGAGGCGATGGAGGCCTACCGCAGCCACCTGGCGCGCGTCCTTGCCGAATACGTGGAAGAAACCGGCAGCGAGTGGGGGCGCGAGCTCTCGGAGAACCTGGACGACTACGTGCGGCGCTTCTGGCTGGTCAAGCCGAAGGCGGCCAACCTCAAGCAACTGCTGTCCAGCACCCGTGCCAACCCGCAGTAACAACAGCTGCAAGTGGCAAGCCCCGTGCGCGGGGCTTGCCCGGCTCAAGTGATCGTCTTGCAGCTTGCGGCCCAGGCCAGCAACTGCGGTATAGAGGTTTTGAAAAATGGCTGAACGTCTGAACAACGACTTCCAGTTCATCGAAGTAGGGCGCAAGGACCCCAAGAAGAAGCTCCTGCGCCAGCGCAAGAAGGAGTTCGTGGAAATCTACGAACCCTTCAAGCCGCAACAGTCCGTGGAGCAGGCACACCGCTGCCTGGGCTGCGGCAACCCGTATTGCGAGTGGAAGTGCCCGGTGCACAACTTCATCCCCAACTGGCTGAAGCTGGTGTCCGAAGGCAACATCCTCGCGGCGGCGGAGCTGTCGCATCAAACCAACACCCTGCCGGAAGTGTGCGGCCGCGTGTGCCCGCAGGATCGCCTCTGCGAAGGTGCCTGCACGCTGAACGACGGCTTCGGCGCGGTGACCATCGGCTCGGTGGAGAAGTACATCACCGATACTGCCTTCGCCATGGGCTGGCGCCCGGACATGTCCAAGGTCAAGCCGACCGGCAAGCGCGTCGCGATCATCGGCGCGGGCCCTGCGGGCCTGGGGTGTGCCGACGTGCTGGTGCGTGCCGGCGTGACCCCGGTGGTGTTCGACCGCAACCCGGAGATCGGTGGCCTGCTGACCTTCGGCATCCCCGAGTTCAAGCTGGAAAAGACCGTGCTCAGCAATCGCCGTGAAGTCTTCACTGGCATGGGCATCGAGTTCCGCCTGAACACCGAAGTGGGCAAGGACATCACCATGGAGCAGCTGCTCGCCGATTACGACGCGGTGTTCATGGGCATGGGCACCTACACCTACATGAAGGGCGGCTTCCCCGGCGAAGACCTGCCAGGTGTGCATGACGCCCTGGATTTCCTGATCGCCAACGTCAACCGCAACCTGGGCTTCGAGAAGTCGCCGGAAGACTTCGTCGACATGCAGGGCAAGAAGGTCGTGGTGCTCGGTGGTGGCGACACCGCGATGGACTGCAACCGCACGTCGATCCGCCAGGGCGCCAAGTCGGTGACCTGTGCCTACCGGCGTGACGAAGCCAACATGCCGGGCTCGCGCCGCGAGGTGAAGAACGCCAAGGAAGAGGGCGTGAAGTTCCTCTATAACCGTCAGCCCATCGCCATCGTCGGCGAGGACAAGGTCGAAGGCGTGAAGGTGGTCGAGACCCGTCTCGGCGAGCCGGACGCCCGTGGCCGTCGCAGCCCCGAGCCGATCCCGGGCTCCGAGGAGATCCTGCCGGCCGATGCCGTGGTGATCGCCTTCGGCTTCCGCCCGAGCCCGGCGCCGTGGTTCGAGCAGCATGGTATCCAGCTGGACAGCCAAGGCCGCGTGGTGGCGCCGGAGAAGGGCAAGTTCAAGCACCAGACCAGCAACCCGAAAGTATTCGCCGGTGGTGACATGGTGCGCGGTTCGGACCTGGTGGTTACTGCCATCTTCGAAGGGCGTACGGCCGCTGAAGGTATCCTGGACTACCTGGAAGTCTGATCCAGTGTTGGGGGCCGCTGTGCGGCCCTTTGGCGCAAGGCCGCTCCTACAGCATATGCGTGATCCCCTGTAGGAGCGGCCTTGCGCCGCGAAAGGGCTGCAAAACAGCCCCCTCGCTATGCATTTTGTATACAAAAACCATTGATCCACGGCATCCAATAGACAAACAGCCGTGCCTTTTCTCCGTGCGTCTGAGAAAATGCCCGCACTTTTTTGCTGGATGCCGACATGACTGCCCTGAAGAACGATCGTTTCCTGCGTGCACTGCTCAAGCAACCCGTAGACGTCACCCCGGTCTGGATGATGCGCCAGGCTGGCCGCTACCTTCCGGAATACCGCGCCAGCCGTGCCAAGGCCGGTGATTTCATGAGCTTGTGCATGAACCCGCAGTTCGCCTGCGAGGTCACCCTGCAGCCGCTGGACCGCTACCCGCTGGATGCGGCGATTCTCTTCTCGGACATCCTCACCATCCCTGACGCCATGGGCCAGGGCCTGTACTTCGAAACCGGCGAAGGCCCGCGTTTCAAGAAGGTCGTCAGCACCCTGGCCGACATCGAGGCGCTGCCGGTGCCCGACCCGCAGAAGGACCTGGGCTACGTGATGGACGCCGTCAGCACCATCCGCCGCGAGCTCAACGGCCGCGTGCCGCTGATCGGCTTCTCCGGCAGCCCCTGGACCCTGGCCACCTATATGGTCGAAGGCGGTTCCTCCAAGGACTTCCGCAAGACCAAGGCCATGCTCTACGACAACCCCCAGGCGATGCACCTGCTGCTGGACAAGCTGGCCCAGTCGGTCACCCGCTACCTCAACGGCCAGATCCAGGCCGGTGCCCAGGCGGTGCAGATCTTCGATACCTGGGGCGGCAACCTGTCGGCGGCGGCCTACCAGGAATTCTCCCTGGCCTACATGCGCAAGATCGTCAGCGGCCTGATTCGCGAACACGACGGGCGCAAGGTACCGGTGATCCTGTTCACCAAGAACGGCGGCATCTGGCTGGAAAGCATCGCCGAAGCCGGCGCCGATGCCCTGGGCCTGGACTGGACCTGCGAAATCGGCGATGCCCGTCGCCGCGTGGGCGACAAGGTCGCGCTGCAAGGCAACATGGACCCGACCGTGCTGTACGCCAAGCCCGAGGCCATTCGCCAGGAAGTGGCGCGGATTCTCGAAAGCTACGGGCATGGCAGCGGCCATGTGTTCAACCTGGGGCACGGCATTACCCCGGAAGTGGACCCGGAGCATGCCGGTGTGTTCATCAACGCAGTGCATGAATTGTCGGCGCGGTATCACGGCTGAACCGAAGGGAGGGTTCTCCTGCAATAGGGGAACCCACCTATTAAAGAACTACCGCTTCAATACGTTATATTGACCTCGCGAGTTCACTATTACCGCACCTATTTGGTGCGTGGGTGAACAAAATTATTTTTGTTAATAAAAATTATTCGAATCAATTGGTGTGGTCATACCTACTAATCTTGCGAGTTCTGTAGAACTTTCCTACATAACGAACTCCGATGACGTAGTTAGATTGCGATCGTCACTTGCACCGGGTCTTATCGAGTGCTTGCTGGCTACTAAGCGTCTAATAATTTCTTCGGAGTTTTCTTGTGACTACCAGAAGTGTAATGTGTAAAGGGTTTGCCTTGAGCGGCCTTTGGGTCGCGGTTCTTGGTGCGGGCCTGCATGCGCAAGTTGCTAGCGCGCATGGTTATACCAGCGAGCCACCTTCTCGTGCCTATGTGTGCCAGCTGGGCAAGAATATCAATTGTGGCGGAGCGGCGTACGAGCCCCAGTCTGTCAGTGAAGTTGCCAAGGGGTTTCCGGTCGGCGGCCCCGTTGATGGGAAAATCGCCAGTGGTGGTGAGCGTCCTGATTTTGCCCTGCTCGATGAGCAATCGGCCAATCGTTGGCATTTGACGCCGATCACCGACCGCAATATCGAGTTTGACTGGTACTACCATGCAGGTCACGAAACGACGAAGTGGGAATACTTCATCACCAAGAGCGGGTGGAACCCCAATGCACCGTTAAGCCGCAGTGCGTTCGAGCTCACGCCTTTCTGCGAGGTGGATGGTCATGGCAAACCGGCCCGTGGTGAAGGTAATCCGACCCACGGACCTGCGATCGAGAAGCATCATTGCACTCTGCCGACCGATCGCTCTGGGCACCATGTCATTCTCGGTGTATGGACTATCGACAATACCGCCAACGCCTTCCACAACGTCATGGATGTCGATATCCAGCTAGACGGTGGTCCGGTACCGGAGTGGTCTCCGGTATCCCTAATCAACCCCAATGCCGATATGATAGTAGGTGATAGGGTAATTGCCCGGGCATTCCAAGGTGCGACAGAAAGTGCCGACTACAGTGTCGGTATTACAATCGACACGCCTGAAGAAGCTAAGGCGGATAACTGGACCTATAAACTCGCCAAACGCTTCAATGATACTCAGAGCCTCGTACGTGCCGGCCAGCTCGATGCCGAGGGTAATATCGAGGCGGTGCCAGGTAAAAATACGGTATTCGCCAAGGCGGAATCCGGGGTCACCAGTTACCAATACCAGATCCAAAGCGCGCCTGGTGGTGATCACTGGATGAAGTTTAGTGACCTGAAGCCGGAATACACGTTGAAAGATGGCAAAGCCCGTGTGGACTTCAATGTCGCTTCGGATGTGGATTACTTGAAGGTCAAGGCGCAATTGTTCAATGAGGCGAACAAGGAGGTCGGCGGGAGTGAGATGAAACTTCATCTTGGCGCCGGTCAGTTCGTGATCGATGCCACCAGCACAGAAGGTACACACACGGTCAAACTCGTGGGTACAGACGCTCACAACCGCGTGATGTTGCAACAAGAGAAGGTCGTCGAGCTCAAAGCCGCTGCCGAAGTGGGCTACGACTTCGTGTTCCCTGAGTCGCTCAAGAGCTACCAGGCAGGCACTAAGGTGCTGCAGCCGAAAAATGGCAAAGTTTACGAGTGCAAGCCGTTCCCGTACTCAGGTTACTGCCAACAGTACTCGGAAAGCGCCAACGGCTATGAGCCTGGTGTCGGCACTAACTGGGCTGCTGGCTGGACTGAGCTCTGATACACGGATCCTGGCGCGCCTTCAAGGGGCGCCAGGGACTGTGGGATATCTTCTATGCAATCGCAAAAATACTGCTGGCAGCAGATCCTCCTGCACTGGGTCTCCGCCCTGGTCATCATCTGGGTGTTGATCAGCGGCTTCTCTGTCGCGCACCTCGAGGTTGATCCTTTCACTTTCCATTTGGTCGCGTTCTTCAACGTCGCCCTGACCACGCTGTTCATCCCGATCTTCCTGCTGCGCTGGCTGGTGCGTCTGGTCGAGCCCGCGCCCAAGAGCCTGCATGACGACCCGCGCAATCGCCGCATCGCCCATGTCGTGCATGAAGCCCTGTACTGGACCATCGCCACCGTCCTGTTGTCCGGTGTGCTGATGATGGACCGCGACATCGATGTCTTCGGCTGGTTCGCCATCGCGCCGGTGCTGAGCGACCCGTTCTGGCACAGTGCTTGGTTCAACCTCCACATTGCATCCTGCCTGCTGTTGGCGCTGGGCGTGGCGATGCATATCGCCGCGGTGGTGCTGCATGAGCTGTCCGGGCGGCGGGTACTTCGGCGGATGCTGCCCTGAATCCTATGAAGCTTTCCGTGCACCTGCCCTGGGCTGCGATGGTGCTGGCCACAGGGGCCCTGCTGATATGGCGTGAAGCGGCCAACCCGGTGGTGGCAGACGCTGCTGCCCCGGCCGTGCCCGTGGCCCCTGCGTCGGCTGCGCAAAAGCCATTGCCTGTGGCCACCCTGGCCCTGGCGTTCGGCTTCCACGCACCGGGCCAGCCCCAGTCGAGCCGGTCGGACATCACCCTCAAGGCCACGTTCGTTTCCAGCCAGGGCGATGCCCGCGCGCTGGTCAAAAGCGCCAACGGCGATGCCATCTACCGGGTCGGCGACCGCCTGCCGGGCGGCGGTGTGCTGCGGCGTATCGACGTGCGCTCCATCGTGCTCTGGGTCGGTGGCCTCGAAGAAGCCGTGTCGCTGTCGACCAGCAGTTCTCCTGTATTCCAAGCGACCGGCAGCGCCAAGGGTGCTGCCTCGGTTTCCCCTTCTTCACCCCGCCTGTTGCGGGAGGTGCAATGACTTTCAAGCGATACCTGCGCGCCGTCTCTCTCGGCGCCTGCCTTACCCTGACCTGTTCCCTGGCGTTGGCCGACGAGCCTACCTGGCAGCTGGCGATGAGCGATGCCGACGTGCGCGATGTGGTACGCGAAGTGGGGGCGATACTCGACCAGACGATCATCCTGGACCCGCGTGTACAGGGGCGGATCACTGTCCTGTCCAGCGAGGCGCTCGACCGTGGAGGTATACGCCGGCTGTTCTATTCGGTGCTCAACGCCCAGGGCTTCGCCGCAGTGAACGACGGTGACCGGCTGTTGGTTCTGCCGGCCAGCGAAGCCAAGGCCTGGGCCAACCAGCAGGTCGAGGCCATCCCGGCAGCATTCACGACACGCGTGCTGCCCTTGTCCGGCAGTACCGCATCGGACCTGGCAGGGCTGCTGCGCCCGTTGGTTTCCAGCAATGGCTATATCGGCCCTTCCAGTTCGGCCAATGCCTTGGTGGTCACCGACTCGGCTGCCAATCTGGACCGCCTGGAAGACCTGGTGCTGCAGCTCGACAGCGGCCAGCGGCATGACTATGAACTGGTGACCCTACACAAGGCCCAGGCCAGCGACGTGCTGGCAGTGGTGGAAGGAGCCGCCGGTGGTCCGGAGAGCGGCGTGCGGGTGCTGGCCGACCTGCCAGGCAACCGCCTGCTCATCCTCGGGCCCGCCAAGTCGCGTCAGCGCCTGGCGCAGTTGAGCCGCTCGCTGGATGTCCCTGCGCCTACCGCCTCACAGAACTGGCGTGTGGTCCGCTTGCAGCACAGCAATGCCGAGCAGTTGGCTGAAGTATTGGGTGATGTGGGCAAGCGCCTGGACGGTAAGCCGACCGGTGACGGCCTTGGCGAGACGCTCAACGGTGAAGCCATGGTCAAGGCCGATGCCAACCAGAACGCCTTGGTGCTGTTGGGCGAACCCCAGACCCTGGGCAGCGTCGAGCAGATCATCGAACAACTGGACCAACCACGGGCCCAGGTGTTGATCCATGCGGCCATCGTCGAAGTCAGCGGTGACATCAACGAGGCCCTCGGCCTGCAATGGGGCATCGACAAGGGCGGCCTGAAGGGTGGCATCACCTTCCCGGACAGCGGCGCTTCGCTGGCCGATCTGCTCGGCGAGGGCAAGTCCATCCCGGCGGGCGCTGCCGTGGCCATCGGCTCGGATCGCTTCGGCCTGCTGGTGTCGGCCCTGGCCAGCAATACCCGCAGCAACCTGCTGTCCACCCCCAGTCTGTTGACCCTCGACAACCAGGAAGCGCAGATCCTCGTCGGCCAGAACGTGCCGTTCAAGACCGGCTCCTATACCACCACCGGCAGTGGCGCGGACAACCCGTTCACCACCGTCGAGCGCAAGGACATCGGTATCAGCCTGAAGGTGCGCCCGCACATCAACGAAGGCCGGACCTTGCGCCTCGAGGTCGAACAGGAAAGCTCGGAGCTCGCCCCGAGCACGCTGGAAAACGACCTGATCACCAACAAGCGCACGCTCAAGAGCACCATCCTCGCCGCGGATGGCGAGATCATCGTGATCGGTGGCTTGATCAAGGACAGCGTACGAAAAGAGCAGCGTGGTGTACCGTTGCTCAGCCGTATTCCCTGGGTGGGTAGCCTGTTCCGCTGGAACCGGGATGTCCAGGAAAAGACCAACCTGATGGTCTTCCTGCGCCCCACCATCCTGCGCAGCCAGGCCGAGCTGGTCCAGGCAGGACGACGCGCCTACGAAAACGTTCGTGCAGTGGACGACTCGGTGCTGCCGGAGGACGCCCAGAAGCTGTTCGAGGCCCAGCGCCTGCCTGACAACCAAGGCGGCCGTCGATGACTGCCAGCCTGCCGTTCAGCTTCGCCCGGCGCCACGGCATTCTGCTCGACCAGCAGGCGGACGAACCTGCCTTGCTGATGCGCGAGGATGCATCGCTGGCCGCCATGGCCGAGGCCTGCCGCTTGGTGGGCAGTGCCTGGCCGCTGCGCCAGGTGGATGACGCCTGCTTTGCCGAGCGCCTGGCCAGCTGCTATGGCGGCAGCCAGGACGCGGCGCAGGCGGTGGTCCAGGGGCTGGACCAGGAAATCGACCTGTCCCGCCTGGCCGAAGCCTTGCCGCAGACCTGCGACCTGCTCGACCAACAGGACGATGCGCCGATCATTCGCCTGCTCAATGCCCTGCTCAGCGAGGCCGTCCGCTCCAGGGCTTCGGATATCCACCTGGAAACTTTCGAGCAGCAGCTGCGGGTGCGCATGCGCATCGACGGCGTGATGCGCGAAGTGCTGGCGCCGCCGCGGGAGCTTTCCGCCTTGCTGGTTTCGCGCATCAAGGTCATGGCGCGCCTGGACATTGCCGAGAAACGCGTGCCCCAGGATGGCCGGATCAGCCTGCGCCTGGCCGGTCATGAGGTCGATGTGCGGGTCTCGACCCTGCCGGCGGCCCATGGTGAACGGGTGGTTCTGCGCCTGCTGGACAAGCAGGCGGTGCGCCTGGATATCGACCATATGCAAATGGCAGGTTCGGTGCGCACGGGCTTCTTGCGCATGCTGGAAAAACCCCACGGTATCTTCCTGGTCACCGGCCCTACCGGCTCCGGCAAGACCACCACGCTGTACACGGCGCTGTCCTACCTCAACCAGGTATCGCGCAACATCCTCACGGTGGAAGACCCGATCGAATACCACCTGCCCGGCATCGGCCAGACCCAGGTCAACACCAAGGTCGACATGACCTTCGCCCGGGGCCTGCGCGCCATCCTGCGCCAGGACCCGGACGTGGTCATGGTCGGCGAGATCCGCGACCGGGAAACCGCCGACATCGCCGTCCAGGCCTCGCTGACCGGGCACCTGGTGCTGTCCACCCTGCACACCAACAGCGCGTTGGGTGCCATCACGCGTCTGGCGGACATGGGCATCGACACCTGCCTGCTCGCCTCGTCGCTGGCCGGGGTCATGGCCCAGCGCCTGGTGCGCAGGCTCTGCCCGCACTGCAAGGTCGCCTGCGAGGTGGACGATGCCATTGCCAGCGCGCTGGGGCACCCCGCCGAACGGCCGGCGGTGGTCTACAAGGCCCAAGGGTGCAGCGAATGCCAGCAGGGTTACAGCGGCCGCCTGGCCTTGCATGAAATGGTGGTGGTCGAACCGCCGCTGGCGCAGGCGATCCATACGCACGCGTCCCAGGCACAGATGCTGGAACTGATCCGCCAGGACACGCCGAGCCTGTTCCAACATGGCGTCGAGCGTGTCCGCCAAGGGCAGACCAGCGTGGAAGAACTGCTGCGCGTGACGGGGCACGACTGACATGGCGTTGTTTCGCTATCAGGCCCAGGATGCCCGCGGCGCCCGCCAACGGGGCACATTGGAAGCGCCGGGCGCGCGCCAGGCCCGGCAGGCCCTGCGCGACCAGGGGCTGCTGGTGCTGCAGATCGAACCTGTACGGGAATCGCCTTTCCATGGCCTGCTGGCGCGCAACCACCTGAGCCTTGCCCGGCGCTCGCTGCTGACCCGGCAACTGGCGACCTTGCTGCATGCGGGGGTGCCGCTGACCGAAGCCTTGCAGGCTGTCGCTGCGCAAACCACTCAACGCCAGGTGCGGCAGGTGCTGCGCGGCGTGGCTGAGCGCGTCGCCGAAGGCCACGCCCTGGCGCAAGCGCTTGGGGCTTATCCACAGGCGTTTCCCATGGTCTACCGGGCCACTGTCGCCGCGGCGGAGCGCTCGGGGCACCTGGCCGGGGTACTCGACCGCCTGGCCGAACATGGCGAGAACCAGCAGGCCCTGCGCCAGAAAGTCCAGCTGGCGATGGTGTACCCGGTGATCCTGCTGGTGGTCTCGTTGCTGGTGGTGGGCTTCCTGCTGGGCTATGTGGTGCCGGATGTCGTGCAGGCGTTCTCCCGGGACCAGGCCCAACTACCCATGGCGACCCAGGTGCTGATTGCGCTCAGCGACGCCACCCACCGCTACGGAGTGCTGGGCGTTGCGGCCCTGGCGGCAGCGGCTGCGGCGGTGTACTGGGCCTTGCGTCATCCTGGCCGACGCCGGAAATGGCATGGTGTGTCGTTGCGCCTGCCGGCATACGGCGAGTTCGTTCGCGCCAGTGAAGCGGCGCGTTTCATCAGCACCTTGGCGATCCTCGGCCGCAGCGGTGTCGCCCTGGTCGAAGCCATGCACATCGGTGCCGGTGTCATCGGCAACCTGGTATTGCGCGAGCGCTTGCTGGAAGCCGCCCGCGAGCTTGGCGAAGGCGCCACGCTGGCCAACTGCCTGGCGCGCAGCGAGACCTTGCCGCCCCTGATGCTGCACATGATCGCCAGCGGCGAGCGCGCCGGTGAGCTGGACACGATGCTCGAACGTGCCGCCGACCTTCAAGGCAAGCAGCTGGCGGGGCGGATATCCCTGCTGGTGAGCCTTTGCGAACCCCTGATGCTGCTGGTGATGGGCGGCATCGTGTTGTTCATCGTGCTCGCCATCCTGTTGCCGATCCTCAACCTCAACCAACTGGTCAATTGATATGTCCATTCGTTCCGCGCGCCGCACACAACGCGGCTTCACCCTTATCGAGATCATGGTGGTGGTCATCATCCTTGGCGTGCTGGGCGCGCTGGTGCTGCCCAATGTGATGAGCCGTCCGGACCACGCCAAGCTCACTGCGGCCCGTACCGACATCCAGTCGATTTCCACCGCCCTGGAAATCTACCGGCTGGACAACGGCCGCTACCCAAGCACTGCCCAGGGCCTCGACGCCCTGGTCAAACGTCCCACCGTGGCGCCGTTGCCGCGTCAGTGGAATGCCCAGGGATACCTCAAGAGCACGCCTACCGACCCGTGGGGCTCGCCTTACCAGTACACGAGCCCCGGTACGCGTTCGAGCCAGGGTTACGACCTTTATTCCCTGGGCGCCGATGGCCAACCAGGTGGCGAGGGCATGGATGCCGATATCGGTAACTGGCTCGAATGACAGGGTGCCGCTCCCGGGGCTTCACCCTGTTGGAACTGCTGGTGGTCATCGCGTTGCTGGGCATCGTCATGGCCATGGCAGGGCTGACGTTCGGGCGTGACCCACAGCGTGTGGCCAGGCAGGAGGCCGGCCTTTTCCTGCAGATGCTGCAGCATGCGCGGCAACAGGCGGTGCTGGAGGGGCGTGTACTGGGCATTCGCGTCGACACCCAGGGCTATCGCTTGCTCAAGGCGGCCGGGCAAGGCTGGGAGCCTGCAGGCCCGCCGCGAGCTCTCGAACTGGAGCTGCGCCTGGAGATCGACGGGGTGCCTGTATCGACTTCCCCACGCGGCAACGCACCGCAATTACTGATGTACGGCAACGACGAACACACCCCTTTCTCGTTGTATTTCATGGCACCGGACAGGCGCCTGGCCAGGGTGTCGAGCGATGGACTCAATGATCCGAAACTCACGCCGTGAGCGCGGCTTCACCTTGCTGGAGGTCTTGGTTGCGCTGGCGATCTTCGCGGTTCTGGCGGTGGCGGTGAGCTCGGCTACCCGGCATGTCCTGATGCAGTCCCAGGGCTTGCAGGACCGCCTGTTCGCCAGCTGGATCGCCGACAACCACCTGGCCGAACTGCGCCTGCAGCCGAGACGTGGCGACGGGCAGCGCCCCATGGAGGTGTCCTTCGACCAACGACGCTGGACAGTGGCTCAAGAGCGCCGTCGCCTGGGGGACCGGGGCCTGGTCGAAGTGGTCGTGCGGGTCGGCCTGGCAGCGGACCGCCAGGTGCTGCACCAGGCCACCGGTTGGTTGGAGGACGTCGATGGGGCGAAGTGATCGTGGCCGCAAGCGTCGTCAGCGGGGCTTCACCTTGATCGAGCTGCTGTTGGCCATCGCCCTATTTGCATTGTTGGCGGTCGGGACCGCGCGCTTGCTCGATGTGTTGGTCCGAGCCGATGGCAAGCGCCAGGAGCAGGCCGAAGACGTGCGCGCCTTGGGCAGGGCGATGAGCCTGATCCAGCGGGATGCGTTGCACGGCTATCTCCCTGCGAGCCTGAAACAGCATGGCTTTGGCGTCATGCTGGAGCAGCAGCGCATGGCGTGGTGGATTGCAGGTGTGCAGGACAGCCAGCCCTTGCCGCGCAGCGAACTGCGGCTGGTCAACTACTGGTTGAAGGATGGCGTGCTATGGCGTCAGCGCCATGCGCTGGAGCACGGCCAGGGTGCGCCCCAGCGCTTGCTCGATGGCGTCGTCGAGCTGCGTTGGCGCTTGTATGTGCCGGATGTCGGGTGGCAGGCACACTGGCCGATCGTCCAACGTCGGCCGGCGCCGCCGCAGGCATTGGAGATCATTCTGTCCACCAAGCGGTTTCAACAGGTACGGCGTGTATTTCCCTTGGCCGGGGCCAGCCAATGAAGCGCAGGCGACAAGAGGGGCTGGCCCTGGTCACGGTGCTGTTGATCATGGCGCTGCTGTCGCTGCTGGTCGCCGGCATGCTGCGCAGCCATCAGTTGCTGTTGGGGGGCGTTACCCAGCAGATGGAGGCCACGCGACTGCTGCAGCTGGCCCATGGCGCGGAGCGCAGGGTTCTGCTGCAGCTTCGTCAGCAGGTGGCCGAGGTCGTGCAGGTCGCCCACGGTGGTCAGCGATGGGCCCGCGTCCAATCGCTGTCGCTGGGTGAGGGGCGGGTTCGCACGCAGCTTTCGGACCTGTCGGCGCGTTTCAACCTGGGGGCATTGCTGGCGCGCAAGACCCCCGACCCGATACTGCTCGAACGCTGGGAACGCCTCTGCCAGGCGTTGCAGATAGAGCCCCCTGAGCTGGACAACCTGGCCGGGCAACCGCTGCTGGATCCGACGCAACTGCGCGCGTTGCCGGGCGTGTCCGCCGAGGTGATGGACCGCCTGAGGCCCTGGGTCGTTGCGTTGCCCAAGGAGGCCCGGCTCAACATCAATACCGCCCCGGCACAGCTCTTGGCTGCGCTGGAGGGGCTGTCGCCGGCGGTTGCGCGTCAGTTGGTGGCTGAGCGGCCCGAGCAGGGCTACACCCGGGTCGACCAGTTCCTGGCCCTGCCACAGGTGGATGGCCTTGGCATCACCAGCCGTGGGTTGACGGTGAGCAGCCAGTGGTTTCGACTCGAGGTGCAGGTGGAGCTCGGTGGCAGGCGGATGTACCTGTACAGCGACCTGGAAATCGATCTGAACACGCACCGGGTTCGTGTGGTGCGACGTGTGTTTTCTGCAATGCGGGAGCAAATGCCGGATGAGTGACAATTGGTTGTACCTGCTGCCCGCAGGAACAGGGGCGATCGATACGCAGTGGCCTGTGTGGGTGCGAACGGCCGCTGGCGAGCTGCACCGCACCTGCATGGGTGAAGCGGCGTCGATCCTGGGCGGCGCGGCAGTGGTAGTGGTGCCGATGGAAATGGTCGGCAGCTGCGAAGTCGGCCCGGTGCCAGGCCGGCGCCCCAAGCCCGATACCTTGGCCTTCGCCGCCGAGGATCAGCTGGCAGCACCGCTGGAGAGCGTGCACCTGGCCTTCGGCCCTGCGAACGAGCAGGGGCATCGTCGGGGGCTTGTGATTGACCGAGAGGCCATGGACAGCCTGCTGGCCCTGCTGCAGGCACAGGATATCGAACCGCTTGCCCTGCATGTCGATGCTGACCTGCTGTGTGGCGAACCCGCGTGCGCGTTGTGGGTCGAGGGGCGTTGGTTGATTGGCGGTACCGGGGGGCCACGGTTGGCTGCCGCCCCTCAGGTCGCCGAAGTGCTGGCGCAAAAGCTGCCGGCCATGGCGTGGCTGGCCGAAACGCAGCCTGCAGGGCTTGCCCTGCGTACCCAATCGGTCCCCTGTGCCTTCGATACGCTCAGGCAAGGCCGCGGGCAGGCCATCGACCTGCTTCAAGGCGCCTATCGACGGCGCCGTGCGAGCGTGCCCTGGCGTGCCCTGGCGGTTGGGGTGGTGATGGCGTTCGCGATGGTGTGCGTGGCCGATTACCTGCGCGCAGGCTGGCTGCTGCAACGTACGGCGCAGCTGCAGGCGGAAAGTCGCCAGGCCTTTCAACGTTGGGCGCCCGGGCAGCCTGTCAGTGCGGATCTCGCCAGCCAGATACGGGCGCTCGAATACCACCCGCAACCGACAACGGCCATAGAAGGGCTGGCGTCGCTCGGCGAGCAGTTGGTCGAAACCGGGAACGTAACCGTTACCCAGGCGACGCTGAGCGCCGCCGAAGGCTGGCGCGTGGAGGTGCTGGCGCAAGGGTTCGAAGACCTCGAGCGCCTTCGCCAACGCGTTCCGGCGGTATCGATGGATCAGGCCCGCCAGGACGAACGGGGTGTGCGGGCCACGCTGACCTGGAGGGCAGCACGATGATGCAATGGCGCGAACATGCCTTGATGCGCCAATGGCGACAGATACCGGGCGAGCGACGGATGACGATCGTCATCGCCCTATGGGCGTTGGCCTTGGTTGCGTTGTGGCAGCTGGCCTGGGTACCAGGCCAGGCACGTCTGCAGCAGGCTGAGCAGGCATTGGCCCGAGAACAGGCGCTGGCCGCCCATCTGCAGCGGGTATCGGCCGGGCCAGCCCGGAAGCAGGAGGCCGTCCAGGCGTTGACACCGGCCAGGCTGAGCGAGCGTGCCCAGGCGGCGGGCGTGCGTATCATCGGCCTCGAGACCAGGGCGCAGCAGGTCGAGGTCAGCCTCGAGGGCTCGCCTGCGTTGGTGTTCGCGTGGTTGCATTCGCTGGAGCGCGAAGGTGGGCGCGTGCGGGAGATGCAGCTGCAGGTCGTTGGCGAGCAGCTTCAGGCAAGGGTCGGCCTGGAGCTGGAGGAGACGTGAGGCTGATTAAGCTTCGCTTCAGCCTGCTTCGGTAGGCTGTTCCCATCGAAACCGAAACAGGACCTGACACCATGAAAACCCGTTACCTCGCCCTGATCCTCGCCCCGTTGTTCAGCACTGCCGCCCTGGCGGCCGGCTACACCGGCCCTGGCGCCCAGTCGGTGACCACCGTCGCCGCCGCCAACGATGCCGCCGACGACACACCGGTGGTGCTGCAAGGCTTTGTGACCAAGAAGATCAACAACGACGACAAATACGAGTTCAAGGACAACACCGGCACCATCACCGTCGAGATCGATGACGAAGACCTGCCGCAGACGCCGTTCAACGACAAGACCAAGGTCAAGCTCACCGGCGAGGTGGAGAAACACCTGATGAGCCGTGAAGTGGATGTGGACATCGTCGAGATCGTCAACTGACGAAACGGCGCAACCCTGTAGATACCGTCTTGACCCTCACCCCGCAAGGGCGATTTGAGGGTCAAACGGTTTACCGGACTTCACCACGCCATACACCAGGTGCAAAAGCTTGCGCATAGCAGCGCAAACTATCTGCTTATAGGCTTTACGCCGGCTGTTCAAACGCTCTGCCAGTGCCTTCACGACCGGGTTGTGTCTGATCGAGACCGTGCCTGACATCCACAAGCCGGCGCGCAGCCTCGGCGCTCCTGTGCGAGAAATGGTCGATTGGCCAATCTTCTCCCCCGATTGATGGATCATCGGGTTCAGACCTGCAAACGCAACAATGGCTGACGGGCTTTCGTATTTCAGCGGATCACCCAGTTCTGCGAGGATCAGTGCGGCTGTGGTATCACCCAGACCATCAATCGATGTAATCAGTTTTCGCCGTTGGCGCAGATCCGGATCGTCATCGATCGTCTGCTCAATCGCCTTGCGGGTTTTCTCTATTTCTTCGGTGATATGCCCAATTACAGCTCTGATTGACTCCTGCACAGCTGTCTGCGCCACATCCAGACGGTTCTGCTCCATCTGCTGCATTTCTTTCAGGTCGTCCAGACGCCGTACTAAGGCCCGCAAGCGCCGCTGAGCTGGCGGCTCAGGCTCCCACTGACGGAGCTCATCCTGTTTTTGCTGGCCATAAGCAGCAATAACCTTGGCATCAGCCTTATCGGTTTTGACGCGTCGAAGGTCGGCCTCGGCAAACTTGGCAATTACGGCGGGATTCAGAATGCACACCCGGTAACCCTTGGCATGAAGGCAATCGGCAAGCGCCTCGTGATAAGTGCCAGTGGCCTCCATGACAACCCAGGCACGCGGTTCGGCATGTTTCTCAAGCCAGGTTGCGAACTGCTCAAAACCACTCGGATCATTGGACAGCTTGGCCTTGGTGCGAACCTTCCCATTGGGAAGTGGAGTCGCAATATCGAAGGATCGCTTGGCTACATCGACGCCAACAACAACAGACATGATCTTCTCCTTCAGACAACGAAAGTTCGATCACCCAGCACTCGGTTCAACCTTGTGAATGCGTGCTCACGCCGGGGGCGGGCACTAGATACCGTTCGAACTGTTCGAGTGGGGTTGGAGGGTCTGAGCGTTATCTACAATACGGGCTCGATGCCCTTGGAGCGGCTCCGCTTCATGACCCTCCCTCGATGATCAGTCGAGAACTTTCGCCTCTTGGAAGGCGAAAGTCGAGATACAAGGAGCGGCCTTGTGCCGCGAAAGGGCCGCTCCTACATCGATGGTGTGGAAGACTTCGGCGGCAACCTGCTCAGGTGCAACGCCACTAGCAACGCCACCGCCAGCAGGCTGCCGATGAACAACCCGATGCCGTTCCATCCGGCCTGGTGCCAGAACACCCCGCCCGCCGTCCCGGCGACGCTGGAACCTGCGTAATAGCAGAACAGGTACAGCGACGATGCCTGCCCCTTGGCCTTCAATGCCCGGCGCCCGATCCAGCTGCTGGCCACCGAGTGTGCGCCGAAGAAGCCGAAGGTGAATACCAGCATGCCCAGGATCACCATCGTGAGCGGGTTGGCCAAGGTCAGCAACAAGCCGCCGGCCATCACCAGGATGCTCGACCAGAACACCTTGCGCCGGCCCAGTTTGTCCGCCAGCGCGCCCACCTGGGCGGAGCTGTAGATGCCCGACAGATACACCACCGACAGCAGGCCCACCAAGGCCTGGTTCATGTGGTAGGGCCCTGCCAGCAGGCGATAGCCGATGTAGTTGAACAAGGTGACGAAGGCGCCCATCAGCAGGAAGGCCTCGAGGAACAGCCAGGGCAGGCCGGCATCACGAAAATGCATGGCGAAGCCGTCCAGCAGGCTGCGAGGGTTCATGGGCTGGGGGCGGAAATTGCGGGATTCGGGCAGCACCTTCCAGAACACCAACGCCGCCACCAGGGCCAGGCCGCCGATGGCCAGCATCGCAGTGTGCCAACTGACGAAGTCGATCAGCACACCGCTGATCAGGCGCCCGCTCATGCCGCCGATGGCATTGCCACCGATGTACAGGCCCATGGCCAGGCCGATGTGCTGTGGATGGATTTCTTCGCTCAGGTAGGTCATGGCCACGGCGGCCAGGCCACTCAAGGCCAGCCCCACCAGTGCCCGGGTGGCCAGTACCAGCTCCCAGGTCGGCATCACCGCGCTGGCCAAGGTTGCCAGGGCGGCGCAGAGCAAGGCGCAGACCATGACCGGCTTGCGGCCTATACGGTCGGAAATCGGCCCGGTGACCAGCAGGCCGAAGGCCAGCATGGCGGTGGATACCGAAAGCACCAGGCTGCTCTGCGCGGCGTTGATGGAAAACTCCTGTGACAGCAAGGGCATCATCGGCTGTACGCAATACAACAGGGCGAAGGTGGCGAAGCCGCCGCTGAACAGCGCCAGCACGGTCTTGATGAAGGCGGGCGTGCCTTTTTCGATCCAGACGTCGTTACGGGCCGGCGTGTCAGGCTCGGGGTCGAGGGAAAGCGGGGCGACGACGGATTTCACGGAGAGTACCTCGGGCGCTGGGCCGGTGTTGCGTTGCAAAAAATCATATAGCTGGCTAATGAATACATCCAATATATTGTTCGACCTGTTTAAGACGTTCTACGACTTGTTCGGAGGGGCCATGGAGTTGCGTCACCTGCGGTATTTCATCGCTGTGGCCGAAGAACTGCACTTCGGTCGTGCTGCCCAGCAGCTGGGCATTTCGCAACCGCCATTGAGCCAGCAGATCCAGGCTCTGGAGCAGGAACTGGGCGCGCGCCTGTTCGAGCGCACCAACCGCCGGGTCGAACTGAGCGAGGCCGGGCGCCTGTTCCTCGACGAAGCGCGCCAGGTCCTGGCCCAAGTGGAAAAGGCCGCGGATGTTGCTCGGCGTGCGCAGTTGGGTGAGCTGGGCGAGATGAAGATCGGCTTCACCTCTTCGGCGCCGTTCACGTCGAGGATCCCCAAGGCGCTGCATGCCTTTCGCCAGCGCTTTCCCGCGGTGCACCTGAACCTGCGCGAGATGAGCAGCCGTGACGTGGCCGATGCGGTGTTCGACGAAACCATCGAAGTCGGCCTGATGCGCCCGATGGCATTGCCCGAAGGGCTGGTGGCCACCGAACTGTTCAGCGAGCCGCTGGTAGCGGTGATCCATACCTCCCATCCCCTGGCCCAGGGCAGCGAACAGGGTGTGTACATGCAGGCCCTGGCCAACGAGCCCTTCGTGTTCTTCCCACGCAGCTACGGCAGCGGGTTGCATGCGCAGTTGCTGAGCCTGGCGCGCCAGGCCGGGTTCAGCCCGCATTTCGCCCAGGAAGCGGGCGAGGCGATGACCATCATCGGCCTGGTGTCGGCGGGGTTGGGTGTGTCGGTGCTGCCGGCCTCGTTCCAGCGTATGCGTATCGATGGCGTGGTGTACCGGACCCTGCTGGATGAGGGCGCGACGACCGCGGTGTGGCTGGTCCAGCGGCAGGCGGCAGGTTCGGCCATGGCCAGGGCGTTTGCCGAATTGTTGACCCGGTAGGGCACTGCTGTTCGCCGCTGCGCTTTAAGTGAACAGTATTAGCCTGTGACCGGCCAGCGTCGGAACACCAACGAGGTGTTCACCCCGCCAAAGGCGAAGTTGTTGTTCATCACATGCTCATGCTGCATGGCCCGGAACCCGCCACGCAGGTAGTCCAGCTCGCCGCAACGGGGGTCGATGTGGTCGAGGTTCAGGGTATGCACGTATTGGTCGCGGTTCATCATCTCGATGCTGAACCAGGACTCCAGCGCCCCGCAGGCCCCCAGGGTATGGCCGAGGAAGCTCTTCTGCGAACTGATGGCCATGCGCGGGCCGAACAGCTCATGGGTGGCCAGCGTCTCGGCGATGTCGCCTTGCTCGGTGGCGGTGCCATGGCCATTGACGTAGCCGATGGCCTCGGGCCCAAGGCCGGCGTCTTCCAGCGCCAGCTCCATGGCCCGGCGCATGGTGGCCTGTTCGGGGCGGGTGATGTGCTGGCCGTCGGCGTTGCTGCCGAAACCGACGATCTCGGCATGGATACGGGCGCCCCGAGCCAGGGCGTGCTGCAACTCCTCGAGCACCAGCATGCCAGCGCCTTCGCCCACCACCAGGCCATCCCGTGCGCTGTCGTAGGGCCGTGGGGTCAGGGACGGGGTATCGTTCTTCAGGCTGGTGGCGTACAGCGCGTCGAAGACCATGGCCTCGCTGGGGCACAGCTCTTCGGCGCCGCCGGCGAGCATCAGCGGCAGGCGCCCGTACTTGATCGCTTCGTACGCATAGCCGATGCCCTGGCTGCCGCTGGTGCAGGCACTGGAGGTAGGGATCAGGCGCCCGGTGAGGCCGAAGAAGATGCTGATGTTGGCCGCGGTGGTGTGCGGCATCATGCGTACGTAGGAGTTGGCGTTCAGGCCATCGGCCTTGGAATTGAGCAGCATGTTGCCGAAGGCCTTGATCTCTTCGGTGCTGCCGATCGACGAGCCGCAGGCGACCCCCATGCGGCCGTCTCGGATGCTCGGGTCGTCGAGCAGCCCGGCGTCGAGCAGCGCCTGCTCGGCAGCCGCCACTGCCAGGCGGGCCACCCGGCCCATGCTGCGCAGCTGCTTGCGGGTCCAGTGCGCGGGCACCTGGAAGCCGTCCACGGGCCCGGCCAGGCGGGTATTGAGCTCCTCGAAGCGGTCCCATTCGTCCATGCGCCGGATACCGCTGCGGTTGGCGGCGAACTGCGCAGCGATGCTCGTCCAGTCGTTGCCCAGGGCAGTGATGCCGGCCATGCCGGTGACCACGACACGGCGCATCAGCACAGCCCTCCGTTGACCGCCAGGACCTGGCGGGTGATGTAGGCGGCTTCGTCCGACATCAGGAAATTCACCGCGCCCGCCACTTCCTCGGGCGTGCCCATGCGTTGCGCCGGGATCATCTTCAGCAGCTCCTCCACCGGCACCTGTTCGTCGAGCATGGCGGTATCGATCAGGCCCGGCGCCACGCAGTTGACCGTGATGCGGCGCTTGCCCAGCTCGATGGCCAGCGCCTTCGCCGCACCGATCAGGCCGGCCTTGGAAGCGCTGTAGTTGACCTGGCCACGGTTGCCGATCAGGCCGGACACCGAGGTGATGCAGACGATCCGGCCAGGGGCACGGCGGCGGATCATCGGCATGATCAGCGGGTGCAGCACGTTGTAGAAACCGTCGAGGTTGGTGCGCATGACGGTATCCCAGTCGTCCTCGGTCAGCGCCGGGAAGGCGCCGTCACGGGTCAGCCCGGCATTGCACACCACGCCGTAATAGGCGCCATGGGCTTCGACATCGGCCTCGAGCGCCGCGGCACAGCCGCCTCGGTCGGCCACGTCGAACTGCAGGACCCGCGCCTGGCGGCCCAGGGCACGGACTTCGCCGGCGACCGCTTCGGCCTCGTCTCGCGCGCTGCGGCAATGCAGGGCCAGGTCGAAGCCGGCGCGGGCCAGGCGCAGGGCGATGGCGCGCCCGATCCCTCGGCTGGAACCGGTGACCAGAATGGTGTCAGTCATGCTGCGACTCCTCCGGGCCCGCCTCGGCCAGATAGCTGGCGGCTTGCGGCGGGCGGTAGACATTCAGGCGGGCGCTGGCATCTATGCCTTCGCCGCGCAGGTGGCATTCGAACACGCCCATGCCGTTTTCGTCCTCGAGCGAACGCAGGGCATGGATATGCAACTGCGCACCGGCGGGAAACGCCTCGACATTGCATTCGAACTTGCGCGTGCCGAGCAAAAAGCCCATTTCCACAGGGCGCCCCTGGCGACGCGCCTGGCAGCCGGCATAGGCTGCCACGCTCTGGGCCATCAGTTCCAGGCCAAGCCAGGCGGGCAGGCTGCCGTCGGCCCGGTTGAACTGGCCATCGGGGCGAACCGTCGTGCAGGTGTGGATCTGCTCGTCGTCGCAGCTGTCGATGCGCTCGATGAGGATCATGTCCCCGGCGTGGGGCAGCAGTTCGGCCAAGGGCCAAGTGATCATGGGGCATCTCCGAGAATCAGGCTGACATTGTTGCCACCGAAGGCGAACGAATTGCTCATCAGCCGGCGTGGCCCGTGCGCTGGCAGGCGCTGGCGGCCATCGACCAGGTTCAGGCCCGGCAAGCCCGGGTCGGGCTGGCCATCCCAGCAATGGGGTGGCAACAGGCCCTGCGGGTTGTGCCGGCTCAGGCTCAGCCAGCAGAACGCGGCTTCCAGCGCGCCGGCAGCCCCCAGGGTATGGCCGGTCATGGGCTTGCTGGACGAGCAGGGCAACTGGCCGCCGAACAGGCCGTGCACGGCCAGGCATTCCATGGCGTCGTTGTGCACGGTGGCGGTGCCGTGCAGGTTCAGGTAATCGACCTGCCCTGGCGTCAGGCCTGCATTGTCCAGTGCTTTGCGCATGGCCTGCAAGGCGCCCTTGCCGCTGGGGTCCGGTGCCGAGATATGGAACGCATCGGAACTGGCGCCAGCGCCGAGCAGGGCGATGCCGTGCCCGTCGGGTGTCGCTTGGCGGGTCATCAGGAACAGGGCAGCCCCTTCGCCGATGTTGATACCGTCGCGGTTGGCCGAGAGCGGGTTGCAGCGCTGCTCACTGACGGCCTCCAGGGCAGTGAAGCCGTTGAGCGTCAGGCTGCAGAGGCTGTCCACGCCACCGCACAGCACGGCATCGCACAGGCCCAGGTCGAGCAGGCGTCGTGCGCTGAGCAGCGCGCGGCCGCTGGAGGTGCAAGCGGTGGACAACACGTAGGCCGGCCCTTGCAGGCCCAGCCAGGCTGCCAGGAAGTTCGCCGGCGCGCTGAGCTCCTGTTGGTCGTAGCGGTAGTCGGCTGGGAAGCGGCCCGCCTGGAGGTAATGGGCGATGCCGGTGGTGGCTTCGGCGATCCCCGAGGTGCTGGTGCCCAGCACTACGCCGACCCGTTGCGGGCCGTGGCGCTCGAGGGCTTGCCGGATAGCCGGTTCGATCTGCAAGGCGGCGGCCAGCAGCAACTGGTTGTTGCGGCTCTGGTGGCCGGGCAGCGGCAGCTCGGGCAGTGGCCCGGTCACGGCACCTACCGGCAGGCGGCGCCCGGGCACCCAGCCGTCCTGCAGCTGCATGCCGGAGCAGTCGCCGGCAAAGAGCCGGCGGGCCACGTCGGCCTGGTCGTGCCCGAGGGCGCAGACCAGGCCCAGGGCGTCGAGGAAGGCGGTCATGGTGCGTTCTCGCTGGGCAAGGGGGAAACGTAGTAGCGCAGGCCTTGATCGAGGGCCAGGGTGAAGTCGTCGGCAGTGCGATAGGTGACGCGCCAGCGGCCTGGCAGGCGACGTTGCTGGTCGTGGCCGATGGCTCGGGGATAAAGCCGGGACAGTTGGGCCTCTGGGGTCAGGGCGAACAGCATGGCGGCGAACAGCTCGCGGGCGGCAGGGTTCGGCGGCAGCAGGCCGTCGGCTTGCCACTGCTGGCCTTCGAGCAACTGGCGTGCCTGGGGAACGCCCAGCAGGTCCAGCAGCGACCAGCGCAGATGGCCGTCTTCACGCTGGATCACCAGCAACCAGTCCTGGCGTTGGCCGCCTTGTTCCTGCTGCACATGGAACTGGCGCGGCAGCTCGAGCGGGGGCAGTTGCTCGGGCAGGGGCGGCTGCCAGGTGCAGGCACCGAGCAGCAACAGCATCATCACGGTCAACAGGTGTTTCATGGCGCTATGTCCCTTGCTCACGGCTCGCCGCCCAAGGCGCCAGCAGGAAGCTGAACACCAGCCCCAGGCTTACGGCCAGGCCGAAGTTGCTCACTGCCGGCGTGCTGGACAGCGCCAGCAGGCCGAACGACAACCAAGTGGTGGCCGCCGCCAGCAAGGTGCCCAGCAGGCTGACCTCGGTACCGCCGATGCGCTCATGCATCAGGATGGCATAGTCCACGCCGATGGCGGTCACCAGCAGCAGGCCGAACAGGCTGAACAGGGTCAGTGGCTGCCCCAGCCAGCCGAGGCAGGCCAGGCTGCACAACGCCGCCAGCAGCGGCAGGGCGACGATGCGCAAGGCCGCGCCCAGCCCGAAGGGCAGCACCAGCAGTACCAGGATCAGCCCACAGGACAGCAGCTTGAGTTCGGCGGCGCTGACCTGGGTGGCGGCGAACAGCTGGTTGAGTTCGCCCAAGCGGTCGACCAACTGCACGCCCGGCAAATCCTGAGCCTGCAGGCGAAGCAGGGCGACATCGCCCTGGCCTTGCAGGCTGACGACGGCGGCCACGCCATCGTCGGTGCTGCCCAGCCACAGCGGCCGCCAGGCTTCGCCCAGCGGCCCGGTGAGTACCTGGTCGATCGTCAGCAGGGGCAAGGCCTGCAGCTGCTGCAGCTCGCCGCGCAAGGCTGTTTCAGGCACCCCCAGGGCCAGCAGGGGTTGCCAGTGGTCGGGCAACTGCCCCAAGGCCTGCTGCAACTGCCGTTGCTGCGCCGGGCTGGCCACCCGCTGGCTGAGCGTCATGTAGCCCTTGAGCTTGCCCAGGTCGACCAGTTCATCGAGTTTGCCGGCCAGTGTCTGCAGGCGCTCGAGCAGCTGTGTTTCATCGCTGGCGCGCACCAGGTAGAACTGGCTGGTCGGCTGGTAGCCCGTGATCCGGGCCACGGCCTGGGCTTCTTCGAGCAGCTGTGGCGGTGCACCGACCCACTGGCGGATGTCGTTTCGTGTCTGCAGCTGCCACAAACCTGCAGCGCAGAACGCCAGCAGCAGGGCAAGCAGGGCGGCGCTCGGTACCTTGGCCAACACACGTTCGCGCAGGTCGGTCAGCCTCTGGGCGATACGCAGCGGCCAGCGCGCCGGGCGCAGCTGCGTGCCGCCGAACAAGGCCGGCAGCAGGCACACCGCGCTCAGGTAGGCGCCGACCAGGCCGGCGGCGGAAAATGCCGCGATCTGGGTCAGCGCCGGGAAGGGCGTGAAGGCCAGCGCCAGGTAGCCGATGCAGGTGGTCGCCAGGCTCAGGCTCAGCCCGGGCAAGGTCAGACGCACGGCTGTCCAGCTGTGCCAGGGGCGCAGGCTCCAGCTCTTGGACAGGTAGTGCAGCGGGTAGTCCACCGCCACGCCGATCAGGCTCGAACCCAGCACCAGGGTCATGACATGCACGCGGCCGAACAGGGCCGTGCAGATCACCGTGCCGAACAGCATGCCCACCAGCACCGGCACGAAGGCCAACAGGGCCTGCCAGCGACGGAACGCCAGCAGCAACAACAGAAGGATACCCAGCGTGGCGCCGCCGCCGACCCAAGTGATTTCCTGGTTGGCCTGGCGCTGTCCGCTGGCCGCATGCAGCAGCCCACTGGCGGCCAGCAGTTGGGCACCTTGCTGTTCGGCCTGCTGACGGCCGATGGCGAGCAGGTCGGCGATCTGCAACGGCAGCTGCAGGTCGAAGGCATCGCCCCGGGTGCTGGCACGCAGCATCACCCAGTGCCTACCGCCTGCCTCCGCGACCAGGGCGCCGCTGGCCGTGTCCAGCTCGACATTGGCGGGTTTCGGTTGGCTGGCCTGGACGCGCGCACCCAGGCCCAGCCAGTCGTCCTGGTTGGCCAGCAGGCTGAAGCCTGCGAAAGGGTCGAACAGCGCCTGCACGCGTTGTTCGATGAAGGTGTCGGGCTGTGTCAGCAGCTGTTGGCGGTCGGTGGCGCCGAGCATCGCCAGGCGGCCTTGCAGCATCTGGGCGCGCATGGCCTGCAGGTCGGTCTGCAGGTTCCATTGCACCTGCTCGAACAGGCCGCTGGCCTGCCACTGGCCCGCCAGGCGCTCGGCCAGGTCCAGCGCCTGCTGGCGGTCGGCATGACCGACCAGTACCAGCAGCTGGCGGTTGAGCGGCGCTTGCATGCGCTGCTCGGCGCGTGCGACCAGTTCGTCCTGCGCAGCCCCTGGCACCAGGGTCATCAGGTCAGCGGAAACGGGGGCGCCGCGATGCCATTGCCAACCGGCCAGGGCGAGCACGGCCAGCAACAGGGCCAGGAACAGCCTGGGCAGCAGTCGTTCAGTCGGCAAAGTCACTGCGCTCCGAATCGCTCAAGGCCGTGGCGCCGGTGCTGCCAGGCATACGCAGCACGGTGCTGTCGCCCTGGGTTTCGGCCAGCACGATACGGTCCACGAAACGCCCGCCGGCAATATCGATGTGGGTGAACACCTGCTTGAGCAGCAACGAACGAGGCACCAGGTGCAATTGCCAGTGTTCGGCATCGCCGGTGAGGCTCAGTTCGAAGTCGCGCTGCAGGCCACTGCTGTCGCCTTGCAGCACGGCGAAGAACAGGCGGTTCTGCTGCGCCCCGGCACTCTGGCTGGGCAGCTTCTGCCAACCACTGGCGTCGCGCCGGGCTATGCCGTCGGCGGTGATGCGGTAGTCCTGGCGCAGCGGTGTCTGCAGCAGCCAGAGCAACCCGTGGTCCCGGGCCAGGACGAAGCGGCCCTGGCTCACCAGCGGTTGGGGCAGGGCGCGCAAGTGCTTCTCCTGGACGAAGGGGCCCTTCACCACTGCCGAAGCACCGAGCTGTTTTTGCAGATCATCCAGGCTGAACGCCATGGCCTGCCGGCTGGCCAACAGCAAGGCGGCCATCAGCAGGTAGCCGGCCAGGCGCCTCATGCCAGCACCTTGCCGACGGCGTCGAGCATGGCCTGGGGCGAGGCCAGCTGCATTTCGCCGCTGTCGATGTGCACCGCGACCTGTACCGTGCTGGCGCGGGTCATGCGCTCGCCGCTGAGTGCATCGCTGATCAGGTAGTTGATCTTCAGGCGATGCTCCCATTCCACCAGGCTGGCACGTACCTTCAGGCGCTGGCCGAAGGTGGCGCCGCGAATGTAGCGCAGTTGCAGGTCGATCACCGGCCACATGTAGCCGCTGGCCTGCATGCGCGGGTAGTCGTGGCCCAGGCGTTCGAGCAGGGCGCAACGGGCTACTTCCAGATACTTGACGTAGTGGCCGTGCCAGACGATGTGCATGCTGTCGACATCGAAGAAGGGCACGAGGATCTCCGTGTCCACATGGAATACCCCAGGCTTACGCATGCAGCCTCCAGTGGCGTTCGCCGATACGCGCCAGGCACAGGCGCAGTTCGCGCTCCAGAGCGCGGTCCTCGATGACGGGGGCGAAGTCCTGCAGCAGGGCAGCATGCATGCTTGCCAGTGCCGGCGGCAACGGGTTGGCATCGGCCGCACGGCCGCGCAGCCACACCCCCTGGTTGGCGGCCAACAGAGTCGCTGCGGCCACCTGTTCGCTCAGCTCCAGCACGCGCAAGGCATCCCGGGCGGCGATGGTGCCCATGCTCACTTTGTCCTGGTTGTGGCACTCGGTGGAGCGCGAGAACACGCTGGCCGGCAGGGTCAGCTTGAGGGCCTCGGCGGTCCAGGCACTGGCGCCGATCTGCACGGCCTTGAAGCCATGGTTGAGCATCGCGCGCCCGGGCTCGGCGCCGGACAGGTTGCTGGGCAGGCCATGGTTGTAGCGCGCGTCCACCAGCAGCGCCAGCTGGCGGTCGAGCAGGTCGGCGACATTGGCTACCAGGGTCTTGAGGCTGTCCATGGCGAACGCGATATGGCCGCCATAGAAATGCCCGCCATGCAGCACCCGCTCGGCGTCGCCGTCGATGATCGGGTTGTCGTTGGCGCTGTTGAGCTCGGTCTCGATGAAGCTGCGCAACCAGCCCAGGCTGTCGGCCAGCACGCCCAGCACATGGGGCGCGCAACGCAGCGAGTAGCGATCCTGCAAGCGGTGTAGGGGTGCCGCCGGGGCCTCGATGGCCAGGTCCTGGCGCAACCAGGCGGCGACCTGGTTCTGGCCGGGGTGTGGCTTGGCGGCGAACAGGCGCTCGTCGAAGTGCTCGGGGTTGCCTTGCAGGGCGATGACGTTCAGCGCCGTGATGCGCGTGGCCAGGTGCAGCAGGTAATCCGCGCGGGCATAGGCCAGGCAGGCCAGGCCGGTCATCACCGCGGTGCCGTTCATCAGCGCCAGGGCCTCCTTGGGGCGCAGCACCAGGGGCTGCCAGCCCAGCTCGCGGTGTACATCGGCGCTGTCACGGCGCTGCCCCAGGTACATCACTTCGCGCTCGCCCGACAAGGCTGCAGCGACGTAGGACAGCGGTGTCAGGTCGCCGCTGGCGCCGACCGAGCCTTCCTCGGGAATCAGCGGCAGGATGTCGTGCTCGAGAAACGCCTGCAGGCGCTCCAGCAACGCCACGCGCACCCCCGACATGCCGTGGCTCAGTGAGCGCAGCCGGGCCGCCAGCACCGCCCGTGTGGCCGGCGCGTCGAGCAGCCGGCCAAGGCCACAGCCGTGGAAGGTGTACAGGTGGCGCGGCAAGGCCTCGACATGCTCCAGCGGCACGGCCACCACGCAGGAGTCGCCATAGCCGGTGGTGACGCCGTAGATCACCCCTTCCTTGTCCAGCAGGCTGTCGACGAAACGCGTGCCGCGGGCGATGCGCTCGCGGTACGCGGCGTCTTCCTGCAACAGCGGGCGGGCCTGGCGTTGGCTCAGGGCCAGGATGTCCTCGATGGCGAGCGGGGCCTCGCCAAAGGTCACGGGCTCATGGGGATGCGTCGTCATCGTCGTTCCAGAAAGGGTAGAAGTTGAACCACTGGCCAGGGGCCTGCAGACAATAATGACCTAGGCGGGCGGCATAGCGCCCGGCCCATTCGGCAATCACCTGCTCGCGCAGGTCGCGGCGCCACTGCAGGTGCTCGGCGAATGGCTCCAGGGTGATCCGGTAGCGGCCCTGGTGCTTGAGGCAGAACAGCAGGTTGACCGGGCAGCCCAGCAGGCCCGCCAGGAGCCAGGGGCCTTGGGGGAAGGCCGCCCGGTGGCCGAGAAAGTCCACGGCCACGGTGCGGCTGCCGTGCAAAGGCACGCGGTCGCCGGCGATGGCCAGCCATTCGCCGCGCTCCAGGCGCTCGGACAGTTGCAGCATGATCGCCGGGTCCAGCTCGCTGACCTGGATCAGCCGCAGGTGGCTGGCTCCGGCCTCGCCCAGCAGGCGGTTGAAGCGTTCGGCGTGGCGGGTGTGCACCAGTACGTTCATGGTCACCCGCTCGCCCAACTCCGCCAGGGCCCGGCAGACTTCCAGGTTGCCCAGGTGTGCGCCGACCAACATCTGCCCACGGCGGCCGCGCAATTGCCGGCGTAGCTGGCTGGGGTCGTCGATCTCGATATCTTCAAGGCGTAGTCGACCGTTCCAGGCGTCCAGCTTGTCCAGCAAGGCGTCGGCGAAGGCCATGAACTGGCCGAACACTCGCCCATGGGTCGGTGCCGGTACCTGGCCGCCGCTCCAGGCGGCCAGCCGTTGCTGGTACTGCCAGGCGCTGCGCCGGGCCTTGCGACCGAACAGGAAGAAATACAAAACGATGCCGTGGATCAACGGACTGAGCAGGCGTCGACCGAGCAGACGCACCAGCACGGCGGTCAGCTTCATCAGCCAGAAGCTGCCGCGTTCGCGCTGTTCGGCCCAGTGCCGGGAAGGGCGGCTCATCGTCGCCACCTGCGCCAGAGGATCTGCGGGGCGCGCAGCAGCATGCCGAAGAACAGCCGGGCGTGCATCCGCGAGATCAGCACGTTGTCGCGCAGCAGGCGAAAATGCGAGACGCCATCGCTCGGGTAATGCACCCGGATCGGCCGCCAGCGCATCGGCTGCCCGCGCCAGGCCAGGCGCACCAGGACCTCCGTGTCGAAATCCATGCGCCGCCCGAGGCGTACCCTGTCCAGCAACGCCAGGGTTGGGACGAGCGGGTACACGCGAAACCCGCACATCGAGTCCGGGATGGCCAGCGACAAGGTGTTGATCCACACCCAGACGTGGGTCAGGTAGCGCCCATAGAGGCGCCCCTTGGGCACGCTGGCGTCGTACTGTGGATAACCGCACACCAGGGCCTGTGGGCAAGCCCTCGAGTCGGCCAGGAATGCGTGGACATCGGCAAGGTCGTGCTGGCCATCGGCGTCCACCTGCAAGGCATGGGTGAAGCCCAGCCGGGCGGCTTCGCGCAGGCCGGCCATCACCGCGCCGCCCTTGCCCTGGTTGACGGCCAGGCGCACCAGGAACACCTGCTCCTGCCTGGCCAACTGATCCAGCACCTCGGCGCAAGGCGCGTGGCTGGCATCATCCACCAGCACGCAAGGCAACCCGGTGCCGAGCACCTGGGTGACCACCGCCGGCACGGCGTGTTCATGGTCGTATACCGGGATCACGGCGCAAGGCTTATGCACGGCCGGGCTCCAGGAGAATACGGCCGCTGGAGCAGGCCTGGCCGTTGCTGGCGTAGGTGAAGTACAGTTTGCCGCGCTGGGCATCGTAGCGCAGGGTCAGCTCCAGTTCGTCGCCTGGGCGAACCAGTTGCTGGAACTTCAGCACTTCCATGCCGGCGAAGCGCAGCCCTTGCGGCAGCAGGGGCGTGGCCAGGGTCATGGCCCAGTCGACCTGCACCACGCCGGGCAGAATGGGGGTGGTGGGAAAGTGGCCGGTGAAGCAGGCCAGGTCCGCCGGTACCGCCAGGCGCAGGCTCAGTTGTTGGTCGTCAGGTGTCGCCTGGAGCACGTCTGGAGCATTGTTGCGTGGGGCCTGCAGCAGTGCTTGGACCTGCGCCTGGGGCAGTTTGCCCTGGCCGTTGAGCGGCAGTTGCCGCAGCAGGCGCCAGCGCCGTGGCAGGGCCAGGCGCTCGCAATGTTGCGCCAGGTGCTGGCGCAGCGTATCGAGCAGGGCACGACGCCCCTGGGTACGCAGCTGATGCAGGCCAGCGGGGCTGGGCACGAGCAAGACGCCGAGGAACGCACGGCCTTGCTGCACAACGCCCAGTCGCGCTTCGCTGACCCATTCATGGGCGCACAGCGCCTGCTCCAGCAGCGGCAGCGAGATGCGCTTTTCTTCGAGCTTGACGATGCGGTCCAGGCGCCCAAGCAGGTGGAAGCGGCCATCGTCGGTGAACTGCACGGCATCGGCGGTGTGTTCGACATGGCCTTGCGGCAGGTAGGGCGAGGCGACACACAGGGCGCCGTCCGCCGATTGGCTCAGGGTAATGCCTTCGAATGGACGCCATGGGGCATCGCCTTCGCGCCAGGCGATGCCACCGGTCTCGGAGCTTCCGAGAATCTCCACCGGCCATTGGCCCAGGCGCCGATGCAACTGCTGCGCGGCGTCCTCGGGCAGGGCACCGCCGGAGGAGAACACCCGGCGCACCTGGCCCAGGGCTGGCCAATCGAGGTTGTCGCCCATGCGCTTGAGCAGTGCCGGGCTCGCCACCCAGGCGAAGCCCGGCTGTTCGCGGCTGGCACGCTGCAGGTCCTCCGGGAAGGGCAGCTGGCGACGCAGGAAGCCGCGCCCGGCGCACAGCGGCCAGAGGACGCGGAACAACAACCCGTAGATGTGTTGGGTGGCGACGCTGCCGATGATCCAGGCATCGCCCAGGTCGGAGCCCCAGAGGCGCTCAAGGGCTTGCACTTCGTTGGCCAGCTGGCGCAGTTGCTTGTCGATGCGCTTGGGCTCGCCGCTGGAGCCTGAGGTGCATAGGCTGATCCGGCAGGCATCCAGGTCCAGGTCGGCAGGTGCCAGCGGTACGCCTGAAAGCGACGCCAGGCTGTGGTCGCCCGGCTGGTCGCTGAGCCACAGCTCGACCTGGTCGCTCCAGCGCGCACGGGTCTGTGGCTGCAGGTCGGCGGGCAGCAGTACCTGGGCCCCGGCTCGCCAGGCGCCCAGCAAGGCAATGGCCAGTTCGCCGGCATCCTCCAAGTGCACCGCCAGGCGCTGCACGCCACGTTCGCGCAGGCCACCTGCCAGGCACAGGGCGGCCTGGCAGAGGGTGGCGTGGTCCAGCGCAGGCGCGCGGGTAACGACCCGAGGGGCGGCCTGTGGCTGCAGCAGGTGCTGGGGTTCGATCCAGTTCATGAGCGTGCTCGCATACGTTGCCTGGCCAGCCATTCCACGGCGAACAGCAGCCCCATGGCCAGATAGGCGATCAGGCCGTTGTAGAGGGTCCACCAGGCCAGCGGCGCCCATAGGGTCAGGCCTGCGGCGATGAGGCCGTTGGCCAGGAAGAACAGGCACCAGACCTGGGTCACCCGACGTGTGTAGGTAATAGCGGCGGCAGGCAGCTGCGGCTCGCGCAAGCGTGCCAGGCGTTCCACCAACGGTGGCCCGTACCTGAGGCTGGAGGCGAACAGCGCCAGCAGGAACCCATTGACCAGCACCGGGTACCAGCGCAGCAGCTGGCGGCTGTCGGACAGTGCCAGCAGCGCGCAGAAGGCCAAGGCGATGGTGGTCATCCACAGGTTGCCGGGCCGGCGCGGCGCGCCCAAAGCGCGGGCCAGCCACAATATGGCGAGCACCAGGGCGAATTGCCAGGGGGCGAAACGGGCCAGGCCGTAGTGCACGGCGAAGGGGTAGAGCACCCCGGCCAGCACCAGGCCGAGGCCGACCAGGCGCTTCATGCGGCGGAATTCACCAGGCGGTGCACCGCCTCGACCACATCCTCGACGGTGCGCACGGACTTGAAGTCCTCGGCGGTGATCTTCTTGCCGGTCTGACGCTTGATATGGTCGATCAGATCGATGGCGTCGATGCTGTCGATTTCCAGGTCCTGGTAGAGGTGGGACTCCGGGCGAATGCTGGCCGGATCGAGCTCGAACAGCTCGACCAGGGCATCGCGCAGAAGGTTGAAGATGGCTTCGCGGTTTTGCATGGTGCGGTCTCAGGCAGCCTGTCGGGCAGTGATGAATGCCGCCAAGGTGGCGACATTGGTGAAATGGGAACGGGTGTCCTTGGCGTCGGCATCGATCTTGATGCCGAAGCGCTTCTGCAGGGCCAGGCCCAGTTCCAGGGCATCCACCGAATCCAGGCCCAGGCCTTCGCCGAACAGCGGTTGCTGGTCATCGATGTCCTGGACGCCGATGTCCTCCAGGCCCAGGGCGTCGATGATCAGTTGCTTGATATCACGGTGCAGGTTGTGTGGATCGCTCATCTTCGGCGAGCTCCTTGAAGAAGTACTGGTGCAGGTAGTCGTTGAGGCGGCGCGAGGCCACCGGAGCCGGGCCCAGCGCGGCGAAGGTGGCCGGGTCGATGTCGGCGCCGACGCGCAGGCGAAAGTGCACGCGGCGGTGCGGGATGCGGTACCAGGGCTCATGCTTGGTCAGTGTGCTGGGGCTGACGCTGATCGTCACCGGTGTGATGATTTTCGCACCGCGCAGGGCGATGGCCGCGGCGCCACGATGAAAGGCCGGGGCCTGGCCGGGCGGGGTACGGGTACCTTCGGGGAAGATGATCAGCGGCTGGCCCTGGCGCAGGGTCGCGGCGGCGGTTTCCAGCATCTGCAGGCTGCCGTCGTTGCCGATATAGCCCGCTTCACGCACCGGGCCGCGGGTGAACAGGTTGTCGAACAGGCTTTGCTTCACCACGCAGTTGGCGTTGCGCGCCAGGCCGATGAGGAACACCACGTCGATCAGTGAGGGGTGGTTGGCGATGACCAGCTGGCCGGAGCGCCCCAGGCGCTCGGCCCCCTCCACCTCATAGGTCAGCACGCCGGTGACCCGCATGAAGCGGATGAAACGCCAGAACAGCCAGCCGATGGTACGTCGGGCACGGCGTTGGTGACGCGCCGCGCCACCGGGCAGGCAGGCCAGCAACGGGAACACCAGCACACGCAGACACAGACTGCCGACGCCGAAAACGGCGAAGCTCAGCGCGGTCGCCAGCAGGCGCCAGGGGTAGGCGTCCGTTGGCCTGTTCACGCGAGCCGATGCCAGTTCCATGACCGCAGGGCTCCTGGGTGAGTGAGTCGGGCCTGGCCGGCGAGCAGGTTCTTCAGCCAGTTCAGGGCGTGGGGCAGGGCGGCGGGGGTGGTGCTGCTGCCGGGGGCCATGTCCAGGCGCCACTGGCTGCCGGGGGTGAGCAACAGGCCGAGGGCATAGCTGAAGGGCACATCTTCGACCGATGGGCTGTAGGCCTCGGGTGGCGTCTCCTCGGCCACGATCAGCAGCACTGCGGGTGCACCGTCGTGCAGCAGGCCGGCAGCCTCCAGCAGGCCTTGCTCGAAACCATCGCCTGCGGCGGCCAGGGCGGTCATCTCGCAGGTCTGCCCACGCATGATCGACCACAGCCCGATCACCGCGTTGTGCACCGAGAGGCTGAACTGCGTCGGCGAGAGTGGCTGGCCCTGGGCGAGTTCGCCGAGCATGGAGAAGGTGCGCGGCGTTTCGCCATGGCGCGACGCATATACCAGCGGCAGCGCGTCGTGGCCCTCGGCCAATGGCCAGCCGACGGCGAACGCCATACGTGCCAACAGGCCCAGGCGCCTGCGTTGCAGGGCTGGCAGGAACGAAACGTCCGGCGCCGGGCCGTCGCCCTGCGGCAGTGACCTACCCTCGGCCCAGGCACGCCAGTCAGCAGGCGTCTGCAGGCCAGGGGCCCAGGCGCGCCATTGGCTGATGTTGAAAGTGATCACGATGTGTCTGGTTCCCGCCCTGAAAGACTTCCTTTGGCCAAGGAATGCGTCGGAACAATGACCTGACAGGGATTGGTGCTCGTCGAGTGGCGCGCATTATCCCGGTGCAGGCGATCTGTAGCAAATACCCGTTGGACAATGGCGAACGGGCAAGTCGCCGGCCAGGGATGAAAGGTTCTATCGTTTGCCGGCATTTTCCGATGAACGGTGTAAGCAATATATCGGCCTGCAGGTAGGAAGGTTGAGGCAGGCGGTACTGGTCATTGTCATGCGCGGGCCACATACTCGGGCATTCGTTGATACACGGAGGTCTCCCATGCGGCGCGTGGTATTCAATCAGAAAGGGGGCGTGGGCAAGTCGAGTATTGCCTGCAACCTGGCGGCGGTCAGTGCCAATGAAGGCTACCGGACCTTGCTGGTGGACCTGGATGCCCAGGCCAACTCGACCCAGTACCTCACCGGGCTCACCGGCGAGGATATCCCCATGGGTATCGCCGATTTCTTCAAGCAGACCCTTTCCAGCGGGCCGTTCGCCAAGAAGAACCGGGTGGACATCTACGAAACGCCGTTCGACAACCTGCACGTGGTCACCGCTACACCGGAGCTGGCCGACCTGCAGCCCAAGCTCGAGGCCAAGCACAAGATCAACAAGCTGCGCAAGTTGCTCGACGAGCTCGACGAGGACTACGAGCGGATCTACATCGATACCCCGCCTGCGTTGAACTTCTATGCCGTTTCCGCGCTGATCGCAGCGGATCGGGTATTGATTCCTTTCGATTGCGACAGCTTCTCGCGCCAGGCCCTGTATGGGCTGCTGGCGGAGATTGAGGAGCTCAGGGATGACCACAACGAGGAGCTGGTGGTCGAAGGTATCGTCGTCAACCAGTTCCAGTCACGGGCCAGCCTGCCGCAGCAGATGCTCGACGAGCTGCTGGCCGAGGGCCTGCCGGTGTTGCCGGTGTACCTGGGCAGTTCGGTGAAGATGCGCGAGTCGCACCACGCCAGCTTGCCGCTGATCCATCTGGAGCCGCGGCACAAGTTGACCCAGCAGTTCGTCGAGTTGCATGCGCTGCTCGAAGAAAACGCCTAGACCCCCTGGCTACGCAACCACTCCAGCAACGACTGGAGGGGAAACGCCCCTGCCTGGCGACCGACTTCGCGGCCGTTCCTGAACAGGATCAGGCTGGGGATCGAGCGGATGCCCAGCTGCCCGGCCAGGTTGCGGTTGGCCTCGCTGTCGAGCTTGGCCAGGCGGCAGCGGCCGGTGAGTTGGCGGGCGGCCTGTTCGAAGACCGGAGCGAAGGATTTGCACGGGCCGCACCAGTCGGCCCAGACATCGAGCAACAGGGGCAGGTCGCCTTTGATCTGGCTGGCGTAGCTGCGCTCGGTAAGGTCGAAGGGCTTACCCAGCAGTACGTCCTGTTTGCAGCGGCCGCATTTGGGGGCATCGCCCAGTCGCTCGGCCGGCAGGCGGTTGAGACCGTTGCAGTGGGGGCATGGGATTAGCATTGGGTCGAACATGGTGTTTCCTCTTCAAGTCTTGCGCGCCCCTTGTAGGAGCGGCCTTGTGCCGCGATGGGGCGCGAAGCGGTCCTGATCCTGATGCACCGCGTTCGCTGGTCCTAGGGCCGCTGCGCGCCCCATCGCGGCACAAGGCCGCTCCTTGTATCTCGACTTTCGCCTTCCAAGAGGCGAAAGTTCTCGACTGATCATCGAGGGAGGGTCATGAAGCGGAGCCGCTCCAAGGGCATCGAGCCCGTATTGTAGATAACGCTCAGACCCTCCAACCCCACTCGAACAGTTCGAACGGTATCTAGTGCCCGCCCCCGGCGTGAGCACGCATTCACAAGGTTGAACCGAGTGCTGGGTGATCGAACTTTCGTTGTCTGAAGGAGAAGATCATGTCTGTTGTTGTTGGCGTCGATGTAGCCAAGCGATCCTTCGATATTGCGACTCCACTTCCCAATGGGAAGGTTCGCACCAAGGCCAAGCTGTCCAATGATCCGAGTGGTTTTGAGCAGTTCGCAACCTGGCTTGAGAAACATGCCGAACCGCGTGCCTGGGTTGTCATGGAGGCTACTGGCACTTATCACGAGGCGCTTGCCGATTGCCTTCATGCCAAGGGTTACCGGGTGTGCATTCTGAATCCCGCCGTAATTGCCAAGTTTGCCGAGGCCGACCTTCGACGCGTCAAAACCGATAAGGCTGATGCCAAAGTTATTGCTGCTTATGGCCAGCAAAAACAGGATGAGCTCCGTCAGTGGGAGCCTGAGCCGCCAGCTCAGCGGCGTTTGCGGGCCTTAGTACGGCGTCTGGACGACCTGAAAGAAATGCAGCAGATGGAGCAGAACCGTCTGGATGTGGCGCAGACAGCTGTGCAGGAGTCAATCAGAGCTGTAATTGGGCATATCACCGAAGAAATAGAGAAAACCCGCAAGGCGATTGAGCAGACGATCGATGACGATCCGGATCTGCGCCAACGGCGAAAACTGATTACATCGATTGATGGTCTGGGTGATACCACAGCCGCACTGATCCTCGCAGAACTGGGTGATCCGCTGAAATACGAAAGCCCGTCAGCCATTGTTGCGTTTGCAGGTCTGAACCCGATGATCCATCAATCGGGGGAGAAGATTGGCCAATCGACCATTTCTCGCACAGGAGCGCCGAGGCTGCGCGCCGGCTTGTGGATGTCAGGCACGGTCTCGATCAGACACAACCCGGTCGTGAAGGCACTGGCAGAGCGTTTGAACAGCCGGCGTAAAGCCTATAAGCAGATAGTTTGCGCTGCTATGCGCAAGCTTTTGCACCTGGTGTATGGCGTGGTGAAGTCCGGTAAACCGTTTGACCCTCAAATCGCCCTTGCGGGGTGAGGGTCAAGACGGTATCTACAGGAGTACGTGATCTTCAGGATGAGCAGCTGATTTCCAGGTGCTTGCCCCACTCGGGCGGACGCTCGGCGTAGGCCTGCATCCCGGGTTGTTCTTCGAATGGGTTGCTCAGCACCTGATGCAAGCGCCGCACTTCGCCGTAGTCCCCGGCTTCGGCCGCTTCGATGGCCTTTTGCGCCAGGTAGTTGCGCAGGATGTACAGCGGGTTGACCGCATGCATGCGCGCGCGCCGGCCTTCGGCATGGGTGGGTTCGCGTTCACAGCGGGCCAGGTAGTCCTGGCTCCACGCATCGAAACCGGCCAGGTCGATGAAGTCGTTGCGTACCACCTTCAGGGCATCTGCCACCGGTCGGTCGCCCAGCTTGCGGAAGAACAGGTTGTAGTCCACACCGCCGCTTTGCATGCGTTGCAGCAGGCGCTCGACCAGTGCCATATCGTCATCCTCGGCGGTGGTCAGGCCCAGGCGCCGGCGCATGAGGTCCAGGTAGTGGGCCTGGTACAGCGGCAGGAACAGCCCCAGGGCCTCCTTGAGAGGCTCCACCTCGATCACGGTGGTCAGGGCCTGGGCCAGGGCGCTCAGGTTCCAGTGGGCGATGGGCACCTGGTTGGAATAGCTGTAGCGGCCGCGGTCATCGGAGTGGTTGCAGATGAAGTTGGCGTCGAAATCATCGAGGAAGGCGTATGGGCCGAAGTCGAAGGTGATGCCCAGGATCGACATGTTGTCGGTGTTCATCACCCCGTGACAGAAACCGTAGGCCTGCCAGTAGGCGATCAGCTCGGCGTTGCGCTCGACGATGGTGCGGAACATCGCCAGGTACGGCTGTTCGGCTTCGCGGCATTCGGGGTAGTGCTGCTCCAGCACATGGTCGATGAGCACCTTCTGCTGTTCGGGCTGGCGGGTGTAGTAGAAGTACTCGAAATGCCCGAAGCGGATGTGGCTCTGGGCCAGGCGCAGGAGCATGGCAGCGCTTTCACGGGTTTCGCGCCAGACTGTGGTGCTCGAGCCGATCACGCACAAGGCGCGGCTGCTGGGGATGCCCAGGGCATGCAAGGCCTCGGAGGCGAGGAATTCACGGATCGAGGAGCGCAGCACGGCACGGCCATCGCCCATGCGCGAATAGGGCGTCTGGCCGGCGCCCTTGAGGTGCAGGTCCCAGTGCTCGCCGGCGTCGTTGAGGACTTCGCCCAGCAGCAGGCCACGGCCATCGCCCAGGCGCGGGTTGTAGGAGCCGAACTGGTGGCCGGAATAGACCATGGCACGCGGGTCGGCCTCTTCCCACAGCTTGTGGCCGCTGAACAGCTCGGCGAACACCGGCAGTTCGGCCTGGGCCGGGTCCAGGTCGAGCAGGGCCATGGCCGCCTCGCTGGCCACCACCAGGCGTGGCTCGGCGATGGGGTCGGGCAGCACCTCGGTGGAGAAGGCGTCGCCCAGGCGGGCGAAGCGGTTGTCGAAGGTCAGTTGGTCGAAGGCTTTCACGGGGCCTGCTCCTGGGCTTTGGGGCTGAGGGGCCGCGTTGCGGCCCGTCGCGGGGCAAGCCCGCTCCTACAAGGGACGCGCGGAACCTGTAGGAGCGGGCTTGCCCCGCGAACGAGGGCGCAGCCCTTGCAAGGATTCTGCACAGAATAAAGTATTCGAGTGCACTCAGGCCGATGCAGTGCCATCCGGTTTCAGGTTTTCCGCCGGCACCAGCTGTTGCTTGCCGCCCTTGGTGTCGATCAGGAACACCTCCACCTGGCGTACCGAGATCTTGATGCCATGGGCCTTGAATTCGCGGCTGATGTAGCGGTTGAGCTCATCGAGCGTCGGGTTGCGGTCGCCCAGGTCGCGCACATGCATGCGCAGCTCATGGTCCAGCGAGCTCTCGCCGAAGTTGAGGAAGTACACGATCGGCTCCGGGTCCTTGAGCACCCGGGGGTTTTCATGGGCGCCCTTGAGCAGCAGGTCGCGCACCAGGTCCAGGTCCGAACCGTAGTCGATGCCAAGCTTCAGGGTGACCCGGGTGACCGTATCGGTCAGCGACCAGTTGATCAACTGGCCGGTGATGAAGGTCTTGTTGGGGACGATGATGTCCTTGCGGTCGAAGTCGGTGATGGTGGTCGCCCGGATGCGGATCTTGCTCACCGTGCCCGACAGGTTGCCGATGGTGATGGTGTCGCCGATGCGCACTGGGCGCTCGAACAGAATCATGATGCCGGAGATGAAGTTGGCGAAGATCTCCTGCATGCCGAAGCCAAGCCCCAGCGACAGGGCCGCCACCAGCCATTGCAGCTTGTCCCAGCTCACCCCGAGCGTGGCCAGGGTGCTGACGATGCCGACCCCGGCGATCACATAGGAGAGCAGCGTGGTGATGGCGTAGGCGCTGCCCTGGGCAAGGTTCAGGCGCGACAGTACCAGCACTTCGAGCAGGCCGGGCAGGTTGCTGGCCAGGGCCACGGTGATGCCGGCGATCACCAGGGCGCCGAGCAGGTCGCCGAGGCTGATCGGCACCATGCTCGCCGCTGCGCCGGTGCCGCTGCTGTATTCGTACAGGGTCACGTTGTTGAGGTAGGAGAACACGGTGATCAGGTCCGACCAGACCCAGTACAGGCCACCGATGAAGCCGCCCAGCAGGGCCAGGCGGATCAGGCGCAGGGACTGCTGGTTGACCTGTTCGATGTCCAGGGTCGGCTCTTCGGTGATCACTTCGCCGTCGAGCCCTTCCTTGACGGCCTGGCGCTTGCTCAGCGCGCGCTGGTAGGCCAGGCGCCGCGCGGCCACCGACAGGCCGCGCACGAACGCCGCCTCGATCACCAGCCAGAACAGCAGCAGGTACAAGGTGTAGATCAGCCGGTCGGTGAGCTTCAGGGCGGTGTAGTAGTAGCCGAAGCACACCGCCACGAACAGGGCGATGGGCAGCGCGGTGAAGGCCACCCCGACTGCCTTGCGGAACAGCGAGGTGTCGCGGTGCGCCGGGCTGCTGAGCAGCAGGCGGCTGAGCAGCCAGGCCATCAGGGCATAGCAGGTCAGCACCACCCCGATGCCCAGCACGTCGTCGGCCAGGGCCGAAGGCTGGTGCTCGGCCACCGCCACCACGCCGACCAGGGCCAGCACCACGGTACCCAGGCGGCGTACCCAGCCGCGCAAGAATTCGACCTGAGGCTTGTACCAGCGGAAGTGGATCTCGGCCACACCGCCCGGGGCGAGGATACGGTAGGCGGTGTAGAACACCAGCCAGGCCTGGGCGATCTGCCACAGGGCGGCGCCCAGGTTGGCGTTCTGCCCCCGGGCGTCGATCTGCAGGGCGTAGCCGGCCAGGGCCAGGCCGAGAGCGACCGGCAGGGCCAGGAGAATGTTGATCAAGATCGCCTGGGGTGTGTGCCACTGGCTGTCGCGGCGGAAATGGCCGATGTCCTGGTGCACCTTGCCCAGGCGCTGGTACAGGTACTTGCGTCGCCACAGCAGCGCGCCGATCACCAGCAACAACGGCAGGAACAGCAGCGGCCGCTGGACCAGGCCATCGGCCAGCTCCTTGATGCCCGAACCCCACGGCAGGTTGGCCACCTGGTCGGCGAGACGCTGCGGTACATAGCTCAGCCATTCCCAGTCCAGGGGCTTGTTGCTGGGGATCCAGAACATCTGCTCTTCCAGGGTGGTGCGCAGGTTCTGGGCGGTGCCGAGCAACTGCTTCTGGTTCAGCTGCAGGGTGATGGACTCGTTGAGCAAGGCCGACAGCTCACGGTTCAGGCGCTCGAGCAGGTCGCTGCGGGTGATCACCACTTCGAGCAAGGCCTTGCGCAGCTGGGGCGTGGCGTCCTCACCGGGCTGGTTGGCCAGCAGCTTGTCGACATAGGTGGACGGGCTGCTGATCTGCTCGCGCTGCTGGTTGACCTCGAACTGGTACAGGCGGATGTCGGCGATCTGGTCGGCCAGGTCGCGGTCGACCTTCAGGTGCGGCAGGGATTGCTTCTGCTTGTACAGGATCTTCGACAGCAACAGGCTGCCCTTGAGCACGTCGATCTGCTCGTCCAGGGCCTGGTCGGCCTGGGTCAGGCTGTCGAGCTGCTGTTTGGTGCGCAGGTTCTGCTGGGTGACTTCGTTGAGGCGGTCGGTGCTTCTGAGCAGGTAGTCGGAGAGCTTGAGGTTGGCCGTGCTTTCGTTGGCCAGCAAGGTGCTGCCGCCAGCCTTCTGCGCCTCGATCGACTGTTGGGTGACGGTCTGCTGGGACTGGGCCAGGCGCTTGTCGTTGATCAACGTCTGCAGGTCCTGGATTTCCTGCTCCAGGCGCGTGGCGCGTTCGATCAAAAGGTCGTGACGGGCGTTGCCCAGGTCCTGCAGCAGGCTGTTGCTGGCCATCTCCTGGCGGCGCAGCAAGATCCGGCTGTCGAGGGCGGCAAGCTCGGCGGTGAGCTGGTTGCGCAGGTCGGCGGTCAGCGGCTTGCCGTTGTCCTTGCCGCTCTTGAGGCTGTTGTTGATCTGCTGGATGCGCGTCTGGCTGCTGCTGATCTCGGCCTGGGCCCGCTCCGGGCGGGTCTGGGAATTGATGATCAGGCTGTTGGCCTCCGACAGCGCCTTTTGCAGGTCGCCCTGCTGGGCACTGCGCTCGCCGAGCATCTGCTCGAGCTGGGGCACGCCCAGGTTCGCATAGCGCTGGGCCACCGGCACGGTCTTGCTGTCCTTGAGCTTGGCAAGCTCGCGCTGGCTTTCGCGGATTTCGTTGGGCGCGCCGGCGATCTGCTGCTTGAGGTCGGCCAGCTTGCGTGTGTTGTCCTCTTGGCTGGCGATCAGGCTCAAGGTCTGCTCGAGCACCTGCTGCAGGGCCTTCTGCTCGGCTTCGGGCAACTTGCGGTCGGCGATCTTGTCCAGGCTGCCCTGGATGCCGGCGGCGCTGGGCGCCTCGGCCGCAGAGGCCAGGAACGAAAGTGACAGGCACAACCCGAGCAGGGCTGCGCTGAGTGTTGAACGCAGGGACATAGGCAGAATTCTTGTGAAACGAGGCAAATCGGAGTTTAGAGGAACAACCCGGGACCGGGGCGAGTACCTTCGGGGAATCTGACGCCCACTTTCTGGATCTTGTTCCCTTCCATGGTCGCCACGGTCCAGATCGTGCTGTTCCATTCGACCTGGTCACCTACTACTGGAGCGCCTCCGACCTTTTGTCGGATGAACTGCGCCAGCGGCATTTTCGCGTCCAGGCCTTCGAGTTTCAGACCATAGAGCGCAGCCACCGCGCCGAGCTCGGCATCGCCTTCGAGCACGAAGTCTCCGAAGAAGCGCAGGTCCAGGCCGCGTTGCGGTGCCTGGCTGAACAGTTTGCCCAGGGCTGGCAGGTTATGCTCGTGGCCGATCACACAGAGCATATCGCCGACCTCCAGCACCGTGCTGCCCGAGGGGTGCAGCAGTTGTTCGCCGCGAAACAGGGCGGCGATACGCGTGCCCTCGGGCATCTTCAGCTCGCGCAGCGCGGCGCCGATGCACCATTTCTCAGCACCCAGGCGGTAGACGAACAGCTCCCATTCGCTGGTGATGTGCACTTCCAGGGCGGAGCGGGAGATCGGGGCCGGGTCCGGCGGCACCGTGACCTTCAGCAGCTTGGCCATCCACGGCAGGCTGGTGCCTTGCACCAGCAGCGATACCAGGACGATGAAGAACGCCAGGTTGAAGAACAGCTGGGCATCCGGCAGCCCGGCCATCAGCGGGAACACGGCAAGGATGATGGGAACCGCGCCGCGCAGGCCGACCCAGGAAATGAACGCCTTCTCTCGGCCATGGAAGGCCTTGAACGGCAACAGGCTGGCGACCACCGACAGCGGCCGGGCGAACAGGATCATCCACAGCGCCAGGCCCAGGGCCGGCAGGGCGATGGGCAACAGGTCGTGGGGCGTGACCAGCAGGCCCAGCACCAGGAACATGCCGATCTGTGCGAGCCAGGCCATGCCATCGAGCATGTGCAGGATGCCGTGGCGGCTGCGGATCGGTCGGTTGCCCAACACCAGGCCGCACAGGTACACGGCCAGGAAGCCGCTGCCGTGCAGGGCGTTGGTCAGGGAGAACACCGCCAGGCCGCCGGCGATCACCAGGATCGGGTACAGGCCGCCGGCGAGGCTGATGCGGTTGACCAGCTGCAACATCAGCCAGCCGCCACCCAGGCCCAGCAAGCTGCCGATGCCGAACTCGCGCAGCAGGTGGTTGAGCAGGCTCCAGTGCAGGCCGGTCTGGCCGCTGACGATCATGTCGATGAGGGTGACGGTGAGAAATACCGCCATCGGGTCGTTGCTGCCCGACTCGATTTCCAGCGTGGCCGAGACCCGCTCGTTCAGGCCCTTGCCGCCGAGCAGCGAGAACACCGCTGCTGCGTCCGTGGAACCGACGATGGCGCCGATCAGCAGGCCTTGGATCAGGCTCAGGTCGAACAGCCAGGCGGCGACCATGCCGGTCAGGCCGGTGGTGATCAGCACGCCCACCGTGGCCAGCGACAAGGCTGGCCACAGGGCCACGCGAAAGCTCGCCACCCGGGTGCGCAGGCCGCCGTCGAGCAGGATCACGGCCAGGGCCAGGTTGCCCACCAGGTAGGCGGTCGGGTAGTTGTTGAAGATGATGCCGCCACCATCGACCCCGGCAGCCATGCCGACGGCGAGGATGATGACCAGGATAGGAATGCCCAGGCGGGATGACAGCGAGCTGACCAGGATACTTGCCCCGACCAGCAGTGCGCCGATCAGGAACAGGCTGTTGATGGTGCTCGCATCCAAAGGCAGTACTCCGGTACATCGCGGGGAAAGGGCAGGGCAGCGTTGACTAGCAGGTCGCGTGCCAATCGATTCTAACCTGATGAATTGGCCGCCTGTAAAGCGTTTCTGCAAATGAAAAAAGCACCGATCAAGGTGCTTTTCTCTGTGTTGCAGTGTCGACGCTATCGCGGGGCAAGCCCGCTCCTACAAGGAACGGTGATCGCCTGTAGGAGCAGGCTTGCCCCGCGAAAGGGCCTCAACCCTGCTTGACCTCACGCATCGGCTTGCCTTTGACCGGCGCGCCGTTGGCCACGTAGTACTTGGCGGTGCTGCGCGGCAGCGGCTTGCGGCCACGGATCTTGTCCGAGATCTTCTCGGCGATCATGATCGTGGTGGCGTTGAGGTTGCCGGTGATGATGATCGGCATGATCGAGGCATCGACCACACGCAGGCCCTGCATGCCATGCACACGGCCTTCGCCATCGACCACCGCCATATCGTCGGTGCCCATCTTGCACGAGCAGGACGGGTGGAAGGCGGTTTCGGCGTGCTCACGGATGAACTTGTCCAGTTCCTCGTCGGTCTGCACGTGGGCGCCTGGGCTGATCTCGCGACCGCGGTAGGGGTCCAGCGCCGGCTGGGCCATGATTTCGCGGGTCAGGCGGATGCCGTCGCGGAATTCCTGCCAGTCCTGCTCGGTGGCCATGTAGTTGAACAGGATGCTTGGGTGCTGGCGCGGGTCCTTGGACTTGAGCTTGATGCGGCCACGGCTTGGCGAGCGCATGGAACCCATGTGAGCCTGGAAGCCGTGTTCCTTCACGCCGTTGGAGCCGTTGTAGTTGATGGCGACCGGCAGGAAGTGGTACTGGATGTTCGGCCACTCGAACTCAGGGCGGGTGCGGATGAAGCCACCGGCCTCGAACTGGTTGCTGGCGCCGATACCGGTACCGTTGAACAGCCACTCGGCACCGATGGCCGGCTGGTTCCACCACAGCAGCGAGGGATACAGCGAGACCGGCTGGGTGCAGGCGTACTGCATGTACAGCTCCAGGTGGTCCTGCAGGTTCTCGCCGACACCCGGGAGGTCGTGTACGACCGGGATATCCAGGCTTTCCAACAGCTCGCGCGGGCCGACGCCGGAGCGTTGCAGCAGCTGTGGCGAGGCGATGGCACCGGAGCTGACGATCACTTCCTTGCGGGCGCGGGCTTCCATGCGCTCTTCGCTGTCGCCGACCAGGTAAGTCACGCCGATGGCGCGCTTGCCGTCGAACAGGACGCGGTCGGTCAGGGCATGGGTGACGATGGTCAGGTTCGGGCGCTTCTTGGCCTGGTCCAGGTAGCCGCGGGCGGTGCTGGCGCGACGGCCTTTCGGCGTCACGGTGCGGTCCATCGGGCCGAAGCCTTCCTGCTGATAGCCGTTGAGGTCTTCGGTGCGCGGGTAACCGGCCTGCACGCCAGCTTCGACCATGGCGTGGAACAGCGGGTTGTTGCCGGCCTTGGGCGTGGTCACGCTGACCGGGCCGTCGCCGCCGTGGTAGTCGTTCGGGCCGATGTCACGGGTTTCGGCCTTGCGGAAGTACGGCAGGCAGTCCAGGTAGGTCCAGTCTTCCAGGCCTGGCAGTTTCGCCCAGCCGTCGAAGTCCATGGCGTTACCGCGGATGTAGCACATACCGTTGATCAGCGAAGAACCACCCAGGCCCTTGCCACGGCCGCATTCCATGCGACGGCCGCCCATGTGCGGCTCCGGGTCGGTCTCGTAGGCCCAGTTGTAGCGGCGGCCCTGCAGCGGGAAGGCCAGGGCGGCCGGCATCTGGGTGCGGAAGTCGAAGCGGTAGTCCGGGCCGCCGGCTTCGAGCAGCAGGACGGTGACGCCAGCGTCTTCGGTCAGGCGGGTCGCCAGGGTGTTACCGGCGGAACCGGCGCCGACGATGATGTAGTCGAATTCTTGGGACATTGAAGTACCCTCGTGTTAGCGGTGATCAGGGAGCGGAAACGCCCGTGCACGGCGGCACGGGCGTGGCTAGACAGGGTTTAGAAAACCGAGTTGTAGCCGCCCAGCTCGACCTGGACCGACTTGATGCGGGTGTACTGGGCCAGCGAGCTGACGCCGTTTTCACGGCCGACGCCCGACTGCTTGTAGCCACCGACCGGCATTTCGGCCGGGGACTCGCCCCAGGCGTTGATCCAGCAGATACCGGCTTCGAGCTTGTGGATGATGCGGTGGGCACGGCTGATGTCGTTGGTGCACACACCGGCGGCCAGGCCGTACTCGGTGTCGTTGGCGCGGCGGATGGCTTCTTCTTCGGTTTCGTAGGTCAGGATGCTCATGACCGGGCCGAAGATCTCTTCCTTGACGATGGTCATGTCGTCGGTGCAGTCGGTGAAGACGGTCGGCGCAACGAAGGCACCCTTGGCGAAATCACCGTCCATCAGACGCTCGCCACCGCACAGTACGCGTGCACCTTCTTCCTTGCCCTTGGCGATGTAGCCCAGGACGCTTTCCATGTGCGGGAAGCTGACCAGCGGGCCGAAGTTGGTGTTCTCGTCTTCCGGGTTGCCAACGCGGATGCGGGCAACGCGCTCGGCGATCTTGGCTTCGAAGGCGGCCTTCATCGACGCCGGTACGAACACGCGGGTGCCGTTGGTGCAGACCTGGCCGGAGCTGTAGAAGTTGGCCATCATGGCGATGTCGGCGGCCTTGTCCAGGTCGGCATCGTCGCAGATGATCAGCGGCGACTTGCCGCCCAGTTCCATGGTGACTTCCTTGAGCGTGGAGCTCGAAGCGCTGGCCATGACCTTCTTGCCGGTGGTGGTGCCGCCGGTGAAGGAGACTTTCTCGATGCGTGGGTGTTCGGTCAGCCAGGTGCCGACTTCACGGCCGCTGCCGGTCAGGACGTTGAACACGCCGTCAGGCAGGCCGGCTTCGGTGTAGATCTCGGCCAGTTTCAGGGTGGTCAGCGAGGTGACTTCCGAAGGCTTGAAGATCATGGCGTTGCCGGCGGCCAGGGCCGGGGCGGACTTCCACAGGGCAATCTGGATCGGGTAGTTCCAGGCGCCGATACCGGCGGTCACGCCCAGCGGCTCGCGGCGGGTGTAGACGAAGGAGCTTTCGCGCAGCGGGATCTGCTCGCCTTCGATGGCCGGTACCAGGCCTGCGTAGTATTCCAGCACGTCGGCGCCGGTGACGATGTCGACGTAGCGGGTTTCAGAGTACGACTTGCCGGTGTCCAGGGTTTCCAGCATGGCCAGCTCGTCGTTGCGCTCGCGCAGGATATCGACGGCGCGGCGCAGGATGCGCGAACGCTGCATGGCGGTCATGGCAGCCCAGACTTTCTGGCCGCGCTCGGCGCTTTCGACGGCCTTCTCGACGTCCGCCTGGGTGGCGCGCTGCACATGGGCGAGGACTTCGCCGGTGGCCGGGTTGATGGCTTCGAAGGTAGCGTCGGAGCTAGCGTCGACATAACCACCATCAATATAGAGTTTTTGCGTTCCGAAACGGGCCATAGTGTCCTCGCAAGTGCAGTGTGTGGTTGGCTACCGCGTCACGCTCCTGCCTGCTTGGCAAGCGCTGCGCGCGAAGGTTCAGAGGCCTGGTCGGTAATGTCCAGGGTCTGTTGTTTAGCCAGTTGTAGATCCATGTATTCGTAAGCAATCCGTATCGCCTGGTCGGTGTCGAATTCGTCACCCGACAGCGCACCACGCAGCCACAGGCCATCGATCAGGGCCGCCAGGCCGCGGGCAGCCTTGCGCGCATGGTAGAGCGGCAGGACGCGGCGGAACTGGCAGCACAGGTTGGAATACAAGCGGTGGTCGTTGATCCGCTGCAACCTGTGCAGGTCTGGCTGGTGCATGCTGGAGGCCCAGAAGGCCAACCAGGTTTTCATTGCCGGGCCATTCACCTGGCTCGCATCGAAGTTGCCTTCGATGATCACTTTCAGGTGGGCACGCGGGCTGTCGTCCGTCAGGGCCTGGCGACGCGCCGCCACCCCTTCGTTGAGCATGCTCATGACGTAGCCCATCGTCGCTGCGATCAGGCCATTCTTGTCCCGAAAGTAGTGACTGATGATGCCGTTCGACACACCGGCCAAACGGGCAATCAGCGCAATGCTGGCATCTCCCAGGCCGACCTGATCGACAGCCTGTAGCGTGGCTTCGATCAACTGCTGGCGGCGGATGGGTTGCATACCGACCTTGGGCATCTTGCTATCTCCTCAGGCCTGCGATCAGACGACGAGCGGCTGCCTCGGCGAAGGCCAGTCTATTTTGTTTTGATTGAACGTTCAATCAATAAAGAATAAGCTCTGCGACAATTTGTGCCATTGACAGTTTTTCAGGCGGTCGAGAAGGCACGGATTGACACCCCAGGAAATCGCGTAACCCCCGGAATACAAGGCGTTGACGGGCATGAGCGATGCGAATGACAGATTCCGCCGAGCGGTCACAGGCCGAGCGGGAAGCCCTTTGGAGCGGGCTGGAACTGTTTTTTTTGCAACGATTCGATTCGGGATCACGGTTTCCTAGGTGCATTTATAACACCTGACGCAGTGGGGCTATTCCACCATTTGCTTGGGAAACATCTGATTAGCCTTCACCCCGCACTTGCCCGGAGCATTCGTGCAATGAGTTCTGCCTCCCTAACCAAGCCTCCCGCCGAACGCGTGCGGGTCAACCGCGTGGTGTTCTACACCTCCGCCCTGCTGGTCCTCGCCTTGACTGCCTTGCTCATCGCGGTTCCTGAAACAGCTGGCCATGTGCTGGGCATTGCCCAGAAATGGCTGACCCGCACCTTCGGCTGGTACTACATGCTGGTGATCTGCGGTTACCTGCTGTTCGTCGTCTACCTGGCCTTCTCCGACTACGGCAAGCTCAAGCTGGGCGGCAAGGACGACCAGCCTGACTTCAGCTACGGCGCCTGGGCCGGCATGCTGTTCTCCTCCGGTATCGGTATCTCGTTGCTGTACTTTGGCGCATCCGAGCCGCTGGACCACTACTTCAACCCGCCAGAGGGTACCTCGGCCAGCCTCGAGGCCGCGCGCCAGGGCCTGCAGCTGACCTTCCTGCACTGGGGCTTGCACGGCTGGGCGATCTACGCCCTGGTCGGCCTGGCCGTGGGCTACTTCGCCTACCGCCACAACCAGCCGCTGGCCCTGCGCTCGGCGCTGTACCCGCTGGTCGGCGAGCGTTGGGTCAAGGGTGCCGCGGGCAACGCCGTGGACATCTTCGGCATGTTCGTCACCCTGCTGGGCCTGGTCACCAACTTAGGGATAGGCTCGATGCAGGTGGCCTCGGGCCTGGAATACCTGTTCGGCATCGACCACAGCAAGACCAACCTGCTGGCGGTCATCCTGGTCATGGCCGGTGTGGCCACCGTAGCAGCGGTATCGGGCGTGGAGAACGGCATCCGCCGCCTGTCCAACCTGAACATCATCCTGTTCAGCGGCCTGCTGATCTTCGTGCTGCTCGGCGGCCAGACCCTGCACCTGCTCAACGCCTTCGTGCAGAACATCGGCGACTACCTCAACGGCCTGGTGCTCAAGACCTTCGACCTCTATGTCTATGAAGGCGAGGCGGGCAAGTCCGAGCGCTGGCTGGGCCTGTGGACCGTGTTCTACTGGGCCTGGTGGATTTCCTGGGGCCCGTTCGTCGGCATGTTCATCGCCCGTATCTCCAAGGGCCGTACCGTGCGCCAGCTGGTGACCGGCGTGCTGCTGATTCCGCTGGGCTTCACCCTGGCCTGGCTGTCGATCTTCGGCAACACCGCGCTGGACCTGGTGATCAACCAGGGCGCCGTGGAGCTGGGCAAGACGGCGCTCGAGCAGCCTTCGATGTCGATCTACCAGCTGCTGGAATACTTCCCGGCCGCCAAGATCGTCATCGGTGTAGCGGTATTCGTCGGCTTCGTGCTGTTCCTCACGCCGGCCGACTCGGGCGCGGTGATGATGGCCAACCTGTCGTGCAAAGGCGGCAAGGTGGACGAAGATGCGCCGCACTGGATGGTGGTGTTCTGGTCGGTGATCATCACCCTGGTCACCATCGGGCTGCTGTTCGCCGGTAACTTCGAGGCCATGCAGACCATGGTGGTGCTGGCTGGCCTGCCGTTCTCGGTGGTGCTGGTGCTGTTCATGTTCGGCCTGTACAAGGCCATGAAGCAGGACGTGGCCGTCGAGCAGGAGCGTGCCGAGCTGGCTGCCCGTGGCCGCCGAGGCTTCAGCGAGCGCTTGAGCCAGATGGACCTGCAGCCGACCCAGGCCGTGGTCCAGCGTTTCATGGACAAGTATGTAAGCCCGGCGCTCAAGGACGCCGCTGCGCAGATGCGCCTGCAAGGCTTCGAGGTCGAGGCCCGTGCCGGTCACTCGCGTAACCTGATGGGTCTGCGGGTGATGATGGAAGAGGGTAACCCGTTCGTTTATGAAGTCAGCCTGGACGGCTACCAGGCCGCGCCGAGCGAGGCGCAGGTCGAAGGGGCGCCGGAAGTGCCCCAGCGCTTCTACCGTGCTGAGGTGTACCTGCACGATGGCAGCCAGGAATACGACCTGATGGGCTTCACACCTGAGCAGATCGTGCGCGATGTGCTGGATCAGTTCGAGAGCCATCGCCAGCTGCTGGGGCGTGTGTATAGCTGATACGGCTTGATGCAATGAAGAAGAGCCCGGTTCGTGAGAATCGGGCTCTTTTCATTTGTGGATGAGGGCTCAGCTTGAATGTTGTGGTGGGGCGGAAAACGCAAACCCTGCTCCGCCTATTGGTTTCTCAGCGGTTGCTGTAGCGCCCGTTATGGCCATGGCCCGGCATCGCCTGGTTGCCGCGCTGGGCGATCATCTGGTGGATGTCGATCAGCTCGATGCCCTGGCCTCTGAGCCGAGGTATCTCCCGTGCCAGGACGTCCAGGGTTTGCGGATAGGGATGCCCGATGAGCACCGCCGAACCTTGCTTGCGGGCCAGGGCGATGCCTTGTTGCAACTGGGCCGTGATGGCTTCGGTGGTGCGCACGTCGTCCAGGAACACATCCCGCGAAACATGCGCCAGACCCTGCTCCTGGGCCTTGGCTGCGGCCACGGTGGCGGCGCTGGTGCGGCTGTCGACGAAGAACAGGTGGCGCCGTTGCAGTTCGCCCATCAGCCAGGCCATGGGCCCAGGCTGGGCGGTCATGCGGCTGCCCATGTGGTTGTTGATGCCGGCGGCGAAAGGCACCTTGGCCAAGGCGGCGTCCAGGCGGTGGGCCAGCTCCTCGACCGGCGTGCCCGGTGTCCAGGCATAGGGGCCAGTAGCCGGATCCATGGGCATGTGCAGGATCACCGTGCGCCCGGCCTTGTGGGCCTGGCGGGCGAAATCGGTGGCGTGGGGTGTGTCGGGCATGATCGCCAAGGTGACCGGGCCTGGCAGGGCGAGGGTGCGACTGTCGCGCTCGCTGTTCTGGCCCAGGTCATCGATGATGATGCTCATGTAGGCCTTGGCCGGCGCCGCGTGGGCGGTGCCGGCCAGCAGGCAGAGCAGCGAGAACAGCAGGTAGCGCATGGGCAGGGTCAGTCACCCTTGGTGATGTTCAGGCCCTTGAGCAGGCTCAGGGCCTGGCTGAGCTGGAAGTCGCCATCCTGCGGGCGGTCCTTGCGCTTGGCGCTGCCGGTCGGGCGATCGGCACCACCATTACCGTTGCCCAGGTGGCCTTGCAGGTCGGCTTCCTTGAAGTTGTCGGTGTCCGCTTCGGCGGTGAGCTTGGCCGGGCGTACTTCGATATCCGGGACGATGCCCTGGGCCTGGATCGAGCGGCCGTTGGGGGTGAAGTACAGGGCAGTGGTCAGCTTCAGGGCGCGGTCGTTGTTCAGCGGCAGCACGGTCTGTACCGAGCCCTTGCCGAAGCTGTCGGTGCCCATCAGCACGGCGCGTTTCTGGTCTTGCAGGGCGCCGGCGACGATCTCCGAGGCCGAGGCGCTGCCGCCGTTGATCAGTACCACCAGCGGCACGCCTTCGCTGGCATCGGCCGGGTCGGCCGAGAAGCGCAGCTCGGAGTTGGCGATGCGGCCCTTGGTGTAGACGATCAGCCCTTTGGTCAGGAAGTGGTCGGCCACTTCCACCGCCGACTGCAAGACGCCGCCGGGGTTGTTGCGCAGGTCCAGGACCACGCCGCGCAGCTTCTTGCCGTTGTCCTTGCGCAGCTTGGCCAGGGCCTTGCCCACTTCATCGCCGGTCTTGACCTGGAACTGGGTGATGCGGATATAGCCGTAGTCGTTTTCCAGCAGCTGGCTCTTCACGCTCTTGACCTGGATCACCGCACGGGCGAGGGTCACGTCGAACGGCGTGCCGCCGTCGCGCACCAGGGTCAGGGTGATCTTCTCGCCGACCTTGCCGCGCATCTTGTCGACGGCCTCGGTCATGGTCTGGCCACGGGTGGGGGCGCCGTTGATCTTGACGATCAGGTCGCCCGCCTCGATGCCGGCGCGCGAGGCCGGGGTGTCGTCAATCGGCGATACCACCTTGACGAAGCCGTCCTCCATGCCCACTTCGATGCCCAGGCCGCCGAATTCGCCGCTGGTGCTTTCCTGCAGCTCCTGGAAGTCTTCGGGGCCCAGGTAGGCCGAGTGCGGGTCGAGGTTGCTGAGCATGCCCTTGATGGCGTTTTCCAGCAGGGTCTTGTCGTCCACCGGCTCGACATAGGCCGCCTTGATGCGGTCCATGACTTCGGCGAAGGTGCGCAGCTCATCCAGCGGCAGCGGTGCGTTGGCCGTCGCCTCGGTGGCCGGGGCCGCCGCGCGGCTGGCCGGCGTTGCCGGTGCCGGCTCGGCGGCGCAGGCCAAGGGCGCGCCGACCACCAATGCGATGGTCAGGGCCAGCTGGGTGAGGCGAGGCGAGTGCAGCATGTCGAACGAACTCCTGATCCTGTTGGCGCTCCCGCGGGAGCATCGGTGCAGCGGTGTGTGGCGCTGCGCCGTAGACGTTTGAGGGGCTAGCCCCGGCACCATTGCGCCGGGTCGGTCGGCCGGCCCTGCTGGCGGATGGCGAAGTACAGACCCGAACTGTCCTGCCCACCGCTGTCGCCGACGGTGGAGATGGCTTCGCCGGCCTTGACGATATCGCCGGCGCTCTTGAGCAGGCTCTGGTTGTGGCCGTACAGGCTCAGGTAACCATTACCATGGTCGAGAATGACCAGAAGTCCAGCGCCGCGCAACCAGTCGGCGAACACCACGCGCCCGCCGTGCACGGCGCGCACCTGGGTGCCGGGGCTGGCGCCGATCATCACGCCGTCCCACTTGGCCCGGGCATCGCCACCGCGTGCATCGCCGAAGCGTGCCAGCAATCGACCATTGACCGGCCATGGAAGTTTTCCGCGCGCGGCAGAAAATGCGCCGCCATAGTTCGCGCCGTCGCTGGAAACCAGCGGGCCCAGCGTGGTTCGGGCCTTTTTCGTGGGCGTTTCGGTGGCCGAGCGGGCGGCGAGGGCTTCCTGCTGGCGGCGTTTTTCCGCCTCGCGTTGGGCCAGCAGCGCCTTCTGGCGAGCTTCCTCGGCTTCGCGGGCCTGGCGGGCCAGGGTTTCCTCGATGGTCTTGAGCACCTTGGTGAGGTCGGCCTGGTCCTGCTGGCGAGCCTGCAGCTTCTGGTCGCGGGCCTTCATGTCGCCGTTGAGCTTGGCCAGCACCTGCCGTCGCTCGTTGCGGACGGCCTCGAGGGCCTGCCGGCGGCTGTCGAGGTTGCCGCGCTGGGCCAGCAACTGCGCCTGCTGGCGGCTGATGTCCTGCTCGACGTTGGCCAGCTGGCGCAGGGTTTCGTTGAAGGCGCGCAATTGCTCCAGGCGCGCCTTGCTCAGGTAGTCGTAGTAAGTAAGAGTGCGGGCGAATTTCTCGGGGTTCTGCTGGTTGAGCAGCAGCTTGAGGTATTCCTCGCGGCCGCTCTGGTAGGCGGAGCGGGCCTGGATGGCGATCAGTCGCTGTTGTTCAACGCGGGCGCTCTGGAGTTTTTTTTTCTCGGTATCAAGGCGCTCCAGCTCGCCCTCGGTCTTTTTTAGTTCTTCTTGCAGCGCCTCCACCTGTTTTTCGAGATCGCCGATTTCGGTCTCGGTGGTCTTGAGGTCTTTCTGCACACCGGACTTCTCCTCCTGGAGCTTGCCCAGCATTTTTTTCAGCTCGGCGATGTCCTGGCGGGTGGCTTCCAGTTGTTGCTGGGTCTGCGCACGCTCGTCGGCGAAGGCCGGGCTGAGCAGGCAGGACAGGGCGATGAGGATCAGGGCGCGGAGCATGGGGTTGGGCGTACCAGGGATGGAGACTGGCCTAGTATGCCCGCCCGTGCCCGCAAAAAAAACGCCTCGCGGTATTTGTGGCGAGGCGTTTGTCTGGAAACCGTGCAGCGGGGCTGCCTTGCAGCCCAATCGCCGGCAAGCCGGCTCCCACCTGTCCTGCGCTCCTGTGGGAGCCCGGCTTGCCGGCGATTGGGCCGCAAAGCGGGCCCCAGGCAATGGCTCAGGCGTCGACCAGGATCGAGGTGCCGGTCATTTCCGCGGGTTTTTCCAGCCCCAGCAGCATGAGCATGGTCGGCGCCACATCGGCCAGCACGCCGCCTTCGCGAACCTTGAGGTCGCGCTTGCCGACATAGATGAACGGCACAGGCTCTGTGGTGTGGGCGGTGTGCGCCTGGCCGGTGCACGCGTCTTCCATCTGCTCGACGTTACCGTGGTCGGCAGTGATCAACGCTTCGCCGCCGACCTTGTCCAGCGCCTCGACGATGCGGCCGACGCAGCCATCCAGGGCCTCTACGGCCTTGACCGCCGCCTCGAACACGCCGGTGTGGCCGACCATGTCGCCGTTGGCGTAGTTGACCACGATCACGTCATAGCGCTGCTGCTCGATGGCCTCGACGATGCGGTCGGTGACCTCCGGTGCGCTCATCTCAGGCTGCAGGTCGTAGGTGGCCACCTTCGGCGACGGGATCAGGATGCGCTCTTCGCCTTCGAACGGCTCTTCGCGCCCGCCGGAGAAGAAGAAGGTGACGTGGGCGTATTTCTCGGTCTCGGCGATGCGCAGCTGGGTCTTGCCGTGCTTGGCCAGGTATTCGCCGAGCACATTGTCCAGGCTGGCCGGGGCGAATGCGGCCGGGGCCGGGATCTTGGCCGAATACTGGGTCAGGCCGATGTAGGCGGCCAGTTTCGGCAGGCGGGCGCGGGGGAATTCGTTGAAGTCGGGCTCGACGAACACGCGGGACAGTTCGCGGGCGCGGTCGGCGCGGAAGTTCATGAAGACCACGGCATCGCCGTCCTCGACCTTCACCGCTTCGCCGATGCGCGTGGCTTTCACGAACTCGTCGCTTTCATCACGGGCGTAGGCGGCTTCCAGGCCTGCCACGGCCGAGTCGGCGGTGTAGTCGGCGACGCTGTCGACGATCAGGTTGTAGGCGGCGGCGACGCGGTCCCAGCGGTTGTCCCGGTCCATCGCGTAGTAGCGGCCGATGAGGCTGGCGATACGGCCTTTGCCCAGCTTGGCGAAGGTGGCATCGAGCAGCTCGATGGATGACTGCGCGCTGCGTGGCGGGGTGTCACGACCGTCGAGGAAGGCGTGCAGGTAGATTTTTTCGGCGCCACGTTGTGCGGCCAGCTCGGCCATGGCGATGAGGTGGTCCTGGTGGCTGTGCACGCCGCCGTCGGAGAGCAGGCCGAGGATATGCACGGCCTTGCCGGCACCTACGGCCTTGTCCACCGCGCCGGTCAGGACCGGGTTGTGGAAGAACTCGCCATCACGGATGGCCTTGGTCACCCGGGTGAAGTCCTGATACACCACACGCCCTGCGCCGAGGTTCATGTGGCCGACTTCGGAGTTGCCCATCTGGCCGTCGGGCAGCCCGACATCCATGCCGGAACCGGAGATCAGGCCATGGGGCTGGCTGGCCCGCAGGCGATCGTAGACCGGGGTATTGGCGGCGAAGATGGCGTTGTACTCGGGGCTTTCGCTGTGCCCGAAACCATCCAGGATAATCAGGACCAAGGGTTTTGGCGTGCTTGTCATCAATCCTACTCACGGTTGCAAGATGATAAAGACACGCATTCTAGGGCAATTCGGCCAAGCGCGGCCAATTTCCTCCGGATGGCCGGCCATCGCTCCGACAGGCTGCCGATGTAGGTGTTTTCCCAGCGGGCCCGGCGGGCTTTGGCCGGCTTTGGGGGCTGTGTATACTGGCCGGCATTTTCAATCGCGTGGAACACCCTCAGATGGTTGCTAACCTGATCCAATTTGCGACAAACCACTACATCCTGGTCGCGATCTTCGTTGTACTCCTGGTCTTGCTGCTCATCAACGAGATCCGCCGTGGCGGCCAGAGCCTGAGCAATGGCCAGCTGACCGCCCTGGTCAACGCCGACAAGGGCGTGGTGATCGACATCCGTCCGGCCAAGGAATACGGGGCGGGCCACATCGTAGGCGCCTTGAACATCCCGCAGGACAAACTGGTCAACCGTATGGCCGAGCTGGATAAGCACAAGGGCAAGACCCTGATCGTGGTGGACAGCATGGGCCAGCAGTCCGGCACCATCTGCCGCGAGCTGCTCAAGGCTGGTTACACTGCCGCCAAGCTCAGCGGTGGCGTTTCCAGCTGGAAAGCCGATAACCTGCCCCTGGTGAAGTGATCATGAAGCCTGTCATCGTCTACTCCAGCGACTATTGCCCCTATTGCATGCGCGCCAAGTACCTGCTCGAGAGCAAGGGGGTGGCCTTCGAGGAAATCAAGGTCGACGGCAAGCCTCAGGTGCGCGCCGAGATGAGCCAGAAGGCCGGCCGCACCTCGGTGCCGCAGATCTGGATCGGCACCACCCACGTTGGCGGTTGCGATGACCTCTACGCCCTGGAGCGCGCAGGCAAGCTCGACGCCCTGCTCGAGGCCTGAGCACTTCCCCTTACATAACCATTAGGAAAAGGATCTGCCATGACAGACCAGCAGAACAACGGCGCCGCCGAAGACAACTCCCCGCAATTCTCCCTGCAGCGTATCTACGTGCGCGACCTGTCGTTCGAAGCGCCGAAGAGCCCACAGATCTTCCGCCAGCAGTGGGAGCCGAGCGTCTCGCTGGACCTGAACACCCGCCAGAAGGCCCTGGAAAGCGATTTCCACGAAGTGGTGCTGACCCTGTCGGTGACCGTCAAGAACGGTGAGGAAGTGGCGTTCATCGCCGAAGTGCAGCAGGCTGGTATCTTCCTGATCAAGAACCTCGACGCTGCTTCCATGAGCCACACCCTCGGCGCGTTCTGCCCGAACATCCTGTTCCCGTACGCCCGCGAGACCCTCGACAGCCTGGTGACCCGTGGTTCGTTCCCGGCCCTGATGCTGTCGCCGGTCAACTTCGACGCCCTGTACGCGCAAGAGATGCAGCGTATGCAGGAAGCTGGCGAAGCGCCGACCGTTCAGTGACCCTGCCGGTATGAAGAAAGCGCCCCTCGGGGTAATGCCTGTCAGTTAAGGCCCCATCGCCGGCAAGCCGGCTCCCACCTGTCCTGCGCTGCTGTTGTAGACACCGCGGAACTTGTGGGAGCCGGCTTGCCGGCGATGGACTGCGAAGCAGTCCAAATGCAGCCGATAAGGCTTAACTGATTGGCATTACCCCTCGGGGCGCTTTTTTATGGGGGCGTTTCGAGGATGTGTCAGGGCTGCCAGGTGTTCGTCGTGAAAGATTCAGCGCCTGTCAGGCAAACCCCTGCTGGCGCCATGCCTCGTACACCGTCACCGCCACGGTATTGGACAGGTTCAGGCTACGGCACCCTGGTCGCATCGGCAGGCGCAGGCGCTGCTGCGCGGGCAGGCTGTCCAGCACCTCGGCGGGCAGCCCGCGACTCTCAGGGCCGAACAGGAAGGCATCGCCCGGTTGGTACGCCACTTCATGGAAGGGGTGCGAGCCCTTGGTGGTGAAGGCGAACAGCCGCGGCTGGCCGAGGCTTTCCAGGCAGTCGGCCAGGCTCTGGTGGCGCTTGAGCGTGGCATACTCGTGGTAATCCAACCCTGCCCGGCGTAGGCGCTTGTCGTCCAGCTCGAAGCCCAGCGGCTCGATCAGGTGCAGGTCGCAGCCGCTGTTGGCGCACAGGCGGATGATGTTGCCGGTATTCGGCGGAATCTCTGGTTGAAAGAGGATGACGTGAAACATGCACGGCTCCAGGCGTAATGATGACGAGCATTCTACCCTCGAACCCGACCTGCGTTCGAAGGCCTGGCCACGTGTGCTGTTGTCACTGGCCATCGTCGGCTTGATGGTGGGCCTGATGATTGGTCGCTTGACCGCGCCTGAGGAGCGGGTGCTGGAACAGGTGGAGGTGGTGCCGGACGGCTTGGCGCTGTGGTTCGATGACGAGCCCAGGCTACATGGTGAAAACGTAGAGGGCACGGTGGCGCTGGTCTTCCAGGCCCAGGGGCGGGAACAGCGCGGCCAGATGCAGGTCCAGGGCAAGCCTGCCGCCTGGCGGTTGCGCCAGAGCGAAGAGGGGCTGCTATTGACCGTGGTTGCCGCGCGCCCTCTGCAGGGCGAATGGGCCGGTGCAGAGGACGCTGGGCGCTGGCGGGTGCAGGTGAAGCTGCACGAATAAAAGAGGGGATATCCCGGCCTGCCTGTACCGAGGTCCCCAAAACTGGAGGTACCCGGTGTATTGCAGGTGCCGTGCCAGTTCTGCAAAAGCCCGTGAATGCTGGGTTTAGAACGGTTCTGGCGGGACTTTCGGTAGTTTTTGTGCCTTTGCGCAGTGCGGTGGGCACCGGATCGGTGCAAGAGGCGGCTTGAGGTGTTGCCCTTGCAGACGCAATCGCGGGACAAGCCCGCTCCTACAGGGGGGGCACGGTGCTGAGGGCAGCGGCCTCCTGTGGGAGCGGGCTTGCCCCGCGATTGCGTCAGTGGTCGTCGCCGTCCTCTTCATCCCCGCCATCGACCCGCATGCCCAGTTCCTTGATCTTGCGCGTCAGGGTATTGCGCCCCCACCCTAGCAGTACCGCCGCATCGCGCCGGCGCCCGGCGGTGTGCTTGAGGGCGGTCTCGATCATGATGCGTTCGAAGCTGGGCACGGCGCTGTCGAGCAGGTTCGACTGGCCACGTGTCAGGGCCTGGTCAGCCCATTGGCGCAGGGCTTGTTCCCAGTTGGTCACCGGCGCCGCATCGTGCGGTAGGTTGAGCAGCTCCGGTGGCAGGTCGCCGATCAACACCTCGCGGCTGGAGGCCATGACGGTGATCCAGCGGCAGGTGTTCTCCAACTGGCGCACGTTGCCCGGCCAGGGCAGGTTGCGCATGAATTCCTCGGTTTCCGGCTTGAGCAGCTTGGGTTCCACTGCCAGCTCCTTGGCCGCACGGCCGAGGAAGTGACGCGCCAGGGCGGGAATGTCCTCGCGCCGGTCTGCCAGGCGCGGGATATGGATGCGGATCACGTTCAGGCGGTGGAACAGGTCTTCGCGGAACTTGCCGGCCTGCACCAGCGATTCGAGATTCTGATGCGTGGCGGCGATGATGCGCACGTCCACCTTGACCGGCACATGCCCGCCAACCCGGTAGAACTCGCCATCGGCCAGCACTCGCAGCAGGCGGGTCTGGGTGTCGGCAGGCATGTCGCCGATCTCGTCGAGGAACAGCGTGCCGCCATCGGCCTGTTCGAAGCGGCCGCGGCGCAGATTGGCCGCGCCGGTGAAGGCGCCTTTCTCGTGGCCGAACAGTTCGGATTCCATCAGGTCCTTGGGGATCGCCGCCATGTTCAGCGCAATGAAAGGCGATGCCGCGCGCGGGCTGTGACGGTGCAGCGCATGGGCCACCAGCTCCTTGCCGGTGCCGGACTCACCGTTGATCAGCACGGTGATATTGGAGTGGCTGAGCCGACCGATGGCACGGAACACCTCCTGCATCGCCGGGGCCTCGCCGATGATCTCCGGCGTGCGGGCCAGGCTTGTCGGCACGTCGAGCGCCTGTTGCTCCTGGGCATGCTGGTTGGCGCGCTTGACCAGCGCGACGGCTTCGTCCACATCGAACGGCTTGGGCAGGTATTCGAAGGCGCCGCCCTGGTAGGACGCCACGGCGCTGTCCAGGTCGGAATGGGCAGTCATGATGATGACCGGCAGGCGCGGGTGCTGTTCGCGGATCTGTGCGAGCAGGTCCAGGCCGCTGGTGCCGGGCATACGTATATCGGAAATGATCACGTCCGGTTGCTGCCGGGCCAGGCGGCCCATGACTCCGTCGGCGCTGTCGAAGCTCTGGGTGGTCATGCCTTCCTGTTGCAGGGCTTTTTCCAGGACCCAGCGGATGGAGCGGTCATCGTCGACGATCCAGACGGTTTCACTTCGGCTCATGAGGCGGTGGCTCCTTGTTCCAGGGGCAGGAAAATCGAGAAAGTGGTATGGCCAGGGTGGCTGTCACATTCGATCAGGCCCTGGTGCTGGCTGATGATGTTCTGGGTGATGGCCAGGCCCAGCCCGGTGCCGTCCGGGCGCCCGCTGACCATCGGGTAGAAAAGGGTGTCCTGCAGTTCGGCGGGAATACCCGGGCCGTTGTCGATGATTTCGATCCGTGCGACCAGGCGATGACGAATGTGGCCGATGGTGAACTGGCGCACGGCGCGGCTGCGCAAGGTAATGCGGCCCAGGCGCAGTTCGTTCTGCCCGGCGATCGCCTGCATCGCGTTGCGCACGATATTGAGCACGGCCTGGATCATCTGTTCGCGGTCGATCAGCACGTCCGGCAGGCTCGGGTCGTAGTCGCGCACCAATGTGATGCCGCCTTGGCTCTCGGCCTCCACCAGGCTGCAGACCCGCTCCAACACCTCATGGACGTTGGTCATGGCCAGCGACGGCAGCTTGTTCGAGCCGAGCATGCGGTCGACCAGGTTTCGCAGGCGGTCGGCCTCCTCGATGATCACGTTGGTGTAGTCGCGCAGGTCGTCATGGGGCAGCTCGCGTGACAGCAATTGCGCTGCGCCACGGATCCCCCCCAGAGGGTTCTTGATTTCATGGGCCAGGCCGCGTACCAACAGCTTGGTGGTCTCCTGCTTGCTCAGCTGGGCTTCTTCCTTGGTGATGCGCAGCAGTCGGTCGCGGGGGTGGACCTCCAGCAGCAGCAAGGTCTGGCCCTGGTGCAGGATGGGGGTGACGGCATAGTCGACGGTGATGGCCTGCCCGGTCAGGGAGGTGAGCTGGGCTTCGCGCTTGGTGAACGGGTGCGCCTGTTCCACGGCCTGGCGCAGGGAGTTGAGCGCCTCGGTCGATTCGGTGAACAGCTCGCTGATGAATTGCCCATGGCTGCGCTGCCCGCTGACCGCCAGCAGCATTTCCGCCGCCGGATTCATGTACTCCAAGCGCAACTCGGCATTGAGCAGAAGCGTGGCCGTGGTCAGGTTGTCCAGGAGCAGCCGGTGCTGTGCATCGCTGATGGTCATGGCGTCTTGGACCTCGTTTGGGCGCGTGGTTGGCTCGTGGGTGGGCCCCGGCTGGGCTAGGGCGCGCGCGGGTGATCCTCTCGGTGCAAAGGAAAATGCAAGAAACAAACCAAGGCTCCGAAAAGAAGCGGATTTTCCGGATAAAGGCCTGGAACTGTGCGAAATCAGGACAAAAAGCCCTGGCTTATCGTTTCTTGTGACCTCTATTGGGATGCATCGCGGGGCGCAGGGCATCGCGATGCACCAATATAGAGCATAGGGCGTTCAGCTGCGCGGTGGCGCGGACCAAGGCGAGGTGGCGGGGTCTGTTCGTCGGGCGCTGGGCCAGGGCATCGACCAGTTGCTCGGCGCACAAGGGCGGGTGCTGTCGATCGAAGCGCGCCAGGTCCTGGAGGAGCTGGTTCTGCAGATTGTCGAGCTGTGGGCGAATTTCACTTGCGGAGCCTGTACCGGCTGGCGTTGGTCCCACTTGTGGAGGGCAACGGCTTCGGCCAGTTCCAGGCGCTGTTCCATGCTGTCCAAGAGGCGAACCAGCGCGATGTTGCGGTTGTCAGACGTGGCGCAGCCAAGCAGGCTCGTGGCGAGCACCAGGAAGGTGAGCATGCGTATGGGCATCGGTTCCTCCTCCAGGGTTGGCGCGAAGAAAACGCTCAAATCTGCTCAGGGCAGAGCGGCGCAGGCGTGGCATCGGGAACCCCTGGAGCGCTTGCATAGAACACGAGCAACTGCGCCGGTTGTTCCTCGGTGAAGCCGCGGTGGATGCCTCCGACGATTTCGGCCAGTGCATCCCCGGCTTTGAGCGTTCTTTGCTTGCCGCTCTGGGTTTCGACCACTAGCTCGCCTGCCATCACAAAGCCCACGTTGGGGGCCGTATGGCAGTGCCAGTCGAGAGCGGTGTTGGCTGGGATGCTTATTCTGAGCAATGCCAGCTCCGGTTGCCCCTTGGGATAGGCTTCATAGGGTGTGCCGTCCCAGGCGCTGGTGGTACGAAGCAGGACTTCAGTCTCGGCGCCGTTGGGCCCGATGGAGGGGCTGGTGCAGCCTGTCAACAGTATCGAGGCGGCGAGGGCAAGGCGGGCAGTGCGTGGCATGAAGAGGCTCCATCTGGAAGACGAAGCTCTGAGCCTGCGGTGGCTGGACGAAGAATGCTGTAGGCATTGTCTGAAATGAAAAGGCCTCCAGAGGAGGCCTTTCGTTACGCCGGGTCGTACAGGTCTGGAATCAGACGCTGTAGTACAGGTCGTATTCCAGCGGGTGGACGAAGGTGCGGACTTTGATCTCTTCTTCGGACTTCAGCTCGATGTAGGCATCGATGAAGTCGTCGGAGAACACGCCGCCCTTGGTCAGGAACGCACGGCCCTTGTCCAGCTCTTCCAGGGCTTCCTTCAGGCTGCCGCAGACCTGCGGGATTTCCTTGGCCTCTTCAGGCGGCAGGTCGTACAGGTTCTTGTCGGCGGCATCGCCTGGGTGGATCTTGTTCTGGATACCGTCCAGGCCGGCCATCAGCAGGGCGGCGAAGCACAGGTACGGGTTGGCAGCCGGGTCCGGGAAGCGCGCTTCGATACGGCGGGCTTTCGGGCTGGAAACGTACGGGATACGGATCGAGGCCGAACGGTTACGGGCCGAGTAGGCCAGCATGACCGGGGCTTCGAAGCCAGGCACCAGACGCTTGTAGGAGTTGGTGGCCGGGTTGGTGAAGCCGTTCAGGGCCTTGCCGTGCTTGATGATGCCGCCGATGAAGTACAGGGCGGTATCGGACAGGCCGGCATAGCCTTCGCCGGAGAAGGTGTTCTTGCCGTCCTTGGAGATCGACATGTGGACGTGCATGCCCGAGCCGTTGTCGCCGTACAGCGGCTTGGGCATGAAGGTGGCGGTCTTGCCGTAGGCGTCAGCCACGTTGTGCACGCAGTATTTCAGGGTCTGGACTTCGTCAGCCTTGGTGACCAGGGTGTTGAACTTCACACCGATTTCGTTCTGGCCGGCGGTGGCCACTTCGTGGTGGTGAACTTCGATGACCAGGCCCATTTCTTCCATGGCGTTGCACATGGCAGTACGGATTTCGTGGTCGTGGTCGCACGGCGGAACCGGGAAGTAGCCGCCTTTGACGGCAGGGCGGTGGCCCTTGTTGCCGCCTTCGACGTCCTGGTCGGTCATCCAGGAGCCCTGTTCGGAGTAGATCTTGAACATGGAGCCCGAGATGTCGGACTTGAACTTGACCTGGTCGAAGATGAAGAACTCAGGCTCCGGGCCGACGAACACGGTGTCGCCGATGCCGGTGGTCTTGAGGTATTCCTCGGCGCGCTTGGCGATGGCGCGTGGGTCACGGTCGTAGCCTTGCATGGTGGACGGCTCGACCACGTCGCAGACCAGGATCAGGGTCGGTTCTTCGGTGAACGGGTCCAGGACGGCGGACGCGTCGTCCGGCATCAGGATCATGTCGGAGGCTTCGATACCTTTCCAGCCTTCGATCGACGAGCCGTCGAACATCTTGCCGGCTTCGAAGAAGTCGTCTTCCAGCGCATCGCGAGCGGGCATGGTGACGTGGTGCTGTTTGCCTTTGGTGTCCGTGAAACGCAGATCAATCCACTTGACGTCATGATCTTTGATGAGTTGAACCGACTTCGACATGTTGTCCTCCGGATGGTCTAGGGCGCGGTGGGCCGCTGCCCTGGAAAAAGGGTGTCGCCGGGCGCGGATAGTCGGCCAAGCTTACCTGCCTCACAAGAGAGCAATTTGCATGCCAGTGCTCGAAAATGGCGAGGATGGGATAAAAGGGGGCGTTGACGGGCATTTTGCCTAAAGGGCACCTTGGAAAATGCACCCATAAGATGCGTTTTTTTGAAGTGGTGCACCATTGTGGTGCGATGGTGATCCTGTGCGCCCTATCGCGGGACAAGCCCGCTCCTACAGGGAATTGCGCACAACGGGCTCTCGGTGGGAGCGGGCTTGTCCCGCGATGAGGCCCGCACAGGCAACATAAATCCATGTCCTGATCAAAAGTTGCTCAAACCTTGAGCTATTTCCGCTATAATTCGCGCCCCTCATTTTCGGCAGGCCCTGCGCGCGCTGTTAAACCAATGAAACTTATCGTCAAAGTCTTCCCAGAGATCACCATCAAGAGCCGGCCGGTGCGCAAGCGTTTCATCCGCCAGCTCGGCAAGAACATCCGCGTCGTGCTCAAGGACCTGGATCCGGAGCTCGTGGTCGATGGTGTCTGGGACAATCTCGAGGTGGTCACCCGCGTCGAGGACGAGAAGATCCAGCGCGAAATGATCGAGCGCCTGACCTGCACCCCGGGTATCACCCACTTCCTGCAGGTCGAGGAGTACCCGCTGGGTGACTTCGACGATATCGTCGAGAAGTGCAAGCACCATTTTGGCCACCTGCTGGCCGGCAAGCGCTTCGCCGTGCGTTGCAAGCGGGGCGGGCACCATGACTTCACCTCGATGGATGTCGATCGCTATGTCGGCAGCCAGTTGCGCCAGCAGTGCGGCGCCACCGGCATCGACCTCAAGGCCCCGGAAGTCCTGGTGCGCATCGAGATCCGCGACCAGCGCCTGTACGTGATCCACAACCAGCACCAGGGCATCGGTGGTTACCCGCTGGGCGCCCTGGAGCAGACCCTGGTGCTGATGTCCGGCGGCTTCGATTCTACCGTCGCTGCCTACCAGATGATGCGCCGCGGCCTGATGACCCACTTCTGCTTCTTCAACCTCGGTGGCCGTGCCCACGAACTGGGCGTGATGGAAGTGGCCCATTACCTGTGGAAGAAGTTCGGCAGCAGCCAGCGCGTGCTGTTCATCAGCGTGCCTTTCGAGGAAGTGGTGGGTGAGATCCTCAACAAGGTCGACAACAGCTACATGGGCGTGACCCTCAAGCGCATGATGCTGCGCGCCGCCGCGCGCATGGCCGATCGCCTGGAGATCGAGGCCCTGGTCACCGGCGAGGCGATTTCCCAGGTGTCCAGCCAGACCCTGCCGAACCTGTCGATCATCGACTCGGCCACCGACAAGCTGGTGCTGCGCCCGCTGCTGGCCAGCCACAAGCAGGACATCATCGACACCGCCTACCAGATCGGCACCGCCGAGTTCGCCAAGCACATGCCTGAATACTGCGGCGTGATTTCGGTGAACCCGACCACCCATGCCAAGCGCCACCGCATGGAGCACGAAGAGAAGCAGTTCGACATGGCGGTGCTCGAGCGCGCCATGGAGCGCGCCAAGTTCATCTCCATCGACCACGTGATCGACGAGCTGGGCAAGGATGTCGAGATCGAGGAAGTGGCCGAGGCGTTGCCGGGCCAGATCGTCCTCGACATCCGTCACCCCGATGCCCAGGAAGACGAACCCCTGGTGATCGAAGGCGTCGAAGTCCAGGCCATGCCGTTCTATGCCATCAACAGCAAGTTCAAGCACCTGGATGCCAACCGCCAGTACCTGCTGTATTGCGACAAGGGTGTGATGAGCCGCCTGCACGCACACCACCTGCTCAGTGAGGGACATGCCAATGTGCGTGTTTATCGTCCGACATAAGACCCCAGGGCTGTATGGCGGCAGCATCCGCCATCGCCCTCCCGACCACCGGGCCCGCTGAGCCGCAAACCTTACATATTCGCCGCCTACACTGGCGGCAACCGAATCCTCTGATCGAGATACAGTTGTGATCGAAAATCTGCGTAACATCGCCATCATCGCCCACGTTGACCATGGCAAAACCACCCTGGTCGACAAACTCCTGCGCCAGTCCGGCACCCTGGAGCGTAACGAGCTCAACGACGAGCGCGTGATGGACTCCAACGACCAGGAAAAGGAGCGTGGCATTACCATCCTGGCGAAGAACACCGCCATCCGCTGGAACGACTACCGCATCAACATCGTCGACACCCCCGGCCACGCTGACTTCGGTGGTGAAGTAGAGCGCGTGATGTCCATGGTCGACTCCGTGCTGCTGCTGGTCGACGCCCAGGACGGCCCGATGCCGCAAACCCGCTTCGTGACCAAGAAGGCCTTCGAAGCCGGCCTCAAGCCGATCGTCGTGATCAACAAGGTCGACCGTCCGGGCGCACGTCCTGACTGGGTTCTGGACCAGATCTTCGACCTGTTCGACAACCTCGGCGCCACCGACGACCAACTGGACTTCCAGGTCGTCTACGCCTCGGCCCTGAACGGCATCGCCGGCCTGGACCACACCAACATGGCCGAAGACATGACCCCGCTGTACCAGGCCATCGTCGACCACGTGCCCGCTCCGACCGTTGACGTCGACGGCCCGTTCCAGATGCAGATCTCTGCGCTGGACTACAACAGCTTCCTGGGCGTCATCGGTGTTGGCCGTATCGCCCGTGGTCGCGTCAAGCCGAACACTCCGGTCGTCGCCATCGACACCGAAGGCAAGAAGCGCAACGGCCGTATTCTCAAGCTGATGGGCCACCACGGCCTGCACCGCGTCGACGTCGAAGAAGCCACCGCGGGCGACATCGTCTGCATCAGCGGCTTCGACGAGCTGTTCATTTCCGACACCCTGTGCGACATGAACCACGTCGAAGCGATGAAGCCGCTGACCGTCGACGAGCCGACCGTTTCGATGACCTTCCAGGTCAACGACTCGCCGTTCTGCGGCAAGGAAGGCAAATTCGTCACCAGCCGCAACATCAAGGAGCGTCTGGACAAAGAGCTGCTGTACAACGTTGCCCTGCGCGTCGAAGAAGGCGACTCGGCCGACAAGTTCAAGGTGTCCGGCCGTGGTGAGCTGCACCTGTCGGTGCTGATCGAAACCATGCGTCGCGAAGGCTTCGAAATGGCCGTAGGCCGTCCTGAAGTGATCATCCGCGAAGTCAACGGCGTCAAGCAGGAGCCGTTCGAGAACGTCACCATCGACATCCCTGAAGAATCCCAGGGCAAGGTCATGGAAGAAATGGGTCTGCGTAAAGGCGACCTGACCAACATGGCGCCGGATGGCAAGGGCCGTGTGCGTCTGGAGTACAACGTTCCGGCTCGTGGCCTGATCGGTTTCCGTAACCAGTTCCTGACCCTGACCAACGGTGCGGGCATCCTGACCTCGATCTTCGATCGCTACGACACCATGAAGCCAGGCACCATGTCGGGCCGTCTGAACGGTGTGCTGGTGTCGATCGAGACCGGCAAGGCCCTGACCTACTCGCTGGAAACCCTGCAGGCTCGCGGCAAGCTGTTCATCGAGCATGGCCAGGACATCTACAACGGTCAGATCATCGGCCTGAACAGCCGTGACAACGACCTGGGCGTGAACCCGACCAAAGGCAAGAAGCTCGACAACATGCGTGCTTCGGGCAAGGACGAAGTCATCGCCCTGGTTCCGCCGGTTCGCCACACCCTCGAACAGGCCCTGGAATTCATCCAGGACGACGAGCTGTGCGAAGTCACGCCGAAGTCGATCCGTCTGCGCAAGAAGATCCTCGACGAAGGCGAGCGTACCCGCGCTGCCAAGAAAGCCAAGGCTTGATTCATTTAGCCTGAGCTGAAACGAAAACGCCCCCGGTCGAAAGGCCGGGGGCGTTTTCGTTTGTCTTCAAGAAAGTTGGGGGGCCGCTTTGCGGCCCTTTCGCGGCGCAAGGCCGCTCCTACACGGGGGCGTGATCTCCTGTAGGAGCGGCCTTGTGCCGCGAAAGGGGCGCGAAGCGGCCCCGAATTCTCGACTGAAACAGACTCAGCGCCCGACCACCTTGGGCTTGTACGCACAATACCCCGGTCGCGGCCCGACCTTGGGGTGGTTGCGGCAGGTGTCGGGCCGCTTGTCATAGATGGTGCACAAGCGGCTCTTGCGATCCAGATACAGGCAGTCGTCGTTGCTCATGCGCGTCAGGGTGAAGATCCCCGACTTCTGGTTGAAGCGCTCGATGATGCCGTCTTTCTGCAGGCGCTTGGCGATGTTCTTCGGTGGCTCGTCTTTTTCGAACTCGTCCACCACGCCAATGCGGATCAGGTCCTTGATCTTCACTTCCACCGGCAGTGTGCAACAGGTCGAGTGGCAGCCTCCGCACATGTGGCTGGCATAGCGTTGCCAGGTTTCCAGGCGGTCGACTTCGGCGGCGGCGATCAGGGTCGGTTTCATTTTCTTGGGGTATATCACGGTTTGCGGGGCGCGCGATGATACCGGAGTTGTTCAATTTGTGAACAACCTTTTGCCCGAATCGCCGAGCGGGCATGAAAACCTCGAACCCTCGCTGACGCTCTGTGTCGAAGCGTCTAGGCTGAACAACCTGTGCTTTCGTCAACTTGCCCGAGGATGCCGCATGTCCCAGGAACCCAAAGCTCGTGACGCAGAGGTGGCTGAGTTCCGCGCCGCTGTACTGGCCAAGCTGACCTACGCGGTCGGCAAGGATCCGGAGCATGCCTTCGACCACGACTGGTTCGAAGCCATCGCCCTGGCTGCCCGCGATCACATGGTCGACCATTGGATGGACCACACCCGTCAGGCCTACCGGCGCAGCCAGAAGCGGGTCTACTACCTCTCCCTCGAATTTCTCATCGGCCGCCTGCTCTACGACAGCCTCAGCAATCTGGGCCTGCTGGAGATCGCCCGCGAAGCCTTGGTGGGGCTGGACGTGGACCTGGAACGCATCCGCCTGCTGGAGCCGGACGCCGCGCTGGGCAACGGCGGCCTCGGTCGCCTGGCGGCGTGCTTCATGGAGAGCATGTCGACCCTGGGCATCGCCGCCCATGGCTATGGGATCCGCTACGAACACGGCCTGTTCCGCCAGGCCATGGTCGATGGCTGGCAACAGGAGCAGACCGAGAACTGGCTGGACTTCGGTAACCCGTGGGAGTTCGAACGCGCCGAGGTGATCTACCCGATCAGCTTTGGCGGCAGCGTCGAGACCGTGTACGACACCCATGGCCAGCCGCGCCAGGTCTGGTGGCCGGGCGAGACGGTGCGGGCGGTGGCCTATGACACCCCGGTGGTCGGCTGGCGCGGAGCGAGCGTCAACACCTTGCGCCTGTGGCGTGCCCGGGCCATGGAAGAGCTGCACCTGGAGCGCTTCAACGCCGGCGATCACCTCGGCGCGGTCGCCGAGGTGGCACGGGCCGAGAGCATTTCGCGGGTACTCTACCCGGCCGACAGCACCGAGGCCGGCCAGGAGCTGCGCCTGCGCCAGGAGTACTTCTTCGTCTCGGCATCGTTGCAGGACCTGCTGCGCCGGCACCTGAACATGCACGACAACCTGCTCAACCTGCCGGATGCGGCAGCCATCCAGCTCAACGACACCCACCCCTCGATCGCCGTGGCCGAATTGATGAGGCTGTTGGTCGACCAACATGAAATCCCCTGGGACACCGCCTGGGAGCTGACGGTCGGGACCTTGGCCTACACCAACCACACCCTGCTGCCCGAGGCCCTGGAAACCTGGCCGGTGGCGCTGATGGAGCGCATGCTGCCGCGTCACATGCAGATCATCTACCTGATCAACGCCCACCACATCGATGCGTTGCGGGCCAAAGGCCTGCATGACTTCGACGTGCTGCGCGCGGTGTCGCTGATCGAGGAGGACAACGGCCGGCGGGTACGCATGGGCAACCTGGCGTTCCTCGGTTCGCACAGCGTCAACGGGGTGTCGGCCCTGCACAGCAAGCTGATGCGCAGCACGGTATTCGCCGAGCTGCACAAGCTCTACCCGCAACGGATCAACAACAAGACCAACGGCATCACCTTCCGCCGCTGGCTGTACCAGGCCAACCCGCAGCTCACCGCCATGCTGGTGGAGGCATTGGGCGAGCAGGTGCTGGACGACCCCGAAGGGCAACTGAAAGCGCTGGTACCATTCGCCGACAAGACCACCTTCCGCAAGCAATTCGCCGCACAGCGTCTGCACAGCAAGCGCGCCCTGGCCAGCATCATCCAGGACCGGGTCGGGGTGACGGTCAACCCCGAGGCGCTGTTCGACGTGCAGGTCAAGCGGATCCACGAATACAAGCGTCAACTGCTCAACCTGTTGCACACCGTGGCCCTGTACCAGGCCATGCGCGCCGAGCCGGATATCGACTGGGTACCACGGGTGAAGATCTTCGCCGGCAAGGCCGCGGCCAGCTATCACCAGGCCAAGCTGATCATCAAGCTGGCCAACGACATCGCCCGGGTGGTCAACAACGACCCGACCGTGCGCGGCCTGCTCAAGGTGGTGTTCCTGCCCAACTACAACGTCAGCCTGGCCGAGAGCATCATCCCGGCGGCGGACCTGTCCGAGCAGATCTCCACCGCCGGCTACGAAGCCTCTGGCACCAGCAACATGAAGTTCGGTCTCAACGGCGCACTGACCATCGGCACCCTCGATGGCGCCAATGTCGAGATGAGCGAGCAGGTCGGTACCGAGAACATGTTCATCTTCGGCCTCACGGCCCAGCAAGTGGAGGCACGCAAACGTGCCGGGGACTTCGGTGCCGGCGCTGCGATCGCAGCGTCGAGCCGCCTGGGCGATGTGCTCGAGGCGATCCGCAGCGGCGTCTTCTCACCCGACGACCCGGCACGCTACACGGGCCTTGTGGATGCGCTGGTGGCCCATGACCGTTTCCTGGTGTGTGCCGATTTCGATGCCTACTGGGAGGCCCAGCGCCGGGTCGAGGCGCTGTGGCACCAGCCGCAGAGCTGGTGGCGGATGGCGGTGCTCAATACTGCGCGGATGGGGTGGTTCTCGTCGGACCGGACCATTCGCGAGTATGCCAGCGAGATCTGGAAGGCGCTGGACTGAGGTGAAGCCATTCGCGGGTCAACCCGCTCCCACAGGCCCGCCCAGGTCCCGAAACCTGCGACAAACCTGTGGGAGCGGGTTTACCCGCGAATGGCCGCGTGCTCCGACCGCCGGCCTGGCGGGCGCTGAACTACCGACCTATTGTGCCGTCTGAACGACCAGTCGAGTCTCATCGCTCGCTAGCCTGCAACTCTCCCTGTAAACTGCGGGGGTTTTTCTCCCCCTTTCCATTTCGGAGCCATACATGTCCCGCGTTACCCTGAGTCGCTATCTGATTGAGCAGACCCGCAGCAACAATACCCCTGCCGATCTGCGCTTCCTGATCGAAGTGGTGGCGCGTGCGTGCAAGGAAATCAGCCACCACGTGTCCAAAGGGGCCCTGGGCGGCGTACTGGGCAGCATGGGCACCGAAAACGTGCAGGGCGAAGTGCAGAAGAAGCTCGATGTGATTTCCAACGACATCCTGCTCGAGGCCAATGAGTGGGGTGGCCACCTGGCCGGCATGGCGTCCGAGGAAATGGACAACGCCTACCAGATCCCGGGCAAGTACCCCAAGGGCGCCTACCTGCTGGTCTTCGACCCGCTGGACGGTTCGTCGAACATCGACGTCAACGTCTCGGTCGGTACCATCTTCTCGGTATTGCGCTGCCCCAACGAATACCTGAGCCAGAACGAAACCCTGAACGAGAAGGCGTTCCTCCAGCCGGGCACTCAGCAGGTCGCCGCCGGCTACGCCATCTACGGCCCGCAGACCATGCTGATCCTGACCCTGGGCAACGGCGTCAAGGGCTTCACCCTGGACCGCGAGCTGGGTAGCTTCGTCCTGACCCACGAGAACATCCGCGTGCCGGAAAGCACCGCCGAGTTCGCCATCAACATGTCCAACCAGCGCCACTGGGAAGCCCCGGTACAGCGCTACGTGGGCGAACTGCTGGCTGGCGAGACCGGCCCGCTGAAGAAGAACTACAACATGCGCTGGATCGCCTCGATGGTGGCCGATGTGCACCGCATTCTCACCCGTGGCGGCCTATTCATGTACCCACGCGATGCCCGCGAGCCCAGCAAGCCGGGCAAGCTGCGCCTGATGTACGAAGCCAACCCGATGTCGTTCATCATCGAGCAGGCCGGCGGCGCGTCCACCAACGGTTACGATCGCATCCTCGACATCCAGCCCGAAAGCCTGCACCAGCGTGTGTCGGTGATCCTGGGCTCGAAGGAAGAGGTCGAGCGCGTCACCGCCTATCACAAGGAGTAAGTCATGCTCGCACCTTGGCAGCCTTTACTGGAATGGTGGTTCGGTTGGGGCACCAGCCCCCAGGCCGTGGCTGACGAGAAGAGCACGCTGTGGTTCGGCAAGCACCATGACGATGAAGCTCGCGAGTACTTTGGCGAGCTGGTCGAGCATGCCCTGGCCGGCGGCCTGGACGAATGGCAGCAGAGCCCCCAGGGTTGGCTTGGCCTGCTCCTGTTGCTCGATCAGCTGCCGCGCATGATCTACCGGGACACGCCGCGCGCCTTCGAGGGCGACCGGCGTGCCCAGGTGGTGGCCATGCAGGGTTTGCAGAAGGGCTGGGACTACCAGCTGTTGCCGATCCAGCGGGTGTTCGTGTTGCTGGTGCTGGAGCACGCCGAAGTGCTCGACTGGCAGAACCTGTGCGTGGAGCGCTATCAGGCCCTGCTGGAGGAACAGCCCGAGGCCAACCGCCGCCTGTTCGAAGGGTTCCTCGATTACGCCGAGCAGCACCAACGGGTGATCGCCCGCTTCGGCCGCTTCCCGCACCGCAACCTGGTGCTGGGCCGGCCGAGCACCGATGAAGAAATGGACTTCCTGCTCGAGCCAGGCTCGCGTTTCTAGGCCAGCAGGCCTTTGCGGGGCAAAGCCGCTCTCATGCGTGATGCGTGGGGGCGGGTTTGCCCCGCAATCGTTTTGGCGATGTGAACAGGTTCGCAAGGTTCACGCCAGCCGACCAACGGTGTAGGCACAAACCCAGGGGAGTAGGGAACCGAGGCGGCTTTTTGCCTTCTAAGCTGTCTGCAGGCCACCATGCCTGTGCCTTCATCTCCAGGAGTGTCCCTTCATGTCGTTGCGTTCCCTCGCCCTGTTGTCCTTGTGCGTCGTCCTGACTGCCTGCAGCAAGATCAACCAGGAAAACTATTCCAAGCTCAAGGCCGGCATGAGCAAGGCCGAGGTCGAGCAACTGCTCGGCACCCCGGCAGAATGTTCGGGGGCGCTGGGCATGAGCAGCTGCACGTGGGGCGACGAGAAGAGCTTCATTAGCGTTCAGTACGCTGCCGACAAAGTCTTGATGTATTCCGGGCAGGGTCTCAAATGAAGCGTATCCACCTGCTGCTGGCGGTTTGTGCAGCGTTGCTGCTGGGCGGTTGCGCCACGTCCCCGAGCGACCCGCTGGCGCCGAAGACCGCAGGCGGTCTCGACCTGAAGCGCTATGAGGGCAAATGGTTCGAGCTGGCGCGGTTGCCGATGCCCTACCAGCGCGATTGCGCCCAGTCCGAGGCCCACTACAACCTCAAGCCCGATGGCTCGATGGGTGTGCTGAACCGCTGCCGCATGATCGACGGCGAGTGGTTGCGCGCCGAGGGTTCGGCCTGGCCGCAGGAGCAGGGGCACAACGACCGGCTATGGGTGGAGTTCAACAACTGGTTCACACACCTGGTGCCGGGTGTGGCCAAGGGTGAGTACTGGGTGCTGTACGTGGACGAGCGCTACCGCACTGCGATCGTCGGCAGCCCGGACCGCAAGTACCTGTGGATCCTGTCGCGGACCCAGAGCCTGCCGGCGGTGGAGCGCGAGAGCCTGCTGGCCAAGGCCCGTCAGCAGGGGTATGACACCACCCGGCTGATCTGGCGTGCGTCGGACAAGCAGATCGTCGCTTCGCACTGAGTTCTGCTGGTAGACCGCAATCGCGGGACAAGCCCGCTCCCACAAGGGGACCGTGATCGTTGTGGGAGCGGGCTTGCCCGCGATCAAGGGCTTGCCCTTACCATGGCTCCTACAGGGTGCCGGTGATCGTTGTGGGAGCGGGCTTGCCCCGCGATCAAGGGCGAAGCCCTTGCCGTCGTCAGTCGAGCAGCTGGCGCAGTACCTCGACGAACGCCTGCGCACTCGCCTCTTCCTGTTCGTGCCGCCCCCGGCGCACCACCCATTGCCCGTTGACCATCACGTCGCGCACCTGGCGATCGCCGCCGGCGAACAGCCAGCGGTTGAGAATGGCATCCCCGCTCGCGGTCGCCAGGTACGGGTCTTGTCCATCGAGCACCAGCCAGTCGGCACGCTTGCCTACGGCCAGCTCGCCGATGGGTTGTCCCATCGCCTGGGTGCCGCCGACCAAGGCTGCGTCGTACAAGGTCCGGCCAACCATCGGCTGGTCGCCGCGGTACAGCCGGTTGCGTCGCTGGTCGCGCAGGCGTTGGCCATATTCCAGCCAGCGCAGCTCTTCCACCACGCTCAGTGACACGTGGCTGTCCGAGCCGATGCCCATGCGACCGCCCTGGGCCATGAAGTCCACGGCCGGGAAAATACCGTCGCCCAGGTTGGCCTCGGTGGTCAGGCACAGGCCGGCCACGGCGTGGCTGCGGGCCATGGCGCTGACCTCATCGGGTTCGGCGTGGGTGGCGTGCACCAGGCACCAGCGTTCGTCTACCTCGACGTTTTCATAGAGCCATTGCAGGGGGCGCAGGCCGCTCCAGGCCAGGCAGTCGTCGACTTCCTTCTGCTGCTCGGCGATATGAATGTGCACCGGGCAATGCGGGTCGCTGGCAGCCAGCACCTCGGCGATCTGCCCAGGGGTGACCGCGCGCAGGGAGTGGAAGCACAGGCCCAGGCGCTGGGCAGGTTGCGCCGCCAGGTGCGGGGCGAGCTGCTGTTGCAGGCGCAGGTACTGCTCGCTGGAGTTGATGAAACGGCGCTGGCCTTCGCTCGGCGCCTGGCCGCCGAAGCCTGCGTGGCTGTAGAGCACCGGCAGCAGGGTCAGGCCGATGCCGGTGTCGGCGGCGGCGGCACTGATGCGCAGCGACAGCTCGGCGGCGTCGGCATAGGCGTGGCCATTGTGGTCGTGATGCACGTAGTGGAACTCGGCCACCGAGGTATAGCCGGCCTTGAGCATCTCGATGTACAGCTGGCGGGCGATGACCTGCAGTTGCTGTGGCGTGATCCGGCCAACCAGGCGGTACATCAGGTCGCGCCAGGTCCAGAAGCTGTCGTTGGGGTTGCCGGCCACTTCCGCAAGGCCTGCCATGGCGCGCTGGAAGGCATGGGAATGCAGGTTGGGCATGCCGGGCAGCAGCGGGCCGGCCAGGCGCTCGGCGCCCTCGGCCGAGGCATTGGCCTCGACATGACTCAGACGACCGTCTTCGGCGACTTCCAGGCGGACATTGCTGGCCCAACCGGTGGGCAGCAGGGCGCGTTCGGCGAAAAAGGCAGGCATTGGGTAAAATCCTGTTATTGTTTAACTTGTATATACATATACAGGCGTTTGCGCGCCGGGTAAACTGCGGCAAGCTACCGTTCAACCAATTGCACAAGGATTCAACGCCGTGCCGACACCTCCTGTCTCCGCGCTGGTTGCCCAGATGGGCGAAGGTCCGGCGCCGCTGTATGCCCGGGTCAAGCAGATGATCGTCCAGCAGATCGAAAACGGCAGCTGGCCGCCGCACCACCGGGTCCCCTCGGAAAGCGAGCTGGTCAGCCAGTTGGGCTTCAGCCGCATGACCATCAACCGTGCGCTACGCGAACTCACTGCCGAAGGGCTGCTGGTGCGTATGCAGGGCGTCGGCACCTTCGTGGCCGAACCCAAGACCCGTTCGGCGCTGTTCGAGGTCAACAATATCGCCGACGAGATCGCCGGCCGTGGTCACCAGCATAGCTGCCAGGTGATCCGCCTCGCCGAGGAAGCGGCTGGCTCCGAGCGTGCCCTGGCCCTGGACATGCGCGAAGGGCAGCGGGTGTTCCATTCGCTCATCGTGCACTACGAAAACGGCGTGCCGGTGCAGATCGAGGACCGCTACGTCAACGCGCAGATCGCCCCGGACTACCTCAAGCAGGATTTCACCCGGCAGACGCCCTACGCCTACCTTTCGCAGGTCGCCCCGTTGACCGAGGGCGAGCACGTGGTCGAGGCGATCCTGGCCGAGCCCGAGGAGTGCCGCTTGCTGCAGATCGAGCGTGGCGAGCCGTGCCTGCTGATACGCCGGCGCACCTGGTCCGGCCGCCAGCCGGTGACCGCCGCACGCCTGATCCACCCTGGTTCCCGTCATCGCCTGGAAGGACGATTCAGCAAATGAGTCAATTGCAGCTGTTGCGCGCCCAAGACTACCCGCGCATGCCCTGGAAGAACGGTGGAGGCTTCACCGAAGAGATCACCCGCGACGCCGGCGAGGGCCTGGAGGGGTTCGGTTGGCGCCTGTCGATCGCCGATATCGAAGAGTCCGGCGGGTTTTCCACCTTTGCCGGCTACCAGCGGATCATCACCGTGCTTCAGGGCGACGGCATGCGCCTGCTGGTCGACGGCCAGGCCAGCCGGCCATTGCTGCCGTTCGATGCCTTTGCCTTCAAGGGCGAAAGCCAGGTCAGCTGCAAGCTGCTGGGCGGGCCGATCCGCGACTTCAACCTGATCTACGCGCCGCAGCGCTACCGGGCGCGGTTGCAGTGGCTCGATGGTACGCACCGGTTGTACAGCTCGGCCTCGACCGTGCTGCTGTTCGCGGCCAGCGGGCATGTCGAGGCGAGCGTGTCGGGGCATGGGGTGCAGCGGCTGGGCTTGTATGACTGCCTGCGCCTGGAGGGCAACGAAGAGCTGCTGGGGCTGGATGTGCAAGGGCGGTTCTGTCTGATCGAATTGATGCCGCGTTAAGCCTGGCATCGTGAAAGGGGGCTGCTGCGCAGCCCCAATCGCGGGGCAAGCCCGCTCCCACAGGTACTGCGCCGCCTCAAGGGCAACGCGAGCCTGTGGGAGCTTGTCCCGCGATTGGGTCGCGCAGCGGCCCCTTTTTTTTCGGTTTCCCGAGGAGCGGTAAGAAAATTTAGTTGTCCATGCTTGTATGTACAAGTAAAGGTGTGTTTGTATATCGCCATCGACACACCGCCGTCGACCGACCGCAGAGGACATCTCCCGTGACTGACAACAACAAATACCGTGACGTAGAAATCCGCGCCCCGCGTGGCAACAAGCTGACCGCCAAGAGCTGGCTGACCGAAGCGCCGCTGCGCATGCTGATGAACAACCTCGATCCACAGGTTGCCGAGAACCCGAAGGAACTGGTGGTCTACGGCGGTATCGGCCGTGCCGCGCGTAACTGGGAGTGCTACGACAAGATCGTCGAGACCCTGACTCGCCTGGAAGACGACGAGACCCTGCTGGTGCAGTCCGGCAAGCCGGTCGGTGTCTTCAAGACCCACGCCAACGCCCCGCGCGTACTGATCGCCAACTCCAACCTGGTGCCGCACTGGGCCAATTGGGAGCACTTCAACGAACTGGACGCCAAAGGCCTGGCCATGTACGGCCAGATGACCGCCGGCAGCTGGATCTACATCGGCAGCCAGGGCATCGTCCAGGGCACCTACGAAACCTTCGTCGAGGCCGGCCGCCAGCACTACAACGGCAACCTGACCGGCAAGTGGGTCCTGACCGCAGGCCTCGGGGGAATGGGCGGCGCCCAGCCACTGGCCGCTACCCTGGCCGGTGCCTGCTCGCTGAACATCGAATGCCAGCAGAGCCGCATTGACTTCCGCCTGCAGACCCGCTACGTCGACGAGCAGGCCAAGGACCTGGACGACGCCCTGGCGCGCATCGCCAAGTACACAGCCGAAGGCAAGGCCATCTCCATCGCCCTGCACGGCAACGCTGCCGAAATCCTGCCTGAGCTGGTCAAGCGTGGCGTGCGCCCGGACATGGTCACCGACCAGACCAGCGCCCACGACCCGCTCAACGGCTACCTGCCGGCCGGCTGGACCTGGGAAGAGTACCGCGACCGCGCCCAGACCGACGCTGCTGCCGTGGTCAAGGCGGCCAAGCAATCGATGGCTGTGCACGTGCAGGCCATGCTCGACTTCCAGAAAATGGGCGTACCGACCTTCGACTACGGCAACAACATCCGCCAGATGGCCAAGGAAGAGGGCGTGGCCAACGCCTTCGACTTCCCAGGCTTCGTACCGGCCTATATCCGCCCGCTGTTCTGCCGCGGTGTTGGCCCGTTCCGCTGGGCTGCGCTGTCGGGCGATGCCGAGGACATCTACAAGACCGACGCCAAGGTCAAGGAACTGATCCCGGACGACGCTCACCTGCACCGTTGGCTGGACATGGCCCGCGAGCGCATCAGCTTCCAGGGCCTGCCGGCACGTATCTGCTGGGTTGGCCTGGGCCTGCGCGCCAAGCTGGGCCTGGCGTTCAACGAAATGGTCCGCAGCGGCGAGCTGTCCGCGCCGATCGTCATCGGCCGCGACCACCTGGACTCCGGCTCGGTGTCCAGCCCGAACCGCGAGACCGAAGCCATGCGTGACGGCTCCGATGCTGTCTCCGACTGGCCGCTGCTCAACGCCCTGCTCAACACCGCAGGCGGCGCCACCTGGGTTTCGCTGCACCATGGCGGCGGCGTAGGCATGGGCTTCTCCCAGCACTCGGGCATGGTCATCGTCTGCGACGGTACCGACGAAGCCGCTGCACGTATCGCCCGTGTACTGACCAACGACCCAGGGACCGGCGTCATGCGCCACGCCGATGCCGGCTACCAGATCGCCATCGACTGCGCCAAGGAGCAGGGCCTGGACCTGCCGATGATCACGGGCTGATCGACGTTCCTTTGGCTGTCGCCGAACAACGTTGATACTGAACAACAAGAAGGGGCCTGCGGGCCCCATGCGAATTGGAGTAGCGAAGTGACCGACCTGACTCTCAAGCCCGGCACCTTGACCCTGGCCCAACTGCGTGCTGTCCACGCAGCGCCTGTACGCCTGCAGCTGGACGCCAGCGCAATCCCGGCGATCGACGCCAGCGTCGCCTGCGTCGAGCAGATCATCGCCGAAGACCGCACCGCCTACGGCATCAACACCGGTTTCGGCCTGCTGGCCTCGACCCGCATCGCCAGCCATGACCTGGAAAACCTGCAGCGCTCGCTGGTGCTGTCCCACGCCGCCGGTATCGGCGCGCCGCTGGACGACGCCCTGGTGCGCCTGATCATGGTGCTGAAGATCAACAGCCTCAGCCGTGGCTTCTCCGGCATCCGCCGCAAGGTCATCGACGCGTTGATCGCCCTGGTCAACGCCGAAGTCTACCCGCACATCCCGCTCAAGGGCTCGGTAGGCGCCTCGGGCGACCTGGCACCGCTGGCCCACATGTCGCTGGTGCTGCTGGGTGAAGGCAAGGCCCGCCACAAGGGCCAGTGGCTGCCTGCCACCGAAGCCCTGGCGGTCGCCGGCCTGGAGCCGCTGACCCTGGCCGCGAAAGAGGGCCTGGCCCTGCTCAACGGCACCCAGGCATCCACGGCCTACGCCCTGCGCGGGCTGTTCGCCGCCGAAGACCTGTACGCCGCGGCCATCGCCTGTGGCGGCCTGAGCGTGGAAGCCGCGCTGGGTTCGCGCTCGCCGTTCGATGCGCGCATTCATGAAGTGCGTGGCCAGCGTGGCCAGATCGACACCGCCGCCTGCTTCCGCGACCTGCTGGGCGACTCCAGCGAAGTTTCGCTGTCGCACAAGAACTGCGACAAGGTCCAGGACCCGTACTCCCTGCGTTGCCAGCCGCAAGTCATGGGCGCCTGCCTGACCCAGATCCGCCAGGCTGCCGAAGTGCTGGGCATCGAAGCCAACGCCGTGTCGGACAACCCATTGGTATTCGCTGCCGAAGGCGACGTGATCTCCGGTGGTAACTTCCACGCCGAGCCTGTGGCCATGGCCGCCGACAACATCGCCCTGGCCATCGCCGAGATGGGATCGCTGAGCGAGCGCCGTATCTCGCTGATGATGGACAAGCACATGTCCCAGCTGCCGCCGTTCCTGGTGGAGAACGGTGGGGTGAACTCCGGCTTCATGATCGCACAGGTCACCGCTGCCGCCCTGGCCAGCGAGAACAAGGCCTTGTCGCATCCGCACAGCGTCGACAGCCTGCCGACCTCCGCCAACCAGGAAGACCACGTGTCGATGGCCCCTGCCGCCGGCAAGCGCCTGTGGGAAATGGCCGAGAACACCCGTGGTGTGCTGGCCATCGAATGGCTGGGCGCCTGCCAGGGCCTGGACCTGCGCAAGGGCCTGAAGACCTCCGCCAAACTGGAACAGGCGCGCCAGGCATTGCGCCGCGAAGTGCCGCACTACGACCGTGACCGCTTCTTCGCGCCGGACATCGAAATCGCCGCCGAGCTGCTGGCCAAAGGGACCTTGACCAGCCTGCTGCCGGCCGGCGTCCTGCCAAGCCTGTGACATCGCCATCGCGGGACAAGCCCGCTCCCACAGGGACCTCGCCGTACCTGTAGGAGCGGGCTTGCCCCGCGATTGGGCTATGTGGCAGCCCCTTCTACTTCACGACCACAAGAACAATTCAAGAAGGACGTGACATGCAACAAACCCAAGGTCTCAAGCGCGGGCTATCGGCCCGGCACATTCGTTTCATGGCGCTCGGTTCCGCGATCGGAACCGGGCTGTTCTACGGTTCGGCCTCAGCCATCCAGATGGCCGGCCCGGCTGTCCTGCTGGCCTACCTGATCGGCGGCGCGGCGGTGTTCATGGTCATGCGCGCCCTCGGTGAGATGGCCGTGCACAACCCGGTGGCCGGCTCCTTCGGTCACTACGCCAGTACCTACCTCGGCCCCATGGCGGGCTTCATCCTCGGCTGGACCTACGCTTTCGAGATGGTCATCGTCGCCATCGCCGACGTCACCGCATTCGGGATCTACATGGGCTTCTGGTTCCCGGAGGTGGCCCGCTGGATCTGGGTGCTGGGCATCGTCTTCATCATCGGCGGCCTGAACCTGTGCAACGTCAAGGTCTTCGGCGAAATGGAGTTCTGGCTGTCGCTGCTCAAGGTCGGGGCGATCGTCGCCATGATCCTGGCCGGCTTCGGCATCATGATCTTCGGCCTGGGCCACGCCACCCCCGAAACCACCGTCGGTGTGAGCAACCTGGTCAGCAATGGCGGCTTCATGCCCAACGGTATCGGCGGCCTGATCGCCTGCTTCGCCGTGGTGATGTTCGCCTTCGGTGGCATCGAGATCATCGGTGTCACCGCCGGTGAAGCCAAGGACCCGCAACGCGTCATCCCCAAGGCGATCAACGCCGTACCGCTGCGCATCCTGCTGTTCTACGTGCTCACCCTGTTCGTGCTGATGTGCCTGTACCCATGGCCGCAGATCGGCAGCCAGGGCAGCCCGTTCGTGCAGATCTTCAGCAACCTGGGCATCGGTTCGGCCGCTGCCGTGCTGAACGTGGTGGTGATCTCGGCCGCGGTGTCGGCCATCAACAGCGACATCTTCGGCGCTGGCCGCATGATGTATGGCCTGGCCCAGCAAGGCCATGCGCCGCGCAGCTTCGGCAAGCTATCCCGCCACGGCGTACCATGGATGACCGTGCTGGTGATGGGCGCTGCGCTGCTGGTCGGCGTGCTGCTGAACTACCTGATCCCGGAGAACGTGTTCCTGCTGATCGCCTCGATCGCCACCTTCGCTACCGTGTGGGTGTGGACGATGATCCTGGTCAGCCAGGTGGCCATGCGTCGCCGCCTGAGCGCCGAGCAGGTCGCCGAGCTGAAGTTCCCCGTGCCGTTCTGGCCCTACGGGCCGGCCATGGCCATCGCTTTCATGTTGTTCATCTTTGGTGTACTTGGTTACTTCCCGGATACCCAGGCTGCGTTGATCGTCGGCGTCATCTGGGTGGTGTTCCTGGTGGCCTCCTACCTGCTGTGGTGCAAGCCGCGGGCAGGGCAGGGCCAGCCAGTCCGGGAGCCGGCCGAACTGCACCGCTAGAAACGGAGACCGCTTATGAGAACCCTCTGGCAGCACTGTCACGTGGCGACCATGGCCCAAGGCCGCTACTCGATCATCGAGAATGCGGCGATCGTCACCAACGCGGGGCGGATCGAATGGATCGGCCCACGTGGCGAACAGCCGGCGGTCGACACCGAGCGTACGGTGGACCTGGGCGGCGCCTGGGTCACCCCGGGGCTGATCGATTGCCACTCCCATGCGGTGTTCGGTGGTAACCGCAGCGGCGAGTTCGAGCAGCGCCTGCAGGGCGTCAGCTACGCCGAGATCGCCGCCCAGGGCGGCGGTATCGCCAGCACCGTGCGGGCGACCCGCGCGGCCAGCGAAGACGAGCTGTTCGCCAGTGCACGCCAGCGGGTCCAGGCATTGATGCGCGATGGTATGACCACGCTGGAGATCAAGTCCGGCTACGGCCTGGACCTGGCCAACGAGCGCAAGATGCTGCGGGTCGCCCGGCGCCTGGGCGAGGAGCTGCCGCTGACCGTGCGTAGCACTTGCCTTGCCGCCCACGCCTTGCCGCCGGAATACGCCGGCCGGGCGGACGACTACATTGCGCATATCTGCGACCAGATGCTGCCCGCCCTGGCCGAGGAAGGCCTGGTGGACGCGGTGGATGCCTTCTGCGAACACTTGGCATTCTCGCCAGCCCAGGTCGAGAAGGTGTTCATCAAGGCGCGCGAACTGGGCCTGCCGGTCAAGCTCCACGCCGAGCAGCTGTCATCGCTGCACGGCTCGAGCCTGGCGGCGCGCTACCACGCACTGTCGGCCGACCACCTGGAGTTCATGACCGAGGAAGACGCCATCGCCATGGCCGAGGCCGGCACCGTTGCCGTGCTGCTGCCGGGGGCGTTCTACTTCCTGCGCGAAACCCAGCTGCCGCCGATGGAGGCCCTGCGCCGCCACGGCGTGAAGATCGCCCTGGCCAGCGACTTGAACCCAGGCACGTCGCCTGCGTTGTCGCTGCGCCTGATGCTGAACATGGGCTGTACCCTGTTCCGCATGACCCCGGAGGAGGCGCTTGCCGGCGTCACCCTGCACGCTGCCACGGCGTTGGGCCTGGGCGAAAGCCATGGCTCGCTGGAGGTGGGCAAGGTGGCGGACTTCGTCGCCTGGCAGATCGAACGCCCGGCGGATCTGAGCTACTGGCTCGGCGGCGACCTGCCCAAGCGGGTGGTACGCCTGGGCCATGAGATATCCAACTGAGCGAGGGCACATGGACAAGGTATTGAGTTTTCACCAGGGCCAGCTGCCGCTGCTGATCAGCATGCCTCATGCAGGCCTTGGCCTGACCGAGACCGTGCGTGACGGCTTGGTCAAGCAAGCGCGCAGCCTGCCGGACACCGACTGGCATATCCCACGGCTGTACGATTTCGCCCGGGGCCTGGGTGCCAGCGTGGTGGCCGCGGAGTATTCGCGGTTCGTCATCGACCTGAACCGCCCGGATGACGACAAACCGTTGTATGCCGGCGCCACTACGGGCCTGTACCCGGCGACGCTGTTCGAGGGCGAGCCGTTGTTCAAGGCGGGACAGGAACCCTCTGCGGACGAGCGCAAGGGCTATCTGGAGCAGATCTGGCGGCCATACCACGATACGATCCGACAGGAACTCGCGCGCCTGCGCGAGCTTCACGGCTATGCCCTGTTGTGGGATGCCCACTCGATCCGCTCGGTCATCCCGCACCTGTTCGACGGCAAGCTGCCGGACTTCAACCTGGGCACCTTCAACGGCGCCAGCTGCGACCCGGTCCTGGCCGAGCGCCTGCTGGGTGTCTGCGCCCAGGCCCAGGGCTACACCTCTGTGCTCAATGGGCGCTTCAAGGGCGGGCACATCACCCGTCATTACGGCGACCCGGCGAACGACATCCACGCTGTGCAACTGGAGCTGGCGCAGAGCACCTACATGGAAGAGGTCGAGCCGTTCGCCTACCGCGAGGAGCTGGCCCAGCCGACCCAGGTGGTGTTGAAGCAGTTGCTGGAAACCCTCTTGGCCTGGGGCAAGGCGCGCTACGGGCGTTGATACTTGGGCTGCCTTGCAGCCCTTTCGCGGCACAAGGCCGCTCCTACAGGGGGGCGCGAGGTTCTTGTAGGAGCGGCCTTGTGCCGCGAAAGGGCCGCAAAGCGGCCTCAGTATCCCAATCGACATCCACCTGTTTCACCGCGACACATGCTCAAAGCGCAATTCAGGTTTATGATGCCAGGCGGCAGACTAAATCCTCACACGGAGTGCGCAATGCAGACCCTGTACCCGCAGATCAAACCCTACGCCCGGCACGATCTGGCCGTGGAAGCGCCGCATGTGCTGTATGTCGACGAAAGCGGTTCGCCGGAAGGTCTGCCGGTGGTGTTCATCCACGGTGGTCCGGGCGCCGGTTGCGACGCCCAGAGCCGCTGCTACTTCGACCCCACCCTGTACCGCATCATCACCTTCGACCAGCGCGGTTGCGGCCGTTCCACGCCCCACGCCAGCCTGGAGAACAACACCACCTGGCATTTGGTCGAGGACCTGGAGCGCATCCGCGAGCACCTGGGGATCGACAAATGGGTGCTGTTCGGCGGCTCCTGGGGTTCCACCCTGGCCCTGGCCTATGCCCAGACCCACCCCGAGCGCGTCCATGGCCTGATCCTGCGGGGCATCTTCCTGTGCCGGCCCCAGGAGATCCAATGGTTCTACCAGGAAGGGGCCAGCCGTCTGTTCCCGGACTACTGGCAGGACTACATCGCACCCATTCCGCCGGAAGAGCGCGGTGACCTGGTCAAGGCCTTCCACAAGCGCCTGACCGGCAACGACCAGATCGCCCAGATGCACGCCGCCAAGGCCTGGTCCACGTGGGAGGGCCGCACCGCGACGCTGCGCCCCAACCCGCTGGTGGTCGACCGCTTCTCCGAGCCGCAGCGCGCCCTGTCGATCGCCCGTATCGAATGCCACTACTTCATGAACAATGCCTTCCTTGAGCCTGACCAGCTGATCCGCGACCTGCCGAAGATCGCCCACCTGCCCGCGGTGATCGTGCACGGCCGCTACGACGTGATCTGCCCGCTGGAAAACGCCTGGGCGCTGCACCAGGCCTGGCCGAACAGCGAGCTGAAGGTGATCCGCGACGCCGGCCATGCTGCCTCCGAGCCGGGTATCACCGATGCCCTGGTGCGCGCCGCCGACCAGATGGCCCGCCGCCTGCTCGACCTGCCCCTGGAAGAAGCATGAAGGGCCTGCTGCAGCGCGTGCGGGGCGCGCGGGTAGAGGTGGAGGGGGACATCGTCGGCGCTATCGACCAGGGCCTGTTGGTGCTGGTGGCGGTGGAGCCGGGGGACACCCGCGAGCACGCCGACAAGCTTTTGCACAAGCTGCTCAACTACCGTGTGTTCAGCGATCCCCAGGGCAAGATGAACCTGTCGCTCAAGGACATCGGCGGCGGCTTGCTGCTGGTGTCCCAATTCACCCTGGCGGCCGACACCCGCAACGGCATGCGCCCGAGCTTCTCCACCGCGGCGCCGCCGGCCCTCGGCGCCGAGTTGTTCGACTACCTGCTCGAGCGAGCCCGAGCCGCGCACGACGATGTCGCCAGCGGCCGTTTCGGTGCCGATATGCAGGTGCATTTGGTCAATGATGGCCCAGTGACATTTATGTTACAAATTTGAGCTTAAAAACCCTATGTTTGCGTGAAAAACAAGAGGGTTTGTACGATAAATAGTTGTTCCAGCCTGATGCGTTGTAACGCGCTCTGCTGGATAATCGCGCGCTGCGTGAGCCTGCGTCCGTGGGCTCGTTTCACTCTGACTCGAGCATTGTCTGGAACCGTTTGGGGAATCATTGGGCCCGCACGGGGTCCGAACAGTGCTCGCCAACCCGGCATTGGTCGCTGGCCGTTGGTTTCATGATCTGTTTTCGGCGAGGGTTGCTCGTGATTGTAAGTCCCTGTATTGCACAAAGAATCCCCGGAAATCGTCTGCGCAAGGCCCTGGCGGCAGGCGTTGCACTGATCGGCCTGATGAGCGCTGGCCAGCTGTGGGCATTCAATCTTGACGATGTTGCAGCCAAGGCAAAGGATCTCGCCGGCCAGAAGTACGAAGCACCCAAGAGCAATCTGCCGGCGGTGTTCCGTGACATGAAATTCGCGGACTACCAGAAGATTCGCTTCATCCAGGAAAAGGCCGAGTGGGCCAAGGACAAGACGCCGTTCAAGCTGTCCTTCTACCATCAGGGCATGCACTTCGACACACCGGTGAAGATCAACCAGGTCACCGCCACCAGCGTCGAGGAAATCAAGTACGACCCGAGCCGTTTCGAGTTCGGCGACGTGCCCCATGACCCCAAGACCGTCGAGAACCTGGGCTACGCCGGTTTCCGCGTGCTCTATCCGATCAACAAGGCCGGCAAGCAGGACGAGATCATGACCCTGCTGGGCGCCAGCTACTTCCGCGTGGTCGGCAAGGGCCACGTGTACGGCCTGTCGGCCCGCGGCCTGGCCATCGACACCGCGTTGCCGTCGGGCGAGGAGTTCCCGCGCTTCCGTGAGTTCTGGGTCGAGAAGCCCAAGCCCAACGACAAGCACCTGGTGATCTACGCCCTGCTGGACTCGCCGCGCTCCACCGGTGCCTACAAGCTGATCCTGCGTCCTGGCAGCGACACCCTGGTGGACGTGAAATCCAAGGTATTCCTGCGTGACCACGTCAGCCGCCTGGGCGTTGCCCCGCTGACCAGCATGTACCTGTTCGGCAGCAACCAGCCGTCCAAGGTCCTCAACTACCGCCCGGCCCTGCACGACTCCGAAGGCCTGTCGATCCACGCCGGCAATGGCGAGTGGCTGTGGCGCCCGCTGAACAACCCCAAGCACCTCGCCGTGAGCAGCTTCAGCGTGGAGAACCCGCGTGGCTTCGGCCTGCTGCAGCGCCAGCGTGAGTTCAGCCACTACGAAGACCTCGACGACAACTACCAGAAGCGCCCGAGCGCCTGGATCGAACCCCGTGGCGACTGGGGCAAGGGTACCGTCGACCTGGTCGAGATCCCCACCGCCGACGAGACCAACGACAACATCGTTGCCTTCTGGAGCCCGGAGAAACTGCCCGAGCCGGGCAAGCCAATGGAATTCGAATACCGCCTGCGCTGGACCATCGACGAGTCCCAGCTGCACGCGCCGGAGTTGGGCTGGGTCAAGCAGACCATGCGTTCGACCGGTGACGTGAAGCAGTCCAACCTGATCCGTGAAGCCGACGGCAGCGTGGCCTTCCTGGTCGACTTCGAAGGCCCGGCGCTGGCCGCCCTGCCTGAGGACACCGCCCTGCGCAGCCAGGTCAGCGTGGGCGACAACGCCGAGGTGGTCGAGAACAACCTGCGCTACAACCCTGAAATCAAGGGCTGGCGCCTGACCCTGCGGTTGAAGGTCAAGGACCCGAGCAAGTCCACCGAGATGCGTGCCGCGCTGGTACGCGACGTTCCGGTGGAACCGGCCAAGCCGGCCAAGGAAGGCAAGCAGGAAAAGGCCGCCGGCAAGCACGCCAAGGCCGAGAAAGCCGTCAAGGCTGAACAACCTGCCGCCGATGCGGCGCCCACCAACGGGGCCCCGGCCACCACCGAGAAGGTGATGACCGAGACCTGGAGCTATCAGTTGCCTGCCGATGAGTAACTCAAGCGCCCGGCCAGAATCGCTTGCCGAATACCTGGCCCACCTACCACTGAGCGACGAGCAGCGGGCAGAACTTGCCAGCTGCACCTCGTTCAGTGAGCTGCACCAACGCCTGGCGGCTCATCCGGCCGCCAATGCCACCGAGGCCGTGCAGGCCTCGGTGGGCCCGCGCCTGACCGTGGGCAGCGCCGCCGAGCTGGAAGAGGCCGAGATGCTCGGCGTCGACGCTGGCGGGCGTCTCTGCCTGAAGATCGCGCCGCCGATCAAGCGTACCCGTGTGGTGCCCGAGCCCTGGCGCACCAACGTGCTGGTGCGCATGTGGCGACGCCTCACCGGGCGTACGAACGCCCCGCAGCCGCCCAAGCGCGAGCTGCCACCGGCCCGCTGGCGCCGGGTCGGCTCCTTGCGTCGCTACATCCTGCTGCTGCTGATGATCGGCCAGACCCTCGTGGCCGGCTGGTACATGAAGGGCATCCTGCCTTACCAGGGCTGGTCGTTCGTCTCGCTCGACGAGATCATGGCCCAGACCTTCTGGGAAACCGTGGTGCAGGTCTGGCCGTACGCCTTGCAGACCTCCATCCTGGTCCTGTTCGGCATCCTGTTCTGCTGGGTGTCGGCAGGTTTCTGGACCGCGCTGATGGGCTTCCTCGAGCTGCTCACCGGGCGTGACAAGTACCGTATCTCCGGCAGCAGCGCCGGCAGCGAGCCGATCGCGCCCCAAGCGCGTACCGCATTGGTGATGCCGATCTGCAACGAGGACGTGCCGCGGGTCTTCGCGGGCCTGCGCGCGACCTTCGAGTCGGTGGCCGCCACGGGCGACCTGGACCGCTTCGACTTCTTCGTGCTCAGCGACACCAACGACACCGACATCGCCGTCGCCGAGCAGCAGGCCTGGCTCGAGGTATGCCGCGAAGCCAAAGGCTTCGGGCGCATCTTCTATCGCCGCCGTCGCCGCCGCGTGAAGCGCAAGAGCGGCAACCTGGACGACTTCTGCCGTCGCTGGGGTGGTGAGTACAAGTACATGGTCGTGCTCGACGCCGACAGCGTCATGAGCGGCGAGTGCCTGACCAGCCTGGTGCGCCTGATGGAGGCCAACCCGGACGCGGGCATCATCCAGACCGCGCCGAAGGCGTCGGGCATGGACACCCTCTATGCACGCATCCAGCAGTTCGCCACCCGTGTCTACGGCCCGCTGTTCACCGCCGGCCTGCACTTCTGGCAGCTGGGCGAATCGCACTATTGGGGCCACAACGCGATCATTCGCATGAAGCCCTTCATCGAGCACTGCGCCCTGGCGCCGCTGCCGGGCAAGGGGGCCTTCGCTGGTGCGATCCTCTCCCACGACTTCGTCGAAGCCGCGCTGATGCGCCGTGCCGGTTGGGGCGTGTGGATCGCCTACGACCTGCCGGGCAGCTACGAGGAACTGCCGCCGAACCTGCTCGACGAGCTCAAGCGCGACCGGCGCTGGTGCCACGGCAACCTGATGAACTTCCGCCTGTTCCTGGTAAAAGGCATGCACCCGGTGCACCGTGCGGTGTTCCTCACCGGTGTGATGTCGTACCTGTCGGCGCCGCTGTGGTTCTTCTTCCTGGTGCTTTCGACCGCATTGCTGGCCACCAACACCCTGATGGAGCCGCAGTACTTCATCGAGCCGTTCCAGCTCTACCCACTGTGGCCGCAATGGCACCCGGAGAAGGCCATCGCGCTGTTCTCCACCACCATCGTGCTGCTGTTCCTGCCCAAGCTGCTGAGCATCGTGCTGATCTGGGCCAAGGGCGCTACCGAGTTCGGCGGGCGCATCAAGGTCACCTTGTCGATGCTGATCGAGATGCTGTTCTCCATGTTGCTGGCGCCGGTGCGGATGATCTTCCACACCCGCTTCGTCCTGGCTGCGTTCCTCGGCTGGGCGGCGACCTGGAACTCGCCGCAGCGTGACGATGACTCCACCCCGTGGAGCGAAGCCGTGCGTCGCCACGGCCCGCAGACCCTGCTGGGCATCGCCTGGGCGGCACTGGTGGCCTGGCTGAACCCGAGCTTCCTGTGGTGGCTGGCGCCGATCGTGGGCTCGTTGGTGCTTTCGATCCCGGTGTCGGTGATCTCCAGCCGCGTGCGCCTGGGCCTGAGTGCCAAGGATGAAAAGCTGTTCCTGATCCCTGAGGAATATGCGACCCCGCACGAGTTGCTGGCCACCGACCAGTACATCCACGAAAACCGTTGGCATGCCATGCATGACGGGTTCGTTCGGGCGGTGGTCGACCCGCGCCAGAACGCTCTGGCTTGTGCCATGGCCACTGCACGGCACGGTCAGGCTGCACCGATCGAAGCACTGCGTGCCGAGCGTGTCGCCAAGGCGCTGGAAGTCGGGCCCAAGGGGCTGGACGGCAACACCCGCCTGGCGCTGCTGAGCGACCCGGTGGCGCTGTCGCGCCTGCATGAGCAGGTCTGGGCCACGCACAACGAGGCGTGGATCGGGGTGTGGCGCAACTCCATCACCAGCGACCCGCACTCGCCCTTGCTGCCGCTGCATCCGGACAATCAGGCCCAACCTTCGCTGGTCGGCGCCTGATCCCTCCCGGGGCCGCTGTGCGGCCCATCGCGGCACAAGGCCGCTCCTTGTATCTCGACTTTCGCCTTCCAAGAGGCGAAAGTTCTCGACTGATCATCGAGGGAGGGTCATGAAGCGGAGCCGCTCCAAGGGCATCGAGCCCGTATTGTAGATAACGCTCAGACCCTCCAACCCCACTCGAACAGTTCGAACGGTATCTAGTGCCCGCCCCCGGCGTGAGCACGCATTCACAAGGTTGAACCGAGTGCTGGGTGATCGAACTTTCGTTGTCTGAAGGAGAAGATCATGTCTGTTGTTGTTGGCGTCGATGTAGCCAAGCGATCCTTCGATATTGCGACTCCACTTCCCAATGGGAAGGTTCGCACCAAGGCCAAGCTGTCCAATGATCCGAGTGGTTTTGAGCAGTTCGCAACCTGGCTTGAGAAACATGCCGAACCGCGTGCCTGGGTTGTCATGGAGGCTACTGGCACTTATCACGAGGCGCTTGCCGATTGCCTTCATGCCAAGGGTTACCGGGTGTGCATTCTGAATCCCGCCGTAATTGCCAAGTTTGCCGAGGCCGACCTTCGACGCGTCAAAACCGATAAGGCTGATGCCAAAGTTATTGCTGCTTATGGCCAGCAAAAACAGGATGAGCTCCGTCAGTGGGAGCCTGAGCCGCCAGCTCAGCGGCGTTTGCGGGCCTTAGTACGGCGTCTGGACGACCTGAAAGAAATGCAGCAGATGGAGCAGAACCGTCTGGATGTGGCGCAGACAGCTGTGCAGGAGTCAATCAGAGCTGTAATTGGGCATATCACCGAAGAAATAGAGAAAACCCGCAAGGCGATTGAGCAGACGATCGATGACGATCCGGATCTGCGCCAACGGCGAAAACTGATTACATCGATTGATGGTCTGGGTGATACCACAGCCGCACTGATCCTCGCAGAACTGGGTGATCCGCTGAAATACGAAAGCCCGTCAGCCATTGTTGCGTTTGCAGGTCTGAACCCGATGATCCATCAATCGGGGGAGAAGATTGGCCAATCGACCATTTCTCGCACAGGAGCGCCGAGGCTGCGCGCCGGCTTGTGGATGTCAGGCACGGTCTCGATCAGACACAACCCGGTCGTGAAGGCACTGGCAGAGCGTTTGAACAGCCGGCGTAAAGCCTATAAGCAGATAGTTTGCGCTGCTATGCGCAAGCTTTTGCACCTGGTGTATGGCGTGGTGAAGTCCGGTAAACCGTTTGACCCTCAAATCGCCCTTGCGGGGTGAGGGTCAAGACGGTATCTACATTGCACGCCCCCTGTAGGAGCGGCCTTGTGCCGCGATCGAGGGCGCAGCCCTCGTCATCTCTTCGATTTTGGCCAACAAAGTCCCCCCTGGCTCTAGGTCCCAGCCTGCGCATGCGTTAGCATCCACCTCGATATGTATCGGTCTGACGACCTCTCCAACAATAAAATTCGCACTACTTTGCTAGGGGACCTGGTGATGATGAAAAAATACCTGTCGCGACTCCTGGTCGGTGTCACCGCGCTGGTCGCGGTAACCGCCGCCCAGGCGGGAGCCATCGAAGACGCGGTCAAGCGCGGCACGCTGCGGGTCGGCATGGACCCTACCTACATGCCCTTCGAGATGACCAACAAACGCGGCGAGATCATCGGCTTCGAGGTCGACATCCTCAAGGCCATGGCCAAGTCCATGGGCGTCAAGCTGGAGACCGTCTCCACCGCCTACGACGGCATCATCCCGGCCCTGCTGACCGACAAGTTCGACATGATCGGCAGCGGCATGACCCTCACCCAGGAACGCAACCTGCGCCTGAACTTCAGCGAACCCTTCATCGTGGTTGGCCAGACCCTGCTGATCCGCAAGGAGCTGGCGGGCGAGATCAAGTCGTACAAGGACCTGAACAACGAGAAGTACCGCATCACCTCCAAGCTCGGTACCACCGGTGAGATGGTCGCCAAGAAGCTGATCAGCAAGGCCAAGTACCACGGCTACGACAACGAGCAGGAAGGCGTGATGGATGTGGTCAACGGCAAGGCCGATGCCTTCGTCTACGACGCGCCGTACAACGTGGTGGCGGTGGACAAGGCCGGTGCCGGCAAGCTGCTGTTCCTCGAAGAACCCTTCACCTACGAGCCGCTGGCCTTCGGCCTGAAGAAAGGCGACTACGACAGCATCAACTTCATCAACAACTTCCTGCACCAGATCAAGAACGACGGGACCTACGATCGTATCCACGACAAGTGGTTCAAGAACAAGGACTGGCTGAAGGAAATGGAATAAGGCCCAGGCCACAAGCCCGGCTTTATCACCCCGACGCGCAGGCAAACCCTGCGCGTTCGCTTTTACGGAAGTACCCGAATTGATCAAGCACAAGAAAGCCCAGTGGCCCTGGCACGGGTTGACCGCGCTGGTACTGGTGGGGCTCGCGTTCAGCCTCTACCTGGCCACCTCGATGATTTCCTATGAGTGGCGCTGGAACCGCGTCCCTCAATATTTCGCCTACAAGGCCGAAGAAACCCAGCGCGCTGCCGACTACGGCACGGTCGAAGCGATCGTGGTCAGCGGCGACACCGCGCGCGTCACCCTCAAGGACGAAAGCGGCGGCCAGCAGGTCGTGGAGGTGGACAAGGACAGCATGCTGCTCAGCCGTGGCGACGATGTCGCCGAAGGCGATGCGATCGGCGTGACCCGCCATTGGGCAGCCGGCCCGCTGGCCTGGGGCTTGTGGACCACCCTGTGGATCTCGGTGGTGTCCGGTGCCCTGGGCCTGGTGATCGGCCTGTTCGCCGGGCTGTGCCGGCTGTCGAACAACCCGACCCTGCGCGACCTGTCCACGGTGTATGTCGAACTGGTGCGCGGCACGCCGCTATTGGTACAGATCTTCATCTTCTACTTCTTCATCGGCACCGTGCTCAACCTGTCCCGGGAGTTCGCCGGGGTGGCGGCGCTGGCACTGTTCACTGGCGCCTACGTGGCGGAGATCGTGCGTGCTGGCGTGCAGTCCATCGCCAAAGGCCAGAACGAGGCGGCGCGCTCGCTGGGCCTGAACGCCAGCCAATCGATGCGCCATGTGATCCTGCCCCAGGCCTTCAAGCGTGTGCTGCCGCCGCTGGCGGGGCAATTCATCAGCCTGGTCAAGGACACCTCGCTGGTCTCGGTGATCGCCATCACCGAACTGACCAAGAGCGGCCGCGAGGCCATCACCACCTCGTTCTCGACCTTCGAGATCTGGTTCTGCGTGGCAGGCCTGTACCTGCTGATCAACCTGCCGCTGTCGCACATCGCCAGCCGGCTCGAGCGGAGGCTTGCGCAAAGTGATTGAAGTCCGTGACCTGGTAAAAGTCTTCGATACCCGCGGCCAGGTGGTGCGCGCGGTGGACAACGTCACCACCGGCGTGGCCAAGGGCGAGGTGGTGGTGGTGCTTGGGCCGTCGGGCTCGGGCAAGTCGACCTTCCTGCGTTGCCTCAATGGCCTCGAGCATTTCGACATGGGGCATGTGTCCATCGACGGCCTGCAGCTGGATGACCCGAAGACCGACATCAACGCCTACCGCCGCGAAGTCGGCATGGTGTTCCAGCATTTCAACCTGTTCCCGCACATGACCGTGCTGGAGAACCTGTGCCTGGCCCAGAAGGTGGTGCGCAAGCGCAGCAAGGCCGAGCGCGAAGCCAAGGCCAAGGCGCTGCTGGAGAAGGTGGGTATCGGCCAGAAGGCCAACGAGTACCCGTCGCGGTTGTCCGGCGGCCAGCAGCAACGGGTGGCCATCGCCCGGGCACTGGCGATGGACCCCAAGGTCATGCTGTTCGACGAACCGACCTCGGCGCTGGACCCGGAGATGGTGGGCGAGGTGCTGGATGTGATGAAGACCCTGGCCCAGGAGGGCATGACCATGGTCTGCGTGACCCACGAGATGGGCTTTGCCCGGGAAGTGGCCGACCGTGTGCTGTTCTTCGACCATGGCAAGTTGCTGGAAGACTCGCCGCCCCAGCAGTTCTTCGCCGCGCCTAAGGACCCACGGGCCCAGGCGTTCCTGCGTCAGGTGCTGTAACCGCCGGGGCCGCCAAGGCGGCCATCGCGGGGCAAGCCCGCTCCTACAGAGGGTTTTGTAGGAGCGGCCTTGTGCCGCGATCAAGGGCGCAGCCCTTGCCAGGCGACGGTGATATCGGGCCGGCCTGATCGCGGGACAAGCCCGCTCCTACAGGGGGCGCTGTGAGAGCGGGCTTTGTGCGATTGGGCTGCGCAGCAGGCCTTAGAGCCTGAACCGCCCAACCAGCCCTTGCAGGTGCGTCCCCAACCGCGCCAGTTCGACGGTCGAGCTCGCCGTCTCTTCGCTCGCCGCCGAGGTCTGGTCGGAAATATCCCGTACGTTCATCACGCTCCGGTTGATCTCCTCGGCCGTGGCACTTTGCTGCTCCGCCGCGGTAGCGATTTGCTGGTTCATCGCCTGGATCGCCGACACGGTGCGGGTGATGGTCGCCAGCGAGCCGCCGGCACGGCGGGTCAGTTCGACACTGCTGTCGGTCAGCGCACGGCTGCCATCCATCACGCCAGCGACTCGCTGGGTGCCGTTCTGCAGGCTGGCGATCAGCTCCTCGATTTCCTCGGTGGACTGCTGGGTACGCTGGGCCAGGCTGCGTACTTCATCGGCCACCACGGCGAAGCCTCGGCCGGCCTCGCCAGCCCGGGCCGCCTCGATGGCAGCATTGAGCGCCAGCAGGTTGGTCTGCTGGGCCACCGACTTGATCACGTCCAGCACGCTGCCGATCTTGTCGCTTTCGGCCTTGAGCTGGTTCATGGCTTCGCTGGAGTTGATCACTTCGTTGGCCAGGCGCTCGATCTGGGCGATGGCTTCACCCACCACACGGTCCCCTTCGCGCGCCTGCTGGTCGGCTGCCACGGCAGCCTCCGAGGCTTGTTCGGCGTTGCGTGCCACCTCGTGCACCGTAGCGGCCATTTCGTTCATCGCCGTGGCCACCTGGTCGGTCTCTATCTTCTGGTTGTTGACGCCGGCACTGGTCTGCTCGGTAACGGCCGACAACTGTTCGGCGGCGCTGGCGATCTGGGTGACGCCATCGCCGATACCACCGATCAGCTCCCGTAGCCCCTGAGTCATGCGTTGCATGCTGGCCTGCAGCTGGCCCAGCTCGTCACGACGCTGCACCGGCGGCTCCTGACGCAGGTCCCCACTGGCCACACGTTCGGCGGCGGCCAGGGTCTGGCGCAGAGGAGTGACGATCTGGCGGGTGATGACCCAGGCGGCCAGCAGGCCGAGCAGCAGCGCCAGGGTCGTAGCCCCGGCCAGGGTCTGCTTGGCCTTGCGGGTGCCGGCATCGCGTACCGCAGTCTGCGAGGTGGTCAAGGCCTGGCTGGTATTCTTGAGCACAGTGCCTTGCGCGGCCATGTGCTCCAGGGCCTGCTGGCTGGCCGCCATGGCGTCGTCGACCAGATTGCCGCGGCGCTGGTCGGCCTGCTTGAGCCTGTCGAACGCCTGGCGATACTGGCGGGTGGCCTCGAGCTGCTGTTGCAGACGCTGCTGGTCGGCGGGCTGTTCGATCTGCCCGAGCATCGTCTGGATCTGCTGTTCCAGGTGATCGAGGGTCTTCTCCAGTTCGCCGATCGCGGCCTGGTCGTGGCTTGTCTGGTAGTTGAGCCGGGCGATGCGCAGGTCCTGGGTAGTCTCGTAGATCATCGAGATATTACCCAGCTTGTCACCCCGGTTGGTGACGTTGTCCAGGCCGATCCAGCCGGTCACGGTGATGGCCAGGGTCAAGAGCAATACCAGGCCGAAACCGAAACCTAGCTTGCGATTGACACTCATATTCCCCAGCGACTGGTTAAACCATCGGTACATGTTCTACTCCCCGGCAACGGTAGCATTTTTGTAATGTTGCCTAGGCCATCGGCCTGTACCGGGGAAACTTGACGGGGTGAGCCTGACCCGTCCGTCAGAAAATACGCGAAAGCAGTGCCGTGACGGCGGTTTCCACGCGCAGGATGCGATCGCCCAACTGCACCGGTGCCAGGCCAGCCTTGCCCAGGAGGTCGACTTCATAGGGGATCCAGCCGCCTTCAGGGCCGATCGCCAGGGTAACCGGCTCCTCGACCGCGCGCGGGCAGGCGGGGTAGGGGCCGGGGTGGCCGACCAGGCCCAGGGTGCCGCTGGCGATCGCTGGTAGACGGTCTTCGACGAACGGCTTGAAGCGTTTTTCGATGATCACCTCGGGCAGCACCGTGTCGCGTGCCTGCTCCAGGCCCAGGATCAGGTTCTCGCGGATGGTCTCGGGGTTCAGGAACGGGGTCTGCCAGAAGCTTTTCTCGACCTTGTAGCTGTTGACCAGGATCAGTCTGGGCACGCCGAGGGTGGCGACCGTCTGGAACAGGCGGCGCAGCATCTTGGGGCGCGGTACGGCAAGGATCAGCGTCAGCGGCAGCTTGGCCGGTGGCGGCTGGTCGAAGGCGACCTGCAGCTCGGCCTCATGCCCCTCCAGGCGCAGCACGTTGGCCTGGCCCATCAGCCCGCCGATGCGGCCGACACGCAAGGTGTCCCCCACGGCCACGCGATGGATCTCCTGCATGTGGGTGAAGCGTCGATCGGCCAGCACCACACGGTCGGCCGCGATGAAATCGGCCTCCTCGAGCAACAACAGGTTCACGATTGGGTCGCTGGCGGTTGGTCGTTGTGGTCGTCCGGCGCGCCTTCCTGGGCGTGGCTGCGCTTGCGGATCAGGCTGCCGCAGAGCACGCCCACCTCGAACAGCATCCACATGGGCACGGCGAGCAGGGTCTGGGAGAAGATGTCCGGTGGCGTCAGGACCATGCCGACCACGAAGCAGCCGATGATCACGTAGGGGCGGATCTTCTTCAGGTACTGCACGTCCACTACGCCGATCCACACCAGCAGCACCACGGCCACCGGAATCTCGAAGGCGACGCCGAAGGCGAAGAACAGCGTCATGACGAAGTCCAGGTAGCTGGAGATATCCGTCATCATCGACACGCCTTCGGGCGTGGCGCTGGCGAAGAAGCCGAAGATCAGCGGAAATACCAGGAAATAGGCGAACGCCATGCCGGCATAGAACAGCAGGATGCTCGACACCAGCAGCGGGATGGCGATGCGTTTTTCATGGCGATACAGCCCTGGCGCGATGAAGCCCCAGATCTGCTGGAGGATGAACGGGATGGCCAGGAACAGCGAGACGATCATGGTCAGCTTGAACGGCGTCAGGAACGGCGAAGCCACGTCGGTGGCGATCATCGTCGCGTTGGCCGGCAAGTGCGCGCGCAAGGGCGCCGAGACCAGGGTGTAGATCTGCTGGGCGAAGGAGAACAGCCCGGCGAAGATCAGGAAGACGGCGGCAACGCAGCGCAGCAGGCGGGTGCGCAGCTCGGTCAGGTGCGAGACCAGCGGCATCGGCTGGTCGGTTTCCGGTCTATCGCTCATGGGGCTCGTGGCGGTTGGGGAGGCTCGGATGGCGTGGCCGGGGCCGCAGGGGGGCTCGCCGTCGGGTTGGCAGGTGCTTCGGTGCTGCTCGGCTGGGCCGGTGGCGTCTGCGGATTGAGGATGCGCCGGGCCTCCTGTTCCATCGACAGGATGTGCTCGTTGTGCAGCTGGCGGCGGATCTCGTCGGCGCCGATCTCACGCTCGACTTCCATCTTGATGCTGTTGAAGCTGCGCTTGAGCCGGCCGATCCACAGGCCTGCGGTGCGGGCGGCACCGGGCAGGCGCTCGGGGCCGAGCACCAGCAAGGCGACCAGGCCGACGAGCAGCAGCTCGCTGAAGCTGATGCCGAACATGGGTCAGTCTTTCCGCTGCGGCTCTTGGACCGGTTGGGCCTGGCCTTCGATGGTGTGGCCCTGGTTCTGCTGCGCGGTGTTCTGCACGGGCTGGGCGGGTTGCGCCGGTGGCGGGGTCTGCTCGGCGGGCTTGGTCTCTTCTTCGTTCATGGCCTTGCGAAAGCCCTTGATCGATTCGCCCAGGTCGCTGCCCAGGTTCTTCAGCTTCTTGGTGCCGAAGACCAGGACCACGACGACCAGCAGGACGATCCAGTGTTTCCAGTCAAAAATACCCATTTCGTACTCCTGAAAATGTGTGTCGGTCTATTGACCCTTGGGGCTGCGTTGCAGCCCATCGCGGCACGAGGCCGCTCCTACAGGGAACTGCGGCGCGGGCTCCTGTAGGAGCGGCCTTGCGCCGCGAAAGGGGCGCAAGGCGCCCCCGGCAATAGTTCAGGCAGACGGCTGGCGCGCGGCCTTCTCGTCATGCCCGGAAAGCCCGAAGCGGCGCTCCAGCTCGTCGAGCACCGCCTGGGGATGCTGGCCCAAGGCGCTGAGCATCACCAGGCTATGAAACCACAGGTCGGCAGTTTCATAGATGACATCGCTGTAATCCTGGCTGACGGCAGCATCCTTGGCGGCGATGATGGTCTCCACGGACTCTTCGCCGAGCTTCTCGAGAATCTTGTTCAGCCCCTTGTGGTACAGGCTGGCCACATAGGAACTGTCGGGCGCCGCCTGCTTGCGTTGCTCCAGCACCTCGGCGAGGCGGTTGAGGGTGTCGCTCATGTCAGTGTCCTGCGCTGTAGATGGCATCCGGGTCCTTCAGGACCGGGTCGACGGTTTTCCACTGGCCGTCTTCGAAGACGCGGTAGAAGCAGCTTTCACGGCCGGTATGGCAAGCGATATGGCCCAGTTGCTCGACCATCAGGATGATCACGTCGGCATCGCAGTCCAGGCGCATCTCGTGCAGCTTTTGTACATGCCCCGACTCTTCGCCCTTGCGCCACAGTTTGCCACGCGAACGCGACCAGTAGATGGCACGTTGTTCAGCGGCGGTCAGGGCCAGGGATTCGCGGTTCATCCAGGCCATCATCAGTACGCGCCCGGTCTTGTGGTCCTGCGCGATCGCCGGCACCAGGCCCTCGCTGTTCCACTTGATCTCGTCCAGCCAGTCTTTCATCGTCGACTCCAAATCCGGGCCCGCGCCAGTGCCGGGCCCTTTGCGCTAGTGTGCCAGCCAGCTGCGCAGCTGGCTATTGGCGCACGACCAGGTAGAGCCCGGCCGCAAGCATCAGCCAGGCCGGCCAGGCGGCCGGGGCGCTGAGGCTGGCGGCGCCGGCGGCCAGCGTGGCGCCGCCTGCGAGCAGGCCGGCGCCCAGCAGACGCAGGGCCCAGCGGTCGCCCTGGCGTCGCCGCTCGGGCATCTGCGGGTCGTGCAGGTGCGGTTGCGACAGGCGTTCGAGCAGGTCGCGGGTCATGTCGGCCAGGTGCGGCAGTTGCTCCACCTGGCTCTGCAGGTTGCCGAACACCGCCTTGGGGCTCATGCGCTCGCGCATCCAACGCTCCAGGTACGGCTTGGCTGTGCTCCACAGGTCCAGGTCGGGGTACAGCTGGCGGCCCAGGCCTTCGATATTGAGCAGGGTCTTCTGCAGCAGCACCAGCTGCGGCTGGACTTCCATGTTGAAGCGCCGGGCGGTCTGGAACAGGCGCATCAGCACCTGGCCGAAGGAGATGTCCTTGAGCGGCTTTTCGAAGATCGGCTCGCACACCGTGCGGATCGCCGCCTCGAACTCATTGACCTTGGTCTGGGCGGGCACCCAGCCAGAGTCGATGTGCAACTGGGCGACACGGCGATAGTCACGCTTGAAGAACGCGATCAGGTTGCGTGCCAGGTAGTCCTGGTCTTCGCCAGTGAGGCTGCCGACGATGCCGCAGTCGATGGCGATGTATTGCGGGCTCCACGGCTTGACCGTGCTGACGAAGATATTGCCCGGGTGCATGTCGGCGTGGAAGAAGCTGTCGCGGAACACTTGGGTGAAGAAGATCTCCACGCCGCGCTCGGCCAGCAGCTTCATGTCGGTGCGCTGGTCGGCCAAAGTGGCCAGGTCGGTGACCGGCACGCCATAGATGCGCTCCATCACCAGCACCTTGGGGCGGCACCAGTCCCAATACACCTGGGGCACGTACATCAGCTCCGAGCCTTCGAAGTTACGACGCAGCTGGCTGGCGTTGGCCGCCTCGCGCAGCAGGTCGAGCTCGTCGTAGATGGTCTTCTCGTAGTCGCTGACCACTTCGACCGGGTGCAGGCGGCGCGCGTCGGCGGACACCCGCTCGGCGCCCTTGGCGATCAGGAACAGCCAGGCCAGGTCCTGGGCGATCACCGGCTTGAGGCCCGGGCGCACCACCTTGACCACGACCTCTTCGCCGCTCTTGAGGCGCGCAGCATGTACCTGGGCCACCGAGGCCGAAGCCAGCGGTTCGACGTCGAAACGGCTGAACACCTCGCCGACCTTGGCGCCAAGCTGCTCTTCGATCAGTTCCACAGCCTTCTTCGGGTCGAAGGGCGGCACCCGGTCCTGCAGCAGCATCAGCTCATCGGCAATGTCGGTGGGCAGCAGGTCGCGGCGGGTGGACAGCAGTTGGCCGAACTTGATGAAGATCGGCCCCAGGTCCTGCAGGGCCATGCGCAGTCGCGCGCCCCGGCTGAGCGCGGACGGCTTGCGCGGCAGCCAGCGCCAGGGCAGCAGCAGGCGCAGGCTCATCAGCCACCAGGGCAGGGGAAGGTCGAACAGCAGGTCATCGAGGCGGTAGCGGATCACGACGCGCTGGATGCGCAACAGACGGCGGACGGCGAGCAGCTTCATGCGTTATCGCTGGTATCAAGGGATCGGGCGAGGCGACGGATGCGTGCCTCGAGGCGTTCAATGTCGACCTTCAGGGCATCGAGCTCGCTGAAAGCCGCTTCGGCTTCGCGCCGGCCGACCAGGGTGCGGGATTCTTCGGCCAGGTATTCGGAGAGGTTCTGGCTGAAGCGTGACAGGCCCTGGCGGGTCCAGCGGGCGCGCAGGCGGATATGCCCGGCGACCAGTGCAGTGGCCACGGGGCCCAGCCAGCGCGACAGCTCGTACTCCCAGTCCAGCTCCAGGTCCTGGAGCACGCCGACCAGGTCGAGCAGCACAGCGCTGTCACCGTGCAGCTCGACCTGCGGGCTGTGCAGCACGGCGGTCTTGTCCTTGGCCAAGGCCAGTTGCGCCAGGCTGCCGGCCGGGGCGCGCAGGGTGCAATCGACCTCGCCCTCCCAGTGGGCGGCGAGCATCAGGCCTTCGTCGTCTGGCAGGATGAACAGCTGCAGGGCCGGTTGCAGGCAGTCGATCTCGACCACCTTGCCCTCGAGCGCGGCCAGGCGCGGCAGGGCCGTGCTGTCCATGCGCAGCACGCGGTTGAGCCCGTGCTCGACGCTGGCGAGCAGCCCGGCCAGGAGCATCAGGGCTTGATCCCCCGGTGCACGGCGACGATGCCGCTGGTCATGTTGTGGTAGGTGACGCGGTCGAAGCCGGCGTCGACCATCATGGCCTTGAGGGTTTCCTGGTCTGGGTGCATGCGGATCGATTCGGCCAGGTAGCGGTAGCTTTCCGAGTCGTTGGTGATCAGCTTGCCGGCCAGGGGCATGAAGGCGAACGAGTAGGCGTCGTAGGCCTTGGACATGAATTTGTTGGTCGGCTTGGAGAACTCCAGCACCAGCAGGCGGCCACCGGGCTTGAGCACGCGCAGCATGGAGCGGATGGCGTCTTCCTTGTGGGTGACGTTGCGCAGGCCGAAGGCGATGGTCACGCAGTCGAAGTGGTTGTCCGGGAACGGCAGCTTCTCGGCGTCGGCCTGGACGAACTCGATGTTGCCGGCCACACCACGGTCGAGCAGGCGGTCGCGGCCGACCTTGAGCATCGACTCGTTGATGTCGGCCAGCACCACCTGGCCGGTAGGGCCGACCAGGCGCGAGAACTTGGCGGCCAGGTCGCCCGTGCCGCCGGCGATATCCAGCACCCGGTTACCGCTGCGCACGCCGGACAGCTCGATGGTGAAGCGCTTCCACAACCGGTGCATGCCACCGGAAAGGACGTCGTTCATCAGGTCGTACTTGGCCGCTACGGAGTGGAACACCTCGGCGACTTTCTTCGCCTTCTGGCTCTCGGGTACGTTCTGGTAGCCGAAATGGGTGGTGGGTTCGGCGTGGTCGCCTTTGCGCTGGTCGTTCATATCGCTTCACCGGAAAAAATTACCGCCATTCTAGGGGCATCGGGCCAATTTGTCTTGGCGGGGTGCTCCGTTGGATGGGCACGGGCATAATGCGTTCATTGTGTTGATATCCAGGATTACCCGCATGACCCAGATCAGCGTTGAACGCAAGCACTCTCTCGGCCGTGAAGCCGCGCGCGCCAAGGCCGAGGCGCTGGTGGAGCGCCTGACCCGCGAATACGACCTCAAGGCCACCTGGCAGGGCGACCGCGTCGATGTGGCGCGCAGCGGCGCCAACGGCAGCGTGCATATCGGCGAGGACACCATCCGTGTGGAGCTCAAGCTCGGCATGATGCTGTCGATGATGAGCGGCACCATCAAGGGCGAGATCGAGCGGGCGCTGGACAAGGCGCTGGCCTGATCGTCGACTGCCGGCCCAAACAGGGCCGCTACGCGCCCCATCGCCGGCAAGCCGGCTCCCACCTGGCCTGCGCTGTTGGTGTAGGCAACCGCTGAACCTGTGGGAGCCGGCTTGCCGGCGATAGGGCCGGGGCAGGCAACCCAAGACAGTCGCTCCCAGCACTACAGCGTTGTGTGGAGCGGTCCTTGCTGCATCCTGCGGGGCATCTAGCCTGAGCCTTCCTTGTTGCTTAGGGTGAGCATTCTAATTTTTCGCCCTACCTTATGCTCGAGCCCGCATTCAATGGGCACATGTCCCTTCATGAGCATGAGGTGCCGAACATGGCCAACGTGAACGTTAGGAAAAAGGACGACGCCCCGGGCAGCACCCTGGGCGAGGTGCGCGGCTATGCGCGCAGGATCTGGCTGGCAGGCCTGGGTGCCTATGCCCGCGTTGGCCAGGAAGGTTCGGATTACTTCAAGGAGCTGGTCAAGGCCGGCGAAAGCATCGAGAAACGTGGCAAGAAACGCCTGGGTCAACAACTCGATGCGGCCAACCACCCGATCGACGAAGCGACCCTTGAAGCAAGCCGCGTACGCGGCAGGGTCGAAGTTCAACTGGACAAGATCGAAAAAGCTTTCGATGCACGGGTCGCTCGCGCCTTGAATCGCTTCGGCATTGCGTCTAAACATGACGTTGAGGCGTTGTCCATCAAACTCGAACAGCTGACCGAGTTGCTCGAGCGTGTCGCGCGCAAACCATAAGGAGAGCAGGATGGCTGGCAAGAAGAACACCGAGAAAGAAGGCGGCTCGTGGGTCGGCGGTATCGAAAAGTACTCGCGCAAGATCTGGCTGGCTGGCCTGGGCATCTATTCCAAGATCGACCAGGACGGCCCCAAGCTGTTCGATTCGTTGGTCAAGGACGGCGAGAAGGCTGAAAGGCAGGCGAAGAAAAGCGCAGGCTCGGCTGCCGACACCGCCAAGTCCGCGACGTCCTCGCGGGTGTCGGATGTGAAGGAGCGTGCGCTGGGCAAATGGAGCGAGCTGGAGGAAGCTTTCGACAAGCGTCTGAACAGCGCCATTTCGCGCCTGGGTGTGCCGAGCCGCAACGAGATCAAGGCCCTGCACCAGCAGGTCGATAGCCTGACCAAGCAGATCGAGAAACTGACCGGCGCTTCGGTGGCCCCGGTTTCGAAGGCGGCAGCCAGCAAGACCACCGCCAAGCCCTTGGCCAAGGCTGCGGCCAAACCGGCGACGAAGGCTGCGGCGGCTAAGCCTGCGGCCAAGGCTGCCGCGAGCAAACCGGCTGCCACCAAGCCGGCGGCAAAAACCGCTGCTGCCAAGCCTGCGGCCAAAACGACCGCAGCCAAGGCTAAGGCTACAGCCGCCAAACCCGCTGCAAAGAAACCTGCAGTGAAGAAGGCTCCGGCAAAACCTGCCGCGGCGAAGGCTGCACCGGCAGTCAATGCAGCACCGGCAGCGGCACCGGCACCGGCCAGCAACGTCCCGGCGGCACCGGCCACTCCGGCTTCCCAGGCCTGACCGCGTCGCCTATATCGCGGGACAAGCCCGCTCCCACAGGCTCAGCGCAAACCTTCAGGAGGGCGTTGCATCTGTGGGAGCGGGCTTGCCCCGCGATTGAGCCCGCGCAGGCGGTCCTACCCTTCCAGGTATTTTCCCGCCAGTTGCTCCGCCGCTTCCCGCGCCGGCCCCACCAGGTGCGGCGCCACCAGCATCATCACCTGGTACACCACTACCCCCACATCCCCCTGCCGCCCCAGCACGCGCTGATAATCCAGCGAGAACATCAACGTCAGGGTGATCTGCTCCACCAGTTGCCCCAGCGCCTGTGTCTCACTGGTCACCTGCCCGTGTGCCTTCAGGCTGGCCAGCAGGGCGGCGAGGGTACGTTTGAGGGCGTTGATCAGGCTGCGCATGTTCCGGGCCAGCTTCGGCAGCCGACCGGTCAGGTTGGAGAGGTCCTGGAACAGGAACCGGTAGTGAGCCATCTGCTCGACGATCAGGTGCAGGAACAGCCAGTAGTCCTCGGCACCCAAGCGCACCCCGATGGGGGGATCGAGCAGCGGCATGAGCCCTTCCTCGAAGCGTTCGAACAAGCCCAGTACCAACGGCTCCTTGCCGTGGAAGTGGTAGTACAGGTTGCCTGGGCTGATCCCCAGTTCGTTGGCGATTTCCAACGTCGAGACGTTCGGCTCACCCTGTTGGTTGAACAACTGCAGGGCGCATTCGAGGATCCGGTCGCGGGTCTTCATCCGCTCAACGTGTCCGTACGTAGCTGCCCGGCGCCGGGCCCAGCGCTGGGTAGGTGGCGTTGCCCAGCTCGCTGCGCGGCGCCTTCAGCCGGCCGGAGCGCTGGGCGATCCAGGCCTGCCATTGCGGCCACCAACTGCCTTCGTGGCGCGTGGCATCGTGCACCCAGGCACGTGGGTCGCTGGAAAGCGTCGGGTTCTCCAGGAAGAAGGCCTTGGGGTTGCCGGGCGGGTTGATGATGCTCTGGATATGGCCGCTGTTGGCCAGCACGAAGCGGCGATCGCCTCCGAGCAGTAGGGCCGAGCGATAGACGGCGTCCCACGGGGTGATGTGGTCGTTGCTGCCGGCGACGGTGAAACTGTCGAGGTCGACCTCGCTCAGGTCGATAGGCGTGCCGCACACTTGCAGCCCTTGTGGTTGGGTCAGCGGGTTGAGCTTGAAGAAGTCCAGCAGCTCGCCGTGGAAGGCAGCGGGCAGGCGGGTGTTGTCGGCGTTCCAGTAGAGGATGTCGAACGCCGGGGGCGTGCGGCCAAGCAGGTAGTTGTTGACCCAGTAGTTCCAGATCAGGTCGTTGGGCCGCATCCAGGCGAAGATCCGCGCCACCTCGCCGCCGTCCAGCACGCCACGCTGGTAGGAGCGCCGTTTGGAGGCCTCGATGGTCTGTTCGTCGGCGAACAGGCTGGCGGGGCTGTCGAACTGGCTGTCCAGCAGGCTCACCAGGTAGGTGGCGCTGCGCACCCGACGCAGCTGACGCTTGGCCTGCAGGTGGCCCAGCAATGCGGCCATGGTCAACCCGCCGGCACAGGCGCCCATCAGGTTCGGGTCGCGGCTGCCGGTGATGCTGCGGCAGGCCGCGAGCGCCTCCTCCAGCGCCTGGACATAGCTGGACAGGCCCCACTCGCGATGACGCGGGTCCGGGTTGCGCCAGCTGACCATGAACACCTGCAGGCCACTCTTGAGCATGTACTGGACGAAGCTGTTGGTCGGGCCCAGGTCGAAGATATAGAACTTGTTGATCTGGGGCGGGATGATCAGCAGCGGCCGAGCGTACTGTTTCTCGCTCATCGGCCGGTACTGGATAAGCTCGAGCAATTCGTTGCGAAACACCACCGCGCCGGGTGTGGTTGCCAGGTTGACGCCAACCTCGAAGGCGCGTTCATCCACCTGGCGTGGCAGGCCATCGTTGTGGCGCAGGTCGTCGACCAGGTGGGCCAGGCCGCGCACCAGGCTTTGCCCGCCGGTATTGAACAGTTCCTTGACCGCCAACGGGTTGAGCAACGAATTGCTCGGTGCCAGGGCATCGTTGAGCAAGTTGAACAGGAAGTGCACCCGGGCGCGCTCGTCGTCGTCCAGCGAGCTTTCCTCGATCCATTGGCGGGTCTGCTTCTGCCAGGCGAGGTAGGCTTGCAGGCCACGGCGGTAGAACGGGTTCTGGCTCCAGGTCGGGTCGCTGAAGCGCTTGTCGCGCGGGTGTGGCTGGTGCGGCGTATCGCCGAGCATCACCCGCCCCAGCTGGCTGCCCAGGGCCAATAGATGGTGTGCGGTGTGCAACGGGTTGCCCAGGCTCAGGCGACCGACGTTGCGCAGCGTGGAGAACAGGTCACGACCGCGCAATCCGGTGATCGCGTTCTGTACATTGATGCTCGCAGCGGGGACCGGTCTCGTCCCTTTTGCCGGTTTGTCTTTCATCCCTCACTCCGTCGTCAGCGATCATCCAGGTTCGTATCGGGGTGTCATGGGTTGTCAGCCTCCGGGGCGAGGGTGCATCACCGCGCGTTGGCGTTCCTGCTGGAGGAATTTCATGATGATCGGCGCGACCGCCTCGGCCCGGGTGATCAGGAACAGGTGCCCATCGTCGATAATGTGTAGCTGGGCATTGGGAATTCGCCAGGCCAGCAGGCGCATGTTGATCAGCGGGATCAACGGGTCGTCGTCGCCGGCCAGCACCAGGGTCGGTTGGTGGAGCTTGTGCAGCCAGTGGATGCTGGTCCAGCCCAGGCCTGCAAACAGTTGCCAGTAGTAGCCGGTCTTGCCGCTGGAGCGCACCTTGGCCGCGTGATGCAGGGCCAGGTCCGGATCGCGACGGAAACCGCCACCGTAGACCTGCGCCGCGATGCGCAGCACGTGAGAGGGCTGTACATAACGTCGGGGGCTGGCCATCGCCCACAGCACCTTGGGCTTGCCGGGCACCATGAAGGCACCGGCGGCGGTGGCGGCGAGGATCAGCTTCTTGCAGCGCTCGGGGTAGTCATGGGCGAATTGCTGGGCCAGGCCCCCGCCCCAGGAAACCCCGATGACATTGACCTGGCCGTAGTCCAGGTAGTCGAGCATGCGTGCGGTGAGCTTGGCCAGGCCGGAGAACCGATACGGACGGCTGGGCGTGGAAGAGCCCCCGACGCCGGGCACATCGAAGGCGATGACTTCGATGTCCGGGTCCAGCGCCTCGATGAGCGGGAAGATCAGCTCCATGTTGGCGCCGATGCCGTTGAAGATCAGCAGCGGCGTCAGCTCTGGCTTGCCTGGGCGGACCGCGGTGCGGATGGACTGGTTGTCCAACTCGACGGTCCTGAAGATGTACGGTTGCGCCATGCACGAAACTCTAGGTGGATAAGTCGCTCTGTCATCGTATCAAATGGCCATGGTCGCGGTGGCCTATCGTTCGTGCACATAAGTGCCCGGTGCTGACTCGCCAGCGCTATAGGTACGATTACCCAGGCGTGCGGGGGCTTTCTTCAGGTCGCCCGCGCGCTCGCCCAGCCAGGCTTGCCAGTGCAGCCACCAGGAATCGGCATGCTTGACCGCGTTGTCCTGCCAGGCCAGCGGGTCGTCCGGGCGGTCCTCGCCGGTCATGAAGCGTGCCTTGGGGTTGCCGGGCGGGTTGAGGATGCTCTGGATATGCCCGCTGTTGGACAGCACGAACTCGATCTTGCCGCCGAACAGGTGGGCCGAGCGATAGCAGGACTGCCACGGCGTGATGTGGTCGGCGGTGCCGGCGACGCTGTAGATATCGCACTGGACCTTCTTCAGGTCGATTGACGTGCCGCACACTTCCAGGGCATCGGCGCGGGTCAGGGGGTTGTTCTTGAACATCTCGATCAGGTCGCCGTGGAAGGCGGCCGGCAGGCGCGTGGTGTCGTTGTTCCAGAACAGGATGTCGAACACCGGCGGCTCGTTGCCGAGCAGGTAATTGTTGACCCAGTAGTTCCAGATCAGGTCGTTGGGGCGCATCCAGGCGAACACCTTGGCCATGTCGCTGCCCTCGAGCACACCGGCCTGGTAGGAGTGGCGCTTGGCGGCCTCGAGGGTCTGTTCGTCGACGAACAGCGCGACCTGGTTGTCCAGGGTGGTATCGAGCACGCTGACCAGCAGGGTCAGGGCATTGACCTTGTTCTCGCCCAATGCGGCGTAATGGCCGACCAGGGCGGTGCAGGTGATGCCTCCGGAGCAGGCGCCCAGCATGTTCAGGTCCGTGCTGCCGGTGATCGCCAGCACGGCGTCCACCGCTTCCTTGAGCGCGTCGATATAGGTCGACAGGCCCCATTCGCGCTGGGCCTTGGTCGGGTTGCGCCAACTGATGATGAAGGTCTGCTGGCTGGAGCGCAGGCAGAAGCGTGCCAGGCTCTTCTCCGGGCTGAGGTCGAAGACGTAGAACTTGTTGATCTGCGGCGGCACGATCAGCAGCGGGCGGGCATGCACCTGCTCGGTGATGGGGCTGTACTGGATCAATTCCAGCACATCGTTGCGATACACCACCACCCCTTCGCTGGTGGCCAGGTTCTTGCCCACCTCGAAGGCATCCATGTTCACCTGGCTCGGCATGCCGCCGTTGTTGACCATGTCCTTGGCCAGGTTGGACAGGCCGTCGAGCAGGCTCTTGCCGCCGGTTTCGAAGAAGCGCTTGACCGCTGCCGGGTTGGCCAGGGTATTGGTGGGTGCCATCGCCTCGGTCATCAGGTTGATGACGAACTGCCCGCGGCTGACGTCCTGGGGTGACAGGTCGCTGTTGCCGATCCACTCCTGCAGCTCCTTGCGCCAGGCCAGGTAGGTCTGCAGGTAGCGGCGGTACAGCGGGTTGTGGCTCCAGGCGGGGTCGCTGAAGCGGCGGTCGTCGCTGCCGGGCTGCAGGTTGGACTTGCCCAGCAGCACGTTCTTGAGCTCCAGGCCGAAATGCGCCACGTGCTTGGCGCTGTGCAATGGCTGGCGAACCGCCTGGCGCAATACGGTGCGCGCCGAACTCAGCAGGTCCTTGCGGCGAATGCCGATGACCGGGTTCAGGCCCAGGGTGTTTGCCGAGGCCTGCCGCTGCAACTCATCGTTGTTCTTACTCATCTACGACGCTCCGTTGTCCTGAGACGAGTACCGGTTGGCTGTGGCGGGTACACAGACGACTGCCCGGTACTGCTGCTCGGGTGACCAAGTGATAAGAAACAGCGGTTGCGGACCGGATGCGTGTGGCGACGAGCGGCGGGTTTTCCTGCGGTTGAAGACAGCCTGCTTTCGCTCGCGACCTCTACATGCCGGCCCGGCCCTGATCGCGCGATGAACGATGCAGGGAACTTGCCAGCTCCATTGGTTACCCGACTTTCATGTAATGCGCAAGACAGCCTGTGATTGGCAGGTGCAGGGGCATTCAAGCAGATGACTTTAGAAAATGCGCTCTAAAACCTGCAGGCCTCGCGCTAGAGCATCAGCTTGACCACGGCCTCCGACGGGTCGCGGGACTTGCCGGCCTTGTGCAGGTCATCGAGATACTCGGCCCACAGTGCCTCTTGGCGCAGGCACAGCTGCTCGAGGTATTCCCAGGTGAACAGGCCGCTGTCATGGCCGTCGTCGAAGGTCAGTTTCAGTGCGTACTGGCCGGCAGGCTCGAGGTCGACGAGGCCGACGTTGAGCTTGCCGAATTGCAGGATAGGGTTGCCGTGGCCCTGGACTTCGGCGGAAGGGGAGTGCACCCGCAGGAACTCGGCGGGCAGATGGTAGACCTCGTTTGGCCCGTAGGTGAGGGTGAGGGTCTTGGAGGCTTTGTGCAGGTTGATGGCGGTGGGGAGGCGGGCCATGGGCTGGATCTCTCGTGAGCTGATGCTGCAAGCTTCCAGAGATTCGGGCCATTGTGCAATGGGGCTGCTGCGCAGCCCAATCGCCGGCAAGCCGACTCCCACAGGTATGGCAGTGTCTCTGAAAACAGCGCAAGACAGGTGGGAGCCGGCTTGCCGGCGATTGGGCCGCGCAGCGGCCCCGTACGGGCTTACAGGATGTAGCGCGACAGGTCTTCGTTCTGCGCCAGTTCGCCCAGGTGGCTGTTCACGTACGCCGCGTCGATCTTGATCGGTGCTTCGTCGTGGGCACTGGCCAGGTCGCCGGCACTGAACGATACCTCTTCGAGCAGGCGCTCGAGCAGGGTGTGCAGGCGACGGGCACCGATGTTCTCGGTTTTCTCGTTGACCTGGTAGGCGATCTCGGCCAGGCGCTTGATGCCTTCGGCGGCGAATTCGATGTTCAGGCCTTCGGTCTTGAGCAGCTCACGGTACTGTTCGGTCAGCGAAGCATGCGGCTCCTGCAGGATGCGCTCGAAGTCTTCCGGGGTCAGGGCCTTGAGCTCGACGCGGATCGGCAGGCGGCCTTGCAGCTCGGGCACCAGGTCGCTCGGCTTGCTCAGGTGGAACGCGCCGGAGGCGATGAACAGGATGTGGTCGGTCTTGACCATGCCCAGCTTGGTATTGACGGTGCAACCCTCGATCAGCGGCAACAGGTCGCGCTGCACACCTTCGCGGGACACATCGGCACCGCCGACGTTGCCGCGCTTGGCCACCTTGTCGATCTCGTCGATGAACACGATGCCGTGCTGCTCGACCGCTTCCAGGGCCTTGGCCTTGAGTTCTTCCTCGTTGACCAGGCGGCTGGCTTCCTCGTCGCGGACCATCTTCAGCGCTTCCTTGACCTTGAGCTTGCGCGCCTTGCGCTTGCCCTTGCCCATGTTGGCGAACAGGCTCTGCAGCTGGTTGGTCATCTCTTCCATGCCGGGCGGCGCGGCGATCTCGACGCCCATGGACTCGGCCACTTCGATCTCGATTTCCTTGTCGTCCAGCTGGCCTTCGCGCAGGCGCTTGCGGAACAGTTGGCGGGTGTTGGAGTCGGTGCTCGACTGCGACGCTTCCTCAGAGAAGCTGCTGACCCGGGCCTGGGGCAACAGGGCGTCGAGGATGCGGTCCTCGGCAGCGTCTTCGGCGCGGTGGCGTACGCGGATGATTTCCTGCTCGCGCAGCATCTTCAGCGCAGCATCGGCCAGGTCGCGGATGATCGACTCGACGTCACGGCCGACATAGCCGACTTCGGTGAACTTGGTCGCTTCGACCTTGATGAACGGCGCGTTGGCCAGCTTGGCCAGGCGGCGGGCGATTTCGGTCTTGCCCACACCGGTCGGGCCGATCATCAGGATGTTCTTGGGCGTGACTTCGGCGCGTAGCTCGGCCGGCAGTTGCATGCGCCGCCAGCGGTTGCGCAGGGCGATGGCCACGGCGCGCTTGGCGTCGTCCTGGCCGATGATGTGGCGGTTGAGTTCGTGGACGATCTCGCGGGGGGTCATGGACATGGTGAATAAGGTCCTCGAGCAGAATGAGTCAGCGTGGAAAAGCCCCGTCACCGGGAAGGGGCGCCAGAACAGCTGATCACTCGGCCAGGTCCTGCTCCTCGATGGTCAGGTTGTGATTGGTGAACACGCAGATGTCACCGGCGATGTTCAGGGCGGTCTCGGCGATTTCGCGGGCCGAGAGGTCGGTCTTGTTCAGCAGGGCGCGGGCCGCGGCCTGGGCGTAGGCGCCGCCGGAGCCCATGGCGATCAGCCCGTCTTCGGGCTCGACCACGTCACCGTTGCCGGTGATGATCAGCGAGGCGTCCTTGTTGGCCACGGCGAGCATGGCTTCCAGGCGGCTCAGGGAACGGTCGGTACGCCATTCCTTGGCCAGTTCCACTGCGGCACGAATCAGGTGGCCCTGGTGTTTTTCCAGCTGGCCTTCGAAGCGCTCGAACAGGGTGAAGGCGTCGGCGGTGGCACCGGCGAAGCCGGCGATGACCTGGCCGTGGTACAGGCGGCGGACTTTCTTCGCATTGCCTTTCATCACGGTGTTGCCGAGGGAAACCTGGCCGTCGCCGCCCATGACGACTTTGCCGTGGCGGCGGACTGAAACGATGGTAGTCAAGGGGAGAGTCTCCACGCAGCGGGGCGAAAATGCCTGTTGCAGACTCATATGGGGGTGGGGGGAAGGATTTCAACCGTGGGGGATGAACGGTTGCGATGGATTTCAGGTGATGCACCACCTGCGTAGGAGCGGCCTCGTGCCGCGAAAGGGCTGCGTAGCAGCCCCGGGATCTTTGCCTGATGCATGCATTGCCGGGGCCGCTTTGCGGCCCTTTCGCGGCACAAGGGCGCTCCTACAAAGTCGCCGCTCAGGCCTCGTGGCAAACGTGCCCGTCGACCAAGGTATAACGCACCGCGCCTGGCAGGCAGTGGCCAATGAACGGGCAGTTCTCGCCACGCGAATACCATTGCTCGCCAGCCACCGTGGAGGCCTGTGGGTCGAACAGCACCAGGTCCGCCGCCGCACCGACCTTCAGCTCGCCCGCCGGCAGGCGCATGGCCTTGGCCGGGCCGCAGGTCAGGCGGGCCAGCAGGGTCGGCAGGTCGAGCAGGCCGTCCTGCACCAGGGTCATGGCCAGCGGCAGCAGCAGCTCGACGCTGCTGATGCCAGGCTCGGTGGCGCCGAACGGGGCCAGTTTGGCGTCGCGCTCGTGGGGCTGGTGATGGCTGGAGATCGCCTGGATCACCCCGGCCTTCACCGCTTCGCGCAGGCCATCGCGGTCGGCGGCGGTGCGCAGCGGAGGCTGTACGTGGTAGAGGCTGGAGAAGTCGCGCAGGGCTTCGTCCGTGAGGATCAGCTGGTACAGCGCCACGTCGGCGGTGACCGGCAGGCCCAGCTGCTGGGCCTGGGCGATCAGCCGCGCGCCACGGGCGCTGGTGATCTGAGTGAAGTGGGCACGTACGCCGGTCTGTTCGACCAGCAGCAGGTTGCGCGCCAGTGCCACGGTTTCCGCGGTTTCCGGGATGCCCGCCAGGCCGAGGAAACTGGCCATGGCACCTTCATGGGCCAGGCCGCCTTGGGCCAGGTCGCCGTCCTGGGAGTGGAACACCACCGTCAGGTCGAAGGTGGCGGCGTATTCCAGGGCGCGGACCAGGGTGCGGTTGTTGGGAATGTCCTTCAGGCCATTGCCGAACGCAACGCAGCCGGTGTCACGCAGGGCGACCAACTCGGCCAGTTGCTCGCCTTCCAGGCCCTTGGTCAGCGCGCCGACCGGGTAGACCTTGCTGTTGCCGGCTTCGCGGGCGCGATCGAGGATCAGCTCGGCCACGGCCGAGGTGTCGAGAATCGGTCGGGTCTGGGGTGGGCAGCACAGGCTGGTGACGCCGCCGGCCACTGCGGCGCGGGTCTCGCTGGCGATGTTGCCCTTGCGGCTGTAGCCCGGCTCGCGCAGGGCGACGTCGAGGTCCACCAGACCGGGTGCTGCGACCAGGCCGTCGGCCTGCAGGGTGCGGCTGGCGCTGAAGCCTGCCGGTGCAGCGCCGATGGCGACGATGCGACCGCCGTCCAGGTGCAGGTCGGTGATTTGGTCCAGGCCGCTGCTAGGGTCGATGACCCGGGCGCCAAGAATACTGATGCTCACAGGGCGTTCTCCTGGTCGAGTTGACGTTGCGCGGCCTGGCCGCTCATGGCCATGGACAGCACCGCCATGCGCACGGCGATGCCGTAGGTGACCTGGTTGAGAATCACCGAATGGGCGCCGTCGGCCACCGCCGACTCGATCTCCACGCCGCGGTTGATCGGCCCCGGGTGCATGACGATGGCGTCGGGCTTGGCCCCGGCCAGGCGTGCGGTGGTCAGGCCGAACAGGCGGTAGAACTCGCCTTCGCTGGGCAGCAGGCCGCCGGCCATGCGCTCACGTTGCAGGCGCAGCATGATCACCACGTCGACGTCCTTCAGGCCTTGGGCCAGGTCGGTATAGACCTTCACGCCATACTGCTCGATACCCACGGGAATCAAGGTCTTCGGGCCGACCACGCGGATATCCGGGCAGCCCAGCGCCTTGAGCGCGAGCATGTCGGAGCGGGCCACGCGCGAGTGCAGGATGTCACCGACGATGGCCACCGAGAGGTTCTCGAAGCTGCCCTTGTGGCGACGGATGGTCAGCATGTCGAGCATGCCCTGGGTCGGGTGCGCATGGCGGCCGTCGCCGCCGTTGATCACCGCCACGTCCGGGCAGACGTGCTCGGCGATGAAGTGCGCGGCGCCGGAGTCGGAATGGCGCACGACGAACATGTCGGCGGCCATGGCCTCCAGGTTGCGCAGGGTGTCGAACAGGGTCTCGCCCTTGCTGGTCGAGGAGGTCGACACGTTCAGGCTGATCACATCGGCCGACAGGCGCTGGGCGGCCAGTTCGAAGGTGGTGCGGGTGCGGGTCGAGTTCTCGAAGAACACGTTGCACACGGTCTTGCCGCGCAGCAACGGGACTTTTTTCACGGCCCGGGCACCGACTTCCAGGAAGGAGTCGGCGGTGTCGAGGATCTCGGTCAGCAGTTCGCGGGGCAAACCGTCGAGCGAGAGAAAGTGGCGCAGCTGGCCCTGGTCATTGAGCTGCAGCGGGCGCTTGGCGTCGAATGGCGTCATCGCGGGGGACTCTTAAAGGGCGGAAGCGGTGGCGAGGTCCTGGCGCTCGAGGGCGAGCGGTGCGGGTCCGGTCAATTTTACCCGTTCAGTGGGCGCCAGTTGCAAGGTGGCACCGAGCACGTTGGGGCGGATCGGCAGTTCGCCGGCGTCCAGGTCCAGCAGGCAGACCAGGGTGACGCTGGCCGGGCGGCCATAGTCGAACAGTTCGTTGAGTGCGGCGCGGATGGTGCGCCCGCTCATCAGCACGTCGTCCACCAGTACCAGGTGCTGGCCTTCGACCTCGAAGGGCAGTTCCGAAGGGCGCACCTGCGGATGCAGGCCGTTCTGGCTGAAGTCGTCGCGGTAGAAGGAGACGTCCAGGGTGCCCAGTGCGCTGCTGTCGCCCAGCGCCTGCTGCAAGGCCTGGGCTACCCACACACCGCCGGTGCGGATGCCGATGAAGCGTGGCTCGGTGATGGCACGGCGGGCCAGGTGGGCGCGAAGGTCGACGGCCATCTGCCGGATCAGGTCGGCGGGGTTGGGTAGGCTCATTGCGTGCTCCTCGGGAGGGGGCGCCGGGTGGGCCGGCGGCAAAGCGGATTTAAGTGTTGGCCTCCAGCCAGCCTTGCAGGAGCAGGGCGGCGGCGATGGCATCGACCGGGTTGTCGCGGTAGCTGCCGTGGCGCAGGCCACGGGCCATCTGCTCGCCCTTGGCTTCGAAGGTGGTCAGGCGTTCGTCGTGGGTGTGCACGGGCAGGTTGTAGCGGCCATGCAGGCGCCGGGCGAATTTCTCGGCGCGCTCGCTCATCTCGCTGGGCGTACCGTCCATGTTCAGTGGCAGGCCGACGACGATGGCATCGGGCTTCCATTCCTTGATGAGTCTTTCCACCTGGGCCCAGTCCGGCACGCCGTTCTGGGCCTTGAGCGTGCACAGCTCGCGGGCCTGGCCGGTGATCACCTGGCCGACGGCCACGCCGATCTGTTTGCTGCCGTAGTCGAAGCCCAGCAGCAGGCGCAATTCGGCCATCAGGCGTGGCCCGCCTGGCTGGTCAGCAGGCTGAGGTTGATGCCCAGGCTCGCGGCGGCGGCTTCCAGGCGTTGGTCGCTGGCCAGGCCGAAGATGATCTCGGGGTCGAACGGGCAGTTGAGCCAGGCGTTGTCGGCAAGCTCGGCTTCCAGCTGGCCTGCCTCCCAGCCGGCGTAGCCCAGGGTGATCAGGCTCTGTTTCGGCCCTACGCCATCGGCGATGGCGAACAGCACGTCCTGGGAGGTGGAAAGCGACAGGCCCTGCAGCTCGACGGTGGCCTGGTAGCTGCATTCGCTTGTGTGCAATACGAAACCGCGATCGGTCTGCACCGGGCCACCCTGGTAGATCGGCACCTGCAGGGTGCTGGCCGGCGGCTCTTCGTCCGGGCGCAGCTGCTCCAGGATGTCCGCCAGGTTCAGCTCCTGAGGCCGATTGACCACCAGGCCCATGGCGCCATTGGCGTTGTGCTCGACGATATAGGTGAGGGTCTGGGCAAAGTTCGGGTCGGCCATGTGCGGCATGGCGATGAGGAACTGGTGCTTGAGGTAGCTCGGGCTGAGGGTTTTCATGGGTGATAGTGTGGCGTCAGGTGGCGAGGCTGACAAGGTGCCAGTGTGTTGCTGGGCGTTGTGCAGGTCGGTGGTTTTGGGGCGCCTGATGACGCGTGCGCCACCGCACACTCAAGCCCTACGGATCAACCATCATTCAATTACTGGACAGGCGGTCACCGCGGGCAAAACGCCAGGTGCGGATGATCTCCAGCCGGTCGAACTCGGCCAGGTCGCCGGTGAACGGTGCGAACGGTGCCGACAGGCGGACGATGCGCTGGGCTGCCTGGTCGAGCACCGGCTGGCCGGAGGACTCCAGCACCAGCACCTCGTACAGCGAACCGTCGCGGTTGATCGACACCAGCATCCGCAGGCTGCCGTAGATCTGTTGGCGACGCGCCTGCTCGGGGTAGTTGAGGTTGCCGACCCGCTCGACCTTCTTGCGCCACTCTTCCTTGTACCAGGCGCCCTTGTCGCGCATGGTCGAGGCGGCGTTGAGGCGGTGGATGCGCGGGCGCTTGGCGTACAGCTGCTGTTCGTTGGAAAGCTCCGCCTCAAGGCTGGCGATCTGGCTGGACAATTGCGAGCTGTCGAAGTCCGGCACCGCCTGGGGCTTGGGCTGGGGCTTGCTTTCCTTGGGCTTGGGCTCGACCTTCTGCGGCTTGGGCGCCTTGGTAGCCACGGCGGACTTCTGCGGGGCCGGCGGGCTCTCCCGCTTGGCGGCCGGGGGCGGGGTGACCTTGTTGATCTTGCTGTCCTGGAACGGCGCGACCTCGGTGGTCTTGGGCACCGCCTTCTTCTCCAGGGTGCCGCTGCCCTGCTGGTTGTCCTGGGCCTGGAAGTCGGCCTTCTCGGGCGGTTTCTCGCTCTTGAAGGTCGCCAGGGTGATTTCCATGGTGCGGCGGATTTCGCTGGGCTTGGTGATGGTGAAGCTCACGCCCAGGATCAGCGCCAGGTGCACCAGGGCAGCCAGGAACAGGGTGAAGCCGAGCCGGTCCGCAGGGCGGACGCGGGGAGGCAGCAGGTCGGCGGGGATGTCGGCAGGCAGCGTCATCAGGTATCCAGCAACCGCAAAGCGGGGTGGCGGCTCAGTCGAAAAGGACTGGCATCATACCCCACTGTGCGAAATTGCTCCGCGTCGGCGGTCAGCGCGCCTTGAGCTGGCGATCAATGGCATCCATCAGTTGCCCGCCGATATCGGTGTTGTAGGCCGCGTCGATCTCGCGGATGCAGGTGGGGCTGGTGACATTGATCTCGGTGAGGTAGTCGCCGATCACGTCCAGGCCGACGAACAGCAGGCCTTTTTCACGCAGGGTCGGGCCCACCTGGGCGGCGATCCAGCGGTCGCGCTCGGTCAACGGGCGGGCCTCGCCACGCCCTCCGGCGGCCAGGTTGCCGCGGGTTTCGCCGCTGGCCGGGATGCGTGCCAGGCAGTAGTCGACCGGCTCGCCGTCGATCATCAGGATGCGCTTGTCGCCATCGACGATCTGCGGCAGGTACTCCTGGGCCATGATTTGCTGGGTGCCGTGCTGGGTCAGGGTCTCGAGGATCACCGACAGGTTCGGGTCGTCCTTGCGGTGGCGGAACACCGAGGCGCCGCCCATGCCGTCCAGCGGCTTGAGGATCACATCGCCACGGCTGTTGGCGAACTCGCGCAGGATGTCCACGCGGCGGCTGACCAGGGTCGGCGCCATGCACTGCGGAAACTGGGTGGCGAACAGCTTCTCGTTGCAGTCGCGCAGGCTCTGCGGCCGGTTGACCACCAGCACGCCCTCGCGCTCGGCCTGCTCCAGCAGGTAGGTGCTGTACACGAACTCCATGTCGAAGGGTGGATCCTTGCGCATCAGGATCACGTCCAGGTCGGCCAGGGCGTTGTCCTGCTCTTCGCCCAGCTCGAACCAGCGGGCCGGATCGGCGAACACCTTCAGCGGGCGCATCTGCGCGCGGGCCTGGCCTGCACCCAGGTAGAGGTCGCGCTGCTCCATGTAGAACAGGGTCCAGCCACGGGCCTGGGCCGCCAGCAGCATGGCCAGCGAGCTGTCCTTCTTGTAGGAGATGGACGCGATGGGGTCCATGACAATCCCGAGGCGAACGCTCATGGGTAATTCCTCATTGGCGGCGATTGCCGCGATGGTTCGATGAAAAGTGGCTCAGGGTGGCGCCGGGAACGCCGATGGTCAAGGGGGCGGCGGATGGAATGCCCCTGCGGACTGTGCTAAAAATGCCAGGCATAGTGCTTGATGCCGTTCACAGGAGCCAAGCATGATGTCGCTTGGGACTGCTGCGCAGTCCATCGCGGGGCAAGCCCGCTCCCACAGGGTCTGTGCCGGGCTCGGGGCTCTGTTGTCGCAGGGCCGTGTAGGAGCGGGCTTGCCCTGCGATGGGGCGCGAAGCGGCCCCGGATGTCAGCCAGAGCCGCGATGGTAGCCCAACTTATGGAACAACCCCTGAAGGTGATGGTGATCGACGATTCCCGCACGATCCGCCGCACCGCCCAGATGTTGCTCGGCGAAGCAGGCTGCGAGGTGATCACCGCCAGCGACGGCTTCGATGCCCTGGCCAAGATCGTCGACCACAAGCCCCGGATCATCTTCGTCGATGTGCTGATGCCGCGCCTGGACGGCTACCAGACCTGCGCAGTGATCAAGCAGAACAGCGCCTTCAAGGACACCCCGGTCATCCTGCTGTCCTCGCGCGACGGCCTGTTCGACAAGGCCCGTGGCCGGGTGGTCGGCTCCGACCAGTTCCTGACCAAACCGTTCAGCAAGGAAGAACTGCTCGATGCGATCAGGGCCCATGTGCCCGGGTTCGCCGCGCAGGCCCAACACGCACCCTGACCCCGCCCGCGATGGCGGTGTCTTCTTTCCTTCATGGGGAAACAGCATGGCCCGAGTTTTGATCGTCGACGACTCGCCGACAGAGATGTACAAGCTGACCGCCTGGCTGGAGAAGCATGGCCACCAGGTGCTCAAGGCAGACAATGGCGCCGATGGCGTGGCCTTGGCCCGCCAGGAAAAGCCCGACGCGGTGTTGATGGACATCGTCATGCCCGGCATGAACGGTTTCCAGGCCACCCGGCAGTTGAGCAAGGACCCCGAGACCCGTGCCATCCCAGTGATCGTGGTGACCACCAAGGACCAGGAAACCGACCGGGTCTGGGCCACGCGCCAGGGCGCGCGGGACTTCCTGACCAAGCCGGTGGAGGAAGCGGCGCTGATCGACAAGCTCAAAGAGGTCATCGGGGCTTGACCACCCGTCCGCAGGGCGCGTCGCTGACCGCCTTCGAACTGCTGCTGGACATCGACCGGCGCTGTCGTCTGCTGGTGGCCGACCAACCGCCCCAGGACACGCGCCAGCAACAGTGGAGCGGTATCGGCTTTCGTATTGCCCAGCAGTGGTTCGTGGCGCCCATGGGCGAGGTCGCCGAAGTATTGCATGAGCCGCGCAGCAGCCGGGTGCCTGGTGTCCAGCCCTGGGTCTGCGGGGTGGCCAACCTGCGTGGCCGGCTGTTGCCGGTCATGGACCTGAGCGCATTCTTCGGCCTTGGCCCGGCATTGGCGGGCAAACAGCGGCGGGTGCTGGTGCTGGACCATGAAGCGCTGTTCGCAGGCCTGTTGGTGGATGAAGTCCTGGGCCTGCAGCACTTTGCCCTGAGCAGCCTGGAGCTGTCGCCGCCGCAGCCGCTGCTGCGCGCCGCCGCGCCCTTCGTCCAGGGCCATTTCCCCCGTGAACGCAACTGGGCGATCTTCAGCCCGTTCGCCCTGGCCCAGGCGCCGGGCTTTCTCGACGTGGCGTTGTAGAGGATCCATCGACCGTGAACAAACCCGCCACACCCGTTGCCCCGGCTGTCGTGAGCCCGCGTCGGCGCAGCATCGCGCAGATCACCGTGCTGTTCCTGCTACTGATCCTGTCGATCATCCTGCTGTTCGCCAACTTCGCCTATCTCAACACCCAGGCCAACTACGACAAGCAGTACATCGGCCATGCCGGCGAGTTGCGCGTGCTTTCCCAGCGCATTGCCAAGAACGCCACCGAGGCGGCGGCCGGCAAGGCGTTGGCCTTCAAGTTGCTGTCCGATGCGCGCAATGACTTCGAGCGGCGCTGGCGCTACCTGCGCGAGGGTGATCAGGCCACTGGGCTGCCGCCGGCGCCCATGGCCGTGCGCGACGAAATGGACGCCGTGCGCCAGGACTGGGAAAACCTGCGCAAGAACACCGACACCATCCTTGCCAGCGAGCAGACTGTGCTGTCACTGCACCAGGTGGCTGCGACCCTGGCCGAGACCGTGCCGCAGTTGCAGGTCGAGTATGAAAAGGTCGTGGAGATCCTCCTGCAGAGCGGGGCGCCGGCCAGCCAGGTGGCTGTGGCCCAGCGCCAGCTGCTGCTGGCCGAGCGCATCCTCGGCTCGGTCAACACGGTGCTGGCGGGCGACGACACCTCGGCCCAGGCGGCGGACGCCTTCGGGCGCGATGCCAGCCGTTTCGGCCAGGTGCTCGAGGGCATGCTCGGCGGCAACCCGGCGATCCAGGTGACCAAGGTCGAGGACGCCGACGCCCGCGCGCGGCTGGCCGAAATCGCCGAGCTGTTCCAGTTCGTCGCAGGCTCCGTTGACGAAATCCTCGAGACCTCGCCGGAGCTGCTGCGTGTGCGCGAGGCGGCCGGCAACATCTTCAGCCTGTCGCAGACCCTACTCGACGAAGCCTCGCACCTGGCCAACGGTTTCGAGAACCTGGCCAGTGGTCGCACCCTGGCCACCATCGGCGGCTACCTGTTGGGGCTGGTGGCCCTGGCCTCGATCATCCTCATCGGCCTGGTGATGGTACGCGCCACCCACCGCCAGCTGCGCGAGACCGCCGAGAAGAACGAACGTAACCAACAGGCGATCATGCGCCTGCTCGACGAGATCGAAGAGCTGGCCGACGGCGACCTGACCGTCACCGTGTCGGTCACCGAGGACTTCACCGGGGCCATCGCCGACTCGATCAACTATTCGGTCGACCAGTTGCGCGACCTGGTGGCGACCATCAACCACAGTGCCGAGCAGGTCGCCGCGGCCGTGCAGGACACCCAGAACACCGCCCGCCAGTTGGCCAAGGCCTCCGAGCACCAGGCCGAACAGATCAGCGAGGCGTCCCTGGCGGTAGGTGACATGGTCGAGTCGATCGACCGGGTATCGGCCCACGCCTACGAATCGGCGAAAGTAGCCGAGCGCTCGGTGGCCATCGCCAACAAGGGCAACGAGGTGGTGCATAACACCATCCACGGCATGGACAATATCCGTGAGCAGATCCAGGATACCGCCAAGCGGATCAAGCGCTTGGGCGAGTCTTCCCAGGAGATCGGCGACATCGTCAGCCTGATCGACGACATCGCCGACCAGACCAACATCCTCGCCCTCAATGCGGCGATCCAGGCCTCTCTCGCCGGCGAGGCCGGGCGTGGTTTCGCCGTGGTCGCCGACGAGGTGCAGCGCCTGGCCGAGCGTTCGTCGTCTGCCACCCGGCAGATCGAGGCGCTGGTACGCACGATCCAGGCCGATACCAACGAGGCGGTGATCTCCATGGAGCAGACCACCGCCGAAGTGGTGCGAGGCGCGCGCCTGGCCCAGGACGCCGGCGTCGCCCTGGCTGAGATCGAGGGCGTGTCGCAGACGCTGGCCGACCTTATCCACAGCATCTCGGACGCCGCCCAACTGCAAACATCCTCGGCTGGGCAGATTTCCCACACCATGGCGGTGATCCAGCAGATCACCGCGCAGACCTCCGCCGGCTCCGGCGCCACCGCCGACAGCATCCGCCACCTGGCGCGCATGGCCAGCGAGATGCGCCGCTCGGTCTCCGGCTTCACCCTGCCGGCCCCCGCCGAACCACGTTGAGGAGCGAGCCATGGTGCCCACGACCGTGAGCCCCGAGCGCCACGACACCGTTGCCCTGGCCTGGGCCAAGGCAGCCATCCTCGACTGCCTGGGTCAGGCCCGCCAGACCCTGGAGCGTTTCGCCAGCGAGCCGGAAGACCCGGCGATGCTGGCCTTCTTCATCGACAACCTGCACCAGGTACACGGCTGCCTGCGCATGCTCGAGCTGCGCGGTGCGACTCACCTGGCCGAGGAACTGGAGCTGCTCGGCCGGGCCATGGCCGATGGCCAGGTCAGCCCCCGAGGCGATTGCCTCGGTGCGCTGTTCCGGGGGCTGGAGCAGTTGCCCCCGTACCTGGAGCGTCTGCGCGGGGCACGTCACGACCTGCCGTTGGTGGTGGTGCCGTTGCTGAACCAGTTGCGCGGGTGCCGAGGTGTCGAGCCGTTGCCCCAGGGCAGCCTGGTCGGCCATGCGGCGCAGCGCCTGGCAGGGGCTGCCGACCTGGCTGACCTGGACCTGTCCCTGGGCAATTGGCGCGAACAGTTGCAGGCCGGGCAAGGCCGCGACGCGTTGCGTTCGGTAGTGATGGCGCTGTGCGACGACCTGGTACGGATCAAGGAGCGGTTGGACCTGTTCGTGCGCGGCGACCGTCAGCAGCGCGAGCAACTGGAGGCCCTGCTGGCGCCGCTGCGCCAGGTCGCCGATACCCTGGCGGTATTGGCCTTCCAGCAACCGCGCCGGGTCATCATCGACCAAGTGCTGGCCTTGCAGGCCCTGGCCCAGGGCGAGCGGGCCGTGGACGACGCGGTGCTGATGGATATCGCCGGCGCCTTGCTGTACGTGGAGGCGACCCTCAACGGCATGGTCGGGCCCTTGGATGAAAGCGGCCAGGGCAACCTGCCGGGCGCCGACGTGATCGAGATCCGCCAGTTGGTGTTGAACGAGGCGCTGGCGGTGTTGCAGCAGGCCAAGGACCTGATCGGCGATTGCCTGGAGTCCGGCTGGCCACGCGAGCGCCTGCAGCCGCTGCCAGGCCTGTTGCACCAGGTGCGCGGTGCCTTGTCCATGCTCATGCTGCCGGAGGTGGCCGAGGTGTTCGGTGGTTGCGCCGGTTACGTGCAGGGCTGGCTTGCCCACCTGGAACAGGAACCGCCCGCCGAGGAGCTTGCGCACCTGGCCGAAGCGCTGAGTGCCGGCGAAATGTATCTGCAATGGCGCGTAGCCGACCCCCTGGCCGACGCCCAGCCATTCCTCGACATGGCCCGTGCCAGCCTGGCGGCGATCGGCGTGGTGTGCCTGCAGCCCCAGGCCTGCCACGAGCCAGAGGCGATCGATGACGAGCTGCGCGACGTTTTCCTCGAGGAGGCCGGCGAGCTGCTGCCGGAGATCGAACGCCACTGGTTGCGCTGGCGTGCCGACAACGCCTTGCGCGATGCGCTGGTGGAGGTACGCCGGGCGCTGCACACCCTCAAGGGCAGCGGGCGAATGGTGCATGCCGAGGCCCTGGCGGAGCTGGCCTGGGGCGCCGAGCACCTGCTCAACCGGGTATTGGAGGGGCGCATCACCCTGGCGGCGGAGGGGGTGGTGGCCTTGCAGCAGGTACTGGTGCGTTTGCCGGACCTGCTGGCCGATTTCGCGGTGGGTCACCCGACGCCGCTGGCCGAAGCCGAGGCCTTGTCCAGCCATCTGCATCAGTTGGCCATCCACAATCCACTGGTGGCGGCGGCCCATGGGCTGGACCCTCAATTGCTGGAAATCTTCCGCAACGAGGCCCAGGGCCACCTGGGCAGCCTGGAAACCTTCCTGCGCGGTGCAGACGGCGAGGGCTCGCCCGTCAGCGACAGCCTGCAGCGCGCGCTGCATACCCTCAAGGGCAGCGCCGCCATGGCGGGTGTCATGCCGATTGCCGAGCTGGCCACGGCGTTCGACCGTCTGGTTCGGGAATACAAAGGGCACGGGCTGGCATTGCAGGTAGCCGAGCTCGAATGGCTGGAGGCAGCCCGGGCTTTGTTCCACCTGGGCCTCGCCCAGCTCGACAGCACGCCCTTGGCGCCCATCCCGGACGCCGCGGCGCTGATCGAGCAGGTCGGCCAGGCGGTGGATGCGCGCCTGGCATTTCTTGAGCAGCACCCGCACCCGGCCCAACGTTCCGGGCGCGACCCGCAGCGTATCGCGGCCTTCCTGGCGCAGGGCATGGACATCTTGCTCGATGCCGAATCGCTGCTGTCGCGCTGGCAGGAGCACCCGGGCGAGCGCCAGGAGCTGGAAACCCTGCTCGATGACCTGACGGCCCTCGGGCAGGCGGCCCACCTGGCCGAGCTGTGGCAGGTGGATGAAATCTGTGAAGCGCTGCTCGATCTGTACGGTGCCGTGGAGGAGGGCAGCCTGGCCGCCAATGGGCGCTTCTTCGCCCTGGGCCAGCAGGCTCACGAAGCCTTGCTCGACATGTTCGATGAGATCGCCGCCGGGCAGCAGGTCGAGGCGCGGCTGGAATGCGTGGCGGCCCTGCGTGGCCTGTTGGACGATGCCCTGGCGCCTGACGCGATGGGCAAGGTCGGCCTCGACACGGTGACACCTTTGCCCTTCCCGGCTGTGCCGGTTGTCGAGCCTGCGGCAGACGAGGCCCAGAGCCCGGGCGACAGCGAACTGCGTGAAGTCTTCCTTGAAGAAAGCTCGGATATCGTCGAAAGCGCCGCCGCCGCCTTGGCCCGCTGGCAGGCCGACCCGCGCAACAGCATCGAGGTCGAGAACCTGCTGCGCGACCTGCACACCCTCAAGGGTGGGGCGCGGATGGTCGAGGTCGCGGCGATCGGCGACTTGGCCCACGAGTTGGAATTCCTCTACGAACTGCTCGCCGCTGGCCGCCTGCCACCGAGCCCGGCGCTGTTCGCCCTGCTGCAGAACTGCCATGACCGCCTCGCCCATATGCTCGACGCCGTGCGCCTTGGCCAACCGCTGCACGCCGCTACGGCGTTGATCGACTATATCCGCAACTTCAGCAGCGCGGCGTTGACCGACAGCGCCGCGGGCCAGGCACAGGCCGAGGTGCCCGCCGCCGAAGCACCCGCGGTCACCCCGGAGCGGGCCGCAGGCGACATGGTCAAGGTGGATGCCGAGCTGCTGGACGACCTGGGCAACCTGGCCAGCGAGCATTCGATCATCCGGGGCCGCATCGAGCAGCAAGTCAACGACGCCCAGTTCGCCCTCAACGAAATGGAAACCACCCTGGAGCGCATGCGCGACCAGTTGCTGCGCCTGGATATCGAGACCCAGGGGCGGATGTCCAGCCGTTACCAGGCCGAAGGCGATGCCTATGACGACTTCGACCCCCTGGAAATGGACCGCCATTCCCAGTTGCAGCAGTTGTCGCGGGCGCTGTTCGAGTCGGCCTCCGATCTGCTCGACCTCAAGGAGACCCTGGCCCAGCGTGCCCAGGACGCCTACAGCCTGCTGCAGCAGCAGGCGCGGGTGAACAGCCAGTTGCAGGAGGGCCTGACGGCCACCTTGATGGTGCCCTTCGAGCGCCTGGTGCCGCGCCTGCAGCGTGTGGTGCGGCAGGTGGCCAGCGAGCTGGGCAAGCAGGTGGAACTGGTGGTCGGCAATGCCGAGGGTGAGCTGGACCGCAGCGTGCTCGAACGCATGGTGGCGCCGCTCGAGCACATGCTGCGCAACGCGGTCGACCATGGCCTGGAAACCCGGGAAGTGCGCCTGGCGGCCGGCAAGCCGGAGCAGGGCACCATCCACCTGAACCTGCTTCATGAGGGGGCCGACATCGTCATCGAGATGAGCGACGACGGTGCCGGTGTGCCTTTGCAGGCAGTGCGCGCCAAGGCGATCAAGCGTGGCCTGCTGGACCCACAGGCCTACCTGAGCGACCACGAGATCCTGCAGTTCATCCTGCGCCCCGGGTTCTCCACCGCGGAGAAGATCACCCAGATTTCCGGCCGCGGGCTTGGCATGGACGTGGTCCATGAAGAGGTCAAGCAGCTGGGCGGCTCCATGAGCATCGAGTCGAGCCCGGGCAAGGGCGCACGCTTCCTGATTCGCCTGCCGTTCACCGTCTCCATGAACCGGGCGCTGATGGTGCACCTGGACGATGAACAATACGCGATACCGCTCAACACCATCGAGGGCATCGTACGCGTGCCGCCCGCGGAGCTCGAGGCCTGTTACCAGTTGAGTGCGCCGCGCTATGTCTATGCCGGGCACGAATACCACCTGCGTTACCTTGGCGAAGTGCTGCAAGGGGGCAGGCCGCGTCCCAGCCTGCTGGGCCAGAGCGTGCCGCTGCCGGTGTTGCTGGTGCACTCCCAGGAGCAATCCTTCGCCATCCAGGTAGACAGCCTGTCGCCCAGCCGTGAGATCGTGGTCAAGAGCCTGGGGCCGCAGTTCGCGGCGGTGCCGGGGCTGTCCGGCGCGACCTTGCTGGGCGATGGCCGGGTGGTGCTGATCCTCGACCTGCTCGGCCAGTTGCGTGGCCAGCAGCGACGCCTGGCGCGCCTGCCGGGTGGCTATGGCGGCCAGCGGCCGTTGCTCGGGCCGGCGCCACGCCGGCGTCTGCTGGTGATGGTGGTGGACGACTCGGTGACCGTGCGCAAGGTCACCAGCCGCCTGCTCGAGCGCCATGGCATGAACGTGCTCACGGCCAAGGACGGGGTGGATGCCATGACCCTGCTCGAGGAACATCGCCCGGACGTGCTGCTGCTGGATATCGAAATGCCGCGCATGGACGGTTTCGAGGTGGCCACCCGTATCCGGCGCGACGCGCGGCTCAAGGACCTGCCGATCATCATGATCACTTCGCGTACGGGCCAGAAACACCGCGACCGGGCGATGGCCATCGGTGTCAACGACTACCTGGGCAAGCCGTACCAGGAGTCGGTATTGCTCGCGAGCATCGCCCATTGGAGCCAGACCCATGCTTGAACATATCGCCGGCCAGCGCAGCAGCCTGACCGGCCTGCTGCTGCCCATGAGCGACCGCACCCTGGTGCTGCCCAATGTCGCCGTGGCCGAACTGATCGGCCAGCGCGCGTTCGCCTGCGAGGCCCATGAACCGGCCTGGCACCTGGGCTGGATCGACTGGCGCCAACAGCGGCTGCCGCTGATCGGTTTCGAGGCGGCCTGTGGTGGCGAAACCCTTTGCGGTGATCGGGCTCGTGTCGTGGTGCTCAACGCCCTGGGCGATACCGGGCTTCGCTACCTGGCGCTGCTGCTGCAGGACATTCCGCGATCATGCAAGCTCGACAGCCAGCTCAATTATGTGGATGTGCCGCTGGCCAGCCTGGAGCTGGCCGCGGTGCAGGTGGGCGAGCAGGTGGCCCGGGTCCCGGACCTGGCAGGGTTGGAAAGGATGGTGCGTGACGCCGATCTGCAACCTGTCGCCGGGTAGTATGCGGGTTGGGGCCGCTGCGCAGAGAACAGGTGGCTAGCGCCGCCCCTGTGGGAGCGGGCTTGTCCCGCGATGAGGGCTGCGGCGATGCGGAACCTGGCTCGCTTCAGGAGGTCTGTGTCTGCATGTACTACGGTGAACGTTTCAATGCCTGGACGCACCTGGTCGGTGCCGTGCTGGCCTGTATCGGCGCCATCTGGCTGATCGTCGTGGCCGGGCTGCAGGGCGACCCCTGGAAGATCGTCAGCTTCTCCATCTATGGCAGCACACTGCTGCTGCTCTACAGCATCTCCACCCTGTACCACAGCACCCGTGGCCGGGCGAAGGTGATCATGCGCAAGCTCGATCACTTGTCGATCTACCTGCTGATCGCCGGCAGCTATACCCCATTCTGCCTGGTCAGCCTGCGTGGCCCCTGGGGCTGGAGCCTGTTCGGCGTGGTCTGGGGGCTGGCGGTGGTCGGCATGCTCCAGGAGATCAAGCCGCGCTCGGAGGCACGGATCCTGTCGATCATCATCTATGCGGTGATGGGCTGGATCGTCCTGGTGGCGGTCAAGCCCCTGCTGCACACCCTCGGCGGTGCCGGGTTCGCCTGGCTGGCGGCGGGCGGGGCGTTCTATACCATCGGCATCCTGTTCTTCGCCTTCGACAGCCGCTTCCGCCATTGGCATGGCATCTGGCACCTGTTCGTCATCGCCGGCAGCCTGATGCACTTCGTCGTGGTGTTCTTCTACGTGCGCTAGTGTGGTGTTTTGCAAATACGACCAAAAATCGCCGCGAGTTATGGTCGTTATTTGTGAAACACCACACTAGATATCCCCCCACAGCTGCTGCGCCACCGCCAGCGCGACCACCGGTGCGGTCTCGGTGCGCAGCACGCGCGGGCCGAGGCGTGCCGACTGGAAGCCGGCCGCCTTGGCCTGCTCCACCTCGGTATCGCTCAGGCCGCCTTCCGGGCCGATCAGGAAGGCCAGGCGCGCCGGGCGTTCGTGGCGGGTCAAGGGCTCTGCGACAGGGTGCAGCACCAGCTTGAGGTCGGCGTCGGTTTGCTTGAGCCAGTCGGCAAGCGTCACCGGCGGGTGGATCACCGGCACGGTCGAGCGACCGCATTGCTCGCAGGCGCTGATCGCCACCTGACGCCAGTGGGCCAGGCGCTTGTCGGCGCGCTCATCCTTCAGGCGCACTTCGCAGCGTTCGCTGACGATCGGCGTGATGGCGCTGACGCCCAGCTCGGTGGCCTTCTGAATCGCCCAGTCCATTCGCTCGCCCCGGGACAGGCCTTGGCCAAGGTGCACCTGCAGCGGCGATTCGGCCTGGCCGGGCAGGGCCTCGTCGAGCGCCACGCGCACGGCCTTCTTGCCGACCTCCAGCAATTGGCCACGGAATTCCTGGCCGCTGCCGTCGAACAGTTGCACGGCGTCGCCAGGGGCCATGCGCAGCACGCGGCCGATGTAATGGGCCTGGGCTTCGGGCAACTCGTGTTCGCCGAGGTTCAGGGGGGCGTCGATGAAGAAGCGGGACAGTCTCATGGAGTACTCGTCAAAAAGGGTTACGCACACTGTGTAGGAGCGGCCTTGTGCCGCGAAAGGGCCGCAAAGCGGCCCCTGGCGCTCAACGCCAACGCCCCAATCGCCGGGGCTGCTACGCAGCCCTTTCGCGGCACAAGGCCGCTCCTACAGGGGGAGGTGGATGGGGTTGCAGGCTAGCCCGGATCGCGGAAATCGGGGTGGAAGTTCGTCGGCACCGCCACGCTGACACTGTCGCGGGTGGCGATGTCGATGCCTTCGCTGGCCACCTCGGCCAGAAAATCGATCTGCTCCGGGGTGATCACGTACGGCGGCAGGAAATACACCACGCTGCCCAACGGCCGAAGCAGCGCGCCGCGGGTCAGGGCGTGCTCGAAGACCTTCAGGCCGCGGCGCTCCTGCCAGGGGTAGGCGACCTTGCCGGCCTTGTCCTGGACCATTTCGATGGCCAGGGCCATGCCGGTCTGGCGGATCTCGGCGACATGGGCATGCTCGGCCAGGTGCGCGGTGGCGCTGGCCATGCGCGCCGACAGGGCTTTGTTGGCCTCGATCACGTTGTCTTGCTCGAAGATATCCAGGGTCGCCAGCGCTGCGGCACAGGCCAGCGGGTTGCCGGTATAGCTGTGCGAATGGAGGAAGGCGCGCAGGGTCGGGTAGTCGTCGTAGAAGGCCTGGTACACATCGTCGGTGGTCAGGCAGGCGGCCAGCGGCAGGTAGCCGCCGGTCAGAGCCTTGGACAGGCACAGGAAATCCGGGCGGATACCAGCCTGTTCGCAGGCGAACATCGTGCCGGTACGGCCGAAGCCCACGGCGATCTCGTCGTGGATCAGGTGCACACCGTAGCGGTCGCACGCCTGGCGCAGCAGCTTGAGGTATACCGGGTGGTACATGCGCATGCCGCCGGCTCCCTGGATCAGCGGCTCGACGATCACCGCGGCGATGCTGGCGTGGTGCTCGGCCAGGGTCTGTTCCATCAGCGCGAACATGTTGCGCGAATGCTCTTCCCAGCCCATGCCGTCGGGGCGCAGGTAGCAGTCCGGGCTCGGCACCTTGATGGTGTCGAGCAGCAGTGCCTTGTAGGTTTCGGTGAACAGCGGCACGTCGCCCACCGACATGGCGGCGATGGTCTCGCCGTGATAGCTGTTGGTCAGGGTGACGAAGCGCTTCTTGTCCCCCTGTCCCTTGTTCTGCCAGTAGTGGTAGCTCATCTTCAGCGCCACTTCGATGCAGGATGAGCCGTTGTCGGCGTAGAACACCCGGTCCAGGCCAGCCGGCGTCAGGGCGACGAGGCGCTCGGACAGCTCGATGACCGGCTGGTGGCTGAAGCCGGCCAGGATCACGTGCTCGAGCTGGTCGACCTGGTCCTTGATGCGCTGGTTGATGCGCGGGTTGGCATGGCCGAACACGTTGACCCACCAGGAACTGACGGCATCCAGGTAGCGCTTGCCTTCGAAGTCTTCCAGCCACACGCCTTCACCACGGCGGATCGGGATCAGCGGCAGTTGCTCGTGGTCTTTCATCTGGGTGCAGGGGTGCCACAGGACTTTCAGGTCGCGTTGCATCCACTGTTGGTTGAGGCCCATGGGCAGATCTCCTGGCGGGGCGTGCTTTGGCCGACAAGCCTAAGCAATGGGGCCGCGCAGGACAACCGACGCGCTGCGTGCGGCAGTGTCGAAAACTAAATTTCCTGTGCCGACGGGCACTTGATGTCACTACGCTGGCAGGGTCTGGATGCCTGACGTATTCTTAACGCATCACATCCTGGGGCGTTCTTCCCCCTCTTTTTGTCACCTCTATTTCCGGAGTTCGCCAAAATGGCTGCTGCTTGGGTGCGCCTGTGTGCGTTGGTATTGATTGGTGTGTCCAGCGCCGGCGCGTTGGCCAAGGACAAGAGTCCCACGGCGATCGTCGTGGGTGGCGGGCTGGCGGGCCTGACCGCGGCCTATGAGCTGCAGAACAAGGGCTGGCAGGTGACGGTGCTGGAAGCGAAGACCGGCATGGGCGGGCGCTCGGGCCTGGCCACCAGCGAATGGATCGGCAACGGCAAGAGCCAGCCGGTGCTCAACCAGTACCTGGACCGCTTCAAGCTTGAAACGCTGCCTGCGCCGGAGTTCGTACGTACCCCCGGCTACCTGATCGACGGCGAGTACTACAGCGCCAGCGACCTGGCGACCAAGCAGCCGGCCACCGCGGACGCGCTCAAACGCTACGAGAAGACCCTCGACGACCTGGCCCGCTCGATCGACGACCCGTTGAACCCGGCGGCCACCAGCACCTTGTTCGCCCTCGACCAGATGAACGTCTCCACCTGGCTGGACAAGCTGCAGTTGCCGGCCACCGCCCGGCAACTGGTCAACCAGCAGATCCGGACCCGTTACGACGAACCGTCGCGCTTGTCATTGCTCTACTTCGCCCAGCAGACGCGCGTCTACCGTGGGGTCAGCGACCGCGACCTGCGTGCCGCGCGCCTGCCAGGAGGCAGCCCGGTGCTGGCCCAGGCCTTCGTCAAGCAGCTCAAGACCATCAAGACTCGTTCGCCGGTGACCGCGATCATCCAGGACAAGACTGGCGTGACGGTCAAGGTCGGTAGCGTCGGCTACCAGGCCGATTACCTGGTGATGGCCGTGCCGCTGCGGGCGCTGGCGAAGATCCAGATGACCCCGGGCCTGGACGGCAAGCACCTGGCCGCGCTCAAGGGTACCAACTACGGCTGGCGCGACCAGCTGATGCTCAAGTTCAAGAAGCCAGTGTGGGAAAGCCGTGCGCGCATGTCGGGCGAAATCTTCAGTAATGCAGGGCTTGGCATGCTGTGGATCGAGCCTGCGCTCAAGGGAGGGGCCAATGTGGTGATCAACCTTTCGGGCGACAACGCCCGTCTGCTGCAGGCCTTCGGTGACAAGCAGATGGTCGACCAGGTGCTGATCCGCATGCATGCCTTCTACCCGCAGGCTCGTGGCGCCTTTACCGGATACGAGGTGCGTCGCTACAGTACCGACGCCGGAATGGGCGGTGCCTACCTGGCTTATGGTCCAGGCCAGATCAGCAAGTACTGGCGTTTGTGGGAGCGCCCGGTGCAACGCATCGCCTTTGCCGGTGAGCACACCGATGCGCTCTACCCCGGCACGCTGGAGGGTGCGCTGCGCAGTGGCCAGCGTGCCGCGAGCCAGGTGCAGGACCTGGCGGACGGCAAGTCGTTCGAGCCGGCCAAGGTTGCACCTGTCGCCGCTGCTCCGAGTGCAGTGAACGCGAAGGAAAAGGGCGGGTTCTTCTCCAACCTGTTCGGTGGTGCATCGGGCAAGGCCGACAAGGCGAATGCTGAGCCTGTGAAGCCGGCACAGGCCAAGGAAGGCAAGCCTGGCTTCTTCTCGCGAATGTTCGGTGGCGCCGATAAGGTCGATGTGCCTGCCAAGGCCGAGCCTGAGGCGGCGGCAGAGCCCAAGGCCAAGGCTGGCTGAATGTTGTCGTAGCCAGTGCGGGCCCAATCGTGAGGCAAGTCGGACCGGGCCCGCACTGGCAGCAGCGCTGTGAGCGACTATCGTTAATGTTTCCTTAATGGGAAGGTTTCACAATACATATCTAATTTTTCGATCATCCGAAGCAAGTTTTTCCGCTTTTTTTCGATACGTTATGCGCTAGTCTGTGCACAGCTTTCACGGGGAAACACACCAACATGCAACTGCGCAATTCATCCTCTCGTTATGGCCTGGTCAGCATTGTCATGCACTGGGGCGTGGCCCTGGCAGTCTTCGGGCTGTTCGGCCTGGGCCTGTGGATGGTCGGTCTCGACTACTACAGCCCGTGGCGCAAGTCCGCGCCCGACCTGCATAAAAGCATCGGCCTGGTGCTGCTGGGGGTGATGCTGTTGCGTGTGATCTGGCGCTTCGTCAGCCCGCCACCGCCGGCGCCGGCCAGCCACGGGGCATTCACCCGCCTGGCCGCCAAGCTGGGGCATGCGTTGCTCTACCTTGGCCTGTTCGGCGTGATGATCGCAGGTTACCTGATCTCCACCGCCGACGGCGTGGGCATCCCGGTATTCGGTTTGTTCGAGGTTCCGGCGCTTGTCAGCGACCTGCCTGACCAGGCTGATGTTGCCGGGGTCATCCACCTCTACCTGGCCTGGGGGCTGGTGATTTTCGCCATCCTGCATGCCTTGGCAGCACTGAAACACCATTTCATCGACCGTGACGCGACCCTGGCCCGCATGCTGGGCCGCAAAGCTTGACTCTCTACCTCAATTGCATAGGAAGGAAGTAAGGATGTTCAAAAAGACTTTTGCCGCTCTGGCGCTCGGTACCGCACTGCTCTCCGCTGGCCAGGCCATGGCCGCCGAGTACAAGATCGACAAGGAAGGCCAGCACGCGTTCGTCGACTGGAAGATCAGCCACCTGGGTTATAGCTTCATCCATGGCACCTTCAAGGACTTCGACGGTAACTTCACCTGGGACAGCGCCAAGCCGGAAGACAGCAAGATCAACGTCGAACTGAAGACTGCGAGCCTGTGGTCGAACCACGCCGAGCGTGACAAGCACATCGCCAGTGCCGACTTCCTGGATGTGAAGAAGTATCCAGAAGCCAAGTTCGTCTCCACCAGCGTGAAGAAGACCGGCGACAAGACTGCCGATGTGACCGGCGACCTGACCATGCACGGTGTGACCAAGCCAGTCACCTTCAAGGCTACCTTCAACGGTGAAGGCAAGGACCCATGGGGCGGCGAGCGCGCCGGCTTCAATGCCACCACCACGCTGAACCTGAACGACTTCGGCATCAAGGGCCCAGGCGCGACCTCCCAGACCCTGGACCTGGATATCAGTGTCGAAGGTGTGAAGCAGAAGTAATTCGAGTGGTTTGAAAGCGGGGGCTGCTGCGCAGCCCTCTCGCGGCACAAGGCCGCTCCAACAGGACCTGTGTGAGTCCTGTAGGAGCGGCCTTGTGCCGCGAAGGGCCGCGTAGCGGCCCCGATGCTTATGTGTACGGAACTTGATGAATCAGCCCCGCAGGCGCTGCTGGCAGTCGCAAGGCATGTAACGCGAGCCAGGTGGCATCACCCTCCTTGATGACCCCCCAGTCGGCAAAGAAATCCGCCAGGTTGCAGTTGGCCACCTTGCATAGCGAGGTGGTGAAGTTGACAAGGTCATTACCGTTGATAGGGTTCTCCCTGGCGAAGCGATCCCAGGCGGGCAGGTAATGGTCGCCGAATCCTTTTCTGAGCTGTTCGAAGATAGCGTGCGTATCTGGAGACTCCGGATAATGTTTTTGATCGCGTGGCTTGGCCAGCCATGCCTTCAGCCCTGGCCAACGTTTGGGAAATTCTTCGCTGTAATCGTTCGAATGGATACGCCCGACCGCGAGGGCATAGATGTTCACTGAGTTTTCGTCGAACAACGGCGCCAAGGTGTTCGTCCGGTTTTGAAAATGATGGCCGTACTCATGCAGGGTGACCCACAGCTCATGTGCACGCCCGCCCAACAATGCATTCATGTACGAGCTGCCTTGGCTACGACTGTGGGGCAGGCCAATGTAGCCCGTGGTGGCATAGGGCGAGCTACTGGATACGCTTTCTACGGCATGAATCCATAAATTGCTTCGCGTATGCCTCGGTGAAGACCCGTCCAGGCCGGCGGCAATCGCTTCGATTTTCAAGACTTCTTCATGGGACCTGACAATCTCTCCAACATCGGGGTGCGCGAATGACCGGTAGGTATCGGCGTAGGCGGAGATGACCACTCGGTCGCCGACGAGCTGGAGTTCTGTTTGGTGATCGCTTTTATCGAGCATACGATGCCAGTCGTTCGGCGGAGTCTGCCCAAGGATGTAGTAAGGAATGGGCTGGAAGGCGCCGTCGAGAATAACGCGGCAGCCGGACTTACCCGTATTGCGAATATGGATCACGCCGCCGACGAGATCGGGCCGCAGCCGGTTGTCACCGCGTTGTAAGCGAACCTCGCGCATGTTTGGGGTTTGTATCGCTCGGTTCGATTGCTCAGCCAGCCCTTGTACGCCTATCAGGACTGTCACATCTTCATCGTCCCCTTCAAGCCAGAGGGAGGCGCTTTTACCGGCAGGCAATTTATAGCCGGTGGGTTGATAGTCGGCCCACTGTAGACTCCATTGGTAAAACGCTTGGTCGTTGGCTTTGGCCGCCGTGGGGCCTATGTAGATGGACCGCGGATGGACAAAGCTATCCGTCGCTGTGACGGGATGGGAGAGCCCCGGACTGTTGACGCGCACGTGTACGGTATCAGCGGTCAGCAGGTAGCTATCTGGCAAGTCGGGATTATGAAAGCGCCCATCGTCTTCTACGTCGGCAATCCCTTTCCAGGTGCCATTGGAGAAGGCTTCGACCACACCTTGGGTTACGGATGTGCTTCCTCGGACATCATTCTTTGCACCCCGCCTGAGCGAGAGGCTGGTAATGACCGGTGTTGCGGTAGTTGTGCCGGCCGAGGACTCGGTTTTATTGAATTTTGGAGACGGTGTAAAAGTATTCATGTTGAGCCACTTATTACGTTATGGCTCTTCAGTGTTCAGGTGGGCAATAGTTTGAAAAACTGGCTGAACTAACAGTTTTGCGCAACATACGTGCAGACCACCAAAATCCATGGCGTTATTGGATGCGTACTACTGGAGGCGGTAAGAATACTGAGGCGCGTCGGTAACTAAACTTTCGCGTGGCTTGATTCGACAACAGCCGGTATTGCGCCTTTCGCTGAGCTGGCAGCGAAAGGCGCAACATACCCGGTTGTCAGCCCTTGCGAGTCAACAGCGCGGGGCGCTCACCGCGTGGTCGGCTGGGCAGGTCATCCAGCTGCTCGGGCGTCGGGTAACGGTCGAGCTTGGACTCCTTGCGGATGATCACTGGCTGGTGGGTTTCGCGCGGGTTGCGCACTGCCGGTTCCTGGCGGGAAAGGTCGTCACGACCGCCGGAACGGTTGCGACCGCCGCCATTGTTGTCACGGCGCGCACCGCCGTTGTTGCTGTTGCGGGCACGTTTCTCGCCGGAACCCTGCCCCTGGCGTTGGCCGCCGTTGCCACGCCCCTGGCCGCCGCCATTGCGCTGGCCTTGGCCCTGGGCCTGCCCTTGGCCGCCATTGCCGCCTGGGCGGCGGTTGCGGCCTTGGTTCTTGGTGTTCTGGTACGGGCTGACATAGTCGGCGCGGTTGCCGAAATTGTCGATCTCATCGTCCAGGAACTCTTCCGGGTCACGATCGGCCGGAACCGGCGGGATGCCGGCCTGGCCCTGGGAGGCCTGCTGCTGGCGCGGCTTCTTGTTGCGCGGTTTGCGCTGCTGCTGTGCCTTGTCGCCGGCCTTTTCCTTGTCGGCAGGCTTCTCGGCAGCCTGCTGCTTGGCCTTGCCTTTGTCCTTACCCTTGTCCTTGCGCCCGCCGCTGCCGTCCTTGCCGCCTTCGGCGCGCGGCTGGTTGCGCCCGCCACGGCCATTGTTCTGCGGGCGTTCGCGTACTTCAGGCTTCTCGGCCTCTACCTGGCTTGGGTCGAAGCCCATCAGGTCGCCGTCCGGAATCTTCTGTTTGGTGACCCGCTCGATGCTCTTGAGCAGTTTCTCTTCATCCGGCGCGACCATCGAGATCGCCTCGCCCGAGCGGCCGGCACGACCGGTACGGCCGATACGGTGGACGTAGTCTTCCTCCACGTTCGGCAACTCGAAGTTGACCACATGAGGCAGTTGATCGATATCCAGGCCACGTGCGGCGATATCGGTGGCCACCAGCACACGTACGGTATTGGCCTTGAAATCGGCCAAGGCCTTGGTCCGGGCATTCTGGCTCTTGTTGCCATGGATCGCGGCGGCGCTCAGGCCGTGCTTTTCCAGGTACTCGGCCAGGCGGTTGGCGCCGTGCTTGGTGCGGGTGAACACCAGCACCTGTTCCCAGGCACCCAGGGTGATCAGGTGCGCCAGCAGGGCGCGTTTATGGCTGGCCGGCAAGCGGTAGACGCGCTGCTCGATCCGCTCGACCGTGGTGTTCGGCGGCGTGACCTCGATGCGCTCGGGGTTGTGCAGCAGCTTGTCGGCAAGGTCGGTGATGTCCTTGGAGAAGGTCGCCGAGAACAGCAGGTTCTGGCGCTTGGCCGGCAGGCGCGCGAGGACCTTCTTGACGTCGTGGATGAAGCCCATGTCGAGCATGCGGTCGGCTTCGTCGAGGACCAGGATCTCGACATGGGAGAGGTCCACGCTGCCTTGGCCGGCCAGATCGAGCAAGCGACCGGGGCAGGCCACCAGCACATCGACGCCCTTGGCCATGGCCTGGACCTGTGGGTTCATGCCGACGCCACCGAAGATACAGGCGCTGACCAGGTGCAGGTCGCGGGCATAGACCTTGAAGCTGTCATGAACCTGAGCGGCCAGCTCGCGGGTGGGCGTGAGCACCAGTACGCGGGGTTGGCGTGGGCCGTGGCGCTGGGACTTGTCTGGGTGGCCGCCCGGGAACAGGCGCTCGAGAATCGGCAGGGCGAAGCCGCCGGTTTTACCAGTACCGGTCTGGGCGGCGACCATCAGGTCGCGACCTTGCAACACGGCGGGAATCGCCCGCTGTTGCACTGGGGTGGGCTGGGTATAGCCCGCTGCCTCGATAGCGCGGACAAGAGCCTCGGAGAGACCGAGGGAAGCAAAGGACATGGGCAATCCTGTTCTCGTGGGGGCTGGGCCCGATGGGATGATCTGCCTGGCGCGACGGGCATCGGCGGGATGCGATCGCGTCCGGTCCAGCTGGGCGTTCACTGCGCATCCTGGAAGCGTCGGAGAAGCACTGGGGGTGCATGGCCGACGGTCGAGATGCCTGTTGCGAGGCCGAGCGTCCGGGCGTGAGCCGGGCGGGAAGGCCCGAGTATAACAGAGCTAGCGCGCCGTGCTGCGTTCGTGCTGCTCAACGGCGTCAGGAATATTTCCCGGGTCGCTTTCATAGCGAGCACTGATCGCCGCATAGGCCGGCTCCTGCTTGAAGCGGCGCAGCTCGTCGGCGAAGACCGTGGCCAGGCGTTCGCGCCCTGGCTTGCGGGCAAGGCCCAAATATTGGGCATGGCGGCTGATCACCAGGGGCAGCTCCTCGACCTGTTGCTCCAGGCCAAGGTGCCTGCGCAGGTAGCGGCCTGCGCGGCGGTCGGTCACCAGCAGGTCGATGCGCCCGAGCATCAGCTTGCCGAAGTTCGCCTCGTGGGTCGGGGCTGATTCCCGTCGGAACAGGGGTGATGAAGTGAAGGCTGGGTTATACACGTAGCCGGGCGAGGTCCCCACGGTCAGGCCTGCGAGGTCTTCCAGGCGCTCTATTGCACGGTGCTGGGCGGTCGACTGGAACAACACGAACTCCACGTGCGAAAGGGGCTCCTCCGGGTAGACCATGAAGGGTTCGCGCGAATCGAGCTGGAAGATGTCCAACACCCCATCGGCCAGGCCTTGCTCGACCATGGCCAGGCAGCGTCTCCAAGGCAGCAGTTGCCAGTCGACATCGATACCCAGGCGCTTGAGTACTTCGTTGGTGACTTCGTAGTCGATGCCTTTGAGGTGACCATCGTGCCAATAGATGTAGGGCGCCCAGTCGTCACTGACCAGGCGCAAACGCTCTGCCTGGGCCAGCGGGCTCAGGCAGGCGAGCAGCAGGATGCAGGTCAGGCGCAGGACATTGGGCATGGCGGCAGGGTACGTGCAATGCGCGCCCAACGCCAGTAGCCGTTGCGGTCAGGCTCCGGAAGGTCCGAGCAGGTGGGCTTGCACTTCCTTGTGCCTGCTGCCCAGTGACAGGCGCAGACCGGGCTGGCGCAACAGCCGCGCCAGTTGTTCGGGGTCCTTGCGGCCATGCATGCCCTGGAAGTTCTCCAGTGCCTTGTCCCACCAGGCGGGTGCGCAGGCCCGGTCGAACTCGTTGTCGTAGGGGTAGCAGCCGTAGAGCAGTTCACGGGCAAACTGGCGCTGGTGGCTGGGCAGCGTCAGGCTCAGGGCCTTGCAACGCAGGCGATGCAGGGTAGGCGGGCGCGGCAGTTGGTCGTTGACCAGCGCCACGTCGGCCAGCGCCGCCTCGCTGAGCGGATCCTGGCCATGCTTGCACAGCCAGGCTTGGACCTTGGCGCGAAACAGGGCCTTGCGGCTCCAATAGTGATGGATGACGTCGGTGCACGCGGCCACCGCCAGGGTACGGTACGCGGCCACGGCCAGGCAGAACTCCTCGAGGGTATAGGCGTTGGGCACCTGGGGGTGGAATTCATCCATCAAGGCGATGGACTGGTCGAGAACCGAGGCGTCGATGGCATGCAGGCCGATGACCCCGGAATTGAGCAGGCCCATCCGCCCATCCGCCAGGCCACGATCCTGAAGGATGCCCTGCAGCTTGCTGTACAGCTGGCATTGCCGGTTGGCGTCGTAGCGCCCGCCGATGGCATTGCACAGCAGGCTGCCGGGGGCGATCCGCTGGAACAGCTGCAAAGGCGACTCGCGGAAGAAGGTATCGGTGTCGATCAAGGCGGCCACGGGATATTGCTGCAGGACCTGGCGCAACAGCACGTGCTTGCTGCGAAAGTGATAGCCATGGGGCTGGTTCCAGGCCGCCCGGGTGGCTTCATCCAGCAGGTGCAGCGTGACGGGCAGCTTCGCGTAAGGGGCCGGGTCGTCGGTATAGACCTGGATATCCAGTGCCTGGCCGGGCGCCTTGCGTAACTGGGCGAGGGCGCTGACGATGCTGAAACAGGCTTCCTGATGGTAGGTCGAGCGACCGAATGCCAGGTAGATGAGTTGTGGATTCGAAGCGGAAGGCGGCTGCATCGTTCGGTAACTTGTCGGGCTGCAGAAAGAAATAAGGCTTTAGCCTAATGCCAAAGCCTTAACTCTTCCTTAAGCACTTATTGCCGAAATGTGTCAGCGCGGTAGCTTGAGGTTGTTCCAGATCGCCAGGCTGGGCTCGGCCTGGTTCAGGGTGTAGAAATGCAGGCCCGGTGCGCCGCCTTGCAGCAGTTGTTCGCACATGCGGGTGATCACCTCCTCGCCGAACGCCTGGATGCTGGCAGTGTCGTCGCCGTAGGCTTCCAGCTGCTTGCGGATCCAGCGTGGAATCTCGGCGCCGCAGGCGTCGGAGAAGCGCGCCAGCTTGCTGTAGTTGGTGATCGGCATGATGCCGGGCACCACCGGGATATCCACACCCATCTTGCGGGCGCGCTCGACGAAGTAGAAGTAGCTGTCGGCGTTGAAGAAGTACTGGGTGATGGCGCTGTCAGCACCGGCCTTGACCTTGTGCACGAAGTTGGCCAGGTCGCTTTCGAAGTTGCGCGCCTGCGGGTGCATTTCCGGGTAGGCGGCCACTTCCAGGTGGAAGTGGTCACCGCTTTCCTGGCGAATGAATTCGACCAGGTCGCTGGCGTAGCGCAGCTCGCCATAGGCCATGCCCATGCCGGACGGCAGGTCACCACGCAGGGCGACGATGCGCTTGATCCCGGCGGCCTTGTACTGGTTGATCAGGGTGCGCAGTTCATCCTTGCTGTCGCCGACGCAGGACAAATGCGGCGCGGCCGGGATCTTCACCTCGCTTTCCAGCTGCAGCACCGTGTTGAGGGTGCGGTCGCGGGTCGAACCGCCGGCGCCGTAGGTGCAGGAGAAGAAGTCCGGGTTGTAGCCAGCCAGCTGGCGGGCCACGGCCATCAGCTTTTCATGGCCGGCATCGGTCTTGGTGGGGAAGAATTCGAAACTGTAGCGGCGTTCTTGTGACATCTCTTATTCCTCAGCTGCAAGCGACAAGCCGCAAGCTGCAAGTAAAAGCCAGGGCGGTGTGGGCCGGCCTGGCTTGGGCATCCATCAAGATCTACAGGCTGCGAGCGCCAGGCCGGTTGTCGCCGCCTGGCACTCGTAGCGCCGCTTAGTAGCGGTAGGTGTCCGGCTTGAACGGGCCTTCGACGGTGACGCCGATGTACTCGGCCTGCTGCGGGGTCAGCTGGGTGACCACACCACCGAAGCCGCGGACCATTTCCAGGGCCACTTCTTCGTCGAGTTTCTTCGGCAGCACTTCCACGGTCAGGCGCTCGGCCTTCTGCGCGGCTGGCAGCTCGGCGAACTTCTGCTGGAACAGGAAGATCTGCGCCAGCACTTGGTTGGCGAACGAGCCGTCCATGATGCGGCTTGGGTGGCCGGTGGCATTGCCCAGGTTCACCAGGCGGCCTTCGGCCAGCAGGATCAGGTAGTCGTCGTTCTGCGGGTCGAAGGTGCCGGCGCCGGTGCGGTGGATCTTGTGGACCTGCGGCTTGACCTCTTCCCATGCCCAGTTCTTGCGCATGAAGGCGGTGTCGATCTCGTTGTCGAAGTGGCCGATGTTGCAGACCACGGCGCGCTTCTTCAGGGCCTTGAGCATGTTGGCGTCGCAGACGTTGACGTTACCGGTGGTGGTGACGATCAGGTCGATGCGGCCGAGCAGGTCACGGTTGATGCCGTCTTCGCTGCCGGTGTTGATACCGTCCTTGAACGGCGAGACCACTTCGAAGCCGTCCATGCAGGCCTGCATGGCGCAGATCGGGTCAACTTCGGTGACCTTGACGATCATGCCTTCCTGGCGCAGGGACTGGGCCGAGCCCTTGCCCACGTCGCCATAGCCGATTACCAGCGCCTGCTTGCCCGACAGCAGGTGGTCGGTGCCGCGCTTGATGGCGTCGTTGAGGCTGTGGCGGCAGCCATACTTGTTGTCGTTCTTGCTCTTGGTGACCGAGTCGTTGACGTTGATCGCCGGGACTTTCAGCTCGCCCTTGGCCAGCATGTCTAGCAAGCGGTGTACGCCGGTGGTGGTCTCTTCGGTGATGCCGTGGATCTTTTCCAGCATCGCCGGGTATTTCTTGTGCAGGATCTCGGTCAGGTCGCCGCCATCGTCCAGCACCATGTTGGCGTCCCATGGCTGGCCATCCTTGAGGATGGTCTGCTCGATGCACCACTCGTACTCCTGCTCGGTCTCGCCCTTCCAGGCGAACACCGGAATGCCGGCGGCCGCGATGGCGGCGGCGGCCTGGTCTTGGGTGGAGAAGATGTTGCACGACGACCAGCGCACTTCGGCACCCAGGGCGACCAGGGTTTCGATCAGCACGGCGGTCTGGATGGTCATGTGGATGCAGCCCAGGATCTTCGCGCCCTTGAGCGGTTGTTCAGCCTGGTACTTGCGGCGCAGGCCCATCAGTGCGGGCATTTCCGATTCGGCGATGATGACTTCCTTGCGGCCCCAGTCGGCCAGGGAAATGTCGGCGACCTTGAAGTCGGAAAAACCTGCAGGCGTGTTTACAGCGCTCATCGAGAGCCTCCATTCGTAGTGTGCGAATGGGCGCCGTTGTGCGTTAAGCGTCCGCGGTGCGGACAACGCCCCAACCGAGCCTGACAGGTCGAACCTGCTGCAGCGCCCCTCGGCTGGGTGGCGGGATGGCCCCCGCGGCGGGTGGCCATGTGAATCGGCAGGGATTATAGCCGTGGCACCGGGCCACGCCCAAGGTTTTCTGTCGATTAATCGAGACGATAGTCGATGTTCAATGGAGCACTGCCGAAGGCTCTGCCATCATTACCGCACGTCAGCCAAGCAGGTCAGGAGTCCCGATGAATTTCCACACCCGCAAATGGGTAAAACCCGAAGACCTCAACCCCAACGGCACGCTGTTCGGCGGCAGCCTGTTGCGCTGGATCGACGAAGAGGCGGCGATCTACGCCATCGTCCAGCTGGGCAACCAGCGCGTGGTGACCAAGTACATGTCGGAGATCAACTTCGTCAGCGCCTCGCGCCAGGGCGACATCATCGAGCTGGGCATCACTGCCACCGAGTTCGGCCGCACCTCCATCTCCCTCAAGTGCGAAGTGCGCAACAAGATCACCCGCAAGAGCATCCTGACGGTGGACAAGATGGTCTTCGTCAACCTGGGCGAGGACGGCCTGCCGGCCCCGCATGGGCGAACCGAGATCAAGTACATCCAGGACCAGTTCCCCGATACCGCGGTGGAATAACGCTTGCGCGCCCCGTCTGTAGGAGCGGCCTTGTGCCGCGAAAGGGCCGCAAAGCGGCCCCAAAAACTTCAAGGCTGCGCGGTTACCCCGCGCACCACCCGCCCGATGCTCAACCCCTGCACCAGGATCGACGACAGCACCACGATATAGGTGATCGACAGCAACAGGTCGCGCTCAGGCCCACTGGGCAGCGACAGCGCCAGGGCCACCGATACGCACCCCAGATCAGCATGCTGCGCCAGCTCCGAGGCATGTCGTTTCGCAAGTATCTCCGTATCAACATTGGAAACAATGTGAATACCTACTCAAGAAGTCGCAATAACCATTTGAAGTGTATGGATTTGTGGGCTGAGAGAAAAATGCTGAAACTTTTCTGTTGTGGTTGTTCATATACATGCGCTTCCGAGCCCATGACAATGCGCTTCAGTTGTACAACCCTATGGATCGGTTTCATTTTGTAGTGGTTGTCTGGGGATTATTTGTATCAATAGCCCAAATCGTTGGGCTTGCGTTTTCATTGGTAGGGTCAAGGCAGTCAATTAACCCGTATAAGGAGCGTGTAATGTCATTGAGCGAACTCTTTTTGCGAGAGATTAGTCTGAAACCGGCGTGTCGCGCTCCAGAGGTTTTGCGAAATGTATTTCCTGTACGGCTCAATAAAAATATTTCAATCATTATAGGAGAGAATGGCTCAGGTAAGTCTACCTTGCTGGAAGCTATCGCCATTAAGTTAGGATGTAACCCAGAAGGTGGCGGCAGAAACTTTCACTTTAAAACCGAAGATACTCACTCTTCATTGCATGACGCCTTACGCCTGACGAAAGGCTATCGGAAGGAGCGGGATCTTTTCTTTTACCGGGCAGAGAGTTTCTATAATGTGACGACCGAGATTCGGAATCTCGATGCAGCGGGTAGCTTTGATCCGAAAATCAACACTTACTATGGTGGGTAGGACCTACATGAGTTATCCCATGGTGAAGCCATGGAAGCGCTTTACCAGCATCGTTTCAAAGAAAATGGTCTTTATATTCTCGATGAGCCAGAAGCTTCGCTGTCTGCGCAACGGCAACTCAATTTCATTATCCGAATTTGCGAGCTTGCCGAGGGTGGCGCCCAATTCGTCATTGCTACGCACTCGCCGATTCTCATGTTCACGCCCGGTTGTGATCTCTTCAAGCTTGAAGGTGGCGTGCTGGAGCCCACGCAGGCGAGGGATACGGAATTGTTCAACCTCTACAGAGCTGTGATCTCATCATCAGGAGCGTTTCTTGAGAAAATGTTGCACGATTGAGCGGATTCCCCCGCGATAGCAGCCCACTCCATCAGTGGGCGAAATAACGCGGGGTATCCACACGCGTGTCATTACGACTGTGCAGTAACCCCGCGCACCACCCGCCCGATGCTCAACCCCTGTACCAGGATCGACGACAGCACCACGATATAGGTGATCGACAGCAACAGGTCGCGCTCAGGCCCACCGGGCAGCGACAGGGCCAGGGCCACCGATACGCCACCGCGCAGGCCGCCCCAGGTCAGTACGCGCACGGTGCCCTTGGGCACGCTGCGCCAGCGGCGCAGCAGGACGATGGCCGGGGCCACGGTGAGCAGCCGCGACAGCAGCACCGCCACGGCCAGCACGCTGCCGGCGGCCAGGTGCAGCCAGTTGAATGGCAGCAGCAACAGCTCCAGGCCGATCAGGGCGAACAGCAGGGCATTGAGCATGTCGTCGATCAGTTCCCAGAAGCCGTCCATGTAGCGTCGGGTCATGTCGTTCATCGCGAGGTTGCGCCCCAGGTTGCCGATGATCAGGCCGGCCACCACCATGGCGATCGGCGCCGACACGTGCAGCTCGTAGCACATGGCCGACCCGCCGATGACCAGCGCCAAGGTCAGCATGACTTCGACCTGGTACTGCTCGACGCTCTTGATCATGCGGTAGGTGGCATAGCCGATCACGCCACCGAAGACGACGCCGCCGATGGCTTCGCGGGCGAACAGCACGGCCGTGTCGGCGAAGCTGGGCGCCTCGCCGAGCTGGACAATGCCGAGCAGCACGGTGAACACCACCACCGCCGTGCCGTCATTGAACAGCGACTCGCCGACGATGGTGGTCTTCAAGGGCTTGGACGCGTTGGCGGTACGTAGCGCGCCGAGCACGGCGATCGGGTCGGTGGGCGAGATCAGCGCGCCGAACAGCAGGCAGTAGATCAGTGGCACGTCCCAGCCGAACAGGGCGAAGACCCAATGCGCGAGGAAACCGATCACCACGGTGGCGATCAGCACGCCCAGGGTGGCCAGCAGGCCGATCGGCCAGCGGTAGCTGCGCAGGTCGGCGAGGTTGACATGCAGGGCGCCGGCGAACAGCAGGAACGACAACATCCAGTGCATCAACAGGTCGTTGAAGTCGATCTGGTTCATCAGGCCTTCGACGCGGGCCTCCAGGCCAGGGAAGCCGATCAGGCTCAAGCCCTGCAATATCAAGGAGAACAACAGCGCGGTGACCATCACGCCGATGGCCGGCGGCAGGCCGATGAAGCGGTAGTTGACGTAGGTGAGGAGGGTAGTCAGGCAAATAAACGCAGCAACAAGTTCAAGCATCCCAAATCCTGTAACAGTGGCTTCCAAGTCGTGGCCCGAATCGCTCGGGCAGTTGTTCGATGACTTGACGAGGGGTTCGGGACACAGGATTTGACCAGAATTGTCGGAATCGTTCTGCTTGGCTGAGGATTTGTGGTGCGGCTGGGATCGAGCGCCGCCTGGGCGGCGCTCGATCTCGAGAGCAATGAAGCTCTACCGCCCTGCACTTCGACCCCCTATATTCACAACCATAAAACGTAGTAAGGACAACAAGGCGTGTTGGCAACTTCGCTGGTGTTGGTCGCCGCCCTGCTGCACGCGACCTGGAATACCCTGATCAAATTCAGTGGCGAGCGCTTGCTGGTGATCGCCAGCATGGACCTGGTGGCCCTGGTTTTCGCCGTATTGGCAGTGGCCTTCGTCGACTTTCCACCCGGGGAGATCTGGCCTTGGTTGCTGGCTTCGGCCCTGGCCGAGCAGTTGTACCGTTTCCTGCTGATCCAGGCTTACCGGGTCGGTGACTTGGGGCTGGTCTATCCTCTGATGCGGGGCTTGTCGCCGCTGGTGGTGCTGGGGCTGACCCTGGCTTTCGCCGGCGAGGCGCTGAGCGACAAGCAGATCATCGGCATCCTGCTGATCCCCTGCGGCATGGCGTGCCTGTTGTGGCAGGGCGGCGGCGGTGACCGGCTACCCTGGTCGATGCTGCCGGTGGTGGCGCTGATCGGCCTGTGCATCGGTTGCTACACCTGGTTCGACGGCAAGGCGGTGCAGCTGTGGGGCAAGCCGATGGACTACCTGGTCTGGCTGACGTTGCTCAGCGCCTGGCCGTTCCCGTTGCTGGCCTGTGTGGCACGGCGAGCGCCGTTCGCGTTGTTCTGGCGGACGCAGTGGCGCCTGGGGCTGGCGGTAGGGTTGTGCGTATTGTTGAGCTACGCCCTGGTGCTGTGGGCCATGCACCTGGGCTCGATCGCCGAGGCGGCGGCGCTGCGTGAGCTGAGCGTGATCCTGGTGGTGCTCATGGGCATGCGCTACCTCAAAGAACCTTTTGGCGGGCCAAGACTCCTAGCTTGCGGGCTGGTCCTGGCAGGCATGCTGGTGATGAAGCTCTGACCAACGATTTGAACAAGGAGTCCTGTCCATGACCGTAGCCCTGTGGTGCATCCTGATCGCCCTCATCCTGCCGCCGCTGTGCGGGTTGACGGCCAAGCTGAGCAGTGGCCGCTTTGGCCTGCGCGACAACCATGACCCGCGTGCGTTTCTCGACACCCTCTCGGGCCTGCCACGGCGCGCCCACGCAGCGCAGCAGAACGGTTACGAGGCGTTTCCGGCATTCGCAGCGGCAGTGCTGGTGGCCGACATCGTCGGCAATGCCGAGCAGGTGACCCAGGATGTGCTGGCGGTGCTGTATATCACCAGCCGCCTGCTCTACATCATCTGCTACCTGGCTGACCTGGCGATCCTGCGTTCGCTGGTCTGGTTCGCCGGGCTGGCGATGATCGTGGCGTTGTTCGTGGTCTCGATCTGACTGGAGGGCCAATCGCCGGCAAGCCGGCTCCCACAATAAGTGCGGCGCTTGCCGGCGATTGGGCCGATGAGGTCAAGGCACTTTCGGCACGTCGGGCAGCGGTGCGCCCTTGGGCCACAGCAGCCAGATCTGCCCTTGCTGCTTCATGTTGCCCGCCAGCTCGCCGGCCTCGGGGCCGGTGCCCCAGAACAGGTCCGCGCGCACCTCGCCGGTGATCGCACCACCGGTGTCCTGTGCGCCCACTGGGCGCGCTACCGGTGTGCCATCGGGGCGGGTCGTCGATAGCCACAGCAAACTGCCCAGTGGAATCACCTTACGGTCGATGGCCACGCTGTACCCGGCCGTGAGCGGCACGTTCAGGGAGCCGCGTGGGCCTTCGTTGCTGTCCGGTCGGGTGCTGAAGAATACGTAGCTCGGATTGCTGGCCAGCAGTTCCGGCACGCGCTGTGGGTTGGCCTGGGCCCAGGCATGGATGCTGCCCATGGTCACGTCTTCTTTCTTGAGTTGGCCCTGTTCGACCAGCCAGCGCCCGATGGGGCGGTACGGGTGGCCGTTCTGGTCGGCATAGCCGACGCGCAGTTGACGACCATCTTCGAGCTGGATGCGCCCCGAGCCCTGGATCTGCAGGAACTGCAGGTCCATCGGGTCGGTCAGCCAGGCCAGTACCGGTGCCTTGGCGCCGTCGCGGTAGATCACCTCGGCGGTGTCGTAGGGCTTGAGCACCCGCCCTTCGATACGCCCGCGCAGGCGCTTGCCCTTGAGTTCCGGGTAGACGCTGGCCAGGTCGACCACGATCATGTCCTCGGGCACGCCATAGACCGGCACATGGGCGGTTTCGGTGTGCTCCAGGCTGCCTGGGTAGACCGGTTCGTAGTAACCGGTGATCAGGCCGTTGGCGTTGTTCTCGGCCGAGCGCAAGCCGTAGACCTGCAGGTTCTGTTGCAGGAAGGCGCGTACCTGGGCGGCGTCGTCCGGCATGCGCGCGGCGGCCTCGCAGGTGGTGGCCCAGATCGGATCACGCTTGAGCTTCTCGCAGCCATTGCGCCAGGCTTGGAAGCCCGCCAACAGGTCGCTGTCGCTGACGGTCGGCAGCTCTTGCCAGGTGGCCGAGGCATAGGTCGCCACGGCATGGGGTTCGGGCTTGGCGTTCTCGCCGCCATTGCAGCCGGCCAGCAGGGCCAGGGCAGGGAGCGCCCAGGCGAGGTGGCGCAGAGCAGATGTCATGGTCGAATCCTTGAGTGGGTGGCCAGGTGTGGGCTACCCATGGTTTTCGTAGGGGTATTGGTCTTTGTCGAGCAGACGAGGATACTGTTGGCCCTTTCCCTATGCCAATGTGACCGTGATGTTGAAATGTTTCACCGTTCTGCTGTTGGCCGGCCTGACCCTGGCGGCCTGCGACCGTGTCGATCCTAACTCACCCCTGGGCCAGCGCAAGGCGATCTTCAAGCAGATGCTCAAGACCAGCGAGGACATGGGCGGCATGCTGCGTGGGCGCCTGCCGTTCGACGGTGCCCGTTTCGCTGAAGGGGCCGTGAAGCTCGATGGCCTGGCTCATGCACCCTGGCAGCATTTTCCACAGGTCAAGGATGAAGGCGACAGCAGTGCGCGACCCGACGTGTGGGAGCGTCAGGCGCGTTTTCATGACTTGGCGCGGCAACTGGAGGGGGTGACGGGGGAATTGGTGGGCGCTACCCGTGAACAGCCGCTCGACGTAGCGCGGTTGAAGGCGCCGATGGACAAGGTGGAGGCGGCTTGCAAGGCGTGCCATACGGAGTTTCGTAACCACTGAGACGGTGGTGGGTTGGGGCCGCTTTGCGGCCCTTGCGCGGCGCAAGGCCGCTCCTACGGGCATATGAATCGGTGTAGATACCGTCTTGACCCTCACCCCGCAAGGGCGATTTGAGGGTCAAACGGTTTACCGGACTTCACCACGCCATACACCAGGTGCAAAAGCTTGCGCATAGCAGCGCAAACTATCTGCTTATAGGCTTTACGCCGGCTGTTCAAACGCTCTGCCAGTGCCTTCACGACCGGGTTGTGTCTGATCGAGACCGTGCCTGACATCCACAAGCCGGCGCGCAGCCTCGGCGCTCCTGTGCGAGAAATGGTCGATTGGCCAATCTTCTCCCCCGATTGATGGATCATCGGGTTCAGACCTGCAAACGCAACAATGGCTGACGGGCTTTCGTATTTCAGCGGATCACCCAGTTCTGCGAGGATCAGTGCGGCTGTGGTATCACCCAGACCATCAATCGATGTAATCAGTTTTCGCCGTTGGCGCAGATCCGGATCGTCATCGATCGTCTGCTCAATCGCCTTGCGGGTTTTCTCTATTTCTTCGGTGATATGCCCAATTACAGCTCTGATTGACTCCTGCACAGCTGTCTGCGCCACATCCAGACGGTTCTGCTCCATCTGCTGCATTTCTTTCAGGTCGTCCAGACGCCGTACTAAGGCCCGCAAGCGCCGCTGAGCTGGCGGCTCAGGCTCCCACTGACGGAGCTCATCCTGTTTTTGCTGGCCATAAGCAGCAATAACCTTGGCATCAGCCTTATCGGTTTTGACGCGTCGAAGGTCGGCCTCGGCAAACTTGGCAATTACGGCGGGATTCAGAATGCACACCCGGTAACCCTTGGCATGAAGGCAATCGGCAAGCGCCTCGTGATAAGTGCCAGTGGCCTCCATGACAACCCAGGCACGCGGTTCGGCATGTTTCTCAAGCCAGGTTGCGAACTGCTCAAAACCACTCGGATCATTGGACAGCTTGGCCTTGGTGCGAACCTTCCCATTGGGAAGTGGAGTCGCAATATCGAAGGATCGCTTGGCTACATCGACGCCAACAACAACAGACATGATCTTCTCCTTCAGACAACGAAAGTTCGATCACCCAGCACTCGGTTCAACCTTGTGAATGCGTGCTCACGCCGGGGGCGGGCACTAGATACCGTTCGAACTGTTCGAGTGGGGTTGGAGGGTCTGAGCGTTATCTACAATACGGGCTCGATGCCCTTGGAGCGGCTCCGCTTCATGACCCTCCCTCGATGATCAGTCGAGAACTTTCGCCTCTTGGAAGGCGAAAGTCGAGATACAAGGAGCGGCCTTGTGCCGCGAAAGGGCTGCGCACCAGCCCCTGACAGGATCACTTGTCGAGCTCGAGCTCGGCTTGTTTCAGCTCGGCTTCGGATTCTGCAAGCTTGCGCTCGCGCTTGGCGATCTTGTCGGCATCGCCCTTGGCCTTGGCTTCGCGGAGGTCGGCCTGGCGCTCGGCGATCTCGGCCTTGGCTTTCTCGATCTTGGCCAGGCGCTCTTGGCGCAGGCCGGCGTCGGTGCAGTGCTCGGTGTTTTCCTTCAGGGCTTTTTCCAGGCCGCGGATTTCGCCCCAGTTGTTGTGCTGCCTGGCGTATTCGAGCTGGTTCTCGATGGCGCTGCGCTTGGCCGCGCAGCTGGTCAGGCCTGGGCTGGGCTGCGCCGCTTGCAGCGAGCCTGCGGCCAAGCCGAGGGCAATCATCAGCGCCAAGGAGGAGCGTCGTTTCATGGCGGTTTCCTTTTCGAAGTAATAGCAACAGAGAATGTAGGGAATAGTGCCTACATTCCTGCTACCAGGTGAACTCCGATCGGAACTACCGCATCGTTTTCAGAAAATTCCTACAGCTGCAGCGGTGTTAGCGTTCCAGCCCGTCAACGGCTTCCTGCAGTTCTTTCTTGGCCTCGGCGAGCTTTTCCTTGCGCTTGTTGATCTTCTCGGCGTCGCCCTTCTTCATCGCCTTGTCCAAATCCTTGGTGCGCTGGTTCACTTCGTGACGGGCGTCGAGCACCTTCTGTTCGCGCTCCTTGCGCAGGCTGGCGTCGGTGCAGTGTTCGGTGACTTCGTCTAGGGCCTTTTCCAGGCCGGTCTGTTGCTCGGCGTTGCCGTTGGCGCGGGCCTGTTCGATCTGTTCGCTGATGGCCTGGCGCTTGGCCGCGCAACCGGTCAGCCCAGGTTGCTCTTCAACGGCCAGCAGGGGGCCGGCAGCCAGGCCGAGCAAGGCGGTCAGGGCAAGGGACGAAAGCAGTTTCATCGGGGACTCCATTCGATGGCAGGGCAACGGAAAAGGGAAATGCTGCCCTGATCCGAGGAATTTAGAAACCCTCGATTGCCTGGGCTCGCAATTGTTCGGCCACCCGGCCAACCGATTCATCAGTGAAAAATGCCACCAGTTGTGCTGCTCGCCCAGGGCCGATACCGGGCTCGGCACGCCATTGCTCGACGCTTCGGGCTGCCAGGCTCGCCCAGTCGGGCGCAAGTTGCAGGCTGCTGGGCGCCGGCGCGCCCAAGCCTCGGAGCCAGCGCTCGAAAGGCTGGCGCCTTGCTTGCGAGAAGGCCTTCAGCAACTGTTCCGCACGTGCCGTGCTGATGCCCGGTATACCCAGTAGGTCCTCGCGCTCCAGACCGAGCCAGGCATGCAGGTCGCTAACGACGCCATGCTCGACTAACTGCGCCCAGGTCGCGGGCCCTACACCCGGCATCTGCAGCCCCTGGCGCCCACCTAGCCAGGCCAGGCGGGCGAGGAATTGTTGCTTGCACGGTGCGTCTGGCCGCCAGCAACTGAGCGCATGATGTTGGCTGGGGTCCGGCGCCAGGACGGGCGGGCGATCAGTGCTGCGGTGCACCACGCCTTCGAACCTGGGCACGGTGAGGCCTGCCAGGGTGATCGCCACCTGGTCGCCGGGGCGGATGTCCAACGCTTGCCAGCGTGCCAGTGACCCAACGCTGACCACACTGATCCGGCGTTCATCCAGCATCACCGGGTTCAGGTGCAGCAAGGGTGTGATGCGCCCGGTTCGCCCGACCTTGAAGCGCACGTCTCGCACTTCGGCCAATGCCTGCTGGAAGGGGTACTTCCAGGCTGCGATCCAGTAGGGCGGCTTGGCGCGCCAGCGGCGGGCCGGTGGGCGGCTGTCCTGGCGCAGGATCACGCCGTCGGTGGCGAAGGGCAGGGGCGAGCGGTACCAATGCTGGCGCCAATGGGTGGCCTGCGCCATGTCGTCGATGGCGACGCTGTAGCGCTGGCTGTCGGGGAACCCGAGTTCGGCCAGCCGAGCCAGGCGTTCGTCCTGGTTGCTCGGCCCGCTTGGCCAGTCCCAGACGAACACGCCGACGCCTGCGCCTTGGGCAGCGGTCAACTGCTTCCTCGCCATCAGCCCGGCGATGGTGCTTCGGGCATTGGCGCCGCCTGCCTTGGCTTGAACGTGTTGCTCGAGGCGCCAGTACAGTTCACCTTGCAGCACCAGGTCCATTGGCTCGGGCAGGTGGCGCGGCAGGCCGGTGAGCTGTGCGATGTGCCGGCTCCAGTCGTGGCCTCGCACACCGTCGCCGCGGCTGAGCACCTGCACCAGCTGGCCGGATCGGTACACCAGGGTTGCGGCGACGCCATCCACCTTCGGTTGTATCCAGACGTTGCGCTTGCCGTCGAGCCAGCGGGCCACAGCGTGCTCGTCGTCCAGCTTGGCCACGCCTGTATGTGCGACCGGGTGGGCAACAGGGCCGCCGGCGCCAGACAACGGGGCGTGCGCTTGAGGCAGGCCGAAGCAGGCCTGGAGCTGGCGCAGGCGTTGGACGCTCTGGTCGTAGATTTCATCGGCGACCAGGGAGATGCCTTGGAGGTGGTAGTGATCGTCCCAGCGGGCGAGGGCCTCGCCCAGCTGCGCAGCCTCTTCGTTGGCGCGCTGCGCAGGCCAGTCGGGGCAGGGGGAGGCATTGGCCCAGAGGGCGAAAGAACACAACAACAGGGGCAAGAACAGCATGAAGCGCATGGCCGGCATCCGTGCGTGGCGTAGTCGAATGCTCAGCCTAGGCCGCTGCCATCGGGCGTGCCCGATCAAGGTGTCAGACGATGTTTCGTCGCTCTGTGGGTGGTGTGGCGGATGGGGCGCGTGCGTGGAGCATCGTCGGCAAGCCGGCTCCTACCTGCCCTGCGCGGTCCCAAAGACATCGCCATACCTGTGGGAGCCGGCTTGCCGGCGATTGGAGCGGAACAGGCGATGCAGGATGAAAAAAGCCCCCGCCGATCGCTCGGCGGGGGCTCGTCACAGGCAGCGCAAGCGCGACGCTTACAGGCCGGCTGCGTTGCGCAGGGTCTCGGCGCGGTCGGTGCGTTCCCAGGTGAAGGTGGTGAAGGTGTCGTCGCCGACGGTCTTCTGCTGCGGAATGCGGCCGAAGTGGCCGTAGGCAGCGGTCTCCTGGTACATCGGGTGGAGCAGGTCGAGCATGGTGGTGATGGCATACGGGCGCAAGTCGAAGCACTCGCGGACCAGTTGCACGATCTTCTCGTCGGCGATCTTGCCGGTGCCGAAGGTGTTGATCGAGATGGAGGTCGGCTGGGCCACGCCGATGGCGTAGGACACCTGGATCTCGCAACGCTCGGCCAGGCCCGCGGCAACGATGTTCTTGGCCACGTAGCGGCCGGCATAGGCTGCCGAACGGTCGACCTTGGACGGGTCCTTGCCGGAGAAGGCGCCGCCGCCGTGGCGGGCCATGCCGCCGTAGGAGTCGACGATGATCTTGCGCCCGGTCAGGCCGCAGTCGCCCACCGGGCCACCGATGATGAAGTTGCCGGTCGGGTTGATGTGGAACTGGGTGTCCTTGTGCAGCAGCTCGGCCGGCAGGGTGTGCTTGACGATCAGCTCCATGACGGCTTCACGCAGGTCCTTGTAGGACACTTCCGGGTTGTGCTGGGTGGACAGGACCACGGCGTCGATGCCGACGACCTTGCCGTTCTCGTAGCGGCAGGTGACCTGGGACTTGGCGTCCGGGCGCAGCCACGGCAGCAGGCCGGACTTGCGCGCCTCGGCCTGGCGCTCGACCAGGCGGTGGGAGAAGCAGATCGGGGCCGGCATCAGCACGTCGGTCTCGTTGCTGGCGTAGCCGAACATCAGGCCCTGGTCGCCCGCGCCCTGGTCTTCCGGCTTGGAGCGGTCGACGCCCTGAGCGATGTCCACCGACTGCTTGCCGATGATGTTCATCACGGCGCAGGTGGCGCCGTCGAAGCCAACGTCGGAGCTGTCGTAGCCGATGTCGATGATGACCTTGCGCACCAGTTCTTCCAGGTCGACCCAGGCCGAAGTGGTCACTTCGCCGGCAATGATGGCGACACCGGTCTTGACCAGGGTTTCGCAGGCCACGCGGGCGTACTTGTCCTGGGCGATGATTGCATCAAGGACCGCATCCGAAATCTGGTCGGCGATCTTGTCCGGATGCCCTTCGGACACGGACTCGGAAGTGAAAAGGGAGTATTCGCTCATCTCGACGGGTTCCTAAAATTTACCGATGGTGAGTGTCGCCAGTCGTCCGCTGGAAATGGCGGACCTGAATCTGGAAACCGTTACGCAAGCCCACATAGAGGCTGTCCCCGGGAACCAGTCCCGCTACCCGGGCCCAACGGGCCAGGTCGTCCTGCTCGAAGCCCAGCCAGAGGTCGCCGCAGGCTTCCCGCGCCCACCCCTGGTCATGGCTGCACAGCTCGGTGACCAGCAGGCTGCCGCCCGCTTTCACCCGTTTGGCCAGCAGGCGCAGGGCCAGGGCCGGGTCGCTGAAGTGGTGCAGCACCATGTTCAGCACAACGCAGTCGGCTTCCACATCCGTTGCACCCAGTGCATCGGCCAACTGCAGGTTTACGTTATCCAGGCCTTCGCGCTGGCAGACCTGGCGGGCCAGCTCGAGCATGGTCGGGCTGTTGTCCATGGCCGTGACCTGGGCGAAGCGCCGCGCCAGGTCCGGCAGGAAACCGCCATCACCCGGGCCGACTTCCAGTGCCGTGGCCCCGGCGCCGAAGCTCAGGTTGTCGAGCAGGGCCAGGAGGCTTTCACGGTATTGCGGCAGGCCGGCGATCAGGTCCTGCTGGGCGCGGAATTTTTCTTCCACGCGCAGGAAGAAGTCCTGGCTGGTAGCCGCCCGGCGCTGTTGCACCTGGGCGATCCGGGCCTGCACATCCTGCGGCAGGGCCAGCCCGTCGACTTCCTCGAGCAGTGCCGCGTGCAGGCGGCCGCCCAGGCGCAGGCTGTCGGGCAGGGCACGGCGATAGAAGATCGCGTTGCCCTCGCGGCGGGTGGCCACCAGCTCGGCCTGGGCCAGCACCTTGAGATGATGGCTCATGCCGGACTGGCCGACGTCGAAGATCTGCGCAAGCTCCAGCACCCCGAAGGAGTCGCTGGCCAGGGCGCGCAATACGTTCAGGCGCAAGGCGTCGCCACTGGCCTTGCACAGGGCTGCCAGGGTTTCGCTTTGCTGGGGGATCGGTTGCGCACGCAGGTTCATGGTGCGGCAGTCTAGACAGGCATCGTTGCCCCTGCAAGGCCAATATCAAAAAGTTTTGATATTGAATGACGGGCGGAGAGGGAGCCGGTTCGCGGGCAACCCCGCTCCCACAAGCTGGAGACTGTGCTATCGGCGCGGGTTTACCCGCGAACAGGCCGGCAGCGACATCAGGTTTGTCCCGATTTACGCCACAAACATAGGAAAAATACCCAACTGCGACCATCCGTCATTGCCCCCGGGCCCGCCTGTGGGCGAAAATGGCGGCCTTTTTTCGTTTCACCACCTTTTCAAGCCCCAGGAGACTCAGCGATGCCCAGCCGTCGTGAACGTGCCAACGCCATTCGTGCCCTCAGCATGGATGCCGTGCAAAAGGCCAACAGCGGCCACCCAGGTGCCCCCATGGGCATGGCGGATATCGCCGAAGTGCTTTGGCGCGACTACCTGAAGCACAACCCGAGCAACCCGAAATTCGCCGACCGCGACCGCTTCGTGCTGTCCAACGGCCACGGCTCGATGCTCATCTATTCGCTGCTGCACCTGACCGGCTACGACCTGTCGATCGATGACCTCAAGGCCTTCCGCCAGTTGCACAGCCGCACCCCGGGCCACCCGGAATACGGCTACACCGCAGGCGTGGAAACCACCACCGGCCCGTTGGGCCAGGGCATCGCCAACGCCGTGGGCTTCGCCCTGGCGGAAAAAGTGCTGGCCGCCCAGTTCAACCGTGAAGGGCACACCATCGTCGACCACAACACCTACGTGTTCCTCGGCGACGGCTGCATGATGGAAGGCATCTCCCACGAAGTCGCCTCCTTGGCCGGCACCCTGGGCCTGAACAAGCTGATCGCCTTCTACGACGACAACGGCATCTCCATCGACGGTGAAGTGCACGGCTGGTTCACCGACAACACCCCGGCGCGCTTCGAGGCGTACAACTGGCAGGTGATCCGCAACGTCAACGGCCATGACGCCGACGAGATCAAGACGGCCATCGAGACCGCCCGCAAGAGCGACCGCCCGACCCTGATCTGTTGCAAGACCATCATCGGCTTCGGCTCGCCGAACAAGCAGGGCAAGGAAGACTGCCACGGCGCACCGCTGGGCAACGACGAAATCGCCCTGGCGCGCAAGGAGCTGAACTGGAACCACGGCCCGTTCGAAATCCCTGCCGAGATCTACGCCGAGTGGGATGCCAAGGCCGCCGGCGCCAAGCTTGAGGCCGAGTGGAACCAGCGCTTCGACGCCTACGCCAAGGCCTACCCGGAGTTGGCTGCCGAGTTCAAGCGACGTGAAAGCGGCGAGCTGCCGGCCGACTTCGCCGAGAAGGCCCAGGCCTACATCAACGAAGTGGCCGCCAAGGGCGAAACCATCGCCAGCCGCAAGGCCAGCCAGAACGCCCTGAACGCCTTCGGCCCGCTGCTGCCCGAGTTCCTCGGCGGCTCCGCCGACCTGGCCGGTTCCAACCTGACCCTGTGGAAGGGCTGCAAGGGCGTCAGCGCCGACGATGCCAGCGGCAACTACGTGTTCTACGGTGTGCGCGAATTCGGCATGACCGCCATCATGAACGGCGTCGCCCTGCACGGCGGCCTGGTGCCATATGGCGCGACCTTCCTGATGTTCATGGAATACGCGCGCAACGCGGTGCGCATGTCGGCCCTGATGAAGCAGCGCGTGATCCACGTCTACACCCACGACTCCATCGGCCTGGGCGAAGACGGCCCGACCCACCAGCCGATCGAGCAGCTGACCGCCCTGCGCAGCACCCCGAACCTGGACACCTGGCGCCCGGCCGACGCGGTCGAGTCGGCCGTGTCCTGGAAGAACGCCCTGGAGCGCAAGGACGGCCCGTCGGCGCTGATCTTCTCGCGCCAGAACCTGCAGCACCAGGAGCGCGACGCCCAGCAGATCGCCGACATCAGCCGCGGCGGCTACATCCTCAAGGACTGCGCCGGCGAGCCTGAACTGATCCTGATCGCCACCGGTTCGGAAGTGGGCCTGGCGGTCCAGGCGCACGCCAAGCTGACCGAGCAGGGCCGCAAGGTTCGCGTGGTCTCCATGCCGTGCACCAGCGTGTTCGATGCCCAGGATGCTGCCTACAAGCAGTCGGTGCTGCCACTGGAAGTGGGCGCGCGTATCGCCATCGAAGCTGCCCATGCCGACTTCTGGTACAAGTACGTGGGCCTGGAAGGCCGTGTCATCGGCATGACCACCTACGGTGAGTCGGCACCGGCTTCGGCACTGTTCGAAGAATTCGGCTTCACCTTGGAGAACATCCTGGGTACTGCCGAAGAGCTGCTGGAAGACTGATACAGGCAAGGCGAGGGCCCTTGGCCCTCGTTCGCGGCGCAAGGCCGCTCCTACAGGGTATTGCGCATGTCGTCCCCTGTAGGAGCGGCCTTGTGTCGCGAATGGGCCGCCCAGCGGCCCTGTTCAACCGCCGGAGTTCAAGAGCCACCTATGTCCCATCCGCGTCCCTACAAAGTTGCACTCAACGGTTATGGCCGTATCGGTCGCTGTGTCTTGCGCGCCTTGTTCGAGCGCGGGGCGGATGCCGGTTTCGAAATCGTTGCGTTGAACGACCTGGCCGACCAGGCCAGCCTCGAATACCTGACCCGCTTCGACTCCACCCACGGGCGTTTCCCCGGCCAGGTGAGGGTCGATGGCGATTGCCTGCACATCAACGGCGACTGCGTGAAGGTCCTGCGCAGCGCCACTCCGGAAGGCATCGACTGGGGCGCCCTGGGCGTGGACCTGGTGCTGGAATGCTCCGGCGCCTATAACACCCGTGCCGATGGCCAGCGCTTCCTCGATGCCGGCGCGCCGCGAGTGCTGTTCTCCCAGCCGATGGCCAGTGAGGCGGATGTGGACGCCACGGTGGTCTACGGCATCAACCAGGATTGCCTCGGTGGCCAAGAGCGCCTGGTGTCCAATGCCTCCTGCACCACCAATTGCGGCGTGCCGCTGCTGCGGGTGCTGGACCAGGCGTTCGGCATCGAGTATGTGTCGATCACCACCATCCACTCGGCGATGAACGACCAGCCCGTGATCGACGCCTACCACCACGAGGACCTGCGCCGCACCCGTTCGGCCTTCCAGTCGGTGATCCCGGTGTCCACTGGTCTGGCGCGTGGCATCGAGCGGCTGCTTCCGGAACTTGCCGGGCGAATCCAGGCCAAAGCGGTACGCGTGCCGACCGTCAACGTGTCGTGCCTGGACATCACCCTGCAGACCGCCCGCGACACCAGCGCGGCCGAGGTCAACCGGGTGTTGCGCGAGGCTGCCCTGGACGGCCCGCTCAAGGGGCTGCTGGCCTACACCGAGCTGCCCCATGCCAGCTGTGATTTCAACCATGACCCGCATTCGGCCATCGTCGATGCCAGCCAGACCCGTGTTTCCGGCCCCCGCCTGGTGAACCTGCTGGCCTGGTTCGACAACGAATGGGGGTTCGCCAACCGTATGCTCGACGTCGCGGGTCACTTCCTGCGCGTCGTCCACCAAACCCGCACCAAACAGCCCTGAAGGACTGCATTCATGACCGTGTTGAAGATGACCGACCTCGACCTGCAAGGTAAGCGCGTACTGATCCGCGAAGACCTCAACGTCCCTGTGAAGGACGGTGTGGTAGCCAGCGATGCGCGTATCCTGGCTGCGCTGCCGACCATCAAGCTGGCCCTGGAGAAGGGCGCGGCCGTGATGGTCTGCTCGCACCTGGGGCGCCCGACCGAAGGTGAGTTCTCCGCCGAGAATAGCCTCAAGCCGGTTGCCGACTACCTGAGCAAGGCCCTGGGCCGCGACGTGCCGCTGGTTGCCGATTACCTCGACGGTGTCGAGGTCAAGGCCGGTGACCTGGTGCTGTTCGAGAACGTTCGCTTCAACAAGGGCGAGAAGAAGAACGCCGACGAGCTGGCGCAGAAATACGCTGCCCTGTGCGACGTGTTCGTCATGGACGCCTTCGGCACCGCCCACCGTGCCGAGGGTTCCACCCATGGTGTGGCCAAGTTCGCCAAGGTCGCTGCGGCCGGCCCTCTGCTGGCCGCCGAGCTGGACGCCCTGGGCAAGGCCCTGAAGGCCCCGGCCAAGCCGATGGCCGCCATCGTCGCCGGCTCCAAGGTGTCCACCAAGCTGGACGTGCTGAACAGCCTGAGCACCGTCTGTGACCAGCTGATCGTCGGCGGCGGCATCGCCAACACCTTCCTCGCCGCGGCCGGCCACAAGGTCGGCAAGTCGCTGTACGAACCTGACCTGGTCGAGACCGCCAAGGCCATCGCCGCCAAGGTCAGCGTACCGCTGCCGGTGGACGTGGTGGTGGCCAAGGAATTCGCCGAGAGCGCCGAAGCCACCATCAAGTCCATCGCCGATGTGGCCGATGACGACATGATCCTGGACATCGGCCCGAAGACCGCCGAACAGTGCGCGGAGCTGCTCAAGTCGTCCAAGACCATCCTGTGGAACGGCCCGGTCGGCGTGTTCGAATTCGACCAGTTCGGCAACGGTACCAAGGTGCTGGCCAAGGCCATTGCCGATAGCGCCGCCTTCTCCATCGCCGGTGGTGGTGACACCCTGGCGGCCATCGACAAGTATGGCGTCGGCGCTGATATCTCCTACATTTCTACCGGTGGCGGCGCATTCCTCGAGTTCGTCGAGGGCAAGGTCCTGCCTGCCGTTGCTATCCTGGAAGAACGGGCCAAGGCCTGAGCATGACGGCGCATGGCAAAGGGAGCGACCTGATGGTCAAGCAATTGCCTGTGATGATCCTGGCCCTGCTGTTGGGCGCTTGCTCCGGCAAGGGCGCGGACAGCGAGCCGTCGCAGCCGCCCAAGGGCGGTTGCTACCAGTCCCAGTGGCAGGCGGAGACGGCCCCGGTGATCAACAAGCGCATGGGCCCGGAAGGCCTGGAAAAGTACGACGACGAACACCAGCGCAAGGCGCCGGGGTGCCCTTGATCGGGGGGCAGGCAACCTGCGGGCTGTTTTGTGGTCTTGAACAGGGGGCCGCTGTGCGGCCCATCGCAGGCTTCGCCAGCTCCCACGGGGTACACATTTTCCCTGGGGGAGCTGGCGAAGCTGCGAAGGGCTGCGCAGCAGCCCCAATCGAGGGAATTGAATGAAAGCGCTACTGGCCTCGATGGCCCTGGCGACCCTGGCAGGATGCTCACTGCTGCAATCGCCGCAACCCGCCCCGGCGGACAATTGGACCCGCTGGGTCTGCGACACACAGGCCGAAGTGCTTTGGCGCTTCGCCGATGCCACCCAGGAGTCGGTCGACGTGCGTCTGGGCGGCGGCGACCAGGTCTACCGGCTCAAGTCCGAGCCGGGCGCCTCGGGTGCGCTCTACAGCGATGGCGTGCTGGCCTTGCACACCAAGGGCGATGAAGGCCTGGTGTACTGGGTCGCAACCAACGACCTGATTGGGCGGGGCTGCAAGGCACCGTGACTGGCCGGGCCGCGAGGCGGCCCACACTACTTGAACAGCAACCGCCCCTGCGGCAGGCTTGCACGAAACAACGACGCTTGTCGGGAGAGAGATACACAATGGCACTCATTAGCATGCGCCAGATGCTGGACCACGCCGCCGAGTTCGGCTACGGCGTTCCGGCTTTCAACGTCAACAACCTCGAGCAGATGCGCGCCATCATGGAAGCCGCCGACAAGACCGACTCTCCGGTCATCGTCCAGGCCTCGGCCGGTGCCCGCAAGTACGCCGGTGCCCCCTTCCTGCGTCACCTGATCCTGGCAGCGATCGAAGAGTTCCCGCACATCCCGGTGTGCATGCACCAGGACCACGGCACCAGCCCTGACGTATGCCAGCGCTCCATCCAGCTGGGCTTCAGCTCGGTGATGATGGACGGCTCGCTCAAGGAAGACGGCAAGACCCCGTCCGACTACGAGTACAACGTGCGCGTCACCCAGCAGACCGTGGCGTTCGCCCACGCCTGCGGCGTGTCGGTGGAAGGCGAGCTGGGTTGCCTGGGCAGCCTGGAAACCGGCCAGGCCGGTGAAGAAGACGGCATCGGCGCCGAAGGCACCCTGGACCACAGCCAGATGCTGACCGACCCGGAAGAAGCTGCCGACTTCGTCAAGAAGACCCAGGTCGATGCCCTGGCCATCGCCATTGGCACCAGCCACGGCGCGTACAAGTTCACCAAGCCGCCAACCGGCGACATCCTGGCGATCGACCGCATCAAGGAAATCCACAAGCGCATCCCCAACACCCACCTGGTGATGCACGGCTCCTCCTCGGTGCCTCAGGAATGGCTGAAGGTCATCAACGAATACGGCGGTGACATCAAGGAAACCTACGGCGTGCCGGTCGAGGAAATCGTCGAAGGCATCAAGTACGGCGTGCGCAAGGTCAACATCGACACCGACCTGCGCCTGGCGTCCACCGGTGCCATCCGCCGCTACATGGCCCAGCACCCGAGCGAGTTCGACCCACGCAAGTTCTTCGCCGAGACCGTCAAGGCCATGCGTGATGTCTGCATCGCCCGTTATGAAGCCTTCGGCACTGCCGGCAATGCCTCCAAGATCAAGCCGATCTCCCTGGAAGGCATGTTCCAGCGTTACGCCAAGGGCGAGTTGGCTGCCAAGGTCAACTGATCTGGCGTCCATTGGGGCTGCTGCGCAGCCCCATCGCGGGGCAAGCCCGCTCCCACAGGGGTTGCGCACGCCGAACCCTGTGGGAGCGGGCTTGCCCCGCGATTCGTTTCGTTGAACGCCGTGCCATGACCACATTACGCTACCTGCAAGCCTACCCTCCCCACCTGCAAGAGCAGGTGCGCCAGATGATCGCCACCGACCGCCTGGGTGACTACCTGCGCAAACGCTACCCTGATCGTCACGACGTGCAGAACGACAAGGCCCTGTACAGCTACGCCCAGGACCTCAAGCAGCAGTATCTGCGCAGTGCGCCAAACCTGGACAAGGTACTGTTCGACAACCGCCTGGACCTGACCCACCGTGCCCTGGGCCTGAATACTGCGGTCTCGCGGGTGCAGGGCGGCAAGCTCAAGGCCAAGAAGGAAATCCGCATCGCTTCGTTGTTCAAGGAGGCCGCGCCGCAGTTCCTGCGCATGATCGTGGTGCACGAACTGGCACACCTGCGCGAGCGCGACCACAACAAGGCGTTCTACCAACTCTGCCAGCACATGGAACCGGACTACCATCAACTGGAGTTCGACCTGCGCATCTACCTGACCTACCGGGAGCTACCGGGCATCACCTGAGGATCGAGCAGCATGGATGTGAGCAAGACCAAGAGCAGTTTCTACCGCCGGCTCTACGTGGCCTGGCTGATCGACAGCCAGACCGCCACCAGCGTGCCGGCGCTGATGGCGGCCACCGGCATGCCCAGGCGCACCGCCCAGGACACCATCGCCGCCCTGGCCGACCTGGACATCGTCTGCGAGTTCGAGCAGCAGGCGGGGGCGCGCAATCACGCCGGGCACTACCGTATCCATGATTGGGGGGCCATCGACAAGCAGTGGATCATCCAGCACCTGCGCCAGATCAGGGACGTGCTGGGGTATCCATGACCTGAGCGCTCCGGCTGCTCTATGCCCTCTTATCTCAAGCCTTGCGCATACCGATATGCGGGATGCCATCCTCGAGGTACTGCTCCCCCGCCACTTCGAACCCATGCCGCGCATAGTAGGCCTGTAGATGTGCCTGGGCTGACAGATAGATCGGTGTTCCCGGCCAGCAGTGCTCGGCGCACTCCAGGCCCTTGAGCAACAACTGATGGCCCAGGCCGCCACCGCGCGCGGCGGGGGCGGTCACCACCCGGCCAATGACCACATCGCCGCCTTGGGATTGAGGGTCGAGCAGGCGCAGGTAGGCCACCAAACGGTCCTGCTCCCATCCCATCAGGTGCAGCGTATCCCCGCAAAGGTCCTGGCCGTCGACCTCCTGGTAGGCGCATTGCTGCTCCACCACGAAGACTTCGGTGCGCAGTTGCAGGATGGCATAGAGCTGCTCCTTGCCAAGGTCGGTATGGTGCTTGCAGATCCACTCGATGGACATGGGTATGAACTCTTTGAAGGGGCGGTCGATCATCGCAAATCCAGGCTCCGGCGACGAGTCGGACATTGCCCAAAAACAGGCTCCGCAACATTCGGCCAAAATAGAGGCTATTTGATATCATTTGTCGGCTGCCGACCGAGAGGGCTTTGTAGACGAAGGAGGTGCGTGAAGCCGTGACCTTCGTGGAGCCCGCGCTGGGAGAGAACAACCTGCATATCCTGGTCAGCCTCAAGCATCCCGAACATCGACAGATCGTCGAGCGATTCGACCGCGCCATTGCCGCGATGAAGGCCGATGGCAGCTATGCCCGGCTGTTGCGTCAGCATGGGTTCTGACATGCGACGCTTTCGCAGGTGAACCCCGCTGCCAAACCACCGCGCAGGGTCAGTGCGGCGGGTTTTCCTTGATCAGGTGTGCCGCCAGGGTGCGCAGCGGCCCAAGCTGGCGGCAGATCAGCGCCAGTTGCGTCTGCACCAGGCGCTGGTGTTCATCCAGTTCCTCGGGCATTTGCTCCAATGCGCCGGCCAGGGCTTCCTCGGCATCGCTGTGAATGGCCACGGGCAGGCGCGCGGCCAGGCCATTGGCGATCTCATCGAGGCTGTTGGCCAGGCTTTGTCCGGCGCCATCGATCAACTGCTCGTGGACCTCCGGCGGTAGCGCCGTGTCGCGGTGCGCGCCGAGCCCGGAGAGGTAGCTGAGCAGGGTATGGGAGAGCACCAGGAAGCGGAAGCCCACATCGGCTTCCTTGCGGAAATGCCCAGGCTCCATGAGCATGTTGGCCAGCGTGGTCGACAGCGCCGCATCGGCGTTGTGGGCATTGCGGCGGGCCAGGCGGTAGGCCAGGTCGTCGCGCTTGCCATGGGCATACTGCTGCATGATCTGGCGCAGATAGGCACTGGCGCAGGTGAGGGTATTGGCGAGCACCTTGTTCAGGCGCCGCCCCTGCCAGTCGGGCAGGAACAGGAACACCGCCAGAATCGCGATCAGGCTGCCCACGAGGGTATCGAACAAACGCGGCAGGAACAGGCCGTACCCATCACCGATCTGGTTGAAGCAGAACAGCACCATCAGCGTGATCGCGGCGGTGGCCAGAGTGTAGCGGGTGGTGCGGTTGACGAAGAACACCACCCCGGCGACCACCGCGAACATGGACTGGATGATCGGACTGGGGAACAGGTCGAACAGTGCCCAACCCACGGTCAGGCCGATGGCGGTACCGAGGATACGCTGCACCAGCTTGCGCCGAGTGGCGCCATAGTTGGGCTGGCAGACGAACAGGGTGGTGAGGATGATCCAGTAGCCCTGGGTCGGGTGGATCAGGTGCACCATGCCGTAGCCCACCGACAGTGCCAGGGACAGGCGCAGGGCATGGCGGAACAGCAGCGAGGTCGGTGTCAGCTGGGTGCGCAGGCGACTCCAGACGTCCTCGAGGTTGCGCGGTGAGCGGTCCAGCAGGCTGCTGTCGCCGGTGTCGGCCAGGCTGTCCGGGTTGCTGGCGGCGCCCAGCAGGCGGTCGAGGGTCGCCAGGTTGCCGGCCAACGCCCGCAAGGAGCGCAGCAGGCTGCGCCAGGCCGGGTTGCTCTGGATGCGCAGGTGCTCCAGCGAGGCATTGAGGTCCTCCAGCGCTTCAGCGAAACCTGTGCCATAGACGAACGGCTGGCGCAGGCGGATCGACTGCGACAATTGCTGGCAGGCCGAGCCCTGCTGGCGCAGCAGGCGCTGGCAGCGGAACATCACATCGCTGTGGAAGAACGCCTCGGCCAAGGCGTTGTAGGGATAGTGCGAAGCGCTGACCCGCTCATGGATGTCCTGGGCCAGGAAGTACAGCTTGAGGTAGCGGCTGACCTTGGAATTCGGCTGGCTGTTGCCGACCCGGTGCAGAATGATCTCCTTGGCCGCATTCAGGGCCGCCACCACCTTGCCGTTCTGCTGGGCCAGCTCCAGGCGCCGGGCCTCGAGGTCCAGGTTGCGGATCGGCTCGAACAGGTTGGCCTTGAGCTTGAGGTAGCGGCCGAGTTCGAGGAACAGCTTGGCCAGGCTCTGTTGCACCGGCTGATTGGAAAACAGGGCCTGCCACAGCACCGACAGCAGGCCGTACCAGGCCGCGCCCGCCACCAGCAGCAGGGGTTCGTGCCAGAAGTCGCTGACCTGGCCGCCGCGCTGGTCCACGCCGATCATGGTGTACACCGAAAGTATCAATGTGGCCGAGGCGATGGCGCCGTAGCGCTCGCCCAGGGCGCCAAGCATGGTCAGGCCGAAGGTGGCCAGGGCCAGCGCGACAGCGAACAACCAGGGGTAGGGGAACAACAGCTCCACCGACAGCGCGGCGATGGCGAAGCACACCAAGGTCACGGCCAGCGCACTCAGGCGGCCTTGCCAGCCGTCGTCGGTCTCGGCCAGGGCGCTGGCAATGATGCCCAGGAACAGCGGGATCAACAGGGCCATTTCGTCCTGGTACCAGCACAGGGCCATGCTGCCGGTCAGGGCGATCGTAACCCGGATGCTGTAGCTGAACTTGTCTTGGCCCCAAAGGCGACGCAATGAATGGCGGAACGAGCTCGATGACATGATGGCCTGCTGGCAGTGATCGAATGAATACCTTTCATGCCATCCATCATGGGGCCGCTGCGCGCCCCATCGCGGGACAAGCCCTACAAAGGGGTATGCGTAACCCCTGTAGGAGCGGGCTTGTCCCGCGATGGGCTGCGTAGCAGCCCCAATACGATGCCGGCATTGCCACACGGACCAGCAAGAAGCGTTCCGTGCTGCTGAAAGGATTCTACTCTACACGAACTGCGCCGCGGCGTTGGCCGAAGCCCAGGCCCATTGGAAGTTGAAGCCACCCAGGTGGCCGGTTACGTCCAGCACCTCGCCGATGAAATACAGCCCCGGGCTCTTGAGCGATTCCATGGTCTTGGACGAGACCTCGCGGGTATCCACGCCGCCCAGGGTCACCTCGGCAGTGCGGTAGCCCTCGGTACCGGCCGGTACCACCTGCCAGGCCGACAGTCTCTCGGCGACCTCGGCCAGTTCGGCCGGGGTGTACTGCTTCATCGGCTTGGAGACGAACCACTGCTCGGCCAACAGGTTGGCCAGTTTGCGGGTGAACACCTCGGCCAGCACGGTCTTGAGCTCGGCATTGGCGCGCTCGGCCTGGACCTGCTGCAGCCAGGCCAGTGCATCGCGGTCCGGCAGCAGGTTGAGTTCGACCGTGTCGCCGGCCTCCCAGAACGAGGAGATCTGCAGGATCGCCGGGCCGCTCAGGCCGCGGTGGGTGAACAGCAGGTTTTCCCGGAAGCTGGTCCCGTTGCAGCTGGCGATGCAGTCCAGCGAGGTCCCGGAAAGCTCGGTGCACAGTGCCTTGAGTTGAGGCTCGGTGATGGTGAACGGCACCAGGCCGGCACGCGTAGGCAGCAGGCTGTGGCCGAACTGGCGCGCCACCTGGTAGCCAAAACCGGTGGCGCCCAGGGTCGGGATCGACAAACCGCCGGTGGCGATCACCAGGGATTGGCAGGCGAATTGACCGGCGCTGGTCTGCAGCAGGTAGCCGCTCTCGGTCTTCTCGATCTGTTCGATGCTGGTGTGCATGCGGATCTCGGCGCCGGCCTCGTCGCACTCGGCCAACAGCATGTCGAGGATGTCGCTGGCCTTGTTGTCGCAGAACAGCTGGCCGAGCTTCTTCTCGTGGTAGGGCACGGCGTGCTTGGCCACCAGCTCGATGAAGTCCCACTGGGTGTAGCGGGCCAGGGCCGACTTACAGAAATGCGGGTTATGCGAGAGGAAGTTGGCCGGCTCGGTGTACAGGTTGGTGAAGTTGCAGCGACCGCCACCGGACATGAGAATTTTCTTGCCTGGCTTGTTGGCATGGTCGAGCACCAGCACGCGGCGGCCGCGGCGGGCGGTGAGCTGGGCGCACATCAGGCCGGCGGCGCCAGCGCCGAGGATGATCACGTCGGTGGAATGCACGGTGTAAACCTGTCTGGACTCGAAGATGAAACGCTGAACCTGTGGGAGCAGGCTTGTCCCCCGATGGCCTCTCGGCAGGGATGACTCAGTGGCCTGAGCTGACGCTATCGCGGGACGAGCCCGCTCCCACAGGAGACATGCGTTGCTTTCAGATGATGCGGACTTTCAGGGACCGGCCCTTTATCTTGCCGCTGTTAAGCCGCTGCATGGCCTGCTTGGCCACCGCGCGCTCCACGGCCACGAACGCCTGGAAGTCGAAGATGGCGATCTTGCCCACCTGTTTGCCGGGGATACCGGCATCGCCGGTCAGCGCGCCGAGGATATCGCCTGGGCGCAGCTTGTCCTTTCGGCCGGCGGCGATGCACAGGGTGGTCATCGCCGGCAGCAGGGGCTCGCCCCCTTTGCTTTTCAGGCTGTCGAGCTGCTCCCAGCGCAGCGGGCGTTTCTGCAGGTCTTCGATGGCCTGGGCGCGGTGGCCTTCGGCAGGCGCAACCAGGCTGATGGCGATGCCTTTCTCGCCGGCGCGGCCCGTACGGCCGACGCGATGCACGTGGATCTCGGCATCACGGGCCAGTTCGACGTTGATGACCATGTCCAGGCCATCGATGTCCAGGCCCCGGGCGGCCACGTCGGTGGCAACCAGTACCGAGCTGCTGCGGTTGGCGAACATCGTCAACACCTGGTCGCGGTCGCGCTGCTCCAGGTCGCCGTGCAGGGCCTGGGCGACGATGCCCTTGGCGGTCAGGTGGGCGACCAGGTCCTCGCACTGTTGCTTGGTGAAGCAGAACGCCACGCACGATTGTGGGCGGTAGTGGCCCAGCACGCGGGTGACGGCTTCCAGGCGTTGCTGCGGGTCGATCTCGATGAAACGTTGTTCGATCTGGTTGTCGGCGTGCAGGCTCTCGACCTTCACCTGCTGCGGCTTGCGCATGAAATCGGCGGCCAGTTGCTCGATGCCGGCCGGGTAGGTGGCCGAGAACAGCAGGGTCTGGCGGCGCGATGGGGTCTTGCCGATGATGCTGGCGATGGCGTCGAAGAAGCCCATGTCGAGCATGCGGTCGGCTTCGTCCAGCACCAGGGTATTGAGCCCGTCGAGCACCAGGGTGCCCTTGTCCAGGTGCTGCTGCACCCGACCCGGGGTGCCGACGATGATGTGCGCGCCATGCTCCAGCGAGGCGATCTGTGGGCCGAGGGACACGCCGCCGCAGAGGGTGAGGATCTTGATGTTGTCCTCGGCCCGGGCCAGGCGACGCAATTCCTTGGCCACCTGGTCGGCGAGCTCGCGGGTGGGGCACAGCACCAGGGCCTGGCAGCCGAAGTAGCGCGGGTTGATCGGGTTGAGCAGGCCGATGCCGAAGGCGGCAGTCTTGCCGCTACCGGTCTTGGCCTGGGCGATCAGGTCCTGGCCCTTGAGGATGACCGGCAGGCTCTGGGCCTGGATCGGCGTCATCGAGGTGTAGCCGAGGGCGTCCAGGTTAGCCAGCATGGCAGCGGACAGCGGCAGGGTGGCGAAGGCGGTGGAATCGGTGGTCACGAGGCGGGCCTGCGTTGCGAAGCGAAAAATGCCGCACAGTCTACCAGCCTCGTGGCCATTCGCCCTACGACTCCATGTGTGCTTCCTGACGACGGGCACGCCTTCCGTCCGTCGGCGCGAGCTGCAGGAAGATCGCCGCTGCGAGCATCGCCATCAGGCCGATGGTCAGGAAGGTCAGCTGGAAAGCGCCCAAGGTGCTTTCCACGCCCTCGGCGCTGCCGGCTGCGCTGAAGCCGCCGAGCAGGGCGCCGGCGCAGGCCACCCCGAGGCTCAGGGACAGTTGCGCGACCACCGACAACAGGCTGTTGCCGCTGCTGGCGTGGGCGTCGTCCAGGTCGATCAAGGTCACGGTGTTCATGGCCGTGAACTGCATCGAGTTGACCGCCCCGAGCAGGGCCAGTTGTACCAATAGCAGGGTATAGGGCGTCTGTTCGTCCACCAGCCCCAGGCTGGCCAACAGCGCACCGAGTAGCAGGGTGTTGCCGGTGAGGATGATGCGATAGCCGAAGCGCTCGATCAGCGGCCTGGCGATGGATTTGGCCAGCATCGCCGCCGCCGCCAGCGGGATCATGCTCATGCCGGCTTCGGCCGGTGAGTAACCCAGCGCCACCTGCAACAGCAGCGGTACGAGGAAGGGCAGGGCGCCGCTGCCCAGGCGCGCGAACAGGTTGCCCAGGATACCGATGGCGAAGGTGCGCACGCGGAACAGGCTGGGCGGGAACAGCGGTTCCGGGTCACGCCCGGCGCGCAGCCAGTACGCGGCCAGGCACGCCATGCCGGCGAACAGCAGGAGCATGACCCGCAGGTGTGGCAGGTGCAGCTCGCCCAGACCCTCCATGGCGATGGTGATCAGCACCATCGCCGCGCCGAACAGGATGAAACCAGGGCCGTCGAACGTGGTGCGTTCGACGCCGCGCAGGTCGGGGATGAACTTCCACACGGCATAGCAGCCCAGTGCGCCGACGGGCAGGTTGATCAGGAAGATCCAGTGCCAGCTGAGGATCTCCACCAGCCAGCCGCCCAGCGTCGGGCCGAGCAGCGGGCCGAGCAGGCCGGGGATGGTGACGAAGCTCATGATTCGCACCAGCTCCGAGCGCGGGTAGGCGCGCAGCACCACCAGCCGGCCGACCGGCAACATCAGGGCGCCGCCCAGGCCTTGGATGACCCGGGCAAGGATCAGGAAGGTCAGGCTGTTGGCCATGGCGCACAGCAGCGAGCCGAGGCTGAAGAGGATGATGGCGCTGAAGAAGATGCGCTTGGTGCCGAAACGGTCGGCGATCCAGCCCGAGGCAGGGATCAACAAGGCGACGGTGAGCATGTAGGCGATGATCACGCCCTGCATGCGCAGCGGGTCCTCGGCCAGGGAGCGGGCCATGGCGGGCAGGGCGGTATTGAGGATGGTGCCGTCCAGGGACTGCATGAAGAAAGCGATCGCCACCACCCAGGGGATCCAGCGGGCGGTGACAGGGTCCAGCGGGGCGCGTTCGGGCATGACGTCCTCGGTTGTCAGGATCCGGCCCTTTCGCGGGTGAGCCCGCGAAAGGGCCGGACAATCCAATCACAATGTCAGTGTCAGGGCTTTGACCAACGCCCCCGGTAAATGACTCGATCCAGTGCTGCGTTGGCCATAGGTGCTGGTCGACAGGATCAACTCCCGCTCACGGGTCAGGTCTTCCAGCTGGCTGCCCAGCAGGCTGTACAGGCTGTCATCGAAGCGCATGGTGCTCACCGGCCCCTGGATACGACCTTCCTTGACCCAGAACGTGGCGAAACGGGTCAGCCCGGTCATGCGCGCGGCCGGCAGGTCGGAGTAGTTCAGGTACCAGAGGTTGCTGATGTACAGGCCCGTGCCCAGCCGCTCGAGGACCTGCGCCGATGCCAGCTGCCCCGGCGCCAGGCTCAGCGCACAAGGCGACTCGTAGCCGTCGGCACCGTTGGCCTGCAGTTCGAACTCGACAGCGCTGCGTGCGCTGACCAGGCGCTCCAGGGCGCGGCCCTTGCTGATCAGACGCAGGTCCTGGCGAGGCGAGCCCTCATCGGAAAACGGCGGGCTCAGCGAACCGCTGACCTGTTCGTCGAAGCTGACCAGTGGGCTGAGGCAGGCATCGCCGTTGTACAGGCGCTGCAGCGCGCTGTTGCCGGTGGCCAGCGCTTGGGCGGAAAAGCCGCCCCAGCAGAGCATGCCGGCGATCTCGTCCATGGCCGCTGGGGCCAGGTAGGCCCGGTAGCGGCCGGGCTCGAGAGTGATGGCCGGGCGCCCCAAGAATGCCAGTTGCTCACGGGCCTGGCGCAGACGCGCGACGAAGTGCTCAGTATTCCAGGCCTGGCCCGCATAATTGGCTTTGACCGCCTGGCCGTTGGCATGGAACAGGCTCCAGTCGAAGTTGAAACTGTTGGCCTGGTGCCAGCCGAAGGCACCGAATGAGCTGGCAAAGCCGTGGCAGATGGGGCCTGCGGCATAGATCCCGACCAGGTCCAGGTCGCCGGCCTCGCGCTCGACCAGTGCCAGCACTTCGCTCAGTTCCGGTAGCGGCTCCTGCAGCAGGCTGTGGCTGTGCCAGGCGCTTTCATCGAGCCTCAGGTAGGGGTCGGCCGGGAGCAGCGGCAAGGTCTGGCGCAACTGTGCGAGGCCGTCGCGCAGGCGTTGGCTGTCGAGGGCGGCGTCGTCGCCCAGAGTGACCTGCTGCTGCGCCTGGCGGCCATCGCGCACCAGTCGCAGTTGGACGCTGGCCTGGCTGACCAGGCCAGCCTGGCGCACCTTGGCATGGTTCAGGCGTACGAACTGCGAGTGCTCGGCACTGTAACCGAGGGTGAAATGCTCCCCAGGCTCGATGGCACTGCGCAGGGTGCCGAGCAGGTCTTCGAAACGTTGTTGGTAGCGGGCCATCAGGCGTCCCCTCCGAATACGTCGATCTGGCGGAACACGCAGGCCGGCGAGGCGTGGCCGACCCGTACTACCTGGTTGGGTTCGCCCTTGCCGCAATTGGGCGTGCCGAGCACCTGGAAGGTGCTGTGGTCACCCACTGCGGACAGGTTGCGCCAGAAGTCGGCGGAAATGCCGCGGTAGTTGGGGTTCTTTACCACCCCCTTGAGCTCGCCATCTTCGATCAGCTGACCCCACTCGCAGCCGAACTGGAACTTGTTGCGCGCATCGTCGATGGACCAGGAGCGGTTGGTGCGCATCAGGATGCCGCGCTCGATACCGGCGACCAATTGCGCGAGCGTCCGGTCGCCGGGTTCGATATTGAGGTTGGCCATGCGGTCGATGGGAGCACGGTTCCAGCCGCAGGCCCGGCTGTTGGCCACGCCCTCCAGGCCCGAGCGGTATTGCGACAACGCCCCGCCCAGGGGGCGCAGCAACAGGCCGTCGCGGATCAGGTACTGCTTGCTCGCCTGGGTGCCATCGTCATCGAAGGCATAGCTGGCCAATTCTTCGCCGAGGGTGGGGTCGAAGGTCACGTTGAGCAGGGTCGAGCCGTACTGCAAGTGGCCGAAGTCGCTCGCCTTGACGAAGCTGGTGCCGGCGTAGTTGCGTTCGTCGCCCAGGATCCGGTCCATCTCCAGCGGGTGGCCGATGGATTCGTGGATCTGCAGCATCATCTGGTCGGGCATCAGCAGCAGGTCGCGAGGGCCGCTGGGGGTATTGGGTGCCAGCAGCAATTGCAGGGCTTGGTCTGCGATGCGGCGGGCGGCACCGACCAGGCCACAGCGCTCGATGACTTCGAAGCCGCCCTGCTGGCCGAAGTTCTCCCGGCCCAGGCTGCGGCACTGGCTGTCCTGGCCATCGCTGGCGGTCACGCTCAGGCCGGGGAACAGGAAGCGTTGGGCATGGCGCAGTTCGGCACCGGCCGAGTTCAGGTAGGTCTGCTCGACCAGGCTGGTGCCCAGGCTCGCCTGCCAGTCCACCAGGCGGCTGTCCCTGGGTACGCTGGCCGATTCGCTGGCGAGCAGCTCGAGGCACTCGGCCAGGCTTGGCAGGGGCTGGTCGAAGTTGGGCGAGACATGGTCGTGACGCTGGCTTGTCACCGGCTGGTCGCGCAGGTCAAGCAAACTGTGGGCGGCGATGGTGCGGGCCAGGGCTTCGGCCTGCTCCAGGGCGCGCTGCAGCCCGGCCTGGGACAGGTCGGCGGTGGCGGCATAGGCCTCGACGCCATTGATGCGCACGGTGAGCATCGCGCCTTCGTCCTGGCTGAAAGAAGGCGGTTCGGCCACATTGCGGCGCACCGACAGGCTCTGGTGCGACTGCTTCACATGGCGCAGGGAAAACATCTCGGCCGAGCTGCGCAGCGCTTTGAAGCGTTGATGCAGCAGGGCGCTGGAATCGAACATGCGGGAACCTCCGGTGCGCGGTGGCTCCCCCTAGAACCACCCTCATACATTGCCTTGGCGGCTAGGGGCTTGGCCTGGGGCGATGTCTGGACATTATGGCAGCCCGGTACTTGTCGGTCAGGAATTAACGCGCAGCCGGCTACGCACCCAGGCGAACCGGCAGCCTCATTAGGCGGCGCCTTCCTTCTGGATGGCGGCTTTCAACATCGCGTTCAGGTGCAATGCGACGTGGTGGGCCCATGTCGCCACCTGATTTGCTCAGATCGAATCAGCGCTTCGATTTACTCAACTGTACAGGCTTTATACCCCCTCTTACTGTGGGGTCAAGGCATGCCTCTCCCCCGAATTGCAATGGAATGATACGGATGAGCCTGAACGACTTCGTTGTAGATGCACTCGTACGCACCCCTGCTTACCAGAACGTGCGTTTATGGACCGTCGAGAACCATGAGAAGTACTCGACCTTGGCCCAGCCAGAGCCGGGCCCCGGCGCCGATCATCGCTACAACCACGAGATATTTCTGCTCATGCGCGCCTTGAACGAGCAAGGTGTGGGCCAGGCCGGGCTATGTGCCGACGCAACGGGCCAGGGGGCGCTCAAGAACGTCATCGGCAACGTCGCCGAGCGGTTGGCCGCTCTGGGCAGTGGGCGGCGCGTGCACTACGTCGAACTGGGCCCTGAGCCGATCAAGAGCGTGTGCCTGCTCAAGCGCATGGCCGAGACGTCCAGTTCCATTCGCTACACCGCCATCGACATCAACCAGGCCTCGGAACCCGCCATGAGCGATGCTGTGCGTCCCATCGTGCAAGGGGCGGGCAGCTTCAACTACATGGCCGCCGACTATCGCACCGTCACCCGTGACGCATTGCGTCACGACCAAGACCTAACCCTGATCACCCTGTTGGGGTTCCAGGAAGGCAACGAGCTGCCGGTAAACACCGGGCGGCTGATCCGAAATCTTGCAGGTGACGCGACCTACATCCTTTCGGAAATGCAGGTGTACGACCAAGGCCTGCAAAACGCCATCCTCACGTTCTATGCCAACCCGTGCATGGTCGAATTCTCGCGGATGGTGGCGCTGCAACAAGGCTTCACCCCGTCGGGCGAGCACGAAGCCATTCTCCTGCCGTTACGGCTCCTGGACGAGCCGATCCATGTGGCCGTGACCCTTCAGCCTGTCCAGCCGCAGCAACTGGGCATGTGGCACACAGACGGCACCAACTATGTGCTGAACATTACGTTCGAACAATTGCATCGCATAGGGGCGTGAACATGCCAAGCAGTGCGCCATACCTGATCCTGCTGCAGGCTATCTTCGTGCTGTCCTGGAGCTCGGGCTTCATTGGTGCCCGGCTGGGCACCGAAGATGCCGGCGCCATCAACCTGCTGTTCTGGCGCTTCCTGCTGGTCAGCCTCTGTCTGCTGCCGTTCGTTGCGCACCGGCTGCGTACGTTGTCATGGGCACAGGTGCGCTACAACGCCGTGATCGGCTTCCTGGCCCAATTCGCCTACCTGGTCAGCGTCTACATTGCCATCCGCGGTGGGCTGCCTGCTGGAATCGCCGCCATCATCTGTGCGCTGCAGCCGTTGATCACGGCATCGATGAGCAACAACGACCAGCATGAGCGCAGTGGTCGGCAGGAGTGGTTGGGGCTTGGGGTCGGGTTCGCGGGTGTCAGCATGGTCATACTCGGTGAATACAACCTGTCCACGACCCGGCTCGCCCCCTGGCTGTACGCCCTGCCGCTGATTGCCGCGGTGACGTTGTCCATCGCCACCCTGTACCAGCGGCGGCAGACGGTGCTGGAGACCGGCCACAGCAAGGATGGCTTGCTGATGCCGTTGTTCCTGCAGTCATGCGCCACGCTGGTACTGCTCGCCGCCACAGGGGCCCCGTTGAGCTTGATCGAGGTTCCGGCCAGCACACAGGTCTGGGCGGCCGTTGCATGGCTGACCTTGTTCTCCACGTTCATTGCCTACCTGAGCCTATGGGTATTGCTGACGAAACTGTCGGCGACCCGTGTCTCGGCGCTGGTCTATCTGGAGCCGCCTGTGACATTGCTGTGGGCAGCGTTGATGTTCGGTGATGCCATCCATTGGACGGCCTATGTGGGCATCGCGGTGGTCGCGGCGGGGATCGCCATCACTCGCCATCGGCGCAGGGCGGTCTCGCCTGCCAATGGGCTCGGGGCGTCGAAACAGCTGTAATGGAGCGATACCGGTGAAGTTACATTCCGTCAATTTTCTTTGCGAACGGTCCGATGCAGGTTTGGGAACGGTCTTGCTGCACGACTTTCACGCATCGTTTTTGATGACGGCTTTCTTGAACGAAGGTCGTTGTCATGCCCAACACAAGTGTTTCTATGGTATCCCTCTCGGCCTCGGCCCCGGCTGAGCCGCTTCCGCGTTTTCAGGTAGTCGCCATTCCCAAGCTCATCCTGATGATAATGCTCTCCATGGGCAGCTACACGACGTACTGGTACTACCGGCAATGGTTGTTGTACCGAAAGGAGCAGGGTCTCCGGCTGGTCCCGCTGTTGCTTTGCCTGTTCGGTGGGCTGCTGCTGTACCCGTTGCTTACGCGGGTAGCGCGGTATGAGCGCGACGCGGGGCGATCGGTAGACTGGTCGCCATTGGGGATTACCTTGATGCTATGGCTGCCTCACGTTGCCTTGTTCTGCGCCTGGGTTCTTCTCGGGATGCAGGTGCAAGAGGCCGGTGTGACGCCCGCGACCGTGCGATACGTGTTCGCCGTGGCGGTGTCGGTTCTGCTTTGCCTGAGCCTTCCCTTGGTGGCCATGGTCAAGGTTCAGCAGGTGATCAACGTGTCACAGGGCGATTCATTGGGGCGTGGCAATGCGGCGCTGACGGTTGCCAACCTGGTATGGATTCTCATGGCCCTGTTCGTATTGGCGGCATGTTGTGGCCGCTCGATTTGATCAACTGGCACGGTATCGTTCCGGTGCCGCTCCAACAAGCGAAAGCTAGCCGGTGTTCATGCCAGGTATCGATCTAGATGCAGCTTTAGGCCCAATCGACTTCCAGGTCCTAATCATGAAAAAGGGAGAGCCGAGGCTCTAATGCCTGTCAGTTAAGGCCCCATCGCCGGCAAGCCGGCTCCCACCTTTCCTGCGCTGCTGTTGTAGACACCGCGGAACCTGTGGGAGCCGGCTTGCCGGCGATGGGCTGCGAAGCAGCCCCAAATGCAGCCGATAAGGCTTAACTAACCGGCATTAGCCGAGGCTCTCCCTTTTTCTTCACTCGCTACTATCAGCCGATGGTCATCAGGCTGGCGTTACCACCCGCCGCAGCGGTATTCACGCTTACCGCCCGCTCGATCACCAGGCGCTCCAGGGCGATCTGGTGATCGCCACTGGACAGCCCATGCACACCGACGATGGCACCGGCGCGCTTGGCCACCTGCTCGCAGACGCTGCGCAGCTGGTCGGAGTCGCCGTGGTGGATGACCGCGTCGAAGGCCACTTCGTCCTTCTGCCAGTCGGCCACCAGCTTGACCTTGGCCTGCAGCTCCTTGGGCAGGCGGGCGCGCAGGCTCTTGGCCGGCTCGCCGTCGGCCCATACTGCCGAGCTGCCCACGGCCAGCACGGCGGCGAACTGGGCCAGCAGGTCGGCCTCGTTGTCGGCCAGGCACAGCACGTGCTCACGTGGCAGTACGGTGTAGGTGTTGCGCTCGCCGGTCGGGCCTGGCAGTACGCGGGTGATGCCGCTCTGGGACTGCTCGGCGAACTGCTCGCACAGCGTGGCCAACTCGGGCTGGTTGCTGCCAGCCCAGCTCTTGAGGGCGTGCAGCGGCTTGATCAACTGGTCGCGCAGGGCACTGTCGACCTTGCTTTCCCCGTCGGCGCGCTGGAAGTGGCGGGCGATGGCGTCGGCCGGGCGGGTCGACAGCAGGCGGTAGAGGTACAGCGGGCCACCGGCTTTCGGGCCGGTGCCGGACAGGCCTTCGCCGCCGAACGGCTGCACGCCCACCACTGCACCGACGATGTTGCGGTTCACGTACATGTTGCCGGCATTGACGTTATCCACCACCTTGGCGATGGTCTCGTCGATGCGGGTATGCACGCCCAGGGTCAGGCCGTAGCCGGAAGCGTTGATCTGCTCGATCAGCTGGTCGAGGTCCTTGCGGTTGTAGCGCACCACGTGCAGCACCGGGCCGAAGATCTCGCGCTTGAGCTCGTCGAAGCTCTCCAGCTCGATCAGGGTCGGCATGACGAAGGTGCCGCGCTTGCATTCCTCGCTGTTGGCGATGGCCACCTGATAGACCGCACGGCCTTTCTCGCGCATGCCTTGGATGTGTTTCTCGATACCGGCCTTGGCTTCAGCATCGATCACCGGGCCGATGTCCACGGACAGGCGCTCTGGGTTGCCCAGGCGGCTTTCGGCCATGGCGCCCTTGAGCATCTCGATCACGCGATCGGCGGAGTCTTCCTGCAGGCACAGCACGCGCAGGGCCGAGCAGCGTTGGCCGGCGCTGTCGAAGGCCGAGGACACCACGTCGATCACCACCTGCTCGGTCAGCGCCGAGGAGTCGACGATCATGGCGTTCTGGCCGCCGGTCTCGGCGATCAGCGGGATCGGGCGGCCCTGGGCATCCAGGCGACCGGCGATATTGCGTTGCAGCAGGCGCGCCACTTCGGTGGAGCCGGTGAACATCACGCCTTTGACGCGCTCGTCACCCACCAGGCCGGCACCGACGGTCTCGCCGCGGCCAGGCAGCAGTTGCAGCACGCCTTCAGGGATGCCGGCTTCGAGCAGCAGGCGCACGGCCTGGGCGGCGACCAGCGGGGTCTGTTCGGCCGGTTTGGCCAGTACCGGGTTACCGGCGGCCAGGGCGGCAGCCACCTGGCCGGTGAAGATCGCCAGCGGGAAGTTCCACGGGCTGATGCACACCACCGGGCCCAGCGGGCGGTGGGCGTCATTGCTGAAGTCGTTGCGTGCCTGGACGGCGTAGTAGCGCAGGAAGTCCACGGCCTCGCGCACTTCGGCGATGGCATTGGCGAAGGTCTTGCCGGCTTCGCGCACCAGCAGGCCCATCAGCGGCTGGATCTCGGCCTCCATCAGGTCGGCGGTGCGCTCGAGGATCGCGGCGCGTTCGGCCGGCGGTGTGGCCTGCCAGATCGGTGCGGCATTGAGCGCGCACTGGATGGCATTGTCGACATCGGCGACGGTCGCTTCCTGCACGTGGCCCACCACATCGCGGTGGTCCGACGGGTTGAGCACGGGTGCGGCAGGTTGGTCGCTGGCGGCGCAGGCCAGCAGCGGGGCAGCCTTCCAGTCGTTGTGGGCGGTGGCCAGCAGGGCGCAGGACAGCGACGCCAGGCGATGCTCGTTGGCCATGTCGATACCGGCCGAGTTGGCCCGCTCGTTGCCATAGAGGTCGCGTGGCAGCGGGATGCGCGGGTGCGGCAGGCCGATCTGGCCTTCCTGGGTAGCCATGCGCTCGATGCTGGCAACCGGGTCGGCGACCAGTTCCTGGATGGAGATCGAGTGGTCGGCGATGCGGTTGACGAACGAGGTGTTGGCGCCGTTTTCCAGCAGACGGCGAACCAGGTAGGCCAGCAGGGTTTCATGGGTGCCGACCGGTGCATAGACGCGGCACGGGCGGTTCAGCTTGCCTTCGGAAACCTTGCCCACCACCTGCTCGTACAGCGGCTCGCCCATGCCGTGCAGGCACTGGAACTCGTACTGGCCCGGGTAGTAGTTCTGGCCGGCGATGTGGTAGATGGCCGACAGGGTGTGGGCGTTGTGGGTGGCGAACTGCGGGTAGATGGCTTCGGGTACCGACAACAGCTTGCGTGCGCAGGCGATGTAGGACACGTCGGTGTACACCTTGCGGGTATAGACCGGGTAGCCTTCCAGGCCTTCGACCTGGGCGCGCTTGATCTCGCTGTCCCAGTACGCGCCTTTCACCAGGCGGATCATCAGGCGGTGGCGGCTGCGCTTGGCCAGGTCGATGACATAGTCGATCACGTACGGGCAACGCTTCTGGTAGGCCTGGATGACGAAGCCGATGCCGTTCCAGCCGGCCAGCGACGGCTCGAAGCACAGGCGCTCGAGCAGGTCCAGGGACAGCTCCAGGCGGTCGGCTTCCTCGGCGTCGATGTTCAGGCCGATGTCGTATTGCTTGGCCAGCAGGGTCAGCGACAGCAGGCGCGGATACAGCTCTTCCATCACGCGCTCGTACTGGGCGCGGCTGTAGCGCGGGTGCAGGGCCGACAGCTTGATGGAGATGCCTGGGCCTTCATAGATGCCACGACCGTGGGAAGCCTTGCCGATCGAGTGGATCGCCTGCTCGTAGGAGGCCAGGTACTTCTGCGCGTCATGTTCGGTCAGGGCAGCCTCGCCGAGCATGTCGTAGGAGTAGCGGAAGCCCTTGGACTCGAAGCGGCTGGCGTTGGCCAGGGCTTCGGCGATGGTCTCGCCGGTGACGAACTGTTCGCCCATCAGGCGCATGGCCATGTCGACACCCTTGCGGATCATCGGCTCGCCGCTCTTGCCGATGATGCGGGTGAGCGAGGAGGTCAGGCCGGATTCGTTGTGAGTGGAGACCAGCTTGCCGGTCAACAGCAGGCCCCAGGTGGCGGCGTTGACGAACAGCGACGGGCTGTTGCCCAGGTGCGGCTGCCAGTTGCCGGTGCTGATCTTGTCGCGGATCAGCGCATCGCGGGTACCCTTGTCGGGGATGCGCAGCAGGGCCTCGGCCAGGCACATCAGGGCCACGCCTTCCTGGGACGACAGGGAGAACTCCTGCAGCAGGCCTTGGACGATACCGGCACGACCACCGGTGCTCTTCTGGTTGCGCAGTTTCTCGGCGATACCGGCGGCCAGCTTGTTGGTGGCGTCTGCCTGCTCGACCGACAGGCGAGCCTGCTCAAGCAGCATGGGTACCACTTCCGGCTCGGGGCGGCGGTAGGCTGCGGTGATGGCCGAGCGCAGCACCGATTGCGGCAGGATGCTCTCGGCGAACTCCAGGAAGCACTGGTGGCTGTGGTCGGGCTGGACTTCGCCGGCGTCATCGCCAGCGGTGCTGCCGTGGCCGCTCAGTTCGTTCAGGGTGGCGCCACCCTCGAGCTTCTCCAGGTAGTTGAAGATCGCTTGCTTGATCAACCAGTGCGGCGTGCGGTCGATGGACTGCGCAGCTGCTTTGAGTCGCTCACGGGTCGGGTCGTCGAGTTTGACCCCAAGGGTGGTCGTCGCCATTTTTTATCCTCGTTATTGCCACGGGTGTGGCCTAAGCTGGACGCAAGATTAGCTGTAGGACAAATCAGGTGCAACCGGGTGCAACCCGATTTTTATGTTGAAAAGGTGCAACTCGTCTGGAGGCTTTTCTTACACGACGAAAAGGCACGTTCTTGGTGCGTTTTCTTCTGAAAACCATTGTCTATGCTCCAAAAAGATACAAAAAGCAGGATTTTTCTGAAAATGCCCGCATGGGTGCAACTTGCCATCGAAAAATGGTTGCACCTGATTCGCGTTGTTGCATAGGATTCGTCGCCTAGGTGCAACCGCCGTCCGGGCGGTCGCTAAACATAAAAACAAATGCCAGGGCACAACCATGGGCAATCCATTGACGATCACTTTCGTGATCTATATCGCAGTAATGGTGCTGATCGGCTTCGCCGCCTATCGCTCCACCAAGAACCTCTCCGACTACATTCTCGGCGGCCGTAGCCTCGGCAGCGTGGTGACCGCGCTTTCCGCCGGTGCCTCCGACATGAGCGGCTGGTTGTTGATGGGCCTGCCTGGGGCCATCTATTTCGCGGGCCTGTCCGAGGCCTGGATCGCCATCGGCCTGACTGTCGGCGCCTACCTCAACTGGCTGTTCGTCGCTGGCCGCCTGCGTGTGCAGACCGAACACAACGGTGACGCGCTGACCCTGCCGGATTACTTCTCCAGCCGCTTCGAAGACCAGTCGGGCCTGCTGCGGATCATCTCGGCCATCGTCATCCTGGTGTTCTTCACCATCTATTGCGCCTCCGGCATCGTCGCCGGCGCCCGCCTGTTCGAAAGCACCTTCGGCATGTCGTACGAGACCGCCCTGTGGGCCGGTGCCGCGGCGACCATCGCCTATACCTTCATCGGTGGCTTCCTGGCCGTGAGCTGGACCGACACCGTGCAGGCCTCGCTGATGATCTTCGCGCTGATCCTCACGCCGGTCATCGTGCTGATCTCTACTGGCGGCTTCGATGCGACGTTCCAGGCCATCGAGCTGCAAGATCCGACGAACTTCGACATGTTCAAGGGCGCGACCTTCATCGGCATCGTCTCGCTGATGGGCTGGGGCCTGGGCTACTTCGGCCAGCCGCACATCCTGGCGCGCTTCATGGCCGCCGACTCGGTGAAATCCATCGCCAAGGCCCGCCGTATCTCCATGACCTGGATGATCCTGTGCCTGGCCGGTACCTGTGCCGTAGGCTTCTTCGGCATTGCCTACTTCTCTGCGCACCCCGAGGTAGCGGGTCCTGTCACCGAGAACCACGAACGTGTGTTCATCGAGCTGGCCAAGATCCTGTTCAACCCCTGGATCGCCGGTGTGCTGCTGTCGGCCATCCTGGCTGCGGTGATGAGCACCTTGAGCTGCCAGCTGCTGGTGTGTTCCAGCGCCCTGACCGAAGACTTCTACAAGGCCTTCCTGCGCAAGGGCGCTTCCCAGCTTGAGCTGGTCTGGGTCGGTCGTCTGATGGTCCTGGCCGTGGCCCTGATCGCCATCGCCATGGCCGCCAACCCGGAAAACCGCGTGCTGGGCCTGGTGGCCTATGCCTGGGCCGGCTTCGGTGCCGCCTTCGGTCCGGTGGTGCTGATCTCGGTATTGTGGAAGGGCATGACCCGCAACGGCGCCCTGGCCGGTATCGTGGTCGGTGCGCTGACCGTGATCCTGTGGAAGAACTACGTTGGCCTGGGTCTGTACGAGATCATCCCGGGCTTCCTGTTCGCCAGCATCGCCATCGTCGTGGTGAGCAAGCTGGGCCGTCCGTCGACCAGCATGGTCTCGCGCTTCGAGAAGGCTGACGCGGCGTATCACGCTGACAAGTGATACCTGTCGAATAGGCGTCGGCCCCATCGCCGGCAAGCCGGCTCCCACAGCAAGCACTGGCCTGAAGGTTCCAGGGCTTCTGTGGGGGCCGGCTTGCCGGCGATGAGGCCAACTCTGACATCCAGGCCTGACGCCACCTGCATGACAAGGTAAACTTGCCATCCCCGCAGGAGTCGCCATGAACTATCGTCACGCCTTTCACGCCGGCAACCACGCCGACGTCCTCAAGCACATCGTGCTGACCCGCCTCATCGCCTTGATGTCGCGCAAGGAACAGCCCTTCGCCTATATCGACACCCACGCCGGCCTTGGCCTGTACGACCTGCAGGGCGACCAGGCGACCCGTACCGGTGAATACCTCGAAGGCGTCGCCCGCCTGTGGAACCGCGATGACCTGCCGGCCGTCACCGCCGATTACCTGCGCATCATCAAGCGCATGAACCCCGACGGCGAGCTGCGCTACTACCCGGGCTCCCCGGAGCTGGCGCGGCGCCTGATGCGCCAGCAGGATCGCGCGCTGCTCAACGAGAAGCACCCCGAGGACGGCCCGCTGCTCAAGGACAACATGAAGAAGGACCCGCGAGTGATCGTGCACCTGGGCGAGGGTTGGCATGTTCCCCGGGTCTTGCTGCCAGTACAGGAAAAGCGCGCCGTGATGTTGATCGACCCGCCCTTCGAGCAGGCCGATGAGCTCAAGCGCTGCACCGTGGCGATGAAAGAAGCGATCGGCCGCATGCGCCAGACCGTCGCGGCGATCTGGTACCCGATCAAGGACCAGCGTTCCCTGACCCGTTTCTACCAGGACCTGACCAGCACTGGTGCGCCCAAGCTGCTGCGGGTCGAGCTGTATGTGCATCATCAGGACAGCCCGCAGGGGCTGAACGGCTCGGGCCTGGCCATCGCCAACCCGCCGTGGGGCCTGGAGGACGAGCTCAAGGAGCTGCTGCCCTGGCTGGCGAAAGAGTTGGCACAGACTGCTGGTAGCTACCGGATGGACTGGCTGATCGCCGAATAATCTTGATTGCCTGTGCTGGCTTCATCGCCGGCTTGCCGGCGATGAGGCCGGTACAGGTTGCCGCGTTGCGCATATGTTTGCGTTATAATCCCGCCCTTTAGCCGCCGTCCGCCCGTGAGGCCGTCGGCGCATCTCTACCGAATGAAGAGGCTAGACCCTTGGCATTGACGATTCTTGGCCTGTCCGGCGCCCTTAGCCATGACCCTTCCGCGGCCCTGTACATCGACGGCAAACTGGTTGCCGCCGCCGAAGAAGAGCGCTTCGTGCGTGACAAGCATGCGAAGAACCGCATGCCCTACGAGTCGGCGAAGTTCTGCCTGGAGCAGGCCGGTATCAAACCGTCCGACGTCGACGTGGTGGCCATTCCCTTCGCCCCCATCAGCCTGTTCGGCAAGGCACGCTGGCACTATGCCAAGCGCTACTGGTATGCCCCGGACCGCGCCCTCGATGCGATCCTGATGGGCAACCGTCGCTACAAGCGCTACCGCAAGAAGATCGTCTGGTGCCTGGAGCAGCTGGGCTTCGACCCGAAGAAGATCAAGATCGAGCCGGTCGAACACCACCTGGCCCACGCCTCCAGCGCCTACCACTGCTCGGGTTTCAAGGAAAAGACCGCGATCCTCGGCATCGACGGCAAGGGTGAGTACGCCACTACCTTCTTCGGCTACGGCGAGAACGGCAAGATCCACAAGATCAAGGAGTTCTACGACCCGGATTCCCTGGGCGGCCTGTATGGCGCGATCACCGAGTTCCTCGGCTTCGAAATGCTCGACGGCGAGTTCAAGGTCATGGGCATGGCCCCGTACGGCGATGCCAGCAAGTATGACTTCTCCCGCCTGGCCAGCTTCGAGAACGGCGAGCTGGTGATCAACACCGAATATGCCAATGTCATCGGCCTGCGTCGCTATAAAGAGAAGGGCAAGGGCTTCTACTTCTCGCCCAAGCTGATCGAGTGGCTGGGGCCCAAGCGCGAAGGCGACATCGCCGATGAGCCGTACATCCACTACGCGGCGAGCATGCAGGCGCTGTTCGAGAAGCTCGCCCTGCAGATGATCGACCACTACCTGGGCGACATCCTCAAGCAGACCGGCAAGCTGGCCTTCGCCGGCGGCTGCGCGCTGAACGTCAAGCTCAACCAGAAGATCATCGCCCGCCCGGACGTCAAGGAACTGTTCGTGCAGCCGGCGTCCGGCGACGCCGGTACCGCGGTCGGCGCGGCGGCCTATGTGTCCCACGCCCGTGGCGTACCGGTCGAGAAGATGGAGCACGTCTACCTCGGCCCAGCGTACTCCAACGAAGACGTGATCGCCGCCTGCGCCCGCCACCCGAACGCGCCCAAATGGCGCAAGCTCGACGACATGCCCCAGCGTATCGCCAGGATCATGGTCGATGGCAACCCGGTGGCCTGGTTCCAGGGGCGCATGGAGTTCGGCCCGCGCGCCTTGGGCGGCCGCTCCATCATCGGTTGCCCGAGCGTGCCGGGCGTGGCTGACCGGATCAACGAGCAGATCAAGTTCCGCGAGCGCTGGAGACCTTTCTGCCCGTCGATGCTCGACACCGTCGCCCCGCAGATGATCAAGGTCGACCACCCGGCACCGTTCATGACCTTCACCTTCGAGGTGGCCGAGGAGTGGAAAACCCGCGTGCCTGAAGTGGTCCACGAGGACGGCACTTCCCGCGCCCAGGTGCTCAAGCGCGAATACAACCCGCGCTACTACGACATGATGAAGGCCCTCGAAGACCTGACCGGCAACGGCGTGTCGCTGAACACCTCGCTCAACCGTCGTGGCGAACCCATGATCTGCTCGCCGACCGATGCCCTGAACATGTTCTTCGGCTCGGACCTGCAGTACCTGATCATGGAAGACATCCTGGTGGTCAAGGATGGCGCAGCGCCTTATGACCAACCGCTCTGAACGGCGCGTCCTGCAGTTCTGCCATGGCTATGACGGGCCGTTCCTGGATTGCGCCCGTCAATACGCCAGCCTGTTCCAGGGCCGCGGCTATCAGGTCACCACGGTCTTCCTGACCGGCAAGGCCGACCCCGAGGTCGCGGCTGGCTGCGCTTCGGACGAGGTGCTATTCCTGGAGTTCAGCTCCAAGGCCGTGCGCGGCCTGAAGCTCGGGGCCATCGCGGCCCTGCGCAAGATCGCAGCCGCGCGCGATTTCAGCTTCTGCATCGCCCACCGCTTCAAGCCGATCTACGTGGCGCTGCTGGGCACCGGCCTGCCGGTGATCGGCGTGCACCATGCGTTCGGCGACTACCAGCGCAGTGGCCGACGCTTGTTCGCCAACCTGTTTCGCAAGCGCCTGAGCCTGCTGGGCGTCTCGGACGCGGTGCGCGACGACATGCGCCGCTGCCTGGCGCAGTGGCCGGCCGAGCGTATCCAGACCCTGTACAACCGCATCGACGTACAGGCGCTGCAGGCCAGCCTGGTGCCCCGTGAAGAAGCGCGTAGGGCCCTGGGGCTCGACCCGCAGGCCTGGATCGTCGGCAATGTCGGGCGCCTGCACCCGGACAAGGACCAGGCTACCCTGCTGCGTGGTTTCGCCGAGGCACTGCCGGGCCTACCCGCCGGTGCTCGCCTGGCGATCCTGGGCAAGGGCCGTCTGGAAGAGGCGCTCAAGGCCCAGGCCATGGCGCTGGGCATTGCCGGGCAGGTCGACTTCCTCGGCCAGGTACCCGATGCCCGTCGCTATTTCCAGGCCTTCGACGTGTTCGCCCTGAGCTCGGACCACGAGCCGTTCGGCATGGTCCTGCTGGAGGCTATGGTCGCGGGCGTGCCCTTGCTCGCCACTGCCTGTGGCGGTGCCCAGGAAGTGGTCGAAGGCGTGGGCGTGCTGTTCCCGTTGGGTGATGCTGGCCAACTGGCCCAGGGCCTCAAGCACATGGCGGGGCTGGACGCATCGCAGCGCCAGGCATGCGCCGAACATATGCTGCAACGGCTGCACCAGCGCTTCTCCGACCAGGCCGTGCGCGAGGCCTTCTGGGCGTTGCCGCAGGTACGCGCACTGGTAGCGGAGGCGTGATGCTCAATCATATCCGGGCCTTTCGCGAACGCGGTTGGGCGCCTGTCGATGCCGCCACCTATGCCGCTGCCTGGCAACGTTTCGGCGGCAGCGTCGCGACCCATCCGTTGGTGATCGAGCAATTGGCCGACCTGGCGCAGATTCCGGTGCGTTATCTGGGCTGGGAGGTCGATGGCGAAGTCAAGGCGGCCATTCCTACCTGGGGCCGGCACCTGGCACTGTCCAAGGACGTGCTCAAGCGTCACGGCAAGAAAGGCCTGTTCGACCTCGGCAATGCCGAGATCATCCTGCCGGCCGCCGGTGATGCCGGGGCGCCGCTGCGTCATGCCGGGCGTTACCTGTCGGAGCTGAACCAGGGTAGATTCACGGGGCTCAAGGCGCAGGCCGAGCAACTGGCCATGGCGCGTGCCCACGAAGACCTGTCCAAGAAGTTTCGCTACAACCAGCGCCGCGAGTTGCGCCTGCTGGAAGAGGCGGGCGGTGTGGTGCGGCCGATCAGTGATTTCTCCGCCAACGAAATCGCAACCATGTACTGCGACCTGTTCCAGCGCCGCTGGGGCTTCCCGGCCACCGGCGCGGCACGCATGGCCGATGTGCTGGAGCGCCTGCGCGAGCTGTTGATCGGCTCGGTGCTGCTGCTCGACGGGGCCCCTATCGCCATCCAGCTGGTGTACCGGGTCGAGGCGCCGGAGTGGGTCAGCGTCGAGTACGTCAACGGCGGCGTGGACCCCGAGACAAAGGCCTTCAGCCCTGGCAGCGTGTTGAGCTTCCTCAATACCCAGGCCGCCTGGGAAGATGCCCGGGCGCGCAACAAGCCGCTGCGATTCTCCTTCGGTCGTGCCGATCGTGAATACAAGGACCGTTGGTGCAACCCCGTGCCGGTGTTCCAGTCGTGAGCCGCAAGCAGCAGTTGCTCAAGCGCCATCGGCGCAACAAGCGCGTGGGCCTGCTGGCAGGCCTGGTCGTGTTGGCTGCACTGGGGGTCGTCACCTGGTGGTGGTTGCCGCTGGTGCTGTTGCCGCTGCTGTGGGTGGCGCACGAGGCTTGGTTCGCCGACCACCTGTTCTATTCGCCCGCCGAGGACTACGCCTACCGTTTCGGTGACCAGGCTCGCCAGGTTGCCGCCAGCCTTCGCGAGGGCGTGCTGCAGGCCGACGTGGCCTTGGCCGGGGATGAAACGCTGATTCTCGAAGTGCGGCTGAAAAGCAGCTGGCTGGGGCGCTGGCTCGACCCGCGCGTGGAGCTGCAGGGCGAAGCGGAGCAGGACCGCCAGGCCTTCGAGCGTGGCGTGGATGGTGTGCGCTTTCTCAACCTCACCGGCTTCGCTGCGCCGCTGATGGCCGGGGCGTTGCGCCTGCGTGGCCGGTATTGTCGATTGGTGGGTACGCCGCGGCTGTGGATAACCCCACCGGTCGAGCTCGACCGGCGCCGGGTCATGGTCATCGCCCCCCATGCCGACGACGCCGAGCTGGCTGCCTATGGTCTCTACAGCCAGGCCGATGAAGCCTGGGTCGTCACCCTGACCGCCGGCGAGATCGAGGCCGAGCATTATCAGCAGATGGGTCTGCCCAAGGCCGAGGCGGCGCGCCTCAAGGGCCGTCTGCGCGCCTGGGACAGCATTACCGTGCCACGTTGGGCCGGGGTGCCCGAGGCACATTGTGTCCAGCTGGGCTATTTCTGCCTGCAACTGCCTGCGATGCAGGCGACGCCAGACCAACCGGTAGGTTCGCGCGAGGCTGAGCTGGCCGATACCCGCCCGTTCCGCCGCTTGAATGCCTTCACCTTGCCGGGCGACGCCGATGGCGCCCCCACCTGGCACAATCTGCTGGCTGATCTGCGCACCCTGCTGCTGCAGGCCCGGCCGCAGGTGCTGGTGATGCCGCACCCGCAACTCGACCCGCACCCGGACCACATCTGTGCCCAGGCCGCAGTGCACGAAGCCTTGCAAGGCCTGGACTGGCAGCCTGAGACACAGCTGTACTACGCGAACCATTTGCACGACAACGACCGCTGGCCCATGGGCGACAGCGGCGATGGCGTGGCCTTGCCTCCACAGTTGAGCGCCGAACAGGCCTGGGTGCCCTATTGCCGGGTCCTGGACCTTGCCACCCAGCGCGACAAAGCCATGGCGTTGGGCATGATGCATGACCTGCAGCCGCCTGCGCCGTTCAAGCGCCGCTTGCGCCGGGTGCTGCAGCACTGGCTGGCCGGGCGCAAGCCGTCGGTGTATGGCGAAAACGAATTCTTCCGCAAGGCGGTCCGCCGCCACGAACTGTTCTGGCATCGCCCGTGCGAGCGTGACGAATGATTGATGGCGCACAGAGCCCAAGGAAAGCAATGAAAGTCCTATTTCTGGTGCAGAAGGAGCAGCGGGCGATCCTGGACCGCCTGTACGATGGCGTCGCCGCCCATTGCGACTGCGACCTGCGCTGGCTGACCAGCGAGGACCAGCGCAACCTGCGCCGCTACTTCAAGCGTGAAGTCGATGTCACCCGCTATGACCGGATCGTGTTCTTCCTGCGTTTCAAGCAGGAGATCCGCCAGGTCGGTTTCATTCGCACCGTGCCCAACCTGGTGATCCTCGAGCACGATGCCTACCAGAACTACATCCCCTGCAAGTACACCGGCAAATTCAGTGCGCATTACCGCCACCTGCCGTGGGCGCGGGTGATCAGTTCCGGCTACATGGTCAGTGAACGCTTGCGCCAGGAAGGTTTCGACGCGGTGTTCGTGCCCAAGGGCTATGACGAACAGCTGCTCACCGACCAGGGGCGCGAGCGTGATATCGAGCTGGCCTTCGTCGGCAGCACCGGCAGCGTGGCCTACAGCGGCCGAAAGGCCTTGCTCGATGAGCTCGGCCAGGTGGAAAACCTGGTGGTCACTCGTACCAAGTCGGGCGAGGACTACTGCAACACGCTCAACCGCATCCGTTTCTTCGTCAGCGCCGATGTGGGCATGGGCGAATACATGATCAAGAACTTCGAGGCCATGGCCTGCGGCTGCGTGCTGCTGGCCTACGACCAGGGTGAGGCGGAAAACCGCGCCCTGGGCCTTGAGGACATGCACAACGTGGTGCTGTACGACAGCGTCCCGACGCTACAGGAAAAACTGCGCACGCTGCGGCAGGACCCAGCGTTGGCTGCGCGCATCGCTGCCAACGGTCGGGAGCTGGCGGTTTCACGCTTCAGCTTCGCCCAGGTTGGCCGTAGCATCGTCGAACACATGGAACCCCCGCTGCGGCCTCAGCCACCGCTGAGTGCCTGGCAGCGACTGCGCCTGAGGCTGGGGTTCTGAGCAATGGCGCTCCTGTCGCAGGGAATGCGTGAGTCGTTGACAGTCCAAAGGTGGAGGGAGCCCCGTGCGCTTCTCTGAGAACAGTGATATCACCGTGGTCGTGACCAGTTGCGGGCGTTTCGACCTGCTCAAGGAAACGCTCGAGAGTTTCGACCGATACAACACCGCGCCGATCCGCGAAGTCTTCATCACCGAAGACTCCGGGGACGATGCGGTCCACGATGCAGTACCTGCGCACTGGAAGCCTCACTGCACGGTATTCGTCAATCGGCCCAAGCTGGGCCAGCTGCCCTCCATCGACTTGGCCTACAGCCAGGTGAAGACGCCGTACATCTTCCATTGCGAAGACGACTGGCGCTTCTACCGCCAGGGGTTCGTCGAGGACTCCCGTGCAATCCTGGAGGTCAGCCCGAACCTGTTGCAGGTCTGGCTGCGCAGCCATGCCCACGACCTGGCGGTCCACAGCCCCTATATCCATTTGGGCGAGCGCCAGGTGATCGCAGGCGTGCCGTGCTACCCGCTGTTATCCGACAAGGCCGAGTGGCAAGCCTTCTCGCTCAACCCAGGCCTGCGCCGCCTGAGCGACTACCAACGTTGTGCGCCGTTTGCCGCCTATTCTGGTGAGAAGGCGTTGTCGCGCCGGTACGCCGAGCTGAACCTGGGCGCGGTCACCCTTGAAGGGGACGCGGTGCTGCACACGGGCTTTGGCAACCACGTGACCTTGCCCGAGGAAGTCCAGCGCAAGGCCAGGCGGCGCAAGCGGGACCGCCAGAAACTGATACTGACGCTGTTGGTGGGGCTGGTGGTTGGCACGGGGATCGGTTTTCTTGTCGGTTGAAGCGGCGTGCCTGATGAGCCATTCATTTTCCGGAGGGGCGTGACCCGATGAACATCGTCAATGTGATGTGGTCGGGCGGTGCGCAATATACGTCCATCCACACGGTTCACCGGCAGGTGCTGGGGCATGCCCCGGCCGATGTGCGCGTGAGCAATTGGCTGCTGCTCGGTGAGCAGGGGTGTGGCGGGCTGGGTGAAACCCACCTCTGGAACCTGCCGCAACGGGCGCTCAAGGGCCGCCTGCCGGAGCGCCTAATGGTGCCCTGGTTGCGCCTGCGCCTGCGCGCGGCCTTGCGCCAGGCGCAGCCTGACGTGCTGCTGCTCGATGGCCTGGGTGTCGCGCGCTTGATGCTGCCGCTGCTGCGCCAGTTGCCCGGTGTTCGCGCGGCGGTCCTGTTCCATGGCTCCACCCGGCTGCGCGGCAGTGACGTAAGCCTGTTGCGCAGTGTGCCTCGTGAACGCCTGTCCATCGCTGCGGTGTCCGGTACACTGGCCCGCTCGCTCGAGCAGGACCTCGGCCTGCCGGTGCGCACCCTGCGCATTGCCATGGACCCGGCCGTGTTCTGCGGCCAGCTGCTTGCACGCAACGCCGCCCGGCAGACACTTGGCCTGCCTGTCCAGGGCGAAGGCCGCGTGCTGTGCGCCGTGGGCCGGTTGGTGGAAAGCAAAGGCTTCGAAATGCTGATCGAGGCGTTCGCCAGGGCGCGCGAGCAGCAGCCCAACCTGCACTTGATGATTTTCGGCGATGGGGAGTTGCGCGATCGTCTCGCGGCGCGGATCGAGGCGCTGGGGCTCTACGGCTGCGTGCGGCTGTGCGGTTACCGGCCAGACCTTTCCCAGCTATACCGTGCCTTCGATGGCTTGCTGCTGCCTTCGCGCTCCGAGGGGCTGGGGCTGGTGTTGCAAGAGGCAGTGCTGGCGGATATCCCGGTGATCTGCAGCGATCTTGCGGTGTTCCGCGAGCAACTGGGCGAAGCCGATTGCTACCTGCCGGTCGCTGACGTCGAGGCCTGGAGCCAGGCCATCGCACGCTGCGCCAGCCTCGATACCCAGGCCACGGCGGCAGCCCAGCGGCGCTCGCTGGCGCCGGAGCAGAGCTGGCAAGCGTTCCTGAGCGGGGTCGCCAGCCTGTTGGGGCGCTAGTCTCGAAGCAGGGCGGCCTCCAAGGCCGCCAGCGGGAACTGGTTGGCGAGATTCTCGCGCTCGATATAGCGCGCCATGTGCTGCACATTGCGGCGCACCATCCGCGCCGGCAGCGGGGCGCGCAGGAAGCGCATGTCCGCGACGTCGATCAGGCCCAGGCGCTGGTCAGGCGTCATCACCACGTTGCCCAGGTGCAGCGAGCGAAAATAGATGCCGGAACGGTGCAACTGGCGGATCAGCTCGACCAGCTGCGGCAGCAGGACGTCCCAGCTGAACCCCGGTTCGCGCGACAGTTGCAGCAGCGTCTGGCCCGGCAACGGTCGGTAGAGCACGGCCGTACGGCCCGGCAGGTCGAGCTTGTGATGGCTGATCACTTCCAGCGTCGGGATCCCCATCTGCGCCAGGCGCGCAGCGTTATCGATGAAGCGCCGTGAGTAGGGGCGCAACAGCGCAGATGAAATCAGACGCTTGCGACGAAAAACCTTGAGGATATTTCCATCCCCGAGCAGGTAGACTTTGGCACCGTGGCTATCTGCCTCTAGAACCTTGGCGCCGAGTGTCAGCTGATCGAAGTCGACCTGGGAGAGCCGGGAGCATTGCATGGGTAGGGCCTTGTCGTCTGGCAAGCAAAAATGACCGGCCATAATGCCGAAAATAAAGCGTCAGCACCATGATGACGGGTTTGGATTCTTTTGGGGGCTGTGGGTAGCGGTGTGGTTGTTCGCCCTAGGCGAGATCCTGCGCGCCCGTGGCATGCTGTTCGGCAAGGTGCTGCTCGGCTACTGGATCTTCTCCACCCTTGCCATGCAATTCGATGCCGCCAGCCTCACCGATACCCCGCGTGCCGAATGGTTCATCAGTTGGTTGCCGGTGGGCCTGGCCATGCTGCTGCCCTGGGTGCGTGCCGAAAACGATGCCTGTGGTAAAATTCCCGGTTCAACCTGAACAGCGAGCTCGATGATGGCCGAAACACCGCTACCGGCGGAGCACTCCTCCAGCCTGAAGATCTATTTCCGGCTGCTGGGCTACGTCAAACCCTATATCGGCATCTTCCTGCTGAGCATCGTGGGTTTCGTGATCTTTGCCTCGACCCAGCCGATGCTGGCCGGGATCTTGAAATACTTCGTCGATGGGCTGAGCAATCCGCAAGCGGTGCTGTTCCCCAATGTCCCCTACCTACGCGACCTGCAACTGCTGCAGGCCGTGCCACTGCTGATCATCCTGATCGCGGCCTGGCAGGGGCTGGGGTCGTTCCTGGGCAACTACTACCTGGCCAAGGTCTCCCTGGGGCTGGTACATGACCTGCGGGTGCAATTGTTCAACAAGTTGCTGGTGCTGCCCAACCGCTACTTCGACAACCATAACTCCGGCCACCTGATCTCGCGCATCACCTTCAACGTGACCATGGTCACCGGTGCGGCGACCGACGCCATCAAGGTGGTGATCCGTGAAGGCCTGACCGTGGTCTTCCTGTTCGCCTACCTGTTGTGGATGAACTGGAAGCTGACCCTGGTGATGGTTGCCATCCTGCCGGTCATCGCGCTGATGGTGAGCACCGCCAGCAAGAAATTCCGCAAGCAGAGCAAGAAGATCCAGGTCGCCATGGGGGATGTCACCCATGTGGCGTCCGAAACCATCCAGGGCTACCGCGTGGTGCGCAGCTTCGGTGGTGAGGCCTACGAGGAGCGGCGCTTCCACGACGCCAGCCAGGGCAACACCGAGAAGCAGCTGCGCATGACCAAGACCGGCGCGCTGTACACGCCATTGCTGCAGTTGGTGATCTATAGCGCCATGGCATCGCTGATGTTCCTGGTGCTGTTCCTGCGTGGCGATGCCTCGGCGGGTGACCTGGTGGCCTATATCACGGCCGCAGGCCTGCTGCCCAAGCCGATCCGCCAGCTTTCGGAAGTCAGCTCGACCATTCAGAAGGGCCTGGCGGGCGCCGAGAGCATCTTCGAGCAACTGGACGAGCAGCCCGAAGTGGACACCGGCACCGTGGAAAAAGACCGCGTGGAAGGTCGCCTGGAGGTGCGCAACCTCAGCTTCACCTACCCCGGTACCGACCGCCAGGTGCTCAGCGATATCAGCTTCACTGCCGAGCCTGGGCAGATGATCGCCCTGGTAGGGCGCTCCGGCAGCGGCAAGTCCACCCTGGCCTCGCTGATCCCGCGCTTCTACCACCACACCAACGGGCAGATCCTGCTCGACGGTGTGGAGATCGAGCAGTATCGCTTGCGCAACCTGCGCCGCCATGTGGCCCAGGTGACCCAGCACGTCACGCTGTTCAACGACACGGTGGCCAACAACATCGCCTACGGCGACCTGGCCGGTGCGCCGCGCGCGGACATCGAGGCCGCCGCCGCCGATGCCTATGCCAAGGAGTTCGTCGACCAGTTGCCCAAGGGCTTCGACACCGAGGTCGGCGAAAACGGTGTGTTGCTCTCCGGCGGCCAGCGCCAGCGCCTGGCGATCGCCCGTGCCCTGCTGAAGAACGCACCGCTGCTGATCCTCGACGAGGCGACCTCGGCCCTGGATACCGAGTCCGAGCGCCACATCCAGGCTGCCCTGGACCACGTGATGCAGGGACGTACCACCCTGGTGATCGCCCACCGCCTGTCGACCATCGAGAAGGCCGACCTGATCCTGGTCATGGACCAGGGCCGGCTGGTCGAGCGCGGCACCCATGCCGAGCTGCTCCAGGCAAATGGCCATTATGCCCGCCTGCACGCCATGGGGCTGGACGCGCCGGAAAAGGCCGACATCACCTGATATCCCCTGGGTCGGGGCCGAGTCGGCCCCGATCATCATCGGTAACGTACAGATCGAAGCTGGCCGTAAAGCCGTCACCGACCCTGTGCTAATATCCTGCCCCTGTTCACTATTTTCATATGGGTTGCCCATGAAGTTGTCCATGCCGCGTTTCGATCAAGCCCCGGTTCTGGTGGTCGGCGATGTCATGCTCGACCGCTACTGGCATGGCGGTACCTCGCGGATCTCTCCCGAAGCCCCGGTGCCGGTGGTCAAGGTCGAGCAGATCGAGGATCGCCCCGGTGGCGCGGCCAACGTCGCATTGAACATCGCCGCCCTGGGCGCGCCAGCCTCGTTGGTTGGCGTGACCGGCCAGGACGAGGCTGCCGACAGCCTCGCCAACAGCCTGCACGCAGCGGGTGTGCGCTCGGTGTTCCAGCGCATTGCCCACCAGCCGACCATCGTCAAGCTGCGGGTCATGAGCCGTCACCAACAATTGCTGCGCATCGATTTCGAAGAGCCGTTCGCCACCGACCCGCTGTCACTGGGCGAGGAGGTCGATGGCCTGCTCGAAGGCATCAAGGTGCTGGTGCTGTCGGATTACGGCAAGGGCGCGCTCAAGAACCACCAGAGCCTGATCCAGGCTGCACGTGCCAAGGGCATCCCGGTTCTGGCCGACCCCAAGGGCAAGGATTTCTCCATCTACCGCGGCGCCAGCCTGATCACCCCGAACCTCAGCGAGTTCGAGACCATCGTCGGCCGTTGCGCCGACGAGGGCGAGCTGGTCGCCAAGGGCCTGCAATTGCTGCAGGAGCTTGACCTGGGCGCGCTGCTGGTGACCCGTGGCGAGCACGGCATGACCCTGCTGCGCACCGGCCACCCGGCGTTGCACCTGCCGGCGCGTGCCCGCGAAGTGTTCGATGTCACCGGTGCGGGCGATACCGTGATTTCCACCCTGGCGGCGGCCATCGCAGCCGGCGAGGACTTGCCCCACGCGGTGGCCCTGGCCAACCTCGCCGCAGGCATCGTGGTCGGCAAGTTAGGTACAGCGGCCATCAGCGCCCCTGAACTGCGCCGCGCGATCCAGCGCGAGGAAGGTTCCGAGCGCGGCGTGCTGACCCTCGAGCAACTGCTGCTGGCTATCGATGATGCCCGGGCGCACAACGAGAAGATCGTCTTCACCAACGGTTGCTTCGACATTCTCCATGCCGGCCACGTGACCTACCTGGAGCAAGCGCGGGCCCAGGGCGATCGTCTGATCGTGGCGGTCAACGACGATGCCTCGGTCAGCCGGCTCAAGGGCCCAGGTCGGCCGATCAACAGCGTCGACCGGCGTATGGCCGTGCTGGCTGGCCTGGGCGCGGTGGACTGGGTCATCAGCTTCCCCGAAGGCACGCCGGAGAACCTGCTCAGCCAGGTCAAGCCGGATGTGCTGGTCAAGGGCGGGGACTACGGCATCGATCAGGTGGTGGGGGCCGATATCGTCAAGGCCTACGGCGGCACCGTGAAGGTGCTGGGGCTGGTGGAGAACAGCTCGACCACGGCGATCGTCGAGAAGATCCGCAAGCACTGATCCACCCGTGGGGCTGCTGCGCAGCCCTTTCGCGGCACAAGGGCGCCCCTACAAAAAGCCGGGCCTGTAGGCGCGGCCTTGTGCCGCGAAAGGGGCGCGCAGCGCCCCCCGGTATCATTTATTGTGCAACGCCCGCTGCAACAACGCCCGGGCCTTGTCACCAAAGCGCTGCAGGTGCGAGGCCGGCTCCGGCCGGTGTTCTTCCAGCCCCTGCTGCCTGATCCAGTCCTTCCAGCGAATCCGCTCATCCCCGACCACCCAGCCGTCCTGCCGGGCAAAGCTCTCGGCCAGGTACAGGCCTCGTGTACTGGCTGGCACCAGTTCGTCCTTCTTCAAGGTATAGAGTTCGGCTGTCGGTTGGCCATCGACCAGCGGCATCAGGTACAGGTCCGGCCGCTTGCGATTGAGCCGTGCCACCAGCTGGTCGCCTTCGAGCCGCTCGTCCACGTGGAACAGGCTGAGCGACTTGGCTTCCCGGGGTACCTGCAGACGCAGGTCGTAGATCAACTGCAACGACGCGGTAGGCAGGTGCACATAGGCACGTGGCCGCTCCAGCAGCATCAGGTTGCCGCAATGCACCGGGCGCGCCGCGCCGGACTCGGGCGTGAGCACGAACGGCAGGGCTTCCCGATAATGCAGCGCGTCGGCATAGGGGGCGGGCAGCCAGGTGTCGCCGAAGCGCCCGCCGAGCCAGCCTTCCGGGGTTTCCAGCAGGCATTCCTCGGCCACTTCCTGGATGGCGGTGTGCAGGGGTAGGTTGATTTCCTGGGCGGGCACGTAGCCTGAGATCAGCTTGAGCACCACGTCGCCGCGGTCCTGCCGGCGCTGGCGCACCAGCACCCAGTAGTCTCGGTGCTGCCAATGCAGTGTCAGGCGCACCGAAACCCCCAGGTTAGCCAGCTCGACCACGAAGCGTTCGTGGTCGGCCAGCTCGATGGCCTTGCGCCGCTGCTGTACCTGGCCGAAGTTCAACGGCATGCCGATGCTCTGGTAGATCAGGCCGTCGGGTGTGGCTTCGACGTGCAGCGGCAGGGTCTTGAAGTTGCTCGGGTTCTTGCGGATCAGCGTTCGCGGCACGAGGCTCCTCCTTGCGTTGGGCGCCCGTCAGGGCGACTCAAGGCTGGCCCAGGATTCGGGCGACGGTGGCCACGTTATGGGCCAGGTGCAACGGGTTGATGGTGCCGACGATAGCACTGCTTACCCCGGGGTGGGCGAACAGCAGCTCGAAACTGGCCTGCACCGGGTCGACCCCCGGCGCCAGGCAGATATGCCCGCTGGCCAGGGCCTTCTTCACCAGGATGGCTTTGCCGTGTTCGGCAGCGTAGTCCAGTACCGGGCGCTCCGCCTGTTCGTTGAGGTTGTAGGTGACCATCGCGCAATCGCCTTGCTCCAGGGCCTTGAGGCCACCTGCCACGGTCTTGCCGGACAGGCCGTAGCCGAGGATCTTGCCTTCCTGCTTGAGTTCGGCCAGGGTCTGGTAGACGCCTTGCTGCTCCAGGATCTGCACGTCGTTGCCGTCGGAATGCACCAGCACCAGCTCGATACGGTCGGTTTCCAGGCGGCGCAGGCTGCGCTCCACCGACAGGCGGGTATGGGCGGCGCTGAAGTCGAAGTGCGACTGACCATTGTCGAACTCTTCGCCCACCTTGCTGACGATCACCCATTGCTCACGTTGGCCGCGCAGCAACGGGCCCAGGCGTTCCTCGCTGCGGCCGTAGGCAGGCGCGGTGTCGATCAGGTTGATGCCCAGCTCGCGGGCCTGGGCCAGCAGCAGGCGCGCCTCGTCATCGCCTGGGATGGTGAAGCCATTGGGGTACTTGACGCCTTGGTCGCGGCCGAGCTTGACTGTGCCCAGGCCCAGCGGAGAGACCTTCAGGCCGGTGCTGCCCAAGGGGCGCAGGAAGTCGTGCAGGGTCGGCAGGCTCATGGCAGCAGTTGCTCCCAGGCAGGGACGCCCAGGGCGGGGCGAGGCAGCTCGGCCAGGTCAGGTTGCGCGGCGGGGCGGATGCCGTCGTGCTCCAGGCTCGCCAGCACGCGGTCGGCAAAGTCGGGTGCCAGGGCCAGCTTGGTCGGCCAGCCCACCAGCAGCCGCTGCTGCTGGGTGAGGAAGGCGTTGTCTGGGCGGACCAACCCCGACTGCGCAGGTTCGGCGCGGTCGACCCGTAAGGTGGCCCAGCGCACCTGGCTCTGGTCGACCCAAGGCAGCAGGCTGGCGATTTCCTTCTGCGCCGCGGCGATCTGTGCGGCGGGTTCCCGTGCCACGCCGTCGGCCTCGGCGAGGTCGCCACCGAGGTACCAGACCCATTGGCCGTCGCGGGCCGGGTGGGTGGTGACGGTGACCCTCGGCTTGGGCCCGCCGCCCAGGCAATGGGCATACAGTGGCTTGAGGTTCGGCCCCTTGGCCATGACCATGTGCAGCGGTCGGCGCTGCATGGCCGGCTGCTCCAGCCCAAGCGCGTGGAGCAGGCCCTCGGTGCCGGCACCGGCGCTGAGCACGATACGCTGGGCGCGTATTTCACGACCATCCACGCGCAAACCGATCAGTTCGTCGCCCTCGCGCAGTGGCTCGACCCGTTCGCCGGCCAGCAGGCTGTCACCGGCCAGTTCGGCCAGGTTGGCGAGCAGGCTCGGCACGTCGATGACCAGTTCGGCGAGGCGATAGACCTTGCCCTTGAAGGCGCGGTCCTGCAGGGCAGGGGGCAGTTGCTCGCCCTTGACCTGATCGACCCGTCCACGCACGGCCTTGCTGGCGAAGAAGCTGGTGAGGTTGCCCGCCAGGGTGCCCGGGGACCACAGATAGTGGGCCTCGGACAGCAGGCGGGTCTTGCCAAGGTCGAGTTCGCCATTGCCGGCCAAGGCTTCGCGCCAACGGCGCGGCATATCGGCGATGGCCTCGGAGGCGCCGGTCAGGGCCCCATGCAGGGCGTACTTGGTGCCGCCATGGATGATGCCCTGGGACTTGATGGTCTGCTCGCCACCGAGGCTGGCGCGTTCCACCAGCACCGTCGAATACCCCAGGCGCCGCAGCCTTGCGTTGAGCCAGAGGCCAGCGACCCCGGCGCCGACGATCAGCACGTCAGTGGAAATGGCAGATGGCATGCGGGCACCTCTAGAACTGGGACAGTTGCCCAGTATACAGGCTGTGGGCACACGCGGGCCTCATCGCAGGCTGTCGCCAGTTCCCACCGAGATTGCGAAAGACTTGCGAAATCCCTGTGGGAGCCGGCTTGCCGGCGATGGGACCACAGCGGTGCTACAGCCAGTGGGGTCAGTGGCCGGCAGTCTTGGAGAACAGCTGGATCACCACCACGCCACCGACGATCATGGCCATCCCCAGCATGGCCGGCACATCCAGTTTCTGCCCGTAGATCACCAGGGCGGCGACGCTGATCAGCACGATGCCCAGGCCTGACCAGATGGCGTAGGCGATACCCACCGGAATGCTGCGCACCACCAGCGTCAGCATCCAGAATGCCACGGCATAGCCACAGACCATCAGCAGCAGCGGCAATGGCGTGCTCAAGCCCTTGACCGCTTTCATTGAAGCGGTGGCGATGACTTCGGCGCAGATGGCGATGGCCAGGTAGGTGTAGGCATTCATGATCAGGGTCCTCCGTTGCTGGGTGGGCATTCTAGACTTTCGTCGGATGGGGTAAAGTCATTACCTATCTGCTATGGAGATAGGTTGCATGGCCCAACAATGGGATCTCGAGCAACTGCGCACCTTCCTGCGGGTCACCGAGCTGCGCTCGTTTTCCGCCGTCGCCCGGGAGCAGCACAAGGCGCAATCGGTGGTCAGCAATGCCATCGCGCTGCTGGAGGCCGACCTGGGCGTGACCTTGTTCGAGCGCAGCAGTGGCCGCCAGCCGCGCCTGACCGAAAGCGGGGCGGCCCTGCTCGAGGACGCCCGCGAACTGCTGCGCCAGTGCGAGCGCCTGGATGGCCGGGCCATGGCCCTGATGCGCGGCCAGGAAGCCTTGTTGCGCGTCGCCCAGGATGAGGCCATGCCCTACCAGCCGGTGATCGATAGCCTCGACGAGTTGGCCAGCCGCTTCCCTTTCCTGGAAGTGCAGGTGGCCAGCGGCGCCCAGGGCGATGTGGCGCGCAAGCTGGTGGAGCGTCGTGCCGACCTGGGGTTGTTCTTTCATCACGAGCGCATCCCTGCGTCGCTGGAGCGCCGCGCCCTGGGCAGTGTGGAGATGGTCACCGTATGTGCCGTGGACCATCCGCTGGCGGGCGAACGGCAGGTGACTCGCCAGCAGTTGGCCCGTCACCGGCAGTTGTTGATCACACCGCAACAAAGCGGTTACCCCGGAGGTGAAGCGATCAGCCCGCAGGTGTGGCGCGCCGACAGCTTCTACGCCATGGCCGAGCTCCTGATGCGTGGGCTGGGTTGGGCCTGGCTGCCAAGGCATGTGGTGCAGTATCCGACCTACCAGGCGCAGATGGTCGAACTCGACAGTGAGTGGCGCCCACCCGCGCTGGTCGTCGAATTGGCCTGGCGCCGCGACCAGCCCCTGGGGCCGGCGGCGCAATGGCTGGCGGAACGCTTTGCCGTGCACCTGCGGGCCATTGGCTGAGGACCGGTTCCCGGCAGGCCTTTTCGTACAGTTCCTAGTACACTGCGTCGCCATGAACAGAACCCTCTATACCTTACTTTTCCACCTGGGCCTGCCACTGGTTGCGCTGCGCCTGTACCTGCGTGCGCGCAAGGCGCCGGCCTATGGCCAGCGCATCGCCGAGCGCTTCGCTTGCAAGCTGGCGCCGATGCGCCAGGGCGGCATCTGGGTGCACGCGGTGTCGGTGGGCGAAAGCATCGCTGCCGCGCCGATGATCCGTGCCTTGCTCAAGGCCTACCCGGACCTGCCGATCACCCTGACCTGCATGACGCCCACCGGTTCGGAGCGGATCCGCGCGATGTTCGCCGACGAGCCGCGAATCCAGCATTGCTACCTGCCTTATGACCTGCCTTGGGCGGCGGGGCGCTTTCTCGATCATGTCCGGCCGCGGCTGGGCATCATCATGGAGACCGAGCTGTGGCCCAACCATATCCACCAGTGCGCCAAACGCGGCATTCCTGTGGCCCTGGCCAATGCGCGGCTGTCCGAGCGCTCGGCCCGTGGCTATGCACGTTTCGCCGGCCTGACCCGGCCGATGCTGGCCGAGATGAGCCTGATCGCGGTGCAGACCGAGACCGAGGCGCAGCGTTTCCGCAGTCTGGGCGCGCGGCCTGAGTGTGTGCAGGTGACCGGTTCGATCAAGTTCGACCTGAAGGTCGACGCGCAATTGCAGCCTCGCGCGCGTGACCTGCGTGAGCAATGGGGCGCCGGGCAGCGCCCGGTGTGGATCGCCGCCAGCACCCACGAGGGTGAGGATGAATTGATCCTCGAGGCCCATCGGCAATTGCTGCAGGTTCATGGCGATGCACTATTGGTGCTGGTGCCGCGCCATCCCGAGCGGTTCGATGCGGTGCATGCCTTATGTGACGCACAGTTCGCCACCGTGCGCCGTTCTTCCGGCATGCCGGTGCAAGCCCAGACCCAGGTCTTGCTCGGCGATACCATGGGGGAGTTGCTGTTCCTCTATGCCCTGGCCGACATTGCCTTCGTGGGCGGCAGCCTGGTGCCTACCGGCGGGCACAACCCGCTGGAGCCGGCGGCACTGGCGCTACCGGTACTGACGGGGCCGCACGTGTTCAACTTCCTGGAAATCAGCGCGATGCTGCGCGAGGCGGGGGCGTTGCAGGAGGTGGACGATGCCAGCGGCCTGGCCGGGGCGGTGCGTCGGTTGGTCGAGCTGCCCCAGGATGCCCGGCGCATGGGCGAGGCGGGCAGGGCGGTGATGCAGGCCAACCAGGGGGCGTTGCAGCGGTTGCTGGATGGGCTGGGGAAATGGTTGTAAGCGTTCGCCGGAGCTGATTCGGTGCCGGTGGGACGGTGCGCCGCGCGGGCGGCGCGTGATCTCACCGGCACCGAATCAACTCACACCTAGCACGCTCAAGGCCTGCGTTCGAAGTTCTTGGCCGCCGCCGCAGCCAGGTCCGGCGGCAGGAAGTCCTTGTCCGGGTTGTAGTCGGCTTTCAGGTAGCGCCCCAGGTCCTGCAGGTCCTGCGGGCTGAGGGTACCGGCGGCCTGTTTCAGGCGCAGGTTGTCGAGGATGTAGTCGTAGCGGCTGTTGTTGTAGTCGCGCACCGAGGTGTACAGCTGGCGCTGTGCGTCGAGCACATCGACGATGTTGCGGGTACCGACCTGGTAGCCGATCTCGGTGGCCTCCAGGGCACTCTGGTTGGAGATGATCGACTGCTTGCGTGCCTGCACCTGCTCCACGTCGGTGTTCACCGCCCGGTGCAGGTTGCGGGTGTTTTCCACCACCTGGCGGCGCAGGCTTTCACGTTGCTGCTCGCTCTGGCTCAGGCGCTGGTAGGCCTCGCGCACCTGGGAGCTGGTCAGGCCGCCGCTGTAGATCGGGATGTTCAGCTGCAGGCCGATACTGGTCTGTTCGATATCGCCGCTGTAGCGCACGCCGGGCTGCGGGTTGGAGAACCCCAGGCTGTCGTTGTCGCCCTTCTGGTAGCGGGCCACCGCATCCAGGGTCGGCGCGTGGCCGGCCTTGCGTTGGCGCAGGGTCTCCTCGGCCGCCGTGACGGCATGATTGGTGGCCAGCAGGTTGAGGTTCTGCCGTGCCGCGGTCTCGACCCAGGCCTTGGCGTCGTTGGGCGTTGGCACTTGCACCGGCAGGGTGTGGACCACGCCCTGGAGCGAACCGTATTCGCGGTTGGTCAGGGTCACCAGGGCCTCGAAGGCGTCCTGGACCTGGCGCTCGGCGATGATCCGGTTGGCCCGGGCGGTGTCGTAGCTGGCCTGTGACTGCAGCACGTCGGTCTTGTCCGAGAGGCCGACGTCGAAGCGTTCGTTGGACTGGTCCAGCTGGCGTTTGAAGGCGGCTTCCTCGGCCTTGGTCGAGGCCAGGTTGTCCTGGGCGCGCAGCACCGCAAAATAGTTTTCGGCGGTTTGCAGGATCAGGTTCTGTTCGGTCGCGGAAAGCTCCAGGGCGGCCTGCTCGTTGACCGCCTCGGCAGCCTGTAGCTGGAACCAGCGGTCGGCGCGGAAGATCGGCTGTGCCAGGGTCGCGTTCCACGAGTTGCCGCTGCGGTTGGAGGTGACCGAAGGTTCATCGAACTTGGTGCGGGTGTTCATCATCTCGGCGCCGGCCGACAGGTTCGGCAGCAGGCCGGCGCGGGCCTGGGGCACCACTTCGCGGCGGGCGCCATAGTCGGCGCGGGCGGCGGCGAGGTCGGCGTTGTTGTCGACCGCTTCCTGGTAGACGCTGATCAGGTCGGTCTTCACCGTGGGCACATCCACTGCCCAGACCACTCCGTTGGACGCACAAGACACGGCAATCGCCAGTGAGAGTTTGCGCAGCATAGGGCAATCCTTGTACGAAATTTAATTACTGAACTGTTGAGTATCGAACGATGGCCCAGTGTAGTGCCCCGTGCCTCGGCCAACAATCGTCCCGGTGCCTTTCATCATCCTGGCATTTACCCGCTTGGCTTTGCTGGCCACTTGAGTCTAGACTGCGCATGTTCTTGTCGGGGTGCCTTGAATCGAAGGCTGAGATCGGATAGTTCCGGATCCCGTTGAACCTGATCAGGTTAGCGCCTGCGTAGGGAACAAGATTGCTCGCTTTCCCGGCGAGATCTTGTGCCAGGTCCGGGATTGTCGAAGCTTACGCTCAAGGCACCTCCGTGTATCCGGCACCAGCACCGTCCCAGGTGCAATCCGCGCCCCCTTCAGGTTCTCCCCGACATTCCACGCTGTCTGGAGAGCCTGTGATGAGCAAACAAGAAAAATCGATCCACCTCAGCGAGTCGGCGCAAGTCGACCAGCAGTCCGTGCAACCGTTCCCCCGTTCGCGCAAGGTCTATGTCGAAGGTTCGCGCCCCGACATCCGCGTGCCGATGCGTGAAATCAGCCTGCATGACACCCCCACCGATTTTGGCGGCGAGCAGAACGCCCCGGTGCTGGTCTATGACACCTCCGGGCCCTACACCGACCCGAACGTCGTCATCGATGTACGCAAGGGCCTGGGCGACGTCCGTTCGGCGTGGATCGAGGCTCGCGGTGACACCGTGCGCCTGGACGGCCTGAGCTCGAACTTCGGCCAGCAGCGCTTGAACGATGCCGACCTGGCCAAGCTGCGTTTCGCCCACGTGCGCAACCCGCGCCGCGCCAAGCCCGGTGCCAACGTCACCCAGATGCACTACGCGCGCCAGGGCATCATCACCGCCGAGATGGAATACGTCGCCATCCGCGAGAACATGAAGCTGCAGGAAGCCCGCGCCGCCGGTCTGCTCGACCAGCAGCATGCCGGCCATAGCTTCGGTGCCAGCATTCCGAAGGAAATCACCCCCGAGTTCGTCCGTGAAGAGATCGCCCGTGGTCGCGCGATCATTCCGGCCAACATCAACCACCCGGAGCTGGAGCCGATGATCATCGGCCGCAACTTCCTGGTGAAGATCAACGGCAACATCGGCAACAGTGCCCTGGGCTCCTCCATCGAGGAAGAAGTGGCCAAGCTGACCTGGGGCATTCGCTGGGGTTCGGACACCGTCATGGACCTGTCCACCGGCAAGCACATCCACGAGACCCGCGAGTGGATCATCCGCAACTCGCCGGTGCCGATCGGTACCGTACCGATCTACCAGGCCCTGGAGAAAGTTGGCGGGGTTGCCGAGGACCTGACCTGGGAGTTGTTCCGCGACACCCTGATCGAACAGGCCGAACAGGGCGTGGACTACTTCACCATCCACGCAGGCGTGCTGCTGCGCTACGTGCCGCTGACCGCCAAGCGCGTGACCGGCATCGTCAGCCGCGGCGGCTCGATCATGGCCAAGTGGTGCCTGGCGCATCACAAGGAAAACTTCCTGTACACGCATTTCGACGAGATCTGCGAAATCATGAAGGCCTACGACGTCAGCTTCTCGCTGGGCGACGGCCTGCGCCCGGGCTCGATCGCAGACGCCAACGATGCGGCCCAGTTCGGTGAGCTCGAGACCCTGGGGGAGCTGACCAAGATCGCCTGGAAGCACGACGTGCAGTGCATGATCGAAGGTCCCGGCCACGTGCCGATGCAACTGATCAAGGAGAACATGGACAAGCAGCTCGAGTGCTGCGACGAGGCGCCGTTCTACACCCTCGGCCCACTGACCACCGACATCGCGCCGGGCTACGACCACATCACCTCCGGCATCGGTGCGGCGATGATCGGCTGGTTCGGCTGCGCCATGCTCTGCTACGTGACGCCCAAGGAACACCTGGGCCTGCCGAACAAGGACGACGTCAAGACCGGCATCATCACCTACAAGATCGCCGCGCATGCCGCAGACCTTGCCAAGGGGCACCCGGGCGCGCAGATCCGCGACAACGCGCTGTCCAAGGCGCGCTTCGAGTTTCGCTGGGAAGACCAGTTCAACCTCGGCCTGGACCCGGACACCGCCCGTGCGTTCCATGACGAAACCCTGCCCAAGGAGTCGGCCAAGGTGGCGCACTTCTGCTCGATGTGCGGGCCGAAGTTCTGTTCCATGAAGATCACTCAAGAGGTGCGCGAGTACGCTGCCAACCAGCGTATCGAAGCCACGGACGTCTCGGTGGAGGAGGGCATGCGCGAGCAGGCCGAGCGCTTCCGCCAGGAAGGCAGCCAACTGTACAAGAAAGTCTAGGCAGGCTGAGGGCCGCTTCGCGGCCCTTTCGCGGCACAAGGCCGCTCCTACAGCAGCGCAAGGTTCACGCCCTGCGCTGTCCCTGTAGGAGCGGCCTTGTGCCGCGAAACGAGGACGTAAGTCCTCGCCAAGAACATCAATAACATCCCGGCGAGCGCCTTCATGAGCATACCCAGCCACTTCTCCCCGGACCACCCGGTCCCCCACAGCCAGCGCCAATTCGGTGCCCGCGACCTGTTCTCGCTCTGGTTCTCTCTCGGCATCGGCCTGATGGTCCTGCAGGTCGGCGCGCTGCTGGCGCCCGGCCTGGGCCTGGCGGGGGCGATCCTGGCCATCGTCCTGGGCACGGCGGTCGGTGTACTGCTGCTGGCCGCCGCCGGGGTGATCGGCAGCGACACGGGTCTGTCGGCCATGGCCACCCTGCGCCTGACCCTGGGCCGCCATGGCGCGCGCCTGCCGGCGCTGCTCAATCTGCTGCAACTGGTGGGTTGGGGCTCGTTCGAGATCATCGTCATGCGTGACGCCGCCAGCCTGCTGGGCGCTCGTGCCTTCGGCGAAGGTAGCGCCTGGACCAGCCCGGTGCTCTGGACCCTGTGCTTCGGCGCCCTGGCCACCCTGCTCGCCGTCAGCGGGCCGCTGGCCTTCGTGCGTAAGGTGCTGCGCAAATGGGGGATCTGGCTGCTGCTCGGCGCCTGCCTGTGGCTGACCTGGAACCTGTTCGCCAAGGCCGACCTGGCCGGGCTGTGGCAGCGGGCCGGCGATGGTTCGCTGTCGCTGGCGGTCGGTTTCGACATCGTCATCGCCATGCCGCTGTCGTGGTTGCCGCTGATCGCCGACTACTCGCGCTTCGGCCAGCGTGCCAGCCGTGTGTTCGGCGGCACGGCACTGGGCTTTTTCATCGGCAATGCCTGGCTGATGAGCCTGGGCGTGGCCTACACCCTGGCCTTCGCGCCCAGTGGTGAAGTCAATGCGCTGCTGCTGGCCCTGGCCGGTGCCGGGCTGGGCATCCCATTGTTGCTTATCTTGCTGGACGAGTCGGAAAACGCCTTCGCCGACATCCACTCGGCGGCGGTGTCCACCGGCCTGTTGGTGCGTTTGCGGGTCGAGCACCTGGCCCTGGCCATCGGTGTGCTGTGCACCCTGGTCGCCCTGCTGGCGCCGCTGGCCCAGTACCAGAACTTCCTGCTGCTGATCGGTTCGGTGTTCGCGCCGCTGTTCGGCGTGGTGCTGGTCGACCACTTCGTCGTTCGTCGGCGGCAACTGCCGGCGCTGGTGGCCGGGCTACACTGGCAGGCACTGCTGGCCTGGGCGGTGGGCGTGGCGGCGTATCACCTGATGGCCAATGTCGCGCCGGAGCTGGGGGCGACCCTGCCGGCACTGCTGCTGGCAGGGGGGCTGCATGGCCTGCTGAGCCTCAGCCGCGGCCGGGAAACAGCTCAGGCCTGAGCACGCCATTCAGGCGCGGGTAGGGGATCTTCAGCTCGATGTGGCCCATGGAATAGGGCGCGATGGCATAGACCTCGTACTTGACCACGACCGCGCCGTAGGTCAGGGCCACATGGGGGGACTTGCGGAACGGCCAGGTCTTGGCGAACTCCGGGTCCTTGTCCATGCCGGTGCTGATCATCCAGGCGCGGTGGGACTCTTCCACGGTCTTCCAGAAGGTATCTTCCTGGCCTGGCAGGAGCATGTCCTGCAGGGTCAGGACCTTGTCCAGCTTGCGTGAGTAGTTGATGAAACCGCGCCCGGGCATGCCGTGGGCGCCGCCGCTGTCCAGGTAGCTGGACAGCTCGATGATCACCAGCCCGTCATGCTGCTCGCGTACCTTGGCTTGCAGGTAGCTGCTGTTGCGCTTCTCGGCGCTGGCCAGGTACTGCTGTTCGTAGGCCTGCAACGAAGTGGGCGCGCCGCTGCGCTGGTTGTCTTCGGTCAGCTGCAACAGGCGTTTTTCGACGATGGCGTCGAGCTTGGGCAGGGCCGGGAAGTGGATGGTGTCGATGTTCACCAGTGGGCAGTCGCTTTCGCTGCAGCCGGGCTTGACGTGTTCCCAGGCGTCGCGCTTGACCTCGAGCGGGGCCCGGTAGTTGGGCTCGAACAGGCTCTGGCAGGCGCCCAGGGCCATTGCCAGCACGGCCACGGAAGTCAGTTTGACAAGCGTCATGATGATCCTTGCAGAACAAAGGGAGTCGGCCTTTGACCGTCGGCGAAGCCGTCGGTTCGCCACTAAGCTAACAGAGTACAGAGGCTCTGTCCCGGCCGCCTGAGCGGTCGCCGGAAAGGGGTGAAACACGGCGGCACGCAGAGTAGGATGGCGCGATGCGGTAAACGAGGTAACGAGGATTTCCATGTCAGACACGTTGAATTCGCAACCCAAGGCGGTCGAGATCGTCGAACGGGCCAATTGCTTCCAGGGCTTCTACCGGCTCGACAAGCTGCGCCTGCGCCACGAACTGTTCGCCGGCGGCCTGGGCCGTGAGATCAGCCGCGAACTGTTCGTGCGCCACGACGCAGTCTGTGTGCTGCCGTACGACCCGTTGCGCGACGAAGTGGTGCTGATCGAGCAGTTCCGCGTCGGTGCCATGGGCAAGGTGGAAAACCCCTGGCTGATCGAGATGGTTGCCGGGCTGATCGACAAGGACGAGCAGCCCGAGGAAGTCGCCCATCGCGAAGCCGAGGAAGAAGCGGGCCTTACGTTCAGCGCACTGTGGCCGATGACCCGTTACTTCCCATCCCCCGGTGGCAGCGACGAGTACGTGCATCTGTTCCTGGGCCGTTGCAGCAGCGAAGGCGCCGGCGGGCTTCACGGGCTGGAGGAGGAGGGCGAGGATATCCGTGTACGCGTCTGGGCCTTCGAGGACGCCTTGCAGGCCGTGCGCGATGGGCGCATCTGCAACGCCGCGACCATCATCGGCCTGCAATGGCTGGCGCTGAACCGTGACGAAGTGCGAGGTATGTGGAAGTGAACCTGTTGCGCGAGCGCTACCGGGTCGACCTGGCCGGGCTGCAGGCCGCCTGCGAGGCCAATTATGCCCGCCTGATGCGCCTGTTGCCGGACATGCGCACCACCCAGAGCTCGCGCCGCATCGGCATGACCCAGGGCGACCAGATGCTCGGCGTGCTGGTGCTCGATGTGCTGCTGGCCTGCCCGTACACCACCACCTTGCGGGTGCGCCAGGAGCACAGCCTGCCGTGGCTGCCGGTGCCGCACCTGGAGGTGCAGGTGTACCACGACGCGCGCATGGCCGAGGTGGTCAGCGCTGAACACACCCGGCGCCTGCGCAGCATCTACCCGTACCCCAACGCAGCGATGCACCAGCCGGACGAGAAGGCCCAGCTCAACCTGTTCCTGGGCGAATGGCTGAGCCACTGCCTGGCCTGTGGTCATGAACTGGAAGCCGTTCGCTGAAATGTGATGCAGGTCGGGCAAGGCCCTTTGCCCGACGCGTACAGGCAGCCGATAATCGCCCTGAACCCGTTCGAGGAGACGGCCCTTGCCGCAGCCCAACCACGCCCAAGATCCGGCGCCGCTTCATGTGGTGCAACTGACCGATGCCCACCTGTTCGCCAGCCCTGGCGGTACCTTGCTGGGCATGAATACCCGAGACAGTCTGCGTCACGTGGTCGAACAGGTGCGTCGCGAGCAGCCGCGCATCGACCTGCTGCTGTGCACGGGCGACCTTTCCCAGGATGGCAGCGTTGCCTCCTACGAAGCTTTTCGGCAGGTGAGCGCTTCGCTTGGCACACCGAGCCGCTGGCTCCCGGGCAACCATGACGAGGCCCGGGTGATGGCCGAGGTGGCCCAGGGAAGCGACCTGGTTCAGGCGGTGACCGACCTGGGTGCCTGGCGCATCGTCATGCTCAATTCGAACGTGCCCGATGCCACCCACGGTTGGCTCGCCGACGACCAGCTGACCATTCTGGACCAAGCCCTGGCCGCTGCCGGTGAACGGCATTGCCTGGTGTGCCTGCACCATCAGCCGGTGGATATCGGTTGTGCCTGGATCGCCCCGATCGGGCTGCGCAATGCCGATGAACTGTGGGCGCGCCTGCGTGGTTGTCCACAGGTCAAGGCGGTGCTCTGGGGGCATGTCCACCAGCCGTGGGATGAACAACGTGATGGCATCCGCCTGTTGGCCACGCCATCGACCTGCATCCAGTTCGCGGCCCGCAGCGAGGACTTCCAGGTCAGCGAGGAGCAGCCGGGTTATCGCTGGCTGCGCCTGCATGGCGATGGGCGGGTGGAGACGGGGGTCGAGCGGGCGCGGGATTTCGCGGTGAAGCTGGACTTCGACAGCCCGGGATACTGAAGGGGCCTGCAGGGGGCCATCGCGGGACAAGCCCGCTCCCACAGGGTGCCGCGAAGCGGTCCTTGGATTGTGACGAAAATGTTGAAACTTCTGTGCGACGCCAAAACCCGGTGAACGCGCTACACTGCGCGTCCCTGCGCCCGCATGGACGGGTGCACAGCAGTCGATACCGAGGGGCAGCATGTCGGGTTCCATCCTCTATATCCATGGCTTCAACAGCTCGCCGCTGTCGAAGAAGGCGCGCCAGCTCGAGGCGGTGATGCAGGCCCTGGGCCTGGTCGGGCGCCTGCGCGTGCCGGCCTTGCATCATCACCCGCGCCAGGCCATCGCCCAGCTGGAAGCCGCCATCGCCGAGCTCGGTACCCCCTTGCTGGTGGGGAGTTCGCTCGGTGGCTACTATGCCACCTACCTGGCCGAGCGCCATGGCCTGAAAGCCCTGCTGATCAACCCGGCAGTCGGGCCGCACCGCCTGTTCGACGGCTACCTGGGTACCCAGCGCAACCTGTACACCGACGAATCCTGGGAACTGACCCTGGACCATGTACAGGCCTTGGCCGAACTCGAAGTGCCGCCGCCCCAGGACGCCAGCCGCTACCAGGTATGGTTGCAGACTGCCGACGAAACCCTGGACTATCGCCAGGCCGAACGCTATTACCAGGCTTGTGCCTTGCGTATCCAGGCCGGCGGCGACCACAGCTTCCAAGGCTTCGCCGACCGTCTGCCGGCCCTGCTGGCCTTCGCCGGCATTGCCCGCGGGCAGTATGCGACGCTCGATTTTTCTGTATTTTGACCTTTTTTGCATTCACCAGACTGACGACGAGACCCCATGGCCAATCCCAGCGCTAGCGCCTATAACGCAGACGCCATCGAAGTCCTCTCGGGCCTTGACCCGGTCCGCAAGCGACCGGGCATGTACACCGACACCAGCCGGCCGAACCACCTGGCCCAGGAAGTCATCGACAACAGTGTCGACGAAGCTCTGGCTGGCCACGCACGCTCGGTGCAGGTGATCCTTCATGCCGACCATTCCCTGGAAGTGTGCGACGACGGTCGCGGAATGCCGGTGGATATCCACCCCGAAGAGGGTGTGTCCGGGGTCGAGCTGATCCTCACCAAGCTGCACGCCGGCGGCAAGTTCTCCAACAAGAACTACCAGTTCTCCGGTGGCCTGCACGGCGTCGGCATCTCGGTGGTCAACGCCCTGTCGACCCAGGTCCGCGTGCGGGTCAAGCGCGATGGCAACGAATACCAGATGACCTTCGCCGATGGCTTCAAGGCCAGCGAGCTGGAGGTGGTCGGCACGGTGGGCAAGCGCAACACCGGCACCAGCGTGTACTTCAGCCCCGACCCCAAGTATTTCGACTCGGCCAAGTTCTCCGTCAGCCGCCTCAAGCATGTGCTCAAGGCCAAGGCGGTGCTCTGCCCGGGCCTGCTGGTCAGCTTCGAGGACAAGGCCAGCGGCGAGAAGGTCGAGTGGCACTACGAAGACGGCCTGCGCTCCTACCTGGTCGACTCGGTCAGCGAGTTCCTGCGTCTGCCCGACGAGCCGTTCTGCGGCAGCCTGGCTGGCAATAAGGAGGCTGTGGACTGGGCCCTGCTATGGCTGCCGGAGGGCGGCGACAGTGTCCAGGAGAGTTACGTCAACCTGATCCCCACCGCCCAGGGCGGCACCCATGTCAACGGCCTGCGCCAGGGCCTGCTGGATGCGATGCGCGAGTTCTGCGAGTTCCGCAACCTGCTGCCCCGTGGCGTCAAGCTGGCGCCGGAGGATGTTTGGGAACGCATCACCTTCGTGCTGTCGATGAAGATGCAGGAGCCGCAATTTTCCGGCCAGACCAAGGAGCGTCTGTCGTCCCGCGAGGCGGCAGCGTTCGTCTCCGGCGTGGTCAAGGACGCCTTCAGCCTATGGCTCAACGCCCACCCGGAACTGGGCATGCAGCTGGCGGAGCTGGCCATCAGCAACGCCGGCCGGCGCCTGAAGGCGAGCAAGAAAGTCGAGCGCAAGCGCATCACCCAGGGCCCGGCGCTGCCAGGCAAACTGGCCGATTGCGCAGGGCAGGACCCGATGCGTGCCGAGCTGTTCCTGGTCGAGGGTGACTCGGCCGGCGGTTCGGCCAAGCAGGCGCGAGACAAGGAGTATCAGGCGATACTGCCGCTGCGCGGGAAGATCCTCAACACCTGGGAAGTCGATGGTGGCGAGGTGCTGGCCAGCCAGGAGGTGCACAACATCGCCGTGGCCATCGGCGTGGACCCTGGTGCCGCCGACCTCTCGCAGCTGCGCTACGGCAAGATCTGCATCCTGGCCGATGCCGACTCCGACGGCCTGCACATCGCTACCTTGCTGTGCGCGCTGTTCGTCCAGCATTTCCGACCGCTGGTGGAGGCCGGCCACGTCTACGTGGCCATGCCGCCGCTGTACCGCATCGACCTGGGCAAGGAGATCTATTACGCCCTGGACGAAGCCGAGCGCGATGGCATCCTCGATCGACTGGTCGCCGAGAAGAAGCGCGGCAAGCCGCAGGTCACCCGATTCAAGGGCCTGGGCGAGATGAACCCACCACAGCTGCGCGAGACCACCATGGACCCGAACACCCGGCGCCTGGTGCAACTGACCCTGGACGACGTGCAGGGCACCACCGAGATCATGGACATGCTGCTGGCCAAGAAGCGCGCCGGTGATCGCAAGAGCTGGCTGGAAACCAAGGGTAACCTCGCCGAGGTCCTGGTTTGATCCGCCTGCTGGCCGCCGTTTGCCTGGCCTTGCTGGCCCTGCCGAGCCAGGCGGGCAGCTGGCCGGAGCTCAAGCTCGGCGCAGAGTACCCGGTCGAAGGCATGCGCGGCGGCAACCTCTCGGGGTTGGCCTGGTGCCGTGGGGCGTTGTGGACCGTGTCCGACCGTGACGATGATCGCATCTATCGCCTCGACCAGCAGGGCGACGTGTGGCGCGCCCAGCCGCTGACCTTCACCCCGCCGCCGGTGCCGCAGAGCGGCTTGCCATGGGGGCTCCGGTCGCGCAACTGGGCGGTGTCCTACCTCCGCGGCGGTGAGCTGGACTTCGAAGGCATCACCTGCGATCAGGCTGGTAATTTCTACTTGGTCAGCGAAGCCCATGCGGCGGTGCTGCAAGTGCCTGTCGAGGGTGAGCCTGAATGGCTGCGGATCGACCCGACCATGGTTCGGCAGGCCCGTGCCAGTGGCATGTTGCTGCACTTCAACGCGTTGTTCGAAGGCCTGGCGATCAACCCGGCGGGCGACCGCCTGTGGCTGGCTGCCGAGCGTGAACGGCGCGGCCTGGTCGCCATCGAGCGCCAGCAGTCGGTGTGGAATTGTGGGCGCAGCTGCGTGCTGCTCAGCGAAGCCGGGGTCGAGATGCAGCCGCCACAGATGCCCGAACCCCAGGCCATATCGCGCGACTTCTCGGACCTTGCCTGGTACGAGGGCAAGCTGTTCACCCTCGAGCGCAATGCCTACCGGATCTGCCGCCGCGACACCGACAGCGGCAAGGTCGAGCGCTGCTGGTCGTTCGCCGCCGATGCGCTGGTCGACTCGCGTCGCTACGATCAGCCATATGGCTTGGCCGAAGCGCTGGTCATCGATGCATCCGGTGCCTGGATTGGCGTGGACAACAACAACGGTGACCGTGCCGACGGCGAGAAGCGCCCGATCGTGTGGCGCTTCGCAGCCCCTGAGGGCGGCTGGAGCGCCAAGCCGTGAGCCAACCGCCAGGCAAGCGTGCGGGGCGGGTCCTGCTGGTGGTGGCCTGGGCGGGGGCGATGTTCCTCGCCACGCGCTTTTTCGGACAATGGGAGGAGCGCCAGCAGAACCCCAATACCCAGGTGCAGTCCGAGCACGGCGAAGGCTTCATCGAAGTACGCTTGCTGAGCAACGGCCAGGGGCATTTCGTCGCCGATGGCGCGATCAACGGCCGTGTTGTGCGCTTCATGCTCGACACCGGGGCGACCGATGTGGCGATCCCCGAGTCGCTGGCCCGCGACCTCGACCTGCAACCCGGCGCGCCGGTGATCCTCAGCACCGCCAACGGCCGCACCCAAGGCTACCGCACCCGCCTGGGCGACCTGCAGCTGGGCGATATCCACCTGCGTGACGTGCGCGCACTGGTGGTCCCCGGCCTCGATGGCGAGCAGGTGCTGCTGGGCATGAGCGCCCTGAAACAACTTGAATTTACCCAGCGTGGCGGTACCTTGCTGCTGCGCCAGAACTTGAAATGACGAGGCCCGCATGAGCGACTCACTGGAACTCAGTCTCGAAGGCGTCGAACGCCGATCCTTGGCTGACTTCACCGAACAGGCCTACCTCAACTATTCCATGTACGTGATCATGGATCGGGCCCTGCCGCATATCGGCGACGGCCTGAAGCCGGTGCAGCGACGTATCGTCTATGCCATGAGCGAGTTGGGGCTCGATGCCGACGCCAAGCACAAGAAGTCGGCGCGTACCGTCGGCGACGTGCTCGGCAAGTTCCACCCCCACGGCGACTCGGCCTGCTACGAGGCCATGGTGCTGATGGCGCAGCCGTTCAGCTATCGCTACACCCTGGTCGACGGCCAGGGCAACTGGGGTGCGCCGGACGATCCGAAGTCGTTCGCCGCCATGCGTTACACCGAGGCGCGCCTGTCGCGCTATTCCGAGGTGCTGCTCAGTGAGCTGGGCCAGGGTACCGTCGACTGGGTGCCGAACTTCGACGGCACCCTGCAGGAGCCAGCCGTGCTGCCAGCGCGCCTGCCGAACATCCTGCTCAACGGCACCACCGGTATCGCCGTGGGCATGGCTACCGACGTGCCGCCGCACAACCTGCGGGAAGTCGCCAGTGCCTGCGTGCGTCTGCTGGATGAGCCCAAGGCCACCATCGAGCAGTTGTGCGAGCACATCCAGGGCCCAGACTACCCGACCGAGGCCGAGATCGTCACGCCACGTGCCGAAATCCTCAAGCTTTACGAGAGCGGCCGCGGCTCGATCCGCATGCGTGCCGTATACCGGGTCGAGGATGGCGACATCGTCGTCACCGCGTTGCCGCACCAGGTTTCCGGGGCCAAGGTGCTGGAGCAGATCGCCGCGCAGATGCAGGCCAAGAAACTGCCGATGGTCGCCGACCTACGGGATGAGTCCGACCACGAGAACCCGTGCCGCATTGTCATCATCCCGCGCTCCAACCGTGTGGATGCCGACGAACTGATGCAACATCTGTTCGCCACCACCGACCTTGAAAGCAGCTACCGGGTCAACGTCAACATCATCGGCCTCGACGGGCGCCCGCAGCTCAAGAACTTGCGGGCCCTGCTGCAAGAGTGGCTGCAGTTCCGCATCGGCACCGTGCGCCGCCGCCTGCAGCACCGCCTGGACAAGGTCGAGAAGCGCCTGCACCTGTTGGAAGGCTTGCTCACCGCCTTCCTCAACCTGGATGAAGTGATCCACATCATCCGCACCGAAGACCACCCCAAGCAGGCCCTGATCGCCCGCTTCGACCTGACCGAGATCCAGGCCGACTACATCCTCGAGACCCGCCTGCGCCAGCTGGCGCGCCTGGAGGAAATGAAGATCCGCGGCGAGCAGGATGAGCTGCTCAAGGAACAGGCCAAGCTGCTGGCCCTGCTGGGCAGCGACGCCAAGCTGCGCAAGCTGGTGCGCAGCGAGCTGATCAAGGATGCCGAGACCTACGGCGACGACCGCCGTTCGCCGATCGTCGAGCGTGCCGAGGCCAAGGCCCTGTCGGAAAACGAGCTGATGCCGACCGAGCCGGTCACCGTCGTCTTGTCGGAAAAAGGCTGGGTGCGCTGCGCCAAGGGCCACGATATCGACGCCACCGGGCTTTCCTACAAGGCCGGGGATGGCTTCAAAGGCGCTGCCGCCGGCCGTTCCAACCAGTTCGCCGTCTTCATCGACTCCACTGGGCGCAGCTACTCGCTGGCCGCCCACAGCCTGCCGTCGGCACGCGGCCAGGGCGAGCCCCTGACCGGGCGCCTGACGCCGCCGCCAGGGGCGACCTTCGAGTGCGTGCTGTTGCCTGAGGACGATGCGCTCTATGTGGTGGCGTCCGATGCCGGCTATGGCTTCGTGGTCAAGGGCGAGGACCTGCAGGCCAAGAACAAGGCCGGCAAGGGCCTGCTCAGCCTGCCCAACGGAGCCAAGGTGATGACTCCGCGACCTGTAGCCGACCGCGAGCAGGACTGGCTGGCAGCCGTGACCACCGAGGGCCGCCTGTTGATCTTCAAGGTCAGCGACCTGCCGCAGCTGGGCAAGGGCAAGGGCAACAAGATTATCGGCGTACCCGGGGACCGGGTCGCCAACCGGGAAGAGTTCGTCACCGATCTGGCCGTCGTGGGCGAGGGTGCGACGCTTGTATTGCAGGCTGGCAAGCGTACTCTGTCTCTCAAACCCGACGACCTTGAGCACTACAAAGGTGAGCGTGGCCGACGCGGCAGCAAGCTGCCACGCGGCTTCCAGCGGGTCGATGGCATGGCGGTGGAACGCCCCGAGTGAACCGGCTGTCTGTCTGGAACGGCAATTTCAGCGTCATTCCAGGCAGAAATGCTGGAGTCGGACGGTTATTTCGCGGATGATAGTGCCCTTGCGGCGCCGGCGTGGCTGTGTGCCTGCAAGAATCTACATGAGTATCACTGCGGTTTGCCCTGGGGCGACCGCTTGGATGGGATGAATGAAATTTCTGCGCCTTCCATTTGCGCTGTTGATGACGGGTCTGCTGGGACTGAGCGGATGCAGCATGCATCAGCCGGTGGCCTTGTATCAGCTGGACAGTGGTGACCCAGGCCAGCCCTCGCAGAGTGCCGGCATGGCCGTCGTACTCGGCCCGGTATCGGTAGCCGATTACCTTCAGCGTGAAACCTTCTTGCAGCGTCAGCCTGACGGCAGCCTGACGTCCGCGACCGACGGTCGTTGGGCGGGCAGCCTTTCGGCGGACATCGACCAACTGCTGGTGCGTCAGCTCGCCTGGCGCCTGGACAGCCAGCGTGTCGTCCTGGCACCGGCCACCGCCGGTTTCTCGCCGGATGTGCAGGTGTTGCTGTCGATCACCCGCCTGGACTCCGGCCGCAACCAGCCGGCGATCCTGGATGCCCAATGGCGTCTGCTCGATCGCCGCGGCAAGGTGCGGGACAACCGCATCGTGCACCTGGAGCAACCGCACGAGGGCTCTGAGTCGTCCCAGGTGCAGGCCCAGGGGCAATTGCTGCAGAAGCTGGCCGAGCAGCTCAGCGCGGCGGTCAAGCCGCTGGCTAACCAGCCGGCCGTCGCCGAGGAAGCACCGCCAAAGAAGTCCGCACCGACCCAGGTCAAGAAAGGGCCAGAGAAGCCGAAGATCCCCATGGCTTCGCCCATTCGGACCGACATGGAGGTCTATCGGTTCTGACCGGCAGACGCAAAAAAGCCCGCAGCGATGCGGGCTTTTTTGTGGCTATTGTCCCGTCCTGAATAAGGTTTACACCTCCTATCCCGATTTTCCGGAGAGCTAGATGGAGCAAGGTGTAAAGCGCACGCAGCGAGATTACTCGCTGTCTTTTAAATTGGCTGTCGTTGATCAGATCGAAAAAGGCGAGCTGACCTACAAACAGGCCCAGGCGCGATATGGCATCCAGGGTCGGTCGACTGTTCTGGTATGGTTGCGTAAGCATGGTCGGCAGGATTGGAGCCAAGGGGCGTCGATCCGGGCCGAGAGGAGCTGCGCGATGTCCGACCCTAAAACGCTCACTCCAGAGCAGCGGATCAAAGAGCTTGAACAGCAGCTTGAGTTAATGAGCCAGAAGGCTCAGTTCTTCGAGACCGTCGTTGATGTCCTAAAGAATGACTACGGTGTGTCGGTCGTAAAAAAGCGATCCGGCAAGTCCTCTCGCAAGGTCAAGTCGCAGGACTGAGCATTGCTAGGGCTTGTCAGTTTCTAGGCATCAGCCGACAGGCTTACTACAAACGTAATCGAGTTGCTGATAGCAAAGCGCGCCAGGCAGATCGGGTTGTCGAGTTTGTGCAACAAGTCCGGATGCGTCAGCCACGGCTAGGCACACGGAAACTGCACTATCTGCTGCGTTGCCAGCCTGATAGGCGGATTCAAGTTGGCCGAGACCGGCTGTTTGAGGTCTTGGGGGAGCGCCGTTTGTTGGTGCTACCCAAGCGGGCGTATCACAAGACGACACAGAGCTTTCATCGCTTCTATCGTCATCCCAACCTACTCAAGCCAGGCCCCAATCAGATTGTCCCATCAGGGCCAGAGCACGTGTGGGTGGCGGACATCACCTACCTGCCGGCCAGAAGCGGCCCACTGTACCTAAGCCTGGTAACAGATGCTTACTCTAGAAAGATTGTTGGCCATCATGTTCATGAGAGCCTGCATGCCGAGTCGGTTGCACAAGCCTTTAGACAGGCCCTGCGCAAACGGCGGCGTCGCCAGCCGTTAGTCCATCACTCAGACCGAGGCATTCAGTACTGCTCAGCGCTGTATCAGTCACTGCATGCACGGAACGGGGTCCAATGCTCGATGACTGACGGATATGACTGCTATCAGAACGCGCTGGCCGAACGGATCAACGGAATCCTCAAAACAGAGCTGCTGCTGAGCAATCCAGAAAATCTGGAGCAGGCGAGAAAGATGGTTGATGAGGCGGTGCAAATCTACAACACGGAGCGGCCTCACATGGCCCTGAAAAACAAAACGCCCGATGCGGTGCATCGGGCGTTTTGAGGCCTATCGGCCTACCTGAACAGGTGTAAACCTATTTCAGGACTAGACATATTACGACCAATCCCCTGTAGGAGCGGCCTTGTGCCGCGATCGGCCGCGAAGCGGCCGTAAACCAGGCGTCTCGCTCATTGAACCAGGTGCATCGAGGTTGCATGAGCCGGGGCCGCCTCGCGGCCCATCGCGGCGCAAGGGCCGCTCCTACAAGGCCCGGCGTTCGTGCATGCGGGCCAGCTGGCGTTCGAGCATGGACGGGTAGGGCTCCATCAGGCGTTCGACACAGCAGGCGCCTTCTGGGCTGGCGATAGGACGGATACGGGCACGCTGGCGGATCAGGGCGTCGTCGCTGATCTTGCGTTCCACCAGCAGCAGGTTGCGGCTGTGCTGGGACAGCGCCAGGGCGTCCTGGGCCTTTTCCGCCATCAGCAGGTCTACCTGCTCCAGGCCTTGCAGGTCGTCACCCAGGGTCAGGCCCAGTTGCAGTTGCAGGGTGATGCCGCTGTCGGCTACCTCGATTTGCAGGGCATGGCCCAGGGCGCGCAGCAGCTCGCCGCAGCAGATGGCGTTGGTCAGGTAGTCTTCGCCGCAGTCGCGACTATGGAACAGCAACAGCGTGCTGCCGTCCTTGAGCGTGTGGGTTTCCCCTTCGTACAGCGATGCCGCCTGCTCCAGGCAGTCGCGGTAGCGCTCCAGCAGTTCGGTCAGGCGGGTGCGCGGCAAGCGGCGCAGTTGCTCCTGGGAGCCCAGCTGCACGGCCAGCACGGCGCTGTATTGCGGCTCGTCGGACTCGGCCGCGGCCACTTTGACCGGGCTGTCCCCGGTTTCGATCAGGTCGGCGAAGGCATCGTCGTCTTCGTCATCGCTGGTTGTGGCCTTGGCTTTTGCCGAGGGCTTGGGCGCTGCGGCGTGCTCATCCACCTCGTCCACGTCGAATTCGTCCTCTTCCACTTCCTCAGGTTCCGGCGGCGGTGGGGCGAGACGGGTGTGCAGTTGGCGAGCCAGGTCGCCGATCTCGTCCTGGCGGTCGGTGCCAGGGGTGTAGTGGTGCGGGTCACGCAGCCATACGCGCAGCTGCAGCAGCGGCGTGGAGATGTGACGCCCCAGGCGCAGGCTCAGGGCCAGCGCCAAGGCCAACAGGATCGCGGCCAGGATGCCCATGCTCTGCAGGCTGATGGTCATCGGCTGGCGGAACTGGGTCATGTCCAGGCTGATGCGCAACTGCCCGGCGGTCACATCCTGGAAGGTGATCTTGGTCTGGTAGAGCCCTTCGGCCTCACCCAGCAGGCTGTTCTTCGGTCGCTGGCCGGCCTCGGCGAGGATGCGGTTGTCCACGCTGTAGATGGCCGCATGAGCCACCAGCGGGTTCTTCACCAGGTTGCCCAGGAGCACGTTGAGGCTGAGGATGTCGTTGGACACCAGCAGCTCGGTCGCCGAGGTGGCGGTCTGGATGGTCAGGCTCTGGCCGAGGGCGTCCGCCTGTTCGTGCATGGCCTGCCGGAACTGCAGGCCCATGACGCAGGCATAGATCACCAGCGCCAGGGCCACCAGGAAGATATTGGTGCTGGCGATGCGCAGGGCCAGGGGAACGCGACGCTGGCTGAGGGCTCGGAAGATCATCACGAAGAAATTATCAGGTTTGACGGGCGTGGGCCGGTTCACAGAGCGCGGCTCTTTATGGCGAAAAAGGTGTTGCGCAGTATAGCGAGCCGTGTTTTGTCGGCAAAGTATCGATGCTGCCCGATCATCACGGAAAATCGGTAGAATGCGCATTTTTCATCGAAGTCGGAGCCCGGTCTTGCGCGAAATCGTCCTGATCAACATCACTGGTGAAGACCGTCCAGGTCTCACCGCAGCCCTTACCGGCGTCCTGGTCCAGGGCGGTGTGAACATCCTCGACATCGGCCTGGCGGTGATGCACGGTACCCTGTCCTTCGGCATCCTGGTCGATATTCCGGACAACGAAGTGGCCACCCAGCTGCTGCAAAGCGTGCAGGCCAAGGCCCACGAGCTGAACCTGCAAGCCCGCTACACGCCGATTTCCGAGGCCGACTACCAGCACTGGGCCGACAGCCAGGGCGAGGCGCGCCATATCGTCACCCTGCTCAGCCGCAAGGTGACGCCCGAGCAGCTGCAGCGGGTGAGCGCCGTGATCAGCCAGTACGGCCTGACGATCGAGCGTATCGAGCGCCTGTCCTCGCGCGTGGCGCTGGATGCTCCGGTGGAGAAGAGCAAGGCCAGCCTGGAAATTTCCGTGCGTGGCGAGCCGAGCGACGCCCAGGCCCTGCGCGCCGACTTCTTCGCCCTGGCCGAGGCGCTGGACATCGACATCGCCTTCCAGAAAGACGACCTGTTCCGCCGCAATCGCCGCCTGGCGGTGTTCGACATGGATTCGACACTGATCGAGGCCGAGGTGATCGACGAGCTGGCCAAGGCTGCCGGGGTGGGCGAGCAGGTGGCTGCGATCACCGAGCGCGCCATGCGTGGCGAGCTGGATTTCCGCGCCAGCTTCAAGGAGCGTATGGCGCTGCTCAAGGGCTTGGATGTTGGCGTGCTGGACGATATCGGCGCGTCCCTGCGCCTGACCGAAGGTGCCGAGCACCTGTTCGCCGAGCTCAAGCGCCTGGGCTACAAGACGGCCATTCTTTCCGGTGGTTTCTCCTATTTCGCCAAGCAGGTGCAGGCGCGCCTTGGCATCGACTATGTATTTGCCAACGAACTGGAAGTGGTCGATGGCAAGGTGACCGGCGTTGCGGTCGAGCCGATTGTCGATGCCCAGCGCAAGGCCGAGCTGCTGCAGCAGTTGGCTGGTGAAGAGGGCTTGCAGCTGGAGCAGACCATCGCCGTGGGCGATGGCGCCAATGACCTGCCGATGCTGTCCCTGGCCGGCCTAGGCGTTGCGTTCCGCGCCAAGCCGCTGGTGCGCCAGTCGGCCAAACAGGCGATTTCGACCCTGGGGCTGGACGGTGTGCTGTACCTGCTGGGCATGCGCGATCGTGATGCCCGTAGCTGAAGGTTCGGCGGGAGGACTTCGGCAATTTTGAAATCGAGCGCCGCCCGCGCGGCGCATCGCGAGCTGCGCTCGCTCCTACGTTTATTTAGGGCCAGTAACGCCTGTGACAGGCGCGCGCGACCGCCTGGTTCGTACGGCACAGCCTCACGTCAGGCGCGAAGGCGTCCGCGCGAAAATCCAACAGGATGGACTGGCCCTAAATAAACGTAGGAGCGAGCGCAGCTCGCGATGCGCCGCGCGGGCGGCGCTCGATCTAACAGGCGCCGAAACCCTCGCGGCAAGCACTCAGCCCTGGGCAGGCTGTGCCAGCAGTTCCCCCATGCGTACCGCCGAACCCGCACCCAGGCTCCCGGCCCACTTCACCTGCTCGGGCCCGAACAGCACGATGGCGGTCGATCCCAGCTTGAAACGCCCCAATTCCGCGCCTTTTTCCAGATGGATCGGCGCACGGCTGCCTTCGTCGTAGCGGAAGGTCTTCACCTCACGCTTGGGCGGCGTGACCAAGCCGGCCCACACCGTTTCGATCGACGCGACGATCATCGCCCCGACCAGTACCACGGCCATCGGCCCGCGCTCGGTGTCGAACAGGCACACCACCCGCTCGTTACGGGCGAACAGTTCGGGGACATTCTCGGCGGTGGTCTGGTTGACCGAGAACAGCCGGCCCGGCACGTAGACCATTTCGCGCAGGGTGCCGGCCAGTGGCATGTGCACGCGGTGGTAGTCCTTGGGGGACAGGTAGATGGTGGCGAACTCTCCGCCCATGAACGGCGCGGCCAGCAGTGGGTCGCCGCCCAGCAGCTCGAGGGCGCTGAAGCTATGGCCCTTGGCCTGGAAGATGCGGCCATGCTCGATCGGGCCGAGCTGGCTGACTGCACCGTCTGCCGGGCAGAGGATGGCGCCCGGGGTCTCGTCCAGTGGGCGTGCACCCGGCTTGAGCGCGCGGGTGAAGAAGGCGTTGAAATGTTCGTAGGCGGTCAGGTCCTCGACCAGCGCCTCGGACATGTTCACCTGGTAGCGCTTGGCGAACCAGGCGGTGAAGGCATTCTTGAACCAGCGCGCGCGGCACTCGGCGATGCAGCCGGCCAGCCGCGACAGCAGGTGGTGCGGCAGCAGGTACTGGCTGATGATGAACAAGCGGGATTTCATTGGGTTTCCTTGGAAATTCAAACTTCTACAGGCGTGTCCGGGTGGTTGCCCCACTCGCCCCAGGAGCCGGCATAGGCCTTGAGCCGTGGATAGCCGAGGGCTTTGGCCACCAGGTAGGTGAAGCCGGAACGGTGGTGGGTCTGGCAGTGAGTGATCACTTCCTTGTCCGGGGTGATGCCGAGTTGTTGCAGGATGTCGGCCATGTCCGGGCGGATGCGCAGGTGGTCGTTCAGGTCCATGCCTGCGGTCCACTCGAAGTTGACCGCGCCGGGAATGTGACCGCCTTTGGCGGCCAGGACTTTCTCACCCTTGTACTCGCCGGGGCTGCGGGCGTCCCAGATGGCCAGGTCGGCCGCGCCCAGTCGGCTTTGCAGGTATTCGCGGGTGGCGGTGGGCTCTGCATGCAGTTGCAGGCTGACCGGACCAGCCGCGCTGGCAGGTACATCGGTTGAGAGCTTGTCGGCCGGCCAGGCCTGGATGCCGCCGTTGAGGTAGTGGTAGCCCTTGTGGCCGATGACGTCGAGCAACCAGATGAAGCGCCCGGCCCAGCCGCCGCCCTCGTCGTCGTATACCACGTAGACCGCGTCGTCGCGGTGGCCGAGCTCGCCGAAGAGCTTTTCCAGGTCGGCGCGCGCCGGCAGCAGGCCTGGCGCCGGTGGCTGGCCCAGCTGGGTGCGCTTGGGGTCGACGAAGCGCGCGCCGGGGACATGACCGCTGCCATAGCGGTTGGCGCTGGTCAGGTCGACCACGATCAGCTGTGGCGAACCCAGGCGCGGCAGCAGGTCGGCCGGTTCGATCACCAGGGGCAAGCCGGAAAAGTCAGTCATCCACGGTCTCCAGGGTGGAATTGAGGGAGCGATTGTAGCGCAAGGCTCAGGCGTTGCGGTTGGCAAAGGCAGCCAGGGCACGCTCGGTGCATTGCGCGGTCTTGCCAAAGGCTTGCACGCTGACATCGGCCAACGGCTTGCCGCCCTGGTCTGCGATCACCAGCATCACCGTTTGGCCATTGACCGCCAGCGAACGCAGCAGCACATGCTCACTGCCGATGGCGGCCCACAGCGGGGCTGGCAGCAAGGCCGAGAACTGGGCGTGGTTGTCTGGTGTCAGGCGCAGCTGCGCCGCCTGGGTCATCAGGCGTTGCAGCAATTTGCTGCCGGCCAGGGGCAGCACCAGGGCCGCGACCTCCGTTGGCAGGCCGGCGGTCTGTTGCACGCGTAGGGATTCGGTGGCCTTGTCCAGGGTCAGCAGAATCACCCGTTGCATACCGCAGGCCAGCAGAGCGTCGCGGGCCTGGGTGCACAGGTGCAGGCTCGTGCCGAACGGGCTGGGCTGGGTCAGCAGCTCGCCACACAGCGTGCGCCAGCGCGCCAGGTCCTGGGTGGTGGGCGGTGGCGGTTCGAGCATGTCCGGATGCGGCCGGCGTTGCTGCCAGGGCCAGATCAGCGCCTCGGCGGGGTGGAACAGGGCATGACGGGCATGGTGGCGGGCGCTGGCGGCGGCCTGCTGGTGGACCTGCTGTTGCACGTCGTCGAGCGATGTCTGCAGGTACAGGGCGGTCAGCAGTTGCCAGCGCAGCAGGTGCGGGTTGTCCCAGCCCACCTGGGCGGCCAGCGCCAGGCCGTTGGCCAGCAGCACGGTATTGGCCGGCTGGTTGAACCAGCGGCGCAGCCCGGGCGCGTCGTCCAGGCGCTGCTGTTGGGTGAAGCTGTCCTGCTCGCGGGCGATGGCCAGCACCTGAGCCAGTTGTTCGCGCTCATCGAGCAGCAGGCGATAGCCCTGGGTCACCCATTCCGGCAGCCGCCAGTGTTCGGCCACGGCCTGGCACAGTTGCATGATGCGTACGCCGAACAGCGCGAGCTCGACTTCGGCGGCGTCCTCGCCCTTGTGGATGACCCGCAGCTCCCAGGTATCGAGCAGCTTGGGAAAGGCTTGCGCCATAGGCCACAGCGGTGACAGGAACAGCAGGCTGCCCCAATGGATCTCCTGCCACAGCCGTGCCAGGCGGCTGGCGAACAGGCCGCTGGCCTGTTGCGCGGCATGCTGGCTGATCAGCAGGAACTGGCGCAGCACCGGCGGGATGTCCTGGCCCGGCACCGCGGGCAGGCGTGCCAGCAGGCTGGCGCTGCGCGCCAGGCCCAGGCGGTTGAGGGCGATTTCGAGGCTTTCGGCAGGCTCGGCCTGGCTGGCATTGGCCGGGTGGTTGGCCTCGCGCATCACCGACAGCACCAAGGCGGGGCTGTCTTGCATCAGTTCGGCAATGTCCCGCAGAGAGCGGCGGCTATCGTTGATGGCCGACAACACCCGGTCGTGGCTCTCCTTGGGCACCGGCAGGCGGATGCCATCGAGCAGCTTTACCCAGGCATCGAGCGTACGCGGAATCTGGTTTGGCACCTTAGCGTCCATTGGCATTTTGACATCAGTCCAAACTGGCTTTTCGTTATTTGTGGCTATAGTCTGGCGCAGTTCTGCCGATAAGTAGAAGAAGAGTTTCAAAGCTCCCGTCCCTCATCCCGACCACGACAGCAAGTGCCCTGAACCTATGGCTAAAATTATCGGCATCATCGTCGTATTCGCGAGCGTGCTCGGCGGATACGTACTTTCCCACGGCAAGATCGCGGCATTGATCCAGCCGTTCGAAGTGCTGATCATCGGCGGTGCGGCCTTCGGTGCGTTCCTTCAGGCCAACCCCGGTCACATGACCCTGCATGTGATCAAGAAGTCGCTGAAGATGTTCGGCACCCGTTTCACCCATACCTTCTACCTGGAGGTGCTGGGCCTGGTCTACGAGATCCTCAACAAGAGCCGCCGCGAAGGCATGATGGCCATCGAGGGGGACATCGAGGACCCGGCGGCCAGCCCGATCTTCGCCAAGTACCCGGCGGTGCTGGGTGATGAGCGCATGACCGCGTTCATCTGCGACTACCTGCGCATCATGTCCACCGGCAACATGGCCCCCCACGAGCTCGAGGGGCTGTTCGACATGGAGCTGCTGAGCCTGAAGGAAGAGCTTGAGCATCCCTCCCACGCCGTCACCAGCGTGGCCGACGCCATGCCTGGCTTCGGTATCGTCGCGGCGGTGCTGGGCATCGTGGTGACCATGGCCTCGCTGGGCGATGGCGACCAGAAGTCCATCGGCCTGCACGTGGGCGCGGCGTTGGTCGGTACCTTCTTCGGTATCCTGGCCGCCTACGGTTTCTTCGGCCCGCTGTCCAACGCCCTGCGCCACGATGCCAAGGAAGAGCTGAACGTGTACGAGGCGATCAAGGCTTCGCTGGTGGCTTCGGCGTCGGGTATGCCGCCGTCGCTGGCCGTGGAGTTCGGGCGCAAGGTGCTGTACCCGTCGCACCGCCCGAGCTTCGCCGAGCTGGAACAAGCGGTCCGCGGTCGCTGAGCCATGGAGAACAACCAGCCCATTATCGTCAAGCGCGTCAAGCGCTATGGCGACGGCCACCACGGCGGCTCCTGGAAGATCGCCTTCGCCGACTTCGCCACGGCGATGATGGCGTTCTTCCTGGTGCTCTGGCTGCTGTCCACGGCTACGCCCGAGCAGAAAATCGCCATCGCCGGTTACTTCAAGGACCCGATCGGCTTCTCCGAGAGCGGCACGCCCTACGTGATCGACCTCGGCGGCTCGCCGCAGCTGGCGCCGGAGAAGACCATCAACCCCGAGGAGAAGTCCGAGCCGACGCCGAACACCAGCATCCAGCTGGACAAGGACCAGGTCGAGACCTTGGCCGACCAGGTCGAACAGGAGCGCTTGCAGCTGCTGTTGCAGGAGTTGCAGAACAAGGTCGAGGAAAACCCACAGCTACAGAAGTTCAAGGACCAGATCCTGTTCGAGATCACCCAGGACGGCCTGCGGATCCAGATCATGGACGCCGAGAACCGGCCGATGTTCGACCTGGGCAGCGCGCGTCTGCAGCCTTACTTCGAGGACATCCTGCTGGCCATGGCCGACACCATCAAGGCGGTGCCGAACAAGATCAGCATCAGTGGCCATACCGATGCCAAGCCTTATGCCGGCACCGGGGAGTTCGGCAACTGGGAGCTGTCGGCCAGCCGTGCCAACGCGGCGCGCCGGGCGTTGGTGGCGGGGGGGTATCCGGACGACCAGGTGGCACGAGTGGTCGGTTATGCCTCATCGTCGCTGTTCGACCGCAAGGATCCGTTCAACCCGGTGAACCGTCGCATCGACATCATCGTCCTGACCAAGAAGGCCCAACGCGACATCGAGGGTGAACAGAGCACGCCCCAGACGCCGGCCGAACCGGCTCCGCCGGGTGCCCAGGCGCCGGCAGCGCCTGCCCAGGGCGACAGCGCCCAGGCACCGATGCAGCCGCGGGAGCTGCGCCAGAAGCTGAACATCTTCGAGGATGGCGTCCTGAAGATGGACGACGCCCAGGAATGATGGCCGCGCAACACCTGTAGGAGCGGCCTTGCGCCGCGATGGGCCGCAAAGCGGCCCCAAGATCACCCGCGTCAGTAGCTATCCTGCGGCAAGCTGGCGATGATCGAGCGGTAGCTGTTCATACGCTGCGGCGTGACGCGCCCATCCTCCAGGGCCTGGAGCAAGGCGCACCCAGGCTCCCGGGCATGCTTGCAATCGCGGAAGCGGCAGTGGCCGATCAGGTCGCGGAACTCGATGAACCCGGCTTCGACGTCATCACGACTGACATGGCCCAGGCCAAATTCGCGGATGCCCGGCGAGTCGATCAGGTCGCCGCCGTTGGGGAAGTGGTACAGGCGCGCGGTGGTGGTGGTGTGCGTGCCCTGGCCAGACCACTCGGAGAGGTCGCCCACACGGGTCTGTACCTCGGGCAGCAAGCTGTTGACCAACGACGACTTGCCCACGCCCGACTGGCCGACGAACACGCTGGTGTGCGTATCGAGCATCTGCTGAAGGCGTTGCATGCCATCGCCCTGATGAGCCGAAACCTCCAGCAGCGGGTAGCCCAGGTCGCGGTAGACCGCCAGCAGGGCCTCGATGGTCGGGCCGTTGCGCTCATCGATCAGGTCGGCCTTGTTCAGCAGCAGCAACGGGCGGATGCCTGCATGCTCGGCGGCCACCAGGTAGCGGTCGATCAGGTTGGCCTGGGGCTCGGGCGCCGGGGCGAAGACGATCACGATCAGATCGACATTGGCCGCCACCGGCTTGAGCTGACCATGGTTGTTCGGCCGACACAGTTCGGCCGTGCGCGGCATCTGTGCGACGATCACGCCATTGCCTTGGTTGCCGGCGCGCCACACCACGCGGTCTCCGGTGACCAGAGCCGGCAGGTTGGCCCGCAGATGGCACCGAAACACCTGGCCCGCCGCTTCGCCATCCTGGGCTTCGACCTCCACCTGCACACCGAAATGGGCGATCACCAACCCCAGCTGTTCAGGGCCCAGGTCGCCGCCCTCCAGCTCCTGCAGGGCATGTTGTTCGCGTTTGGCGGCGCGAGCGGCGCGCTCGCCCTGGATTTTTTCGATGCGCCAGTTCTGGCGGCGGTTGAGCTGGCGTTTGGCCATGAATGTTCCGTATCGGCGGGGCAGGAAGAAAACGGCTGGCAGTTTAGCACGGCCCGACGCGTACACTTGCGCTGGCGTTTGCGGCACGAAGGGCCGCGCCTAGGCTAATATGACCGCCTATTCGAGGAGCCCTTTCATGCAGAACCCACAGAACCTGATCTGGATCGATCTGGAAATGACCGGCCTGGATCCGGACAACGACGTCATCATCGAGATGGCCACCATCGTTACCGACAGCGAGCTGAACACCCTGGCCGAAGGCCCGGTGATCGCCATCCACCACAGCGACGAGGTGCTGGCGCGTATGGATGATTGGAACACCCGCACCCATGGCGCTTCGGGCCTGACCCAGCGCGTGCGCGAGAGCCGTATCGACATGGCCGAGGCCGAGGCGCAGACGTTGGCCTTCCTCGAGCAATGGGTACCCAAGGGCAAGTCGCCGATCTGCGGCAACAGCATCTGCCAGGACCGGCGTTTCCTCTATCGCTACATGCCGAAGCTGGAAGGCTTCTTCCACTACCGTAACCTGGACGTCTCCACCCTCAAGGAGCTGGCCGCGCGCTGGGCGCCGCAGGTGCGTGACAGCTTCAAGAAGGGCGGGACCCACCTGGCCCTGGACGACATTCGCGAGTCGATCGCCGAGCTGCGCCACTACCGCGAGCACTTCATCAAGCTGTAAGCCACGGCGGGTGCGCATGGCACATGGCTAGAAGCACCGGGAGTGGGTAGACTGCGCGCCTTTCCCCACGGACACGCACCATGTTGTTGATGCTCTATCTCGTCGCCATCACCGCCGAAGCCATGACCGGCGCGCTTTCGGCAGGCCGTCGCGGCATGGACTGGTTCGGCGTGGTGCTGATCGCCTGCGTCACCGCCCTGGGCGGCGGGTCGGTGCGCGACGTGTTGCTGGGGCATTACCCGCTGACCTGGGTGAAGCATCCCGAGTACCTGGTGCTGACCAGCTTCGCGGCGCTGCTGACCATCTTCATTGCGCCGCTGATGCGCCACCTGCGCTCGCTATTCCTGGTGCTCGACGCCCTGGGGTTGGTGGCCTTCACCCTGATCGGCTGCATGACGGCCCTGGAGATGGGCCAGGGCATGCTGGTGGCGTCGATCAGCGGGGTGATCACCGGGGTGTTCGGCGGCATCCTGCGGGATATCTTCTGCAACGACATTCCCCTGGTGTTCCGCCGCGAGCTGTATGCCAGCGTGTCGTTCGCTGCGGCCTGGTTCTACCTGGGGTGCGTGTACTTCAAGGTGCCGGCCGAGCAGGCCATGCTGCTGACCTTGTTCGGTGGGTTCCTGGTGCGCCTGCTGGCGATCCGGTTCCATTGGGAGATGCCCAAGTTCCACTACAACGACCAGCAGTGACTACGGCCTTCGGGCTCGATCGCCGGCAAGCCGGCTCCCACCGCTACGGCGGTGCAGGCCTGGTGGGAGCTGGCTTGCCGGCGATTGGGGGCGGCTCAGCCACGCTGGTTTTTTCATGCTGCGCCAACGCCCACTCCACATGCTCGCGCACCAGCTCCGACGGGTGCTCGCGCCGCGCGCGCAAGGCTTCCACCACGGGAATGCTGGTCGGCGCATTTCCAAGCCCTACCGCCAGGTTGCGCAGCCACCGTTCATAGCCGGCGCGGCGAAGCGGCGAGCCTTCTGTTCGGCCAAGGAAGGTGGCCTCGTCCCACAGGAACAGCTCGGCCAGTTCTGCGTTGTCCAGCCCATGGCGCGGCATGAAGTCGTTCTCCTGGGTCGGCCGGGCAAAGCGGTTCCAGGGGCAAACGATCTGGCAGTCGTCGCAGCCGAACACCCGGTTGCCGATCATCGGGCGCAACTCGACCGGAATCGCCTGCTTGAGTTCGATGGTCAGGTAGGAAATGCAGCGCCGGGCGTCGAGTAGATACGGCCCGACGAAGGCCTTGGTCGGGCAGATGTCCAGGCACGCCTGGCAGCGGCCGCAATGCTCGGTCACCTGGGCCTCGTCGACCGGCAGCGGCAGGTCGACGAACAGCTCGGCGAGGAAGAAATAGCTGCCCGCCTTGCGGTTGAGCAGCAGGGTGTTCTTGCCGATCCAGCCCAGGCCCGCCTGCTCGGCGATGGCTTTTTCCAGCACCGGGGCGCTGTCGACGAAGGCGCGAAAACCGAAGGGGCCGATCGCCTGCTGGATGCGTTCGGCCAGGTGCTGCACGCGCTTGCGCACCAGCTTGTGGTAGTCGCGCCCCAGGGCGTAGCGGGAGATATAGGCTTTTTCAGGCTGCGCCAGCCGCTGGGCCATGAGGGTGTCGCCGGGCAGGTAGTCCATGCGCAGCGATATCACCCGCAAGGTGCCAGGTATCAACTCATCCGGGTGGGCGCGCTTGCTGCCATGGGCGGCCATGTACTCCATCTCGCCCTGGTAGCCGGCTGCCAGCCAGCGTTGCAGGTGTTGTTCATGCTCGCCAAGCGCCACGCCGGCGATGCCGACGTGGGCGAATCCGAGTTCGCGGCCCCAATCCTTGATCGATTGGGCCAGCGTGGGAAGGTCAGGAAGGCAAGCGGACATGGATGGACAAGGCAATACAGGCGGAGGTGCGTATAATTCTGCCAGACATCGGAGCCTTTGACCCCATGCCCCAGACCAAACACCCCGGTAACGCCCCACAACTGCTCAGCAGCGTGAACACAGCCCACCTGCCGCCACGCCGCGCCGACGCCAACAAGGGCGATTTCGGCCATGTGCTGGTGGTCGGCGGCGACCTGGGCACCGGCGGGGCGGTGATGCTTAGCGCCGAGGCCGCCTTGCGTTGCGGCGCCGGTCTGGTGAGTGTGGCCACTCGTCCTGAGCATGTCGCCGCTGGCCTGACCCGCCTGCCGGAAACCATGTGGCGAGGGGTGGAGTCGGCCAACCAGCTGATGGGCGTGCTCGAGCGTGCCTCGGTGCTGGTGGTTGGTCCCGGGCTGGGCCAGGCTGCCTGGGGGCGCAGCCTGTTGTCGGCGGCGGCCAATGCCCACCTGCCGCAGGTCTGGGACGCCGACGCCCTGAACCTGCTGGCGCATCGGCCTCTGGCCCTGCCCAGTGGCAGCATCCTCACCCCGCACCCGGGCGAGGCCGCTCGCCTGTTGGGTATTTCCACCGAGGCGGTGCAGGCCGACCGGCCGGGCGCGGCCCGCAAGCTGGCGCGCAAGCATGCCAGCATCTGCGTGCTCAAGGGGGCCGGTACCCTGGTGGCCGCGCCGAGCGGCGAGCTGGCCCTGTGCGGGCGTGGCCACCCGGCGATGGCCGGCGCGGGCCTGGGCGATGTGCTGACCGGCGTGCTGGCGGCCCTGCTGGCCCAGGGGATGGACGCCTGGGCTGCCGCATGCCTGGGGGTATGGCTGCATGCCTGCGCCGGCGAGCGTCTGGGGGCCAAGGGCAGGGGCCTGGCAGCCAGCGACCTGGTTCCGGTCATTCGTGAATTGTTGGAGGAGCATTCAGCGTGTCAGGTATAACCTTGTTTCTGGCCGACGAACCAGCCACCGTGGCATTCGGCGCACGTTTGGCCGAGGTGACCGGCGGTCATGGCGTGATCTTTCTCGAAGGCGACCTGGGCGCCGGCAAGACTACGCTCTCGCGCGGGCTGATCCGTGGCCTGGGCCACATCGGTGCGGTCAAGAGCCCGACTTTCACCGTGGTCGAACCCTACGAAATCGGCGAGGTGCGTGCCTATCATTTCGACCTGTACCGCCTGGTCGATCCGGAAGAGCTGGAGTTCATGGGTATCCGCGATTACTTCGAAGGGGACCCATTGTGCCTGTTCGAATGGCCAGAGAAGGGCGCGGGCGTTTTGCCAAAGCCCGACCTGACCATTACCATAAGCCCGCAAGCGAGCGGACGTTCGCTGACCCTTTCGCCGCAGGGGGAGCGCGGTGAGGCCTGGTGCGCCGCCCTGGCCACAGAATTCAAACAGTAAATGGGGTTAGGTATGCGCATACGCGCACTGGTCGCCGTCGTGGGGCTGCTGCTGACAGCGGTGACCGTTGACGCTCTGGCCGTCACTCAAGTCAAGAGCATGCGTCTGTGGCGCGCACCGGATAACACGCGGCTGGTCTTCGACCTGTCAGGCCCTGTGCAGCACAGCGTCTTCACCCTGACCGCGCCAGACCGCCTGGTCATCGATATCAACGGGGCCACCTTGGGGGGCGCCCTGAACGTGGCCACCTCCAATACCCCGATCAGCAGCGTACGTTCGGCCCAGCGTACCCCCACCGACCTGCGGGTGGTGGTCGACCTGAAGAAGGCCGTCACGCCCAAGAGCTTCACCCTGGCGCCCAATGCCCAGTACGGCAACCGACTGGTGGTCGACCTGTACGACCAGGAAGCCGATGCCATCGCCGCCAGCGCGCCGCCGCCACCCCCGACCACGCGTACGCCCGCCAGCACCCCGGCTGTGCCGGTGACCCCAGCACAGCCAGCGATCAAGCTGCCGCCGGTGCCGAGCGGCAAGCGTGACATCGTCGTCGCCATCGACGCCGGCCACGGCGGGGAAGACCCGGGTGCCTCCGGTTCGCGCGGCCAGCACGAAAAAGACATCGTGCTGCAGATCGCTCGCGAGCTGCAGCGCCAGATCAATACCGAGAAGGGCTACCGCGCCGAGCTGACCCGTACCGGCGACTATTTCATCCCGCTGCGCAAGCGCACCGAGATCGCCCGCAAGAAGGGTGCCGACCTGTTCATTTCGATCCATGCCGACGCCGCGCCGTCGCGGGCCGCCTTCGGCGCCTCGGTGTTCGCCCTGTCCGACCGCGGCGCAACGTCCGAGACCGCGCGCTGGCTGGCCGACACGGAAAACCGTTCCGACCTGATCGGTGGCGCCGGCAACGTCAGCCTGGACGACAAGGATCGCATGCTCGCTGGCGTGCTGCTGGACCTGTCGATGACCGCTACCTTGAGTTCCAGTCTCGATGTGGGGCAGAAAGTGCTGGGCAACATGGGCCGCATCACCCCGCTGCACAAGCGGCGTGTGGAACAAGCTGGGTTCATGGTGCTGAAGTCGCCTGACATTCCGTCGATCCTCGTCGAAACCGGGTTCATCTCCAATGCCAACGAAGCGGCCAAGCTGGCGACCAAGAGCCACCAGCAGGCCCTGGCCCGCTCGATCCATACCGGGGTGCGTCAGTACTTCCAGCAGAGCCCGCCGCCGGGCACCTACATCGCCTGGCTGCGTGACAGCGGCAAGATCGCCCAAGGGCCGCGCGAGCACACCGTGCGCCCGGGCGAGACCCTGGCCATGATTGCCGTGCGCTACCAGGTCAGCGTGGCGAGCCTGCGCAGCACCAACAGCCTCAAGAGCGATGAGCTGAAGGTCGGCCAGCACCTTGACATTCCTGGCACCACCCTGGCGTCGCAGCGATGAGTGGTGGTTCGCGCATCCAGCTGCTCAGCCCGCGGCTGGCCAACCAGATCGCCGCCGGCGAGGTGGTCGAGCGCCCCGCCTCGGTGGCCAAGGAACTGCTGGAGAACAGCCTCGACTCCGGTGCCCGTCGCATCGACGTGGAGGTCGAGCAGGGCGGGGTGAAGCTGCTGCGTGTGCGTGACGACGGTGGCGGTATCGCTGCCGACGACTTGCCGCTGGCCTTGGCCCGCCACGCCACCAGCAAGATCCGTGAGCTGGAGGATCTCGAAGGGGTGCTGAGCCTGGGCTTTCGCGGCGAGGCCCTGGCCTCGATCAGCTCGGTGGCGCGCCTGACCCTGACCTCGCGCACCGCCAATGCCGGTGAGGCCTGGCAGGTGGAGACCGAAGGCCGGGACATGACCCCGCGGGTGCAACCGGCGGCACACCCTGTCGGTACCTCGGTGGAAGTGCGCGACCTGTTCTTCAATACCCCGGCCCGGCGCAAGTTCCTGAAGTCGGAGAAGACCGAGTTCGATCACCTGCAGGAAGTCATCCGTCGCCTGGCCCTGGCGCGCTTCGACGTCGCCTTCCACCTGCGCCACAACGGCAAGAGCGTCCTGAGCCTGCACGAGGCACCCGATGAGATCACCCGGGCACGCCGGGTGGGCGCCATCTGTGGCCCAGGCTTCCTTGAGCAAGCGCTGCCGATCGATGTCGAGCGTAATGGCTTGCGGCTGTGGGGCTGGGTTGGCCTGCCGACCTTCTCGCGCAGCCAGGCGGACCTGCAGTACTTCTTCGTCAACGGCCGCGCCGTGCGCGACAAGCTCGTGGCTCACGCAGTGCGCCAGGCGTACCGCGACGTGCTGTTCAATGGCCGGCACCCGACCTTCGTGCTGTTCCTGGAGCTCGAACCCAACGGCGTGGACGTCAACGTCCACCCGACCAAGCACGAAGTGCGCTTCCGCGAAGGGCGCATGGTCCATGACTTCCTTTATGGCACGCTGCACCGTGCCCTGGCGGACGTGCGCCCGGAAGACCAGCTGGCCGCGCCGGCCGCGGCCACCGAGATCGTACGCCCCACTGGGCTGCAGGTGGGCGAGTTCGGCCCCCAGGGCGAGATGCGCCTGGCCTCGCCGGTGCTCGAACAGCCCCAGGCCGAACCGCGCCAGGCGTTCGCAGGTGGTAGTGGGTCGGGCTACCAGTACCAGTACACGCCTCGGCCTTCGCAACCGGTGCCTGCCGCCGAGGCCCAGGCGGTCTACCGTGAGTTCTTCGCCCCGCTGGAAGACGGCGCCGCAGCGCCGGTGGCATTGCCGCAGAGCCAAGGCGATGTGCCGCCGCTCGGCTACGCCCTGGCCCAGCTCAAGGGCATCTATATCCTTTCCGAGAACGCCGTGGGCCTGGTGCTGGTGGACATGCACGCCGCCCACGAGCGGATCATGTACGAGCGATTGAAAGTGGCCATGGCCAGCGAGGGCCTGAGTGGTCAGCCACTGTTGGTGCCCGAGTCGCTGGCGCTCAGCCAGCGCGAAGCCGACTGTGCCGAGGAGCATGCCCAATGGTTCCAGCGCCTGGGCTTCGAGTTGCAGCGCCTGGGGCCTGAAACCCTGGCGATCCGGCAGATCCCCGCCTTGCTCAAGCAGGCCGAGGCCAACCGCCTGGTGCAGGACGTGCTGGCCGACCTGATGGAGTACGGCACCAGTGACCGCATTCAAGCGCACCTGAACGAACTGCTCGGTACCATGGCCTGCCATGGCGCCGTGCGCGCCAACCGCCGCCTGGCCATTCCCGAGATGAACGCGCTGCTTCGCGACATGGAAAACACCGAGCGCAGCGGCCAGTGCAACCACGGCCGTCCGACCTGGACCCAGCTTGGGCTGGATGACTTGGACAAACTCTTCCTGCGCGGTCGATGACATGAGCGGCAAGCCCCCTGCAATATTCCTCATGGGCCCGACGGCGGCCGGCAAGACCGACCTGGCCATCGAGCTGACCAAGGTGTTGCCGTGCGAGCTGATCAGTGTCGATTCGGCGCTGGTCTATCGCGGCATGGACATCGGCACGGCCAAGCCGTCGAAAGAGGTGCTCGCTGCCCATCCGCACCGGCTGATCGACATCCTCGACCCGGCCGAGAGCTATTCGGCGGCGCAGTTCTGCAGCGACGCCCTGGACGCGATGGCCGAGATCACCGCCCGCGGCAAGATCCCGCTGCTGGTGGGCGGGACGATGCTCTACTACAAGGCGCTGGTCGACGGCCTGGCGGACATGCCGGCGGCAGACGCCGCGGTGCGCGCCGAGCTCGAGGCCCAGGCCCGCGAGTTCGGCCTGGCCGAGTTGCACCGGCAGTTGGCCGAGGTCGACCCCGAATCGGCGGCCCGTATCCACCCCAACGACCCCCAACGCCTGATTCGCGCCTTGGAGGTCTACCGGGTGAGCGGCCAGAGCATGACGGCCCACCGGCAACGTCAATTCGCGGAAAGTCGCGCGGCAGACGCAGGCGCGGGCGGGCATTTGCCCTATACTGTCGCCAGTTTGGCGATTGCTCCTACAGATCGTCACATTTTGCATCAACGAATTGCGCTACGATTCTCGCAAATGCTGGAACAGGGGTTCGTCGACGAGGTCCGAGCACTGCGCGCCAGAAGTGACTTGCACGCCGGGCTGCCGTCTATACGGGCAGTGGGGTATCGGCAGGTCTGGGATCATCTGGATGGCAAGCTCACGGCCGACGAGATGCGCGAGCGCGGTATCATTGCCACACGCCAGTTGGCCAAGCGGCAATTCACCTGGTTGCGCGGCTGGTCCGGCGTGGAGTGGCTCGACAGCCTGGCCTGCGACAATCTGTCCCGCACCTTGAAATACCTGGGGACCGTCTCCATATTGAGCTGAGTCCCTGCAATTGCCGTCTATTCTTGCGAAAGGGCGGCATGAATTACCGATTTTATTGTTTTTTTACTATTGATCCTTACAGGAGTGCGGCATATGTCAAAAGGGCATTCGCTACAAGACCCTTACTTGAACACCTTGAGAAAAGAAAAGGTCCCGGTTTCCATCTACCTGGTAAACGGGATCAAGCTGCAGGGCTCGATCGAATCCTTCGACCAGTTCGTGGTACTGCTGAAGAACACCGTCAGCCAGATGGTCTACAAGCACGCCATTTCGACCGTGGTTCCTGCCCGTCCGGTTCGCCTGCCAAGCCCGTCCGATTCCGAACACGGCGACAGCGAGCCAGGCAACGCCTGATAGGAGCCTGCATTGTTCTTTGAGCGCCACGGTGGTGGTGAGCGGGCGCTGCTCGTTCACTTGGAAGGTCAGAACCCTGAGGCGCGCGAAGACCCGCAGGAGTTTCAGGAGCTGGCGCTGTCGGCCGGAGCGGACATCGTTTCGCTGGCCACGATAGCCCGGCACCAGCCTACAGCCAAATACTTGATTGGCAGCGGCAAGGTCGAGGAACTGCGCGACCTGGTCCATGCCGAGCAGGTAGACCTGGTGATTTTCAATCACACCCTCACGCCCAGTCAGGAACGTAACCTCGAACGTGTCTTCGAGTGTCGCGTACTCGACCGTACCGGGTTGATTCTCGACATCTTCGCCCAGCGGGCGCGTACCCATGAAGGCAAGCTGCAGGTCGAACTGGCCCAGCTCGAGCACATGAGCACGCGGCTGGTGCGCGGCTGGACCCACCTGGAGCGGCAGAAGGGCGGTATCGGCCTGCGCGGCCCGGGCGAGACCCAGCTGGAAACCGACCGTCGCCTGTTACGGGTGCGCCTGCGGCAGATCAAGGCGCGCCTGGAAAAGGTCCGCAGCCAGCGCGAGCAGGCCCGTCGCGGGCGCAAGCGCGCGGACATCCCGTCGGTGTCGCTGGTGGGGTATACCAACGCCGGCAAGTCCACCCTGTTCAACGCACTGACCGCCTCCGAGGTGTATGCCGCGGACCAGCTGTTCGCCACCCTCGACCCGACCCTGCGCCGGCTCGAGCTGGACGACCTGGGGCCGATCGTGCTGGCCGACACCGTGGGCTTCATCCGCCACCTTCCGCACAAGCTGGTCGAGGCATTTCGGGCTACGCTCGAGGAATCGAGCAATTCCGACCTGCTGCTGCATGTGATCGATGCCCATGAGCCCGAGCGCATGGAGCAGATCGAGCAGGTGCTGGCGGTACTGGGTGAGATCGGGGCCGAAGGCTTGCCGATCCTCGAGGTCTATAACAAACTCGACCTGCTCGAAGATGTCGAGCCGCAGATCCAGCGCGATGCCGACGGCAAGCCGCAACGGGTCTGGGTATCGGCACGTGATGGGCGTGGCCTGGAACTGGTTGGCCAGGCGATTGCCGAGTTGCTGGGGGATGATCTGTATGTCGGAACCCTGCGCCTGGAACAGCGTCTTGCCCGCCTGCGCGCGCAATTCTTCGCTCTGGGCGCGGTGCAAGGCGAAGAGCACGATGAAGAAGGTCGCAGCCTGCTGAGCGTGCGGCTGCCCCGGGTAGAGCTCAATCGCCTGGTCAGTCGCGAAGGCATGGAGCCTGAACTGTTCATCGAGCAACACACTTTGCAATAAATGCCCGTCGAGGTCGCCGGGCGGCCGAAGCAGGCATTCTGTAGCATTGGACGGCGCGCCGTGGGCGCGTCTTTGCTTTATCAGATGGAGAGCGCTATGGCTTGGAACGAGCCGGGTGGCAACTCGAACAATCAGGATCCCTGGGGCGGCCGCCGTGGCGGCGGCGGTGGTGGCGACAAGAAAGGTCCACCGGATCTGGACGAGGCCTTCCGCAAGCTGCAGGACAGCCTGAACGGCATGTTCGGCAGCGGCAAGAAACGCGGTGGCGGTGGTGACCGCAATATCGGCAAGGGTGGTGGCCTCGGCCTGCTGGGCATCGGCCTGGCCGTGCTGGCGGCTATCTGGCTGTACAGCGCCGTTTACGTGGTGGACGAGCAGGAGCAGGCCGTGGTGCTGCGCTTCGGCAAGTACTACGAGACGGTTGGGCCGGGCCTGAACATCTACTTCCCGCCGATCGATCGCAAGTACCTCGAGAACGTGACCCGCGAGCGGGCCTACAGCAAGCAGGGCCAGATGCTCACCGAAGACGAGAACATCGTCGAGGTACCGCTGACCGTGCAGTACAAGATCACCAACCTGCAGGACTTCGTGCTCAACGTCGACCAGCCGGAGGTCAGCCTCCAGCATGCGACCGAAAGTGCCCTGCGCCACGTGGTGGGCTCCACCTCGATGGACCAGGTGCTGACCGAAGGCCGTGAGCAGATGGCCGTGGATATCCGCGAGCGCCTGCAACGCTTCCTCGACACCTACCGCACCGGTATCACCGTCACCCAGGTCAACGTACAGAGCGCGGCAGCCCCGCGTGAAGTGCAGGAAGCCTTCGACGACGTGATCCGCGCCCGTGAAGACGAGCAACGTGCGCGCAACCAGGCCGAGTCCTATGCCAACGGCGTGGTGCCGGAGGCCCGTGGCCAGGCCCAGCGCATCATCGAGGACGCCAACGGCTACCGCGATGAAGTCATCGCCCGTGCCAAGGGTGAGGCCGACCGCTTCACCAAGCTGGTCGCCGAGTACCGCAAGGCACCGGACGTGACCCGCCAGCGCTTGTACCTGGAGACCATGCAAGAGGTCTACAGCAACTCGAGCAAGGTCCTGGTGGCAACCAAGGATGGGCAGAACAACCTGCTCTACCTGCCGCTGGACAAGATGGTGGAAGGCAGCCGCAACACGGCCGCTCCGGTCAGCAGCGTACCGGCTTCGGCCAACGACGCGGCCGCGCGCGCGGCGCAGGAAATGCAACAGCAGCAACAGTCGCTGCGTTCTAGGGAGAGCCGTTGATGAGCAATAAATCGCTGATCGCCCTGATCGCCGCTGTAGTACTGGCCATCGTGGCCTGGAACAGCTTCTACATCGTGTCCCAGACCGAGCGTGCGGTATTGCTGCAATTCGGCCGTGTGGTCCAGGCGGATGTCCAGCCAGGCCTGCATGTGAAGGTTCCCTACGTCAACCAGGTGCGCAAGTTCGACGCCCGGCTGATGACTCTGGACGCCCCGACCCAGCGCTTCCTGACCCTGGAGAAGAAGGCGGTGATGGTCGATGCCTACGCCAAGTGGCGGGTCAAGGATGCCGAGCGCTTCTACACCGCGACCTCGGGCCTCAAGCAGATCGCTGACGAGCGCTTGTCCCGTCGTCTGGAAAGCGGCCTGCGTGACCAGTTCGGTAAGCGCACCTTGCACGAAGTGGTCTCCGGTGAACGTGACGCGTTGATGGCCGACATCACCGCTTCGCTGAACCGCATGGCCAGCAAGGAGCTGGGTATCGAAGTCATCGACGTGCGCGTCAAGGCCATCGACCTGCCGAAGGAAGTGAACCGCAGCGTGTTCGACCGCATGAGCACCGAGCGTGAGCGTGAAGCGCGCGAGCACCGTGCCAAGGGTAACGAGCTGGCCGAGGGTATCCGCGCCGATGCCGATCGCCAGCGTCGCGTACTGCTGGCCGAGGCCTACCGCGAGGCGGAAGAGACCCGCGGTGACGGCGACGCCCAGGCGGCTGCCATCTATGCCAAGGCCTACACCCAGGACGCAGAGTTCTATGCGTTCTACCGTAGCCTGCAGGCGTATCGCCAGAGCTTCTCGAGCAAGAGCGACGTGCTGGTCCTGGATCCGAAGAACGAGTTCTTCCGCTTCCTGGACAAGAGCAAGCCTTGATCGGGTTGGCTTGAATTGGCGGGGCCGCTGTGCGGCCCTTTCGCGGCACAAGGCCGCTCCTACAGGATTATGTTCCCCCTGTAGGAGCGGCCTTGTGCCGCGAAAGGGCTGCAAAGCAGCCCCGGCAACTGGCCGGAAGGCACCCGCCCGGCAGCTAAAATGCCAAGCGGGGTGCATCCTGAAGGAAAAGCGGTGTATGATCAGTCAGCCGGGAAATTCCCGGCTTTTTTGCGTCTGCAAGGTTGATTGGCAAGCCGCCGGTTGACGGCTTGGCCAGGTCGCAAGGCAATTCGAGGGTATTGGGTACGGTGGTGGCGCTGGGATCAGTGCTGCCTGCTGCTGTGCGCCAATGCCTGCTTCACTTACGGCTCGCCTGTGGGCAGGCCGCCCGGACCAGAGGGGAAATGGCGTAATGGCAACGGTAGACCGCTGGCTGCTGCCAGATGGCATCGAGGAAGTACTGCCGCCTGAGGCCGCGCGTATCGAGATCGCGCGGCGCCAGGTGTTGGACCTGTTCCAGAGTTGGGGTTACGAACTGGTCGTCACCCCACATATCGAGTACCTGGAATCGCTGCTTACCGGTGCCGGCCAGGACCTGGACCAGCGTACCTTCAAGGTGGTCGACCCGCAGTCCGGTCGCCTGATGGGCTTTCGTGCCGACTTCACGCCGCAGGTGGCGCGCATCGACGCCCATACCCTGCGCCGCGAAGGCCCGAGCCGCCTGTGCTATGCCGGCAGCGTGCTGCATGCCCAGCCCCGGGCCCTGTCCACCTCGCGCAGCCCGATCCAGCTCGGTGCCGAGCTGTACGGCGACGCCAGCCCCACCAGCGATGTCGAGGTCATCAGCCTGATGCTCGCCACGCTGCAGCTGACCGATGTCGCCGACGTGCACATGGACCTCGGCCATGTCGGTATCTACCGTGGCCTGGCCCGTGCCGCCGGCCTGTCGGGCGCGGTCGAGCAGCAGTTGTTCGATGCCCTGCAGCGTAAGTCCGTCGATGAGGTGCAGGCCCTGACCGCCGACCTGCCGAAGGACCTGGGCAACATGCTGCGCGCCCTGACCGAGCTGTGCGGTGGCCGCGAAGTGCTGGCCGAGGCCCGGGTGCGCCTAGGCCGAGCCCCGGCCGGTGTGCTGGCCGCGCTGGACGACCTGTTGGCGATCGCCGACCGCCTGGCTGCGCGCTACCCGGACCTGCCCTTGTATTTCGACCTGGGCGAGCTGCGCGGCTATCACTACCACACCGGCGTGGTGTTCGCCGTGTTCGTGCCGGGTGTCGGTCAGTCGATCGCCCAGGGCGGGCGCTACGACGACATCGGCGCCGACTTCGGCCGGGCGCGCCCGGCTACCGGTTTCTCCACGGATTTGAAGACCCTGGTCACACTGGGGCGAGCGGAGGTCGTATTGCCTTCTGGCGGCATCTGGATGCCCGACAGTGGCGATGCGGCCCTCTGGCAGATGGTCTGCCAGTTGCGCAACGAGGGCCAGCGTGTGGTCCAGGCCCTGCCTGGCCAGCCGTTGAGTGCTGCTCTCGAGGCGGATTGTGATCGGCAATTGATTCAGCAAGACGGGCGCTGGCAGGTACTGCCGCTGACCCATTGAGTTTCTTCGTCGGCAAAAGGCCGGCAACCAAGTTTGCGTGAATGAGGACAAGTGTTATGGGTAAGAATGTCGTCGTCCTGGGCACCCAGTGGGGTGATGAGGGCAAAGGCAAGATCGTCGATCTGCTGACCGAACATGCTGCCGCCGTAGTGCGCTACCAGGGTGGCCACAACGCGGGTCACACCCTGGTGATCAATGGTGAGAAGACCGTTCTGCACCTGATTCCTTCCGGCATCCTGCGTGAGGGCGTCCAGTGCCTGATCGGCAACGGCGTGGTCGTTGCCCCGGACGCGCTGATGCGTGAAATCACCAAGCTGGAAGAGAAGGGCGTACCGGTGCGCGAGCGCCTGCGCATCAGCCCGGCGGCGCCGCTGATCCTCTCCTACCACGTGGCCCTGGACCAGGCCCGTGAGAAAGCCCGTGGCGAAGCCAAGATCGGCACCACCGGCCGTGGTATCGGCCCCGCCTATGAAGACAAGGTGGCTCGTCGCGGCCTGCGCGTGGGCGATCTGTTCCACCGCGAGCGCTTCGCCGCCAAGCTCGGCGAGCTGCTGGACTACCACAACTTCCAGCTGGTGAACTACTACAAAGAGCCGGCCATCGACTTCCAGCAGACCCTGGACGAGTGCATGGCCTATGCCGAACAGCTCAAGCCGATGATGCTCGACGTCACCGCTGAGTTGCACAACCTGCGCCGTGCCGGCAAGGACATCATGTTCGAAGGCGCCCAGGGCTCGCTGCTGGACATCGACCACGGTACCTACCCGTACGTCACCAGCTCGAACACCACCGCCGGCGGTATCTCCACCGGTTCCGGCGTCGGCCCGATGTACCTGGACTACATCCTGGGCATCACCAAGGCCTACACCACCCGCGTCGGTTCCGGCCCGTTCCCGACCGAACTGTTCGACGAGACCGGTGCCACCCTGGCTAAGCGCGGCCATGAGTTCGGTTCCACCACCGGTCGCGCTCGTCGTTGCGGCTGGTTCGATGCCGTGATCCTGCGTCGCGCCATCGACGTCAACAGCATCTCGGGCATCTGCCTGACCAAGCTGGACGTGCTGGACGGCCTGGAAACCATCAACATCTGCGTGGGCTACAAGGACGAGAACGGCGCGGTCATCGAAGCACCGACCGACGCCGACAGCTACATCGGCCTGCAGCCGGTATACGAAGAGCTGCCGGGCTGGAGCGAGTCGACCCTGGGTGCCAAGACCCTGGAAGCGCTGCCGGCCAACGCTCGCGCCTACATCAAGCGCATCGAGGAGCTGATCGGCGCGCCGATCGACATCATCTCGACCGGCCCGGATCGCAACGAGACCATCGTCCTGCGTCATCCGTTTGCCTGATCTGCCGTTCGGCTGATCCGACGCCGCGGCCTCGAAAGGGGCTGCGGCGTTTTTATTTGCACGTACCTGCATTGGCCTCCAATCGCCGGCAAGCCGGCTCCCACCGGTATGGCGGTGTCTTTGAAACAGCGCAGGACAGGTGGGAACTGGCTGGGCCAGTACAAAGCATTTCCTTGCTGAACCTTGGCACTTCCCCCCGCTGACCCCGGCACAACCCTTGCTGTATGAAACGCCCGTGGGTGCCATCAAAGTAATGGCGCCAAGAACACGGGAGTTACAACGTGTCTGCCATCCTTTCACTGTTACGAAGCCGCCTATTGCGGCCTGTGTTTGTTGCCCTTGGTATCGCTCTTCTGGTGCAGGTTCTGGTCGCCGTTGCACTGACCCGAAGCACGGTCACTGCCCTGGAGGCGCAATTGGGCGAGCGCCTGGGCAATGACAGCCGCAAGCTCGCCACGGAGCTTGAGCATGCCGGCCAGGACGTTCGCTCGGGTCTGGACAGCCTGTCTGCCAGCACCCGCCAGCGTTTGAGCGCAGGGCTGTCGGCGCGTCTTGAAAGCGAACAGCAGCAATTGCGCAGCACCCTTGAAAAGAACCTCAAGGACTCAGCCAACGACATGGCCGAGCTGCTGGCCTCGGTGGCACCGCGTGCCATCTGGGATAACGATGTGCCCACGCTTTCCGACTTCGCCCGCCGCGCCCAGCGCAACCCCAACGTACTGTTCGTCATCTATGACGACGCCCAGGGCCAGCATCTCACTCGCTATCTGAACCGGCAGAACCCTATCAACAAGGCCTTGCTCGAGAAGGGGCAGGGCGAGCGGGCGCTGGACAAGGTGCTCGATGCAGCGCGCAAGGACCCCTCGGTGTACTACGTCGAGGCCCCTATCAACCCCAACGGTGCCGAGATCGGCAAGGTTGTGATGGGGGTTTCCATGGCGGGGGTGGAGCAACAGCTCAAGGCCCTGGATGATCGATTCGCCGCCCTGATCGCGAGCGGCGAACAGCTGGTCGGCGACAGCCTGGTGGCTGCGGCGGCCGACAGCGGCAAGGCATTGCGTTCGCGGCTGGAGGCCGCCCAGGGCAGCGCTGCCGCCATGCAGGCCAACACCGCACAAACTGTGCGCGATGCCGCTGCCGAGCTGCGCTGGCGCATAGGCCTCGGTCTGGTGCTTGTGGGCCTGGGGGTGTTGCTGGTGGTGGCCGTCGTGCTGGGGCGACGAGTGGTCAGCAAGCTGCGCCTGTTGATCAGGGCGCTGGATGATCTCGCCGCAGGCGAAGGCGACCTGACCAAGCGAGTGGCGCTCGACAGCCGTGACGAGATCGGCGACATGGCCTCGGCAGTCAACCGCTTCGTCGATAAGTTGCAGCCCATCGTGCGCGAGGCGGGTGAAGTGGCCCAGCGTACGGGCGTGGAAATCGGCACCATGGCCCAGCGCAATGCCGGCGCCGATGCCGCCGCAGCGCTGCAGCGCGACGAGGTGGCCGCCAGCCTGCGCGACCTGTCCAGCATGGCCGACGAAGCCCAGGCCGAAAGCCAGGCCATGCAGGCCGCCTTGCAGCAGGTGGTGGACATCCGTCGCGCTGCCGATGAAAACAGTCGCGCCTCGACCCAGTTGGCACGGTTGATCGAGAACTTGGCCAGCGAAGTGGAGACCGGCTCCCAGGTGATCGAGCGCCTGGCCAAGCAGAGTGAGCAGATCGAGGTGGTGCTGACTGTGATCCATGGGATCGCCGAACAGACCAACCTGCTGGCGCTCAATGCGGCCATCGAAGCGGCGCGGGCAGGGGAGACCGGTCGCGGGTTCGCCGTGGTGGCCGATGAGGTGCGCGCCTTGGCGAGCAAGACGCAAAGCTCGACCGGAGACATCCAGGCGCATATCGCCGCCTTGCAGCAGGGCGCCAAGGAGGCCGTCGCGACCATCGGCCAGGCCGGGCGCCAGGCCAGCGAGGGCCTGCTGGTGCTGCGCGACAACGAACGCCGCCAGCAGTCGGTGCAGGCGGCGGTGGAACAGGTGCACTCGGCCATCGGCCTGGCCACCCGCGCGGCAGAGCAGCAGGCCCACGGTGCGCAGGCGGTGCGCGGGCGGGTGGAGACCATCCATGCCCAGGCCGAGCGCTCGGCCGAGGTGGTGATGCAGACCACCGCCAGCAGCAAGGTGCTGGACGACCTGGCGGCGCAATTGCGGGCCAGCCTGGGTCAGTTCAAGGCGTGACCGCATCGCGAAGCAAACCCGCTCCCAGGGCTATGGCGCCGCCCTGTAGGAGCGGGCTTGTCCCGCGATCAAGGGCGAAGCCCTTGCCATGCAATCGCGGAGCTGGGTTGTCCTGCTGAGACGCCGACTCCGCCCGCACAGCTTTCACGCAACCCCAAATGGCAGTCAGGCCTACGCCCTGTTTGAAACAATTTTAAACGCGATCAATCCGCTTTCAGCGGTGAACATGTAGGCAATTTCTGAATTTCGCCTTTTTCTCCCGACAGTATTGCGACGGCCTTCATAGAGGGGCTAGGTTCGTCTGGACCTCAAGATGACGGTCTCCGACATCTCATGAACAGCTCATCTACTACCAGGGAGGTAAGCATGGCTTTTGATGCCTACATTCAAATCGCGCACATCAATGGCGAAGCACTGGACGCGCAGTATCCCAACTGGATCGAGATCACCGGCTACAAGTTTGGCGCTCACCAGAGCACTTCGGCCACCGCAAGCTCTGCAGGCGGCGCATCCTCCGGGCGGACCACGCTCACCAACTTCACCTTTACCAAATATCTCGACAGCGCCAGCAGCAAGCTTCTCGAAGCCAGCTGTGCCGGCCAGCACCTGAAGGAAGTGAAGCTGGTGGTGTGCCGGGCTGGCACCGAAAAGCTCAAGTACTACGAAGTCGTGCTCGAGGAAGTGATCATCGCCGACTACGCCCAGAGCGCTGGCGATGGCGTGCCGCTGGAAGTCGTGCAGCTGAACTATGGCCGTATCAAGACCACCTATACACGGCAGAAACGCCTCGATGGCAGCGGCGGCGGCAATGTGACCGGCGGTTGGGATCGTATCAACAACAAGAAATATGCGTGAGGGAAGGCCATGTCTGAAGCACGCAGTTTTATCAACGCCCGGGCGCAAACCTATGAGTCGTTGAAGGCTGGCATCTCCATGTCGGCGAATCAACGAGCCAAGTTTGATGTGCTGAATGCACATATCGTCAACAGTGTGGTCGTCGGAGGGGAGCTGGTCATCGTTGGAGATCCCAGTACTCCGTCATGCACAAGTCATGAAGCCTTTTTGATGGCCAAGGCTTCGATCATTCACCACGACATAGTATTCAATAATGTCGGAGTGGATGATTTCTTCTTAGATAATTTTGACCTGCTGCAAAGCATACTTGCACAGGCCTCCCTAGGAGTTGGAGTGGTCAGTGATGGCTGGGGGAGATATTTGAATGATATCAAAGATACTTTGGTGAAAATCGACTTGTTATATCATGAGCATATGCGTAGTGGCGCTCTGAAAGGGCGTGAAGAGTTTTATGCAAAGCGTAAAGTGCTATTTGTAAGGCTGGAGGAGCAGCTCGGAAAAATGGCTGCGTACGGTTCGGGTTTACGCATCCAGGGTTCAGTAAAAAGGATGTTGGAGCTTTCTACTAAAAGCTACCTCGCTACGGGAGAAATAGCACGCTATGTTGAAAAAGTCGCAGGTGTAGCAAAGGCAGCAAATCTTGTAAAGAAAGGGGGGTATATAGGCATCGGACTAGAGGTGGCCTCTGCAGGGCTATCTATTCATAAGGCCTGCACGTTTGGACGCGAAGAAGAATGTAAAAAGGCTAGATACATTGAAAGCGGTGCACTGGCAGGAAGTTTAGCTGGAAGTGCTGGTGGCGGATTGGCGGGCGCTGCCGTAATTAGCGGATTATGTACAGCCATTGGCGTCCCCACGGCAGGCGTGGGAACGCTTGCTTGTGCCGTAATTGGAGGGGCTGTAGGTGGTAAGTTGGGAGGGGAATTCGGCAAAGGGTGGGCTGGAAATGTGGGGGAGTTAATTTATAGGAGGATATATGAGTGAGCTTTGAAGTGTTAGTCCTAATGGCCGCATTTCTATTGATGTGTGTGGCTTTGAGTGTGTGTGTAATGGCGTATTTGGCATTGCGTTATGTTGAAGTTATTGAATCGAGCTTGGTGGGGTGTCAATATGTGCGGGACAATAAGAGTAATCTTTCTTCCGCAGGTTTTCTAGGAAAGGTTCTGCGAACCTGCTTGGCCGCAAATATGCTGTTAATGCCAGGGCCTTTTGTTAGGAGGGGTGTCGCAGATCGGATTGAAATGAATAAACTTCCGATCAGGCTAAAAAGAGTTTTGATCCTTTCTTGGAGTGCGCTTCTGGTCTCGGTATCGTTGTTTTTTGTTTTCCATGGAGTAGTCAGGTTTTTAGGATGGTCCGGTTAGCCCGCCTGTCCATCAGCAGGCATGGGGCGGTCACCGCCCCAACTGGCAGCGGCGGCGGCAATGTGGCCGGCGGCTGGGACCGCATAAACAACAAGAAATATGCGTGAGGGAAGGCCATGTCTGAAGCACGCAGTTTTATCAACGCCCGGGCGCAAACCTATGAGTCGTTGAAGGCTGGCATCTCCATGTCGGCGAATCAACGAGCCAAGTTTGATGTGCTGAATGCACATATCGTCAACAGTGTGGTCGTCGGAGGGGAGCTGGTCATCGTTGGAGATCCCAGTACTCCGTCATGCACAAGTCACGAAGCGTTTTTGATGGCGAAGGCGGCAGGGATACATCATCAGCTAGAAGTCAATAATATCGGGGTGGATGACTTTTTTCTGGATAATTATGACTTGCTGAAAAGCCTGCTCGCTTATGCTTCTATGGGCGCCGGGGCGGTTGCCGACGGCTGGAGCAGGAATCTCGAGGCGATCAAGAAAACGTTGGAACAGATTGAACGACTTTATCGTGAGTACTTGGGTAACGGTACGATCAGGGCGCGCGATGAATTTTATGCGAAGCGAAAGGCGCTGTTTCTACAGTTAGAGGAACAGCTGAGCATGGTAGCAGCTTATGGTTCATCCTTACGTAACAAAGGAAAAGCAAAGCGGACGCTAGAGATATCTACTAAACGTTATTTGCATTCGGGTGAGATAGCTGGGTATGCGGAAAAAATTGCTGGGGTTTCTAAAGCGGCAGCTTTTATCAAGAGGGGAACCTATATAGGGATTGGGCTGGATGTCGCATCGACAACTCTCGATATACATAGAGCATGTGCATTGGGGCGAGAGGAAGAGTGTGAAAAAGCTAAGTATGTGCATGGAAGTTCCCTCGTGACAGGGGTGGGTGGAGGAAGTATAGGAGGGACAATAGGTGGTGCTCTCGCCGTCGCTGGTTGTACCTTCGTTCTTGGGATCACCACTGGGCCCGGTGCACTTGCCTGTGCTGTCTTGGGAGGCATGGTTGGAGGCGTTGTGGGGGGGAATATAGGTGCAGAAGGCGGCGAAATGATAGGGGAGTATTTGTACAGGAAAGTGTCAGGATGAGTATTGAACCTGCAGTACTATGGATGTCTATTCTAGGTCCTGGTTGCTTTGTTATGTCGATGTTTGTGTATGTGGCTCATCGGTATGTCGATTCCATTGAGTTGTTACTCATTAATTCAAAATATATCGTGGGCCTGAAATCAATTTTTTCGGGAGCGGGTCTGATTGGGAAGGTTTTACGGATGAGTATTATAGGTTGCGTTCTAATGATTCCGGGCCCCTATGCGCGAAGGGGACTTATTGACTTAGATGACGTCAAGCGCGTTCCCTGCGGCACAAAATGGTTGGTTGTGGGGCTTTTGTTGGGGGTTTTCTTATGTTTTTTGTTAATGATCGTTTTTCGTGTGTGGATTTACATAAGTTCCGGCGGGTAAGGTTCTTAATGTTATTTTTTCCTAAAGAGCCCAAGCCTACGAGTCGCTCAAGGACGGTCTCGGCATGTTGAGGGTTGCGCAATGACAGACGTGTATGTGGCTGTGCTTGGTGTATTTTTATTTGCTTCGCCTGTAGTGCTATTTACAGTCTGGGTAGTGATTGCAAATAGATCGCTCGATCACATCGAGTCCTTTTTTTCAAACAGTCCGATGGTGGTGGAGAATAGAAGGGTTTTTTCTCAAGCCGGAGTTCTGGGGCGAATTGTGCGAGTAGGATCGGTATCCGCAATGTTGATGGCTGCCAAGATGTGCGTGCATAAAGGGCTACTGGATTTTGAGGACGTGCGTAGGTTTCCAGTTCGTTTGAAACGATTTTTGGTTGCTTTATGGTTTTTCCATTTGTTGCTGTTTTTTATTCTTGTGACATTCTGCATTTGGATAATCCACTGGCGCTAGTAGGCGCCAGTGATGGCTGATTGTAATATGCGGTTCTTGCTTTAAGGCTATCGCGGGCAAGGTGCTCCCGCGGGTACGGTGCTGCCCTATAGGAGCGGGCTTGCCCGCGCTAGCGCTCACGCCTTGTTCAAATACATCCGCGTCGTCAGCAGATACACCGGCAACCCCGAAACCACGATCAACAGCGCCGCGTAAGGCGCCGCCGCCGCGAACTCGACGTTGGCGGTATGTGCCCACACTTCAGTCGCCAGCGTGGTCATGCCGGTCGGGCTGAGCAGCAAGGTGGCCGTCAGCTCCTTCATGGCATCGAGGAACACCAGGGCAAAGGCTGCTGCCAGGGCTGGGAAGATGATCGGCAGCGTCACTCGGCAAAACGCACCGAAGCTGCTGGCGCCCAGGGTGCGGGCGGCTTCTTCCAGGGTTGGCGAGGCCTTGTTCAGTGCCGTGCGCACTGGCGCCTGGGCCAGCGGCAGGAACAACAGCGCATAGGCCAGGATGAGCAATGCAGTGGTCTGGTAGAGCGCCGGTACGTAGTGCAGGGCGAAGAACACCAGGGTCAGGGCGATCACCAGGCCGGGCAAGGCATGGAGCAGATAGGGCAGGCGTTCAGCCCAGATCGCCAGGCGGCCTTTATAGCGCACCACCAGGAAGCTGATCGGCAAGGCCAGCAAGACGCAGAAGCCAGCGCCGCCCAGGGAGACCGACAGCGAGGTGAGCAGTGCCTTGCCGATCTCGGCGACCGGGAAGGCTGCCGAGGCGCCCACGCTCAGCCAATACCCGAGCATCGCCAGGGGAATGCCGCTGCCCAGTATGGCCAGCGCCAGGCAGAACAGTTGCGCCGCTGGCATCCAGCCGCGCAGCTTCACCGGTTGGGCGCGTCGGGCCACGCCCTGGCCGATGCGCACATGACGCGCCTTGCCGCGTACTCGCAGTTCGAGCCAGAGCATTGCCAGGCACAGCGCCAACAGCACCGCCGAAAGCATTGCGGCGTTGGCGTTGCTGAACTCGAGTTCGAACTGCTGGTAGATCGCGGTGGTGAAGGTTTGTAGGCCAAGGATCGACAGCGCGCCGAACTCCACCAACATGTGCAGGGCAATCAGCAGTGCACCGCCCAGCATCGAGGGCCACAGCAGCGGCAGGGTGATCTTGCTGAACACGCCCCAACGGCTGCAGCCCAGCGTGCGCGCCGACTCTTCCAGGGAGGTGTCGAGGTTGCGCAGGGTGGCCGCCACCGGCAGGAACACCAGCGGGTACTTGGACAGCGCCATGACCAGGATCGCCCCGCCCAAACCTTCGAAACCCGAGCTCAGCGACACCCAGGTGAAGCTGCTGACGAACGACGGCACGGCAAACGGCAGGCACAGCACCACGCCCCAGAGGCGGCGACCCGGCAGGTCGCTGCGCTCGAGCAGCCAGGCCAGGGCCAGGCCGGCGACAATGCACAGTATCGTCACGCCGGCCATCAGCATCAGGGTGTTGCGCAGCAGGCCCCAGACGAATGGCCGCCAGAGCAGGCGCAAGGCTTCATGCCAGCCGGCCTCCCAGGCCTTGGTGCCGACATACAGCAATGGCAGCACGCTCATCGCTACCAGGAACAGAACCGGCAGCACCACCCAGATGGAGGGGCGTTTGCGGCGTGGTACGAAGCGCGGCAGGGCCGCTTGGGGCAGGGCGGCGGTCATCAGAGCAGGCCGACCTCGCGCTCGAGCTCCAGGGCTTCCTCGGCATTGCCCAGGTCGGCCGGGGTGATCTTCGGTGGGCGCAGGTCCTCGAATGGCTTCAGGCCTTGATCGGAGACCATGCCCTTGTGCAGCGGGTATTCGGCGGTGGTCTGGGTGATCACGCGCTGGCCTTCTTCGCTGGCCATCCAGTTGAGCAGTGCCTGGGCTTCCTTGGGGTGCTTGCTGGCCTTGACCGCGCCTGCGCCGGAAATGGTCACCAGGTTGCCGGCGTCACCGTCGGCCAGGTAGTACAGGCGGGTGTCCAGCTGGCCGCGCTCGCGCTTGAGAGCGTACCAGTAGTAGTTGTTCACCAGCACGGCATCGACTTCACCTTTCTCCACGGCTTTGAGAGCGACCATGTTGTTGGTGTAGGTCTTGCCGAATGCCTTGAGGCCGGTCAGCCATTCCTCGGTGGCTTCCCGGCCGTGCAGCTTGAGGATGGCCACGGCCTGCTCCTGGAAGGCGCCGCTGGTGGGCACGTAGCCGACCCGGCGGTCCCATTCGGGGTTGGCGAAGTCCATCACGGTGGTCGGCAGGTCTTTTTCGTCGACTTTCTTGGGGTTGTACACCACCACGCGGGTGCGTGCGGTGACGCCCATCCAGGTACCGTTGGCGCCGACGTATTCCTTGGGCAGCATGTTCAGGGTGGCGTCGTCGATCTTGGCCAGCAGGCCCAGCTCGCCCAGGTTGTTCAGGGGCGGGGATTCCTCGGTGTAGATGACATCGGCAGGGGAGCGGTCGCCTTCCTCGATGATCTGGCTGGCCAGCTGGTTGCTGCTGCCCTTGCGGATATTGATGTGGATGCCGGTCTTGGCCTCATAGGCCTTGGCGATGGCTTCGCCGATTTCCTTGTGCTGGCCGTTATACAGGGTCAGGGTGACCGGGTCGTCAGCCAGGGCGGCCGGTGCGCCGATCACCAGGCCGAGCAGGGCGGTGGCCAGGCTGCGCATCAGCAATTGCGGGCGGATCGTCATGCGGGTACTTCCTCGCTTACGGCTACATATTTGGAAACAATGGTAAACGAAATCGTTTCTCAAGTGGCCGGGTGAAGGAAAATTCAGGGATAGACCAAAGGGTGGGGCGGTGTTCGCTTCCCTTGTAGATACCGTCTTGACCCTCACCCCGCAAGGGCGATTTGAGGGTCAAACGGTTTACCGGACTTCACCACGCCATACACCAGGTGCAAAAGCTTGCGCATAGCAGCGCAAACTATCTGCTTATAGGCTTTACGCCGGCTGTTCAAACGCTCTGCCAGTGCCTTCACGACCGGGTTGTGTCTGATCGAGACCGTGCCTGACATCCACAAGCCGGCGCGCAGCCTCGGCGCTCCTGTGCGAGAAATGGTCGATTGGCCAATCTTCTCCCCCGATTGATGGATCATCGGGTTCAGACCTGCAAACGCAACAATGGCTGACGGGCTTTCGTATTTCAGCGGATCACCCAGTTCTGCGAGGATCAGTGCGGCTGTGGTATCACCCAGACCATCAATCGATGTAATCAGTTTTCGCCGTTGGCGCAGATCCGGATCGTCATCGATCGTCTGCTCAATCGCCTTGCGGGTTTTCTCTATTTCTTCGGTGATATGCCCAATTACAGCTCTGATTGACTCCTGCACAGCTGTCTGCGCCACATCCAGACGGTTCTGCTCCATCTGCTGCATTTCTTTCAGGTCGTCCAGACGCCGTACTAAGGCCCGCAAACGCCGCTGAGCTGGCGGCTCAGGCTCCCACTGACGGAGCTCATCCTGTTTTTGCTGGCCATAAGCAGCAATAACTTTGGCATCAGCCTTATCGGTTTTGACGCGTCGAAGGTCGGCCTCGGCAAACTTGGCAATTACGGCGGGATTCAGAATGCACACCCGGTAACCCTTGGCATGAAGGCAATCGGCAAGCGCCTCGTGATAAGTGCCAGTGGCCTCCATGACAACCCAGGCACGCGGTTCGGCATGTTTCTCAAGCCAGGTTGCGAACTGCTCAAAACCACTCGGATCATTGGACAGCTTGGCCTTGGTGCGAACCTTCCCATTGGGAAGTGGAGTCGCAATATCGAAGGATCGCTTGGCTACATCGACGCCAACAACAACAGACATGATCTTCTCCTTCAGACAACGAAAGTTCGATCACCCAGCACTCGGTTCAACCTTGTGAATGCGTGCTCACGCCGGGGGCGGGCACTAGATACCGTTCGAACTGTTCGAGTGGGGTTGGAGGGTCTGAGCGTTATCTACAATACGGGCTCGATGCCCTTGGAGCGGCTCCGCTTCATGACCCTCCCTCGATGATCAGTCGAGAACTTTCGCCTCTTGGAAGGCGAAAGTCGAGATACAAGGAGCGGCCTTGCGCCGCGAATCGGGCGCGAAGCGGCCGCAATGGGGCGATGTGATATTCACCCGTGGGGCGTGCATGCAGGGTTTACGGCCGCTTCGCGCCCGATTCGCGGCGCAAGGCTGCTCCTACAGAGAAGGCGTGAAGGCTGGAGGGGTAAAATCGCAGGCAAGAAAAAACCCACTAGCAAGCTAGTGGGTTTTTGTATGGTGCCCAGGAGAAGACTCGAACTTCCACGACCGTTAAGTCACTGATACCTGAAACCAGCGCGTCTACCAATTCCGCCACCTGGGCAAAGCTTTGCATCATCTGGTGAGGCGAAAACCGTTCGCTTTCACACAGCAGTAACAGATCCTTGGTCATCTGTTACTTGAAAATCATTGGTGCCCAGGAGAAGACTCGAACTTCCACGGCCGTTAAGCCACTGATACCTGAAACCAGCGCGTCTACCAATTCCGCCACCTGGGCACACATTCGAGATAAAAGATGCTTTACAGCGCCGTTCATCTCTACTACAACTTCGGGGTTGTCCGTCGTTGTGGTGCGCACTATACGGACGCTCCTGAGGGCTGTAAAGCCCCCAGCTCAAAAAAATTTCAAAAAATTCAACTTGTTGATTCCGCAGGCCTATTCCCGCACACCGGACATGCCACTGGGGCTGTCCAAGGCTGACATTTCCGGTTTCAATACGCCTATGCCAGAATTCCTATCTATATACCCAAGGTGAACCCCTTCTGATGGCCGATTGGCAATCCCTCGATCCCGAGGCCGCCCGCGAAGCGGAAAAATACGAGAATCCCATCCCCAGCCGTGAGCTGATCCTGCAGCGCCTTGCCGACCGTGGCGAACCCGCCGCCCGCGAAGAGCTGGCCGCAGAGTTCGGCCTGCACGACGAAGACCAGATCGAAGCCCTGCGTCGCCGCCTGCGTGCCATGGAGCGTGACGGCCAGCTGATCTACACCCGGCGCGGCACCTATGCCCCGGTGGACAAGCTGGACCTGATCTGCGGCCGTGTCTCCGGCCACCGCGACGGCTTCGGCTTCCTTATTCCCGACGATGGCAGCGAGGACCTGTTCCTCAGCCCCGCGCAGATGCGCCTGGTGTTCGACGGCGACCGGGGCCTTGCCCGCGTCTCGGGTGTCGACCGCCGTGGCCGCCGCGAGGGCGTGCTGGTGGAAATCATCTCCCGCGCCCACGAGAGCGTGGTCGGCCGCTACTTCGAGGAAGGCGGCATTGGTTACGTGACCCCCGACAACCCGAAGATCCAGCAGGAAGTGCTGGTTACCGCCGGGCGCAATGGCGGGGCCAAGATCGGCCAGTTCGTCGAGATCAAGATCACCCACTGGCCGACGCCGCGCTTCCAGCCCCAGGGCGACGTGGTCGAGGTCATCGGCAACTACATGGCGCCGGGCATGGAGATCGATGTCGCCTTGCGCAGCTACGACATCCCGCATGTCTGGCCCAAAGAGGTGATCAAGGAAGCCCGCAGGTTCCGCTCCGAAGTCGAGGAAAAGGACAAGGAGAAACGTGTCGACCTGCGCCACCTGCCGTTCGTCACCATCGACGGTGAGGACGCCCGCGACTTCGACGATGCGGTCTATTGCGAGCCGCTGGGCAAGCTGCGCCTGTTCTCCGGTGGCTGGCGCCTGTATGTGGCGATCGCCGATGTCTCCAGCTATGTGCGCCTGGGCTCGGCCCTGGACGTCGAGGCCCAGCAGCGAGGCAACTCGGTGTACTTCCCCGAGCGCGTCGTGCCCATGCTGCCTGAGGAGCTGTCCAACGGCCTGTGCTCGCTGAACCCGCATGTCGATCGCCTGGCCATGGTCTGCGAAATGACCATCAACAAAGCCGGCCAGATGGTCGACTACCAGTTCTACGAAGGCGTCATCCACTCCCATGCGCGCCTGACCTACAACAAGGTCAGCAGCATGCTCGAGCATGCCCGCACCCGCGAAGGCAAGGCCCTGCGCGAGGAATACAGCGCCGTCCTGCCGGACCTCAAGCACCTCTATGCGCTGTACAAGGCGCTGGTGGCCGCTCGACATACCCGTGGCGCCATCGACTTCGAAACCCAGGAAACCCGCATCATCTTCGGCGAAGACCGCAAGATCGATGAGATCCGCCCGACCGTGCGCAACGACGCCCACAAGCTGATCGAGGAATGCATGCTGGCGGCCAACGTGGCCACCGCCGAGTTCCTGCAGAAGCATGGCGTTCCGGCCCTGTACCGCGTGCACGACGGCCCCCCGCCGGAGCGCCTGGAAAAACTGCGCGCTTTCCTGGGCGAGCTCGGCCTGTCGCTGCACAAGGGCAAGGAGCCTTCGCCGAAGGACTACCAAGCCCTGTTGGCGAGCATCGCCGAGCGCCCGGACTTCCACCTGATCCAGACCGTCATGCTGCGCTCGCTGAGCCAGGCGGTGTACAGCGTCGAGAACAACGGCCACTTCGGCCTGAACTACGAGGCCTACACCCACTTCACCTCGCCGATCCGCCGCTACCCGGACCTGCTGGTCCACCGCGCCATCCGCAGCGTCATCCGCTCGAAGGTCGATACCCCGCACGTCAAGCGGGCCGGCGCCATGAGCATCCCGAAGGCGCGGATCTACCCGTACGACGAGAACACCCTCGAGCAGATGGGCGAGCAGTGCTCGATGACCGAGCGGCGCGCCGACGAGGCCACCCGTGACGTGGTCAACTGGCTCAAGTGCGAATACATGCGTGACCGCGTTGGCGAGACCTTCCCGGGTGTGATCACCGCCGTGACCGGCTTTGGCCTGTTCGTCGAGCTGACCGACATCTATGTCGAAGGCCTGGTGCATGTCAGCGCCCTGCCAGGCGACTATTACCACTTCGACCCGGTGCATCACCGCCTGTCCGGCGAGCGCAGCGGGCGCAGCTTCCGCCTGGGCGATACGGTCGAGGTCAAGGTCATGCGCGTCGATCTGGAGCAGCGCAAGATCGACTTCGAGATGTCCGAGCAGGCCGTTGCCGCCCCGGTCGGCCGCAAATCGCGCGGTGCGACCCCGCAGGCCGCTGCCACCGCGGCCGAGCCTGCACCGGAGCCGAAGATTTCGCCCAAGCCGCGTAGCCGCAAGAACGAGGCGTCCGAGGCGTACTTCCCCAAGGACGCCGTGCAGCGCAACGCCGAGGTGCGCAAGAGCCGCGAAATGAAGAAGGCGCTGATGAGCGAGGCTCGCCACAGCCACGCCAGCGGCAAGTCGGAGAAGGGCGCCAAGGCGTCCGGCAAGCCGACCAAGCACCGCAAGGGGCCGTCGAAGTCCGGCGCGCCACGTAAAGGCAAGAAGTCATGAGTCAGCTGGAAAAAATCTACGGCGTACACGCCGTGCAAGGGCTGCTGCAGCACCACCCCAAGCGGGTCAAGCAGATCTGGCTGTCGGAAGGGCGCAGCGAGCCGCGTATCCAGGCCCTGCTGGCGCTGGCCGCGGAAAACCGTGTGCCGGTCGGCCAGGCCGAGCGCCGTGAGCTGGACGCCTGGGTCGAGGGTGTACACCAGGGTGTGGTCGCCGAGGTCAGCCCCAGCCAGGTCTGGGGCGAGGCCATGCTCGACGAGATGCTCGAGCGTGCCGAGCAGCCGCCGCTGATCCTGGTGCTCGATGGCGTGACCGACCCGCACAACCTCGGCGCCTGCCTGCGTACCGCAGATGCCGCCGGCGCCACCGCGGTGGTCATTCCCAAGGACAAGTCGGCCACCCTGACCGCCGTGGTGCGCAAGGTCGCCTGCGGTGCCGCCGAGGTGATCCCGCTGGTGGCCGTGACCAACCTGGCCCGTACCCTGGAAAAACTCCAGCAACGCGGCCTGTGGATCGTCGGCACTGCCGGCGAGGCCGAGCAGGAGCTGTACCAGCAGGACCTGACCGGGCCGATCGCCATCGTCATGGGGGCCGAAGGCAAGGGCATGCGCCGCCTGACCCGCGAGCACTGCGACTTCCTGGTCAAGCTGCCGATGGCCGGTAGCGTGAGCAGCCTGAACGTGTCGGTGGCCACCGGCGTGTGCCTGTTCGAGGCCGTGCGCCAGCGTCAGGGCAAGCGCTGACCCTATCGCGGGACAAGCCCGCTCCCACAGTGATTTCGCAAGTCTTCAGAGCGGCGCAATCTCGGTGGGAGCTGGCGACAGCCTGCGATGGGCTGCAAAGCAGCCCCAAGCCCTCAGAGGGTGGAACCCCTCCAGGCGCAAAGGGCCGCTGTGCGGCCCATCGCAGGCTCCGCCAGCTCCCACAGCGTCTGCGTCGGTCTTGCTGGCGGGGGTGGAGCCTGTGGGAGCGGGCTTGCCCCGCGATGGGTTGCTCACAGTCTGGAATTGTTTCAGGCTGTTCAAATATTCGCCAATCGCCTTGCTTGTCCGCCCCGCCTTCTCTACAATTGCGCCCCTTGCCAAGCAGGCAGGCGCGCATGTGCCTTCTTTTCAAGGCAAGACATACAGTGTCATTCACTCCTTGTCTGACCAGGGTGCTGGCAGACTACTAACCCGTAAGGAGCATTCATGCGTCATTACGAAATCATCTTCCTGGTTCACCCGGACCAGAGCGAGCAAGTCGGCGGCATGGTTGAGCGTTACACCAAGCTGATCGAAGAAGACGGCGGCAAGATCCACCGCCTGGAAGACTGGGGCCGTCGTCAGCTGGCCTACGCCATCAACAACGTTCACAAGGCTCACTACGTGATGCTGAACGTTGAGTGCACCGGCAAGGCCCTGGCCGAGCTGGAAGACAACTTCCGCTACAACGATGCCGTGATCCGTAACCTGATCATCCGTCGCGACGAAGCCGTCACCGGCCCGTCCGAGATGCTGAAGGCCGAAGAGAACCGCAGCGAGCGCCGTGAGCGTCGCGAGCGTCCTGAAGCTGCTGATGGCGCCGAAGGCGACGACAGCAACGACAGCGACAACAGCGATAACGCTGACGAGTAATCCACGGACCTTTTTGAGGAGCCTATTACATGGCACGTTTCTTCCGTCGTCGTAAATTCTGCCGCTTCACTGCTGAAGACGTGAAAGAGATCGACTACAAAGATCTCAACACCCTGAAAGCTTACGTATCCGAAACCGGCAAAATCGTTCCAAGCCGTATCACCGGTACCAAAGCTCGTTATCAGCGTCAGCTGGCTACCGCTATCAAGCGCGCCCGCTTCCTGGCCCTGCTGCCCTACACCGACAGCCACGGCCGCTGAGACCGGGTCGTCGACAAGTAGCAAGGGATAAGCATGCGAGCGTTGGCTGATTTCATCATGCGCGGTCGTGTGCAGGCCTCCATCGTGGTGGCCGGTTGTGCGGCATTGCCGCTGTTGTTCTGGTTGAGTGCCGCCGCCGGGAGCCTGGTGTTCCTGCGGCGCGGTTTCAAGGACGCTTCCTCGGTCATCGTCTGGGGCATCTTGCCGGCGTTGGCCTGGTGGGTCTTCGGCGAGCCACGCACCTTGATGGTGCTGCTGGGGACGCTGGGGCTGGCTGCGCTGTTGCGCGCCGGGCATTCCTGGAACCGGGTGCTGTTGTCCAGCATCGCCCTGGGCCTGTTGTACGGTGTTGTGCTTGGTTCGGTGTTCCGCGAACCGATCGAAGCTCTGGCGCGAGCGCTTGAAAAAGCCCTGCCGCAGATGCTCGACGGCCTCTACCAGCAGTTATCGGTAGAGGAACAGGCACACCTTGGAAGCCTCATCGTACCGGTGCTCGGCGGCCTGATCGCGGCCCTGTTGCAAGTTGTCAGTGTGCTGGCCCTGATGTTGGGGCGCTACTGGCAAGCCGTGTTGTACAACCCGGGAGGTTTCGGCCGCGAGTTTCAAGCGGTACGGATTCCCCTGGTGCCGATGCTGGTGCTGTTGGCCTGCATGCTGTTCGGCCCGAACCTCGGTTCCGGCCTGGCATTGCTGACGCCGCTGTGCAGCGTACCGCTCATGTTCGCGGGCATTGCCCTGCTGCATGGGTTGGTGGCCCAGAAGCGCCTGGCCAAGTTCTGGCTGGTGGGGTTGTACGTGACGCTGGTGCTGTTCATGCAGCTGACCTATCCGTTGCTCGTGGTCCTGGCCATTGTCGACAGCCTGATTGATTTTCGCGGTCGCAAGTCCCCTCACCAGGGTGACGACTCCGCGAACGGTGAAGGTTAAAAGTTAAGAGGTTTTACCAAATGGAACTGATCCTGCTGGAAAAAGTCGCCAACCTGGGCAACCTGGGCGACAAAGTAAAAGTTAAAGGTGGTTACGGCCGTAACTTCCTGCTGCCTTTCGGCAAGGCTGTCGTTGCCAACGCCGCCAACCTGGCTGCGTTCGAAGAGCGTCGCGCCGAGCTGGAAAAGGCCGCTGCCGACCGTAAAGCTTCGGCTGAAAGCCGTGCTGCCCAACTGGCCGAGCTGGAAGTGACCATCACTGCCACCGCCGGTGACGAAGGCAAGCTGTTCGGTTCGATCGGCACCCACGACATCGCTGACGCCCTGACCGCCTCCGGCGTTGAAGTGGCCAAGGCTGAAGTTCGTCTGCCGAACGGCACCATCCGCCAGGTTGGCGAATACGACGTAGCCGTGCACCTGCACAGCGACGTCGAAGCCACCGTACGCGTGGTCGTCGTAGCTGCCTAAGCTGCACTGGCTGGCTAGCCCTTGATGGGCTCGCCGGTTAACATCGGGCACGGTCCTGTCTTTCACAGGCCGTGCCCTTTGTCTTTTTCATCCTCCAGAATTCTTTCGTGGCCATGAACGAGATCACCACCCCCGAACAGCTCGACCTGCAGACCGCTGCCCTGAAGGTGCCGCCGCATTCCATCGAGGCCGAACAGGCCGTGCTCGGTGGCTTGCTGCTGGACAACAACGCCTGGGAGCGGGTGCTGGACCAGGTGTCGGATGGCGATTTCTACCGGCATGACCACCGCCTGATCTTCCGGGCCGTGCACAAGCTCGCCGACGCCAACCAGCCGTTCGACGTGGTCACCCTGCATGAGCAGCTGGACAAGGAAGGGCTGTCGAGCCAGGTCGGTGGCCTGGCCTACCTGGCCGAGCTGGCCAAGAACACCCCGTCGGTGGCGAACATCAAGGCTTACGCCGCGATCATTCGCGAGCGTGCCACCTTGCGCCAACTGATCAGCATCAGTACCGATATCGCGGACAACGCCTTCAACCCGCAAGGGCGCAGTGCCGAAGAGATCCTCGACGATGCCGAGCGGCAGATCTTCCAGATTGCTGAAGCCCGTCCGAAAACCGGTGGGCCGGTAGGGGTCAACGAGCTGTTGACCATGGCGATCGACCGGATCGACACGCTGTTCAACTCCGACAGCGACATCACAGGCGTCTCCACCGGTTTCACCGACCTGGACGAGAAGACCAGCGGCCTGCAGCCCGCCGACCTGATCATCGTCGCGGGCCGTCCATCGATGGGCAAGACCACCTTCGCCATGAACCTAGTGGAAAACGCCGTGCTGCGTACCGACAAAGCGGTGCTGGTGTTCTCCCTCGAGATGCCAGGTGAGTCGCTGGTCATGCGTATGCTGTCGTCCCTGGGCCGTATCGACCAGACCAAGGTGCGTTCCGGCCAACTGGACGACGACGACTGGCCGCGCCTGACCTCGGCAGTCAACCTGCTCAACGATCGCAAGCTGTTCATCGACGATACCGCCGGCATCAGCCCTTCGGAAATGCGCGCGCGTACCCGTCGCCTGGCGCGCGAGCATGGCGAGATCGCCCTGATCATGGTCGACTACCTGCAGCTGATGCAGATCCCGGGCTCTGCCGGTGACAACCGGACCAACGAGATTTCCGAGATCTCCCGCTCGCTCAAGGCCCTGGCCAAGGAGTTCAACTGCCCGGTCATCGCCCTGTCGCAGCTCAACCGTTCCCTCGAGCAGCGCCCGAACAAGCGTCCGGTGAACTCCGACCTGCGTGAATCCGGTGCGATCGAGCAGGACGCCGACGTGATCATGTTCGTCTACCGGGACGAGGTGTATCACCCTGAGACCGAGCACAAGGGCGTAGCGGAAATCATCATCGGTAAACAGCGTAACGGCCCCATCGGCTTCGTTCGCCTGGCCTTCATCGGCAAGTACACCCGCTTCGAGAACCTTGCGCCGGGTATGTACAACTTCGACGACGACGAATGAATCCTGGTAGGGGAGCGGCATAAGGCCGCTCCTGAATTCGCGCCATGCCTGGCTTTCGATGAATCCGACCTTGGTCGTCGGATTTGATCAAAATTTGTGCTATATTCCGCGCCCGCGATTTCCCTGCACACCCATACCGGTCATTGACATGCAAGCAGCCAAGCCACTCTACGACTATCCCAAGTACTGGGCCGAATGCTTCGGGCCAGCGCCTTTCCTGCCGATGAGCAGGGAGGAGATGGATCTGCTCGGCTGGGATTCCTGCGACATCATCATCGTGACCGGTGATGCGTACGTCGACCATCCGTCGTTCGGCATGGCCATCATCGGCCGTCTGCTGGAGGCCCAGGGCTTTCGCGTAGGCATCATCGCCCAGCCGAACTGGCAGTCGAAGGACGACTTCATGAAGCTCGGCGAGCCGAACCTGTTCTTCGGTGTCGCGGCCGGCAACATGGATTCGATGATCAACCGCTACACCGCAGACAAGAAGATCCGTTCCGATGATGCCTATACGCCCGGCGGCATGGCTGGCAAGCGTCCGGATCGCGCCAGCCTGGTCTACAGCCAGCGCTGCAAGGAAGCCTACAAGCACGTGCCGATCGTGCTCGGCGGGATCGAGGCCTCCTTGCGCCGTATCGCGCACTACGATTACTGGCAGGACAAGGTCCGCCACTCGATCCTGATCGACGCCAGCGCCGATATTCTGCTGTTCGGCAACGCCGAGCGCGCGGTGGTCGAGGTGGCCCAGCGCCTGGCAAGCGGCGAGAAGATCGAGACCATCACCGATGTACGCGGTACCGCGTTCGTGCGCCGTGACACGCCCGAGGGCTGGTACGAGATCGACTCGACCCGCATCGACCGCCCGGGCCGTGTCGACAAGATCATCAACCCGTACGTGAACACCCAGGATACCCAGGCCTGCGCCATCGAGCAGGCCAAGGGCGAGGTCGAGGACCCGAACGAAGCCAAGGTGGTGCAGATCCTCGACAGCCCGCGCATGACCCGGGAAAAGTCGGTGATCCGCCTGCCGTCGTTCGAGAAGGTGCGTAACGACCCGGTGCTCTATGCCCACGCCAACCGGGTGCTGCACCTGGAGACCAACCCGGGCAATGCCCGCGCCCTGGTGCAGAAGCATGGCGAGGTGGATGTGTGGTTCAACCCGCCACCCATCCCGATGAGCACCGAAGAGATGGACTACGTGTTCGGCATGCCCTACGCGCGCGTGCCGCACCCGGCCTACGGCAAGGAGCGTATCCCGGCCTACGAGATGATCCGTTTCTCGGTGAACATCATGCGTGGCTGCTTCGGCGGCTGCACCTTCTGCTCGATCACCGAGCACGAAGGGCGGATCATCCAGAACCGCTCGCATGAGTCGATCCTGCACGAGATCGAGGAGATGCGCGACAAGGTACCGGGCTTCACCGGCGTGGTTTCCGACCTGGGCGGCCCGACCGCCAACATGTACCGCATCGCCTGCAAGAGCCACGACATCGAGAAGCACTGCCGCAAGCCGTCGTGCGTGTTCCCGGGTATCTGCGAGAACCTCAACACCGACCACAGTTCGTTGATCGAGCTGTACCGCAAGGCCCGCGCTTTGCCGGGGGTGAAGAAGATCCTGATCGCCTCGGGCCTGCGCTACGACCTGGCGGTGGAATCGCCGGAATACGTCAAGGAGCTGGTGACCCACCACGTGGGTGGCTACCTGAAGATCGCCCCGGAGCACACCGAGCGTGGTCCGCTGGACAAGATGATGAAGCCGGGCATCGGTACCTATGACCGCTTCAAGCGCATGTTCGAGAAGTTCTCCAAGGAGGCGGGCAAGGAGCAGTACCTGATCCCGTACTTCATCGCCGCGCACCCCGGCACCACCGACGAGGACATGATGAACCTTGCCCTGTGGCTCAAGGGCAACGGCTTCCGCGCCGACCAGGTGCAGGCGTTCTACCCTTCGCCCATGGCCTCGGCCACGGCCATGTACCACTCGGGCAAGAACCCGCTGCGCAAGGTCACCTACAAGAGCGAAGGGGTGGAGATCGTCAAGAGCGAGGAGCAGCGCCGCCTGCACAAGGCATTCCTGCGCTACCACGACCCCAAGGGTTGGCCGATGCTGCGCGAGGCCCTGCAGCGCATGGGCCGTGCCGACCTGATCGGGCCGGGCAAGCACCAGCTGATCCCGCTGCACCAGCCGCAGACCGACAGCTACCAGAGTGCCCGGCGCAAGAACTCGACCCCGGCCGGCAGCCACAAGGTGGGCAAGGACCAGAAGATCCTCACCCAGCACACTGGCCTGCCGCCGCGCGCCAGCGATGGCAGCAAGCCGTGGGACAAGCGTGAGAAGGCCAAGGCCGAGGCGTTCGCCCGCAACCAGCAGGCGGCCAAGGAGCGCAAGGAAGCGGCCAAGGGCGGCAAGGGCAAGAAGAAGCCGCGTCAGCCGGTCATTCCGCGCTGACTGATCCCTTGGGGCTGCTTTGCAGCCCATCGCGGCACAAGGCCGTTCCTACGGGCGAGCGCATACCCCTGTAGGAGCGGCCTTGTGCCGCGAAAGGACCGCAAAACGGTCCCGAAGCTCCCTGCTTCAGTCAGGCGTCTTGTCGACCCACTTGGGCAGCACCGGCGCCACGAATTCACCCATCGCATCCAGAAGTTCGTCGGGCTGCCTGCCCAGCAACAGCATCGCCCGGTGCTGGGGCCGTACGAAACCTTCCTCGACGATGTGGTCGAGGAACTCGCCCAGCTTCTCGTAGAACCCATTCACATCCAGCAAGCCCAGCGGCTTGGCGTGGTAGCCCAACTGGCCCCAGGTCCAGACTTCGAACAGCTCCTCGAGCGTCCCCAGGCCGCCGGGCAGGGCGATGAAGGCATCGCTCAGCTCGGCCATGCGCGCCTTGCGGGCATGCATGCCATCGACCACTTCCAGGCGTGGCAGGCCCTTGTGGCCGATTTCCGCGTCGATCAGGCTCTGCGGCATGACGCCGATGACGTCACCACCCGCGGCCATGGCCGCATCGGCGACCGCGCCCATCAGGCCGACCGCGCTGCCGCCGTACACCAGCGTCAGGCCGCGCTTGGCGATGGCCTGGCCGAGCGCCACGGCCGCTTCCCGATAGGCTGGGTTGGCGCCGGTGCTGGCGCCACAAAAGACACAAACGGAACGTACAGGCATTGCTTATCTCCAATCACATGCGCTGACAGGGTAAGGCGCATGCCCGCCGCTTCCAAGGCCGGATTCACTCCGGGCGGGAGAACTCGCACAGCGCGCCGGTGGCCCCGTGGGCATAGGCGGCGAGCAGGCTGTTCATGAAGGTTGAGAGAAACATGGTCATGGCTCCTGTAATGAGAGGTTGTCCCATCGTCCTTCAAGAGGGCATGATGTGCACTTAGATTGGTTGTATACAATCCATTGAACAAATCTACTGGCTGGCCCCTCGATCCTCCTTGACCCATATCAGCGAGGAGGAAACAGGTTTCAGGCAGTCTCGCAATTGATAAAACCCTGCCAAGGAGATTCACGATGTTTACGAAAGCTGTAGCGGTATCCCTGCTGACCCTCGCCAGCGCCTCTGTCTTCGCAGCCGAGTGCTCGGTGACTGTCGAGTCCACCGACCAGATGTCCTACACCACCAAGGAATTCACCGTAGACAAGAGCTGCAAGGAATTCACCGTCAAGCTGACCCACAGCGGCAGCCTGCCGAAGAACGTCATGGGCCACAACCTGGTGATCAGCAAGACTGCCGACATGCAGGCCATCGCCACCGAAGGCATGTCCCAGGGCCTGGACAAGGATTACCTGAAGGCTGACAACGCCAACATCATCGCCCACACCAAGATGATCGGCGCGCCGGAGAAGGAAACCGAGGTGAAGTTCGACACGTCGAAGCTGGAAGCCGGCGGTGACTACAGCTTCTTCTGCACCTTCCCGGGCCACATCTCGATGATGAAGGGTAAGGTCATCGTCAAGTAAGAGGGTAGGGGAGGGCTTTGCCCTCCAATCGCGGGACAAGCCCGCTCCCACAGGGATCACTAATGACCTTGTGGGAGCGGGCTTGTCCCGCGATGCTTTTCAAGGCGCGAACGGTAGCTCGCGCTTGTGCTGGGTCTTGCGGTAGGTGGCGACGATGATGTCGAACGCTTCCTGATCAACCGGCTGCCCATGCAGGAAGGCATCGATCTGCTGATAGGTCACGCCATGGGAGGCTTCGTCCGGCTTGCCCGGCGCCAGGTCTTCCAGGTCTGCAGTCGGCACCTTTTCCACCAGTGACTCCGGCGCACCGAAGCTGCGCGCAATCGCCCGCACCTGGTTCTTCACCAGCCCGCTCAGCGGTGCCAGGTCGCAAGCACCATCACCGAACTTGGTAAAGAAGCCCATCACCGCCTCGGCGGCGTGGTCGGTACCGATCACCAGGCCCGCGCGGGCACCCGCGATGGCGTACTGGGCGACCATGCGGGTACGTGCCTTGACGTTGCCGACCACGAAGTCCACCAGCGTCGGCGAGCCGTTCTTCAACTCCACTACTTCAGCCGCCAGCGCCCGTACTGCCGGGGCGATATCCACGGTGTGCACTTCGTCGGCCTTGATCACTTCCAGGCACGCCTGGGCGTCATGCTCGTCATGCTGGACCTGGTAAGGCAGGCGTACGGCGATGAAGGTGTAGGCCTTGTCACCGGTTTCGGCGCGCAGCTCATTGATGGCGCGCTGGGCGAGCAGGGCAGCGGTCAGCGAGTCGACGCCGCCGCTGATGCCCAGGACCAGGGTCTTGAGCCGGGCATTGGCCAGGCACTGCTTGATGAAGGCCACGCGCCGGGTGACTTCGGCCTCGAGCGCGGCGGCATCGGCGAACGGCGGCTGCACCTTGAGTTGCTGTGCAATCTCTCGCTGGACGGCTTGCATGGGTTACTCCTTGCTGGGGACTTTGAATACGTGACGCAGGTAGGCGACGAAGTTCGCGTCTCGACACTGGGTCTTGGCGGCTTCGTCGGAAATCTTGGCCACCGGCGAGCCGTTGCAGTCGGTCATTTTAAGCACGATGCTCATGGGCGCCACTGTGGGTATGTCGCAGGTCAGGTTGGTGCCGATGCCGAAACTCACATTGATGCGACCGCGCAGGGCGCGGAAGATTTCCAGCGAGCGGGTCAGGTTCAGCCCGTCGGAGAACACCAGGGTCTTGGTCATCGGGTCGATGCCCAGTTTCTGATAGTGGGCAATGGCTTTTTCCGCCCAGGCCACCGGTTCGCCCGAATCGTGGCGCAGGCCGTCGAAGAGCTTGGCGAAGTACAGGTCGAAATCATTGAGGAAGGCATCCATGGTGATGCAGTCGGTCAGGGCGATGCCCAGCAGCCCACGGTATTCGCGTACCCAGCAGTCCAGCGCGGCGATCTGGCTGTCGATCAGTCGTGGGCCGAGCTGCTGGTGGGCCATGATCCATTCGTGGGCCATGGTGCCCAGGGGTTTCACGTCCAATTTCCAGGCCAGGTCGACGTTGCTGGTGCCCACGAAGCGCGCCGGGAAGTCATCGCGCAGTACCCTCACCACTTCTTCCTGGACGCGGCTGGAGAAACGCCGGCGGGTGCCGAAATCGGCGACCTGCAGGGCGGCCAGTTCCTCCTCGCTGGCGTGGGCGCGCAGCCAGTCGAACTTGCGGTAGAGCTGGTCGCGTGCCTCGGCCAGGCGCATGCGCGGGTGCAGGTGGCGGTTGCGGACCTCGCTAATGATCGCCAGCAGGGGCACTTCGAAGAGGATCACGTGCAGCCACGGGCCGCGCAGGCGCAGGTACAGCTGGTCATGCTCGATGCCGATGTGCACGTAGCGCAGGTTGAAGCGGAACAGGCGCAGGAAGCGCAGGAAGTCTGGCTTGAGGAAGCTGATGCGTTCGAGGAACTCCAGCTGGCCATCATCGAGGGTCAGGTCGCTGAGCAGTTCGATCTGGTTGCGGATTTCGCCCAGGTAGGGGCGCAGGTCCTCGCCGTTGCGGCAGCGGAACTCCCATTCCACGTCGGCGTCCGGGTAGTTGTGCAGGACGGCCTGCATCATCGTCAGCTTGTAGAAGTCGGTGTCGAGCAGGTTGTGCACGATGCGCTCGGCAAATGCGCTCTCGCTCATTGAAAGGCTCCAGGTGGCGGCGTTCGCGTAACAAGGACGAGCGCGCGGAATCCGGGCCATTGTGCCAGCCTTTTGGCCGTCGTTGTGGCGGGGCGGTCTGATCGCCGGCACTCCGGCTCCCACTACTGAAACAGTGCAAGACGGGTTGGAGCCGGCTTGCCGGCGATTGGGCCTTGCGAGCCGTCACCAAGTTCAGCCTTGAAACGGTGCCGGCTGTAGCAGTCGCGCACTATCAGTGTGCAGTTCGGTGACGTTCGCTGTTACAGGTCGGTTGCACGTAAACACTTGCCGCGGTTGCAATGATGGCGCCGCGTGGTTGCGCCTTGTCTAGAAGAGAGGGTGGCGCCACGCCTGTGGCAGACGGTTGCACGCTCAATAAAGAAAAGGCCGTCGGTCGCCTCTGGCCTGCCGCATGGGTGCGTTTTGCGCAAAGACAAAACCTCTGGCACGCCGCTTGCTCTGAGCTTGGTGCTGAAAGTTGTAGTGCCAACCAAAAAAACTCTAAGGAGCACCACCTCATGTCGCAGACGTTCTACAAGAAAGGTTTCCTGGCGCTCGCCGTCGCTTCGGCACTGGGTGTCTCTTCGTTTGTTCAAGCCGACGTCAAGATCGGCGTCGCGGGCCCGATGACCGGTGCCAACGCAGCGTTTGGCGAACAGTACATGAAAGGTGCACAGGCGGCGGCCGACAAGATCAACGCCGCTGGTGGGGTGAACGGCGAGAAGATCGTCCTGGTCAAGGGTGACGATGCTTGCGAGCCGAAGCAGGCCGTGGCCGTGGCCAACCGCCTGGTCGACCAGGACAAGGTGATCGGTGTGGTGGGCCACTTCTGCTCCTCCAACACCATTCCCGCTTCCGAGGTCTACGACGAAGCGGGCGTGATCGCCATCACCCCAGGCTCCACCAACCCACAGGTCACCGAGCGCGGCCTGACCGCCATGTTCCGCATGTGTGGCCGTGACGACCAGCAAGGCATCGTTGCCGGCGACTACATCGTCGACGTGCTCAAGGGCAAGAAAGTGGTGGTTCTGCACGATAAGGACACCTATGGCCAAGGCCTGGCCGACGCCACCAAGGCACAGCTGGAAAAACGCGGCGTGAAGCCGGTGCTGTACGAAGGCCTGACTCGTGGCGAGAAGGACTTCAGCGCCGTGGTCACCAAGATCCGCGCCGCCGGTGCCGACGTCGTCTACTTCGGCGGCCTGCACCCCGAAGCCGGCCCGCTGGTACGCCAACTGCGCGAGCAGGGCCTGAAGGACGTCAAGTTCATGTCCGACGACGGCATCGTCACCGACGAACTGGTGGCCACTGCCGGCGGCGCCCAGTACGTCAATGGCGTGTACATGACCTTTGGCGCCGACCCGCGCCTGCTGCCCGACAGCAAGGCCGTGGTGGAGGAGTTCCGCAAGGCCGGCACCGAGCCTGAAGGCTACACCCTGTACGCCTACGCGTCCCTGCAGGCGCTGGCCGCCGCATTCAACGGCGCCAAGTCGAACAAGGGCGAAGACGCCGCCGAATGGCTCAAGGCCAACCCGGTCAAGACCGTCATGGGCGAGAAGAAGTGGGACAGCAAGGGCGACCTGACCGTCTCCGACTACGTGGTCTACCAGTGGGATGCCAACGGCAAGTACCACCAGCTGGAAAAACAAAAATAACAATGGCTGCCGGCCCGGGCGTGCACTGCCCCGGGCCGCTGCCCCGCGGTACCTGTCTTTATCCGTAGATCTGCACAGTTCTGCGCTGCGAGGGCCGCTTTACCCAAAGCCCGCCGTGGTCGGCGCTCGTGCAATCTCAATCAGGTGAGATTGCGTTATGGATGGTATTTTCCTGCAGCAACTGATCAATGGGCTGACCCTCGGGTCTGTCTATGGTCTGATCGCCATCGGCTACACAATGGTCTATGGCATCATCGGCATGATCAACTTCGCGCACGGCGAGGTGTACATGATCTCCGCGTACCTCGCGGCGATCAGCCTGGCATTGCTGGCCTATTTCGGTATCGAGTCGTTTCCGCTGCTGATGTTGGGAACCTTGTTGTTCACCATCGTCGTGACCGGCGTCTACGGCTTCACCATCGAGCGCATCGCCTACAAGCCCCTGCGTAACTCCACCCGCCTGGCACCTTTGATCAGTGCCATCGGCATTTCGCTGATCCTGCAGAACTACGCGCAGATCAGCCAGGGCGCCCGCCAGCAAGGCGTGCCAACCCTGCTCGAAGGCGCTGTACGCGTCGAAGTGGGCACCGGTTTCGTGCAGTTGACCTACACCAAGATCTTCATCCTGGTGGCAGCCTTCATCGGCATGGCCCTGCTGACCTACGTCATCAAGTACACCAAGCTCGGCCGTATGTGCCGTGCCACCCAGCAAGACCGCAAGATGGCCTCGATCCTGGGGATCAACACCGACCGGGTGATCTCCTACGTGTTCGTCATCGGCGCGGTGATGGCCGCCCTGGCTGGCGTGCTGATCACCATGAACTACGGCACCTTCGACTTCTATGCGGGCTTCATCATCGGCATCAAGGCGTTCACCGCCGCGGTGCTCGGTGGGATCGGCTCGCTCCCCGGCGCCATGCTCGGCGGCATCATCCTGGGGATCTCCGAGTCGTTGTTCTCCGGCCTGATCAACTCCGACTACAAGGACGTGTTCAGTTTCTCGCTGCTGGTGATGATCCTGATCTTCCGTCCCCAAGGCCTGCTGGGTCGCCCGCTCGTGGCTAAGGTGTGAACATGTCTGCTGCCAATCCTGTTTCGCCCAATACTGTTTCTTCCGGTTTCGACATCAAGCGCAGCCTGCTGGAGACCATCGTCGCCGGCTTGCTCGCACTGATCGTGTTCGGCCCTGTGGTCGGCGTGGTGCTCGATGGCTACAGCTTCAACGCCGAACCTCGTCGTGTGGCCTGGCTGGTCGGTGGCGTGATGATCGGGCGCTTCATCCTCAGCCTGTTCCTTCAGTCCCCGACGGGGCAACGCATGCTCCAGGGCTTCGAAAGCGGCGGCTCGGGGGTGCATGTACTGGCGCCGGACTACAAGTCGCGGCTGCGCTACATCATCCCGGCGCTGATCGTCATCGCCATCGTCTTCCCGATCTTCGCCAACAAGTACCTGCTCACGGTGGTCATCCTCGGCCTGATCTATGTGCTGCTGGGCCTGGGCCTGAACATCGTGGTGGGCCTGGCCGGCCTGCTCGACCTGGGCTACGTGGCGTTCTACGCCATCGGCGCCTACGGCCTGGCCTTGGGCTACCAGTACCTGGGCCTGGGCTTCTGGAGCGTGCTGCCACTGGCGGCGATCGCCGCGGCGCTGGCCGGGTGCATACTCGGGTTCCCGGTGCTGCGCATGCACGGTGACTACCTGGCGATCGTGACCCTGGGCTTCGGCGAAATCATCCGCCTGGTGCTGAACAACTGGCTATCGTTCACCGGCGGCCCGAACGGTATGCCGGCACCGGCCCCGACCTTCATGGGCCTTGAGTTCGGCCGCCGGGCCAAGGACGGCGGCGTGCCGATCCATGAATTCTTCGGCTTCGATTACAACGCCAACCTCAAGTTCGTGTTCATCTATGCGGTGCTGTTCATCGTCGTGCTGGCGGTGCTGTACATCAAGCACCGCCTGACCCGCATGCCGGTCGGCCGTGCCTGGGAAGCCTTGCGCGAAGACGAGATCGCCTGCCGCTCCATGGGCCTGAACCATGTGCTGGTCAAACTCTCGGCCTTCACCATCGGCGCCTCCACCGCAGGGCTTGCAGGGGTGTTCTTCGCCACCTACCAGGGCTTCGTCAACCCATCCTCGTTCACCTTCTTCGAGTCGGCGCTGATCCTGGCCATCGTGGTACTCGGTGGCATGGGTTCCACCGTGGGCGTGGTGATCGCAGCGTTCGTGCTGACCGTGGCGCCAGAACTGCTGCGCAGCTTCTCGGAATACCGGGTGCTGCTGTTCGGCGTGCTGATGGTGTTGATGATGATCTGGCGACCTCGCGGATTGATCCGTATCAGCCGCGCCGGTGTAGTTCCGCGTAAAGGAGTGGCGCCATGAGCGACGATATCATTCTCTCGGTCGACAACCTGATGATGCAGTTCGGTGGCATCAAGGCGCTCAGCGATGTCAGCCTTAAGGTCCGGCGCAACCAGATCTTCGCCCTGATCGGCCCCAACGGTGCCGGCAAGACCACCGTGTTCAACTGCCTCACCGGGTTCTACAAGGCCAGTGGCGGGCGCATCGAGCTGAACGTGCGCGGCGGCAAGACCAACGTCATCCAGCTGCTGGGCGAGCGCTTCCAGCCAGGCGACTTCGTGTCGCCGGCGCGTTTTGCCAACCGTATGTACTACAAGATGTTCGGCGGTACCCACCTGGTCAACCGCGCCGGCCTGGCCCGCACGTTCCAGAACATCCGGTTGTTCAAGGAAATGTCGGTGGTGGAAAACCTGCTGGTGGCCCAGCACATGTGGGTCAACCGCAACCTGCTGGCGGGCGTGCTCAATACCAAGGCCTACCGCAAGGCCGAGAGCGATGCCCTGGACCATGCATTCTACTGGCTGGAGGTGGTCGACCTGGTCGACTGCGCCAACCGCCTGGCGGGCGAGTTGTCCTACGGCCAGCAGCGCCGCCTGGAAATCGCCCGGGCCATGTGCACCCGGCCGAAGATCATCTGCCTGGACGAACCGGCCGCCGGCCTCAACCCCCAGGAAACCGAGGCGCTGAGCCGTATGATCCGGGTGTTGCGCGACGAGCACGACATCACCGTGGTGCTGATCGAACACGACATGGGCATGGTCATGAGCATTTCCGACCATATCGTGGTGCTCGACCATGGCAACGTGATCGCCGAAGGCGCTCCGCAGGATATCCGCAACAACCCGACGGTGATCGCCGCCTACCTGGGTGCCGACGAAGAGGAACTGGTATGAGTGCACCCATTCTCGAGCTCAAGGACCTGGACGTGTTCTACGGGCCGATCCAGGCGCTGAAGAAAGTCAGCATGCACATCAACGAAGGCGAGACGGTGAGCCTGATCGGAGCCAACGGCGCCGGCAAATCGACCCTGCTGATGTCGATCTTCGGCCAACCGCGGGCGGCCTCTGGGCATATCGTGTATCGCGGTACCGATATCACTCGCAAGTCGTCGCACTACATCGCCTCCAATGGCATCGCCCAGTCGCCGGAAGGGCGCCGGGTATTTCCCGACATGACCGTCGAGGAGAACCTGATGATGGGGACCATCCCCATCGGCGACAAACATGCCGATGCGGACATGCAACGCATGTACGAGCTGTTCCCACGGTTGAAGGAGCGCCGTAACCAGCGGGCGATGACCATGTCCGGCGGCGAGCAGCAAATGCTCGCCATCGCCCGGGCATTGATGAGCCGGCCCAAGCTGTTGCTGCTCGACGAGCCATCGCTGGGGCTGGCCCCGATCGTGGTCAAGCAGATCTTCTCGACCTTGCGCGAACTGGCCCAGAGCGGGATGACCATTTTCCTGGTGGAGCAGAACGCCAACCATGCGTTGAAGCTTTCCGACCGGGCCTATGTGATGGTCAACGGGCAGATCCGCATGAGCGGGACGGGTAAGGAGTTGCTGGCCAACGAGGAAGTGCGCAACGCGTACCTGGGCGGGCATTGACCCCATCGTTCGATCGCCGGCAAGCCGGCTCCCACAGGCATTTCGCAAGTTTTGAGAGCGGCGCAATCTCGGTGGGAGCTGGCGACAGCCTGCGATGGGCTGCAAAGCAGCCCCAAGCCTTCAAACGGTGGAGCCCTCCAGACCTAAGGGGCCGCTTTGCGGCCCATCGCAGGCTGTCGCCAGCTCCCACGAAGCGAGCGGAGCCTGGGCCGTATTTGTACGGCTGAGAAGTATTAAACCAACCTGGGGCAATTTGAGCTTGTCCAGCACCATAGAACCTCCCACAGGTTTGGCGCGGTTCTTCCCTGTGAGAGCCGGCTTGCCGGCGATCGTGCGCCTTGAACGTTATGTGGACAACTTGTCGCACTGCTCGCAGGAAGCCCCGCAAAACCGCTTCGCAAGTCGTTGTTTCCACAGGCTTCGCTTTGTCCACGGATCGTGTGGAACCGGCTGTGGAAAACATGGTGGCATGTGCCGCAAAGCCTTTGTCGTCAAGGCTTGCAGCATTCTGTACGTTTTTTGAACAAAAGCATTTCAGGGATGATTTTCCTTTGGTTTCAACTACCTGGGGAGGCTTGCAGCCGTCTGGAAAACTCTGTGGATAACTCTGTGTAAAAGCCTTGGACAGACTGCTGCAGGCGGCGTCGCTGAAAGCCTTGGGCCATCACGACAGGGCGTTTTCGAGCGCCTGTCGGAGGAAAAGCGTTCCGCAGGATGGACAAGTTGCCCCCAATCCGTGGGGAAAGCCTTGTGGATAACATGAGCATAGGCGTATCCGAGACCTCTGCCACAAGGGTTTCAGGTATCTGGCTATTTCTTGACCAGCAGTTGGATCGGCTTGCTGGCAACCGCGCCGGCGGGCATGCTGCAAGCCTGCCTATCCACTTATCCACCTGAAAGGAGATCAGCATGACGTCCACCGTATTCATTACCGGCGCCACTTCCGGGTTCGGTGAAGCCACTGCCCGACGTTTCGCCAAGGCCGGTTGGAAGCTCGTGCTCACCGGTCGGCGCAAGGAGCGCCTGGATGCCCTGTGCGCCGAGCTGTCGGGCCAGACCGAAGTCCATGGCCTGGTGCTCGATGTGCGTGACCGCAAGGCCATGGAACAGGCGATTGCCAACCTGCCGCCAGCGTTCGACAAACTCCAGGGCCTGGTCAACAACGCAGGCCTGGCCCTGGGCGCTTCGCCTGCGCAGGACTGCGACCTGGACGACTGGGAAACCATGGTCGACACCAACATCAAGGGGCTGATGTACACCACCCGGCTGCTGCTGCCTCGCCTGATCGCCCATGGCCGTGGCGCGAGTATCCTCAACGTGGGCTCGGTGGCGGGTAACTATCCCTACCCGGGCAGCCATGTGTATGGCGGCACCAAGGCCTTCGTCGGGCAGTTTTCCCTGAGCCTGCGCTGCGACCTGCGTGGCACGGGCGTGCGCGTCAGTAATATCGAGCCGGGCCTGTGCGAAAGCGAGTTCTCGCTGGTGCGCTTCGGCGGGGACCAAGCGCGCTACGATGCCACCTATGCAGGCGCCGAGCCGATCCAGCCGCAGGATATCGCCGAGACCATCTTCTGGATTCTCAACCAGCCAGCGCACATCAATATCAACAGCCTTGAACTGATGCCGGTAAGCCAGGACTGGGCAGGGTTCTCGATCGATCGCTCGGCCAAAGGGTAGGTAGGCACCAGACATGTGGGAGCGGGTTTACCCGCGAACAGGCACACACGGGTTGTGTTTTCTTCGCGGGTGACCCTGCTCCCATAGGTAGGGGGAAATCTTTCAAGCCAGGTGCTGCAAGCCTTCCAGGCAGGTCGCCAGGTGGTAGGGCGTGGTCGAGGGCATGTCATGCCGGCTCACCGCGCCGTTGCCGTCGCGGCATTCGTGCCAGCCACCTGCATGCAGGAACCGCTTCTCCAGCGCTTGCAGCTGGACCTGCACCTTGCCCTCGCTACCCGGACGCAAGGCCAGCGCCCGCAGGTACTCGGCCTGGGCCCAGATGCGTTGGGTCGGGTCGATCACCTTGCCGTCTACATCCAGCATGGCCAGCACCGCCGACTCCTTGACCCCATGCCGCTCGGCATAGTCGAACGCCCGGGTGATGGAGGCGTGCAGCGCGCTTTCACGCAACAGCGGCGACGTATCGAGCAGGTAGAACCATTCGAACTGGTGGCCCGGTTCGAACCAGTTATCCACAGCCCCACGGGGCTTTTCCAGCATCAGGCCGTGGGCCGGGTCGATGAAGTGGGCTTGCAGGGCCTCGCACAGGTTCAGCAGGGCCTGGCGGGTAGCGTCATCGCTGCGTACCGCCAGCGTTTGCAGGAAGGCCTCGGCCAAGTGCATCTGTGGGTTCTGCAACGGGCCGCTGCCCAGGTCCGACCAGTCTTCGTCCAGGCTGGCCTCATACAGCCCGTCATCCCGAGCGAAACGCTCGGCGACGATATCCAGGGCGGCATTGAGCGCGGACTCCACCAGACCCTCGCGCACCTTGCCCCAGTAATGGGCGCAAGCGAAGACGATGAAGGCATGGGTATAGAGGTCCTTGCGCCGGTCCAACGGCCGGCCTTCGGCATCGATGCTGTAGAACCAGCCGCCGTGTTCGGCATCGTGGAAGTGACGTTGCAGCGAACGGAACAACGCCGCAGCCCGTTCGGCCGCGCCCGGTTGCTCGATCCGGCTGCTGAACAGGTACAGCTGACGGGCGCAGGCCATGGCTCGGTAGCGTTGGACCGGCATGGGCCGGTGCGTGCCGTCGAGCGCCTCGAAGGGCAGGGCCAATTCGGCGTTCCAGCCCGGGCCTTGCCACAACGGCACGATACGTTCGGCGAAATGCTGGTTGAAGCGGGCCAGTTCGGGGAAAGGGAGGCGGGGGTTGGGCATGAAGGCGCTCGTCGCTATCGGGCAGTGCGCCATGGTAGCAGAACGGGGTTGTGGGTTGCTTTCGCCTTCACGTTCACCCGTGGGAGCGGGCTGTCGACGGAAAGCAGGATCAGCCCGGGTTGCCGAGCCCTTGCCAGTGCCGAGCGCCGACGAAGATGAAGCGCAGTTGCTGGGTGATCTTTTCCTGTGGCGTCAGGGCCTGGGGGTTGTCGGGGTCGGGGCAGTCGATCAGCTCTGGCAAGGTGGCGAACACGGTCTTGACCACTAGGTCGGCCATGACGGCCAGGGCCGCATTATCCAGGTGCTGCCAGCGCGCCATGCGGGCAAGGTCGGTGGCCAGGTCGTCGCTGATGTCCTGGCGCAGGCGGGCGATGGCCTGGCGCACGGCCTGGGAGCCGCCGTACTGCTCGCGGGCAAGGAACAGGAACTGGGCGCGGTGCGCGGCGACCACGTCGAGGAAGATGCGCACCGAGGCGTCGGTGATGCCTCCGAGCTCGAATTCGTTGTGCCGCACGAGGCGGATGGTCTGGCGGAAGGTGGCATCGACTTCGGCGACCAGGGCCAGGCCCAAAGCGTCCATGTCCGGGAAGTGGCGGTAGAAGCCCGTGGGGACGATGCCGGCGGCCCTGGCCACCTCGCGCAGGCTGATGCTGCCGAAACCCCGGCCGCTCTCCATGAGCTGGCAGGCGGCATCCAGCAGGGCCTGGCGGGTCTGTAGCTTTTGTTCGGCGCGCGGCAGCATGGGGCGGATTCTGTGGCTGTACGGCTGGGCACTCTAGATAAAAAAACGAAGCCCGGTCAATGGACCGGGCTTGGAGGGGAACAGCAAGCGCAGGGAGGGTTGTTGTTCTTGGTCATGGCGATCAGCTCATGCGGCTGAGTTCGACCAGGCGATCGGAACCACCCTCGGCAACGCGGTTGTTACGCTCGATCAGGCGATCGGAACCCCCTTCGGCGACGCGGTTGTTACGCTCGATCAGGCGATCGGAACCCCCTTCGGCGACGCGGTTGTTACGCTCGATCAGGCGATCGGAACCGCCTTCGGCGACGCGGTTGTTACGCTCGATCAGGCGATCGGAACCACCCTCGGCAACACGGTTGTTACGTTCGATCAGGCGATCGGAGCCGCCTTCGGCGACGCGGTTGTTACGCTCGATCAGGCGATCGGAGCCGCCTTCGGCGACGCGGTTGTTACGCTCGATCAGGCGATCGGAGCCACCTTCTGCCAGCGTGTTCAGCGGTTGCGAAACAGTGGCGGCGCTGGAGCGCGACTCGGCGTTCAGGTGTTGTTCCTCGGCCGGCAGGGCGAAGGCATTGGCGGCAAGGGCAGACAGGGCAAGGCTCAGCAGCAGGTGGCGTTTCATGATCTCGGTGCTCCTCTGGGGGGCTGGAAAGTGGGTACGAGGCCAATGCTACGCTTGGTAACTCCACAGAGAAGTTCATACGGATAATGGTAACAATCGACGGCATTGATACAGCGGGCGACGGCTCTGGCCCGGCCATTCCAGCGCCGCGGGCGAATGCGTGCGCCTGGCGCAGGGCCGGTGACGGCCGACCAAAAGCTGAGAAAGGCGCCAGGAAAATCTCCGTTATCATCGCCATTGATAAAACCCAGCGGGTTTTCGTCAGTCCGACATACTAAGTTCGCACCCGCTTCGTGCCATGCAGTCAGGAGAATCACGCAATGACGCGTCCCGTCCGAATCCTCGTCTGGATTTTCACCAGCCTGTTGACCCTGCTGGCGATACTGGTGGTAGTGATCGCTACATTCGACTGGAACCGCGTCAAGCCGCTGCTCAACGAGAAGGTGTCCGAAGCCCTGCACAGGCCATTCGCGATCAACGGCAACCTCGCCGTGCAGTGGCGCCGCGAACCCGAGGAGGGCGGCTGGCGGGCTTGGGTGCCCTGGCCGCACTTCATCGCCGAAGACCTCACCCTGGGCAACCCCGACTGGCTCGAGGAGCCACGCATGGTCGGCCTGGAGCGCGTGGCCTTCCGCCTGGCGCCGGTGCCGCTGGTGTTCCAGCAGATCGTCATCCCGCGCATCGACCTCACCAAGCCGACCGCAAGCCTCACTCGGCTGGCCGACGGCCGTGCCAACTGGACCTTCGACTTCGGGCCCAAGGATGAAAATGCCGAGCCGTCCAAGTGGGTATTGGACATCGGCGCCATCGGCTTCGACCAAGGCAACGTGCGTTTCGACGACCAGACCCTCAAGACCCGCATGAGCGTGCAGATCGACCCCTTGGGCAAGCCGATCCCCTTCAGCGAAATCGTCGGCAAGGCCAGTGCCGAGAAAGCTGGTGGTGCCCAGGACTACGCCTTCGGCCTGAAGGTGCAGGGTACCTACAAGGGCCAGGCCGTGTCCGGCACTGGCAAGATCGGCGGCCTGCTGGCCTTGCAGGACGCCAGCCAGCCATTCCCGTTGCAGGCCGATGCACGCATCGGCGATACCCGGGTGGCGCTCGCCGGCACCCTGACCGACCCGCGCAATCTCGGCGCGCTCGACCTGCGCCTGCGCTTGTCCGGCAGCAGCCTGGGCAATCTCTACCCGCTGACCGGCGTGACCCTGCCCGACACCCCGGCCTATGCCACCGATGGCCACCTGATCGCCAACCTGCACGAGCCTGAGGGGGCGCGATTCCGCTATGAAGGTTTCAACGGCAAGATCGGCGACAGCGACATCCATGGTGACCTGGCCTTCGTCGCCAGCAAGCCGCGGCCCAGACTCTCCGGCACGCTGGTGTCCAACCAGCTGCTGTTCAAGGACCTGGCACCGCTGATCGGTGCCGACTCCAACGCCGAGCAGAAGGCTCGCGGCGGGGCGAGCAAGCAGCCAGCAGGCAAGGTGCTGCCGGTGGAGGCGTTTCGTACCGAGCGCTGGCGGGCCATGGATGCTGACGTCACCTTCAGCGGCAAGCGCATCGTTCACAGTGAGCAACTGCCGTTCAAGGACCTGTCCGCCCATGTGGTGCTGGAGGATGGCGTGCTGCGCCTGGAACCCCTGCGCTTTGGCGTGGCCGGCGGCAACCTGAATTCGAACATCCGCCTGGATGGCCGCAGCGTGCCGCTGCAGGGTAGGGCACGGTTGTCGGCCCGTGGCTTCAAGCTCAAGCAGTTGTTCCCGACCTTCGCCCCGATGCAGACCAGCTTCGGCGAGCTCAATGGTGATGCGGACCTGAGTGGGCGCGGCAATTCGGTGGCGGCCTTGCTGGGCACCGCCAATGGTGACCTGAGCCTGTTGATCAATGATGGCGCCATCAGCCGTAGCCTGATGGAGATCGCCGGGCTCAACGTGGGCAACTATGTGCTGGGCAAGCTGTTCGGCGACGAGGAAGTGAAGATCAACTGCGCGGCGGCCGATGTCGGCATCAAGGATGGCCTGGCGACCACCCGATTGTTCGTCTTCGACACCGAGAACGCGATCATCTACGTCAACGGCACAGCGAATTTCGCCAGTGAGCAACTGGACCTGAAGATAACGCCTGAGTCCAAGGGGGTGCGCCTGTTCTCCCTGCGTTCGCCGCTTTATGTGCGTGGCACCTTCGCCAACCCGCGCGCGGGGGTGCAAGCGGTACCGCTGGCGCTGCGTGGAGCGGGGATGGTGGCCTTGGGTGTGGCGATCGGGCCGGCGGCGGGACTACTGGCGCTGATCGCGCCCAGTGGGGATGTGCCCAACCAGTGCACGCCGTTGCTCGAGCGGATGAAGGCGGGCAAGGCGCCGGCTGCGGTGAAGGGCAAAAAGTAAGGTTCTTCACGGAAAGCCGGGGGAAGCGTGGCTGCGATTTGCTTGTCGGGGAGGTAGGGTGAGGGCCTCCAGGTGCATGCCTTGGGATTCAAGGTGAGGTACAGATCGAGCGCCGCCCGCGCGGCGCATCGCGAGCTGCGCTCGCTCCTACGTTTGTTTCGGGCCAGTCCATCCTGTGGGATTTTCGCGCGGACGCTTTGGCGCCTGACGCAAGGTTGTGTCGTACGAACCCGGCGGTCGCGCGCGCTTGTCACAGGCGTTACTGGCCGTAAACAAACGTAGGAGCGAGCGCAGCTCGCGATGCGCCGCGCGGGCGGCGCTCGATCGGATAGGCGCTGAACCTCTCACGACGAACCCGCCCCCCGGCAACCTAAAGCCCCTTCAACAGGTCCGCCATATCGTCGGCATGCTCATGTTCATCTCCGAAAGGATCAGGTGGGTCACGGTCAATCAGGGAGGGCTCAGGCACCAGGGACGGCCTCGCGGTCCTCTTCTCGTTGCTTGCAGGTCTTGAAGCCCTTGGCGTCGACATGGCCGGTGGCGTCGAAGCGCACGTAGTACGGCTGCTGATGGCCGTCACGGTTGAGGATGTAGTCGTTGCAGGTGCCGCCGTTGGGCAGGTCGGTGGCGCTCGAAGGGCTGCCGCCGATGGCGATGACCTTCTGCATGGTCATGCCGTTCTCCACCTGCTTGACCAGCGGTTCGTCGCGGTAGGTCACGTAGTCCACCGGGTTTTCCGGGTGGCTGCCGCAGCCGGCCAGGGCCGCGCTGGTCAGAAGGATTGCCAGGGTCTGCTTGTACATGGTCCCGCTCCTTGCTCAGGGGTCTGTTCTGGTTTGGAACCGCACCGCGCGCCAGGAGTTCGATTGCGATGGCCAGGCCCTGCGCGGTAGTGTTGGGCGCATCGCCCAGGAGAGGGGAGGGAGCCATGAACCAGGCGCTGGCCACGCGCTACCCGCTGGTGCTGGTACCGGGCATGCTCGGTTTCGTGCGGGTGCTGCTCTACCCCTACTGGTTCGGCATCGTGCCGGCGCTGCGCCGGGGCGGTGCGCAGGTGTTCCCTGTGCAGGTCTCGCCGCTGCATTGCAGCGAACTGCGCGGCGAACAGTTGCTGGCGATCATCGAGGATATCTGCCAGCGTACCGGCACCGAGCGGGTCAACCTGATCGGCCATAGCCAGGGCGCCTTGAGCGCCCGCTACGCCGCGGCCAAGCGCCCTGACCGGGTGGCCTCGGTGACCTCGGTTGCCGGGCCCAACCAGGGGTCGGAGCTGGCCGACTACCTCGAGCGCAAGGCACCGGGCGATTCACCCCAGGGGCGGCTGCTCAAAGCGGCCTTGCATGCCCTGGCCGTATTGCTGGTATGGCTGGAGACCGGCTGGCGCCGCGACCCGCTGCCCATCGATGTGCACGCTTCGCACCAGTCCTTCACCACCGCCGGGGTCGCTCGCTTCAACCAGGCCTATCCACAGGGCCTGCCGACGACCTGGGGCGGTGAAGGCGCCTACGAAGTCGATGGGGTGCGCTATTACTCCTGGTCCGGGACCTTGCAGCCTGGGCGCACCGACCAGGGCCGCAACCGCTTCGATGGCAGCAACCGCTTCTGCCGGCTGTTCGCGCGTACCTTCGTGCGTGAAAGGGGCCAGTGCGACGGCATGGTCGGGCGCTACAGCTCGCACCTGGGCCAGGTGATCGGCGACGACTACCCGTTGGATCACTTGGACATCGTCAACCAGTCCCTTGGTGCCGTGGGCAAGGGCGCCGACCCGGTGCGCTTGTTCACCGAGCATGCCGCAAGGCTCAAGGCCGCGGGGCTGTAGCGACCTTGCGCAGCGGCGTAGTCCAGCGCTCGGCAAGGAGCACGCCCAGCAGAGTCAGCAGGCCGCCGTACAAGTGGTAGCTGGCCAGGCGCTCGTCCAGCACCACGGCGGCGATCAGCGCAGTGACCACCGGCAGCAGGTTGAAGAACAGCGTGGTACGGCTCGGGCCCAGGCGGTGCACGGCCTGCATCCATACCCGGGGGGCGACCATGGAGGCGAGGATACAGGCATACAGCACCAGGCCGATGTTATGCGCGTTCAGGCCGGTCTTCGGCGACAGCACGAACAGCGGCAGCAGCACGATGATCGCCACCAGCACCTGCAAGTACAGCAGCTGCATCGCGGGTACGCGCAGTTGCCATTTCTTCAGCAGGAAGCTGTACAGCGCATAGGCGAAGGTGGCCACCAGCATCATCAGGTCGCCGCCGTTCAGGCCTTGCTGCAGCAGCGCCGCAGGCTGGCCTGCCGAGACCACTTCCAGTACGCCGACGAACGACACCAGGGCGCCGAACAGCGCACCGAAGGTCAGCCGCTGGCCGAGCCAGGCGATGGCCAGGGCCAGGGACATCAGCGGCATCAGCGAGAGGATGATGCCCATGTTGGTGGCACTGGTGATGCCGGCGGCGAAGTAGGCCAGGCTCTGGTACATGGCCATGCCCAGCACGCCGAGGATGAAGACCTTGCCCAGGTGCGGAGCGATGGCCGCACGGTTGCGCCAGACCTGCGGCAACAGGAATGGGGTGAACAGCAGGCCTGCCAGCAACCAGCGGTAGAAGCCGATTTCCGCAGGGTGGATAGCGCCTGCGGACATCTTGGTGACTACGGTATTGCCGGCCCAGATAAGGATCGCCAGCAGGGGGAACAGGTAATTCATGCAGCAGTGAATCTCGTGTAGGAGCGGTCTTGTGCCGCGAAAGGGTCGCGCAGCGACCCCGACTGGCAGCCATTATCTCTTGTCCGTCCATATGCCTATACTTGCAAACGGACAATCCACCCCACGAAGCAGCCAACATGGCCCGCAAATACCTCGACATCCCAACCTTCGACCACCTCCCGGCCCCGGTGTACTTCCGCTACGATGAGTTCGGCGCCGACACCCACAGCGCCCCGCACCGTCATCCCTGGGGGCAGCTCAATTACGCTGCCCACGGCGTCATGCACCTAGATGTCGAGGGGCAGCGCTTCGTCTCGCCGCCGCATTACGCCGTGTGGGTCCCGCCGGGCACCGAGCATGGCTGCTATAACCCCCAGGCCATTGTCTATCGCTCGGTCTATCTCGACCGGGACGTGTGCCAAGGCTTGCCGGCAACCCCTTGCAGCCTGGTCATCAGCGACATCCTCAAGGCCATCCTCGGCGACTTCGCCCAGCGCGACCTCAAGGTCGCGCAGGACGAACGTGATCTGCGCCTGGTCCAGGTGCTGCTCGACCAGTTGCACCTGGCGCCGACCCAACGCTGCTACTTGCCCTTCGCCCGCAGCGAGGGCCTGCGCCAGGTGCTCGACGCCTTGCATGCCGAGCCCGGGGACAACCGCCCGCTGGCCGACTGGGCCAGCCAGGTGTTCGTCAGCGAACGGACCCTGGCGCGCCAGTTTCTCCGCGAGCTGGGTATCAGCTTCGGCGAGTGGCGCCTGCGCCTGCGTTTTTTGCGTGCGATCGAGGCGCTGGAGGCGGGCCTGCCGATCCAGGCCATCGCCTTCGACCTCGGCTACAGCACCGCGTCGGCGTTCATCGCCATGTTCCAGCGCCAGGCCCATTGCACGCCGGAGCAGTACCGGCGGCGGGCACGCATGGGCTGAGCAGGGAATGACAAATTTTGTCTACACTCTGCTCGACGACCGCGCGCACAGCGTGGAGACAAGGAGATGCTTCATGAAGATGCTGCACGTACCATTGCTGGTATTGGGTGTGATGATCAGCGCGCAGGGATTCGCCGCCACTGCGCAGCAAGAAAAGATGAAAACCTGCAACGCCGAAGCCACCGCACAAACCCTCAAGGGTGACGAGCGCAAGGCCTTCATGAGCAAATGCCTGAAAACCACCCAGCAGGAGAAAATGAAGACCTGCAACGCCGATGCCACCAGCAAGGCGCTCAAGGGCGATGAGCGCAAGGCCTTCATGAGCGACTGCCTCAAGAAGAAGTGACCTGCGCCTATGTTTGTACGGCGAAGGCTGGCAGACTGCGGATCTTTCCCGTTGTCTGCCGTTGAGGCTGTATGACCTTCACCCCCCGCCAGGTCACCCTGGCCAGCTGGATCATCGTGTTTGCCGGCCTACTGCTGGCGTTGCCCCTGAAGCTGTTGCCCAGCCTGTTGGCCGGCCTGCTGGTGTTCGAGCTGGTCAACATGCTCACCCCCCGGTTGCAACCGGTCATTGCCGGGCAGCGTGCGCGCTGGCTGGCCGTGGCCCTGCTCGGCACCCTGGTGGTCAGCACCCTGACCCTGCTGATCGCAGGTGCCTTCAGCTTCCTCTTGCACGAGGCGGAAAACCCTGGCGCGTCGCTGGACAAGTTCATGGGGCTCGTAGAGCGGGCCCGCAGCCAGCTGCCGCCGTTCATCGAAGGCTACCTGCCGGCCAGCGCTGCCGAGTTCAAGGTGGCCATCGGCGACTGGCTCAAGAGCCACCTGGGCGAGCTGCAACTGGTGGGTAAGGGCATGGCGCACATGTTCGTCACCTTGCTGATCGGCATGATCCTGGGCGCCATCGTCGCCCTGCAGCGGATCCCCGACATCTCCCGGCGCAAGCCGTTGGCCGCGGCGCTGTTCGAACGCCTGAGCCTGCTGGTGCAGGCGTTTCGCAACATCGTCTTCGCGCAGATCAAGATCTCCCTGCTCAACACCTTCTTCACCGGGATCTTCCTGGCCGTGGTGTTCCCGCTGTTCGGCGTGCATCTGCCGTTGACCAAGACCCTGATCGTGTTGACGTTCCTGCTGGGCCTGCTGCCGGTGATCGGTAACCTGATGTCCAACACGCTGATCACCATCGTCGGCCTGTCGCTGTCGATCTGGGTGGCGGTGGCGGCGCTGGGCTACCTGATCGTGATCCACAAGGTCGAGTACTTCCTCAACGCGCGGATCGTCGGCGGGCAGATCAGTGCCAAGTCGTGGGAGCTGCTGTTGGCGATGCTGGTGTTCGAGGCGGCGTTCGGGCTGCCGGGGGTGGTGGCGGGGCCGATCTATTACGCCTACCTCAAGAGCGAGCTGAAGCGGGCGGAGTTGGTCTGATTTCGGTGGTGGCCTGCACTGGCCCTATCGCCGGCAAGCCGGCTCCCACCGAGATTGCGCCGTTCTCAAGACTTGCGAAATCCCTGTGGGAGCCGGCTTGCCGGCGATAGGGCGGTGCAGACAGACGCCGGTTATCAGGCTACGCCGTAGCGCTTGCGCGCCTCGATCGCCAACCCGCTGCCGATGCTGCCGAAGATATTGCCTTCCACATGGCGGGCATTGGGCAGCATCGCTGCCACGCTGTTGCGCAGCGCCGGGATGCCGCTGGAGCCGCCGGTGAAAAACACCGTGTCCACTTGCCCCTCGCTCACGCCGGCCTTGTTCAGCAGTTCGCTGACGCTGCCGCGCACCCGTTCCAGCAGCCCTTCGATGGCCTCCTCGAACAGCCCACGGGTCAGGTCCACGGCCAGCGCCGGCTCGATACGGCCCAGGTCGATGCGCCGGCTTTCGTGCTCGGTCAGCTCGATCTTGCTCGCTTCCACTTCCATGGCCAGCCAGTGCCCGGCACGCTCCTCGATCAGCTTGAACAGCCGGTCTATCCCCAAGGTGTCCTCGATGTCGTAGCGCATGCTGCCCAGGGCCAGTTGCGACTTCTGCGAATACAGCGCGTTGATGGTGTGCCAGGTCGCCAGGTTGAGGTGGTAGCTGGTAGGCATCAAGGCTTGGCTCTTCATCCGGCTGCCGTAGCCGAACAAGGGCATCACGCCTTGCAGGCTCAGTTGCTTGTCGAAGTCGGTACCGCCGATGTGCACGCCGCCCGTGGCGAGGATGTCGCTCTGGCGCTCGGCCACCAGGTGGCGTTGCGGCGACAGGCGGATCAGGGTGAAGTCCGAGGTACCACCGCCGATGTCGACAATCAGCACCAGCTCTTCGCGGCTGATGCCCGACTCGTAGTCGAACGCCGCGGCGATCGGCTCGTACTGGAACGAGACCTCCTTGAAACCGATCTTGCGGGCCACCTCGGCCAAGGTGTCCTCGGCCTCCTGGTCGGCGACCGGGTCGTCGTCGACGAAGAACACCGGGCGGCCCAGCACCACTTCGTCGAAGCTGCGGCCGGCATTGGCCTCGGCGCGTTTCTTCAGCTCGCCGATGAACATGCCCAGCAGGTCCTTGAACGGCAGGGCGGTACCCAGCACGCTGGTGTCGTGCTTGATAAGCTTGGAGCCGAGCAGGCTCTTGAGCGAGCGCATCAGGCGCCCTTCGTAGCCTTCCAGGTATTCGTGCAGGGCCAGGCGGCCATAGACCGGGCGCCGCTCCTCGATGTTGAAGAAGACCACCGAGGGCAGGGTGATCTTGCCGTCTTCCAGGGCGATCAGCGATTCCACGCCGGGGCGGTGCCAGCCGACCGTGGAATTGGAGGTGCCGAAGTCGATGCCACAGGCACGGGCCGGGGATACGTCAGACATGGGGAGCAGCTTCCGGAGGCAAAACGGCCGCGCAGTTTATGCCAGTGGCCAGCTAAATCAAGACCGGTCGTCTGCTCTACAGCAACCCCAGGCGAACCTTGAAAGGCTATGCTTGACCCCAATCTTCAGAAACATCGTAAAAATTTCCAACGGTGATGCCTTAGATGGACTTCAAAGACTATTACAAGATACTCGGCGTGGAGCCGACGGCGGATGACAAGGCGATCAAGGCCGCCTACCGCAAGCTCGCGCGCAAGTATCACCCCGACGTCAGCAAGGAACGCGACGCCGAGGAAAAATTCAAGGAGGCCAACGAGGCCTACGAAGTGCTGGGCGACGCCCAGAAACGCGCCGAGTTCGACGAGATCCGCAAGTACGGTGGCCAGCACGGCAGGCCGTTCCAGGCGCCGCCGGGCTGGGAAAGCCGTGGCGGCGGCGGTGGTTTCGAAGGCGGCGACTTCTCCGATTTCTTCAGTTCGATCTTCGGCGCCCGGGGCGGCAACCCGTTCGGTCGTGGTCAGCAGCGCAGCGCGGGCAGGCGAGGGCAGGACGTGGAGCTGGAACTGGCGATCTTCCTCGAAGAAACCCTGAGCAAGGAATCCAAGCAGATCAGCTTCCAGGTTCCGCAGACCAACGCGGCCGGGCAGCGTACCGGGTTCACCACCAAGACCCTGAACGTCAAGATCCCTGCCGGGGTGACGGACGGTGAGCGCATCCGCCTCAAAGGCCAGGGCGCCCCGGGTATCGGTGGCGGAGCCAATGGCGACCTGTTCCTGACCATCCGCATGGCACCGCACCCGCTGTTCGATGTCGAAGGGCACGACCTGATCATCACCGTGCCTCTGGCGCCATGGGAGGCGGCCCTGGGTGCCAAGGTGGCAGTGCCGACGTTGACCGGCAAGATCAACCTGACCATCCGCCCCGACAGCCAGAGCGGCCAGCGCCTGCGGGTCAAGGGCATGGGCCTTGCGAACAAGCAGGGCGAGCGCGGCGATCTCTACGCCCAGCTCAAGGTGGTGATGCCCAGCCAGTCGGACGCCACCACGCGCGAACTCTGGACCAAGCTCTCCGAGAAAGCCGCGTTCAATCCGAGGACACAATGGAGTAGTTGATCATGAGCAACACCCTGATCGTTCAACTGGACATGCGAACCCTCTGCCAGGAAGCCGACATCACGGCCGACTGCGTGATCGAAATCGTCGAACACGGCATCGTTGAACCCTCAGGGCGAACGCCGGAGGACTGGTTGTTCGATGACCAGGCGCCGTTGCTGGCCAAGCGGGCGGTGAAGCTGCATCAGGAGCTGGAGCTGGAATGGGAGGGCGTGGCCCTGGCATTGGAGTTGCTGGACGAGGTGCAGCAACTGCGCAGCGAGAACAGCATGCTGCGCCAGCGGCTGGGCCGGTTCATCCATATGTGAGCCTGCTTGGATTGATTGTGCAGGCGCCCTGCAGGCCCCTTGTAGGAGCTGGCGGAGCCTGCGATGGGCCGCAAAGCGGCCCCTTAAATCCACCGTTTGAGGCTTGGGGCTGTTTTGCAGCCCATCGCAGGCTGTCGCAAGCTCCCACCGAGATTGCGCCGCTCCCACAGGTTGTGCAAAACCCAATAGTTGGCGAACTGACAGGCCTTCAGTCCCTTGGCTCGGCCCCTGGGTCGAGCATCAGCTGCATGAAGGTCAGGTCCAGCCAGCGGCCGAACTTCACTCCCACCTGCGGCATCTGCCCGGTCACCACGAAGCCCAGCCGCTCGTGCAGGCGGATCGAAGCGGCATTGCCGCTTTCGATCGCCGCGACCATCACATGCTTGCCGCACGCCCGCGCCCGTTCGATCAGGGCCTCCAGCAGCATCAGGCCCAGGCCCCTGCCGCGCTGGTCGCTGCGCACGTAGACCGAATGCTCGATGGTGTGGCGAAACCCTTCGAACGGCCGCCAGTCCCCGAACGAGGCATAGCCCAGCACCCCGCTGTCATCCACCGCCACCAGGATCGGGTAACCCTGTTCGGCCCGCGCGGTGAACCAGGCCAGGCGGTTGGCAAGATCCACCGGCGCTTCGTTCCAGATCGCCAGGGTGTTGCGCACGGCGTCGTTGTAGATGTCGAGGATGCCGGGGAGGTCTTCGGGCTGGGCTTCGCGGATTTCAGGGTGCATGGTGGCGGCTCGCAAGGGAGAGTGCGGGTTGGGGCAGCTTCAGCTGCCCTGGTTGCCACGCACGGCGGTGCGTGGGTGGCGTTTGTTCCGCACCACCTGGTAGGTCACGGCCAGGATCACGAACCACAACGGCGTGACGACCAGCGCAGCGCGGGTATCGGCCTCCAGGCTCAGCAATACCAGGATGAAGGCGAAGAACACCAGGCATACATAGCACATCAGGCGCCCGCCAGGCATCTTGTAGGTCGAGGCCTGGTGCAGTGCGTGGCGGTGCTTGCGGTAGGTCAGGTACGACAGCAGGATCAGCGTCCAGACGAACATGAACAGCAGCGCCGAAACCGTGGTGACCAAGGTGAAGGCCTCCACCAGGTCGGGGATCACGTAGATCAGCACGGCACCGAGCAGCAGGCAGGTGCAGGAGAAATACAGCCCGTTGGCCGGCACGGCCCGCCGCGACAACTTCTCGAAGGCCTTGGGCGCGTCGCCTTCCTGGGACAGGCCGTAGAGCATGCGGCTGGTGGAAAACACGCCGCTGTTGGCCGAGGACGCCGCTGAGGTCAGCACCACGAAGTTGATGATGCTCGCTGCCGCCGGCAAGCCGGCCAGGACGAACAGTTCGACGAACGGGCTCTTGCCCGGCACCACGTCGCGCCACGGAGTGACTGCCATGATGGCGATCAAAGCCAGCACGTAGAACACGATGATGCGCACGGGGATGGAGTTGATCGCCCGTGGCAGGGTGCGTTCGGGGTTCTTCGCTTCGGCGGCCGTGGTGCCTACCAGCTCGATGCCGACGAAGGCGAACACGGCGATCTGGAAACCTGCGAAGAAGCCCATCATGCCGTTGGGGAACATGCCGCCATCGTTCCACAGGTTGGCCAACTGCGCCGTGCGCCCGGCGGGCGACGCGAAGCCGGTGATCACCATGTACAGGCCCGTTGCGACCAGGCCCAGGATGGCGACGATCTTGATCATGGCGAACCAGAACTCGATCTCGCCGAACATCTTCACGGTGATCAGGTTCAGCGACAGCAGCACCGCCACGCAGGTGAGCGCCGGTATCCACTGGGGCAGGTCGGGGAACCAGAACTGCGAGTAGGCGGCGATGGCGATCACGTCGGCGATGCCGGTGATGACCCAGCAGAACCAGTAGGTCCAGCCGGTGAAATAACCGGCCCAGGGGCCCAGCAGGTCGGCGGAGAAATCGATGAAGGACTTGTAGTTGAGGTTCGACAGCAGCAGTTCGCCCATGGCGCGCATGACGAAGAACAGCATGAAGCCGATGATCATGTAGACGAAGATGATCGACGGGCCCGCCAGGCTGATGGTCTTGCCCGAGCCCATGAACAGGCCGGTACCGATGGCGCCGCCGATGGCGATCAGCTGGATATGGCGGTTGGTGAGGTTGCGTTGCAGATGGGTGTCGTCTGCCGGTGTGGAGGAGGTCTGGGTCATGGGCTGCATTCCATTGAGATCGGTCTTCTTGCGGGAAAGCCAGGTAGGCTAACACGCGCGTTCCAGATCGTGGCGCGACAGATCGACTCCATTTTGCCGGGGCAGAGCGTGTGCAAGAGGGGCTGCTGTACAGCCCTTTCGCGGCACAAGGCCGCTCCACAGGGGCACGGCTCTTTTGTAGATACCGTCTTGACCCTCACCCCGCAAGGGCGATTTGAGGGTCAAACGGTTTACCGGACTTCACCACGCCATACACCAGGTGCAAAAGCTTGCGCATAGCAGCGCAAACTATCTGCTTATAGGCTTTACGCCGGCTGTTCAAACGCTCTGCCAGTGCCTTCACGACCGGGTTGTGTCTGATCGAGACCGTGCCTGACATCCACAAGCCGGCGCGCAGCCTCGGCGCTCCTGTGCGAGAAATGGTCGATTGGCCAATCTTCTCCCCCGATTGATGGATCATCGGGTTCAGACCTGCAAACGCAACAATGGCTGACGGGCTTTCGTATTTCAGCGGATCACCCAGTTCTGCGAGGATCAGTGCGGCTGTGGTATCACCCAGACCATCAATCGATGTAATCAGTTTTCGCCGTTGGCGCAGATCCGGATCGTCATCGATCGTCTGCTCAATCGCCTTGCGGGTTTTCTCTATTTCTTCGGTGATATGCCCAATTACAGCTCTGATTGACTCCTGCACAGCTGTCTGCGCCACATCCAGACGGTTCTGCTCCATCTGCTGCATTTCTTTCAGGTCGTCCAGACGCCGTACTAAGGCCCGCAAACGCCGCTGAGCTGGCGGCTCAGGCTCCCACTGACGGAGCTCATCCTGTTTTTGCTGGCCATAAGCAGCAATAACCTTGGCATCAGCCTTATCGGTTTTGACGCGTCGAAGGTCGGCCTCGGCAAACTTGGCAATTACGGCGGGATTCAGAATGCACACCCGGTAACCCTTGGCATGAAGGCAATCGGCAAGCGCCTCGTGATAAGTGCCAGTGGCCTCCATGACAACCCAGGCACGCGGTTCGGCATGTTTCTCAAGCCAGGTTGCGAACTGCTCAAAACCACTCGGATCATTGGACAGCTTGGCCTTGGTGCGAACCTTCCCATTGGGAAGTGGAGTCGCAATATCGAAGGATCGCTTGGCTACATCGACGCCAACAACAACAGACATGATCTTCTCCTTCAGACAACGAAAGTTCGATCACCCAGCACTCGGTTCAACCTTGTGAATGCGTGCTCACGCCGGGGGCGGGCACTAGATACCGTTCGAACTGTTCGAGTGGGGTTGGAGGGTCTGAGCGTTATCTACAATACGGGCTCGATGCCCTTGGAGCGGCTCCGCTTCATGACCCTCCCTCGATGATCAGTCGAGAACTTTCGCCTCTTGGAAGGCGAAAGTCGAGATACAAGGAGCGGCCTTGTGCCGCGAAAGGGCCGCACCGCGGCCCCTATGGAGTCACGCCCTGGCGAGCACCTTGCGGCGCACCACCAGGCTGTCGACGGCCCACATCACCAGCATCGACACTCCCACCAGCGGGAACGCGACACCCAGCACCAGCATCACCCCTGTGGCGGTCTTCCAGCGTGGCAGGTCATGGCGCAGCGGCGGCACACCCAGGCCGCCGTTGGGGCGGCGCTTCCACCACATCACCAGCCCGCTGACCGAGCCCAGCAGGATCATCAGGCACACCAGCAGGATGATGAGCTGGTTGAGCGGCCCGAACATCTTCCCTTCGTGCAGCATCACCCCAAGCTCGGTAGCGCGGGCGACCGGGCTGTAGTCCTGCCAGCGCACATCGGCCAGCACCCGGCCGGTGTACTGGTCAACGTGCAAGGTGGCGTCATTGCGAGGGTCGTCGGCGAACACCGCGATGGTGAACACGCCTTCGGCGGTGGTCGGCAGGGTGATGCTGTAGCCTGGCTCGACCTTGCGCGCGGTGGCCACGTCCTCGACCTGTTGCAAGGTCACCTGGGGTGCTGCGGGGCCGCTGGCCATGGCGTGGTGGCCCGCATGCTCGGCATGGGCGCCGGACACCGGCATCGGCGTATTCTCCACGGCCCAGGGCACGGTCTGGCGGTGGGCATTGTTCAGCTCGCGGGCCTGCTGATCGGACTTGGGCACGTCGTTCCACATGGCCGCCGGGAAGCGATTCCACAGGTCGGCGTACTGCTTGCCCCACAGGCCCGTCCAAGTCATGCCGCTGAGCAGCATCAACAGCAGCAGGAGCGAGCCCCAGAACCCCGTGACCGCATGCAGGTCGCGCCACAGCACCCTGCCGCGTGCCGACAGCCGTGGCCACAACACGCCAGCACTGCTGCGCCCGCGTGGCCACCACAGGTACAGGCCGGACACCACCAGCACGATGCCCCAGCCGGCGGCCAGCTCCACCAGCCGATCACCCACGGTGCCGACCATCAGCTCACCGTGCAGGGCCCTGGCCACTGCTTGCAGGTTGTTCTTGCCGTCCTGCTCGCCGAGTACCTTGGCGCTGTACGGGTCGATGAACACGTTCAGTTCGCGCCCGCCGTCGTGCACCACGAACTGCGCGCTGCGCTCGGCATCGACCGGCGGCAGGTACTGGCCCACGTGCCCCTGTGGATAAGCCCGGCGTACCTCGGCCAGGAGCGTGTCGGCGTCCTGCCGGTGGTGGCCGGCCTCGACCACCATCAGGTCGCGGTAGAGCAGTGGGTCGAGCTGGGGCTTGAACAGGTAGATGATCCCGGTGATCGCCAGCAGGATCATGAAGGGCGCGACGAACAGCCCGGCATAGAAATGCCAGCGCCAGGCCAGGTTGTAGAAGGAGATGCGTTTTTCGTTCATGTGAACCTCCCGAGAGACCGGTCAGGCGCGGGGATGGCCGCGCCTGGTTCGTTGTTGTCAGAAGCTGATGTCGACCTTGGTCCAGAAGGTCCTGCCGGGCTCCATCACCGGCTGCGGGTCGCTGGCCGGGTAGCCGAACCCGGCGTTCCCGGCCAGGTTCAGGTGCTCGGCGTAGGCCTTGTCGAACAGGTTGTCGACGCCTGCGCTGAGCTTGAGGTTGCGGTTCACCTTGTAGGCGCCGTTGAACGAGAACACGCCGAAGCCTGCGCTGTTCTCGTAGTCCTTGCCGACCACGTTGCCCTGGTTTTCGGCGATGCGGTTCTGCGCCGCCACCAGGCGCCACAGGGCTCCGACGCTCCAAGTGTCGCGGCTGTAGGTCAGGCCGAGGCGGCTTTCCAATGGCGGCATCTGCGGCAGGGCCTTGTCATCGCTGCTGTTCTTGCCCCAGGCGTAGGCCACGGTGGCGTCGGCTTTCCAGTTTTCGTTCAGCTTGTAGGCCGCGCCGAGTTCGCCGCCCATGATACGGGCGTCGATATTGCGTGCCTGGCTGTTTATGCCTTGATAGTCGAACAGGATGTAGTCACGGATCTGCCCGACATAGCCCGAGGCCCAGGCGTCCAGGCGCTCATCGCGGTACTGGATGCCGAAGTCCAGCTGGGTGGTCTTTTCCGGCTTGATGCTGTCGAAGGCATTGCGCGAACCGTTCGGTCCCTGTTTGGGCGAGAACAGCTCCCAGTAGTCTGGGAAGCGTTGGGCATGACCAAGGCCGATGTAGGTGGTGGCAGGAATCGCCATCAGGTCGTGCTCGTAGCGCACGAAACCGCTGGGCAGGGTGTCGGCGCGGGTGTCCCCGGCGGTCGGGCTGTCCTTGCGGAAATCGCGGGCCGAGGCGCGATCCAGGCGCGCCCCGGTGACCAGGCGATCCTCGCCGGTGGCGTACCAGGTCAGCTCGCTGAACAGCCCATAGTTGTGGAAGTCGGCGTCCTTGGTCCAGGGCTGGCCCTTGTGTGCGTCCACCGCCATGCCACCGCGCTTGCGGTGTTCGTTGGTCTGCGCATCGATACCGGAAACCAACTGCACATCGGCCCAGCGCCAGGTGGCCTTGACGCGTGCGCCCATGGTGCGACGGTCGACGTTGCTGACCATCGCCATCATGCCCGGCGTGCGCAGGCTGTAGTTGTCCATCACATGGTCGGCGTAGTTGTAGTAGACCTGTGCTTCTACCTTGTCGAGCACTTCGCCCAGGTTGGACTTCTCGAAACGCAGGCCCAGGCTCTCGCGCTTGAACTGCGAGCCGTCCATGCCGCGCCCGGCGTAGCGGGCCTCGCCGTCGCCCTTGCCGGCGGTGAGTTCCAGCAGGGTGTCCTGGTCCGGCGTCCAGCCGAGGGTGACGTCGCCGTTCCACTTGTCCCAGCGTGAGGGCACCGTGTCACCGTTACCGTCATCGTAGTCATCGGCTCGCGACTGATTGCCGACGAAGCGGGCGTAGCCCTGGCCGGTGCCGGCAGCGGCATCGAGCACTTTGTCGAAGCGGCCATGGGAGCCGGCCAGCAGGCTGGCGTTGACGCGGCTGCCGAGTTCGCCGAACTGCTCCGGCTCGCGTTCGAAGAGGATGGTCCCGGCCGAACCGCCCGGGCCCCAGATCACGCTCTGTGGGCCCTTGATCACTGTCAGGCGGTCGTAGGTTTCCGGCGAGATGTAGGACGTTGGTGCGTCCATGCGGCTGGGGCAGGCGCCCAGCATCACGCCGCCGTTGGTGAGGATGTTAAGCCGCGAGCCGAACATGCCGCGCAGTACCGGGTCGCCGTTGGTGCCACCTGCGCGGATGGCCGAGAAGCCGGGGATGGTCTTGAGATAGTCGGCACCGTCGCTGGCCGGTACGGGTTGGCGTGGGTCCTTGGGGTTGGCGACCACGGTCAGCGGCGAGCTGGGGGCGATGGCGGTGACCACCGTCGGGCTCAGCTCGGCCGAGTCGTGCACATGACCTTCGAGGCGGCCGGTTTCGGCGGCCAGGGCCACGGGCGCGAGCAGCGAGCCGCACAGTGCGGCGAGGGTGCCGCGCAGGGAAAGGGCAAAAACAGGGGTACAGCCGGACATAGTGATTCCAGTCGATCAGTCGTGAACAGGCGCGAAGCCCTGTGGCTCCGTGCGTTGGCAGGTTGTGTTCAGGCGATGACCGAAAGGGGTGGAGCGCGGCTGCGAGCGCCCGGGAATATGGCCTGGCGAGCATGCCCTTGGCGAACCGGGGCGGGCGTGAGCAGTGGGGGGAGGGTGGCCGCGGCGTTGAGCGGGCTGAGGGTCTGGGGCAGGGCCGGGCAATTGAACAGCAGGCTGCAGTAGCCGCATTTTTCCCAGACCACGTGCAGCTTGCCATCGGCCTGGCCGTGGTGGCCTGCACTGCCATGGTCGTGCTCGGCCGCCATCGCCATGTCCATCGGCATGGACATGGTCATGCCGGCATGGTGCTCCATCGGCATCGACTGGGAAACCAGCGGGCCGATGAAGATCATCCACATGGCGAACAGGCTCAGCCAGCCACCCCCCAAGCGCCTGCGGTCAGGGCGGGAAGTGCGGGCGAACCGGTTGCGCGGCAGGCTCATGGCGAATGTTCGTCGACGATCAGTGGCTATGCGTGTGCGTTTGCTGCTCGACAGGTGGCTGCTGCTGCACGGCCACCTCGACGGTGACATCGCCGGCTTTCTCGAAGTGCAGGGTCAGCGGGAAGCGCTTGCCGTCGCTGAGCAGGCTGCGGTCCTTGGGTTGCATCAGCATCACGTGGTAGGCGCTGGGGGCAAAGATCAGGTCCTTGCCTGCCGGCACCGGGACGCTCGGCACCTGCTGCATTTTCATCAGGCCATCGGCAGTCCTGGCGTGCTCGTGCAACTGGGCGTCGTCGGTGATGGGGCTGTCGACCGAGAGCAGGCGGTCGTCCTGCTGGCCGTTGTTGTGCACGACGAAGTAGGCCGCGACATTGGGGGCGTTGGGCGGCAGCGCCAGGGACCAGGGGTGGGCGATATGCAGGTTGCCCACGGTGTATTCATGGGCATTGGCGAAAGCGCCGGGCAGCATCAGGGCGGCCAGGACGAGGGCTTGCTTGAGCATGGTGAGTCTCCGATCTGTACAGGTTCAGGCAGACAGCGGGTTGAACTCAGGCCAGGGGGGACGCGCGGGGATTGAGCGCCGGCCATAGCTGGCGCGGCGTGGGTCGGTAGTCGGCAAGAGGCGCTACGAAGCCGGCTTGCACCAGCGGCGGGTTATGCAGCTGCGCAGGGTAGCCGGGCAATGCGAGCAGGGGCGCGACGCCGGTGCAGCACCAGCAATTCATCATGCTGGCGCTGTCGTCGCTCTGCGGCCCCAGGTCGATCTTGGCCAGGGCCTGGACATCGACCTTGCTCTTGTTCGCCATGCTCGAACAGAAGGCACCCCACAGCAGCTGCTCGGCCGGCCCTTTGGGCGCGGCCGACGACAGCGGCATGGCCAGCAGGTTGAACAGCACTGCCAGGCAGGCTATCCACGCAATGTGCCGACGTGGGGTCATGGGAGAGATCCGGTCAGGAATCAGGTGGCTATTGTAAGGGCGAGTATAGGTAAAAATGCCCGGGTGCGATGAAGTGTCGCACCACGGGTGAGGGTTGGGTGTAGGGGCTTTCTCAAGGTGGCCCCCGTAAAAGCTGGCGCTGTGAGCGATGCCCGCCGAAATACCTGACAGGTCAACGGGCAGAAGACAGCCAGTCTTCTACACGTAACCCCGGCACACGAAGGAATTCTCGCCGGTTGTTGGTGACCAGTACTAGGCCGCGCGCTCTGGCGTGGCCCGCGATCATCTGGTCGTAGGGCCCGATGGGGCTACCTTCACGTGCAAGTTCCGCTCGTAGTTGACCTGTGTGAGCCGCAGCATGATTGTCGTACTCCAGAACCTCCAGTCGTGCAGCGAAACCTTCGATGACCGCCAGATTACGCTCGGGGGCGGCGGATTTTTCTGCGCCGTAAATCAGTTCCATCAAGGTGACAGTGCTGATCGACAATTGGCCATGGTGGCGATTGAACGCTTCACGCACACATTGCGGTTTGTTCTTGATCGTGAAGATGCAGATATTGGTATCGAGCATGTACCTGAGCATCAGAACCCTTCGCGCTCCTGGTCGGCAGGTTGGTCGCGGCTGGCCATGAAGTCCTGGCTTGCATCCTCTCCATCGAACCAGCTATCCCACGCTTCTCCAGCAGGCGTAATGATGCGGGCGCGGCCAACAGCGACGATATCCACGCGAGTGACTTCTTCGGGAAGGGCTAGTGATTTGGGCAAACGGATGGCCTGGCTGCGGTTGCTTTTGAAGACAGCACCTTGATCCATGACGAGCCTCCTGGGAAGCAAGAATGTATGTCCGAAGTTTAGGCTTCAGCTGGTATATGTCAATGGGATATACATCGGGCGAGGCTGGCCAAAGTCGGCAATGGCGTTCAGAAGCAAGCGTACCTCTTCATACTCCCGGTCGACTTTGGGCAATACCGGCCGCTTGAGCACCAGTACCGGCACTCCCAACTCCCGGGCCACCTCGAGCTTGGGCTCGGTGGCGGTGCTGCCGCTGTTCTTGCTCACCAGTACATCGATTCGCCGCCGGGCGAACAAGGCGCGCTCGTCCGCGAGGTGGAACGGCCCGCGTGCGCCGATCACCTCACAACGCTCATTGCCGGGGCAGGCCTCAAGGGCGCGCAACGTCCAGAACTGGTGGGCAGGGATTTCATGCAGGTGCTGCAAGGGTTCGCGACCGAGGGTGAACAAGGGCCGCTCGAAGGGGGCGAGGGCCTTGATCAGCTCGGCCCAGCCGTCCACCTCGCGCCAGTCATCGCCGGCCTGAGGCTGCCAGGCCGGGCGGCGCAAGGCCCAGCAGGGAATGCCGACGGTGGCGGCGGCCTGGGCTGCGTTGGCGCTGATCTGCGCCGCATACGGGTGAGTGGCGTCGATCAGCAGGCCGATGCGTTCTTCGCGCAGGTAGGTGGCCAGGCCATCGGCGCCGCCATAGCCGCCCACGCGCACCTGGCAGGCGAGGTCCTGGGGCACGCGGCCGATGCCGGCGAGGCTGTAGATATGTTCAGGCCCCAGCTGGCGGGCAATGGCCAGGGCTTCGCTGACGCCGCCAAGCAGCAGGATGCGCATGCTCATTGCACGCCCGCCCTGCCGACGATGCCACCTTGGCGATCGATGGCGAACACCTCGACCTGCACCTGGGCCGGCACCACGCTGCGCGCGAACGTCAGGGCGTGGGCGCACACTGTATCGCCCAGGGCGATGCCCGCCGTGTGGGCCAGGGCCAGGGCCTGCTGGCTGGTGTTGGCGCCGATGATGGCCGCCTGTAGCGTTGAGTCCGCGCCGATGTCGGCAGCCCAGCGCGCCAGCTGGGAGAGGTCGATGCTCGAGCTGCGGCTGTGCAGGTCCATGTGCCCGGCGGCGAGCTTGCTGATCTTGCCGAAGCCGCCACACAGGGTCAGGCGCGGTACCGGTACCTTGCGCAGATGCTTGAGCACGGCGCCGACGAAGTCGCCCATCTCGATCAGGGCGATTTCCGGCAGGCCGTAGACCTGGCGCATGGTGTCTTCGCTGGCGTTGCCGGTGCAGGCGGCGATGTGGGTGTAGCCGTTGGTGTGTGCAACGTCGATGCCTTGCTGGATCGAGGCGATGTAGGCCGAGCAGGAGAATGGTCGGACGATGCCGCTGGTGCCGAGGATCGACAGCCCGCCGAGGATGCCCAGGCGCGGGTTCATGGTCTTGAGGGCAAGCTGTTCGCCGTCGCGCACGTTGACGGTCACTTCGAACCCCCCTGCATGGCCGCACGCGTCCGCCAGGCGTTGCAGGTGTTCGCTGATCATGCGCCGCGGTACTGGGTTGATGGCTGGCTCGCCCACCGCCAGTACCAGGCCCGGGCGGGTGACCGTGCCCACACCGGCGCCGGCGACGAAGCGCACGCCCGGCGCGTCGAGCAGGCGCACCTGGCTGTAGAGCAGGGCGCCGTGGGTCACGTCGGGGTCATCGCCGGCATCCTTCAACGTGCCGGCCTCGGCGCCTGCGGCGGTGAGGCGGCAGAATTCCAGGCGCATCTGCACCTGCTTGCCCTTGGGCAAGGTGATCTCCACGGCATCGGCAGGCTCACCGGTGAGCAGCAGGCGCGCCGCCGCCAGGCTGGTGGCCGTGGCGCAGCTGCCGGTAGTCAGGCCGCTGCGCAGGGGCGCGGCGTTCTCGCGGGTTTCTTCACGCATCGAGAGGTTTCACCACGTCGAGCAGGGTGATCGGCAGGGCCTGGCGCCAGGTGTCGAAGCTGCCCAGGGGCTGGGCATGGGCCACGTGGAGGCGGGTCAGCTCGCCGCCATGGGTGTCGCGGAACGTGGCCAGGGCCAGTTCGCTCTGCAGGGTCACGGCATTGGCCACCAGACGGCCGCCAGGGCGCAGCCGCTCCCAGCACGTGGCCAGTACGCCATCGCCGGTGACGCCGCCACCGATGAAGACCGCATCGGGGCGCTCCAGCCCGGCGAGCGCTTCGGGGGCCTTGCCGCGGACCAGTTGCAAGCCGGGTACGCCGAGGGCGTCGCGGTTATGCTCGATATGCGCCTGGCGCCCTTGGTCGGCCTCGATGGCCAGGGTGCGGCAACTGGGGTGGGCGCGCATCCACTCGATGCCGATCGATCCGCAGCCGGCGCCCACATCCCACAGCAGCTGACCAGGGCGAGGGGCCAGGCGGGCGAGGGTGATGGCGCGCACGTCGCGCTTGGTCAGCTGGCCGTCATGGCGAAAGGCGTTATCGGGCAGGCCGACAACGGGCGACAGCTGCAGGGTGGCGGCTGAGGCCTGGCATTCGATGGCCACCAGGTTCAGGTCTGCGGCCCGGCCGTGGGGCCAGTCTTGCGCGCTGCCGGACAACTGGCGTGCCTGAGGGCCGCCCAGGTGTTCAAGGACCTGCAGCCGGCTGGGGCCGAAGCCGCGCTCGCAAAGCAGATGGGCGATGGCCGCCGGGCTGTCGCCGTCGTTGCTCAGCACCAGCAGGCGCAGGCCGCTGTAGAGGTGGGCATTGAGCGCGGCCAGGGGGCGGGCGACGAGCGACACCACCTGCACGTCCTGCAACGCCCAGCCCAGGCGGGCGGCGGCCAGGGCGCAGGACGATGGCATCGGCAGCACCAGCAGCTCTTCGGCGGGTAGGTGGCGGGCGAGGCTGGCACCGACGCCATAGAACATCGGGTCGCCGCTGGCCAGCACGCACACCGGCTCGCCACGCAGGGCCAGGACCGGGGCCAGGGAGAACGGGCTCGGCCAGTTCAGGCGTTCGCCAGCCACGCAGCGAGGCAGGAGCGCCAGCTGGCGCGGGCTGCCAAAGATCCGTGGGGCACTCAGCACGGCGCGCCGGGCCTGCTTGCCCAAGCCGTTGAAGCCGTCTTCGCCGATGCCCACTATTGTCAGCCAGGGTGCCATCTGTTGTTGATCCGCCATGTTGGGGCTGCGCTGCAGCCCATCGCGGGGCAAGCCCGCTGCTACAGAGTCCGCGTGTACCGCCCTGAAATTCTGTGTCGTGTTCGACCGCCGGTTTTTCATGCCGCCGGACAAAGCAGGCATAATACCGCGCCTTCTACACTCAAGCGCATTTTCAAGATGCCGGATGCCCCCTTGACGCAGCCCCCTGTCACCCTCGTGTCGCCCCGCCCCTCGGCCTGCCCGGGGTTGTGGCGCATCGTCGATGCGCGCGACGGCGGGATCTGCCGCATCAAGCTGCCTGGTGGCGTGCTGCAGGCCGGGCAGGCCGAGGCCGTAGCCGACGCTGCCGAGCGTTTCGCCACGGGCGTGATCGAAGCGACCAACCGCGCCAACCTGCAGATCCGTGGCATTGGCCACGACCGCCAGGGCCTGGTGCAGAACTTGCTCGATGCCGGGCTCGGGCCGCGTGATGCCGCATTCGACGATGTGCGTAACCTGATGCTCAGCCCGCTCGCAGGCCTCGACCCCGCCATGCTGCTCGATACCCGCCCATTGGCCGGGGACATTCTGCGGATGCTGGAAACCACCCCGCGCTTGCATGAACTGTCGGCCAAGTTCGCCATCCAGCTCGACGGCGGCGAAGGCCTGGCGATGCTCGAGCACCCCCATGACCTGTGGCTGTCGGCAATGACGCTCGACCAGCACACTTGGCTTGCGTTCGGCCTGGCCGGGTGCCCCGGCCAGGCGATGGGCGCCGTGCCGGTCGAGCAGGGGCTGGCGCTGGTGCAGGCAGTGCTGGTGCGCTTCCTCGACCTGGCCGGGCCGCAGCAGTCGCGCATGCGCCAGTTGCTCGCCGATTGCCCGGTCGGCGCGTTCATCGGCGGCCTGGGCCTGGATATCCGTCGTGATGCAGCGGTACTCGGCTGGCGCCGCGCGCCGGCCCGGGCCCCGTGGCTTGGCCCCTTGGCCCAGCGACAGGGCATGGCCCTGGGTATCGCTCCGCCGTTGGGGCGCCTGACCTCGAGCCAGCTGCGCGGCATTGCTGGCGTGGCCCGTACCGCGGGTGATGGCAGCCTGCGCCTGAGCCCTTGGCAAAGCCTGGTGATACCCAACCTGAACCCGGCGCGGCTCGAGCAGGCCCAGGCAGCATTGCACGCCCTGGGGCTGCTTTGCCACGCCGATCACCCCCTTGCCCGGCTCACCGCCTGTACCGGCTCAATGGGGTGCGCCAAGGCCTTGGCCGACACCAAGGCTGACGCCCTGGCGCTCGCGTCCTTGTTGCAGGCCGGGCGACCCGGCAGCGTGCACCTGTCCGGCTGCCCCCGCTCCTGCGCTGCGGCCCACGTCGCCCCGGCCACCTTGCTGGCCCGCTCGCCGGGCCGATACGACCTTTATCTGCGTGACGCTTACCAGCCGGGCTTCGGCAGGCTTCGCGCAACCGACATCACCCCAGAAGAAGCAGGCGCCATGCTCGACCTGCCGACGGAGCACCTTGATGATTGACTACATCCGCGATGGTCAGGAGATCTATCGCAATTCCTTCCGGATCATCCGCGAGGAAGCCCGGCTCGAGCGGATACCCGCCGACCTGGAGAAGCTCGCTGTGCGGGTGATCCATGCCTGTGGCATGGTCGATGCCATCGACGGCCTGCAGTTTTCCGAAGGTGCCGGGCGTGCCGGCCGCGAAGCCCTGGCCAAGGGCGCGCCGATCCTGTGTGACGCACACATGGTCGCCGAAGGCGTGACCCGCGCGCGCCTGCCGGCCGACAACCCGGTGATCTGCACCTTGCGCGACCCCAGCGTACCGGACCTTGCCAAGGCGCAGGGCAACACCCGCTCGGCCGTGGCCCTGGAACTGTGGCGCCCGTACCTGGAGGGCAGCGTGGTGGTGATCGGCAATGCCCCGACAGCATTGTTCTACCTGCTGGAGATGCTCGACGCCGGCGCTCCCAAGCCTGCGCTGATCCTGGGCTTCCCGGTGGGCTTCGTCGGCGCCGCGGAGTCCAAGGCGATGCTGGCCGCCGACAGCCGCGGCGTGCCGTTCGTGATCATGCAGGGCCGCCTGGGCGGTAGCGCGATGGCCGCCGCCGCGGTCAATGCCCTGGCCACGGAGGTGGAATGATGCAGCCGCGTGGACGTCTGTTCGGCCTGGGCGTAGGCCCCGGCGACCCGGAACTGATCACGGTCAAGGCCCTGCGCCTGCTGCGCGAGGCCCCGGTGGTGGCCTACTTCGTGGCCAAGGGCAAGCGGGGCAATGCCTTCGGCATCATCGAGGCGCACCTGCAGGCGGCGCAGACCTTGCTGCCACTGGTGTATCCGGTGACGACCGAAGTGCTGCCGGCGCCGCTGTCCTACGAACAGGTGATCAGCGACTTCTACGACGAGGCCGCCGTGCAGGTGGCCGCGCACCTGGACGCTGGGCGTGACGTGGCGGTGATCTGCGAGGGCGACCCGTTCTTCTACGGCTCCTACATGTACCTGCACGACCGTCTGGCCCAGCGCTACGAGGCCGAGGTCGTCCCTGGCGTGTGTTCGATGCTCGGAGGGGCCTCGGTGCTGGGCGCGCCGCTGGTGTATCGCAACCAGAGCCTGTCGGTACTCTCCGGCGTGTTGCCCCATGACGAACTCAAGCGGCGCCTGGCCGATGCCGATGCTGCCGTGATCATGAAGCTTGGGCGAAACTTCCCCAAGGTGCGCCAGGTGCTGGGCGAACTGGGCCTGGACGAGCGTGCGCTCTACGTGGAGCGTGCGACCATGGCCAACCAGAAGATCGTCCCGCTGGACGAGGTGGACCCGCAATCTTCGCCATACTTCTCGCTGATCGTCGTGCCGGGTGAAAAATGGCAGGGCTGAACATGCAGACGGCCCCGGCGATCGTCATCCTCGGCCCCGGCAGCCTGGCTACCGCGCAGCGGATCCAGCGGTGTTATCCACAGGCGACGATCCATGGCCTGCAAGGGCGGGTCGAGGACGTGGATGCACGCTACGACAACTTCGGTGACACCCTGCGCCAGCTCTACCGGCAGGGCTCACCGATCATTGCCTTGTGTGCTGCCGGCATCGTGATTCGCAGCCTGGCCGGCCTGCTCGCGGAAAAGGGCGCCGAGCCACCGGTACTGGCGGTGGCCGAGGATGGCAGCGCCGTGGTGCCGCTGCTAGGTGGCCTGGGCGGGGTCAATGTCATGGCCCGGGAGATCGGCCTGGCGCTGGATGTGGCACCGGCCATCACCACCAGTGGCGAGCTGCGTTTCGGCACCTGCCTGCTCAACCCGCCGCCAGGCTACACACTGGCGGACCTGGAGCAGGGCAAGCGCTTCGTCTCCGACCTGTTGGCCGGTGAGGCGGTACGCGTGGAAGGCGAGGCGCCCTGGCTTGCCCAGGCGGACCTGCCGCAGGACCAGGCGGCCCAACGCGCCATCCATGTGGGCTGCCAAGCGCGGCCGGCCAGCCGTGACGAGCTGGTGATCCATGCCCGCTGCGTGGTCGTGGCGGTCGAGGGCGGTGGTTCGGGTGTCGTCGAGCGGGTACGCGAGGGGCTGCGCAAGGCCGGTATCGCCGAGCAATCGCTGGCATGTCTGCTGGCCGCGGAGCAGGCCATGGCCGACCAGGGCTTGCACGATGCCGCGCAAGCACTGGGCGTCGAACTGCGCTTCGCCACCCTGGCCTCGGACCTTGCCGGGATGGTCGCCGAAGCCGTGCCCGGAGCCCGGTTGATCGAACAGGATGGTCTCGTCGTCGCAGTGGCTGCGGCGCCCGTGGATGCCCTGCAGGTGGGCAGGCGTCGAGGGCGCCTGGCCGTGATCGGGCTTGGCCCCGGCGCGGCCGAGCTGATGGTTCCGGCGGTCAAGGCCGAGCTGGCCCGTGCCCAGGACGTACTCGGCTACGAGACCTATGTGCGTATGGCCGGCCCGTTCCGTGAGGACCAGGTACTGCATTGCACCGACAACCGCGAAGAGATGCAACGCGCCCGTCATGCCTTCGAGCTGGCGGCCCAGGGGCGTTCCGTGGTGGTGGTGTCCTCCGGGGACCCGGGGGTGTTCGCCATGGCAGCCGCCGTGCTCGAGGCCTTGCACGAATCCAGTGACCCGGCCTGGCATCGGGTGGACCTGGAGATCCTGCCCGGGGTCTCGGCTTCGCTGGCCACCGCTGCCCAGGCGGGGGCGCCGCTGGGCCATGACTTCTGCGTCATGTCGTTGTCGGACAACCTCAAGCCTTGGTCGATCATCGAGCGGCGCCTGGACCTTGCCGCCCAGGCTGACCTGGTGCTGGCCTTCTACAATCCGATCTCTCGCTCGCGACCCTGGCAACTGGGGCGTGCCCTGGACATCGTGCGCCAGCATCGCCAAGGGTCCACGCCTGTAGTCCTTGGGCGCGACGTTGGTAGGCCGGGGCAGACGCTGACGGTAGTCTCCTTGGCCGAACTGGTACCGGAAATGGTCGACATGCGCACCATGGTACTGATCGGTTCGTCGACTACCTGCACCTTCGAGCGCGCCAACGGTGGGCGCTGGGTCTATACGCCGCGCTGGTACGGCACCAAGCCTTGAGCGGTCGCAGGTACCGAGCATAGGAAGCGCTTCGTGGCAGGTTGAACCGCGCTTTGCCGTTAGGTTGCGGCTGGAGCCCCATGGCTCCATTCGCACCCTGACGGAGATTACCGATGACCCGCGACAACGAGAAGCTGCAACTCCAGGTCCTGCCGGACAAGAACCTGTTCGTGTTCCCCGACCACATGCAGGAGGCCAACCGCGACGCCGCAAAAGCCTCCCACGCGTTAGCCACGCAAGGCGCAAACAAGCAGTACAACCCTATTTCGCAAACCAAGCTGTGGTTCAAAGAGTACATCCGCCTGATGTCCGCAATGGGATGGGTGTCCGTCCGTACCGACGTCCAGCAAATCACTGCCAGTAACATGCACCTGGAGGTCAGCAACCTGCTTGGCAAGGGCCTGATGGCGGCAAAGGGGGTGTTTACCGGCGATGTGGCGGAGGCACTCAAGAACCTAGGAGAGGCAGTAGTGGCTGCCCTGGCGGCAAGCACTCGTAATGTCGAAGTGCTCGATTACAAGTCAGTCGAGGATGACCGCACCAGTCTGAGCCTGAACAAGTGCGAGCAATCGGCAGGCGGCCAGGTCGCCATGCTGGTGAGTGCCATCCAGACCGATGCCGAGCCAGACAAGGCCAGCAACTACCTGTTGTTCAAGTGGGAGAGCAGTGGAACCGCCAACTTTGCCTGCGGTGCGATCCTGATGTTCGACCAGCGTCGCTACGAGAAGGCGCGACCGATCATCGAGGGCAAACTCGATGACAAGGCCCTCGAGACCCTGCTCGCCCTGGAGCTCTGACCATTGAGCCGGCCCACTGTCCGTTTGCGGGCAGTGGGCCGAAAGGAGGCTTCATGAACAACGACTACACCGTGTGGCTCAACGGCAACAGCCTGGTGATGATCCACGATGCCGTGGGCGAGCTGCGCGCGGAAGATGCACTCAATATCCAGTTGGCAGCGTACTTGATGGCGGGCAAGCGCTACCCCGGGGCGGCCGCAGGTAGCGACTGGCAGCGCGAGTACCTGAAGGTACAAGGCGCTTTTGGTTGTCACCTCGACACCCTGCAGTCCCAGCTCACGACGAACCTGCAAGCGACACCCACCGAGCCATGGGCACTGATGTCTGAACGCTTGTCGATCAAGGTCGGTGTCGAGCAACGCGAGCAGGTCTTGCAATGCCTCGAAGATTTCAGGGCTAACGCCGCCCCCGCGCTGCGCCAGCTCTTGTGGAGCGAATGCGTCAAGCCGGGGGTGGGTAAGCAGAGTTGGCAGGTACGTGTGGAGCTGCGGGTGGTGTTGCCCGACGCTTCCATCATCAGCACCGAACTGGCGTTCAGCACGAGCGTAACGCTGGACATGCAGTGGTTGTGGGTGCCCTTGCGGATCACCGATACCCTGGAGTACGAATACTTCGATGGCCGTTATCGGCTGGATGAAAAGCGAGTGGCCTTGGTCCGCGAGGGGCTTGGCAAGTCCGTGTTGGCGAAGAAAGCGCAATACCGATGCAGGGTCCGCACCATTGCAGGAGCGAACGTATGAACGATTCCAATCGGCAAGCGGCCAGCGGCAAGCTCGTCCACAGCAGCTTGATGTCTTTTCTGCCGGATGTCAGCCCTCAGGCCCGTGACGACATCCTCCTGGCCAACGCCTTTGCCCAGCAGGTGGCCTGGAATGACCACGACCACGGCATCGAGGGTGACTGGTTCAGGAACTACTGGCGCAACCTGAGCATGCTGGGATTCGATGGCAAGACCTACCCAGGCTTTCGACGCCCGGGGCCGAACCGGGAAAGCATCGCGGCCCAGGCCCTGGCACAAGTGGCCCAGGCCGGGAACCAGGCCCAGTGCGAGCTTGCCCGGCGCTCCATGCAGGCGTTGGGTCGCGATCCGCTGGCGTTGTATGCGTTCGAGGCCCGGGCGCTATCGAAACAGAGGGCGCGCTTCCAGTTGCTGCCCTGTGCACAGCAGGCCAACGGCACCGTCAACATGGTGATGCTTCACATGGAAGTGGCCCTGACGCAGCACGCCAGGGGGGTGTTGTTCCTGCAGTCCGCCAGCCACAGTGAGGTGACGGATATGCGGGTGGAGGTCATCAGTTTTCATTTGCATGGCTTTCGCGACAACTACCGCCGCAAGGTCGAAGGCAGCGTGAACAAGCACAGCCTGCAGACCATCCTCGACCTACAACTCTAGAGCACCAGGTAACCCTTGATCCCGGTGAAGATGATCTGCGCTGCCAGGGCGCAGACGAACAGACCCATCAGGCGGCTGACGATCTGCAGGCCCTGGTCGCCGAGGAGGCGTTCGATGTGGTACGAGAGATAGAGCACCAGGCCTACGGTGAAGCTGGCCAGGGCGATGCTGACAATGGCCAGCAGCTTGTCGTCCCAGTGTGGCTGGCCCACGCCCATCACCAACAGTGCACCGATGGTGCCGGGGCCGACGGTGAGTGGGATGGTCAGTGGCACGATGGTCACATCCTGCTGCACATTGTCGGCCTGTACCGCCGACTTGCCCTGGGCCATGCCCAGAGCCGAGATGAACAACACGCTGCCGGCGCCGATACGGAAGGCGTCGGCGGTGATGCCGAATACGCCGAAGATCACTCGCCCGAACAGGTAGAGCAGGACGCTGGCCACCAGCACGGCGACGGCCACGCGCCAGGCCAGTTGCTTGCGCTCCTTGCTGGAATAGCCGCGGGTCAGGCTGATGAAGCAGGACAGCACGAAGAACGGGCTGTAGAGCACGAGCATTTTCAGGTAGACGCTGAACAACTCATGGAGCATGGCGCGGATCCATGGCGGGGGAGAGGTGTGGGCAAGTGTATCAGCACTCCAGGGACAACCCTCTGATTCTGAATGGGGAGCGGGGTTGCCGGTGAGGGATGGCACCGGCGTTGCCGGTGATCGCGGGGCAAGCCCGCTCCTACTTGTCGGGGAGGAGCGGGCTTGTCCCGCGATGAAGCCTGCGCCGCTGTTCAGGGGGTGTGTAACGGGTCCGAGGCAGCTGCGCGCTGGCTGGCCCAGTACTGGATCGTTTCGCGCAATTGCGACAGCTCCACCGGCTTGGCCATGTGGCCGTCCATGCCCGCCTGGCGCGCGCGTTCCTTGTGTTCGCTGAGGATGTGCGCGGTCAGCGCCACCACCGGGGTGCGCTGACGCTGGTTGGCAGCTTCCCAGGCGCGCAGCTGCTCGGTGGCGGAGAAGCCATCGAGCACGGGCATCTCGCAGTCCATCAGCACCAGGTCGTAGCGCTGTGCCTTCATTGCCCGCAGGGCCTCCTCGCCATTGCTGGCGGTGTCCGGCTCCAGGTTGAGCTTGCCGAGCATGCCGCGGATGACCTTGGTCGAAATGCTGTTGTCCTCGGCCACCAGCACGCGAAAGTCGCTGGGCAGGTCCAACGGCCCGGATGGGCCTGTAGGGCCGGGTGCGGGTGATTGTTCGCGGCCGCGCAGGGCAAGCTCTTCGGCCAGGGTGGTCTTGAGGGTGTAGCCAGCCACCGGCTTGGCCAGGATGCGCTTGACCCCGGCATTGCGGGCGATGATCTTGCTCGGCGCGTTGCTGATACCGGTGAGCATCACCACCAGGATGTCGTGGTTCAGGCTGGGGTCCTCCTTGATCTTCGCGGCCAGTTGCATGCCCGTCATGCCTGGCATGTTCTGGTCCAGCAGCACGGCGTCGAAATAGTCGCGCAGGTGCGCCTTGGTGCGCAGCAGGGCCAGGGCCTCCTTGCCCGACGGCACGGCGCTGACATTCATGCCCCAGGCGCTGCACTGCTGCACCAGCACCTTGCGACACGTGTCGTTGTCGTCCACCACCAGTACGCGGGCGTCGCGCAACGGGCCGTTCAGGTCGGTAGGCGGTTGCTCCAGGCGCGAGGGATCCAGGGGCAGGGTGAGCCAGAGGGTGTTCCCGGTATTGTTGCTGCTCTTGATCCCGAACTCGCCTTGCATCAGACCGATCAATTGCTTGGCAATGACCAACCCCAGGTGGCCACCAAGCTTGTTGCTGGAGAGGAACTGGTGGCTGTGCAGCTCGGCCTGCAGCAAGGCTTCGCGCTCGGCAGGCGGCATCGCATCGCCGCTGTCCTGCACGGCGATGCGCAGGCGCGGCACGCCACCCCGTTGGTCGAGGGCCACCACCAGCAGGATCTCGCCCTGTTCGGTATTCTTCAGGGCATTGTCCAGCAAGCTCGACAGGGCCTGGCGCAGGCGTGTCGGGTCGCCGCTGATCACTTGCGGAACCTGCGGCTGGGTGAAACTGATCAGCTCGATGTTCTGCTGCTCGGCCTTGGCCCGGAAGATGTTCAGGCAATCCTCGATCAACGCGTTGAGGTCGAACTGCACATCGTCCAGTTCGATCTGGCGGGACTCGAGCTTGGAAATGTCGAGGATCTCGTTGATCAGGGTAAGCAGTTCGTTGCCGGCGCTGTGGATGGTCTGCACATAGTCACGCTGCTTGACCGACAACGGCGTGCCCAGCAGCAGTTCGGTCATGCCCAGCACGCCATTCATGGGGGTGCGGATTTCATGGCTGATCTTGGCAAGGAACTCGGCCTTGGCGTTGATCTCGGCATCGCTGGCGGCCAGGGCGCGGCTGGCGCGGAAGCGTTCCTCGCTGATCCTGCGCAGGCGCTCGCTGACCGCCAGGTTCAACAACAGCCCGCTGGCCACGGTCAGCCCCATGAGAATGCACAGCAGCCAGGGGGTCGTGGTGCGGGTAAGGCCCAGCAGGGCAGGCAGCAGCACCAGCCCTCCCAGGTTGAATACCAGCATGGCCACGGCGAACAGACGCGCAGGCCCATAGCCCTTGTACCAGTGGTAGGCACTGACCAGCAGCATGGTGACGCTGCCCAGGGCCATCAGGGCGTAGGTCATCAGGTTCAGCGGCAAGGTATCGACGAACAGCAGCACCAGGCCACTGACCGCGACGATCAGCATCTCCCCGTGCAACAAGCGGTTGCACCGCAGCGAGCTACAGGGGCTGAAGAAGTGTTGGGTGAAATACAGCCCGGCCAGGCCTGCCAGGACCAGGGTCAGGTAGGCTGCCGGCGTCTGCGCGCTGTGCCACAGGTGCCACCAGGGGCCGCTGAGGTTGAGCAGGATCAGGGCGCTGAGCAGCATCAGGCCATGGTAGAGGGCCAGGATCAGCGTGGTGTTGGAACGGGTGTAGAGGAAGCGGATCAGGTTGTGCAGGATCAGCATTGCCAGGCCGCCGAACAGCAGGCCGAACAACAAGGGGCGTGTCTGGTCGGCGGCGACCGACGCAGCAGGCTCGAGGCTGATGGCAGGGCGCAACTGGTGTTCGGAGACCAGCCGTACGTAGATTTCCAGGGCGTTGGGGCTGTTGGGCAATGGCAACAGGTGGTCGCTGCTGCGCAGGGTCGGGCTGGCATTGCCAGCCTGGCGGCCATGGTGCATCTGGCGCACCAGCTTTTCGCCATCCAGGGCGTAGAAGTCCAGGCGCGAGAGGTCTGGGGCGAAGATGCGCAGCAGTTGTTCCTGCTCACCGGGTTCGAGCCGGTAGTGCAGCCAGAGGGCCTGGTCGGCCGGTGCGGCGTCGAGCTCGAGCAGGCGGATGGGGCTGAACTGGTTGCGGTAGCGCTCCGAGCGCACATCGCTCAATTGCAGGTTGGCCTGTTCATCGAGCAGGACCGACCAGCCTGCGCCTTGCTCGGCTGAGGCAGGAGGCAGGCAGAGCAGTGTCAGCAGGCTGACGAACAGGGCAATGGCAATCCGAAGCCGACGCACGACGAGGTCCTTCCTAGCTAAGATGCCGGATTACAACTATGCGCGGGGCGCCAAGACCGAGGCAAGCCCCCGGGGAGGCCTTGTCGGCGGGCCGAAGGCCGTGCGCCAGGGGCGACACGGCGATTCGGTGCAGGTTACTGGTGCTCGCCACGCTCGCGGGCGATGGCCCGGTAGCCAATGTCGGTGCGGTAGAAGCTGCCGTTCCAGTCGATCTGCTCGGCCAGGCGATAGGCCTGCTGCTGGGCAGCCTCGACCGTGGCGCCCATGGCGGTGGCGCAGAGCACACGGCCGCCAGCGGTGACGACCTGGCCGTCCTTCAGGGCGGTGCCGGCATGGAAGACCTTGCCTTCGAGCTTGGCGGCCGCATCCAGGCCGTTGATGACGTCACCCTTGGCATAGTCGCCCGGGTAGCCGCCGGCAGCCAGGACCACGCCCAGGCTCGGTTGCGGGTTCCACTGCGCCTCGACCTTGTCCAGGGCCTTGGCGAAGGCGGCTTCGACCAGCAATACCAGGCTCGATTCCAGGCGCAGCATGACCGGCTGGGTTTCCGGGTCGCCGAAGCGGCAGTTGAACTCGATGACCTTGGGGTTGCCCGCCTTGTCGATCATCAGGCCCGCGTACAGGAAGCCGGTGTAGACGTTGCCCTCCTCGGCCATGCCACGCACGGTCGGCCAGATGACCTGGTCCATCACGCGCTGGTGCACGTCCGGGGTGACCACCGGAGCCGGGGAGTAGGCGCCCATGCCACCGGTGTTCGGGCCGGTGTCCTTGTCGCCGACGCGTTTGTGGTCCTGGCTGGTGGCCATCGGCAGCACGTTATGGCCATCGACCATGACGATGAAGCTGGCTTCCTCGCCGTCGAGGAACTCCTCGATGACCACGCGCGAACCTGCGTCGCCGAAGGCGTTGCCGGCGAGCATATCGCGTACGGCGGCTTCGGCTTCCTCGAGGGTCATGGCGACGATCACGCCCTTGCCCGCGGCCAGGCCGTCGGCCTTGATGACGATCGGCGCGCCCTTTTCCTTCAGATAGGCCAGGGCCGGCTCGATTTCGGTGAAGTTCTGGTAGTCGGCGGTCGGAATCTTGTGACGTGCCAGGAAGTCCTTGGTGAAGGCCTTGGAGCCTTCCAGCTGGGCTGCGCCCTTGGTTGGGCCGAAGCAGTCCAGGCCGCGGCTGCGGAACAGGTCGACGACGCCGGCGACCAGCGGGGCCTCTGGGCCGACGATGGTCATCTGTACGTGCTGTTCGGCGAAGTCGGCCAGTTGCTCCAGGGCGGTGACGTCGATGGCGACGTTCTCGCACTTGGCTTCGGTGGCGGTGCCGGCGTTGCCTGGAGCAACGTAGACCTTCTCGACCCGTGGGTCCTGGGCGACTTTCCAGGCCAGGGCGTGCTCACGGCCGCCGCTGCCGATGATCAAAACTTTCATGTCAAAACCTCGAATGCTTTCGGGCGGGAGGCAAAGCCTCACGCTGTACGAGGTCGCAATGAAGCAGGTAGGTGCAAGGCGGGGCCGGTTCCGATGAGCGGAATTGCCTTTTGGCAATGAGCATCAGCGGAAGCGGCCCCAACGCAGCAGATGCCTGCTTCAGTGCGGCCGATTGCCGTAAATCAGTGGCGGAAGTGGCGCATGCCGGTGAACACCATGGCGATGCCGGCTTCGTCGGCAGCGGCGATGACTTCGGCATCGCGCATCGAGCCACCTGGCTGGATCACCGCGGTGATACCCACTTTAGCCGCATTGTCGATGCCGTCACGGAACGGGAAGAACGCATCCGAGGCCATGACCGCGCCCTGTACCTGCAGGCCGGCATGCTCGGCCTTGATGGCGGCGATGCGGGCGGAGTTGACGCGGCTCATCTGGCCGGCACCCACGCCGATGGTCTGGCGTTGCTTGGCGTAGACGATAGCGTTGGACTTGACGAACTTGGCCACTTTCCAGGCGAAGACCAGGTCGTGGATCTCCTGCTCGGTCGGGGCGCGCTTGGTCACGACCTGCAGGTCTTCGGCAGTGATCATGCCGATGTCACGGCTTTGCACCAACAGGCCACCGTTGACACGCTTGAAGTCCCAGCCGGCAGCACGCTCGGCAGGCCATTCGCCGCACTCGAGCAGGCGTACGTTCTGCTTGGCGGCCACCACCTCGCGGGCAGCCTGGGAGATCTTCGGCGCGATGATCACTTCGACGAACTGGCGATCGACGATGGCCTTGGCGGTTTCGCCATCCAGTTCACGGTTGAAGGCGATGATGCCGCCGAAGGCCGACTCGGTGTCGGTGGCGTAGGCCAGGTCGTAGGCCTTGCGGATGCCGCCTTCGTCTTCCGGAACCACGGCCACGCCGCACGGGTTGGCGTGCTTGACGATGACGCAGGCCGGCTTGACGAAGCTCTTCACGCACTCGAGGGCGGCGTCGGTGTCGGCCACGTTGTTGAACGACAGTTCCTTGCCCTGCAGCTGAAGCGCGGTGGAAACGCTGGCCTCGCCCTTCTTGGCCTCGACGTAGAACGCCGCGCTCTGGTGCGGGTTCTCGCCGTAGCGCATTTCCTGGGCCTTGACGAACTGGCTGTTGAAGGTGCGCGGGAACTCGCTGCGACCTTCGGTGGACAGGGTGTCCTTGGCCTGGTCGATGGTGCCCATGTAGTTGGCGATCATGCCGTCGTAGGCGGCGGTGTGCTCGAAGGCCTTGAGCATCAGGTCGAAGCGCTGGGCGTAGGTCAGGCCGCCGGCCTTGAGGTTCTCCAGGACGCTGGCGTAGTCGCTGGCGTTGACCACGATGGCGACGTCCTTGTGGTTCTTCGCTGCGGAACGGACCATGGTCGGGCCGCCGATGTCGATGTTCTCGATGGCGGTCGGCAGGTCGCAGCCGGGCTTGGCGATGGTTGCCTCGAACGGGTACAGGTTGACCGCGACCAGGTCGATCGGCTTGATACCGTGTTCGTTCATGATGGCATCGTCGATGCCGCGACGGCCCAGGATGCCGCCGTGGATCTTCGGATGCAGGGTCTTGACCCGGCCATCCATCATTTCAGCGAAGCCGGTGTAGTCGGCCACTTCCACCGCGTTCACACCGTTGTCCTTGAGCAGCTTGTAGGTGCCGCCGGTGGACAGGATCTCGACGCCGAGCTGTTGCAGCTCACGGGCGAACTCGAGGATCCCGGTCTTGTCGGAGACGCTGATCAGGGCGCGGCGGATCGGCAGGCGGGTAGTCTGGTCGGTCATTTCGGATTCCATAACGCGGTGGATTCAGCAAAAAAGGCGCCTCTTGGGGAGAGCCGCCTTTTCTGGTTGGGGTTCGATTACAACAGGTCGTACTGCTTGAGCTTCTTGCGCAGGGTGCCACGGTTGAGCCCGAGCATCTCGCTGGCCTTGGTCTGGTTGCCCTTGACGTAGTTCATCACGCTTTCGAGCAGCGGTGCCTCGACTTCCGACAGCACCAGGTTGTAGACGTCCGTGACGGTCGCCCCTTCCAAGTGTGCGAAGTAGTTGTGCAGCGCCTTCTCCACGCTGTCGCGCAGGGTCTGGCCCTCTTCGCTCGGCGTATTGAGGTGCTGTTTCAGGTTGGCGTTGTCGCTCACGGGCGTTGTTCCACTCACTAATGTCTCGGTCATCATCGTCATGCGGCCACCCCTTGTCCGTCCTCTGTCTCAAGGCTCTCTCGACGTTCGCGGAAAAACGCGCGAACGTTGGCGCACTGCGCTTGTGTGTCTTCCAGCGCATTGAACCGGGCGCGGAACTCCTTGCCGCCCGGTCGTGTTGCCAGGTACCAGCCAACGTGCTTGCGGGCGATACGTACGCCCATCACATCGCCATAGAAGGCATGCAACGCCGCCAGGTGCTCCAGCAGAATGTGTTCCACTTCCTCCAGCGCCGGAGCAGGCAGGTGCTCGCCCGTACGCAGGTAATGCTCGATCTCGCGGAAAATCCACGGCCGCCCCTGGGCGGCACGGCCGATCAGCAGGCCGTCGACACCGGTGGTGTGCAACACCGCCCGGGCCTTTTCTGGCGAAGTGATGTCGCCGTTGGCGAAAACCGGGATCGACACCGCCTGCTTGATCGCAGCGATGGTGTCGTACTCGGCTTCGCCGGTGTACAGGTCGGCGCGTGTGCGGCCATGTACCGCCAGCGCCTGGATGCCGGCCTGCTCGGCGATCTTCGCCACGGTCAGGCCGTTCTTGTTCGCCCGGTCCCAGCCGGTGCGGATCTTCAGGGTCACCGGTACCTCCACTGCGCCGACCACGGCGTGGAGGATTTCGCTGACCAAGGCTTCATCTCTCAATAAAGCAGAACCGGCGGCCTTGTTGCAGACTTTTTTCGCCGGGCAGCCCATGTTGATGTCGATGATCTGGGCGCCAGCCTCGACATTGGCCCGGGCCGCCGCGGCCAGCATCTGCGCATCGCCACCGGCGATCTGCACCGAGCGTGGCTCGGGATCGCCATCATGGATGCGGCGCAGGCGCGACTTGCGGCTGTTCCACAGGCTCATGTCGCTGGTCACCATTTCCGAGACGACCATGCCGGCGCCCAGGCGCTGGCAAAGCGTACGGAAAGGTTGGTCCGTGACCCCGGCCATGGGCGCGAGGATCAGGTTGTTTCGCAGTGTGTAAGGGCCGATGCGTACCGCCGACATAGGTGTTCCCTGTTGTGGGGCCGAATCATTGGAGTCCGAAAAAGGGTTGGCATGATACCCGCTCTCGATGACCGGATAAAGATGAATCTGGATAAAATCTGAACAGCTGTGGGCTTATGACTTTGCGGTCCAAGCTGCAAATTTTGGGCCGTTGACGGGTTTTTCCGGGCCTGCTTCGCGGGCCATCGCGACACGAGACTGCTCGCCAGGCGCGGTGGAAATCTACTGGCCCTTGAGGGAACCCTCTAGGAGCGGGCTTGTCCCGCGATTAGGCCGGGCCCGATATCACCGGCGCCTGGCAAGGGCTTCGCCCTTGATCGCGGGGCAAGCCCGCTCCTACAGGTGTTCGGGCGCAAGGCGCCCCTTGTGGTCATTCCGGCGAACGGAAGCTCAGGCTGTAGTTCACGGCCTTGGGACCGGGGTCGAGGATATCCAGGGCGATGTGGATCGGCGTCTGGCTCGGCATGTCGCCGCGCCCGGCCAGTTCCCCCGAGAGGTATTCGCTGGGCTTGAAGCGACGGCTGGCGATCAGTTGGCCGTTGAGGTCGGCAAATCGCAGCTCCAGCAGCGGGAACGGCTGGGAGAACGGGGCCCGGTTGTAGATGATCGCATCGACGATCAGTGCGCCCTTGAAGTCCGGATGACTACGCACCACCAGGTTGCTGCTCTTGATCCGGCTGACATCCACCCGGGTCGGTACCTGGCAACCAAGCATCGGGCACAGTTGTTGGAACCAGGGGCGGTACTGGTCCTGGCGAGCCATTTCGTCGAAGTGGTAGCTGATGTACTGGAACGCCAGCAAACCCGCGGCCAGCAGGGTCAGCACACCCCACAGCAGGCGCTTGGCCCAGTTGGGCCTGGCCTTTTGCCAGTCGAGCTGCAGCGGGTCGTCCACCACATGCACCAGCGGTTCCTTGCGCGTCGGGCGTTCGGCCTTGGCCGCCAAGGCCGGCTCGGGCCGCTCGTCGGCGAGGCGCTCGAGCTCGTCGTCTCGGGCCGACAGGCGCAGATGGCCATGCTCGTCATCGTCCCGTGCCGAGAGCCCTTTTTCAGGGATATCGTCATCCAGGCCAGTGAAATGGTCGCCCTGCCCGTCGTCGTGATGGGGCTCGGCCTGGCCGAATGCTCGCGGCTCGTCGTCGTCCAGGACCAGGCCATTGCCCAGGGTCGGCTCGGTGCGGTCACCGGGCTGCGGTTCTGCCTGGAGGTCGAGGACCTCTTGTTCGACCAGCACCGGAGCCGGTTCGTCGGCGGCCTGGAGTGCCGGCGGCTCGCCGGTTGCCGTACCGAAGGGTTCGTCGGCATGGTCGTCAGGACCATGCTCGTCACGACGGGCCTGCAGGGCATCCTCGCGAGGCGGGGCCTGGCGTTCTTCGGGCGCACCGCGACGCTCCAGGCGAGCCAGTTCCTGGTCCAGGTCCAGGTCGTCCAGCGCCTGGGCGGTGATGGCCCAGTCCTCAGGCTCGGTATTCGGCTGTTCGTTGATCGTCGGTTGCGTCGCCTCCGGTGCCGGTATCGGTGCCGCCGGGGCAGGGGAGGTGCGGTTCTGCTCCAGCAACTGCTTGGCGGCGTTGAACACCTGCAGGCAATGGCCGCAGCGCACCACGCCCCGGGCCACGCTCAACTGGTTGTGCGTGACGCGAAAGCTGGTCTGGCAATGAGGACACTGGGTGACGAAACTGTCGGTCATGCGGCGATCCGGGTTGTGCAGAAAGTTGAGTCTAGTTGGCTAGCGGCGGCGACCACTGATGCGTACCCAGCCGTCGCGCACGACGATCGGGTCCAGTTCGAAGTCGCCCGCGTAGGCTGCGGCCACTTCCTCGCCCTGTTCGGCGAGGATGCCCGAGAGTGCCAGCAGGCCGCCGGGGCGGACCAGGCCGGACAGTTGCGGGGCCAGCGAGACCAGCGGGCCGGCCAGGATATTGGCGACCAGTACGTCGGCTTGCATGGCGGGCATCTGCTCGGGCAGGTACAGGGCCAGTCGCTCGTCGGCGATGCCGTTGCGCTGGGCGTTGTCACGCGAGGCTTCGATGGCCTGCACGTCGATGTCGGTGCCGATCGCCTCGCGGGCGCCCAGCAGCAGGGCGGCAATGGCCAGGATCCCCGAGCCACAGCCGAAATCCAGCACCTGGGTGCCTTCGAGCTGCTGGCCGTCGAGCCATTCCAGGCACAGAGCGGTGGTCGGGTGGGTGCCGGTACCGAAGGCCAGGCCCGGATCGAGCAGCAGGTTCACCGCGTCCTTTTCCGGCGCCTCGTGCCAGCTGGGCACGATCCACAAGCGCTGGCCGAAACGCATGGGCTGGAAGTTGTCCATCCAGCTGCGTTCCCAGTCCTGGTCCTCGATTACCTCGGCGTGGTGCTCCGGCAGCTCGGCGCCGGTCAGCAAGCGCAGGTGGGCGAACACGGCCTCGGGCTCGGCATCGGCTTCGAACAGGGCCAGCAGGTGGGTGTGCGACCAGAGCGGCGTGGTGTTGAGGTCCGGTTCGAAGATGGGCTGGTCCTCGGCGTCCATGAAGGTCACCGAGACAGCGCCGACTTCGAGCAGGGCGTCTTCGTAGGTTTCGGCTTGGTCTGGGCTGATGGCCAGGCGAACTTGCAGCCAGGGCATGGCGGGCACCTTTGGTAAATCGACAGGGGCAGCCCGAGGCTGCGCGGAGCTAGGCAGTTTACTTGAGTGCGTGGGGTTTGTAGAGGTCGTCGCAGGGGGGGCGCCAGCTGGCATTTTTACGAGTCCTGCCGTCGTCGTCTTCTCGCTAGTGTGGTGTTTTGCAAAGAGCGCCGCGCGTTATGGGCGTTATTTGTGAAACACCACACTAGGGTACCTGCTCAATTGGACGGCACCCGCTAGGAGATAGCCAATGCACAATGTCGAGCCTGAGTTGCACCGAAACACACCGACGGTCACGGTAATCGATAACCGTGGCCTGAACATTCGCGAAATTGTTTATCACCGCCACCCGGACACGCCCCAGAGGGTCGAAGAGCGCATTACCTATCACCAGCACGATGCGCGTGGTTTTCTGGCACGAAGCGCAGACCCGCGCTTGGCCAATGCGGGACGGGTGAATTTCAGTTACCTCTCGGACCTGGGTGGCGGCACGCTGCGAACGCGCAGTGTCGATGCCGGTGGTTCTGTCGCGCTGAACGATGTGGCAGGGCGACCTTGCCTGGCTGTGAGCCAGATCGGTATCGATGCACAGGGATGTGACGATGCCAGCCAGGCGGTTACCCGAACCTGGTTCTACGAGAATGGCGCATCCGGTCGCCTGCTGGGCGTGACGGAGCAGGCGGCTGGACAGAGCTCGCGGATCATGGAGCGCTGTGTCTGGGCCGGCCTGGCTCAGGAGGCACGTGATCTTAACCTGGCCGGGCAACGTATTCGCCATTACGATCCGGCGGGGATGGTGGAGGTCGAAAGCATTGCGTTGAGCGGGAAGCCGCACACCGTCACGCGGCGGCTGCTGAAGGGGACCGATGAATGGGAGGTCGTCGCCGACTGGCAAGGTGCCGGGGCCGCTGATTGGGATGCGCTGCTGGATACCGATGCCTACACCAGCGTGAATACGGCAGATGCGACGGGAGCGGTACTGACGACCTTGGATGCTGTGTGCAACCTGCAACGTGTTTCCTATGACGTGGCAGGTCAGCTCAACGGCAGTTGGCTGACGCTCGAAAATGGGCTGGAGCGAACGATCGTCAAGTCCCTGGAGTACTCGGCGACGGGCCAGAAGCTGCGTGAAGAACATGGCAATGGTGTGGTGACGCACTACACCTACGAGCCTGCCACGCAACGCCTGGCCAGCATCCAGACCGAACGCCCCGCTGGTCGTGCCAGTGGCGCCAAGGTCCTGCAAGACTTGCGTTACGCCTTCGACCCGGTCGGCAATGTGCTCAACGTACGCAACGACGCCGAGGCCACCCGTTTCTGGCGCAACCAGAAGGTTGTGCCGCAAAGCACCTACACCTATGACACCCTGTACCAGCTGGCCAGCGCCAGCGGCCGCGAAATGGCCAGCGCCGGCCAGCAAGGGCAGGGCGGCCAGTTCTCGCCGTTCACACCCATCGACAGCGCCACGTTCACCCGCTACACCCGCACCTACACCTACGACAGCGCAGGTAACTTGATTCGGATCCGCCACAGCGCCCCCGCCACCAACAACAGCTATACAAACGACATCACCGTCAGCGATTGCAGCAACCGGGCGGTGTCGAGCACGCTCGAGCCAGATCCGTCGCAGGTGGAGGCGTTGTTCACGCCCGGTGGCCAGCAGGGCCTGTTGCTGCCCGGCCAGCGGTTGGCCTGGACACCACGGGCAGAGCTGCGGCATGTCACCTTGGTGGCGCGCCAAGGCGGTATGGATGACGGCGAAAGCTACCGCTACGACAGTGATAGCCAGCGCGTCATGAAGGTCAGCATCCAGCAAGCTTCCGGCAGTGCGCAGGTTCGGCGCGTGATGTACTTGCCTGGGCTTGAGCGGAGGACCGTGACAACCAACGGCAACATCACGGAAAACCTTCATGTCGTGACGGCGGGGGAGGCCGGGCGCGCGCAGGTGCGGGTGCTGCACTGGGAAACCGGCCGCCCCGCAGAGCTCGCGAACGACCGGCTACGTTACAGCTACGACGACATGCTGGGGAGCAGTACGTTGGAAGTCGATGGGGCGGGCAACGTGATTACCCGAGAAGAGTACTACCCGTTTGGCGGCACTGCGGTATGGGCAGCACGCAACGAGGTGGAGGCCCACTACAAGACGGTTCGTTATTCGGGCAAGGAGCGGGATGCGACGGGGTTGTATTACTACGGGTACCGGTATTACCAGCCTTGGGTTGGCAGGTGGTTGAGTGCGGATCCGGCGGGGACTGTGGATGGGCTCAATCTTTACCGAATGTGTCGAAACAACCCAATGTCACTGGTCGACGAATACGGAATGATCCCTATTTGGCCGTTCGATCGATGGTTACAGTCTAGGTCCCAGTCTGCACAGCCTGCAACCGGTGCCTCGCAACTGAGGTCAGCACTAAATTTGAGTCCAGAGCAAAACTTGAACATGGAGCGAAGGGCGCATACAGCGGAGTCGGTTACCGCGACATCTGAACAGGGGGCAAGTAATTACCTGTTTACCTTGGGCGCCCGACAGAACGTTGGCCTTAGTTTGTACTATCCCAGCACCCGAACTGGCATTGTCATGCATTTCAACCATGACCATTTTCCCTACATCGGTGCGGCAATCGAACGGGCGTTTCAGGCGCTGGATCCTGCCCGGATCGATCCGTTTGGGCCGCACTTCCAACCTTCCGAAGTACGTGCGGTGATGATAGGGGGAGAGTGGTTGACCGGGCCCAACATCGGTGAACCCATCAGGTCACTCCTCCACCAGCGAGGTGTCGGTGTTCAGTGGAGGCATTGGTCTTTCGCGTCGATCACTTCACGAAACTATGGAATGCGGTTGGACCTCGAGTCGGGTGATACGTACGTCTTTACCCATCGAGAGGGCTTGGGTGACAGCGATAGTCGCATCATGGTGCCTGCACGTTACCTTCAAGCACAGAACGTGGGTGATCAGGCGGCGCCAACAAGAATGGTCGATCTGACCGCACGCCAGCGTGCTGCCGAACAGAGGCGGGCTGCTGCTCGTGCCGTACAGGAAGACATTCTCAGGGCGCGTGAAGCCGCTGCGTTGCAGGCTGTAAGAGAGGGGCAGTCAATCCCGTTCAAAGTGGTAGCCCGCAGAGCGGGCTGAAGTCCATGCCAGCTGGACGGGGATGAGCGAGGCTATAAATCCCCCGACGCTTTCCTGCAATAAAAACCCCGGCACCAGGCCGGGGTTTTTTCATCACGCTAACGCGATCACTCCTGGTTGGCCAGTTTGTGCTCGAGGTAGTGGATGTTGACGCCACCTTTGCAGAAACCTTCATCACGCACCAGGTCGCGGTGCAGTGGGATGTTGGTCTTGATGCCGTCGACGACGATCTCGTCCAGGGCATTGCGCATGCGCGCCATGGCTTCGTCGCGGTCCTTGCCGTAGGTGATCAGCTTGCCGATCAGCGAGTCGTAGTTCGGCGGAACCGAGTAGCCGCTGTACAGGTGCGAGTCGACACGCACGCCATTGCCGCCCGGGGCATGGAAGTGCTTGACGGTACCTGGGCTCGGGATGAACTTCTTCGGGTCTTCGGCGTTGATACGGCACTCCAGGGAGTGACCGCGGATCACCACGTCTTCCTGGCGGATCGACAGCTTGTTGCCAGCGGCGATGCTCAGCATCTCCTTGACGATGTCGATGCCGGTGACCATCTCCGAAACCGGGTGCTCGACCTGGACGCGGGTGTTCATCTCGATGAAGTAGAAGCGGCCGTCCTCGTACAGGAACTCGAAGGTGCCGGCACCGCGGTAGCCGATCTCGATGCACGCGTCGACGCAACGCTTGAAGACTTCCTGGCGGGCCTTCTCGTCGATGCCCGGAGCCGGGGCCTCTTCCAGCACCTTCTGGTGACGGCGCTGCAGCGAGCAGTCGCGGTCGCCCAGGTGAATGGCGTTGCCCTGGCCGTCGGACAGTACCTGGACTTCCACGTGGCGTGGGTTGGTCAGGAACTTCTCCAAGTAGACCATCGGGTTGCCGAAGGCGGCACCGGCTTCGGTACGGGTCAGCTTGGCCGAGGCGATCAGGTCCTCTTCCTTGTGCACCACGCGCATGCCGCGACCACCGCCACCACCGGCAGCCTTGATGATCACCGGGTAGCCGACGTCACGGGCGATCGCCAGGGCGACTTCCTCGTCTTCGGGCAGCGGGCCATCGGAACCAGGTACGGTCGGTACGCCCGAACGAATCATCGCGTCCTTGGCCGAGACCTTGTCGCCCATCAGGCGGATGGTGTCGGCTTTAGGGCCGATGAAGGCGAAGCCGGACTTCTCCACCTGTTCGGCGAAGTCGGCGTTTTCCGCCAGGAAGCCGTAACCGGGGTGGATCGCGGTGGCACCTGTCACTTCGGCGGCAGCGATGATCGCCGGGATGTGCAGGTAGGATTCCTTGGACGATGCAGGGCCGATGCAGACCGACTCGTCTGCCAGGCCCAGGTGCATCAGTTCGCGGTCGGCCGTGGAGTGAACAGCGACGGTCTTGATACCCAGCTCTTTGCAGGCACGCAGGATCCGCAGGGCAATTTCCCCGCGGTTGGCGATCAGGACTTTTTCGAGCTTCCCAGACATCGTTGGCTCTCCGCGATTCAAACGATGGTGAACAGCGGCTGGTCGAACTCAACCGGCTGACCGTCTTCCACCAGGATGGCGTCGATGACACCACCGACATCGGCTTCGATGTGGTTCATCATCTTCATGGCTTCGACGATGCACAGGGTGTCGCCCTTCTTCACGGTCTGGCCGACTTCGGCGAAGTTGGCAGAGGTCGGCGAAGGCTTGCGGTAGAAGGTGCCGACCATCGGCGAGCGGATCACGGTGCCTTTGAGGGCCGGGGCAGCGGCGGCGGCTTCGGCGGCCGGGGCAGCGGCAGCGACCGGAGCGGCAGCGGCAACCGGGGCGGCTACTGGAGCCGGGGCTGCGAAGTACTGGGCGCCGGCTGGGGTCTTGCTGTGACGGCTGATGCGAACGGACTCTTCGCCTTCCTTGATCTCCAGTTCGTCGATGCCAGACTCTTCCAGCAGTTCGATCAGCTTCTTGACTTTACGGATATCCATTAATCATCAACTCCCAAGGTTCGGTCGGGGACGTAATTTAAAAAACGTGGCTAGAACGTTTATCCAGGCCCTGGCCCGAAGGGGCCAAGGCCTTGTGTCATCAGGGCTGTGCGTTGGCAGCCAGGTATTCCAGTGCAGATTCCAGGGCCAACCGGTAGCCGGTGGCGCCCAGGCCGCAGATCACCCCTACGGCGACATCGGAAAAGTAGGAGTGATGACGGAACGGTTCACGCTTGTGCACGTTGGAAAGGTGCACTTCGATGAATGGGATGCTCACAGCCAGCAATGCGTCACGTAATGCGACGCTGGTGTGGGTGAAAGCAGCCGGGTTGATCAGGATGAAGTCCACGCCTTCGTTGCGCGCGGCGTGGATACGGTCGATCAGCTCGTACTCGGCATTGCTCTGCAGGTATTGCAGGTGGTGGCCAGCGGCGCGGGCGCGCTGCTCCAGGTCCTGGTTGATCTGGGCCAGGGTCACGGCGCCATAGTGGCCTGGCTCGCGGGTACCGAGCAGGTTGAGGTTGGGGCCGTGTAGCACCAGTAGGGTTGCCATCTGCGAATTCCTTGGTCTTGTAGGGCAATACGACATGAGCGCGGCGACTATGCCGCAAGAGGGCGTCGGGTGTCCAGTTCCCGGCAATAGCCAGCACGTTGTCCGAGATTCGCGCAAAGTATGTGACCAGATGATTAAGTCTGGTCACTAATGGCGGGAAAATTGCCGGCTCGCGGGAAGTTATAGACCCAGATCGCGACGCACGCGCGCCAAACGATCGGCAAATTCGACGGCATTCACTTCGCCAATGACCCGATCGACGGTTATTTCGCTGCCGTTCGCGGCAAAGAACAGCAATGCGGGAGGGCCGAACAGCTGGTAGCGGTCGAGCAGGGTGCGTTGCTCGGCATTGCTCTCGGTGATGTCGAAGCGCAGCAGCTTGAAGCCGGCGAGCTGGGGCTGCACCTGGGGCGCATTGAGCACCTCGTGCTCGATCACTTTGCAACTGATGCACCAGTCGGCGTACCAGTCCAGCAGCACTGGCTGGCCGGCTGTCTTGGCCTGGGCCAGGGCAGCGTCCAGCGCAGCTGGGGTGGTGACGGTCTGCCAGGCATCGGCCTGGCTGGCTGGCGTGCCGGTGGCGGTTGCCATGGCCGGTGGTGGCAGGGGGCGCAAGGGGTCGCCTTGGCCGTTGAGTGCGCCATACCAGCAGGCCAGGGCGTAGACCAGCAGGGCCAGGCCAAGAAGCTGCGCCAGGCGCTGGCGTGGCGTCTTGACCACGAACTCCAGGGCACCGAGGAACAGCGCCACGCCCGCAGCCAGCAGGCCCACCAGCAACAAGGTGGCCGGCCCCGGCAGCACGCGGCTGAGCAGGCCGATGGCCAGGCCCAGCAGCAACACGCCGATGGCGTTCTTGACCGTGTTCATCCATGGGCCGCTTTTCGGCAACCAGGCCGCGCCACCGGTGGCGACCACCAGCAATGGCGCCCCCATGCCCAGGCCCAGGGCGAACAGCTTCAGCGCTCCGCCCAGGGCGTCGCCGCTGGCACTGATATACAAGAGTGCTCCGGCCAGCGGTGCCGATACGCAGGGCGAAACCAGCAGGCTGGACAGCACGCCTAGCACCGCAGCGCCCAGCAGCGAGCCGCCTTTGGTGCGGTTGGCGACGTTGTTCAGACGGCTGCTCAGGGCCTGGGGCAGCTTGATGTCGAACAGGCCGAACATGGCCAGGGCAAAGAGCACGAAGAACAGGGCGAAGGGCACCAGCACCCAGGCCGACTGCAGGCGTGCCTGCAGGTTCAGGCTGGCGCCGAACACCCCCATCAGGGCGCCGAGCACGGCGAAGGAAATGGCCATCGGCAACACGTAGGCCAGCGACAGGCTCAGGCCGCGCCAGCCACCCACCTGGCCGCGCAGTACCACGCCGGAGAGGATCGGCAGCATGGGCAGCACGCATGGGGTGAAGGTCAGCCCCACCCCCGCGAGGAAGAACAGCAGCAGTGATTGCCAGTTCCAGCCCAGTTCGGTGCCGGTTGGTGCGCTACCCGCTGGGCCGCCTGTGCCGTCGATGCTCAGGCGTTCGGTTTCCGGGGGGTAGCACAGGCCCTTGTCGGCGCAGCCCTGGTAGCCCACCAGCAGGGTGAAGGGGCGCGGGTCGTTGGCCGGGCGGGGCAGCTCGATGTCGAGCACGCCATGGTACACCTCCACGTCGCCGAAGAATTCGTCGTGCTTGGCTTCGCCTTTGGGGATATTCGGCGTGCCGAGGGGGATATCGGCAGGCTCGGTGCGGAACTGGAAACGATGGCGGTAGAGGTAGTAGCCCTCGGTAGCGACGAAGCGCAGCTTGATGGACTGGGCGTCGGCCTGGACCAGGCTGAGCTTGAAGGCTTCATGGACGGGGAGGAAATCGGCGTTGTTGCCCAGCGAAGCGGCGCCAAGGGTGGCGCTGGGGCGATTATCGAGCAGGCCCGTGGCGAACGCAGGGCTGGCCTGCAGCAGGAACAACAGGAAAAACAGGCGGCGCATGGCGGTCTCGCTAGGTGAAACGTGGGGGCATGATAGCGGAGTTGCCGTGGGTTGGGGGGTAGTGCTCGACATCGTCATCGCCTGTGAGACCAAGCGCCCCCCGCGCGGCGCTCGGTCTCACACCCTGAAAGCCCGCACCGCCCGGTTCAGTTCCCCTCCCAGGCTCAGCAACTGCTCCCCTTGCGCCCGCCCTTCGCCGATGCGTTGCAGGTTGTCTTCGCCCAACGCATGAATTCGCTCGCTGTGATCGCGGATCTCGCTCACCGCGCCCGTCTGCTGCGCTGTCACATCGGCAATGCGTACGGCCGTATCGGCAATGGTACGAATCGCCCCGACGATCTCATCCAGCGCGCCATCGGCCGCCTGGGCCTGGCTGGCCGTGGCCTCGGCGTGCGCGAGCTGGGCGCGCATGCCGCTCACCGACTCGCGGGCGGCTTGTTGCAGGCGGTCGATCAGTGCCTGGATTTCGCCGGTGGCGCCGGTGGTGCGCTGGGCCAGGGAGCGCACTTCGTCGGCGACCACGGCGAACCCCCGGCCCATCTCGCCGGCCCGTGCCGCTTCGATGGCGGCGTTGAGGGCCAGCAGGTTGGTCTGTTCGGCGATGGCGCGGATCACCGTCAGCACGCCACCGATGGTGGCCGATTCCTCGGCCAGTTGCTCGATCGCCTGGGCGTTGCCTTGAACCTCGTCCACCAATGCCCGTAGGCCGGACAGACTCTGGCCGATCACCGCCTGCCCCTGTTCCACCGCGCGGCCAGCGTCACGGCTGGCATCGGCGGCGGCGCTGGCGTCACCGGCCACCTGCTGGATGGTCGCCTCGAGCTCGCCAAGGGCGTCACGGATCTGCCCCGTGTCCCCGGCCTGGCGTTCGGCACCTTCGTGCAGGGCACTGCTCATGCTGGCCAAGGCATGGCTGCTGCCGGCCACCTGCTCGGCGTTGTAGCGCAATGTGCCGACCAGCTCCACCAGGTACTGGCGCAGGCGGTTGAGCGAGGCCTGGATATCGTGCAGTTCGCGGTTGGTGCGGCCCAGGGCGACCGGCCGGGCGAAATCGCCATCGGCCCAGCGCGACAGGGCCGGTGCCAGGCCGGTCAAGGTACGTGCCAGGCGCCGCTGGAGGGTATCGATGAGCAGGGCGATGAGCAGGATCAGGCCGATCATCAGGCCCTGGATCAGGCGCACTTCGCTGGCGATCTTGGCATGCAGGCCGCGCACTTCCGGTTCCAGCCCGGCGATGGCCTGCTGCACGGCGCCCAGGCGTTCGCCGGTGCTGGCGGCCAGGGCCGCGCGGCGCTCGATCTGCTCGCGGGTTCGTTGCAGCTCGGCCGGGTAGCGCGCCAGCAGGCTCTGCAGTTCGCGCTTGAGGCCTATCGCGACATCTTCCTGCTGGGCGCTGGTTTGGGTGTCCAGGCCCATCAGTGCGGCGAAATCGTCGGCGTTGGATTCGGTGGCACGGGTCACGCCGAGCAACGGCAGCCCATCGACCACCTGGGCCTGTGCCCGAATCAGCTGCAGTTCGCGCTCGACTTCCTCGGCAAGTTCCGCGCGGCCGCTGGCGACCAGCTTGCCACGGGCCAGCGACAGGCGCCCCAGGTGTACCGAAGCGTCCAGCAAGGGTGCCAGGTAGCGGGCAGCATCCGGGTTGTCGCTGTTGCGGGCATACTCGGCCAGTTGCTCGAAATGGGCGCCCAGCTCGCGTTCGGCCTGCAGCAGCAAAGCCTGCGGGTCGCCGGCCAGCTTGCCGGCGGCGAGCAGTTCGTTGGCGGTGAAGGCCTGCAGGTCGTCCAGGCTGGGGCGTAGCGTTTCGGCCAGGTTCGCCGGCCAGTCGGCAAGCGCCACTCGCAGCGCTTGGGTGGCCTCGGTGGCTGCAGCGTGCCGCAGGGCGTCGCCGCTGGCCAGGTAGGCCTGGATGTTGCGTACCGCATCGTTCTGGAACTGCTGGGAAAGGCCCAGGTAGCGTTCCATCAGTTGATAGGGGCGCTCCAGTGCGCGCTGCGACCACCACAGGGTCGCGCCCAGTGCGATGCAGACAGTTACCAGCAGCAGGGTGTTGAAATTGGTCAGCCACTTCAGGCGCATAGCCGTGAACTTCCAGCAATAGAGGTGGAACGGTAGGTGCCTGAAGTTATTTCGGTTTTGTGACCGGGTGATGACCGAGAGCGAAAAAGTGGCGTTTTGCCTGTATTGGCCCAATCGCCGGCAAGCCGGCTCCCACCTGTCCTGCGCTGTTTTCAAAGACACCGCCATACCGGTGGGAGATTACCCAGCCCTTCGGGCTGCGCTGTCGCGCAGAGAACAAGCGGCCGATGCTTGCCCCTGTGGGAGCGGCGGTGCGGCGGTCCGACTTGTCCCGCGAACAAGGGCGAAGCCCTTGCCAGGCGACGGTGATACCGGGCCCGGCCTAATCGCGGGACAAGCCCGCTCCCACAGGGTGCCGCAAATCAAATGGTCATGCGTTGTTCTGTGGGAGCCGGCTTGCCGGCGATTAAAGCTTCACGGAGCTCAGGGTTCTACACGCATCACGCAATTGCGCCCGGCATGCTTGGCCCGGTACAGCGCTTCGTCGGCGGCGCTGGCCATGGTCAGCGCATCGAGCCTGTGGTCCAGTTGCACCACCCCGGCGCTGAAGGTGCAGCGCAGGTCATGGGGTTGGGCCGGGTAGAGGATCTCGGCGAAGCGCTGGCGAATTTCGTCGAGGACCTTGTGCGCGGCCTCAAGCGGCGTGTCGGGCATCACGATGGCGAATTCCTCGCCGCCATAGCGCCCGATGAAGTCGGTCTTGCGCAGGCGCTGCTTGAGGAACAGCGCCAGGCTCTTGATCACCCGGTCGCCCATGGGGTGGCCATGGCGGTCGTTGATCTTCTTGAAGTGGTCGATATCGAGCATAGCGAAGCTCAACGGTTGCATTTCGCGGCGAGCGCGGAAGCTGCAGTCTTCAAGGAGCTGGAGGATATGGGTGTGGTTGTACAGCCCGGTGAGGCTGTCGCGCACCATGCGGGCCTTGAGATGGCGAGCGCGGGCGGCCCGGTTGCGCACCGTGGTGATCAGGTGTCGGGAGCGGATCGGTTTGGTCAGGAAGTCGTCGCCGCCCTCGCTCATGGCGTCCAGCTGCTTGTCCAGGTCATCTTCGGCAGAGAGATAGATGATCGGCACGCTGACGTAGCGGTCGTTGTGGCGGATCACCTTGGCCAGCTCGGTGCCGGTGCAGGCTGGCATGTACATGTCCAGAATCACCAGGTCGGGCTGGAAGTCGGCCAGTTCGGCCATGGTGCGGATCGGGTCGGTGAGGGTGCGGGTGATCATGCCAGCGCCGTTGAGCAGGCGCTCGGTGAACATGGCCTGGGCCCGCGAGTCGTCGACGATCAGCACGCGCAGCGGGTCGTACTCGGTGGCGTTGGTCAACAGTTCGACTTTCTCCAGCAGGCTCGAGGCATCCAGGGGGCCGGTGAGGAATTCCTGGCCGCCGGCGCGCACAGCGGCCAGACGGGTGGGGGTGTCGGCCTCGAGGTGGCTGAAAAACAGCAGCGCAACCTGCGGTTCGCTGCCGAGCAGGGCCTGGGTCGCCAGGTTCAGGCCCTGGCCTTTGCCGGTGAAGTCGACGTCCATGACGATGGCGCACGGCAGGCGGTCGTTCATCGCGGTAGCAAAGGCCTCGGCACTGAAAAGGGCTTGTGCGGGCAGGCCGAAGAATTCCAGTTGCTGGGCCAGCCGCTCGGCGCGGTCATGGTCCTGGAGCAGGATGTACACTGGTTTGCGTAAGGGCGGCAGGGCCATGTGGTCGAGCGGGTCGCCCTTGCGCAGGCCGGTGCGCAGGAGGCGTTGCATCAGGCGGTGCTGCTGGAGGCGCTCATGGCTCGACTCGGCTGGCTGGGTCATGTCCTGGCTGCTTGTTGGAGGGTTATGCAGGTGCGATGCTGGCTCTATGCTAGCACTGCTTCCCGGTGCCCGTGTGTCCTATATCAACAAAGTTCGTAAGGACGAATATTCAGTTGTCGACCCATTGGTCGCTTATGCGTAAGGCAGTGTCTGCTTTATAGTGCTGCCACGCGGGCTTGCCGTGGCACCCTGGCTGGGGCTGGTGGTCCAAGCCCCTGAACTGTCGTGACTGATAAGGACAACGCCATGCTGGACTGGAAAAACCGCGAGGCCAAAGCCGAGCCCCGCGAGCGTGTCGACGCCCGTGGTGCCGCTACCCGTAGCTACCTGGGCGGGCTGTGGAGCCGCGCATTGGGTACCCTGATCGGCCTGTACCTGCTGGTGTGCATCGGCCTGGGCTGGTACTGGAGCCAAGAGCCGGACCTGTTCCCGGTGCAGCAGAGCGCCCAGGCTGCCGCCGAGCAGAGCGGCCAGCAGATGGTGGTCGGCTACACCACCATCGAGACCCTCAAGAGCGTCGCCAATACCCTGCTGACCAAGCCGGGCGGCTACATCTCCAACGACCGCTTCCCACCGGGGTTGTGGATGGACAACATGCCGAGCTGGGAATACGGCGTGCTGGTCCAGGTGCGCGACCTGTCCCGCGCCCTGCGCAAGGATTTCGCCCGTTCCCAGTCGCAGTCCACCGAGGACGCGGACCTGGCCAAGGCCGAGCCGCGCTTCAATTTCGACAACAAGAGCTGGATCCTGCCCTCGAGCGAGTCGGAGTTCGAGGAAGGCATCAAGTCCCTGACCCGTTACCAGAAGCGCTTGGCTGCCGGTGACCAGGGCGCGATCTTCTATACCCGCGCGGACAACCTGAACAACTGGCTGGGTGACGTGGCCACCCGCCTGGGCTCGCTTTCCCAGCGCCTTTCGGCCAGCGTAGGCCGGGTCAAGCTCAACAGCACCCTGAAGACCGAGTCGGTGGTCGCCGGCCAGGCACCACAGGTGGACGAGGAGCTGGTGGAAACGCCATGGCTGCAGATCGATAACGTGTTCTACGAGGCCCGTGGCCAGGCCTGGGCCTTGTCGCACCTGCTGCGTGCCATCGAGGTGGACTTCGCCGATGTACTGGCGAAGAAGAACGCCACGGTCAGCGTGCGCCAGATCATCCGTGAGCTGGAGGCGTCCCAGGAAGCGCTGTGGAGCCCGATGGTGCTCAACGGCAGCGGCTTCGGCATGTGGGCCAACCACTCGCTGGTCATGGCCAACTACATTTCCCGCGCCAACGCCGCCGTCATCGACCTTCGCCAACTGCTGTCGCAGGGCTGACGGTGGCCATCAGCCCCGCGGAGGCCGCGCACCGCGCAGCCTCCGACCGCGAACTGGTGGCCTGGGTCGACGAGGCCGACCAGCTGCTTGGCGCGCTGCCCCGGGCCGAGTTGCGTGAGCGCGGCCTGATCGGTCGCTGTACCTTCATCCTGTTGTTCAACGGTGCCGGTGAGCTGTGCGTACACCGGCGCACGCTGAGCAAGGCCTTGTACCCGGGTTACTGGGACGTGGCCGCCGGCGGTATGGTGGCGGCGGGCGAGAGCTATGCCGAGTCGGCTGCCCGGGAGCTGGCCGAAGAACTCGGTATCGCGGACGTCGAGTTGCGTTTCCACGAGCGGTTTTATTTCGACCAGCCGGACAACCGGTTGTGGTGCGCGGTGTATTCAGCGGTGTCCGATGGACCGCTCAGGTTGCAGCCCGAAGAGGTGAGCGAGGCGCGCTTCATTGGCTTGGAACAGGCGGAACGAGAAAGCCTGAGCGAGCCCTATTGCCCGGATTCGTTGGCGGCGCTGCAGCGCTATAAAGCAAGCCTCAAATAGATGCGTGGGCCATGCTGGCCGCTTCACGGGTAAGCCCATTTCACAGGGCGCGAAACCTGCGCAGTACCTGTGGGAGCGGGTTTACCCGCGAAGGGGTCGCAAAACATTCGCAAAATGCCGCATTCCAGTACTTAGCAACAGCCAGATTTATCGTTACACTGCGCGCCCTTTTCGGGCTGCCGCAGGTCTTGCGGCAGTAGCGCTGCCCCTGCCAGAGTGGGGCTTCGCGGTCGGCCCTGGCCCCAGGCGCCGACCAGTATTTTGTCCTCAGCAAGAGGAACAAAAGTGGCCAAGAAAGCTTCTTCCTTCGCCGCCCTTGGCGGTCTCGTTTATTCCACCGATGCCGGCCGGCACTGCCCGGATTGCGGCAAGCCGGTGGAAGCCTGCATCTGCAAGCAACAGGTCATCCCAGAAGGTGATGGTATTGCCCGCGTGCGCCGCGAAAGTAAAGGCCGTGGCGGCAAGACCGTGACCACCATCAGTGGCGTCCCGCTGCCCCTCGACCAGCTCAAGGAGCTGGCCAGCGCCCTCAAGCGCCGTTGCGGCACCGGGGGCGCGCTGAAGGATGGGGTCATCGAGATCCAGGGCGACCATGTCGAGCTGCTGCTCGGCGAGTTGACCAGGCAGGGTTTCAAGGCGAAGAAATCCGGCGGTTGATCCGGCTCGCGCGATTTTTTGCCCAGTGCTTTCTAAACTCGTTCCCGTGGCAGGGGTCTACCCTGGGCACGGACGAATCGTCATTTTCGGTTTCTACACTGCCTGCGCGCCCATGTGGGGCAGTGTCTTCGACTTATCTACAGGGGACTTGAATGTCCGTACGACGCACACGCAAAGACGATGGCAGCCAATGGACCGTGGCCGACAGCCGCAGTGTTTATGGTATCCGCCATTGGGGCGCTGGTTATTTCGCCATCAATGAGGCCGGGCGCGTCGAAGTGCGCCCCAATGGCCCGGGGAGCGCACCGATCGACCTGTACGAGCAGGTCGACGAACTGCGCCAGAGCGGCTTGTCGCTGCCGCTGCTGGTGCGTTTCCCCGACATCCTGCAAGACCGCGTGCGCCAGCTGACCGGCGCGTTCGACGCCAACATCGCGCGCCTGGAGTACCAGAGCAAGTACACCGCCCTGTACCCGATCAAGGTCAACCAGCAGGAAGCGGTGGTGGAGAACATCATCGCCACCCAGAACGTCTCCATCGGCCTTGAGGCCGGTTCCAAGCCCGAGCTGCTGGCGGTGCTGGCGCTGGCGCCCAAGGGTGGCACCATCGTCTGCAACGGCTACAAGGACCGCGAGTTCATCCGCCTGGCGCTGATGGGCCAGAAGCTTGGCCACAACGTATTCATCGTCATCGAGAAGGAGTCCGAGGTCGCCCTGGTGATCGAGGAAGCCGCGGAGCTCAAGGTCAAGCCGCAGGTCGGCCTGCGCGTGCGCCTGTCGTCGCTGGCCTCGAGCAAGTGGGCCGATACCGGTGGCGAGAAGTCCAAGTTCGGCTTGTCCGCCGCCCAGCTGATCTCGGTGGTGCAGCGCTTCCGCGATGCCGGCCTGGACCAGGGCATCCGCCTGCTGCACTTCCACATGGGCTCGCAGATCGCCAACCTGGCGGACTACCAGCATGGCTTCAAGGAAGCGATCCGCTACTACGGCGAACTGCGCGCCCTGGGCCTGCCGGTCGATCACATCGACGTCGGCGGTGGCCTGGGCGTGGACTACGACGGTACCCACTCGCGCAATGCCAGCTCCATCAACTACGACATGGACGACTATGCCGGCGTGGTGGTGGGCATGCTCAAGGAGTTCTGCGACGCCCAGGGCCTGCCGCACCCGCATATCTTCTCCGAGAGCGGCCGCTCGCTGACCGCGCACCACGCCATGCTGGTGATTCAGGTGACCGACGTCGAGAAGCACAACGACGAAGTGCCGACCATCGAGAACAAGCAAGCGCTGCCTGAAACCGTGCAGTGGCTGGTCGACCTGCTCGGCCCGACCGACATCGAGATGGTCACCGAGACCTACTGGCGCGCCACCCACTACATGGGCGACGTCGCCGCCCAGTACGCCGATGGCAAGATCAGCCTGGCCGAGAAGGCCCTGGCCGAGCAGTGCTACTTCGCCGTGTGCCGCCGCCTGCACAATTCGCTCAAGGCCCGCCAGCGCTCGCACCGGCAGGTGCTGGACGAGCTCAACGACAAATTGGCCGACAAGTACATCTGCAACTTCTCGGTGTTCCAGAGCCTGCCGGACACCTGGGCCATCGGCCAGGTGCTGCCGATCATCCCGCTGCACCGCCTGGACGAGGAGCCGATGCGCCGCGCTGTGCTGCAGGACCTGACCTGCGACTCCGACGGCAAGATCAACCAATACGTCGATGAGCAGAGCATCGAGACCAGCATGCCGGTGCACGCGGTCAAGGAAGGCGAGGACTACCTGCTGGGCGTGTTCCTGGTTGGTGCGTACCAGGAGATCCTGGGCGACATGCACAACCTGTTCGGCGATACCGATTCGGTGAACATCTACCAGAACGCCGATGGCAGCGTGTACCACGCCGGCATCGAGACCCACGACACCATCGAGGACATGCTGCGCTACGTGCACCTGTCGCCGGAAGAGCTGATGACGCATTACCGCGACAAGGTCGCCAGCGCTCGCATCACGGCGCGTGAGCGTACCCAGTTCCTGGATGCGTTGCGCCTGGGGCTGACCCGCTCGTCGTACCTCTCGTCGTAAACCTGGGGCCGCTTCCACAGGGATTTCGCAAATCTTGAGCGTGGCGCAATCTCGGTGGGAGCTGGCGATAGCCTGCGATGGGCTGCAAAGCAGTCCCAAGCCTTCAAACGGTGGAGCCCCGCAAGGCTCATGGGCCGCTTTGCGGCCCATCGCAGGCTGTCGCCAGCTCCCACACGGGCCTGCATAGCTCGCTACATTGCGTATGACTTGGCCGTGTGAAGCGGCCTCAACTTCAGCGAACCCACTGCCCCTTCGATTGCAACCGCCAGCCCACCCACCCCAGCGTCACCGCCCGCAACCCCATGAACCCCAGGAACGCCAGCCACAACCCATGGTTGCCGAGCCCACTCATGAGCACCGCCAAGGGCAGCGCGATCGCCACCGACAGCAACATCGCATTGCGCATCTCCCGGGCTCGGGTCGCGCCGATGAACAGGCCGTCGAGCAGGTAGCTCCACACCGCGACCAGCGGCAGCACCGCCAGGTAGGGCAGGTACGCATACGCTGCCTCGCGCACGCTGGCGATATCGGTCTGCAGGTCGATGAACAGGTGTCCCCCCAGCAGAAACACCACGGCGAAGCCCAGGCTGACGATCAGCGACCAGCCGCAGGCCACCACCAGCGAGCGGCGCAGGGTCTGGTGGTCTCGGGCGCCGATGGCGTGGCCGCACAGGGCTTCGACCGCATGGGCCAGGCCATCCAGAGCGTACGCGGTAAGCATCAGGCCATTGAGCAGCAGGGCGTTGGCTGCCACCGTGGCCTCGCCCAGGCGCGCGCCTTGCACGGTCACCAGCAGGAACACCAGTTGCAGCGCCAGGCTGCGCAGGAAGATGTCGCGGTTGACCGCCAACAGCGGTCGCCAGGACTTCCAGTGGCTGAGCGCGGCCCAGGCGATGTGCCCCGGGTAGGCTCGTAGGGCCGGACGGGTCAGGGCCAGGCCGAGCAGGGCGGCGCTCCACTCGGCGATCACCGAGGCCCGTGCCGAGCCCAGCACGCCCCAGTCCAACCCGAGCACGAACCACAGGTTGAGGACGATGTTCAGCACGTTGGTCGTCAGCAGGATCGCCATTGGCGCCCGGGCGTTCTGGGTGCCCAGGAACCAGCCAACCAGGGCGTAGCTGGCCAGCGCCGCCGGCAGGCCTAGCAGGCGGGTATGAAAGAAATCCTCGGTGGATTGGTGCAACGCCGCACTCGGTTGCATCGCCTGCAACGCCAGCTGGCTGAAAGGAATCGCCAACAGACCGATCAGCAGTGCGAAGGCCAGGGCCAGCAACAAACCCTGCACCAGCACCTGGCGTAACGCCGCGCCATCAGCGCGCCCGGCGGCCTGGGCGGCGAATCCGGTGGAGCCCATGCGCAGGAACCCCATCAGCCCGACCATGAAGGTGAACAAGGTCGCCCCCACCGCCACGGCGCCCAACTGATGGGCATGGGGCAGGTGGCCGATCACGGTGCTGTCGACCAGGGCCACCAGCGGTACCGAGATGTTGGACAGAATCATCGGTGCGGCCAGTGCCCAGACCTTGCGGTGGGTGCGGCGATCGTGCCAGTCGGTGGTCAGTTGCAACATGCGGGCTCCGGGGTTAATGCGGTGGTACAGCTTTGCGGTCTTAGTGGGAGCGGCGATGCGGCGGCCCCACAGGCACCCCGCCAGCTGGCCTGGCATTCTAGCGGCCAGCGTGAGCGAGGTCTCACTTGGCTGCAGGTAGCTCGCCCGCCATTGCGCTATAGTTGCGCCCTTATCGATACGCTGCCCGAGAGTTCCCACTCCCATGTTCAACAAAGGATTGTTGCTGGCCTGCGCGCTGGCGTTGCTCAGTGCTTGTGATTCCTCCTCCAAGGATGCCCCGGCACCAGCCCAGAAGCCCGCCGCGAGCGTACCGGCCGAAACCCCGGCGCCCAAGCGCGAAGACCCCGCCGTGCTGGCCAAGCGCTATGCCGACCGCGAACTGAGCGTGCTGGATGTCTCGGAAGTCCAGCTCGACGGCGCCGCCACCTTGTCGATCAGCTTCTCCGCGCCGCTGGATGCCGAGCAGGACTTTGCCGCCAAGGTGCACCTGGTCGACACGGTAAAAGGCAAGCTCGAGGGTGCCTGGGAGCTCTCCGACAACCAGATGGAGCTGCGCCTGCGTCACCTGGAGCCGCAGCGCAAGCTGGTGCTGACCGTCGACAAGGGCTTGTTGGCGGTCAACGGCAAGCGCCTGGAGGCCGAGTCGGTCAGCCGCCTGGAAACCCGCGACATGCAGCCGACCGTAGGCTTCGCCAGCCGCGGCTCGCTGCTGCCTACCCGCCTGGCCGAAGGCCTGCCGGTGATCGCCCTTAACGTCGACAAGGTCGATGTGGAGTTCTTCCGCATCAAGCCGGACATGCTTTCCAGCTTCCTGGTCAACTGGGGCCGCAACAGCAGCTTGTACTACTACCAGTCCAAGGAAACCCTGGACATGGCCGAGCTGGTCTACAGCGGCCGCTTCGACTTGAACCCGGCGCGCAATACCCGCGAAACCGTCCTGTTGCCGATCGCCGGGATCAAGCCGCTGCAGGAGGCGGGCGTGTACCTGGCGGTGATGCGCGCCTCCGGTACCTACGACTATTCGCAACCGGCAACCCTGTTCACCCTCAGCGACATCGGCGTTTCCGCCCACCGCTACCGCGATCGGGTGGATGTGTTCGCCCAGGCCCTGGAAGGCGGCAAGGCGCTCAAGGGCGTCAACCTCGCGCTGCACGACGACAAGGGCAAGCTGCTGGCCCAGGCCGAAACCGACGGCCAGGGCCATGCGCAGCTGCCGATCACCGCCAAGGCCGACACCCTGATCGCCACCCAGGGCGTGAACACCACTTTGCTGCGCCTGAACACCGCGGCCCTGGACCTGGCGGAGTTCGACATCACCGGCCCCCAGGCCAACCCCCTGCAGTTCTTCATCTTTGGTCCGCGTGACCTGTACCGCCCGGGCGAGACCGTACTGCTCAACGGCCTGTTGCGCGACCAGGACGGCAAGCCGGTCAAGGCCCAGCCGGTGACCGTGGAAGTGCGCCGGCCAGATGAACAGGTCAGCCGCAAGTTCGTTTGGGAGGCCGACCGCAACGGCTTGTTCCAGTACCAGCTGCAACTGGCGAGCGAGGCGCCGACCGGTCGCTGGCAACTGCTGCTCGACCTGGGCGGCGGGCGCAAGCAGGTCTATGAATTCCTGGTCGAGGATTTCCTCCCCGAGCGCCTGGCCCTGGAGCTCAAGGGCAGCAGCACGCCGCTCTCGCCCGAGCAAACCGCGCATATCAAGGTCAATGGTCGCTACCTCTATGGCGCCCCGGCCGCCGGCAACCGCCTCAGTGGCCAGGCCTACCTGCGCCCGCTGCGCGAAGCGGTGCCGGCGTTGCCGGGCTACCAGTTCGGCTCGGTCACCGAGACCGAACTCAGCCAGGACCTGGAGCTGGACGAGGTCGCCCTGGACGACGCCGGCAAGGCCACCCTGGATATCGAGAGCCGCTGGGCCGAGGCCCGTTCGCCGCTGCAACTGACCGTGCAGGCCAGTTTGCAGGAGTCCGGGGGCCGGCCGATCACCCGACGCCTGGAGCAGCCGATCTGGCCTGCCGAGCGCCTGCCTGGGCTGCGTGGCCTGTTCGAGGGCGAGGAAACCGACAGCGACGGCCCGGTGACATTCGAAGTGCTGGTGGCCGACCGCGAAGGCCGCAAGCTGGCCGCCGACGACCTCAAAGTGCGCCTGGTACGCGAGCGTCGCGACTATTACTGGAACTATTCCGACAGCGATGGCTGGAGCTACAACTACAACGAGAAATTCCTCACCCAGAGCGAGGAAACGGTCAGCGTCCAGGCCGGGGGCACGGCCAAGCTGAATTTCCAGGTGGAATGGGGCCCGTATCGTGTCGAGGTGGAAGACCCACAGACCGGGCTCGTGTCCAGCGCGCGCTTCTGGGCCGGCTATCGCGCCCAGGACAATGCCGAGGGCGGCGCGGTGCGCCCGGACCAGGTCAAGCTGGCACTGGACAAACCGGCCTACGCCGACGGTGCCACGGCGAAGGTCACGGTCACCCCGCCCGCGGCAGGCAGCGGTTACCTGATGATCGAATCCAGCGACGGCCCACTGTGGTGGCAGGAGATCGAAGTGCCCGCCGAGGGCAAGACCTTCGACGTGCAGCTGGACGAGCAATGGGCACGCCATGACCTGTACATCAGCGCCCTGGTGATCCGCCCCGGCGAGCGCAAGGCCAATGCCACGCCCAAGCGTGCCGTGGGTGTGCTGCACCTGCCGCTGGACCGCGCCGAACGCAAGCTCGCGGTGACCCTGCAGGCGCCGGAGAAGATGCGTCCCAAGCAGCCATTGACCGTGAAGTTCAAGGCCGCCAACGCCGACGGCAGCGTGCCGAAGCAGGTGCACGTGCTGCTGTCGGCGGTAGACGTGGGTATCCTCAACATCACCGACTTCAAGACCCCGGACCCGTATGCCAGCCTGTTCGGCCGCAAGGCCTACGGCGCCGACCAGCTGGATATCTACGGCCAGCTGATCGAGGCCGGCCAGGGCCGCCTGGCCAGCCTGGCCTTCGGTGGCGACGCGGCCATGGCCAAGGGCGGAAAGCGCCCCAACACCACGGTGACCATCGTTGCCCAGCAAAGCCTGCCGGTGACCTTGAACGAGCAGGGCGAGGGTGAGGCGAGCGTCGACATCCCCGACTTCAACGGGGAGCTACGCTTGATGGCCCAGGCCTGGACCGACGAGCATTTCGGCATGGCCGAAGGCAAGACCGTGGTCGCCGCGCCATTGATCGCCGAGCTCTCGGCTCCGCGTTTCCTGGCCGGTGGCGACCGCACCAGCCTGGCACTTGACCTGGCCAACCTGTCCGGCCGTACCCAGCAACTGAACGTGCAGGTCAGCGCTTCCGGTCAATTGGGCCTGGCCGGTGAGGGGCAGCAGAGCGTCAACTTGGCCGAGGGCCAGCGCAAGACGCTGATGATTCCCGTACAGGCCCAGGGCGGCCTTGGCCAGGGCAAGGTAGTGGTGCGGGTCGACGGCCTGCAGTTACCGGGTGAACCGAACAATGCCTTCGAGCGTGAGTGGACCTTGGGTGTACGCCCCGCCTACCCGGCGATGCTCAAGCACTACCGGGTCGCCTTGAAGGACCAGCCCTGGACCCTGCCGGAAAGCGAGCTGGCCGAGTTCGAGCCAGCAGGCCTGGAAGCCAGCCTGGTGCTCTCGAGCCGGCCACCGCTGAACCTGGCCGAGCAGATCCGTGCGCTCGAAGCCTACCCTTATGGCTGCCTGGAGCAGACCACCAGCGGCCTGTACCCGTCGCTCTATGCCGATGCCGAAAGCCTCAAGCGCCTGGGCATCAAGGGTGAGCCGGCCGAGGTGCGCAAGCGCAAGATCGAGATGGGCATCGAACACCTGCTGGGCATGCAGCGTTACAACGGCAGCTTCGGCCTGTGGAGTTCGGACAGCGAAGAGGAATACTGGCTCACCGCCTATGTCACCGACTTCCTGCTGCGGGCTCGCGAACAAGGCTTCGGCGTGCCCGCCGAGGCGTTGAAGAAGGCCAATGAACGCTTGTTGCGCTATCTGCAGGAACGCAACCTGATCGAGGTGGACTACAGCCAGAACGCCGACCACACCCGTTTCGCCGTGCAGGCCTACGCGGGCCTGGTACTGTCGCGTAACCAGCAGGCGCCGTTGGGCGCGCTGCGCAGCCTGTTCGAGCGTCGCAGTGACGCCCGCTCCGGCCTGCCGCTGGTGCAACTGGCGGTGGCACTGGACAAGATGGGCGACAAGCCGCGTGCCCAGCAGGCCTTGCAAGCCGGCCTGGGTATCGGCCGTGGCGACGGCTGGCTGGCTGACTATGGCAGCGAGGTGCGCGACCAGGCGCTGATCCTGGCATTGCTGCAGGAGAACACGCTGGCCAGCAATCAGGTCGACCAGCGCCTGTTCGCCCTCTCGGATGAGTTGGCGGCCAACCGCTGGTTGTCGACCCAGGAGCGCAATGCCCTGTTCCTGGCGGGCCGTGGCTTGCTGGGCAAGCCAGAAGGCCAATGGCAAGCGCGCCTGGACAGCGCCGGCGAGGTCCGTCAGTTCAGCAATGCCGAGGCGGGCATGAAGCTTACGGGGCCGCTGTTGAGGTCGCCGCTGACCGTGCAGAACCAAGGCAGCGAGACGCTCTACCAACAACTGACGCTCTCCGGTTACCCACGCCAGGCGCCGCCGGCCGGGGGCAACGGCATGCAGGTGCGCCGTGAGTACCTGGGCATGAACGGCCAACCGCTGGATCTGCGCAACCTGCGCAGCGGCGATCTGGTGCTGGTGCACCTGGCGCTGAAGGCCGATACCCAGGTGCCCGATGCCCTGGTGGTGGACCTGTTGCCGGCAGGCCTCGAGCTGGAGAACCAGAACCTGGCCCAGAGTGCGGCCAGCCTGGACAATGCCAGCAGTGCGGTGAAGGCGTGGCGAGAGTCGATGCAGAACGCCAACCTGGTGCATCAGGAGTTCCGCGATGACCGGTACGTGGCGGCGCTCAAGCTCGACGGCTATGGCACCCAGCACCTGCTGTACCTGGCCCGTGCGGTGACGCCAGGCACCTATCGCGTGCCGCCGCCGCAGGTGGAGTCGATGTACCGGCCGAACCTGCAGGCGGTTGGAGAAGGGCAGGGAGAGATGGTGGTGCGCGGGCGTTAGGTCGCCGCAGTAATTTCGGTGCCTGTGAGATCGAGCGCCGCCCGCGCGGCGCATCGCGAGCTGCGCTCGCTCCTACGTTTGTTTCGAGCCAATAACGCCTGCGACAGGCGCGCGCGACCGCCTGGTTCGTACGACACAATCTTGCGTCAGGCCCCAAAGCGTCCGCGCGAAGATCCACAGAATGGATTGGCCCTAAACAAACGTAGGAGCGAGCGCAGCTCGCGATGCGCCGCGCGGGCGGCGCGCGATCTCCAAGCCACTACCGGCCTCAGGACCTGAACGTCAGTGAATCACCCAGCTCAACACCCACAACCCCAGCAGCAACCAGACGATCCCGAGGATGACCGAAGCGCGCATGAAGGCGCGGATCGCCGAGTAGAGCAGCATCAGGCCGACCACCAGGGCCAGGATGCTGACCAGCGAGGTGTCCATGCCCAGGGTGCGTGCCAGACCATCGATGAAATTGCCCCCGGCATTGGCCAGCAGGTTGAACAGGCCACTCAATGCGTCGACGATGAAACGGATCAACGAACCCAGTGCCTGGCCCAGCCACTCGAAAAAACCTTCTACATGCATAGTTGCTTCCTGATGATCGAATCGGCATGGGTGCCGTTCCCTAGCCTTTGGCCATTACCCGGCCAAGTCGGTTCCCGGTGCCCATGTTAGCCTGCCTGCCTACGCGCACCGCAAGGGCCCTGCGCGCTGTCGGCATTGTCTGCCTGCTGGTGGTGGGGGCGTTGTGGCTGGCCGACCGACTGTGGCCACTGCCCATGCCGGACGATGACCTGGCACGGGTGGTGCTGGCCGAGGACGGCACGCCCCTGTGGCGCTTCGCCGATGCCGACGGCGTGTGGCGTTACCCGGTCAACCCGGACGAGGTCTCGCCGCTGTACCTGGAGGCGCTGCTCACCTATGAGGACCGCTGGTTCTACCGCCACCCCGGGGTCAACCCGCTGGCTCTGGCGCGGGCCGCGTGGCTGAACCTGCGCGGCGGGCGGGTGGTGTCGGGTGGTAGTACCCTGTCGATGCAGGTCGCGCGGCTGCTCGATCCACACGCGCGCACCGTACCGGGCAAGCTGCGCCAACTGTGGCGCACAGCGCAGCTGGAATGGCACCTGTCCAAGCGCGAGATTCTCCAGCTCTACCTCAACCGCGCACCGTTCGGTGGCACCCTGCAAGGCGTGGCGGCTGCCAGCTGGGCCTACCTTGGCAAGTCGCCCAGGCACCTCACGCCGGCCGAGGCGGCGCTGCTCGCGGTGCTGCCCCAGGCGCCCAGCCGCTTGCGTCCGGACCGGTACCCCGAGCGTGCCCAGCAGGCACGCGACAAGGTGCTGCAGCGCCTGGCCGACTACCAGACCTGGCCGGCGCAGCGCATCCAGGAGGCACGGGAAGAGGCCTTGCTGCTGGCACCGCGGCAGGAGCCCGCGCTGGCGCCACTGCTCGCCCGTCGCCTGAACCGCGCCGATAGCCCGCCGCTCATTCGCACTACCCTCGACGCCTCACTGCAGCGGCGCCTGGAAGACCTGTTGCTGGGCTGGCGCGCCCGCCTGCCGGAGCGCACCTCGGCAGCGGTGCTGGTGGTGGAGGCACAGAGCATGGCGGTACGCGCTTACCTGGGCTCGATCGACCTGGGCGATGCGCGTCGCTTCGGCCATGTCGACATGGTCCAGGCCCTGCGCTCGCCAGGCTCTACCCTCAAGCCGTTCCTCTACGCCATGGCCATGGACGATGGCCTGATCCACTCCGAGTCGCTGCTGCAGGATGTCCCGCGCCGTTATGGCGATTATCGCCCCGGTAACTTCTCCATGGGTTTCAGCGGCCCTGTATCGGCCAGCGCTGCCCTGGCCTTGTCGCTGAATCTGCCGGCGGTTCAGCTACTGGAAGCCTACGGACCGAAACGTTTCGCCGCGCAGATGCGCATGGGCGGCATGCCGCTGGTGCTGCCGTCGCTTGCCGAGCCGAACCTGTCGTTGATCCTGGGCGGGGCCGGCAGCCGCCTGGAGGACCTGGTCGGCGGCTACGCGGCGTTCGCCCGTGACGGCAAGAGTGCACGGATCCGCCTGCAGCCGACGGACCCACTGGTAGAACGCAGGCTGCTGTCGCCCGGGGCTGCCTGGATCGTGCGGCGTATCCTCAGCGGCCAGGCCCGCCCGGACCGCGACCCCCATGCCGAGCTGGTGCAGCGCCCGCAACTGGCCTGGAAGACCGGCACCAGCTATGGCTTTCGCGATGCCTGGTCGGTGGGCGTCGGGCCGCGCTACCTGATCGGCGTGTGGATCGGCCGCCCGGATGGCACGCCTGTGCCGGGACAGTTCGGCCTGGCCTCGGCGGCGCCATTGATGCTGCAGGTGCATGACCTGTTGAGCAACCGCGACAGCCAGCGAGGCACCAGCGCCCCGGCCGTGCGTGTACCGCAGAGCGTCGGTGTGGCCGCGATCTGCTGGCCCTTGGGCCAACCCATGAGTCGCCAGGACCCCAACTGCCGCCGGCAGCGCTTCGCCTGGACCTTGGACGGCACCACGCCGCCGACGCTACAGGCTGCCGACCAACCGCTGGGGCTGGGCCTGCGCGAGGCCATCTGGGTCAATGACCGGGGCCTGCGCGTGGATGCCGGTTGCCCTGGCGCCAAGGCTCGGGAGGTGGCGCTATGGCCGGCGCCGCTGGAGCCGTGGCTGCCGCGGGCTGAGCGGCGTGCCGCGCGCCTACCTGCGCTGGAGAGTGCCTGCCCGCCGCAGGCACCGGCCAGTGCGCCACCGTTGTCGATCGTTGGCGTGCGCCCCGGTGACCACCTGCGCCGCCCGGCCACCAGCCGCGAGCCGTTGCAGTTGCTTGTGTCGGCGCTGGGCGGGGGCGGGCAGCGCTGGTGGTTCCTCAATGGCCGGCCTGTGGGTGAAACCCGTGGGCAGGAGAACTTGCTGGTGCGCTTCGAGCAGGCCGGGCGCATCGAGCTCAGCGCCTTGGACGAAAGTGGCGAGACGGCGCGGGTGGAGTTTCAGGTCAGTGAATGATTGGAGCGCCCTGGGGGCCGCAAAGCTGTTCGACGACCGACGTACTGGCGCCTAAGCTTGAGCCTGAGGGCGGTGTCGACGCGCCCCGTCTTCGGCGGATCATGGAGCGTCCCATGCGTTCTCTGGCCATCACCCTGCTGATGCTGTCCTTCGCCTGCCATGCCGGCCCCCTGCCGCCAGCCCTCGACAGCAACGAAACTGCACGTCGGCTGCCCACGCCGAACCTTCCATTGGACGCCTACCGCCCCGCCGGCTATGCCGTGCCCCTGCCGGCCCCGTCTATTCCGGCGCATGACGCCATAGCCATGGACACGCCGATCCCCGTGCACAAGGTGCGCTTCGAAGGGGGCACGGTTTACCTGCTGAGCGAACTGCGCGAGCACTACCAGCCGCTGGTGGGGCACGTGGTGACCTTGGCGCAGCTGACGGCGGTGACCGAACGCCTGACCCAACGCTACCAGCGGGATGGCTATATCCTGTCCCGCGCCTACCTGCCACGGCAGGACTTCGCCGACGGGCGTGTGCAGGTGATGCTGGTCGAAGGCTATATCAGCGGCTATCAGCTTGAGGGTGAGATCGGTGCGGCGGCGTACGTGGAGCGCTTGCTGGGCAAGCTCATGGCCGAGCGTCCGCTGACGCGCGCATCCTTCGAGCGCTACATCGGCCTGATCGACCGCATACCGGGTGTGAGTGCCCAGGTCGAGTGGCTACCCGGCACAGGCCGTGAGGGCGCCGTGCCGTTGTTGGTGCGCGTATCACGCAAAGCGTTCGACGCTACCCTGACCCTGAACGATGGCAGCCGTGACGCTGCCCAGGTGGCGATGGGCATCACCCGCAACGCCCAGACCCGCTTCGCCGAGCAATGGGCGGCCCGCGTACTATGGCCTCTGGGCGATGACAAGGCGCATTTCTACGCGCTCGACTACAGCCAGTACCTGGATGACGAAGGCAGTCGGCTGCTGCTTTCTGCCTCGCGCTACCGCAGCCAGCCGCGCACCTACGTGCGCCTGGAGCATGGCGCTGATCTGCGCCAGCGCTGGGAGAGCGAACGTTTCGACGTCGGCATCAGCCAGGCGCTTGTCGCCCGGCCCGGCGAGTGGCTCGATGTGGTCGGGCGTTTCTATACGGCGGCCGACCATGTCCGCGACCAGGTACAACAGGGGAAGCGCGACACCTATATCCGCGCGGTTTCGTTCGAAGGGGACTGGCGTACCCTCGAGGCCGAGCGGCTGCGTATCGTCAGTGCTGGCGTGTACCAAGGCCTGGACTACTTCGGTGCCCGCAGCGACAGCAACCGCGACGTGGACTTCCTGCGCCTGCGCTTGTCGGCCTTGCAGAGCGATCGATGGTTCGGCGATTGGCAGGGCGTGGCGTCGGCAGCCCTCTACTGGAGTGCCAACGACTTGCCCGACAGCGAGCGTGTGCTGTTCGGCGGCCAGCATTTCGGCCGGGGATACCCTGCGGACCAGGCCTCGGGCGACAAGGGCTGGGGGCTGGCGTACGAGGTGAACTACAGCGTCCATGCAAGCAGTACCTGGGCACGCTTGGTGCAACCGTACCTGGCATTCGATGCCGCCCGGACCTGGACCAATGGCCTCGATGTGCAGGATGCACGCATGGCGTCCATGGCCATGGGCGTGCGCCTGGGGGATGGGCGTGGCGCCAGTCTCGCCCTGGAGTTCGCCAAGCCGCTTGCGGATGTCGCGCTGGACAGCCGTGAGCGCAAGGCGCGCTTTACCGTGAGCCTCGACTACGCGCTATGAGCCGGTCGTTCGGTCATGCAAGCTTGCCTTCACTGACGGACGCCACCTCACTCCTGCCACGCTCCACGTGCACTGAGCTGCGCAACGCATGTTGTCGCTCGTCGGCCCCGAGCACCTGCTCAGGCCCTTGCGCCGAAAAATGCCCGCTGCCGCATTCGCGTGCCTGGATTTCGTTGCCGTTGAAAGAGGAAAAGAGGCAGACATCGCCTGGCAGCGGGCCATTGCTGGCCTTGGTAGGGTTGCCTGTCGAGGCCGAGACGCCTTGTGGACGAGCGCCCGTATCCTTGCTTGCCTGCCCATGCTCGACGGCCACGGCCAGGTCGTCGGCGACCGAGACGGTGGTGAACAGGTAGGGGAAGGCAGTGATCAGCGAAATGCCGAGATAGCCCATGTGTTTCATCGTATGTTTCCTTTGCTTGGAACAGGAGCAATGGAGCGTACGAGGGCACGAGCAGAGGGGTAACTCCTACATGTCTCAGGGCGGTGCAGGTCTGCCGGGCTTCAGCCTGCCACCAGCATCCGTGGCTTTGGGAACAGGTTGTCCAGGGTTTCCAGCAAGCGCGCGTGGTAGATCGGCTTGCGAAACAGGTCGAGCACCTGCAGGCGCAGCAGGTCGCTGACGTCGTCCATGTCGGCGTGGCCGGACATGACGATCACCGGCAGGTGTTGCCGGGCGGTGTGGTCGCGCAGGCGCTTGATCAGGCTGATGCCGCTTTCCTCGGGCATGCGCAGGTCGGTGATGACCAGCGCCATGTCCGGGTGGCGGGTGAGTTGGAGCAGGGCGCCCTTGACCGAGGTGGCGGTATGGCAGATGAAGCCTTCGTTTTCCAGCAGTTCGGCGAGTTCGAGCAGCGCCTCTTCCTCGTCGTCCACCAGGAGGATCTGTTGACGCAAGGAAGAGGTTGGCATGGTGAGTTCCTTCCAAGGGAAAACAGGCATGGATTCAAGGAGTGGCAGGGGTGATACCCGTCTTGATGGCTTCCATGATCCGATCGACCTGGGCGGAAATGTCCGTCGTGAACCCTGCCAGCACCACCGCGACCATCGCCGCGATCAGCGCATATTCGATACCGGACGCTCCATCCTTGCGTTGCAGGAAGACTTTGCAGTGGACAAACAGTTTCAGCAGCATGGCAATACTCCTCGCGCAATCAAGCGCCGGTAGCGGGGTTTCGCCTAAGTGATACCCCTTTGCCATCACAGAATCGCCAACCCATGGAAACCTGCAAATGTAAGAAGGTATTAATCCGAAAGTATTGATTTCAAACAGGCGCGCTAACCTGCTGTTTTGCCTATGCGTCAATTTTATGTCCCCAAAAAGTGGCATGAAAAAATGGCGAAACAAACGCCCTCGGCTACCTTCCACTAGCAAGATGGTTACTTTTTGCCATCACTGTTCTTGGCTGTTGGCGCAAGGGGTTGGCGGATATGAGCAGTCGCTTGACCATGGTTCTCGCCGCGCTGTTCCTGGTCGCGGCGATTCTGGCCGGATACTGGGGCCTGGTACTCAGCCGCCCGCCAGCGCCTGTCGTGCAACCGGCACCTGCGCTCGCCCAAGGGCCTGCTCCTGTCGCCGCACCCGTGCCTGCCAAGGCCGAAGAGCCCGCTCGTTCACAGATCGTCGTGGTGCGCCGTGACGTTCCCGCCAATACGCCCCTGACTGCGGACGACCTGTTGCTCGAGCGCCTGCAGGTAGTGCCTGCCGGTGCCTTCCAACGTATCGAACAGGCTGTGGGGCGTAGCAGCAGCCGCCCTTTGGCTGCAGGCAGCTGGCTCGACGAACACAGCTTCCAGGCCGGTGGGCCACTGGCGCGGATGATCCGACGCCACGAGCGTGCGGTGGCCGTGGCGGTCGACGATGTGGCCGGCGCAGCCGGGCAGCTGCGCCCGGGCGATTACGTGGATGTACTGCTGTTCCTGCGTGAAGAGAACAACAACCCGCAATCCTCCGCCCAGGTCGTGCTTCCGGCCCTGCGAGTGCTCAGTGTCGGCGAGCAGACGGGCCTGGCCAACGATGGCCGGCCGGCGCAGACCGCCGATGAACAGAAGGCGCAACGCAACCAGCTAGGTGTCGCCACCAAGACCGTCGCCCTGGCCGTGCCGCAAGCCTTGGCCAGCCGCCTGATGCTGGCGGCGCAGGCCGGTACCTTGCGCCTGGCGGTGCGCAGCGCCGACGAGCAATTGCTGGCGCGTTACTGGTCCGACCCGCAGGGCGCTGCCCAGGTGGAAAGCGCCAACCGCGAACTCTATCGCTTCAGCCAGCTGTCCCAGGTACCCATTGCCAAGGCGGTGGTGCCCGGCAATCGCGCGCCCGGCATGCAGATCATTCGCGGCGCCCAGGCCGACGACACTCCCAAGACTCCATGACCTAGCAAGGACGCCGCCATGCGTAGTATCGAGCGGATACTCTGTCAGTTGTGCCAGGCCCTGCCGTTGATGCTGGCAGTGCCCCTTGCCCAGGCGGCCGACGGCTGCGCGGCGTTCGGCGAGTTGCCCTCGGTGATCGAGATGGACCAGGGCCTGCAGCAGGAGCTGCGCCTGCCGGTGACCATCACCCGGGTTGCCATCGGCGAGCCCAAGGTCGCGGACGTCCAGGCCAGCGGCGAGCGTGCCGTGCTCCTGACTGCGGTGGGGCCGGGCAACACTAGCCTGATGCTGTGGACTGCCTGCGCCCCCGAGCCGCACCGGGCCATGTTGTTCGTCAAGGGGCGGGCCAGTGTGGACATGGCCGAAGGCGCGCTGCTGCCGTCCCAGGACGAACAGTTGCCCAGCCAGGTGCAGGCCGATATCCGCTTCGTCGAGGTGCAGCGTACCAAGTACAAGGAAGCCGGGGCGCGGTTGTTCTTCAAGGGCTCCAACAACAGCCTGATCGGCTCGCCCGGCACCGTGCCGGTCACCGGCGTGAGCCCAGGCGAAGTGCCGATCAACCGCCCGGTGATCCCGCTCGACAACAACGTGTTCAACATCGTCTGGGGCGGAGGCAGCAGCCGCTTCCTGGCCGCGATCAACGCCTTGGAGAACAGTGGCTTCGCCTACACCCTGGCGCGCCCCAGCCTGACCGTGCTCAGCGGCCTGACCGCGAGCTTCCTGGCCGGGGGTGAAATCCCCATCCCGGTACCCAGCAGCGGCAGTGACAACGTCTCGATCGAATACAAGGAGTTCGGTGTGCGCCTGGCACTGACGCCTACGGTGGTCAGCCGCGACCGCATCACCTTGAAGGTGGCGCCGGAGGTCAGCGAGCTGGACTACACCAATGCCGTGAACATTGCCGGCACCTTGGTGCCGGGTCTGAAGGTGCGGCGCACCGACACCAGCATTTCCCTGGCCGATGGCGAGAGCTTCATCATCAGTGGCCTGGTCAGCAGCAACACCCGATCGGCGGTGGACAAGCTGCCTGGCCTTGGCAACCTGCCGATCCTAGGTGCGTTCTTCCGCCAGTCGACGCTCAACCGCGAAGACACCGAGCTGCTGATGATCGTCACGCCGCACCTGGTCCAGCCGCTGGCCGCCAATGCGCGCCTGCCGGAGCTGCCGGGCGAGCGCCTGCGCACCTACGACCCCAGTTGGGGCCAGCTGTTCTTCCTGGAAAACGGCAATTTCGAAGGCCGCAGTGGGTTATCGCGATGAACGAGCTGAACCAGACCTACCTGGCCATCACCCGCAACGAAGAGGACCTGCAGTGGCTGCAAGGTGCCCTGACCTCACTGGGCCAGGTGATCGGCGCCAACAGCGGCAGCCTCGACGAGTTGCTGGCGCTGGTCGATGTGACCTTCAGCAACCTGGTGTTCATCGGCCTGGACCGCGAACAACTGGTCAGCCAGTGCGCCTTGATCGAAGGCGTGCTGGAGGCCAAGCCGATGCTGGCGATCGTCGCCCTGGGCGACGGCATGGACAATCAGTTGGTATTGCACGCCATGCGTGCTGGCGCCCGCGACTTCGTGGCCTACGGCTCGCGCGCCAGCGAAGTGGCCGGGCTGGTGCGCCGGCTGGGCAAGCGGCTGCCGGCGGTGGCCAGCAACCCCAACCTGGGTGGCCTTACGGTGCTCTATGGCGCCCAAGCGGGTGCCGATGGTGCATTGCTCACCTCCCACCTGGCGCGGGTGGTGCAGGAGAGCGGCCAACAGACCCTGCTGCTGGACCTCGGCCTGCCGCGTGGTGACAGCCTGGCCTTGCTCGGGATGGAGGCGTCGTTCTACTTCGGCGACGCCCTGCGCCACCTGCGGCGGCTCGACGCGACACTGATCGACAGCGCGTTCGCCCGCGACAAAGGCGGCCTGCGCATCCTGGCCTATGCCGACAGCGACGAACCGCTGCAACAGACCAGCGCGGCCGAGCTGTACATGCTGCTCAGCGCCTTGCGTCAGCACTTCCAGCACATCGTGATCAGCCTCACCGGGCAAACCGACAGCGAAGCCTTGCGCACCATCGTCAGCCACTGCGACAAGCTGATCGTCTACACCGACCAGAACATCCTCGATTGCCGCCGCACCCTGGACGTGCTCGAACAATGGCGCGATCGCGGCATCAAGCTGGACCATGCGGTGCTGCTGGTGGACCGTTACCTGCGCAATGTGGCCCCCGATGCCGACGCCCTGGCCAAGCGCTATGGCCTGGTGCTGCTCAAGGCGTTGCCCTATAGCCCAGAGGTGCGCCTGAACGCCAAGAACCAGGGCCTGAGCCTGTTCGAGCTGGCCCCGCGCGAAGGCCTGACCCAGGCCCTGCGAGGCCTGGGCGAGCGCCTGGCACGGCGCTCCGAGAAGCTCCCGACACCGACCTTCACCTGGCTGCGTCGCCTGTGGGGTAGCAAATGAGCGCCGACGAACCCTTTGGCGGCCCACGCCATGCCATCGCCGACCCCCAGGCGCTCAAGCGGGCCCTGCACCGTTTCGTCATCGATGCCATGGAAGACAGCGGCCGCAACCTGCTCGAAGGTGCCCGGCCGGTGCTGACTCAGTTCGTCGGGGAGCAGGTAGGCGACTATATTGCGCGCCTGCACTTGGCCCTGTCGCGCTACGAGACCGAGCGCCTGGCCGAGGAGCTGGTGGACGAGCTTACCGGCTTCGGCCCGCTGGAAGTGTTGTTGCGCGATTCCAGCGTCACCGAGATCCTGGTCAACGGCCCCCACCGGGTGTTCGTCGAGCGGGGCGGGCTGCTGCAGCGCACCGACCTGCGCTTCATCGATGCCCACCATGTGGAGCGGGTGATGCAGCGTATCCTCGCACCGCTCGGTCGGCGCCTGGACGAGTCGTCGCCAATGGTCGACGCGCGCCTGCCCGACGGCAGCAGGGTCAATGCGATCATCCCGCCGGTGGCGCTGGACGGGCCCTGCCTGTCGATCCGCAAGTTCCGCCAGGACATGCTCAAGAGTGCCGACCTGCTGGCCACTCGAGCCATCGACCAGGCGATCTTCGATTTCTTCGAAAATGCCGTGGGGCGCCGTTGCAACATCCTGGTCAGTGGCGGCACCGGCACCGGCAAGACCACCTTGCTCAACATCCTCAGCCAGATGATCGCGCCCCATGAGCGGCTGGTGACCATCGAGGACGTGGCGGAACTGCAATTGCATCACCCCCATGTGGTGCGCCTGGAAACCCGCCCGCCGAATGCCGAGGGGCATGGCGAGATCAAGGCCAGCGAGCTGATCCGCAACGCCTTGCGCATGCGCCCGGACCGCATCCTGCTCGGCGAGATCCGCGGCGCCGAGGTGCTCGATGTACTCACGGCGATGAACACCGGACATGACGGCTCGATGAGTACGGTGCACGCCAACACCGCCCAGGATGCCCTGCTGCGCCTGGAAACCCTGGTGGGGCTGACCGGGCGGCAGATTGCCGAGAAGACCTTGCGGCAGATGATCTGCGCGGCGCTCGACGTGGTGGTCCAGCTGACCCGTCTGGCCGATGGGCGCCGCTGTGTCAGCGAGGTGCTCGAAGTGGTCGGGGTGCGCGACGATGTGTATGTCACCAATACGTTGTTCCGCCTCGACCGGCGTGGCGGCGACGGTTTCCTGCGCGAGGCGCCGAACCCGGCGGGCGCCAAGCTGCGCAACGAGGGCCTGTTGTGATGGGCCCGTTGTTGCTGGGGTTGTCGCCGCTGCTGCTGGGCATCGCCCTGTTGCTGTGGCGCCGGGGCCTGCACAAGCGCGGCGAGGAACGCATCCTCCAGCGCCTGGGCCGCGCCTACCAAGTGGTGCGTACGGGCAGTGCACGGCGTGATTGGCTCGACCCACTGCTGCAACGGGCGGGGCTGGCTCCAGGTGAGCTGCGCGTGCGCCCTTGGCTGCTGGGTTGGCTGGCCGTGGTGGCCTTGACCGGATGGTGGGCCGGCTGGGTGGCGGCACTGATGCTGCTGGTGGGTTTGCCGCTGCTTGGCTATCTCTACCTGAGCCTGCGCTACCGTCGCCGGGTGGCGCAGATCATCAACCAATTGCCTGGCCTGCTGGACTACAGCGTGCGCAGCCTCAAGGCCGGGCGCACCCTGAGCGATGCCGTGCTCGGTGGTATCGACGGCACCCGCGAACCCCTGCGCTCGGCCATGGGCCGGGTGCGACGCAACGTGCAGTTGGGCGTGCCTCTGGAAGAGGCGGTGAGTGAACTGGCCGAACTGTACGAGCAGGACGAGTTGCGGTTGTTCGCGTTGGGGCTGCGCATCAACCAGCATTACGGTGGCAATGCCAGTGAGCTGCTGGAGAACCTGATCAAGCTGATCCGCGAACGCGAGCACGGCGCGCGCCAGCTCAAGGCCATGACTGGTGAGACGCGGGTCACCGCGTGGATCCTGGGAGCTTTGCCGCTGGCGATGGTCGCCTATTTCCTGATGGGTAACCCCGGCTACCTGCTGGCCATGTGGCGCGACAGTCACGGGCAGATGATGTTGTTGTTCGCCTTCGTGCTGCAGGCGGTCGGTTGCCTGGTGCTCTGGCGCATGATGAGGAGCCTGTGACCATGGCGTTGTTACTCTGTGCCCTGTGCCTGCTCGTCGCTTCCCTGTTGCTGGGCCTGCAGGCCTTGCGCCAGTTGCGCGCGCGGCAGCTGGTCGCCCGTCGTCTGCAAGGCCAGCTGGCGCGCGAGGAGCGCTTGGAGGACTGGCTGCATTGGCTGGGCAGCACCTCGCTGGGGCAACGGTTGCAGAAGCTGGACGGCGAAACCCAGGCCCTGCTGGACCGCGTGGGCTGGCGCCGCAGCCGTCAGCGCGCCTTGTTCGCCGCCCTGCAACTGGGGTTGCCGGTGGTGGCCTTGGCCATGGCCTTGTTGCTCCAGCATGGCCTGGCAGGTGGCGGGGGCGGCCATTGGTTGGCCTTGCCGTTGTGCGCCCTGTGCATCGGCTATTTGTTGCCCAAGCGCGTGCTGGCGATAGCGGCGTTGCGCCGCCAGCAGCGCATCGCCCTGGAGGTGAGCCTGCTGATTCCGCTGCTGCGCATCCTGTTCGAGACCGGCCTGGCCGTGGAGCAGGCCCTGCGTGTGCTGAGCCATGAAGGCCGTAGCCTGATACCGGAAATCAGTGAGGAGCTACGTCTGGTCCTGCAACGGGTGGACTCGGGCCTGGCCTTGGGCCCGGAACTCGAGAAAACCGCCCAGTTGCTGGCGGTGGATGAGTTCATCGACACCTGCGTGATCCTGCGCCAGTTGCTGGTGCAAGGCAGCGGCGCGATGAAATCGCTGCAGGCACTCAAGGCCTTGCTCGATGACCGGCGCCTGACCCGCTTGCAGGAGCGGGTCTCGAAGATGTCGGCAAAGATGTCGGCCGTGATGATGATGTTCTTGTTCCCGGCCCTGCTCATTGTCCTGGCCGGGCCGGGGTTCACCGCACTGACGCGGGCCTTGGCGTCCTGAGGGGAGGGGAGTTGGATGAAAGCGATCCTGTTGTTCACCGGCCTGTTGCTGCTTGGCGGCTGTGCGGGCCAGCCACCTGAGGGCATCGCCCGGTTGCTGGGCACGCCCGCGTGCGGTAAGCCCGATGCCGATCAGCAACTGGCCTTGAACCTGGCCGACGAGGTGCTCAACGAAGGCCGCCCCCACGCAAGCCTTGCGCACCTGCAGCAACTACCGGACGACCTCGATCAGGTGCGCCTGCGCAAGGCGCGCGTGCTGCGCTTGCTGGGGCGCAGCGAGGCCGAGCCGTTGTACCGCAGCCTGCTCGGCGGCTGCCTGGCGGCAGAAGGTGAGCATGGCCTGGGGCAGCTTGCCTCGGCCCGCGGCGACGATGTACAGGCCCTGCGCAACCTGCAGCGGGCCGTGCGCCTGGCGCCGACCGATGAGAAGGTGCGCAACGACCTGGGCGTGGTGCTGATGAACCTGGGCAATCATGAACAGGCGCGGTTCGAGTTCCTGACGGCCATCGAGCTCAAGGACGACAACCCGCTGCCGGCGGTCAACTTGGTGACCTTGTCGCTGGTCGAGGACAACTGGCAGCAGGCCACCGACCTGGTGGCCCGTCTGCGGCTCAAGCCGGAGCAGTTCGCCGAAGCGCAGGCTCGGGCCAGGCAGTTGAAGGCGACCGGGCGTGGCTCGGTCGGTTGATGGAAAGGAGGGGGTACCATGCGCATGCTGATGATGACCCTGGCCCTGCTGGCCAGCCCTTTTTCGGCCCTGGCCGACGACCCCCTCCGCCAACCACCACCGGATTCGGCTGCCGAAGCCTGGTTGCGTGTGCAGGCGAGCAACCAGCAGGCCTCGCCCAGGCTGCAGGTGCAGACTGCGGCCGAGCGGGATGCCGCCTTGCAGCGATGGCTGGACACCTACAAGTATCCGATCCCCGAGGTGTTCCGCTGGCAGAAGGTGAGTTCGTCCGATGATTGAAAGCCATGCCGGCTTCTGTAGGAGCGGGCTTGCCCCGCGATTAGGCCGGGCCCGATATCACCTTCGCCTGGCAAGGGCTTCGCCCTTGATCGCGGGACAAGCCCGCTCCTACAGGGGGCGGCGCGAGCAGGCGCTTGGAGGCTTAATGGGCGGTAAAGCGCTGGTGCACGGGCGATGTACGTGGCGTTAGCGCCAGGGCCAGCTGCGTGCGGTTGTGCATATGGGTCAGGCGCAGCACCTGGGACACGTACAGCTTCACGGTGTTCTCGGTGATGCCCAGTTCACAGGCGATCTGGTAGTTGGTCTTGCCCTTGCCCACCAGCTTGGCGACTTCCAGCTGGCGCGGCGAGAGCTTCTCGAAGGCCGGCGGTAGCTCGGGCTCGGCTTCCTCGACGTCCGTCGAGCGTCGATGCAACCCCTGCCCACGGGCTTTTTCCAGGTCCTGGTAGAGCCCATCGATGGATTCGGCCAGCTCCTGCAGGCGTTGGTTGAGGTTGCCCAGTTCCCGCACATTGCGGCGTCGCTCGATCAGCGCCTGCTCCTGGTGGCGCACGCCTTCGAGCAACTCCTTCAGGTCGATGGGCTTTTGATAGTAGTCGGCAAAGCCTTCGCGCAACGCGCGGATCACGTCCTGCTTCTCGGCGCGGCCCGTCAGCATGATCGCCTCGAACACACGTTGGCGGCCATTGATTCCTTTCAAGGCATGGACCATTTCGACGCCATCGATGTCGGGCATGTCCAAGTCACAGAGCACCAGGCCGATATGCTCGTCGGCCTGGTAGCGTTCGATGGCCTCGATCGCCGAAAAGGCCGGAATGCAGGTATAGCCATTGCCTTCAAGAAACTCACACAACTCTTCGACAACCAATGGTTCGTCATCGACAACCAGTATTTTCACGGCGCTGGCGTACTTGTTCACGATCAACTCCCTGTTCACTTCGGCCGTTGCATCTGTGCCCTGGCCGCCTAAGAAAGTAGTCGCACTTTGCAATTATGTACAAGGGTTGTACAACCGAAATGACCACTAGGTCACTATTGAATCCATACCGCCGTCAACAGGAAGCCCATCAACACGTACGGAGCGAAGGGTTGTTTGTCCCCGACCTCTTCGGCCAGGGCCTGCAGGCGCTTCTTCACCTTGGGGTTGAGTAGCAGCCAGAGGCGGCGACGGCCCAGCAGCCAGGCCACCACGGTCAGCCCGGCCCCAATGAAGGTGCCCAGGATATAGTGCGGGCTGGTGGCCAGGGCCAGGGCGCCCATCAGCTTGACGTCGCCGGCGCCGAAACGGCCGAGCATGTAGCCGGGCAGGGTGAGCAGCATGACGATGGCCAGCGCCCAGCCCGCCTCGCTGGCATCGGCGCCGATCCAGCTGTGACCGGTGGCGAACAGCCAGGCCAGTGCACAGGCTGCGACACCCAGGGTAAGGGTGTTGGAAAGCTGGCGTTCACGGAGATCTTGTTCGGTGCACAAGGCAAGCCACATCAGGAGAACAATGCTTTGCATTGGCAAATTGCCATCCCTATTCGTTGAACGGTTCTATGCTTTCAGCAAGTGTCATAGTCAGGGTAGACGCGAACATGAAAGCAAGCCTGGCGAGACGGCAAAAAGGCGCGGCAGCCATCGAGTTTGTCGCAGTTTTCATGGTGTTTTTCGCAGTGTTCTACGGGTTGGTCAGCTACGCGCTGCCGATGCTCATGCTGCAGTCGTTCAACCAGGCCACCAGCGAGGCGGTACGCCGCTGCGTGGCGCTGGAGCCGGGCAGTGGCAGCGCTGGCTACGAGACCCTGGCGCGTCAGGTGATCGACCAACAGCTGGCCTGGATGCCTGCGGCGCTGGGTTTCTCGGCCGCCAGCCATGCGCGGGTGGCGTTGGTGGACAACCTGCTGACCGTCTCGATCGACTACCCCCGGGAGCAGTTGACCAATGTGCTGCCGGTCCTGGTGCTGCCGCTGATAGGTGACGTCCCTCGGTTGCCTGAGCATCTGCAGGCCGAAGCGAGCCTGCAACTGTGACGGGCCTGTTCGATCGTTGGCTGGGGGCGCCACCGCCTGCAGCCGAAGCCGAGGTGCCCGTGGCGGTGGGCTTGCAGCTGTGGCTCGACCCGCAGGGCACCGTGCTGCGGTTATCCGGCCCCCTGCGTACGTTGTTGGCATTGCCGCTCAAAGGCGGTGGCCGCGTGCACGACTACCTGCAGCGGCACAGCTGGTTGGTGCTGGAAGGGGAACCGGCGGACTGGCAAGGGCAAGCGCTGGACCTGGATTTCCATACGGTCACCGGTCACCCCCTGCGCACCCGTGGCTGGCTGATGCGCCAGGGTGATGGCTGGTTGCTGCAACTGTTCGATATCGGTGACCTGTTGCGCGAAGGGGCCCATGCCAGGCAGCACCAGGACCTGAGGCAACTGACGCTGGAGACCGGCCGCGCCGTACGCGAATGCAGCGAAGACCACTTGGTGGCTTGCGTCACCGAGCAGCTGCAGCGCCTGGCCGCGTGTTGGCAGGTGCAGGCGGTGCGTGTGCTGCTGCGCGAGGCCGAGGGGTGGAGCAGTTTCGCCGACAACGGCTGCGACTGGCCCTGGCCTGAGGACGTGCGCCTGCAACCTTGGTTGTCGACACAGGCGTTGGACAGCGTTGTGCCTGACGAGCTGCTGGCCTTGTGCGGGGGGGTGTCGCTGTCGCTGCTGCCTTACCGCGAGGGCCCGGATGTCCAGGCCTGGCTGCTGTGCGCCGGCGGCGTCATGCCCGAGGGTGATGGCCCGGGCCAGGCATGGCATGCCTTGGCGCAGGTGCTGCTGGGCCGCTACCGGCATGCCCGGTTGCAGCACCAGGCCCACTACCTGGATGAGTTGCAGCAACAGCTGGGCGCCGGTTGGTGGGCATGGTCGGCTGAACGCGGCCTGCAGCTGGATCATGCTTTGGCCGCACGCTTCGACCTGCCTGGCCAGCGGGGTCTGGAGCAGTGGCTGGCGCGCCTGCACCCGGCCGATCGCGAGCCGGCGCAGTTGGCCCTGGAGCAGGCGCGCAGTGGCGCGGACCTGAGCCTGAGTGTGCGCATGCCGGAAGGCGACGGCCAGACGGTGAGCTGGTTCCATTGGGTGGGCCGTTGGCAGAACCGCCAGTTGCAGGGGTTTTTGCTCGATATCAGCGCGCTCAAGGCCCAGGAGCTGCAGGCGGGCGCGGCCCGGGCACGGCTGGAGAACCTGATCGCCAGCTCGCCCGCGGTGATCTACATCCAGCGCTATGCCGAGGGCGCGCTGCACAGTGAATTCTTCAGCGCCAGCCTGATGCCTTTGCTCGGCTGGGCCATGGACAGTGAACAGGCCCGCCAGCCGGGCCTGGCGGTTCACCCCGAGGATCGCCCGTTGTGGCTCGAGCGTACCCGTACCTTGCTGCGCGATGGCCAGGCCCGTTGCCGCTATCGCCTGCGCGATAACCTGGGCGGGTACCACTGGGTGCTGGATGAGGCGCGCCTGTTGCGTAATGACCTGGGCCTGCCGGTGGAGGTGGTCGGCCTGTGGCTGGATGTCACCGAGGCGACCGAGGCCGCCGAGCGGGTGCGCCAGAGCGAGGAGCGCTATCGCGTGCTGGTGGAGGACTCTCCGGCGATGATCTGTCGCTACCGCCCGGACCTTGGCCTGGTGTTCGGCAATCGGCCCCTGGCCGATTACCTGCAATGCGCACCAGCGGACCTGGTGGGCATGAACCTGGGCCAGTGGCTGTCGGACGAGCAGCGCGAGGCATTCCAGGCACGCCTTGCGGCGCTGACCCCGGAGCAACCCGTGAGCAGCGCAGAGATCTGCCTGCAATTGCCCGGCCGCGAGCATGCCTGGTGGGTCTGGGCCGACCGTGGCCTGTTCGATGAACAGGGGCAGCTGTTGGAGATCCAGGCCGTGGGCCGCGACAATACCGAGGTGCGGCGCAGCCAGCGGCAATTGTTCCAGGGCGCCAAGATGGCCACCCTGGGCGAGTTGACCACCGGCTTGCTGCACGAGATCAACCAACCGCTCAACGTGATGCGCATGGCCGCCGCCAATGCGCTCAAACGCCTGGAAAACGGCACGGCCGAGCCGGCCTACCTGGAAGACAAGCTGCACCGCATCGAGGCGCAAATCGAACGCACTGCGCGCCTGGTGGACCACATGCGCGTGTTTGGCCGCCGCTCGGAAGTCGAACGCCAGCGCTTCGTCGCCTGGGGCGCAGTGGCCGAGGCGGTGGCGCTGCTCGAAGACAACCTGCGCGGCAAGGGCGTGGCCCTGCGCATCGAGGTCCCCGACGAGCAACCTGAGGTGCTGGGGCATCAGGACCAGCTGGAGCAGGTGCTGATCAATCTCATCATCAACGCCCGCGACGCCCTGCTCGAACAGCGCCGGGGCGAGGCGTGGATCACCATCCGCCAGACCCTGCTGCCCGGTGAGCTTTCCCTGTGGGTGGAGGACAACGGCGGCGGTATCGACCCACGCTTGATGGTGCGGATCTTCGAGCCGTTCTTCACCACCAAGCCGGCGGGCGTGGGGACCGGGTTGGGGTTGTCGGTGAGCTATGGAATCGTCGAAGGGATGGGCGGGAGCTTGAGTGTGGCGAATGGGGTGGAAGGGGCTTGTTTCAGGGTTTGCTTGCCGATTCACAGCACCAATTGAGCGTGGCCGCTGGAACAGGTGAGGTTGGCGCCGACTTCGGCTTTCGCCAAGTCAATACCGAGAACTTTTAATAAAGTGTTTACTAAGGGATCTATCAATGGGCTGAGCAGTCCTTTGATGATCGGTTCAACAATGGTTCTGACGGTATCAAGAATCCCTGCTGTCAATGTCAATGCGTCGCCGAGGCCGCTATCAACTGTGGGTTCGAACGCTTGGAGTTGGAGGCCAGTGGTGGTGGTGGAAAGACTGGCAATGGGATCTTTTATAGCTGTAGACAAATAATAGGGTGTGTCACCTATTTTCGGCAGTTGTAGGTTGCCCGTGAACGTCAGGGGGGCTGTTTGGCTTTCTAAAATCGGTGCTTTTAGTTTCAGGCCGATCCCGCCGGCGGCAAACGCTTTACGGGTGCAATTCATACCAAGCGGGCCACAGGTTTTTACGCCAATATCGATTAATGGGAGAGGGGTTAACGTAACGGAACCCTGGTTGAAAAACGCAGCAGGGTCTTTGAACTTGCCTATAGAAACAATGGCGGCTGAGTCGCTCGTTAATGCAGTGAGACTTTTGCTCGGACGGCAGCGATAGTCAGTGACGTTGCTGCTTGCTTTGGCCACCTCTATACCGATATCAAGAGAGACTAAATTTTCAACGATACGAATATCGGTGTACTTGCATTGGCTGAGTATGCAGGTCAACCCTTGCAGAGCATCCAGGAGGTTAAGGTGCAATAAACTGTTGATCGCAGATGTCAATGGTGATGCAAGGCCTGCCACAGCGTTAACCAAGCCGGCGATGGTATTCAGGATCGGCAGGTCCAAGGAAATCAGAGCTCGAGCCTGGGCAGTATGGACTTTGATCTCATCAGTCTCTGGATTGCCCACAGCAGAAAATTGCGGGGGCTCGACAATTTGTACCCGGACGTTTGCATTTATTAAACCAGGAATGCCGCTCGAGAGGTTGAGGACGGCTGCACGAGCGCCATCGCTTGCCATTAGCATGCTCTGTAGAAGTTGCAGTACCTGCACATTGGTATCCAAGCCTGCCTGAGAGGTTCCATTCTGAATCGCGAGAGTGTCACCCAATTTTACATAAAGATGATCGAGGCTTTCGGCCATATCATTCATGTCATCAGTTATGGAGATGAGCTCACCGTTCTGCTGCATGATCTTCACAGCCGCCTTCAGCAGCTTTGACACCTTCGTATTTGTGTTAAGTAACTCCTGAGGAGAGCCAATATTGGAATCAACCTCTAGGATGGCTTGCTTGAAATATTGAAGTAAATTGATCTTGGGGCCTGCGATGTTGTTCCAGCTCAACACATCGAGTTGCACAGTGCTGCCGAGCTCTCGTAGCAATGAATTGAGTAGTATTGACTGGTTCAAATCAACGCTTGCCAATGTGGTCTTGATACTTAGCATGGCTTGCGGCTCGCCGAGTCTAGCGGCTACTGCACTGGCTCCCAAGGTAGTGTTCAGAGACAAATCGCTATTTTTTACGAGGGAATAGACGCCGCCCGCAACACTGGTAGGTACCGTTTTTCTGACTTCAACCTTGATTGCCTCATTCCGCGACGCATCAACCGTAAACGCCCGCAACTGATCGGCACCGGTCTGCACATACCCACAGCTGGCCACCAACGGGTTACCCGCATCATGGCCGTTCCGGGTGGCAGCGGTGCGAGCGATAGTAGTGGCCTGGGGGCCGGTGCCCGTGCACACGGCGTTTTGCCCAGCGGCCTCCAACGCCGCCATATCGGCAATCCGCTGCAACTTGCGTTGTTCCAGATACAACCTGCCGCTGTCCACCACCAACAACATGAAGAGCAGCGCCAAGCCCAGGGTGAGGGCGGCCATCAGGCCGATCGCGCCGCGTTGGTGGATAGCGGAATGAGGAACCACGGAGCACTCCTTTGCTGGCCTTTGACCATGCAGCGCAGTGGCGGTGAAAGGAGTGTAGTAAAGGTGATGGCGAATTGCCTTGGTTCGGTGAAAGGTGGCTTCTGGGTGGGCGGTCTGGGGGGCCGCTTTGCGGCCCTTTCGCGGCGCAAGGCCGCTCCTACAGGAGAGTGCGGTTTCCTGTGGGCGGCTTTGTGCCGCGAAAGGGCAGCCCTAAGCTCAGCGAGGAGGATAGTTGGCCATCACCTGCGCCACGGTCTTCTGGATCGCGGTGTTACGTTCCTGCGGGCTGGGCGGGTAATTGTTCATGATCTGCTCGGCACTGCCGCGCCAGACCAGCTTGCCGTCGCGGCCGTCGAACAGGTCCACCTGGATGGTCGCTACCTTGTAGTCGACGCTGCGGGTTTCGTTGTACATCGGCCCGCCCCAGTAGCCGCCCCAGTAACCCCCCCAGGCGCCGCCATAATTGGTGGTGATCTGCTGCTGGCGATCTTCGACGATCAGGTAGGTGCGCACCCGCACATCCGGCCGCGCAGTGCCTTGCACCGGGCGCAGGCCGCGCTGGTCGAGCTGGCCGGCCACGGCCTGACGGATGCGTTGCTCGGTCAGGTCGCTCTTGATCCGCGGGTCGTCCGGGCGGTACTGCAAGGCCGGCTCCTGCCAGGCCCAGCTGCGGTACGCGGCGAAATCGCGGCTGGCATCGAAGTCCTGGGTGACATTGTTGTTGGCGCAGGCGCCGAGCAGCAACGTGAAAGACAACAGGGCGAGGCGGCGCAACATGATGGTTCTCCGTTGAAAGCTAACTGGGAGGATAGCCGCTGAGCGCCTTGCTCACCGATTCGCGCAAGGCATCTTCACGGTCCCGTGGCGAGTCCTTGCCGCTGCCACTTTCGGCACTGGCGCTCCACACTGGCTGGCCGCTGCGGGCATCGAACAGGTCGATGCGCACCACCATCACTTCCACTTCGTAGGTGCGCACCACTGGCACGCTGCCGTAGGCACCATAGCCATTGTGGTAACCGCCAAAGCCGACACCACCGTAAGGGTACGGGCCGTAGTAGGGGTCGTAGTAATCGTAGTCACGCACCTGGCGCAGGCGTCGCTCCAGGCGCACATCGGCGCTGACCAGCAGGTCGCCGCTGGCACCACGGGCCGGGCGCAGGCCGTGCTGATCGAGCGCGCCGCTGATGGCGTCGGCCAGTTGTGCCGGGTCGGTGCTGGCACTGGCGCGGGGCAATTGGCCGTTGCGCCAGCTCCAGCTGCGATAGCGACCATAGTCGCGTGGCGCGGCGGGGTAGGCGCTGGCATCGAACGTGGTCGCCGCCTGCGGCGGCGCCGGTGGCAGCGGCCGGCTGCTGGCAACATAGGGGTTGCTGCCCTGGCATGCGGCCAGGGTCAGGGTGAACAGTACCAGGCACAGTTGCGGGTACGGCATGTGGTCCTCCCGGCAAGCGGTGTCAATGCGGGCGACAAATCCAGTGCAGGTAGCGGCCCAGGCCAGCGAAGCTGGGGTGGCGGCGGTGCGCCAGTTCCATTTCCAGCAAGTCGAGCAGCTCGGCCTTGGCCTGGAATTCCTTGGGCATGTAGTCGTGGAACACCCGTACGCCACTTTCGCTTTCGACCTGCCACATGGGTTCAAGTTGCGCCTTGAGGGCCCGGGGATCAAGCGGTTTTTGCGGGGTCAGGCTCTGCTTCTCGCCTGCCAGGCGGTTGCTGCGCAGCTTGCGGAAATGGCCCTTGAGCAGGTTGCGGTAGACCAGCGCGTCGCGGTTGTAGAAGGCCAGCGACAACCAGCCGTCGGGGGCAGTCAGCTGGTGCAGCACCGGCAGGATGCTCTCGGGTTCGGCCAGCCATTCGAGCACTGCGTGGCACAGCACCACGTCGAACGGTTCGGTCAGCTGGCCGAGCAACGCCTGCCAGGGGGCCTGGATGAAGGTGGCCGTCTGGCCGGCCTCGGCGAAGCGCGCGCGGGCGCCTTCGAGCATGGGCGCGGCCGGTTCGGCCAGGGTCAGCTGGTGGCCTCGTTCGGCCAACCACAGGGCCATATGGCCCAGGCCCGCGCCGATATCGAGCACGCGCAGGGGGCGGTCGGGTAGCGTTTCGGCGAGGTCGGCCTGGAGCACCGCCAGGCGGATCGCACCCTTGGCCCCGCCGTAGATCTTCTCGGCGAAGCGGGTGGCCAGCTCATCGAAATGACGGTCGTTCATTTGGCAAAGCGCCTCTCGCTGTCGGCCAGCTTGGCACGCACCACTTCGTTCATGTCCAGGCCCAGCTCGCTGCACAGCAGCAACAGGTACAGGACGATATCGCCGATTTCCTGGCCGGCGTGGGCGAGCTCTTCCGGGGGAAGCTGGCGCGACTGGTCTTCGCTCAGCCATTGGAAGATCTCTACCAGTTCGGCCATCTCGACGCTGGCGGCCATGGCCAGGTTCTTCGGGCTGTGAAAGCCGCGCCAGTCGTTGTTGTCGCGGATCTGGTGCAGGCGGTCGGTCAGTTCTTGCAGATTCATGGGGGCTCTCCTGATGGCGTATAGCTTCGGGGGAGCGTGGGGGCAAAGCAAGCGGCGTGGGCCGCATCGCGGCCCGATCGCGGAAGCAGGCCTGCTCTTACAAGGGGGTGAGGGGGCGCCATTGGCCGAGCATGTGCAGCAGGCCGCCATGGCTGTCCAGGCGCAACACGCCTGCCGGGCCGGCCTCACTGGCGCTGAGCACTACCTCCGAGGGCAGGCGCACCGGTTTGCGAAAATCCACGTCGAAGACGTAGCCGCTGGTGGGCAGGTGGCCTTGCAGCGCGGCCATCGCCATGGCCTGGGTCCACAGGCCGTGGGCGATGGCCGTGGGGAAGCCGAACAGCCGAGCGCTGGCCGTGCCGAGGTGGATCGGGTTGTAGTCGCCACAGACCTTGGCGTAGCGCCGGCCGATGTCAGCGTCGGCGTACCAGCGCGTAACTTCGGGCAGGCTGCCGGGCTCGAGGTCCGCTTCTTCCTCGGCCTGCCCTTCAAGATGCAGGCCGCGCACCAGCATACGGCTGGTTTCACGCCACAGGGGGCCGAGCACATCCTGCGCTTCGGTCACCAGGTCGAAGGTGCCGCCCTTGGGGTGCGGGCGCAGGTTGTCGGCATGGACCGAGAAACGCAGGCCATCGACCCCGCCCAGCGGGCGATGGACCTGGGTTTCGTTGTGCAGGTGCACCAGGCCGAGGAGAGGGAAGGGGAAGTCCGGGGCGGTGAGCAACTGCAGTTGCAGGGGGAAGGCCATGACATGGGGATAGGTCGGCGGCAGGCGGCCGTGGTCGGGGTAATGGCACAACCGACGGTAGGCGGACAAATTGTCGGGCTGTACCCGCAGGAAGCAGCGCAGGCCGGCTTCGGGCAGGCGTTCGCCGCTGATCTTGCGCTTGGCCAAAGCCCGCAGGTAGAGGCGGGTGCGCGAATCGGGGCTGTGCAGATCATGCCATGGCCGTGTCATTGTCATGCTCCCATCAGTGCCTGGCCACAGACCCGCAGGACCTGGCCGTTGACCGCGCCGGTGCCGGGCTGGCTGAGCCAGGCCACGGCCTCGGCAACATCCTGCGGCATACCGCCCTGGCCCAGGGAGCTCAGGCGTCGCCCGGCTTCGCGCAGGCCCATGGGCATGGCGGCGGTCATGTGTGTCTCGATGAAGCCAGGCGCCACGGCGTTGATGGTGCCGCCGTGCTCGGCCAGCTTCGGCGCCCAGGCCTGGGCCAGGCCGATCAGGCCGGCCTTGCTGGCAGCGTAGTTGGCCTGGCCGCGGTTGCCGGCGATGCCGCTGACCGAGGCGAGCAGGGTGATGCGGGCGGCGTCGTGCAGCTTGCCGGCTTCGAGCAGGGCCTGGGTCAGAACCTGGGGGGCCTTGAGGTTGACGGCCATGACGGCGTCCCAGTAGTCGGGCGTCATGTTGGGCAAGGTCTTGTCCCGGGTGATGCCGGCGTTGTGTACCACGATGTCGATGCCCTCGGGCAAGGCCTCGAGCAGCTGCGCCGGGGCGTCGGCTGCGCAGATGTCCAGGGCCAGGGCGCGGCCACCGAGGCGGGCGGCGAGGGCATCGAGGTCGTTCTGCGCTGCCGGTACGTCCAGCAGGGTCACCTCGGCACCATCGCGGGCCAGGGTTTCGGCGATGGCCGCACCGATACCGCGGGCGGCGCCGGTGACCAACGCCCGGCGCCCGGCCAGCGGGCGGGTCCAGTCTTGCACCTGGGCAGCGCAGGGCGCCAGGTGCAGCACCTGGCCGGAAATGAATGCGCTGCGGGGCGACAGGAAGAAGCGCAAGGCGCCTTCAAGCTGGTTTTCGGCGCCTTCGTCGACGTACAGCAGCTGCACTGTGGCCCCGTTGCGCAGCTCCTTGCCCAGCGAGCGGCTGAAGCCTTCCAGGGCACGCTGGGCCACGCTGGCCAAGGGGTCGTCGAGGCCTGCCGGGGCATGGCCGAGGATGACGACATGGGCACACGGCGCCAGGCTGCGCAACAACGGCTGGAAGAATTCACGCAACTGGCGCAGCGCGTCGATGTCGGACAGGTGACTGGCGTCGAACACCACGGCTTTCACCTTCGGGCCCAGGCCTGCGACCCAGGGTTGGGCTTGCAGGCCGTCGCCATTGAAGCTGTAGAGGGTGTCGGTCAGGCACGGGGCGATGGCCTCGACCTTGGCCGCCAATGGCCCGCCGCCCAGCACCAGAGCGCCCTCCACCGGCCGCAGGCGGCCTGCCTGCCAGCGCTCCAGCGGCACCGGGCGCGGCAGGCCCAGGGCATCGACGAGACGTCGGCCCAGGTTGGAGTTGGCAAAGCCGAGATAGCGATCGCTCATGTGCGGGTCTCCCTGAAGGCAAGCATGCAGTGTGGACCAACTTTATGTCAGGGTCGTTCGAACGTGGTACTAGGCTGTACGGATCAAATTGTTTCAGGAGGAGGATGGGCATGGCTTCACCTCGGCGGGTCGCGATCCTGGGCGGTAATCGGATCCCTTTCGCACGCTCCAACGGCGCCTACGCCAATACCAGCAACCAGGCGATGCTCACCGCCGCACTCGAAGGCCTCATCGAGCGCTATCGCCTGCATGGCCTGCGCCTGGGCGAGGTGGCCGCCGGCGCGGTGCTCAAGCATGCCCGGGACATGAACCTGACCCGTGAGTGCGTGCTTGGCTCGCGGCTGTCGGCACAAACCCCGGCCTATGATGTCCAGCAGGCCTGCGGCACGGGCCTGGAGGCGGCGCTGTTGGTGGCCAACAAGATTGCCCTCGGGCAGATCGACTCCGGCATCGCCGGGGGCGTAGACACCACGTCCGACGCGCCGATCGCCATCAATGAAGGGCTGCGGCGCATCCTGCTGCGGGCCAACCGTGGCAAGCACCTGATGCAGCGGCTGCAGCCCTTCCTCAAGCTGCGCCCGAAACACCTCAAGCCCGAGCTGCCGCGCAACGAGGAGCCGCGCACGGGGCTGTCGATGGGGGAGCATTGCGAGCGCATGGCCCAGGCCTGGCAGATTGCGCGCATCGAGCAGGACGAGCTGGCCCTGCTGAGCCACCAGCAGCTGCTGGCATCGTTCAATGAAGGCTGGCATGACGACCTGCTCACCCCTTTCCTGGGGTTGACCCGGGACAACAACCTGCGCCCCGACCTGACCCTGGAGCAGTTGGCCAGGCTCAAGCCGGTATTCGACCGTAGCGGCCTGGGGACCCTGACGCCGGGCAATTCCACGCCGCTGACCGATGGCGCCTCGCTGGTGCTGCTCGGCAGCGAGCAGTGGGCCCAGGACCGTGGGTTGCCTGTATTGGCCTACCTGGTCGATGGCGAAACCGCCGCGGTGGATTTCGTCACCGGGCAGGAGGGGTTGCTGATGGCCCCGGTGTACGCCGTGCCACGCCTGTTGGCACGCAACGGCCTGAGCCTGCAGGACTTCGATTACTACGAGATCCATGAGGCCTTTGCCGCCCAGGTGCTGTGCACGCTCAAGGCCTGGGAAGACGAGGCCTATTGCCGTGACCGCCTGGGACTCGATGGGGCGCTGGGCAGCATCGACCGCAGCAGGCTCAATGTGAAAGGCAGCTCGTTGGCCGCGGGACATCCGTTCGCGGCGACCGGCGGGCGGATCCTGGCCAACATGGCCAAGTTGCTGGCCAAGGCAGGCAAGGGGCGGGGACTGATCTCGATCTGCGCAGCGGGAGGGCAGGGGGTTACGGTCATCGTCGAGCGATAGGGGCTGGCTTTATCCGCCGGCCTGTGGGCGTGGGCTTGTCCCGCGATCAAGGGCGTAGCCCTTGCTCTGCAGCCGCGATGGCAGCTCGGTGCCATCGCGGGACAAGCCCGCTCCTACAGAGAGGTGATATCGGATGGGATCAGGTGCGGAACCTGCGCACCAGGGCATCGAGCTCGTTGGACAGCCCCGCCAGGCTCTCGGAGTCCTGGCGCGCGGCCTGGGCCAGTTCGGCCACCAGCTGTGCGTCGCCGTGTATCTGGCTGATATGCCGGTTGATGTCCTCGGCCACCTGGTGCTGTTGCTCGGCTGCAGTGGCGATCTGGGTGTTCATGTCGCGGATGATGTCCACCGACTCGCGGATCTGCCCGAAGCTGTCACGGGCCAACCCGATGCGGCTGACCGACTGTTGTGAGACCTCCAGGCTGGCATGCATCTGCTCGGCAACCTGGGCAGTGCGTGAGGCCAGGTTGCCCAGCAGGCCGTCGATCTCGGCTGTGGAGTCAGCGGTGCGCTTGGCCAGGGCACGCACTTCGTCGGCCACCACCGCGAACCCGCGGCCTTGCTCTCCGGCGCGGGCCGCCTCGATGGCGGCGTTGAGGGCCAGCAGGTTGGTTTGCTCGGCGATCGAGCGGATGGTGCCCAGGATCGATTGGATAGCATTGCTGTCGCGCTCGAGTTGCTGGATCGACAGGGCCGACTGCTCGATTTCCTGGCTCAGGCGGTCGACGCTCTGCACCGCCGCGTCGATCTGCTGCTGGCCTTCGCGGGCCTGCTGCTGGCCGCTGTCGGCTGAGTCGGCCGCCTGGCTGCACGAGCGGGCGACTTCGTTGGCGGTGGCGACCATTTCGTGGAAGGCGGTGGAAACCATGTCCACCGCCTCGCGCTGGCGCCCGGCGGCTTCGGCCATGTCGCCGGAAACGCGGGTCGAGCTGCTGGAGGTATGCAGGATCTGCCCGGCGGCCGTGCCGATGTGCTGGATCAGGCTGCGAATGGCACCGAGGAACTGGTTGAACCAGCTGGCCAGCTGGGCGGTTTCGTCACGCCCGCGGATCTCCAGGCTGCGGGTCAGGTCGCCCTCGCCCTGGGCGATGTCCTCCAGGCCGCTGCTGACGCTGTTGATCGGGCGTACGATGACTTTGGCGAATGCAGCGCCGACCCCTGCGAAGATCACGGTCAGGGCCAGGGCGATGGAGCCGATCAACCAGCTCAGGTGGGTGGTGGTCTGCATGACTTCGTCATGGCGGATCAAACCGATGAAGGTCCAGCCTGATTGGGCGTCGGGGTAGACATTGGCCATGTAACGCTCGCCGCCCAGCTCCACTTCGACCAGCCCCTTTCCAGCCTTGGCCAGTACGGCGTAGCCTTCGCCGAAACTGTCGAGTTGCTTGAAGTTATGCTTGGGCTCGCGAGGGTCGACGATCACGTTGCCGTTGTTTTCCACCAACATCAGGTAGCCGCTTTCGCCCAGCTTTATCTGCTTGAGCAGGTCGGTCAGGCCATTGAGCGACACGTCGATGCTGACCACGCCGGCCAGGCTGCCGAGGCTGTTGTCGACGGCGCGTACGACACTAATCTGCACCACGTCACCGGACGCCCAGTAGTAGGGAGCCGTGCGCAAGGTCTTGCCGGGGTTGGCGACGGCCAGCTGGTACCAGGGGCGCTGGCGTGGGTCATAGTTGGCAAATGTGTCGTCGTTGGGCCAGCCGACATAACCACCATCACTCACGCCGTAGGAAATATAAGCATAGCTGGGGTGGGTTTCTGCCAAGCGGGCCATGAAATCGAACACCTGCTTGTCCTGCTCCCCCAGCTCGCGGGAGGGGCTGGCGGTCAGGTACTTGTTCAGGTTGCTACCGGTGGCAGCGATGATCGGTTGCGCGGCCAGGTAGTCCACGTTCTGTTCGATGCCCTGGAAGAAAAGGTGCATCGCGTTGCTGACCTGGCGGATTTCCCGGCTGCTATTGGCCAGGAAATCGTCACGGGCTTCGCTGCGCAAGTTGAGCATCACCAACGCGGCGACGAGGACAATGGGTAGGCCCGCGATGATGGCGAAGGCCCATGTCAGTTTCTGCTTGATGTTCATCCACGCTCCCGGTCTTGTTCTTGTTCGTTGCTAGAGGCAGGTGATGTGTAGATCGGCAGCGCTTGGTTTTTTTATAGGCCGGGGCTCCGTATTTGTTGCCTGAAGTCGTGTTTGGAGGAGGGCTGGTCGTGTTTGGTGATGCCAGCCATCTGTTCTGTCGCCTGCGCGGACCCTATCGCCGGCAAGCCGGCTCTCATAGAACAATGCATGACCATTTGATTTGCGGCACCCTGTGGGAGCGGGCTTGTCCCGCGATTAGGCCGGGCCCGATATCACCGTCGCCTGGCAAGGGCTTCGCCCTTGATCGCGGGACAAGCCCGCTCCCACAAGGGCAGCATTGGCCGCTTGTTCTCTGCGCGACAGCGCAGCCCGAAGGGCTGGGTGATCTCCCACAGGTATGGCGGTGTCTTTGAAACAGCGCGGGACAGGTGGGAGCCGGCTTGCCGGCGATAGGGCCCGTGCAGCCAACTCAAGGCAGAGGCACAGGTTCACAGTTGCTCAATGGCAACACCCCTTGCCATTGGCCAGGTCCTTGAGGATCGGGCAGTCCGGCCGGTCGTCGCCCTGGCAGTGGGCGACCAGTTCGCCCAGGGTGTCGCGCAGGCTGACCAGTTCCTCGATCCGCCGGTTCAGCTCGTCGATGTGCTGCATGGCCAGCGCCTTCACGTCGGCGCTGGCGCGCTGGCGGTCCTGCCAGAGGGTCAGCAGCCGGGCCACTTCCTCGAGGGAGAAGCCCAGGTCGCGCGAGCGCTTGATGAACGCCAGGGTATGCAAGTCGTCCGCCTGGTACAGGCGGTAGCCGCTGTCGCTGCGCAGAGCCGGCTTGAGCAGGCCGATGGACTCGTAGTAGCGGATCATCTTGGTGCTGAGCCCGCTGCGGCGGGCGGCCTGGCCGATGTTCATGGGTGCTCCTGCCAGTTGTCGGTGGGTTTCCAGGTTTTCAACCACAGGGCATTGCTCACCACGCTGACACTGGACAGGGCCATGGCGGCGCCAGCCAGCACGGGGTTGAGCAGGCCGAAGGCGGCCAGAGGGATGCCTATCAGGTTGTAGATGAAGGCCCAGAACAGGTTCTGGCGGATCTTGGCGTAGGTCTTGCGACTGATCTCCAGCGCCGCTGGTACCAGGCGCGGGTCGCCACGCATCAGGGTGATACCGGCGGCCTGCATGGCCACGTCGGTGCCCGAGCCCATGGCGATGCCGATATCGGCGGCGGCCAGGGCCGGCGCGTCGTTGATACCGTCGCCGACCATGGCCACCACGCCGTCGCGCTTGAGCGCGGCCACTGTGGCAGCCTTGTCGGCGGGGAGCACTTCGGCATGCACATCATCGATGCCCAGGGCCTGGGCTACGACCTGGGCGCTGCCGCGATTGTCGCCGGTCAGCAGGTGGCTGCTGATGTGCTGTGCGTGCAGCGCGGCAATGGCGTGATCGGCACCGGGTTTGAGGCTGTCGCCGAACGCGAACAGGCCCAGCACACGCTGTTGCGGTGCGCGCTCGATCAGCCACGACAAGGTGCGGCCTTCGGCTTCCCAGGTTTGTGCCCAGCGGGCCAGCTCGCCCGGTTGCAGGCCGCTCTCGTCGAGCAGGCGACGGTTGCCCAGGGCCAGTTCACGGCCCTCGACCTGCCCGGCGATGCCTCGGCCGGTGAGGGACTGGCTGTCGGCAACCTGCGGCACCAGCAGGCCCTGCTCTGCGCAAGCATCGAGCACGGCTTTGGCCAAGGGGTGTTCGCTGCCGCGCTGCAAGGCTCCGGCGAGGCGATGCAGGTCGCCCGTGTTCCCGTCTACTGCCTGGCTGTGCACGACCCGCGGGCTGCCGGAGGTGAGGGTGCCGGTCTTGTCGAAGACCACCCGGTTGACGGCGTGGGCACGCTCCAGCGCTTCGGCGTCCTTGATCAGGATGCCGTGGCGGGCAGCGACCCCGGTACCGGCCATGATCGCTGCCGGGGTCGCCAGGCCGAGTGCGCAAGGGCAGGCGATCACCAGCACGGCGACGGCATTGATCAACGCGGTTTCAAGCGGTGCGCCGGCCAGCCACCAGCCGCACAGCGTGGCCAAGGCCAGTACCAAGACCGTCGGGACGAACACCTGGCTGACCCGGTCCACCAGTTTCTGAATGGGCGCCTTGGCCGCCTGGGCGTCCTCGACCAGGCGGATGATACGGGCCAGTACGGTCTCGGTGCCCAGGGCCTGGGTGCGCACCAGCAGGCGACCTTCGCCATTGATGGCGCCGCCGGTGACCGAATCGCCAGGCTGCTTGGGCACAGGCAGGCTTTCCCCGCTGATCAGTGCCTCGTCGGCATGGCTGCTGCCCTCGAGCACTTCACCGTCGACCGGGAAGCGTTCGCCGGGTTTGACCAGCACCAGGTCGCCCAGGCGCAGCTGGCTGATTGCAACGTCTTCCTCGCGGCCGTCGACCATGCGCAGGGCACGCTCGGGGCGCAGTGCCTCGAGGGCACGGATGGCGCTGGCGGTCTGGCGCTTGGCTCGGCTCTCCAGGTACTTGCCCAGCAGCACCAGGGCGATGACCACGGCGGAGGCCTCGAAGTACAGGTGCGGCGCCATGTCCGCCGATGCCCGGGCCCATTCATACAGGCTCAGGCCGTAGCCGGCGCTGGTGCCCAACGCGACCAGCAGATCCATGTTGCCGGTGCCTGCGCGCACGGCTTTCCAGGCGGCGACGTAGAAGCGTGCACCGAGGATGAACTGCACCGGTGTGGCCAGCAGGAACTGCACCCAGGCCGGCAGCATCCAGTGCAAGCCGAACGGCTGGACAATCATCGGCAACACCAGCGGCAAGGCCAGCAGCAGCGCCACGCCTACCGCCAGGCGCTCGTTGCGCAGGCGACGCTGGGCCTCGGCCTGGTCGTCGCGGGCGGCCTTGGGCAGGCTGGCACTGTAGCCGGCTTTTTCCACCGCCGCGATCAGCTGGTTGTCGTCCAGCGCCTTCAGAACGTCGAGGTGGGCACGTTCGCTGGCCAGGTTGACGCTGACCTGCTCGACCCCCGGCAGCTTGCCCAGGGCGCGTTCGACACGGCCCACGCAGCTGGCGCAGGTCATGCCGCCGATCTGCAGTTCGACAGTGCGGGTGGGAACGCCGTAGCCGGCCCCGCGGACGGCATCGACCAGGGCGGGCAGGCTGCCGGCCGGGGCCTGGACCCGGGCCTGTTCAGTGGCGAGGTTGACGCTGACCTGTTCAGCGCCGGTGACCTTGCGCAGGGCGCGCTCGACCCGGCCAGCACAGCTGGCGCAGGTCATGCCGGAGATCGGCAGGTCGAACGTGGTAGGTGCGGACATGGGCTCTCCTCCTTGGACAGGCCTTCAGCATCAACCTTGCCACGTGGGTAAGGTCAATAGCCGAGGCCGGCGCGCTTGAGCTGGAGGCCAGCATGGCCCATGGCGATGCGGTACTTGCTGATTTGCCCGGCTTGCAGGGTCAGGCGGGTGCTGCGTTGGTCCTCGATGCCCGGCGCGCAGCCGGGCATCTGGCCGGGCAGCAAGCGCAGGCGTACGTCCACCGGCCCGGGTGGCAGGTTGAACGAGGTCGTTTGCTCCTGGAACAGGCGACCGGAAAGCTGGTCGTTGAGGTAGATACCGATTTCGCAGCTGGTGGCGACTTCCAGGCGTTCCCGGGAAATGATCAGCACGCTGTAGTCCGAGTTGCCCTCGGCGTTGGCCGGTGGTACCGCGGCCAGCGCGCCCAGCAGCCCAACCAGGCCCAATGCTGCCCTGAACATGAAGAATCTCCTGCTTGCCAGATCGTCAAAGGCGCAGCTTGGCCGAGCGGCGCACAGATTTCCACCCCGGCCGATTCCGCCAATACTTGACCTTGCCATGATGGCAAGCTTGAAACTGCAGGCAATCCCCCTGAATGGAGAAAGACCCGATGCATGTATTCAACGTTCAAGGCATGACCTGCGGCCACTGCGTCAAGGCAGTGACCCGCGCGGTGCAGGAGCAGGACGGCGCTGCCCAGGTGGATGTCGACCTGGCCGCCAAGCAGGTAAGGGTGCACAGCCGCCTGGCGGCCGAGCAGATCCTGGCAGCGATTCGTGACGAGGGCTACCAGGCCGAGGTGGCCTGACGGGGCGGGCTGGCGCTGGTCCAAGGGCGGCGCCAGCGCTTGGGCGGGTAATCGTTACAAAGGTTTTCATCCTGACGCGGTCCGGTGCAGGTAGACTTACCTACTTGCTTAGCCTGCTATGGATTCCCGATGAACCTGCGAATTGTGTTGATCCTGGGCGCCCTCAGTGCGTTCGGGCCCTTGGCGATCGACTTCTACCTGCCTGCCTTCCCTGCCATGGCGCACGCCTTCGCCACGGACGAAAAACACGTCCAGACCACCCTGGCCGCCTATTTCCTCGGCCTGTCCCTGGGCCAACTGGCCTATGGCCCGGTGGCCGATCGTTTCGGTCGGCGCAAGCCCCTGCTGTTCGGCATCACACTTTTCACCCTGGCCTCGCTGGCCTGCGCCTATGCACCCAATCTCGACACGCTGATCCTCGCGCGCTTCGTGCAGGCGTTGGGCGGCTGTGCCGGGATGGTCCTGTCGCGCGCGATCGTCAGCGACAAGTGCGATGCGGTGGCGTCGGCCAAGGTGTTCTCGCAGCTGATGCTGGTGATGGGGCTCGCGCCGATCCTGGCGCCGATGCTGGGTGGGGTGTTGGTCAACCTGGCGGGCTGGCAGTCGATCTTCCTGGCCCTGAGCCTGTTCAGCGCGGCCTGCCTGCTGGCCGTGAGCCTGGGCTTGCCCGAGAGCCTGCCGGCAGATATGCCGCGCCAACCGTTATCCGGTGCCCTGCGCCAGTACCTGCGCTTGCTGGGCGACCGGGTCTTCCTGGGCCATGCGTTGACCGGCGGCGTCGCCATCGCGGGCATGTTCGCCTACATCGCCGGTTCGCCCTTCGTGTTCATCAAGCTGTATGGCGTGCCGGCCGAACACTATGGCTGGTTGTTCGGTACCAACGCCGCCGGCTTCATTCTCATGGCCCAGGTCAATGCGCGTTTGCTGGCCAAGCGTGGCCCGGCGTTCCTGCTGGCTCGGGCGGTGTGGTTGTACTTGGCGGCAGCACTGGTGCTGTTGACGGTGGCGGCGCTACGCCCTGCGCAGCTGTGGCCGCTGCTGCTGCCGCTGTTCGTGTGTATCGCAAGCCTGGGTTGCATCATCCCCAACGCGTCGGCTTGCGCCATGAGCGGGCAGGGCGCTCGCGCCGGGAGCGCCTCGGCATTGATGGGCTGCCTGCAGTTCAGTGTCGCGGCGGGCGCTGCGGCGCTGGTGGGCGTGCTGCACGACGGTAGTGCAGTGCCCATGGCCCTGGTGATCAGCCTGTGCGGTGCACTGGTGGTCAGTGTGGCAATGTTGACTCGGCGTTTGCAGGCCAGCCGCCCGGTGTAAGGGTGTGGGGAGCCTGCAGGCGGCTCTCCAGCGTGGCGACGAACAGCCGTGCCTCCGCTTCGCTGCGAAAACTCACCACATGCTGGTCGAGCCGGACCTGCCAGGGGCAGTTGGGATTGCGGTTCGACGTACTGACGACAATCTTCATCGCGGCATTCCTCCGGTGGGTGGGAGCCGCTGAAGTTTAGCGCTGCCCCCAGCCTGCGCCATGTGCTGGCGCAGCTGTCCGGACTGACGGTCGTACCTTCTGTCTGCCTGAGTCGGCCTGTGGTCAAGCCATGGTGCACGAAGGCGAAACCTTCGCTTTGGGCTGCCGTATTTGAGGAAGGCCGGTGTCGGCATTGTTCTTGGGCGTTTCGCTTGTCGGCGAGCCTCCAGGGGCCTCGCAGCCTCCTTGCGACGAGGCCCCTGGCGATATCGGCGGGGCGACCCCTGGGCTCACTGCCGAGGCAAGGGGCCGCCCACCCCCGGCCTGTCGCGGCCTGTAAGGGCGCGCCAATGCGCAGGCACACGGCCTGGAGCGCCTTATACTGGCTGTCGCGGCCAATGCCAGCGAGAGATACTTCCCTGCCAGGGAATGGCACATGAGAGCTCCTTCGAGCGTGGCTGGAATGCCTCGCCTGTCGCGAACGCCAGCGCCCGAAATCCGCCTACGCCATTCCCGAGGGTGATACCCGCTGCGCCGTTTGGCCACGGAACCAGACGTGATCATCCAGGGAGTTGAAATGAAAGCAGTCAGCAGTATCGCCCAGATCGCCGGCCTGATGGCCGACCCCAAGCGCAGCGCCATGTTGTGGGCGTTGATCGATGGCATACCTCGCCCGGCCGATGAGCTGGCCGTGATGACCGGGCTGACCTCGTCGTCGGCCTGTGCTCATCTATCATTGCTGTCCTCGGCCGGCTTGCTGAGGCTGGAGTCGCGTGGTCGAAAACGTTACTTCCGCCTGGCTACACCGGAAGTCGGAGCGGCGGTGGAGGCCTTGGCCAGTGTGCGGCTCGAGCGTCGAGGCCAGCGCAGCGGCCAAGCAACCCCACTGCAGGTGCCCTTGTCCATGCGCAGGGCTAGACGTTGTGGCGACCACCTCGGTGGGGAGCTGGCCGCCGAGCTTTACCACCGCCTGATCGTGGCCGGTTGGCTGGAGGGTAGCCAGGCGCAACTGCGGGTCACTGCCGAGGGGCGCTCGCAACTGGCTGCCATCGGCGTGTTCATCGAGGCGCTGGCCCCTGGGGACCGACACGGTTGCTCGATCTGCCATTGCAACGAGTGGAGCGACCAGGGGCCGCACCTGGGGGGCAAACTGGGGAATGCACTGTTCAGGCTGTTCATGCAATCCGGTTGGTTGCGTGAACAGGAAGCGTCCCGGGCCTTGCAGATTTCCTCGATGGGTATTCAGCAGATCAACCGCATCGCCCGCACGCCGGCCTTGCAGGTGGGCTAGACCGGGCTGCAAGGCGGGGCGCGATCAGCGCACCAGACGGGCGTCCAGGCTGTTTTGTGCCAGGCGTCGGGCCTGGTCCTGGGTCATGCCCAGGTGGGTGTGCAGGGCATGGAAGTTCTCGGTGACATAGCCGCCGAAATAGGCCGGGTCGTCCGAATTGACGGTGACCTTCACGCCACGTTCGAGCATGTCGAGGATGTTGTGCTGGCCCATGTGCTCGAATACGCACAGCTTGGTGTTCGAGAGCGGGCAGACGGTCAGCGGGATCTGCTCGTCGATGATGCGTTGCATCAGGCGTTCGTCTTCGATAGCACGCACACCATGGTCGATACGCTGGATCTTCAGCAGGTCGATGGCCTCCCAGATGTATTCGGGCGGGCCTTCCTCGCCAGCGTGGGCTACCGCCAGGAAGCCTTCGCTGCGGGCTCGGTCGAAGACGCGCTGGAACTTGCTGGGTGGGTGGCCTTTTTCGGAACTGTCCAGGCCGACAGCGATGAAGGCATCACGGAAGGGCAGGGCCTGGTCGAGGGTCTTTTGCGCCTCTTCTTCGCTCAGATGGCGCAGGAAGCTCAGGATCAGCCCGCTGCCGATGCCCAGTTGCTCGCGACCATCCTTCAAGGCTTGGCGGATGCCGTTGAGTACCACCTCGAAGGGGATGCCCCGGTCGGTGTGGGTCTGTGGGTCGAAGAAGGGTTCGGTATGGATGACGTTCTGCGCTTTGCATCGCTGCAGGTAGGCCCAGGTCAGGTCATAGAAGTCCTGCTCGGTACGCAGGACATCGGCGCCCTGGTAGTAGAGGTCGAGAAACTCCTGCAGGTTGTTGAAGGCGTAGGCGCTGCGCAGGGTTTCAACGTCCGCCCAGGGCAGGGCGATCTTGTTGCGCTCGGCCAGGGTGAACAGCAGCTCGGGCTCCAGGGAGCCTTCCAGGTGCATGTGCAGTTCAGCCTTGGGCAAGGCGTTGAGCCAGTCATACATAGGTGCAATCTCGGTCAGGTACGGTTGCCGTCATTCTACAGGGGCTGGCCGGATGCAGGGGAGAAGGGCTGCCGGGCAGCCCCTTCCGGTTCAGGTCAACCCGCGATCAGCTGGGCCGCGGCCTGGCGGTGATCGGCGATCAGGCCTTGTACGTCCAGGCCTTCGATCTGCCCGTCGATGACACGCCACTGGCCACCGACCATGACCCGGTCGGCACGGTCGGCGCCGCACAGCAGCAAGGCCGAAAGTGGGTCATGGCTGCCGGAGAAGCGCAGCTCGTCGAGCTTGAACAGGGCCAGGTCGGCCTGCTTGCCGACGGCCAGCTCACCGATGTCGCTGCGCCCCAGCAGGCGTGCCGAACCACGGGTGGCCCAGCCCAGGGCGCGTTCAGGCGTGATCTGCTCGGCGCCGTAGCGCAGGCGCTGCAGGTACAGGGCCTGGCGTGCCTCGAGGATCATGTTCGACGCATCGTTGGAAGCCGAGCCGTCGACACCGAGGCCCACGGGCGCGCCTGCCGTTTCCAGTTCCACGGTCGGGCAGATGCCGGACGCCAGGCGCATGTTCGAGCTCGGGCAGTGGCAGATACCGGTACCGGCCTGCCCCAGGCGGGTGATTTCCTCAGGGTTGAAATGAATGCCATGGGCCAGCCAGGTGCGTGGGCCCAGCCAACCCACGCTGTCCAGGTAGTCCACCGTGCGCAGGCCGAAACGCTGCAGGCAGAAGTCCTCTTCGTCGAGGGTCTCGGCCAGGTGGGTATGCAGGCGTACGTCCAACTCCTCGGCCAGGGTGGCACTGGCGCGCATGATCTCGGGTGTGACCGAGAAGGGCGAGCAGGGCGCCAGGGCGATCTGGATGCGGGCGCCGTCGCCGCGTTCGTGGTAGCTGTGGATAAGCCGCTGGCTGTCGGCGAGGATGACCTCGCCCTCCTGCACCGTCTGCTGCGGCGGCAGGCCGCCATCGGCTTCGCCCAGGCTCATGGAACCGCGGGTCAGCATGGCGCGCATGCCCAGCTTGCGCACGGCCTCGACCTGCACGTCGATGGCGTTGTCCAGGCCGGTCGGGAACAGGTAGTGGTGGTCGGCTGCGGTCGTGCAGCCTGACAGCAGCAGCTCCGCCATGGCGACCTGGCTGGCCAGTTCCAGCTTGGCCGGCGTGAGCCGCGCCCAGACGGGGTAGAGGGTCTTGAGCCAGGGGAACAGGGGTTGGTTGACCACCGGCGCCCAGGCGCGGGTGAGGGTCTGGTAGAAATGGTGGTGGGTGTTGATCAGGCCGGGCAGCACCACGTGCTCGCGGGCATCGAAGACCTGGTCGCAAGGTGTGCTGGGGCTTTCGCCAAGGGCGAGCAGTTGGGTGATGCGGCCGTCTTCGATGACCAGGCCACCACGGGCGTCGGCACCGTTGGCGGTGAAGATGGCAAGGGGAGATTTCAACCAAATGCGGGTCGCAGGCATGGTGCCGGCTCCTCTGAAAGTGGGTTCAGGTTAGCCAGCTCAGTGTTGCCCTGTCTGCTGATCCAGGTCCGCCGCGGGCGGCGAGGCGTCCAGTCTACTGCCTCGCCAGGCGGCTTTCAATTCACCAGGTGAGCGGGTCGCCCCGGTAGTTGATGAAATGCAGGCCAGGCTTGCCGCTGTACGCCTTGACCTGCTCGAGCATGCCTTGGGTGCTGGTGAAGACATCGATATCGGCCTGGTCGCTGCCCATGTCGGTGCGCACCCAGCCGGGGTGCATGGCGATCACTGAAAGCCCGGGGTGTTCCAGTTCGGCCACGAAGCTGTTGATCATCGAGTTCAGGGCCGCCTTGCTGGCCTTGTAGAAGCAGATGTGGTTGCTGGTAGGGTTGCCGACGCTTCCCAGCGCCGAACTCATGAATGCCAGCACGCCGGAACCTTCGCGCACTTGCCCGACCAGCCGACGCGCCACGCGAATCGGCGATACCGCATTGGTCATGAACAGTGCACCGATTTCCTGTTCGGTGGCGGTCTCCGGGTCGTGCGGTTCGCGGCCCATGACGCCGGCGTTGAGGAACAGCAGGTCGAATACTTCGCCTTGCAGGCGCTGTTGCAGAGCATCGAGTTGCCCGGCATCGTTCATTTCCAGGGTTTCCACGCGTACGCCGGGGATCGCACGCAGGGCATCGGCCTTCTGGGCGTCGCGCACGGTGGCGACGATGGCCCAGCCGTCTTCGTGCAGGCGTTGCACGAGGCCCAGGCCCAACCCGCGGGAGGCTCCGATGATCAGGGCGGTTCTAGCGTTGGGCATGACGGGCTCCTTGGACATCCGATATCAGGGTACAGAGCATACGCCAAGAGTGGGCCGGTTGCCTGGCCGAGGCTGATCAAAAAATGACCATCCTCCCCAAGCCCTTTGAATACGGGCGTTGCGCTCAAGGGTTCACGGGTTATCCACAGCACACTCCACATTATCTGTGAGCAAGCCTCTACTGTAGAGATCCATGCCGAAGGCAGGTCATGGCATCAGGAGTTGGGGATAACTTACTGATATTCAGGTGCTTGCGACGTTGTCATGAAAATGTGATCAAAATATGATCAATGTCGTGCAGGCCTTGCAGCCCAAGGCCTGGAGATGAATGCCCCAAGCTTATCCACAGGCGGGCCCACAGTTGCTGTGAGCAATCTGGAGGGCTTCAACCTTCGCAGGGCTCCAGGCGGATTCGGCCACGGCTGAGGTCTGCCAACTGTTGTTGCAGCGCTTCGAGATGGGCGTCGCCGAGGGCCACCTGCAAATCCACACCGTTGGCGGTGAACCGTTCGTCCAGCACCAGGCCGTCCACGTCCGCCAAGCGCAGTTTGAGCAGTGCCAACTCACTGAAGCTGCAGCTGCAGCGGTACTCGCTGCGCTGCACCAATAGTCGCTTGGGCGCCTGCTGCAGGCACTTGTTGGCACCGCCGCCGTAGGCGCGGGCCAGGCCGCCGGTGCCCAGCTGGATGCCGCCATACCAGCGGATCACCAGCACCACCACCTGGTCGCAATCCTGGGCCTCGATGGCCGCGAGGATCGGCCGGCCAGCGGTGCCGCCGGGTTCACCGTCGTCGCTGCTGCGGTACTGCGCACCCAGTTTCCAGGCCCAGCAGTTATGGGTGGCGGCCAGGTCGCTGTGGCGTTCGATGAAGCTCATGGCCTCGGCCGGGCTGCTGATCGGGCCGGCGAGGGTGATGAAGCGGCTCTTGCGGATTTCTTCGTGGAATTCGCAGAGGTCGAGCAGGGTAGAAGGCATAGGTCCGGGTCAGGCTGTCGGGGTGATGCCACAGCCTTTGAGAATGATGTGGATAAGGTTGTTGCTGGCGTCTTCCATATCTTGCTTGGTCAGGCGGCTACGGCCGGTGACCTGGCAGATCTGGGTGGCGAAGTCGGCATAGTGCTGGGTACTGCCCCACAGCAGGAAGATCAGGTGCACCGGGTCGACCGGGTCCATCTTGCCAGCATCGATCCAGGCTTGGAATACCGCCGCCCGGCCACGGAACCAGTCGCGGTAGTCGGCACTGAAGTATTCGCTCAGGCACTGGCCGCCGCTGATCACCTCCATGGCGAAGATCCTCGAGGCCTGCGGGTTACGCCGGGAGAACTCCATCTTGGTGCGGATGTAGTGGCTCAGCGCCTGGGCCGGGTCGTCCTCGACGCTCAGGGCGTTGAAGGTGCTGTCCCACAGCTCGATGATGTTGCTCAGCACGGCGATGTACAGGCCAAGCTTGTTGGTGAAGTAGTAATGCAGGTTGGCCTTGGGCAAGCCGGCCTTCAGGGCGATGGTGTTCATGCTGGTGCCCTTGAAGCCATGGCGGGCAAACTCGTCTTCGGCGGCCTGGATGATGGCCTGTTCGTTTTTCTGGCGAATACGGCCGGCAGGTTTGCCCGAGGTGGAAGGTAGATGCGCAGGGACTTCGAGGGTCATGGACGGTTCCGTACGGTTCAGTGGCAACGGATGTCGGACAAGATTACCTTCCTGTGCCGAAGTGACAAGCATTGGCGGCACGCATAGGCATCAGCGTGTCGCAGCCAGGCTTTCGAGGAAGCTTTCCAGTACCAGGTTCGGTCGGCGCCCCTTGCGCGTCACCCAGCTCAGGCTCAGGTCATAGAAGCGCTGGGCCGGCTTCAAGGCGCGCAGGCGGCCCTGTTGGACCCAGAAGGACGCGTAGTGGTCGGGCAGGTAGCCGATGTAGCGCCCGGTGAGGATGAGGAACGCCATGCCCTCGCGGTCCGAGGCGCTGGCCGTGCAATGTAGGGCCTGGTAGTGCGCCTGGATGTCGGCGGGCAGGCGGAAGGTCGGGGCGATCGCGTCCTGGCTATTGAGGCGCTGGTCGTCGACCTGTTGGTCGTCGGCGTAGAACAACGGGTGACCGACGGCGCAATAGAGCAGCGAACGCTCGCTGTACAGGGGCTGGTATTCCAGGCCCGAGAGCGGGCTGGTCTGGGGCACCACGCCCACATGCAGGCTGCCGTCCAGCACGCCCTGCTCGACCTGGCTGGGGGCGATCATGCGGATCTGGATGCGCACATCGGGGCCGCGGTCCTTGAGTTCGGCCAAAGCGTGGGTGATGCGCATGTGTGGCAGGGTGACCAGGTTGTCGGTCAGGCCGATGTTCAGCTCGCCGCGCAGGTGCTGGTGCAGCCCGTTGACCTCGGTGCGGAAGGTTTCCAGGGCGCTGAGCAGTTGCAGGGCCGAGTGGTAGACCTCACGGCCTTCCTCGGTCAACGAAAAACCGGCCCGGCCACGTTGGCACAGGCGCAGGCCCAGGCGCTGCTCCAGGTCGTTCATCTGCTGGCTGATGGCCGAGCGGCCGATGCCGAGCACGTTTTCGGCGGCCGAGAAGCCTCCGCATTCCACCACGCTGCGGTAGATCTTCAGCAGGCGGATGTCGAAGTCGCTGACCTGGGCGAGGGGTTGTGGGCGTTTCACGATGGGCCTTCGTTGGAGTGGGGGCAGGAGCGCAACCTTAAAACCTAACCCTGTGGATAAAACAGTCGACCCCATGCAATCGCGAGGTTGCGCGGGCGCATCTGTGGGCAGCTCATTGATTGGCAAGGTGTTTCCCGCAGGGTGGTCTTAAGTTTAGCGGGTTCATATCCAAAGATTAGAAAAGCAGAGTTTTTCTTACGTTATCCCCATGACAACTTAGCTGCAACAACATCCATCGTTGCCTAATCGTCTTCCGAGGAACCGCCGATGAACATGCCCGAAACCGCCGCCACCGGCATCGCCAGCCAGCTCAAACTGGACGCCCACTGGATGCCCTACACCGCCAACCGCAATTTCCAGCGCGATCCACGCCTGATTGTGGCAGCCGAAGGCAGCTACCTGTACGACGACAAGGGCCGCAAGGTGTTCGACGCCTTGTCGGGCCTGTGGACCTGCGGCGCCGGGCATACTCGCAAGGAGATTTCCGAAGCGGTGGCGCGCCAGGTGGGCGTGCTGGACTATTCCCCGGCGTTCCAGTTCGGCCACCCGCTGGCCTTCCAACTGGCCGAGAAGATCACCGAGCTGACCCCGGGTGACCTGAACCATGTGTTCTTCACCAACTCCGGCTCCGAGTGCTGCGACACTGCGCTGAAGATGGTACGCGCCTACTGGCGCCTGAAAGGCCAGGCGACCAAGACCAAGATCATCGGCCGCGCCCGTGGCTACCACGGGGTGAACATCGCCGGCACCAGCCTCGGCGGTGTCAACGGCAACCGCAAGCTGTTCGGCCAGTTGCTGGACGTCGACCACCTGCCTCACACCCTGCTGCCGGGCAACGCTTTCACCAAAGGGATGCCGGAAGAGGGCGGTATCGCCCTGGCCGATGAGATGCTCAAGTTGATCGAGCTGCATGACGCCTCGAACATCGCGGCCGTCATCGTCGAGCCACTGGCCGGCTCCGCGGGCGTGCTGCCGCCGCCCAAGGGCTACCTCAAGCGCCTGCGCGAGATCTGCACCCAGCACAACATCCTGCTGATCTTCGACGAAGTGATCACCGGCTTCGGCCGCATGGGCGCCATGACCGGCTCCGAAGCCTTCGGCGTGACCCCGGACCTAATGTGCATCGCCAAGCAGGTCACCAACGGTGCCATCCCCATGGGTGCGGTGATCGCTACCAGCGAGATCTACCAGACCTTCATGAACCAGCCGACGCCCGAATACGCCGTGGAGTTCCCCCACGGCTACACCTATTCGGCCCATCCGGTGGCCTGCGCAGCCGGCATCGCCGCGCTGGACCTTCTGCAGAAAGAAAACCTGGTGCAGTCGGCCGCCGAGCTGGCGCCGCACTTCGAGAAGGTGCTGCACGGCATCAAGGGCACCAAGAACGTCATCGACATCCGCAACTATGGCCTGGCCGGTGCCATCCAGATCGCTGCGCGTGACGGCGATGCCATCGTGCGTCCCTACGAGGCGGCGATGAAGCTGTGGAAGGCAGGTTTCTATGTCCGCTTCGGTGGCGACACCTTGCAGTTCGGCCCAACCTTCAACACCCAGCCGCAGGAACTGGACCGCCTGTTCGATGCGGTGGGTGAAGCCCTGAACCAGATCGACTGATCTTTTCCGACTCTGACGACAGGCGCGTTCCTACGCGCCTGCCTCTACCTTCTTTATCTGGAGTATTGCATGAGCATCGTTCAGCACCTGATCAACGGCGAGCTGGTTTCCAAGGGCGAGCGCACCGCCGATGTCTTCAACCCGTCCACAGGCGAGAGCACCCGCAAGGTCGAACTGGCCAGCCGCGCCACCGTCCAGGAAGCCATCGATTCGGCCAAGGCTGCATTCCCGGCCTGGCGCAACATGCCCCCGGCCAAACGCGCCCAGGTAATGTTCCGCTTCAAGCAACTGCTGGAGCAGAATGAAGCACGTATCTCGCAACTGATCAGCGAAGAGCACGGCAAGACCCTGGAAGACGCTGCCGGTGAACTCAAGCGCGGCATCGAGAACGTCGAGTTCGCCTGCGCCGCCCCAGAGCTGCTCAAGGGCGAGTACAGCCGCAACGTTGGCCCGAACATCGATGCCTGGTCCGATTTCCAGCCGCTGGGCATCGTCGCCGGCATCACCCCGTTCAACTTCCCGGCCATGGTGCCGCTGTGGATGTACCCGCTGGCCATTGCCTGCGGCAACGCCTTCATTCTCAAGCCGTCCGAGCGTGACCCGAGCTCGACCCTGTTCATTGCCCAGCTACTGCATGAAGCGGGCTTGCCCAAAGGTATCCTCAATGTCGTGCATGGCGACAAGGAGGCGGTCGATGCACTGATCGAGGCACCAGAAGTCAAGGCCCTGAGCTTCGTGGGGTCGACCCCGATCGCCGAATACATCTATGCCGAAGGCACCAAGCGCGGCAAGCGTGTGCAGGCGCTGGGCGGCGCGAAGAACCATGCCGTGCTGATGCCCGATGCCGACCTGGACAATGCCGTCAGCGCACTGATGGGGGCGGCCTACGGTTCTTGCGGCGAGCGCTGCATGGCTATTTCGGTCGCGGTGTGCGTGGGCGACCAGGTGGCCGATGCACTGATCGCCAAGCTGGAGCCGCAGATC
>NZ_CM161522.1:2277500-4062500 GCF_056725765.1 Pseudomonas shiyinii | reverse complement strand
GTTCCCGGGCCTTGTACACACCGCCCGTCACACCATGGGAGTGGGTTGCACCAGAAGTAGCTAGTCTAACCTTCGGGAGGACGGTTACCACGGTGTGATTCATGACTGGGGTGAAGTCGTAACAAGGTAGCCGTAGGGGAACCTGCGGCTGGATCACCTCCTTAATCGAAGACATCAGCCTGCTGATGAGCTCCCACACGAATTGCTTGATTCCTTGAAGAAGACGATGCTGTAACGCGACCCTGTTATAGGTCTGTAGCTCAGTTGGTTAGAGCGCACCCCTGATAAGGGTGAGGTCGGCAGTTCAAATCTGCCCAGACCTACCATTCGCTGGGTGCAGAGACGACGGGGCCATAGCTCAGCTGGGAGAGCGCCTGCCTTGCACGCAGGAGGTCAGCGGTTCGATCCCGCTTGGCTCCACCATTTGCTTTGCTACGCAGTTACCTGCAGAACTTAGAAATGAGCATTCCGCTGTGAATGTTGATTTCTGACTTTTGTCAGATCGTTCTTTAAAAATTCGGATATGTGATAGATAGACTGATGACCACTTTCACTGGTGGGCCATCAGGCTAAGGTAAAATTTGTGAGTTCTGCGCGAACGCGCGACATGCGAATTTTCGGCGAATGTCGTCTTCACAGTATAACCAGATTGCTTGGGGTTATATGGTCAAGTGAAGAAGCGCATACGGTGGATGCCTTGGCAGTCAGAGGCGATGAAAGACGTGGTAGCCTGCGATAAGCTTTGGGGAGTCGGCAAACAGACTGTGATCCAGAGATCTCTGAATGGGGGAACCCACCTAGGATAACCTAGGTATCTTGCACTGAATACATAGGTGCAAGAGGCGAACCAGGGGAACTGAAACATCTAAGTACCCTGAGGAAAAGAAATCAACCGAGATTCCCTTAGTAGTGGCGAGCGAACGGGGACCAGCCCTTAAGCTGGTTTGAGATTAGTGGAACGCTCTGGAAAGTGCGGCCATAGTGGGTGATAGCCCCGTACACGAAAATCTCTTGCCAGTGAAATCGAGTAGGACGGAGCACGAGAAACTTTGTCTGAACATGGGGGGACCATCCTCCAAGGCTAAATACTACTGACTGACCGATAGTGAACCAGTACCGTGAGGGAAAGGCGAAAAGAACCCCGGAGAGGGGAGTGAAATAGAACCTGAAACCGTATGCGTACAAGCAGTGGGAGCCTACTTTGTTAGGTGACTGCGTACCTTTTGTATAATGGGTCAGCGACTTATATTCAGTGGCGAGCTTAACCGAATAGGGGAGGCGTAGCGAAAGCGAGTCTTAATAGGGCGTTTAGTCGCTGGGTATAGACCCGAAACCGGGCGATCTATCCATGGGCAGGTTGAAGGTTAGGTAACACTGACTGGAGGACCGAACCGACTACCGTTGAAAAGTTAGCGGATGACCTGTGGATCGGAGTGAAAGGCTAATCAAGCTCGGAGATAGCTGGTTCTCCTCGAAAGCTATTTAGGTAGCGCCTCATGTATCACTCCAGGGGGTAGAGCACTGTTTCGGCTAGGGGGTCATCCCGACTTACCAAACCGATGCAAACTCCGAATACCTGGAAGTGCCGAGCATGGGAGACACACGGCGGGTGCTAACGTCCGTCGTGAAAAGGGAAACAACCCAGACCGTCAGCTAAGGTCCCAAAGTCATGGTTAAGTGGGAAACGATGTGGGAAGGCTTAGACAGCTAGGAGGTTGGCTTAGAAGCAGCCATCCTTTAAAGAAAGCGTAATAGCTCACTAGTCGAGTCGGCCTGCGCGGAAGATGTAACGGGGCTCAAACCATGCACCGAAGCTACGGGTATCACCTTAGGGTGATGCGGTAGAGGAGCGTTCTGTAAGCCTGTGAAGGTGAGTTGAGAAGCTTGCTGGAGGTATCAGAAGTGCGAATGCTGACATGAGTAACGACAATGCGAGTGAAAAACTCGCACGCCGAAAGACCAAGGTTTCCTGCGCAACGTTAATCGACGCAGGGTTAGTCGGTCCCTAAGGCGAGGCTGAAAAGCGTAGTCGATGGAAAACAGGTTAATATTCCTGTACTTCCAGTTATTGCGATGGAGGGACGGAGAAGGCTAGGCCAGCTTGGCGTTGGTTGTCCAAGTTTAAGGTGGTAGGCTGAAATCTTAGGCAAATCCGGGATTTCCAGGCCGAGAGCTGATGACGAGTTGCCATTAGGCGACGAAGTGGTTGATGCCATGCTTCCAAGAAAAGCTCCTAAGCTTCAGATAACTGGGAACCGTACCCCAAACCGACACAGGTGGTCGGGTAGAGAATACCAAGGCGCTTGAGAGAACTCGGGTGAAGGAACTAGGCAAAATGGCACCGTAACTTCGGGAGAAGGTGCGCCGGCGAGGGTGAAGGACTTGCTCCGTAAGCCCATGCCGGTCGAAGATACCAGGCCGCTGCGACTGTTTATTAAAAACACAGCACTCTGCAAACACGAAAGTGGACGTATAGGGTGTGACGCCTGCCCGGTGCCGGAAGGTTAATTGATGGGGTTAGCGCAAGCGAAGCTCTTGATCGAAGCCCCGGTAAACGGCGGCCGTAACTATAACGGTCCTAAGGTAGCGAAATTCCTTGTCGGGTAAGTTCCGACCTGCACGAATGGCGTAACGATGGCGGCGCTGTCTCCACCCGAGACTCAGTGAAATTGAAATCGCTGTGAAGATGCAGTGTATCCGCGGCTAGACGGAAAGACCCCGTGAACCTTTACTATAGCTTTGCACTGGACTTTGAGCTTGCTTGTGTAGGATAGGTGGGAGGCTTTGAAGTGGGGACGCCAGTTCTCATGGAGCCATCCTTGAAATACCACCCTGGCAACCTTGAGGTTCTAACTCAGGTCCGTGATCCGGATCGAGGACAGTGTATGGTGGGTAGTTTGACTGGGGCGGTCTCCTCCCAAAGAGTAACGGAGGAGTACGAAGGTGCGCTCAGACCGGTCGGAAATCGGTCGCAGAGTATAAAGGCAAAAGCGCGCTTGACTGCGAGACCCACACGTCGAGCAGGTACGAAAGTAGGTCTTAGTGATCCGGTGGTTCTGTATGGAAGGGCCATCGCTCAACGGATAAAAGGTACTCCGGGGATAACAGGCTGATACCGCCCAAGAGTTCATATCGACGGCGGTGTTTGGCACCTCGATGTCGGCTCATCACATCCTGGGGCTGAAGCCGGTCCCAAGGGTATGGCTGTTCGCCATTTAAAGTGGTACGCGAGCTGGGTTTAGAACGTCGTGAGACAGTTCGGTCCCTATCTGCCGTGGACGTTTGAGATTTGAGAGGGGCTGCTCCTAGTACGAGAGGACCGGAGTGGACGAACCTCTGGTGTTCCGGTTGTCACGCCAGTGGCATTGCCGGGTAGCTATGTTCGGAAGAGATAACCGCTGAAAGCATCTAAGCGGGAAACTTGCCTCAAGATGAGATCTCACTGGGATCTTGAATCCCCTGAAGGGCCGTCGAAGACTACGACGTTGATAGGTCGGGTGTGTAAGCGCTGTGAGGCGTTGAGCTAACCGATACTAATTGCCCGTGAGGCTTGACCATATAACACCCAAGCAATTTGCTGTGCGAATTGCGGTGGTGAAGACGAACGAACCGAAAGTTTGCATCACAAATTCACATATCCGAATTGGCTGGCATGTCCATCTGGACGTTCTGGCAACAGAATTTCTTGACGACCATAGAGCATTGGAACCACCTGATCCCATCCCGAACTCAGCAGTGAAACGATGCATCGCCGATGGTAGTGTGGGGCTTCCCCATGTGAGAGTAGGTCATCGTCAAGATTCATTTCGCAAAACCCCTATCTGCGTGAGCAGGTAGGGGTTTTGTCTTTCTGGCGTCTGAAACTCACGGACCAGGCCATGCAGCCCGCCTGGTGCCCACGTGATATCGTTCCCCCTCAGCCTCCAGCGCCTGCCAGAGACCTTCCGATGCTCAATACCCCTCACCTCCACCCCGGCTTCATGATCGTCCACGGCAACCGCCTCGACGACCTGCGCAGTCTGGTCGTGAGCTGGATGCGTCGTTACCCCCTGGCGCCGCTGGAAAACGAGATCGCCCTGGTGCAAAGCAACGGCATCGCGCAATGGCTCAAGCTTGCCCTGGCCGAGGATCCGCAGGATGACGACCAAGGCGGCTGCGGCATCGCCGCCGCGATCGACGTGCAACTGCCGGGCAGCTTCATGTGGCAGCTCTACCGCCGAGTGTTGGGTCGCGACGAAATTCCTGAAGTCTCGCTGCTGGACAAGGCGCCGCTGACCTGGCGCCTGATGCGTCTGCTGCCTGCCTTGATCGAACGGGAGCACTTCGAGCCCCTGCGGCGCTTCCTGACCGACGACAGTGACCTGCGCAAGCGTTACCAGCTGGCCGAGCGCCTGGCCGACCTGTTCGACCAATACCAGGTCTACCGCGCCGACTGGCTCAAGGAGTGGGCTGCAGGGGGCCATGTGCTCAACAGCGCTCGGGGCGAGCGCAAGCCCCTGGCCGCCGGCAATCGCTGGCAGGCCGAACTGTGGCGAGCGCTGCTGGAGGACGTAGGCGAACAGGGCATGGCCCAGAGCCGCGCCGGCGTACACCAGCGCTTCATCGAGCGTATAAATCAACTCGAACACGCACCTGCCGGCCTGCCGAAACGAGTGATCGTCTTCGGTATCTCGTCTCTCCCGGCCCAGGCGCTGGAAGCTTTGGCTGGCCTGGCGCGCTTCAGCCAGGTGTTGTTGTGCGTGCACAACCCCTGTCGCCATCATTGGGCCGATATCGTGGCCGACAAGGACCTGCTCAGGCACCAGTACAAGCGCCAGCAGCGCAAGCAAGGCATGCCCCTGGACCTGGACGATGAGTCTCTGCACCAGCACGCCCACCCTCTGCTGGCCGCCTGGGGCAAGCAGGGCCGTGACTATATCAACTTGCTCGACAGCTACGACGACCCTGGCAGCTACCGCGGCGTATTCAGCGATGGCCGCATCGACCTGTTCCAAGAGGCGACACCCGACAACCTGCTGCGCCAGTTGCAAGACGACATCCTCGAATTGCGCCCCTTGGCCGAAACCCGCGAACTGTGGCCGGCAGTCGACCCCGCCAAGGACCGCTCCGTGCGCTTTCATGTGGCCCACAGCCCGCAGCGGGAAGTGGAGATCCTCCACGACCAGCTGCTCGCCCGCTTCAGTGCCGACCCCACGCTACGCCCACGGGATGTCATCGTCATGCTTCCGGCGATCGACGACTATGCACCCCACATCCGTGCCGTCTTCGGCCAGCTCGAGCGCAGCGACCCGCGCTACATCCCGTTCACGCTCACTGACCAGGGCCAGCGCGGCCGCGAGCCGTTGCTGATCGCCTTGGAACACTTGCTCAAGCTGCCCGAAAGCCGCTTCGCCGTGAGCGAAGTGCTCGATTTGTTGGACGTGCCCGCCGTACGCGCCCGCTTCGCCATACACGAAAGCGACCTGCCAACCCTGCACCGCTGGATCGAGGGTGCCGGCATCCGTTGGGGCCTGAGCGCCGAGCAGCGCGCCACCCTGGGCCTGCCCATGGGAATAGAGCAGAACAGCTGGCGGTTTGGCCTGCGACGTATGCTGCTCGGTTACGCCGTGGGTGTCGGCGAAGGCTGCGACGGTATCGAGCCCTATGACGAGATCGGAGGCCTCGACGCCGCGCTGATCGGCCCGTTGGTGGCCTTGCTCGATGCTCTCGACGTGGCGTGCCAGGCCCTTTCGCAGCCTGCCAGCGCAACCGAGTGGGGCGAACGTCTGCAAGCGTTGCTGCGGGTATTCTTCCTGGCCGAGGACGAGCACGACGAGTTCCTGCTGATGCAACTGCAGGACTTGCGTGACACTTGGCTCGCCACCTGCGAAACCGTCGGCCTGCAAGACCCGCTCCCGCTCACCGTGGTCCGCGAGGCCTGGCTCTCGGGCCTGGACCAGGGCAAGTTGTCCCAGCGTTTCCTGGCTGGGTCGGTGAACTTCTGCACCCTCATGCCCATGCGCGCCATCCCCTTCCGGGTGGTGTGCCTGCTGGGCATGAACGACGGCGACTACCCTCGCGCCCAACCGCCACTGGACTTCGACCTGATGGCCAGCGACTACCGCCCAGGCGACCGGTCTCGACGCGAAGACGACCGCTACCTGTTGCTCGAAGCCCTGCTCTCGGCACGTGATCAGCTGTATATCAGTTGGGTCGGGCGCAGCATTCGCGATAACAGCGAGCGCCCCGCATCGGTATTGATCGGCCAGCTACGCGACCACTTCGCCGCGGGCTGGACGCTGGCCGGTGCCAAATCTGGGGCCCTCGAAAACCCTGGTGAGCAGTTGTTGCATGCCCTGACCCAGGAACACCCGCTGCAGCCTTTCAGTCCACGTTACTTCCAGAAGGGCAGCGCACTGTTCAGCTATGCCCACGAATGGCAGGTCGTGCACCAGACAATGGAGCCGACCTCGGCCAGCGACGACCCGCTACCGCCCTATAAGGATGAAGAGGCGCTGAGCATCACCCACCTGCAGGACTTCCTCCGCCACCCCGTGCGGCATTTCTTCAGCCAGCGGCTGAAGGTGTTCTTCGAGGCCCTGGAAACACCGACACCAGATGAAGAACCCTTCGTCCTCGATGCCCTGCAACGCTACAGCCTCAGCGAAACCCTGCTGGGTGCGGCACTGGCCGACCCGGACAATGCCGAACAAGCGCTGCAAGGCCAGGCGCGACGTTTACAGGCCTGTGGGCTGCTACCTTTAGCCGGTTTTGGCGAGATGCTCCAAGCCGAGCTGATCCAGCCCTTGCCTGACCTGCTGCAGCGCCACCGATACTTGCTCCAGCGCTGGCCTGACGTGGTGGAGGGCGCCCTGCCGATCCACTTCGAAAGGGGCGAGCAGCGCCTGGAAGGCTGGCTGGGCCGGGTCTACCAGGCCCAGGACCAGAGCCTGCTGAGCATCGCCACCGTCCCCAACACCTTGGGCGCAGGGCGCAACAGCGTCAAATGGCCCCGGCTGGTACCCACCTGGGTCATGCACCTGGCCGCTTGCGCCGCCGGCTACCCCTTGCACAGCGCGATGGTCGCCAGCGACCGGACCCTGCTGCTCGACCCGCTGCCCCAGGCCCAGGCCGCGGAGCTGCTGGCCGACCTTTTGATCGCCCGCCAGGCTGGGATGAACGCACCTCTGCCCGTGGCCGCCAAGACCGCCTTCGCCTGGCTGGAGCAAAGCGACCCGGCCAAAGCCCAGGCTGCCGCAGAACGAGCCTATGAAGGCGATGGCCAGAATACCTTCGGCGAGCGCAGCGAAAGCCTGGCCTTGGCCCGCCAGTTCCGCGACTTTGCCGCGCTCTGCGCCGACGAGACCTTCGAAGGCTGGTGCGAAACCCTGTACCGCCCACTGTTCGCTGCGCCCTGGCAAACCCTGGGCGCCCCGGAGACTGCCGCATGACCCAGGTCCGCCCCTTGGCATTGAACTTTCCGCTGCACGGCAGCCAGCTGATCGAAGCCAGCGCCGGCACCGGCAAGACCTTCACCATTTCGGCGCTGTACCTGCGCCTGATCCTCGGCCATGGCGGCGAAAACGGCTTTGGTCGTGAGCTGCTGCCGCCGCAGATCCTCGTGGTGACCTTCACTGACGCTGCCACTAAGGAGCTGCGCGAGCGTATTCGCGCACGCCTGGCCGAGGCCGCGCGTTTCTTCCGTGGCGAACTGACCGAGGCCGACCCGCTGCTGCACCTGCTGCGCGACGACTACCCCGCCGAACACTGGCCACGCTGCGCGAGCCGGCTGGAGGTCGCGGTGCAGTGGATGGACGAGGCGGCGGTGTCGACCATCCATGGTTGGTGCCAGCGCATGCTGCGCGAGCACGCCTTCGACAGCGGCAGCCTGTTCACCCAGAGTCTGGAAACCGACCACAGCGACCTGCTGGGCCAGGTCATGCGCGACTACTGGCGACGCTTCTGCTACGGCATGCAAGGCCAAGCCCTGGCCTGGGTGCGCAGCCAATGGGGCAGCCCGGACGCCTTGCTGCCACGGATCCGCCCGCTGTTTGGCCGGGTGCGCGGTGCCCAGGACGACGAACAGCCCCAGGCGCTGATCGAGGCCACCCTGCGCGAACGCGCCGCGCAGCTCTGCCAGCTCAAGGCCCCCTGGGGGCAATGGGCCGACGAGCTGCACCAGATTTGTCGCGATGCCGTGGTCGGCAAGTTGGCGGATGGTCGCAAGCTGCAAGCACGTTTCTTCGAGCCCTGGTTCGACAAGCTGCGGGCCTGGGCGGGCGACGACCAAGTATTGGAACTGGACCTGGGTACCGGCTTCACCCGCCTGACCCCTGCCGGCATGGCCGAGGCCTGGAAGTCCGGTACCCCGCCGGACCACCCCGCGTTGCTGGCCATGGAGAACCTGCGCGAACAACTGCAAGCGCTGCCCAGCCCCGATGCCCGTTTGCTCGAGCATGCCGCTGCCTGGGTGTCGGCGCGTTTCGAGGTGGAAAAGCGCCGGCGCGCCGAGATGGGCTTCGACGATATGCTGCTACGCTTGGAGCATGCACTGGCCAGTGAGTCCGGCGAGCGCCTGGCCGGCCTGATCCGGGAGCAGTTCCCCGTGGCCCTGATCGACGAGTTCCAGGACACCGACCCGGTCCAGTACGGCATCTTCGAACGCATCTACCGGATCAGCGAAAACCGCCGGGAAACCGGCCTGTTCATGATCGGCGACCCCAAGCAGGCGATCTACGCCTTCCGCGGTGCCGACATCTTCACCTACCTGGCTGCCCGCCGTGCCACCCTCGGCCGGCTGCACAGCCTGGACACCAACTACCGCTCCAGCCAGGCCATGGTGGCGGCGGTCAACCGCGTGTTCCTTCAGGCCGAAGCTCGCCGCGAGGGGCGAGGGGCCTTCCTGTTCCGCGAAAGCGGCGACAACCCGCTGCCCTTCGTCGAGGTCCGCGCCAAGGGGCGCAGCGAGCAGCTGCTGGTCGACGGTCAACCCTGCGCCGCCTTGCAGTGCTGGCAGTTGCAGAGTGAAGAACCGGTCTCCAACACGCTCTACCGCCAGCAGCTTGCTGCCAGCTGCGCCAGCCACATCGTTGAGCTGCTCAACGGCGGCCAGCACGGCGTGACCGGTTTTCGTGATGCCCAAGGCTCGCTGCGACCGTGCCAGCCATCGGACATCGCCATCCTGGTGCGTGATGGTCGCGAAGCCCAACTGGTTCGTGCCGAACTGGCCGCCCGCGATGTACGCAGCGTGTACCTCTCGGACAAGGATTCGGTGTTCGCCGCCCAGGAGGCCCATGACCTGCTGGTCTGGCTCAAGGCCTGTGCCGAGCCTGATTCCGAGCGCCTGCTCAAGGGCGCCCTGGCCAGCCTCACCCTCGAGCTGCCCCTGGCCGAACTGGAGCGCCTGAACCAGGACGAGCGGGTCTGGGAAGGCTGGGTCATGCGTTTCCGGCTGTACCGCGACACCTGGCAGCGCCAGGGTGTGCTGCCCATGTTGCGCCGCCTGTTGCACGACTTCCAGCTGCCGCGCACGCTCATGGGCCGCAGCGATGGCGAGCGGGTGCTGACCAACCTGCTGCACCTGGCCGAGCTGTTGCAACAGGCCGCCAGCGAGCTTGATGGCGAGCAGGCGTTGATCCGTCACCTGGCCGAACACCTGGCCAACGCCGGCCAGGCGGGCGAAGAGCAGATCTTGCGCCTGGAAAGCGACGAGCAACTGGTCAAGGTGGTGACCATCCACAAGTCCAAGGGGCTGGAATATCCGCTGGTCTACCTGCCCTTCATCTGCACCAGCAAACCAGTGGACGGCCAACGTCTGCCGTTGACCTGGCACGACAGCCAAGGTCAGGCCCACCTGACCCTGACGCCGAACGAAGCGCAGATCGCCCGTGCCGACGACGAGCGCCTGGCCGAAGACCTGCGCCTGCTCTACGTCGCCCTGACCCGTGCCCAGTACGCCTGCTGGCTGGGCATCGCCGACCTCAAGCGCGGCAGCCAGAAGACCTCACAGTTGCACAGGTCGGCCCTGGGCTACCTGCTGGGTGGCGGCTTGCCGTTGGCTGCGTCGGGCCAACTGGCCGACTGGCTGCAGGCCTTGCAGGCTGGCAGCCGCGACATCGCCTGCCTCGGCCTGCCCGAGCCGAGCGAGGACGTCTACCACGCCCCGCGCGATACACGTGAGCTGCTGCCTGCGCGCAAGCCGCGTCGGGCTGCCGCCGAACACTGGTGGATCGCCTCCTACAGCGCCCTGCGCGTGGGCGATCAGACCCTCGGTGCCGACAGTTCCCAAGCCCAGCAATTGCTGGACGATGAGCAGGTCGACACCCAGCTGCTGCGCGAAGTCCCGGTCGAAGGCGGTGACATCCACCGCTTCCCCCGCGGCCCGAACCCAGGCACCTTCCTTCACGGCCTGCTCGAATGGGCCGGCCGGGAAGGGTTCGCCGAGGTCAGCGCCCAGCCCGAATCGATCAGGCGTACCGTCGGTGAGCGCTGCAACCGCCGCGACTGGACCGGCTGGATCCCGACCCTGGAACACTGGCTCGGCCAATTGCTCACCGAGCCGCTGCCTCTGCAACCCCAAGGCCCGACCCTGACCCTCGCACATTTGCATCAATACCAGATCGAAATGGAATTCTGGTTCGCCAGCCACCAGGTAGATGCCGTGCGCCTGGACCAGCTGGTGGTGCGACATACCCACGGCAACGCCGCACGTCCTGCGGCTCTGCCGACCGTGCTCAACGGCATGTTCAAAGGTTTCATCGACCTGGCGTTTGAGCTGGACGGTCGCTACTACGTGGCCGACTACAAGTCCAATTGGTTGGGCCCCGACGCCCAAGCCTACAATGCACTGGCCATGGAGCAAGCGATCCTCGAGCACCGCTACGACCTGCAATACGTGCTCTACCTGCTGGCCTTGCACCGCCAGTTGCGCGCGCGCCTGCCTGACTATGACTATGACCGCCATGTCGGCGGCGCGGTGTTCATCTTCCTGCGCGGCGTCGGCAGCGCCGGCCACGGTTTGTATTTCGCCAAGCCGCCGCGTGCCCTGATCGAACAACTCGATGCGCTGTTCCGTGGCGCCCACGAACCCGAACAGCAAGACCTGTTTGCCGGAGCCGCGCCATGAGCCGACGCCTCGATGACCTGTTGCCCACGCCCCTGGACGCTGAACAACTGGTGGCCCTGGCGCCCCTGCGCGAAAGCCGCGACCTGCTGGTGCTGCTCGACCGTTGGGTCGAGCGCGACTGGCTTCGGGCGTTGGACCGGGCGTTCGTCAATTTCCTCGAAGAGCGGGCCCCGGGCAGCGATCCCTTGCTGTTGCTGGCGGCGGCCCTGGCCAGTCACCAGCTCGGCCACGGTCACGTCTGCCTCGATCTGGAGCAAACCCTGGCCGAGCCGGATTTCGCCCTGTCGTTGCCGCCGGAGGGTGATGCTCTGGCCGGGCCATTGCTGCTGCCCTCGCAGTTGCTCGCCGGCCTGGCCCTGGATACCTGGCTGCAACACATCGCCGCCAGCCCCCTGGTGGCGGCCGGGGATGCCCCTGGGCACGGCGCGAGGCCCCTGGTGCTCAGTGGCCGGCGCCTCTACCTGCGTCGTTACTGGAGCTACGAGCGGCGTATCGACCAGGCCTTGCGCCAGCGCCTGAGCCAGAACGAGCCTATCCCGGCCGACCTTCCCGCGCGTCTCGAGCAATTGTTCGCAGGTGGCGCCCCGGCTGGCCAGGTCGATTGGCAGAAGCTCGCCTGCGCCTTGGCCACACGCGCAGCCTTCAGCATCATCACCGGCGGCCCGGGTACCGGCAAGACCACCACCGTGGTGCGTCTGCTGGCCTTGCTCCAGGCCCCGGCGGTGGAGCAGGGCCGCCCGCTGCGCATTCGCCTGGCGGCCCCGACCGGCAAGGCTGCCGCGCGCCTCACCGAGTCCATCGGCCAGCAGGTCGAGCGCCTGCAGGTCGGCAGCGAGGTGCGCGGGCACATCCCCACCGAGGTCAGCACTGTCCATCGCCTGCTGGGCAGCCGTCCCGGCTCGCGACACTTTCGCCACCATGCCGGCAACCCGTTGCCGTTGGACGTACTGGTGGTCGATGAAGCCTCGATGATCGACCTGGAAATGATGGCCAATCTGCTTGACGCCTTGCCGTCCCGGGCTCGCCTGGTATTGCTGGGCGACAAGGACCAGCTGGCCTCGGTGGAAGCCGGTGCGGTGCTCGGTGACCTGTGCCGCGATGCCGAAGATGGATGCTACTCCCCGGCGACCCAGGCCTGGCTGGAGCAGGTGGGCGGCCAGTCGCTCGAAGGCAGTGGCCTTGCGCCGGGCGATGCGCAGCGCAACCCCTTGGCGCAACAGGTGGTGATGCTGCGGTATTCCCGGCGTTTCGGTGAAGGCAGCGGCATTGGCCAGCTGGCACGTCTGGTCAACCGCCAGCAAGCCCAGCAGGCTCGTGACCTGCTGACCCTGCCACCGGCCGATGTGTTCGGCCTGGCCCTGCGTGGTGAACACGACCGCGCCTTCGACCGCCTGTTGCTCGACGGCCTGGGGCGCGGCGACGACGGCCCCCAGGGTTACCGCAGCTACCTGCGCACCATTGGCCGCCACCGCCCGGCGCCTGGCACCCCCGCCGACGACCCGCGCTGGGAACAATGGGCCGGCAAGGTGCTGCACAGCTTCGAAGACTTCCAGTTGCTCTGCGCGGTGCGCAAGGGCCCCTGGGGTGTCCAGGGCCTGAACGAGCGCGTGGCGCGAGTGTTGGGCAACGCCGGGCTGATCGACAGTCAGCAGCCCTGGTATGAAGGCCGCCCGGTGCTGGTGACCCGCAACGACTACGGCCTCGGCCTGATGAACGGCGATATCGGCATTGCCCTGCGCCTGCCCGACGACCTGGGCGAGCCCGTGCTGCGCGTGGCTTTCCCGCGCAACGACGGTAGCGGCGGCGTGCGCTTTGTCCTGCCAAGCCGGCTCAACGAGGTGGAGACGGTATTCGCCATGACCGTGCACAAGTCCCAGGGCTCGGAGTTCAGCCATACGGCGCTGGTCTTGCCCGATTCGCTCAACCCGGTGCTGACCAAGGAATTGGTCTATACCGGTATCACCCGCGCCAAGCACTGTTTCAGCTTGGTCGAGCCGCGTGCCGGGGTGTTCGAAGAGGCGGTAGCACGTAAGGTGCGCAGGATTTCCGGGTTGATGCTGGAGAAAGTGTGACGTATCGCACGTTCCTGAGGCCAAAGGCACTGTGCTATCGTTGCGCTAATTTCTTAAGGGATTTTGAGAGATTTCCTACATGGTGGCTGCCTCATCCTGGGGGCGCGTGTTGGGCCATGCGCTTTCGCTGGCGTTAGCCGCCCTGTTGCTGTTCGCTGGCCTTGCTCAGGCAGAGCCGGCCAGCGCTGCCCAGGCTCAACAACGGGCCAAGGCCGTGACCCAGGTGGTACTGGGCATCCTCAGCTATGCCCGCTGGCCGGCCAACCCCGTACCGCTGCGCCTGTGCTTGGTGGGCCCTACCGAATACGCCGATGACCTGATCAAGGGCAATGTGCAGAATTCCGGCCAACCGCTGGAGGTACGCCGCCTGCTGGCCGACGACGCACGCATTGCCAATGCCTGCGATGCCGTTTACATCGGCAAGCTGGACAGCGGGGAGCGCGAGCGGTTGTTCCAGGCCATCAATGGCCATCCGGTCCTGAGCATCAGCGAGGCCGATGATCCTTGCAGGGTCGGCAGCCTGTTCTGCCTGCGTGTCGGCGATCGCCAGGTGGCCTTCGAAGTGAACCTCGACTCGGTGGCGCGTAGCGGTGTGCGTATCCACCCCAGCGTGCTGCAGCTGTCGCGGCGCCGGGCGGTGCAGCCATGAAGCTGGCAGCCAAGCGCGGTACCCGCCCGACCCTGCGCTCGGTGCTGGGCCGTGGGCATTTGAGCGTAGCCCTGTTGGCGGTAGGCCTGGCGGGTATTTCCCTGACGTTGCTCGGTGTGCTCGCCCTGCGCGTGTATGCCAACCACAACCTGCACCTGATCGCCCGCTCGATCAACTACACCGTCGAAGCCGCCGTGGTGTTCAACGACGGCTCGGCTGCCAAGGAGGCCCTGGCGTTGATCGCGGCCACCGAGGAAGTGGCTGATGCGAAGGTGTTCAACCGCGACGGCGAGCAACTGGCTCACTGGCACCGCGACGACGACGGCATGTTCGCCCAACTGGAAGCTGAAGTGGCCCGGGCGTTGCTGGACGAGCCGATCAATCTGCCGGTGGTGCACCAGCAGCGTCAGGTGGGCCATATCGAACTGGTGGGGCAGGGCGGCAACCTGCTGCGCTTCCTGTTCAGCGGCCTGGCCGGGATCCTGTTCTGTACCTTGCTCAGCGCGGTGCTGGCCATCTACCTGTCGCGCCGGCTGTTCGGCGATATCGTCGGCCCGCTGCGCAGCCTGGCCAGCGTGGCCCACGCCGCCCGCCGCGAGCGCAGCTTCGACCGGCGCGTACCCGAGGCGCAGATCGCTGAGCTCAACGAGCTGGGCAATGACTTCAATGCCTTGCTCGACGAGCTGGAGGCTTGGCACAGTCACCTGCAGAGCGAAAACGAGAACCTCGCTCACCAGGCCAGCCACGACAGCCTCACGGGCCTACCCAACCGGGCCTTCTTCGAAGGGCGGCTGAGCCGCACCCTGCGCAACGCCGCGCGGCAGCGCGAGCACCTGGGGCTGCTGTTCCTCGACAGCGATCACTTCAAGCAGATCAACGACAGCCTCGGCCATGCCGTGGGCGACGAAGTGCTGGTGAGCGTCGCCAAGCGCATTCGCGCCCAACTGCGTGAACACGATCTGGTGGCGCGCCTGGGCGGCGACGAATTCGCTGTGCTGCTGGCCCCGCTGCACGCGCGGGACGACGCCCAGCGCATTGCCGAAAAGATCGTCGAGAGCATGAAGGTGCCGATCCTGCTGGACGGCGGTAAGCAGATCACCACCTCGATGAGTGTTGGCATCGCCTATTACCCGGACGACGGCAACGACCCGGCCGGGTTGCTCAATGCCGCCGACGTGGCGATGTACCAGGCCAAGCGCGTGCGCCGTGGCCATTGGCAAGTGGCGCAGACGGACCGCTGCGCCACTGACGTTGATAACAGGAGCTGAACCGTGATTCACCGTTTCCACGCATTGCATTTTCCTTTGCTGGCCGTGCTGCTGGCGTTGCTGGCCCTGGGCGGCTGCCAGAGTGTGCCCCAGGGCCTTACGCCCGAACAGATCGCCACCCTCAAGCGCGAGGGCTTCGCCCCGACCGACGAGGGGTGGGCCTATGACCTTTCCGGCAAGGTGCTGTTCGGCAGCGACCTGGACAGCCTGAACAGCCAGAGCCGGGCGATCGTCGAGCGCATCGGCAAGGCCTTGCTGGCGGTGGGCATCGAGCGGGTGCGTATCGATGGCCATGCCGATGCCTCGGGCAAGGAGGCCTACAACCGGCAGTTGTCCGAACGCCGTGCGCAGAGCGTGGCGCGGGCAATGATCGGCATCGGCATGCAGCCGCAGAACATCCAGACTGTCGGCTTGGGCAGCAGCCAGCCGGTGGCCGACAACCGTACCCCTGCCGGGCGTACCGAAAACCGCCGGGTGTCGATCGTGGTGGCATCCAACTGAAAGGGCTGCGCCCTTGATCGTGGGACAAGCCCGCTCTCACAGGTATGGCGGTGTCTTTGAAAACAGCGCAGGACAGGTGGGAGCCGGCTTGCCGGCGATGGGCTGCGAAGCAGCCCCGCTCGACGTCAGGCGAAGCGCATGTCCCGCGTCTGCCCCATCAGCAACGGCGCATTCGCCTCGGTCACATCGCGAATGTAGTCCCACAACAAGGTGATGCGCTTCAACTTGCGCAGGTCCTCCCGGCAGTACATCCAGAACTGCCGGGTAATCTCCACCTCCTGCGGCAACAGGTTGACCAGCCGCGCATCCTGCGCCGCCAGGAAGCACGGCAGGATCGCCAGCCCACGCCCCTGCAACGCCGCCGTGTACTGGGCGATCACACTCGTGCTGCGCAGGTGCGCGTTGGCATTGGGGATCAGATTGGCCAGGTACAGCAGCTCCGAGCTGAAGGCCAGGTCATCGACATAACTGATGAACCGATGGTTCACCAGGTCGGCTGCCGTGCGGATCGGTTCGTGGTTGTCCAGGTACTCCTGGGTGGCATACAGCCGCAAGCGGTAGTCGCATAGCTTGCAACACACGTAGGGCCCATGCTCGGGCCGCTCCAGGGCGATGACGATGTCCGCCTCGCGCTTGGACAGGCTGATGAAGTGCGGCAGCGGCAGGATGTCCACCGAGATCGCCGGGTAGGCATCGACGAAATGGCTCAGTTGCGGGGTGACGAAAAAGCTGCCGAACCCCTCCGTGCAGCCCATGCGCACATGCCCCGACAACGCCACGCCTGAGCCGGACACCTGCTCGCAGGCCATGTGCAGCGTGCTTTCGATCGATTCGGCATAGCCCAGCAGGCGCTGGCCTTCGGCGGTCAGGACGAAGCCGTTGGTCCGTGATTTCTCGAACAGCAGCGTGCCCAGGGCGCCTTCCAGCGAGCTGATGCGCCGTGACACCGTGGTGTAGTCCACCGCCAGGCGCTTGGCCGCGCTGCTGGCCTTGCGGGTGCGCGCCACTTCAAGAAAGAACTTCAAGTCGTCCCAGTTCAGCGAACTCAGGGAGGTGAGGTCTTTTTGCATGATGATCCGGTTTTTTTGTGCGTTCTTGTTGGATGTTTGCACATCTATACTCGAAAAAAGCCCCACGGCGCCACCCGCTGGCGATCTCGTTCCGACAATAATTCCAAGGAGAGCGCAGATGAACGCACCCCATACCCCAGACCAGGCCAAGGTCGAGCAGGTCAAGCTGCTGATCGACGGCCAGTGGGTCGAGTCCAAGACCACCGAGTGGCGCGACATCGTCAACCCGGCCACCCAGCAGGTGCTGGCGCGGGTTCCGTTCGCCACCGTCGATGAAGTCGATGCCGCCGTGGCCGCCGCCCAGCGAGCCTTCACGACCTGGCGCGACACCCCGATCGGCGCGCGCATGCGCATCATGCTCAAGCTGCAGGCGCTGATCCGCGAACACACCAAGCGCATCGCCCAGACCCTCAGCGCCGAACAGGGCAAGACCCTGGCCGACGCCGAAGGCGACATCTTCCGTGGCCTGGAGGTGGTCGAGCACGCCGCCTCCATCGGTACCCTGCAAATGGGCGAGTTCGCCGAAAACGTCGCCGGTGGCGTGGACACCTACACCCTGCGCCAGCCCATCGGCGTGTGCGCCGGCATCACCCCGTTCAACTTCCCGGCGATGATCCCGCTGTGGATGTTCCCCATGGCCATCGTCTGCGGCAACACCTTCGTGCTCAAGCCGTCCGAACAAGACCCGCTGTCGACCATGATGCTGGTGGAGCTGGCGCTGGAAGCTGGCGTGCCGGCCGGCGTGCTCAACGTGGTGCATGGCGGCAAGCAGGTGGTGGACGCCATCTGCACGCACAAGGACATCAAGGCGATTTCCTTCGTCGGCTCCACCGAAGTGGGCACCCACGTCTACAACCTCGGTAGCCAGCACGGCAAGCGCGTGCAGTCGATGATGGGCGCCAAGAACCACGCCGTGGTGCTACCCGACGCCAACCGCACCCAAACCATCAACGCCCTGGTCGGTGCCGCCTTCGGCGCGGCCGGCCAGCGCTGCATGGCCACCTCGGTGGCGGTCCTGGTGGGCAAGGCCCGCGAGTGGCTGCCGGACATCAAGGCCGCGGCCAGCAAGCTCAAGGTCAATGCCGGCTGCGAGCCGGGCACGGATGTCGGCCCGGTGGTGTCCAAACGTGCCAAGGAGCGTGTGCTGGGCCTGATCGAAAGCGGCATCAAGGAAGGCGCCAAGCTCGAGCTGGACGGCCGCGACGTCAAGGTGCCGGGCTACGAGCAGGGCAACTTCGTCGGCCCCACCCTGTTCTCCGGCGTGCGCACCGACATGCAGATCTACACCCAGGAAATCTTTGGGCCGGTGTTGGTCACCCTGGAAGTCGACACCCTCGACGAAGCCATCGCCCTGGTCAACGCCAACCCGTTCGGCAACGGCACCGGCCTGTTCACCCAGAGCGGCGCGGCGGCGCGCAAGTTCCAGAGCGAGATCGACATCGGCCAGGTCGGCATCAACATCCCGATCCCGGTGCCGGTACCGTTCTTCAGCTTCACCGGTTCGCGCGGCTCCAAGCTCGGCGACCTGGGCCCGTACGGCAAGCAGGTGGTGCAGTTCTACACTCAGACCAAGACCGTCACCGCCCGCTGGTTCGACGATGACAGCGTCAATGACGGTGTGAACACCACCATCAGCCTGCGCTGAGCCATCAGCCTGCGCCAAGGAGAAAGTCATGCGTATCGCATTCATCGGCCTGGGCAACATGGGCGCGCCCATGGCCCGCAACCTGATCAAGGCCGGGCACCAGCTGAACCTGTTCGACCTGAACAAGGCCGTGCTGGCCGAGCTCGCCGAACTGGGTGGGCAGGTCAGCGCCTCGCCCAAGGACGCTGCGGCCGCCAGCGACCTGGTGATCACCATGCTGCCGGCGGCAGCCCATGTGCGCAGCGTCTACCTGAACGACGACGGTGTGCTGGCCGGCGTGCGTCCCGGCACGCCGACCGTCGACTGCAGCACCATCGACCCGCAGACCGCTCGCGATGTGTCCAAGGCCGCGGCAGCCAAGGGTGTGGACATGGGCGACGCGCCGGTGTCCGGCGGCACCGGCGGCGCGGCGGCCGGCACCCTGACCTTCATGGTCGGTGCCAGCGCCGAACTGTTCGCCACCTTGAAGCCTGTGCTCGAGCAGATGGGCCGCAACATTGTGCACTGCGGTGAAGTCGGCACCGGGCAGATCGCCAAGATCTGCAACAACCTGCTGTTGGGCATTTCCATGATCGGCGTGTCCGAGGCCATGGCCCTGGGCAATGCACTGGGCATCGACACCAAGGTGCTGGCCGGCATCATCAACAGCTCCACCGGGCGTTGCTGGAGTTCCGATACCTACAACCCTTGGCCGGGCATCATCGAGACCGCTCCGGCGTCGCGGGGCTACACCGGCGGCTTTGGCGCCGAGCTCATGCTCAAGGACCTGGGCCTGGCCACCGAGGCTGCGCGGGTCGCGCACCAGCCGGTGATCCTGGGCGCCGTCGCCCAGCAGCTGTACCAGGCCATGAGCCTGCGCGGTGAAGGCGGCAAGGACTTCTCGGCGATCGTAGAGAGCTATCGCAAGAAGGATTGACGAGCGAGGTGAGTTTTATCGCGGGCCAGGTGGCTTTCCCCATGTAACTGCGCACCTTGGGGAGGGGCATCTGCCCCGCGATGTTTTTTTGCCTGCGACGCATTCCCTCGTGGGCGATTCGCAGAGAACAGTGGCTAATGCCGCGATCAAGGGAAAAGCCCTTGCCAGGCGTCGGCGATATCGGGACCGCCGCTCCCACAGGCTCGGGTGATGTCGACTGGATCAGGCGAACACGAAGTACTTGCGTACGGTCTCGACCACTTCCCAGGTGCCCTTCAAGCCAGGCTCGATGATGAACACATCACCCGCTTTCAGGTGCTTGGGCTCTTCACCTTCCGGGGTGATGATCACGTAGCCTTCCAGGAAGTGGCAGAACTCCCACTTCTCGTAGTTGATCTCGAATTTGCCCGGGGTGCAGATCCAGGTGCCCATGATCTTGCTGCCGTCGGCAGACAGGTAGGCGTTCAGGTTGACCGTCTGCGGGTCGCCGCCGATGCGCTTCCACGGGGTGGCGTTCAGGGCCGGGATCGGGCAGGTTTCACGCAGGACGGTGATGAAATCGGACATGGCAGGCTCCAGGTAAATGGCTGAATGACACGCCACCATAGGGCCTGCGCGCGTACTGCAGTTGCCTGGGCTCGACGCCCAGGTGCCTGGTTGCGCTATCGATGGTCCGCCAGCGCGTTCACTTCCACGGTGACGTGGGCCAGCTCCTCGTGCACGGCCAGGGCCTTGCGCACGTTATCCGCCTCCAGCGGCAAGCTGCTCGCCAGGCTGAGGATGCAGGCATACTGGTCCTTACCCACGCGCCACACGTGCAGGTCGGTGATGGTGGCAGGCACCGGCAACTGGGCCACCACTTCGCGGATTTCCTCGACCACCGGTGCATCCATCTCGGCATCGAGCAGCACGCGCCCGGTGTCGTGCAGCAGGCCCTTGGCCCACACCGCCACCAGCACCGCACCCACCAGGCCCATTACCGGGTCCAGCCAGCCGGCACCCCAGAACTTGCCCGCCAACAGCGCGACGATGGCCAGCAGCGAGGTGGCGGCGTCGGCGATCACGTGCAGGTAGGCCGAGCGCAGGTTCAGGTCCTGGTGATGGTGATGGCCGTGATGGTGATGATCGTGCTCATGATGATGGTGGTGGTCATCGCGTAGCAGCCAGGCGCAGACAAGGTTCACGGCCAGGCCTACGACGCCGATGGCGATGGCTTGGTCATAGTGGATCGGCCCTGGTGTCAGCAGCCGTTCCACCGACTGGAACGCCATCAGGCCGGCCACGCCCAGCAAGAGCAGGGCACTGGAATAGCCGCCGAGGATCTCGATCTTCCAGGTGCCGAAGGCGAAGCGCCGGTCGCCTGCATAGCGCCGTGCCGCCGCATAGGCCAGCAGCGACAGGCCCAGGGCCAAGGCATGGGAGCTCATGTGCCAGCCGTCGGCCAGCAGCGCCATGGAGTTGAAGTACCAGCCGCCGGTGATCTCGGCCACCATCATCAGGGCCGTGAGCCAAACGGCCAGGCGTGTCTTGCGCTCGGCGCCGAGGTTGCTGGTATGGAACTGATGGCTGTGCAGCCACTTGTCTGAGGTGTGCGCCACCATGGTTTATCATGCTCCAGAATGTGTGCGGCACATACTATACCCCAGTATACCTATGAAGGTGCGAGGCTGAATGGCACATACCATCAAGAGCAAGAAACAACTGCTGACCCGCGTGCGCAAGATCAAAGGCCAGGCGGCCGCTTTGGAGGCCGCGCTCGAGCAGGACAAAGACTGCCTGGGCATCCTGCAGCAGATCGCTGCGGTGCGGGGGGCGGTGAATGGGCTGATGGCCGAGGTCATGGAAGGGCATATCCGCGAGCACCTGGTGGCCGACGGGTTGAGTGCCCAGGCGCGGCAGGAAGAGGCCGACAAGGTGGCGGCGTTGTTGCGGTCTTACCTCAAGTGAGGTGTCCGTTGCGCCAGGCTCACGCTGAAAATGCGCCGCTTGTCGATGCGCTGGGTGATCTGGAAACGGGGTTTGAGCTGGTAGATCGATGGCACGGCGAAGTCCCTTTCATGGCGCGACATGGCGCGACATGGCGGGGATTGTGGGGACAGAATCCGGCTGGGCTGCAAGCGGCAAATGTCTTACATGTGAACCGGATGAGGCTTATTCAAAAGGACTAAATGGCCGCTTGTCGTCTTGCATGTGCATAGTGTGTATTACTCTTTGTTTTTGCCAATATCGATGTGTACCATACACATCAACGGCCGAAGGAAGGGTGAATGCGCAGTAGGGACGTGATCCAGCTCATCGAAGCGGATGGGTGGTATGAGGTGGAGGTGAAAGGAAGCCATCATCAGTTCAGGCATCCCATAAAGCGAGGAAGGGTTACGGTTCCCCATCCTAAAAGTGATTTGCCAAAGGGCACTGTGCACAACATCTTGAAACAAGCTGGCCTGAAATAGGATCGGTCGCGATGCTCGAGCAGGTTTACCACCTCGAACCTTTATGGAGATAGTCGATGAAGTTCCCAGTCGTATTGCACAAAGACGTTGATTCGGACTACGGCGTCATCGTGCCTGATGTACCTGGCTGTTTCTCCGCCGGTGCTAGCGTCGCTCAAGCGCTGGAGAATGTTCAGGAGGCTCTGACGTTGCATTTCGAAGGGCTGGTGGCGGATGGCGAGACGTTGCCACAAGCGCAAGAAGTCGATGTTCATGTCGTGAATCCCGATTACGCCGGAGGAATATGGGCGGTCGTGGATTTTGATGTGACGCCCTATCTGGGGAAGGCGGTGCGTTTCAACGCCACGCTGCCAGAGAACCTGTTGCAACGCATTGATGAGAAAGTGAAACGTGATCATCGCTATGCTTCTCGCTCCGGCTTCCTGGCCTCGGCCGCTTTGCGTGAATTGGCCGCGGCGCATTAGTGAAATAGGCTGCTTTGCAACTCCCATAGGGAGTAGCCCCAGAAACATCGGATTTTCCCTCTTTGCGTAGTCCGTTTGCGAAACATACTCTCGCCGCACTTCTGCCATTGCGATGGGTATTGTTCCCCCTCTAGTCTCGCCGGGTCGTTGCCCATTCAGCGACCGGGTTTAGCAGCCCATTCAATATCAGGCTCAAGTGCTCACCTCAGTGCGAAATCGCTTCGCGTCATGGTGGCTGTGTACGGGGCACCTTCGGGTGCGCCGGGTGCCTGACGCTTGAGTCAGCCCTGGCGGAGCAGGGGGGCAGCAACCTGATGTGGGCGGCCCATTACCTCAGCGGCATGGCCAAGGCGTTGATGGATGATGCAGCGGAAGGGCTTGAGGCGAACAGGTCCTGAGCCTGCTGTTGCCTGATCTACCGCAATCGCGGGCAAGCCCGCTCCCACAGGTTCTCCGCGGCCCTTGAGAGCGGCGCGGAACTTGTGGGAGCGGGCTTGCCCGCGATTGCGATAGACCAGGCGCCGGAGGACCGCAGTCGTTCCCAGTGGTAGGAGGCTGCTTGTTGGTCAATGTCGGGCGGAGGACGGGCTGAGCATCTCGATCATCTGGATATCGAAATCCCGCTCCAGGTACTCCATGCGCTGCTCGAAGAACTCACGCATGTGCGGCAGGGCCGAATGCACGTCCAGGTCGGCCTTGCTGGCCCATACCTCGTAGAACACGAACAGGCTTGGGTCTTCCTTGTCGCGCAGCATGTGGTATTCGATGCAGCCCGGCTCCTGGCGGCTGGGCTCGACATAGGCCCGGAACAACTGCTCGAAGGCTTCAGCCTTTTCCGGGCGGGTCTTGGCTTTGAGGATGAAGGCGTATTGCTCTGTCATGTGCATGGGCCTCGAAGGCAGGGAAGATGAGCGCATTCTAAAGCAACAATATGTTTTTCATTCGTGTCCTCGGCGCAAATGTATTTTGCCATCGAGCCGCTTTTTCTCTGGCCCTCGCCTGCCTAATCTGCCGCCATCCATTCGACCTGCTCACGAGGCCCACCCATGAAAAAGATTCTCCTGCTCAACGGCGGCAAACGCTTCGCCCACTCCGACGGTCGCCTGAACGAGACCTTGCATGAAGCTGCCTTGGCCCACCTGGATCGCGCAGGTTTCGATGTGAAGCAGACCTTCATCGATGGTGGCTACGACGCCCAGGAAGAAGTCGAGAAATTCCTCTGGGCCGACGTGGTGATCTGGCAGATGCCCGGCTGGTGGATGGGCGCGCCCTGGACTGTGAAGCAATACATCGACGAGGTCTTCACCGCCGGCCACGGCAGCCTGTACGCCAATGACGGCCGTACCCGCTCCGACGCCTCGCAGAAATACGGCAGTGGCGGCTTGATCCAGGGCAAGCAGTACATGCTCTCGCTGACTTGGAATGCCCCACAGCAGGCTTTCGACGACCCGAGCGACTTCTTCGAGGGTAAGGGTGTGGATGCGGTGTACTTCCCGTTCCACAAGGCCAACCAGTTCCTGGGTATGACCGGCCTGCCGACCTTCCTGGCCGTGGACGTGATGAAGCGCCCGGATGTACCGGCGGCGCTGGCGGCCTACGAAGCGCACCTGGACCGGGTGTTCGGCAAGGCTTGATGATGTTGCCCTAGCCCCATCGCCGGCAAGCCGGCTCCCACTGTTCTGCGCTCACCGCTAGCCTGTGGGAGCAGGCTGGCCCTGCGATTGGGCCGCGCAGCGGCCTCTTGCACCGATCCGTTTCACCCGCTATCTATCAGGGCTACTTCCACTCAAGGCCTACCGCGTGAAAACCCGATCCGAAGAACTCCAGGTATTCGTCGCCGTCATCGATTGCGGCTCGATCTCCGCCGCTGCCGAACAGATCGGCCAGACCCCCTCGGCGGTCAGCCGTACGTTGTCGCGGCTGGAAACCAAGCTCGGCACCACGTTGGTCAACCGCACTACCCGGCGCATGGACCTGACCGAGGAAGGGCGTTTCTTCCTGGAGCGCTCGCGGCGCATCCTCGAGCAGATGGACGACATGGAAGAGCACCTGTCCATGCACAACCAGACGCCTTCCGGGCGCCTGCGCATCAATGCCGCAGCGCCCTTCATGCTGCACGCCATCCTGCCGTGGATCGGCGAGTTCCGCCGCCAGTACCCTGGCATCGAGCTGGAACTGAACACCGACGACCTGATCATCGACCTGCTGGAACAGAGCACCGACGTGGCCATCCGCATCGGCGACCTGGCCGACTCCAGCCTGCATGCGCGTTCACTCGGCTGTAGCCCGATCCAGGTGCTGGCCAGCCCCGACTACCTGGCACGCCACGGCACGCCGCAAACGGTCGAAGAGCTGAAGGACCATTGCCTGCTCGGCTTCAGCCAGCCTGAGTCGCTCAACCGCTGGCCGTTGCGCCATGCCCAGGGCGACCATTGGCAGATCCGCCCCAGCCTGATCGCCTCCAGCGGCGAGACCCTGCGCCAGCTGGCGCTGGCCGGCGAGGGCATCGTCAGCCTGTCGCACTTCATGAGCCATGAGGACATCCGTACCGGCCGCCTGCAGGTGGTGCTGGGCGAGTTCAACAACGGCTATCGCCAGCCGATCCATGCGGTGTACTACCGCAATACAAAGCTGGCGCTGCGCATCCAGTGTTTCCTGGATTTCATCCAGCAGAAGCTGGCGATGTATGCCTACTGAGTTGCCTGAATACGACAAGACCTGTGCATAGGCGGCGCTGGTTTCCTACGGTGTTTGCTTAGTCGAAGCGCTTCGGCCTTAATGACTGATCAACAAAAACAACACCAAGGAAGTGCGCATGCGTATTGTCATGTTCCAGTCCATGGCCCTCGGGGCCGCGATTCTGAGCTGTTCGTCTGCTTTTGCGGTGTCCCTTGAGGGGGGAGCCGTTGCTGCGCCTGATCAATATGGCGCACAGGTGGCCGCCGATATCCTCAAGAAGGGCGGCAACGCGGTGGATGCCGCCGTAGCCACGGCTTTCACCCTGGCGGTGACCTACCCAGAAGCTGGCAACATCGGCGGCGGTGGCTTCATGACCTTGTTCGTCGACGGCAAGCCGTACTTCCTCGACTACCGCGAAGTGGCGCCGAAGGCCGCCACCCGCAACATGTACCTGGACGGAAAAGGCGAGGTGATCGAGAACCTCAGCCTGGTCGGCGTGCGTGCGGCCGGTGTACCTGGCACGGTGATGGGCCTGTGGGAAGCGCACCAGAAGTTCGGCAAGCTGCCCTGGAGCGAGCTGCTGACCCCGGCCATCGGGTATGCGAAAAACGGTTTCAAGGTGGCCGAAAAGCAATACCAGTACCGCAATGATGCCCAGGGCCTGTTCAAGACGGCCACCAACTTCAACGACTACTTCGGCACCATGAAGGTGGGCGAGCTGTTCAAGCAGCCCGAGCTGGCCCAGACCCTGGAGCGCATTGCCGACAAGGGCGTGAGCGAGTTCTACCAGGGCAAGACCGCCGACCTGCTGGTGGCGCAGATGCAGGCCGACAAGGGCCTGATCACCAAGGCCGACCTGAAGGACTACAAGGCCGTGTGGCGCGAGCCGATGGCGATCAGCTGGCGCGGCAACATGGTCTACACCGCACCGCCGCCGAGCTCCGGCGGCGTGGCCCTGGCCCAGCTGCTGGGCATCAAGGAAGCGCGCGCGGCAGACTTCAAGGGGGTGGAACACAACTCGGCCAAGTACATTCACCTGCTGTCCGAAATCGAGAAGCGGGTGTTCGCCGACCGCGCCGATTACCTCGGTGACCCCGCCTTCACCCAGGTGCCGGTCGACAAGCTTGTCGCCCAGGACTACCTCGCCAAGCGCGCTGCCCAGGTGAACCCGAGTACCATCTCCAAGACCGAAGATGTAAAGCCGGGCCTGGAGCCGCACCAGACCACGCACTTTTCCATCGTCGACAAGCAGGGCAATGCGGTGAGCAACACCTATACCCTCAACCTGGACTACGGCAGCGGCGTGGTGGTCAAGGGCGCGGGCTTCCTGCTCAACGACGAGATGGACGACTTCAGCGCCAAGCCAGGCGCAGCCAACGCCTTTGGCGTAGTGGGCGGCGATGCCAATGCCATCGAGCCGGGCAAGCGCATGCTCTCGTCCATGAGCCCGAGCCTGGTGACCCGTGACGGCAAAGTGGCGCTGGTGCTCGGCACACCGGGCGGTTCGCGCATCTTTACGTCGATCTTCCAGGTGATGAACAACCTGTACGACTACCGCATGCCGCTGGAGAAGGCGGTGGCAGCGCAGCGGGTGCACCACCAGTTGCTGCCCAAGGACACCATCTACTACGACAGCTATGCGCCGCTGACCGGCAAGGTGGCCGATGAGCTGAAGCAGATGGGCTATGTGCTGGAGGACCAGGGGTGGGAGATGGGCGATATCCAGGCGATCCGGGTGACCGGGGAGCAGCTGGAAACCGCCTCTGACCCGCGTGGGCGAGGTGTGGGGATGATCGTCAAGTAATCAGGTAGCGGGGCCGCCTTTCGCGGCACAAGGCCGCTCCTACATAGGCAGCGCTGTGCCTGTAGGAGCGGCCTTGTGCCGCGAAAGGGCTGCAAAGCAGCCCCAACCACTCAGACACGGAACTTGCTCACCAGCATCTGCAGGTGCCCACCCAACCGCGCCAGCTCCACGCTGGACGCTGCCGTCTCGTCGCTGGCCGTCGCTGTCTGCTCCGACACATCCCGCACGTTCAGGATGCTGCGGCTGATTTCCTCGGCCACCGCGCTCTGCTCTTCGGCTGCCGCGGCGATTTGCTGGTTCATCGACTGGATGTTCGACACCGTGCGGGTGATGTTGTCCAGCGAGGCGCCGGCCTTGCGTGCCAGCTCGACGCTGCTGTCGGTCAGGCTGCGGCTGCCGTTCATGACGTCGGCCACCTGCTGGGTGCCGTTCTGCAGGCTGGCCACCAGGCCTTCGATCTCTTCGGTGGACTGCTGGGTGCGCTGCGCCAGGCCGCGGACCTCGTCGGCGACCACGGCGAAGCCACGCCCGGCCTCACCGGCACGGGCGGCTTCGATGGCGGCGTTGAGCGCCAGCAGGTTGGTCTGCTCGGCCACCGACTTGATCACGTCCATGACGCTGCCGATCTTCTGGCTTTCCTGCTGCAGCAGGCTCATGGCCTCGGTGGAGCGGTGCACTTCCTCGGCCAGGCGTTCGATCTGGCTGATGGCTTCGCCGACCACACGGTCACCGGCACGGGCTTCGTCATCGGCACCGGTCGCGGCGTGGGAAGCCTGCTCGGCATTGCGCGCCACCTCCTGCACGGTAGCGGCCATTTCATGCATGGCGGTGGCCACCTGGTCGGTCTCGACCTTCTGGCTGTTGGCGCCGGCACTGGTCTGTTCGGTGACGGCCGAGAGCTGTTCGGCGGCGCTGGCGATCTGGGTGACGCCGTCGCGAATACCGGTAATCAATTCACGCAGGGTGGCGCCCATGCGGGCAATGCCCTGCTGCAGCACACCCAGCTCGTCGCGACGGGTGATACGCAGGTCCTGGGTGAGGTCGCCGCTGGCGATCTTTTCCACAGCATCCAGGGTTTCGCGCAGCGGGCGGGTGATCTGGCGGGTGATGAGCACGGCGGCCAGCACGCCGACCAGCAAGGCCAGGAGCGTGGCGATGGTTTGCAGGCTGCGAGCCTGGAGGCTTTCCTGGTCGCGACGGTCGAGCTGGATCTGGTACAGCTGGTCGCTGCGCTTGACGATGTCGGCGCCTTGCACGGTCATTTCCGCGCGGGCCACGGCGATCTGGGCCAGCGCCTCACGGAACTGGGAAACGGCGGCGCGGTAGGCTTGCAGGCCGTTCTCGAACTGCTGCACGCGGGTCACATCGTTGGGCAATTCACGCTTGAGGCCGTCGATTTCCGCCAGGGCGCTATCGAGTTTACGCAAGGCGGCCTGCTCGGCGTCGGCGCTCTGGTCGGCAATATAGCTACGCACGTCCAGGCGCACCTGGGCCAGGGTCTGCTTGGCCTTGCTGATCAGTTGGTACTGGGCCAGACGGGTGCTGTCGGCATCGGTGCTGGCGAGCACGTCGCGGCTGATCGCCTCGATCGGCTCGTTGGCCAGGGCGGCCGCCTTGCCCATGGCGTCGCGGGCGGCGAGGCTGGCGTTGTAGCCCTTGCGCATCTTGTCCAGCGAGACGCGGTACTCGCTGATGGTCTGGCCCTGTTCACGCAACAGCTTGAGGTTTTCCGGGCTCTTGAAGGTATTGACCAGGTGCTGCTGCTGGGCGCCGAAGGCATCGAGCTTGGCCAGCACATTGGCCGCCGAGGTGTCGTCGCCGTTGGTCAGCATGTACTGCAGGCGCGCCACGCGCAGGTTGGTCAGGTCACTGTTGAGCTTGGTGATGTCGCTCATCCAGTTGCTGCGGTCGATCAGGCTGCCCAGGCTGGTCCAGCCGGTCAGGGCCAGAAGGCCGGTCAGAAGCAGGACCAGGCCGAAGCCCAGGCCGAGTTTGAGGTTGACGCTGATATTGGCAAACCAGCCGTTCATGGCACGCTCTCCAGAAATTGATTTCGCTCGCTTGATCTCCAATCGCTGGGCATTGTTGTTATCGGGGCCCGCTGATTCCTGTGCGGGTTATCGGCAGCTGGGGACGAAGCTGAAACGCTTTTTCAGCGGATTTGTAACCTGCTGAAAACGTTTGCGTTTTGGAGAGGGCGGGGGCTGCTTTGCAGCCCGTTCGCGGCACAAGGCCGCTCCTACAGGCACCGCGAAACTGGAGCGGCCTTGTGCCGCGAACGGGCCGCAAAGCGGCCCCATTTCACAAACTACGCGCGCCGAAGGTATCGCAGCGGTTCACATCGCCACTGGAGAACCCGGCCTTGAACCAGCGCACGCGCTGTTGGGAGGTGCCGTGGGTGAAGGAGTCCGGCACGACGCGGCCCTGGCCCTGCTGCTGCAGACGGTCGTCGCCGATGGCGTTGGCGGCGTTGAGGGCTTCTTCCACGTCGCCCGGCTCCAGCCAGTTCAGGCGCTTCTGCGCCTGGTAGGCCCATACGCCCGCCAGGCAGTCGGCCTGCAGCTCCTGGCGCACCAGCAGGCCGTTGTCGCCTTCCATGCGCTGGCCGCTGCGCCGTGCGGCGTCGACCTTGGCCGAGACGCCGAGCAGGGTTTGCACGTGGTGGCCGATCTCGTGAGCGATCACATAGGCCTGGGCGAAGTCGCCGGCGGCGGCGAAGCGGGTTTCCATTTCGCGGAAGAAGGTCATGTCCAGGTATACCCGTTGGTCGGCCGGGCAGTAGAAGGGGCCGACCGCCGAGGAGGCGAAGCCGCAGGCGGAGTTCACCTGGCCGCTGAACAGCACCAGCTTGGGGTCGCGGTACTGCTTGCCGCCCTGGGCGAACAAGGCCTTCCAGGTGTCCTCGGTATCGCCGAGGATCGAGGCGACGAATTCGGCCTGTTCGTCGTTGGCGGGCGGGGCCTTGCTGCCCGCGCTGGTTGGCGCCTGTTGCTGTTGTTGCTCCATCTGCCCGGTGAGCTGGCCGAGGATCTGCAACGGGTCTTGCCCGGTGATCCAGCCGATGCCGACGATCAGCAGGATGGCGCCGAGCCCCAGGCCCTTGCCACCACCGAAGCGCATGCCGCCAGGGCCACCACCGCCGCCTCGGGCATCGACCACATTGTCGCTACGTCGGCCTTTTCGCCATTCCATGTACTGTTCTCCGAGGGCTTGTAACGTGAGGAGCAAGAGTAGCCAGTGACGCGGCAACTGTCAGGCGGCTTGGGGCCGCTTTGCGGCCCTTTCGCGGCACGAGGCCGCTCCAACAGGGGCCAAGTTCAACGCCGAACCAGCAGCACGCCGCTTTCCATGTGGTGGGTATACGGGAACTGGTCGAACAACGCGCACCGCTCGATGCGATGGGTGTCGTGCAACTGGGCGATGTTCGCCGCCAGCGTCTCGGGGTTGCAGGAAATGTACAGGATCCGCTCGAACCTGCGGGTCAGCTCGCAAGTGTCCGGGTCCATCCCGGCACGTGGCGGGTCGACGAACACCGTGCCGAAGTCGTAGCTTTTCAGGTCGATCCCTTCCAGGCGGCGGAACGGGCGCACTTCGTTCAGCGCCTGGGTCAGCTCTTCGGCCGACAGGCGCACCAGGCGCACGTTGCTCACGTCGTTCTCGTCGAGGTTGCTCAGCGCGGCATTGACCGAGGTCTTGCTGATTTCGGTCGCCAGCACTTGGCGTACCCGGGTGGCCAGGGGCAGGGTGAAATTGCCGTTGCCGCAGTACAGCTCCAGCAGGTCATCGTCGCGCTGGCCGATGGCATCGAAAGCCCAGGTCAGCATCTTCTGGTTCACCGCACCGTTGGGCTGGGTGAACGCGCCCTCGGGTTGGCGGTAGCTGAACACGCGGCCTGCGACGTCGAGCTTCTCCACTGCATAGTCACGGCCGATCACCAGGCGCTTGCCCTTGGAGCGGCCGATCAGGCTCACGCCCAGGTCGGCGGCCAGCTGGCGTGCGGCCGCTTCCCAGGCGTCGTCCAGCGGGCGGTGGTAGCACAGGGTGACCATGGCATCGCCGGCCAGGGTGGTGAGGAACTCTACCTGGAAGAGGCGGTTGCTCAGTGCTTCGCTGGCCTGCCAGGCGGCCTTCAGGCGGGGCATCAGCGCGTTGATGCGCTGGCTGGCAATGGGGAAGTCGTCGATCAGGATCGCCTTGTGCTTCTCGCCCGGGGCGAACATCGCGTAGTGGCGCTGCCCATCCTCACGCCACAGGCGGAATTCGGCGCGCAGGCGATAGTGCTCGCGGGGCGAGTCGAACACCGCCGGCTCTGGCGCGCCGAAGGGCGCCAGCAATTCGCGCAGGCGCTCGACCTTGGCTTCGAGCTGCGGGGTGTAGGCGGAAAGGTCGAAGACAGCACTCATGCGTTGAACCAGCCCAGCTTGATGACGAACAGGATGGAAAGGATCACCAGCGCCGGGTTCAGGTCGCCGCGGCGGCCGGAAATCAGCTTGATGGCGGTCCAGGTGATGAAGCCGAAGGCGATACCGTTGGCGATCGAATAGGTCAGCGGCATGGCCAGCGCGGTGACGACCACCGGCGCGGCCTCGGTGACGTCGTCCCAGTTTATTTCCGCCAGGCCCGAGGCCATCAGCACCGCGACGAACAGCAGCGCCGGGGCGGTGGCGAAGGCCGGCACGCTACCGGCCAATGGGGCGAAGAACAGCGCCAGCAGGAACAGGATCGCCACCACGATGGCGGTCAGGCCTGTGCGGCCGCCGGCGCTTACGCCTGCGGCGGATTCGATGTAGCTGGTGGTGGTGGACGTGCCCAGCAGCGAACCGGCCATGGCTGCGGTGCTGTCGGCGATCAGGGCACGGCCCATCTTCGGCATGTGGCCGTCCTTGCCCATCAGGCCGGCGCGCTTGGCTACGCCGATCAGGGTGCCGGAATTGTCGAACAGGTCGACGAACAGGAAGGCGAAGATCACGCTGATCAGGCCTACGTCCAGGGCGCCGGCGATGTCCAGTTGCAGGAAGGTCGGGGCCAGCGAAGGTGGCATCGACACCACCCCGGCGAACGGCGTGACGCCCATCAGGATCGACGCCAGGGTCACGGCGAGGATACCGATCAGCACGGCGCCACGAACCTTCATCGCTTCCAGGGCCACGATCAGGAAGAAGCCCAGGGTGGCGAGGATCGGTGCCGGTTGCTTGAGGTCGCCCAGGCCCACCAGGGTGGCCGGGTTGTCGACGACGATGCCGGCGTTATGCAGGGCGATCAGTGCCAGGAACAGGCCGATACCCGCAGCGATGGCCGAGCGCAGCGGCAGGGGGATGCTGTTCACGATCCATTCGCGGATACGGAAGATCGACAACAGGAAGAACAGCACTGCCGAAAGGAAGACCGCGCCCAGGGCCACCTGCCAGGTGTGGCCCATGTGCAGCACCACGGTGTAGGTGAAGAAGGCGTTCAGGCCCATGCCCGGCGCCAGGGCGATCGGGTAGTTGGCGATCACGCCCATGGTCACCGAGCCGATGGCCGCGGCCAGGCAGGTGGCGACGAAGATCGCGCCTTTGTCCATGCCAGTCTCGCCGAGGATGCTCGGGTTGACGAACAGGATGTAGGCCATGGCCAGGAAGGTGGTGACGCCCGCGAGAATCTCGGTGCGCACGTTGGTGTTGTGTGCTCTTAGTTGAAACAGCCTGTCCAGCATGCCCGCTCCCCAAGGCGCCCCCGGCGCCGTGAATGTATCGACCCCAATCAGCAAAGCACAGACCGTACCGGTTGCCGTGGTTTTCTGCGGGGCGGAAAAAAGCCGCGCATCATACCAGCATGGATGGCGAGGGCCTATGGCTACGGGACAGGGCGGGATATGCGGTTGTCTGTGCGGGCCCAATCGCGGGACAAGCCCACACAGGTACAACGCCGTCTTCAAGACAGCGGTAGACCTGTGGGCTTGCCCCGCGATTGCGTCGGTATGGTCAGCCGCCGTGCAGCCGGTCGCGCTGGGCCAGGGTCGGGAACAACCTCATCCACGCCCCGGTCACCACCAGCGTACCCACGCCCCCCAGCACCACCGCCGGCACCGTGCCGAACCAGTGCGCCGTCAACCCCGATTCGAACTCGCCCAACTGGTTGGAGGCGCCGATGAACAAGCCGTTCACCGCGCTGACCCGACCACGCATCTCGTCCGGCGTCTCCAGCTGCACGAAGGCACCGCGGATGACCATGCTGATCATGTCCGCCGCACCTAGCACCACCAGCACCGCCAACGAGAACCAGAACGAAGTGGACAGGCCGAAGGCGATGGTCGCCATGCCGAACACGCCGACGGCGGTGAACATGGTCAGGCCAACCTTGCGTTCCACCGGGAAACGCGCCAGCCATAGCGACATCAGCAGCGCGCCCACCGCCGGTGCCGAGCGCAACAGCCCCAGGCCCCAGGCGCCGGTGAGCAGGATGTCCTTGGCGAATACCGGTAGCAACGCAGTGGCACCGCCCAGCAGTACAGCGAACAAGTCCAGGGATATCGCTCCGAAGATGTCCGGGCGGCTGCGGATGAAGCGGATCCCGGCCAGCAACGACTCCAGGCTGGCGCGCCCGCGCTGGGCCACCTGCTGGCGGGCATCGAGGCTCAGGGTGAGCAGACACGCGATCACGTACAGCGCCACGGTCGGGCCATACACCCAGATACTGCCGAAGGCATAGAGCAAGCCGCCCACCGCCGGAGCGACGATGGTCGCCGCCTGGGTAGCCGAGGCCGAGGCCGCCACTGCCCGCGGGAACAACCCGGTCGGCACCACGTTGGGCAGCAGCGCCTGGGTGGCCGGCATTTCGAAGGACCGTGTGGCACCGAGCAGGAAGGCGAGGGCGAAGATCAGCTCGCGGCTGACGTTATCGGTGGCGCTGCCCACTGCCAGGGCCAGGGCGATCAGCGCTTGCAGGCTCTGGCACAAGGCGGCGACGCGGCGCCGGTCATAGCGGTCGGCGACATGGCCGGTGTGCAACATGAACAGCACGCGCGGGGCGAATTCCACGAGCCCCACCAGGCCCAGGTCCAGCACGTTGCCGGTCAGCTGGTAGAGGTGCCAGCCGATGGCTACCGTGAGCATCTGGAAGCCACTGGCGGTGAACACCCGGGCCAGCCAGAAGGCCAGGAAAGGGCGGTGGTGACGCAGCAGCTGCACAGCGGAATCGGACATCGGTAAGCCTTGACTTCGGCGCGGTAGAGGGGTTGCAGGGTATCACCTGTTTGTAACAAATGGTTGCTGTTTGCCGGGTTCGACACTTTTCACCGCGCCCTGCAAGGCGGTGGGACAACTGGTCACGCGGCAATCAACCACACGGCTCGCCTGGCCATTCGGGTCTATGCTTCCCAACATTCGTTGACCTGGGTCAATCGTTCCAGATGCAACGATCCGGCCGTTGGCCGCAATCCCTGCGATCGAACAGAACAATTCCATAACGCCGCACTCGATAACCGTGGGGGCAGTGGGCGTCAGGGCCACGAGCCCGGACGCTGGATTACCTGAAGAGGAAGCACTATGTTCGGTTTAGAGGCCTTGGAGCTCGCCCGAATCCAGTTTGCGTTTACCGTGTCCTTTCACATCCTGTTCCCGGCCATCACCATTGGCCTGGCGAGCTACCTGGCAGTCCTCGAAGGCCTCTGGCTGAGGACGCACAACAACGTCTACCGTGACCTCTACCACTTCTGGTCGAAGATCTTCGCCGTCAACTTCGGCATGGGCGTGGTCTCGGGCCTGGTCATGGCCTACCAGTTCGGCACCAACTGGAGCCGCTTTTCCGACTTCGCCGGCGCGATCACCGGCCCCTTGCTGACGTATGAAGTCCTCACCGCCTTCTTCCTCGAAGCCGGTTTCCTGGGCGTGATGCTGTTCGGCTGGAACCGCGTGGGCCGAGGGCTGCATTTCTTCGCCACGGTCATGGTGGCGCTCGGCACCCTGGTCTCGACCTTCTGGATCCTGGCGTCGAACAGCTGGATGCAGACCCCCCAGGGCCACGAGATCATCGATGGCCGGGTGGTACCGGTGGACTGGCTGGCGGTGATCTTCAACCCGTCCTTCCCCTTCCGCCTGATGCACATGGCCACCGCCGCGTTCGTGTCCACGGCCTTCTTCGTCGGTGCTTCTGCGGCCTGGCACCTGCTGCGCGGACGTGATAACCCGGCGGTGCGCAAGATGCTGTCCATGGCGATGTGGATGGCCCTGATCGTGGCGCCGATCCAGGCGGTGATCGGCGACTTCCATGGCCTGAACACCCTCAAGCACCAGCCGGTGAAGATCGCGGCCATCGAAGGGCACTGGGAGAACAAGCCCGGTGAAGCGACCCCGTTGATCCTGTTCGGCCTCCCCGACATGGAAGCCGAGACCACCCGCTTCAAGATCGAAATCCCGGCGCTGGGCAGCCTGATCCTCACCCACAGCCTGGACAAGCAGGTACCGGCGATGAAGGAGTTCCCGCCAGAGGATCGCCCCAACTCGACCATCGTGTTCTGGTCGTTCCGGGTCATGGTCGGCCTGGGCCTGCTGATGATCGCCGCCGGTTTCTGGAGCCTGTGGCTGCGCAAGCGCGGCACCTTGTACAGTTCGCGGCCGTTCTTGCACTTCGTGCTATGGATGGGCCCTTCGGGCTTGATCGCCCTGCTGGCCGGCTGGTTCACCACCGAGATCGGGCGCCAGCCGTGGGTGGTCTATGGCCTGATGCGCACCGCCGATGGTGTGTCCAACCACAGCTACGGCCAGCTCGGCCTGACCTTGGTGATTTTCGTGGTGGTCTACTTCGCCCTGTTCGGTACGGGCCTTGGCTACATGATGCGCCTGGTGCGCAAGGGGCCGAAGACCGGCGAGGGCGACGAGCACAACCCTGGTGGCCCTGGCCAGAAACGTACGCCGGCGCGGCCGTTGTCCGCCGCCGATGAAGGCCATGAGGCCGACTCTGCCAGCTTGAGCAAGGGGAACTGAGCCATGGGTATCGACCTTCCGTTGATCTGGGCCGTGATCATCATCTTCGGCGTCATGATGTACGTGGTGATGGACGGCTTCGACTTGGGCATCGGCATGCTCTTCCCCTTCGTCAAGGGCGAGCGTGACCGTGATGTGATGATGAACACTGTCGCCCCCGTGTGGGACGGCAACGAGACCTGGCTGGTGCTGGGCGGGGCCGGGCTGTTCGGCGCCTTCCCGATGGCCTATTCGGTGGTCCTCGAGGCGTTGTACCTGCCGTTGATCCTGATGCTGGTGGGGCTGATCTTCCGCGGCGTGGCCTTCGAGTTCCGCTTCAAGGCCACGGCCGAGAAGCGCCATATCTGGGACAAGGCGTTCATCTGGGGCTCGCTGGTGGCGACCTTCTTCCAGGGCGTGGCCCTGGGTGCCTTCATCGAGGGCTTCAAGGTGGTGGACCGGCACTATGCCGGCGGCACCCTGGACTGGCTGACGCCCTTCAGCCTGTTCTCCGGCGTGGGCCTGATCGTCGCCTACACCCTGCTGGGCTGCACCTGGCTGATCATGAAGACCGAAGGGCCGTTGCAACAGCAGATGCACGACCTGGGCAAGCCCCTGGCGCTGGTGCTGTTGGCGGTCATCGGCATTGTCAGCCTGTGGACGCCGCTGGCCTACCCGCAGATCGCCGACCGTTGGTTCAGCATGCCGAACCTGATCTGGTTCATGCCGGTGCCGATCCTGGTGTTGGTGACCTTCTACGGGTTGCTGCGGGCGGTGGCACGCAATGCACACTACACGCCGTTCCTGCTGACGCTGGTATTGATCTTCCTGGGCTACAGCGGCCTCGGGATCAGCCTGTGGCCGAACATCATCCCGCCATCGATCTCCATCTGGGACGCTGCGGCACCACCGCAGAGCCAGGGCTTCATGCTGGTGGGGACGTTGTTCATCCTGCCGTTCATCCTCGGGTACACCTTCTGGAGCTACTACGTGTTCCGTGGCAAGGTCACCCATGAGCACGGCTATCACTAGGGAGGCCCGGTGATGATGGTTGAAGAGAAGAAGCCGTTCTGGCAGCGCCTGGGCTGGCTGGTGCTGATCTGGGCGGGGAGTGTGGCAGCACTGGGCATCGTGGCCTGGCTGATGCGGATGTTCATGAGTGCGGCGGGGTTGAGTACCCACTGAAGTCATCGCTGGCCCAATCGCCGGCAAGCCGGCTCCTACAGGTCTGGCGGTGTCTCTGAGAACAGCGCAGGACAGGTGGGAGCCGGCTTGCCGGCGATTGGCCTTTGCGGGCTCAGGCTATTTGCGGGCCTTGAGGATCACGAACTTCGGTGTCGCCGCCACCTGCTCCACCCCCCGGAACAACCGCCCCAGCTTGCTGTGATAGCCCAGGTGGCGGTTGCCTACGATATAAAGCGCCCCACCTACCACCAGTGCTTCGCGGGCCTGCTGGAACATGCGCCAGGCAAGGAAATCCCCGACCACCTGCTGCTGGTGGAACGGCGGGTTGCAGAGCACCACGTCCAGCGACTGTTTTTCCTGCCCGGCCAGACCATCGGCAGGGTGGATCTCCACGTCTCGATCCCCGAGCGCGGCGCGCCAGTTCTCCTGGGCCGACTGCACCGCCATGTACGACTCGTCCACCAGGGTGTAGTGCGCATCGGGGTTGGCCAGGGCGCTGGCGATCGCCAGCACGCCATTGCCGCAGCCAAGGTCGGCCACACGTGCCTGGCCCAGGTCGCGGGGCAGGTGGGGCAGGAAGGCACGGGTGCCGATGTCCAGCCCTTCGCGGCAGAACACGTTGGCATGGTTGACCAGTTCCAGGGGCGGCGTGTCCAGGCGATAGCGGCTGGGGTAGGGCGAGCGCGCGGCAGGACGTTCGGCGACGGTCGCGGTGAGCAGGCGCGCCTTCTTCTGCGCCAGCGAAGCCTGCACCGGGCCGATGTACTTCTCCATCAGATCGCCTGCGGCGCGGGGCAGGTGCTTGATCATGGCGCCGGCGATCACTTGGGCGCCTGGGGCCAGGTGGCCTTGCAGACGGATCAGTTGCTCCTCGAGCAGGGCCAAGGTCTTTGGCACGCGTACCAGCACACGGTCGAACGCCCCCTGCCAGGCCTCGCTGGCCGGCACGAAGGGTACGGCGTCGAACGGCTTGCCGTTGCGTACGAGGTTCTTTTGCAGCGCCAGGTGGCCCAGGTGCGAGTCGCCGCTGCTGGTCACCGCTACGTGGCCGACCAGGCTGGCGGCCAGGGCACCGAAGCTGTCGTTGAGCACCAGCACCCGGCAATCGGCGGCAGGCGCCTGGCTGGCCAGGTGCGCCAGCAGGTACTCGTCGGCTGCGTCGAAGGCTTGCAGGGGATCGTTGGCCTGGTCCGGCTGGCGGATCAGGTCAAGTTCGGCGAAGGGGCTGGTCAGCAGGGGCATGGCGTAGGGCTCGGTGCGGATCTGCTCGGCGCGGACCACGACGAGCTTCAGGGGCGCGATTCTACAGGGCTTTACCGCCGACTTGTACGACGAGGCCCTACAAACCGTCGGTGTTCATCCCTGACGCTTTGCGCGACACTGGGCGCACCTGCACGATGGAGTCCGTCATGACCGCCAGCGCCGACAAGTTCACCCGCCAGACCCTGCTCGACGTCCAGCCGTTGACCCCCAGCCTGTTCACCTTGCGTGTCACCCGCGACGCAGGGTTTCGCTTTCGCGCCGGGCAGTTTGCCCGGCTGGGCGTGACCAAGGCCGATGGCAGCGTGGTATGGCGGGCCTATTCGATGGTCAGTGCCCCCCATGACGAGTTCCTCGACTTCTTCTCCATCGTCGTGCCGGGCGGTGAGTTCACCAGCGAGCTGAGCCGCCTGGGCGAGGGCGACAGCCTGCTGATCGACCGCCAGGCCTTCGGTTACCTGACCCTTGACCGCTTCGTCGGTGGCCGCGACCTGTGGCTGCTGGCCACCGGTACCGGCATCGCGCCGTTCATGTCGATCCTGCAAGACTTCGAGGCCTGGGAGCGGTTCGACAACATCAAGCTGGTGTACTCGGTGCGCGAAGCGAAGGAGCTGGCCTACCTGGACCTGATCGCAGGGCTCGAGCAGCGCGACTACCTGGCGGAGTTCGCGGGCAAGCTGCAGTTCATCCCGGTGGTCACTCGCGAGCAGCACCCGGGGGCATTGAACGCGCGGATCACCACGTTGATCGAAAACGGCGAGCTGGAAAGGGCGGCGGGGCTGGCGCTGTCGCCGGAGCATTCGCGGATCATGCTGTGCGGCAACCCGGACATGATCGACGACACACGCAAGGTGCTGAAGGCGCGCGACCTGCAATTGAGCCTGAGCAAGCGGCCGGGGCAGGTGGCGGTGGAGAACTACTGGTAACGCGGTGCTGAATTCATCGCGGGACACGCCCGCTCCCACATGAGGCACATAGGGGCTTCTGTGGGAGCGGGCTTGTCCCGCGATGAAGGTATCGCTTACTGCCGGTTCTGCGCCTTGAGCAGGTCGCGAATCTCGGTCAGCAGGGTTTCCTCGGCGCTCGGTACGGGCGGGGCGCTCGGGGCCACGGCTTCCTCGCGTTTGAGGCGGTTGATCGCCTTCACACCCATGAAGATGGCGAATGCCACGATCAAGAAGTCGATCACGGTCTGGATGAACTTGCCATAGGCCAGCACCACCGCTGGCACATCACCCTCGGCTGCCTTGAGCGTGATCGCCAGGTCGCTGAAGTCCACACCACCGATCAACAAGCCCAGCGGAGGCATGATCACGTCGCCCACGAAGGACGATACGATCTTGCCGAAGGCCGCGCCGATGATGATACCGACTGCCATGTCGACGACATTTCCCTTGACCGCGAAGGCCTTGAATTCACTGAGCATTCCCATGGTTTATTCCTTGTAACAAATGGAGAGGTATTCGCAGTTTAAGCCAGCAATTCGCTTCATGCGTTGCGGTGCGGCTACAGACTACGTTTAGTGCGAATAGTTTTGTCGTCTCAAGACGCGTTCGAGACACGTCCGGCTCGGCTATCATGGCGATTTTTCCAGGAGACTGAGCCCATGGCCAAGGCCAAGCGCTTGTATGGCTGCACCGAGTGCGGCGCGACCTTCCCCAAATGGGCCGGCCAATGTGGCGAATGCGGGGCCTGGAACACCCTGGTCGAGACCATGATCGAAAGCGGCGGTGCCGCGGCTCCTGCCGGGCGCACCGGTTGGGCCGGGCAGCAGGCACAGATCAAGACCTTGGCCGAGGTCAGTGTCGAGGAGATCCCGCGCTTCACCACCAGCAGCGCTGAGCTGGACCGTGTGCTCGGCGGCGGGCTGGTGGACGGATCGGTGGTGCTGATCGGTGGTGACCCGGGTATCGGCAAGTCGACCATCTTGCTGCAGACGCTGTGCAACATCGCCACGCGGATGCCGGCTCTCTATGTCACCGGTGAGGAGTCCCAGCAGCAGGTGGCCATGCGCTCACGCCGCCTGGGCCTGCCCCAGGACCAGCTCAAGGTCATGACCGAGACCTGCATCGAGTCGATCATCGCCACCGCACGCCAGGAAAAACCGCGGGTCATGGTCATCGACTCGATCCAGACCATCTTCACCGAACAACTGCAGTCGGCCCCCGGCGGCGTGGCCCAGGTGCGCGAGAGCACGGCCTTGCTGGTGCGCTATGCCAAGCAGAGCGGCACGGCGATCTTCCTGGTCGGCCATGTGACCAAGGAAGGTTCGCTGGCCGGCCCGCGCGTGCTCGAGCACATGGTCGATACGGTGCTGTACTTCGAAGGGGAATCGGATGGGCGCCTGCGCTTGTTGCGTGCGGTGAAGAACCGCTTTGGCGCGGTCAACGAGCTGGGCGTGTTCGGCATGACCGACCGAGGCTTGAAGGAGGTATCCAACCCGTCGGCGATCTTCCTCAACCGCACCCAGGAAGAAGTCCCCGGTAGCGTGGTCATGGCCACCTGGGAGGGCACCCGGCCGATGCTGGTGGAAGTGCAGGCGCTGGTGGACGACAGCCACCTGGCCAACCCCCGGCGCGTGACCCTGGGCCTGGACCAGAACCGCCTGGCCATGTTGCTGGCGGTCCTGCACCGTCATGGTGGTATTCCCACCCATGACCAGGACGTGTTCCTCAACGTGGTGGGTGGGGTGAAGGTGCTGGAGACCGCTTCGGACCTGGCCTTGCTGGCCGCAGTGATGTCCAGCCTGCGCAATCGCCCGCTGGCCCATGGGCTGCTGGTGTTCGGTGAGATCGGCCTGTCGGGCGAGGTGCGCCCGGTACCCAGTGGCCAGGAGCGCCTGAAGGAAGCCGCCAAGCATGGCTTCAAACGGGCCATCGTGCCCAAGGGCAACGCACCTAAGGAGGCGCCGGCGGGGTTGCAGGTCATTGCCGTGACGCGTCTGGAGCAGGCGTTGGATGCATTGTTCGAATAGGACGCGCCGTTGCTGGGGCTGCCTTGCAGCCCTTTCGCGGCACAAGGCCGCTCCTGCAGGTGATCGCGATTGCCTGTAGGAGCGGCCTTGTGCCGCGAAAGGGGCGCAAAGCGCCCCCATTTATAAAGAAAAAGGGGAGCCGACGATGCGCATCGGCTCCCCTCGATCACCCCTGCGGGCGATCAGTGCTCGGCTAGCGCCTTGCGCCGGGGCGCTTCGTTGCCGTGCTCGTCGAGTTCCATCACCGGTACCTCGTTGCCATCGGCATCGAACAGCTTGCCATCCTTGAAGTAGTCACCATCGCGCAGGCACGAGATGTCCGAATACTGGATGGTGCGCTCGTAGCCGGCGGCGAACACCGATTGCTGGTCCGAGTTGCCGGTCTTGAAGTGGTTGAAGATCAAGTTCAGCAGGATCGCCATGATCGCCGCGGAGCTGATGCCCGAGTGGAAGATGGTTTCGAACCAGCTCGGGAAGTGGTGGTAGAAGGTCGGTGCGGCGATCGGGATCATGCCGAAGCCCAGGGAGGCGGCGACGATGATCAGGTTGACGTTGTTCTTGTAGTTGACCGTCGCCAGGGTGCGGATGCCACTGGCCGCCACGGTGCCGAACAATACGATGCCCGCACCACCCAGTACCGGGGTCGGTACCGCGGCAATCACCCGGCCCATGATCGGCAGCAGGCCCAGCACCACCAGGATCACGCCGCCTGTGGCCACCACGTAGCGGCTTTTCACGCCGGTCACGGCCACCAGCCCCACGTTCTGGGCGAAGGCGCTTTGGGTGAAGGAGCCGAAGATCGGTGCCAGGATGCTCGAAGCCATATCGGCGCGCAGGCCGTTGCCCAGGCGCTTGGAGTCGACCTTGGTGTCGATGATCTCACCTACGGCGAGGATGTCCGCCGAGGTTTCCACCAGGGTCACCATGATCACGATGCACATCGACAGGATTGCGGCGATGTGGAAGGTCGGCATGCCGAAGTGGAAGGGGGTGGGGAAGGCGAAGACCGGGCCTTCGGTGACCTTGCTGAAGTCGGTCATGCCCAGGGCCCAGGCGATCAGGGTCCCGATCACCATGGCCAGGAGGATCGACAGGCGCGAGATGGTCGCACTGCCCAATTTGCTCAGCAGCAGCACGATGGCGAAGGTCAGCGCCGCCAGGCCGATGTTGGCCACGCTGCCGAACTCCGGCGATGCGCTGTTGCCGCCCATGACCCAGCGCGCGGCGACCGGCATGAGCGTCAGGCCGATGGTGGTGATGACGATACCGGTCACCAGCGGCGGGAAGAACTTGGTGATGCGCGAGAACACCGGAGTGATCAGGAAGCCGATGAGCGAGGCCGCCATGACCGCACCGAGTACGCCTGGCAGGCCACCGCCATCCTGGCTGCTGAGGATCGCGCCCATGGTCGCCACGCCTGCGAACGAAACCCCTTGAACCAGCGGCAGCTGGCAACCGAAGAACGGCAGGCCCAGAGTCTGCAGCAAGGTTGCCAGGCCACCGGCGAACAACGAGGCGGCGATCAGAATGCCGATTTCGGCCGGGGCCAGGCCGGCAGCCTGACCCAGGATCAGGGGTACGGCGACGATGCCCCCATACATGGTCAATACATGTTGCAGACCATAAGCCAAGTTGGCACCAAGCCCGAGATTTTCATCTTCGGGACGCTTGGTGGGAGACGTGCTAGGGGACGTAGTCATGGAGCAGGCTCACTTGTTTATTGTTGTGCCGCTACTGTAGACAATTCCTACAAACAAATACTACAGGAATTGTATACAAGATTTTGATCGGAGCACCAACCGGGGTAACCGCCGGGCGCGGTTCAAGTGAATGCAGAATGCGTTCCAAGGTGGCAAAGGCGGTACTAGAGGGGTGTGTACAACCCACTATACCCAGCGCAGAAAGCTGTCTGGGTAGACAGGAAACACTTGGGGGTTAGAACGTTAGCAAGCTAAGAGATATCAATATTCGATGAGTTCGCGCAGTTCACGCATCATTTCAGTGCTGTCGGCCACGTTCAGCTCAACAAGACGGTGCAAATGGCTCATCGAATCGATATCGATGTAGAGGCAGACGAAGCCCAGCCGCGTAGGTTCTTCGTGGCGCAGCTCCACTTGCATGCGCACTTGGGTGTCCGTGTCGAGGTGGACGATGGCATCGAAATCCTGGGTGAGGTCGGCGTCCCATGGGGAGGGGCGCTCGATCAGCAGGCCCTTGAGCGACAGGTCCAGGAGCTTGACCGGCCATCGCTTGAGGCCTTGGCGCAGCTCGGTGGGCGCATCGAAGTCGATGCGCAGGAAACGGCGGCGTTCATCATGTTCGCTCATGGGGCGGCCCTCCTGAGGGTACTTCCTGACTATAGTTGATGGTGTGTGTCGTTCAGGTACCGCAATCAGGCCGCGAAGGCTCTAGACCAAAGCAAGTATGGCAATGCGCGATGAGTGGCCCTAGACTCGATGGGCGGTCTTTTCCAATCCACCAGCTGGAAGCAAACCATGAACAACAATAATAGCCTGCTACGCCACATTCCGTGGCTGGCGCTGGCAGTCATAGGCGCCTGTGCGCTGGGCGTGGTCGCCCTGCGTCGCGGCGAGGCGATCAACGCCTTGTGGATCGTGGTCGCGGCAGTGGCCCTCTACCTGGTCGCCTATCGCTACTACAGCCTGTTCATCGCCACCAAGGTGATGCAGCTCGATCCTCGTCGGGCCACCCCGGCGGTACTCAACAACGATGGCCTGGACTACGTCCCGACCAACAAACACATTCTGTTCGGCCATCACTTCGCCGCCATTGCCGGCGCCGGCCCCCTGGTGGGCCCGGTGCTCGCGGCGCAGATGGGCTACCTGCCCGGCACGCTCTGGCTCATCGCCGGCGTGGTCCTGGCCGGTGCGGTGCAGGACTTCATGGTCCTGTTCCTCTCCACCCGTCGCAACGGCCGGTCCCTGGGGGACATGGTCCGCGAGGAGATGGGCCGTATCCCGGGCACCATCGCCCTGTTCGGCTGCTTCCTGATCATGATCATCATCCTCGCGGTGCTGGCGCTGATCGTGGTCAAGGCACTGGCCGAGAGCCCATGGGGCATGTTCACGGTGATGGCAACCATCCCGATCGCGATGTTCATGGGCGTCTACATGCGCTACATCCGCCCGGGCCGCATCGGCGAGATCTCGGTCATCGGCGTGGTCCTGCTGCTGCTGTCGATCTGGCTGGGGGGCCAGGTGGCGGCAGATCCGACCTGGGGCCCGGCGTTCACCTTCACCGGCGTGCAGATCACCTGGATGCTGGTGGGCTATGGTTTCGTCGCCGCTGTCCTGCCGGTATGGCTGGTACTGGCGCCGCGTGACTACCTGTCGACCTTCCTCAAGATCGGCACCATCGTGGGCTTGGCCATCGGTATCCTGATCATCGCACCTGAGCTGAAGATGCCGGCCCTGACCCAGTTCACCGACGGTACCGGCCCGGTGTGGAAGGGCACCCTGTTCCCGTTCCTGTTCATCACCATCGCCTGTGGCGCGGTGTCCGGCTTCCACGCGCTGATCTCCTCGGGGACCACGCCCAAGCTGCTGGACAACGAGGTCAACGCCCGCTACATCGGCTACGGCGGCATGCTGATGGAGTCGTTCGTCGCCATCATGGCCATGGTCGCTGCCTCGGTCATCGAGCCGGGCGTGTACTTCGCCATGAACAGCCCGGCCGCGGTGGTCGGCGCCGATGTTGCGTCGGTGGCCCAGACCGTCAGCAGTTGGGGCTTCATGATCACCCCCGAACAGCTCGAGGCGACCGCCCGCGACATCGGCGAGCACACTGTGCTGGCCCGTGCCGGTGGCGCACCGACCCTGGCGGTGGGGATCGCACAGATCCTTCACCAGGTGCTGCCGGGTGAGAACACCATGGCGTTCTGGTACCACTTCGCGATCCTGTTCGAAGCGCTGTTCATCCTCACCGCGGTGGACGCCGGTACCCGTGCCGGTCGCTTCATGCTGCAGGATCTGCTGGGCAGCTTCGTCCCGGCGCTCAAGCGTACCGACTCGTGGGGCGCCAACCTGATCGGCACCGCCGGTTGCGTGGCGCTGTGGGGCTACCTGCTGTACCAAGGTGTGATCGACCCACTGGGCGGCATCAATACCCTGTGGCCGCTGTTCGGTATCTCCAACCAGATGCTGGCCGGTATCGCCCTGATGCTCGGCACCGTGGTGCTGATCAAGATGAAGCGCCAGCAGTACGTCTGGGTCACCTTGCTGCCGGCTGTCTGGCTGCTGATCTGCACCACCGCCGCGGGCCTGATCAAGCTGTTCGACCCGAACCCGGCCGTGGGCTTCCTGGCCCTGGCCAACAAGTACAGCGTGGCCCTGGACGCAGGCCAGGTGCTGGCACCGGCCAAGAACATCGACCAGATGCAACACGTGATCTACAACGCGTACACCAACGCGGGCCTGACCGTGCTGTTCCTGTTGGTGGTGTTCAGCGTGCTGTTCTTCGCCATCAAGGTCGGCATCGCCGCCCTGGGGCGCAAGGAGCGCAGCGACAAGGAAACCCCGTTCCAGGCGCTGCCTGACGCGTGACACAAGAGGAAAGCCGTAATGTTCAACGACCTGGGGCGACTGGGTAAGTACTTGGGGCAGGCCGCCCGGCTGATGGTCGGCATGCCCGACTACGACAACTATGTCGAGCACATGCAGGCCAAGCATCCGGACAAGCCGGTGATGAGCTACGAGGCGTTCTTCCGGGAACGCCAGGAAGCGCGTTACGGTGGCAAGTCCGGGCCCAAGTGTTGTTGAACTCGAAGCACTGAGCTGTCCCGGCCTCATCGCCGGCAAGCCGGCTCCCACAGGAATGCTATATGCGGCGCCTGTGGGAGCCGGCTTGCCGGCGATGGGGCCATTGTTTTTTTCCGCACAGGAGATGTACCGCGTGCAGACGCCTATTCCCGTAACCGTACTCACAGGCTTTCTCGGTGCCGGCAAGACCACATTGCTCAAGCACATGCTCAAGGCCGAGCACGGCCTGAAGATTGCCGTGATCGAAAACGAGTTCAGCGAAGCCGGTATCGACAGTCAGCTGCTGGGTGACGAGCCGGTGCAGGTCATGACCCTTGCCAACGGCTGCGTGTGCTGCACCATCCACACCGACCTGACCAAGGCCCTGTACCTGCTGCTCGAGCGCCTGGATGCCGGCGAGATCGCCTTCGACCGCCTAGTGATCGAATGCACGGGCCTGGCCGACCCTGCGCCTGTGGCGCAAACCTTCTTCATCGACGAAGACCTGCGTGAACGCTACCTCCTCGACGGCATCATCACCCTGGTGGACGCCGCCCATGCCGACGTGCACCTCGCCCAGGCCATCGCCCAGGCCCAGGTGGGTTTCGCCGACCGCCTGCTGCTGAGCAAGACCGACCTGGTCGAGCCCGCAACGGTCGAGGCCTTGCAGGCGCGTTTGGCGCGTATCAATGGCCGCGCTGCTATCCGCGTGGTCGAGCATGGCCGCATCGAGCTGGCCGAATTGCTCGATGTGCGTGGCTTCAACCTCAACACCGACCTGGGCGCCAACCTCAAGCCGGCCCTGCGCCCACTGCTCAAGCACACGGACCGCATCTCGACGTTGGTGCTGCGCACCGATACCCCACTGGACATCGACCGGCTCAGCGACTTCATGAACGAGTTGCTGGAAAATCATGGCAAACAGTTGCTGCGCTACAAAGGCGTGCTGAACATCGCCGGTGAGGATCGCCGCCTGGTGTTCCAGGGCGTGCTCAAGTTGTATGGCTTCGACTGGGATGCCGAGTGGGGGGAAGGGGAAGCGCGCGAGAGCGTGATGGTGTTCATTGCCGACGAATTGCCGGAAGAGAAGATCCGGGCGGGGTTCGAGGCGCTGGGTTAAGGTTTGAAAACGATTGGGGCCGCAAAGCGGCCCCAATGGTCAATCAGTTGCCGTACACCGGCAGCTTCTTGCAGATCGCCTTGACCTTCTCGCGAACGGCATCGATCACCGCTTCGTTGTTCAGGTCAGCCAGGATGTCGCAGATCCAGCCAGCCAGTTCACGGCACTCGGCTTCCTTGAAGCCACGGGTGGTCACGGCCGGGGTGCCGAAACGCAGGCCCGAGGTGACGAACGGGGAGCGTGGGTCGTTCGGTACCGAGTTCTTGTTGACGGTGATGAACGCTTTGCCCAGGGCGGCGTCGGCGTCTTTGCCGGAGATGTCCTGCTTGATCAGCGACAGCAGGAACAGGTGGTTCTGGGTGCCGCCGGATACGACGTCGAAGCCACGCTCGATGAACACGCTGGCCATGGCCTGGGCGTTCTTCACCACTTGCTGCTGGTAGGCCTTGAACTCAGGCTGCAGGGCTTCCTTGAAGCAGATGGCCTTGGCAGCGATGACGTGCTCCAGCGGGCCGCCCTGGGCGCCCGGGAAGACGGCTGCGTTGAGCTTCTTCTCGATCTCTTCGTTCTTGCGAGCGAGGATCAGGCCGCCACGTGGGCCGCGCAGGGTCTTGTGGGTGGTGGTGGTGACCACGTCGGCGAACGGCACCGGGTTCGGGTAGACGCCAGCGGCGACCAGGCCGGCCACGTGGGCCATGTCGACGAACAGGTAGGCACCGACCTTGTCGGCGATGGCGCGGAAGCGGGCGAAGTCCAGTACCTGGGAGTAGGCCGAGAAGCCGGCGACGATCATCTTCGGCTTGTGCTCGACCGCCAGGCGCTCGACTTCGTCGTAGTCGATCAGGCCGTTGGCATCGATGCCGTACTGGATGGCGTTGTACAGCTTGCCCGAGGAGCTGACGCTGGCGCCGTGGGTCAGGTGGCCGCCATGGGCCAGGCTCATGCCCAGGATGGTATCGCCAGCCGACAGCAGGGCCAGGTAGACCGCAGCGTTGGCCTGGGAGCCGGCGTGCGGCTGGACGTTGGCGTAGTCGGCGCCGAACAGTTGCTTGGCGCGGTCGATGGCCAGTTGCTCGACGACATCGACGTACTCGCAACCACCGTAGTAGCGCTTGCCTGGGTAGCCTTCGGCGTACTTGTTGGTCAGTACCGAGCCCTGGGCTTCCATGACCGCGGGGCTGGTGTAGTTTTCAGAAGCGATCAGCTCGATGTGCTCTTCCTGGCGCAGAGCTTCTTGCTGCATGGCTTCGAAGAGCTCGGCGTCGTACTTGGCAATGGTCAAATCACGGCTGAACATGGCGGTCCTCAAGGATCGGGCTGAATTGGGGGGGCATTCTAACCGATTGATCGGCGCCTGGCATATGAAGTGGCATCAAGTTGCGGACCGATGGGGCTCATGTTACAGGCCGCGTGGCGACTGGGCTTCAGTTGACTTTCAGGTCCGGTTTTTTGCCTGCTGCGCTGGGCCCTGTAGATACCGTCTTGACCCTCACCCCGCAAGGGCGATTTGAGGGTCAAACGGTTTACCGGACTTCACCACGCCATACACCAGGTGCAAAAGCTTGCGCATAGCAGCGCAAACTATCTGCTTATAGGCTTTACGCCGGCTGTTCAAACGCTCTGCCAGTGCCTTCACGACCGGGTTGTGTCTGATCGAGACCGTGCCTGACATCCACAAGCCGGCGCGCAGCCTCGGCGCTCCTGTGCGAGAAATGGTCGATTGGCCAATCTTCTCCCCCGATTGATGGATCATCGGGTTCAGACCTGCAAACGCAACAATGGCTGACGGGCTTTCGTATTTCAGCGGATCACCCAGTTCTGCGAGGATCAGTGCGGCTGTGGTATCACCCAGACCATCAATCGATGTAATCAGTTTTCGCCGTTGGCGCAGATCCGGATCGTCATCGATCGTCTGCTCAATCGCCTTGCGGGTTTTCTCTATTTCTTCGGTGATATGCCCAATTACAGCTCTGATTGACTCCTGCACAGCTGTCTGCGCCACATCCAGACGGTTCTGCTCCATCTGCTGCATTTCTTTCAGGTCGTCCAGACGCCGTACTAAGGCCCGCAAACGCCGCTGAGCTGGCGGCTCAGGCTCCCACTGACGGAGCTCATCCTGTTTTTGCTGGCCATAAGCAGCAATAACCTTGGCATCAGCCTTATCGGTTTTGACGCGTCGAAGGTCGGCCTCGGCAAACTTGGCAATTACGGCGGGATTCAGAATGCACACCCGGTAACCCTTGGCATGAAGGCAATCGGCAAGCGCCTCGTGATAAGTGCCAGTGGCCTCCATGACAACCCAGGCACGCGGTTCGGCATGTTTCTCAAGCCAGGTTGCGAACTGCTCAAAACCACTCGGATCATTGGACAGCTTGGCCTTGGTGCGAACCTTCCCATTGGGAAGTGGAGTCGCAATATCGAAGGATCGCTTGGCTACATCGACGCCAACAACAACAGACATGATCTTCTCCTTCAGACAACGAAAGTTCGATCACCCAGCACTCGGTTCAACCTTGTGAATGCGTGCTCACGCCGGGGGCGGGCACTAGATACCGTTCGAACTGTTCGAGTGGGGTTGGAGGGTCTGAGCGTTATCTACAATACGGGCTCGATGCCCTTGGAGCGGCTCCGCTTCATGACCCTCCCTCGATGATCAGTCGAGAACTTTCGCCTCTTGGAAGGCGAAAGTCGAGATACAAGGAGCGGCCTTGTGCCGCGAAAGGGCTGCAAGGCAGCCCCGGCAATCTCTGTCAGGACGCAGATCCTGGGGGCGCTTCGCACCCCTTTCGCGGCACAAGGCCGCTCCTACAGGGGCCGTATGGCACCACGGTCACTGGAACATGAACAGGGTCTCGTTGCTGAACTGCGCCTCGAACTGGCCGGCCGGCATCGGCCGCCCGAACAGGTAGCCCTGCACCTCGTCGCAGCCGTGTTCGCGCAGGAACTCCAGCTGTTCATGGGTTTCCACACCCTCGGCGATCACCGCCAGGTTCAGGCTGTGGGCCATGGCGATGATCGCACGGGCGATCTGCGCATCCTGCTCGCCCTCGGGCAGGCCGTCGACGAAGGTGCGGTCGATCTTCAGCACGTCGATGGGGAATTGCTTGAGGTAGTTCAGCGACGAATAGCCGGTGCCGAAGTCGTCGACCGCGATGCTCAGGCCCAGGACCTTCAAACCGTCGAGGATCTGCATGGCCTCGTCAACGTCGCGCATCAGGATGCTCTCGGTCAGTTCCAGCTCGAGGCAGGCCGGCGGCAGGCCGGTTTCCTCGAGGATGGTGGCGATGCGCGTGCCCAGCTGGCCGTCTGAGAACTGCCGTGCCGAGATGTTCACCGAAACCTTGGGCACCCGCACCTTGGCCTTGTGCCAGGCCTTGAGCTGGCGGCTGGCTTCGCGCAGCACCCAGTCGCCGACGTCCACCACCAGGCCCAGCTCCTCGATCACCGGGATGAAGTCGCCCGGCGGTACCAGCCCCCGGCGCGGGTGGCGCCAGCGCAACAGGGCCTCGGCCCCGGTCAGCCGCTTGCCATCGCCGCTGAACTGCGGCTGGTAGTAGAGGATGAATTCGTTCTGCTCCAGTGCATGGCGCAGGTCGCTCTCCAGCTCCAGGCGCTCCAGGGCGCTGGCGTTCATGTCCGCCTGGTAGAACTGGAAGTTGTTCTTGCCGCGTTCCTTGGCGTGGTACATGGCGGTGTCGGCGTTCTTCATCAACTGGCTCAGTTCGCTGCCGTCCTGCGGGCTCAGGGCGATGCCGATGCTGGCGGTGACGAAGAACTCGCGGTTTTCCAGCACGAACGGCCGCACCAGGCTGCCGAGAATGTTCTCAGCCACATGGATGGCGCGGTTCAGGGCCATCTCGCGGCTGGCCCGGGGCTGCAGCAGCAGGGTGAATTCATCGCCGCCCATGCGCGCCACGGTGTCATCGTCATCGACGCAGGCCAGCAGGCGCTGGGCCATGTCCTTGAGCATGCGGTCGCCCGCGGCATGGCCGAGGGAGTCGTTGATCGGCTTGAAGCGGTCCAGGTCCAGGAACATCAGCACCACCCACGCCTTGTGCCGCTCGGCCTGTTGCAGCGCCGTATACAGGCGGTCCTGGAACAGGGTGCGGTTGGGCAGGTGGGTCAGGGCATCGTAGTAGGCCAGGCGATGGATGCGCTGCTCGCTGGCCTTGCGCTCGCTGATGTCGGTGAAGAAGCACACGTAGCTGGCCAGGTCGCCCTCGTCGTCGAGCACCGCGGTGATGCCGACCCAGGCCGGGTAGTGTTCACCGTCACGACGCTTGAGCCAGACCTCGCCTTCCCAGCTGCCATGCTGGTGCAGTTGCTTGACCACGTAGCGCAGGTGCGCCTCTTGCTGCTCGTCGACGGTGAGCAGGCTCGGCAGTTGATCGAGCACTTCGCTGACGTCGTAGCCGCTGACCCGGCTGAACGCTTCGTTGGCCTGCACGATGTAGCCGGCCGGGTCGGTGATGAGGATGGCCGAGGTGGAATGCTCGAAGACGGTCGCGGCCATGCGCAGGTCTTTTTCTGCGCGGCGTTGCTGGCTGATGTCGCGGCCCACGCCGAGCACGCCCTCGAAGTGCTCGTGGTCGTCCCACACCAGCACCAGGCGCAGTTCGATGGGGATCTTGCGGCCGTCGGCGCGCAGGCAGTCGAACAGAAAGATCTGGGTGGGCAGCTGGCTACGCAGCTGGGCCAGTTGCTCGGTGTCGCCCAGGGCCTTGCTGACCCGCTCCAGCAGGCTGTAGATGCCAGTGAGCTGGGCCGGGTTGGCGATGATCGACTGCCAGCCGTGCTCGAAGATCCAATCGGCTGGGTAGCCCAGCACGGCCTGTACCGAGGGGCTGACGTAATTGAGCTGCAGCTGGCTATCGGTGGAAAAGATCACGTCGCTGATGCTCTCGGCCAACATGCGATAGCGCTGCTCGCTGTCGCGCAGCGACTCGCTGGCTTCGATCTGCACCGTCACGTCCTTGCCCACACCGATGATACGGGTGACCAGGCCATCGGTGTCACGGGTCAGCACCTGTTCGCGGATCTCGTACCAGCGCCAACCCCCATCGCGGTGACGGAAACGCAACTGGCAGTGCAGCGACTGATCATGGCTGGTGTCGCGCTGTTGCCGGCGCAGTTGACGATAATGGTCGGCATCCTCGGGGTGCAGCAGCAGCTCCCAGAAACGGTCGCCCATCTGCGCCAGCTCCACCCGGTCGTAGCCCAGCGTCTGGCCCAGGTGGCGGTTGCTGAAGATGATCCGCTGGCTGTGCACATCCTGGACGTAGAGCTGGTCGGGAACAGTGCGGACCACATCCGACCAGAAGCTTTCCCGCTCGAGCAGCGACAGTTCCACCTGCTTGCGGCTGGTGATATCGCTGATGCTCAAGATAACGGCCTGGTAGTCGCGCCGTTGCAATGGCAGGCGCGCCATCAGCCACAGGTGCAGTTCGCCGCCCAGGGGGGCGGGCAGGCGTACTTCGAGTTCCAGCAGGCTGCGCTGTTCGATCAGTGCGTCGATCAATTGCATGCCGACGCTTTCACGGCTGTCGCCACTGCCGTCGATCAGGCGCTGCCAGGCGCCTTCATGGCAATGCACGTTGAGCAACTGGCGGGCGACCTGGTTGATTTCGGTGATCTTCAGTTCCTGCAACAGCGTGCGGCGCAGGCTGGCGTCCAGGGCCAGGCTGTGCCGGAGTGCGGCGCGGTTGCGCAGGTGGTAGCGGTCGAGTTGGCCGGGCAGGCTGGAGAGGTCGAGCACGCACAGGGCTACGCCCGTGCCTTCGAAGATCTCGTGGTAGCGCCGGCGGTCTTCCTGCAAGGCCCGCTGCCGGCGACGCATGTTGATCAGGGCCAATACCGGCAACAGGGCACAGAACAAAACCAGTAGGCATTTGCCGATCAAGGCCGGAAGCAGCTCGGCCCGGGCTTGCCCGGCATCGAACAGGCCGCGCAACTGCCAGGTACTGTTGTCGATGAAGGCCAGCATCACGCTTTGCAGGTTGTCCGTGTCGCGGTCAGGCGCGCCTTGCCCCTGGAGCACCTGGCCGCTGCGGCTGTTTTCCAGCAGCCAGAGGCGGCCCTTGCCGGTGAGGTGTTCGGTGAGCTGCTGGTAATAATCGCTGGACAGGCGCAGCAGCCAGTAACCGCGATCCGGGTCGGCCGGCTGGCGCAGCAGCAGGTAGATGAAGCGGTTGTCGGCCGAGTTGCCGAAGAAATAGGCGCCCCCCTGGTTGAGCCGCACCAGCTCGTCAAGCAATTGGCGGTCGGGGCTGCCGGAGAGGCTGTCGCCCAGGACTCGTCCGGCGCTGTCCAGCCAAGCCAGGTGGCGCAGCCCGGGCAGGCGTGCGCGCAGGGTACCGAGCACAGGCGGCAGCGCTTTTGCTGGCAGTGCGTCGGTATAAGGCTGGACCAGGTTCGCCGCCTGCTGGGCCTTGAGCGCCATGTTGAGGTTCAGGTGGTCGGCCAGCTCCGCGCTCGCCTTCAGGCTCTGCTGGTACAGGTCGGCCTGGGTATGGCGGTATTGGGCGAACAACTGCCACAACAACAGCCCCAGCAGGACCAGGGCCAGCAAAGCCAGCGCCCCCTTGAGCGAGCCACGCAAGGCACTGCCCGGAGCGGCTGGAGCAGGGCACAGCGACGGTGGTTGGGTGAGATTGGTCAAGCGTTGGACCTGCGATTTGGCTGGCGATGGCAGGGCGGACTATGCATGGGCCGTGCCCGGGCACAGGGCCGGGCGCACTATATAAGGTGACGCATGAAGCCGACTAGCATGCGCGCAATTATGGCAAAGTGCCACTCGTCTGTCCGCTGCCGATGGTCGTGGCGGGCGACGGCCATTCGGCAAGACCCTGCAAGCTGTGCGAGAATGCCGGCCGCTTCATAGTCAACGCTTTTTGGAGATGTACGGTTTTGGTTACCCACTATTCCACCAATGGCCTCGATTCCGCCTGCGGGCGCAGCAGTCAGACCCTGGTCAGCACTGTCGTGGCCGATGACGTATCCTGCAAGTCCTGCCAGCGCTCCCTGGCCAAGCCGGACGCCGCCGCTGCCGTGCGCAAGAGCCCGTCGCTGGCTGAGCTGCGCAAGTCGGCCAAGGCCGTCGCCGAGCCGGCTGCTGCAACGGTCGCACCGGCGGCCGTAGCGGCGAAACCTGCTGCCAAGCCTGCCGCCAAGCCGGTAGCGAACACGCCGGCCCGTTCCGGCGGCTTCAGCGTCAAGGCCGCCTGGGCTGCACGCCTGGCCGAGCAGAACGACCGTTGCCGCCTGCCGCGCGGCAAGGCGAAGCAGTCGCACGTCTGAGCGCTGCGCCGGCAGTAACGACCCAATCGCGGGACAAGCCCGCTCCCACAGGCCCTGTGCTGTCTTTGTAGGAGCGGGCTTGTCCCGCGATTGGGCTGCAAAGCGGCCCTGCCACCTGTGAATCGCCATCAGTTGGCGTAGAATGGCCCACTTTGTTCAACGTCCCCGTAAACACATGCGTCCCCTGGCCATTGCCGGGGTCGATGTCTTTACCTATCTGATAGAGGGCTTGGTTTTGGCTCAATACGTCTACACCATGCATCGGCTGAGCAAGGTCGTGCCGCCGAAGCGGGAAATTCTCAAGAACATTTCCCTGTCGTTCTTCCCGGGCGCCAAGATCGGCGTGCTCGGCCTGAACGGCGCGGGTAAATCGACCCTGCTGCGGATCATGGCCGGCGTCGACAAGGAGTTCGACGGCGAAGCCCGTCCGATGCCCGACATCAATGTCGGCTATCTGCCCCAGGAGCCGCAGCTGGACCCGAGCAAGACCGTTCGCGAAGTGGTCGAGGAAGCGGTCAGCGTGATCAAGGATGCCCAGGCGCGTCTGGACGAGGTCTACGCCGCCTACGCCGAGCCTGATGCCGACTTCGACAAGTTGGCGGCCGAACAGGCCAAGCTCGAAGCCATCCTGCAGGCCGCCGACGGCCATAACCTGGAGCGCCAGCTGGACGTCGCCGCCGACGCCCTGCGCCTGCCGCCATGGGAGGCGAAGATCGAGCACCTCTCCGGTGGTGAAAAGCGTCGCGTGGCCCTGTGCCGCCTGCTGCTGTCGGCGCCCGACATGCTGCTGCTGGACGAGCCGACCAACCACCTGGACGCCGACTCGGTGGCCTGGCTCGAGCGTTTCCTGCACGACTTCCCCGGCACCGTGGTGGCGATTACCCACGACCGTTACTTCCTGGACAACGTCGCCGGCTGGATCCTGGAACTGGACCGCGGCGCCGGCATCCCGTACGAAGGCAACTACTCGGGCTGGCTGGAGGCCAAGTCGGCGCGTCTGGAGCAGGAATCCAAGCAGCAGAGCGCCCATGAGAAGGCCATGAAAGAGGAACTGGAGTGGGTGCGCAAAGGCGCCAAGGCTCGCCAGTCCAAGTCCAAGGCCCGTCTGGCGCGCTTCGAGGAAATGCAGTCGCAGGAATTCCAGAAGCGCAGCGAGACCAACGAGATCTACATCCCGGCAGGCCCGCGCCTGGGCGACAAGGTCATCGAGTTCAAGAACGTCACCAAGGGCTATGGCGATCGCGTGCTGATCGACAACCTGTCGTTCTCCATGCCCAAGGGCGCCATCGTCGGCGTGATCGGCGGCAACGGTGCCGGTAAGTCGACCCTGTTCCGCATGCTGATGGGCAAGGAACAGCCGGACTCGGGCAGCATCGAAATCGGTGAAACCGTGCAGCTGGCCTGCGTCGACCAGAGCCGCGAGGACCTGGACGGTGCCAAGACCGTGTTCCAGCAGATCTCCGACGGTTCGGACATGATCCGCATCGGCAACTACGAGATCCCGTCGCGCACCTACGTCGGCCGCTTCAACTTCAAGGGTGGCGACCAGCAGAAGTTCGTCAAGGACCTCTCCGGTGGTGAGCGTGGCCGCCTGCACCTGGCCCTGACCCTGAAGGAGGGCGGTAACGTCCTGCTGCTCGACGAACCGTCCAACGACCTGGACGTCGAAACCCTGCGTTCGCTGGAAGAAGCCCTGCTGGACTTCCCGGGCGCCGCGATCGTGATTTCCCACGACCGTTGGTTCCTGGACCGCGTGGCCACTCACATCCTGGCCTACGAGGACGACTCGAACGTGGTGTTCTTCGAGGGCAACTACACCGAGTACGAAGCCGACCGCAAGAAGCGCCTGGGCGATGCCGCTGCCCAGCCACACCGGGTACGGCACAAGAAGCTGGCCCAGTAAGCCGGCACGCGTCGCACAACAATGGGGCCCTTCGTGGCCCCATTTTCGTGCGCGCTGTGTCCGCCCCCATGTAGGAGCGGCCTTGTGCCGCGATCGGGCGCGCAGCGGCCTTAAACGCTGCAACCGCGGGCTATCAGGTACAACTGGGATGCCTGGTTTTACGGCCGCTGCGCGCCCGATCGCGGCACAAGGCCGCTGCTACAGGATTTGTATACAGTTATAGAAAATGCACTAAAAATTTTCAGAAAAACGACATGTCGCCCTGTTCCGGTGCGATTGGTTCTTGGTAAAGTCCGGAAAAAACCAACAAGTCCCAATCCTCTTGGTGAGATGTCTACCATGATCGAATCCGTCGACGATTTCCTGGCCCGCCTCAAGCAGCGCGATCCGGCCCAGCCTGAGTTCCACCAGGCCGTGGAAGAAGTGCTGCGCAGCCTCTGGCCCTTCCTTGAAGCCAACCCCCGTTACCTGAAGGCCGGCATTCTCGAACGCATGGTCGAGCCGGAGCGCGCCGTACTGTTCCGCGTGTCATGGGTCGACGACCAAGGCAAGGTGCAGGTCAATCGCGGCTACCGTATCCAGATGAGCAGCGCCATCGGCCCGTACAAGGGCGGCTTGCGCTTCCACCCGTCGGTGAATCTGGGTGTGCTGAAGTTCCTGGCCTTCGAGCAGGTGTTCAAGAACTCGCTGACCTCGCTGCCCATGGGCGGCGGCAAGGGTGGTTCGGACTTCGATCCGAAGGGCAAGAGCGACGCTGAGGTCATGCGCTTCTGCCAGGCCTTCATGAGCGAGCTGTATCGCCACATCGGCGCCGACCTGGACGTGCCGGCCGGTGATATTGGTGTCGGGGCCCGCGAGATCGGCTACATGTTCGGCCAATACAAGCGCCTGGCCAACCAGTTCACCTCGGTGCTGACCGGCAAGGGCATGACTTATGGCGGCAGCCTGATCCGTCCGGAAGCCACCGGCTACGGCTGCGTGTACTTCGCCGAAGAGATGCTCAAGCGCCGCGACCTGCGCATCGATGGCCGCCGCGTGGCGATTTCCGGCTCCGGCAACGTGGCCCAGTACGCCGCACGCAAGGTCATGGACCTGGGCGGCAAGGTGATCTCGCTGTCCGACTCCGAAGGCACCCTGTTCTGTGAAGCCGGCCTGACCGACGAGCAGTGGGATGCACTGATGGAGCTCAAGAACGTCAAGCGTGGCCGTATCAGCGAGCTGGCCGGCCTGTACGGCCTGGAGTTCCGCAAAGGCCAGACCCCATGGAGCCTGCCGTGCGACATCGCCTTGCCATGCGCCACCCAGAACGAGCTGAACGCCGAAGACGCCCGCGCCCTGCTGGCCAACGGCTGCATCTGCGTGGCCGAAGGGGCCAACATGCCGACCACCCTCGAGGCTGTGGATATCTTCCTGGAAGCCGGGATCCTGTATGCCCCGGGCAAGGCATCCAACGCCGGTGGCGTAGCCGTCTCGGGCCTGGAGATGTCGCAGAACGCCATGCGCCTGCTGTGGACGGCCGGTGAAGTGGACAGCAAGTTGCACAACATCATGCAATCGATCCACCATGCGTGCGTGCACTACGGCGAAGAGGCCGACGGCACCATCAACTACGTCAAGGGCGCCAACATCGCGGGCTTCGTGAAGGTCGCCGATGCGATGCTGGCCCAGGGCGTGGTCTGATTCGAGAACCGGGGGCCGCTTTGCGGCCCTTTCGCGGCACAAGGCCGCTCCTACAGAAGATTCCGTCCCCCTGTAGGAGCGGCCTTGTGCCGCGAAAGGGCTGCAACGCAGCTCCAGCCATCTTAATCTTCAGCCAAAATGGCCACCACCTCGATCATCTGATCTCCTGCCGGCCTTCGCCACAGCACCTCGTCCCCAGGCCCAGCCCCCAGCAGCGCTCGCCCCAGGGGCGATCCCCAATTGACCAACCCACGCAGTGCATCGGCCTGGTCCTCACCCACCAGCTGCACCTGCTGCTCCTGGCCCTCGTCATCGACGAAGCGCACCCGGCTGCCGATCTGTACCTTTTCCGTGGATGTGGCCGGTGGCACCACCTGGGCACTCTGTACCCGGGCCGTGAAATAACGCAGGTCCCGCTCGGTGTCGGCCAGGCGCTGCTTGTCGGTACGTTCGCCCTGGCCCAGCAGCTCGCTGCGCAGCGCATTGAGCTCGGCCACTCGTTGCTGCAACTGGGCAAGGCCGGTGGCGGTGACATAATTGGGCTGGTCGCTGACCCGCCGCTCCACCGGCTGGCTGGCCTGGGCGGCGGCCTGGTCTTCGTTGACGAATGCTCGGCTCATGAAAGGCCTCCTTGTGCAGGAGACCATGGTGGCAGGGAGTGGGTTTCAACGGTTGTCCGTTTGCGACTCATTGGCGGCGATAGGCGCGTGCGGCGCCGCGATCCTTCTCCTGCTGCCAGTCCCGGTCACGTTCGTCCCAGTAGCGTTCGCGGTACTGGCGCAGGTCTTCGTTGCTCTGCATGGCGTGGCATTGGCGGAAGCCGTCGTCCCAGCCGCTGGCGTACTGGCGCTCGTGCAGGTAGCGCGGCACGTTCTTGCGAAAATCCCCGACCATAAGCCCTGCAGCTTGGCGGCCGCTGCTGCAACCGTCGCCGAAGCCATCGGCATAGGCCGGTGGGTAGCCTTGGTCGATCATCTGTTCATGGGCCGACTGGCAACCCACCAAGAGCAACGTTATCCACAAACCGAACCCGTACCGCCACATATCCACAACCTCCGACCGACAGGTGAAAGTCTAGGTGGCGATTTGTCGGGGGGCTGTCAAAACGGTGTCAAAGGCTCGATGCGGTGATTGCCCCGCGATTGGGCCGCAAAGCGGCCCTGTTCGCGTCAGTAGTGGTACCACTTCAATTCGAGCATCACCTCGTTCTGTGCGGTAGCCAAGTGGCTGAACTCGCGACTGGCGCTCAGGCGCAGCCCCAGGTTCTGGCTGATCTCCCATTGCTGATTGAGGCTCAGGCTGCGACGCACCTCGCCATTGGCGAAGTAGTCCCCCTTGGCCTCCAAGGTCAGGTTGCCCAGCCCGTTGCGCCACAGCAGGCCTCCATTGAAGCCGGCAGCTGGGGCGACGAACTGGGCGAAGTCGTTGTGATGCTCGACCCGCAGCGTGCCCAGGGCAAAGCCCAGCAGGCCGTCGGCCAACTGCCAGGTGGCGCCGGCCCCGCCATTGACATGGCTGACCAGCACCTCGTCGTCATGCTTGCCCGGCACTCGTTCCAGCCCGCCTGCCACCTGCCAAGACCAGGGCTGCAACAACGCGTTGCGCGGGGTCAGGGAGCGGATCGTCGCCAAGTCCAGGCGCTGCACTTGCCAGTCGTTGCCTTCGTACTGGCGCAGCTTGAGCTGGAGAATCTCGATCTGCGCACCCAGAGGGAAGCCATAGGCGTTGTCGTTGAGGTCGTGGTAGGCCATGCGCAGGCCATATTCGGCGTAGGCGCGGTCTTCTCGGGTGCCGACCCCCAGCTGCCAGGTGCGCGACTGGTGGCCATCCTCGGGCAGGCCCGGGCGTTCGATCTGCAGGGGCGGCGGCGGGTTGCGGTTGATCGCCCGCAACAGCTCGAAGCTGCGCCTGGCCTGGGCTGGGTCGCGTTGCTGGCCGTTGGCGCGGTAGCGTTCCAGCCGGTAGGCCGCGTCCTGCACCAGGGCCTGGCGTTCACGGGGCAGGGCGGTGAAGGCTGGCGACTGCAACAGGTCGGTGTCGGCGCTGACGGCCAGCACCTGTTGTTTTTCCTCATGGTCCAGCGGCTCGGCGCGGGCCAGCAGCTCGCGTTCGCGGGAAGGCCGGTAGTGAACGCTGGCCACCAGGCCCGATTGCTTGACCGCCTTGACCGTGTCGGTGGGGATGGCGGTCAGCGGGAACTGCGAAGTCAGGTCCAGGCTCGGGCGCGCCACCTGCAGCAGTTCCAGCAGGCGATAGGAGCAGTTTTCGTCGAAGAAGAAGTAGTCGAACTGGATCTGCTTGAGTTCCCACACGTGCTCGACCATACGCCCGGTTTCCGCCGGGGTGAGGTCCAGCTGGTACTCCCACAGGTCGCGGTTTTCCAGGCTGCGGTATTCGGAGAGCTTCTCCTGGTAGGGCATCAGTGCGAACAGGCCGGGGTAGCCGCCCATCAGGCCTTTCCAGGCATAGAGGATGCTGTTGTCACTGCCTTCGATATAGGCGCCGAAATTGATCGCGTAGCTCAGCAGCGCCGTGTCGTCGCTACGGGTTTTCGACTGGTCGATGCGCAGCAGGGTATGGCCGAACATCGACGAAGGGCTGTTCAGGTAGGCGGCCGGGAACACCAGCACGGCACTGTGCGGGTCGATGGACTGGTACCAGGTCGCGAACTCCTGGCAATCGGGTCGCGGCAAGTCGGTGAGCTGCAGCTGCTCACGCAGCCAGCGGGTGCGCGCCGGGAACACGCACTGGGCATGCTTGTCACCCAGGCTGGCCGGGGCATACAGCGCTTGCACCGTAGCCTGAAGCTCCTGCTCGGGGTGGTGGGCGCCGTCTTCGGCGAGGAAGAAGGCATCGTCGTCCACATAGCTGCGCCAGCCACCGAGCTTGGCCGTCTCGTAATGACCGAGGGCGATCCAGTAGGGCGTCGAGGCCAGTTGTCGTACACGGGCCGGGTCGAGCTGTGGCGCGGCATGAAGCGGGGCACTGGCGACCAGCGCCAGGCAAGCGAGGCGTTTGAGCATATCGGGCAACTACGTCTGGATGATGCCGAAGGTGAAATTGACCGAACCCGCCCCGAAGCCGGGGCGGGAAGGGCAGGACTCAGGCCTCGGTGGCGTATTTGGCCAGGCGTGGGTCGCTCTTGAGCACAGCCAGGGTGTTGCTGTGGACGGTTTCGGCAGTGACGTCGGCGCTGCTGAAGATCTCGCTGAAGTGCTGGTGGGTGACGGCGGCGAAGTGCGCGCGGTCTTCAGGTGCCACGCCGAGGACCACGGCGTAGGTGGTCAGGGCTTCGCCCTGGCCCTGGGCCATGTCTTCGGAGAGTTCGTTCATCATGCCGTTCATGGCGAACCAGGACTTGCCGCCATAGGTCAGGGAGGCCTTGGTCGAGCAGCCGTTGGTGCCCGAGGTCATGCCGAACGTCGCGTTGCCGGAGGTGCCGTTGGTGGTGGAGGCCAGGAAGTGGGCCGGTGTGCCGCGCTGGCCCTCGAAGAGCATGTTGCCCCAGCCGCAGTTCGGGCCACCTGGCGCTTCGGCCATGGCGTTGATCGAGACAGCGGCGAACAGAGTACCCAGAAGAATCCGTTTCATAGCTTTGTTCTCTTTCGTAGACGTACCAATGGTCAGGGTTCTGGCAACGCGGTTGCCAGGTCGGGAAAGCAAATACGCCCACCCGCGCAGGTTGGAGTTTAGGCATGATCCAAAGGTTGCGTTATTTATTGCGAAAAATTGCATGTGTGGGCGTACCTGTGCCCCTGCGACATAAAGTCCCGGCAAGCCTTGCAAGCTGCGCGCAGGCAGCGCCAGAATGCCTGTCATCCGCCCCGCCGAAGTAAGGAAACCCAATGCCCGATCCTGTCGCCTCGCGCCTGCGTCTCGCGCCCGAAGCCCTGACCCGGCGTTTCTCCGCTGAACAGTTTGCCTTTGCCACCACCGACGATCTGGAGCCGTTTCGAGGCGTCCTGGGCCAGGAGCGTGCCGTCGAGGCCCTGCAATTCGGCGTGGCCATGCCGCGCCCCGGCTACAACGTATATGTAATGGGCGAGCCCGGCACCGGGCGCTTCTCGTTCGTCAAGCGCTACCTCAAGGCCGAGGGCAAGCGCCAGCAGACCCCCGCCGACTGGGTCTACGTCAACAACTTCGACGAAACCCGCGAACCCCGGGCCCTGGAGCTGCCGGCCGGCAGCGCCAGCGAATTCATCGCCGACATGAACGGCCTGATCGACAACCTGCTGTCGACCTTCCCGGCGGTGTTCGAACACCCGTCCTACCAGCAGAAGAAGGGCGCCATCGACCGCGCCTTCAACCAGCGCTACGACCGTGCCTTGGACGTGATCGAGCGGGCGTCGCTGGAAAAGGACGTGGCCCTGTACCGCGACGCCAGCAACGTCGCCTTCACCCCCATGAGCGAGGGCAAGGCCCTGGACGAAGCCGAGTTCGCCCAGTTGCCCGAGGAGGTGCGCGAGCGCTTCCACGAGGACATCGCCGAACTCGAGGAGCGCCTCAACGAGGAGCTGGCCAGCCTGCCGCAATGGAAGCGTGAGTCGAACAACCAGCTGCGCCAGCTCAACGAGGAAACCATCACCCTGGCGTTGCAGCCGTTGCTGGCGCCCTTGTCGGAGAAATACGCCGAGAATGCCGCGGTCTGCGCCTACCTGCAGTCCATGCAGCTGAACCTGCTGCGCACCGTGGTCGAGCAACTGGTCGACGACAGCAAGCCCGACGCCGTGGCGCGCAAGATGCTCGAGGAGCAGTATGCGCCGAGCCTGGTGGTCGGCCACCACGCCAGCGGCGGTGCGCCGATGGTGTTCGAACCTCACCCGACCTACGACAACCTGTTCGGGCGCATCGAGTACAGCACCGACCAAGGCGCGCTCTACACCTCCTATCGCCAACTGCGCCCGGGCGCGCTGCACCGCGCCAACGGAGGCTTCCTGATCCTGGAAGCGGAGAAGATGCTCGGCGAGCCGTTCGTCTGGGACGCCCTCAAGCGGGCCTTGCAATCGCGCAAGCTGAAGATGGAGTCCCCCCTGGGCGAGCTGGGCCGGGTCGCAACGGTAACCCTTACGCCGCAGATGATCCCGCTCAACGTCAAGCTGGTGATCATCGGTTCGCGCCAGCTCTACTACGCCCTGCAGGATCACGACCCGGACTTCCAGGAGATGTTCCGGGTGCTGGTGGACTTCGACGAGGACATGCCGCTGGTCGATGAGAACCTCGAGCAGTTCGCCCAGTTGCTGCGTACGCGGACCAACGAGGAAGGCATGGCGCCGTTGACGGGGGATGCGGTGGCGCGCCTGGCCACCTATAGCGCCCGCCTGGCGGAAAACCAGTCGCGCCTGTCGGCACGTATCGGTGACCTGTTCCAGTTGGTCAGCGAGGCGGACTTCATCCGTCAGTTGGCCAACGAGGAGATGACCGACGCCGGGCACATCGAGCGGGCCCTCAAGGCCAAGGCCACCCGCACCGGGCGCGTTTCCCAGCGGGTGCTCGACGACATGCTCGCCGGGATCATCCTGATCGACACCGAAGGCGCGGCCATCGGCAAGTGCAACGGCCTGACCGTGCTCGAGGTGGGCGATTCGGCATTCGGTATGCCGGCACGTATCTCCGCTACCGTCTACCCGGGCGGCAGCGGCATCGTCGACATCGAGCGCGAGGTCAACCTGGGCCAGCCGATCCACTCCAAGGGCGTGATGATTCTCACCGGCTACCTGGGTAGCCGCTATGCCCAGGAGTTCCCCCTGGCGATCTCGGCGAGCATCGCCCTGGAGCAGTCCTATGGCTACGTCGATGGCGACAGTGCCTCGCTCGGCGAGGTCTGCACCCTGATCTCGGCGCTGTCGCGCACCCCGCTCAAGCAGTGCTTCGCCATCACCGGGTCGATCAATCAGTTCGGCGAGGTGCAGGCGGTCGGTGGGGTCAACGAGAAGATCGAGGGCTTCTTCCGGCTCTGCGAAGCGCGCGGCCTGACCGGCGAGCAGGGGGTGATCATCCCCCGTGCCAACGTCGCTACGCTGATGCTCGATGAGCGTGTGTTGCAGGCCGTCGAGGCCGGGCGCTTCCATGTCTACGCCGTCAGCCAGGCCGATGAGGCCTTGAGCCTGCTGGTGGGCGAGGAAGCCGGTGCGCCGGACGAGAAGGGCCAGTTCCCCGAGGGCAGCGTCAATGCCCGGGTGGTGGAGCGCCTACGAGTGATCGCCGAGATGATCAGCGAAGAAGACGTCAAGGAAGCCGAGAAGGAGCGCCTGGAGGAGGTGGTGGCCCAGGCCAGCCCAGCCTGAGTCAATTAACCGGCGCTGGCGGCCAGTGGCTACCGTTTAGCGCCGGTTTTCCATCTTTTTCCGCGGGTCTTCTATGCTGGAACTTAAGGACGGCAGCAGCGTTCAGGATGGAAACAGCCCTGGGTTCCGGGCTGAACAAGGCTTCACGGAGGGGACGCCGCCATGCGCAACCTCAGCCTCACCCGCCAGTGCCTGGGCCTGGTGACCCGCATCGAATGCAGCATACGCCCGCTGGCCGGCGACACCGGCATGTGGACCCTGCTGTTCGCCGCCGGCATGGCGGGGGAGCAGCCTTCGGCCATCAAGGCCCAAGGGCCTTTCCACGGGCCGATGGTGGCCGAGTCGGTGCTCAATGCCATTGTCGACAGCCTGACGTTGCACGGCTATCAGGTCGCCGATGACCCTCAGATCTGGTGCCTGCACCTGCAGGCACAGTTGCGCAGGATCAACGGCGAGCGTTGCCGCAACCTTGGGGATTTCCAGTTCCATCCCGAAACCTGAAGCCGAGGGGCGTTGGTACGGTCTCTGTTCTGAAAACAGCACAGGACAGGTGTGAGCAACTGTCTTGAATTTTTTGCCCTGGCCAATCGCCGGCAAGCCGGCTCCCACCTGTCCTGCACTGTTTCCAGAGCCTGTGGGAGCCGGCTTGCCGGCGATTGGGCCGTAAATCGACCTCGACACTGCCAGGCTTTTGCTGTCGGGACGTGGATGGCTATACTCGCGCCTCGCTTTTTCGTCATCTCACGAGTCTCTACCTCCCATGGAACGTTTCCTCGAAAACGCGATGTATGCCTCGCGCTGGCTGCTCGCCCCGATCTACTTCGGCCTGTCCCTGGGCCTGCTGGCCCTGGCACTGAAATTCTTCCAGGAAGTCGTCCACGTCCTGCCCAACGTCTTCTCCTTGAGCGAAGCCGACCTGATCCTGGTGATCCTCTCGCTGATCGACATGTCGCTGGTCGGCGGCCTGCTGGTCATGGTGATGATTTCTGGCTACGAGAACTTCGTCTCGCAGCTGGACATCGACGACAGCAAGGAAAAGCTCAACTGGCTGGGCAAGATGGACTCTTCCTCGCTGAAGATGAAGGTTGCGGCGTCGATCGTGGCGATTTCCTCCATCCACCTGCTGCGGGTGTTCATGGATGCCCAGAACATCTCCACCGACTACCTGATGTGGTACGTGATCATCCACATGACGTTCGTCATCTCGGCCTTCGTCATGGGCTATCTGGATAAAGTCACCAAGCACTGACAGCACTGCTGTCGGCAGTACCCGCCGCCCGTCCGTTGCAAAAACGGACGGGCGGTCGCGTTCATGGCTTGTGGTTTTGCCTGGGCTGTACAAAAAATGAGCAGTCATGCGTGGTTCTCGTTGCGAGGTGCTCTCATGAACCTGCATCAGCTCAACGTCGAGGCCAGGGCCGGCCATGTCGATGAACTCAACCTGATCGCCATCGAAGGCGGCGACTACTTGCTCGAGGCCCGGGTCAAGGGGCATGCCCATCCGCTGGCCGATGTCCGTGGCGAACGGCTGCGGGTGCATTCGGTGGAAGATGCGCGCAACCTGCTCAGTGCCGTGCCGCTGTTGTCCATGAACTTGGTGCACTGGTCCGTCCAGGACGAGATGTGCGGAATGGGCACGCACCCTGAAGAAGACCTGAAGGTGCCGATTTCCCAGCGTTCGGCCTGGTAGTTCTGATAGCTGATCACTGCGCCGCTGTGTGCTAGGCTTCACGCCCTTTTTCATGCAGGGCGGATTACCTTCGCCCTCAAGCGGAGAGTGAAATGTCCGAACTCAACCTGACCACCGACGAATCGCGCGTCAGCTACGGCATCGGCCGTCAGCTGGGCGGCCAGCTGCGCGACAACCCACCGCCAGGCGTGAGCCTGGAAGCCATCCTGGCCGGCCTGACCGACGCCTTCAACGGCGCCGACAGCCGCGTCAGCGAGGCCGACCTGTCGGCCAGCTTCAAGGTCATCCGTGAAGTGATGCAGGCCGAAGCTGCTGCCAAGGCCGAAGCCGCTGCTGCTGCCGGCAAGGCCTTCCTGGTCGAGAACGCCAAGCGTGAAGGCATCATCACCCTGGCCTCGGGTCTGCAGTACGAAGTCCTGACCGCAGGCGAAGGCGCCAAGCCGAGCCGTGAAGACAACGTGCGTACCCATTACCACGGCACGCTGATCGACGGCACCGTGTTCGACAGCTCCTACGAGCGCGGCCAGCCGGCTGAATTCCCGGTCGGTGGCGTGATCGCTGGCTGGACCGAAGCCCTGCAGCTGATGAACGCCGGCAGCAAGTGGCGCCTGTACGTACCGAGCGAACTGGCCTACGGTGCCCAGGGCGTTGGTAGCATCCCACCGCACAGCGTGCTGGTGTTCGACGTCGAGCTGCTCGACGTTCTGTAATGCCCTTGGGGCCGCGTTGCGGCCCTTTCGCGGCACAAGGCCGCTCCTACAGAGGCCTGCGCGGTGGCTGTAGGACGCGCCCCCTCTCTTTCGACCCAGCCTCAATTCCAGTCCGTTCCCCCAGGGCGCAACGCCCGCGCATAGCAGAACAGGAACAGATTGCGTACCAGCTCCTTGAGCACCCCAGGCTCGCTTGAATTCAAGCCATTGATGTCCAGGTCGCCCTGGTCGCGCAGTTCATCGAGCGCGTCTTCCTCGAGCACAGCGCACACTTCGCCGGTGTCCCGGTGGAGGATTCTCAGGTAGGGGTGGGGCCGGTCGAGCCAGGCATCGATCAGATAGGTCATGGCTGTTCTCCTTGGAAAGCGGGTTCCAATGAGAATAATTCTTATTATCAGAATAGCAAGGCCCTATTGGCTATTTTCTTCCAGGCGGGGCAGGGACCTTGTTTCAGGGGCTGTCGGGGCTGCCTGGGCGGCAACCCCGAGCGGCAGGCCGTCAGACCTTGCGGACGAACTCCGACTTCAGCTTCATGGCGCCGATGCCGTCGATCTTGCAGTCGATGTCATGGTCGCCGTCGCACAGGCGGATGTTCTTGACCTTGGTGCCGACCTTCACCACCAGGGATGAGCCCTTGACCTTGAGGTCCTTGATCACGGTAACGGTGTCGCCATCCTGCAGGACGTTGCCGACCGAATCCTTCTTCACCACGTCGTCGCTGGCGGCCTCGGCTTCGGCGTTGGGCGACCACTCATGGGCGCATTCGGGGCAAATCAGTTGGGTGCCATCCTCATAGGTGTATTCGGAGTTGCATTTTGGGCAAGGTGGCAAAGTGCTCACGGAGGTTCCTCAAGACAGGAGAAATAAAGCCCACATTGTATAAGGTTTTGGCGGGTAGATGTGGCTTGCTGTGCAAATGCAATCGCGGGACAAGCCCGCTCCCACCAGGTTCTGTGGGTAACGGACCTGTGGGAGCGGGCTTGTCCCGCGATGGGGGGGCGAAATCAGTGGGTACGGGCGACCGAAAACTCGCTCAGCTCGACCAGTGCATCACGGTATTCGCTGGCGGGCAGCACTTCCAGGCACTCGATGGCGCGCTTGACGTAGTCGCGGGCCAACCGGGCGGTGTAGTCCAGGGCGCCGGAGGCTTCCACGGCGACGCGGATCTGCTCCAGGTCCTCCAGGCCACCCTTCTGGATCGCCTGGCGCACCAGGGCAGCCTGTTCGGCGGTGCCTTCGCGCATGGTGTAGATCAGCGGCAGGGTCGGTTTACCTTCGGCCAGGTCGTCGCCGACGTTCTTGCCCAGCGTCTGCGAGTCGCCCTTGTAGTCCAGCAGGTCGTCGACCAGCTGGAAGGCCACGCCCAGGTGGTCGCCGAAGGTGCGCAGGGCCTCGCGCTGTTCGTCGCTGGCACCGGCCAGTGCGGCGGCGCTGTGGGTCGAGGCCTCGAACAGCATCGCGGTCTTGCCGCGGATCACGTCCATGTACACCTCTTCGGTGGTGCTGGCGTCGCGTACCCGCGACAGCTGCAGCACTTCGCCCTCGGCGATCACCCGGGTGGCCTTGGAGAGGATCTGCATGACTGGCATCGAGCCGAGCTCGACCATCATTTCGAACGAGCGCGAATACAGGAAGTCGCCCACCAGCACGCTCGGCGCATTGCCCCACAGGGCGTTGGCGGTGGAGCGGCCACGGCGCATGCCGGACATGTCGACCACGTCGTCGTGCAGCAGGGTGGCGGTGTGCAGGAACTCGATGGTCGCCGCCAGCAGGCGCAGGTCGTCGCCTTCGCGCCCCAGGGCCTTGCCGCACAGCAGCACCAGCAGCGGGCGCAGGCGCTTGCCGCCAGCGGACGTGATATAGTCGCCGATCTTCGATACCAGCGGCACGCGCGAGGTCAGCTGCTTCTTGATGATCTCGTCGACGGCGCTGAAATCGTCAGCTACCGCGCGGTAGAAGGATTGGGGTTGCATCGGCTGCTCCATTGAGGTTGCGCGGCATGCTAGGTCGCGGGTCCCGGTGTGTCAAGGCGCGCTGCCCGTGGCCCGGGGCCGCCACTTGCAAGCATTTATCGGGTTGCGTACAATCGCGCACCCTAACTTCCTGGGCAGCACCTGCCTTACGCAATTGCACCGGGCCGTTCCAGCCCAGTGCAGCCATGCCAGCCAATACTCATCATATAAAGCGCTGGGTGAGCAGGATTATCGGAGAAATACCATGTCTTACGCAGTAATCGTTACCGGCGGCAAGCAGTACAAAGTCGCTGAAGGTGAATTCCTCAAGATCGAGAAACTGGAAGTCGCCACTGGCGAATCCGTGACTTTCGATCGCGTTCTGCTGGTCGCCAACGGCGACGACGTCACCATCGGCGCGCCAGTCGTCGCAGGTGCCAAGGTTGTGGCTGAAGTCGTTTCGCAAGGTCGTCACGACAAGGTTCGCATCATCAAGTTCCGTCGTCGTAAGCACCACATGAAGCGCATGGGCCACCGCCAGTGGTTCACCGAGATCAAAATCACCGGTATCCAGGCTTAATCGCCTAGGTCCCCTGAATTTATTTGGAGAATTGAACCATGGCTCACAAAAAGGCTGGTGGTAGTACTCGTAACGGTCGCGACTCAGAATCGAAACGCCTTGGCGTGAAGATGTATGGCGGCCAGGTTATCAAGCCGGGCAACATCATCGTCCGTCAGCGCGGCACCGAATTCCACGCTGGCTACGGTGTTGGCATGGGCAAGGACCACACCTTGTTCGCCAAGATCGAAGGCGTGATCAAGTTCGAGAAGAAAGGCGAGTTCAACCGCCGTTACGTGAGCATCGTCGCAGCCTAATCGCGACGTCGCTCCAGAAGCCCCGTCATGCGACGGGGCTTTTTCGTTTGTGGTGAGCCTCTTGCAAAGCTGTTTGTATGGGCTGCCGGCGTGGGTTTCTACGGTCGTACGGGGCCGCCGCGCTCATTTTTGCAAGAGCCTCAGGTGTTCAAGCTATTCAGCTCGTCGGAAGGCGAGAGGCGGTTTTTATGAAGTTTGTTGACGAAGTATCGATCCGGGTCAAAGCCGGTGATGGCGGCAATGGTTGCATGAGCTTCCGCCGCGAGAAGTTCATCGAGAACGGTGGCCCCAACGGTGGCGACGGTGGTGACGGTGGCTCGGTGTACATGGTGGCCGACGAGAACCTCAATACCCTGGTCGACTACCGCTACACCCGCCACCACGAAGCCCAGCGTGGCCAGAACGGCGGCAGCACCGACTGCACCGGCAAGAAGGGTGAAGACCTGTTCCTGCGCGTGCCGGTCGGCACCACCGTGATCGACGCCTCGACCCAGGAAGTGATCGGTGACCTGGTCACCCCGGGCCAGAAGCTGATGGTCGCCCAGGGCGGCTGGCACGGCCTGGGCAACACCCGCTTCAAGTCCAGCACCAACCGCGCGCCGCGCCAGACCACGCCAGGCAAGCCGGGTGAGCAGCGCGACCTGAAGATGGAGCTGAAAGTGCTGGCCGACGTCGGCCTGCTGGGCTTGCCGAATGCCGGCAAGAGCACCTTCATCCGCTCGGTTTCGGCTGCCAAGCCGAAGGTCGCCGACTACCCGTTCACCACCCTGGTGCCGAACCTGGGTGTGGTCAGCGTCGACCGCTGGAAGAGCTTCGTCATCGCCGACATCCCCGGCCTGATCGAAGGCGCTTCCGAAGGGGCGGGCCTGGGTATCCGCTTCCTCAAGCACCTGGCGCGTACCCGCGTACTGCTGCACCTGGTCGACCTGGCGCCGCTGGACGGCAGCAGCCCGGCCGATGCCGCCGAGGTCATCATCAACGAGCTGGCGCAGTTCAGCCCGGCACTGGTCGACCGCGAGCGCTGGCTGGTGCTGAACAAGGCCGACATGATCATGGACGAGGAGCGCGACGAGCGCGTCAAGGAAGTGGTCGAACGCCTGAACTGGGACGGCCCGGTGTACGTGATCTCGGCCATCGCCAAGCAGGGTACCGAGCAGCTCAGCCACGACCTGATGCGCTACCTCGAAGACCGTGCCGATCGCCTGGCCAATGACCCGGCCTACGCCGCCGAGCTGGCCGAACTCGATCAGCGCATCGAAGACGAGGCCCGTGCCCAGCTGCAGGCGCTGGACGATGCCCGTACCCTGCGTCGCACGGGCGTCAAGAGCGTGCATGACATTGGCGACGATGACGACTGGGATGATTTCGAGGACGACGAAGACGGCCCGGAAATCATTTACGTGCGCGACTGATCGGTTGCAGTACACTAAACGCCGCTCTGCGAGCAGTGTGCCGTTGATCAGGCTTGGGCGTTGAACCCATCGCGGGGCAAGCCCGCTCCCACAGGTCCATGCGATCCTTGTGGGAGCGGGCTTGTCCCGCGATTGAGGGCACCACCATTTTCACGGCACGCCGCTCCAATGAGCGGCGTTTTGGTATCTACAGATTCGACATAGGTTGGAAGAGAAGATGCGAAGCAAGGTGACGGGCGCCAAGCGCTGGGTCGTGAAGATCGGCAGTGCCCTGCTGACGGCGGATGGCAAAGGCCTGGATCGCGGCGCCATGGCCGTCTGGGTCGAGCAGATGGTCGCGCTGCGGGAAGCGGGCGTGGAGTTGGTGCTGGTCTCCTCCGGGGCCGTGGCCGCGGGCATGAGCCAACTGGGCTGGGCTTCGCGACCGAGCGCGATGAACGAGCTGCAGGCCGCCGCCGCCCTTGGCCAGATGCGCCTGGTGCAGGCCTGGGAGTCGAGCTTCGGCGAGCATGGCAAGCACACCGCGCAGATCCTCCTGACCCATGACGACCTCTCCGACCGCAAGCGTTACCTCAACGCCCGCAGCACGCTGCGTACCTTGGTCGACCTGGGCGTGGTGCCGGTGATCAACGAGAACGACACCGTGGTCACCGACGAGATCCGCTTCGGCGACAACGACACCCTGGCAGCCCTGGTGGCCAACCTGGTGGAAGCCGACCTGCTGGTGATCCTCACCGACCGCGACGGCATGTTCGATGCTGACCCGCGCAACAACCCCGAAGCGCAGCTGATCTACGAAGCCCGCGCCGACGACCCGGCCCTGGATGCGGTGGCCGGCGGCACGGGGGGCGCCCTGGGCCGCGGCGGCATGCAGACCAAGCTGCGCGCCGCACGCCTGGCGGCCCGATCTGGTGCCCACACCATCATCATCGGTGGCCGCATCGAACGCGTGCTCGATCGTCTCAAGGCCGGTGAACGCCTGGGTACGCTGCTGTCGCCGGAGCGCGGCATGCTCGCCGCCCGCAAGCAGTGGCTGGCCGGCCACCTGCAGACCCGCGGCACCCTGGTGCTCGATGCAGGTGCCGTGCAGGCCCTGCGTCAGGCCAACAAGAGCCTGTTGCCGGTGGGCGTGAAGACCGTGCAGGGCAGCTTCCGTCGCGGCGAGATGGTGGTGTGCGTCGGCCCTGACGGCCTTGAAGTAGCCCGTGGCCTGGCCAACTACAGTGCCCTGGAAGCACAGAAGATCATCGGTCAGCCGTCCGATGCCATCGAGAGCCTGCTGGGCTACAGCGCCGAACCGGAACTGGTGCACCGCGACAACCTGGTGCTGGTCTGAGGGCGTGAACGTGCTGAAAAGGATGATTGCCGTGGCGGCGCTGGCGCTGCCGATGCTGGCCGGGGCTGAGGAAATCGGCCAGGTCTCTACCGTGTTCAAGTTCCTCGGGCCGAACGACCGCATCGTGGTCGAGGCATTCGACGACCCCAAGGTCGAGGGTGTGACCTGCTACCTGTCGCGAGCCAAGACTGGCGGTGTGAAGGGTGGGTTGGGCTTGGCCGAGGACCGTGCCGAGGCGTCGATCGCCTGCCGCCAGGTGGGGCCGATCCACTTCAAGGGTGAATTGAAGGACGGCGAGGAGGTGTTCAAGGAGCGCACCTCGCTGGTGTTCAAGACCATGCAGGTGGTGCGCTTCCTCGACAAGAAGCGCAATACGCTGGTGTACCTGGTGTATAGCGACCGGCTGATCGAAGGCAGCCCGCAGAACGCGGTGACGGCGATTCCGATCCTGCCGTGGGCTAAATAACACCCGAGCGGGAGGCCTTTGGCCTCCTTTCGCGGCACGAGGCCGCTCCTACAGGGGGTACGCCTATTCCTGTAGGAGCGGCCTTGTGCCGCGAAAGGGCCGCAAAGCGGCCCCTGTTCACCGAATCAGGCCAGCTCCTCGGCCTGATCCTCGCGCACGATCGCCTTCACCTCATCGAGCCGGCTGATGTACTTCCAGTCCGCCTCGTCGATGTAGATACCGTTCGGCCCGCTGCCGCCTTCCAGGTCGATCGCCACCCGCGCCGACACCTGCGGCTTCACGCTCGCCAGGATCGGCACGAAGCCCAGCTGCTGGCTGGTCTCCAGCAGCGCTGCCTGGTTGCGTTCGTCGATGTCCGCCGCCTCGTCGAGGTAGTAGGGCAGGCGAATGCGCCCAGCCAGGTCGCGGTCCATCAGGTGCAGCAACAGGTACATGTTGGTCAGCGCCTTGATGGTCATGGTGGTGCCGTTGGACGCGGCGCCGTCGATGTCGGCATGGATCACCGGCTGGCCATTGATCTTGGTGATCTCGAACGCCAGCTCGAACAGGTCCTTCAGGCCCAACTGGTTGTGGTTGGCTGCCACCAGCCGTGCCAGGTACTCCTTGGCCTCTTCGTTCTTGTGGTCCTGCTCGGCGCTCTGGGTCAGGTCGAACACAGACAGGGTTTCACCTTCCTCGTACTGGCCGGCGCTGTGGATGATCTGGTCGATGTGCTTGAGCGCTTCCTTGTTCGGTGCCAGGACCACGCGGAAGCTTTCCAGGTTGGACACCTGGCGCTTGTTGATCTCGCGGTTGAACAGGGCCAGCTGGTGCTCGAGGCTGTCGTAGTCGCTGCGGATGTTGCGCAAGGTCCGGGCGATGTCGGTGACCGCCGCGCGGCGTGCCTTGGCCAGGGTCAGGGCTTCCTCGGTGCGGTGCGAGTAGGCGTTGATCAGCAGTTGCAGGCGGCGCTCCATGTCGTCTTCGCTGTCGAACTTGGCCACGCCCTTGAGGCGCACCTGGGCGTACAGCGCCTCGATCTGGTTGTCCACGCGCTGCAAGGCCTGCCAGCTGTCCTGGTAGTCGTTGAGCAGCGGCAGCAGGTTGTCCATGGAATCGTCGATCGCTTCCATGAACGGGGTGCCGAACGGCAGGTCGGCCGGCAGCAGCTGGCGACGGCGCAGGGCGTCTTCCAGGGTGCGCTGCTTGGCTTCCAGGTCGGCGATCTGCCGGCCCACCAGCTGCAATTTGGCCGACAGCTGCTGGACGCGTTCGGTGAAGGCGTCGCTTGAGCGCTTGAGTTCGTCCTGGGCGGCTTCGAGTTGGGCGAGCTGTTCCAGCTTTTCCGGCTCCTCGGCACTCAGGGTCTCGGTACGGCGATAGTCTTCCAGGGCCTTCTGGGCATCGAGCACCTGCTGGTACAGGGCTTCGGTCTGCGCCTTGGACGCACTGCGGTCGGCGGCGACGGCCTGTTGGGTCTTGAGCTGCTTGAGTTCTTTTTCCAGGCGCGCCGATTGGTCGCGCAGGGCGGCACGGTCAGCCAGGGCCTGGAGCGCCGGCGGGTCGATGTGGGAAAGGTCGATGGACACGCCCGGAGCTTCGAAGCGCTCGCCCTTGAAGCCGTCGAGCACCGCTTCGAGGGTTTTCACCCAGACATCGCTGTCGTCCAGCTCGATGCCCCGGTCGCCCAGCGGCAGGCTGAACAGCGCGCCGTTGAACAGGCGCATCAGGCGATCGACGTCCTGTTGCGAGAACTCCTCGCGCAGGCGGGCGTAGCTGTTGTTGTCGGCGTGGTCGAGTTGCTGCTTGACCTGCTTGAGGCGTTTTTCCAGGTCGCGAACGCGTTCGTCCAGGTCCTCGGCGGAGAACTGCCGTGACTGGGCCAGGGCGCCGGCCAGTTCGTCGTGGGCATCCTTGGCGGCCAGCAGTTGCTGCTCCAGGGTCTTCACGTCGGTGACCAGGGCAAAGCGGTGCTTGAGTACCGACAGCTCGCCCAACCAGCGCTGGATGCCGGTGATCTCGCGCTCCAGGCGCATCAGCTCCTGGGTACCGCCGCGCTGGTCGTTCTGCAGGCGGTCCTGCTCGCTGCGGTAGTGCTCGGACTGGATGACCAGCTCTTCCTTGCGGGCCATGGCGTATTCCTGCCAGGTGCCCAGCAGGTTGTCGAGCAATGGCGAGATACGGTGCAGCTTGCCGCGCAGGATGTCACGCTGGGCCACGCCGCCGGCCAGGGCCTCGACCAGGGGGCCGGCGGCGACCAGGGCGTTGTAGTCCTGTTCCATGCGGCGTACGTCGCGGAAGGCTTCCTCACAGGCGGCGATGTAGTCGACGCTGCCCGAGCGCAGGCTGTGCTCGAAGGCATCGAGGAACAGTTGCTTGAGCTTGGCCGCGGTGATCTCGCGCATGTGCAGCAGGTTGATGAACAGGGCACGGAAGGTCTTCAGGCTCTGCTCGCTGGTCGAACGCAGCGGGATCAGGGTCAGGTCCAGCGGCACCGAGGTGTGGCCGCCGACCAGCAGCCGACGCAGCTCGTCGGGCTTGAGCTCGTAGGCCTTCAGGCCGTGCTGTTCGAGGTTGGTGAACAGCTCCTTCTGGCGCAGGCAGGTGTCGTTCTTCTGGTAGTGCGCCAGGTCCAGCTGGCCTTGGTAGGCGAAGAACTGGTGGCCGAAGCCGCCGCCCGGGCCACGCCCGACCACGCCGATCACGTGCGGGCCGTGGGGTAGGTTCAGTTCGCAGAGGATGTAGCTGGTGTCGCTGGCGAAGTAGAACCGGCGCGACTGCTCCAGGCTGTACTTGCCGAAGCTCATGTCGGACATGCGCGCCAGGATCGGGAACTGCAGGGCATTGATCGAGGCGGACTTGCCCAGGTTGTTGGCGCCGTAGACCGACAGCGGGTGCTCCAGGGGGAACAGGCCCAGGCTGTAGCCGGCGGTGTTGAGCAGTGCGAAGCGGCGAATACCGTAGCGTTCCTGGCTCATGCATCAATCTCCTGTTGCTCTTCGCGAATGGCCCGGGCCAGGGCTTCTTCCTCGCTCTCCTCGCTGTCGAACGGGGTGAGGTCAAGCGGGTCGTCGGTGCGGTTGAGTTCTTCCGGGCTCTCTTCTTCGACCAATACCGGCGTAGGCAGCGGCAGGTCGCTGTGCAGGGTGGCGGCCAGGTCCCGGTCCTGCTGGACCGACAGGCACACGTCGAGGAAACGGTGCATCGGCGGCAGGAAGCGGTAGATGCCGCCTTCCTCGAGGGCGAAGCCCAGCTGGGTCATGCGGCGCAGGATTTTTTCTTCGAGCTCGTCGACGGTCTGCACTTCGGCCTGGATGAACAGGTCGCGGTACTTTTCCAGCAAGGACGGCAGCTCGTCGCGGCCGACGCTGCCGCCATCGAGCACGGCCATCGGGTCGCGACCCTGGTCGGCCAGGTGCTCGACCAGGATGAAGGTGAACAGCGACAGGCGCTGTGCGGTCTTGTTGACCTGGGCGGCGGCCTGCTCGGGCACGAAGTAGTAGAAACCGCGGGTGTCGCACACCAGCTCGAAGCCCAGGGCCTTGAACAAGGTGCGGTACTGGTCCTGGAAGTTCGACAGCTGGGCATACAGTTCAGGGTCGCGGCGGCTGATGTGGAAGCCCTTGAACAGCTCGCGGAAGATCGGCGCGAGCTGGGACAGTTCGGAAAGATCAAGATGCATTGGCTGGGCTCGCGTTGGAGTCGGACGTGGTCGTTGGCGTGGCTTGGCGGCTGGACGTCAGGGCGAAGGAGCGCAGGCTGACCAGGTGCTCGCGGGTGGTGTATTCCTGGCGTTCGAGGCGCTCGCGGCTGAAGCGCTTCTCCCGCGACAGGCGCGAGAACCAGTACAGCAATTCGTCGGTGGCGCCTTCGGGCTCCTGCTCCAGCAGCCAGACCATCAGGTCCGGCAGGGGCAGGGCGTCTTCGCAGCGCTCGAGCATTTCCTTGACCGTGCGTGGGGCGCGGGGCAGCGGGCCCTTCTGCGACTTGTGTGCCTTGGGGAAGCGCGCCGGCTTGGGCTCGAAGCGGGCCAGGGCATAAACGTACGCTTCGACCTGGCTGGCACTGCCGAGGAAGGTGCTCTGCGGGCGGGTGAACATCGGCATGGCCGCTTGCGGCACGGCATCGATGCCTTTCTTGCGGATTACCGACAGGGCCAGGGCGGCGCCGCGGGTCACGGCGTTGTGCCGGCGTGCTTCCTCGCGCAGGGGCAGCAGCAGTTCACGGGCGTGGCGCAGGGTGAGCTGAGCACTGGTCTGCATCTCGAGGATACGGGCGTGGGTGCGCAGCAGCATGTCGTCGTCGACCAGGTGGCCCAGGCGCGCCTGCTCGCCCAGCAGGCGCAGCAGCACGGTCTCGACCTTGCGAACGCCTTGCTCGAAGGCGCCGTCGGCATTGACCAGCTGGATCATCGGCTCGACGTACTCGTCCCAGGTCGCCAGGACCTCGGCGTAGCGCTGGCGCAGGGGGATTTGGCGGTTGCTGGTCTTGGCCCGTTCGGCCACGGCCACCAGCGCCTGCTCGTCGTTGTCGAGCTTCTTGAGCACGTCGCGCACGCGCATGTCGAGCAGGCGCAGCTGGCGCGCCAGGTCGTCGCTGTCGCGGTTGTCGAAGGCGTCCTGGATATGCCCGGCCAGACGCTCCAGGTGGCGCAGGTAGGCTTCGATCTCCAGGCACAGGCCCAGGCGGTGCTCGCGGCGCAGGTAGGCGAGGAAATCGTGGATCTGGGCGTTGAGCTCGAAGCGGTTCGGGCTCTTGGCCACCGGCACCAGAATGTCCAGGCGGATCCACACGTCGAGCAACTGGGTGATGTCCTGCGGCGTGCTTTCCACCTGCTGCCGGGCCAGTTGCTGGCGCAGCTCGACCAGGCTCAGGGTGCCTTGGTCGAAGCGCTCGCACAGCGGCTCGATCAAGGCCCAGTGTTCGGCTAGGGCGCGCAGGACGCGCTTGGGTTCGATCATTGGCGGGTCGACTCGTTGCCAAATAAAAGGGGCGATTGTACTGCATCCGGGGGGGAGGATTTCACCCCTTGGTCTGTAATGAGGGGTGGCGAGGGGGATGTCTTGAGTGATCGGGTGTTGGTAAGACGGAGCGCCGACCACGCGGCGCTCGGTCTCACAAACCCTGCAAAACCCAAGGCGTACACGTTAGAATACCCCCCAAATCCCACCCCGGACCCCGTGCCTTGCTGACCGAGCCCCGCCGCCGCGCCTACCTTTCCGCCATGCAAGTGGTGCACTGGCTGCCGCGCGCCGAACTGCCGTTCGCTGCACCGTCGCGCCCGGAACTGCTGCTGCCGTTGGCGCTGGTCGAAGACGCCGCCATCGAGGTACGGCCAAGCGCACCTGCGCCTGACGCACCAGCTGTCGCCCCACAGGCCCGCTCCGTCGAGCGCCCCAAGATCGAGATCCCCCGGCCGGGCAGCACGCCCAAGCCCGCCAGCACGCCGGTCGAAGCCCAGGAGCAGGTGCCAGCGCCCCGTCCGGCGCCGTTGCCGCCACCGCGTTTTGCCCTGCAATTGCTGCGCGCTGGCCGCTGCCTGGTGCTGGTCGAACTGGCCACCGGCCAGCCCTTCCAGAGCCGTGACCCGTCGTACCTGCTGCTCAAGGACATGCTGCGCGCCGCCGGCCTGCCCGATGCGCCGCAGATCATCGGCGAGCCGGTGCGCTGGCCGTTGCTGGTACGCGGCAACATGGACCAAGGGCCGGAGGCGGCGCGTGACTTCGTCCAGGGCTTCATCGCCGCGCGCCTGGAAGAGGCGCCTTGCACCTGCCTGTGGCTGGTCGGCCTGCCGGCCGTGCGTTTTGCCGGCCAGGCCGACGGCGAGGCCTACTACCAAGAACTGAAGGTCGAAGGCCTGGGCGACGCCTGGGCCCTGCCGGGCCTTGAACTGTTGATGGACGAGCCGCAGCGCAAGGCGGACGTCTGGCAAGCGATGCGCCGGCTGATGGCGCGCTGGAAGAGCGTTGAATGAGTGACTCGATCAGTTTCCGCCCGATGACCGAGGCGGATCTGGATGCCGTGCTTAAAATCGAATATGCCGCGTTCAGCCATCCGTGGACGCGCGGAATCTTCCAGGATGCGCTCAAGTCCTATGAGGTCTGGCTGATGTTCGACGGCCAGCAGCAAGTCGGCCATGGCGTGATCAACGTGATCATCGACGAGGCCCACCTGCTCAACATCACCGTCAAGCCGGAGAACCAAGGCCGTGGCCTGGGCTTGCGCCTGCTGCAGCATCTGATGGCCCGGGCCTACCAGCTCAATGGCCGGGAATGCTTCCTGGAAGTACGCGCCAGCAACCAGGCGGCCTACCGCCTGTACGAGCGCTACGGATTCAACGAAATCGGCCGTCGGCGCGACTACTATCCCGTTGCCGGCGGACGCGAAGACGCCCTGGTGATGGCCTGCACCCTGTTCGAGGAGTGACCTTGCAGGCGCTGGCCGTGTCACACAGGCATACCCTGATGAGGCAACGACCATGCATGACCTGCAGGAACTGATCGACAACAACGAACGCTGGGCCGATGCGATCAAGCAGCGCGACCCGGACTTCTTCGCCAAGCTGGCCCGCCAGCAGACCCCCGAATTCCTCTGGATCGGTTGCTCCGACGCTCGCGTGCCGGCCAACGAGATCGTCGGCATGCTGCCGGGCGACCTGTTCGTGCACCGCAACGTGGCCAACGTGGTGCTGCACACTGACCTGAACTGCCTGTCGGTGATCCAGTACGCCGTGGAGGTGCTCAAAGTCAAGCACATCCTGGTCACCGGTCACTATGGCTGCGGCGGTGTGCGCGCAGCGATGCAGGACCGTCAGTTGGGCCTGATCGACGGCTGGCTGCGTTCGATCCGCGACCTGTACTACGAAAAGCGCGGCGAGCTGGCCAAGCTCGATACCGAGGAAGCCAAGGTCGACCGCCTGTGCGAGCTGAACGTGATCCAGCAGGTGGCCAACGTGGCCCACACCAGCATCGTGCAGAACGCCTGGCACCGGGGGCAGGAGCTGTCGATCCATGGTTGCATCTATGGCATCAAGGATGGCCGCTGGAAGAGCCTGGACACCACCATCAGCGGGTTTGCCCAGTTGCCGCCGCAGTATCGCCTGCGGCCTTTGGAATAAACTGCTCAAGGGCTGGGAGATTACCCAGCCCTTCGGGCTGCGCTGTCGCGCAGAGAGCAAGCGGCCAATGCTGCCCTTGTGGGAGCGGGCTTGTCCCGCGATCAAGGGCGAAGCCCTTGCCAGGCGACGGTGATATCGGGCCCGGCCTAATCGCGGGACAAGCCCGCTCCCACGGGGCTCCGTGCTTTACTCGCTGTAATGGCGAACACAGGAGTGAAGAATGAAAGGCATGAAGCTGCTGGCCTGCGTGGCAGGGCTGCTGGCAGGCATCGCCCACGCCGATGAGCGGGATGTCTGGATGTTCGCCCAGTGGGCAGGCGACCACCCGACCCGTGCCTTCCGCCAGATGTTGGTGGATGCTCGCCTCTATGGCGTGGTACCGATCCATCAACTGCTACGTTCGGCCTCCGACTGGCGCCTGTGCAGGGCCTCACCCTTCGCCGTGCCGCCGGCCACCCAGTGGCCCCAGGTGCGCGCTACCCTGATGCTGCTCAAGACCCTCGACGAACAAGGCATCCTGCGCCAGTTCGAGGTGGTGTCGGCCTACCGTGACCCGCGCCTGAATGCCTGTGCCGGTGGCGCGGTGGGCAGCGCCCATACCCGGGCTTTCGCGGTCGACGTGCTGCTGCCTGCCTGGGCCGACCCCAACCCGCTGTGCCGGTTCTGGCAGCAGCATGGCCAGGCCTGGAACATGGGCCTGGGGCGCTACCCTTCCGGGCGAATCCACCTCGATACGGCCGGCTATCGCACCTGGGGCGGCGACGGCCGCTCGGGGTCGTCGTTCTGCACCAGGCCCAGGTGAGCCAGGCACGCCTGGCATTCGCCCACCACCCACTCGGCGAAGCGCTGGCGCTTGCTGCCGTCATCCAGGGGCAAGGGGCTGAGCAGGTGGTAGGCCGAGCCGTCTCGCAGGAAGCCGAAGGGCGCTACCAGTTGCCCGCTGTCCAGTTCGTCACGGACCATCAGCGCTGACGCGATGGCCAGCCCCAGCCCGGCGCTGGCGGCCTGGATCGACAGGTAGAAATGCTCGAAGTCGCTGCGCTCGGTGTGGTGCGCCTTCTTCCCGGCCAGGCGCTGCCAGGTGCTCCAGGCGTCAGGGCGGGTGGCGCTGTGGAGCAGGCGTTGGTTGTCGAAACCGGCGTCCTGGCCTTGCCGGCAGACCGGGCCGATCCACTCCTCGCAGATCTTCAGGCTGTGCAGTTTCCGTTCCCAATGAAAGTCGTCGCGCCGCAGCGCCAGGTCCACGCCGGCACGGCTGAAGTCCAGCGGCCCGCCTGCGGCGACCAAGTGCAGCTGCAGGTCGGGATGGGCAGCATGGAAGCGAGGCAGGCGAGGGATGAGCCAGCGCATGGCGATGGTCGGCTCACAGGACACCACCAGCACATTGTCTTGCGTCTGCGCCTGTAGGCGCTGCACCGCGCCTTCGAGCTGCTCGAAGATCGACTGGGTGGTGCCATGCAGGCTGCGGCCGGCCGATGTCAGGAACAGGGCCCGGTTACGCCGCTCGAACAGCTCGATGCCCAGGCTTTCCTCCAGCAGGCGTACCTGGCGGCTGACGGCGCCGTGGGTCACGTGCAGGTGCTCGGCGGCGCGCACGAAGCTTTCGGTCTGGGCGGCGATATCGAAATAGCGCAGGGCGGTGAGCGGGGGCAGTTTCATGGTCGTGTGTCGTCTGTGGCGGCCCAATCGCGGGGCAAGCCCGCTCCCACAAAGGCTCTCTGGGCTCTGGGCTCTGCCCTGTGGGAGTGGGCTTGTCCTGCGATTGGGCCAGCAAGGCTTACGCCTGTCTGTGAAAAAAACTAGCAGGTCTGCCGCACTATAAATCGATTTTTCGCCATGAATAAGCCTTCGATAATCAATGCCCTGTGCATTTTCATCGCCAATCGAGGAGCGTTTTCCGTGAATGAACTGATCGCCGTCGCCCTGTTCACCGTGCTGGCCGTCATCAGCCCAGGGGCCGACTTCGCCATGGTCACCCGCAGCAGTTATGCCCAAGGGCGCACGGCTGGCCTGGCCGCAGCCTTGGGGATCGCCCTGGGCGTGCAGGTGCATGTGTTGTACACCGTGCTTGGCATCGCCGTGATCATCAGCCAGAGCCCGGCGCTGTTCCTGGCCATGAAAGTGGTGGGTGCCGGTTACCTGGTCTACCTGGGCTACAAATCGTTGACCAACACCTCACGGATCTCACTCGATGGCATCGGCCAGAGCCCTCGGGCCGGCGTGCTCCAAGGCCTGCGCACAGGTTTTTTGACCAATGCGCTGAATCCCAAGACGATGCTGTTCGTCGTCAGTGCCTACACCCAGGTGGTGCGGCCGGGCAGCCCGCTGGCGCTGGATTTCGCCTATGGGGCGTTCATGTCGTTCGCCCATTGGGCATGGTTCAGCCTGGTGGCGGTGTTCTTCTCGAGCGACGGATTGCGCCAGGCGATGATCGAGCGACAAGGGGTGGTCGACCGGGTGATCGGCGTAGCCCTGATCGGGTTGGGCCTGGCCGTGGTAGTGGCGGGCGTGCGTTGACGGTTTTTCAGCGCAATAAAAAAGGGCTTATCTTTCGATAAGCCCTTTTTTGAAGGTGGTGGCTACACAGGGACTTGAACCCCGGACCCCAGCATTATGAATGCTATGCTCTAACCAACTGAGCTATGTAGCCGACTTGGCGCGCATTATTAGCTCGAATCGTGACTCTGTCAACACTCGTTGTAAAAAAAATTTCCAGCCTTTCAAACGCTTAGCTGGGCGGACCGCTCGGTGTGCCCGCCAACCTGCAAAGAATGCGCTGCGCAGACCGGGTGAGTCGCGGCGTGGGGCGGCCGATTGCATAAAAAGGTAGCTAAGTATCTAGTTCTTTCCTGATAATCGGATCCCAAATCCGCGGAAAGGACATAGCCATGGCCATCAGCAGCGCCCAGACCTCCACCGGCACCAGCACCGCCGCACAGGCCACCCCACTGGTGATGCGCATCATCGGCTTCTGTGCCCTGGCACACCTGATCAATGATCTGATCCAGGCAGTGCTGCCGGCCATCTACCCGATGCTCAAGGCCAACTACAACCTGAGTTTCGCCCAGATCGGCCTGATCACCTTGACGTTCCAGATCACGGCCTCGCTGCTGCAGCCGTGGGTTGGCTTCTTCACCGACCGGCGGCCGGCGCCGAACCTGCTGCCGTTGGGCACGTTGTGCACCCTGGTGGGGATCGTGATGCTGGCATTCGTCGGCAGCTTCCCGATGATCTTGCTGGCATCGGCGTTGGTGGGCATCGGCTCCTCGACCTTCCACCCCGAGACCTCGCGCATCGCCCGCCTGGCATCGGGAGGGCGCTTTGGCCTGGCCCAGTCGACTTTCCAGGTCGGCGGTAACGCCGGCTCTGCCCTCGGCCCGCTGCTGGCGGCGGCCATCGTCATTCCTTTCGGTCAGAGCCATGTGGCCTGGTTCGGCCTGGCCGGGCTGTTCTTCTTCGCTGTGACTTTGTTGCTGCGGGGTTGGTACAAGGGCCACCTCAACCAGTTCAAGGCCCGCAAGGCCGTACAGGCCAGCCATGGGATTTCGCGCCAGCGTGTGATCCTGGCGTTGGTGGTGCTGGGCCTGCTGGTGTTCTCCAAGTACTTCTACATGGCCAGCTTCACCAGCTATTTCACCTTCTACCTGATCGAGAAGTTCGGTGTGTCGGTGGCAAGCTCCCAGCTGCACCTGTTCCTGTTCCTGGGCGCGGTGGCGGCCGGTACCTTCTTCGGCGGGCCGATCGGTGACCGGATCGGGCGCAAGGCGGTGATCTGGTTCTCGATCCTGGGCGTGGCGCCGTTCACCCTGGCCCTGCCGTATGCCGACCTGTTCTGGACCAGTGTGCTCAGCGTGGTGATCGGCTTCATCCTGGCCTCGGCGTTCTCGGCCATTGTGGTCTATGCCCAGGAACTGGTGCCGGGCAGCGTCGGCATGATCGCCGGGATCTTCTTCGGCCTGATGTTCGGTTTCGGTGGCATCGGCGCGGCGCTGCTGGGCTACCTGGCTGATTTGCGAGGTATCGAGTACGTCTATGGGCTGTGCTCGTTCCTGCCGCTGTTTGGCGTGCTGGCAGTGTTCCTGCCTTCCACCGGTAAACGCTGATCCGGGTCTCAAACCCAATGGGCTGGGTGATTTCCCCACAAGGGGCCTTGGCGATTGACGCGCCAAGCCCCCTTGGCCTAGAGTGCCGCCTCCTTTCAATTCACGTAGTCGATGCAATGCGCCGTTCCCAGAGCCTTCGCCTTGTCCGCCAGCCTGTCATCCAGGCGGTGCGTCGTGCGTGGCCGAGCGACACGGTGCTCAAGCGTCGGCGCAGCGTGCTGTTCGCCTTCACCTTCTCGCCACACCTTGCCCTGAACTGATCCTGCGCCCCTGCGTGTCCGCCTGCCGGCGTGGCTGCGGGTGGCTGCGTTCGCACATCTTTCCAGTGGTTTTTCCAGCCGTCCCGGCCCAGGGTGCACGTGGGCGGCGAGCAAGGAGTGGTAATGAACATGCGTTTGCTGGCGGGCCTGTTGTTCGCCGTGTCGGTGGTGGGGTTCAGCCTGGGGGCGAGCCTGCCGCTGGTGTCGTTGCGTCTGCACGAGGCGGGGGCAGGCACCCTGGAGATCGGTATCATTTCGGCCATCCCCGCGGCGGGCATGATGCTCTCGGCGTTCATGGTCGATGCCTGCTGCCGGCACCTGACCCGGCGCACCATCTATTTGCTGTGCTTCAGCCTGTGCACCCTGAGCATCGCGTTGCTCGAAGGCGCCTTCACCTCGATCTGGTACCTGGCGCTATTGCGCCTGGCGCTGGGTATCGGCATGGGCATCGCCATCATCCTTGGCGAGTCCTGGGTCAACGAGCTGTGCCCGGAGCACAACCGCGGCAAGATCATGGCGCTCTACGCCACCAGCTTCACCGGTTTCCAGGTGCTGGGGCCGGCCATGCTGGCGCTGCTTGGGGCCAACAGCCCGTGGGTCACGGGCGTGGTCACCGCCTGCTACGGCCTGGCATTGCTGTGCATCCTGCTGACGGTTCCCAACGACCATGTGCAGCACGAGGAAGGCGAAAAGAGCTTTGGCCTGGCCGGGTTCTTCCGGGTCGCGCCGGCGTTGTGCGTGGCGGTGCTGTTCTTCTCCTTCTTCGATGCCGTGGTGCTGTCGCTGCTGCCGGTATACGCCACCAGCCATGGTTTTGCGGTGGGTGTGGCGGCGTTGATGGTGACCGTGGTGTTCGCTGGCGACATGATCTTCCAATTGCCCCTGGGCTGGCTGGCCGACCGGGTCGAGCGTACCGGGCTGCACCTGGTGTGCGGTGTGGTGGCCATGGCGATCGGCATCGGCCTGCCGTGGCTGCTGCAGATGAGCTGGCTGCTATGGCCGCTGCTGGTGGTGCTGGGCGCGGTGGCTGGGGGCATCTATACCCTGGCGTTGGTGCTGATCGGCCAGCGCTTCAAGGGCCAGGACCTGGTGACGGCCAATGCCAGCGTTGGCTTGCTGTGGGGTGTCGGCAGCCTGGTCGGGCCGCTGGTCAGCGGGGCGGCGATGGACGTGGCGCCGCACGGGCTGCCCATGGCCTTGGCGGTGATGGCAGGGTTGTTCGTGTGCTTCGCCCGGCAGTCGTATCGCCGGGTAGGGAAGCTGCGGGCTGTGACAGACTGAGGCGCCATTACCTGCGCAAGAACCGTCGTTCCGTCGATGACAGGTTGGTCTAAGCTGGTCTTTTTCCGATCATTCGAGGCTATCGCGCATGATCCACGCCGACCTCTCGCCCTCGGCCTATCGCCAGGCCACGGACTTCCTCGCGGGGTTGGACCCGGACTGGGCCCGACACATCGCTGCAATCGGCCCGTGCCAGCACAGCGCTGTGCCGGAGCGCGAGCCCTTCGAGGCGCTGGTGCGGGCGGTGGCCTACCAGCAGTTGCACGCCCGGGCGGCCGAAGCGATCCTGGCGCGCTTGCTGGCGTTGTACCCGGGGGCCACCTTCCCTAGCCCCGAGCAACTGTTGGCCACGCCGCCCGAGGTGCTGCGTGGCTGTGGCTTATCCGCGAACAAGCTGGCTACGGTGCAGGGGATTGCCCAGGCGCGCCTGGACGGTATCGTCCCCAGCCGCGAGCAAGCGCTGGCGATGCATGACGATGTGCTGATCGAGCGGCTGGTGAGTCTGCGTGGCGTCGGACGCTGGACCGTGGAGATGTTGCTGATCTATTGCCTGGAGCGCTCCGATATCCTGCCGGTGGACGACTTCGGCGTGCGCGAGGGGTATCGTCGGCTCAAGGGCATGGACAAGGCGCCGACTCCGGCGCAGATGCGTTCGCTGGGAGGTGGCTGGAGCCCATATCGGACCGTGGCATCCTGGTACCTGTGGCGCGCCTGAGCGTAATCCCCTTGTAGGAGCGGGCTTGCCCCGCGAAAGGGCCGCAGGGCGGCCCCGGGATGTCAGCATTGACGCCCAAGATGTCGGGGCTGCTTTGCAGCCCTTTCGCGGGGCAAGCCCGCTCCTACAGGGCGATGCACTACTGCCGGATTGCCGTGCAATAAACGGAGTGCCAGCCCCGCCCCAGCCTGTCAGGCTTGCAACATCAGCCGCCCAGGAGAGATTTCATGAAGCCTGCCACCGCCTACGCCACCGACGCCGACCGCTGGCTTGCCGTGCAACGCCGCGACTTGGCGGCCAGCGGCCATTTCGTCTATGCCGTACGCACCACGGGCGTCTACTGTCAGCCTGGCTGCAAGTCGCGCCTGGCCAAGCGTGAGAACGTCGAATTCTTCAATGATGCCGACGCTGCCGAAGCGGCCGGCTATCGCGCCTGTCGCCGCTGCACGGAGGGCAAGGCCCTGCAGATGATGCGCCGCACCGAACTGGTGGCCCGCGCCTGCCGCCTGATCGAGGCCAGCGAGACCCCTCCCAACCTCGACCAGCTCGGTGCGCAGCTGGCCGTCAGCCCCTTCCACTTGCACCGCGTGTTCAAGGCCGAGACCGGGCTCACGCCCAAGGCCTATGCTTCGGCCTATCGCGCCCGGCGCTTGCGCGAGCGGCTCGATGACCGCGCCAGCTCCGTGACCGAGGCCATCTATGACGCCGGCTACAACTCCAACAGCCGCTTCTACGAGAGCGCCGGCCAACGCCTGGGCATGCGCCCGAGGGAATACCGGGCCAAGGGCGCGGGCTCGACCATTCACTTCGCCATTGGCCAGTGCTCGCTCGGGGCGATCCTGGTGGCGCAGAGTGAACGGGGCATCTGCGCCATCCTGTTGGGCGAGGACCCTGAGCGCCTGCTCAAGGACCTGCAGGACCAGTTCAGCAAGGCTCGGCTGATCGGCGGCGACGCCGGTTTCGAACGCCTGGTCGCCGAAGTGGTGGGGTTCGTCGAGCAGCCGGCCCTGGGCCTGGCGCTGCCGTTGGACGTACAAGGCACGGCCTTCCAGGAGCGCGTCTGGCAGGCGCTGCGCGAGGTACCCGCCGGCAGCACCGTCAGCTACACCGACATCGCCGAACGCATCGGCGCACCCAAGGCCGTGCGCGCTGTCGCAAAGGCCTGCGCCGCCAACTGCCTCGCCGTGGCCATCCCCTGCCACCGGGTGGTACGCCGTGACGGCGACCTCAGTGGCTACCGCTGGGGAGTGGAGCGTAAACGGCAATTGTTGACACGAGAAACGGCACTCACCTGAGCGCTGCGAGCAGCGTAGAATCCCCGCCCAATCGAGCGTGTAAATAGGGGAATTCGATGAGGCGCCTGAGCCTTTACCGTTTTTGTGTAGCAACGCTTGCCGTGCTGTTGTGGGTAGCCACGCCAGCCTGGTCGGCACAGGTCGGGCCGTTGAGCGCGGGTGAACTGCCCACGTTGGACGAGAACGCCAGCCTGGAGCAGTTGAGCGACCGCCTGGACCAGGTCCGCCAAGGGCTTACCAGCGAGGCGAACGATGACTTGCTGTCCCAGCTGCGTCAGGCCGCCTTGCAGGTGCAACGCCAGGCTGACGCCCTGGGCACGCAACGCACCTCCGACGTGGAGCGCCTGGACGACCAGCTCCAAGTGCTCGGCCCGGTACTGCCCGACGAAGCCGACAGCATCACCCGCCAGCGCAAGCAGTTGAGCGATGAAAAGAAGTCGGTACTGGCCGAGCAACAGCAGGCGGTGAAGTTGACCCAATCGGCTCGTGACCTGGCCACGCAGATCGTCAACCTGCGCCGCAGCCAGTTCAACTCGCAGGTCACCACCCGCGCCGCCAGCCCCCTGAGCCCAGCATTCTGGTCGAGCCTGATCCGCCCGACCGACGAGGACGTGGCACGCCTGCGCGACCTGCGCGGCGAGGCCGCCGATGCCGTGGCCAGCGCCTTCAGCGCCGAGCACCGCTGGCTGTTCATCAGCAGCCTGGTGGCGGCCCTGCTGGTATGGACACTGGTGCGCAAGGTGCTCGAGCGGCTGCTGGCCGATGCCATGATCCGCTGGCTGCCCGAGGGCCGCCTGCGGCGCAGTGCCCTGGCCTTGAGCGTCAGCCTGGCGACCCTGAGCACCATCGGCGGCTCGGTATCGCTGGTGCGCTGGGGGCTGGAGAACAGCGCCGCGCTGGGCAGCGACATCGCCAGTCTGATCAACCATATCCTCACCCTGGTGGTGTTCAGCGCCTTCATCGCCGGCCTCGGCCGCGCCATGCTGATGTTGCAGCGCCCCTCCTGGCGCCTGCCGCCGATCCCGGACGAAGTGGCCAGTGCCCTGGGCTGGTTCCCTCAGGTCCTGGCCCTGGCGCTGATGGTGCTGCTGACCCAGGAGCGTATCAACAGCGTGATCGGCACCAGCCTGGCGCTGACCGTGGCCACCAACGGCCTGACTGCCCTGGTGGTGTCGCTGATCTTCGTTGCGGCGCTGGTGTGCTACCGCCGCGCCCGCACACGGCACCAGTTGGAGCGCCCGCCTGGGTTGGCCGGGCTGATTCCGTTCGTGATCGTGGTCTGGGTGGGGCTGATCCTGCTGGCGTTGCTCACCGGCTACCTGACCCTGGCCTACTTCCTCACCGCCAAGCTGCTGTGGATCAGCGTGGTGGCCACCTGCGCCTATCTGCTCATCACGGTGTTCGGCGACCTGTGCGAAACCCTGTTGTCGCCGCGCCAGCCCAGTGGTCTGGCATTGTCCGCGGCCCTTGGCCTGCAGCCACGGCACCAGGCCCAGGCCAGCACCATCCTGGCGGGCATCGGGCGTACGTTGTTGCTGTTCATCGCCGGCCTGCTGGTACTCATGCCCTCGGGCACCAGCCCCGGCGAGCTGCTGCTGAGCCTGGCGGAATGGGACGGCAGCGGGGGCAAGGTGCTCGGCAACCTGAACATCGTGCCGCAGGACATCTTCCTGGCCGTGGCCATGTTCCTCGGTGGGCTGTTCGCCATCCGCGTGGTCAAGCGTTGGCTGAGCGAGCGCCTGCTGCCGGAGACCGACATGGATGCCGGCATGCGTGCATCCCTGGTGACCCTGGTCGGCTACCTGGGCTTCCTGTTCCTGGCCATGCTGGTGATGTCGACCCTGCGTATCAACCTCACCAGCCTGACCTGGGTGGTCAGTGCGCTGTCGGTGGGTATCGGTTTCGGCCTGCAGCAGATCGTGCAGAACTTCATCTCCGGCCTGATCCTGCTCACCGAGCGCCCGGTCAAGGTGGGTGACTGGGTGAGCCTGGCCGGGGTGGAGGGCGACATCCGTCGGATCAACGTGCGCGCCACGGAAATCCAGATGTCCGACCGTTCCACGGTGATCGTGCCCAACTCGCAGTTCATATCCCAGAACGTGCGCAACGTGACCATGGGCAATGCCCTGGGCGTGGTCGGCATCACCCTGACCCTGCCGCTGGATACCGACGCGAACAAGGTGCGTGACCTGCTGTTGACGGCGTTTCGCGAGCATGAATCGATCCTCGATGCGCCGGCGTCGTCGGTGACCTTCAAGGACCTCACCGCCAGTGGCATGGTGCTCAGCGTCAGTGGCTACGTGGCCAGCCCGCGGCAAGTGTCGGGTGCGCGCAGCGACCTGCTGTTCACGGTGTTGGGGCGGTTGCGGGAGGAGGGGATCGCGTTGTCGTCGCCGCAGAGCATGGTATTGGTGCAGGAAGGCGCACAGCCGGCAGAATGAGGCTAGGGGCTGCTGCGCAGCCTTTTCGCGGCACAAGGCCGCTCCTATTAGGGGGAGCGGCGAATGCCTGGGTCAATGCTGCTTCGCCCGCCTGATCCTTAGCAGGATCATTCCCAGCAGCAGCATCACCGGCACTGCCATCCCCAGCAATGCCTCGCGCGCCGTCAGCCCCGCGCCCAGCACGTTCAGCCCGCCATACAGCAGCTTGAACAGGTTCAGCAGATAATAGGTGATGGCGATGATCGACAGCCCTTCCACCGCCCGCTGGATCTTCACCTGGGCATCGGCGCGGGCATTGAGGCTGCGCAGGATCTCGGCGTTCTGCTCCTCCATCTCCACCTGCACCCGCGCCTGCAGCAGGTCGCCCAGGTTGGCGACATTCTTGGCCAGTTGCTCCAGACGCTGCTCGGTGGCGGCGCAATAGCGCACCGTCGGTTTGAAGCGTCGCTCGATGAACACCCCCAGCCGCTGGCAATCCCCCACATGGCTTTCGCGCAGCTCGCCCAGGCGCTCGAACACCAGTTGCGCATAGGCCTGGGTCGCACCGAAGCGATGGCGGGTCTTCACCGTACGGCTGACCACTTGACGGGAGAGGTGGGCGATGGCTTCGAGCAAGGCCTTGGAGTCGTGGCCATCGACGCTGGCGCTGCGCTCGGAGAGGCTCACCAAGGTCCGGTCGAAGGCGTCCAGCTCCTGGCTCAGCGCCTTTGCCGTGCTGAGGGTGAGCGAGGCCATCATGCGGTAGGTCTCGATCTCCAGCAGGCGGCGGATCATCCGGCCCTGGCGGTAGGCGTTGAGTCGGCGGTTGACGAACAACAGGCGGTTGGTGCCGTCCTCGGTCAGGCGAAAGTCGCTCCACACCACCGCATCGCCGCCACCGACCAGCGAGCCGCAGGGGTCCTTGAAACCATAGCGCGTCAGGTCCAGGCCCTGTTCGCCACGCACCAGCACCTGCACGGCATTGATCACCTGGTGTGCCTGGGGTGCGATGGCTTCGGCCAGACCCTGGGGCAGCGCCTGCCAGCCGGCATCGTGGGTGGCGCAGGGCACCACCAAGGTCAGCGTGAAGAACTCGGCGTGGCGCTCCCATTTGAAGGGGTTGCCATCCAGCCGGGTAATGCCCTGGGCGGCCTCCCTATCGACGGCGTCGGGGCAGCAGCGATGCAGCAGGGCCAGGCAGGCGGTGTCGTCGCCCAGCACGGCCAGATGATGGACATGGGCGGGTTCGTCGAAATACAGCGATGGACGAGCGTGCAGTTCGTTATGCAGGGCGGTGCGTTGCGGATGCATGGGAGGTCTGGCCTGGTGTTGTGATTATTGGGCTACCAGGGGTGGGACTTGGGTACGTCGGATAAAAGTCACGGGCTGCGACAATTCCCCGCATGACAATCCAGATTTCTCACCCCTACCCTCCAGGTCTCGCCGAGTCCTGGATCGCCGGTCAACCGAAGGCCTGGCAACAGCGCAGGGGGCCATCTGGGGTGCGATACGTCTGTTGATAGGGGTCATATCGCTGCAAGGGCTTGCCGATGACCTGGTGCTTGGCTACTGGATCGGCGTGGACGACTGGAGCAAGGGTTACGCCACGGAGGGGGCCTGCAGCCTAATGCCAGTCAGTTAAGCCTTATCGTCCAGCGCAGGCTCCGCCAGCTCCCCAGGGACAGTGCCGTTCTCGAGACTGGCGCGTTACTGGTGGGAGCCGGCTTGCCGGCGATGGGGCCCTAACTGACAGGCACTCACCTGCAGCCTGGTTTCAACCCAGGCAACGTGTCACATGCTTGACCGACTGGTACGCCGACAGCCCCCAGGGCCCGAGTTCGCGGCCGATGCCGCTGCCCTTGGTCCCGCCCCAGGATGTCTCGACGAACACCGCCTGCACCGAGTTGATCCATACATGGCCAACCTCCAGTGCGTCGGCCACACGTTCGGCGCGGTCCAGGTCGGCGGAGCATACGGTGGCGACCAGGCCGAAGCGGCTGTCGTTGGCCAGCGCAATGGCCTGTGCCTCGGTGGCGAAGCGGCGGGCGCACAATACGGGACCGAAGATCTCCTCGTTCCACAGGCGGCTACCCTCGGGCACATCCCTGTACAGGGTCGGGCTGACGAACCAGCCCTCGCGGTCCAGCACCTGGCCACCGGTGAGGCAATGCAGGCCTTCTTCGCGGGCAATGGCGAAATAGCTGGCGACCTTGAGCCATTGTGCCTGGCTGGTCAGCGGGCCCATGGCGACGTCCTCGACCAGCGGGTTGCCCACGTTCATCTGTTCCAGGGCCGCCTGCAGGCGGGGCAGCAGGGTATCGGCGATGCCGTCCTGGACCAACAGGCGCGAGGTGGCCGAGCACATCTGCCCGGCGTTCCAGGTGATGCCGGCGACGATCCATTCCACGGCCTGGTCCACGTCGCAGTCATCGAACACCACGATCGCCGACTTGCCACCGAGTTCCAGGGTGACGGGGCGGCACTGGGCTGCAGCGGCGCGCATGACCTGGCTGCCCACCCCGTTGCTGCCGGTGAACGACAGCTTGTCCAGCCCGTTGTGGCCGCTCAGCGCTGCGCCGGTCTCGGCCTTGCCGTTGACGATGTTCAGCACGCCGGCGGGCAGGCCCAGGGTGTCGGCGATCTGGCCGTAGGCCTGTTCGATCAGTGGCGTGACCTCCGAAGGCTTGAGTACCACAGTGCAGCCGGCGGCCAGGGCCGGGGCAAGCTTCCATGCGCTGGTGACCAGGGGGAAGTTCCACGGCACGATCAAGCCGACCACGCCCACCGGTTCAAGGCGCGTACGGGCCGTGAAGCCGGGGGCGGCCAGGGGGACCTGGCGATTCTTGCCAGGCAACTGCTCGGCAAGGTCTGCGTAGTAGGCGAACGTGGCCACGGCATCGTCCAGGTCGATCTCGGCTTCGTGGCGTGGCTTGCCGTTGTTGCGCATCTGCAGGGTAATCAGTGCTTCGCGGCGTTGGCCAAGTTGTTCGGCGAAGCCACGCAGCAGCGCGGCACGTTCGCCCGGGGCAGTGGCTTTCCAGGCGGGCAGGGCGCGCCGGGCGGCAGCCACGGCCTGGTCGACCTGGGCGGTGCTGGCGGACATCAGCTCGGCGAATGGCTGGCCCAGCGCGGGGTCATGCACGGTGATGCAGTCGCTGCCTTGGCCTTCGACCCAGCGGCCGTCGATGTAGTGGGGTGTGGTCATGGTCGGGTTCCAGTCAGGCGGTTTCGGCGGTGGTTACCGGCGTGCGCGGGGCGCTTTTGCAGCGCACCCAGCGCGGGCCATGGGGGCCATAGACGCCGGCAGGTTCAGGGAACAGGTTGAGCAGGGCGATGTACAGCAGGCCAGCCATGCCCAGGGTCACCGGCAGGCTCAGGTCGATTCCGCCGGCCAGCTCGCCCAGTGGGCCGACGAACTGCCCTGGCAGGTTGACGAAGCACAGGCCCACCGCTGCGCTGGGGATCCAGGCGCCCATACCGCGCCAGTTCCAGCCATGGGTGAACCAGTAGTGCCCGCCGCGTTGGCCGCGGGTGAACACCTGCAGGTCGTCGGCATGGTAGAAGCCGCGACGGGTGACCAGGCCGAGAATCATGATCACCATCCAGGGGCTGGTGCAGGTGATGATCAGCACGGCGAAGGTGGACACGCTCTGCACCAGGTTGAAGGTGAAGCGGCCGATGAAGATGAAGGCGATGGCGGCGACGCCTATCAGCAGGGTCGCGCCGGCGCGGCTGAGCAAGCGCGGGAATACGCTGGACATGTCCAGGCCGGTGCCATACAGCGAGGTGGTGCCGGTGGACATGCCGCCGATCACCGCGATCAGGCACACCGGCAGGAAGAACCAGCCCGGCGAGATCGCCAGCAGGCCGCCCACATAGTTATTGGCGGCGATGTAGTCCGGGGCCTGGGTGGCGACCAGGGTCGCGGTGCACAGGCCGAACAGGAACGGGATCAGTGTCGCCGCCTGGGCCGCAATCACGGCCAGCATGATGCGCGCCTTGGGCGTCTGGCGCGGGATATAGCGCGACCAGTCGCCGAGGAACGCGCCGAACGACACCGGGTTGCTCATGGCCAGGATCCCCGCGCCGACGAAGGCGGCCCAGAAACCGGGCTGGCCGAGGTTGACGCTACCGGCGAAGTGCACGTCGAAGGGGCCGGCGAATGCCAGGATGCCCAGCAGGAACAGCAGGCTCGATGCCCATACGGCGATCTTGTTGACCCATAGCATGAAGCGGAAGCCGAAGATGCACACCACCAGCACCAGCACGGCGAACAGGCCGTAGGCCAGGCCCAGGGTCAGGTCGGTTTCCGGCAGCCCCGCCAGGCGCTTGGCGCCACCGACCAGGGCGTCGCCTGAGCTCCACACCGACAGCGAGAAGAACGCCACGGCGGTGAGCAGCGACAGGAACGAACCGACGATGCGCCCATGCACGCCGAAGTGTGCGCCGGACGACACCGCATTGTTGGTGCCGTTGAGCGCACCGAACAGGCCCATGGGGGCGAGGATCAAGGCGCCCACCCCGACGCCGAGCAGGATGGCCCACAGCCCGGCCTGGAACGACAGGCCGAACAGTACCGGGAAGCTGCCCAGCACAGCGGTGGCGAAGGTGTTGGCACCGCCGAAGATCAGGCGGAACAGGTCCAGCGGGGTCGCGTCGCGTTGATCGTCGGGGATCTGTTCGACGCCATTGGTCTCGATACCGGTCGAATGGCTCATGGCAAGGCTCCAGCGCGATTGTTGTGAGTCGGCGCGGTGCGCGGACTTTTTTGTGGTGCGTTGGCAGTGCGGCAGGGCCGCGAAACATCAGGTGTCGGAGGCAACCGACAGGTGCTCGTGACAGGCCAGCCAGCGTTCGCCCTGGCGCTTGAAGACGATGGTCTCGCGCTCGGCCAGCCGGTGCTCCTGGCCCGCGATGCGCATGTGCGTGGCCACGTCGTGCATGAAGATTGCCACCTCACCTTGCAGGCTCACCTGCGCGTTGCTGGACTGGCATGCCAGCACGGCAAAGCCCTCGGCCTGCCATTGTGCCCACAGCGTTTCATAGGCATCGCGCGCGAGCAGCGGGTGCGCCAAGGTGTGGAAGAGGAAGGTGGCGTCTTCGCTGAAGCAGGCGAAGTAGCGGGCGGTGTCGTTGCTGGCGAAGGCGTCGACGAGGTCGGCGGCGGCCTGGCGCACTTGGAGGGTCTGGTCCACGGGAGTGGCCTCACGGTTATTGTGATTGTTGAAGCGATTCTGGTGAGGGTTGGCGGGGGGAAAAATCGCTGGGGATAAATAATCAGTTCAGGAATCTGTGAACCAATTTCATGGCCGCACGCATCCTTGTAGGAGCGGAGCAAGCCCTAATGTCGGTCAGTTAAGCCTTATTGGCTGCATTTGGGGCTGCTTCGCAGCCCATCGCCGGCAAGCCGGCTCCCACAGGTTCCGCGGTGTCTACAACAGCAGCGCAGGACAGGTGGGAGCCGGCTTGCCGGCGATGGGGCCTTAACTGACAGGCATTAGGGCAAGCCCGCTCCTACAGGTTCAGCGCTGGGCGCTCCAGTAACGGCGTTCACGAAATGGAACGCAGAGGTTCGAATTAAGCGTCTACCGGCGCTTCGTTCATCGAACTAACGTTGTGCCTGTATTTTGCGTAGGCAGCCGTCAAGCGCGGCCTTCGGCGACTGGCGGTCGCGTGGTTCACCGGGGGTTGCCTACGCTGATAGTCCCATAACCGCGTTTGTGAACGCCGATCGAACGCGACATGAACGCCCAGGCCGTGGTCACCCACCACGAGCAACTGGACTCCGAACGAGCTGAGTTACCTACCCACCAAGCAAGGAGAAACATCATGGCCTTCCAATACAAGCGTCTGGACAAGAACAACGCCGCTGTTCTGCTGGTCGACCACCAGACTGGCCTGCTCTCCCTGGTACGGGACATCGAGCCCGACCGTTTCAAGAACAACGTGCTGGCCCTGTCGGACCTCGCCAAGTACTTCAAGCTGCCGACCATCCTCACCACCAGTTTCGAAAACGGCCCCAACGGCCCGCTGGTGCCCGAGCTCAAGGAGCAGTTCCCTGACGCGCCGTACATCGCACGCCCAGGCAACATCAATGCCTGGGACAACGAAGACTTCGTCAAGGCGGTCAAGGCCACCGGCAAGAAGCAATTGATCATCGCCGGCGTAGTGACCGAAGTGTGCGTGGCTTTCCCGGCCCTGTCGGCCCTGGAAGAAGGGTTCGATGTGTTCGTGGTCACCGATGCATCGGGCACCTTCAACGAACTGACCCGCGACTCGGCCTGGCGCCGCATGGAGGCTGCTGGCGCGCAGCTGATGACCTGGTTCGGCGTGGCCTGTGAGCTGCACCGCGACTGGCGCAACGACATCGAAGGCCTGGGCGCGCTGTTCTCCAACCACATCCCGGACTACCGTAACCTGATGACCAGCTACAGCCTGCTGACGAAGTAACCCGGTTTGGGGAGCCATGCCGTGGCGCATGGCTCTCCGTCCGTGTTTCGAGGTACCGGATGGGTCCACTGATTTCCTATTTCAAGCTGGCTTTGAACCCTGGGCGCGGGGTGCTGTTATTCGCACTGCGCACCATCGTCGCGGGCCTCCTGTGCCTGTATTTGGCGTTCATCTTCGATCTGGAACAACCGAAGTGGGCGCTGATGACCGTGATCATCATCAGCCTGCCGCTGGCCGGCATGACCCTCAAGCGCAGCTTCGCCCAGGTGCTCGGCACTGCGGCGGGTGCCGCCGTGGCTGTGGCGATCATGGCGTTGTTCCCCCAGGCACCGATGCCCTTCATCGTCTGCCTGTCCCTCTGGCTGGCGTTCTGCACGGCCGGTGGCACCTTGTTGCGCTACACCGATTCCCATGCTTTCGTCCTGAGCGGCTTCACTGCCGTGGTGGTGGCGATGCTGGCGGTCCCGGAGCCGGACGGCATTTTCCTGTTGGCCATCACCCGCTTGACCGAAACCTTGCTGGCGGTGGTCTGTGTGGCCGTGGTCAGCCTGTTGACCGCTCGCCCCCAGGCGGTGGCGCAGGGGTATTTCAACAAGGTCGACAGCTTGGTCAAGCTGATCGCCCGCCACGCCGCCGAGGTGGTCCGTACCGAGGAAGACGAAGCGGCGTTCCGTCAACGCCAGGCGCAGCTGATCGCCGAGATCAGCGCGCTGGAAGGCCTGCGCCGCCACCTGTATTTCGATGCGCCGCACCTGCGCAGCGCTGATGGGCTGGTGCAGTTGCTGGCCAACCAGCTGGTGCTGCTGGTGTCGCGTCTGCTGGTGTTGCGCCAGCAACGCGAACTGATCAAGCAGCACTGGCAAGGGCCGTTGCCGGCCGACATCCAGCTGCTGCGCCTGGCCGAACTGGACAGCCTGGACGCATTGGCCCGCGATGGCGTGGCCTTGTCGGCGAGCGGGCGCAAGGCGATCCGTAGCTTGCACCAGGGCTTCGACCAGGCTGCCGACCGCGCCGAGTTTCTCAACGAGCCGCTGCCGCCGCGCATGCGTTCGCTGGCCTGGGCTTTGCGCTGGGAGCAGGCGCGCCTGTTGCAGCAGCTCGATGAACTGATCGAACTCAACGAGGCGATCCAGCAGGGGAGGGCGGCCAGTTGCCCCCATGACCAAGGGCGGGTCAGTGCGCTGCACCTGGATTTTCGCCTGGCCGGCATGAACGCCGTGCGGGCATTCCTGGCCTTGTTCCTGGCCGGCTGGTTGTGGGTCGAGACCGCCTGGGACGGCGCGCGCTCCGGGGTGATCCTGATCGGTGTGATGTGTTCCCTGATGGCGACCCTGCCGCGGCCCTTGCTGGCGAGCCAGAACTACAACCGTGGCCTGCTGGTGGCGTTGGTGCTGTCGGCCCTCTACCAGTTCGCACTGCTGCCGATCTTCACCGATTTCGAAATGCTCGCTCTGTGCCTGGCGCCGTTGCTCTACCTGGCGGCTGTTGGCCTGGCCAACCCGATGACCGCCGGCATCGGCATGGGCATCGGCCTGATCAGCCTGTTGATGATCGGGCCGCAGAACGTCGGCACCTACCACAACAGCGCCATCCAATGGTTCGAGTTCGCTGGCGGCTACGTGGTCGCCGGGGTGCTGGCGATGGTGGTGTTCGCCCTGGTCTTTCCATTCAATGCACCAAAACGCATGGCCCGGCTGTTCCGCCTGACCCGTGACGATGTGTACCGGCAGGTAACCGAGGGCAACGGGTTGACCCACCAGTTCGACTTCGAAAGCCGCACGCTCGACCGCCTGTCAGCAATGATCGGCCTGCTGCCTGCCGCCACCGACCCGCGCTCGCGGGAGCTGTTCGACTGCAGCCTGGTCTGCCCGGCACTGGCCATTGCCCTGGTCCAGGCGCGTACCCAGTGCGTGACCAGCGTAGCGCTGCCGGAGGGCACGAAGGCTCGTTTAGGCCTAGTGTTGCAAGAGATGGCCGAGGTCATCGGCGGGCAACGCCAGGTAGACATCGACGGGCTGTTACGAGAGACCGAACAGGTAGGCCTGGCCCTGGATGCGTTGCACGAGGCGCACCTGGACGCTGATCGGGAAGCGCTGCGGCGGTTGTTCATCCTGCGCGTGGCACTCTCGGTTGCCGGCCAGTTGCTGCAGCGCTATCGGTCAGTCCTGGCAGGGCCTGCGCCGTTGCCTGAAAAGGAGGGCGCCCATGCCCATTGATTTCGAATTCGGCGGTGTCTACCTGCCGCCCATTGCCCAGGCCCTGCTGTTGGGGCTGGTGTTGTTCCTGGTCGCCGATGCCGTGCTGCGGCGGCTTGGCGTGCTGGCGCGGGTCTGGCACCCGGCGCTGTTCCAAGGAGCCCTGTATGCCGCGATCTGCGCGGCCCTCGTGTTGACGATGGGAGCGAGCGTCTGAAATGCCTGCGTTGAAACCTGTTGTGGCCAAGGCCTTGACCTTGGTGGTGTTGGCGATTGCCGCCGGCCTGGTCTGGCTAGCCTGGGACTATTACACCCGCGCGCCATGGACTCGTGATGCGAGGGTGCGGGCGGACGTGGTGACGCTGTCGGCGGAAGTCGCCGGGCGCATCATCGAACTGCCCGTGCAGGACAACCAGTTCGTCCACCGTGGCGACCTGTTGCTGCAGATCGATCCGGCCCGCTACGAACTCGCTGTGCTGCACGCCGAGCGCGCAGTCGAGGTGGCCCGTGCCACCCTGGGCCAATCCCAGGCTGCCATCGTCGCCAGCGAAGCGCTGCTCAAGCAGCGGCGCAGCGAGGAACAACGGCGCCGCAAACTGCAATCGATGTCGGCGATTTCTGCCGAGGAATGGGAGAAGTCCGGCACCGAGGTCGCCGTGGCCCAGGCCGACCTGCTGCGCGAGCAATCCAACCTGGGCCTGGCGCAGGCCAATGTGCAACTCGCCGAAGCCACCCTCAAGCAGGCGCGCCTGGACCTTGAGCGTACCCGCGTGAGTGCCCCGGTCAATGGCTATGTGACCAACCTGCTGACCCGCCAGGGCGACTTCGCCCAGCCCGGCGCGCCGCTGCTGGCCCTGGTGGACAGCGAGTCGTTCCATGTCAGCGGTTACTTCGAGGAAACCAAGCTGCCGAAGATCAAGGTCGGCAGCCGGGCACGCATCGAACTGATGAGCGGCGAGCGGCTGCAAGGCACGGTGGAAAGCATCGCCTACGCGATCACCGACCGGGAGAACCAGCCGGGCAACCGCCTGCTGGCCAACGTCAACCCGAGCTACACCTGGGTCAAGCTGGCCCAGCGCATCCCGGTGCGGTTGCGTCTGGAGCGTGACGCCGATGCGCCGCCACTGCGCGCGGGCACTACCGCGACGGTCACCATCCTTGAATAGTGTTTGGGTGGGCCGTCGATGAGCATGATGTTTGACCTCAATGACCTGTACCTCTACAGCAAGGTCGTCGAGCATGGTGGTTTCGCCCCGGCGGGCAGGGTGCTGGGCCTGCCCAAGTCACGCCTGAGCCGGCGCGTGGCCAAGCTCGAGGAGCGCCTGGGCGTGCGCCTGATCCAGCGTTCGACCCGGCAGTTCGCTGTCACCGAAGTGGGACTGGAGTACTACCACCACTGCGTGTCGATGATGGACAGGGCATTTGCCGCCGAGGATGCCATCGAGCGCAGCCGCGCCGTGCCCAGCGGCATCGTTCGCCTGGCCTGCAGCACCGCGCTGCTGGACTCGCGCCTGGCGCCGATGCTGGCACGGTTCATGGTCGAGTGCCCGGTGGTGGAGCTGCTGGTCAAGAGCTACAACCGGCGGGTGGACGTGATTGGCGAAGGCTTCGACCTGGTCCTGAGCGTGCGCCATCGTCCCCTGGAGAGCAGTGAGCTGATCATGCGCAGGCTGGCCTTGAGCCGGCAGTGCCTGGTAGTAGCGCCAAGGCTGCTGGCCGGCCTGGACCAGCCCTTGCTGCCCTCGGACCTGTTCGGCTTGCCCAGCCTTGGCTGGGGCGCCAATGTGCAGGAATACACCTGGGACCTGGATGGGCCGGACGGCAGCGTGGCCTCCATTCGCTACCGGCCTCGCCTGGTGTCGGATGACCTGGCCGTCTTGCACCGGGGCGCGTTGGGCGGTGTGGGCGTGGCGCTGTTGCCGGAGGAGCTGGTGCGCGCCGACCTGGCTGCTGGCCGCTTGGTGCACGCGTTGGAAGGCTGGACGCCGAGGCTCGGGGAAATCGTTGCACTGTTTCCTTCTCGCCGGGGCCTGATGCCCGCGGTGCGCAAGCTGATCGACTTTCTGGTCGAGGCGTTCGAGCAGGAGGCGATGAGGCTGTGACGAACCACCCTGCCATAAACGAAAAACCCCTTGAAGCGCCTGTCCTCAAGGGGTTTTTTCTATCGTGTGGTGATCACACGTTGAAGCGGAAGTGCATCACATCGCCATCCTTGACGATGTAGTCCTTGCCTTCCAGGCGCCACTTGCCGGCTTCCTTGGCGCCGCTCTCACCCTTGAACTGGATGAAGTCGTCGTAGGCCACCACTTCGGCGCGGATGAAGCCTTTCTCGAAGTCGGTGTGGATAACGGCAGCGGCCTGCGGGGCGGTGGCGCCGACGCGTACGGTCCAGGCGCGGACTTCCTTCACACCGGCGGTGAAGTAGGTCTGCAGGTTGAGCAGGCTGTAGCCGGCGCGGATCACGCGGTTCAGGCCAGGCTCTTCCAGGCCCAGGGCCTCGAGGAACATGTCCTTCTCTTCACCTTCTTCCAGCTCGGCGATCTCGGCTTCGATCTTGTTGCACACCGGCACCACGACCGCGCCTTCTTCCTCGGCGATGGCCTTGACCACGTCCAGGTGCGGGTTGTTCTCGAAGCCGTCTTCGGCAACGTTGGCGATGTACATCACAGGCTTGCTGGTCAGCAGGTGGAAACCGCGGATGACGGCCTTCTCTTCGACGCTCATGTTCTTCATCAGGCTGCGCGCCGGCTTGCCGTCGGTGAAGTGGGCGATGAGTTGCTCCAGCAGGGCCTTCTGTGCCAGGGCGTCCTTGTCGCCGCCCTTGGCGTTGCGCGCGACCTTCTGCAGTTGCTTCTCGCAGCTGTCGAGGTCGGCGAAGATCAGTTCCAGGTCGATGATCTCGATGTCACGCTTGGGGTCGACGCTGTTGGAGACGTGGATCACATTCTCGTCTTCGAAGCAGCGCACCACGTGGGCGATAGCGTCGGTTTCGCGGATGTTGGCGAGGAACTTGTTGCCCAGGCCTTCACCTTTCGACGCGCCGGCGACCAGGCCGGCGATGTCGACGAATTCCATGGTGGTAGGCAGCACGCGCTCAGGCTTGACGATGGCAGCCAGGGCGTCCAGGCGTGCGTCGGGCATCGGTACGATGCCGCTGTTCGGCTCGATGGTGCAGAAGGGGAAGTTCTCTGCCGCGATGCCGGACTTGGTCAGGGCGTTGAACAGGGTGGACTTGCCGACGTTGGGCAGGCCGACGATGCCGCAATTGAAACCCATGGGTATTCCCCTCTCTAGGAAATCAGGCCTTCTGGCTGTGCAGTTCGCGCATCGCCTTGGCGAAGTCGCCGGCGAGGACGTCCGGCATCACGCCGAGGGCAAAATCGATGCTGGCGTCGAGCTTCTCCTGCTCGGCGCGCGGTGCGCGGCCCAGGACGAAGTTGGAGACCAGTTTGGCGTCGCCCGGGTGGCCGATGCCAAGCCGCAGGCGGTGGAAGTCGTTCTGGTTGCCGAGCTGCGCGATGATGTCGCGCAGGCCGTTGTGCCCACCATGGCCGCCGCCCTTCTTGAGCTTGGCAATGCCAGGAGGCAGGTCGAGTTCGTCATGCGCCACCAGGATCGCTTCCGGCTTGATGCGGAAGAAATTGGCCAGAGCCGCCACGGACTGACCGCTGCGGTTCATGTAGGTGGTGGGGATCAGCAGGCGAACATCGTTGCCCTGATGGCTGAACTTAGCCGTCAGGCCGAAATACTTTTTGTCAGCGGACAGCGAAACGCGCTGGGCACTGGCAAGGCGTTCAACGAAAAGAGCCCCTGCGTTATGCCGGGTCTGTTCGTATTCGGGGCCAGGGTTACCCAGGCCGACGATCAACTGGATGGCGGTCACGTCAGGGGCTCTTCCTTGGAGTTGGTGGGTTACGGTGCGCGCGGCACTGTAACCCGATCAACGCCGGCGCGCGAGTGGATTACTCGGCAGCGCCTTCAGCAGCTTCAGCGGCAACGCGCGGAGCGTGGACGTTGGCAACAGCTTTGTCATCACCGTGGGCCAGAGCGACGAACTCTACGCCTTTCGGAGCTTTCAGGTCCGACAGGTGGATGATGGTGCCGATTTCAGCGTTGGCCAGGTCGACCTCGATGAACTCAGGCAGGTCCTTGGCTTCGCAGGACACTTCGATCTCGGACTCGACGTGGGAGATCTCGCCGCCTTTCTTGACCGGGGCTTCTTCGTTGATGAAGTGAACCGGTACCTTGGCGGTCAGCTTCTGGCCAGCAACGACGCGAACGAAGTCGGCGTGCATGATGAAGCCTTTGGCCGGGTGACGCTGCAGGGCCTTGACCACGACGTTCTGCTTGGCGCCGTCGACATTCAGTTCCAGAACGTGGCTGAAGGCAGCTTCGTTTTCGAACAGCTTGGCGATTTCCTTGGCCACGATGGTCAGGGATTGGGCTTCTTTATCACCACCGTAGACAACGGCAGGGATGCTGGCGGAATGACGCAGGCGGCGGCTCGCACCTTTCCCCAGGTCAGTACGCGCTTGGGCGTTCAGGGTGAAGTTAGTCATTTTGTTTCTCCAAAATAGCCTCCCGAGGGCGTTTGCGACCAGCGCCAACGGGGATGGCAAAAAAGCCCCGCCCCGACAACCAGTGTCGGGGCGGGGCGCTTCTCGTCAGCGAGTGTTCCGCTTAGCGGAACATCGCGCTGATCGATTCTTCGTTGCTGATGCGGCGGACCGCCTCAGCGACAACCGGTGCGATATCCAGCTGGCGGATACGGTCACAGGCTTGAGCAGCGGCGGACAGCGGGACGGTGTTGGTCACCACCAGCTCGTCCAGTACCGACTTCTCGATGTTCTCGATCGCACGGCCCGACAGGACAGGGTGCGTGCAGTAGGCGTAAACCTTGGCAGCGCCATGTTCTTTCAGGGCCTTGGCCGCGTGGCACAGAGTGCCGGCGGTATCGACCATATCGTCTACCAGGATGCAGGTGCGCCCCTCGACGTCGCCGATGATGTGCATGACCTCGGAGTGGTTGGCCTTTTCGCGGCGTTTGTCGATGATCCCGAGGTCGACGCCCAGGGACTTGGCCACGGCACGCGCACGTACCACGCCACCGATGTCCGGGGAGACGATCATCAGGTTCTCGAAACGCTGGTCTTCGATGTCGTCGACCAGTACGGGCGAGCCGTAGATGTTGTCGACGGGGATATCGAAGAAGCCCTGGATCTGGTCAGCGTGCAGGTCGACAGTAAGTACACGGTCGATACCCACGACAGTGAGCATGTCAGCGACGACTTTGGCGCTGATGGCTACACGTGCCGAACGCGGACGGCGGTCCTGGCGGGCGTATCCGAAGTAGGGAATCACGGCGGTGATTCGAGACGCTGAGGAGCGGCGGAAGGCGTCGGCCATCACCACCAGTTCCATCAGATTGTCATTGGTAGGAGCACAGGTTGGCTGGATGATGAAGACGTCCTTACCACGAACATTTTCATTGATCTCAGCACTGATTTCGCCGTCGGAGAATTTACCGACAGAAACATCACCCAGTGGAATATGCAGCTGACGTACGACACGCCGAGCCAGATCGGGGTTGGCATTCCCCGTGAAGACCATCATCTTGGACACGCGCAGTACCTGAAGGCTGAGGGTAACCTGGATGAGTATAAGGAAAATGGCAGGGGCGGCTGGATTCGAACCAACGCATGGCAGGATCAAAACCTGCTGCCTTACCGCTTGGCGACGCCCCTGTATCTGTTGCTGCGAGCGCTAGGCACTCGACTTCTTGATCAGACTTTGCAGCTTGCGATGCAACATCGAAACATTGCTTCCCTTTGCCACAAACCCTGTTTGGGTCTCTGAAAGAAGGGCCAGAACTTTATCAGCTTCGGCTTTGCTTGGGAAGGCCCCAAACACACAACTTCCAGTGCCGGTCATTCGAGCTTCCGTATATTTACCCAGTGAATTCAATGCATTGCGAACTTCTGGATAACGTTGCTCAACTACCGGTTGGCAGTCATTTCGACTGTTTCCCTCGGGAACGGGGCGCATCTTAAGGGGGAGGGAATCACGTGTCAACTCTGGATGCGAAAAAATTTCCGCTGTGCTGACAGACACTTGCGGCACCAACACGACGTACCAGGGCTCTTGCGGGTCGACCGGGGTCAGTTGCTCGCCCACGCCTTGGGCGAAGGCGGCATGGCCACGCACGAACACCGGCACATCGGCGCCGAGGGCAAGGCCCAGGGCGGCCAGGCGGTCTTCGTCCCAGTCCAGCTGCCACAGGTGCGCCAGCGCCAGCAGGGTGGTGGCGGCATCGGAGCTGCCGCCACCGATGCCGCCGCCCATGGGCAGGACCTTGTCGAGCCAGATGTCGGCGCCCAGCGAGGTGCCGGATTGCGCCTTGAGCATGCGGGCTGCGCGCACGATCAGGTTGTTGTCATGGGGGACTGCTTCGATCTCGGTGTGCAGGTGGATCTGGCCATCATCACGCAGGGCGAAGCTGAGCTCATCGCCGTGGTCGAGGAACTGGAACACGGTTTCCAGCTCGTGGTAGCCGTCCGGGCGTCGGCCGGTGATGTGCAGCCACAGGTTGAGCTTGGCCGGGGCGGGCAGGGTGAGCATGGCCATGGATCAATGCCCCAGCTGGCGGGGTTGCCAGTCCTTGACCACCAGGGTGACGTCCAGGTCCTGGCCATGCAGCTTCAGGCGCTCGGGCAGCCAATAGCCGTTCTGCTGGGTGTAGCTCAGGTACTGCACCTGCCAGCCGTCCTGGCTCAGGCTGGCCAGGCGGCTGTCGCCGTCCAGGGTCAATTGGCTCTTGCTGTCGGGCGCGGGCAGGCCGCGGACCCACCACACCAGGTGCGACACCGGTAGCTGCCAGCCCAGCTGCTCTTCGAGCAGGGCTTCGGGGCTTGGCGCTTCGTAGCGGCCCTGGTTGGCCACTTCCAGCACCACGCCGCCGGGGCGCCCGGTCAGGCGGGCGGCGCCACGGCCCAGGGGGCCGGCCAGGCGAATGTCGTAGTAGTCCTGGCGTTGCAGCCAGAACAGGGTGCCGCTGCCGGAGTCACGCGGTGCGCGGATACCGACCTTGCCGTTGATCTGCCAGCCGTCGAGGGTGCTCAACTGCGCTTTGTGGGCACGCCACTGCTGCGGGTCGCCTTGGCCTTGCAGGGCTTCGCGGCTTGTGAAGCCGGCGCAGCCGGCGAGCAGGGCGATCAGGGTGAAGGTGATGCAATGACGCAGGAACATGTCTACAGGGTCTCTGATCCGGTCAGGCGCAGGAGGGTCTTGCGCAGGATGGGGCTGTCGGGCTGGCCTTCGAAGGCTTTGGCCCAGACCTGTCGGGCTTCACGGCGCTTGCCGTTGGCCCAGAGGACTTCGCCCAGGTGGGCGGCCACTTCATGGTCGGGGAAGCGTTCCAGGGCCTGGCGCAGCAGGCGTTCGGCTTCGTCGAGGTTGCCCAGGCGGTAGTTCACCCAGCCCAGGCTGTCGAGCACTGCCGGGTCATCCGGGGTGAGCTGGTGGGCTTTTTCGATCAGCGCCTTGGCTTCGGTGTAGCGGGTGGTACGGTCGGCCAGGGTATAGCCGAGGGCGTTCAGGGCCATGGCGTTTTCCGGCTCGCGCTCGATGATGGCGCGCAGATCCTTTTCCATCTGCGGCAGGTCGTCGCGTTTTTCGGCCAGCATGGCGCGGGTGTAGAGCAGGTTGAGGTCGTCCGGGTAGCGCTTGATGGCCTGGGCCAGGACTTGCTCGGCCTGGGCGTCCTTGCTGTTGTTGCCGTAGCTCTCGGCTTCGATCAGGTACAGCTGGATGGCGTAGTCGGGCTGGGCTTCGCGAGCCTCGGCGAGCAGGCGCGAGGCCTCGGTGGCACGGCCGTTGGCGATGAGGATATCGGCCTGGCGCAGCTGTGCCGGCAGGTAGTCGGGGCCCGGGCCGACCAGGGCGTACTCACGCAGTGCCGCCTCGGGGTCGCCGCGCTCTTCGCGGATGCGGCCCAGGTTCAGGTGCGCGGCGTCGACATTGCTGTCGCGCTCGACCAGCTCCTGCAGGTAGCCTTCAGCTTCGTCCCAGCTTTTGTTCTCCATGCTCACCAGGGCGAGCGAATAGCGTAGCTCGTCATCCTCGGGGTACTGCTGCAGCAGGCTTTCGAATTCGGCCTTGGCATCGGCCATGCGGTCCTGTTCGACCAGGGTACGGGCGTAGGTCAGGCGCAGGCGCTTGTCGTCGGGGTTGTCGCGTATGGCCCCGCGCAGCAGCGGCAGGGCTTCCGAGCCGCGGTCAAGCGCCTGCAGCAGGCGTGCGCGCAGCAGCACCGGGGCCACTTCGCCATTTTGTGGCGGGTGCGCCTCGAGCAGGTCGAGGGCTTGCTGGGTCTTGCCGTCCTGGTTGAGCAGCAGGGCCTTGCCGAATACCAGCTGGCCGTTGTCCGGGTGTTTGACCAGCAGACGGTCGAAGCTTTGCAGCAAGCCATCGCGGGTGTTCTGGTCGGTTTCGGCGGCCGACAGGGCAAGGAAGTCGAAATGGGTGTCGCCTTTGCCCTGGAGGACTTTCTCCATGTAGGTCATGGATTCGTCGTAGCGCCCGGCGCGGGCCAGCTGGATGGCGGCGGCGCGTTGCGCGTCGAGGTTCTGTTTGTCGTTACGGGCCCAGATCAGGGCGGTGTCCAGGGACGGCTCGTCGGCGCCCAAGTACTCGGCGATGCGGTAGGCGCGCTCGGAGACCGCCGGGTCCTGGGTCTTCTCGGCCTGGTCGACATAGTTGGCCAGGGCGATGTCGAAGCGGTTGCGTTGGCCGGCAAGTTCGGCCACCAGCAGGCTGTACAGGGTTTCCTGCTTGAACGATCCATACACCACGGGCTTTTGTGGTTCGCCCTTGCCGGCCTCGGCCACGGGCGGCTCGGCCTCGTTGTTCTGCGGGGCCAGGCTTTGGCAACCCTGGAGCAGGGCAAGGGCAAGCAGCAATGCGTAGGACTTGTTCATAAAGGAGGCTTTGGATACCGGCGGTCGGAGCATGATGACACAAGCGCGAGGGCAAACCCACCAGTGCGGTGTCTGGTTAACTGCGACCTTTTGGGGGGAGTAGGGTTCCACGATACCTGGCCTCAGGCACGCAGCCCCAGGCATACACCCTTGCTATCGCGACAATAGCGAACGGTGGTTGTTCTGGAACCTGCGAAGTAGGACAATTATCGGCTTCTCGTCACAACCAGCGACCTTGCATGGCCTTTCTTGCACTTGGTATCAACCATAAGACTGCCTCGGTAGACGTACGCGAGCGCGTGGCGTTTACGCCAGAGCAGCTGGTCGATGCCCTGCAGCAGCTCTGCCGACTGACCGCCAGCCGCGAGGCCGCGATCCTGTCGACCTGCAACCGCAGTGAACTCTATATAGAGCAGGACCACCTGGCCGCCGATGCGGTGCTGCAATGGCTGGCCGAGTACCACCAGCTGAGCCTCGACGAGCTGCGCGCCAGCGCCTACATCCACGAGGAGCACGACGCCGTCAAGCACATGATGCGCGTGGCCTCCGGCCTGGATTCCCTGGTGCTCGGCGAGCCGCAGATCCTCGGCCAGATGAAGTCCGCCTACGCTGTCGCCCGCGAAGCCGGTACCATCGGCCCGCTGCTCGGGCGCCTGTTCCAAGCCACCTTCAGCGCCGCCAAGCAAGTGCGCACCGACACCGCCATCGGCGAAAACCCGGTTTCGGTGGCCTTCGCCGCTGTCAGCCTGGCCAAGCAGATCTTCAGCGACCTGGGGCGCAGCCAGGCACTGCTGATCGGAGCTGGCGAGACCATCACCTTGGTTGCCCGCCACCTGCACGAGCAGGGCGTGCGCCGGATCGTCGTGGCCAACCGCACCCTCGAACGGGCCAGCACCCTGGCCGAGCAGTTCGGTGCCCATGCGGTGCTGCTGTCCGATATCCCCCAGGAGCTTGCCAACAGCGATATCGTCATCAGTTCCACGGCCAGCCAATTGCCGATCCTGGGTAAAGGTGCAGTGGAAAGCGCCCTGAAGCAGCGCCGGCACAAGCCGATCTTCATGGTCGACATCGCCGTACCGCGGGATATCGAGCCGCAGGTCGGCGAGCTGGACGACGTCTACCTCTATACCGTCGACGACTTGCATGAAGTGGTCGCGGAAAACCTCAAGAGCCGCCAGGGCGCTGCCCAGGCAGCGGAGGAGCTGGTGTCGGTGGGCGCCGAGGACTTCATGGCGCGCCTGCGCGAGCTGGCTGCGGTGGATGTGCTCAAGGCCTACCGCCAGCAGAGCGAACGCCTGCGCGACGAAGAACTGCAAAAGGCCCAGCGCCTGCTCGCCAATGGCGGCAACCCCGAAGACGTGCTGGCCCAGCTGGCGCGGGGGCTGACCAACAAACTCCTGCATGCACCCAGCGTGCAACTGAAAAAGCTCTCCGCCGAAGGCCGCCTCGATGCGCTGGCCATGGCCCAGGAACTCTTTGCCCTCAACGAGGGCTCGACGGACAAGACCCCGCAATGAAAGCGTCGCTGCTCAATAAACTGGATACCCTCCAGGACCGCTTCGAGGAACTCACCGCCCTGCTGGGCGATGCCGAAGTCATCACCGACCAAACACGTTTTCGCGCCTATTCGCGCGAGTACGCCGAAGTCGAGCCGGTGATCGACGCCTATAAGGAGTGGCGCAAGGTCCAGGACGACCTGGAAGGCGCCCAGGCGTTGCTCAAGGACAGCGACCCGGACCTGCGCGAGATGGCCGTCGAGGAGGTGCGCGAGGCCAAGGAACAGTTGGTCGGCCTGGAGTCGCAGCTGCAGCGCATGCTGCTGCCCAAGGACCCCAACGACGGTCGCAACGTGTTCCTGGAAATCCGTGCCGGCACCGGCGGTGACGAGGCGGCGATTTTCTCCGGCGACCTGTTCCGCATGTATTCGCGCTATGCCGAGAAGCGTGGCTGGCGCCTGGAAATTCTCTCCGAGAACGAAGGCGAGCACGGCGGCTACAAGGAAATTATCGCCCGGGTCGAGGGCGAGAGCGTGTATGGCAAGCTCAAGTTCGAGTCTGGCGCGCACCGCGTGCAGCGGGTGCCGGAGACCGAATCCCAAGGCCGTATCCACACCTCCGCTTGCACCGTGGCCGTGCTGCCCGAGCCGGATGAGCAGGTCGCCATCGAGATCAACCCGGCCGACCTGCGGGTCGACACCTACCGTGCCTCCGGCGCCGGTGGCCAGCACGTCAACAAGACCGACTCGGCGATCCGCATCACCCACTTGCCCACCGGGATCGTGGTCGAGTGCCAGGAGGAACGTTCCCAGCATAAAAACCGCGCCCGGGCCATGTCGTGGTTGTCGGCCAAGCTCAACGACATGCAGACCAGCGCCGCACAGAACGCCATCGCCAGCGAGCGCAAGCTGCTGGTGGGCTCGGGCGATCGCTCCGAGCGCATCCGCACCTACAATTATCCACAGGGCCGGGTGACCGATCACCGCATCAACCTGACCCTGTATTCGCTCGACGATATCCTGGCCGGCGGTGTCGATGCCGTGATCGAGCCTCTGCTGGCCGAGTACCAGGCCGACCAGCTGGCCGCCCTGGGGGATTGAATGACCATCATCGCCAGCCTGCTGCGCAACGCGCAGCTGCCGGATTCCCCGACCGCGCGCCTGGATGCCGAGCTGTTGCTCGCCGCAGCCCTGGGCAAGTCGCGCAGCTACCTGCACACCTGGCCGGAGCGCATCGTCGGCAGCGAAGCAGCCGAGACGTTCGCCGGCTACCTGGCCCGCCGCCGAGCCGGTGAGCCGGTGGCCTATATCCTCGGCCAGCAAGGGTTCTGGAAGCTGGACCTGGAAGTGGCGCCGCACACGTTGATTCCACGCCCGGAAACCGAGCTGCTGGTGGAAGCCGCCCTGGCCCGGGTGCCGCCCCGCCCTGCGCGCGTGCTCGACCTGGGGACCGGCACCGGCGCCATTGCCCTGGCCCTGGCAAGCGAATGCCCGGCCTGGCAGGTGACGGCACTGGACCGCGTCCCGGAGGCCGTGGCCCTGGCCGAGCGCAACCGTGAGCGCCTTGGCCTGGGTAATGCCCAGGTGCGCCTGAGCGACTGGTACGGCGCCGTGGCCGGCGAGCGCTTCGACCTGATCGTCAGCAACCCGCCCTATATCGCGGCCAATGACCCGCACCTGGTGGCCGGCGATGTGCGTTTCGAGCCCAGCAGTGCATTGGTGGCCGGCACCGATGGCCTGGACGACCTGCGCGTGATCATCGCCCAGGCGCCCGAGCACCTGCTGCCCGGTGGCTGGCTGCTGCTCGAACACGGCTACGATCAGGCCGTGGCGGTGCGCGAACTGCTGGCCAGCCATGGCTTCGTCGAGGTGGCCAGCCAGCGCGACCTAGCCGACCACGAACGTATTTCCATGGGGCGACTGCCATGCTGAGTGATCAGGAACTGTTGCGCTACAGCCGGCAGATCCTGCTGGCCCAAGTGGATATCGACGGCCAGTTGCGGCTCAAACGCAGCAAGGCGCTGGTGGTCGGCCTGGGTGGGCTCGGCTCGCCGGTGGCCTTGTACCTTGCCGCTGCCGGGGTGGGCGAACTGCACCTGGCCGACTTCGATACCGTCGACCTGACCAACCTGCAGCGCCAGGTTATCCATGACAGCGACAGCGTGGGCATGAGCAAGGTCGACTCGGCGCTCAAGCGCCTGCAGGCGATCAACCCCGAGATCAGCCTGGTCGCCCATCGCCAGGCGCTGGACGAAGACTCCCTCGCCGCGGCCGTGGCGGCGGTCGATGTGGTGCTGGACTGCTCCGACAACTTCTCCACCCGCGAGGCGGTCAACGCCGCGTGTGTCGCGGCCGGCAAGCCGTTGGTCAGTGGTGCGGCGATTCGCCTGGAGGGGCAGTTGTCGGTGTTCGACCCACGTCGTGACTACAGCCCTTGCTACCACTGCCTCTATGGCCATGGCAGCGACGCCGAGCTGACCTGCAGCGAAGCCGGCGTGCTCGGGCCGTTGGTTGGCCTGGTCGGCAGCCTCCAGGCCCTGGAGGCGATGAAGCTGCTGGCCGGTTTCGGTGACCCGCTGATCGGCCGCCTGCTGCTGATCGATGCCCTCGGCACGCGCATGCGCGAACTGCGCGTCAAGCGCGACCCGGCGTGCCCTGTGTGTGGCAGCCGGCATGGCTGAGCGTTCGGCGCCGGTCGGCGTGATGGACTCGGGGGTCGGCGGCCTGTCGGTGCTTGCCGAGATCCAGCGCCTGCTGCCCAGCGAGTCGCTGCTGTATGTCGCCGACAGCGGCCATGTGCCCTACGGCGAGAAGTCCCCGGACTACATCCGCCAACGCCTGCGCCACATCGCCGGGTTCTTCCGCGAGCAGGGCGCCAAGGCCATGGTGCTGGCCTGCAACACCGCTACGGTGGCCGCGGTCGCCGACCTGCGCGAGCTGTATCCGGACTGGCCCCTGGTGGGTATGGAGCCTGCGGTCAAGCCGGCGGCGTCGGCCACCCGCTCGGGCGTGGTCGGTGTCCTGGCCACCACCGGCACCTTGCAGAGCGCCAAGTTCGCAGCTTTGCTCGATCGTTTCGCCAATGACGTACAGGTGGTGACCCAGCCGTGCCCTGGGCTGGTCGAACGCATCGAGGCCGGGGACCTCGACAGCCCCGAGCTGCGCCAACTGCTTTGGGGCTATGTGCAGCCTTTGCTGGCGGCCGGGTGCGATACCGTCATCCTCGGCTGTACCCATTATCCCTTCCTGCGCCCGCTGCTGGCGCAGATGGTGCCTTCGGACGTGGCGATCATCGATACCGGCGCCGCCGTTGCGCGACAGTTGCAGCGCTTGCTGGCTGCGCGGGGCCTGCTGGCCGCTGGGCCGGCGCGCAGTACCGCATTCTGGACCAGCGCGCAGCCGCAGTCGTTGGGCACGGTGCTGCCGCTGCTCTGGGGTAGCGCCGACCCGGTTCAGCCTTTCCCGCTGTAGCCTTCCGCTCCCAATAGGGCAGACGCCTTCATCTGCACACGCCCTGAAACGCCGCCAGGGCCCGCGCCCGGCTGCTGGCCAGATCGACGATCGGCCGAGGGTAGGGCGCCGCGAACAAGTCGCCGCTGCCCCCGGGTTCATGAACAGTCTTGTCATCGAGCCCCTGCAGCTCCGGCAGCCAATGGCGGATGAACTGCCCCTGTGGATCGAAGCGACGCGACTGGCTGATCGGGTTGAAGATCCGGAAATACGGCACCGCATCGGTCCCGGTGGAGGCGCTCCACTGCCAGCCGCCATTGTTGGCGGCCAGGTCGCCGTCGATCAGATGACGCATGAAATGGCGTTCGCCCAGTCGCCAGTCGATCAGCAGGTTCTTGCTCAGGAACATGGCGACCACCATGCGCAGGCGGTTGTGCATCCAGCCGGTATGGCGCAGCTGGCGCATGGCCGCATCGATCAGCGGAAAGCCGGTGCGCCCTGCCTTCCAGGCTTCCAGGTCCTCGGGGGCGTCGCGCCAGGGCAAGGCTTCAGTATGGGCGCGGAAGGCCCGATGCCGGGCGACCTGTGGATAACCCACCAGGATGTGCTTGTAGAACTCCCGCCAGAGCAGTTCGTTGATCCAGGTTCGTACGCCGGCGTTGCCGCTGTCCAGCTCGCCTTGATTGCCGAGCAGGGCTGCATGCAGGCATTGGCGTGGCGAGATTACGCCAGCGGCCAGGTAAGGCGACAGCTGGCTGGTACCGGTCCTGGCGGGCAGGTCGCGCAGACGAGGATAGTCCTCGACGATTTCATCGATGAAACGGGTGAGGCGGCGCTGCGCTTCGTTTTCACCCGCTGGCCAATGCTCGCGCAGGCTTCGCGACGGTGCGGCAAAGCCGGAGAAGGCCTGGGGAATCGGATCGCTGGCGATGCCCGTCGGTGCCTGGCTCGTCACCCTCGGGGCCAGGGGCGGCAGGCTCAGGCGCAGCTGTTCCAGGCACGCCTTTCGAAACTGGCCGAACACCTGGAAGTAATGACCGCTGCGGGTAAGCACCGAGCCCGGGCGCAGCAGCAGTTGGTCCAGGTGGCCCTGGGCTGCGATGCCGGCCTCGTGCAGCAACGCCTGGGTACGTGCGTCGCGCTGCTGTTCGTTGACGCCGTATTCCTCGTTCCAGTGCACGCCTTGCACCCTGTATTGCCGGCATACCTCCAGCACCGCCTGGGGCGCTTGCTGCCAGGTGTCGACCTGGCGAACCAGCAACGGTATCTCCAGGCGCTCCAGCGACTGGCGCAGGGCCTGCAGGTTACGCAGCCAGAAATCGACCTTGCAGGCGGCATCGTCATGAGCCTGCCATTGGCCGGGGCTGGCCAGCCACAGGGCGAGGGTCGGCCCGCGCGCGCAGGCGGCGCTCAAGGCGTGGTTGTCATCGACGCGCAGGTCGGTACGCAGCCAGATCAATTGCATGGTGAAGCGCCTCGTCCGGTTATGCAGCATCGGGTGAATGGAGGGCCGGTTGCAGGTAGACCTGCTGCAGCAGGTAGGGGTCAGGGTGCCCGTGCAGGTGGTGCCTGAGCAGGGCCAGGGGAGCCGTCAGCGGCACGCTGCCTTGCTGGTAGTGGCTGATGGTGTCCTGCAACTGTCTGCGCTCATGCTGCGCCAGCACGGGGCGCAGGTAACCGCTCAGATGCTGCAATACATTAGTGTGGGTACCCCGGCTGGGCGTGTGCTGCAGGGCCTGCAGCAACAGGTTGAAGTAATTCGCGCCGAGCTGCTGCGGATCGTCATCGCCGGACATGCTGCCCAGCAGGCGCCCCAGTTCCCGGTAGGCCTGGGGGCTGCAGGCCATTACCAAGTACTTGTAGCGCGAATGGAAGCGCACCAGCGCGCCACGGCTCAGGCCTTCGGCAAGCAAGTGCTGCCATTGCGCGCGCGCCTGGGTTTGAAAGGGGGTGGTGGTCAGGCTGTCGGCATCCTTCATCGCTGCGTCCATAAAACTTGTACATCTATATATTTTTGTACAAGTCGATTTCAACACAGCGCCGAGGTTATGCAAGCGATTTTTAAACAGGGCGTACCGTGAAGGGCGTTCGAGCTCTAGCACCGCTGGTGCGATGCTTGGCTCAAGCCTTTACAGAGGCAGGTTCACTCCAGGTGTTCCAACAGCCGCCTGGCAGCTTCCTGGCCACTGAGCCAGGCGCCTTCGACGCGGCCGGACAAGCACCAGTCGCCACAGGCATACAGGCCCAGGTCGGCATCGGCCAGGGCGCCCCATTCGTGGTTGCCGGCCGGGCGGGCATAGAGCCAGCGGTGCGCCAGGGCAAAGGTAGGCGCCGGTACCACGCAGCCCACCAGCTCGGCGAACTCGCCCCACAACTGTTCGATCACGTCTTCCTTGGGCAGGTCGATATGCTGTTTGCTCCAGCTGGAGGTGGCGTGCAGCACCCAGGTGTCCAGGTGCTCGTCGCGCCCGGGCTTGCTGCGGTTGCGAGCCAGCCAGTCGAGGGGGTTGTCCTGCACGAAGCAGCCTTGCATGGGGGTATCGAGGGCGGACTGGAACGCCAGGGCAACGGCCCAGGTCGGTTCCATCTGCACGCCCGCGGCCACGGCGGCGAGTTTCGGCGTTGCAGCCAGCAGGGGCGTGGCCTGCGGTGCGGGCACGGCGATCACTACGCGGCTGAACGGGCCGTGGCTGCAGCCTTCGGTGTCCTGCAGGTGCCAGTACTGCTTGCCGCGGAACACTTCGGCGATGCGGCAGCCAAAATTCACCGTCACATCCTTGAGCAATCCACGGGTGATGGCGCTCATGCGCGGCACGCCCACCCAGCGTATCTGTTCATCGGGGGAGGGCGTCAGCTCGCCGTCGCGGTAGTTGTACAGCTGCGGTTTCCATTGTTCGGCCCAGCCTGCGGTGACCCAGTGCTGCACCTGCTCGACGAAGCGCCGGTCGCGAGCGGTGAAATACTGGGCACCGAGGTCCAGCGCACCGGCCTCGCTGCGCTTGCTGGCCATGCGGCCGCCGCTGCCATGACCTTTGTCGAACAGGTGGACGGTTTGCCCGGCTTTTTGCAGGGCCTGTGCGGCGGACAGGCCGGCGATTCCGGCACCGATGATGGCAATAGGTACTGTCATGATGGCCTCTTCGAAACCTTGCTGTTAGCAGACTACGCGGTCAGGCAAACCTGTACAATGCAGTATTTCTGTATAAGGTTATTCCGCTCGATAGGGCAGGTTGGCCTATGTTTATCCGAGAGCATCCGGTCTAAAAAGTGCCTGTGTTCTTAAAAATAGACCACGGGCGCAGCTTGCGAGGACACAGCCATGCATATATTGCTGACCGGCGGTACAGGTTTGATCGGCCGTCACCTCTGCCAGTACTGGCGCGACCAGGGGCATCGCCTGACGGTCTGGAGCAGGCGCCCCCAACAGGTACCAGGTATCTGCGGTACGGGGGTGCGCGGCATCGCGCGCCTGGACGAATTGACCGCAGACGACACGGTGGATGCAGTGATCAACCTGGCGGGCGCGCCCATCGCCGATCGCCCCTGGACGGCTGCGCGGCGGACGTTGCTGTGGGCCAGCCGCATCACCCTCACCGAGCAGTTGCTGGCTTGGCTGGAAAGCCGCGAGCAGCGCCCCGAGGTGCTGGTGTCGGGCTCGGCGGTGGGCTGGTATGGCGACGGTGGCGAACGCGAACTGACCGAGGCGTCGCCGCCGGTGAAGGAAGACTTCGCCAGCCAGTTGTGCATCGCCTGGGAAGAAACCGCCCAGCGTGCGCAACGGCTGGGTATCCGCGTGGTGCTGGTGCGCACTGGCCTGGTACTGGCCAGCGATGGCGGCTTTTTGTCGCGTCTGCGCATGCCCTTCAAGCTGGGGCTCGGCGGGCCCTTGGGCGATGGTCGACAGTGGATGCCCTGGGTTCATATAGAAGACCAGATCGCCTTGATTGATTTTCTCTTGCAGCACAAGGACTGCAGCGGTCCTTATAATGCCTGCGCGCCGGAGCCGGTGCGCAACCGCGAATTCGCCAAGCGCCTGGGGCGCACGCTGCATCGGCCCGCTGTGCTGCCGGTGCCGGCGTTGCTGCTCAAGGCTGGGTTGGGCGAGCTGTCGACGTTGTTGCTCGGTGGCCAGCGCGCTCGCCCGGTTCGCCTGCTGGCGGCAGGTTTCACGTTCCGCTTCAACGATCTGCAATCGGCCCTGGACAACCTGTCCAGCCGCCTCTGACATAGGACGCTGCATGACCGATCACGCCCTGCTGCTGGTCAACCTGGGTTCGCCGGCCTCCACCTCGGTGGCCGACGTGCGCCGTTACCTCAACCAGTTCCTCATGGACCCCTACGTGATCGACCTGCCTTGGCCCGTGCGGCGCCTGCTGGTGTCGCTGATCCTGATCAAGCGCCCGGAACAGTCGGCTCACGCCTACGCCTCGATCTGGTGGGACGAGGGCTCGCCCCTGGTGGTGCTGACCCGCCGCCTGCAGGCGGCCATGGCCGAGCATTGGCCCCATGGCCCAGTGGACATCGCCATGCGCTACGGCGAGCCAGCCTTGCCCGAGGTGCTGGAGCGCCTGGCGGCCCAAGGCGTGCGCAAGGTCACCCTGGCGCCGCTTTATCCACAGTTCGCCGACAGCACCGTGACCACGGTGGTGGAGCTGGCGAAGCAGACCCTCACTGAGCGCCAATTACCGTTGCAGATGCGCGTGCTGCAGCCGTTCTATGAACACCCCGACTACATCGAGGCGCTGGCCGCCAGCGCCAGGCCGTACCTGGAGCAGGACTACGACCACCTGCTGCTGAGCTTCCATGGCCTGCCCGAACGCCACCTGAAGAAGCTCGACCCGACCGGCCAGCATGACTTCCAGGCCGCCGACTGCTGCAAGGAGGCCAGTGCACAGATGCGGGCGGTCTGCTATCGCGGCCAATGCCTGGCCACCGCGCGGGCCTTTGCGCAGAAAATGGGTATCCCGGACGGCAAGTGGTCGGTGTCGTTCCAGTCGCGCTTGGGGCGTGCCAAATGGATCGAGCCCTACACCGAGACGCGCTTGGACGAGCTGGGCAAGGCGGGGGTGAGGAGGCTGCTGGTGATGTGCCCGGCGTTCGTTGCCGATTGCATCGAGACGCTGGAAGAGATCGGCATGCGCGGCAGCGAGCAGTTTATCGAGGCCGGTGGCAAGGAGTTGGTGTTGGTGCCTTGCTTGAATGATCACCCAGAGTGGGTGAGGGTACTGGCGGGGATGTGCGAGAAGGCCTAAATGACTGGGGCCGCGTTGCGGCCCTTTCGCGGCACAAGGCCGCTCCTACAAGGGTTGCGGTGAACCCTGTGGGAGCGGCCTTGTGCCGCGAAAGGGCTGCGCAGCAGCCCCGCGAGTTCAGTCATCCAGCTGCTTGTGCTTCCAGCTGTCATTGCCGGGCAGGATCAGGTTCAGCGCGATGGCCACGATGGCACACAGGGCGATGCCTTTCAGGCCCCAGTCGTCCGGGCCGTCGCCGCTGCCGATCAGCACGCCGCCGATACCGAACACCAAGGTCACCGAGACGATCACCAGGTTGCGTGCCTCGGCCAGGTCGATCTTGTGGCGGATCATGGTGTTCATGCCCACCGCGGCGATCGAGCCGAACAGCAGGCAGAGAATGCCGCCCATCACAGGTACCGGGATGCTTTGCAGCAGTGCGCCGAACTTGCCGATGAAGGCCAGGGTGATGGCGAAGATCGCCGCCCAGGTCATGATCTTCGGGTTGTAGTTCTTGGTCAGCATCACCGCGCCGGTCACTTCGGCATAGGTGGTGTTGGGCGGGCCGCCGAACAGGCCGGCTGCAGTGGTGGCCAGGCCATCACCGAGCAGGGTGCGGTGCAGGCCGGGCTTCTTCAGGTAGTCGCGGCCGGTCACGCTGCCCACGGCGATCACCCCGCCGATATGCTCGATGGCCGGCGCCAGCGCCACCGGAACGATGAACAGGATCGCCTGCCAGTTGAAGGCCGGGGCCGTGAACCTGGGCAGCTCCAGCCAAGGCGCGGCCGCGATCTTGGCGGTGTCGACCACGCCGAAGGCGAACGACAGGCCAAAGCCCACCAGCACGCCGGCGATGATCGGCACCAGGCGGAAGATGCCCTTGCCGAACACGGCCACGATCAGCGTGGTCAGCAACGCCGGCATGGAGATCAGCATCGCGGTCTTGTACGGCATCAATACGCTGCCGTCGCCGCCCTTGCCCATGGCCATGTTGGCGGCGATCGGCGCCATGGCGAGGCCGATGGAGATGATCACCGGGCCGATCACCACCGGCGGCAACATGCGGTCGATGAAGCCGGTGCCCTTGATCTTCACCATCAGGCCCATGAAGGTGTACACGAAGCCGGCTGCCATCACGCCGCCCATGGTCTCGGCCAGGCCGAACTGGCCTTTGGCGAGAATGATCGGGGTGATGAAGGCAAAGCTCGAGGCCAGGAAGACCGGAACCTGGCGCCCGGTGACCAGTTGGAACAGCAGGGTGCCGATACCCGCGGTGAACAGGGCCACGTTGGGGTCCAGGCCGGTGATCAGCGGCATCAGCACCAGCGCGCCGAATGCCACGAAGAGCATCTGCGCGCCCGAGACGACCTGGCGCCAAAGCGGGTCGTTGAAGCCGTCCTGCATGATCAGGCGTCCTTCTGCTTGGTGCCGAAGATCTTGTCGCCGGCATCGCCCAGGCCTGGGACGATATAGCCGTGTTCGTTCAGGCGCTGGTCGATCGAGGCGGTGTAGATCTGCACGTCGGGGTGGGCTTTTTCCACCACGGCGATGCCTTCGGGGGCCGCGACCAGGACCATCGCGCGGATCTCCTTGCAGCCGGCCTTTTTCAGCAGGTCGATGGTGGCGACCATCGAACCGCCGGTGGCCAGCATCGGGTCGATGATCAGGGCCAGGCGCTGGTTGATGTCCGGCGCGAGTTTTTCCAGGTAGGTGTGCGCTTCGAGGGTCTCTTCGTTGCGGGCGACGCCCACGGCACTCACCTTGGCGCCCGGCACCAGGCTGAGCACGCCATCGAGCATGCCGATGCCAGCGCGCAGGATCGGGACCACGGTGATTTTCTTGCCGGCGATCTTCTCGACCTGCACCTTGCCGCACCAGCCGTCGATCTCGTAGGTTTCGAGCGGCAGGTCCTGGGTGGCTTCATAGGTCAGGAGGGCGCCGACTTCCTGGGCGAGTTCGCGAAAGTTCTTGGTGCTGATATCGGCACGGCGCATCAGGCCGAGCTTGTGGCGGATCAGCGGATGGCGGATCTCACGAGTAGGCATAGGGGAGGGCTCCGGGAGGCGGGCAAAAAAACCGCGCTAGATTAATCTATTCAGCCTGAGCTGTCGTCCAGTCATTCTGCACGTTAGTCCATAAATGCTTGATCTGTGACGAGCGGATGCGTACCTTTGCCCGCTTTTCCAATTCCGAGCCCCCTGGAGAGCGCCATGTCCGCCGATCTCGAGCATATCCGTCAAGTCATGCGCGAGGCTGACTGCCTGTACACCGAAGCCGAGGTCGAAGCGGCCATCGCCAAGGTCGGCCAGCAGATCTGCCAAGACCTGCACGACAAGAACCCGGTGGTCTTCTGCGTCATGAACGGCGGCCTGATCTTCGCCGGCAAGTTGCTCACCCACCTGCAGTTCCCGCTGGAAGCCTCCTACCTGCACGCTTCGCGCTACCGCAACCAGACCAGTGGCGGCGAACTGTTCTGGAAAGCCAAGCCGGAGATCTCGTTCATCGATCGCGACGTGCTGATCGTCGACGACATCCTCGACGAAGGCCACACCCTCAGCGCCATCATCGACTTCTGCAAGCATGCCGGCGCCCGCTCGGTGCACACCGCCGTGCTGATCGACAAGGACCACGACCGCAAGGCCAGCCCGGACCTGAAGGCGAACTACGTAGGCTTGCCGTGCGTCGACCGCTACATCTTCGGCTACGGCATGGACTACAAAGGCTACTGGCGTAACGCCAACGGCATCTTCGCCGTCAAGGGCCTGTGACCATGCGCCAGCCCGCATTCATCGACCGCACGCTGTTTGCCGGGTTGGCGCAAAAGGCCGCCGGCAACCCGCGCGGCCGCCAGCACCACAACTTCCACCAGATGGAAGAGCCCTGCCACCGGATGGCCGTCGGCCTGCAGCCGACCACCTACATCCCGCCCCATCGTCACCTGAGCGATGACAAGGCCGAGGCGCTGATCGTGCTCAAGGGGCGCCTTGGCCTGCTGATCTTCGACGACCAGGGCGTGGTAATCGACAAGCGCGTATTGGCGGCCGGGGGCGACTGCCTGGGCGTCGACCTGGCGCCAGGCACCTACCATGGGCTGGTGGTGCTGGAGGCCGACAGCATTCTGTTCGAGTGCAAGGCCGGGCCGTATCGGCCGGTGGGCGAGGGCGAGCATGCCCACTGGGCGCCGCGCGAAGGCGAAGAAGGCGTGGCCGAGTACCACGCCTGGATGCGTGCGCAGTTCGAGTGATGCCGCGGCTGCGTTGCAGCCCTTTCGCGGCGCAACGCGTCCCCACGCGCTTGCGCCCAGCACCATGCTAGAGTGCACCTCCCTGCCAAGGAGCCTCACATGCGTGCGATTCTTCCCTTCCTGCTGGCGGTGAGCCTGCCGCTGTCTGCGGCGCCGTTGCATGGCCAGTTCCTGCCGCCCGACGATCTGAGCCTGCGCCAGCAAGCCCCTTCAGCCCAGCAATTGTTGCAAGTAACCGACTATTCGGTGGTGGCCGGCATCCAGCGCCAGTCCGATCAGCAACCGATCCCGATCACCTCCTCGCTGTTGCTGCGTCTGAAGGGCAAGCCGCTGAGCAAGGGGGCAACCATCAGCCAGGTGCTGGTCAATTTCGATGGGGAAGGCGGCAAGAGCCTGAAGAAGCCGGCCTATGATGAGAAAACGCGAACCTTGACGTTGAGCTACCCGATGGCCAACTACCGCGTGATCATGGACCTGCTGCGCAACGAAACCCTGTACGTGCAGTTTCTCACCTACCCCAACGGCCACGTGTGGGCCGACCTGCATACCGGCACCGTTCGTACGCGTTGAGGCCCGTGGCCCACGAGGGGTACACTGCCGGCCTTTGAAATGTCCGTGATGGTCTACTTGGAGTCGGCAATGCGTAAAGACAAGAAGCAGGTGATTGGTGACGAGATCAGCGACGACTACGTCAAGACGTTCCTTCGGTTCGAGCCGGCCGATGCGCGGACCTCGCCTTCGCTGCACAAGCTGGTCAAGGCCTACCGTGGCCTGCGCGTCGACGACTTCGAGCGCTTCGTCGGCTTCTTCGTCGAGGCTGGCCTGGACCTGGACGGCAAGGACGAACAGGGCAAGACCTTCGTCGAGCTGATTGCCGACCAGCGTAATGCGGCCGAGTACATCGAGATCATCAATAACGCTCGAGGCTGAGATGTAGGCCTGTACCGGCCCTATCGCGGGGCAAGCCCGCTCCCACCAGGTACTCGTACACCTGTAGGCGCGGGCTTGTACCCCGATAGGGCTGACACCGATATCAGGCACAAAAAACGCCCCGAAGGGCGTTTTTTCGTTACAGGCCGACTCAGGCGTAGTGCTGCGCCGGGCTGCTGTCCTCGACCATTTCCAGCGCTTCGTCGTTCTGCGCGCTGATCTTGTGGTAGAGCGCAGCATCGGTCGCCAGGACCTTCTCGCGGGCCGGGAAGATCTCCTTGAGCTTGGCAGCCCAGGCACCCTTGGCCTGCTCGGGGAAGCAGCGTTCGATCAGCTCGAGCATGATCGACACGGTCACCGAAGCGCCTGGCGAGGCGCCGAGCAGTGCGGCGAGGCTGCCATCCTGGGCCGAAACCAGTTCGGTACCGAACTGCAGGATACCGCCCTTCTTCGGGTCCTTCTTGATGATCTGCACGCGCTGGCCGGCGACTTCCAGGCGCCAGTCCTCGGCCTTGGCTTCGGGGTAGAAGCGGCGCAGGGACTCCAGGCGCTGTTCCATCGACTGCATCACTTCGCTGACCAAGTACTTGGTCAGGTCCATGTTGTCACGGGCCACGGCCAGCATCGGGCCGATGTTGCCCATACGTACCGACAACGGCAGGTCGAGCAGGGAGCCATGCTTGAGGAACTTGGTGGTGAAGCCTGCGTACGGGCCGAACAGCAGGGACTTCTTGCCGTCCACCACGCGGGTATCGAGGTGCGGGACCGACATGGGCGGCGCGCCGACCGCAGCCTGGCTGTAGACCTTGGCCTGGTGCTGCTTGACGATTTCCGGGTTGTCGCAGCGCAGCCACTGGCCGCTGACCGGGAAGCCACCGAAGCCCTTGCTCTCGGGGATACCGGACATTTGCAGCAGCGGCAGGGCCGCACCGCCGGCGCCGAGGAACACGAAGCGGGCATCGACTTCACGGCTGCCGCCGCTGTTGACGTCCTTGATGCTAACGGTCCAGCCGCTGCCGTTGCGACGCAGGCCGACGACTTTCTTGCTGTATTTGACCTGGGCGTCGGGGCAGTTGCCCAGCTGCTTGAGCAGCTTGTTGGTCAGGGCGCCGAAGTTGACGTCGGTACCCTTGATCACGCGGGTGGCGGCGATGTGCTGATCGGCCGGGCGGCCTGGCATCATCAGCGGCATCCACTCGTTCATCACGGCCTTGTCTTCGGTGTATTCCATCTCGGCGAAGGCGTGATGCTGCTTGAGCAGCTCGAAGCGCTTCTTGAGGAATGCAACACCCTTGTCGCCTTCGACGTAGCTCAGGTGCGGCACTGGGTTGATGAAGGCGCGTGGCGAGCCGAAGCCGCCCTTGCGAATGAGATAGGCCCAGAACTGGCGGGACACCTCGAACTGGGTATTGATGTGCACGGCCTTCTTGATGTCGATGCTGCCATCGGCGGCCTGGGGCGTATAGTTCAGCTCGCACAGGCCAGCATGGCCTGTCCCTGCGTTGTTCCAGGGGTTGGAACTTTCCGCGGCACCGGAGTCCATCGCCTCGACGACCTCCAGCTTGATCGACGGGTCGAGTTCCTTGAGCAGTACGGCCAGGGTGGCACTCATGATGCCCGCGCCTACCAGTACTACATCAACCGATTCGTTCTGCGCCATTTAACGCGTCTCCACAATCTACAGCACCTAATTGACAGCATAGGATCACTGGGGTGGCCAGGATCGCCATGTCCGACTCTTCGCAGTTCTTGCCACTTCCGCGGACACTGCCAATTCAGTCTTGGTGTTCACATATTGAACGCCGTTTGCCACGGGTGCGGCAATGCGACTTATGGTCAAGGTGTCCGCCGTGCGGTATGGACCGGCCTCAGCACCCCATTGAGGATGAAGGCTGTTGTCGTCTGTTCGAGGCTGTTCGGGACGCATCTGTCGCTTTTGCACATGCCAGACTGTTCATTTTGCTCGCCACACTCTTGTGAAGTTTGAAAAACCCGTTTTTTCACGTTCTTTTGGAACGTGAACCTCAAAAGGGACTGCGCGATGGCAACCCACAGGTTCATGCAGTGCGAAGGCCGGGAACAGCAGGCACGACAGCCGATGCAAGACCTGAGTGGAAGGCTCTCTGTGGGCGAAGCGTCGAAGGTGCCGTGGTCAACGGCGATGCGGGGCCCGATCAGGAGACGTCCTTATAATCGGGGGGAGATTATAACGATGTCGCGGGCAGAAAGGTGCGCTTAATGGCTTTTTATTGCTGCGTTTGTCAGGCCGGCAGGGTGCGTTGTTGCCAGCGACGGCTTGCGCGTGCGCAAACCCGAGCGCTGGCCGGTAGCGGCTGGCCCAGCCAGCCCAGGTGCGCTTCGCTGACCTGGACCCAGCCGCTGCCGACGGGCAGCCGAGTGCAGTGCATGAACCCAAGGCATCTGCCGTCGGCGTCGAGGCGGGCATAGGTGTTCTGGCGGGGGCGGGAGAAAAGCAGGTTCCAGAGCGAGGCCATGGCGAGCGATCCTGTTCGTTCGGTCTGGCCACAGGATAGGTGCAGGGCATGAAACCAATGTGACAGCGTGCCCGCTGCGATGACTGGTTCGCACGCGACTGGGTATACTGTGGGCCTTTGCCGCATTTTCTGGAGAAACGCGCATGTTGCAACGACTGTTGTTCGGTTTGATCGCGGTGGCCAGCCTGAGCCTGGTCGGTTGTGCCCACAGCCCGCAACAACTCAGCCCGCAACCCAAGCTCACCGCCCAGCTCAACCCGGTCGGTCGTGGCCAGCCGGTGGTGGTCAAGGTGGTCGACGGGCGTGCTTCGCAGTCCCTGGGCACCCGCGGTGGCATGTACCCTGAAACCAGCACCATCAGCGTCAGTGGCAATGACATCGTGCCCAAGCTGCAGGCCCAGGCCGAGGCGGCGGTGCGCCTGCTCGGCTTCACCCCGACGCCCAACGCCTACAACGCGCCGCAGCTGACCGTGACCCTGGCCGAGCTCAAGTACCAGTCGCCCAAGGACAACCTGTACGTGACCGAAGCCACCATTGGCGCCACCTTCCGTGCCGACGTGTCCAACGCCAACCGCCGCTACAGCGGCCGCTACGGCGCCTCGCTGGACCAACGCTTCGGCATGGCGCCGAACCAGGAAACCAACACCAAGCTGGTGGGTGACGTGCTCAGCGATGCCCTGACCCGCCTGTTCAAAGACCCGACCATCGGTCAGGTGCTGGGCGAATAAGCGTTACGCGTTGATAAAAAGCCCGCTGCCCGGTCATCCGGCGGCGGGCTTTTTTGTGCGGCTTGGCTGGCGATTGTCGGGGCGGCGCAAGGCCGCTCCTGCAGATGTGGCGTCAGGCTGCGGCGATGTGGAAATCGATCACGCTCAGGCCTGTGCCCGGGTCGACTTCCGGCAGGTCGTGGTGGGCATGGCCGCCCAGCGCGCAGTAGACCAACCACTGGTGATCCTGGACGTTGATGGCGAAGCCGTCGATCAGCGCCTGCTGTTCATCGCTCTGGGTGACGAGATAGAGGCGGTCCTGGTTTTCGGCGTGCAGCATGTCTAGCTCCGTTGTAGGAAAAGGCCGACAGAGTGGCGTCTTCTCATGACGAGCGTGTGACAGACGAAATTAACGACAGCTGGTCGCAAAACCCGGGCGTCAGAGGCGGGCTTGGGTAGAATGCCGGCCTTCGCTGTCGTTCTTTGTCTTTACCGAGGTTGTTGCGATGTCCTTGCAAGTGCTCTGGGGATTCCTGGCCGCCCATCCAGCCAAGTTGATCAACCTGCTTGCCCTGCTGATCACCTGCCCGGGCGGCATGTTGCTGCACAGTGCCCGGCGGCGAGAGGCGGTGGTGCGCGAGCGCGTGGTGAGTGACGAGGTGGCGGTCGATGCCTTCGGTCAGCGCGTGCCGCGCTATTACTACATCCTCGGTTTTTCCTGCCTGGCCATGGCGCTGCTGCTGTCCTGGTTCAGCACCTGGATCTGAACACCTGATGACCCTGTGGGGCGGGCGAGCCCGCACCCACAGCAAGCCTGTCAGGCGACCGGGCTTTGCGCCTTGACCTGATACTGGTTGCGCACCGGCGTCGCGTACTGCTGTACCAGGTACGGCTGCTGCTCGGTCGGGCAGGCGTCCAGGCGGCGCTGCCATTCCTCCTTGGCCTTGGCCAACTCCTCGGCTGGAAACAGCTTCTGCGCACTCGGCACCTGCAAGGCCGGGTCTGCCTCGCTCCACGTCTCATACGCCAGGTAATGCACCGGGAACAGGCGATAGCCGCCGAGAATCTGCCGGTCGATTTCTTGTGCCAGCTGCTTGGTGTCCTCGTAATACTCGGTCACCGGGGGCGCGAAATTGATGTGGACCCGGCCTTTGTACCCGGTGATGCCCTGGGCGATGCTGTTGTCGTCTTCGCCGGGCGCCTTCTTGTAGGTGCCGGTGGTGGCGCGGATGTACAGCTCCCGAGCCTTGGCCAGGTCGCACGGGTCGTACTCGTAGCTGATCGACACCGGGATCAGGTTCAGGCCCTGGATCACTGCGCCGAACGGCTCGTCCTTGCGGCTCATGTGGAACATCTTGAGGATCGCCGAATCGGTACGGTCGTCGCCATCCTTGGCCCGCCCTTCGGCCTGGGCGATCCAGATCGACACGCAATCGTTGCGGATCGAGTGGTTGATGTAGGCCGACAGCAGCTGGTAGGCGGCCAGCTTCTCCCGGCGACCGCTCAGCGAGCGATGCACGATGAAGCTTTTGTTCAGGCGCATCATGTCGCTGACGAAGGGCTTTTGCAGCAGGTTGTCGCCAATGGCGATGCGTGGCGTCGGCAAGCCGGCGTGGTACACCGCGTAGTTGACGAAGGCCGGGTCCATGACGATGTCCCGGTGGTTGGCCAGGAACAGGTAGGCGGTGCCCGACTTGAGCTGTTCGACGCCGGAATAGGTCACGCCGTCCGTGGCCCGCTCGATGGTCTGGTCGACGTAGTACTCGACTTTGTCCTGCAGGGTCGAGACGCATTTGACGCCGGCGAACTCCTTGCGCAGGCGACGGGCGATCAGCGGCTTGAGCAGCCAGCCGAAGGCGCCGGCCGCCCGTGGGAAGCGGAAGTGGGTGAGGATATCCAGGAATGCCGGGTCGCTGAGCAGGCGTGCCAGGACAGCAGGCACCTCAGCGTCGTCGTACGGTCGGATGGCATCGAATTCGCCCATCATGCTCTCTTGTTGGAAACGGCTAGGGTAATAAGTAGGGGTGGGGCCCGAAAAACGGCTCGGACACACGCAGGCCCTGTAAACAGACCGGCAATTATACGCATAAGTCAGCGCGGAGGCCGCGATGCTGGAGATCGACTTCTATCGTTGTCCCTATTGCGGCGAAACGGTGGAGACCACCGTGGACATTTCCGGTGGCGACCAGGTCTATACCGAAGACTGCCAGGTCTGTTGCCAGCCCATCGTGTTCATCCTGCAGGTGCATGGTGACGAATGGATGCTCGAAGCACGACGCGAGGATGACGCTTGATGAAACGGATCTACGAACCGGAAAGCCTGATGGAGGCGCAGTTGCTGGTGGGCATGCTCGCCAGCGAGGGCGTCGAGGTGCACCTAGTGGGGCGCGACCTGGTCGGCGGCGTGGGTGAATTGCCGATGCAGGGATTGCTGGGCCTGGCGGTGCCTGATGAACAGGCCGGGTACGCACGGCAGCTGATCGATGCGTACAATGCGGCCCTGCCACTTGCCGGCGACGAACCGGAGAGTTTTCCCGGAACCCTGATCTGCTGAGTTTTTATCGCCATGTGTGGACGCTACGCCCTGTTTCGCTGGTCCCCGGCCTTTGCCGCCTTGCCGGGCTACCCTGCCGACCAGCAGGCGCAATGGAACATTGCCCCGGGCGCTTCGGTGCTGATCCAGCGCCAGCTCCATGGTCGGCTGGAGCTGGCCAGGGCCCGCTGGGGCCTGACCCCGGCGTGGCTCACCGACCTTTCCCGCACCCCGGCCCAGGCCCGCGCCGAAACCCTGGCCGAGCAGCCGATGTTTCGCGACGCCTTTCGCCAGCGACGCTGCCTGCTGCCGGCCAACGGCTTCTACGAATGGCGCGGCACCGTGCGCAAGCGCCCATACTGGCTCACACCGGGGGAGGGGGCATCATTGTTCTTCGCCGGGGTGTGGGAAGAGTATCCGGTGCAGGGCCAAGTATGGCTGAGCTGCGCCGTGGTCACCCAGGCGGCGATGAGCCAGCGCCGGCCGTTGATCCTCGACGAGGCAGGGCAGGCGGCCTGGCTCGATCCGGACACGCCGTTGGCACGCTTGCATGAGCTGTTGGCCAGCCGGCCAGCGACGTTGCGCGAGCGGGCGCTGGCACATTTCGTCAACGATCCGAAGCTCGATGGGCCGCAGTGCCTGACGCCGGCCTGAGGGGGCAAGGTGGGGAATATTGGGGGGTTCTAGCGCTTTTGAATGACCAAGTCCCGTCTCGAGGAGGCATATGAGAACAAGATCCGATAAACGTTGCCCTGTTCGTCTGTGATATCGCCGTGTCGCCAAAGTTTATCGCTCGCATGCGCGAAATCGTCCCAATGGAACCGCCAGTGCGATGGGTCCAGAAACATGATGACCACCACTTCGTCCTCTCGCGGGTTGACCACTTCTTGGGGCCTCATCATGTCAAGCGGCTGAAAGTTCATGCCTACATTGTCAGGAGGGTTTAGATAAGGCGGCAATCCCTCTGAATTTATCCGGGTCTGGCCCGCATGTCCCGAGACACAGAACGAATATTCGGCCAGGTTTTCCTCGCCCCTGTCCCACCAGATACCGGGCATGGAGATGTATTTGAGCTTGATTTTTTCGTTGTCTGAGGTGCGGGCCTGTATGTAGTTATTGTAGCCACGCGCATCATGAGAAGAAATGCCGCCGTAAGCGCGTACTTCCTCATGCTTGAACTCGACCTTGGCAGTGTCCACCTTGACGGCCGCCAGGCGTATCCACTGTGCATGGATATCCTGCTCAGACGAGACGAAATCCCCGAGTGTGGCAGCGAACGTCTTTGTAGCGCTTATGCTCGTGGCCACCCAGATTTGCGCGCGGTCCGTTTCCATCGCCAGGGCGTCATGGCCAGCCGCTTCGGGCGCTCGTCGGTCGTCTTGGACAAGGCCTTTTGCGAGTTTCTTTACCAGGCGCTCATCGTATACATATTCGCTCGGGCCAGCATACGTGCTCCAACTGGTCAATGTTTCGGGGTCGACTTCATGGGGAAGCGGGCGGCCTATCGGGGTGCCGTATTGGTCCACTTCAACGAGCCGTAGGGCCGCCAGGTGCTTGGGGGTAAGGTCGACTTTTCGGCCTTGGGCATCCCGGGCCAGTACTTCGATCGTGAGCGCGATTCGCTGGCGGCTGTTGCCGAACAGATAATGCGTTGCGTTGGGCTGCGCTGCGGTGTGATAGACCCGGAATATCTGGAAATAGGCGATTTCGGGAAGCGCGGAAGTCGCGGCGGGTTGAACAGTCATGCTGTGTCCTTGGCTTGTTTGGTACAGCCTTGACTGTGCGGTTTTTCAGAAGGGCTGATAACTCTGTGTTTTCCTAGGCTGTGAAGGTGGCGATACGACGATGCACGCCCAGCCCGCCAGACACGAGTCCGATGATATTGCGCTGCAGGTACAGCGCCGATTTCAAAAACGGTGCTGTACCTGTGGGAGCGGGCTTGTCCCGCGATCAAGGGCGAAGCACTTGCCAGGCGACGGTGATATCGGGCCCGGCCTAATCGCGGGACAAGTCGGACCGCCGCACCGCCGCTCCCACAGGGTGCCGCGAATCAAATGGTCATGCGTTGTTCTAGGAGAGCTGGCGGAGCCTGCGATGGGCCGCAAAGCGGCCCCTTGAGTCTGAAGGGGCTCCAGCGTTCAAGGGCTTAGGGCTGCTTTGCAGCCCATCGCAGGCTGTCGCCCCACCGAGATTGCGCCGCTCTCAAGACTTGCGAAATCCCTGTGGGCTCGGCGGTCCGGCTTGCCCCGCGATTGGGCCCGGCCCTTCAGACGCGGAACTGATTGATCAACCGTCGCTGCTGCTCGGCTAGCTTGGTCAGTTCGGCACTGGCCTGGCTGGACTCGTCCGCACCGCCGGCCACTTCACCGGCTACCTGGCCGATATTGATGACGTTGCGGTTGATGTCCTCAGCCACTGCGCTTTGCTGCTCGGCAGCGCTGGCGATCTGGGTGTTCATGTCGTTGATCACCGACACCGCCTGGGTAATGCTTTCCAGTGCTTCGGCGGCGCGGCTGGCCTGCTGCACGCTGTCGTCGGTCTTGTCCTGGCTGTCTTCCATCACCCGGACCACTTCGCGGGTTCCCTGTTGCAGCTGCTGGATCATCTGCTGGATTTCCTCGGTGGCCTGCTGGGTCTTCTGCGCCAGGTTGCGCACCTCGTCGGCGACCACCGCGAAACCTCGACCCTGCTCGCCGGCTCGGGCGGCTTCGATGGCGGCGTTGAGCGCCAGCAGGTTGGTCTGCTCGGCAATGGCGCGGATCGCCACCAGGATCGCATTGATGTTCTCGCTGTCGCGGGCCAGGGTCTGCACCACGGTGACCGCGCGGCCGATTTCGGTGGCCAGCGCGCTGATCGAGTGGGACGTGTCGCGCACGATCAGCAGGCCTTGGTTGGCAGCCTGATCGGCGTTGTTCGCGGCCTGGGCGGCATGGGTGGCGTTGCGTGCCACGTCTTGTGCAGTGGCGGTCATTTCCTGCACAGCGGTGGCCACTTGGTCGATCTCGGCCATTTGCTTGTGCACGCCCTGGTTGGTGCGGATGGCGATGTCGGCGGTGTGCTCCGACGAATCGCTGACTTTCTGCACCGAGCCGACCACCTGGCTGATCATCGCCTGCAGCTTGGCCAGGAAGGTGTTGAAGCCTTTGGCGATGGCGCCCAGTTCGTCGGCGCGGTCGCTGTGCAGGCGACGGGTCAGGTCGCCTTCGCCCTGGGCGATGTCATCGAGCATGGCGACCATCTGGCGCAGCGGGCGGGCGATGCCGTGGGCCAGCAACCCGATCACCAGCAGGCCGACGGCGGCGATGCCCAGGCCTACCAGGGTCATGCCGGTGATATCGGTACGGCGTTGCTCGGCCAGGTCCTGCTGCAGTTTGTGCACGTCCGCCATGACGGTGCTCAGCGGCAGCTCCAGCAGCAGGGACCAGCGTGCAGCCGTGTTGGCGACCCGGAACGGCAGGTACAGCTCGATGCGGTCCTTGGCCTCGTCGATTTCGTAGTGCAGGTCGTCGCCGCTCAGGTTCTTCAGCGTACCGGCCTGTTCGGCGTCCAGTACGTCATCGGCCTTTTCGCCGAACTTGGACGCGTCGCGGGTGTAGGCCACCAGGCGGCCATTGCTCGATACCAGGGCCAGTTCTCCGGCGCCGCCGTACAGCTGCTGGTCGGCGGCATTGAGCAGGTCCTGGATGAAGTCAACCGACAGATCGGCACCGGCGATGCCCTGGAACTGGCCGTTGACCAGGATCGGTTCGACGAAGGAGGCGAGCATGACGGTCTTGTCGCCGACCTTGTACGGCGCCGGATCGATCACGCACGCCTTTTTCGACTCCTTCGGGCACAGGTAGTACTCACTGGCACGCACGCCGGTGGCCAGCACCGTGTGGTCGTCGACATCGATCAGCTTGTCCTGGCCGAGGCTGCCGTCACCATTGCGGAACCACCAGGGCAGGAAGCGGCCGGTGGCGCCGTCGACGCCCACCAGGTCGCTGCCGACATAGCGCGCATCGTCGTGGTCCAGCGCGTTGGGCTCCCAGCCCAGGTAGGCGCCGAGCACCGTCGGGTTGACCTCCACGGTGCGCTTGAGCTGGTTGGCCAAGTGCTCGCGGTCGATGCGCATCAGCGGCTGGCCGTCTGCGCCTTGCATGCCGATCATTGCGTTGCTGGTGGCCAGGCTTCGGGCGATCAGAAGGGGCGCTTCGAGGCCGCGCTGGATCTCGCTGACCTGGGTGCGGGCGAGGGCGGCCAGGCGCTGCTCGATCACGTTCTCGAACTGCTGGCGGGTGCGCTCCTGCACCAGCGCCTGGGTGCGTTCGCCGGCATACACGGCGTACAGCACCAGGGCCGCGACAATGCTCAACACGATGGCGCCGGCTAGGGCTGCCACGGAAAACTGGATCGACTTGAACTTCATGGGGCACCGCGCACTCAGGAGGGTCGTTATCCCGGGTTATCGGCGGGGTAATACCAAAGCATGAGGGGGCGCGGATAAATCTTCCCTGCGGCTCTGGCGACGCCAGGCGACTCGGCCTAGGATACGCGGCATGTAGAAAGGGAGTGTTTCCATGCGTAGATCATTCGTTGCCAGCCTGCTGGGCACCAGTATCCTGCTGGCCGGTTGCCAGGCGGTGAATACCACCAGCGGTGGCGCCGTGGGCGTCGACCGTCAGCAGTACATGTTCAGCATGCTCTCGACCGACCAGGTCAACCAGATGTATGCCCAGTCCTACCAGCAGACCCTCAGCGAGGCGTCGACCAAGGGCGAACTGGACAAGACCAGCGCCAAGGCCAAGCGCATCCAGGCCATCGCCGACCGGCTGATCGCCCAGGCGCCGAAGTTCCGGCCCGATGCCGCGCAATGGAACTGGGAGGTCAACCTGATCAAGAGCGACGAGCTCAACGCCAACTGCGGCCCCGGCGGCAAAATCATCTTCTATACCGGCCTGATGGACCAGCTCAAGCTCACCGACGCCGAGATCGCTGCAGTGCTGGGCCACGAAATCGCCCACGCCCTGCGTGAGCATGGCCGCGAGGCGATGTCCAAGGCCTATGGTGTGGAAATGGCCCGCCAGGGCGCCGGTGCCCTGTTCGGCCTGGGTCAGGGTGGCATGGCCCTGGCCGATACCGTGGTGAACTACGCCATGACCCTACCCAACAGCCGTTCCAACGAGAACGAGGCTGACCTGATCGGCCTCGAGCTGGCGGCTCGCGCCGGCTACGACCCGAATGCCGCGATCACCTTGTGGAACAAGATGAACCAGGCTTCGAACGGTGCCCCGCCGGAGTTCATGAGCACTCACCCGGCATCGAGCACTCGGATCGCCTCGCTGCAGGCGGCCATTCCGAAGGTGATGCCGCTGTATGAGGCGGCCCGGAAGTAAACAAAGGGGCCTATCGCGGGACAAGCCCGCTCCCACAGGGTTGCGCAGGATTCTGTAGGAGCGGGCTTGCCCCGCGATGGGGCTGCCAGCAGCCCCCGTATGGCTTCAACCCACCCAACCGCTGGCCTTCATCGCCGAATACACCGCGACGATGGCCAGTACGAAGAACGCCGTCGCTGCCAGGCGACGAATCAGGGTCAGTGGCAGTTTCTCCGCCGCGAAATTACCTGCCAATACCACCGGCACGTTGGCGATCAGCATGCCCAGGGTGGTGCCGATGATGACCATGATCAGGTGAGGGTACTGGGCTGCCAGCATGACCGTGGCCACTTGGGTCTTGTCGCCGATCTCGGCCAGGAAAAACGCGATCAAGGTCGTGACGAACGGGCCGAAGCGGCGTGCGGCGCTGTTCTCGTCGTCGTCCATCTTGTCCGGGACCAGGGTCCACAGGGCCGTGGCGGCGAAGCTTGCGGCAAGGATCCAGTGCAGCACCGTGTCGCTGAAGAAACTGCTGACCCAGGCGCCTACGGCACCGGCGGCGGCATGGTTGGCCAGGGTGGCGGCGATGATGCCGGCGATGATTGGCCAAGGCTTGCGGAAACGGGCGGCGAGGATGAGTGCGAGCAATTGCGTCTTGTCGCCGATCTCGGCGAGGGCAACGATGGCGGTGGGGACGAGCAACGATTCCAGCATCAGGATTCCTACGGGGGCGGGCCGACACGGCTATGACACGTACGACCTCCCCGCCCCGGGTAAGGTGTGCGTGTCATAGGTCTTGTCAAACCCGTGATCCGACAGTGCGGATCGCTCTCTATGGAGCTTGGGTCGCACGCGCCATGGCCTGTGGGCCAAGTGTGTTGACGCGTGCCGGGCGAGCAGGGCGCTCGCGGGAGACTACTCCCCTAGGACGGTGCGGATTCTGCCTAGCCGAGCGGCTTTCGGCAAGCCCTGTTTTTAACCGCGTGTTGCCTGGTAGATACGAAAACCCTCTGCCTCGGCGCAGGTCCGGCAGTTGCCCAGGGCCCCTTCGATCAGTGGCTGGTAGCGCAGGAAGCTGTTGGCGACAAGGCGCATTTCACCGCCTTTTTGCAGGTGCTCGCCTGATTTTTTCAGCAAGTTTTCTGATGCCTGGTAATTGGTGTGTACCCCGGTATGGAACGGCGGGTTGCTCAGGATCAGGGCCAGCCCGGCAGGCGCGGCATCGATGCCATCGCCGCTGATCACCTCAGCGTCCAGGCCATTGGCCGCCAAGGTCAGGCGACTGCTGGCCACTGCGAAAGCGTCCACGTCGAGCAGGGTGACCTGGCTCTGTGGGTAACGGCGTTTGACCGTTGCGCCCAGCACCCCGGCGCCGCAGCCGAAGTCCAGCACGTGGCCGACCGGCAGGTTGTCCAGGTGCTGCAGCAGCAGGGCGGTGCCGCGGTCCAACCGGCCATGGCTGAACACGCCGGGCAGGCTGACTACCTGCAGCGGGCCGTCGGCGAGCGGCAACTCGAAGCGCTCGGCCAGGCTTTCCAGCGGTTTGGCCTGCGGCGCGTTGTCCACGGTCACCTGCCACAGCTGGCAATGCCGGGCGCTGTCGAGCTTGCGCGGCTTGCCGAAAGCCTGCAGCTGCTTGGCCGCACCTTCAATGCCGCCGCGCTTCTCGCCTACCAGGTACAGCTCGCGGCCGGCCAGGCGCGAGGCCAGGGCATTGAGCAGATAGGCGGCCAGCTCGCGGGACTTGGGCAGGAACAGCACGGCGGCCTCGAACGCGACGTCCGGCACCTCGACGCCATAATGGCTGCGGCCGGCGAAACGGCTGTCGAGCAGCGCTTGGTCGCCGGCATGCCAGGACCAACCGTGGGCGCCCGGCAATTGGCCGAGCAGGTCATCGGCGGGGAGCCCGGCAAGCAGCAACGGGCCTTGGAACAGTTCGGCCTGGCGAAGCAACACTTCACTGCGCGGGTCCATGGACGGCGTCTCCTGAAAAAGTGGCGCAGTGTACCAGAGGCCCTGGCTTCAGCCGATCACACGCCGTGGTTGGCCGGCGAAGAATGCCTCGGCGTTCTCGCTCAACTGGCCGACGATGCGCTGGCGCGATTCCACCGCGCCCCAGGCACTGTGGGGCGTGACGATCAGGCGCGGTACATCCGCCTGCAGCAGTGGGTTGCCGTTGACCGGCGGCTCGACGCTCAGCACGTCGGTGGCAGCGCCGCCCAGGTGGCCGCTGCGCAGGGCATCGGCCAGGGCCTGCTCGTCGATCAGCCCGCCGCGGGCGGTGTTGACCACCAGGGCGCCGGGCTTGAGCAGCGCCAATTCGCGGGCGCCGATCATGTGGCGGGTGTGATCGTTGAGCGGGCAGTGCAGGGTCAGCGCATCGACCTGGGGCAGCAGCGTGTCCAGCGGCACGCGTTCGGCGCGGGCTGGGCGGCCGGGAATTTGCCCGCTGAGCACACGCATGCCGAAGGCCTCGGCCAGGCGTGCCACCGCGCCGCCCAGTTCGCCATGGCCGAGCAGGCCGAGGGTCTTGCCTTGTAGCTCGACGATGGGAAAGTCCAGCAAACAGAACTGGCTGGCCGCGGCCCAGCGCCCGTCGGTGACGGCCTGGCGGTAGTCGCACAGGCGTGTGGCCAGTGCCAGCAGCAGGGCCAGGGTGTGCTGGGCCACCGACGGCGTGCCATAGCCTTGGCAATTGCACACCGTGACGCCACGCAGGCGCGCGGTGGCCAGGTCGACGTTGTTGGTGCCGGTGGCGGCGACCAGGATCAATTGCAGCTGCGGGTTGGCTTCCATCGCTGCGGCATCGATCATCACCTTGTTGCTGATCACCGCGGTGGCGCCCTGCAGGCGTTCGGCGACCTGGTCCGGGCGGGTCGAGGGATACAGTTGAAGCTCGTCGAACTGCGCATGCAGGGGCGAGAGGTCGAGATCGCCGAGGTCCAGGGACTGGTGGTCAAGGAATACGGCGCGGCGCGGGCTGGGCATGGCAGGCTCCGGGGCTGGTAGGTTCTGGTTTCGCATGCCCCTTGGGCTATCTCCCACAGGGTTCATCAACCTGACGGCGGCCGGGCGATGTGTCAAGCGCACGGCACCCGGCCACTCATACCTTGCGCCCGGCAAATCATTCCTTCGGCTGATTTGACCGATGCGTCACCGTTCTACAGTAACGGCCAGACTTCTCCGGCCCGCATTGCAGAAAAGGGATACCCATGTTGCAGACGCGTATCATCCAGCCCGCCGAGGGCGCTTATACCTTCCCCTTGCTGATCAAGCGCCTGCTGATGTCGGGCGGGCGCTACGAAAAGACCCGCGAGATCGTCTATCGCGACCAGTTGCGCCTGACCTACCCCCAGCTGGTCGAGCGCATCGCGCGCCTGGCCAACGTGTTGACCGAGGCCGGGGTCAAGGCCGGTGACACCGTGGCGGTGATGGACTGGGACAGCCATCGCTACCTCGAATGCATGTTCGCCATCCCGATGATCGGCGCGGTGGTGCATACCATCAACGTGCGCCTGTCACCGGAGCAGATCCTCTACACCATGAACCACGCCGAGGACCGCTTCGTGCTGGTCAACAGCGACTTCGTCGGGCTCTACCAGGCCATTGCCGGCCAGCTGGCCACCGTGGACAAGACCCTGCTGCTGACCGATGGCCCCGACAAGCACGCCGACCTGCCCAACTTGGTCGGCGAGTACGAGCAGCTGCTGGCCGCTGCCAGCCCGCACTACGACTTCCCCGATTTCGACGAGCATTCGGTGGCCACCACCTTCTACACCACCGGCACCACAGGCAACCCCAAGGGCGTGTACTTCACTCACCGCCAACTGGTGCTGCACACCCTGGCCGAAGCCTCGGTGACCGGCAGCATCGACAGCGTGCGCCTGCTGGGCAGCAATGACGTGTACATGCCCATCACGCCGATGTTCCACGTGCATGCCTGGGGCATTCCCTACGCCGCCACCATGCTCGGCCTCAAGCAGGTCTACCCGGGGCGCTACGAGCCGGACATGCTGCTCAAGCTGTGGCGCGAGGAAAAGGTCACCTTCTCCCACTGTGTGCCGACCATCCTGCAGATGCTGCTCAACTGCCCAGCCGGCCAGGGCGAACACTTCGGCGGCTGGAAGATCATCATCGGCGGCAGCGCCCTGAACCGTGCGCTGTACGAGGCGGCCCTGGCCCGCGGTATCCAGCTCACTGCGGCATACGGCATGTCCGAAACCTGCCCGCTGATCTCCTGCGCGCACCTGAACGATGAACTGCAAGCCGGCAGCGAGGATGAGCGTATCTCGTACCGGATCAAGGCCGGCGTGCCGGTCCCGCTGGTGGAGGCAGCCATCGTCGACGGCGAGGGCAACTTCCTGCCCGCCGACGGGGAAACCCAGGGGGAGCTGGTGTTGCGTGCCCCGTGGCTGACCATGGGCTATTTCAAGGAAGCGCAGAAGAGCGAGGCGCTCTGGGCCGGGGGCTGGCTGCACACCGGCGATGTCGCCACCCTCGATGGCATGGGCTACATCGATATCCGTGACCGCATCAAGGATGTGATCAAGACCGGCGGCGAATGGGTTTCTTCGCTGGACTTGGAAGACCTGATCAGCCGGCACCCGGCGGTCCGCGAGGTGGCGGTGGTGGGCATCGCCGACCCGCAATGGGGCGAGCGGCCTTTCGCCTTGCTGGTACTGCGTGAAGGCCAGGCGATCGATGCCAAGGCGCTCAAGGAGCACCTCAAGCCGTTCGTCGAGCAGGGCCATATCAACAAGTGGGCGATCCCCAGCCAGATCGCCGTTGTTACCGAAGTTCCCAAGACCAGCGTCGGCAAGCTCGACAAGAAGCGCATCCGCCAGGACATCCTCCAGTGGCAGGCCAGCAACAGCACCTTCCTGTCGACTCTCTGACAGGCGTGCCGGCCGCGTGCGTTGCCATGTGACCCGCATTGCAGAGCGGCTGGCGGCTTGTAAAACGCAGGAATTGCGCCATGCTTGCCGTGGCTTGCAGGTCGCTGCCGCAACAGGTGCATTCAAATCACACTTTAGAGGGATCAAGCACCTGTGCCTGCTGGCTATAGTCGGGGCCAGGGGATTTTCAGGAATGGGGAAGGTGCTGCGTGCAAGTCGCAGCGCCGTGGGCGAAAGCCTGCACACCGGTCGCCCGGGCCGTTTCTGGAAGGACCCACTGCCATAACAATAAAGTACATGGAGTAGCGTCGATGACATCTGCAAACCTGTTCTGGCGCCGGGCCAAGCTGCCCCTGGCCGTCAGCCTCGCTTCCACGCTCGCAAGTCCCGCGTTTGGTGTCAGTTTCAACATCGGTGAAATCGAAGGCCAGTTCGATTCGTCGCTCTCCATCGGTGCCAGCTGGTCCACGGCCAACCCGAACAAGAACCTGATCGGTGCCAACAACGGCGGCAAGGGCCTGTCCCAGACCTCCGACGATGGCCACCTGAACTTCAAGAAGGGCGAGACCTTCTCGAAGATCTTCAAGGGTATCCATGACCTGGAGCTCAAGTACGGCGACACCGGTGTGTTCGTACGGGGCAAGTACTGGTACGACTTCGAACTCAAGGACGAACACCGCGAGTTCAAGGACATCAGCGACTCCAACCGCAAGGAAGGCGCCAAGTCGTCCGGCGCCGAGCTGCTCGACGCGTTCGTCTACCACAACTACGCCATCGGCGATCAACCAGGCTCGGTGCGGCTGGGCAAGCAGGTGATCAGCTGGGGTGAAAGCACCTTCATCGGCGGCGGCATCAACGCGGTCAACCCGATCGACGTGGCGGCGTTTCGCCGCCCAGGCGCGGAAATCAAGGAAGGCCTGATTCCGGTCAACATGTTCTATGTGTCCCAGAGCCTGACCGACAACCTGTCGGCCGAAGCCTTCTATCAGATCGAGTGGGACCAGACCGTCGTCGACAACTGCGGCACCTTCTTCTCCCAGCCGGACATCGTGGCCGACGGCTGCACCGACAACCTGCGCGTACTGGCCAGCAGCCGGGCGATCCCCACCGCGGTGCCGTTCCTCAACAGCCAGGGCGTGGACATCAACGAAGAAGGCGTGCTGGTGCGCCGTGGCGCTGACCGCGACGCCCGTGACAGCGGCCAGTTCGGTGTCGCGTTCCGCTACATGTTCGAACCGCTGGATACCGAGTTCGGCGCCTACTTCATGAACTACCACAGCCGCGCGCCGATCTTCAGTGCCAGCGGTGCATCCCAGGCGACCTACGACCGCGCGCGCGCCTTGCTGAACGGCCCATTTGCCGGCCTTGCGCCGCTGATCGTCGCCGGCAACTCGGAATACTTCATCGAATACCCCGAAGACATCCGCCTGTACGGCCTGAGCTTCTCGACCACGCTGCCGACCGGTACGGCCTGGAGTGGCGAACTGAGCTACCGGCCCAACGCTCCGGTGCAGCTGAACACCACCGATATCCTGTTCGCCGGCGTGGGCCCGATCGGGGTGCCACCGTACAGCAACGCCTCGGTGCTCACCGGCACCCCGGGCCAGGACCTGCATGGCTACCGGCGCAAGGAAATCACCCAGTTCCAGACCACCTTCACGCACTTCTTCGACCAGGTGATGGGCGCCAGCCGCCTCACCGTGGTGGGTGAAATCGGCGTCACCCATATCGGCGGCCTGGAAAGCTCGACCAAGGCCCGCTACGGTCGCGACCCGGTCTATGGGCCCGGCCCGCTGCCGGCCACGGGCCCGTTCAATACCTGTGAGCTGCTCAACGGCGGCACCCTGGGCAACTCGGGCCTGGACACCTCGACCGCCAACCTCAGCCGCAAGTGCGAGAACGACGGCTACGCCACCACCACCTCCTGGGGTTATCGCGCCCGTGCCATCTGGGACTACAACGACGTCTTCGCCGGGGTCAACCTCAAGCCCAACGTGGCCTGGTCCCATGACGTCTCGGGCTACTCGCCCGGCCCAGGCGCCAACTTCGAGGAAGGTCGCAAGGCGATCAGCCTGGGCCTGGATGCCGAGTACCAGAACACCTATACGGCGAGCCTGTCGTACACCAACTTCTTCGACGGCAAGTACACCACCGTGGACGACCGTGACTTCATCGCCCTCAGCTTTGGCGTGAACTTCTAAGAACACTGATCCAGGACGACGACAATGAACAAGACCAGAAGTCTGCTGCAAGCCGGTGTGCTGGGCCTGTCCCTGCTGGCGACCAGCGTCATGGCTGCGGTATCCGCCGACGAGGCGGCCAAGCTGGGCACGACCCTGACCCCGATGGGCGCGGAGAAGGCCGGCAACGCCGACGGCACCATCGGCCCCTGGCAGCCGCTGTCCAAGACCGCGGGCAGTGCCGATGCCAAGGGGTTCCTCTCCGATCCGTATGCGGGCGAGCAGCCGCTGTACACCATCACCGCGCAGAATGTCGACCAGTACAAGAGCAAGCTGTCCCCCGGCCAGCTGGCGATGTTCAAGCGCTACCCGGACACCTACAAGATCCCGGTGTACAAGACCCATCGCGGCGCCACCGTGCCCGATGAAGTGTTCGCCGCCATCAAGGAGAACGCCACCAAGACCACCCTGGTCGAAGGCGGCAACGGCCTGAAGGACTTCCGCACCGCGGTGCCGTTCCCGATTCCCAAGACGGGCCTGGAGGTGATCTGGAACCACATCACCCGCTACCGAGGCGGCAGCGTCACACGCCTGGTCACCCAGGCCACGCCACAGCAGAACGGCTCGTACAGCCTGGTGTACTTCCAGGACCAGTTCGTCTTCCGTGACCGGATGAAGGACTACGACCCGAACAACCCGGGCAACATCCTGTTCTACTTCAAGCAGAAGGTCACCGCCCCGGCGCGCCTGGCGGGCACCGTGCTGCTGGTTCACGAGACCCTCGACCAGGTCAAGGAGCCGCGCAAGGCGTGGATCTACAACGCCGGCCAGCGACGTGTGCGCCAGGCCCCGCAGGTTTCCTACGACGGCCCGGGGACCGCGGCCGACGGCCTGCGCACTTCCGACAACCTGGACATGTACAACGGGGCGCCGGACCGCTACGACTGGAAGCTCGAAGGCAAGAAGGAGATGTACATCGCCTCCAACGCCTACAAGCTCGACTCGCCGACGCTCAAGTATGCGGACATCCTCAAGCCTGGGCACATCAACCAGGACCTGGCCCGCTATGAACTTCGCCGCGTCTGGCATGTGGTCGCGACCTTGAAGCCGGGCCAGCGGCACATCTATGCCAAGCGTGACTTCTACATCGACGAGGACACCTGGCAGGCCGCGGTGATCGACCAGTACGACGGCCGTGGCCAGCTGTGGCGGGTATCTGAGGCCCATGCCCAGGACTATTACAACGTCCAGGTGCCGTGGTACACGCTGGAGGCCATCTACGACCTGCAATCGGGCCGCTACCTGGCGCTGGGCATGAAGAACGAGGAAAAGCGCGCCTACGATTTCGGCTTCAGTGCCAGCCGCAGCGAGTTCCAGCCTGCGGCGCTGCGCCAGGATGGCGTGCGTTGAGGTTCGTCAGGGTGTGAAGCCACGGGGCTGCTTCGCAGCCCTTTGGTGATGCACGCGGTTCGCCGTAGCCGCTTTGGTGCCTGTAAGATCCAGCGCCGCCCGCGCGGCGCATCGCGAGCTGCGCTCGCTCCTACGTTTGTTTCGGGCCAATTAGTCCTGGGGGATTTTCGCGCGGACGCCTTGGTGTATGGCGCAATATCGTGTCGTACGAACCAGGCGGTCGCGCGCGCCTGTCACAGGCGTTACTGGCCGTAAACAAACGTAGGAGCGAGCGCAGCTCGCGATGCGCCGCGCGGGCGGCGCTCGATCGCACCGGCAGCACCCATCTCAAGACCTACCCTAACGCCCATTCACGCATCCAATACCCGCCCATTTCCGCCATCGGTCTTGTTTCTTTTTGTTGTAGTCTTTTCCTCGCCCGACGCGCCCATCATCTTCAAATACGCCGCGTTACCCGCTAGTCTCGCAACAATCCGTACTGCCATAGTCCTCCACCCCAGAACGAGCCGGCCATGACAGACCTGTCCCGTACGCATGGATTCGCCAGCCAGGCCCTGGGCCTGCTGGACGGGCGTTTCTTCCGGCCACCGCTGCCGGATGGGCACGTCCCCAGGGCGCGCCTGTGCCAGCGGTTGCACGCGGGCTTGAGTGGGCGCCTGCTGCTGGTCAATGCCCCGGCAGGTTTCGGCAAGAGCTCCCTGGCCATCGAGTTCTGCCAGGCCCTGCCGGCCCATTGGCGCAGCCTATGGCTCGGGCTGAGCCAGCGGGACGCCGACCCGGGGCGCTTCCTCGAACGTTTGCTCGAAGGGCTCCAGCAATTCTGTCCGGCACTCGGCGGCCAGGCCATGGGCCTGCTGAAGATGCGCCAGCGCCACCAGCCGTTCGCCTTCGAAGAGTGGCTCGACGGTCTGCTCGATGAGCTGGCCCTCTACCTGCGGCCTGAGTCGCCCGTGTTGCTGGTGTTGGATGACTACCACCTGGCCCAGGGCGCAGTGCTTGACCGCTGCCTGCAGTTCTTCCTCAACCACCTGCCCAATGGGCTGATGCTGCTGGTCACCAGCCGTCAACGACCTGACTGGCACCTGGCGCGGCTGCGCCTGTCGCGCCAATTGGTCGAGCTCAACGAGCAGGACCTGCGCCTGACGCCCGACGAAGCCCTGGCGGTGATCGGCCGCCAACCTACTGGCTTGCGCGGCCAGGCCCTGGACAACCTGATCCAGCGCAGCGACGGTTGGGTCGCCGGGCTGCGCTTCTGGCAACTGGCGGCCAGCGAGTCGGGCGAGGACAACGCCTTGCCACAGGCCTTGCACGGTGGCGAAGGGTTGATTCGCGACTACCTGCTCGAAGAGGTCATCGAGATCCTGCCGGCGCACGTACAGGCCTTCCTCTACGACACCGCCTGCCAGGAGCGTTTCTGCGCCGAGTTGTGCGACGCGCTGCGCGAGCGCGACGACAGCATGGGCATCCTGCATTACCTGCAGGCCCACCAGGTATTCCTGGTGCCGCTGGACGAACATGGCCACTGGTTCCGGTACCATCATCTGTTCTCCGACCTGTTGCGCAGCCGCCAGGCCAGCGAGCCGCTGGCTGCCCTGCACCTACGGGCCTGCCGCTGGTTCCAGGCCCACGGGCTGCTGGACGAGGCGGTCGAACAGGCTCTGCGCGCCGGCCACCTGGACGTGGCCGCCGACCTGGTGCAAAGCCTTTCCGAGGAACAACTGCTGGCCGAGCAGAATGTCGGCATGTTGCTGCGCTGGAAGATGGACTTGCCCGACAGCCTGCTGATCAGCACGCCGCGGCTGATCGTGCTGTACAGCTGGGCCCTGGGCCTGGCCTGCCAGCTGGACGCGGCCGAGGAGCTGGCCGCTCACCTCAGCCGCTTCCTGCCGGCTCCCTCGGCCACTGCGCAAAAATCCATGCTGGCCCAGTGGCTGGCGCTGAGCGGTGTGATCGCCCGGGGTCGGGGGGATCGCCAGCGGACCCTGGACTACTGCGGCGAAGCGCTGCAGAGCCTGCCGTACAAGCGTTACGGCCAGCGCCTGGTGTGCCTGTCGACCTTGTCCAACCTGGCGATCGCCGACGGTGACTTCTGGCGCGCACGTGGCTGGAACCGTGAGGCCCTGGAGCTGGCGCAGCGGGTCGGCAACCCGTTGTTCGAGGCCTTGGCCCACTATGACCGCGCACGGGTCCTGCATGCCCGGGGCGAGGTGCTGCGTGCCTTGGACGAAGTCCGCCAGGGGCTGCAGCGCCTGCAGGGGTTGTCGGGCCAGCGCCTGTATGCCGTGCGGGCCAGGCTGACCTTGTATGAGGGCTACCTGCTGGTCACCCGCCTGCAACCTGCCCAGGGTCGAGCCCGATTGCGCGCCGGGCTCAGCGAGGCACGGGCCTGTCGCGACATCAGCGTGCTGATCGGCCACTGCGTGATCGCCTCGCTCGACGGTCGCGAAGGGCGTTTTGCCGAGGCTTTCGCCGAACTGGCCGAGGCCGAGCGGCTGATGCATATCTGGGATGTGCCGCCGATTTTCTACCTGGCCATGATCACCCTGGTGAAGTGCGAGCTGTGGCTGGCCCAGCGGCGCACGGACCTCGCCGAATCCTGGCTTCTGCGCTTGGGCCAGACCTACGGCGGCGAACAACCGGCAGCGGCGCCGGAGTTCCACCCGCTGTTGCCATTGCATATCGAATTGCAGCAGGCGCTGCTCGACGGCGTGCTGGGCCGTGCGCAGGAGGCCAGCGAGCGTCTGCAGGCGCTGGTGAGCCGTGGCGAGGGCAGCGGCGGCTTGATGCTGGTGGTCTGCGCGCTGTGCCATTGGATGGCACAGTTGCTTGCCCAAGGCCAGGAGGCGCAGGCCGCAGCGCTGCTGCCCAAGGCGCTGGAGGCGGCGCGGGGTGGGGTGCTGCAGCCCTTCCAACGGTTGCTCGAGGCGCACCCGGTATGGCTGCGCGAGCAACTGGCGGCGCGCCCGGCCTGCCTCGTCCAGGTCGACCTGCTGGCGAGCCTGCCGCGCCCGGTGGCGGCCAACGAAAGTACCGAAGCGCTCAGCGGTCGCGAACTGGCGGTGCTCGAACTGATCGCCCAGGGCTGCTCGAACCAGCAGATCAGCGAGCGGCTGTTCATCTCCCTACATACCGTCAAGACTCACGCCAGCCACATCAACAGCAAGCTCGGCGTGGAGCGGCGCACCCAGGCGGTGGCCAAGGCCAAGTCGCTCGGGTTGCTTGCCTGACCACTCTCGCTGCCGGCGTCATCGCGCCCTCATTTTTCCTCGGTTGCTGCCGATAAGCTGTTCGGGTTACTGGATAGCCGTGCCGACGCCATCGCGGGCGGCATGCGTCGGCACCGCCAGGCCCGATGTCGGCATCGTCGCGTGCCACTCTCCAACCCCTTGCCAATACAGGTCGTATTGATGCTGCAGTACGGGCAAAAAAGCTTTCTGATCGTCGATGACTTCACCGACTTTCGTACCTCGACCCGCTCCATGCTCCGGGAGCTGGGCGCACGCGATGTGGACACCGCCGACAGCGGTGAACAGGCCCTGCGCATGTGCGCGCAGAAGCGCTACGACTTCGTGCTCCAGGATTTTCACCTCGGCGACGGCAAGAAAAATGGCCAGCAGGTGCTCGAAGACCTGTTGCTGGACAAGCTGATCAGCCATGAATGCGTGTTCATCATGGTCACCGCCGAGAGCAGTCAGGCGATCGTGCTCAGTGCCCTCGAGCATGAGCCGGACGCCTACCTGACCAAGCCGTTCAACCGTGTGGGCCTGGCCCAGCGCCTGGAAAAGCTGGCGCAGCGCAAGACGTTGCTCAAGCCCATCCTCCAGGCCCTGGATCGCGGTCGCCCGGCCGAGGTGCTGGCGGCCTGCGCCGAGCTGTGCAAGCAGGACCCACGCTTCGCACCGCTGTGCCTGCGCTATCGGGCCGATGCCCTGCGCGACCTCAACCGCGTCGAGGAGCTGGAGAAGTTCCTCAAGACCATCCTGGCCAGCCGCCCGCAACCTTGGGTCTATGCCGCCCTGGGCAACCTGTTGCACAAGCGCGGCCAGCACGGCGAAGCCCAGGGTGTCTTCGAGCAAGCGCTCAAGGCCTTCCCGATCATGCCCAGCCTGTACGACGGCCTGGCCGAGGTGTTGGTGGCCCAGGGCGAGACCAAGCGCGCCCAGCACATGCTCGAGGAGGCGGTGCGCCTGTCGCCCCTGGCCGTGCGCCGGCAGGCGGCATTGGGCAAGCTGGCCCTGGACAACGAAGATTTCGAAAGCGCCTCCAAGGCCTATCGCCATGCGGTCAACCAAGGGCAGAGTTCGCGCTACAAGGACCCGGAGAGTAACCTGGGCCTGGTCCAGGCGCTGATGAGCAAGAACGTCGGCAATGGCCTGGACGCGCGTACCCGCGTCGAAATCAACAGCGTGCTCAGCGATGTCGCCAAGGAGCACGTCGAGGACCAGGGCCTGCAAGTACGCGCCCGTCTGATGAAAGCCGCCAGCCTGCAGCAGGCCGGCGACCCCGAAACCGCCGGCAAGCTCACCGAGCAGGCCCTGCAGCGGCTGGAGAAAATGGACCAGTTCTTCTCGGTCGAGGCCGCCTTGAGTGTGGCCAGGCAGTTGCAGGCGCTCGGCCAGCAAGCCGCGGGTACCAGCATCCTGAAGGGCTGTGTGGAAACCTATGGCGACGATCCGAAGGTCATGCAGAGCGTTGCCCAGATCACGGACGATCCGACAGTGCTCGGGGCGGTCACCGAGGCGGTCGACCTCAACCGCCAGGGTGTACGCAGCTACCAGGCCGGCCAGCTCAGCGAGGCCCTGGACATGTTCCGTCGGGCCCTGTCGTTGCAGCCGAAGAACATCAGCATCGCCCTCAACACCGCCCAGGCGCTGCTGCGTGTAGGTGGCGAGAGCCCCACGCCGGCGATCATGCAGGAATGCCGCAACTGCCTGCAAAGCGTTGCCGGCATTCCGGCCAGCGACAGCCGCTACGATCGCTACCGCAAACTGCACATCCGGATCTTCGGCGCATGAATCGAGACGAAAAGGGGCTGGACTTCTCCACGGTGATCGCCTCCACCGTGCACGACATGAAGAATTCGCTGTCGGCCTTGATCCAGGCCCACGACCAGTGGTTGGCGCGTCTGCCTGAGGTGCTGCACGGCGGCAGCGAACAAGGCGTGATAGAGCACGAGTTTCGTCATTTGAACGGCATGCTGGTGCAACTGCTGGGCCTGTACAAGCTGGGCATCAACCAGTTGCCGATCTGCCCCGACTATCATGAGCTGGACGATTTCATCGAGGCCCAGCTCGCGGCGCAGCAGGAGGTACTCAGGCATCGCGATATCCTCGCCACGTGGCGCATCGACACCGACAACCCGCTGGGTTTCTTCGACCGCGAACTGGTCGCCTCGGTGGTGGCCAATGTCCTCACCAATGCCATCCGACACGCCGGACATGCCTTGCTGATCAGTATCGAAGAGCAGGGCGAGCAACTGGTCATCAGCGTCAACGACGACGGCCCGGGCTATCCAGAGCGCATGCTCGAACGCCAGCAGGACTACCTCCAGGGCATCGATTCACGTACCGGCAGCACAGGCCTTGGCCTGTATTTCGCCGCGCGTATCGCGGCCCTGCACGAACGCAACGGTGTGCACGGGCGCATCGAGATTGCCAACGGCGGGGCACTAGGGGGTGGGTTGTTCCGGTTGTATCTGCCTTGACCCAGGCTGAGCAGGCCTTGCTGTGGGCTTTACCCTGCGCCGTTTTTCTCGATGTACGGTAGGAGATGTCTGGTTCGTACATTGAGGGCTTTTTCAACGGCTTGCCGAATGACAATGTAGATACGGTGTTTCTACATTTCACTTGCATTCATTCTGAGGGTTTCTACTATGTATCTACCTTTGGAGATACTTATGGAAGTCAAGATTCAGCAGTGGGGCAACAGTGCAGCGATTCGGTTGCCAGCAGCGGTCCTCAAACAGATGCAGCTGGGCGTCGGTTCCGTATTGAGCCTCGATACAGCAGGTGAGTCGATGGTACTCAAGCCAGTGAGGGCCAAGCCCAAGTACACGCTTGAGGAGCTTATCGCCCAATGCGATCTCGATGCCCCCGAGCCAAAGGAACTGGAGGGCTGGAACGCGATGCGCCCGGCAGGTCGTGAAGTATGAGGCGGGGCAGGTTCGCCAGAGGTGATATCGTTCGGGTGTGCCTTGACCCGACACTGGGACGGGAACAGCAAGGCAATTCCCGACCTGCGCTGGTCCTGACACCTGCCGCGTACAATGCTTCCGGCCTGGCTGTGATAGTGCCTATCACCCAAGGCGGTGATTTCGCGCGGCATGCAGGTTTTGCCGTGACGCTGAGTGGCGCCGGCACGCAAACACAAGGCGTCATCCTGTGTAACCAGCTACGTGCCGTCGACCTCGAAGCCAGGAACGCCAAGCGTATCGAGTCGGCGCCCGGGGTGGTCATCGAAGACGCCTTGGCACGTGTCCAGACACTTTTCGACCACTAGACCTTCCAAGACCTCTGCCTCCATGAATCCTCCAGACACCACCCTCATCCGCGAAACCTTCCCCGTAGGCCCCTTGCAATGCAACTGCACCCTGATCGGCGACCCGATCAGCAAGAAGGCCATCGTCGTCGACCCAGGCGGTGACCCAGAGAAAATCCTGGCGCGCCTTCAGGCCCATGGTCTGACGCTGGTGAGCATCATCCACACCCACGCCCATTTCGATCACTTCCTCGCCTCGGGCAAGCTCAAGGAACTGACCGGCGCGACCTTGCACCTGCACAAGGACGACCAGCCTTTGTGGGACAACCTCGAGATGCAATGCCAGATGTTCGGGGTGCCCTATACGCCGGTGCCGTCGCCGGACCGTTGGCTGGGCGATGACGAGGCGCTGGCCTGCGGTTGCGGTGTGGCCTTGCATACCCCTGGGCACACGCCTGGCTCGATGAGCTTCTGGTTCGCCGATGCCAAGCTGTTGATCGCCGGCGACACCCTGTTCCGCCGCGGCATCGGCCGTACCGATTTGTGGGGTGGCGATCAGCGAGCTATCGTTCGCTCCATCAAGTCGCGGCTGTATTGCCTGGATGAAGAGGCAGTGGTGGTAACTGGCCATGGCCCGGATACCCGCCTTGGCGACGAGATGCGCGAAAATCCTTTCGTGCGGGCCTGAGGTTTCAGGGAATTTTTCCGTTTCGCCCGGGTCCAAGGCTGGCATAGGGCCATCCATGACCTGTTGCACTCTCGAATATCTGTAGGAGCTTGTCCATGTTCACCATGCGTCGTCTGATTATCGTCGCTACCGCTGCTGCCCTGATGACTGGCTGTGCCGGCCAGAACCCCTATGACAGCCAGGGCCAGGCTCAAGGCTCCACCGGGATGAGCAAGACCGCCAAGTACGGTGGCCTGGGCGCGCTGGCCGGTGCCATCGCTGGTGCCGCCATCGATCACGACAACCGTGGCAAGGGCGCGCTGATCGGCGCCGCCGCGGTGGGTGCTGCTGCTGCAGGCTACGGCTACTACGCCGACAAGCAGGAAGCCGAGCTGCGTGCCAAGATGGCCAACACCGGTGTCGAGGTGCAGCGCCAGGGTGACCAGATCAAGCTGATCATGCCGGGCAACATCACCTTCGCCACCGATTCGGCGAACATCTCCCCAAGCTTCTATTCGCCGCTGAACAATCTGGCCAACTCGTTCAAGCAGTTCAACCAGAACACCATCGAGGTGGTGGGCTTCACCGACAGCACCGGTAGCCGTCAGCACAACATGGACCTGTCCCAGCGCCGTGCCCAGGCCGTCAGCACTTACCTGACCTCCCAGGGTGTCGACCCGTCGCGCGTTTCCGTACGCGGCATGGGCCCGGACCAGCCGATCGCCAGCAACGCCGACGCCAATGGCCGTGCCCAGAACCGTCGCGTGGAAGTGAACCTCAAGCCGATTCCTGGCCAGCAGTATGACCAGCAGGGTACCGTGCAGCAGTACCCGTAAAGCAAGGAAACGAGGGGCCGCTATGCGGCCCAATCGCGGGCAAGCCCGCTCCCACAAGGTTGATGTATGCGACCCTGTGGGAGCGGGCTTGCCCGCGATTGGGGCGTGTAGTGGCCCCTTTTTGCATGTCAGCGCACGGTACTGGCTTGAATCGCAGTCAGGGCGATGGTGTGCACGATATCGTCCACCTGCGCGCCCCGCGGCAGGTCGTTCACCGGCTTGCGCAACCCCTGCAGCATCGGCCCCAGGCTTACACAATCGGCACTGCGCTGCACCGCCTTGTGGGTCGTGTTGCCAGTGTTGAGGTCCGGGAATACGAACACCGTGGCGCGGCCCGCCACTGGGCTTGCCGGTGCCAGCTGGCGCGCGATCTCAGGGTTGGCCGCCGCGTCGTACTGCAACGGGCCGTCGATCAGCAGGTCATGTTCGGCCTGCTGCGCCAGGCGCGTGGCTTCGCGCACCTTCTCCACTTCCTCGTCGCTGGCCGCCGAGTCGCTTGAATAGCTGAGCATCGCCACCCGTGGCGCGATACCCAAGGCCTGGGCCGATTCGGCGCTCTGCCGCGCGATCTCGGCCAGCTCCGCGGCGCTGGGGTGCGGGTTCATCACGCAGTCGCCATATACCAGCACCTGCTCGGGGAACAGCATGAAGAACACCGAGGACACCAGGCTGCTGCCCGGTGCGGTCTTGATCAACTGCAACGCCGGGCGAATGGTGTTGGCAGTGGAATGCACCAGGCCCGAGACCAGACCGTCGACTTCATCCAGTGCCAGCATCATGGTGCCGACCACCACTGGGTCTTCCAGCTGCTGTTCGGCCATTGGCGCGTTGAGGTTGCGGCTGCGGCGCAGCTCCACCATGGGCTCGACGTAACGCCCGCGAATCACCTCTGGATCGAGGACTTCCAAGTCAGGCGGCAGGGTGATGCCCTGGGCGCGGGCTACCGCCTCGACCTCCTCGGGCTTGGCCAGCAGCACGCAACGGGCGATGCCGCGGGCCTGGCAGATGGCCGCTGCCTGCACCAGCAGTGGCTCGGCGCCCTCCGGCAGGACAATGCGCTTGTTCGCCTGCTGGGCGCGCTGGATCAGCTGGTAGCGGAATACCGCCGGCGACAGGCGCAGCTCGCGCGGCGTGCCGCAGCGCTGGTGCAGCCAGGCCGCGTCGAGGTGGCTGGCGACGAAGTCGGTGATGAACTCGGCGCGTTCTCGGTCATCCACCGGGATTTCCCGGTTGAGCGAATTGAGGCGGTTGGCGGTGTCATACGAACCGGTACCCACCGAAAGAATTGGCAGCCCGGCCTGCAGGGCGCCTCGGCACAGTTCCAGGATGCGCGGGTCCGGCTTGCTGTCGCTGGTCAGCAGCAGGCCGGCCAACGGTACGCCATTGATGGCCGCCAGGCTCACGGCGAGGATGATGTCGTCGCGATCGCCTGGGGTCACCACCAGGGTGCCGGGCTTGAGCAGTGGCACGGTATTGGCCACGGTACGGGCACAGATGATGATGGTGTTCATGCGCCGTTGTTCGTAGTCCCCGGCATTGAGCACCTGGGCGCCGAGCAGCTCGGCCACGTCGCGGGTGCGCGGGGCGTTGAGCTCGGGCTGGTAGGGGATGCACCCCAGCAGGCGGAAGTCGTCGCCGCGCAGCAGCGGCGAATGCTCGCGCAGGCGGGCGGCGAAGGCGGCCATGCTTTCGTCGGTGCGCACCTTGTTGAGCACGACCCCGAGCACCTTCGGGTCGCGTGGGCCGCCGAACAGCTGAGCCTGCAGCTCGACACGCCCCGAGAGCTCGCTGAGCACTTCGTTTTCCGGCGCCGACACCAGGATCACCTCGGCGTCCAGGCTCTTGGCCAGGTGCAGATTGACCCGCGCGGCATAGCTGGCGTGGCGGGTCGGCACCATGCCTTCGACCACCACCACGTCGTTGCCGATACAGGCCTGTTGGTACAGGCGGATGATCTCCTCGAGCAGCTCGTCCAGCTGGCCATCGCCGAGCATGCGCTCGACCTGGGCCAGGCTCAGAGGCGTCGGCGGGCGGATGCCATGGGTGCGCGCCACCAGTTCGCTGGAGCGCTCGGGGCCGGTATCGCCGGGGTGATGCTGGGCGATCGGCTTGAAGAAGCCGACCTTCAGCCCGCCGCGCTCCAAGGTGCGCACCAGGCCCAGGCTGATGGAGGTCAGGCCGACACCGAAGTCGGTCGGCGCGATGAAAAATGTCTGCATGCGTGCTTCTCGAAATAAGCGGTGCAAGGGGTCAGCCGCCAAGGGTATCGCTATCGACCCCCTGGGCGCACCAGCCGCAGGCAAATACCTGGCCGATGCGGCGCTGGCGCTCGGCCGGGTCCAGCACCCAGGGCCGCGCCTGCCATGGAGGCTGGTGGCGCAAATGCTGGGTATGGCCGCATGACAGCTCGACCACCCAGTGGCCCTCTTCGTCCTGGTGAAAACCCGTGATCCGACTGACGGATTTGTCATTCCCCGACACGCGTTCGCAATCGGGCGATGCGTTGGTTACACTTGATCGCTCTACATTCTTTTGCAAAAGGTCTTGCCCCATGCTGATCGCCGCCAACAAGGCTGTCTCCATCGACTATACCCTGACCAACGACGCCGGGGAGGTCATCGACAGTTCCGCCGGTGGTGCGCCGCTGGTGTACCTGCACGGTGCCGCCAACATCATCCCGGGCCTGGAAAAAGCCCTGGAAGGCAAGCAGGCCGGTGACGAGCTGAACGTCGCCATCGAACCTGAAGAAGCCTACGGCGAATACCTGGCCGAGCTGGTCAGCACCCTGAACCGCAGCCTGTTCGAAGGCGTCGACCAACTGGAAGTCGGCATGCAGTTCCACGCTTCCGCGCCGGACGGTCAGATGCAGATCGTCACCATCCGCGACATCGACGGCGACGACATCACCGTCGACGGCAACCACCCGCTGGCCGGCCAGCGCCTGAACTTCAAGGTCAAGGTAGTCAACGTGCGTGACGCCAGCGACGAAGAAATCGCTCACCGTCACATCCACGGTGAAGGTGGCCATCACCACTGATTTTCTGCGCTAAGCTCAGAGAGTCGCCAGGCGCTCGGGCAAGCCGTTTTGCCTTCCTTGGGGAAGGCCGACGGTTTGGCTGCGCGCCTTTTTAGTGGGCGCGATTCGCCCCTGCGACCATCGGGAACCTGAGAGGGGAGTCATCATGAGTGCGTTTCACGACCTGACGTTGAAGGCGCTGAACGGCGAGGAACTGCCCCTCGCACCGTTCAAGGGCCAGGTGGTGTTGGTGGTCAATGTCGCCTCCAAGTGTGGCCTGACGCCGCAATACAAGGCCCTGGAGAACCTGTACCAGGTCTACAAGGACAAAGGCTTCAATGTCCTGGGCCTGCCGTGCAACCAGTTCGCCGGGCAAGAGCCGGGCAGCGAAAAGGACATCCAGGAATTCTGCAGCCTCAACTACGGGGTGAGTTTCCCGCTGGGCGCCAAGCTCGAGGTCAACGGGCCGCAGCGTCATTCGCTGTATCGCCTGCTGGCGGGCGAGGGCGCCGAATTTCCGGGGGATATCACCTGGAACTTCGAAAAGTTCCTGGTGGGCAAGGACGGGCGCGTGCTGGCCCGTTTCGCACCGCGTACCGCACCGGATGATCCGGCGGTCGTGCAGGCGATCGAGAAGGCCTTGGGCTGAATACCAGGGGGCTATTGCGGGACAAGCAGCGGCGCAATCTCGGTGGGAGCAACTGTCTTGAGTTGCTTGCCCTGACTCTATCGCCGGCAAGCCGGCTCCCACAGGGATTTCGCAAGTCTTGAAAGCGGCGCAATCTCGGTGGGAGCAGGCCGGGCTGCTCTTCAGGCCTGCGCTGTACCTGTGGGAGCGGGCTTGCCCCGCGATGGGGACTTGAGGCGATCAACCGTGCGGTGCTGTCGAGCCCGGCTTGGTCGCCAACGCACCATTCACTGCTCCGCCATCCTGGCTGGCAACCTGACGGCACGCACCGGCCAGATATCCCTCGAACTGCTCGATGATCGTGGGCCAGCCTTGTCGACTGGCATGCTGGCGTGCATTCAGGCGCACCCTGCGCAAGGTTTCGTCTTCCTCCAGCAGCCAGCACGCCGCGTCGATGAACCCCGCCTGGTCACCCGGCATCGCCAGGCCCCCGCTATGCCCATGGCGGATATGCTGGGCGGCGGCCGCTTCGTCGTAGGCGACCACGGCCAGGCCTGAGGCCAATGCCTCGAGCACCACGTTGCCGAACGTCTCGGTCAGGCTGGGGAACAGGAACAGGTCGCCGCTGGCATAGTGCTCTGCCAGCGCTTCGCCCCGCTGCGCACCGCAGAACACGGCATCGGGCAGCGACTGCTCAAGGCGCTCGCGTTGTGGCCCGTCGCCCACGACCACCAGGCGCATGCGCCGCTGTGGATAAGCCTTGTGCAGCGCGTCCATGCAGGGCTGCAACAGCCCGAGGTTCTTCTCCGCAGCCAGGCGGCCGACATGGATCACGGCGATATCGTCCGGCCCCAGGCCCCATGCCTGGCGCAACGCTTGGCTACGCCGGGCCGGGTTGAACAGGCAGGCATCGACCCCTCGTGCCATCAGCCCGAGGCGTTCGAAGCCCCGGCGCTCGAGCTCCAGGCGCTGACTGGCACTGGGCACCAGGGTGACCGCGGTGCGCCGGTGAAACCATCGCAGGTAATGGGTAAGCAGGCGGGTCAGCAAGCCCAGGCCATATTGCCCCGAGTATTGCGGGAAGTTGGTATGAAAGCCGCTGACCACGGCGATGCCCAGGTGGCGCGCGGCACGCAGGGCGCTCAGGCCCAACGGGCCTTCGGTAGCGATGTAGAGCACATCCGGGCGTTGCCGACGCCAGCGTCGTACCAAGGTGCGCTTGGTTGTTTCCCCCCATTGCAGACCCGGGTAGCCGGGCAACGGCCAACCGCGGCAGAGCAACAGGTCGTCGGTGTCACGACTGGCGTTGTCGCTGGCCTGGCGAGGGCGTACCAACTCCACCTGGTGCCCGCGTTGACGCAAGCCATCGCTGAGGCGGCCAAGGGTATTGGCCACGCCATTGATTTCGGGTGGAAAGGTTTCGGTGACCAGGGTGATGCGCAGGGGCGGTATGTTCATGACAAAAGTGTCCGCCTGGGCTGTTGCGTTCATGTGACAGATTCGTGGCTGGCCGATGACGCGGGTTTTGCCCGTGCGAACATTTCCTTGCGGGCCACTCAAGAATCCTTCGGGGCCAGCCGATGCAGAAGTATCCAACGGTCGGGGTGCGCTCCCGGGAGCGGTCATGTTCAACAGCAAACTCAAAAAAGAAATCCAGCAACTGCGCGAGGACCTGATGTCCGTCGAGCAGGTCAAGAGCAGCCTCGACAGTGAGATGCTGGTCTTGCAGCTTGGCCCTGACGGACGTATCGAGTCGGTCAACAGCAACTTCGAACAGGAGATGCTTTATCGCGCCGAACAGCTGATCGGGCGCAATATCGAGGACATCGTCCCAGCCCATGTGAAGCAGCTGGACTTCTACCAGCGCATGAAAGGCGCCATCAGCCGTGGCGAGCACCTCAACGGCGCCTTCCGCCTGCTGCGTGGCAATGGCCAGGAAGCCTGGCTGCGTTCGATCCTGCAACCGGTCAAGAGCAGTGACGGGCGAATCCGCTATTTCAGCCTGCATTCGAGCGACCTCACGCGCACCATCGAGACCTCTCGCGAGCACGAAAGCCTGATCAAGGCCTTGATGCGTTCGACCGCGCTGATTGAGTTCAACCTGCAAGGCGAGGTGCTGACCGCCAATGACCGTTTCCTGCAGGCCATGGGGTATTCCCTGGAGCAGTTGCGTGGCAAGCATCACCGTATTTTCTGTGAACCTGAGGAAGCCAATTCGCCAGCCTACCAGGCCTTCTGGGACAAGCTGCGCCGTGGCGAATTCGTCGCCGACCGGTTCAAGCGCATCGACGCCCATGGTCGAGTGGTGTGGTTGGAGGCATCCTACAACCCGATCATCGATGCCCATGACGTGCTCTACAAAGTGGTCAAGTTCGCAACCGTGATCACTGACCAGGTCAACCAGGAGCTGGCTGTTGCCGAGGCTGCGGACATCGCCTACAACACATCGTTGGGCACCGATGCCAGCGCGCGCAAGGCCACGGGTGTGGTGACCCAGACCGTCGATGTGATGCGTGGCCTGGAGCGTTCCATGCAGGACGCGGCCCAAGGCATCCAGGCGCTGGATACACAATCTCGGGTGATTGGTTCGATCATCAAGACCATCAGCGACATCGCCGGGCAGACCAACCTGCTGGCGCTCAACGCGGCTATCGAGGCGGCGCGGGCAGGCGAGCAGGGTAGAGGCTTCGCGGTGGTGGCCGACGAGGTGCGCCAGCTGGCCTCGCGTACCAGCACGGCCACCGACGAGATTGCCAAGGTGGTTCTGCAGAACGAGCAACTGGCCCAGGCGGCGGTGGATATCATCGACACCAGCAAGCGCCAGGCTGAGCAGGGGTTGGCGTTGGCCGCCGATACTGGTGGGGTGATCGTCGAGATCCAGGAAGGTGCGCAGAAGGTGGTGGATGCGGTAGGGCGGTTTTCCAGCCAGTTGAGCCTTTGAGCGAACGCTGAAAAAGGCCTGCGCCGCAAACTGCGCGCAGGCCCGGGGTATTTCAGGCGTCAGGCGATCACACCTACCGTCATCATGATGTCGAACGTTTCTTGCAGGGCGGCCCAGAAGGTGCCGTCGGTATCGGCAAGCACCTCGCCTGTGCGATGGTCTTCATACTCGACCAGCGCCGGCTTTTGCAGGTTTCCGGTAATCAGTGCCCAGGTCAGGAACATGGCGGCAGGGGAGCGCTCGGAGAAATCATCCTTGATGTGGATGAGCCAATCCCCCGAAGGATCCAGACCATGGTTCGACAGGACGTCCTGAAAAACGAAGTGCACATGCGTCTGCACTTTGTCGAATGCTTCGTGCTCCGCATTGGTGAGGTCCGGCCCCTCCTTACCCACGCGACCACGCAGGCCCAGCGGGCCCAGTGGGTCGATGGGACCTAATGACGAGCCTATGATCTCGAGTGCACCGGACTGGTCGAGCTTGGCGGGTTCTTCCGGCGCTTCGCGTTCAGGCTCGACAGATTCTTCAGGATGTTCAGGCTCCGGCTCGGCAGAGTCTTGTGGTGCTTCCAGTTCCGCCTCGGCAGGCTGTTCAGGTTCTGCCGTCATGGGAACGCTTTCATCAGTCCCCTCGTCCTGAACATCCACCTTCAACTTATCATCGTCAATCATCTGGTCATCCTCCAAAGATGCGCACCACAGGGTGCCGGCGATGATTGAGCCACTGATTCGAAGCCCGCCTAGGGTATATAACTACCGCGGGTTCTGTTTACCGGACGCGCCCTCCCGCACCCAGAACAAGGTGGCACCCGCCACCGCCGCCGGCATCATCACCACGTTCACCAACGGAATCATCAACGCCAGGTAGGTAATGCCGCCAAAGCCCAGGCTCTGCCAGCGCTTCTCGCGCAGCCAAGCGAGCATGTCCTGCCAGCTCATCTTGTTGTTGTCGGCCGGGTAGTCGATGTACTGGATAGCCATCATCCATACCCCGAAGATCAGCCACAGCGGTGCGGCCACCACATTGACCACCGGGATCAACGAGAGAATGAACAGGCCGATGGCCCGCGGCAGGAAGTAGCCCAGCTTGCGCATTTCGCGGCCCAGGGTACGTGGCACCATGGCGATCAGCTCACCCCAGCTGAAGGCGGGGAAGGTGTCCTCGCCGCGCACCACCACCTCGACCTTTTCCGCGAGGAAGCCGTTGAACGGCGCCGCGATGATGTTGGCCACCAGGGTGAAGGTGAAGAACACCATCAGTATCACCAAGGCGACGAACAGCGGCCAGAGAATGTAGGTGAGAAAGCTCAGCCAGCTCGGCAGGGTGGGCATCAAGGCATCGACCCATAGGCTGAACTGGTGCCCGGCAAAATAGATGAGGCCGCCGAACAGCAGCAGGTTGACCGCCAGCGGCAGCAGGACGAACAGCCGCAGGTTCGGGCTCATGACCAGTTTCAGCCCTTCGCGCAGGTACTGGGGGCCAGAGAGGACAGGGGCTTGCATCGAGACGCTCCGGATCAAAGGGAAAACGCGCTGACCTTACCCGAGTTTGCCCGCACGACGAAAGGCGCCAATCCTAGAAGCAATGGGCTGTAACAAAAGCGAGTGAAGATTTTCTATCGGTTTTCAGCTTGGATAGAAGCACTCTATAAGGTGGATTGTCGAAGGATATTTCCTTAATCTCTGCGACCTCGCTACAGTGCGCTCAACTTTTGGTTTCGGATCTACGCGTTGTAGCCTTCCCCAAGTGCTGCGTGGGTCCCTTTTAATTCCAGCCGGTGCTGCCGGCACACCGATGCCGGCCCGCGGCCGCCTCGACAGGAGTTCGACATGTCTGAAGTACGTCATTCGCGCGTCATCATTCTCGGTTCCGGCCCTGCCGGTTACAGCGCTGCGGTCTATGCCGCCCGCGCCAACCTCAAGCCGCTGTTGATCACCGGCATGCAGGCTGGCGGCCAGCTGACCACCACCACCGAAGTCGACAACTGGCCAGGCGACCCCCACGGCCTGACCGGCCCTGCGCTGATGCAGCGCATGCAGGAGCATGCCGAGCGCTTCGAAACCGAAATCGTCTTCGACCACATCAATGCCGTGGACCTGGCCAACAAGCCGTTCACCCTCAAGGGCGACAGCGGCACCTACACCTGCGATGCCCTGATCATCGCCACCGGTGCCAGCGCCCGTTACCTGGGCCTGCCGTCGGAAGAGACTTTCATGGGCAAGGGCGTTTCGGCCTGCGCCACCTGTGACGGTTTCTTCTACCGCAACAAACCGGTCGCCGTGGTGGGCGGTGGCAACACGGCCGTGGAAGAGGCGCTGTACCTGGCCAATATCGCCAGCAAGGTGACCCTGGTACACCGTCGCGATACCTTCCGCGCCGAGAAGATCCTGGTCGACAAGCTGCACGCCCGTGTGGCCGAAGGCAAGATCGAGCTCAAGCTCAACGCCACCCTGGACGAAGTGCTGGGTGACGACATGGGCGTGACCGGTGCCCGCCTGAAGAACAACGATGGCAGCAGCGACGAAATCAAGGTCGACGGCGTATTCATCGCCATCGGCCATACGCCGAACACCTCGCTGTTCGAAGGCCAGCTGACCCTCAAGGACGGCTACCTGGTGGTCAACGGTGGCCGTGAAGGCAACGCCACCGCCACCAACGTCGAAGGCGTGTTCGCTGCAGGCGACGTGGCTGACCACGTCTATCGTCAGGCGATCACCTCCGCCGGTGCCGGCTGCATGGCTGCACTGGACGTCGAGCGTTACCTGGACGGCCTGGCCAACGCGTCGTTCTAAGCTCTGTAATGGGGCCGCTTTGCGGCCCCAGTCGTTTACAGGCTAAGGCGCATGGACAGATCCACCGCCTTCACATCCTTGGTCATGGCACCAATGGAGATGTAGTCCACTCCCGTCTCGGCAATCACCCGCAGGGTGCTTTCATTCACGCCGCCGCTGGCCTCCAGCTTGGCCTTGCCGGCGGTGATGCGCACGGCCTCGCGCATTTCATCGAGCGTCAATTCGTCGAGCATGACGATATCGGCACCGGCTGCCAGTGCCTGGCGCAGCTCGTCCAGGCTTTCCACTTCGATTTCCACCGGTTTGCCCGGCGCGATCTTGTGCGCCGCAGCAACCGCCTCGGCTACCCCGCCACTGGCCGCGATATGGTTTTCCTTGATCAGGAAGGCGTCATACAAGCCGATGCGATGGTTGTCGCAACCGCCACAGGTCACGGCATATTTCTGCGCCAGGCGCAGGCCCGGCAGCGTCTTGCGGGTGTCGAGCAGGCGCACCTGGGTGCCCTGCACCAGGTCGGCGAGAAAACGCGCCCGGGTAGCCACGCCGGACAACATCTGCAGGAAGTTCAGCGCCGTGCGTTCGCCACTGAGCAACGAGCGCGCCGGGCCTTCGAGGTGGAACAGCGCCTGGTTGGCCTTGGCCCGGTCCCCGTCGGCCACCTGCCAGTGTACGGCCACCCGTGGGTCGAGCTGGCGGAACACCGCATCGACCCAGGCGGTACCGGCGATGGTGCAATCTTCGCGGGTGATGATGGTCGCCTTGGCCAGGCGCTCGGCCGGAATCAGCTGGGCGGTGATGTCGCCGCTGCCGATGTCTTCCAGCAGCGCACGGCGCACGTTGGCTTCGATTTCGGCGGTCAGGTCGGCGAGGCGTAGGTTCGGCATGGTCGGCTCCACAAGCTAGGTGCCGGCGATTATAGGGCAGGGGGCCGACGTGTACAGCGCCAACCACACCGGTGACCTTTGGTCAGGACGAGTGAGCATTTCGCCGAACCCATGGTCAGTTGGGAGCGTAAGCAGATCACGCTAGAAGCTGTCAGATTTTTTACCGATAATGCGACCAGTATTTGGCGTCATGCTTTTGACTGGCTCAGGTCATTCGAACAGATCACCCCTATCAAGGAGTCCGGGATGCAGATAGAAGGCAAGGTGGTGCCGCTGGCGGCGGCCATCGATCGAGGGCCGCGTGCTTCCTTGCCTTGCCTGCCGCTCCCACTTCTGCAGGTGCGCGACCTGGCGGCGCTGCACTTGCGCCTGGGCCTGCAGACGCTGTTCGACAACGCCGACGACACCCTCTTCGAAATGGCTGACAAGGCCAGCGAACGGTTCGAGCAGAACCTGTACTTCGAGGCGATGCGCGACCTGCGCCTCAAGCGCAAGAATATCGAACGCGGGTTCCTTGACCGGTTTCACGATGCCTTCGCCCGGCTCAACCAGGCCGATGAGCGGCAATCGGGCGTAGCCGACCGCCCACGCAGCACTGTGCAACTGGAGCGCTCTGCGGCCGTCGAGGCGATGGTCGCGCGAGTATTGTCCCGGGATGGTCAGGCGCTCGAGCAACTGACGTTACGCTTCCAGGCCCTGCTCGAAACCCCTCTGGCCCAAAGGCTTGCGCTGGGGCCTGAGTCATTGTGCGACCACTTCCTGCAAGCCGGGCGCGACCTGGGGGTAGGGCCGAAGGTCAAGCTGGTCTTGCTGAAACTGTTCGAGCGCTATGTGTTGCGCGACATCGACCAACTGTACGAGCAGGCCAACCAGTTACTGGCCAACGCTGGCATATTGCCTGAACTCAAGGCTACGCCACGCCGCCGCGCCGAGGACCATCGGCCTCTGGAGCGACCGGCCACTGGCCTGGCCAAGGCCGACGAGCCCCAGGCCGACGATGCCAGCCAGGTATTCTTCGACGCGCTAACGCCCTTGCTGGCGCCACTGCGAGGCCGCATTGCTCCGCGGGTGCAGCAGGTGCCCGGCGCACAGCCGGTCAGCACCGCCGACCTGTTGCGGCTGCTCTCCCATCTGCAGCACTACGTGCCCACCACCTGTGAGGCCGATGACTTCGACCTGGGCCAGCAGCTGGAGCAACTGTTGTTGCGGGTGAGCGTGCGCAGCGGTACGCGCCGTTGCATCGCCACCGCCGATGAGGACACATTCAACCTGGTCGGCCTGTTGTTCGCATTCATCCAGAAAGATAACAACCTGCCTGCGGCCGTGCGCGAGCTGATCGAACGGCTGCACATTCCGCTGCTCAAGGTGGCGTTGCTCGACAAGGCCGTGTTCAGCCGTGCCAGCCACCCGGCCCGGCGCCTGCTCAACGAGATCGCAGCGGCTGCCATTGGCTGGGAAACCGGCAACGAGGGGCTGCGCGACAGCCTGCAACTGCGAGTGGAGCGTATCGTCCAGCGATTGCTCAACGAGTTCACCGATGATCCACGGCTGTTCAGCGAGCTGCTCGAGGACTTTCTTGCCTTCAGCCAGCAGGAACGCCGCCGCAACGAACTGCTCGAGCAACGCACCCGTGATGCCGAAGAGGGAAGGGCGCGTGCCTTGCAGGCTCGCCTGCAGGTGCAGCGCGAGCTGAACGTGCGCCTGCATGGCCGGGTTCTGCCGCAGGCGGTGGTGCACATGCTGGTCCAAGGCTGGAGCCAGGTCCTGCTGCTGGCCTGGCTCAAGCACGGCGAAGGTTCCGCAGCCTGGGCCGAAGGGCTGGCGACCATGGACGCGCTGCTGGCGAGCATTGCCCCGCACCACGAGCCCTCGGCGCGCGAGCGTTTGCTGCAGCAGGTGCCCGGGCTGCTCAAGGCCCTGCGCGAAGGCCTGGCGGGTGTGGTCATGGACGCGGTCGCTACCCGCGAATTCTTCCAGCAGCTGGAGCAATTGCACCTGGCTGCCTGCGTGGGGGCATCGGGCAGCGCTTGTGCCGTGGAGCACATGCTGGTGGCCGAGGAAGTCATCCTGGCGGTGGCCGACGAGCCAGCGTGCGGCCCTTTGCTGCAGCCGGACATGCAAGGGCCGGAGCTGGCCCAGGTGCAGCGGCTGAAGGTCGGTGCATGGGTCGAGGTAATGGATGACGACGAGCTGCTGCGCTGCAAGCTGGTCGCCAGGATCGACAGCCATGACCGCTTCGTCTTCGCCAACCGCACCGGCATGAAGGTGCGCGAGTGGAACCGTGCGGGGCTGGCCCAGGCCCTGCGCCGCGGCGAACTGCGCCTGCTGGACGACGGGCTGTTGTTCGAGCGGGCCCTGGAGGCAGTGCTCGGGCGCTTGCGTCGCCAGGCGGATCGCTGAACAATCATTTACATGCAAGCGCATCGGGTGCGGGGCATACTGGCTACCTCCCCGGCGATTTTCAGGAACTGCTCCATGCAATTGGACCGTGCGACAGGCTGGTTCTCCGGCGTTACCCATTGCCCCTCGCCCAACTTCAATGCGCGCCCTGAAGGCGAAGCCATTTCCCTGCTGGTCATCCACAACATCAGCTTGCCGCCGGCATGCTTCGGTACCGGCAAGGTGCAGCAGTTCTTCCAGAACCAGCTCGACCCAGGCGAACACCCTTATTTCCAGGACATCTGCCACCTCACCGTATCGGCGCACCTGTTCATCGAGCGTGACGGGGCGGTGACCCAGTTCGTGTCTTTGCTCGACCGGGCCTGGCATGCGGGTGTCTCGAGCTTCGATGGGCGTGAGGGTTGCAACGATTTTTCCATTGGCATCGAGCTTGAAGGCACCGACGAGCTGCCCTACACCGATGCCCAGTACGCCACCTTGGCGCAGCTGACCCACGAGATTCGTCGCGCCTGGCCGGTGATCGGCCCGCAGCGCATCTGTGGCCACAGCGATATCGCCCCGGTACGCAAGACCGACCCGGGCCCGGCCTTCGACTGGTGCCGCTATCGCGCGGCGCTGCAGTGCAATGAGGACAATGCATGAGTTTCCTGGTGTTGGTGCTGGTGCTTTGGGTCGAGAAATTCTCCGCCCTGCGCCAGCGGCTGCAACGTGATGGCTTCTTCCTGGGCGAGCTGGTGCGCCTGGAGCGCGGCGGCAAGGTACACCCCTGGTGGACTCTGGCCATTCTGGTGCTGGCGCCGGTGGCGTTGCTGGCTCTGCTGTTGCATGTACTGGAGCCGGTGGCCTATGGGTTGCTGGCATTGCCGGTGCATTTGCTGGTGCTGATCTACAGCCTCGGCCGTGGCGATGCCAAGGCGGCCCTGGGGCCGTTCCGGGATGCCTGGCGCCGAGGAGATGACCAGGCCGCGCTGCATGTGGCCGAGCGTGACCTGGGGTTGGCCGCCGACGATGCGCAAAGCTTGTTGATCCGAGTGCAGGGCCACTTGCTGTGGCAGGCGTACCAGAGCTTTTTCGCGGTGATCTTCTGGTACTTCCTGCTGGGACCTGGAGCCGCCCTGGCCTATCGCCTGCTGGCCCTGTGCGCGGGCAACAGCCGGCAACCGGCGCTCAAGGAGCGGGCCGAGCAGCTGCGCCATGCCATGGACTGGCTGCCGGTGCGGGTGCTGGCGTTGAGCTTTGCCCTGGTCGGCAACTTCGTCGCTGTGGTGCGGGTGATGCTGCACGAGCTGCTCAACTGGCACATCAGCGCCGGGCACCTGGTGGCGCGGGTCGGGCGGGTAGCTGATACGGTGCCCGAGGAAGAAGACAACCAGCGTGGGCTGGGGCGGCTGGACAGCCTCTGGGAGCTGCTGCTGCGTTGTGCGGTGCTGTGGTACGCGTGCTTTGCGCTGTGGACCGTGTTGGTCTGACGGGGCGTGCAGGTTTTGGGGCTGCCTTGCAGCCCTTTCGCGGCACAAGGCCGCTCCTACACGAGCGAGCTATCCACAGGCCGGTGAAGCCCAGCCACACAGCCTCGACTCCTGCTTAACCTTAAATTACAAACCTTGGATTCGTTCTGCGCTATACAGGTCGCCTGGCCATTAATGGCCTTGTGCTACCTCAAAGAATAAAAAGAATCCAAGGAGATGCGCATGCTGCGTTTGCTCTATCCGGCCATCGTCCTGATGGACCGGCTGAGCTTCGGCCTGAAGTTCAGCCTGATCAGCGCCCTGTTCTTTGTACCGATGCTGGTTACCAGTTTTTACCTGGTGCGCGGCGTCCATGACCAGTTCCATGCCACCCGCGTCGAGCTTCAGGGCCTGGCTCCTCTGGCGAGCGCCCTGGCCTTGCGCGGGGAGCTGGAAACCCTGGGCAATCTCTTGCAGATCAATGTGATGCTCGGCCAGTCGGGGCAGGCCGGCGACCTGGAACAACGTATTGGGCACAGTCAGGAGCAGGTCGCAGCGAAGCTGCAGGCGCTACTATTCGACGACCCACAACTGCAGGCCCGGCGCGACGAGGTGGGCGAATCGTTTGATCGGGCCCGCAACGAGTCTTCCCTGCAAAGCAAGGCGGCCCTGGTGGACAAACTGCTGGTGCAGGCCCAGGTGCTGGTCAAGCAGGTGGCCAGCCAGGTGGGCCTGGACCAGGACAGCCAGGCCTCGGTGCGCCACTTAAGCGAGGTGCTGGGTGTCGCCACGGGCCAGGTGACCCAGGCGCTAGGCGAGGGCCGGGCGATGGGCGCCATGGCCCTGGGGCGAGGCTTCATCGACTCCTCTGGCAGCGCCCGTTTCGAAGACTTGCTGCAACGGCTGGAGCGGCTGGCCGCCGACTACGGCATTCGACTGGACGAAGCCTTGGCCGCCGACCCGCAGGCCAAGGTCGCCCTGGCCGAGCTGGCCCAGGCCAGCCAGGCGACCATCAAGCAGGCGGCCGGCCTGTTCGAAGAACAGGTGGTGATGGCCGAGACCTTGGATGTGCCCTGGGCCGGGTTCTACCAGCAAGTCAGCGGGCTGATGGCACAGACCTACCGGCTCAACGACGCCATTCTCACTCACTTGCAGGTGCAGTTGCAGGCGCGCCTGGGCGAGCACCGGTTGCGCATGATTGCCCTGGTCGGCGCGCTGGCCGTGGTCTTCGCCTTGATCATCTACCTCGCCAGTGGCTTCTACGTTTCCATCCGCCAGACGCTGGGCAACCTCGGCTCGGCCATGGACAAGGTCGCCGCCGGGGACATGACCGTCAGTTTTTGCTCCCGCAGCCAGGACGAGCTAGGCGAACTGGGCCAGGGGTTCAACCAGACCGTGCAACGCATGCGCGAGCTGATCGGCCAGGTCAGCCGCACGGTCGGCCAGGTCGAGGAACAGGCCGGGCAGGTGCTGGCCGTGTCGGTACACAGCAGCCAGGCCATCGGCGGCCAGCGCGAGCAGATCGAGCAGGTGGCTGCGGCCATGAACCAGATGAGTGCCACGTCCCAGGAAGTCGCGCGCAGCGCAGCCCTGGCTGCTGAAGGCGCGCAGCAGGTCAATCGTGAAAGTGCCGCGGGCCGTGGCCTGGTGGAGAGCCAGCAGGGCAGCATCGCCCGCCTGGCCAGCGAGATCGACCACACGGTGGCCGCGGTCAACCAGTTGGCCGGCGACAGCCAGGCCATCGGCCGGGTGCTGGAAGTGATCCGCAGCATTGCCGAGCAGACCAACCTGCTGGCCCTGAACGCGGCCATCGAGGCCGCTCGGGCCGGCGAGCAGGGCAGGGGGTTCGCCGTGGTCGCCGACGAGGTGCGGACCCTGGCCAGGCGCACCCAGGATTCCACCGAGGAGATCGCCCAGATGATCCAGCGCTTGCAGGAGGGCGTGGGTGCGGCGGTCAGGGCGATGGGCAGCAGCCACCAGATGGCCGCCGGCACGGTGGACGAGGCTCGTCAGGTGCAACAGGCGCTGGGCAATATCCTTGGGGCGGTGGGTGGCATCGTCGAGCAGAACCAGCAGATCGCCGCCGCCGTCGAGCAGCAGACGGCGGTGGCCCACGATATCGACCAGAACATCGTGGCGATCAACCGCGCGGCCCAGGATACGACCCAGGGAGCCAACCAGACCGAGGATGCCAGCCGGAACCTGTCAGCCCAGGTGCTGGAGCTCAAACGGTTGATCGGGGCATTTCGTGTCTAGGTAATGGGCCGGTGCTACCAGCCGAACAACTCACAGGCATTTTGGGTACTGGCCTCAGCCAAGCGGTCGGCCTCGAGGCCCATCACCTCGGCCAACGCGCTGGCGATCTGCGGCAAGTGCTCCGGGCTGTTGCGCACCCCAGGGAACATCGACGGCGCCATGTCCGGCGCATCGGTCTCCAGCACCACGCTTTCCAGCGGCAGGCGTGGCAGCGTCTTGCGCAGGCGCAGCGCCTGGGGCCAGGTGGCGGCACCGCCCAGGCCCAGCTTGAAACCCAGCCGGATGTACTCGCGGGCTTCCTCGTAGCTGCCGGCGAAGGCATGGATGATGCCGGCGCGGGCGGGTTTGTAGCGCTTGAGGGTGGCGATCACCTGGGCGTGGCTGCGGCGCACATGCAGCAGGGCGGGCAGGGCAAAGTCGCAGGCCAGTTGCAGTTGCGCCTCGAACAGTGCTTGCTGGCGGCCCTTGTCCAGTTCCGGCAGGTAGAAGTCCAGGCCGAACTCGCCCACCGCGCACAGGCGCGGGTCGCCTCGCAGACGCTGCAGCCAGTCGCGCAGCTGAGCCAGGTGCTCGGGGCGGTGCTGGTCGAGATACACCGGGTGCAGCCCGAGCGCGGCATGCAGGTTGGGCGTGCTGCAGGCCAGGTCCCACACGCGTTGCCAGTTGTCCTGATACACACCCAGCACCACCATGCGCTCCACGCCGAGGGCCGCCGCGTTGGCCAGCAGGCGTTGGCGGTCGGCGTCGAAGTCGGGGAAGTCCAGGTGGGTGTGGGTGTCGATCAGGCGCATGGTCAACCTGCGCTGATGCGTTGTTTGAACATACGCGCCACGGCATGCACGCCGGGCTCGTAGCGTTTGTCTTCGATGGCGGCCAGGGCCAGTTCCAAGGCGGTGGCGGCAATCTGCCCGTGCTGCTGGGCCATGGCGTTGACCGGCAGAGGCAGGAAGTCCAGCAACTGGTTGTCACCGAAGGTCCCCAGCTGCAACTGGCGCGAATCGGCCGGGCGTGCCTGCAGGGTGTCGAACACACCTTGCAGCAGTACATAGGAGGTGGTGACCAAGGCATCGGGCAGGCCGCCGAAATCCTCGATCAATTGCTGCATCAGACGCTGGCCGCATTCACGGCTGAAGGCCTCGCCCTGGTAACGGCGTACCTGGCCCTCGAAGGGTTGCAGCGCTTCATCGAAACCGCCAGCGCGGGCCTGGCTGACCGACAGCTCCGGGCGCGCACCGATCAGGGCGATGGTGCGCGGGTGTGTGTCCAGCAGGCTCTGGGCCAATTGGCGGCTGGCATCGCGATCGTCGCTGATCACCGAGCAGAAGTACGACGGGTCCATGCGCCGGTCGATGGCGATCACCGGCAGCCCCTTGTCCTGTAGTTCGCGGTAGCTTTCGTCGTCCGGCGGCAGGCAGCTGGCAACGAACAGTGCATCGCAGCGTCGGGCGCGGAACAGTTGCTGCAACTGCCGTTCGCTGTCTGGTTGGTCGTCGCTGCTGGCGATCAGCAACTGGTAGCCACGAGCGCGGGCTCCTTGCTCGAGCTGCTTGGCGATACGGGCATAGCTGGGGTTCTCCAGATCCGGGAGAATGAAGCCCAGGGTCCGGGTGTGCCGGCTGCGCAAGCCGGCAGCCTGGGGATTGGGCGTGAAGCCGTGGGCCTCGACCACCGCGCGCACGCGCTCGACCGTGCTGTTGCTGATGCGCTGCTGTTCGGCCTTGCCATTGATGACGTAGCTGGCGGTGGTCACGGACACACCGGCCAGACGGGCGATATCGCTGAGTTTCACCGAATTTTCCTTGTTATTACCGGGGCTGCTGCAGAGCTTGACCGGGTAGTGTGACCCAAGGGCCAGGCCGTGCGCAGGCGACCATTGTCGCAATTGTCCGACAGGATGGGGCTTTTTCGTCGCAAGATTATCGAGTAACGTGGCCTCCTGGTCAGGTTAAACGATTCAGCAGGTGATTTTCCTGCCGCGGCTTGCCATCCGCGCAAGGTCGTCAAACTGGCCCTTTTCGTGAATTTCACAACAATACCTCAGTACCCGACCCCGGGGCTGCAAAAGGAGAAGGTCATGCTGGAGCTCGCTCAGGAGCAGATCGCCATGGGCCAGGTGGCCGCCGACAAGGCCCAGGCGTTGCGCCTGCTGGCCGATCGGCTGGTCGCTGATGGCCTGGTCGCCGAAGGTTACCTGCAAGGGCTCGAGGCCCGTGAGGCGCAAGGCTCGACCTTCCTCGGCCAGGGTATTGCCATCCCTCACGGCACCCCGCAGACCCGCGACCAGGTGTTCGCCACCGGTGTGCGACTGCTGCAGTTTCCCGAGGGGGTCGACTGGGGCGATGGCCAAGTCGTCTACCTGGCCATCGGCATCGCGGCCCGCTCGGATGAACACCTGCGCCTGCTGCAGTTGCTGACCCGAGCCCTGGGCGAGACCGACCTGGCCGAGGCCTTGCGCCGGGCCAGCTCCGCCGAGGCCCTGCTCAAGCTGCTGCAGGGCGCCCCCCAAGAGCTGGCGCTCGATGCGCAGCTGGTGGGCCTGAACTTGGCGGCCGAGGATTTCGACGAGCTGGCCTGGCGTGGTGCGCGCCTGTTGCAGCGCGCCGGGTGCGTCGAGGCAGGCTTTGCCAGCGTGCTGCAGCAGGCCGAGCCGCTGCCCTTGGGCGAGGGCCTGTGGTGGCTGCACAGCGAACGCCAGGTGCGCCAGCCAGGCCTGGCTTTCGTTACGCCACAGCAGCCGCTGCGCTATCGAGACCAGCCGCTCAACGGCCTGTTCTGCCTGGCCAGCCTGGGTGTTGCCCATCAGGCCTTGCTCGAGCGCCTGTGCGAGGTGTTGATCGAAGGCCGTGGGCAGACGCTCTACCAAGCCACCAACAGCCGCGACGTGCTCGAGGTGCTGGGCGGCGAGGCGCCGAGCGACTGGCCCAGTGCGCGCATCGTCCTGGCCAACCCCCACGGCTTGCATGCCCGGCCGGCGAAAGTGCTGGCGCAACTGGCCAAGGGCTTCGAGGGCGAGATCCGCGTGCGTCTGCTCGACAGCGGCCAGCCGGCGGTGTCGGCCAAGAGCCTGAGCAAGCTGCTGGGCCTCGGTGCCCAGCGTGGCCAGGCGCTGGAACTGATCGCCGAACCGAACATTGCCAGCGATGCGTTGCCGGTGCTGCTGGCCGCCATCGAACAGGGCCTGGGCGAAGAGGTGGAACCCCTGCCCGAGCAGGCCGTGCTTGTTGCACCGGTTGCCGTCGAAGCGCTGCAAGCCCCTGCCGCCGGCAGCTTGGTTCAGGGCATCGGTGCCGCGCCGGGCATCGCCAGTGGCCCGGCCCATGTCCATGTCGAGCGCGAAATCGACTACCCCCTGCGTGGCGAGTCGCCTGCTCAGGAGCGCCAGAAGCTACGCCAGGCCCTGGAGGTGGTGAATGCTGAACTGCAGGCCCTGGTGCAACGCAGCGACAAGGCCATCGGCGAAATCTTCGTCACCCACCAGGAAATGCTCGCCGACCCGGGCCTGGGCGATGAGGTCGAGCTGCGCCTGGCCCAGGGCGAAAGCGCCGCGGCCGCCTGGATGACCGTCATCGACAGCGCCGCGCGCCAGCAGGAGGCGCTGCATGACGCCCTGCTCGCCGAGCGTGCCGCCGACCTGCGTGACATAGGCCGGCGCGTGCTGGCGCAACTGTGCGGTGTCCAGGCCGTGCCCGAGCCCCAGCAGCCTTATGTGCTGGTGATGACCGAGGTCGGCCCGTCCGACGTGGCCCGCCTGGACCCGGCACGGGTGGCCGGTATCGTCACCGCACAGGGCGGTGCCACCGCCCACAGCGCCATCGTCGCCCGTGCCCTGGGCATCCCGGCGGTGGTCGGCGCAGGGGCGGCGATTCTGCTGCTGGAGCCTGGCACGCCTTTGCTGCTAGACGGTCAGCGTGGCCGGGTCAGCGTGGCGCCGCCCGCCGATGAGCTGCAACGTGCCCTCGCCGAACGTGACCTGCGCGAGCAGCGCCTGCAGGCGGCCTGGGCCAAGCGCCACGAACCTGCAGTGAGCCGAGACGGCCGCGCCATGGAGGTGTGCGCCAACATCGGCGAGAGTTCCGGCATCGACAAGGTGGTGGAGCAGGGCGCCGAAGGCGTCGGCCTGCTGCGTACCGAACTGATCTTCATGGCCCACCCCCAGGCACCGGATGTGGCCACCCAGGAAGCCGAATACCGCCGCGTGCTCGACGGCCTGGCCGGGCGCCCGCTGGTGGTACGTACCCTCGACGTGGGCGGCGACAAACCGTTGCCCTACTGGCCGATCGCCGCCGAGGAAAACCCCTTCCTCGGTGTGCGTGGCGTGCGCTTGACGCTGCAGCGCCCACAGGTGATGGAAGACCAGCTGCGCGCCTTGTTGCGCGCCGCTGACGATCGCCCGTTGCGGATCATGTTCCCGATGGTCGGCCAGGTGCACGAGTGGCGCGAGGCCAAGGCCATGGTCGATCGCCTGCGCGAGGAAATCCCGGTCGCCGACCTGCAGGTCGGCATCATGGTCGAGGTGCCTTCGGCCGCCTTGCTGGCACCACAGCTGGCCCGCGAAGTGGACTTCTTCAGCATCGGCACCAACGACCTGACCCAGTACACCCTGGCCATCGACCGTGGCCACCCAAGCCTCTCGGCCCAGGCCGACGGCCTGCATCCAGCGGTGCTGCAACTGATCGACATGACCGTGCGCGCCGCCCATGCCCAAGGCAAATGGGTCGGTGTGTGCGGCGAGCTGGCGGCCGACCCGCAGGCGGTCGCGGTGCTGCTCGGCCTGGACGTGGACGAGCTCAGCGTCGCCGCCCGCAGCATTGCCGAAGTCAAGGCACTGGTTCGCCAGGCCGATCACCAGACGGCCCGCGCCCTGGCGCGCGAGGCCCTGCAACAAGACAGCGCCGCCGCGGTACGGGCGCTGGTGGAGCGTTACTGAAATGGCCAAGATCCTCACCCTCACCCTCAACCCGGCGCTGGACATCACCGTCAGCCTGCAGGCCCTGCACCCGGGCCAGGTCAACCGTAGCCAGGCCCAGCACAGCCACGCCGCCGGCAAAGGCCTGAACGTGGCGCAGGTGCTGGCCGACCTGGGTCATCGCGTGACCGTGGGTGGCTTTCTCGGCCGTGACAACCTGGCGCCGTTCGAAGAACTCATCGCCTGGCGCGGTTTTACCGACTGCTTCGTTCGGGTGCCTGGCGAAACCCGCAACAACATCAAGCTGGTCGAGGCCGATGGTCGCGTCACCGATATCAACGGCCAGGGGCCTGAAGTCGACGAGGCCGCCCAGTCCGCCCTGATGCGGCGCCTTGAACAGGTGGCGGCAGAGCACGATGCGGTGGTGGTGGCCGGCAGCTTGCCAAGGGGTATCGATGCCCAGTGGTTCCAGGCGCTGTTGCTGATGCTCAAGGGCAAAGGCCTGAAAGTGGCCCTGGATACCAGCGGCGAAGCGTTGCGTGCAGGTCTCAAGGCCGAGCCCTGGCTGGTCAAGCCCAACACCGAGGAACTGGGCGAGGCGTTCGGTATCGTCATGCACAACCCGGCCGACCAGCGTGCGGCTGCCCAGCGCCTGTTGGCGTCGGGCATCGAGCACGTGGTGGTGTCCCAGGGCGAGCAGGGCGTCAGCTGGTTCGCCCAAGGCCTGGCCTTGCACGGGCAACCGCCCAAGGTGCGGGTGGCCAGCACGGTCGGCGCCGGCGATTCGCTGGTCGCCGGCATGGTCCACGGCCTGCTGCAAGGCGAGCCGGCCGGGCAGACGCTGCGCCGCGCCACGGCCATCGCCGCCCAGGCGGTGAGCCAGGTCGGCTTCGGTATCCGTGACCGGGAACAGCTGGCGCGCCTGGAAAGCGCCGTGCAACTGACAGAACAACAAGAGGGTTGCCGATGAACATCGCCATCATCACTGCCTGCCCCAACGGCCAGGTATCCAGTGTGCTGAGCGCGCGCCTGCTGTCGGCGGCCGCCCAGCAGCGGGGCTGGAGCACCAGCGTCGAGGTGCAGGACGCCGAACACCCCGAACGCTGCCTGAGCCCGGCGCAGATCGCCGAGGCCGACTGGGTGCTGGTGGTCAGCACCGGTGCGGTGGACCTTGCCCGTTTCGTCGGCAAGCGCGTCTACCAGAGCACGCCCGCCCAGGCCCTGGCCGACCGCGGCAGTTTCCTCGACGAAGCCGCAGCCAAAGCCCAGGTGCTGCAACCGCTGGACGCCGAGCAGGCGCCGCTGGCCGCTGCCGTGCCCAAACTCGTCGCGGTCACCGCTTGCCCCACGGGGGTGGCCCATACGTTCATGGCAGCCGAGGCGTTGCAGCAGGCCGCCAAGGAGCTGGGCTACCAGCTCACCGTGGAAACCCAGGGCTCGGTCGGCGCGCGCAATCCATTGCCTGCCGAAGCCATCGCCGAGGCCGACGTGGTGCTATTGGCCGCCGACATCGAGGTGCCGACCGCGCGCTTCGCCGGCAAGCGCATCTACCGCTGCGGCACCGGCATCGCCCTCAAGCAGGCCCGCGCCACCCTCGACAAGGCCTTGGCCCAGGGCAAGGTAGAGGCGGTGGGTGAGGCGACCGGCGAAGCCGTGAAAAAGGGCGAGAAGACCGGCGTCTACAAGCATTTGCTCACGGGCGTCTCGTTCATGTTGCCGATGGTGGTGGCTGGCGGCTTGCTGATCGCTCTGTCGTTCGTCTTCGGCATCGAAGCCTACAAGGAGCCCGGCACCTTGCCGGCGGCGTTGATGCAGATCGGTGGCGAGGCGGCCTTCAAGCTGATGGTGCCGTTGCTCGCCGGCTATATCGCCTGGTCCATCGCCGACCGGCCTGGGCTCGCCCCCGGCATGATCGGTGGCCTGCTGGCCAGCACCCTTGGGGCTGGCTTCATCGGCGGCATCGTCGCAGGGTTCCTGGCGGGCTACAGCGCCAAGGCCATCAGCCGCTGGGCGCGCCTGCCGAGCAGCCTCGATGCGCTCAAACCGATCCTGATCATTCCGCTGCTGGCCAGCCTGTTCACGGGCCTGGTGATGATCTATGTGGTCGGCCAACCCGTGGCGGCCATGCTTGAGGGCCTGACGCACTTTCTCGACAGCATGGGCACGACCAACGCCGTCCTGCTTGGGCTGCTGCTTGGCGGGATGATGTGCGTCGACTTGGGCGGACCGATCAACAAGGCGGCGTACGCGTTCTCGGTGGGGCTGCTGGCGTCGTCGAGCTACGCGCCGATGGCCGCGACCATGGCCGCCGGCATGGTGCCGCCGATCGGCTTGGGCATCGCCAGCTTCCTGGCCCGGCGCAAGTTCGCCCAAAGCGAGCGCGAGGCAGGCAAGGCGGCATTGGCGCTGGGGCTTTGCTTCATTTCCGAGGGCGCGATTCCGTTCGCCGCCAAGGACCCGCTGCGGGTGATTCCGGCGAGCATCGCCGGAGGCGCGTTGACCGGTGCCTTGTCGATGTACTTCGGCTGCAAGCTGATGGCACCCCATGGTGGCTTGTTCGTGTTGCTGATCCCCAATGCGATCAACCACGCGTTGTTGTACTTGGTGGCGATCCTGGCCGGAAGTTTGCTGACGGCGGTGGTATATGCGGTGATCAAGAAGGGCGAGCGGGTGGAGCTGGCGGTGGCGCCGGTAAAAGGCTGAGTCCTATTGAGGGGTCAATCGCCGGCAAGCCGGCTCCCACAGGTACGGCGGTGTCTCTGAGGGCGGCGCAGGGCAGGTGGGAGCCGGCTTGCCGGCGATAGCTGTTTCAAGGCTGGTGCCGCTGTTTGCGCCGCAACGGCACCAGCAGTTCCCCCAGCCCGTTGTGATCGATCTCGTGCATCAGGGCCAGCAACCCACCCAGCTCCCCGGCCGGGAACCCCTTGCGCGCGAACCACGCCAGGTAATCGCCTGGCAGATCGGCGATCAGGCGCCCCTGGTACTTGCCGAAGGGCATGGTGCGGGTAACCAGCAGTTGCAGGGATTCGGGTTTCATCGGATGGCCTGGCAGTGCAAAGCGCCGACCATACTGCAAAGTGCACGAACGCCCAAGCGGCAATCATGCAGAACGCCTCGTCACCGGCAGCTCATGACTGACGTAATTGGTTGTTTTTAAACGAAATTATCTTCTCGGCCGGCTTGGCACGATGCCTGCTCCATCACAGGGGACTATCACCTGCCAAGGAGTTCGCGCCATGAGTCATCCCAATAAAGACGTGATCGACGTACTCAACGACCTGATCGAGTACAGCAAAGACGGCGAAAAAGGCTTCAAGGAGTCGGCCGAAGATGTGAAGAACACTGAACTCAAGGCGTTCTTCGTCCAACGTGCCAGCGAGTGCGCCAGTGCCGCCGCCGAGCTGCAGGGCGAGGTGCGTCGCCTGGGCGGCGACCCGGAAACCTCCACCAGCCTGAGCGGCGACCTGCACCGGGGCTGGGTCAACTTCAAGTCGATGCTCACCGGCAAGAGCGAGGAAGCGGTGCTCAATGAAGTCGAGCGCGGCGAGGACTTCGCCCTCAAGGCCTACAAGGACGCGCGCGAGAAGCTGGTCAAGCTTGGCCGCACCGCCAGCGATGCGACCTATGCCCTGGTGGAAAAACAGTTGCAAGGCGTGCAGCGCAACCATGACCAGGTAAAAGCACTGCGCGACGCCGCGCGTGCCCGCTCCTAGTCCGACGGGCCTTCCACGCGGTTGCGGCCGTTGGCTTTGGCCCGGTAGAGCGCCTCGTCCGCCGAACCCAGCAAGCCGGTGAGGTCTTGCTGGGTGCCGGGGATGTGCAGGCTGATGCCGATACTCACGGTCACTGGCCGCTCATCGTTGCCGAACGTCGGCAGCGCCTCCACGCTGGCGCGTATGCGTTCGGCCAGCAGCCTGGCACCGGGCAGATCGGTGTCGGGCAACACCACCTGGAATTCTTCCCCGCCATAGCGCGCAGCCAGGTCCGCCGGGCGGCGGATGCAGCGCTCTATGGTCTTGGCGACCTCGCGCAGGGCATGGTCGCCGCCGGCATGGCCGTGACGCTGGTTGAACGACTTGAAGTGGTCCACATCCACCATGAGGATGGCCAGCGGCTGGCGATTGCGCTGGGCGCGCGCCCATTCCTGGCGCAACACCTGATCCAGCCGTCGGCGGTTGGCGAGCCCGGTGAGGCTGTCGGTGGCCGCCAGCGCTGCCAGGCCTTGCTCGGCTTCCTGGCGTCGACGCAATTCGCGCCCCAGCAGCAAGGTCAGCCAGAGGATACCGACGCACAGCAGGCCCGTGGCGACGCTGACCAGGATCGCGGTACGGCGCCAGGACTGGAATACCTCGTCGGCGGCGTCCACCACCAGCACGATCAGCGGCAGGTCGGCGACCCGGGCGAAGGTATAGATGCGCTGCACCCCGGCGTGCTCGGACCTGGCAGTGAAACTGCCGCTGCGCTCGTTGAGGATGCGTTGGAAGTTGGGCCGCTCGCTGTAGTTGCTGCCGATCATCGGGTCTTGCGGGCGCGAGGGTTGTCGGGCCAGCAACTGGCCGTCGGTGTTGAGCAGGTTGATGCTGCTGTCCCTGCCGATATCGAGGCGTTCGAACAGTTCGGTGAAATATGAAAGGCGCAATGCGCCGGCGGCGATTCCGGCGAATTCGCCGTTGGGGCCGGAAATCCGGCGGCTGAAGCTGATGCACCAGTCCAGGTCGCCCAGCCGCGCCTTGAACGGTGGGCTGATGAACAGGCCCAGGTCCGCTCGGTCGCGGTGGGCCTGGAAGGCCACCGAATCGGCAAAATTGGCCTGGCGCGGGCGCGCATGCAGCGAGTCGCCCAGTACATCACCGTGGGCGCCGAGCCAGAGGATATCCCCGCGCACCGGGGCGGCGAAGGTCTGATTGAAGAGGATCTGCTGGCGCAGTTCCGGCGAGCTGTTGAGCAACTCGGGATGTTTCACGGCCCAGATCACCCCATGCAGGGACTGGTCGTAGAGTTCGACGTTGCGCAGGATGTCGCTTTCGATGAGCTGGACGATATTGCCCGATGAGCGTTTGGCCGACTGCTCGACGCTGTCGCGCTCGCGGGCCAGCAGGTAGCTGACGATGGCCACGATGGCAAGCACAGCGAGGCAACTGCCCAGGTTGAGGATCAGTTCGGGGTGCGACCGGTACAGGGAAGAACGCGATGATCGAGTGGGCATGCTCGCTACTGCACGGGCGGGGCCATTACGCGGCGGCGGTATTCTAGGGAAGTGCGCAGGGGCGAACAAGGTTCGTTCGACGGAAAACAAGGGGCCGCGCTGCGGCCCGCCTTGTTCTGCCGGGCGTGCGGTCAGAAGATGTTCAAGGGGTAATCGACGATCACCCGCACTTCATCGTTGTCGCTGTTGTCATCGATATCGGCATAGCCCTGGCTGCCGCGGTGGGTGGCGTAGCGCAGCAGCACCGACAGGTCCTTGAGGTTGCCTTGCTGGAACACGTACTTGATGTCCAGGTCGCGCTCCCAGTGCATGGCGTTCTTGCCCTCGGCGTTGTAGTAGCCGTAGTAGTCGTTCTGGGCAGCCTTGGTCAGGTCGGCTTCGCCGCGCGAATAGGAGACCGAGGTGCTCAGGCCGGGGATGCCGACGCCGGTGAAGTCATAGTCGTACTGCAGCTTCCAGGAACGCTCGTTGGGGGCGTTGAAGTCCGAGTACATGCGCGAGTTGTCCAGGTACACGCTGTCGCCCAGGTTGATGTAGTCGAACGGCGTGTTGCCGTTCACGCGCTGGTAGGCGGCGGTGATGCTGTGGTAGCCGGCGTTGACGGTGAAGTGCAGGCTGTAGGTGTTGTTGTCGATGTTGCCCAGCAGCGCCTGGCCGGTGTCCTGGGTGTGGTAGAAGTGCAGGCCGGGGTTGAGGCTGACCAGGTCGTTGACCACATAGGTGTAGTCGAAGTCGAAGTAGTACTGGTTCCAGATGTCCTTCAGTTCAGCGGCATACAGGTTGGTGGTGATGTTCTCGGTGCCATTCCAGGACAGGCCGGCCCAGCTCAGGTGGTCGCTCTTGGTGCCGTCCGCCAGTTGTCCGTAGTAGGTGTCGATGCGGCGATGGCCGCTTTGGTTGTAGGGCTTGGTGAAGCTGACCTGGCCGCCTTCGAGCAGCAGGCCGTCGATGCTGGTGTTGGTCAGGCTCACGCCGCGGAAGGTCTGCGGCAGCATGCGGGTTTCACCGCCGGCGATCACCGGGTTGGTGAGGAACAGGTCGCCGGCCTTGAGTTCGGTGTCGAAGGCCTTGAACTTGACTGCCGCGCCCGCGGTAGAGAATGAGTGCGGGGCTGCGCCCAGTTCGCCGTTGTTCTTGATGTGTTCAGGCAGGATGCTGGTACCGGCATGGCCGCCACCGCCATCGAGCTTCAGGCCCAGGATGCCGTGTGCATCGAGGCCGAAGCCGACCACGCCTGGGGTGTAGCCCGATTCGAAGCGCGCCACGGCGCCCTGGCCCCATTCGCGCAGGTCACGCACGCCTGGGTTGAGGTTGTTGCGGTTGAAGTAGGCATTGCGAAAATGCAGGTTCAGGGTTGCCCCTTCGATGAAGCCATCAGCCTTGGCTTCATCGGCGTGTGCTGCTACAGGCATCGTTGCGGCAAGTGCAACGAACAACGGGGTAAAGCGAAACGCGGAAGACACCGGTACGAGCTCCTTTGGTCTGGCGGTGAGGCGTTGTTGTTTTCGGGTTTTGCAAGTTTCTTTATGAATACGTAACAGCGTGGCTGATAATTCGAGCACATAAAAAAAGCCGCTGATCGGCAGCGGCTTTAAAAGGCTAACATATCGACGCCCAAGGCGCCCACGGGCTAGCCGAGGGAAAAACAGGGAGCTACGGAATCGTCGATCAACTCTCGGCCTGATCGTCGGCAACCACCTTGGAAGCAGTCTGCTGCACGTCTTTCGCTGCATCTGCCTGTTGCGCGGCATAGGCGTCGCGCGCGGTTTGGTGAACAGCGGAAAGTTCGGCGTTACGGGCTACGAAGGCCGGCGATTCTTCAGCCATGGCCAGGGGCGACAGCAACAGGGACGACAGGACGAAAACGCTGGCAATACCCATACTGTTGGACATTTGAAACAACCTTCTTGCAAGGCAAGTGTGAATTGGGACAGGCATAAGTTAGTCCTAACACAGGCTCGGAAACAGGCTTGAGTTGGATAAGCACTGTTGCGTAAAAAGTAATGATCGAGTCGTGAAATAACCGGATTTCACTGCAAACCCGCGTAGTTGAGCGCTTGCCATTCGGCCCTGTTGGGAAGAGGCGTCAGAATCCGATGAAGGCGTAGTACACCGGTGCTTCGGCGGTGGTCTGCAGCCCATGGCTGGTCAGCGTTTGCGCAAGGGCAGGGGCTTCGACGTGAAGTGTCCATGGCGCATGGTTGTCATCCGGTACCCGGGTCAGGGCCTGGGCGAACGGCTCCATCGCCGGTAGGTAGGCGGTGAAGCCGTTGCCCTTGAGGGCGCTGGTGGTCATGCCCAGGGCCTGGCAGATGGCGATCTTGGCCGTGATGTCGTCGCGGTCGGCCTGGCGCGAGGCTTCGATCAGGGCGGCCAACTGTGGGTCCACCGGCAGCTGGCCATGGATCAGCGCGGGGCCTTGTGCCCAAGCCTCGGGCGGGCAGTCCTTGTTTTCCGGGCGCAGGGGCAGGTGCGGGTTGATCTCCGCCGGGTAGATGCGGCACACCAGTGGTCGGCTTTCATAGATGGTGCACAGGTCGTTGTCGTCCAGGTTGCGACAGCGGCCAGGGTTGAACGCGGCGAAGGTCACCGAGACCCACAGCTCGGCTTCGCCGCAGGCCACCGGGCAGGAACGGCGCAGCACATGGTCGCGCTGTTCGGCGGGCATGCCAGGGCCGTCTTCGACGAAGCCTTCGATCAGCACCACCACCTGGCCGCCGCTGGCGGCCCACTGGCGAGCTTCGCCCAGGGTCAGAGGAACGTGGTGGCCGGTGCAGCACTTACCGCAACCGGTGCAGGCGAAACGGATGGTGTCGTTCACGGTATACCTGGGCTCCATGGGCTTACGCGGGCGTGGTGGCCAGGAAGGGGCTGAGAAACTTCATGCGCGATCCGGCAAGAAAACGACCGAGGGACGCGAATTATGCCCGACTCGCCCCGGGCGGCAAGCCAGGGCATCTGTCACTGGATATATCAGTGCTCGGCGAACACCACGGTGCGCGCGGCCACCACCAGGCAATCGGTCAGCTCTGGCGAGGAGAACTTGGTGAGAATGGCATTGGCCCCGGCCAGCCGAGCCTTCTCGGCACTCATGGTGCTGTCCAGCGAGGTGTGCAGCAGCACATAGAGATGCTGGAAGTCCGGGCTTTCGCGCAGCGTGCGGGTAAAGGCGTAGCCATCCATCTCGGACATCTCGATGTCCGAGACGATGATGTTGATCTCCCGCTCGGTGCCTTGCAGCTCCAGCAGCACGTTGATCGCGTCCTTGGCGCTGCGCGCGGTATGGCATTCGATACCCAGGTTGCGCAGGGTGTGCACCGATTGCTGCAGGGCGACCTGGCTGTCATCCACCACCAGGATGTTCGCAGCGGCCAGCAGGCTCGCGTCTTCTTCGCCGAGCTCGCCGGGGTGGGGGGAGGGCTCGGGCGGGGCGATGGCATGGATGACCTTCTCGATGTCCAGCACCTGGACCAAGGTATCGTCCACACGGGTGACGCCAGTGATGAACGATCGGGTACCGGAGCCGTAGGGGGGCGGTTTTATGTCAGTGCTCAGGCAATGCACGATGCGGCTCACGGCCTGTACGTGCAGGCCTTGGCGCGATCGGCTGATCTCGGTGACGATCAGGCAGCCGCCGTCCGGGTCGGCCAGGGGCTGTTCGCCGATGGCGCGCGATAGGTCGATCACCGACAGCGGGTTGCCACGCAGGGTGGCTACGCCTTTGACGTGAGGGTGCGACTCCGGCAGCTTGGTCAGCGCGGGGCAGGGGATGATTTCGCTGACCTTGAGCAGGTTGATCGCCATCAGCTTGCCGCTGCGCAGGGTGAACAGCAGCAAGGACAACGAGTCCGCACGGGCGTTTTGCGTGGCCATGGGCAACCTTCGAGTCTGTCGGTAATAAAGGAGGTTGCCGGGTTATCGGCTTGTTCCGACCAGGCTTTAGGTGGTGGCGGGCCAATCGTGGGGCAAGCCCGCTCCCACTGAGCCTCGACAGTGTTCCAGGTAGCGTTGACCTGAAAGCGGGCTAACCCCTAATGCCTGTCAGTTAAGAACCCAGGGCGTTGCACGCCCATCGCCGGCAAGCCGGCTCCCACAGGGACAGTGCTGTCCTCTAGGCTCACGCATTACTTGTGGGAGCCGGCTTGCCGGCGATCGGCTGCGATATGCTTAGCTGACTGCATTAGGCTAACCCCGCTTTTTCTCAACGCAACCCTAGGCGCTTGGCCAGCCGGCTGAGGTTCGCTCTATCCAGACCAAGCTCCCGCGCCGCCGAGGCCCAATTGTCCTGGTGCTTGACCAGGCAAGCTCCGATCAAGCGCCGCTGGTAATCGTCCACTGCCTCGCGCAAGCCACCCTCGGGCAGGCTGGCCAAGGGGGCGGCGGGGGCCGGTGCCGGCTCGGCGTTGGCCGGCAGGGCAGGGCGCAGGTCCAGGTCGCTGGCGTCCAGAGTCAGGATTCGCGGGCGCTGGGCATGCTGGCCGAGCGCCTTGAGTGCCGAGCGGCCGATCAGGTGTTCGAGCTCGCGCACGTTGCCCGGCCAGTCGTAGGCCAGCAGGGCGGCCTGGGCGTCAGCACTCAGGCGCAGGCTGTTCAGGCCCAGGCGCGAACGGTTCTGCTCGAGGAAATAACCGGCGATCAGCAGCACGTCGCGATCGCGCTCACGCAGCGGCGGGACCAGCAGCGGATAGACGCTCAGGCGATGATAGAAGTCGGCGCGGTAGTTGCCGTTGCGCACCTCTTCGGCCAGGTCGCGGTTGGTGGCGGCGATCAGGCGAACGTCGACCCGGTGCTCCCGGTCCGAGCCCAGGCGCTGCAGTTGGCCGCTCTGCAGCACCCGCAGCAGCTTGGCCTGCACGGCCAAGGGCAGTTCGCCCACCTCGTCGAGGAACAGCGTGCCGCCATTGGCCAGCTCGAACTTGCCCCGGCGTTCGCCATGGGCTCCGGTGAAGGCACCGCGAACATGGCCGAACAGCTCGCTTTCCACCAGGGTGTCCGGCAGGGCCGCGCAGTTCAGGCTGATCAGCGGTTTGTCGGCGCGGGCGCTGGCGCGGTGCAGTGCCTGGGCCACCAGCTCTTTGCCCACGCCGGTCTCGCCGGTGATCAGCACGGTCAGGTCGCTGCCGCCGACCAGGCGGATTTCCTCCAGCAGGCGCTTGTGTGCCTTGCTCTGGCCGATCAGCTCCTTGTCCAGGCCACTGGCCTGGCGGTAGACCTCGGCGCGCTGGTGTTCGTCTTCGGCGCGCAGCGCCAGGTCCTCGATGCGTTCGGCCACGGTGACAGTCGCGGCGGCGAGGCTGGCGAATGCCTGCAGCGCGTCCAGTTCCAGGCTCTGGAACTGCCCTGGAGTGAGGGCGTCGAGGGTCACCAGGCCCCAGGGTCGTTCATCGACCATCAAGGGGCAACCCATGCAGTCGTGCACGTGCAGGTCGGCATGGGGCGCGTTGACCAGGCCATCGTAGGGGTCGGGCAGTTCGCTGTCGCTGGCGAAGCGGGTCGGTTCGCTGCGGCTGAGCAGGATCTGGAAGCGGGGGTGTTCGCTGACCTTGAAACGTCGCCCGAGGGTATCGGCCGACAAGCCATCGACGGCCAACGGCACCAGCCATTCGCCATCCAGGCGCAGCAATGCGGCGGCATCGCATGGCAGCAGACCGCGCATCGCTTCAAGCAGGCGGCGGTAGCGTTCCTGGTCGGGCAGGTCGCGGGACAGGTCGCTGACCAGGGGCAGCAGGCTGGTGAGTAGGGGCTGTGCAGTCATAAGGACTCCTGTTGGTCGTTATGACTATACGCCTGTCGATGTCGTTTTGACTCCCCCGTGCATGGAACCCCCGGATTCATTGGCCGGAAAAGTTGGCACGATTGGTGATAGAGCCAAGGCAGTCAAGTTCAAGCCACAGGCTCAGGAGTCATTGCAATGCTCAATGCCGAACAACGTGCAATCATCAAGGCCACCGTTCCGCTGCTCGAAAGTGGCGGCGAAGCCCTGACCACTCATTTCTACAAGATGATGCTCAGCGAGTACCCCGAAGTACGCCCGCTGTTCAACCAGGCCCACCAGGCCAGCGGCGACCAGCCGCGTGCCCTGGCCAACGGCGTGCTGATGTATGCCCGCCACATCGACCAGTTGGAACAGCTTGGTGGCCTGGTCGGCCAGATCATCAACAAGCATGTCGCCCTGCAGATCCTGCCCGAGCACTATCCGATCGTCGGCAGCTGCCTGCTGCGTGCCATCGAGGAAGTGCTGGGCAAAGACATTGCCACCCCGCAAGTGATCGACGCCTGGGGCGCAGCCTATGGCCAACTGGCCGACATCCTCATCGGCGCCGAGGAAAACCTCTATAAGCAGAAGGAGGAGGCCGCCGGCGGCTGGCGCGGTACCCGTGAATTCCGCTTGGTGCGTCGTGAGCAGGAAAGCAGCGAAATCACCTCGTTCTATTTCGCTCCGGTGGACGGCAAGCCGGTGCTCAAGGCCGAGCCTGGCCAGTACATCGGCCTGCAGCTGTTCGTCGACGGCACCGAGCAACGCCGCAACTATTCCCTGTCGGCCCTGTGCGATGGCGAGCAGTACCGCATCAGCGTCAAGCGCGAAGAGGGCGGCAAGGTCTCGAACTACCTGCATGACCAGTTGATGGTCGGCCAGACCCTGCAGCTGTTCCCGCCGTCCGGGGACTTCACCCTGGCCGCCAGCGACAAGCCGCTGGTGCTCATCAGCGGCGGCGTGGGCATCACCCCGACCCTCGCCATGCTCCAGGCTGCACTGCAGACTCAGCGCCCGGTGCATTTCATCCATTGTGCGCGCAACGGCGCGGTGCATGCCTTCCGCGACTGGATCGATGGCCTGGCCGCGCGTCACCCGCAGCTCAAGCGCTTCTACTGCTACGAGCAGGCCGGCCATGGCGAGGCCGATGCCGTGGGCCTGTTGAGCCAGGAACAGCTGGGCCAGTGGCTGCCTGGCGAGCGTGACCTGGATGCCTACTTCCTGGGCCCGAAAGGCTTCATGGCAGCGGTCAAGCGCCACCTGAAGGGTCTGGGTGTACCGGAGCAGCAGAGCCGCTACGAGTTCTTCGGGCCGGCGGCGGCGCTGGAGTAACGATCCGATAACAGTGGTGGCGCGATCGCCGGCAAGCCGGCTCCCACAGGATCCAGGCATTGGGTGTCTCTGTGGGAGCCGGCTTGCCGGCGAAGCGGATGCCAGGGTTGTCCCCAATCGCTGGCAAGCCAGCTCTCGTGCGCGGTGCTCCCGAACGTGGGTAATCGAGACGAAACGAACGTGACATCGTCCGTGCGGGGGCTGGCTTGCCAGCGATTGGGCCTTGTAGGCCTTCCTTTATATAGAAGGGGATGAAATAAGCAGGCGCAATTTCATCTTTAATCTTCCATTAATCACGGTATCCTTCACTCCCGGGTGTCGAGGGGCTTTCCCCTGCCTGACATCCGGGCTGTCGCTTTTGGGCGGTCGATGTTGAACCGATGTCGCTCCGTCTGGTCAGAAGTCGTCACCGGATAGCCCCTGCGCAGCATCAGCACGCCGCTCCTCGACGCACGTGTAGACTGTCGCCGGGCAGGCCAAGCGCCCTGACGCGCCACAGGCACTGCCACTATCCATCGAAGGAACCGGTAATGAACGAACAAACCTCGCACCTGAACCGCGAACGGCGCTTCCTGGTGCTGCTGGGCGTGATCTGCCTGTCGCTGATCGGCGGCGCCCTCTACATGCAGGTGGTGCTCGGCGAGGCGCCGTGCCCGCTGTGCATCCTCCAGCGCTATGCACTGCTGTTGATCGCGGTGTTCGCTTTCATCGCCGCGGCCATGCCCGGGCGTCGCAGCCTGACCTTCTTCGAAGCCTTGGTGGTGCTCAGCGCAATCGGCGGAATCGTTGCGGCCGGCAACCATGTGTATATACTCGCCCACCCGATGGTCAGTTGCGGTATCGACACCCTGCAGCCGATCGTCGACGACCTGCCGCTGGCGCACGTGTGGCCGCTGGCATTCCAGGTCGATGGTTTCTGCTCCACGCCCTACCCGCCGATCCTGGGGTTGTCCCTGGCGCAATGGGCACTTCTGGCGTTCGTCCTCACCACGGTCCTGGTGCCGCTGGGCATCTACCGCAACCGTCGCCGGGGTTAGACAAAAGTCCCCCTTCGAGGCCCCTCTGTTGCATGGCGAGATAACATCTTTACCTCGCCTCACGCTTGACCCAGATCAACGACAAAGCCTTGCAGTATGCGGGTTACAGGGCTATCAAGCGGGGTGCGACAAACTGTCGCGAAGTTGATTTTTTGAGCAGTATTGTTACCGATTCGGTAAAAGACTGTTGCTCAATAAGTCATAGTCAAGGGGGGGCGACCTATCTACAATCGCCCCCAATTTCCGTTCGGCACTGCTTGCGAGTCGCAGGATTGGAGGAAGCCGCAGCGCTTTCTTTTGCTGACTTCGACAAGTTTCGCCCAACGGCGATACCGGGCGGACCCCCCTCCGCGTTTTCCCGCACCAAATGGACTTGGTCTGAAGTACAGGCCGTTAGCCTACGAACCATAAAGCACCGTAAACCCGCTCGCGCCCAGGTCCAGCAGTCGGACCACAGGCAGGAGCGAATTCGAGCCCGAAATGCTGACGCTTGGCAGGACGAAGTGTTGGCGACCAAAACACAAATTGCATTGAAGCAAGCTGATCTAGAGGTCGTGAGATGAGTAAAAAGCGTTACCCCAGACTGTTTGGCATATTGCCCTTTTTAGGCATGCTTTTACTCAGTGGGTGCAACTGGACCCTGCTCGATCCAAAGGGCCAGGTGGGCATTGAGCAAAAGAACCTGATCCTGATCGCCACCGGCCTGATGCTGCTGGTCGTCGTCCCGGTCATCATCATGACCATCGCGTTCGCCTGGAAGTACCGTGCTTCCAACAAGGCCGCCACCTACACCCCCGACTGGTCGCACTCGACCAAGATCGAAGCGGCTGTCTGGATCATCCCGATCCTGATCATCATCGCCCTGGGCTATGTCACCTACCACTCCACCCACAAGCTGGACCCGTATCGCCCACTGGATTCCGACGTGAAGCCGGTGCAGATCGACGTGGTCGCACTGGACTGGAAATGGCTGTTCATCTACCCGGAACAGGGCATCGCCACGGTCAACAAGATCGTCTTCCCGGCCAATACCCCGGTCAACTTCCGCGTGACCTCCGATGCCGTGATGAACTCGTTCTTCATCCCGGGCCTGGGCGGCCAGATCTACGCCATGGCCGGCATGACCACCAAGCTGCACCTGATCGCCAACGAGAACGGCGAGTTCGACGGTATCTCCGCCAACTACAGCGGCGCCGGTTTCACCGGCATGAAGTTCAAGGCTACTGCAACCTCCCAGGCTGACTTCGAGAAGTGGGTCGCCGAAGTCAAGCAGTCGCCGAAGAAGCTGGATAAGGCTGAATACGAAGCCTTGGCCAAACCTAGCGAAAACAACCCAGTCACGCTGTACAGCGAGGCTTCGGCTGACCAGTTCCAGATCATCGTCGACAAGTACGAAGGCATGAACCGCGGTCGCCCGAGCCACGAAGAAGTAGGCAGCAAGGAACTGGCCACTACCAAGGGTGTGGAGTCGAGTATGCAACCAGCTGCCGGGGCAGAGGAGTAAGAGATGTTCGGTAAACTAAGTCTGGAGGCGATACCCTATCACGAGCCGATAGTCATGGTGACGCTTGCCATGATTGCGCTCGGTGGTATCGCTCTCGTCGGTGCTATCACCTATTTCCGCAAGTGGACCTACTTGTGGAGCGAGTGGCTGACCACGGTCGACCACAAGAAGATCGGGGTGATGTACATCATCGTCGCGATGGTCATGCTGCTGCGCGGCTTCGCCGACGCCATCATGATGCGTACCCAGCTCGCTGCCGCTACTGGTGGCGCCGAAGGCTACCTGCCGCCTGAACACTATGACCAGATCTTCACCGCCCACGGTGTGATCATGATCATCTTCATGGCGATGCCGTTCTTCACCGGCCTGATGAACCTGGCGGTTCCGCTGCAGATCGGTGCACGTGACGTTGCCTTCCCGTTCCTGAACTCCCTGAGCTTCTACCTGCTGCTGGCAGGCGTGCTGCTGGTCAACATCTCCCTGGGCGTTGGCGAATTCGCCAAGACCGGTTGGGTTGCCTATCCGCCGCTGGCGGGCATCCAGTACAGCCCTGGCGTGGGTGTCGACTACTACATCTGGGCGCTACAGCTCTCAGGTTTGGGTACGACGCTTACCGGCGTGAACTTCCTCGTCACCGTGATGAAGATGCGCGCGCCTGGCATGAAGCTGATGGACATGCCGATCTTCACCTGGACCTGCACCTGGGCCAACGTGCTGATCGTCGCTTCGTTCCCGATCCTGACTGCTGCTCTGGCCCTGCTGACCGTTGACCGTTATCTGGACTTCCACATCTTCACCAACGAGCTTGGTGGGAACCCGATGATGTACGTCAACCTGTTCTGGGCATGGGGCCACCCTGAGGTCTACATCCTGATCCTGCCGGCCTTCGGCGTGTTCTCGGAAGTCACCTCGACCTTCGCAGGCAAGCGCCTGTTCGGTCACCACTCGATGATCTACGCATCGGGCGCGATCGCCGTCCTCGGCTTCGCGGTCTGGCTGCACCACTTCTTCACCATGGGTGCCGGCGCCAGCGTCAACACCTTCTTCGGTCTGGCGACGATGCTGATCTCCATTCCGACCGGTGTGAAGCTGTTCAACTGGCTGTTCACCATCTACCAGGGCCGTCTGCGCTTCACCGCGCCGATCATGTGGACCCTGGGCTTCATGGTCACCTTCTCGATCGGTGGTATGACCGGCGTCCTGCTGGCTGTTCCAGGTGCTGACTTCGTTCTGCACAACAGCCTGTTCGTGATCGCCCACTTCCACAACGTGATCATCGGTGGCGCGGTGTTCGGCTACATCGCCGGCTTCGCCTACTGGTTCCCGAAAGCCTTCGGTTTCACCCTGAACGAGAAGTGGGGCAAGGCTGCCTTCTGGTTCTGGATCTCCGGCTTCTACGTAGCGTTCATGCCGCTGTACGCCCTGGGCTTCATGGGTATGACCCGTCGTCTGAACCACTCGGACAACCCGGCTTGGGAACCCTACCTGTACGTTGCCGTCGTCGGCGCCGTGCTGATCCTGTTCGGTATCGCTTGCCAGTTGATCCAGCTGTACGTATCGGTCCGCGACCGCAACCAGAACCTGGACGTCACTGGCGATCCATGGGGTGGCCGTACCCTGGAATGGTCGACTTCGTCGCCACCTCCGTTCTACAACTTCGCCCACATGCCTGAGAAGGTTGGCCTGGACGCCTGGCACGAAGCCAAGGAAGCCGGTGTTGCCTACAAGCCTGCGGCCAAGTACGAAGCGATCCACATGCCGAGCAATACCTCTACCGGTTTGTTCATGGGCCTGTTCCTGACCATCTTCGGCTTCGCTTTCATCTGGCACATCTGGTGGCTGGTAGGCGCGAGCCTGGTTGCAACCATCGCTGTCTTCGTTCGCCACGCCGCGCGTGACGACCAGGGCTACATGGTTCCGGCCGAAGAAGTGGCGCGCATCGAAGGCGAGCGCATGAAAGCGCTGGCCAAAGCAGGTGCTCTGCCTGCCGGCGCACGTGTCGAATCGTTTGAGCGGGTGTAATCAATGTCCAGTCAAGTAATCCACGCCGGCGCTCATGGTCACGACCATGGGCACGACGATCACCACCACGACTCGGGCCAGATGACCGTACTCGGTTTCTGGCTGTACCTGATGACCGACTGCATCCTGTTTGCGTCGCTCTTCGCCACCTACGCGGTGCTGTCCGGCAGTTTTGCCGGCGGCCCGTCGGGTCATGACATCTTCCAGCTCGATTTCGTAGCTGTTGAAACCGCATTGCTGCTGCTGTCGTCGATCACCTTCGGCTTCGCCATGCTGCAGATGTTCAAAGGCAACAAGGGTGGCGTGCTGGGCTGGTTGGCCATCACCTTCCTGTTCGGTGCCGGCTTCATCGCGATGGAAGTCTATGAGTTCCATCACCTGATCGGCGAAGGCTACGGCCCGAACCGCAGCGGCTTCCTGTCGGGCTTCTTCGCCCTGGTGGGGACCCACGGTCTGCACGTGACTGCCGGCCTGATCTGGATGGCTGTCCTGATGTACCAGATCAGCACCAAGGGCATCACCCCGACCGCCAAGACCCGCATGAGCTGCCTGAGCCTGTTCTGGCACTTCCTGGACGTGGTCTGGATCTGCGTCTTCACCGTCGTCTACCTGCTGGGAGTTCTGTAATGGCTAGCGCACACGACACTCATCACGAAGGCAACCACGGCAGCGTCAAGTCGTACGCGATCGGCTTCATCCTGTCGATCATCCTGACCGCGATCCCGTTCGGTCTGGTGATGTACCCGAGCCTGCCGAAGAACCTGACCGTCCTGATCGTGGTGGCCATGGCCGTCATCCAGGTGGTGGTGCACTTGGTGTACTTCCTGCACATGGACCGCTCGAAAGAGCAGCGTTCCAATGTGTCGACGTTCCTGTTCACCACTCTCGTAATCGCTCTGCTGGTCGGCCTGTCGCTGTGGATCATGTTCAGCATCCACATCGAAATGATGGCCAAGTGAGGTAAGACTGCATGTCCGTGAAGCACTTTATCCAAATCACCAAACCGGGGATCATTTTCGGTAACGTGCTTTCCGTGGCAGGCGGTTTCTTCCTTGCCGCGAAGGGCCATGTGGACTTCGCCCTGTTCTTGGCGGTGGTGGTAGGTACCTCCCTGGTCGTCGCGTCCGGATGCGTGTTCAACAACTGCATCGACCGCGACATCGACCAGAAGATGGAGCGCACCAAGAACCGCGTCATGGTCCAGGGCGGCATGTCGCTGCCCTTCGCGCTGGCCTATGCCACCCTGCTCGGGGTGGCGGGTTTCAGCTTGCTGTATGTCCAGGCCAACCCGCTGTCGGCGTTCTGCGCGCTGGTCGGCTTCGTCGTCTACGTGGGCTTCTACAGCCTTTGGCTCAAGCGCAAGTCGGTGCACGGCACCCTGGTCGGCAGCCTGTCCGGTGCCATGCCGCCTGTGATCGGCTATTGTGCCGTGAGCAACAGCTTCGACCTGGCTGCAGTGACCCTGCTGGTGATGTTCAGCCTGTGGCAGATGCCGCACAGCTTCGCCATCGCCATCTTCCGCTTCAAGGACTACAGCGCCGCCAACATCCCGGTCCTGCCGGTGGCGCGCGGTATCCTGGCAGCGAAGAAGCAGATTGTGCTGTACGTGCTGGCCTTCGTGCTGGCCACCCTCATGCTCACCCTCGGTGGCTATGCAGGGCTTGGCTACCTGGCCGTTGCCGCCGCCATGGGCCTGTACTGGCTGTACATGGCCTGGGGTGGCTACAAGGCTGAAGACGACAGCAAGTGGGCGCGCAAGGTATTCGGTTTCTCCATTCTCACCGTCACCGCCCTGAGCGTGATGATGTCGGTGGACAGCCAGACCGCTACCGACGTGCTCATGACCTACGCACGCTGACAGTCGCCTGTTACACGAAAAACCCCGGCCAATGTTGCCGGGGTTTTTTTTTATCTGTTCGACCCTATCGCTGGCAAGCCAGGTCCCACAGGTATGGCGGGGTCCCTGAAACAGGGCAGGTGGGAGCAACTGTCTTGAGTTGCCTGCCCCGGCCCAATCGCCGGCAAGCCGGCTCCCACAGGGATTGCGCAAGTCTTGAGAGCGGCGCAATCTCGGTGGGAGCCGGCTTGCCGGCGATAGGGCATCCCTGAAACGCCCTATTCAATATTTTCAAAAAATAGATCTAAAAATATCTGATAAAACAGGAAATTGACCTTTACATGGGTCATGTTTCGGCACTATCTTCTGCTCCAGGCCGCCGCAGCGGCCAGCGTCGCTCGGACGGTTCCGGGCGCTTACGTACTCAGAGGAAGCCATGGCCAACCCAGGTTCGCCGCGCCGCTTTGCGCGCATCGATCGTCTCCCCCCTTACGTCTTCAATATCACCGCCGAGCTCAAGATGGCGGCCCGCCGTCGTGGCGAGGACATCATCGACCTGAGCATGGGCAACCCTGACGGCGCCACCCCGCCGCACATCGTCGAGAAACTGGTGCAGGTCGCCCAGCGCGAAGACACCCACGGCTACTCCACCTCCCGCGGTATCCCGCGCCTGCGCCGGGCCATCTCGCATTGGTACAAGGACCGCTACGACGTCGAGATCGACCCGGAAAGCGAAGCCATCGTCACCATCGGCTCCAAGGAAGGCCTGGCACACCTGATGCTCGGCACCCTCGACCATGGCGACACGGTGCTGGTGCCCAACCCCAGCTACCCGATCCATATCTATGGTGCGGTGATCGCAGGCGCCCAGGTGCGTTCGGTGCCGCTGGTGCCGGGCGTGGACTTCTTCAACGAGCTGGAGCGGGCGATCCGCGAGTCCATCCCCAAGCCGAAGATGATGATTCTGGGCTTCCCGTCCAACCCGACGGCCCAGTGCGTCGAACTGGACTTCTTCGAGCGGGTGGTGGCCCTGGCCAAGCAGTACGACGTGCTGGTGGTCCACGACCTGGCTTATGCCGACATCGTCTACGACGGCTGGAAGGCCCCCTCGATCATGCAGGTGCCCGGTGCCAAGGACATCGCCGTGGAGTTCTTCACCCTCTCCAAGAGCTACAACATGGCCGGCTGGCGCATCGGCTTCATGGTCGGCAACCCGGAGCTGGTCAGCGCCCTGGCGCGGATCAAGAGCTACCACGATTACGGCACCTTCACCCCGTTGCAGGTTGCGGCCATCGCCGCGCTCGAAGGCGACCAGCAGTGCGTGCGCGATATCGCCGAGCAATACCGCCAGCGCCGCAACCTGCTGGTCAAGGGGCTGCACGAGATCGGCTGGATGGTCGAGAACCCCAAGGCCTCGATGTACGTCTGGGCGAAAATTCCCGAAGCCTATGCCCACCTGGGCTCGCTGGAGTTCTCCAAGAAGCTGCTGGCCGAGGCCAAGGTCTGCGTGTCGCCCGGCATCGGCTTCGGCGACTACGGTGACGACCATGTGCGCTTCGCCCTGATCGAGAACCAGGACCGCATCCGTCAGGCGATTCGGGGCATTCGCCAGATGTTCCGGGCCGATGGCCTGACCCGCAAGTGACGGCGAAAACGGGGCCCCGAAACGGCCCCGTTCTTCCCGGATCAGCGGCAAACTATTTTTGCTTTCCCCCTCTTCTCAGCCACCCCGGCTTGGATTGAAAATGGCGCGCGGGCCCAGCCCCGAAAACAACAACTTTCCCTCCGTGCCATCATGTCCGAATACAACCCTTGCCTTGACTGCGGCGCCTGCTGCGGGTACTTCCGTGTGTCTTTCTTCTGGGGTGAATGCCAGTCCGCCGGCGGCCTGGTACCCGATGACCTGGTGGTGCAGATCAACCCGACCCGCGTCGCGATGATCGGCACCGATGCCAAGCCCTGCCGCTGTACGGCCCTGGATGGCGAGGTCGGCAAGCAGGTCGCCTGCACCATCTACGAAAACCGCGCTTCCCCATGCCGTGAATTCGAGGCCTCCTGGGTCAATGGCGTGCACAACCCCAGCTGCGATGCCGCACGCGCTCACTATGGGCTGCCGCCGCTGGAAGCCAATGAGCCGCATTGGCCGGAGGATGACGGCGCCGAAGTCGCCTGAACCATGGGTGAGACAGGTCATGGCGGTGGTTCTGCCTGTCACCTGACGGCTGGGTGCGGTATGGTCATGGGCTTGTCGTTATCCGATGGAGCTCGCGGTTGCCTGCCTATTACCTCACCTTCAGCCTGGCGCTCTACCTGCTGGGGTTGTGTTTCGACGGCGCCTTGACCAGCGCCGGCCGGCACATGCCCGCGCTGCAGATGCTGCTCTACGGGCCTTGGGGCGTACCCTTCGGGCTGTACCAGTGGTTCGCCAACCCATTGCTGGCGCTGGCGGTCCTGGCGCACCGGCGTTTTCGTCGCCTGGCGCTGCTGCTGGGGCTGGGGGCCCTTTACCTGGCCGCCAGCAGCCTGGGTATCGAACGGCTGCCGGACAACCAGAGCTACGCGTTCCAGGATGTCACCGGCTTTGGTGCCGGCTTCTACCTGTGGTTGCTGGCGATCGCGTCGTTCTGCCTGGGCCAGGCCTGGTGGTGCTGGAAGGCTAGGCGCGCCGACGACATGCCGGCGTGGCACTGGCTCGATGTCGGGCTGATCGCGGCGCTGGCGGTGGTGATGTATGCCGGCACCCAGATGCCTGCACTGCATTTCGATGTGGACAAGGTGCTGATGCCGCCAGAACAGCCGCAGGCCTTGTAGCGCTCGCGCGCACTAGGAGGCACGCGACGTACCCCATTGCACGACCAGCATGCCGATCACGATCATACCCACCCCGGCCAGGCGAATCGCATTGACCGGCCGCTCCGGCAGCCCCATCAACCCCCACTGGTCGATCAGCAACGACGACAGCACCTGCCCGGCGATCACGCAGACGATGAACCCCGCCGCTCCCAGCCGGGGTGTCAGTACCAGCGCAGCGGTAATGTAGAGCACGCCCGCTACGCCACCGAACCAGGCCCACCAAGGGGCCTGGGCGAGATTCTGCAGCTGCGGCGCAGGCGCGCGCATGACCAGCAAGGCCGGTACCAGCATCAACACGCTGACCATCAGCGATACCCCGGCCGCCCACAGCGGGTGACCCAGCAGGCGCCCCAGCGCAGCGTTGCTGCCAGCCTGGAAGGGCACCGCAGCGCCGGCCAGCAGGGCAACGAGCAAGGGGAGGAGGGTGGACAGCGTGAGGGCATGCGGCATCGGGAACTCCTTTGGAAAAACACTAGGCGCAGTGTTGTTTATCCATTTCAATGATGGAAATTCGAACGTTGCACAGGCTCTATTCGTACCATGGATGATCTTCGCCGCATCGACCTCAATCTGCTCCTGACCCTGCATGCCTTGCTCAGCGAACAGCATGTCTCCCGCGCTGCGGTGCGCCTGCACCGCAGCCAGCCTGCAGTCAGCCATGCGTTGGCGCAGCTGCGTGAAATCTTCTCCGATCCCCTGCTGGTGCGCCGGGGCGGCCGCCTGCACCTGAGCAGCCGGGCCCAGGCCTTGCGTGAGCCGCTCGAGCAGGCGCTGGAGCAGTTGGACGGCTTGTTGGGCAGCCCGCGCTTCGAGCCGAGCCGGGCGCGGCGCACCTTTCGCCTGGCCATGTCGGACTATGGTGCGCGGGTCGTATTGCCTGGGCTGATGGCTCTGCTCAGGGCCGAGGCTCCGGGGATCGACCTAGTGGTTTCCCAAGGCAGCCGGGAAGCCATGCTCGGCCAACTGATCGATGGCGAGGTTGACCTGGCCCTGGGGGTATTCCCCGAATTGCCGTCCGAAATTCAGGTGCAGGTACTGTTCGAAGAGTCTTTCGTGTGCCTGGCCGACCGCCAGACTTTGCCACCCCGAGGTGGGCTGCCGCTGGATCGATGGCTGGCTCGTCCTCATGTATTGGTGGCCGTGCGGCCGGGCATCGACAACGAGATCGACCTGGCGCTCCAGGCGCTGGGCGAGCGACGCCGCATTGCCTTGACCTTGCCGCACTGGGGCGTGGCCCAAGGGCTGATCATCGGCACCGACCTGGTACTTACCGTGGCCCGTCGCAGCCTGGCAGGCGCCCGCCTGGCGCCGGGCTTGCGCTGCTTCGAGCCGCCGTTGGCCATTGCGCCTTTTGGTTTTACCCAGGCCTGGCATTCGCGACGCGAGGGCGATGCAGGGCACCGATGGTTGCGCGAGCGGATCCGCGCCTTGTGCGAGGCGGACCAGGCGCAAGAGTAGGACGTGTCCGATTTTTCCGGGCTACGGCTGATCCAGCGGGTGGGAGTGCTAGGCTCTGGCTCCTATGCCAACGTACAAGGAGCGCACATGACCCGCTATTCCCTGGCTGCCATCGTCCTCGCCTGCTGTGCCATTCAGGCCCAGGCCGAGGCGCCGTCGTCGTCCTATTCGCAGTGCATGGACAAGGCCATGAGCACCCTGGCCATGAGCAACTGCATCGTAGCCGAGACCCAGGTGCAGGATGAGCGCCTGAATCGCGTCTACAAGCAACTGATGGCCAAGCTGGAGTCAAGCCAGCAGAAGGCGCTGCGCGATGTGCAGCGCACGTGGATCAAGTACCGTGATGAAAACTGCGCGTTTCATGGGCAGGTGAGCGGCGGCACCGCCCGCCAGCTCGAAAGCGGCATGTGCCTGATGGACCTGACTCGGGAGCGGGCGGTGGAGCTGGAGCGGGTGCTGAGCCCCGCGCCATGACAAACCAGTCCTGTGGGAGATTACCCAGCCCTTCGGGCTGAGCTGTCGCGCAGAGAACAAGCGGCCAATGCTGCCCCTGTGGGACCGCCGCTCCTACAGGTTCTGCGCAACATCAGGACGTTCGTGCATGCGCTGGAGCGCTAGCGGGGTTCCCGCCTGGCCCGAGCCTTCAGGTATTCCCGCACTTCCACGCCATCGCCGGCAAACTCGATACGCCCTGCCTTGGCCTCGCGCTGGTAGGCGTACATCGGGTCGTAGTATTCGTTGAGCAAGCCTTCGATCCAGCCTCGGTGCAGGCTCACATCGCCGCTACGCAGTTGTTCCTCGAGTGCCTGTTCCAGCAATGCGGACAACCGCTGGAAGCGTTCGCCACCGAGGCGCTTGTGGATATTGGCCATGCTCTGGCGCATGCGCTGGGCAAACAGCGACGGCCCTTGTTCCGCGCCATGGACCACGACGAACTCGGCGCACAGGTTGATCACGTAGTCGCGCAGGATGCGCTCCACGCGGTTCTCGAAGCTGTCCTCGAGCCACACCAGCGGATAGTGCTGCATACCCTGGTACAGCTCCAGGGGCACCGAGCAACTGCCGACGATGCGCCCTTCGTCCTCCAGCACGAACTGCTGCATGCCGCGGGCGCGTTTCTTGAGGATGTCGATGGCCAGCTGGTTCTCGAAGTCGATCTGCGCCGGCTGCGCGGTGGCGCGCTTGCCGAAGCTGGAGCCGCGGTGATTGGCATGGCCTTCCAGATCCAGCACATTGTCCAGCTGGAGCAGCACATCGGTCTTGCCCGTGCCGGTGAGCCCGCCCACCAGCACGAAATCGCATTGCTCGACCGCCTGCAAGGTGGTGTCCAGCAGGAAGTTGCGCATGGCCTTGTAGCCACCCTTGACCTTCGGGTACTGGATGCCGGCTTCATCCTTCAACCAGCCTTGGACGATCTGCGAGCGCAGGCCGCCGCGGAAGCAGTACAGGTAGCCGTCGGGGTGGGCCTTGGCGAACGCCGCCCAAGCCTCCAGGCGCGCCTGCTTGGTCGCTCCGCTGACCAGCTGGTGGCCCAGGGCGATGGCGGCGGCCTGGCCTTGTTGCTTGTAGCAGGTGCCGACCTTCTGCCGCTCCTGGTCGTTCATCAGCGGCAGGTTGACCGCGCCGGGGAAGGCCCCCTTGGCGAATTCGACCGGTGCGCGCATGTCCATCATCGGCACGTCGTCGAGGAACAGTTGGCGGTAATCGGTGCAGTCGTTGCGCATCAAAGCACCTCGACCGCGTGGGTCTGTCGCTCGACCAGCTCGCCGATCGGCGAGAGCGCCAGGTTCAGCTCTGCCGCCACGGCGAGGAACTCGGCCTCGCCCTCGGGGCTGACTGCCACCAGCAGGCCACCGCTGGTCTGCGGGTCGCACAGCAGGTGCTTCTGGTCATCGCTCAGGGCGCCGATCTTGTGGCCATAGCTGTCGAAGTTTCGCAGGGTGCCGCCAGGAATGCAGCCCTCGGCCAGGTAGTGATCGACACTGGGCAAGCGCGGCACGGCGTCGTAGCGCAGGTGCGCGGTCAGGCCGCTGCCTTCGGCCAGCTCCACCAGATGGCCGAGCAGGCCGAAGCCGGTGACGTCGGTCATGGCCTTGACGCCGTCGAGCTTGCCGAAGCGGCTGCCGGGGGTGTTGAGGGTGCACATCCAGTCGCGGGCCAGGCCCTGGTCCTGCTCGCGCAGCTTGGCCTTCTTCTCGGCGGTGGTGAGGATGCCGATGCCCAGTGGCTTGGTCAGGTACAGGCGGCAGCCTGCGCTGGCGGTGTCGTTGCGCTTGAGGTGGCGCTTGCCGACCACGCCGGTGACGGCCAGGCCGAAGATCGGCTCGGGGGCATCGATCGAATGGCCACCAGCCAGCGGGATGCCCGCTTCGGCGCACACGGCGCGACCGCCACGGATCACTTCGCGGGCCACCTCGGGCGGCAGCACGTTGACCGGCCAGCCGAGGATGGCGATGGCCATCAGCGGGTCACCGCCCATGGCATAGATATCGCTGATGGCGTTGGTGGCGGCGATGCGGCCGAAGTCGTACGGGTCGTCGACGATGGGCATGAAGAAATCGGTGGTCGAGACCACGCCGCGCTCATCGTCCAGCGCATAGACCGCCGCGTCGTCGCGCGAGGCGTTGCCGACCCAGAGTTTCGGGTCCAGGGCCTGGGTGCCGCTCTCGGCGAGGATCACATCCAGCACCTTGGGTGAAATCTTGCAGCCGCAGCCAGCGCCATGGCTGTACTGGGTCAGGCGAATCGGTTCGCTCATACGCACCTCGAATTTTCGTGATGCGCGATTGTAGCAAAGCTGGCCTTTGCGCCAGCGACTCTTATAATTCCCCTCCGTCGGCGCGTCGCCGGCCCTTTCCCCGCTATTGAACCGGAGAATCCCATGCTCAAACGTCCCCTGGCGGTCGCCGCCGGCCTCGTGCTGTCTTGCTGTGCCGTCATTGCCCAGGCTGCTGATACCCTGCGGGTGAGTGCCATCCCCGATGAGGCACCGACCGAACTGCTGCGCAAGTTCAAGCCACTGGGTGAATACCTTTCCAAGCAATTGGGCATGGATGTGAAGTTCGTACCGGTGGCCGACTACCCGGCCGTGGTCGAGTCGTTGGCGTCCAACCGCCTGGACATGGCCTGGCTGGGTGGTTTCACCTTCGTCCAGGTGCACCTGAAGGACCCGACCGCCACGCCATTGGTGCAGCGTGAACAGGACGCCCAGTTCACCTCCAAGTTCATCACCGCCAACCCGGATGTGAAGAGCCTGGCCGACCTCAAGGGCAAGTCGTTCGCCTTCGGCTCGATCTCGTCCACCTCCGGCAGCCTGATGCCGCGCTACTTCATGCTCAAGCAGGACAACATCAAGCCTGAAGGCTACTTCAGCCGTGTGGCCTACTCCGGTGCCCACGACGCCACGGTCGCCTGGGTCCAGGCCGGCAAGGTCGACGGTGGTGTACTGAACGCCAGCGTCTGGCAGAAGCTGGTCGACGCGGGCAAGGTCGATACCAGCAAGGTGAAGGTCTTCGCCACCACGCCGACCTACTTCGACTACAACTGGACCGTACGCGGCAACATGGACCCGGCTTTGAAGGACAAGATCAAGGCCGCCTTCCTCGCCCTGGACCCGGCCAACCCCGAGCACAAGGCGATCCTCGACCTGCAGGCCGCCAGCCGCTTCATCGAAACCAAGCCTGAGAACTACGTGGGCACCGAGCAGGCCGCACGCGAGGCCGGTCTGCTCAAGTGACTATCCATCTGCACGGTGCGAGCCTGAGCCATGGCCAGGTCCGCGCGCTCGATGCGGTGAGCCTGCGTATCGACAAGGGTGAGCGAGTCGCGATCATCGGCCCCTCGGGGGCCGGTAAGTCCAGCCTGCTGCATGTGATGGCCACGGCTGTACAGCCCAGTGCCGGGCGCCTGGAACTGCTCGGCGAACAGCCCTGGGCGCTGTCGGCCAGGGCCCGGCAGCGCCTGCGCGCACGGGTGGGGCTGGTGCATCAGGCGCCGCCCTTGCCGCCACGCCAGCGTGTGGTTACCGCAGTGCTGGCCGGGCGACTGGGGCAGTGGGGCACGTTGCGGGGCCTGCTCAACCTGGTCTACCCAACCGACGTGCCGGGCGCGCGTCAGGCCTTGGCGGAACTGGGCCTGGCCGACAAACTGTTCGTCCTGTGCGGCCAGCTCTCCGGCGGCCAGTTGCAGCGCGTCGGCATTGCCCGTGCGTTGTACCAGCGCCCTGACGTCTTGCTGGCCGACGAGCCGGTATCGGCCATGGACCCGGTGCTCGCTGACCACAGCCTGGCGCTGCTCAACCGCCACGCCCAGGCCAACGGCGTAACGCTGGTGGCCAGCCTGCATGCGGTGGAGCTGGCGCTGGCGCATTTCCCCCGGGTGGTGGGTATCCGCGATGGCCAGGTGGCGTTCGACTGCCCGGCCCAGGCGGTGACCGAGAGCCTGCTCGACGCGCTGTACGCCAACGAGCAGTTGGGCTCGCCGCCCACGCCGGGGCCGACCCTGACGGTACAGATTCCACGATGCTGAAGGCCGACGCCCGCGACCCGGCGGCTTGGCCCCGGTTGTTACTGACCCTGCTCGCCCTGGCCGCGCTGTGGCCGGGCTTGCGCCTGAGCGAGCTCAACCCGGGTGTGCTGCTGCAGGCCGAAAACCGCCAACAGATGGCCAGCTTCGCCAGCGGATTCTGGCCGCCGGCCCATGATGCCGATTTCCTCTCGCTGCTGTTCGAGGCCACTTTGCAGACCCTGGCCGTGGCCACGGCCGGCATGGCCCTGGCCTTGCTGCTGGCGGTGCCGACCAGTTTGCTGGCCAGCCGCGCACTGTCGCTGCGTGCGGCTTCCCGCGGCGGGCGCCCGGGGCTGTGGTCGCGACTGCTGCGCCTGCCGGTGCGCGGGCTGCTGGTGTTCCTGCGCAGCGTGCCCGAGATCGTCTGGGCGTTGCTGTTCGTCCGCGCCGTGGGGCTGGGGCCGACCGCCGGGGTACTGGCCATCGCCATCACCTATGCCGGCATGCTGGGCAAGGTCTATGCGGAAATCTTCGAATCGGTGGACCAACGCCCGGCCCATGCCTTGTTGCAGGCGGGCAGCGGGCGGCTTACGGCATTCTTCTACGGCATCCTGCCGGGGGCGGCAGCAGAGGTGGTCTCCTATACCGTCTACCGCTGGGAATGTGCCGTGCGCGCCTCGGTGGTGATGGGCTTCGTCGGTGCCGGTGGGCTGGGGCAGCAGATCGACCTGTCGATGCGCATGTTCGCCGGGGCCGAGGTGGCGAGCATGCTGCTGGCGTTCCTGGTGCTGGTGATGCTGGCCGACGTGCTCAGCCGCGTGCTGCGGGGGAGGCTGGCATGAACCGGGTGATCAACCTGCTGGTAGTCATCGCGATTCTCGCCGCCGTGGTGGCGTCGTTCGGCTACCTCGAGCTGGACATGACGTCGGTGGTCGGCAACGGCGGGCTGGCGCAGATGGGCGAATATGCACACCGCTTCCTGAGCCCGGACCTGTCCGCCGAGCACCTGCGGGCCGTAGGCAAGGGCGCCTTGGAGACCCTGGCCATGTCTGGCCTGGGTACGCTGCTGGCAATGGTGCTCGGCCTGTTACTGGCGTTGCCGGCCGCTGGCCGCTTCGGCTGGCCGCTGCAGGGGGCTGCGCGGCTGCTGCTCAATGCCTTGCGTGCAATCCCTGAGCTGGTCTGGGCCGCCCTGACCGTGCTCGCCGCAGGCCTGGGCCCCAACGCCGGTACCCTGGCCCTGGCCCTGCATACCGCGGGCGTATTGGGCCGGCTGTTCGCCGAGGCCCTGGAAAACGCGCCCGCCGAGCCTGCCGCCGCCATCCGCCTGCAAGGTGGCAGCCAGGTGGCGGCGTTCTGCTTCGGCACCTTGCCCAACCTCTGGCCACAACTGCTTGCCTACAGCCTTTACCGCTGGGAGAACAACATCCGCATGGCCAGCGTGCTGGGCTTCGTCGGTGCCGGCGGATTGGGGCAGATGCTCTACACCACCTTGAGCCTGTTCCAGGAAGCCCAAGCCAGCACCGTGATCATCGGCATGCTGGTGCTGGTGCTGCTGGTGGATGCCTTCAGCGACGTGCTGCGCCAGCGGTACGTGCGCGCCTGAGCCATCCCTGGGGCCGCCTTGCGGCCCCACATGGATTTCGCAAGTCTTGAGAGCGGCACGATCTCGGTGGGAGCTGGCGATAGCCTGCGATGGGCTGCAAAGCAGCCCCAAGCCCTCAAACGCTGGAGCCCCTCTTGACTCAAGGGGCCGCTTTGCGGCCCATCGCAGGCTGTCGCCAGCTCCCACGACGCAAGCGGAGCCTGGGCCGTATTTGCTGCATGGTTGAGAAGTATGTATTGAACCAACCGAAGGCAATTTGAGCGTGTCCAGCCCCATACAATCTCTCATAGAACAACGCTTGATCATTTGATTTGCGGCACCTGTGGGAGCGGGCTTGTCCCGCGATTAGGCCGGGCCCGATATCACCGTCGCCTGGCAAGGGCTTCGCCCTTGATCGCGGGACAAGCCCGCTCCCACAGGGGCAACATTGGCCGCTTGTTCTCTGCGAGACAGCGCAGCCCGAAGGGCTGGGTAATCTCCCACAGATATGGCGCTGGTCTCGAGGGCGGCAGTGCCCCTGTGGGGGCGGGCTTGCCCCGCGATCGAGCGTAGCACCCGTTATCTGATGTCTCTCGAACAGCGACGATAAAGCTCACCCCAATCGTGGGACCGCACTGACTATCTCATCGCTGGAGCGCTTGTCAGAGTGAATCGCTTCCAAATCTTGTTGCGCTGTATCCATTAGGATACGATGGGGTCTATTTCACCTGCAAGGCGGGTCGGCTGATCCTCCTGCTGGCAGGTGGGGGCAAGTCCTCTCAGGCCTCCGATATCCTCAAAGCCAGGCAGCTCGCGAAGGAGATGAAATGAAAGAGAAGCTGATCCCTTTTGACATGGCTACATTGCTGGACAGCGATGAGGCCATCAGTGAATACCTGAGCCAGGTGCTGGCCGATGGTGACAGCGATGAGATCATTCGTGCACTCGGGCATATCGCCAGGGCGCGGGGAATGTCCAAGATCGCAGCAGACAGCGGTCTGGGGCGTGAAAGCCTTTACAAGGCGCTAACGCCAGGTGCTAAGCCGCGCTTCGATACCGTTCTGAGGGTCGTTCGTGCGTTGGGAATCGACCTTTTGGCACGACCCCATTTCGTATCGCGCTGACGTAGGTGCTCATATGAGCGTTTGACTCATCTGTACCAGCGCGACCCGGCTGCCGTCCGGTGCCTGCCGTTCCTCGATACCAAACGGCACGAACCCCAGCTGTGGATAAAGCAGCAGCCCCGCCGTGTTGTGGTTGAAGCACGACACCCACACCTCGCGCGCGGCGAACTGTTCGCGAGCCAAGTCGATCATGCACTGCACCAGGTAGCGTGCTACGCCACGGCCACGGGCGGCCGGAGCGACCACCACGTTGCCCAATGCACATACGCCACCGTGCTCGGCCTTGTAGAAATTGGCGAAGCCCAGCACCACGCCATCACCTTCGATCACCGTCGACCCGCTGCGCTGGGCGATGGCATCGCTCAGTTGGTCCGGCGTGAGCGGGTAGGTGGCCTTGGGGAACATATAAAACAACTCATCCGCACCTTGCGGGAAACAGCAGATGGCGGCGATATCGTCGTGGCGTACGGGGCGGTGTGTCAGCTTCATGGGGTATGCCTTGGATCAGTGGGGCTCACTTCAAGGATACATCGAAGGCGAATGCGTGCCCTTGCACTGTCCCCCTGTAGGAGCGGGCTTGCCCCGCGATCAAGGGCGAAGCCCTTGCCATGCCGGTGTGTTTCCAGGCCCGGCCAATCGCGGGGCAAGCCCGCCCCACAAGGCTCCGCGGATCAAAGGGCTATGCATCGTTCAATCAGAGCGGGCTTATCCGGCGATGGGCCTATGGCTGTGCGCGCTGGCGCCCAACCTCCACGTCATCCATGATCGCCTTGGCCATATCGCTGAGCAGATGTGCCGCCCAGCCGAGGTCCGCCTCGCCATCGGTCGCCGCCAGCAGCGTCATCCGCCGTACACACTGCAGCATCGCCGAGGCCTGGTCCAACGCCAGGATTGCGTCCTGTCCCGGTTCCACCCGAAACAAAGGCGCATCACCCGTGCCGTAGCCAAAGCAGGTCACGCCTACTGTCTTGCTTGTCATCTTCATGCTCCTTGTCAGTGGCGTACCTGAACCTTGCTCAGCGCCATTTCCACCATGCCGCGAGCCGCCTCGATCTCGTGCATCGTGGCCAGGGTCAGCGCCTGGGCGGATGAGGTCTGATGGGTGAGGGTGTTCTGCTGGGCGATGGAGAGGGCGCAAACCAGGTATTCGGAGGTCTGCATCAGAATGTCTTCGAGAGAATGGGCGAGCTCGGTGGGGTAGGGTGGGTCGGGGACGATCTTTAACATGGTGAAGCTCCTCATTTGAATGGAGCTGCCACCTTCTGCTGTCAAACAAATAGGTGGCAGCTATACGCGGGGTTGACAGACCGGTCAAATAGAGGAAACCCGGCGCACACGAGGTGCCCCCACGTACAGCTGCCATTGAGGGCAAGCCAAGAGGTTTCTATTTGAGTCGGCCTGTCAAAGCCGGTCGTTGAATTGGCAACGACAGGCCGAGACTAGAACCCGATCCAGAGCACCGCAATGGCTTGAAAGGGATAGGGAGTATGTTTGGGAAACAGCCTACAGGGAATGCGGAAAATCTGAAAATTTGAAGCTGTCGCGCATACCCTGTAGGAGCGGGCTTGCCCCGCGATCAAGGGCGAAGCCCTTGCCATGTCGGCACGTTTCCAGGGCCGGCCAATCGAGGGACAAGCCCGCTCCTACAGAGACGGCGCCATGGCTGTTCAAATCCCAGGCATAAAAAAACCGACCATAAGGTCGGTTTCTTTCGGATCTTGGTGCCCGAGGGAGACTCAATATACTTAAGTAAATATATGAATTTGTTGGCATTTTTCTGTGTTCGGTTTTTTATCTACTTACAAATCTACTCACTTGTGCGTCTGCTGGGTGCGTTGGATTCGGATGATTCGTCCGCCGCGCACACCTTCATGCCGCATCGTGACTGCGCCGTGACAAGTGTGACTTTGCCGTGACCTTCGATTCCTCGGGCCGCGGCGGGGGCTACTTCGCGTGATAGGCCCACCAGTCATCAATGGTTACGGTTGGCACCCGCGTGCGCTCCAGGCCGGTTGCATGGCTCCACAGGGTCAACAGGCGATCGCCACCCGAATGGGGCGGTTCTGCACCTTGGCGCCAACCTATGAGGGTGGTACGCGCCACCATCAGCTCATCTGCCAAGGCTTGCATGGAGTAACCTTTGCGGGATAGCGCAGTGATCACCTGGAACCAGTCGATGTGCTTCGCTGGCGCCTTCCGCCGAGTCATAATGGCCCCCTAAACGCGCGCGCGAGGGAAGCCTCACCAGCCTCATCACCATGATCCTTATCAATTCGCACCTTCCTCACGGGTTCATTCTTTCGGATCGGGTTCGCCCTGGCTGTCTGGAATTGCTTGTTTTTGCACATCAAACGATGTAAAAAAACGAGTAATTCCCCAGGGGCATCCCAAATGCTAGAAAACGCTGACTTACGGTCACTCTCGGTCGAAGACGTCCTGTCGTCGCTTGGTCTTCCTGCTCACATTCTGCCTATTGTGGTTGAGCAGCTCTTGCGTGACTTCAGGGCTACCGGCCCTAACAAACCAAAGAGCGCGCCTGGTACGAATGCTTGGCAGCGGGGTATCGAGGTTCTCCGTGAAGAGACCATCCTGTTGGGATGGACGCCAGATGAGCCCAACAACCAACCCCGCACTGTCTCGCCCGATGGGAAAATCGCTATCACGGTAAGCAGTGGGGACACGAACACCGGTAATCCAAACAAAGAACCTCAGACCAGAAATGACAAGGGGTCTCAGACCTCGCGGTGCGCTCATTATAACTCTCAACAAGGAGAGTTATTCCCATCGCAGCACAATGTTGTCAGCTTGAATAGGAGCGTGACAGAGGAGCAGGGGCCAGAGCTCTGGATCCTTCTTTTCTTCATTGACCTGGATAAGAAGGAAGTCCGTTACGAATTGTCGCGCCCCACATCCATGAGTGAAAAGTCCAAGGTCAATGGATGGTCGCACCGTTTGATTATGCCGCCAGTTGCGTTTGAAGATTCTAGTGCACGACAGTCTCCAGATAGCCCAGCAGAAGTTGACGTACCAGTAACGCCGAAATCATGAGCCACCAAACATTGTTTAACCTAAATCGCTTGATTTTGGCCAGGCGCCGTAGGGGGCTGACCAAAAAAGGTTTATCTGAGCTGTCTGGTATTAGTCTGTCTAGCATCAGTAAGGTGGAGAACGGTGGGCACTCTCCATCAGCTGAAATGATCACGTCCTTTTCACAAGCCCTGAACTTCCCGGAAGCGTTCTTTTACGGCGCGGACATTGATACTCCCAGCGAAGTAAACGCGAGTTTTAGATCATTCTCTAGAATGACGTCAGGGCAGCGTGATGCGGCCTTAGCAGCTGGTGGGATCGCATATTTCTTCAGTGACTGGGTTGCGTCTCGCTTCAACCTTCCTGAAATTGCCGTACCTGACTGCTCCGGGATGGAACCAGAAGTTGCCGCTGACACGGTAAGGGCTCTGTGGGGGCTGGGGTTCGGCCCGATCAAGAACATGATCCATCTTCTCGAATCGAAGGGAGTCAGAGTATTCAGCCTGGCGGAGGAAACCAGTCAAGTAAACGCGTTCTCATGCTGGAGAGGAGGAGTGTCTCCATACGTGTTCCTCAATACTATGAAGTCGAGTGAGTCCAGTCGTTTCGACGCGGCCCATGAATTAGGACATTTGGTGTTACACCGACATGGTGAGAACAAAGGCAAGCCCGTGGAGAATGAGGCCAACGCTTTTGCTTCGGCGTTTCTGATGCCCAGGAAAGGAATGCTTGGCACCGCGTACGGTTGTAAAACGGTCTCTGATGTAATAGTGCGCAAAAAAGACTGGACGGTGTCTGCAATGGCATTCACATACAGGCTTCATCAGATTGGGTTGCTCTCAGAGCATACTTATAAGGGGCTTTGCATTGAATTGAGCGTTATGGGTGCCCGGAAGAGTGAGCCAGAGTCAGCTCCCAAAGAGACTTCTTTGATTCTTCAAAAGGTTCTTGGCTTTCTTCGCGAAAAGGGTGTCGGGGTTAACTCTATCGCTGCTGAGATCGCCGTGGAGGCCAATGATTTGAACCAGATTTTGTTCGGTCTTGCCCCTGTAATGGTCACTTCTTCCGCAGGTGTTCTCAAGACTCCTTCTCGAGCGAATCTTCGTCTCGTCAACTGATGGCGATTGCTCATCTAAATTGATGGTGAAGCCCCTGTGCGTTCCGGGGCTTTGCCAGATCCGCACTCTAGACGCCGCATTGTTTCAATTTGGATCGATAATAGATTCGCGCGCTCCTTCTCCATCTCTGCATCACGCAAAGCCGAGGAAAGCGCAGCATCGATACCCCCCAATCGATCCAGGCGCTGTTCTAGCTCAAGCTCCCGAATCTCAAGCGCTATCCGCCAGCGTTCTAGGGCCAAGGCTTTTTGGTTCAACGTGGCTTGCCTCGCCTTCAGCGCCTTTTGCGCAGCCGCCTGTAATTCGTATTGGATGGCTGAAGCTCTTACCCAACGTTTGAACTCCATGTAGCGCTTCGTATGCAAGCCCAGTGCTGCTGCAGCCAGGTCGGAACGCACGAGGTGAGGCGGATCTACATTAAGCCCCTGGTAATAGCGCCGTATCGCCTGATGCTGGGCTGTCGAGCCCTTGATACCGCGAGCCAGCTCGAACGGCTTACCACACGAGCGGTGGAAGTCGGTTTGCATCTTACGCAGTTTGGTAGGGCCTCCAAGAAAATCACTGCCGACAAACGCCCGTCATGGGTCAGAGGCATGATGTACGCAACGAGGTGCGGAGTCCTCTCGTCCAGGTGCAACTCTGCGCAGACAATATTCGCTGCTCCATGACGAGTATTTAGCCAAATCATGGCTTGATCAAAGTAGCCGCCTGTGTCGGGAATCGTACCGCTATGCCTCTTGAATGCTTCCGGACTCGCTGTGATCAAGTATTCGATGCAGAGCACTGCATCTCTTCGTCGCTTCATTGGAAGCCTAGCCAGAACGGCCTGGGACAATTCGGCAGAGCTTGTTGCACCGCAGATATGCACGCTGGGCGCGCCATCTGAATTCGGAGTTGGTATCTCTCGGAACGTATGTCGGCCTGATCCCAATATCCCGGCGACCGTTTTCAGCTTTTTCGTCCTCAGTATTGCGTAGGGCATCCTGGGCCACCGTATTGACAGTGTTTGCTCTATCGTGTGGATGGAGCAAAGCCCGATGCAAGAGTCTCTAGCCAAGGCCTGTGCATATACTCACTACACATTGTTCTTTCCGCTGACGAAATCTGCTGTGCCGCTAGGGGAGTCAAGGCGTGGTCACTGGTACGCCACATCAGCAGGCATTGCCTGGGTTACAGTGTGTGCATCTAAAGCAAGGAAGAGTCATGGAAAATATGACGAGCATTGAGGCGCGCATGATCAGCTTCCTGGAAACACAGGATCATGTGCAGGTGCTAGATGGCAGGGTTGATCAGCCCAAAAACGTAAAAATGGCCGACTACTTATTTTTCAACGGTCGAGCGGTAACCGAACTCAAGACGCTTGAGATAGACCCTAAAGATAAGATTTTCGCCCTGGCCAAATCGGCAATGGACTCCGCTGATTTCCCTCTGATTTTCGGTCAGTACGATCTAGAAGCTGCGATCAAGACAATGCCCGATGGTGAGGCAATCATGGGCAGGATATTCACCAGTGCAACCAGAATGGTTGAAGGTGTATGCCGCCAAGCAAGGGATCAGATTAAGTCAACGAAGGATCATCTTGGCCTTGATCCGGAAACCCCTGGGATCCTACTCGTATTGAACGAGACCGTAGAGAGCATCCCGGTTAACCAATTGGTGGATCGATTCAATTTCTGGCTTGAAGGTGGTAGCGAGAAGAGACTGGATCGCTTTTCCCATATCGATTTCGTTGTGCTAATCCAAACCACTTATCGTGTCAGAGGCAACCAAGGTAAGGTGGTACCGGCATTCATCATTTACAACGAGTGTAATCCACACCGACACCACCTTGTGGAAGAGGATATTCAGAAATTCTTGGCGTCGTGGGCACGATTTCAAGGGCACCATTTCACCACCGCAGAGAACATTCAAAGCCTGAAGTTCGAGCCTGACTTCTCTCCCCCATCGCCTCCGCAATCCAGGCAAGAACATGTGGAATATCGCTATCGACAAAATCGATATCTCCAAAATTTCACCGAGGAGCAGATTATTCAGTACGGCTGCAAGGTCATGGAGCAAGTGTTCTCAATTGCTCTGACTGGCGTTCCGAAGCCTTCGGATGAGACTGCGATGCTGTACTTGACACAATTTACGGAGTTTCTAGAAGAGTGCCGGCTGAGAAGCTTCGATCTGAAGAAAGTAACTAGCAGGTTGCCGCCACGAGCCTAATAGCCTTTCGAGTCGACGGGGTAATTGTTTACATCATGACTGCTGCGAACAAGCGTGCGAACTGCCTGGAACCAGAATGCGTGCCAACAGTACGAACCCTTCAGTTGCTGTCACCCGGAGCAGTTCGCTTTGACTTACTTGACGCTAGTCAGTGTCATCGGCGCTTTCCGTTTCCGACCGGCTTTGGCTGGTTTGTGTATGCCCAGCTCGTACTCTTCCAAGAACTTGCGCACCGTGGCGACCCGCCAGCACACGCGCTTGCCCTGCTTGAAGCATGGCGGCAGCCAACTGGCCCCGTCCTGCCGCGCTCTGCTGCTGTCGATAGCTGACGCTCTGCCTGAATAGACACCAATCCAGGCTACCAGCCGCGCCTTGAGGGTGATTCCGGTGCCCCTACATACGGTGGAGATCATCGGCGAGGGGCTTCCAGCGGCGACTACGCTCATCAAGCCTGTGCTCGGCGGGGGCTTCTGCTATCGCCGGGCTCCATGGCGATCAATCCAACCCGTTGCTGGAGGTTACACAGATGAATGGAGCAACCCCTGTTCCTACAAGCGGGACGAAGGACCTCGCAGACGATATCGAGTTCATCAGGCTGCGTGAGGTGAAGAGGATTACCGGAATGGGCACCACGTACATCTACGAGAAGATGAAGACTGGGGATTTCCCTGGCCAGATCAAGCTTGGCCCCCATGCTGTCCTCTGGATCAAGGCAGAGGTACTTGCATGGGCAAGGGAGCAAGTGACCCGTACCAGGGGAGCAGCAACGCCAGAACGCATATGAGAGGTTGGGCGCCCTTGATGTTGAGGGCTGCCCGGTCACAGTGTCAGCCAGCGAGCTGCTGGCCCAGGCCGACGAAGACACCAGACCGCTCAGCAGGATGCCCGAGGATTCGCCGCTGCCGCCGCCTGCTTCCTGAAGCGTGGTTTAGACTGAGTTCAATCTGCCACCACAACGAGAAGAGACCATCATGAAATGGCTTCCGCTGCTAATGCTCCCGCTCATGGTGTCCGGGTGCGCTACGACCGGTAAATATGAAAAGGTTCTACAAAGCTGGGTTGGCTCCAGCGAACTGGATTTGGTGCGAAGCTGGGGGCCGCCGCAGCAAACATATGAAGCAAGTGGCAGGAAATTTCTGATCTACTCGAGTAGCAATGACATGTATCTGCCAGGTAGTGCGCCTACGTACCAAACCACGGTCGTGGGCAACACCGCATACACCAACTCGTATGGCGGAACCCCAGCTATGAATATTCAGCTGTCCTGCACCACTACATTTGAGATCACCGCCGATATCATTACCAGCTGGCAGTGGCGGGGTAACAACTGCGTATCCAGGTAGCTAAATAGTCGGGAATCGACACCTCTCCGCACCGAAGCTCTGTCCATCGTCGCCCGAAAGGTCGGCGGTGGCAGGGTAGTCGCTCCTACAGGTGCTATGACCTTTGGCAAAAAAGGTTCTTCACGGAAAGCTGGGGAAGAGTGGCTACGATTTGCTTGTCGGGGAGGGAGGGTGAGGGCTTCCAGGTGCATGCCTTGGGATTTAAGGTGATGCACAGATCGAGCGCCGCCCGCGCGGCGCATCGCGAGCTACGCTCGCTCCTACGTTTGTTTACGGCCAGTAACGCTTGTGACAGGCGCGCGCGACCGCCTGGTTTGTGCGACACGATCTTGCGTCAGGCGCCGAAGGCGTCCGCGCGAAAATCCCACAGGATGGATTGGCCCGAAACAAACGTAGGAGCGAGCGTAGCTCGCGATGCGCCGCGCGGGCGGCGCTCGATCGGATAGGCGCTGAATCGTTCAAGACAAACTCATAACGCCCCATGAAAGAGGCCAAATCCCAGGCACAAAAAAACCGACCATAAGGTCGGTTTCTTTCGGATCTTGGTGCCCCGAGGGAGACTCGAACTCCCACTCCTTTCGAAAACGGATTTTGAATCCGCCGCGTCTACCAATTCCGCCATCAGGGCTTGTGGGGGCGCAGTATAGAGAGCCTCCGTGGGTCGGTCAATCGGGTTTCATGGTCAATTTTCACTCTTTGGGCTAAACTTTCCGGCCCTGTCGAACCGAACACCATCATGCGCGTCGCCGATTTTTCCTTCGAACTCCCCGATTCCCTGATCGCCCGCCACCCCCTGGCCGAGCGCCATGGCAGCCGTCTGCTGGTCCTCGATGGGCCGAGCGGTGAGCTGGCGCACCGCCAGTTCACCGACCTGCTCGACTACCTGCGCCCCGGTGATCTGATGGTATTCAACAATACCCGGGTGATTCCGGCGCGGCTGTTTGGCCAGAAGGCCTCCGGCGGCAAGCTGGAAGTATTGGTCGAGCGCGTGCTCGACACTTATCGGGTACTTGCCCATGTGCGCGCCAGCAAGGCGCCCAAGCCGGGCACGCAGATCCTCATCGACGGCGGCGGCGAAGCCGAGATGGTGGCGCGCCATGAGACCCTGTTCGAGCTGCGCTTCAGCGAAGAAGTGCTGCCGCTGCTCGAGCGCGTCGGCCATATGCCGCTGCCGCCCTACATCGACCGCCCGGACGAAGGCGCCGACCGCGAGCGCTACCAGACCGTCTACGCCGAGCGCGCCGGTGCCGTGGCCGCGCCGACCGCCGGCCTGCACTTCGACGAAGCGCTGCTGGAGAAGATCGCGGCCAAGGGCGTCGAGCGTGCCTTCGTCACCCTGCACGTGGGCGCCGGTACCTTCCAACCGGTGCGGGTCGACAAGATCGAAGACCACCACATGCATAAAGAATGGCTGGAGGTCAGCCAGGACGTGGTCGACGCCGTCCTGGCGTGCCGTGCCCGAGGGGGCCGGGTGATCGCGGTGGGCACCACCAGCGTGCGTTCGCTGGAAAGTGCCGCCCGTGACGGCCAGCTGAAGGCCTTCAGCGGCGACACCGACATCTTCATCTACCCAGGCCGGCCGTTCCATGTGGTCGATGCCCTGGTCACCAACTTCCACCTGCCGGAGTCCACGCTGCTGATGCTGGTCTCGGCCTTCGCCGGCTACTCCGAGACCATGGCTGCCTACGCGGCGGCGGTCGAGCAGGGGTACCGCTTCTTCAGTTACGGTGATGCCATGTTCATCACCCGCAATCCGGCGCCACGCGGCCCCGAGGATCAAGCATGAGTCGCACCTGTCGAATGTCGTTCGAACTGCTGGCCACCGACGGCAAGGCCCGTCGCGGCCGCCTGACCTTCCCCCGTGGCACGGTGGAAACCCCGGCGTTCATGCCGGTGGGTACCTACGGCACGGTCAAGGGCATGCTGCCTCGCGACATCGAGGCCATCGGCGCCGAGATCATCCTGGGCAACACCTTCCACCTGTGGCTGCGCCCAGGCACCGAGGTGATCAAGAAGCACGGCAGCCTGCATGATTTCATGCAGTGGAAGGGCCCGATCCTCACTGACTCCGGCGGCTTCCAGGTATTCAGCCTGGGCGCCATGCGCAAGATCAAGGAAGAGGGCGTGACCTTCGCCTCGCCGGTCGACGGTTCCAAGGTGTTCATGGGGCCGGAGGAGTCCATGCAGGTCCAGCGCGACCTGGGCTCGGACATCGTGATGATCTTCGACGAGTGCACGCCGTACCCGGCCGAGCACGACGTGGCGCGCGCCTCCATGGAGCTGTCGCTGCGCTGGGCCCAGCGCTCGAAGAACGCCCACGCCGACAACACCGCTGCGCTGTTCGGTATCGTCCAGGGCGGTATGTACCAGGACCTGCGCATGCGCTCGCTGGAAGCGCTGGAGAATATCGGCTTCGACGGCCTGGCCATCGGTGGCCTGTCGGTGGGCGAGCCCAAGCACGAAATGATCAAGGTGCTGGATTACCTGCCTGGCCAGATGCCCGCTGACAAACCTCGTTACCTTATGGGGGTAGGCAAACCCGAGGATCTTGTAGAGGGTGTGCGCCGCGGCGTCGACATGTTCGACTGCGTGATGCCGACGCGCAACGCGCGCAACGGCCATCTGTTCGTCGATACCGGGGTGATCAAGATCCGCAACGCGTTCCATCGCCATGATGATTCGCCGCTGGATCCGACCTGTGACTGCTACACCTGCACCAACTTCTCCCGCGCCTATCTCCATCACCTGGATAAATGTGGCGAAATGTTGAGCAGCATGCTGAATACCATCCACAACTTGCGCCATTACCAGCGCTTGATGGCCGGTTTACGCGAGGCTATTCAACAAGGTAAATTGGCCGCCTTTGTCGACGCCTTCTACGCCAAGCGCGGGCTGCCCGTGCCGCCCTTGGACTGACTGTTTGCACTTATAAACTTATAGCAACTGGAGTGCCCAATGAGCTTTCTGATTCCCGCCGCCTACGCGGATGCTGCTGCCCCTGCCGCCGGCCCAGCCGGTACCGGCTTCGAATGGATCTTCCTGGTCGGTTTCCTGGTCATCTTCTACCTGATGATCTGGCGCCCGCAGGCCAAGCGTGCCAAGGAGCAGAAGAACCTGCTGAGCAACTTGCAAAAGGGTGACGAAGTTGTCACCAACGGCGGCATCGCCGGCAAGATCGTCAAAGTGGCCGACGACTTCGTGGTCCTGGAAGTGTCCGACAACGTCGAGCTGAAGTTCCAGAAGGGCGCCGTGGCTGCGACCCTGCCAAAAGGTACGCTCAAGGCTATCTGAGTTACCGGTTTTCTTTTCCAGTCGGGGCGCGCAACGCGCCCCGCGTCTTGAACGGGCGGCGTGATGCTGAACAAATACCCTCTGTGGAAATACCTGCTGATCCTGGTGGTACTGGCGATCGGCTTTATTTATTCCGCTCCCAACCTCTACCCGGATGATCCGGCGGTGCAGATCAGCGGTGCGAGCTCCGCGCTGCACGTGAGCCAGGCCGACCTGGACCGCGCCACCAAGGCGCTGACCGATGCCGGTATCGCCGTCAAGGGCGGCAGCCTGGGCGAGAAGGGCAGTGCGCTGGTGCGCCTGACCAACCAGGAAGACCAGCTCCCGGCCAAGGATGTGGTGCGCAAGGCACTGGGCGATGATTACGTCGTGGCCCTGAACCTGGCCCAGACCACCCCGCAATGGCTGCGCAACCTGGGCGCAAGCCCGATGAAACTGGGCCTGGACCTGTCCGGTGGTGTGCACTTCCTGCTGGAAGTGGACATGGACAAGGCCATGAGTGCCCGCATGAAAGTCTACGAAGGCGAGGTCAAGACCTTGCTGCGCAAAGAGCGCGTCCGCTACCGCAGCCTGCCCCAGCAGGATGGCGGCATCATGCTGGGCTTCGCCGACGATGCCACCCGCGAGCAGGCACGCAGCCTGATCCGCAAGAATTTCAATGATTTCGACCTGACCACCACCGAGCGTAATGAGCTCGCCGTGCTGCGTCTGGCGCTGACCCCGGCGAAAGTGACCGAGATCCGCGAGTACTCGATCAAGCAGAACCTGACCACCGTGCGCAACCGGGTCAACGAGCTGGGCGTGGCCGAGCCGCTGGTCCAGCGCCAGGGCGCCAACCGTATCGTGGTCGAGCTGCCAGGCGTGCAGGACACCGCCGAAGCCAAGCGTATCCTGGGCAAGACTGCCAACCTGGAGTTCCGCTTCGGTGCCGAGCCGGGCGCCTCCAAGGCCACCACCGAGGTCTTCGAGTTCCGCGAAGGCGGCCGTTCCGCTGCGGTCGAGCGTGGCCTGATCATCACCGGTGACCAGGTGACTGACGCCCAGGCCAGCTTCGACGAGCATGGCCGTCCGCAGGTCAACATTCGCCTCGACGGCCACGGTGGCGAGCTGATGAGCCGCGCCACCCGCAGCAACGTCGGCCGCAGCATGGCGGTGATCTTCATCGAGCAGAAGCCGATGACCCGCTACGAGAAGCAAGTGGTCGACGGCATCGAGAAGGACGTGGCGATCCAGACCTTCAAGGAAGAGAAGAAGATCATCAGCCTGGCGACCATCCAGTCGCCGCTGGGTAGCCAGTTCCGCATCACCGGCCTGAACGGCCAGGGCGAGTCGTCCGAGCTTGCCTTGTTGCTGCGCGCCGGTGGCCTGGCCGCGCCGATGTACTTCGCCGAAGAACGCACCATCGGCCCGAGCCTGGGTGCCGACAACATCACCAAGGGTATCGATGCATCCCTGTGGGGCATGCTGTTCGTCTCGCTGTTCATCATTGCCATCTACCGCGCCTTCGGCGTGCTGGCCACCATCGCCCTGGCGGGCAACATGGTCCTGCTGCTGGCGCTGATGTCGCTGCTGGGCGCCACCCTGACCTTGCCGGGGATCGCCGGTATCGTGTTGACCATGGGTATGGCGGTGGACGCCAACGTGCTGATCTTCTCGCGTATCCGCGAAGAGATCGCCGCCGGCATGTCGGTGCAGCGCGCCATCCACGAGGGCTTCAATCGCGCCTACTCGGCGATCGTCGATGCCAACCTGACCACCCTGCTGGTCGGCGGCATCCTGTTCGCCATGGGTACTGGCCCGGTCAAGGGCTTCGCGGTCACCATGTCCCTCGGGATTTTCACCTCGATGTTCACCGCCGTCATGGTGACCCGTGCACTGGTCAACCTGACCTGCGGCGGGCGTGACATCAAGAAGCTGTGGGTTTGAGGGAGCTGCGATGAAAACCATCAACTTCATGGGCGTGCGCAATGTCGCGTTCGCCATCACCGTGCTCCTCACTGTCCTGGCGCTGTTCAGCTGGTGGCACAAGGGTCTGAACTTCGGCCTGGACTTCACCGGCGGTACGCTCATCGAGCTGACCTACGAGCGCCCGGCCGACCTCAAGGCGGTGCGTGCCGAACTGGTCCAGTCCGGTTTCGACGAGGCCGTGGTGCAGAGCTTCGGCGCCACCACCGACCTGCTGGTGCGCATGCCTGGCGACGACCCGCAGCTGGGCAACCGCGTTGCCGCGGCGCTGCAGAAGGCCGGGGGCGACAACCCGGCCACGGTCAAGCGCGTCGAGTTCGTCGGCCCACAGGTGGGCGAGGAGCTGCGTGACCAGGGTGGCCTGGGCATGCTGCTGGCCCTGGGCGGCATCCTGGTCTACCTGGCCTTCCGCTTCCAGTGGAAGTTCGCCGTCGGTGCCATCGTTTCGCTGATCCACGACGTGGTGGTGACCCTGGGCATCCTGTCGTTCTTCCAGATCACCTTCGATCTGACGGTGTTGGCGGCGGTCCTGGCGATCATCGGTTACTCGCTCAACGACACCATCGTGGTGTTCGACCGGGTGCGTGAGAACTTCCGTGTAATGCGCAAGGCGTCGCTGATCGAGAACATCAACGTCTCGACCACCCAGACCCTGCTGCGTACCGTGGCCACCTCGGTGTCGACCTTGCTGGCCATCGCTGCACTGCTGTTCTTCGGCGGCGACAACCTGTTCGGCTTCTCCCTGGCGCTGTTCATTGGTGTCATGGCCGGTACCTATTCGTCGATCTACATCGCCAACGTGGTGCTGATCTGGCTGAACCTGAGCAGCGAAGACCTGATCCCGCCGGTCAAGGCCGAGGGCGAGGACGACCGCCCGTAAGCTGTTCCAAGTCGCCGTCTGGCGTAAAGAAAGGCGCGGGTATTGAACTCGCGCCTTTTTTTATGCTCCAAGGCTGGGAGAAGGCGGCTAACCCCGCCGGTATATCAGGAGGTTCACGTGAATAAATCAATGCTTGTGGGTGCGGTACTGGGTGCTGTCGGTGTGACCGCCGGAGGTGCTGTCGCCACCTACAGCTTGGTGAACAAGGGGCCGGAGTACGCCCAGGTTACGGACGTGCAGCCCATCAAGGAAACCATCAAGACGCCACGCCAGGTGTGCAAGGACGTCACCGTGACGCGCCAGGCACCGGTGAAGGACCAGCACCAGATCGCCGGTACCGTGGTCGGTGCCATTGCTGGCGGCCTGCTGGGCAACCAGATCGGTGGTGGTTCGGGCAAGAAGATCGCCACCGTGGCCGGTGCCGTGGGCGGTGGTTACGCGGGCAACAAGGTGCAGGAGGGCATGCAGGAGCGTGACACCTATACCACTACGCAAACCCGCTGCAACACCGTCAACGACCTGAGCGAGAAGGTGGTCGGCTACAACGTGACCTACTCCATCGGCGATAAGGTTGGCCGAGTGAAGATGAATCATGAGCCGGGTTCCACCATTCCGTTGGACAAGAACGGCAACCTGGTGTTGAGCGAGAACCAGGCTGGGCAGTAAACCGCGATCTGCCTTTTATGTAGGAGCGGCCTTGCGCCGCGAAAGGGGTGCGAAGCGCCCCCAGGGTGTGAACTTGGCAGAAATTGCCGGGGCTGCTCTGCAGCTCTTTCGCGGCACAAGGCCGCTCCTACAGGGAATTGCGCTATGCCTTGGACAACGGCCACAAAAAAGCCCGCATCGCTGCGGGCTTTTTTGTGGCAGGTGTCCCGTCCTGAATAAGGTTTACACCTCCTATCCCGATTTTCCGGAGAGCTAGATGGAGCAAGGTGTAAAGCGCACGCAGCGAGATTACTCGCTGTCTTTTAAATTGGCTGTCGTTGATCAGATCGAAAAAGGCGAGCTGACCTACAAACAGGCCCAGGCGCGATATGGCATCCAGGGTCGGTCGACTGTTCTGGTATGGTTGCGTAAGCATGGTCGGCAGGATTGGAGCCAAGGGGCGTCGATCCGGGCCGAGAGGAGCTGCGCGATGTCCGACCCTAAAACGCTCACTCCAGAGCAGCGGATCAAAGAGCTTGAACAGCAGCTTGAGTTAATGAGCCAGAAGGCTCAGTTCTTCGAGACCGTCGTTGATGTCCTAAAGAATGACTACGGTGTGTCGGTCGTAAAAAAGCGATCCGGCAAGTCCTCTCGCAAGGTCAAGTCGCAGGACTGAGCATTGCTAGGGCTTGTCAGTTTCTAGGCATCAGCCGACAGGCTTACTACAAACGTAATCGAGTTGCTGATAGCAAAGCGCGCCAGGCAGATCGGGTTGTCGAGTTTGTGCAACAAGTCCGGATGCGTCAGCCACGGCTAGGCACACGGAAACTGCACTATCTGCTGCGTTGCCAGCCTGATAGGCGGATTCAAGTTGGCCGAGACCGGCTGTTTGAGGTCTTGGGGGAGCGCCGTTTGTTGGTGCTACCCAAGCGGGCGTATCACAAGACGACACAGAGCTTTCATCGCTTCTATCGTCATCCCAACCTACTCAAGCCAGGCCCCAATCAGATTGTCCCATCAGGGCCAGAGCACGTGTGGGTGGCGGACATCACCTACCTGCCGGCCAGAAGCGGCCCACTGTACCTAAGCCTGGTAACAGATGCTTACTCTAGAAAGATTGTTGGCCATCATGTTCATGAGAGCCTGCATGCCGAGTCGGTTGCACAAGCCTTTAGACAGGCCCTGCGCAAACGGCGGCGTCGCCAGCCGTTAGTCCATCACTCAGACCGAGGCATTCAGTACTGCTCAGCGCTGTATCAGTCACTGCATGCACGGAACGGGGTCCAATGCTCGATGACTGACGGATATGACTGCTATCAGAACGCGCTGGCCGAACGGATCAACGGAATCCTCAAAACAGAGCTGCTGCTGAGCAATCCAGAAAATCTGGAGCAGGCGAGAAAGATGGTTGATGAGGCGGTGCAAATCTACAACACGGAGCGGCCTCACATGGCCCTGAAAAACAAAACGCCCGATGCGGTGCATCGGGCGTTTTGAGGCCTATCGGCCTACCTGAACAGGTGTAAACCTATTTCAGGACTAGACAAGGTGTAGCGTTTAGCGCTTCATGTACTCGGGCAGGTGCGGCTGGATAGCCGTCAGCACAGCCTTGAAGCACTTGATGTTGCCCGCGACGATATGGCCCTTCTCGAGGAAGTCGTGGCCACCATTGAAGTCGCTCACCAGGCCACCGGCTTCCTGGATCAGCAGCACGCCTGCGGCCATATCCCACTCAGACAGGCCCGACTCCCAGAAGGCGTCGAAGCGGCCGGCGGCCACGTAGGCCAGGTCCAGGCTGGCGGAACCGGCGCGGCGGATGCCAGCGGTCTGGCCGGTCAGTGCGCGGAACATGCCCAGGTAGTTGTCCAGGTCGGCCATCTGGTTGTCACGGAACGGGAAACCGGTACCCAGCAGGGCGCCTTCCAGGCTGGTGCGCGAGCTGACGCGCAGGCGGCGGCCGTTGAGCTGGGCGCCGCGACCGCGGCTGGCGGTGAATTCTTCCTGGCGAACCGGGTCGACGATGACGGCATGCTCGAGGCGGCCGCGGTATTTGCAGGCGATGCTGACCGCAAAGTGAGGAACGCCACGCAGGAAGTTGGTGGTGCCGTCCAGTGGATCGATGATCCACAGGTAGTCCTTGCCTTCTTCACCGGTACCGGCGTGCAGGCCAGTTTCTTCACCCTGGATGGAGTGGTTCGGGTAGGCCTTGCGCAGGGCGTTGACGATGGTCTGCTCGGCGGCGCGGTCAACCTCGGACACGTAGTCCTTGGCTTCTTTCTCGTCGACTTTGATGCTGTCCAGGCGTTCGATGGAGCGGAAAATCAATTCACTGGCGCTGCGAGCGGCGCGCAGGGCGATATTCAGCATAGGCTGCATGGGCGTTTCACCTGGGATGTTAAAGAGGAAAGCCGCATAGTCTATCAGAAATCTGCTTCGGCAGAAGGGTGACATGCGCTTTCATGGCGTTACGTCCGTCGCTTCTGTAAGATCGTTTGCCCTGTTATCCACATCCGTGAGCTCAACACCTTGTTGCAGAATATTCGTGTTGTTCTGGTCAATACCAGCCACCCCGGCAATATCGGCGGCGCTGCACGTGCCATGAAAAACATGGGCCTGTCGCGCCTGGTGCTGGTCCAGCCTCTGGATTTCCCTGCCGTGGATGCCACGGCGCGCGCGTCCGGCGCCGACGATGTGCTGGACAACGCCCAGGTCGTCGACAGCCTCGAAGAGGCATTGGTCGGCTGCAGCCTGGCGATCGGCACCAGTGCCCGCGAGCGCAGCATCCCCTGGCCGTTGCTCGACCCCCGCGAATGCGGTGCCAAGGTCGTCGAGCATGCCGGCGTCGGTGAGGAAATCGCCCTTGTGTTCGGTCGCGAGCACGCCGGCCTGACCAACGAAGAGCTGCAGCGATGTCACTTCCACGTGCACATTCCCTCGAACCCCGACTTCAGTTCGCTGAACCTCGCCGCGGCGGTCCAGGTGCTCTCCTACGAGGTGCGCATGGCCTGGCTGGCGGCCCAGGGCGCGCCGACGAAGGTCGAGAAGTTCGAAGCCAACTCGCTGCGCAGCGGCGAGCTGGCGACCATGGACGAGATGGAGCTGTTCTACGAGCACCTGGAGAAGACCCTGGTGCAGATCGGCTTTCTTGACCCGGAAAAGCCCAAGCACCTGATGCCGCGCCTGCGCCGGCTCTATGGGCGCAGCTCGGTCAATCGTTCGGAAATGAGCATTTTGCGCGGCATCCTCACCGAGACCCAGAAAGTCGCACGGGGCGAGCCGCATAAGCGGAAGGACTAGAAAAAGATGTTCGAACGTCTGCGCGAAGATATCCAGAGCGTATTCCATCGTGACCCGGCGGCGCGCAATGCCTTCGAGGTGCTGACCTGCTACCCGGGCATGCATGCCATCTGGCTGCACCGCCTGGGCCATGCCTTGTGGGTGCGCGAGTTCAAGTGGCTGGCGCGCCTGGTGTCGAACTTCGGCCGCTGGCTGACCGGTATCGAAATCCACCCCGGTGCCACCATCGGCCGGCGTTTCTTCATCGACCACGGCATGGGCATCGTCATCGGCGAGACCGCCGAGATCGGTGACGATGTCACCCTGTACCAGGGCGTGACCCTGGGCGGCACCAGCTGGAACAAGGGCAAGCGCCATCCGACCCTGGAGAACGGCGTGGTGGTCGGGGCGGGGGCCAAGGTGCTCGGCCCGTTCACCGTCGGTGCCGGGGCCAAGATCGGCTCCAATGCCGTGGTGACCAAGGCGGTGCCTGCCGGGGCCACGGCGGTGGGGATTCCGGGGCGGATCATCGTCAAGACCGAAGACAGCGAGGTCGAGGCCAAGCGCAAGGCCATGGCCGAGAAGATCGGCTTCGATGCCTACGGTGTCAGTGGCGACATGCCCGACCCGGTGGCTCGCGCCATCGGCCAGATGCTCGATCACCTGCAGGCGGTCGACGAACGGCTCGAAGGCATGTGCGGTGCGTTGACCAAGCTGGGCAGCGACTATTGCGGCAAGGAACTGCCAGCGCTGCCCGAGGAGGACTTCGTCGAGGTCAAGCAGACCGCGCAGAGCGACACCCAGGCGCATTGATTACGGCGCGATGAGATATGGGGCGTGTGCTCACGCCCCCGGTCTGTTAGACTCGCGCCCGCCTCCCCGATGCATACCCGACTAAAGCACTAGGTCTAATAGTTGACTTAAATGCTCGGGAATCGCATACTCGCACACATCCTGTAACTCCCGTGGTACCCATTAGCCATGCGACTGACTACCAAAGGCCGATATGCCGTGACCGCCATGCTTGACCTGGCGTTGCATGCGCAGCATGGGCCGGTGTCTTTGGCCGACATTTCCGAGCGCCAGGGCATTTCCCTTTCTTATCTGGAACAGCTGTTCGCCAAGCTGCGCCGCGGCAGCCTGGTTTCCAGCGTGCGCGGCCCAGGCGGCGGCTACCAGCTGTCGCGGGGCATGGAAACCATCCAGGTGGCCCAGGTCATCGACGCGGTCAACGAATCGGTCGATGCCACCCGTTGCCAGGGCCTGGGGGACTGTCACGCCGGCGACACCTGCCTGACCCACCACCTGTGGTGCGACCTCAGCCAGCAGATCCATGAGTTCCTCAGCGGCATCAGCCTGGCCGACCTGGTCGAGCGCCGCGAGGTGCAGGAAGTCGCCCATCGCCAGGACCTGCGCCGCGTCTCGGGCCGTACCGCCCGGATGGACAAGATTGAGACGTCCGCCGTCGACTGATCGCAGCGACGAGCGACGCCACCGCCTGATAGGAGATACCCAATGAAGTTGCCGATCTACCTCGATTACTCCGCGACCACTCCGGTCGATCCGCGCGTCGCCCAGAAGATGGCCGACTGCCTGCTGGTCGACGGGAACTTCGGTAACCCGGCCTCGCGTTCCCACGTGTTCGGCTGGAAGGCCGAGGAAGCCGTCGAGAACGGCCGTCGCCAGGTTGCCGAGCTGATCAACGCCGACCCGCGCGAGATCGTCTGGACCAGCGGTGCCACCGAGTCCGACAACCTCGCCCTCAAGGGCGTGGCGCACTTCTATCAGACCAAGGGCAAGCACATCATCACTTCCAAGATCGAGCACAAGGCGGTCCTGGATACCGCTCGCCAGCTCGAGCGCGAAGGTTTCGAAGTCACCTACCTCGAGCCCGGTGAAGACGGCATCGTCACCCCGGCCATGGTCGAGGCTGCCCTGCGCGAAGACACCATCCTGGTCTCGCTGATGCACGTGAACAACGAGGTCGGCTCGATCAATGACATCGCCGCCATCGGTGAACTGACCCGCTCGCGCGGTGTGCTGTTCCACGTCGATGCCGCCCAGTCCGCAGGCAAGGTCGAGATCGACCTGCAGAAGCTGAAGGTCGACCTGATGTCGTTCTCGGCGCACAAGGTCTATGGCCCGAAAGGTATCGGCGCGCTGTACGTCAGCCGCAAGCCGCGCGTACGTCTGGAAGCCATCATCCACGGCGGTGGCCATGAGCGCGGCATGCGTTCGGGTACCCTGCCGACCCACCAGATCGTCGGCATGGGCGAGGCCTTCGCCATCGCCAAGCAGGAGATGGCCGCCGAGAACGTGCGCATCAAGGCCCTGAGCGACCGCTTCTTCGAGCAGGTGTCCAACCTCGAGGAGCTGTACGTCAATGGCAGCCGTACTGCTCGCGTGCCGCACAACCTGAACCTGAGCTTCAACTACGTCGAAGGCGAGTCGCTGCTGATGTCGCTCAAGGACATCGCCGTATCGTCCGGCTCGGCCTGCACCTCCGCTTCGCTCGAGCCGTCCTACGTGCTGCGCGCCCTGGGCCGCAACGACGAGCTGGCGCACAGCTCGATCCGCTTCTCCTTCGGCCGCTTCACCACCGAGGAAGAAGTCGACTACGCCGCGCAGAAGGTCTGCGAGGCGGTGAACAAACTGCGCGAATTGTCGCCGCTGTGGGACATGTACAAAGACGGCGTCGACATCTCCAAGATCGAGTGGGCCGCCCACTAAGCAGTCGCCGGCAAGAGCGGCTCCCTGATGAGGAAGGAATTGCACCATGGCATACAGTGAAAAGGTCATCGACCACTACGAAAACCCGCGCAACGTCGGCAAGATGAACGCCGACGACCCGGATGTCGGTACCGGCATGGTCGGCGCGCCGGCCTGCGGCGACGTCATGCGCCTGCAGATCAAGGTCAACGAGCAGGGCATCATCGAAGATGCCAAGTTCAAGACCTACGGCTGTGGCTCGGCCATCGCCTCCAGCTCCCTGGCCACCGAGTGGATGAAGGGCAAGACCCTGGACGAAGCCGAGACCATCAAGAATACCCAGTTGGCCGAAGAGCTGGCGTTGCCGCCGGTCAAGATCCACTGCTCGGTGCTCGCGGAAGATGCCATCAAGGCCGCTGTTCGCGACTACAAGCAGAAGAAAGGCTTGGTCTAAGACGCGTGTGCGCTAACTGAAGTTGAGGAAAGAGTTCCGATGGCTATCAGCATGACAGAAGCCGCCGCCAACCACGTGCGGCGTTCCCTCGAAGGGCGCGGCAAGGGCGAGGGCATCCGCCTGGGCGTGCGCACCACCGGCTGCTCGGGCCTGGCCTATGTGCTGGAGTTCGTCGATGAAGTGGCGGCCGAAGACCAGGTCTTCGAGAACCATGGCGTGAAGGTCATCATCGACCCCAAGAGCCTGGTCTACCTCGACGGCACCGAGCTGGACTTCGTCAAGGAAGGGTTGAACGAAGGCTTCAAGTTCAACAACCCCAACGTGCGCGGTGAATGTGGCTGCGGCGAAAGCTTCAATGTCTGAGGCTTGACGTGGGTACTCCTTGCCATTTCGCCCTGTTTGACCTGCAGCCCGGCTTCCGCCTGGACCTCGACAAGCTGGCCACGCGCTATCGCGAGCTGGCCCGCGAGGTCCACCCGGACCGCTTCGCCGACGCCTCCGAGCGCGAGCAGCGTGTCGCGCTGGAGAAGTCCGCGGCCCTCAACGAGGCCTACCAGACCCTGCGCAGCGCCCCGCGGCGTGCCCGCTACCTGCTGGCCATCGGCGGCCACGAAGTGCCCCAGGAAGTCACGGTCCACGACCCGGACTTCCTGCTGCAGCAGATGCAGTGGCGCGAAGAGCTCGAAGAGCTGCAGGACGAAGCCGACCTCGACGGTGTCGCTGTCTTCAAGAAGCGCCTGAAGGCCGCCCAGGAGGCGTTGAACGAGGATTTCGCCGCCTGCTGGGATGTGGCTGCCGAGCGTGACAGGGCAGAGCGCCTGATGCGCCGCATGCAGTTCCTCGACAAGCTCGCCCAGGAAGTGCGCCAACTCGAAGAGCGCCTCGACGATTAACCCCGGCGTTGCACGTGACGACGCCTAAGGTACTCAGATAAGCATGGCCCTACTGCAGATCGCCGAACCCGGTCAAAGCCCCCAACCGCACCAGCGCCGCCTGGCGGTGGGGATTGACCTGGGCACCACCAATTCCCTGGTCGCCGCCGTACGCAGCGGTCGCAGCGAACCGCTGCCCGATGCGCAGGGCAATGTCATCCTGCCCTCGGCGGTACGTTACCTCGACGGCGGCATCGACGTAGGCCTGGCGGCCCGCGAAGCGGCTTCCAGCGACCCGCTGAACACCATCTTGTCGGTCAAGCGCCTGATGGGGCGCGGCCTGGCCGACGTCAAGCAGCTGGGCGAACAGCTGCCGTACCGCTTCGTCGGTGGCGAGTCGCACATGCCGTTCATCGACACCGTCCAGGGGCCGAAGAGCCCGGTGGAGGTGTCCGCCGACATTCTCAAGGTGTTGCGCCAGCGTGCCGAGCAAACCCTCGGCGGCGAACTGGTGGGCGCAGTGATCACCGTGCCGGCCTATTTCGACGACGCCCAGCGCCAGGCCACCAAGGATGCCGCACGCCTGGCCGGCCTCAACGTGCTGCGCCTGCTCAACGAGCCGACCGCTGCTGCCGTGGCCTATGGCCTGGATGAGAAGGCCGAGGGCGTGGTGGCTATCTATGACCTGGGTGGCGGTACCTTCGACATTTCCATCCTGCGCCTGACTGCGGGCGTCTTCGAAGTGCTGGCCACCGGTGGCGACACCGCCCTGGGGGGCGATGACTTCGACCACGCCATCGCTGGCTGGATCGTCGAGCAGGCCGGGTTGTCGTCCGACCTCGACCCCAGCGCCCAGCGCCAGCTGCTGCAGGCCGCCTGCGCCGCCAAGGAAGCCTTGACCGACGCCGACGTGGTCGGCGTACGCCACGGCACCTGGCAGGGTGAGCTGACCCGCGCCGCTTTCGAAGCCCTGATCGAACCACTGGTCGCCCGCAGCCTCAAGGCCTGCCGCCGCGCCGTGCGCGACAGCGGTGTCGAGCTCGAAGAGGTGGGGGCCGTGGTGATGGTGGGCGGTTCGACCCGCGTCCCCCGTGTGCGCGAGGCCGTAGGTGGGCTGTTCGGCCGTACCCCGCTGACGTCGATCGACCCGGACCAGGTGGTGGCCATCGGCGCCGCGATCCAGGCCGACACCCTGGCCGGCAACCGTCGTGAGGGTGGCGAGCTGTTGTTGCTGGACGTCATCCCGCTGTCCCTGGGCCTCGAGACCATGGGCGGGTTGATGGAAAAGGTGATTCCGCGCAATACCACCATCCCGGTGGCCCGCGCCCAGGAGTTCACCACCTATAAAGATGGCCAGTCGGCCATGATGATCCACGTCCTGCAGGGCGAGCGCGAGCTGATCAGCGACTGCCGCTCCCTGGCGCGCTTCGAACTGCGCGGCATTCCGGCCATGGTCGCCGGCGCGGCGAAGATCCGCGTCACCTTCCAGGTCGATGCCGACGGCCTGCTCAGCGTCTCGGCCCGCGAACTGGGCTCTGGCGTGGAATCGAGCATCCAGGTCAAGCCGTCCTATGGCCTGACCGATGGCGAGATCGCCCGCATGCTCAAGGATTCCTTCGAGCACGCCGGCTCCGACAAGCAGGCGCGCCAGCTGCGTGAGCACCAGGTCGACGGCGAGCGCCTGCTCGAGGCGGTGCAGGGCGCCCTGGATGCCGACGGCGAGCGGTTGCTCAGCGCCGAGGAGCGCGAGGCGATCGAGTACCAGATGCAAGAATTGCGTGATTTGCTCACCGGCACCGATGGCGCGGCCATCGAGCAGCAGACCAAGCGTCTGTCGCAGGTGACCGATGCTTTTGCCGCCCGTCGCCTTGATTCGACGGTCAAAGCCGCACTGGCCGGGCGCAACCTGAATGAGATCGAGGAGTAACCGATGCCCCAGGTGATTTTCCTGCCGCACGAGAAGTTCTGCCCGGAGGGGCTGGTGGTAGAGGTGGAGCCAGGCACCAACATCCTGGAGCTGGCCCATGAGCATCACATCGAGATGGAAAGCGCCTGCGGTGGCGTTTGCGCCTGCACCACCTGCCACTGCATCGTCCGCGAGGGTTTCGACTCGCTGGAAGAAGCCGATGAGCTGGAAGAGGATATGCTGGACAAGGCCTGGGGCCTGGAAGCGCAATCGCGCCTGGCCTGCCAGGTGATCGTCGGCGACGAAGACCTGACGATCGAGATCCCCAAATATTCGCTCAACCACGCCGCCGAAGCGCCGCACTGAGGTTCCAGCATGAGCCTGAAATGGATTGATGTACTTGAGATCGCCATCCAGCTTGCGGAAAGCAAGCCCGAGGTCGATCCTCGTTATGTGAATTTCGTCGATCTGCACCGCTGGGTACTGGCCTTGCCAGAATTCAGCGACGATCCGTCACGCGGCGGTGAGAAAGTGCTCGAGGCCATCCAGGCGGCCTGGATCGAAGAAGCCGACTGAGCGTCACCTGCAGGTTAGGCAATCCCCTGGAACCCGCGTATAATTCGCGGGTTTAATTTTTCGCAACACTCAATTTTGGAGTTATCCATGGCTGTTCAACGTACCTTCTCCATCATCAAGCCTGACGCCGTTGCCAAGAACGTCATCGGCGAGATCACCACTCGCTTCGAAAAAGCCGGCCTGCGCGTCGTCGCTTCGAAGATGAAGCAACTGTCCAAGGCCGAGGCCGAAGGCTTCTACGCTGAGCACAAAGAGCGCGGCTTCTTCGCCGACCTGGTTGCCTTCATGACTTCGGGCCCTGTCATCGTTCAGGTTCTGGAAGGCGAAAACGCCGTTCTGGCCAACCGCGAACTGATGGGCGCCACCAACCCGAAAGAAGCTGCTGCCGGCACCATTCGCGCCGACTTCGCCGTTTCCATCGACGAGAACGCTGTTCACGGTTCCGACTCGGAAGCTTCGGCTGCCCGCGAAATCGCTTACTTCTTCTCCGCTACCGAGCTGTGCGACCGCATTCGCTAAGCGAAGCAGGTCTTGGGTGATTCCATGAGTGACATGACTGGCAAGATCAACCTGTTGGGCCTGACCCTGCAGGAAATGGAAAAATTCTTCGAGTCCATCGGAGAGAAGCGTTTTCGTGCCGGTCAGGTCATGAAATGGATTCACCACTTCGGCGTCGATGATTTCGCCGCCATGACCAATGTCGGCAAGGCCTTGCGCGAAAAGCTCGAGGCCGTTGCCGAGATTCGGGGGCCAGAGGTGGTCAGCGAAGACATTTCCGCCGACGGTACCCGCAAGTGGGTGGTCCGCGTTGCCTCCGGCAGCTGCGTCGAGACCGTCTACATCCCCACCGACGACCGCGGTACCCTGTGCGTCTCGTCGCAGGCCGGCTGCGCCCTGGACTGCAGTTTCTGCTCCACCGGCAAGCAGGGCTTCAACAGCAACCTCACCGCAGCCGAAGTGATCGGCCAGGTGTGGCTTGCCAACAAATCCTTCGGTACCGTCCCGGCCAAGATCGACCGCGCCATCACCAACGTGGTCATGATGGGCATGGGCGAACCGCTGCTGAATTTCGACAATGTCATCGCCGCCATGAAGATCATGATGGAAGATCTGGGCTATGGCATTTCCAAGCGCCGCGTCACGCTGTCCACCTCGGGCGTGGTGCCGATGATCGACGAACTGGCCAAGCACATCGACGTGTCGCTTGCGCTGTCGCTGCATGCGCCGAACGACGAACTGCGCAACCAGCTGGTTCCGATCAACAAGAAGTACCCGCTCAAGGTCCTGCTGGACTCCTGCATGCGCTACATGTCCACCCTGGGTGGCAAGCGCGTGCTGACCGTCGAGTACACCCTGCTCAAGGACGTCAACGACCAGCCCGAGCATGCGGCCCAGATGATCGAGCTGCTGCGCGACGTGCCGTGCAAGATCAACCTGATCCCGTTCAACCCGTTCCCGCATTCGGGCTACGAGCGGCCGAGCAACAACGCCATCCGCCGCTTCCAGGACCTGCTGCACCACGGCGGCTTCAATGTCACCACCCGTACCACCCGCGGCGAGGACATCGACGCTGCTTGTGGCCAACTGGTGGGCCAGGTCATGGACCGCACCCGTCGTAGCGAGCGCTACATCGCCGTGCGCCAGCTGAGCGCCGACGCGGAGCTCCAAGACAACGCCGTGCGCCACTGACAGGACCTGGCCATGACCCTGCGCGCCGCGCTGTCGATCCTGACGCTTTCGCTGCTGGCCGGCTGCGTGTCCGGTGGCGCGGGCGACCCCCTGGCCAGTCGCCAGGGGCGGGAGGAAGCAGGTCGGGCCTACGTGCAGTTGGGCCTGGGTTATTTGCAACAAGGTTTGACCGGGCAGGCCAAGGCGCCGCTGGTCAAGGCCCTGGCGCTCGACGGCAATGACGCCGATGCCCACGCCGCCCTGGCCCTGGTGTTCCAGGCCGAAGGCGAGCCGGCCCTGGCCGAGACGCACTTTCGCAAGGCCCTGTCGACCCGCCCGGGCGACACACGAATTCGCAACAACTACGGCAGTTTCCTTTATGCTCAGGGGCAATTTCGCCAGGCCCAGCAGATGTTTCGCCAAGCCGCGGCCGATACCCTGTATCCTGAGCGCTCGCGGGTCTATGAGAACTTAGGCCTGGTAGCCCTGAAGCTCGAGCATCGCGATCAGGCACGCGAATACCTGGGCAAGGCCCTGCAACTCGACCCTCGGCAACCGAAAGCGTTGCTGGAAATGGCTGAGTTGTCCTACGAAAACAGGCATTATGTGCCGGCCCGGGACTACTACGATCGTTTCAGCCAGCTGAGCGACGCGAATGCCCGAAGCCTGCTGTTGGGCAGCCGCCTTGCCAGGGCCTTCGATGAGCCGGGCACCGTGGCAGAGCTGGGCCAGCAATTACAACGACTTTATCCCGGTACGCCGGAATATCAGCAATACCTGTCGGAGCAACGATGAAAGCCGCGCACCCCGAAGTAGCAGCAGCGACTCGCCAGAATCCCGGTGAGGTCTTGCGCCAGGCCCGCGAGAACCGGGCGTGGTCGCAAGCCGAGGTGGCCCGCAAGCTCAACCTCACGGTAAGTTCGTTGAACAACCTGGAAAACGGCGCCTTCGACAAGCTGCCGGGGCATACCTTCGCCCGCGGCTATATCCGTGCCTATGCCAAGCTGATGGACATGGACCAGGCGCCGCTGGTCGAGGCTTTCGACCAATACACCGGCACCCATGCCAAGGGCAGCGAGGTTCATTCGCTGGGCCGTATCGAAGAGCCGGTGCGCCTTTCGCACAATATCCTGCGCGGTGTCAGCCTGTTGCTGCTGGTGGTCGTGGTCGGCGGTGGCTTCTTCTGGTGGCAGGACCAGAGCAGCCTGCGCGGCAAGGACCTGGCCAAGATGGCCCTGGAGCATGTCGAAGTCGAAAGCGCCGACGGCACCACCCAGATCCACCCGCTGGACGAGCCTGAAGACCAGGCGGTGACCGCGGGCCAACAGCCTGAAGCTGCACCGCTGCCGCTGGAGCAAGCCGAAAGCGCTGCGGCGCCAGAGGCCGGCAGCGCCAGCGCGACGCCGGCCGAGCCGGCTGCCACGCCTGCGCCCGCCGCGCCGGCGGTAGCCCCGGCACCGGCCGAAGCCGCAGCCCCGGCGGCCTCGACGCCACCGGCCACCCCGGTCGCGCCGGCCCCCAGTGCTCCCGCTGCTGCCGCCACCGCGCCAGCTGCCCCGGCTACCCCGGTTGCCCCCGTTGTTGCGGCTGCAACCACGCCCCAGGCTGCCCCGGCCGAAATCCCGGCCGGCAGCGGCAAGGTACAGATCCAGTTCACCGCCGATTGCTGGACCCAGGTCACCGACGGCAACGGCAAGGTGCTCTTCAGCGCGATCAAGCGCAAGGGCGACAGCCTCGACCTGAGCGGCAAGCCTCCGTTCGCAGTGCGCCTGGGCTTCGCCCGTGGCGCACAGGTCAGCTACAACGGCCAAGCGGTCGATGTGGCTCCGTTCACCAGTGGCGAGACCGCTCGCCTGAAGTTGGGACAGTAAGTCATGCACGGCGAATCTCCGATCAAACGTCGCGAATCCCGGAAGATCTGGGTCGGCAATGTACCGGTGGGCGGTGATGCGCCCATCGCGGTGCAGAGCATGACCAACACCGACACCAATGATGTCGCGGCCACCGTGGCGCAGATCCAGCGCCTGGTCGATGCCGGCGTCGATATCGTCCGTGTCTCGGTGCCGGACATGGACGCCGCCGAGGCGTTCGGCCGCATCAAGCAGCAGGTCAGCGTGCCGCTGGTCGCCGACATCCATTTCGACTACCGCATTGCCCTGCGCGTGGCCGAGCTGGGGGTCGACTGCCTGCGCATCAACCCGGGCAACATCGGCCGCGAAGACCGTGTGTGCGCGGTGGTCGATGCCGCCCGTGACCGCGGCATCCCGATCCGCATCGGCGTCAACGCCGGCTCCCTGGAAAAGGACCTGCAGAAGAAATACGGCGAGCCGACCCCGGCCGCACTGGTCGAGTCGGCCTTGCGCCATGTCGAGCACCTCGACCGCCTGGACTTCCAGGACTTCAAGGTCAGCGTCAAGGCCTCCGACGTATTCATGGCTGTCGAAGCCTACCGTCTGCTGGCCAAGCAGATCGTCCAGCCGTTGCACCTGGGCATCACCGAAGCCGGTGGCCTGCGCTCGGGGACGGTGAAATCCGCCGTCGGCCTCGGTATGCTGCTGGCCGAAGGCATCGGCGATACCATCCGCATTTCCCTGGCCGCCGACCCGGTCGAGGAAGTGAAGGTCGGCTACGACATTCTCAAGTCGCTGCACCTGCGCTCACGTGGCATCAACTTCATCGCCTGCCCCAGCTGCTCGCGGCAGAACTTCGATGTGGTCAAGACCATGAACGAGCTGGAAGGGCGCCTGGAAGACCTGCTGGTACCGATGGACGTGGCCGTGATCGGCTGCGTGGTCAACGGCCCGGGCGAAGCCAAGGAGTCCCACGTGGGGCTGACCGGCGGTACGCCGAACCTGGTCTACATCGATGGCAAGCCGTCGCAGAAGCTGACCAATGACAACCTGGTCGATGAGCTGGAAAAACTCATCCGCCAGAAAGCGGCCGAAAAGGCCGAGGCCGACGCGGCGCTGATCGCCCGTGGCTGATACCCAGATTCGTAAGGATTTTTCGTGAGCAAATCGCTGCAAGCCATCCGTGGCATGAACGACATCCTGCCTGAGCAGTCGCCCCTGTGGCGCTACTTCGAGGGCACCGTGGCCGGGCTGCTGGACACCTACGGCTACAGCCAGATCCGCACGCCGATCGTCGAGTTCACCGAGCTGTTCAAGCGCTCCATCGGTGAAGTCACCGACATCGTCGAAAAAGAGATGTACACCTTCGAGGACCGCAACGGCGACTCGCTGACCCTGCGCCCCGAAGGCACCGCCGCCTGCGTGCGCGCCGTGCTCGAGCATGGCATCACCGGCAACGGCCAGGTGCAGAAGCTCTGGTACATCGGCCAGATGTTCCGCCACGAGCGCCCGCAGAAGGGCCGCTACCGCCAGTTCCACCAGATCGGTGTGGAAGTGTTCAACCTGGAAGGCCCCGATGTCGATGCCGAGCTGATCATGCTGACCTGGCGTCTGTGGGGCTTGCTCGGCATCCAGGACGCGGTCAAGCTCGAGCTCAACAGCTTGGGCACCAGCGAAGCCCGCGCGCGCTACCGTGACGCGCTGGTCGAGTTCCTGTCGGCTCGCCTCGAGCAACTGGACGAAGACAGCCAGCGCCGCCTCAAGAGCAACCCGCTGCGCATCCTCGACAGCAAGGACCAGGGCACCCAGGCGGTGCTGGTCGACGCACCGAAGCTCGAGGACTACCTGGACGAAGAATCCCGCGTGCACTTCGAGGGCCTCAAGGCCCGCCTGGACGCCGCCGGCATTCCGTTCGTGATCAACACCAAGCTGGTTCGTGGCCTGGACTACTACAGCAAGACCGTGTTCGAGTGGGTCACCGACAAGCTCGGGGCCCAGGGCACCGTCTGCGCCGGTGGCCGCTACGATGGCCTGGTCGAGCAGATGGGCGGCAAGCCGACTCCGGGCGTGGGCTTCGCCATGGGCATCGAGCGCTTGATCCTGCTGCTCGAGACCCTGGGCAAGGTACCTGAGTCCATCAGCCGCCAGATCGATGTGTACCTGTGCGCCTTCGGCGAGCAGGCCGAGCTCGCTGGCCTGCGCCTGTCCGAGACCCTGCGCGATCGCCTGCCGGGCCTGCGCCTGGCGGTCAACGCTGGTGGCGGCAGCTTCAAGAGCCAATTCAAGAAGGCCGACAAGAGCGGGGCGCTGTTCGCCCTGATCCTCGGCGACGACGAGCTCGCGCAGCGCGTGATTGGCGTCAAGCCCCTGCGTGGCCAGGGCGAACAACAGAACATTGCCTGGGATGCTCTGGCCGAGCATCTGCAAGCCGCTTTCGCCCCGGCGTGAAGCGGACCAACCAGCCGAATTGCTGAAAAGGAGTATTGGGGTGTCGAGTACCGATGATGAAGGCCTGGCCGCAGCCAAGGACTGGTGGAACCGCAACGGCAAGCCGCTGCTGACCGGTGCCCTGCTGGCCGCCGCGGTGGTGATGGGCTGGCAGACCTGGCAGAAATACCAGACCAACCAGTCCCAGGGCGCCTCGGCCTTGTACCAGGCCCTGTTGGAAACCAGCCTGACGCCGAACGGCCAGCCCGACGCGGCCAAGGTCGCGGAGCTGTCCGGCAAGCTCAAGAGCGAGTTCGGTGGTTCGGCCTACGCCCAGTACGGCAGCCTCTTCGTGGCCAAGGTCGCGGTCGAGAGCGGCAAGCTGGACGACGCCGCTGCTGAGCTCAAGGGCGTGATGGACAAGCCGGCCGATGCCACCCTGGGCGAGATCTCGCGCCAGCGCCTGGCCCGCGTCCTGGCTGCCCAGGACAAGGCCGAGGAAGCCCTGAAGCTGCTCGATGGCGATACCGACAAGGCCTTCCAGGCCAGCCGCGAAGAGCTCAAAGGCGACCTGCTGGTCCAGCTGGGCCGCGCCGACGATGCCCACGGCGCCTATGAAAAAGCCAAGGCCGCGCTGTCTGACGACGCCGCGATCGGTGGCCTGCAACTGAAGCTGGATGACCTGGCCAAAGGGGACGCCTGACGTGATCGGTTGGAAACAAGCAGCAGTGTTGACCCTGGCCGTACTGGCGGCAGGTTGCAGCAGCAACAGCAAGAAGGAACTGCCCCCGGCCGAACTGACCAAGTTCACCGAGGAAGTGGTACTCAAGAAGCAATGGAGCCGCTCGATCGGTGACGGCCAGGGCGAGACCTACAACACCCTGGTACCTGCCATTGAGAACGACCGCATCTACGCCTCGGACGTCAACGGCCGGGTCATGGCCCTGGACCGCATCAACGGCGACGTGGTGTGGAAGCAGGACCTGGACCTGCCGGTTTCCGGCGCTGTGGGCGTCGGCTACGGCCTGGTCATGCTCGGCACCCTCAAGGGTGAGGTGATCGCCCTGGATGCCAGCACCGGTGAAGAGCGCTGGCGTTCGCAGGTGACCAGCGAAGTGCTGGCACCGCCGGCCAACAATGGCGACGTAGTCGTAGTGCAGACCCAGGACGATCGCCTGATCGGCCTGGATGCCGCGACCGGCGACCGCCTGTGGATCTACGAGAACACCCCGGCCGTGCTGACCCTGCGGGGCACCGGCGCGCCGGTCGTGACCAACCGCCTGGCCGTTGCCGGCCTGTCCTCGGGCAAGGTGATCGCCGTGGATATCCGCAACGGCGTACCGGTGTGGGAAAGCCGCGTGGCCATCCCCCAGGGCCGGTCCGAGCTGGATCGCGTGGTCGACATCGACGGCGGCCTGCTGCTGTCCGGTGGCACGCTCTACGTGAGCACCTACCAGGGCCGCGTCGCTGGCCTGGACCTGGAAAGCGGCCGCGTGCTGTGGCAGCGCGATGCTTCGAGCTACGTGGGTGTCGCCCAGGGCTTCGGCAACGTCTACGTCAGCGAGGCATCGGGCACCGTCGAGAGCATCGACGAGCGTTCGTCCACCGCGCTGTGGAGCAACGACAGCATGGCGCGCCGCCAGTTGTCGGCCCCGGAGGTGTTTTCCAGCTATGTGGCCGTGGGCGACTTCGAAGGCTACCTGCACCTGCTCAGCCAGGTCGATGGCCGCTTCGTCGGCCGTGAGAAGATCGACAGCGATGGCCTGCGCGCCCGGCCCCTGGTGGTCGGCGACACCATCTACGTCTTCGGCAACAGCGGCAAGCTCGAGGCACTGACCCTGCGCTGAAGCTAAGCTTGGGGTCGCATTCGGTCCCGAGCGGCGGCGCATGATGCGCCGCACGAACTCCGGCCGCTGCTTTGCAGCGGCCTTTGCATTTTCAAGAATTCAAGAGTGGAGAGCCGCATGGTTCCCGTAATCGCCCTGGTGGGACGGCCGAACGTCGGCAAATCCACCATGTTCAACCGCCTGACCAAGACCCGCGATGCCATCGTCGGCGACCTGTCGGGCCTGACCCGTGACCGCCAGTATGGCGATGCCACCTGGCAGGGTCGCTCCTACATCCTGATCGACACCGGCGGTATCACCGGCGACGAAGTGGGCATGGACGAGAAAATGGCCGAGCAGTCGCTGATGGCTATCGAGGAAGCCGACTATGTCCTGTTCCTGGTAGACGCCCGCGCCGGCATGACCGCTGCCGACCAGATGATCGCCGAGCACCTGCGCAAGCGGAACAAGGAAGCCATCCTGGTCGCCAACAAGATCGACAACATCGATGCGGACGTCGCCCGCGCCGAGTTCTCGCCCTTGGGCATGGGCAACGCCATTCCGGTGGCCGGCTCCCAGGGCCGCGGCATCAATGCGCTGATGGAGGCCGTGCTCGGCCATATCCCGCGCGACAATGTCGAGGAAGCCCTGGACGAGGAAGTCGCCGAAGGCGAGGAGGCCACGCGCATCCCCGGCCCGAGCGAGAAGGATGGCATCAAGATCGCCATCATCGGCCGCCCGAACGTCGGCAAGTCGACCCTGGTCAACCGTATGCTCGGTGAAGAGCGCGTGGTGGTGTACGACCAGCCGGGTACCACCCGCGACAGTATCTATATCCCGTTCGAACGTGACGACGAGAAGTACACCTTCATCGACACCGCCGGGGTGCGCAAGCGCGGCAAGATCCACGAGGAAGTCGAGAAGTTCTCGGTGGTCAAGACGTTGCAGGCGATCAAGGACGCCAACGTGGTGATCTTCGTCATGGACGCCCGCGAAGGCGTGGTCGACCATGACCTGAACCTGCTGGGCTTTGCCCTGGAAGCCGGCCGTGCCATCGTCATCGCCTTGAACAAGTGGGACGGCATGGAGCCGAGCGAGCGCGACTACGTCAAGACCGAGCTGGAACGCCGGCTGTTCTTCGTCGACTTCGCCGACATCCATTTCATCTCCGCCCTGCATGGTACGGGCGTGGGTCACCTGTACAAGTCGGTGCAGGCAGCATTCAAATCGGCCGTCACCCGCTGGCCGACCAGCCGCTTGACCCAGATCCTCGAGGACGCCATCAGCGAGCACCAGCCGCCGATGGTCAACGGTCGCCGGATCAAGCTGCGCTACGCCCACCTCGGTGGTGCGAACCCGCCACTGATCGTGATCCACGGCAACCAGACCGACAAGATCCCGCGGTCCTACTCGCGCTACCTGGAAAACACCTACCGCCGGGTGCTCAAGCTGGTCGGCACGCCGATCCGCATCGAGTACAAGGGCAGCGACAACCCGTTCGAGGGCAAGAAGAACACCCTCACCGACCGCCAGGTCAACAAGAAGCGCCGCCTGATGTCGCACCACAAGAAGGCCGAGAAGAAGCGTAAGGACAAGCGCAAGTAAGCCTAGCGCTCTGCTACAGCCCAATCGCGGGACAAGCCCGCTCCCATAGGTTCACCGTTGCGCTGAAGGCCGCGGTAAGTCTGTGGGAGCGGGCTTGTCCCGCGATTGGGCTACGTAGCCGCCCATCTTGTTTCAACCTTTTTCCTGACCGCCCGATCCGCTATGCTCGGCCTCTACCCCGTGCCGAATGCAGTGTCCAGGAAAGAGGGCGTCATGATCCGCAGCAAATTGCCGAACGTCGGCACGACCATCTTCACCACCATGTCGCAGTTGGCCGTGCAGACCGGTGCGCTCAACCTCTCCCAGGGCTTCCCCGACTTCGACGCGCCCCAGGCGTTGCTCGATGCCGTCTGCCGCCATGTGCTGGCAGGGCACAACCAGTATTCGCCGATGACCGGCCTGCCGGCGTTGCGCCAGCAGGTGGCGGCCAAGATCGCCCGGCTCTATGGCGCCAAGGTCGATGCCGACCAGGAAGTGACCATCACCCCGGGGGCCACCGAGGCGATCTTCTGCGCCATCCAGGCGGTGATCCAGGCCGATGACGAGGTGATCGTCTTCGACCCGTCCTATGACAGCTACGAGCCGTCCGTGGAGCTGGCCGGTGGCCGCTGCGTGCATGTGCAGCTCACCGACGGCGATTTTCGTATCGACTGGCAGAAATTCAGCGATGCCCTGACCCCGCGCACCCGCATGGTCATCCTCAACTCGCCGCACAACCCCAGCGGCGCGCTGATCAGCCGCGAGGACCTGGACCAGCTGGCGCGGCTGATCGAAGGCCGGGATATCTACCTGGTCAGCGATGAGGTGTATGAGCACCTGGTCTACGACGGGGTGCGCCATGCCAGCGTGCTGGCCCATGAGCAGCTGTACTCGCGGGCGTTCGTGATCAGCTCGTTCGGCAAGACCTACCATGTCACCGGCTGGAAGACCGGCTACGTGGTGGCGCCTCCGGCGTTGAGCGCCGAGCTGCGCAAGGTCCACCAGTACGTCAACTTCTGTGGTGTGACGCCTTTGCAGTGCGCCCTGGCCGACTTCATGGCCGAGCACCCGGCGCACATCGACGAACTGCCAGGCTTCTACCAAGCCAAGCGCGACCTGTTCTGCGATTTGTTGCAGGGCTCGCGTTTCAATTTCACCCGCACGCCGGGCACCTATTTCCAATTGGTGGACTATTCGCAGATTCGCCCGGACCTGGGCGACGTCGAGATGTCCCTGTGGCTGACCCGTGAGCATGGCGTAGCCGCCATTCCGGTCTCGGTGTTCTACCAGCAACCCATTCCCGAGCAACGCCTGGTACGCCTGTGCTTTGCCAAACGCGAGGAGACGCTGCGTCAGGCAGCGGAAAGACTATGCGCGATCTGAGTGCACTGCCCAACCTGAAAATCGCCCTGGTGCAGACGACCTTGGCCTGGCACGACCGCGAGGCCAACTATGCCCACTTCGAGGAACTGCTGGCGCAGGCCGGCGATGCGGACCTGGTGATCCTCCCTGAAATGTTCACCACCGGCTTTTCCATGGAGTCCGAGCGTCTCGCCGAGCCGGAGAACGGGCCGACCTATAAATGGCTCAAGGCCCAGGCCAAGAAGCACGATACCGTGATCACCGGGAGTGTGATCATCCAGGCGGCCGATGGCAGCCACCGCAACCGCCTGCTCTGGGCCCGGCCCGATGGTGAGATCCTGCACTACGACAAGCGCCACCTGTTCCGCATGGCCGGCGAGCACAAACACTACACCCCGGGCGAGCGCCAAGTGCAGTTCGAGCTCAAGGGCTGGCGGGTGCGCCCGTTGATCTGCTACGACCTGCGCTTCCCGGTATGGAGCCGCGACGCCCAGGATACCGACTTGCTGCTGTATACCGCCAACTGGCCGGCCGCGCGTCGTCAGCACTGGAACCGGCTGTTGCCGGCGCGGGGCATCGAGAACCTGTGCTTCGTGGCGGCGGTGAACCGGGTGGGCACCGACGGCAAGGGCTTTGCCTATTCGGGCGACAGCCAGGTGCTGGACTTCCAAGGTGAGAGCCTGCTCAGTGCGGGCGAGGCCGACGGGGTGTTCACCGTGGTGTTGCGAGCGGCGGAGCTGGCCGCCTACCGGGCGCGGTTCCCGGCCAACCTGGATGCCGATACCTTCGAGTTGCATTGACCGACAATACCGGCCCTGTCGCGGGACAAGCCCGCTCCTACAGGTATCGCGGTGCCGCCATGGACTGCGCTGTACCTGTAGGAGCGGGCTTGTCCCGCGACAGGGCCAGTACGGCCTACATCAATACACATCGCGCCGATACCGCCCATCCTCGATCAGCTGCTGTACCACTTCGCTCCCGAGAATGCCGTTGAGCGCCGCGTCCACACCGGCCGCCATGCCCTTCAAGCTGCCGCATACATGGATGCATGCCCCGTCGGCGACCCAGCGCTTGAGCGTCTCGGCCTGCTGCAGCAATACATCCTGCACATAGACCTTCTGCGCCTGGTCCCGCGAGAACGCCAGGTCCAGCCGCTGCAGGTCACCCTTGGCCAGCCACGCTTGCAGCTGGTCACCGCACAACAGGTCGTAGGCCCGGTTGCGCTCGCCGAACAGCAGCCAGTTGCGTTGTTCGCCCTCGGCGATGCGTGCCTTGAGCAAGCTGCGCAGGCCGGCCAGGCCCGTGCCGTTGCCGATCAGGATCATCGGCGCTGGCGCATCAGGCAGGCGGAAGCCGCTGTTGCGCCGTAGGCGCGCGCTGACGTTGCCATGCACAGGCAGGTATTCGGTCAGCCACCCCGAACCCAGGCCCAAGGTGCCGTCAGGGTGCAGTTCCTGGCGTACGATCAGTTCCAGCACACCGTCGCTGGCAATCGAGGCAATGGAGTATTCCCGGGCCGTGATAGGGATCAGGGCATCGACCAAGGCCTGGGCATGCAGGCCTACCAGGTGTTCGCGGCTTCTGGGCAATTGCCGGCTGGCCAGGGCCTGCCCGAGGGGTTCGGTCAGGCCGTCGAGCTGGACGGGGGTAGCGGCATCCAGGCCCAGGCCGGCGAGCAGGGCGTCAACGCGGGGCTGGCCATTGCGTGGCAGCACTTCCACCAGGTCGCCGGCTTCCCAGGGCTGAGGTGCCTGTGGTTGCAGGCCGAGCAGGTAGACCGGCGCGCCCTGGCTGCCAGGGTTGAGCAACGTTCGGTGGTGCAGGGTCCAGTTGCTGAAGCTCGGCGGTTGCCAGGCATCGATCGGCTGGGCGCCGGTCAGTTGTGCCAGCTCCCGCTGCCATTGTTGCAGTGCGCCTTGATCGGCGTTGTCCACTTCCACCGGGCTGAAGGCGCGGGTGGCGCCGCGTTCGGCCAGCCAGGCCTGGAGCCTGCGGCCGAAGCCGCAGAAGTGCGGATACTGGCGGTCGCCCAGGGCGAGTACCGCATAGCTGAGGTTGTCCAGCGCCCACGGCTGGCCCAGGGCCTTGCGCTCGAAGGCGCGCGCACTGTCGGGCGCTTCGCCGTCGCCGAAGGTGCTGACCACGAACAATGCTCGCCTGGCCTGGCGCAGCTCGGCCTCGCCCAGCTCGGCCAGCGGGCGCACTTGCACCGGCAGGCCGGCCGCCTGCAGTTGCCCGGCGCTCTGCCAGGCCAGCTGCTCGGCGAAACCGCTTTGGCTGGCGAAGCCGATCAGCCAGCTGTCAGTGGTCGTGGCAGTGGGCGTGACGCTGCCGCGGGCGGCCAGGACCTGGCGTTTCTTGCGGCGACGGTCGAGGTACAACAGCCAGCCGGTGACGAAGAACAGCGGCATGGTGAGGCTGGCAAGGGTGGCGATGATGCGCCCTGGCAGGCCGAAGTATTCGCCGACATGCAGGGCATAGACACTCTGCAGCAGCTGGGCCTTGAAGGATTTGTCGGTGTAGCGGTCGTGGCGCTTCACCTGGCCGGTGGCCGGGTCCAGCACCAGCGTGTTGAACGCACGCGGGTGGTCGGCATTCTCCAGCAGGTAGAACAGATTGGCCGGCTGGCCGCCCGCCGGGGGCAGGCGCAGATTGTACATGGCCAGGCCGGGGCCTGCGGCGTCCTTGAGGTTGGCCCAGATCGCGTCGTAGTCGACCACCAATGGCGGAGCGTTCTTGTCCACCTTTGGTGGGCCGTGACGCCCGCGGCCTTCGCCACGTTTTTGCTGTTGCCCGGCGGCCGGCGCATCGGCCAGCAGCTTGTTCAGGCCCTCGCGGTACCACTCGTAGGACCAGAACAGGCCGGTGAGGGCGAACAGCAGGTAGAACAGCAAGCACCAGGTGCCTGCCACCGCGTGCAGGTCCCAATTGAAGGCGCGGCCTTTCTTGGCCCAGTCGAAGGTCAGCCAGGTGCGCCAGTTCAAAGCCTGGCGCGGCCAGCGCAGGTACAGGCCGGAGAGGCAGAAGAAGATCAGCATCAAGGTACAGGCGCCGGTGATCTGCCGCCCGGTGTCACCCATGGCCAGGAAACGGTGCAGCTGCAACATCAGGTTGAAAAAGCCCAGCCCGGTCACTTCGCCCTTGAGCTCACCTGTGTATGGGTCGGCATAGCGCAGCTCGCCGCGGCGCTCCCCTGGCGGGGGCGTGAAGAAGATGCGTGCGGCATTGCCGTCGCGGGTATCGACCCACAGCATCGCCACCTTGTCGCCCTGGGCCGCCTCGACCCGGCGTACCAGCTCGGCCGGTGGCAGCACGCCTTCCTTGCGCACCTCTACCTTCAATGCGTGCGGGTTGAGCACACGCAGCAGTTCGTCCTGGAACGAATAGAGCGCGCCGGTGATGCCCATCAGCGCCAGCACGAGGCCGGCGGTGATGCCAAAGAACCAGTGCAATTGGAACAGCGACTTCTTCACCACATCGATCACCTTGTCTTGGCGCCGGGCAGGGCGCGGCGTGCATTATGCCTTGGTACGCGAAAGCCCCGCACACCGGAATGGGCGGGGCTTTCGGTCAGCTTCCTCAGAAGTGGACGCTGGTAGTCAGCAGGGCAGTGCGACCTGCTGCCTGGTTGGCGAAGTGGGTGGAGTACGCCTTGTCGTAGTAGACCTCGTTGGTGAGGTTCTGCACGTTCAGTTGCAGGTCGATGTTCTTGGTCAGCTTGTAGGCCGCCATCGCGTCGTAGCGCACGTAGCTGTCGACCATGGTGGTGTTGGCAACGCTGCCGTACACGTCATCCACATAGAAGGCACCGCCACCGATTGTCAGCTTTGGCGTAACCGCGTAGGTGGTCCACAGGCTGGCGCTGTTGTTCGGGGTGTTTGGCAACTGGTTGCCATCATTGGCCTTGCCACGTGGACCACCATCGATCTGTCGGGCTTCCATGTAGGTGTAGCCGGCGAATACTTGCCACTTGTCGGTGAGCTTGCCGCTGGCCGACAGCTCGATACCCTCGACGCGGGTTTCGCCAACGTTCTCGTAACTGGTGGTGTCGACCTGGACGCGGGCGTTTTCCTTTTCGGTCCGGAACAGGGCTGCTGCCAGGGACAGCCGCTCGTCAAGCAGGTCCCATTTGGTGCCGATCTCGTAGTTGGTGGTCTCTTCCGGCTCCATGTCACTGCTCAAAATGTTACCGCCACGGTCTGGGGTGCCTGGCAACGGGTTGGCTTCGGTACCTTCGCCCAGCATGGCGCCCGGCGGGGTCGCGGAGGTGGCGTAGGAGACATAGATGCTGCCGTTGTCGGCCGGTTTCCACACCAGGCCCAGCTGACCGGTGAAGAACTCACTCTTGTCACGGCCTTTGTTCAGGGTGCCGTCCTTGTTCACGACGGTGGCGCCGGAGGCGTCGTAGCCGCGGAACTTGGTGTCGAAATGGTCGTAGCGCAGGCCCATGTTCAGCAACCACTGGGGTGTCAGCTCCAGGGTGTCGAACACATAGATCGCACGGGTCTTGCTGCTGGTCTTGGTGCCTGCATAGTTGCGCGTGACGGTGCCGTCCCAGGCATCGTCCGGGTTCGGATCGCTCAGCGATGTGCAGCTGCCACCATGGCTCGGCCCGGTGCAGTCGGTGATCTTGCTGTTCGGCGAAACCGTGTAGCTCTGGCGGTCGGATTCTTCCTTGGTGAACTCGACACCAGTAGAGAAACTGTTCTTGAAGCCGCCGACGTAGAACTCGCCGAACAGGTCGGTCTGGTTGGTTGTGGTAGCGGTATTGCCTACCCGGGTATTGGCGCGGCGCCAGACACCGTTGTTGTTGACGTTGCCCACGCTGTCGTCAGGCTGGGTCAAGACATAGTCCTGCATGCTGTTGCCATGGCGCAGGGTGTTCTTGATCGTCAGCGAGTCGGTCAGGTCGTGCTCGAGGGCGATGGTGGCGATATCAGTGCGGGTCTTGCGGAAGTCGCGGTCGGTCAGGCCGTAGAAATTATCGCTGTCACCGCCGTCGGTGGGCTTGCTTGGGTGCGCCGATGTGCGTGCGTTGCTGCCTGCGCGTGGAATGCTGTATGGGATGCCCGAATCCGGCAGGTCGTCGCTTTCCAGGTGGTAGTAGTCGAGGTTCAACCGGGTCGGTGTGCCGAGGCCGAAGGCCAGCGAAGGTGCGATACCCCAGCGGTCATAGTTGACCTTGTCGCGGCCGGCGACGTTGCTTTCGTGGGTCATCAGGTTGAGACGACCGGCGACGGTGTCGCTGAACTGGTAGTTGCCATCGAAGGTGTAGCGCTGGGTCTGGTCGCTGCCCCAGGTCCAGGCGCCATCAAGCGAGTTGCCCAGGTGCGCGCGCTTGCTGACCAGGTTGATCGTGCCGCCTGCAGCACCACGGCCGCCGATGGCCGAATTCGGGCCCTTGGCCACTTCCACCGATTCGATGGCAAAGATCTCGCGGGTTTGTGCACCAGTGTCGCGTACACCGTCCAGGTAGGTGTCACCCTGGGCATCGAAACCACGAATAAATGGGCGGTCGCCCTGGGGGTTACCGCCTTCACCTGCGCCGAAGGTGATGCCCGGGACCGTACGCAGGGCATCTTGCAAGGTCAGGGCATTGGTGTCCTTGATGACTTGCTGTGGAATCACGGTGATCGAGCGGGGAGTGTCCACCAGCGGAGCGGTGTACTTCTGCGAGGAGGCTTTGTCGACCTTGTACTCAGTATTGGCCTGTTCTGCCTTGCCGTTGATGCTGGTGGCGTCCAGGGTGATGGCATTGCTGGCAGCAGGGTCTGCCGCATAGGCGGAAGTAGCGCTGATCGCCACGCCAATGGCAGAGGCAAGCAGACGAGGTGAACTCACAGCAGATGGCACGTGACGCATTTTGATGAACCTTCCCCAAGGTATGAACTGCGCGGATCTTAATGTAAGCAATTGTGACTAACAATTGAGAACCGTTAACATTCGTGAGGAATTTACAATCTTTACAATTTCTCTTTACGGTTTTAAGCAGCTGAAACGTCGGAAGCGGCGAGTGGGGCTTGTGGGGAGTAAAAGGTAATCAATATCATTGGCGACTTCCTCCTGCCAGGTGCCGCCGCCATGCTGCTTCACATCCCCGGTCTGTTCGACGCCGACGAGCTGTCTCGCATCCGCGAGGCGCTGGAGCAGGCCGACTGGGCCGACGGCAAGGTCACGGCGGGCTACCAGTCGGCCAAGGCCAAGCACAACCTGCAATTGCCCGAGGGGCATGCGCTGGCCAAGGAGATCGGCAGTGCCCTGATCGAGCGCCTGTGGCGCAACCCGCGGTTCATGTCCGCGGCCTTGCCGCACAAGGTGTTCCCGCCGCTGATCAATTGCTACCGCGAAGGCGGCAATTTCGATTTCCACATCGACAACGCTCTGCGTCAGCCCAAGGGCAGCCCAGAGCGGGTGCGTACCGACCTGTCCTCGACCTTGTTTCTCAGCGACCCCGGCAGCTACGACGGCGGTGAACTGGTGATCCAGGACACCTTCGGCACGCAGCAGGTCAAGCTGGCGGCCGGGGACATGGTGCTGTACCCCGGTACCAGCCTGCACAAGGTCAACCCGGTGACCCGAGGGGCCCGCTATGCGGCGTTCTTCTGGACCCAGAGCCTGGTGCGCGAGGACAGCCAGCGGGCGCTGCTGTTCGAGATGGACAACGCCATCCAGCAATTGACCGCCGACGTGCCCGACCACCCCTCGCTGCTGCAGCTGACCGGCACCTACCATAACCTGCTGCGTCGTTGGGCCGAGGTCTGAGCGGTGTCCTACCCGTTGCGCCGTGAGGAAGTGGTGGATGTCGCGAGCCTGCAGGCCATGCTCGAAGACAGCCCCGGCAAGGCTGCCCAGGCGATCCTGGCGGCAGCAGGGCAGGGCGTGGTGCAGGCCCAATTGTTGTTGGGGCAGATCCTGCTCGATGGGCGGGGCATCGAACGTGACCCTGCCCTGGCTCGTCAATGGTTTGGTATCGCCGCCCAGGCCGGCAGTGCCATGGCGCACAACATGCTGGGGCGATGCCTGGAACAGGGTTGGGGTGGGGCGAGCAACCTGGCGCAGGCGGCCATTCATTATGCCCGGGCAGCCGATGCCGGGTTGGACTGGGGCCTCTACAACCTGGGCAACCTGCTGGCCACCGGGCGCGGGGTGCCGGCCGACCAGGCCCAGGCTTTGGCCTGTTACGAGAAGGCCGCGCAGCTGGGGCATGCCAAGTCGATGAACCTTTATGGGCGCTACCTGGAACAGGGCATTGCCACCGCAGCCAGCCCGGCACGGGCGGTTCGCTGGTATCGCCGGTCGGCCGAGGCGGGGGATTTCCGGGGCATGTTCAGCCTGGCGATGGTCCTCATCGAGCGAGGGCAGATGCATGAAGCCGGCCCTTGGCTGGAGCGTGCGCGTGTCGAAGGCAATCACAACTTTTTACGCAGTGCGTTGGCCACCTTGCTTGGCGCCGGGCCTTTGCTGGCTGAGCATGCGGCAGCCTATGCCGCTGAGCTGGAGATGCGCGAAGCCTGACCAGCCGGCCAATTCGCGGGACAAGCCCGCTCCCACAGGGGCGGTGCCATCCATCTGTTCTGCGGCCGCACTTGCCATGCAGGGAAGCGGCTCAGGCTTAATCCGCTGCCGGGAAGCATGGATCGTTGCCGCTCCTACATGGCAACTGAGGAAAACGACCATGCGCTTCATACAAGAACGCTCCTTCATCGCAACCTTCACCTCCGTGACGCCTGGCTATCTGGGCATACTCGATTCGGTCGAGGGTACTCCCGGGGAGCGCAAGAATGCCTGGCTGACCATTGGCTCCCCCAGCTGTGTCAAAGAGCAGCAACGTTTCTGGTTCGGGTATTACGAGGGGCAGGACGCGGGATATCAGGTGCGGACCGTGATGTCCGGGGACGATAGCGCCCATCGCACTATCTGGGACCTGAGCTTCAACAAGTCGGTGGGGTACTACCAAAAGAGTGACAAGCCAGTCCTGTGGCGGGTGCGGGTCGAGGGGGCGAAGCTGCAGATGCCTGAAGTTCGCATCTACGAAGATGTCACGCTGGCCATGCCCGGGCAGGCGATGATGAGCGTGGCCAACCGGGCGCCATGGGATGAACACTATGTCGGGATCGGCAGGCCGAACACGCTGTACTTCAGAATGGATGTCCAGGAAACGAACGTGCCGGAGTTCGTGAGCTACGACCAATACCGACGCCGTTAAGCGGCTCAATGAAAAACGGGGCCTTGCGGCTAGTGCCGGTCAGTTGAGCCTTATCGGCTGCACTCGGGGCTGCTACACAGCCCATCGCCGGCAAGCCGGCTCCCACAGGGACAGCGCTGCTCTCGAGGCTGACGCGGTATTGTGGGAGCCGGCTTGCCGGCGATGGCGTGCAGCGTCCCACATCCTTAACTGACAGGCTTTAGGCTTTGCGGCCCCGTTCTGTTTTACAGGTAGTACGCCTTCAGCGGCGGGAAGCCGTTGAACTCCACCGCGCTGTAGCTGGTGGTGTAGGCGCCGGTCGACAGCCAATACAGGCGGTCGCCGATGGCCAGGTTCAGCGGCAGGCCGTATTTGTAGTGCTCGTACATGATGTCGGCACTGTCGCAGGTGGGGCCGGCGATGACCACTTCTTCCATCTCGCCTTTCTTCTCGGTCCAGATCGGGAACTTGATGGCTTCGTCCATGGTTTCGATCAGGCCGGAGAACTTGCCCACGTCGGTATAGACCCAGCGCTCCACCGCGGTGCGCGACTTGCGCGCCACCAGCACCACTTCGCTGACCAGGATGCCGGCGTTGGCGATCAGCGAGCGGCCTGGCTCGAGGATGATTTCCGGCAGGTCGTCGCCGAAGTCTTCCTTGAGGAAGCGGATGATTTCCTCGGCGTAGGTTTCCAGGCTGTTGGTGCGGGTGATGTAGTTGGCCGGGAAGCCGCCGCCCATGTTGATCATCTTCAGCTCGATGCCATCTTCATCCTTAAGGCGTTCGAAGATCACCTTCACCTTGGCGATGGCCGCGTCCCAGACGCTGATGTCGCGCTGCTGGGAGCCCACGTGGAACGACACGCCGTAGGGCACCAGGCCCAGGTCGCGGGCGAGGATCAACAGGTCCATGGCCATGTCGGTCTGGCAACCGAACTTGCGCGACAGCGGCCAGTCGGCGGTGGTCGAGCCTTCGGTCAGGATACGGACATAGACCTTCGAGCCCGGGGCAGCCTTGGCGATGTTGCGCAGATCCGCTTCGGAGTCGGTGGCGTACAGGCGCACGCCCTTCTCGTAGAAGTAGCGGATGTCCTTGGACTTCTTGATGGTGTTGCCGTAGCTGATGCGGTCGGCGCTGACACCCTGGTTCATCACCTTGTCCAGCTCGTAGATCGAGGCGATGTCGAAGTTCGAGCCCTTGTCCTTGAGCAAGTCGATGATCTCGACCGCCGGGTTGGCCTTGACGGCGTAGTACACCTTGGCGAACTCGAAACCGGCGCGCAGGTCATCGTAGGCCTGGCTGATGATCTGGGTATCGATGAGTACGAACGGGGTTTCCTGCTTGTCGGCGAACGCCTTCATCTTCTGGAAGGTTTCGCGCGCGAAATAGTCTTCGACCTGGATCGACATGCTGAGGGACTCCATGGGCAAACTGAAAAGGTAAGTGGCAGCAAACTGAACGTCCTCCGTATCCCCACTTTGGTTCGCCTACTTCCCAAGGCATGTCGCCGAAAGCAAAAAGGTCAACCGTGCCCGTGAAGCGGAGCGGCGGGTGACCTTGCTGTCTCGTCGTCAGTACTTGAGCCGGATGGATCGTTTCCAGCATGGACGTTCGGCGCGCACTTTAGGGCGTGAACAAAGCAAGATCAACAGGCAATCCCGGCGTGTTGGCCGCGGATCGACGACCAGCTCATGGAATAACCGACTCATGTGACCGGCTGATGTTCCCCAAGGGTTGGAAGGCGTAAAAAATTGTGGAATGCAGGGTGATCGTCTGTTCGTGGGTAAACCCGATCTCACAGGGTTTTCAAGTTCCCTGTGGGAGCGGGTTCACCCGCGAAAAAGCCAGAGGTGTTCATATTTATGGCCACATCCATCTGGTACGTCGGTGCCTGTATCGACGCATAAATTTTTTGTTGCCGACTGACGGATTTGCTGTGCTTGATGAGAAACATTACTATTCGCAGCCTTCTCCGCCTCCCTGATGACCCCCCGACTGTGTCTGGACCCAAAGGCTTCCTCGACCACTACCACGAGCTGATCGGCACCTGGACGCGCAAGCTGCGCAGTCGCCCCCAGGCCGAGGACCTCGCCCATGATGCCTTCGTGCGGGTGTTGGAAAACCCACACCAGGCCGTCGAGCAGCCGCGCGCCTACCTGCACCAGACGGCTCGCAATATCGCAGTGGACGGTTACCGTCGTGATGACCGGCGCCAAGCCTTGGAGGAAGGGATGCTCGACGCCGGCCACCCAGGCAATGGCGACCCTGAAGCCTATGTGCATGCCCTGGAGTTGGCCGACTGCGTCGAGCGGGCCCTGGCCGAACTGCCGCTCAACTGCCGGCGGGTATTCGTCTGGCAGAAGCTCGAGGGGCTGAGCCAGGCCGAGATCGCCGAGCGCATGGGGTTGAGCAAGAACATGGTCGAAAAGTATATGATCCGCACGCTCCGGCATCTGCGTGAGCACCTGGATGTGTCGACCAGATGAGTCAGGAGACCCTTTGCATGAAACAGCCCGGCGCCGAGGACGTGCGCGAACAGGCCGCCGAATGGTTCGCCCGCATCAACGATGCGCCCACAGACAGCCGGCTGCAGGCGCAGTTGCAGCAATGGCTCGACGCCGACCCGCGTCACCGCGAGGAATACGACCTGCTTGGCCGATTATGGCAGGCCGCAGGCCAGGTTCCGCACGCACGATTGCGAGCGCTGTGCGAGCCTGCCCCGGCCAGGCAGCTGCCGCGCCGGCGCTTTCTGCAACAGGCCCTGGCGGCCAGTGTGGGCGTTGCCGCCCTGGGGCTGGGCTGGCGCTGGCACTACCAGCGTGAGTATCACCGGCAGGACCTGCAGACGGCACTGGGCGAGCGCCGCCAGCTCGAGCTGCCGGATGGCTCGCGGCTCGAACTCAATGGCGGTACCCGCCTGGGCGTGCGTTTCGGCGCGGCCCAGCGTCAGGTCGTGCTCGAGGCTGGCGAGGTGATGTTCAACGTCGCCCACGACAGCACGCGGCCATTCGTGGTCGAAACCGCCCAGGGCACGGTCACCGTGACCGGTACCCGCTTCGATGTACGCCTGGACCCTGGCCAGACCCGGGTGGCGGTCGAACAGGGTGCCGTGCGGGTGCAGGGTGCTTCGGGTTCGTTGGCGCAACTGACGGCGGGCCTGGGCTCGCACATCGGCGCGCAGGGGCAGGTGGCCGAACCCTATCCGGTGAATGCTGCGGCCCTGACCGCCTGGCGCCAGGGCAAGCTGGTATTCGACGATGCCACCTTGGCCGAGGTGGTCGCCGAAGTGTCCCGCTACCGGGCCCAGCCGTTGCGCGTTGCTCCGGGCAAGGTGGCTGGGCTCAGGCTTTCCAGCACCTTCAATATCGATGACACCGACGCCTTGTTGCGGGCCCTGCCAAGCATCCTGCCGGTGGCGATCAAGGCCCACCCTGACGGCTCCAGCGAAATTATTTCGAAATAGATTCAGGTTTTTTTCCGCTCGTTCGTCTTCCTCGCCAGCTGCAACTGCCAAGCATTTCCATTTGCGTGCGGTTGGCGTTTATTCCGGTTTTCAGGATCTTTCGACGACGTGAACAACAACAAGCCCTTCCTGCGTTTTCGCATTCTCGCCCTGGCCCTGGCGGTCAGCGCCGCCACTGCCAATGCATACGCCGAACAAGCTCCGGCGGCCATCCAGATCCAGGCCCAGCCGTTGGCCTCGGCCTTGAGCCAGCTCGGCCAGCAAACCCGTTTGCAACTATTCTTCAGCCCCGAACTGGTGGCGGGCAAGCAGGCCCCGGCGGTGTCGGGCGAGTTGGCGCCGGAACAGGCCCTGCAGCAATTGCTGCAGGGCAGCGGGCTGACGTATGAAATGTCCCAGGACACCGTGGTGGTCAAGCCGGCCCCGGCCGCCGGTACGCTCACCACCGGCAGCCTGGAGCTGGCGCCCACCGATATCAAGGTGGTGGGTGACTGGCTGGGCGATGCCGAGCAGAGCGTGGTGCAGAACCACCCTGGCGCGCGCACCGTGGTGCGTCGTGAGGCCATGGTGGAGAAGGGCGCAATGAACGTGCGCGATGTGTTGCGTGGCATCCCCGGCGTGCAGGTGCAGGACTCCAACGGCACCGGCGGCAGCGACCTGTCGCTCAACGTCGGTGTGCGGGGCCTGACCTCGCGCCTGTCGCCACGCTCGACCGTGTTGATCGACGGCATCCCCGCAGCCTTCGCGCCCTATGGCCAGCCGCAGCTATCCATGGCGCCGATTTCCTCGGGCAACCTGGACAGCATCGACGTGGTACGCGGTGCAGGCTCTGTGCGCTATGGCCCGCAGAACGTCGGCGGGGTGATCAACTTCGTCACCCGGGCGATCCCCGAGAAGGCCACCGGTGAATTGTCCACCACCCTGGAAACTTCCCAACATGGCGGTTGGAAGCACACCGAGTCGGCCTTCGTCGGCGGCACCGCCGACAACGGCATGGGCGTGGCGCTGCTGTACACCGGCGTCAATGGCGACGGCTACCGCAGCAGCAACAATGACAACGATATCGACGATGTCATGCTCAAGACCCACTGGGCGCCTACCGACAGCGACGAGTTCTGGCTCAACTTCCATTACTACGATGGCCGCGCCGACATGCCCGGCGGGCTGACCCAGGCCCAGTTCGACCAGGACCCGTTCCAGTCGCTGCGTGACTACGACTATTTCAGCGGTCGACGCAAGGATGTGTCGTTCAAGTGGCTGCGCCAGATCGACGATGCCACCCAGTTCGAGGTGCTGACCTACTACACCGACAGCTTCCGCGGCAGCGCCATCGCCTCGCGGGACATGAAGACCCTGTCGACCTACCCGCGCAACTACCACACCTTCGCCATCGAGCCGCGGGTGTCGCGGATCTTCTTCGCCGGCCCCACCACCCAGGAAGTCAGCGTCGGCTACCGCTACCTGAAGGAAGCCATGCGCGAGCAGTCGACCCGCCTGGGGCTGGTCGACAACGTACCGACGCCGGTACCCGGCTCCGACGGCCATGTGTTCCAGGACCGCAGCGGTGGTACCGAGGCCAGCGCCTACTACATCGACGACAAGATCGATGTCGGCAACTGGACCATCACGCCGGGCATCCGCTTCGAGCATATCAATACCGACTGGCGCGATCGCCCGGTGATCGGTGCCAACGGACGCCCGGTGGCGGAGAAGAAGCGCAGCATCACCAGCAACGAGCCGCTGCCGGCGCTGAGCGTGATGTACCACCTCTCCGATGCCTGGAAGCTGTTCGCCAACTACGAAACCTCCTTCGGCAGCCTGCAGTACTTCCAGCTCGGCCAGGGCGGGACCGGCAACAGCACGGCCAATGGCCTGGAGCCGGAAAAGGCCAAGACCTACGAGATCGGTACGCGCTATGACAATGGCGACTGGGCCGGTGAGCTGACGGCGTTCTACATCGACTTCGACGACGAACTGCAGTACATCAGCAACGACGTGGGCTGGACCAACCTGGGCGCCACCAAGCACCAGGGCATCGAGGCTTCGGTGCGCTACGACCTGTCGGGCCTCGACCCGCGCCTGCAAGGGCTGTCGGCCAATGCCGGCTACACCTATACCCGTGCGACCTACGAGGGCGAGATCCCAGGCTTCAAGGGGCGCGACTTGCCGTTCTACTCGCGCCAGGTTGCCACCGCAGGCCTGCGCTACGAGATCAACCGCTGGACCTGGAACCTCGACGCCTATGCCCAATCGAAGCAGCGCGCGCCGGGGACCGGGATCAATTCCGATGGCAGCTTCAACGGCGACTACATCACCGAGCCGAGTGCCGACGGGCAGTATGGCGACATTCCGGGCTACGTGACCTGGCATGTGCGGGGTGGGTATGACTTCGGGCCACAGGCGTCGAACCTCAAGGTGGCCGCGGGGGTGAAGAACCTCTTCGACAAGCAGTACTACACCCGCTCCAGCGACAACAACGCCGGGCTCTATGTGGGCGAGCCGCGTACGTTCTATGTGCAGGCCAGTGTAGGGTTCTGATGTCGAGCGGGGCCGCTTTGCGGCCCTTTCGCGGCACAAGGCCGCTCCTGCAGGCCTGCACGGCCCCTGACCGATCCCTGTGGGGGCTTGTCCCGCGATTGGGCCAGCAGTGCCTTCCAGGGCTGCCGCTCATTCGCCGGATTTTGGCCGGCGGCCCGACTTCAGGTATGATACTGCCCCTTTTTGATCCCCAGTCAGGCGATTTCCCATGACCAACCAGGCCGCCGAAGTCGCGAAGCGCCGCACTTTCGCAATCATTTCCCACCCCGACGCCGGTAAGACGACCATCACCGAGAAGCTCTTGCTGATGGGCAAGGCGATTGCCGTTGCCGGTACCGTGAAGTCGCGCAAGTCCGACCGCCACGCCACCTCCGACTGGATGGAAATGGAGAAGCAGCGTGGCATCTCCATCACCACCTCGGTGATGCAGTTCCCCTATCGCGAACACATGATCAACCTGCTCGACACCCCGGGCCACGAGGACTTCTCCGAAGACACCTACCGCACCCTGACCGCGGTGGACTCGGCGTTGATGGTGCTCGACGGCGGTAAGGGCGTAGAGCCGCGCACCATCGCCCTGATGGACGTGTGCCGCCTGCGTGACACGCCCATCGTCAGCTTCATCAACAAACTCGACCGGGACATCCGCGACCCGATCGAACTGCTCGATGAGATCGAGGCGGTCCTGAAGATCAAGGCCGCGCCGATCACTTGGCCGATCGGTTGCTACCGTGACTTCAAGGGCGTGTACCACCTGACCGGCGACTACATCGTGGTCTACACCCCGGGCCACGGCCACGAGCGCACCGAAGCCAAGATCATCCAGAAGCTCGACTCCGACGAAGCTCGCGCGCACCTGGGCGACCAGTACGAGTCGTTCGTCGAGCAGCTGGAGCTGGTGCAGGGCGCCTGCCATGAATTCAACCAGGAAGAGTTCATCAACGGCCAGCTGACCCCGGTGTTCTTCGGTACCGCGCTTGGCAACTTCGGTGTCGACCATGTGCTCGATGCTGTCGTCGACTGGGCGCCCCGCCCGCTGGGCCGCGTCGCCCACGAGCGGACCGTCGAGCCCGTGGAAGAAAAATTCACCGGCTTCGTGTTCAAGATCCAGGCGAACATGGACCCCAAGCACCGCGACCGTATCGCCTTCATGCGCATCTGCTCGGGCAAGTACGAGAAGGGCATGAAGATGCGCCATGTGCGCCTGGGCAAGGACCTGCGCATCGGCGACGCCTTGACCTTCTTCTCCTCCGAGCGTGAACAGCTCGAGGAAGCCTATGCCGGCGATATCATCGGCCTGCACAACCACGGCACTATCCAGATCGGTGACACCTTCACCGAAGGCGAGGCGCTGGGCTTCACCGGCATTCCGCACTTCGCTCCGGAACTGTTCCGCCGCGTGCGCCTGAAGGACCCGCTCAAGTCCAAGCAACTGCGCCAGGGCCTGCAGCAGCTGGCCGAGGAGGGGGCGACCCAGGTGTTCTTCCCCGAGCGTAGCAACGACATCATCCTCGGTGCGGTCGGTGTGCTGCAGTTCGATGTGGTCGCCAGCCGCCTGAAGGAAGAGTACAAGGTCGAGTGTGCCTACGAGCCGATCACCGTCTGGTCGGCACGTTGGATCAGCTGCGACGACAAGAAGAAGCTCGAGGAATTCCAGAACAAGGCCATGGAGAACCTGGCCATCGACGGTGGCGGTCACCTGACCTACCTGGCCCCGACCCGGGTCAACCTGTCGCTGATGGAAGAGCGCTGGCCGGATGTGACCTTCCGCGCTACTCGCGAGCATCATTGATTGCAGGGGAGGGCATTGCCCTCCATTCGCGGCACAAGGCCGCTCCTACAGGAGACCGCATGCCCTTGTAGGAGCGGCCTTGTGCCGCGAATGGGCCGCAAAGCGGCCCCTTCTGATTCAATTCCCCGCTTTGATACTGGTCCAGATCCGCGTCCTGATCCGGTCGATCTTCGCCGGCATCGCCTCCAGGGCATAGAGCTTGCCCAGCACCTCGTCACTGGGGTAGATCATGCCGTTGGCCTTGAGCTGCGGGGCCACCAAGGCGTCAGCCTTGAGGTTGCCATTGGCATATTGCACATGGTCGCTGATCGCGGCCATCACCTCTGGCTGCAGCAGGTAGTTCATGTAGGCATAGCCGGCTTTCTCGTCCGGGGCATCGGCCGGCATGGCCACCATGTCGAACCACAGCGGTGCACCTTCCTTAGGTATCGAATAACCCACCTTCACCCCGTTCTGTGCCTCTTCGGCACGGTTCTTCGCCTGCAGCACATCCCCCGAGAACCCCACCACCACGCACACATCGCCATTGGCCAGGTCGCCTGTGTACTTGGACGAATGGAAGTAGCTGATGTAGGGGCGTACCTGCATCAACAGCGCCTTGGCTTTGTCGTAGTCGGCCGGGTTGCGGCTGTGGTGCGGCAGGCCCAGGTAGTGCAGTGCGATCGGCAGCAGTTCGGGGCCGTTGTCGAGCACAGCGACGCCGCAGCTTTTGAGCTTGGCAATGTACTCGGGCTTGAAGATCAGGTCCCAGGAGTCGATCGGCGCGTTGTCGCCAAGCACGGCCTTGACCTTGTCGATGTTGTAGCCGATGCCGGTGCTGCCCCACAGGTATGGGAAGCCGTACTGGTTGCCCGGGTCGTTCACTTCCAGGGCCTTGAGCAGCACCGGGTTGAGGTTGTGCCAGTTGGGCAGCTGGCTTCTGTCGAGCTTCTTCAGCGCCTTGCCCTGGATCTGCCGGGCCATGAAATGGTTGGAGGGAAACACCACGTCGTAGCCGGAATTACCGGTCATCAACTTGCCGTCGAGGGTCTCGTTGCTGTCGAACACATCGTAGGTGGGGACGATGCCGGTGGCGTGCTGGAACTGCTTGAGCGTATCGGGGGCGATGTAGCTGGACCAGTTGTAGATCTTCACCGAGTCGGTGGCATTGGCCGCGCAGGCGGCGAGCATCAGGAGGGCGAGAAGAAGCGTGCGCATGTCCGGTATACCTTGCTTGGTTTGTTGTTATCGAAGGGCGGCAGGCGATTGGTGAATCAGAAAATCAGTACGTAGGTCTTGCGCACCGTCTCCTGGATGTCCCAGGTGCCGGTGCTGTTGGCCGGTAGCATCAGGGCGTCGCCAGCTTCGATGTGCAAAGGCTCGCCCCCATCGGGGGTGAAGGTGCAGCGGCCTTTGATGAAATGGCAGAACTCCTGCTGCACGATCTGCCGACGCCAGCGTCCGGGTGTGCACTCCCAGATCCCGGTTTCGACGCCATCGTTGCGCTCGACGCAGGTCACCGAGGTGACCGCGACCGGTTCACCGAGCGGGGCGGCGACAGGGTTGCTGTGTGCCAGGGGGACGCTGGCGGTGTGTTTGAACTGGGTGATGCTCATACCGTGGATCCTGTGTGGCGGTTTTGGGAAATCAGCGCATGAAGCCTTCCATGAAGTCGGCAAGGGCGATGGCCAGGCGCCGTCTCCAGGGGGCGCTGCCAGGGTTGGCGAGGGTCTGGTCTTCGTGCACGAAGCTTTGGATGATCGCGTTGTAGCCCAGCCAGCGGCACGGCTCGGGGGGCCAGGTCGCCAGGCTCGACAGCGGGCGGTTGTCGTACACCCAGGGCTGTGCGGTGAGGGCGTTGTGCTGGTCGAGGATCAACGCCGCGAGGGTACGCCCGCCCAGGTTGGTGGCACCGACGCCTTCGCCGCCGTAGCCGCCGGCCAGGGCGATGCCACGCTGGCGGTCGCACAGCATGTGCGGGTGGAAGCGTCGGGCCATGCCCAGGTTGCCGCCCCACGAGTGGGTGATGCGCACGTCCTTGAGCTGCGGGAACAGCTCGCTGAACAGGTAGCGGCGCAGGGCGATCTCGGCATCGGTGAGGCTGAAGTCTTCCCGCAGTCGCCCGCCGAAGCGGTAGCCGCCACGGGCACCGAACACCAGGCGGTCGTCGGCGGTGCGCTGGCCATAGGTGACCTGGCGGCTGCTTTCGCTGAAAGCCTGGCCCTGGGCCAGGCCGATCCGGGCCCAGGTCGATTGCGGCAACGGTTCGGTCGCCACCAGCAGGCTTTGTACCGGTAGCTGGTGGCGGCCCAATGGGGGCAGGCTGGCGGCGTAGCCTTCCACCGCCGGCACCACCCAATGGCTGCGGATCGTGGCCTGTGGCGTGCGTACCTCACCGGGCCGCCAGTCGATAGCGGGGGTGTTCTCGTAGAGGGCAACGCCGAGGTTCTCCACCGTACGGGCCAGGCCTCGGACGAGCTTGGCTGGCTGGATGGTCGCGGTGTGTGGGCTGTAGATCGCGCCATAGGCGTTGCTCACCCGCAACTGGCCGTCGAGTTGTTCGGGGCCCAGCCAGCGGTAGTCGTCCTCGGTCATGCCTTGGCGGTAGAGATCGTCCAGGTAGGCGCGCTGGCTGCGCTCCTGTTCGGGGTAGCGGGCCGCGCAATAGAGCACACCGCCCTTGCGATAGTCACAGTCGATGCCTTCGCGTTGCAGGATGCCGTGGACTTCATCGGGAATACCGTGCAGCAGCTCGATGCTGGCGCGGCGTTGTTGCGGCGACAGGCTGGCGAGCATCCGGTCCTCGCCCAGCAGGTTGCCCATCAACCACCCGCCGTTGCGTCCGGAGGCGCCGAAGCCTGCGAAATGGGCGTCGAGCACCGCGATGCTCAGGTGCGGCGCCTGGCGCTTGAGGTAGTAGGCCGTCCACAGCCCGGTGTAGCCGGCACCGATGATGCAAACGTCCACCGTCAGGTCCTGGCCCAGGGCCGGGCGGGTGCACAAGGGCTCGTCGAGCTGGTCCATCCAGAGGCTGATCGTACGCCAGGGTTGCATGGTACTGCGGCTCCACATCCGTAAAGGTCTGTGGCGATCCTAGTGGGACGAGGCGATGGCTGTCCTACGTGCGTGCACGCAGGGAAATTTGCTTCACATAAGCCTTGGGCGACAGCCCTGTGTGTTCGCGAAAGCACTTGTAGAAGGCCGAGAGCGAGTTGAAGCCGGCGGCGAAGGCCAGGTCATCGACCGGCATGTGTGTACAGCTGTCGTCCAGGCTGGCCAGCAGGTGCTGCAGGCGCGCCTGGTTGACGTAGCGGTAGAAGCTTTGCCCCAGCACCTGGTTGAGCAGGTAGGAGATCTGGTTGCGGCTGTAGCCGCTGGCCTCGGCGACCTGCTGCAGGTCCAGTTCCGGGTCGAGATAGGGGCGCTGGCGCTGAAAGTAATGCTCCAGGTCCTGGGCCATGGTAGACAGCTGGCGGGGCGACAGGCCAAGGCGGCTGGTGGCCGGTCGTGGGCTGCTGCGGTCGCCGCCCTTGGCGTTGCCGCGTACCAGGGTGGCGTATTCGTTGATGCGCCAGATCAGCCCGTCCTTGACGGTGATCGCTTCGCTGGACTGGAACGCCACCAGCCCGTCGCCGCCCTGGACCGTGACCTGGTACTGGATGAAAGCTGTGCAGCCGTCGACGCGGATACGGTCGCTGTGGACGATGTCCTCGCCGGCGGCATGGGGCAGGCTGGCGCGCACATAGTCGCGCAGCTCATCGAAGCCGAGTACGCGGTTCTGGAAGAAGTCGTGGTACTGGATGTCCGGGTGGTAGAGCGCCATGACGCCGTCGAGGTCGCGGTGCTTCCAGCACAGGTGGTAGCGCAGCACGGTGTCGGCGGTGAGCGGCGTTTGCTCGGGGGTGTCGGGGAGGGTCATGGCGGGATAGTGCCCTGGCCGGGCGTGGGTGACAAGGCCAGGGCAGCGCTGCCGGTGCCGGCGCTATCGCGGGTGTAGGAGCGGCCTTGCGCCGCGAAAGGGCTGCAAAGCAGCCCCAGTTATCCAGGGGTTAAAGGAACTGCTCGGCATAATGGCATGCCACCTGCCGTGTCCCCACCTGGCGCAGTGCCGGCACTTCCTTGGCACAGCGCTCGGTGGCATAGGGGCAGCGTTTGTGGAAGGCGCAGCCATCCGGTGGGTTGAGCGGGTTGGGCAGCTCACCGGCGATGCGGATCTTCGGCTTGAGCGGGTCCGGGTGGATGGCCGGGGTCGCCGACAGCAAGGCCTGGGTGTACGGGTGCAGGGGCTTTTCGTAGATGTCCTCCTTCGGGCCCATCTCCGCGGGGCGGCCCAGGTACATCACCAACACCTGGTCGGCTACATGGCGCACCACTGCGAGGTTGTGGGAGATGAACACGTAGGCGGTGTTGAACTCCTTCTGCAGGTCCATGAACAGGTTCAGCACCTGCGCCTGGATCGACACGTCCAGGGCCGAGGTCGGCTCGTCGGCTACCAGCACTTTCGGCTGCAGCATCATCGCCCGGGCCAGGGCGATGCGCTGGCGCTGGCCGCCGGAGAACATGTGCGGGTAGCGCTGGTAGTGCTCGGGACGCAGGCCGACCTGCTCCATCATCTTCTGCACCTTCTCACGGCGCTCGGCCTTGCCCAGGGCGGTGTTGATCAGCAGTGGCTCGGCCAACTGGTCGCCGATCTTCTGGCGCGGGTTGAGCGAGGCATAGGGGCTCTGGAAGACCATCTGCACGTCCCGGCGCAGCTGCTTGCGCTCGGCCTTGCTGGCCCCCTTCACTTCGGTGCCAGCGATCTGCAGGGAGCCGGAGGACGGCTCCTCGATCAGGGTGAGCGCGCGGGCCAGGGTCGACTTGCCACAGCCGGACTCGCCGACCACGGCCAGCGTCTTGCCGGCCTCCAGCTCGAACGACACGCCATTGAGGGCGCGCACCAGCGCATGGCCCTTGAACAGGCCGCGGGAGACTTCGTAGTGACGGGTCAGTTCACGGGCGGATAGGACGACGGTCATCACGCCACCTCCTGGTTCAGCGGATAGAAGCAACGCACCAGGCTGTGCGCCTGGGGATCGAGGGGCGGACGCTGCTGGCGGCAGTTTTCCTGCACGTAGGGGCAGCGCGGTGACAGCAGGCAGCCTTTGGGCCGGTCGTAGCGACCGGGGACGATGCCGGGCAGGGTGGCCAGGCGTTCGGCGCCGATGCTGTGCTCGGGGATGGCCGCCAGCAAGGCTTCGCTGTAGGGGTGGGCGGGGATGTCGAACAGTTCCGGTACCTGGCCCACTTCCACCGCCTGCCCTGCGTACATCACGCAGACCCGCCTGGCGGTCTCGGCGACCACGGCCAGGTCGTGGGTGATGAGAATGAGCGCCATGTTGCGCTCCTTCTGCAGGTTCACCAGCAGCTCCATGATCTGCGCCTGGATGGTCACGTCCAGGGCGGTGGTCGGCTCGTCGGCGATCAGCAGCTTGGGTTCGCCGGCGATGGCCATGGCGATCGCCACGCGCTGGCTCATGCCGCCGGAAAGCTGGTGGGGGTAGGCGTCCAGGCGGCTTTCGGCGGCCGGGATCTCGACCTTCTTGAGCAGCTCCAGGGCACGCTGGCGGGCAGCCTTGCCCTTGAGCCCGAGGTGCTGGCGCAGCACTTCCTCGATCTGGTAGCCCACGGTGTAGCTGGGGTTCAGGGCGGTCATCGGGTCCTGGAAGACCATGGCGATGTCCTTGCCCACCACTTTGCGACGTTGCCGGCCGCTGAGCTTGAGCATATCGGTGCCGTCGAAGTTGAGCACGTCGGCGGTGATACGCCCGGGGGCGTCGATCAGGCCCATCAGGGCCATCATGGTGACCGACTTGCCGGAGCCGGACTCGCCGACGATGGCGAGAATCTCGCCGGCCTCCACGGTAAGGTCCAGGCCGTCCACCACGGGCACGGCGTTGGCGTCGCCGAAGCGCACGTTCAGGTTGTTGATCTGCAACAGTGACATGGCGTTCTCCTCAGGCGGCGTTCTTGAGTTTCGGGTCCAGCGCATCACGCAGCCCGTCGCCCATCAGGTTGATCGCCAGCACGCTGAGCAGGATGGTCAGGCCCGGCAGGCTGACCACCCACCAGGCGCGCTCGATGTAGTCGCGGGCCGAGGCCAGCATGGTGCCCCACTCGGGGGTGGGCGGCTGGACGCCAAGGCCCAGGAAGCCCAGGGCGGCGGCGTCGAGGATCGCCGAAGAGAAGCTCAGGGTGGCCTGGACGATCAGCGGTGCCATGCAGTTGGGCAGCACGGTGACGAACATCAGGCGTGGCAGGCCGGCGCCGGCCAGGCGCGCGGCGGTGACGTAGTCGCGGTTCAGCTCGCCCATCACCGCGGCGCGGGTCAGACGCACGTAGGACGGCAGCGAGACGATGGCGATGGCGATCACGGTGTTGATCAGGCCAGGGCCGAGGATGGCGACGATGGCGACGGCCAGCAGCAGCGAGGGCAGGGCCAGCATCACGTCCATCAGGCGCATGATCGACGGGCCGAGGATCTGCGGGAAGAAGCCGGCCAGCAGGCCCAGCAGGATGCCAGGGATCAGCGACATCACCACCGACGACAGGCCGATCAGCAGCGACAGCCGTGCGCCCTGGATCAACCGCGAGAGCAGGTCGCGGCCCAGCTCGTCGGTGCCGAGGATGAACTGCCAGGTGCCGCCTTCGAGCCAGACCGGCGGGGTCAGCAGGAAGTCGCGGTACTGCTCGCTCGGGTTGTGCGGCGCGACCCACGGGGCGAACACGGCGCAGAACACCACCAGGCACATGAAGGCCAGGCCCGCGACGGCGCCCTTGTTGCGTGAGAAGGCCTGCCAGAACTCCTTGTAGGGGGAAGGGTAGAGCAGGCTCTGGTCCACCGGGCTTGCCGGGGTGACGGATTTTGGAATCGAGCTAGTCATGGCTTGGGCCTCAGCGCTGATGACGGATGCGTGGGTTGGCCAGGCCGTAGAGAATGTCCACGACGAAGTTGACCAGGATCACCAGGCAGGCGATCAACAGGATGCCGTTCTGGACCACGGGGTAGTCACGGGCACCGATGGCTTCGATCAGCCATTTGCCGATGCCCGGCCAGGAAAAGATGGTCTCGGTGAGCACGGCACCGGCGAGCAAGGTGCCGACCTGCAGGCCGAACACGGTCAGCACCGGGATCAGCGCATTGCGCAGGCCATGGATGAACACCACGCGCGAAGGCGACAGGCCCTTGGCCCGGGCGGTACGGATGTAATCTTCGCGCAGCACCTCGAGCATCGAGGAGCGGGTCATGCGGGCGATCACCGCCAGCGGGATGGTACCCAGAACGATGGCCGGCAGGATCAGGTGCATGACCGCGTCCTTGAACGCGCCTTCCTCTTCGCTGAGCAGGGTGTCGATGAGCATGAAGCCGGTCTTGGGCTCGATGTCGTAGAGCAGGTCGATGCGCCCGGAGACGGGCGTCCAGCCCAGGCTCACGGAGAAGAACATGATCAGGATCAGGCCCCACCAGAAGATCGGCATGGAATAGCCGGCCAGGGAAATACCCATGACCCCATGGTCGAACAGCGAACCTCGCTTGAGCGCGGCGATCACCCCGGCCAGCAGGCCGACGATGCCGGCGAACAGCAGGGCGGCGAAGGCCAGCTCCAGGGTGGCGGGGAACAGGGTGAGGAATTCGTTCCACACGCTCTCGCGGGTGCGCAACGACTCGCCCAGGTCACCCTGGGCGAGCTTGCCGATGTAGTCCAGGTACTGGACCGGCAGTGGCTTGTTCAGGCCCAGGCGCTCCATGGCCTGGGCGTGCATCTCGGGGTCGACCCTGCGTTCGCCCATCATCACTTCCACCGGGTCGCCGGGGATCAGGCGTATGAGCGCGAAGGTCAGCAAGGTGATGCCGAAGAAGGTCGGAATCAGCAGGCCCAGGCGCCGGGCAATAAAACTCAACATCGTCGGGTGTACCTCATCAGCCGGTCAGGCGGTGCCGCCGGGTCCCTCGTGGGGCGCCGGCGGTCGTTGTTGTTCTACTTCACCTTGGTGGTGGCGAAGTTGTTGTTGGTCAGCGGGTTGATCACGTAGCCCTCCACGTTCTCGCGCATGGCGGTGAACATCTTCGGGTGGGCCATGTTGATCCACGGTTGGTCCTCATCGTACACCGTCATCGCTTCGGCATAGACCCATCGACGCTCATCGTCGCTGCTGATGGTGCGCGCGCGGGTGATCAGATCCTGGAACTTCTGGTTACACCAGCGGGCGTAGTTTTCGCCGTTCCTCGCGGCTTCACAGCTGAGCAACGGGCCGAGGAAGTTGTCTGGGTCACCGTTGTCGCTGGCCCAGCCGGTGGACACCATGTCGGCTTCACCGGCCTTGGCACGGCGCAGCATTTCGGCCCATTCCATGACACGAATATCGAGTTTGATGCCGATCTGGGCCAGATCGGCCTGGAGCATTTCGGCGGAAAGCCGCGGATTGGGGTTGGTCGGCCCGCCGCCGTTGCGGGTGAAGAGGGTCATCACGGTGTCTTTCGGTACACCGGCCTCCTTCAACAGCGCTCGGGCTTTGTCGAGGTCGCGCGGCGGGTTCTGGATCATCACGTTGTTGCCCAGCATGGTATGCGGGTATGGATTGACTGCCTCGGTCGCGTTGCCCTTGCCGAACAGTTGGTCGATATGGTGCTGGCGGTCGAAGGCCATGTTGATGGCTTTACGCACACGAACATCGTTCAGGTATTTGTGTTGTGTGTTCATAGCGATGTAGCCGGTGACCAGTGCCTCGATCTCCGCGACCTTGAGCTTCGGATCGGCCTTGATCGCCGGCACGTCGTCAGGCTTGGGATACAGGGCGATCTGGCATTCGTTGGCGCGCAGTTTCTGCAGTCGGACGTTACTGTCTGTGGCAATGGCGAAGATCAGGGCATCGGCTGGGGGCTTGCCACGGAAGTAGTCCGGGTTGGGCTTGTAGCGAACCTGGGCGTCCTTGTTATAACGCTGGAAGATGAACGGCCCGGTACCTACCGGCTTGCTGTTCAACTCGCCGGTCTTGCCGGCCTTGAGCAACTGGTCGCCGTATTCGGCCGAGTAGATCGAAGTGAAGGCCATGGCCATGTCGCGCAGGAAGGGCGCTTCCGGGCGGGTCAGGGTGATCACCACGGTGTGGTCGTCGGTTTTTTCCACCGACTTGAGCAGGTCCTTGAAGGCCATGCTCTCGAAGTAGGGGAAGCCGACGCTGGTCTTGTCGTGCCAGGGGTGGTTCGGGTCCAGCTGGCGGTTGAGGCTCCACAGCACGTCATCGGCGTTGAAGTCGCGGGTCGGCGTGAAGTAGGGCGTGGTATGGAACTTGACGCCTTTGCGCAGGTGGAAGGTGTAGACCCGCCCGTCCGGGCTGATGTCCCAGCGTTCGGCCAGGGCTGGCTGGATCTCGGTGGTGCCGGGCCTGAAGTCGACCAGGCGGTTGAAGATCGTCTCGGCCGCGGCATCGGCGGTGACCGCGGTGGTGTACTGGACGATGTCGAAGCCTTCCGGGCTGGCCTCGGTGCATACCACCAGCGGCTTGGCCGCCAGGTGAGTCGCGGCGCCGAGGATGACGGCCGCCAGGGCGGCACGTAGCGGTAGCGATGTCATGGAACCTCCCTGCAAATTGTTCCAGCATAGTTGCCGCGGCCCGCACGGGGCGGGCCGGGCATCCTGGCTTAGAGAATGTTGAACGGAATGGTGGTGACGATACGCAGCTCGTCCAGGCTGCCATCGGCCTGGGCCTTGCTGGCACGGTGCGCGGTGTAGGTGGCGCGGATGCTGGTGTCTTTCAGCGGCCCGCTCTGTACCGCGTAGCTGGTGCCGATGCCCCATTCATAATGGGTCTCGCCGTCCATGCCATTGACGTCATACGCAGTGCCCCGGTAATGGGTGCCGTCGATGCCCCAGCCGCGCGCGTTGTACACGTTGAACTTGAGCCCCGGCACGCCGTAGGGCGCCATGTTCAGCACATAGGAGATCTGCAGGGATTTCTCGTTGGGGCCGTTGAAGTCCGACAGCAGCGAGTTGGCCAGGTAGATGCCGTTGGTCTCGTGCAGGTAGTCGAAGTACTCGTTGCCGTTGACCTGCTGCCAGGAGGCGGACAGCGTGTGGGCCTGGTGGGTGAGGCCGAACGACAGGCTGTAGGTGTCGTTGTCGATCTGGCCCATCTTCCGGCTGCCGGCGTCCACGGTCTTGTAGTAGTTCAGGCCCGTGGTCAGGCTCAGCACCGCGCTGTCGCCCAGCACATGGTTGGCGCCGAAGTAGTACTGGTTCCAGAAATCCTCGACCTTGGTGGCGTAGAGGCTGGTGTTCAGGCTCTTGAACGGCTGGTAGTTGACCCCGATGGTGCTGGCACGGTCGGTTTCGACGCCAGTGGCGCTGTACTCGCTGCGGAACTTGCTCAGGCTCTGTTCGGTACGTGGCGAGACGCGGTCGAAGGTGCCCAGGTCGAACGACAGGTTGTCGAATTCGGCGCTGTGCAGGAAGGCACCCTGGAAGCTCGACGGCAGCGCGCGGTTGCCGATGTAGGCCATCATTGGGGTATCGACCGTCTGGCGACCGACGGTCAGGGTGGTGTTGGACACCCGCGCCTTGACGTTGGCCAAGCCCATCTTGCTCCACTGGCCGATCACGTCGCCGTCGCTATGGGTGAGTGTACGGTTGTTCGGCCCGGCCACGGCGGCGCGGCCACGTTCCAGGGCGATGGCATTGTAGCCGGCGGCTTCCACGGCAAAGCCCACGGTGCCCTGGGTGAAGCCCGAGCTGTAGTTGAGGATGGTGCCCTGCACCCAGTTGTCGCGGCTGTGGGTGGCGTGGCGGGTGCCGTCGCTCTTGTAGTACTTGAACAGCGGCGCGCGGGTGGCGCGTTCCCGGGCGTACCAGTTGCGCGTGCTGCCGGTCAGGCTCTGGCCTTCGAGAAAGCCGCTGGCCTCGGCCTGCTCACTGCTGGACTTCAGGGTGATGGGCACGAAGTCCTGGCTGACAGGGTCGGCCTGTGCCGCGGTGGAAACTGCACTTATGGCCAGGGCCAGTGCGGTGATGGTTGTACGTCTCAAGGTGAAGCTCCCTTTCTGTTTTCTAGTTATTCCCGTGCCTTGTGGGCCGGGCATGTTGCGGTACAGCGGTACTGCCAGGTTTGCCGCGGGATCGCCGGGCAAATTCGGGGAACCGGTAGATCAGGCTGCTGGCGCAGACCGTGTAGGAGCGGGCTTGCCCCGCGATCGAGGGCGAAGCCCTCGCCAGCCCGGCGCTTTGATGGATTCGGCCGGTTCGCGGGTCGCGGTCCGGTCAGTCGACACTCACACCGGAAAAGTCGTTACGCCCGAAGGGGCTGACCCGGAAGTCGTTGACCTTGGCGCTGATCGGCTGGTTGACCGTGGAGTGGGCCACCGGAGTGATCGGTACCTGTTGCTTGAGACGTTGCTGGGCTTGCTGGTAGAGCTGGGTGCGCTGCTCGCGGTCGGTGACCTGCTTGGCTTTCTTGACCAGCGTGTCGTACTGCGGGTCGCACCAGAAGGAATAGTTGTTGCTGCCGATGGCATCGCAGCTGTACAGGGTGCCCAGCCAGTTGTCCGGGTCACCGTTGTCGCCGGTCCAGCCGATCAGGGCGATGTCGTGCTCGCCGTTCTTCATGCGCTTGAGGTATTCGCCCCATTCGTAGCTGACGATGCGCACCTTGAAGCCGAGCTCGCTCCAGTCGGCCTGGAGCATTTCGGCCATCAGCTTGGCATTGGGGTTGTAGGGCCGCTGCACGGGCATGGCCCACAGGGTAAGCTCGGTGCCTTCCTTGACCCCGGCCTGCTTGAGCAGTTGCTTGGCTTTTTCCGGGTCGTACTTGGCGTCCTTGATGCTGGTGTCGTAGGACCATTGGGTCGGCGGCATGGCATTGACTGCCGTTTGGCCGGCTTCCTGGTACACCGCCTGGATGATCGCCTGCTTGTTCACCGCCATGTCCATGGCCTGGCGCACCTCAAGCCGGTCGAAGGGCGGATGCTGGGTGTTGTAGGCGATGTAGCCGAGGTTGAAACCAGGCTTTTGCAACACCTGCAGCTTGTCGTCGGCCTTGACCGACGGCAGGTCCGCCGGGCGCGGATGCAGGGTGACCTGGCATTCGTTGCGGCGCAGCTTCTGGATGCGCACCGACGGGTCGATGTTGATGGAGAACACCAGGTTCTCGAGCTTCACGTCCTCCGGCGCCCAGTAGTCCTTGTTGCCCTTGTAGCGGATCTGCGAGTCCTTCTGGTAGCGCTGGAACACGAACGGGCCGGTGCCGATCGGCTTCTGGTTGATGTCGCTGGGGCGGCCCTCGGCCAGCAGGTGATCGGCGTACTCGGCGGAGAGGACGGAGGCGAAGCTCATGGCCAGGTTCTGGATGAACGCGGCGTCGACGCTGTTGAGGGTGAATACCACGGTCAGCGGGTCGGTCTTCTCGACCTTGGCGATGTTCTTGTCCAGGCCCATGCTGATGAAGTAGGGAAACTCGGTCGGGTAGGCCGTGCGGAATGGGTGGTTCTCGTCGAGCATGCGGTTGAAGGTGAACAGCACATCATCGGCGTTGAAGTCGCGGCTTGGGGTGAAGGTCTTGTTGCCGTGGAACTTCACCCCTTCGCGCAGATGGAAGGTGTAGCGCAGGCCGTCTTCGGAGACCTCCCAGCGGGTCGCCAGGGCGGGCTGGACAGCGGTGCCGCCACGTTCGAACTCGACCAGGCGGTTGTAGATCGGTTCGGCGGCATCGTTGTCGGTGGCGCTGGTGTACTGGGCGGTGTCGAAGCCGGCGGGGCTGCCTTCGGAGCAGAACACCAGGTTCTTGGCGAGCAGGGCAGGGGCTTGGGTCATCAGGCCGAGGCCGAGCAGGGTGCTGAGGAGTGTGGCGTGGCGCATGGCGAGTCCTTTTTCCGTCTGTTTTCGCCGCAATGGGTTGAATCGCGGCAACAGGGTTCCTGTCCCGATGCGGGTGGCATCGGGAGGGCGCGGTTGCAGATTGCGTTCGTGGCGCTGGGTACCGCCGCAGGCCATCAGGCCTGCGGCGCAGGGGCTGGCGCTATTTCTCCACGCTCACGCCGTAGAAGGAGTTCAGGCCGAAGGGGCTGATCTTGAAGTCCTTCACCTTGGCGCTCATCGGCTGGTAGACGGTGGAGTGGGCAATGGGCGTGATCGGCACCTGTTCCTTGAGGATGTGCTGTGCCTTTTGGTACAGCTCGGTGCGCTTGGCCTGGTCGGGGGTGGCCTTGGCTTGCTTGATCAGGTCGTCGTAGGGCTTGTAGCACCACTTGGAGAAGTTGTTGCCGTCCATGGCATCGCAGCCATAGAGGGTGCCCAGCCAGTTGTCCGGGTCGCCATTGTCACCGCTCCAGCCGATCAGCATGGCGCCTTGCTCGCCGCCCTTGGAGCGTTTGATGTACTCGCCCCACTCGTAGCTGACGATCTTGGCCTTGATGCCGACCTTGGCCCAGTCGGATTGGAGCATCTCGGCCATCAGTTTGGCGTTGGGGTTGTAGGGGCGCTGCACCGGCATGGCCCACAGGGTGATCTCGGTGCCTTCCTTGATGCCGGCTTCCTTGAGCAACTGCTTGGCCTTCTCCGGATCGTACTGGGCATCCTTGATGGTGGTGTCGTAGGACCACTGGGTCGGTGGCATGGCGTTGACCGCCAGCTGGCCCGCGCCCTGGTATACCGACTCGATGATCTGCTGCTTGTTCACCGCCATGTCCAGGGCCTGGCGCACCTTCAGTTGGGCCAGGGGGTTGGGCTCGTTGCTGCCCTTGACCTTGTCCATCACGTTATAGGCGATGTAGCCGAGGTTGAAGCCGGCCTGTTCAGGCATCTGCAGCTTCGGGTCCTTCTTCAGCGGCTCGATGTCCGCCGGGCGTGGGAAGAGGGTGACCTGGCACTCGTTCTTCTTGAGCTTTTGCATGCGCACCGAGGCGTCGGTGCTGATGGCGAAGATCAGGTTGTCGATCTTCACGTCGTCGGGGTTCCAGTAGTCCTTGTTGCCCTTGAAGCGGATCTGGGCGTCTTTCTGGTACTTGCTGAACACGAACGGGCCGGTGCCGATGGGCTTCTGGTTGATGTCGGCGGCCTTGCCCTGCTTGAGCAGCTGGTCGGCATATTCGGCGGACTGGATCGAGGCGAAGCTCATGGCCAGGTTCTGGATGAAGGCGGCGTCGACCTGGTTGAGGCTGAACTTGACGGTGTGATCGTCGATTTTCTCCACCTTGGCGATGTTCTTGTCCATGCCCATGTCGGTGAAGTAAGGGAATTCGGTGGGGTAGGCTTTGCGGAACGGGTGGTTCTTGTCGAGCATGCGGTTGAAGGTGAACAGCACGTCGTCGGCGTTGAATTCGCGGGTCGGCTTGAAGAAGTCGGTGCTGTGGAACTTGACCCCTTCGCGTAGGTGGAAGGTGTAGGTCTTGCCATCCTCGGAAACGTCCCATTTGGTGGCCAGGCCTGGGATGACGGCGGTACCGCCGCGTTCGAACTGGGTCAGGCGGTTGAAGACGGTCTCAGCCGAGGCATCGAAGTCGGTTCCGGTGGTGTATTGGCCGGGGTCGAAGCCGGCAGGGCTGCCTTCGGAGCAGAACACCAGGTTGGTGGCTGCGAGTGCGGAAGGTGCGCCGGCGAGCAAGCCTGCGCCGACCAGAAACGGAATGACTGCGTGTTTTAGCATGGTGGCCTCATTGTTCTTTTTCGATTGAGGTGGCCTCGTGAGCCGACTTGCGGATACTTATGCAGGCGAGATTGCCAATGCAACAGGCAGAAGGATAGTTGGCGTCAAAATAGTGGGACCAACGTACATGGATGTCGCATCCATGTAACTTTGCCGCAAGTTGTACGTTTGCGATGGTTTTTTGCCAGCAATTTGCCGTTTATTTGTTGATCTGCAAGTCAATAGGAAAGTGCTTTAAACGCTGTGGGAAAGGTCTTTTGGAACTGACAGTTCCAGCAATGTGGGTAAACAGAGAAGCGACAAGCGTTGCACCTGTCGCTTCGCCCATAGGTCCGATCAGGGCATCTGTACTTCGATCAGGCCATCGGCATTCATGCTGACTTCGCTGGTGCCGGCCTCGATGTCCGGCGCCGGGGCTGCTTCGTCGGCCGCCATGGCTTTCATGGCCATCGGCGCACTACGCAGGTAGGGGCGTGGGTAACCGCTGCTGTTGAGGTTCAGGCTGACCACCTTGTAGCCTTTGCCACCCAATGCCTCGGTGGCCAGCTGTGCGCGGGCCTTGAAAGCATCGACGGCGTCCTTGAGCAGGGCGTCTTCGCTGGCCTTGCGGGTGGCCGGGGCGATGGAGAAGTCCATGCCGCCCATCTTCAGGTCCTGCAGCAGTTCACCGGTGAGCTTGGACAGGGCAGGGAAGTCGGCGCTTTCCAGGCGTAGCTCCGCGCGCTCGCGCCAGCCGGTGATCTTCTGGCCCTTGCTGTCGTACACCGGGTAGCTGTTGCGGCTGCCCTGGCTGATCTTCACATCCTTGACCTGGCGCGCCTGCTGCACGGCCTTGTTCATGGTCTCGGTGATTTCCTTGGCCAGCTTGCCGGGGTCGCTGTTCTGGGCTTCGCTGTAGAGCGTCACGACCATCAGGTCGCGTGCCACTTCCTTGCTGACTTCGGCGCGCAGCGATACCTGGTTGTAGCGGGGCGCTTCGGCTGCCAGCGCCGGCAGGCTGGCCAACAGGCCACAGGACAGGATCAGCGCAGTGCTGCGACGAGGTAATTGCATGGTTGACTCCTTGGCAAAAAGAAAGCGTGGGGGCGATGTCCTTGCCACGCATGGCCCATCAGACCGGCAACAGTGTAGTGGGTTCCTAAGTGCCATCATGAACCTGTGACAAAGTGTGGCGCTTTGCCGCATTGCTGCTGTGCGGTGCCTGGCTTCGGTATACTCCAGGCGATTGTCCTGGAGCACTCATCAGGAGAGCTCATGCTCGCTGCCGTTCACCCGCTGTCCGCTACCCGCCAGAACCTCTGGCGCCTGACCTTCATCCGCATCCTGGTCCTGGCCGCCCAGGCCGGGTCCGTAGGCGTGGCCTACTGGACCGAGCTGCTGCCGTTGCCCTGGCTGTCGCTGGCGGCGACGCTGGCACTTTCATCGCTGCTGTGCGCGTTCACGGCCTTGCGCCTGCGCCTGTCGTTGCCGGTCACCGAGCTGGAATATGCCTTCCAGCTGGCCTGCGACCTGCTGATCCACAGCGCCTTGCTGTATTACTCGGGGGGCTCGACCAACCCCTTCGTTTCCTATTACCTGGTGCCGCTGGCGATTGCCGCGGTGACCTTGCCATGGATCTACTCGCTGGTGCTGTCGGGCATCGCGTTGGTAGCCTACAGCCTGCTGCTGGTGCAGTTCTACCCGCTCGAGACCTTGCCTATGGCGCGGGACAAGATGCAGGTCTACGGCATGTGGCTGAGCATCGCCCTGGCCGCCGGGGTGATCACCTTCTTCGCCGCGCGCATGGCCGAGGAGCTGCGCCGCCAGGAAAAGCTGCGCGCCGACCGGCGCGAAGAGAGCCTGCGCGACGAACAACTGCTGGCGGTGGCCACCCAGGCCGCAGGCGCCGCCCACGAGCTGGGTACGCCACTGGCGACCATGAGCGTGCTGCTCAACGAGATGCGCCAGGACCATACCGACCCGCAATTGCAGGAAGACCTGGAGGTGCTCCAGGACCAGGTCAAGCTGTGCAAGGAGACCTTGCAGCAGCTGGTGCGCGCGGCCGAAGCCAACCGCCGGATGAGCGTGGTGGAGCAGGAGGTGACCGCCTGGCTGGACGAGGCGCTCAACCGTTGGCACCTGATGCGGCCGGAGACCACGTACCGCTTCCAGCGCCTGCGCGACGGCGCGGTACCACGCCTGACGCCACCGCCGGACCTGACCCAGGCACTGTTGAACCTGCTGAACAATGCCGCCGATGCCTGCCCAGACGACCTGGAAGTACAGCTGGACTGGGACGAGCAGGACGTCATCATCAGCATTCGTGACCACGGTCCAGGCATTCCCGTGGCGATTGCCGAGGCGATCGGCAAACCCTTCTTTACCACCAAGGGCAAAGGCTTCGGCCTGGGCCTGTTCCTGAGCAAGGCCAGCGTGACCCGTGCTGGCGGCTCGGTGAAACTCTATAGTCATGAACAGGGCGGCACCCTCACCGAGCTGCGCCTGCCCCATGGCAAGCGAGGAGATGAACGATGAGCGAAGAAAACCTGGTCGAAGGCGAAGAGCTGCCGCACCTGTTGCTGGTGGACGACGACGCCACCTTCACCCGTGTCATGGCGCGGGCCATGAGCCGTCGCGGCTTTCGTGTGAGCACCGCTTCCAGTGCCGAGGAGGGCTTGGTGCTGGCCAAGCAGGACGTGCCTGACTACGCCACCCTGGACCTGAAGATGGATGGCGATTCGGGGTTGGTGCTGCTGCCCAAGCTGCTGGAGCTGGACCCGGAGATGCGTGTGCTGATCCTGACGGGGTATTCCAGCATCGCCACCGCGGTCGAGGCGATCAAGCGCGGGGCCTGCAACTACCTGTGCAAGCCGGCGGACGCGGACGATGTCCTGGCGGCGTTGTTGTCCGAGCATGCGGACCTGGATTCGCTGGTGCCAGAGAACCCGATGTCGGTGGATCGGTTGCAGTGGGAGCACATCCAGCGGGTGCTGGCTGAGCATGATGGAAACATCTCGGCTACGGCGCGTGCGCTGGGGATGCACCGGCGTACGCTGCAGCGCAAGTTGCAGAAGCGGCCTGTGCGGCGCTGATCGACTCACCGGGTCGTTCAGTGGTTGGGGGGCGGTCCACTGCGATGGGCTGCTCCGCAGCCCATCGCCGGCAAGCCCGCTCCCACAGGGGCAGCATTGGCCGCTTGTTCTCTGCGCGACAGCGCAGCCCGAAGGGCTGGGTAATCTCCCACAGGGATCGCGCCAGTCCAGACACTTTGCAAGGCAGTGCCCCTCCGTGGGGGCCGGCTTGCCGGCGATAGGGCCAGGGCAGCCAACCCAACCGCATGAGCCTGCCAGCAGCGGCCACCGTTGCCGGTGAAATTTCGCGGAACGCCTCCGTTCCCCGCAAATCCCCCCAGTTCGCGTATCATCAGCCCTCTAACGGCAACCCCTCAGGACCCGCAATGCTCGCCCTTCTCATCCAGACGCTGAACATCACGGCCCCGGTGTTCGCCATGCTGTTCCTGGGCGTGCTCCTCAAGCGTATCCGCCTGATCGACGACAACTTCATCAAGGTCGCTTCGTCGCTGGTGTTCAACGTCTGCATGCCGGCCCTGCTGTTCCTCGGCATCTACCACGCCGACCTTACCACTGCCGTCAAACCCGGCGTGCTGCTCTATTTCATCATCGCGACCCTGGCGAGTTTCGCGCTGTCCTGGGGCCTGGCCATCTGGCGCAGCCCCAGGCCCGACCGCGGCATCTACACCCAGGGCGCCTTTCGCGGCAACAACGGGGTGATCGGCCTGGCCCTGGCGGCCAGCCTGTACGGCGACTACGGCATCTCCCTGGGCGCGGTGCTCGCCGGCCTGGTGATCCTCATGTACAACTCCCTGTCCACCATCGTGCTCGCCGTCTACAGCCCGGACCTCAAGTCCGACCCGGTGAGCATCTGCAAGAGCATCTTCAGCAACCCGCTGATCATCAGCGTGCTGCTCGCTACGCCCATGGCCTACGGCCAGGTGCCACTGCCCAACTGGTTGCTGACCTCCAGCGACTACCTCGCCCAGATGACCTTGCCATTGGCCCTGATCTGCATCGGCGGGACCTTGTCCATGGCCGCGTTGCGTGACAGTGGCAGGCTGGCCATCGATGCCAGCCTGGTCAAGGTGGTCTGGTTGCCCCTGATCGGCACGTTGGGCGCCTGGCTCTGTGGGTTCCGTGGTGCCGAGCTGGGTATCCTGTTCCTCTATATCGGTAGCCCGACCGCGGCGGCCAGCTATGTGATGGCGCGGGCGGCGAACGGCAACCACGAACTGGCGGCCTCGATCATCGTGATCACCACCTTGCTCGCCGCGATCACCACCAATATCGGCATTTTCATCTTGCAGTGGGGAGGATGGATCTAGATCCTTCACTGCACATGACACCTACAACAACACGCCTCCCGACCTGAGGACACTTCATGCAAGACCAGAGCACGCCCGAGCGGTTACAGCGCGGGTTGAAGAATCGCCATATCCAGCTCATCGCGCTGGGCGGGGCCATCGGCACCGGGCTGTTCCTGGGCATCGCCCAGACCATCCAGCTGGCCGGCCCGTCCGTGCTGCTGGGCTACGCCATTGCCGGCCTGATGGCCTTCTTGATCATGCGCCAGCTGGGCGAGATGGTGGTCGAGGAGCCGGTCGCTGGCAGCTTCAGCCACTTCGCCCACCAGTACTGGAGCGAGTTCGCAGGCTTCGTCTCTGGCTGGAACTACTGGGTGGTGTACGTGCTGGTGGGCATGGCCGAGCTGACCGCGGTGGGCATCTATGTCCAGTACTGGTGGCCGGACTTCCCCACCTGGGCCACGGCGGCGATCTTCTTCGTGGTGATCAATGCCATCAACCTGACCCAGGTGAAGGTCTACGGTGAGCTGGAGTTCTGGTTCGCCCTGGTCAAGGTGGTGGCGATCGTCAGCATGATCGGTTTCGGCGCCTGGTTGCTGGGCAGCGGCCATGGCGGGCCGGATGCCAGCGTGGCGAACCTGTGGCAGTTCGGCGGGTTCTTCCCCAACGGCGTCACTGGCCTGATCATGGCCCTGGCGGTGATCATGTTCTCCTTCGGTGGGCTGGAGCTGGTGGGCATCACCGCGGCCGAGGCGGACAACCCGCGCGAGAGCATCCCCAAGGCCACCAACCAGGTGGTCTACCGCATCCTGATCTTCTACATCGGCGCGCTGGCCGTGCTGCTGTCGCTGTACCCGTGGCAGAAAGTGGTGCAGGGCGGCAGCCCGTTCGTGATGATCTTCCATGAACTGGACAGCGACCTGGTGGCGACCGTCCTCAACATCGTGGTGCTCACGGCTGCGTTGTCGGTGTACAACAGCTGTGTCTATGCCAACAGCCGCATGTTGTTCGGCCTGGCCAGCCAGGGCGATGCGCCACGCCAGTTGCTCAAGGTCAGCCGCCGTGGCGTACCGTTGACGGCGCTGGGCGTTTCGGCATTCGCCACCGGCCTGTGCGTGCTGATCAACTACCTGATGCCGGGCGAGGCTTTCGGCCTGCTCATGGCCCTGGCGGTGTCGGCCCTGGTGATCAACTGGGCAAGCATCAGCATCACCCACCTGAAGTTCCGCAAGGCCAAGCTGGCCGTTGGGATCACCCCGTTCTACCGCAGCTTGTGGCACCCGCTGAGCAACTACCTGTGTCTGGCGTTCATCGTGCTGATTCTGGTGGTGATGTACCTGACGCCGCCGATCCGCATCTCGGTGATGTTGATCCCGTTGTGGATCGCGGTGCTGTGGGTCGCGTTCCGGATGAAGAAGGCGCGTCAGGTTCGTCGTTAGGTTTTCTGCGTCTAAGAGACCGAGCGCCGCCCGCGCGACGCTCGGTCTCAACCGCAACGCCCCGCCTAAGCCCTACATCAATCAGTGCTGGCGCCGCCACGCCCGTACCGTGGTGTACAGCAACACCGCAGCCAGCACCGGCAAGACGTAGAACAACATCAGGTGTTCCAGCCGCCCGGCCAGAGGCATGCCTGTGGTGAAGGCCACCACATGCAGGCCATAGGCCAGGTAGAGGCAGAGAAATACCAGCCCTTCGGCGCGGGTGACGCGGTAACCGGAATAGAACACCGGCAGGCTCAACACCGCGACACCCAACATCACCGGCAGGTCGAAGTCCAGGGCGTTGGGCGAAATCGACAGCGGCTCTGGCGCGACCACTGCGGTCAGGCCCAGCACGGCCAGCAGGTTGAACAGGTTGCTGCCGATCACCGTGCCCACCGCGATCTCCCGTTCACCACGCAGCGCTGCGATCAGGGCGGCGGCCAGCTCCGGCAAGGACGTGCAGACGGCAACCACCGTGAGGCCGATGATGCGTTCGGAGAGTCCCAGGTCGGTGGCCACTTCTACGGCAGCTTCGAGCAGCAGATGGCCGGCGAGGCTCAGCAGGCCCAGGCCCAGCAGCACCTGCAGTATTGCGCCGCTCCAGAAGCGCCCGGCACTGGTGTGCACGGTTTCCGGGGCAGGGTAGGTACGGGCGTAATGCCGTGACTGGTGCCACAGCATGCCCAGGTAGCCCAGCAAGCCCAGGACCAGCAGCAGGCCTTCGAGCCGGCCCAGCAGGCCATTGCCGGCCAGCAGGTAGACCAGGCCGCTGGCGGCGATCATCAGTGGGATATCCAGGCGCACCAACTGCCGGGAAACCCGCAGGGGAATGACCAGCGCCGCCAACCCGAGGATCACCAGCACATTGAAGATGTTGCTGCCGATCACGCTGCCCACCGCGACGTCAGGGGCGCCCTGGAAGGCCGCCTGCAGGCTCACGGTCAATTGTGGCGCGGTGCTGCCGAAGGCCACCAGGCTCAGGCCGATGATCAGCGGGCGCACGTGCAGGCGCAGGGCCAGGCGAAGCGCGGCGCGCACCAGCAGTTCGGCACCGATCACCAGCAACACCAGGCCGAAGCCCAGTTGCAGGAGGCTGAAGGTGGGGAGGGTGGCCAGGTCGAAAATGGTCGGGACTCCTGTCAGGTCAGTCGCTTAGCCCTTGTACCCGGACGCGCGCCGTTCCGCTACGGATCATGCCGATTTTTTCTGCTGCGGCGCGTGACAGGTCGATCAATCGGCCGCGGGTATGCGGGCCTCGGTCGTTGATGCGTACCACGACGCTGCGTTTGTTGGCCAGGTTGGTGACCAGCACCCGGCTGCCGAAGGGCAGGCTGCGGTGGGCGGCGGTCAGGCCATGTTGGTTGAAGCGCTCGCCGCTGGCAGTGCGCTTGCCATGATGGCGGGCGCCATAATAGGAGGCGACGCCGGTCTGGTCATAGCCTCGGGAATCGATGTCGCGGGAAGCGATGTCATGGCTGGCACAGCCGGCCAGCAGAGAGAAGAGCGCGAGGGCGCTGAAAGAACGGCGTATCAATTCAGGTGCTCCGTTATAAGGAAGCAGCAGGCGAGGGCGTTGCCCTCGATCGCGGCACAAGGCCGCTCCTACAGGGCTTCGAACCTATAGAAGCGGCCTTGTGCCGCGATGGGCCGCCAAGCGGCCCCAATACCGCGTTACCCTTCGAGCTTGGCCTTGAGCAATTGGTTCACTTGCCCCGGGTTGGCCTTGCCTTTGGACGCCTTCATCGCCTGGCCGACGAAGAAGCCGAACATCTTGCCGCGCTTGGCCTCGTCGGCGGCGCGATACTGTTCGACCTGTTCGGCATTGGCGGCGAGCACTTCATCGAGCATCTTGTCGATCGCGCCGGTGTCGGTGACCTGCTTCAGGCCTTTGCTTTCGATGATGCTGTCGGCATCGCCTTCACCGGCGGCCATGGCCTCGAACACGGTCTTGGCGATCTTGCCGCTGATGGTGTTGTCACGGATGCGCAGCAGCATGCCGCCGAGCTGCTCGGCGCTCACTGGTGCCTGGTCGATCTCCACGCCCAGCTTGTTGAGCAGGCTGCCCAGTTCGACCATCACCCAGTTGGCTGCCAGCTTGGCGTCGCCACCGATGCGGGCGACTTCCTCGAAGTAGTCGGCTTGTTCACGGCTGGCGGCCAGCACATTGGCGTCATAGGCCGACAGGCCATACTGGCTCTGGAAACGCTCGACCTTCTGTTGCGGCAGCTCCGGCAGGCCGGCGCGGACGGTTTCGAGGAAGCTGTCCTCGATGACCACCGGCAGCAGGTCCGGGTCGGGGAAGTAACGGTAGTCGTTGGCTTCCTCCTTGCTGCGCATGGAGCGGGTCTCGTCCTTGTTCGGGTCGTACAGGCGGGTTTCCTGGACCACCTTGCCGCCGTCCTCGATCAGGTCGATCTGGCGCTGGATCTCGCTGTTGATGGCGCGCTCGATGAAGCGGAACGAGTTGACGTTCTTGATCTCGCAGCGCGTGCCGAACTCGGCCTGGCCCTTCGGCCGTACCGAGACGTTGCAGTCGCAGCGCAGCGAGCCTTCGGCCATGTTGCCGTCGCAGATACCCAGGTAGCGCACCAGGGCGTGGATCGCCTTGACGTAGGCCACCGCTTCCTTGGCGCTGCGCATGTCAGGTTCGGAGACGATCTCCAGCAGCGGGGTGCCGGCGCGGTTCAGGTCGATGCCGGTGGAGCCGCTGAAGTCTTCGTGCAGGCTCTTGCCGGCGTCTTCCTCCAGGTGCGCGCGGGTGATGCCGATGCGCTTGATGGTGCCGTCTTCCAAGGCGATGTCCAGGTGGCCCTTGCCGACGATCGGCAGGTCCATCTGGCTGATCTGGTAGCCCTTGGGCAGGTCCGGATAGAAGTAGTTCTTGCGCGCGAACACGTTGCGCTTGCCGATCTGGGCATCGATGGCCAGGCCGAACATGCAGGCCATGCGCACGGCTTCCTGGTTCAGCACCGGCAGGACGCCAGGCATGCCGAGGTCGACCAGGCTGGCCTGGGTGTTCGGCTCGGAGCCGAAGGTGGTGGCGCTGCCGGAGAAGATCTTCGACTGGGTGGCGAGCTGGGTATGAATCTCCAGCCCGATCACAACTTCCCATTGCATGTGTGAATTCCTCAGAAGCCGTTAGGAGCGCGGGTGTGCCAGTCGGTGACTTGCTGGTAGCGGTGCGCGACGTTGAGCAGGCGGCCTTCCTGGAAGTACGGAGCCAGCAGCTGCACGCCGACCGGCAGGCCATCGACGAAACCGGCCGGCATCGACAGGCCCGGCAGGCCTGCCAGGTTGGCGGTGATGGTGTAGACGTCCTCGAGGTAGGCGGCGACCGGGTCGCTGCTCTTGGCGCCGAGCTTCCAGGCCGGGTTCGGCGTGGTCGGGCCAAGGATCAGGTCGACGTCGTTGAAGGCGGCCATGAAGTCGTTCTTGATCAGGCGGCGGATCTGCTGCGCCTTCACGTAGTAGGCGTCGTAGTAGCCGGCGGACAGGGCGTAGGTGCCGACCATGATACGGCGCTGCACTTCGACGCCGAAGCCTTCGCCACGGGAGCGCTTGTACAGGTCGGTGAGGTCCTTGGGCTCCTCGCAGCGGTAGCCGAAACGTACGCCGTCGAAGCGCGACAGGTTGGAGGAAGCTTCTGCCGGTGCGATCACGTAGTACGCGGGGATGGCGTGCTGCATGTTCGGCAGGCTGATTTCCTTGATCACCGCGCCGAGCTTCTGCAGCTCCTTGACGCTGGCCTGGACCAGGTCGGCGATGCGTGGGTCGAGGCCGGCGCCGAAGTACTCCTTCGGCAGGCCGATGCGCAGGCCTTCGAGCGGCGCGTTCAGGTTGGCGCTGTAGTCCGGCACCGGCTCGTCGATGCTGGTGGAGTCCTTGGCGTCGAAACCGGCCATGCCTTGCAGCAGCAGGGCGCAGTCTTCGGCGGTACGGGCCATCGGGCCGCCCTGGTCGAGGCTCGAGGCATAGGCGATCATGCCCCAGCGCGAGACGCGGCCGTAGGTCGGCTTGAGGCCGGTGAGGTTGGTCAGGGCCGCCGGCTGGCGGATAGAACCACCTGTATCGGTGCCGGTGGCCACCGGCAGCAGGCGCGCGGCGACGGCGGCGGCCGAACCGCCCGAGGAGCCGCCAGGGACATGCTCGAGGTTCCACGGGTTCTTCACCGCGCCATAGTGGCTGGACTCGTTGGCCGAGCCCATGGCGAATTCGTCCATGTTGGTCTTGCCCAGGGTGACCATGCCGGCTTCGGCCAGCTTGGCGACCACGGTGGCGTCATAGGGCGCCTTGAAGTTGTCGAGCATCTTCGAGCCGCAGCTGGTGCGGACGCCGCTGGTGCAGAACAGGTCCTTGTGGGCGATCGGTGCGCCGAGCAGGGCACCGGCTTCGCCGTTGGCGCGGCGGGCGTCGGCGGCGCGGGCCTGTTGCAGTGCCTGTTCCTCGGTGATGCTGATGAAGCTGTTGATCTGTGGGTCGAGCTGCTTGATACGCGCCAGCAGGGCGCCGGTCAGCTCTTCGGAAGAAAACGACTTGTCGGCGAGTCCGCGGGCGATCTCGGCCAGGGTCAATTGATGCATGGCAGGCTCTTTCCCTTACTCGATGACTTTCGGAACCAGGTACAGGCCGTTTTCGGTCGCCGGGGCGATGGCCTGGTAGCGGTCGCGCTGGTTGCTTTCGGTGACCTGGTCGGGGCGCAGGCGCTGGCTGGCCTCCAGGGGGTGGGCCAGGGGCTCGATGCCGCTGGTGTCGACGGCTTGCATCTGGTCGACCAGCCCGAGAATACTGTTCAAGGCATCGGTAATGCGTGGCAGTTCGCCTTCATTCAGGCCCAGGCGGGCCAGATGGGCGATCTTTTCCACGTCGCAGCGTTGAAGCGCCATGGGGATCTCCAGGAGAAACGGAACGGATGGGGTCCGAAGTGAGGAACATGCCAGCATTTTGATGGTCATACGGCGACGATCATCTGCCGGCGTGCTCGGAAAAACTGCCAATTTAACATATTGGCTCCTTGCCCAAAATCCCTGCCATTGTTAGAGTTTGCCGCACTTTTTTACCCACGCTTTGCCTAGGGTCACTTTCCCATGTTCAAGAAACTGCGTGGCATGTTTTCCAGCGATCTGTCCATCGACCTGGGTACTGCCAACACCCTTATTTACGTGCGTGAGCGCGGTATCGTCCTGAATGAACCCTCGGTTGTTGCCATTCGTACCCACGGCAACCAGAAAAGCGTCGTCGCGGTCGGCACCGAGGCCAAGCGCATGCTGGGCCGTACGCCTGGCAACATCGCTGCCATTCGTCCGATGAAGGACGGCGTGATCGCCGATTTCAGCGTTTGTGAAAAAATGCTGCAGTACTTCATCAACAAGGTTCACGAGAACAGCTTCCTGCAGCCCAGCCCGCGCGTGCTGATCTGCGTGCCGTGCAAGTCGACCCAGGTAGAGCGTCGCGCCATTCGCGAATCCGCCCTGGGCGCCGGTGCCCGCGAGGTGTTCCTGATCGAAGAGCCGATGGCCGCTGCCATCGGTGCCGGCCTGCCGGTCGAAGAAGCTCGTGGTTCGATGGTCGTGGACATCGGTGGTGGTACCACCGAAATCGCCCTGATCTCCCTCAATGGCGTGGTCTATGCCGAATCCGTACGGGTTGGCGGTGATCGCTTCGACGAAGCCATCGTCACCTACGTGCGCCGCAACTACGGTAGCCTGATCGGCGAATCCACCGCCGAGCGCATCAAGCAGGAAATCGGCACTGCCTACCCGGGCGGCGAAGTGCGCGAAGTCGACGTCCGTGGCCGTAACCTGGCCGAAGGCGTACCGCGTGCCTTCACCCTGAACTCCAACGAAGTGCTCGAAGCGCTGCAGGAGTCCCTGGCGACCATCGTCCAGGCGGTCAAGAGCGCCCTGGAGCAGTCGCCGCCGGAGCTGGCCTCGGACATCGCCGAACGTGGCCTGGTGCTGACCGGTGGTGGCGCGCTGTTGCGCGACCTGGACAAGCTGCTGGCCCAGGAAACCGGCCTGCCGGTGATCGTCGCCGAAGATCCCCTGACCTGCGTCGCCCGTGGCGGTGGCCGTGCGCTGGAGATGATGGACAAACACGCCATGGACCTGCTCTCCAGCGAGTGATCCTGCGCCATCCATGCATGCATGGATTGTGTTCGCCCGGTTTACAGGTAGCACGCACAGTGCTACCTGTATGCGCTGGGCTGGCGTCCGTCCGGGCGTCGTTTCCGTTCAACCCGCAAGCAGGCCGGTGCATTGCCCCATGTTCAATGACCTCCTGAATCGTCGTCCACGAGGAACGGCCCATTAAACCGCTTTTCTCCAAGGGCCCTTCGCTGGGCGTTCGTCTCCTGGTACTGGTGGTGCTGTCGGTCGCGCTGATGGTGGTCGACTCGCGTTTCGCCGTGCTCAAGCCAGTGCGCAGCCAGATGGGGCTGGTGCTGATGGAGTCCTATTGGATTACCGACCTGCCGCAGCGCCTGTGGCAGGGGGTGGCCAGCCAGTTCGGCAGCCGTACCGAGCTGATCGCGGAAAACGAGAAGCTCAAGACCGAAGCCCTGCTGCTGCAGGGGCGCCTGCAGAAACTGGCGGCCCTGACCGAACAGAACGTGCGGCTGCGCGAGCTGCTCAACTCCTCGGCGCTGGTCAACGAGAAGGTCGAAGTGGCCGAGCTCATCGGTGTCGACCCCAACCCGTTCACCCACCGTATCCTGATCAACAAGGGGGAGCGCGACGGCGTGTTCCTCGGCCAGCCGGTGCTCGACGCCCGGGGCCTGATGGGGCAGGTGGTGGAGCTGATGCCCTACACCGCCCGGGTGTTGCTGCTGACCGACACCACCCACAGCATCCCGGTACAGGTCAACCGTAACGGCCTGCGTGCCATCGCCAGCGGCACCGGCAATCCGGAGCGCCTGGAGCTGCGCCATGTGGCGGATACCGCCGACATCAAGGAAGGTGACCTGCTGGTCAGCTCCGGCATGGGCCAGCGTTTCCCGGCGGGTTACCCGGTGGCCACGGTCAACGAAGTGATCCACGATTCCGGCCAGCCGTTCGCCATCGTCCGCGCCATTCCCACGGCCGCACTCAACCGCAGCCGCTACATGCTGCTGGTGTTCAGCGACCGGCGTACGCCAGAAGAACGGGCCACGGACGCTGCACTCGCCCAGGAAGAGGCCGACCGCAAGGGTATGCCGGAGCATGGCCAGGCCGCCGGTGAAAACGGGCAGGCCGCGCCTGCCACGCCAGCCACCGCGCCGGCAACACCTGGCGCAGTACCGGCAACCCCTGTAACGGCACCTGCTGCTGTGCCTGCTCCCGCTGCTCCCAATGCGCCCGTGGCGCCTGCGGCGGCACCCGCTAGCCCGGCATCGGCCCCAGCGGCCCCGACCCCACCCCGGAGAGAATGATGGCGCGTTCCCGCAGCAAGAACGGCTGGGCCATCTGGCTGACCTTCGCGATCGGCCTGTTGCTCAGCGTCTCGCCGATGCCCCAGTTCATGGAAGTGTTCCGTCCTATGTGGCTGGCGATGCTGGTGTCCTTCTGGACCCTCGCGGTGCCCAACAAGGTCGGCATGACCACCGCTTTCGTCCTGGGTCTGGCCGAAGACGTCCTGTACGGCACGCTACTTGGGCAAAACGCCCTGGTATTGACCTTGATCACCTTCCTGGTGCTGTCCCTGCAACAGCGCTTGCGCATGTACCCGATGTGGCAGCAGAGCCTGGTGATCCTGGTGATCTTCGGTATCGCCCAGTTGATCCAGCTGTGGCTCAGCGCCCTGACCGGCAACCGCCTGCCGACGCTGGCACTGGTCTGGTCGGCAGTGATCAGTGCCTTGCTCTGGCCCTGGATCAGTTTCGCCCTGCGCGACCTGCGCCGACGCTTGCATATCAACTGACGGCACCGCCGACTGACAGGGAGATGTCGACATGAAGCCGCTGTACCTGGCCTCCGCCTCGCCACGCCGCCGTGAGCTGCTTACCCAGATCGGCGTACCGTTCACCACCATCAAGGCCGACATCGACGAAACCCCGTTGCCCGACGAGGGCGTTTCTGCCTACGCCGTGCGTCTGGCCCGGGCCAAGGCGGGTGCAGGTTTTGCGCAGCTGAACGGGCCTGGCGTGGTGCTGGGGGCCGACACCGTGGTGTCGATCGGCGGGCGGATCCTCGGCAAACCTCGTGATCGTGAGCATGCCTTGGCCATGCTGGCCGAACTGTCCGATGACCATCATCAGGTCATCACGGCCATCGCGGTGACCGACGGCCAGCGTTGCCTGGACATCTGCGTCGGGACCCACGTGTATTTCCGCGCCATCACCCGCGAAGAAGCCGAGCGCTACTGGGCCACCGGCGAACCGCTGGACAAGGCCGGGGGCTACGCCATCCAGGGCCTGGGCGCGGTGTTCGTCAGGGAGTTGATGGGCAGCTATTCGACCGTAGTGGGCCTGCCCCTGTTCGAGACCGCCCAGCTGTTGGAGCAGTTCTCCATCCCGTGCTGGCAGCAACATGAGGTTCCAGCTTCGCGCTAGCCAGCGACCTGACGGCGATCCATCATTACCCAAGACCTTTGACGAGAGCCTGCCATGAGTGAAGAGATCCTGATCAACATCACCCCGATGGAATCACGCGTGGCAGTGGTGGAGAACGGCGTGTTGCAGGAGGTGCATGTCGAGCGCACCCAGCGCCGGGGCATCGTCGGCAATATCTACAAAGGCAAGGTGGTGCGCGTGCTGCCAGGCATGCAGGCGGCTTTCGTCGATATCGGCCTGGAGCGTGCTGCGTTCATCCATGCATCGGAGATCTCCCAGCGCGAAGGCTCGGCGGTGGAAAACATCACCGCGCTGGTCCACGAAGGCCAGGCCCTGGTGGTGCAGGTCACGAAAGACCCGATCGGTACCAAGGGCGCTCGCCTGACTACCCAGCTGTCGATCCCGTCGCGATACCTGGTCTACATGCCACGCAGCAGCCATGTGGGTATTTCCCTGAAGATCGAGGACGAGGCCGAGCGCGAGCGGCTCAAGCAGGTGGTCAGCGATTGTGTCGAAAAGGAAGACATCAAGGACGCCGGCGGCTTCATCCTGCGCACCGCTGCCGAAGGCGCCCGTGCCGACGACATCCTGCAGGACATCCGCTACCTGCGCAGGCTGTGGGAGCAGATCGGCAGCCAGATCAAGACCTGCGGTGCTCCCTTGGTGATCTACGAAGACCTTGGGCTGGCCCTGCGCACGCTGCGCGACCTGGTCAACCCCAAGATCGAGAAGATCCGCATCGACTCGCGGGAAACCTTCCAGAAGACCACGCAGTTCGTTGCCGAACTCATGCCGGAAATCGCCGACCGTCTCGAACACTACCCAGGCGAGCGGCCGATCTTCGACTTGTATGGCGTCGAGGACGAGATCCAGCGTGCCCTGGAGCGCAAGGTGCCGCTCAAGTCCGGTGGCTACCTGGTGGTCGACCCGGCCGAGGCGATGACCACCATCGACGTCAATACCGGTGCCTTCGTCGGCCATCGCAACCTCGAGGAAACCATCTTCAAGACCAACCTCGAGGCCGCCACCGCCATCGCCCGGCAACTGCGCCTGCGCAACATCGGCGGCATCATCATCATCGACTTCATCGACATGGAGGACGAGGATCACCAGCGCCAGGTCCTGCGTACCCTCGAGAAGCAGCTCGAGCGTGACCATGCCAAGACCAACATCATCGGCATCACCGAGCTTGGGTTGGTGCAGATGACTCGCAAGCGTACCCGCGAGAGCCTCGAGCAGGTGCTGTGCGAGCCGTGCATCGCCTGCCAGGGGCGCGGCAAGCTGAAGACCCCCGAGACCGTGTGCTACGAAATCTTCCGTGAAATCCTCCGTGAGGCCCGCGCCTACCAGGCCGAGGGCTATCGGGTGCTGGCCAACCAGAAGGTGGTCGACCGCCTGCTGGATGAAGAGTCCGGCAACGTGGCTGAGCTCGAGGCATTCATCGGCCGAACCATTCGCTTCCAGGTCGAGTCCATGTATTCCCAGGAACAATACGATGTGGTGCTGCTCTGACGCGTTCTGAAACCCTTCTGCGTTCGGCGGCACTGGTAAAACCACGGCACCGAGCCATAGTTAAGGCACGACTTGGAGGGCCATGGCCATGGGACGTCTGACCCACGTTCTAGGCGCCTTGACCCGCTGGGGGCTGGGAGTCTGCGCCCTGCTGGCGGTGCTGGTGGCGCTGTATGTCAGCCTCGGTCGGGAACTGGTGCCGCTGGTGGCCGAGTACCGTGCCGATGTCCAGAGCAAGGCCGAGCAGGCGCTGGGCCCGCCGGTGCACGTGGGAGCCCTGGAGGGGCGCTGGAGCGGCTTGGCGCCTGTGTTGCACGTGCGTGACCTGCAGGTGGGCGAAGGGGCTGCGGCGTTGCGCCTGGATGAAGTCAAGGTGGTCCCCGACCTGTGGGCCAGCCTCAAGGCTCGCGAACTGCGCCTGGCGCGTATCCAGCTCGGCGGGCTGCAACTGATCCTGCGCGAGGACGAGCAGGGCGCCTGGGCGCTCGAAGGCTTGCCGCGCCAGGACGATGCTCCGCTGGACCCCGCGCAGGTCCTGCAGCGCCTGCAGCAGCTGGGCAGGGTCGATGTCTTCGACAGCCAGGTCACCCTTCATCCCTGGCAGCGCGACCCGCTTACCCTTACCTATGTCAGCCTTGGCCTCGAGGCCGGCCCGTCGCGTCAGGCCCTGGACCTGCGTGGCACCTTGCCCGACGGCCAACCTCTGGCGGTCAACCTGCGCAGCCGTGCCACTGCCAAGGCCTGGCGCGATGGCCAGGTGCAGGCCTATCTGAGCCTGCCGCAAAGCGACTGGGCCCGCTGGCTGCCTCCGCGCTTGCTTGGGCAATGGCAGGCCGAGACACTGCGGGCCGGCGGTGAATTCTGGGTCGACTGGCGCAACGGCCAACTGCAGCGCGCTGTGGTACGTCTCAACGCGCCGCAGTTGCGCGGGGCCTACACCGGGCGCAAGGCGGTCACCGTGGATAACCTGGCGGTGTCGGCGTGGTTCCAGCGGGGCGAGAAAGGGGTCGAGGGTGTGGTCGATTCGCTCGCCATGAGCCTGGGCGACAGCCGCTGGGAGACCCACCTTCAGGTCAGGCAGGACCCGACCCAAGACCGCTGGCAGGTACAGGCCGACCGCCTGGACCTGACGCCGTTGACGCCTCTGGTCGATGCACTGGCGCCGCTGCCGGACAAACTCATGGCCGTGGTCGATGGGCTCAAGGTCACCGGCTCGCTGCGCAACCTGCGCCTGGATATCCGCCCCAAGGCCGAAGGCGACCAGCGCCTGGCCTTCGCTGCCAACCTGGAGAAGGTCGGCTTCGATGCCTACCACAACGCCCCGGCGGCCGGAAACGTCAACGGCAGCATCAGCGGCGATCTTGGCCAAGGTGAGCTGCGCCTGGACACCGACGCCTTCATGCTGCACCTGTACCCGATCTTCGCCAAACCTTGGCACTACCAGAAAGCCAACGCACGGCTTACCTGGCGTCTGGACAAGGAAGGCTTCACCCTCGTTGCACCCTATATCAAGGTGCTCGGCGAGGAAGGCAAGATCGCCGCCGACTTCCTCATCCGTCTGCTGTTCGAGGAAGGTCGCGAGGACTACATGGACCTGCGGGTGGGCCTGACCGAGGGCGATGGCCGCTATACCGCCAAGTACCTGCCCGAGGTGCTCAGCCCTGCGCTGGATGAATGGCTGCGCAGTGCCATCGTCAAGGGCGCCGTGGACGAGGGCTATTTCCAGTACCAGGGTTCCCTGAACCATGGTGTTGCCCCTGAGGCCCGCAGCATCAGCCTGTTCTTCAAGGTGCATGACGCCGCCCTGGACTTCCAGCCCGGCTGGCCCCAGGTGCAGCAGGTCGACGGTGATGTCTACATCGAGGACAGCGGTGTGCGCATCAAGGCTCGGCGCGGTCTGTTGCTCGATACCCAGGTACGCGATGTCAGCGTCGACATTCCCCACGTCGACGAGGGCCAGCACAGCCACCTGTACCTGAACGGCGATTTCGACGGGCGGCTGGGCGACGGTTTGAAGATCCTGCAGCAAGCGCCCATCGGCACGGGCGAAATCTTCGCCGGCTGGGAAGGCGAAGGGCCGCTCACGGGCAAGGTCAAGCTCGACATTCCCCTGGCCCGTGGCGAGCGGCCCAAGGTCGTGGTCGATTTCGCCACGGCCGACGCGCGCCTGAAGGTGGCGCCGCCGACCCTGGATCTGAGCCGGCTCAAGGGTGATTTCAGCTTCGACCTGGATAAAGGCCTGAGCGGCAAGGGCATCGCCTTCCAGGCATTCGGCAAGCCCGTCACGGCGCAGATCTTCGCCGAAGGCCAGCCCGGTCAGATCCAGACCCGCATCGATGCCAAGGGAACCGTGGCCCTGAAGGCGCTGACCGATTGGTTGAAGTTCGATCAGCCCCTGCCGGCTGCGGGCGAGCTGCCCTATCAGTTGCAGGTGAGCCTGGGAAGCCGCGACAACCGCTTGACCGTGAACTCCTCGCTCAAGGGGCTGGCCATCGACCTGCCTGCGCCTTTTACCAAGGCTGCGCAGGATACCCTGGACAGCCGCTTCAGCATGACCCTGCAAGGGCCCGAGCGACGCCTGGACGCCAGCTACGGCGACCTTGCGCACCTGGCCTATGCCGCGCCCATCGAGAACCTTGCCCAGGGGCGAGGCGAGTTGCTGCTGGGCAGCGGTCGCGCGCAGGTTCCGGCGGGCCAGGGCGTGCGGGTTCGTGGGCGCCTGGAAGCCCTGGACCTGGCGCCCTGGCAAGCACAGATGGAGCGCTTGGCAGGCCAGGACCCAGGCGGTAACGCCCGGCAGCGCCTGCAGGGCGTGGACCTGAGCATCGGCCGGCTCAAGGCGTTCGACATGGACTTGAACCAGGCTGTCGTGCGCCTGGTGCGTGGGGCCGGTACATGGGACCTGCGCCTGGACAGCCGCGAAGTCATCGGTAATGCGCGCATCCCCGATGCCAAGGCCGCGCCCATGGTCGTCAGGTTGCAGACCCTGCGCCTGCCCCCCGGCGAGCCTGCTGGTCAGCAACCCGAGGATGCACCGGACCCCTTGGGCAGCTTCGACCCACGCAAGGTGCCAGCCCTGGATCTGACCGTCGACAAGCTGTACCGCGGTGATGACCTGTTCGGCAGTTTCGCGGTCAAGCTGCGGCCTACCCCGCGCGGCATGAAATTCGATGATGTCGATCTAGATCTCAAGGGCCTACGTATCGATGGCAGCGGTGGCTGGGAAGGGGAGCCGGGGAGCACGAGCAGTTGGTACAAAGGCCGCCTGGAAGGCAAGAACCTCGCTGATGTGCTCAAGGCCTGGGGCTTTGCGCCCACCGCTACCAGCCGCGACTTCCGCCTGGACGTGGATGGCCGCTGGCCAGGTTCGCCGGCCTGGGTCGCGCTCAAGCGCTTCTCCGGCAGCCTCGATGCCGCCTTGCGTTCCGGCCAGTTCGTCGAGGTGGAGGGCGGGGCCCAGGCACTGCGGGTGTTCGGCCTGCTCAATTTCAACTCCATCGGCCGCCGCCTGCGCCTGGACTTCTCCGACCTGTTCGACAAAGGCCTGGCCTATGACCGGGTCAAGGGCCTGCTGGTCGCCAGCGAAGGGGTCTACGTGACCCGCGAGCCGATCACCATCACCGGGCCGTCGAGCAACTTCGAGCTCGATGGCACCCTTGACCTGGTCCGCGACCGCGTCGATGCCAACTTGCAGGTCAGCCTGCCGGTCACCAACAACCTGCCGCTGGCTGCCCTGATCGTCGGTGCACCGGCCGTCGGTGGTGCGTTGTTCCTGGTCGATCGCCTGATCGGTGATCGGGTGTCGCGTTTCGCCAGCGTGCACTACCGCGTCGAGGGGCCGTGGAAAGAGCCTAGAATCACCTTTGTGAAACCTTTCGAGAAACGCCAATGAAGTCTGCGGTCATCCAGATGGTCAGCCAGGACGATGTACTGGACAACCTGCAACACGCCAGGGCCCTGCTGGAGCAGGCTGCCAGTGGCGGTGCCCGGCTGGCGGTGTTGCCCGAGAATTTCGCCGCCATGGGGCGGCGCGATGCAGCGGCGATCGGTCGTGCCGAAGCCCTTGGGCAGGGGCCGATCCTGCCATGGTTGAAACGTACCGCCCGCGACCTCAGGTTATGGATTGTCGCCGGCACCTTGCCCCTGCCGCCGGTCGGTCAGCCTGACGCGAAGGCCCATGCCTGCTCATTGTTGATCGATGAGCACGGTGAAGTGGCGGCGCGCTACGACAAGCTGCACCTGTTCGACGTGGACGTGGCCGACAACCGGGGCCGCTATCGCGAGTCCGATGATTACGCCCATGGTGCCCAGGTGGTGGTGGCCGATACCCCGGTGGGGCGCCTCGGGCTTTCGGTGTGCTACGACTTGCGGTTCCCTGAGCTGTATAGCGCACTACGCGCCGCCGGGGCCGAACTGATCAGCGCACCATCGGCCTTCACAGCGGTGACGGGGGCCGCGCATTGGGAGGTGCTCATTCGTGCGCGCGCCATCGAGACCCAGTGCTACGTGCTCGCCGCCGCCCAGGGCGGTACCCACCCGGGGCCACGGGAAACCCATGGCCATGCGGCGATCGTCGACCCTTGGGGGCGGATCGTCGCTGAACAGGCGCGCGGCGAAGCAGTATTGCTGGCCGAGCGCGACAGCATTGAACAGGCGTCCATCAGGGCGCGAATGCCGGTTGCCCAGCACCGGCGCTTTTTCTCGCAGGACGCCTTGCGGCCTGCGCACACCTCGGAGTGACTATGAGCCAGATGTTATCCACCGTCAGCGAACAGCTCCTGGCCCCGGGCGGACTGACCCTGGACAGCCTGCAGGCTGTGCTGGGCGAGTTGGCAGGCCCAGGCATCGATGCCGCCGACCTGTATTTCCAGGGCCAGATCTCGGAAACCTGGGCGCTGGAGGACGGCATCGTCAAGGAGGGTAGCTTCAACCTCGACCAAGGCGTGGGCGTGCGTGCCCAGTCCGGTGAAAAGACCGGTTTCGCCTACAGCAACGCGATCAACCTCGAAGCCCTGACCTCGGCGGCCCGTGCCGCCCGTTCGATTTCCCGCTCCGGGCAGGAGGGCCGCGTGCAGGCTTTCCGCAGCCAGCAGGTGACGGCGCTGTACGCCCAGGACAACCCGCTGGACGTGCTCAGCCGTGCCGAGAAGGTCGAGCTGCTCAAGCGTGTGGACGCCGCGACCCGTGCCCTGGACCCTCGTATCCAGCAGGTGACGGTGAGCATGGCCGGGGTCTGGGAGCGCATCCTGGTGGCTGCGGTCGATGGCAGCCTGGCGGCCGACGTGCGGCCGCTGGTGCGCTTCAACGTCAGCGTGATCGTCGAACAGAACGGTCGCCGCGAACGTGGCGGGCAGGGCGGTGGCGGGCGCGCCGACTACCGTTACTTCACCGAGGAGCGCGTCATGGGCTACGCCCGCGAGGCCCTGCGCCAGGCGTTGGTCAACCTCGAGGCCAAGCCGGCACCGGCCGGTACCTTGCCCGTGGTGTTGGGGCCAGGCTGGTCCGGCGTGCTGTTGCACGAAGCAGTGGGCCACGGCCTGGAAGGCGATTTCAACCGCAAGGGCAGTTCGGCCTACAGTGGGCGTATCGGTGAACAGGTGGCGTCCACGCTGTGCACCATCGTCGACGATGGCACCCTGGAGGGCCGCCGTGGTTCCCTGAGCGTCGATGACGAGGGCACCCCGACCGAATGCACCACCCTGATCGAGAACGGCATCCTCAAAGGCTACATGCAGGACAAGCTCAATGCGCGGCTCATGGGCATGGCGGTCACCGGCAACGGCCGTCGCGAGTCCTATGCGCACCTGCCGATGCCGCGCATGACCAACACCTATATGCGCGCGGGTGAGAGCGACCCGCAGGAAATCATCGCCTCGGTGAAAAAGGGCATCTATTGCGCGAACCTTGGCGGTGGCCAGGTGGATATCACCAGCGGCAAGTTCGTGTTCTCCACCAGCGAGGCGTATTTGATCGAAGACGGCAAGATCACCGCGCCGGTCAAGGGCGCCACCCTGATCGGCAACGGTCCGGAGGCGATGAGCCGGGTGTCGATGGTCGGTAACGACCTGGCCTTGGACAGCGGCGTGGGGACATGCGGGAAGGATGGACAATCGGTGCCGGTGGGCGTTGGTCAGCCGACCTTGAAGCTCGATGCGATCACCGTGGGTGGTACCGGCGCGTGATGCCGGCGCGAGGGGCGATCTGGAAGCGGGCGTATCCGGCGAAGCCGGTGCCAGGCGGCACCGTGTCGCCGGCTTCGCGCCCGCCCCGGCAGGGCTCCTCGGTAGGGATCAGCGCAGCCCGCGCTGCAGTTCGTCGAGGTCGCGGATGTACTTGAAGACCTTGCGCGCGGCGGCGGGTGGCTTGTTCCGTGCCTTCTCGTGCTGGGCATGGCGGATCAGCGAGCGCAGGTGCTGGCGATCGGTGTCGGGGTACTCGTTGACGAAACGTTCGAGGTCGTCGTCGTTGCCATCGATCAGGCGATCGCGCCAACGTTCCAGGTTATGGAAGCGCTCGTTGTACTGGCGAGTCGAGCTGTCCATCTGTTCGAGCACGGCGTGGATCGCGTCGATGTCCTGTACTCGCATCAGCTTGCCGACGAACGACATGTGGCGTTTGCGGGCGCCATGAGCCGTGTGCTTGGAAGCCTCGGCCAGGGCCTTGCGCAGCTCGTCGGTCAAGGGCAGGCGCGCCAGGGTTTCGGCCTTGAGCGTGGTGAGGCGCTCGCCGAGTTCGACCAGCGCATGCAGCTCGCGCTTGATCTGGGTTTTGCTTTTTTCGCCGTCGAAGGCGTCGTCGTAAGAATCAACCATGGTGGCAGTCCGCTGGAAATCGCCGCCATGATAACCAGTCGGGGGCCGCTTGTCCGGCCCGGTCGTACAATGACCCAAGCCGAACGCAGAATTTTGAGTGGAGAAAACCATGAGTGCAGTCCAGAGCGTAGGCCCCAAGGACCTGCCAGCCTTGCAGGAGCAGGTCGAGGCGATCATCGCAGAAGCGCGCCGCCAAGGTGCCAGCGCCTGCGAGGTCGCGGTGTCGCTGGAGCAGGGCCTGTCCACCACGGTGCGCCAGCGTGAGGTCGAGACGGTCGAGTTCAACCGCGACCAAGGCTTCGGCATCACCCTCTACGTCGGCCAGCGCAAGGGCTCGGCCAGCACCTCGGCGAGCGGCCCTGAGGCCATTCGCGAGACCGTGGCGGCCGCGCTGGCCATCGCCCAGCATACCTCCGAGGATGAATGTGCAGGCCTGGCCGACGCGGCGTTGATGGCCCGCGAGATCCCGGACCTCGATCTTTATCATGACTGGGCCCTGGAGCCGGAAAAAGCCGTCGAGATGGCATTGGCCTGCGAGGCAGCGGCGTTCGATGCCGACCCGCGCATCCTCAATGCCGACGGCACCACCCTGAACACTCACCAAGGCTGCCGGGTCTATGGCAACAGCCATGGCTTCATCGGCAGCTACGCCTCCACGCGCCATAGCTTGAGTTGCGTGATGATCGCCGAAGGCGAAGGGCAGATGCAGCGCGACTACTGGTACGACGTCAATCGCCAGGGCAACCTGCTGGCCGACCCGCGTAGCATCGGCCAGCGGGCCGCACAGCGCGCAGCCAGCCGCCTGGGCGCGCGCCCGGTGCCTACCTGCGAAGTGCCGGTGCTGTTCTCTGCCGAACTGGCCGGTGGCCTGTTCGGCAGCTTCCTGTCGGCGATCTCCGGCGGCAACCTGTACCGTAAGTCATCGTTCCTCGATGGTGCCATCGGCCAGCGTCTGTTCCCCACCTGGCTGACCCTCGACGAGCGCCCACACCTGCCGCGCGCGTTGGGCAGTGCCGCTTTCGATGGCGATGGCCTGGCTACGTATGCCAAGCCATTCGTCGACAAGGGCGAGCTGGTTTCCTATTTGCTGGGTACCTATTCGGGGCGCAAGCTGGGCCTGCCGAGCACCGCCAATGCTGGCGGTGTGCATAACCTCTTCGTCACCCACGGGGTGGAGGACCAGGCAGCCTTGATCCGTCGCATGGGGCGCGGTTTGCTGGTAACCGAATTGATGGGACATGGCCTGAACATGGTGACCGGCGACTATTCCCGCGGTGCGGCGGGCTTCTGGGTAGAGAACGGTGAAATCCAGTTCCCGGTCCAGGAAGTCACCATCGCCGGCAACATGAAAGACATGTTCCAGCAGATCGTGGCCATCGGCAGCGATATCGAAACCCGCAGCAACATCCACAGTGGCTCGGTGCTGATCGAACGGATGACTGTGGCGGGGAGTTGATACTTGCCGCATTGCTGGAAAAACCGGGGCCGCTTTGCGGCCCCGGTTGTTTGGCTGGCTGGAGCTACTCGCCTTCGTCGAAGTAGTTGTTGATCAATTCGACTAGGGCATCCATGGCCTCGGTGTCCTGCTCGCCCTCGGTCATCAGGTGCACCTGGGTACCTTTGCCTGCGGCGAGCATCATCACTGCCATGATGCTTTTGCCATCCACCAGCTTGTCCGGCGCGCGCCCGACCCTGACCTGGCAGGGGAAGCGGCCGGCCACGCCGACGAACTTGGCCGCCGCCCGGGCATGCAGGCCAAGCTTGTTGATGATGGTGATTTCGCGGGCGGGCATCGTGGGGCGGATATCCTTGGGCTAGAGGTCGCGGTGGCGAACCTGGACGTTTTTCAGGGATTGTTGCAGCAACTGGCCCAAGCGCTCGGTCAGGTACACGGAACGATGGTGCCCGCCGGTGCAGCCGATGGCGATGGTGACATACGCGCGGTTGCTGGCGGCGAAGCGGGGCAGCCATTTGAGCAGGTAACTGGAGATATCCTGGAACATCTCCTCGACATCCGGCTGGGCGGCCAGGTAGTCGATCACCGGCTGGTCCAGCCCGGAATGCTCGCGCAACTCCGGCTTCCAGTACGGGTTGGGCAGGCAGCGTACGTCGAACACCAGGTCGGCGTCCACGGGCATGCCGCGCTTGAAACCGAAGGACTCGACCAGGAACGCGGTGCCGGGCTCGGGCTGGTTGAGCAGGCGCAGCTTGATCGAGTCCCTCAGCTGATAGAGGTTCAGGTTGGTGGTGTCGATCTTCAGGTCGGCCAGGTCGGAAATCGGGCCGAGCAGCTCGCTTTCGACGCGGATCGCCTCTGCCAGGGAGCGATTGGCGTTGGTCAGCGGGTGGCGCCGGCGGGTCTCGGAGAAGCGCTTGAGCAGCGTCTCCTCGTCGGCGTCCAGGTACAACACATCACATTGGATATGCCGGCTTCGGGCCTCTTCGAGCAGGTCGGGAAAGCGGGTCAGGTGGCTGGGCAGGTTGCGCGCGTCGATGGAGACGGCCACCTTCGGTTGCAACAGCTCGGTATTGATCAGTGCGTTTTCGGCCAGTTGCGGCAACAACCCGGCGGGCAGGTTGTCGATGCAGTAATAGCCGTTGTCTTCCAGGACATCGAGGGCGGTACTTTTGCCGGAGCCGGACCGGCCGCTGACGATGATCAGGCGCATGTTAGTGCTCGTTCTGTGCGTCCAGGACTACCTGGTACAGGGCCTCGCTGCTGTCGGCGGCACGCAGGCGATCGCGAACCTCCTTGCGATCGAGCATGCTGGCGATCTGGCGCAGCAGTTCAAGGTGGGCATCGGTGGCCGCCTCGGGTACCAGCAGGACGAACAGCAGGTCCACGGGCGCGCCATCGATGGCGTCGTAGTCGATGGGAGCATCCAGGTGCAGCAGGGCGCTGACGGGCGCCGTGCAGCCTTCGAGCCGGCAGTGGGGGATGGCGATGCCATTGCCGAAGCCGGTGGAGCCCAGTTTCTCGCGGGCAACCAGCTTTTCGAAGACGTCTTGCATCTCCAGTTCGGGAATTTGCTCGGCGATCAGGTTGGCGACCTTTTCCAGGGCGCGCTTCTTACTGCCGCCCGGCACGTTCACGAGGGAACGGCCGGGGGTCAGGATGGTTTCAAGTCGGATCATGGATGAGAGGGATCAGCGGGCGGCTGCACCTTGCAGCAGGCTTTGCTGTTTTTCCTTGTGTTTTTTCAGTTGGCGGTCGAGCTTGTCAGCCAGGGCGTCGATCGCTGCATACATGTCTTGGTGTTCGGCGTTGGCAACCACTTCTCCGCCGGGAATCTGGAGCGTGGCCTCGACCTTCTGCTGCAGTTTCTCGACTTTCATGATCACCGTGACGTTGGTGATCTTGTCGAAATGTCCTTCCACCCGGGCGAGCTTCTCGAGTACGTACTCACGCAGTGGTTGGGTGACTTCTACATGCTGTCCACTGATGTTGACTTGCATACAGCTTCTCCTTTGTTGCCCGTGCATAAAGGGCAGGTATTGCACCTGCCACTGAAACGCTATGGCACAGCCAGGGGCTACATCAGTCGCTTGCGCTCGCTCGACGGTGCGATGCCGAGGGACTCGCGGTACTTGGCGACGGTGCGACGGGCTACCTGGATGCCTTGTGCCTCCAGTAAACCAGCGATCTTGCTGTCACTCAATGGCTTTTTCTGATTTTCCGCCGCAACCAGTTTCTTGATGATCGCGCGGATCGCCGTAGACGAGCATTCACCGCCTTCGGCGGTGCTCACATGGCTCGAGAAAAAGTATTTCAATTCATAGATACCACGCGGGGTATGCATGTATTTCTGCGTGGTGACCCGGGAAATGGTCGATTCGTGCATGCCCACCGCCTCGGCGATGTCGTGCAGCACCAATGGCTTCATCGCTTCGTCGCCCTGGTCGAGGAAGCCGCGTTGGTGCTCGACGATCTGGGTGGCGACCTTCATCAGCGTCTCGTTGCGGCTCTGCAGGCTCTTGATGAACCAGCGTGCCTCCTGCAACTGGTTGCGCATGAAGGTGTTGTCGGCGCTGGTGTCGGCGCGGCGGACGAAACCTGCGTACTGCGGGTTGACCCGCAGGCGCGGGATCGCTTCCTGGTTGAGCTCCACCAGCCAGCGGTCGTTGTCCTTGCGCACGATGACGTCGGGTACCACGTATTCCGGCTCGCTGGACTCGATCTGCGAGCCCGGGCGTGGGTTGAGGCTCTGTACCAGCTCGATGACCTGGCGCAGTTCATCTTCCTTGAGCTTCATGCGGCGCATCAGCTGGCTGTAGTCGCGGCTGCCGAGCAGGTCGATGAAGTCGCTGACCAGGCGCTGGGCTTCGGCCATCCATGGGGTGTCGGCCGGCAGCTGGCGCAGCTGCAGCAGCAGGCATTCGCCGAGGTTGCGGGCGCCGATGCCGGCAGGCTCGAACTGCTGGATGCGGTGCAGTACGGCTTCCACTTCATCCAGCTCGATATCCAGCTCCGGGTCGAAGCCTGCGCAGATTTCCTCGAGGCTGTCCTCCAGGTAGCCCTGGCCGTTGATGCTGTCGATCAGGGTCACGGCGATGAGCCGGTCGGTGTCGGACATCGGTGCCAGGTTCAACTGCCACAGCAGGTGGCTTTGCAGGCTCTCGCCGGTGGAGGTGCGGGTGGTGAAGTCCCACTCGTCGTCATCGCTGGCCGGCAGGCTGCTGGCGCTGGTCTGGTAGATGTCTTCCCAGGCCGTGTCGACGGGCAGTTCGTTGGGGATGCGTTCGTTCCATTCGCCTTCTTCCAGGGTTTCGGCGCTGGCCGTGCTTTCCTGGAAGCTGTTGTCCTGGGCTTCGGCGACCGGCTTGCTCTCGGCGTTGTCGGCCATGGGGTCGCTGTTGTCGAAGTCGTCGCCGTCTTCCTGACGTTCGAGCATCGGATTGGACTCCAGCGCTTCCTGAATTTCCTGTTGAAGGTCCAGGGTGGAGAGCTGGAGCAGACGGATGGCCTGTTGCAACTGCGGTGTCATCGTCAGTTGCTGGCCCATTTTTAGGACGAGCGATGGTTTCATGGCTGGGGCTTAATACCTTGTTCGCCGGCGCGCATGCGCCATCCACTACACGTAGGGCGCCGGGGCGCCAATTTTAAGCAAGTTATATGCCTGAAATTGTAGCGTTTGCCTAGAGCACTGCAACTTTTGCGGCAGTGCCCCAGGCAGACTCCGGGCTCAGAGTCGGAACTCGTGGCCCAGGTAGACCTCCTTGACCAGGTCATTGGCCAGGATGGTCTCGGCATCGCCTTCGGCGATCAGTTGTCCATCGTTGACGATGTAGGCAGTCTCGCAGATATCGAGCGTCTCGCGGACGTTGTGGTCGGTGATCAGCACACCGATGCCCTTGGCCTTGAGATGATGGATGATCTGCTTGATATCGCCCACGGAAATCGGGTCGACACCGGCGAAGGGTTCGTCCAGCAGGATGAACTTCGGCGCGGTGGCCAATGCCCGTGCGATCTCGACGCGGCGGCGTTCGCCACCGGAGAGGCTCATGCCGAGGTTGTCACGGATGTGGCTGATGTGGAACTCCTGCAGCAGGCTTTCCAGCTCCTTGCGGCGGCCGTCGCGGTCGAGGTCCTTGCGGGTCTCGAGGATGGCCATGATGTTGTCGGCCACCGACAGTTTGCGGAAAATCGACGCTTCCTGGGGCAGGTAGCCGATGCCAGCGCGGGCGCGGCCGTGCATGGGCTGGTGGCTGACGTCCAGGTTGTCGATCAGCACGCGGCCCTGGTCGGCGCGGACCAGGCCGACGATCATGTAGAAGCAGGTGGTCTTGCCGGCGCCGTTGGGGCCGAGCAAGCCGACGATCTGGCCGCTGTCGATCGACAGGCTGACGTCGCGGACGACCTGGCGGCCCTTATAGCTCTTGGCCAGGTGCTGGGCTTTGAGGGTTGCCATTTACTCGGCCTTCTTCTTCGGCTGAATCACCATGTCGATGCGCTGACGGGGTGAAGTCACATTGCCACCGCGACCGGCGGTAGCCACCTGGGTCTTGGTGTTGTAGACGATCTTCTCGCCTTCGGTAGTGTTGCCTTCGTTCTCGACCTTGGCGCGGTCGGTGAGGATCACCATGTCCTTTTGCGCCTGGTACTGGATGGTCACGGCCCAGCCTTTCATCTTGTCGGGCTTGGCGGCGCTCTGCTGCTGCTCGAAGTACGCCAGGTTGCCCACCGAGGTGACCACGTCGATATCGCCGGAGGCGGCGCGGGTGATGGTCACGGTGTTGCCTTTGATCATCATCGAGCCCTGGGTGATGATCACGTCGCCGGTATAGGTGGCTACGCCTTGCTTGTCGTCCAGGTGAGCGTTGTCGGCCTGGATGCGGATAGGCTGGTCACGATCGTTGGGCAGGGCCAAGGCGCTCGCGCTTCCCAGTGCCGCGCTCAGGCTGAGCAAAAAGGGGAGGGTTTTAACGAGCCTCATACTGTCCTCTTACGTTGGACAGCAGGTCCATCCTGCCGTCTTTCAAATACGCTTTCATTCCTTTGCCCGTAGTGGTCCCACCGGCGCCGTCGATTCTAACGGCTTGCTCGGTCTGCGCATATTGCTTCTGCGGGAACACGGTCATGCGGGACGTGGTGACGATCATTTCGCGCTGCTTTTCATCGGTACGGGCCACGCGGACCTTCTCGATGAGCTCGACCTCGGTGCCGTCCGGGTTGACCTCGGCGCGCTCGCTCTGCACGTGCCACGGGTACTGCGTACCGCGGTACAGGTGCAGGTCGGGCTTGGTCAGCAGGGAGACTTCGCTGGCCTTGAGGTGCTCGACCTTGTCGGCGGTCATCTCGTACTGCATCTTGCCGTCTGGCATGAACTGCACGCTGTGGGCGTTGATCGCGTAGTAGTCGATGGCGCTTTCGTCGACCTGGGCCACGGGCTTGTCGAGGAAGCTCTCGGGGCTGATGTTCCAGTAGCCGACCGCCACCAGCAGTGCGGCGATCGCACCGAGCAGCACGATATTTCGGGCTTTCTTGCTGAACATGTGCGGCCTTAGAGGTAGTTGGCGTTGGCAGCGTCCAGGTTGCCCTGGGCCTGCATGATCAATTCACAGAATTCGCGAGCTGCGCCTTCGCCGCCGCGCGCCTGGGTAACGCCATGGGCATGCTGGCGAACGAACGGTGCGGCGCTGGCCACTGCCATGCCCAGGCCCACGCGGCGGATCACCGGCAGGTCGGGCAGGTCGTCGCCCAGGTAGGCGACCTGTTCATAGCTTAGGCCCAGTTCGGCCAGCAGGCCGTCGAGCACCACAAGTTTGTCCTCGCGGCCCTGGAACAGGTGCGGGATGCCGAGGTTGCGCGCCCGGCGTTCGACCACCGGGGTCTTGCGCCCGCTGATGATCGCGGTGGTCACGCCCGAGGCCATGAGCATCTTGATGCCGTGGCCGTCGAGGGTGTTGAAGGTCTTGAACTCGCTGCCGTCCTCGAGGAAGTACAGGCGCCCGTCGGTGAGTACGCCGTCGACGTCGAAGACCGCCAGCTTGATGGCCTTGCCGCGTTGCAGCAGATCCGGGTTCATCGTGTTGTCCTCCATCACATCACGCCTGCGCGCAGCAGGTCGTGCATGTTCAGGGCGCCGGTCGGGCGGTCGTTCTGGTCGACCACCACCAGTGCGTTGATCTTGTTGTCTTCCATGATGCGCAGGGCCTCGGCGGCGAGCATCTCGGCACGGGCGGTCTTGCCGTGCACGGTCATCACCTGGTCGATGATGGTTTTGTGCACATCGATGTTGCGCTCCAGGGCGCGGCGCAGGTCGCCGTCGGTGAACACCCCGGCCAGGCGGCCGTCGGCCTCCAGCACCACGGTCATGCCGACCAGGCTCTTGCGTGACATCTCCACCAGGGCGTCCTTGAGCAGGGTGCCACGCTGCACGATGGGCAGCGCTTCGCCGGTGTGCATGACGTTTTCCACCTTCAGCAGCAGGCGACGGCCCAGGGCGCCGCCCGGGTGGGAGAAGGCGAAGTCCTCGGCGGTGAAGCCGCGCGCCTCGAGCAATGCGATGGCCAGGGCGTCGCCCAGGACCAGGGCCGCGGTGGTGGACGACGTGGGCGCCAGGTTCAGCGGGCAGGCCTCCTGGGCGACGCTGGCGTCGAGGTTGACCTCGGCGGCCTGGGCCAGGGGCGAGTCGGGGTTGCCGGTGAGGCTGATCATCTGGATGCCCAGGCGCTTGATCAGCGGCAACAGGGTGACGATCTCTGCGGTGCTGCCGGAGTTGGACAGGGCCAGGATGACGTCATCGCGGGTGATCATGCCCATGTCGCCGTGGCTGGCTTCGGCCGGGTGCACGAAGAAGGCTGGCGTGCCGGTGCTGGCCAGGGTCGCGGCGATCTTGTTGCCGATGTGGCCCGACTTGCCCATGCCGAGCACGACGACCCGGCCCGTGCTGGCCAGGATCAGCTCGCAGGCCTTGACGAAGTTGTCGTCAATGCGCGGCAGCAGGCCCTCTACGGCTTCGAGTTCCAGGCGCAGGGTGCGCTGGGCGGATTGGATCAGCTCGCTGGATTGGCTCATGTCGAAAAGCAATGTCTGATAAAAAGGCGCCGATTATAGCTGCAATGTGCGAAAGGCTCATCCATCGATTGTCGTACTGGCTGTCGTTGACCTGAACAGCCTGCGTGATGGCCTTGGGGCGCGCGTTGCAGCGGTGCTATAGTTCGCCGCTATTCGGCCCGCCGCTGGCGCGTGTGCCTTCACGAAGAGGGCAGGCGTCCATTGAGACGAGGCTGCATCGCAAGGAGTCTAGATGAGTGTGGATAGCGCCTACGCGGTCGAGTTGAAGGGTGTCACCTTCAAGCGCGGTTCGCGCAGCATTTTCAGCAATGTGGACATACGCATCCCCCGTGGCAAGGTCACTGGCATCATGGGGCCTTCCGGGTGCGGCAAGACCACACTGCTGCGCCTGATGGGGGCACAGTTGCGCCCGTCGAGCGGAGAGGTCTGGGTGGCCGGGCAGAACCTGCCGAGCCTGTCCCGGGGCGACCTGTTCGATGCGCGCAAGCAGATGGGCGTGCTGTTCCAGAGCGGCGCCCTGTTCACCGATCTCGATGTGTTCGAGAACGTCGCCTTTCCACTGCGGGTCCATACCCAGCTGTCGGACGAGATGATCCGCGACATCGTCCTGATGAAGCTGCAGGCCGTGGGCCTGCGCGGGGCCATCGACCTGATGCCGGACGAACTCTCCGGCGGCATGAAGCGCCGCGTGGCGTTGGCCCGCGCCATCGCGCTGGACCCGCAGATTCTCATGTACGACGAACCGTTCGTCGGCCAGGACCCGATCGCCATGGGCGTGCTCGTGCGCCTGATCCGCTTGCTCAACGATGCCCTGGGCATCACCAGCATCGTGGTGTCCCACGACCTGGCCGAGACCGCGAGCATCGCCGACTATATCTATGTGGTGGGGGATGGCCAGGTGCTTGGGCAGGGCACGCCGGACGAGCTGATGGGCTCGGACAACCCGCGCATCCGCCAGTTCATGAAGGGCGACCCGGACGGCCCGGTGCCTTTCCACTTCCCTGCGCCTGACTATCGCGCCGACCTGCTGGGAGCGCGGTGATGCGCAGAAAATCCGTACTCGAACGTATCCGTCTGTTTGGCCGCGCGGCCATCGATGTCCTGGCCGTGCTCGGCCGCTCCTGCCTGTTCCTGGTCCATGCCCTGGGTGGGCGTGGCGGCATCGGCGGCAGCTTCCAGCTGTTGGTCAAGCAGCTCTATGCGGTGGGGGTGCTGTCGCTGGCGATCATCGTCGTCTCCGGCATCTTCATCGGCATGGTGTTGTCGCTGCAGGGCTACAGCATCCTCACCAAGTACGGCTCCGAGCAGGCCGTGGGGCAGATGATCGCCCTGACCCTGCTGCGCGAGCTGGGGCCGGTGGTCACCGCCTTGCTGTTCGCCGGCCGTGCAGGTTCGGCGTTGACCGCCGAGATCGGCAACATGAAGTCCACCGAGCAGCTCTCGAGCCTGGAGATGATCGGCGTCGACCCGCTCAAGTACATCGTCGCCCCGCGCCTGTGGGCCGGGTTCATCTCGCTGCCGCTGCTGGCGCTGATCTTCAGCGTGGTCGGTATCTGGGGCGGGTCCTGGGTGGCGGTGGACTGGCTGGGGGTCTACGAAGGCTCGTTCTGGGCCAACATGCAGAACAGTGTTTCCTTTACCGACGACGTGCTCAACGGGCTGGTCAAGAGCCTGGTGTTCGCCTTCGTCGTGACCTGGATCGCCGTATTCCAGGGGTATGACTGCGAGCCCACCTCAGAAGGGATCAGCCGTGCCACCACCAAGACCGTGGTCTACGCCTCGTTGGCAGTCCTGGGTCTGGACTTTATTCTGACCGCCTTGATGTTTGGAGATTTCTGATGCAAAACCGCACCCTGGAAATCGGTGTCGGCCTGTTCCTCCTGGCCGGGATCCTGGCGTTGCTGCTGCTGGCCCTGCGCGTCAGCGGGCTGTCCGCCAGCCCGAGCAGCGACACATACAAAGTTTATGCGTACTTCGACAATATCGCCGGTTTGACGGTCAGAGCTAAAGTGACCATGGCCGGTGTGACCATCGGCAAGGTCACGGCCATCGATCTGGACCGTGACTCCTATACCGGTCGGGTGACCTTGCAGTTGGACAAGAACGTCGACAACCTGCCGACCGACTCCACTGCCTCGATCCTGACCGCAGGGCTGCTCGGCGAGAAGTACATCGGTATCAGCGTGGGCGGTGAAGAGGACGTGCTCAAGGATGGTTCCACCATCCATGACACCCAGTCGGCGCTGGTGCTGGAAGATCTGATTGGCAAGTTCCTGCTCAATACCGTGGGCAAGGAACCGAAAGAAGCCCAACCCGCTAATTAAGGAGTTTCCATGATTTCGATCCTGCGACGCGGCCTGCTGGTTCTCCTGGCGGCCTTCCCCCTGCTGGCCATGGCCGCGCCGGGCCAGTCTGCCCGTGACGTGGTGCAGGGCACCACCACCGAGCTGCTGTCGGACCTGAAGGCCAACAAGGAGCAGTACAAGAGCAACCCACAGGCGTTCTACGACGCCCTCAACCGCATCCTGGGCCCTGTGGTCGATGCCGATGGCATCTCCAAGAGCATCATGACCGTCAAGTACTCGCGCAAGGCCACCCCCGAGCAGATGCAGCGCTTCCAGGAGAACTTCAAGCGCAGCCTGATGCAGTTCTATGGCAATGCGCTGCTCGAGTACAACAACCAAGGCATCACTGTCGACCCGGCCAAGGGTGAAGAAGGCGATCGTACCAGCGTCGGCATGAAGGTCACCGGCAACAACGGCGCTGTCTATCCGGTGCAGTACACCCTGGTCAAGCTCGGTGGCGAGTGGAAGGTGCGCAACGTGATCGTCAACGGCATCAACATCGGCAAGCTGTTCCGCGACCAGTTCGCCGACGCCATGCAGCGCAACGGCAACGACCTGGACAAGACCATCGACGGCTGGGCCGGCGAAGTGGCCAAGGCCAAGGAAGCTGCCGACAAATCGCCCGACAAGGAAGTGAAATGAGCGACACCGGCGTGACCATGACCGAGCCGGGCGTCTTGCGTCTGGCCGGTGTGCTGGACTACCGCAGCGGCCCAGCCCTGCGCAAGGAAGGCAAGGCATTGATCGCCGCCTGTCGCGAATCGAAGGTGGTGCTCGACTGTTCGTCCGTGGCCCGCTCCACCAGCGTCGGCCTCTCGCTGCTGCTGGGCTTCATCCGTGACGCCCAGGCCGCCGGCAAGGGCTGGGAGCTGCGCGGCATGCCCGACGACATGCGCGACATTGCCGAGGTCTACGACCTCGATGAAGTGCTGGCGGGCTGATGGCTCGCCGTTAAGGGATGGCCCCTCGGTCAGCAGGCCCCACCATGGGCTTCGCAGGCGAGGGGCTTTTTTGTATGATGGCCGACCCGCGCGCACTGGGCGCCGATTGAGGTTGAGCATGCAGGCCGTAGAAGTTAAAAGCTTCCTTGAAGAGAAATTGCCGGGAACCCGGGTCGAAGTTGAAGGCGAAGGCTGCAACTTCCAGTTGAACGTGATCAGCGACGAGCTGGCCGGCCAGAGCCCGGTCAAGCGCCAGCAGGCGATCTATGCTCACCTGAATCCGTGGATCGCCGATGGCAGCATCCATGCGGTAACCATGAAATTTTTCAGCAGCGCAGCCTGGGCTGAGCGCACCTGAGCCAACGTTGGCGGCGAGATTGCAATGGACAAACTGATTATCACTGGCGGCGCGCGTCTCGATGGCGAGATCCGCATTTCCGGGGCGAAGAACGCCGCCCTGCCGATTCTCTCGGCGACCCTGCTGGCTGACGGCCCGGTCACCGTGGGCAACCTGCCGCACCTGCACGACATCACCACCATGATCGAGCTGTTCGGTCGCATGGGCATCGAGCCTGTGATCGACGAGAAGCTCTCGGTGGAAATCGACCCGCGCACCATCAAGACCCTGGTCGCCCCCTACGAGCTGGTCAAGACCATGCGCGCCTCGATCCTGGTGCTCGGTCCGATGGTCGCCCGTTTCGGCAAGGCCGAAGTCGCCCTGCCCGGTGGTTGCGCGATCGGTTCGCGCCCGGTCGACCTGCACATCCGTGGCTTGGAGGCCATGGGGGCGAAGATCGAAGTCGAAGGCGGCTACATCAAGGCCGAGGCTCCTGAGGGCGGCCTGCGTGGCGCGCACTTCTTCTTCGATACCGTCAGTGTGACCGGTACCGAGAACATCATGATGGCCGCTGCCCTGGCCAAGGGCCGCAGCGTCCTGCAGAACGCTGCGCGCGAGCCGGAAGTGGTCGACCTGGCCAACTTCATCAACGCCATGGGCGGCAAGATCCAGGGCGCCGGTACCGACACCATCGTCATCGATGGCGTCGAGCGACTGCACTCGGCCACCTACCGCGTGATGCCCGACCGTATCGAGACCGGTACCTACCTGGTCGCTGCTGCCGTGACCGGTGGCCGTGTGAAGGTCAAGGACACCGATCCGACCATCCTCGAGGCGGTGTTGGAGAAGCTCAAGGAAGCCGGTGCCGAAGTCACTGCCGGCGAAGACTGGATCGAGCTGGACATGCATGGCAAGCGGCCCAAGGCCGTCAACCTGCGTACCGCTCCGTACCCGGCCTTCCCGACCGACATGCAGGCGCAGTTCATCTCGCTCAACGCCATTGCCGAAGGCACGGGTGCGGTGATCGAGACGATCTTCGAGAACCGCTTCATGCACGTCTACGAAATGCACCGCATGGGCGCACAGATCCAGGTCGAGGGCAACACTGCCATCGTCACCGGGGTCAAGGCACTCAAGGGCGCACCGGTCATGGCCACCGACCTGCGGGCTTCGGCCAGCCTGGTCCTGTCGGCCTTGGTCGCTGATGGCGATACCCTGATCGATCGCATCTACCACATCGACCGTGGTTACGAGTGCATCGAGGAAAAACTGCAGATGCTGGGCGCGAAAATTCGCCGCGTACCGGGCTAGTCATCTGACTGGCGCTGGGTGTGGAAGCGGGCCAGGCTCGCTCCCACACACGAATCAAATGCGGCCAGGTCCATGACCTGGCCGGCAGTAGCCGCTTAAGGACCGACGTTTCCCATGTTGACCATCGCGCTATCGAAGGGCCGAATCCTCGACGATACCCTGCCATTGCTGGCTGAGGCCGGTATCGTGCCGACCGAGAATCCGGACAAGAGCCGCAAGCTGATCATCCCCACGACCCAGGACGATGTGCGCCTGTTGATCGTGCGTGCCACCGACGTGCCGACCTATGTCGAGCATGGCGCGGCCGACCTCGGGGTGGCCGGCAAGGACGTGCTGATGGAGTACGGCGGCCAGGGCCTGTACGAGCCCCTGGACCTGCAGATCGCCCGTTGCAAGCTGATGACCGCAGGTGCCGTAGGCGCGCCGGAGCCCAAGGGCCGGCTGCGCGTGGCCACCAAGTTCGTCAACGTAGCCAAGCGCTACTACGCCGAGCAGGGCCGTCAGGTCGATATCATCAAGCTGTACGGCTCGATGGAGCTGGCGCCGCTGATCGGCCTGGCCGACAAGATCATCGACGTGGTCGACACCGGCAACACCCTGCGCGCCAACGGCCTGGAGCCCCAGGAACTGATCGCCACGATCAGCTCGCGCCTGGTGGTCAACAAGGCCTCCATGAAAATGCAGCACGCCCGCATCCAGAGCCTGATCGACACCCTGCGCCAGGCCGTCGAGTCCCGACACCGCGGCTGACCTTTGCGCGCGACTTCTCGTCGCGCCCGTCTATCCGCGTCATAGCCAACTTTCTCGGGTGCCCGCGCGGATGGACTGGTAGCCTAGGGCGCCTGAGCATTCGCCAATAAAACGAGGCCCTCGCCATGACCGTGTCCACTGCAATTGCCCGTCTCAACGCTGCTGATCCGGATTTCGCCCGACATCTGGATCATCTGCTGAGCTGGGAAAGCGTGTCCGATGACGCGGTCAACCAGCGCGTGCTCGACATCATCAAGGCCGTGCGCGAGCGCGGCGACGCCGCCCTGGTGGAGTTCACCCAGCGCTTCGATGGGGTCGAGGCCAAGGGCATCGAAGACCTTATCCTCGACCGCGCGCGCCTGGAACTGGCGCTGACCCGCATCACCGAGGCCCAGCGCCAAGCCCTGGAGACCGCCGCCAACCGTGTGCGCAGCTACCACGAGCGGCAGAAGCAGGATTCCTGGCAGTACACCGAGGCCGACGGCACCGTGCTCGGCCAGAAGGTCACTCCGCTGGACCGTGCCGGTCTGTATGTCCCGGGCGGCAAGGCATCGTACCCTTCGTCGGTACTGATGAACGCCATCCCGGCGAAGGTCGCCGGCGTGTCCGAGGTGGTGATGGTGGTACCGACCCCACGTGGCGAAGTCAACGAACTGGTGCTGGCCGCGGCCTGCATCGCCGGGGTCGACCGCGTCTTCACCATCGGTGGCGCCCAGGCGGTCGCGGCCCTGGCCTATGGCACCCAGAGCGTGCCCCAGGTAGACAAGATCGTCGGCCCGGGCAACATCTACGTGGCCACCGCCAAGCGCCACGTCTTCGGCCAGGTCGGCATCGACATGATCGCCGGGCCCTCGGAGATCCTGGTGGTGTGCGACGGCCAGACCGACCCGGACTGGATCGCCATGGACCTGTTCTCCCAGGCCGAACACGACGAAGACGCCCAGGCGATCCTGGTCAGCCCGGACGCGGCGTTCCTGGACCGCGTCGCCGCCAGCATCGGTAAGCTGTTGCCGACCATGGAGCGTGCCGAAATCATCGAAAAGTCGATCAACGGCCGTGGTGCGTTGATCCAAGTGCGCGACATGCAGCAGGCGATGGATGTCGCCAACCGCATCGCCCCGGAGCACCTGGAGCTGTCGGTGGCCGACCCGCAGGCCTGGCTGCCGCACATCCGCCATGCCGGCGCGATCTTCATGGGCCGCCACACCAGCGAAGCCCTGGGCGATTACTGCGCCGGCCCCAACCACGTGCTGCCCACTTCCGGTACTGCGCGGTTCTCTTCGCCACTGGGGGTGTATGACTTCCAGAAGCGTTCGTCGATCATCTTCTGCTCCGAACAGGCCGCTTCCGAGTTGGGCCGCACCGCGTCGGTCCTGGCCCGTGGCGAATCGCTGACCGCCCATGCGCGCAGCGCCGAATACCGTATCCTCACCGAAAACAAGGGGAACTGAACATGAGCCGATTCTGGAGCCCCTTCGTCAAGGACCTGGTGCCCTACGTGCCGGGCGAGCAGCCCAAGCTGGCCCGCCTGGTCAAGCTCAACACCAACGAGAACCCCTATGGCCCATCGCCCAAGGCGCTGGCGGCCATGCAAGGGGAACTGAACGACAACCTGCGCTTGTACCCGGACCCCAACGGCGATCGCCTCAAGCAGGCGGTAGCCGAGTACTACGGTGTGACGGCGCAGCAGGTGTTCGTCGGCAACGGCTCGGACGAGGTGCTGGCGCACATCTTCCACGGCCTGTTCCAGCACGACCGTGGCCCGCTGCTGTTCCCGGACATCAGCTACAGCTTCTACCCGGTGTACTGCGGCCTGTACGGCATCCCGTTCGAGCCGGTGGCGCTGGACGAGCAGTTCCAGATCCGCATCGCGGACTACAACAAGCCCAACGCCGGGATCATCTTCCCCAACCCCAACGCGCCGACCGGCTGCCTGCTGCCGTTGCAGGCGGTAGAGCAGTTGCTGCAGGCCAACCGCGATTCGGTGGTGGTGGTGGATGAGGCCTACATCGATTTCGGTGGCGAAACCGCCATCAGCCTGGTGGACCGCTACGATAACCTGCTGGTGACCCAGACGCTGTCCAAGTCGCGTTCCCTGGCTGGCCTGCGGGTTGGCCTGGCGGTGGGGCACCCGGACCTGATCGAGGCGCTGGAGCGGATCAAGAACAGCTTCAATTCCTACCCGCTCGATCGTATGGCGATCGTGGGGGCGGCAGCGGCGTTCGAGGACCGAGCCTACTTCGACGAGACGTGCCGCAAAGTCATCGACAGCCGCGAGGCGTTGGTCGGTGAACTACGCGCCCGTGGATTCGAAGTACTGCCTTCGGCAGCCAACTTCATCTTCGCCCGGCATCCACAGCAGGATGCCGCTGGGATCGCGGCGCGCTTGCGTGAGCAAGGGGTGATTGTCCGGCACTTCAAGCAGGAGCGGATTGCGCAGTTCCTGCGGATCACCATCGGCACGCCGGAGATGAACCAGGCGTTGCTCGATGCGCTTGGATAAGCGGGCGGGTCAGGCGTAGGTCCGTGCAGCGGCGCTTGGGTTGCGTTGTGTCCTCACCCCTCGAGCCTGCCCCTATCAGCGTCGCCGTCAACGAACCCTGACCACGAGATACCCATGGACGAACGCACGACCCACCGCAGCCCGCCCCACGAGACGGAACTCGACGAACTGTTGATCGACGCCGAGGCCGACGACGAACAGGTGCAACAGCAGCCTGTGGCCCTGCGCCGCCCATGGCTGTTGCTGCTGGGGCTGGTGCTGGTGGCGCTGAACCTGCGCCCGGCATTATCGAGCCTGGCACCGCTGCTGGGGCAAGTCTCCGACAGCCTGGGGCTCAATGCCGCCCAGGCTGGTTTGCTGACCACCTTGCCGGTACTGTGCCTGGGCCTGTTCGCGCCGCTGGCGCCGGTGCTGGCTAGACGCTTTGGCAGCGAGCGCGTGATCCTCGGCATCTTGCTGACCCTGGCGTTGGGCATTCTCGTGCGCAGTGCCCTGGGGGTGACCGGGGTATTCCTGGGGAGCGTCATGGCCGGCGCGAGTATCGGCATCATCGGCGTGCTGTTGCCGGGCATCGTCAAGCGCGACTTCCCCCAGCATGCCGGCACCCTGACCGGCGTCTACACCATGGCCTTGTGCCTGGGAGCTGCGCTGGCCGCCGGTGCGACTGTGCCGTTGACCCGCCATTTCGCCGACAGCTGGCCCGTGGGGCTTGGCTTCTGGCTGCTTCCCGCGCTGCTGGCGATGCTGGTATGGCTGCCCCAGGCGCGCCAGGGGCATGGCCTGCACAAGGTGGCCTACCGGGTGCGCGGGTTGTGGCGCGATCCACTGGCCTGGCAGGTCACCCTGTACATGGGCCTGCAATCGTCGTTGGCCTATATCGTGTTCGGCTGGCTGCCTTCGATCCTGATCGGCCGTGGCCTGAGCCCGACGGAAGCGGGCCTGGTGCTGTCCGGCTCGGTGATCGTGCAGCTGGTCAGTTCGCTCAGCGCGCCTTGGTTGGCAACCCGGGGCAAGGATCAGCGCCTGGCGATCGTCATCGTCATGCTGACCACCCTGGCGGGGTTGTTCGGTTGCCTGTATGCGCCGCTGTCCGGCCTGTGGGGTTGGGCGGTGGTGCTCGGGTTGGGGCAGGGCGGTACCTTCGCCTTGGCACTGACCTTGATCGTGCTGCGCTCCAGGGATGCTCATGTCGCGGCCAACCTGTCGAGCATGGCGCAAGGGGTGGGCTACACCTTGGCGTCCATGGGGCCGTTCGCGGTGGGGCTGGTGCATGACCTGACCGGCGGTTGGGCTGCCGTGGGGTGGATCTTTGCTGCGCTGGGCATTGGGGCCATCGTGTTCGGCCTGGGGGCTGGGCGGGCATTGCATGTGCAGGTGAGCAGCGAGCGGGTTTAGGCCGAAGGCTCGAATGGGCATGGCGCCAGTGCGCATCACGGATTATCGTTCAGGCTTCCATTTCTCGACGGATTGCGCCATGAGCGACGCCAACCAAGCATTGATCACCCGTTTCTATCAGGCTTTCCAGCGCTTGGACGCCGAGGCCATGGTGGCTTGCTACAGCGAAGACATCACCTTCAGCGATCCGGTGTTCGGCACTCTACGAGGCCAGGACGTCGGCGACATGTGGCGGATGCTGACCACACGGGCCAAGGACTTCTCCCTGACCTTCGACCACGTCCAGGCCAACCCGGACAGCGCCAGCGCCCATTGGGTGGCGCGCTACCTGTTCAGCCAGACCGGCCGCACGGTGGTCAACGACATCCAGGCGCGCTTCGTGATCCGCGATGGCCTGATCCTGCAGCATGACGACAGTTTCGATTTCTGGCGCTGGTCTCGCCAGGCCCTGGGGTTGCCGGGCCTGTTTCTGGGCTGGTCGCCATGGCTGCAAGACAAGGTGTGCCGGCACGCCTTCAAAGGGCTGCGGGGGTTCCAGCAGGCCTGAGATCAGCGCGCAACGGCCTGCTCATGCTCATGGTAGGTAAACCTGGCCTGCTTGGTCCCTTCGCTGGGCAGGCGTATCCGGATCACCGGGATGAATGTGCCATTGGTCTTGTACCAGTCGCGCTGATCGGTCTGGGCCTGTTCCAAGGCCCTGGGCATACCTTCGATGTGGAAGAACGACTGGATCGGCAGCCTGGCTGAAGTGGATTCATCCCAGGCCCGCAGGATCAGCTCGTTCCACTGGAAAGGCAGTTCCTTGCCGAACAGTTGCTTGGCACGCAGGCTCTGATGGAACGCGTCGGCCCTACCCGGGGTGCGGGCACGTACATCGAAGGCGCATTGCTGCTTGTAGTCGCCGCTGCGCCTGAACTCGGCGATCCACTGCTCGGCGGTATCGATCCCTTTTCGTTGGCAGGCCTGCTCCACCTGAGGGGTCTGGGAATTGTCGCCACAGCCATTGCTGTTGCGTGTCCAGGTGTCACCATCGGTCGGCCATGCGCATAGCACTTCGTAGTACGACGAGCCCTGCGGGCGTTGCAGCTGGGGATACAGCGTGAAGCCGCTGCGGCCGTCGGCGGCAAGCTGGGACGTCGGTATATCGGCCCGAATGTAGGAAAACGATAGACCGCCCTTGGCCTTGGTGTTGGGGCTATGATGCCAGGTATGGTAGCTCGGCCCTGGCTTGGTGGCCCTGAGCAGTACACCGGAGCATGCATGGGCCGGCACTGCATTGCCTTCGCAGCGCGCCGGCGTGGCATCGTAGTTTTGTTGCATCTGGGCGGCGGTGCGCTGGCCGAGCAATGTGTGTGCCGACGTTTTGTCGGGCGATGCGTGGGCGGTAACGAGGGTTGTTGCGACGAGGGTCGCGATGGGTAGGGTTTTGAACATGGTGCAGCCCTTTCGTGGATGGGCTCACCAAACTAATGACGCAAAGAGCACAGGTCTTGAGTGAAGAAATGCCGGTCCAGGGAGCAAAGCCCTGGTATGTCTACTTGGTTCGCGCGGCTAATGGTTCGTTGTATTGCGGTATTAGCGATGACCCCCAGCGGCGTTTCCTGAAGCATCAGAAGGGACAGGGGGCGCGCTATTTCAAGACCAGCCCGGCCCAGGCGCTGGTGTATGTCGAGCAATGGCCGGACAAGGCCGAGGCATTGCGCCAGGAGCGCCTGGTGAAGAAGCTGCGCAAGTCGGCCAAGGAGGCGCTGGTGGTGGCTTATGCCGAAGGGGCAGAAGGGTAGGGGCGTCAGCTATCGCCGGCAAGCCGGCTCCCACGAAGGGCTCGTAAAATCAAACAGTTACGAGTTGTTCTATGGGAGCCGGCTTGCCGGCCATAGGGCGCAGCCTCAATCCTTGCGGCGCTTGAGCTGGTCGACCAACTGGGTCGGTAGGCCCTTGATGATCAGGGTGCCGGCTTCCTCGTCGTACTCCACCTTGGAGCCGAGCAGGTGCGCCTCGAAGCTGATAGACAGCCCTTCAGCCCGGCCAGTGAAACGGCGGAACTGGTTGAGGGTGCGCTTGTCCGCCGGGATCTCCGGCGACAGGCCATAGTCCTTGTTGCGGATGTGGTCGTAGAACGCCTTCGGGCGGTCCTCGTCGATCAGGCTCGACAGTTCCTCCAGGGTCACCGGCTCGCCCAGCTTGGTCTGGGTAGTGGCGTAGTCGACCAGGGTCTGGGTTTTTTCCCGAGCCGCTTCCTCGGGCAGGTCCTCGCTTTCGACGAAGTCGCTGAAGGCCTTGAGCAGCGTGCGGGTTTCACCGGGGCCGTCCACGCCCTCCTGGCAACCGATGAAGTCGCGGAAGTAGTCCGAGACCTTCTTGCCGTTCTTGCCCTTGATGAACGAGATGTACTGTTTGGAGTTCTGGTTGTTCTTCCACTCCGACAGGTTGATACGCGCCGCCAGGTGCAGTTGGCCGAGGTCCAGGTGGCGTGACGGGGTGACGTCGAGCTCGGCGTTCACCGCCACGCCTTCGCTGTGGTGCAGCAAGGCGATGGCCAGGTACTCGGTCATGCCTTGCTGGTAATGGGCGAAGAGGATGTGGCCGCCAGTAGACAGGTTGGACTCCTCCATCAGCTTTTGCAGATGCTCGACGGCGACACGGCTGAAGGCGGTGAAGTCCTTTTCTCCGTCCAGGTATTGTTTCAGCCAGCCGCTGAGCGGGTAGGCGCCGGACTCGCCGTGGAAGAAGCCCCAGGCCTTGCCTTGTTTGGCGTTATAGCTGTCGTTGAGGTCGGCCAGCAGGTTTTCGATGGCGTCGGAAGCGGCGAGTTCGGAGTCGCGCGCATGCAGTACTGCCGGGCTGCCATCGGGCTTCTTGTCGATCAGGTGAACGATGCAATGACGGATTGGCATGGATCTCTCGAATAGGTCTCGGGCGGTAGCGGACCGCGCTGCAAAGTCGCCCAGTTTAACCCAGGGCAGGGGTGATGCAGTGGCCAGATGTTGGCGGAAATGCCGGTTGTTCGTTTTTTGTTCAATTTTTTGCGTTTTCCGCTAAAACCCCCGAAAAACCTGCATAAAATCGAAGCCGGCAGCGGATATTTATCCATTCCTGTGGTAGCTTTGCGCGGTCTTGCGCCCCTTGGGTGGCGCATTGCCGGCAGATCGCCTGGCCGTGTCGAACCAAACGCCGATTTTCGTATCTACATACGCGATTGGCGCGGCCCGCCTGGCCGCCCAGGGCTGGCCCGATTACGACCTGGCACACTGCATAATCACTGAATTTGATAGGGAAGGAACACCACCATGGCATTGACCAAAGACCAACTGATTGCCGATATCGCCGAAGCCATCGACGCGCCGAAGACCACCGCGCGTAACGCCCTGGAGCAACTGGGCCAGATCGTCGCCGACCAACTGGAAAACGGCGCTGAAATCACCCTGCCAGGCATCGGCAAGCTGAAAGTCTCCGAGCGTCCTGCCCGTACCGGCCGCAACCCTTCGACCGGCGCTGCCATCGAAATCGCTGCCAAGAAAGTCGTCAAGTTCGTACCTGCCAAGGTCCTGAACGACGCCGTCAACAAGTAATGCGTTGATGCGTTGAAAGAACCGCACCCGGCTTGCCCGGGCGCGGTTTTTTCATGCGCGCGATTTGCCTTCGCGCCGGGCATGCCAGGCCTGGCGGGCGGCATCGTCCTGGAAGCTCCAGGCGACCATGCGGCTCTGCTTCTGGCCCTGGCCCATGGCGACCACACGTTGCGCCTTCGCGCCCGCCTTCTTCAGAGCTGCCTCGATACCTGGCAGGTTGCTGGCCTTCGAAACCAGGCTGCTGAACCACAGCACCTGCTCCCCGTATTGCGCACTTTCGGCCACTAGCTGGCTAACGAAGCGGATCTCGCCGCCTTCGCACCACAGCTCGTTGTTCTGCCCGCCGAAATTCAGCACCGGTAGCTTGCGCTTGGGGTCCTGCTTGCCCAGGTTCTTCCACTTGCGCTGGCTGCCGCGGGTGGCTTCGTCCCGGGAGGCATGGAAGGGTGGGTTGCACAGGGTCACATCGAAACGCTCATCGCCTTGCAGCAGCCCGTCGAGGATATGTCGAGGGTTGCCTTGCTGGCGTAGGGTGATCGCCTTGGCCAAGCCATTGGCCTGCACGATCGCCTTGGCCGAGGCCAGGGCGACCGGGTCGATGTCCGAACCGAGGAAGCGCCAGCGATAGTCGCTGTGGCCGAGCAACGGATAGATACAGTTCGCGCCAACGCCGATGTCCAGCGCATGTACCTGGGCCCCGCGGGGGATGGCGCCGCCGCAGTCTTCGGCCAGCAGGTCGGCCAGCACGTGGATGTAGTCGGCCCGGCCTGGGATCGGCGGGCACAGGTAGTCGGCCGGGATGTCCCAGTGTTGGATGCCGTACTGGGCCTTGAGCAGGGCGCGGTTGAACACCCGTACGGCCTCGGGGTTGGCGAAGTCGATGCTGGGCTTGCCGTAGGGGTTGGTGAGGGTGAAGCGGGCCAGGTCCGGGTGGGCCTTGATCAAACTGGGGAAGTCGTAGTGGCCCTTGTGACGGTTGCGCGGGTGCAGGGTGGGTTTCTGGGTCATGGTAGGGTCCTGAAAAAGCATCGCCGGCAAGCCGGCTCCCACAGGTCAGGTGCAAGGTTCAGGGTTTGCACTTTACCTGTGAGAGCCGGCTTGCCGGCGATGGGCTGCAGGGCAGCCCGCTAAGGCTTCACTCGATGTTACAGCGCTGCGATCCGCGCATGCTGCTCGGTCAGGTTGGCCAGGGCCTGTTCGGACTCGGCCAGCTTGGCGCGCTCTTTCTCGATCACGGCAGGCGGCGCCTTGTCGACGAACGCGGCGTTGGACAGCTTGCCGCCCACGCGCTGGACTTCGCCTTGCAGGCGCTGGATTTCCTTGTTCAGGCGCGCAAGCTCGGCATCCTTGTCGATCAGGCCGGCCATCGGCACCAGGACCTGCAGGTCGCCCACCAGCGCGGTGGCCGACAGCGGCGCTTCGTCCTGCTCGCCCAGCACGGTGAACGATTCGACCTTGGCCAGCTTCTTGAGCAGCGCCTCGTTTTCCTGCAGGCGGCGCTGGTCGTCGGCATTGGCGTTCTTGAGGAACAGCGGCAGCGGCTTGCCGGGGCCGATGTTCATCTCGGCGCGGATGTTGCGCAGGCCGACCATCAGCTGTTGCAGCCACTCGATGTCGCCTTCGGCGGCGGTGTCGATGCGGCTCTCGTTGGCCACCGGCCACGGTTGCAGCATGATGGTCTTGCCGTCGATGCCGGCCAGCGGCGCGATGCGCTGCCAGATCTCTTCGGTGATGAACGGCATGAACGGATGGGCCAGGCGCAGGGCCACTTCCAGCACGCGTACCAGGGTGCGACGGGTGCCGCGGGCGCGCTCGACCGGGGCGTTCTCATCCCACAGCACCGGCTTGGACAGCTCCAGGTACCAGTCGCAGTACTGGTTCCAGATGAACTCGTACAGGGCCTGGCTGGCCAGGTCGAAGCGGAACTGCTCGAGCTGGCGGGTGACCTCGGCCTCGGTGCGCTGCAGCTGCGAGATGATCCAGCGATCGGCCAGCGATAGCTCGTAGGCCTCGCCGTTCTGGCCGCAGTCCTCGCCCTTGTCCAGCACGTAGCGGGCGGCGTTCCAAATCTTGTTGCAGAAGTTGCGGTAGCCTTCGACGCGACCCATGTCGAACTTGATGTCGCGGCCGGTGGAGGCCAGCGAGCAGAAGGTGAAGCGCAGGGCGTCGGTGCCGTAGCTGGCGATGCCTTCCGGGAACTCGGCCTTGGTCTGCTTGGCGATCTTCTCGGCAAGCTTTGGCTGCATCATGCCGCTGGTACGTTTTTCCAGCAGGGCCTCGAGGGTGATGCCGTCGACGATGTCCAGCGGGTCGAGCACGTTGCCCTTGGACTTGGACATCTTCTGGCCTTGGCCGTCACGTACCAGGCCATGGACATAGACGGTCTTGAACGGTACCTGCGGGGTGCCATCCTCGTTCTTGATCAGGTGCATCGTCAGCATGATCATCCGGGCGACCCAGAAGAAGATGATGTCGAAGCCGGTGACCAGCACGTCGGTGGAGTGGAACTTCTTCAGGAATTCGGTCTGCTCCGGCCAGCCCAGGGTGGAGAAGGTCCACAGGCCCGAGCTGAACCAGGTGTCGAGCACGTCGTCGTCCTGGCGCAGGGCCACGTCGGCGCCCAGGTTGTGCTTGGCGCGCACCTCGGCCTCGTTGCGACCGACATAGACCTGGCCGGCCTCGTCGTACCAGGCCGGGATGCGGTGGCCCCACCACAGCTGGCGGCTGATGCACCAGTCCTGGATGTCACGCATCCAGGAGAAGTACATGTTCTCGTACTGCTTGGGCACGAACTGGATGCGACCATCTTCCACGGCGGCAATGGCAGGCTCGGCCAGTGGCTTGGTGGAGACGTACCACTGGTCGGTCAGCCACGGCTCGATGACGGTGCCGGAGCGGTCGCCCTTCGGCACCTTCAGGGCGTGGTCGTCGATGCTGACCAGCAGGCCCTGAGCATCCAGGTCGGCGACGATCTGCTTGCGCGCGACGAAACGGTCGAGGCCGGCGTACTGGGCGGGCAGGGTGGTGTCGATGCTTTCGTTGACACTGCCGTCGAGGTTGAAGGCCTGGGCGCTTGCCAGCACCAGGGCGTTCTTGTCGAAGATGTTGAGCAGCGGCAGGTTGTGGCGCTTGCCGACTTCATAGTCGTTGAAGTCGTGGGCCGGGGTGATCTTCACGCAGCCGGTGCCGAACTCCGGGTCGCAGTAGTCGTCGGCAATGATCGGGATGCGGCGGCCCACCAGGGGCAGTTCGACGAACTTGCCGATCAGGGCCTGGTAGCGCTCGTCGTTCGGGTTCACGGCAACGGCCGCGTCACCGAGCAGGGTTTCCGGACGGGTGGTGGCGACCACCAGGTGGTCCTTGCCTTCGGCGGTCTTGGCACCATCGGCCAGCGGGTAGCGCAGGTTCCACAGGTGGCCCTTCTCGTCGTGGTTTTCCACTTCGAGGTCGGAGATGGCGGTATGCAGCTTGGTGTCCCAGTTGACCAAGCGCTTGCCGCGGTAGATCAGGCCGTCTTCATGCAGGCGCACGAAGGCTTCCTTGACCGCCTCGGAGAGGCCGTCGTCCATGGTGAAGCGTTCGCGGCTCCAGTCTACCGACGAGCCCAGGCGGCGGATCTGGCGGCTGATGTTGCCACCGGACTGCTCCTTCCACTCCCAGACCTTCTCCAGGAACTTTTCGCGGCCCAGGTCATGACGGTTCTGGCCCTTGGCCTCGAGCTGGCGTTCCACCAGCATCTGGGTGGCGATGCCCGCGTGGTCGGTGCCCGGTTGCCACAGGGTGTCGCGGCCTTGCATGCGGCGGAAACGGATCAGGGCATCCATGATCGCGTTGTTGAAGCCGTGGCCCATGTGCAGGCTGCCGGTCACGTTCGGCGGCGGGATCATGATGGTGTAGGACTCGCCTGCACCTTGTGGGGCGAAATAGTTCTCGGACTCCCAAGTGTTGTACCAGGAAGTTTCGATGGCGTGCGGCTGGTAGGTCTTATCCATGCGCGGCGGGACCCTATGGCATTAATTCGGGAAAGCCGGGAAGTATAACCAAGCTGGGGGGTTGAGGCGACAGGGGCAGGGCCTGCTTTGCAGCCCTTTCGCGGCACAAGGCCGCTTATAGGGACCGTGGCGCCTGTACGAGCGGCCTTGTGCTGCGAAAGGGCCGCCAGGCGGCCCCGGGATCTTACTCCGAGCGTTTGATCAGCCGTTCCATGCGTGCATCCAGGCGGCGCTTGATCTCGTTCTCGATATGCGGGGTGAAGTCGTTGATCACGTCTTGCATGATCTGCTGGGCGGCGGCGCGCAGGTCGGCTTCCAGGTGCAGCAGGGTGTCCTGGCGGCGGGTCTGTGGGTCGTCCTCTTGCGCCGCTGGGGCGGGTTGGACGGGCGGCGCCGGGTTGCCGGCGGGTTCGTCGAGCAGCAGGGGAATCTGCTCGACCGTTTCGGTCAGCAGCGGCGGCTGCAGGTCGGCGTCGCCCAGCAACTGGCGGATCGACTCGAGGTCGTCGAGCAGGTGCGCGGAATCAGGTAGGGGGGAATGCTTGTCCATCGTCGTCAAAGTCGCTGTAAGCGGTGGTCTTGCAGAGCATAGCCCCGTTCACGGTAGAAACGGAATCGCTCCCGGGCAGCCTGGCGGATGGCCGGTGCCTCGACGACGATTTCGGCCACCCGTTCGAACTGGCCGACGAACCCGGGCACGTCTGCCCCCAGGTTGATCAGCAGGTCACGGTGGGTGCCGGCATCGTCGCCCAGCCCCAGGGCCACCACGGCGTCGGCATGGGCCTCGGCCAGGTCGTGGGGCACGAAGGCTTCGCCCTTGAAGCGCCACAGGCGCTCGTCCAGCGCGGCGCGCTGCTCGGCGTCCTGGCAGTGCAGGTAGACCCGGTGGCCGAGGCGCCAGGCCTTCTCGCACAACTTGCAGGCGAAATCCAGGCGCGCCGCCAAGTCGTCGGTGGGCAGGATGTAGAAGTCGACTTTGCTCATGGTCAGGTCTGCCAACCGGTGGCGCGCGAGCACCACCGGCCTTTCGGCATCAGGCGTTGGCGCGGTCGAGCAGGTACTGGGTCAGCAGCGGGACCGGGCGGCCTGAGGCGCCCTTGTCCTTGCCGCCGCTGATCCATGCGGTGCCGGCAACGTCCAGGTGTGCCCAGTCGTAGGCCTTGGCGAAGCGCGACAGGAAGCAGCCGGCGGTGATGGTGCCGGCCTTCGGCCCGCCGATGTTGGCGATGTCGGCGAACGGGCTGTCCAGTTGCTCCTGGTATTCGTCGAACAGCGGCAGTTGCCAGGCGCGGTCGTCGGCGCGCTTGCCGGCGTCGAGCAGCTGGCCGACCAGGTCGTCGTTGTTGCCCATCAGGCCCGAGGTGTGGCTGCCCAGGGCGACGATGCAGGCGCCGGTCAGGGTGGCGATGTCGATCACTGCCTGGGGCTTGAAGCGCTCGGCGTAGGTCAAGGTGTCGCACAGCACCAGACGGCCTTCGGCGTCGGTGTTGAGGATTTCCACGGTCTGGCCGCTCATGGTGGTGACGATGTCACCCGGGCGGGTGGCACCGCCGCTTGGCATGTTCTCGGCGCAGGCCAGCAGGCACACCAGGTTGATCGGCAGCTGCAGCTGCAGGACCGCGCGCAGGGTACCGAACACGCTGGCGGCACCGCACATGTCGTACTTCATTTCATCCATGCCGGCACCGGGCTTGAGGCTGATGCCGCCGGTGTCGAAGGTGATGCCCTTGCCGACCAGCACGAAGGGCTTATCGCTCTTCTTGCCGCCCTGGTAGTTGAGCACGATCAGGCGTGGCGGCTGGTCGCTGCCCTGGCCCACGGCATAGAAGGCGCCCATGCCCAGGTCCTTGATCTTCTTCTCGTCCAGGACCTCGACCTTGAGGTTCTTGTGCGCCTTGCCCAGCTCCTTGGCCTGCTCGGCCAGGAAGCTTGGGTGGCACAGGTTCGGCGGCAGGTTGCCCAGGTCGCGGGTGAAGGCCATACCTGCGGCGATGGCGCTGGCGTGTTTCACGGCGCGTTCGACCTCGCCCTGGCCGGCCTTGTCGGTCAGCAGGGTGATCTTCTTCAGCGCGCGAGGGTCGGGCTTCTGGCTCTTGAAGCGGTCGAACACGTATTCGCCGTCGAGCAGGGTCTCGGCCAGCAGGCGGTACTTGCCATAGTGGGCATCACGGCCGGTGACGCCGACGTCGTCCAGGGCCAGCACCGCGTCGCTGCCGTTCAGGCCCTTGAGCACGCCGGCGACGCTGGCGACCAGCTTGCGCCAGGCGCGATCGCCCAGGGCCTCCTTGCCGCTGCCGACCAACAGCACACGCTCGGCCTTGAGGCCTGGCAGGCTGTGCAGCAGCAGGGTCTGGCCGGGCTTGCCGGCGAGGTCACCACGCTTGAGCACGGTGCTGATGGCACCGTTGCTGGCCTGGTCGACGGCCTTGGCGATATCGCCGAGCTTGCGCCCTTCACCGACAGCCAATACCAAGGTGGCGGTTTTCAAGGAGGCGGCGGCTACACTTTTTACAACCAGTTCCATGTCAGGGTCCCCGAATGATCAGTCAGTTGGCGCGGTCTCGTGCACACGCTCGAAACGGGCCTGGCCGCGTGCTCGCGTGCCAGTGGAAAAGCTGCCAGTTTGAGCCTGCGGCAACCTCGATGACAACCCCGATATGCGCCGTCATGCGCGGCCAAGTGACAGGCACTGCCAATCACAGGATAATGCGCGCACTTTACATGGAGGTTCGCCTTCGGCGAACCGGCATAGGTCTTGGCTGTCCGAAGCCCTTGAACGGCTTTGCGCCCCTGACAACCCAGGAGTGTCTGGTTTGATCGTCTTCCGTTATCTGTCCCGCGAGGTCCTGGTGACCTTGAGCGCCGTCAGCGCCGTGCTGCTGGTGATCATCATGAGCGGGCGCTTCATCAAGTACCTGGCCCAGGCCGCCCAGGGCGTGCTCGACCCGAGTGTGCTGTTCCTGATCATGGGCTTCCGCCTGCCGGGCTTCCTGCAGCTGATCCTGCCGCTGGGCCTGTTCCTCGGCATTCTCCTGGCCTACGGCCGGCTCTACCTGGAAAGCGAGATGACCGTGCTCTCGGCCACGGGCATGAGCCAGCAACGCCTGCTGCTGCTGACCCTGGCCCCGGCCGGGCTGGTCGCCCTGCTGGTGGCCTGGCTGAGCCTGAGCCTGGCGCCCCAAGGCGTGGCCCAGGTGCAGCAGATCATCAACCAGCAGGACGCCCTGACCGAGTTCGATACCCTGGTGCCCGGGCGCTTCCAGACCCTTCGCGACGGCTCGCGGGTGACCTACACCGAGGAGCTGACCGACGATCGCATCAACCTGAGCGGTGTGTTCATCTCCGAGAAGCGCTTCAACCAGGACAAGACCAAGGACCGCGCGCCGTCGGTGCTGGTCGCCGAAAAAGGCCACCAGGAAGTGCAGGCCGACGGCAATCGATACCTGATCCTGGAAAACGGCTACCGCTACGACGGCAACCCGGGCCAGGCCGATTACCGCGCGATCAAGTACGACACCTATGGCGTGCTGTTGCCCAAGCCTGAAGTCAGCGAGGAGGTGACCGACCGCGAGGCCATCCCCACCTCCCAACTGTTCGGCAAGAAGGCGCTGCGCGAGCAGGCCGAGCTGCAGTGGCGCCTGTCGCTGCCGCTGCTGGTCTTCGTGGTGACCCTGCTGGCCGTGCCGCTGTCGCGCGTCAACCCGCGCCAAGGTCGTTTCCTCAAGCTGCTGCCGGCGATTCTTTTGTACATGGCCTACCTGACGATGTTGATTTCCGTACGCGGCGCCCTGGAAAAGGGCAAGATCCCGATCGCCCTGGGCATGTGGTGGGTACATGGGCTGTTCCTGCTGATAGGCCTGGGCCTGATGTACTGGGAGCCGCTGCGCCTGAAGCTCGCCGCCCGTCGTTCGGAGGTGGCCCATGGCTAAGCTGGATCGCTACATCGGCCAGAGCGTGCTGCTGGCCATCCTGGCGGTACTGGGGATCATCCTCGGCCTGGCCTCGCTGTTCGCCTTCATCGACGAGATGGGCGACCTGAGCAACACCTATACGGTGATGGACGCCGGCCGCTTCGTGCTGCTGACCGCGCCACGCCGGTTGTACGAGATGCTGCCGATGGCCGCGCTGATCGGCTGCCTGATCGGCCTGGGCAGCCTGGCCAGCAGCAGCGAGCTGACCATCATGCGCGCTGCTGGCGTGTCCATCGGGCGCATCGTCTGGGCGGTGATGAAGCCGATGCTGGTGCTCATGCTGGTCGGCCTGCTGATCGGTGAATACGTGGCCCCGGTCACCGAGAACAAGGCCCAGGCCGACCGGTCCCTGGCCCAGGGCGGTGGCGATGCGCAGAGCTCCAAGCGCGGCATGTGGCACCGCCAGGGCGAGGAGTTCGTGCACATCAACTCGGTACAGCCCAATGGCCTGCTGCTGGGCGTGACCCGCTACCGCTTCGACGCCGAGCGTCACATCGTGACCTCGAGCTTCGCGCGCCGGGCGCAGTACAACCAGGACCACTGGATCCTCAGCGACGTCGCCACCACCCACTTCCGTGGCGACCACACCGAGGTAGTGAAGACGCCCCAGGAGCGCTGGGACGTCTCGGTGACGCCGCAATTGCTCAACACTGTGATCCTGGCGCCCGAGTCGCTGTCGATCACCGGCCTGTGGGACTACATCCACTACCTCTCCGAGCAAGGCCTGAACAACGCCCGTTACTGGCTGGCGTTCTGGACCAAGGTATTGCAGCCGGTGGTCACTGCGGCCCTGGTGTTGATGGCGATTTCCTTCATCTTCGGCCCACTGCGTTCGGTGACCCTCGGCCAGCGAGTGTTCACCGGTGTGCTGGTGGGCTTCGTGTTCCGTATCGGCCAGGATCTTTTGGGGCCATCGAGCCAGGTGTTCGGCTTCCCACCGCTGCTGGCGGTGGTGATACCCGCCGGGATCTGCGCGCTGGCAGGCGTATGGTTGTTGCGCCGGGCAGGCTAGTGCCTGACGTGAAACAAGAAGCCGACCTCAGGGTTAATGCCGGTCAGTCAAGCCTTATTAGCTACATTTGGGGCTGCTTCGCAGCCCATCGCCGGCAAGCCGGCTCCCACAGGTTCCGCGGTGTCTACAACTGCAGCGCAGGACAGGTGGGAGCCGGCTTGCCGGCGATGGGGCCTTAACTGACAGGCATTAACCTCAGGGTCGGCTTTGCTTCACTTGCGTTTGGGTACCCGCACCAGCTGGGTTTCAGAATAGATGTCATGCCAGCCGCGCTTGCGCTTGTCGACCAGCGCCCAGAGGAATCCCAGGCCCAGGCACAGCCATGACGCGATGGCCACCACGAAGCGCAACAACGCCTGCCACAGGCTGATGGCGCTGCCGTCGGCGTTCTGCACCCGTACGCCCCACACCTGCATGCCCAGGGTCTGGCCGCCGTGGGTCCAGAACTTGGCGAAGAAGCCGAACAGGGCGAACAGCAAGATCGTCGACAGCAGCGGGTCGCCGTCCAGGGCGCCGGCATCGGTCAGCTCGCGCATGCGCGCCTCGCCGATGATCGACATCTGCACCAGCTTGTAGAGGCCGGCGGTGACGATCAGCAGCGCGGTGCACAAGAGAAAGTCGTAGAACATTGCGGCCAGGCGTCGGCCCAGGCCGACCGGAGGGAAATCACCCTGGGGGGTGAGCAGGGGCTTGGACATGCAGGACGGCTCCAGATGGCGAAGCCGGTATTCTACGGATAAAAAAAAGCCCCTGCACTTGGCAGGGGCTTTTTGAAGTCTGGATCTCGCTTAGGCGATGACCTGAACCTTGTCGGCTTGCATGCCTTTCTGGCCTTGAACGGCCTCGAAGGAGACTTTCTGGCCTTCTTTCAGGCTCTTGAAGCCGTTACCTTCGATGGCACGGAAGTGCACGAACAGATCCGGACCGCTTTCTGGGGTGATGAAGCCGTAACCTTTCTCGTCATTGAACCACTTGACGGTACCGTTCTGACGCTCAGCCATTGTCTTGTTTCCTATGAAGCTTAAATTTTGATGACAGTTTCTTTCGTATCAACAGATAGGAAAGAGTACCGGGCTGGGTTGCAGGAAAGTAAGAGACGTCGAACGGGTTGTAGCAGATTCAGCTACTGGCCCAGGTCACGAACTGTTGCGACCCATGCAAACACAGTGCAGTGACTCTACGCTAACTCCGTCGACAAAAACAAGCCCTCCAGACCGCCGGAATTCAGGGTTTTTCCTATAACCGACAAAATTGTCGGAAACGGCGTGGCGCCTGGGCTGGCGCTATGTTCAAAAGTTATTGGGCAGGTTCGAAAACGAATATGACGAACCCGCCCACAGTCAATCAACCACGACAGTAACGTTGTGCAACGAAAGGCATTTTGCTGACCTTCAAGGCCACCTGCTTGCCACGCACTACAGCAAACAATGCGGTATCGAGCGCGGCATGTTCGCTCTCGACATATCCCATGGCGACCGGTGCGCCGAGGGTCGGGCCGAAACCACCGCTGCAGACTTCACCGACCGTGCGCCCGTCCGCGTCGACGATCTGTGCGCCTTCGCGAACCGGGGTGCGTTCCTGCGGCAGCAGGCCAACGCGCTTGCGAGCAACACTTTGCCGTTGCTGCTCGAAGATGGCATGGGCGCCAGGGAAACCACCGGCACGTTCGCCGTCGGCGCGGCGTACTTTGGAGATAGCCCACAGCAGGCTGGCCTCTACCGGCGTGGTGCTGGTGTTCATGTCGTGGCCATACAGGCACAGGCCGGCCTCCAGGCGCAGCGAGTCGCGTGCGCCCAGGCCGATCGGCTGTACCTCGGGCTCGGCCAGCAGTCGGCGGGCCAAGGCTTCGGCATTGGCTACCGGGACCGAGATCTCGTAACCGTCTTCACCGGTGTAGCCCGAGCGGCTGACATAGCAGTCGGCGCCGAGCAGGGTGACAGGGCGGAACTGCATGAACGTCATGCCGGCGACTTCCGGCGCCAGGCGCTCGAGCACCTTGACCGCCGCCGGGCCTTGCAAGGCGAGCAGGGCGCGCGCCTCGAACAGCGGCTCGATCTCGCAGCGGGAGCCGATGTGCTTCTGCAGGTGGGCCAGGTCCTGGTCCTTGCAGGCGGCGTTGACCACCAGGAACAGCTCGTCGTCGCCCAGGTTGGCGACCATCAGGTCGTCGAGGATGCCGCCTTGCTCGTTGGTGAACATGGCGTAGCGCTGCATGCCCACCGGCAGGTCGATGATGTCCACCGGCACCAGGGTTTCCAGGGCCTTGGCGGCATCGCTGCCGCGCAGGCGGATCTGGCCCATGTGCGAGACGTCGAACAGGCCCGCCTGCTCGCGGGTGTGCAGGTGCTCCTTGAGCACGCCCAGCGGATATTGCACCGGCATGTCATAGCCGGCGAACGGCACCATGCGGGCGCCCAGTTCCAGGTGCAGGGCGTGCAGCGGGGTCTTTTGCAGTGTTTCGGACATCGATGGTTCCTCGTTGTTATTCGGGTCAACACTCGATGATGTTGACGGCCAGACCGCCGCGGGCGGTCTCCTTGTATTTGCTTTTCATGTCTGCGCCGGTCTGGCGCATGGTGCGGATGACCTTGTCGAGCGAGACATAGTGTTGCCCGTCGCCACGCAGGGCCATGCGCACCGCGTTGATCGCCTTGACCGAGCCCATGGCGTTGCGCTCGATGCAAGGCACCTGGACCAACCCGCCGATGGGATCGCAGGTCAGGCCCAGGTTGTGTTCCATGCCGATCTCGGCGGCGTTCTCCACTTGTTGCGGGCTGCCGCCCATGACTTCGCACAACGCGCCGGCCGCCATGGAGCAGGCCACGCCCACCTCGCCCTGGCAGCCGACTTCGGCACCGGAGATCGAGGCGTTTTCCTTGTACAAAATGCCGATGGCAGCCGCTGTGAGCAGAAAGCGCACCACCCCGTCCTCGTTGGCTCCGGGAATGAAGCGCATGTAGTAGTGCAGTACCGCCGGGACGATGCCTGCCGCGCCGTTGGTCGGAGCGGTGACCACCCGCCCGCCGTAGGCGTTTTCCTCGTTCACCGCCAGGGCGTAGAGGTTGACCCAATCTAGCACCGACAGTGCATCGCGCAGGCTGGCTTCGGGATGGCGACTGAGCTGGCGATACAGCGCCGGCGCCCGCCGCTTGACCTTGAGCCCGCCGGGCAGGATGCCTTCGTGGCGGCAACCGGCTTCGACGCAGTCCTGCATGACCTGCCAGATGCGCAGCAGCCCCGAGCGGGTCTCGGCTTCGGGCCGCCAGGCCGCTTCGTTGGCCAGCATCACTTGGCTGATCGGCAGGTGCTGCTCGCTGCAGTGGGCGAGCAGCTCCTTGGCGGTGCGAAACGGGTAGGCCAGCACGGTGCTGTCCTCGACGATCCGGTCCTGACCGGCAGCGTCCTCGTCGACCACGAAACCACCGCCTACCGAGTAGTACTCCCGGCTGCGGATTTGCAGCCCGGCTTCGTCGAAGGCGCGAAAGATCATGCCGTTGGGGTGGTAGGCCAGGGGCTTGCGGATCATCGCCAGGTGCTGTTTCTCGACGAAGGCGATTTCATGCTCGCCCAAAAGGTGCAGGCGGCCGCTGTCGCGGATCGCTTGCAGGCGGGCGGGGATGGCCTCGGTGTCGACGGTATCCGGGTGTTCGCCTTCAAGGCCCAGCAGCACGGCCTTGTCGCTGCCATGGCCCTTGCCGGTGGCGCCGAGCGAGCCATACAGCTCGGCCTTGACGCTTACGGTACGGGTGAGCAGGCCATCGCGGCGCAGCCCTTCGGCAAAGCGTGCGGCCGCCCGCATGGGGCCGACCGTGTGCGAGCTGGAGGGGCCGATGCCGATCTTGAACAGGTCGAAGACGCTCAGTGACATGCTGCTACCTCCTGCGTGGGTTGCGCGGCCTTGTGGGAGCGGGCTTGCCCCGCGATGGCGCCGGAACAGCCAACCATGTCACGGCGGCTGACGCTATCGCGGGGCAAGCCCGCTCACACAGGTCAGGTGGCGGGCACGAAAGCCATCAGGCGTTCTGGTAGCTCTCGATCGACGGGCAGGCACAGACCAGGTTGCGGTCGCCGTACACGTTGTCGACCCGGCCCACCGGCGGCCAGTACTTGGCCTCCACCAGGCTCGGCAGCGGGTACACCGCCTGCTCGCGGCTATAGCCGTGGGCCCATTCGCCGACCAGCTCCGCCGCGGTGTGCGGGGCGTTCTTCAGCGGGTTGTCGTCCTTGTCCAGGGTGCCGTTCTCGACTGCGCGGATTTCCTCGCGGATCTGGATCATCGCGTCGCAGAAACGGTCCAGTTCCTCCTTGGACTCGCTTTCGGTCGGTTCGATCATCAAGGTGCCGGCCACCGGGAAGGACATGGTCGGGGCGTGGAAGCCGAAGTCGATCAGGCGCTTGGCCACGTCGTCGACGCTGATGCCGCTGCTGTCCTTGAGCGGGCGCAGGTCGAGGATGCACTCGTGGGCCACCAGGCCATTGCCGCCGGTATACAGGACAGGATAGTGCTCTTCCAGGCGGCGGGCGATGTAATTGGCGTTGAGGATGGCCATCTGCGAAGCGCGCTTGAGGCCCACGCCGCCCATCATGCGGATGTACATCCAGGTGATCGGCAGGATGCTGGCGCTGCCGAATGGCGCGGCGCAGACCGCGCCCTGGGTGTTCTCCAGGGCCGCATGGCCCGGCAGGAACGGCGCCAGGTGCGACTTGACGCCGATCGGGCCGACGCCTGGGCCACCGCCGCCGTGGGGGATGCAGAAGGTCTTGTGCAGGTTCAGGTGCGAGACATCGCCGCCGAACTTGCCCGGGGCACACAGGCCGACCATGGCGTTCATGTTGGCGCCGTCGATGTACACCTGGCCGCCATTGTCGTGGATGATCGCGCAGATCTCGCCGATCGCCTCCTCGAACACACCGTGGGTCGACGGGTAGGTGATCATGATCGCGGCCAGGCGATCACGATGCTCGATGGCCTTGGCACGCAGGTCTTCGACATCGACGTTGCCACGTGCGTCACAAGCGGTGACCACCACGCGCATGCCGGCCATGTGTGCAGTGGCAGGGTTGGTGCCGTGGGCCGAGGACGGGATCAGGCAGATGTCGCGGTGGCCTTCGCCGCGGCTGCGGTGGTAGGCGCGGATGGCCAGCAGGCCCGCGTACTCGCCCTGGGAACCGGCGTTGGGCTGCAGCGACACGGCGTCGTAGCCGGTGGCGGCGCAGAGCATGGCTTCCAGTTCGCGGGTCATCTGCAGGTAGCCCTGGCTCTGCTCGGCCGGGGCGAAGGGGTGCAGGTTGCCGAACTCGGCCCAGGTCACCGGGATCATCTCGCTGGCGGCGTTGAGCTTCATGGTGCACGAACCCAGCGGGATCATGCTGCGGTCCAGGGCCAGGTCCTTGTCGGCCAGGCGACGCAGGTAGCGCATCAGTTCGGTTTCGCTGTGGTAGCGGTTGAACACCGGGTGTTCGAGGATCGCCGACTGGCGCAGCAGGGTAGTCGGCAGGCGCGAGTCGCTGCTGGCGGCCAGGCTGGCGAAGGCCGGCAGGGCCTTGCCTTCGGCGAACAGCTGCCACAGGGCCTCGACATCGGCCTGGGTGCAGGTTTCGTCCAGGGACAGGCCCAGGTGGGTGGCGTCGACCTGGCGCAGGTTCATGCCCTGGGCGCGGGCCTGCTCGTGCAGGCGGGCGGTGGCGTCACCAGTGGCCAGGGTCAGGGTGTCAAAGTACGCGCGGGTAACGACCTTGACGCCCAACTGCTCCAGGCCGGTGGCGAGGATGGCGGTCAGGGCGTGGGTGCGTTCGGCGATGCGCTTGAGGCCGGCCGGGCCGTGGTACACGGCGAACATGCTGGCGATGTTGGCCAGCAGCACCTGCGCGGTGCAGATATTGCTGGTGGCCTTCTCACGGCGGATGTGCTGCTCGCGGGTCTGCATGGCCAGGCGCAGGGCGGTCTTGCCGAAGCGGTCGATGGACACGCCGACCAGACGGCCGGGCATGTCGCGCTTGAACGCATCGCGGGTGGCGAAATAGGCCGCGTGCGGGCCGCCGAAGCCCAGCGGTACACCGAAGCGCTGGGCGCTGCCGATGGCCACGTCGGCGTCGAATTCGCCCGGCGGGGTGAGCAGGGTCAGGGCCAGCAGGTCGGCGGCCACCGCCACCAGGGCGTTGCTGGCGTGGAAGCGCTGCACCAGCTCGCTGTAGTCGAATACGTCGCCGTTGCTGGCCGGGTATTGCAGCAGGGCGCCGAAGAAGTTGCCGAGATCGCCCAGCTCACGCTCGTCGCCCACCACCACTTCGATGCCCAGGGGTTCGGCACGGGTGCGCAGCACGTCGAGGGTCTGCGGGTGGCAATGGATGGAGGCGAAGAACGCGTGGCCGGCCTTGTTCTTCGACAGGCGCTTGCAGAAGGTCATGGCCTCGGCGGCGGCGGTGGCTTCGTCGAGCAGCGAGGCGTTGGCGATCGGCAGGCCGGTCAGGTCGCTGATCAGGGTCTGGAAGTTGAGCAGCGCTTCCAGGCGGCCTTGGGAGATTTCCGGCTGGTAGGGCGTGTAGGCGGTGTACCAGGCCGGGTTTTCCAGCAGGTTGCGCAGGATCGGAGCTGGCGTGTGGGTGTTGTAGTAGCCCTGGCCGATGTAGTTCTTGAACAGCTGGTTCTTGCCAGCGATGGCCTTGAGGTCGGCAAGGGCATCGGCCTCGCTCTGGCCGTCGGCGTTGCCGAGCACGCTGGTGCCCTTGATGGTGTCGGGGATGACCGCGGCGGTCATGGCATCGAGCGACTCGAAGCCCAGGGTGGCGAGCATGGCCTGCTCATCCGCGCTACGTGGGCCGATGTGGCGGGCGATGAATTCGTTGGCGGTGCCGAGGTTGAGGGTCATTGGCGGTTCCTCAGGCGTTTTCGTTGATCAGGCGGTCGTAGGCGGCCTGGTCGAGCAGCTTGCCGACGGCGCTGGCATCGGCGGGGACGAAGCGGAAGAACCAGCCTTCGCCCAGTGGGTCTTCGTTGACCAATTCAGGGCTGTCGTTGAGGTTTTCGTTGACCGCGATCACTTCACCGGTCAGGGGCATGTACACGCCGCTGGCGGCTTTCACCGACTCCACGGTGGAGGCTTCGGCACCTTTTTCGTACTGCTGCAGTTCTGGCAGTTGCACGTAGACCACATCGCCGAGGGCGTTCTGGGCATAGGCGGTGATGCCCACGGTGACACTGCCGTCAGCCTCGACGCGCAGCCATTCGTGATCTTCGGTGAAACGCAACTCGCTCATGGGGAATCCTCGAAGCAGGGGAGGTAGGCGCGGTGGTTCCGCGCTCTTGGTCGCGATTCCCTTAGCAATAATGCGGCCAATCAGCGCGAGGCCCCGGAAATCAAGGCGGGCAGTGATTTACGCGGCGGTTTGCCCTAGCGGTTTGTAATGAAATCGCTACAGTTCGGTAGCGATTGAAAAGCCATGGTGGATCAAACCCTTGCGTATCGGTGGCCGAAAGGCGTTGGAGTGATTTCGCTACACTGTAGCGAAATCGATACAAAAACCTGTCAATGATGGACGTGTTTCTTGCCGTCCGCATGGTGGTGGATGTTGGGGGCGGTCGCTTCCTGCACCGGGGTGGTGCCATGATGGGCGCCGTGGCCTCCGGGCGCATCGTGCATCCGGGTTTCGCCGCCGCCATGCTGGTGCCCCGAGCTGCTGGCGACCAACGCTTGGTATTGCTCGGCGTCCAGGGAGGGCAATTGCTGGAGGAACGCGACGAGGCCCCAGATGTACGGGTCTGCCATGCTCTTGCCCCAGGCCGGCATGCCCGTTGCCTTGATGCCGTGCTTGATGGTCCAGAACGCCAGGGCAGGGCTTGCATCCAGCCCTGGCTTGGTCAGGTTCGGCGGAGCGGGGTACAGGCCTTGGCTCAGTTCGGTCTTTTCCACCCCTGGCGCCAGGTGGCAGCTGACGCACATAGCGTTGTAGTTGCCGGCGCCTGCACGGATCAAGGCTTGATCCTCGAGGTCGGGGACCTCGAGATTGCGCGCACGCACCTCGATGGAGCGATCGCGGGCCATGGCCAGGAAGGCATGGACCGGGGCGAAATGCGGGTCGTCGGCCCCCACGTTGACCAGGCCGAAATAGGCCACCCCCAGGATGGCCGCGCCACCTGCGGCACTTGCAAGGCTCAGCGTCTTTATTGTTCTTTTCATGTCAGGGTCTCAGAACCACATACGGATACCGGCCACGAAGCGGGCTTCTTCCACATCCTCGCCCTCGTCGCGCAGTATGTCGGCGGTATTGCCGTATGCGCGGCTCCACGTGACGCCGATGTAGGGTGCGAACTCGCGCCGTATTTCATAACGCAGGCGCAGGCCGACTTCGGTGTTGGCCAGGCCGGAGCCTACGCCTCGCGCTTCATCGTTCTTGCCATAGACGTTCACTTCTGCCGTCGGCTGGAGGATCAGCCGATTGGTGAGCAAGATGTCGTAGTCACCTTCCAGGCGCAGTGCGCTCTGGCCGTTTTCGCCAATGAACGCCGTCGCTTCGGCCTCGAAGGCATAGAGCGCCATGCCTTGCAGCCCGAACGCGGCCCAGGTTTGCGGGGTGCCAGGCTTGAAGTCCTGGCGAATACCGGTGACCACGTCCCACCAGGGCCCGATGGCATGGCCCCAGAGCGCCTGGACCTCGGCTTCCTCGGTCACGCCATTGGTGCGTTCGCCTTCGGAGCGCAGCCAGAGGCGATCGACATCACCGCCGATCCAGCCCGACGCATCCCAGCTCAAGGTGCTGCCGTCATCGGCGTCCTGATATTCCAGTTGGTCGAGCAGGAAGAAGGTGTTGATCGCACTGTCGTGAACGCCATGCCCTGGGAGCGGGGGAAAGGCCGCCTTGCGGTCGGCGTCCGTCAGCACCGGGATGGGGGTGCGGCTTTCGGTCGTTGGCAACGTGCCTGGCGCGGCATGGTTCATCTGACTGTGATCCATGCCCTGCATCTGGCCGTGGTTCATCTGGCTGTGGTCCATGCTTTCGGCTGCGCTTGCCGGGCCCAGGGCCGCGAGCGAGACAAGCGCTGCCAGTGCCGATGACGCCGTGGTTCTACTGATCATTGTCCTTGCCCGCTTGTGCCTTGTCCGTTTTCGGCTCAGGCTTCATCGAGCCGTGATCCATCATTTTTCCATGGTCCATAGGCATCTTGCCGTGGTCCATGCTGCCGTGGTCCATGGGCATCTTGCTGTGGTCCATCTGCCCATGGTCCATTTTCTCCATCGTGCCCGCCGAGCCTTTCTGGTGTGCGTCATGCTCATCAGTGGCCAGGGCCGCTGGCGTCGATAGCACGGCCAGGCCGAAGGCCAGCAGGCTGCCGAACAGGGTCTTGCGCAGGTTGGATTCGTTCATTGCGGCTCTCCTCATTCGTCCACACGGACTTCACGGAACATGCCCATTTCCATGTGGAACAGCAGATGGCAGTGGTAGGCCCAGCGGCCCAGCGCGTCGGCAGTGACGCGATAGCTGCGCCTGGAGCCCGGGGGCATGTCGATGGTGTGCTTGCGCACCATGAAGTTGCCGTGCTCATCCTCGAGGTCGCTCCACATGCCATGGAGGTGGATGGGGTGGGTCATCATGGTGTCGTTGACCAGGGTGATGCGCAGGCGTTCGCCGTACTTCAGGCGCAACGGCTCGGCGTCGGAAAACTTGATGCCATCGAATGACCAGGAGAACTTCTCCATGTGGCCGGTCAGGTGCAGCTCGACCGTGCGGCCGGGCTCGCGGCCGTCCGGGTCGATGAAGGTGCTGCGCAGGTCAGCGTAGGTCAGGACCTTGCGGCCGTTGTCGCGCAGGCCGATGCCCGGGTCGTCCAGCTTGGGCGTGGGACTCATGGTCTGCATGTCGACCAGCGGGCTGTTGTTCTCCGAGGCCGGGTGCTGCTGCATCTGGCCACCGGCGGCGCCATGGTTCATGCCCGCCATCTGGCTGTGGTCCATGCCGGCCATGTCGCCTTGCATGTCATGATCCATGCCGCCCATGGTGCTGTGATCCATGCCCATGTCGGCCATGCTGATCAGGGGGCGCGGGTCGAGCGCCGGTACCGCTGCGCTCAGGCCATGCTGCACGGCCAGGGTGCCGCGGGCATAACCGGTGCGGTCCATGGACTGGGCGAAGATCGTGTAGGCCTGCTCTGTGGAGGGCTCCACGAGCACATCGTAGGTTTCCGCGACGGCGATGCGAAACTCGTCGATGCTCACCGGCTCGACGGGCTGCCCGTCGGCGGCGACCACGGTCATCTTCAGGCCTGGAATGCGGACATCGAAGTAGCTCATGGCAGAGCCGTTGATAAAGCGCAGGCGGATCTTCTCGCCCGGCTGGAAGATGGCGGTCCAGTTGCCGTCCGGCGCCTGGCCGTTCATCAGGTAGGTATAGGTGTACCCGCTGACGTCGGCGAGGTCCGTGGGGCTCATCTTCATCTCGGCCCACATCTTGCGGTCGGCCAGGGTCGCCGACCAGCCTTTCTCGCCCACGTCGTTGATGAAGTCGCCCACGGTGCGCTTGTGGAAGTTGTAGTAGTCGGACTGTTTCTTCAGCTTGGCCATGACCCGGGCCGGGTTCTCGTCGGTCCAGTCGCTGAGCATCACCACGTAGTCGCGGTCGTATTCGAAGGGCTCGGGTTCCTTCGGGTCGATCACCAACGGGCCATACACGCCCACCTGTTCCTGCAGCCCGGAATGGCTGTGGTACCAATAGGTGCCGCTCTGCCTGACCTGGAACCGGTACTCGTACATGCCGTCCGGCGCGATGCCGTGGAAGCTCAGGCCCGGCACGCCGTCCATGTTGGCCGGCAGGATGATGCCGTGCCAATGGATCGAGGTGTCTTCCTGCAGGCGGTTGCGCACGCGCAGGGTGACCGTGTCGCCCTCACGCCAGCGCAGGAGCGGGCCGGGCAGGGTGCCGTTGATGGTCATGGCCGTGCGCGGGGCGCCGGTGATGTTCACCGGCGTCTGGCCAATGAACAGATCGAATTCGGTACCGCTCAGCACCGTGGGCTGCCCAGGGCTGGTCAGTGCCCATACCGGGCTGCGCCACAGGCCCAGGCCGCCCAGGATGCCACCTGCAGCCAGGCCCTTGACGAAGGTGCGCCTCGAGGTTTTGCAATGCATGCCGTGTATGTCCCATGAGTCAATGGAGCCTGCGCGATCCAGCGGCGCGGTCAGGCTGTCGGGCTGGGCTTTGCGCCACAGCTCGCTCATGGTCCTAGCCTAGGCAGCGACGGCTGTCAGCTGCCTGAGGCAATGGTTACATTTTTGTCAGCTTGGCAGCACGCACGGCGATCAGGGGCGGCGAAGACAGGCAGGGCAAGGTACAGCTTGGCCGCATCGTAGTTGAACTTCACTCGTCACTATTTAATTCTTGCTCGGAATACCGTATTTGCGCAGCCGTTGGGCTATGGCGGTGTGCGAGGTCTGCAGGCGCCCGGCCAATTGCCGGGTCGAGGGGTAGCTCAGGTACAAGCGCTGCAGGAGATCGCGTTCGAATGCCTGCACCGCTTGCTCCAGGCTCGCCACTTCGCCGTCCTGGCCGCGCGCCACGGACGTGCCGGCGATATCCAGGTCGCCGATGTCCACCAGGCTGCCTTCGCAGATGGCCGCGGCGCGGAAGATCACGTTCTGCAGCTGACGCACATTGCCCGGCCAGGGGTTGGCGAGCAGCGCCGAATGGGTGGCCGGGGCCAGGCGGCAGGGTGGGCGCTGGATCTGTGTGCAGGCCTGCTGCATGAAGAAATGCGCCAGCAGGAGGATGTCCTGGCCCCGCTCGCGCAGGGGAGGAACTTGCAGGTTGAGCACGTTGAGGCGGTAGAACAGGTCTTCGCGGAAGGTACCTTCGGCGACCATGCGCTCCAGGTCGCGGTGGGTGGCGCTGATGATGCGTACATCGACCTTGACCTCACGGTCGCCGCCGACGCGGCGGAAGCTGCCGTCGCTGAGAAAACGCAGCAGCTTGGCCTGCAGGTAGGGCGACATCTCGCCAATCTCGTCGAGGAACACCGTGCCCTGGTTGGCCAGCTCCATCAGCCCTGGCTTGCCGCCGCGCTGCGCACCGGTGAAGGCGCCCGGGGCATAGCCGAACAGTTCGCTCTCGGCCAGGCTCTCGGGCAGGGCCGCGCAGTTCAGGGCGAGGAACGGGGCGGCGTGGCGGCTGCTGATGGCATGGCAGGCACGGGCCACCAGCTCCTTGCCGGTGCCGGTCTCGCCATGCACCAGCAGCGGCGCGTCCAGGGCTGCTACCCGCAGGGCGCGGGCCTTGAGGGTGCGGATCGCCGGCGAGTCGCCAAGCAGGGCGTCGAAGCCTTCGGCGTGGTCGTGACGCAGCGCCGAGAGGCGTTCGCCCATGCGCGTCGGCGGGTAGAGCGTCAGCAGGCCGCCGGCGTTGGTGATGGGGGTGGCATCGAGCAGCAGGCTCTGGCCGTTGAGCTGCATCTCGCGCATCGGCAGGTGGAAATTGTTTTCCAGCAGGGCTTCGAGCAGCCCGGGGTCGTTGAACAGGTCGCCCACCGAGCGGCCGGCGGACTCGCGCCCGCACAGGGCGATCAGCGCGGGGTTGGCCAGCAGCACCAGGCCTGCGCTGTCCACTGCCAGCACAGGGTCGCTCATCGCGGCCAGCAGCGCGTCGAGCTGCAGGTGGCGGCGCTGGCCGGGAAGGATGTCGACCACTTCGACCGATTGCACGCCCTGGACTTCGAACAGCGCGTCGTGAAGCTCCTCCAGCACGGCGGGGCTCAGGGTCGGCGCGTCGATGTAGACGTTGGGCGGAACCATCTCCACGGCGTCCAGGTTGAGGTTGCGGGCACCGAGCAGGGCCAGGACTTCCTGGGTGATGCCGACGCGGTCGATGAAGCTGACGTGGATGCGCATGGGGTTGATGAGGCTGTAGCCGGGGGAGGGCGGTAGTATGCCTCAACATCGTCGGGGCCGCTGCGCGGCCCTTTCGCGGCCCCAGGTTTCCCTAATCACTCCAAATGCTCAGGCTTGATCGGGTCGCCTGACTTCACGTCCAGCTTCTGGCGAATGTCCTCGAACATATAGTCGTAGAGCTTGTGCGGCGAGCCGAGGTTCTCGAATTTCTTCGGCGGCGGCAGGTGCGACTGGGCCTTGCGGCTGAGCTGCATGAGAAAACTCGGCAGGACCTGGTCCTTGGCCAGGAAGAACTTCTCGTCGACCGCCTTGCCCTCGATGCTGCCATGCATGTGGAACTGGATGCCTCTGCCTTCCTTGGGGTCCTGCGCCGCTTCGTATTCGATGTTGAGGTCGTAGCTGTGGTCGTTCTTGTTGAGCGCGGTGCGCTCGATGTGGACATGTCCGGGCTCGTACTTGGCCATGGCAGGCTCCTCTGGAAGGTGGAATGGCGGGTCTTTGAGGAGAGCCCGCCCACTGCATTCAACGGTAGCTGATCCCCGGCTTTTCGGTGCTCACGCGGGTGCCGGCAGTGCCTTTGACGATGTCCTCGATGTTTTCCAGCGAGCTGATCACCGCCACCTTGCCGGTGTGACGGGCGAAGTCGCAGGCGGCCTGCACCTTCGGCCCCATGGAACCGGCTGCGAAGCCGAGCTTTTCCAGCGCGTCGGGGTGGGCCTGGGCAATGGCCTTCTGTGTGGGCTTGCCCCAGTCGATATAGGCTGCGTCGACGTCGGTGGCGATGATCAACAGGTCCGCCTCCAGCTGTTCGGCCAGCAGGGCCGAGCACAGGTCCTTGTCGATCACCGCCTCGATGCCCTTGAGCTTGCGGTTTTCATCATACATCGTGGGAATGCCACCGCCGCCGGCACAGATCACGATGCTGCTCTTTTCCAGCAGCCATTTGATCGGGCGGATTTCGAAGATGCGCTTGGGCTTGGGGCTTGCGACCACCCGGCGGTACTTGTCGCCATCGGCCTTGACCACCCAGCCCTTTTCCTTGGCCAGGCGCTCGGCTTCCTCTTTGCTGTAGACCGGGCCGATGAACTTGGTCGGGTCCTTGAAGGCCGGGTCGTTGGCATCGACTTCGACCTGGGTCAACAGCGTGGCGAAGGGCACTTCGAAGTCGAGCAGGTTGCCCAGCTCCTGTTCGATCATGTAGCCGATCATGCCTTCGGTCTCGGCGCCGAGCACATCCAGCGGGTAGGCCTCGTCGGGTTTATAGGCCAGGCCCTGGAGCGACAGCAGGCCGACCTGTGGGCCGTTGCCGTGGGCGATGACCAGTTCGTTGCCTGGGTGGATCTTGGCGATCTGCTCGGTGGCGGTACGGATATTGGCGCGCTGGTTGTCGGCGGTCATGGGTTCGCCGCGACGCAGCAGGGCGTTGCCGCCCAATGCAACAACGATACGCATGGTGAATGTCCTTTTGCGAAGAGGGAGAAGGCGCCGCCCTCTTTGTGGGAGCGGGCTTGCCCCGCGATAGCGTCCGACCGGGCACCGGTGGTGAACCTGCTGGCGCTATCGCGGGGCAAGCCCGCTCCTACAAGGAGGGGCGGGTGGCCGTCAGAGGTCAGCCAGGGTCGACACCAGGATCGCCTTGATGGTGTGCATGCGGTTCTCCGCCTGCTCGAAGGCGATGCATGCCGGCGACTCGAACACGTCATCGGTGACTTCGATGCCGTTGGCCAGGTGCGGGTACTGTTCGGCGATCTGCTTGCCGACCTTGGTCTCGGAGTTATGGAACGCCGGCAGGCAGTGCATGAACTTGGTGCGCGGGTTGCCGGTGGCCTTCATCAGTTCTTTATTCACCTGGTAGGGCAGCAGCAGTTTGATGCGCTCGCCCCAGGCCTCGACCGGCTCGCCCATCGAGACCCACACGTCGGTATGGACGAAGTCCACGCCAGCGACCGCGGCTTTCGGGTCTTCGGTGAGGGTGATGCGCGCGCCGCTTTCCTCGGCGTATTGCTTGCAGCGTTGTACCAGGTCGTCATGGGGCCACAGCTCCCGGGGTGCGGCAATGCGCACATCCATGCCGAGCTTGGCGCCGATCAGCAACAGGGAGTTGCCCATGTTGTTGCGGGCATCGCCCAGGTAGGCGTAGCTGATGTCGTGCAGCGGCTTGTCGCTGTGCTCGCGCATGGTCAGCACGTCGGCGATCATCTGGGTCGGGTGGTACTCGTCGGTCAGGCCGTTGAACACCGGAACGCCGGCGAACTTGGCCAACTCCTCGACGATCTCTTGCTTGAAACCACGGTATTCGATGGCATCGTACATGCGCCCGAGCACCCGGGCGGTGTCCTTCATGCTTTCCTTGTGGCCGATCTGCGAGGAGTTCGGATCGATGTAGGTGACGTTGGCGCCCTGGTCATAGGCGGCGACTTCGAAGGCGCAACGGGTGCGGGTCGAGGTCTTCTCGAAAATCAGGGCGATGTTGTTGCCCTTGAGGTGCTGCTGCTCGGTGCCGGTGTACTTGGCGCGCTTGAGATCGCGGGACAGGTCCAGCAGGTACTTCAGCTCGCGGGTGGTGTGGTGTTCGAGGCTGAGCAGGTTGCGGTTGTGGATGTTGAACGCCATGACGGTTCTCCTTGGATTCGGGGGCGGCCCGGCTGCCACCTTGTGGGGGCAGCCGGGGGATGGCTTAGTAGTCGATGGGGTCGCGCACGATCGGGCAGGTCATGCAGTGGCCGCCGCCACGGCCCCGGCCCAGTTCGCCGGCACTGATGGTGATGACCTCGATCCCGGCCTTGCGCAGCAAGGTATTGGTGTAGGTGTTGCGGTCGTAGCCGATGACCACGCCTGGCTCCAGCGCCACCACGTTGTTGCCGTCATCCCATTGCTCGCGTTCGGCGGCGAAGCTGTTGCCGCCGGTTTCGACCACACGCAGCTTGACGCCCAGTTGCTCGCCGACCACCTCGATGAACGACTTGTTCTCGCGGCGTACGTCCATGCCGTAGGGCTTGCTTTCGTCCGGGCGGATGATGAACGGCACGATCTCGCGCACCACTTCCGGGAAGACCGTGACCAGGTCGCGGTCGCAGAAGCTGAACACGGTGTCCAGGTGCATGGCCGCGCGGGACTTCGGCAGCCCGGCGACGATCACTTTCTCCACTGCGCCCTTGGCGAAGAGGTTCTGTGCCAGTTGGCCGATGGCCTGGCGCGAGGTGCGCTCACCCATGCCGATCAGCACGATGCCCTTGCCGATCGGCATGACGTCGCCGCCTTCGAGGGTGGCCTGGCCGTGCTCCTGGTCCGGGTCGCCGTACCAGACCTGGAAGTCGGCCTTGGTGAACTCGGGGTGGAACTTGTAGATGGCGGTGGTCAGCAGGGTTTCCTGGCGTCGCGCCGGCCAGTACATCGGGTTGAGGGTCACGCCGCCGTAGATCCAGCAGGTGGTGTCGCGGGTGAACTGGGTGTTGGGCAGCGGCGGCAGGATGAAGCTGGAGTGGCCCAGGTAGTCGTTGTACATCTTGACCACGCTGGCACCTTCGCTCTCCGGCAGGTCCTGGCCGGCCACGCCGCCGATCAGGAACTCGGCCAGATGGCGTGGCTCCTGGCCCTCCAGCCAGCTGCGCACTTCGTTGGTCAGGCCCACCCCGACGGTGTCGGGGGTGATCTTGCGGTCGAGGATCCACTTCAGGGCCTCGGGGTTCTGCACGATGTCGGTGAGCAGGTTATGCATTTCCAGCACATCCACGCCGCGCTCGCGCATCTTGGTGACGAAGTCGAAGTGGTCGCGCTTGGCCTGGTCGACCCAGATCACATCGTCGAACAGCAGCTCGTCGCAGTTGCTCGGGGTCAGGCGCTTGTGCGCCAGTCCCGGGGCGCAGACCATTACCTTGCGCAGCTTGCCTGCTTCGGAGTGGACACCGTACTTCTGTTTTTCCGTGGACATGGTTCATTCCTCCAAGAATGCGAAGACGTGGTTCAAAGGGTCAGGAAGCCGTCGTACAGGCCGTAGGCCGCCACCAGGGCGCCAACCACGACGGCTGCGAAGATCAGTTTTTCCACGCTGGTGAAGATAGGTTGGCCCACCTCGCGCTTGGCCTTGGCGAACAGAATCGCGCCGGGGGCATAGAGCAGGGCCGAGAGCAGCAGGTACTTCACGCCGCCGGCATACAGCAGCCAGATGGCGTACAGCAGGGCGATGCCACCGATGACCAAGTCCTTCTTGCGTTCGGCCAGGGCCTGTTCGTAGGTCTCGCTGCGCACTGCCAGCAGTACCGCATAGGCCGCCGACCACAGGTAGGGCACCAGGATCATCGAGGTGGCGAGGTAGATCAGCGACAGGTAGGTGCTGTTGGAGAACAAAGTGATGACCAGGAAGATCTGCACCATGGCGTTGGTCAGCCACAGGGCGTTGGCCGGCACATGGTTGGCGTTCTCGCGGCGCAGGAACTCCGGCATGGTGTGGTCCTTGGCCGCAGCGAACATGATCTCGGCGCACAGCAGTACCCACGACAGCAGGGCACCGAGCAGCGAGATGATCAGGCCGACGCTGATCAGCACCGCACCCCAGTGGCCAACCACATGTTCGAGCACGGCGGCCATCGACGGGTTCTGCAGTTTGGCCAGCTCCGGTTGGGTCATCACGCCCAGCGACAGCACGTTGACCAGTACCAGGAACAGCAGCACGGTGATGAAGCCGATGACCGTGGCCTTGCCCACGTCGGCGCGTTTTTCCGCCCGCGAGGAGAAGATGCTCGCGCCCTCGATGCCGATGAACACCCACACGGTGACCAGCATCATGTTGCGCACCTGGTCCATCACACTGCCAAGGTCGGGAGAGCCTTGGCCCCAGATGTCGGCGGTGAAGATGTCGAGCTTGAAGGCGAACAGGCAGATCAGGGCGAACAGCGCCAGCGGCACGACCTTGGCCACCGTGGTGACCAGGTTGATGAACGCCGCTTCCTTGATGCCGCGCAGCACCAGGAAATGCACTGCCCACAGCAGGATGGAGGCGCCGATCACGGCGGCCGGGGTATTGCCTTCGCCGAAGATCGGGAAGAAATAGCCCAGCGTGCTGAACAACAGCACGAAGTAGCCGACGTTGCCCAGCCAGGCGCTGATCCAGTAGCCCCAGGCCGAGGAGAAGCCCATGTAATCGCCGAAACCGGCTTTGGCATAGGCATATACCCCACCGTCGAGGTCGGGCTTGCGGTTGGCCAGGGTCTGGAACACGAATGCCAGGGTCAACATACCCACGGCGGTGATGGCCCAGCCGATCAGCACGGCGCCGACGCCGGCGCTGGCCGCCATGTTTTGCGGTAATGAAAAGATGCCGCCGCCAATCATCGAGCCGACGACAAGTGCAACGAGTGCACCCAGTTTGAGTTTTCCGGGAGAATCAGACATTTAACAACTCCATGCCAGGAGAACGTTGACCTCAGCGTAAATCCGACGTCTTCGCCATTCGCTGACCTGGGTCAGTTTATGGCGATGTGAAGTAGGAAAATTCCTTCTCACAACCTCTTGGAGCGTGCCGACTACCCGGCTGCAGACCTTGCGCACTGGCACCTCCATGTCCATCTAGAGTAAACACTCTGTGTAGCCTGCGACCTTTGACGCTAGTCGCTTTTAGCCGAGAAGCAAGTTCCGCTAAACATTCGGTATTAAAAGTTTCAGGTAATGATTTGGCGCATGGAAAACGCGGGATTAATACCAAGTGCATAGACGCCCTTGTTATGAAGCTTTTAGTCTTGATCGCTTGGGCTACTATAAAAGCGCTGTGGTTTTTATATGAGCGGGACGGTTGTTTCATGCGTATTACAGCGCACCGAGGGGAGGCCTATGAGCGAACCGGGACAAAAGCTGCGCCTGGGGGCGTTGATCGCACTGGTGGTCGGCTCGATGATCGGCGGCGGTATCTTTTCGTTGCCGCAGAACATGGCGGCGCGGGCCGATGTCGGGGCGGTGCTGATTGGTTGGGGCATCACCGCGGTGGGCATGCTGGCGCTGGCCTTCGTGTTCCAGACCCTGGCCAACCGCAAGCCTGAACTCGACTCCGGGGTGTATGCCTATGCCAAGGCCGGTTTCGGCGACTATATGGGCTTCTCCTCGGCCTGGGGCTACTGGATCAGCGCCTGGCTGGGCAACGTCGGCTACTTCGTGCTGCTGTTCAGCACCCTAGGCTTCTATTACCCGGTGTTCGGCGAGGGCAATACGCCCGTGGCCATCGGCTGCGCCTCCATCCTGCTGTGGGCGGTGCATTTCCTGGTGTTGCGCGGCATCAAGGAGGCAGCGTTCATCAACCAGGTGACCACCATCGCCAAGGTGGTGCCGCTGCTGATGTTCATCGTCATCGCAGCCTTCGCATTCCGTGCCGATATCTTCACCCGCGACATCTGGGGCCTGGGCAACCCGAAGTTCGGCGGCGTGCTGGAGCAGGTGCGCAACATGATGCTGGTGACCGTGTTCGTGTTCATCGGCATCGAGGGCGCGAGCGTCTATTCCGGCCGGGCCCTGCATCGTTCGGACGTGGGCAAGGCCACGGTGATCGGTTTCCTCGGCGTTTTGGCCTTGCTGGTGCTGGTCAACGTGCTGTCGCTGGGCGTGATGACCCAGCCGGAGCTGGCCAACTTGCAGAACCCGTCATTAGCATCGGTGCTCGAGCATATCGTCGGCCCCTGGGGCGCGTTGCTGATCAGCGTCGGGCTGGCGGTGTCGTTGCTCGGGGCACTGCTGTCGTGGGCATTGCTGTGCGCCGAGATCCTCTTCGCCACCGCCAGGGACAAGACCATGCCGCGCTTTCTGGCGCGGGAGAACGCCAATCATGTACCGGCCAATGCCCTGTGGTTGACCAACTGCATGATCCAGGGCTTCCTGCTGATCACCCTGTTTTCGGCAGGCACCTACACCAGCCTCATCTACCTGGCCTCCTCGATGATCCTGGTGCCGTACTTCTGGTCGGCGGCCTATGCGGTACTGCTGGCGCTGCGCGCAGAGGGCTATGCCGGGCAGGAAGGGCTGCGACGCAAGGACCTGCTAGTGGCCATGGTCGCGTTGCTCTATGCCGTCTGGCTGTTGTACGCCGGGGGGCTCAAGTACCTGCTGCTGTCGGCGCTGCTGTATGCGCCCGGGGTGATCCTGTTCGCCCGGGCCAAGCATGAGCAGGGGCAGGCGCTGTTCACCCGATGGGAGAAGCTGATCTTCGCGGCGGTGCTGGCCGGGGCCGGCCTGGCCGCCTATGCGCTCTATTCAGGAGTGCTGAGCTTGTGAACCGTCGCCCGAGGTGGGCGGAGTGGGGCGTTCCGGGCGCGACCATATCCACAGATTGCCCAAGGTCATGCCGCCGATGGCCAGGAACACCGGCCAGCGAGCTTCCAGAAATACCAACATCAACCCGGCACACAGCAGCATGCTGGCGGTGGCGCTGACCTTGGCCCGGCGCTGGATCACCTTGCCATGGCGCCAGTTGTACAGGATTGGGCCGAACAGGCGATGGCTCTCCAGCCAGGCGCTCAGGCGCGGGGAGCTGCGGGTGGCGGCCCAGGCGGCGAGCAGGATGAACTCGGTGGTCGGCAGGCCGGGGATGACGATGGCCACGAGGCCGATGCCCAGGCTGATGTAGGCCAGGAGTGCGAACAACAGGCGGGACAGTTTCGAGCGGGCAGGTCGGGTCATGGTCTCACTGCAATGAACGGCCCGGCCATCGAAGCGGATGGCCGGGTGAAGCGTGTCAGGCCAGTGCGGCATCCGCGGCATAGGCGTGCTTGAGCAACTCGGTGAAACGCTCGAAGGCCTCGACCGCGCCACGCTCGGCGGCGGCATCCTCTTCGGGCGACAGTGCCAGGCTGTCAAGGATCCGGGTGAACTGCTTCCAGCCTTCGGCGCGGCCACCTTCCGGCTCACCCAGGTGACGGGCACCGAAACGCTCGGACAGCTCCAAGGCCACGGCACGCTTGATCAGGAACGCGGCGCCCAGTTTGGAGCCTTCGGAGACGAAGATCCAGCCCAAGGCCTGGCCGAGGCTCGGGTTGTGCAGGGCACCGGGCACCGGGGCGGGCACTTCGGTATCCAGGTCGGCCAAATCCAGGCGGGCATGCTCGGCACGGCAGCGGGCGGCCAGGTCGGGGAAGAGGGCGATCAGTTTCGGGTCGTTGTACAGGGCCTTGAGCTCGGACTGGAACAGGTACTGGGCAACCACGAAGCGGGCGAAGCTTTCGCGACTGTCGAATGGCGTGTGGGATTTGACCAGGGCGTCGAGTTCGCTGTGGGGGGCGTGGGTGACCTGGTTCAGGCGCTGGGAACGCAGGGAAGTGGTGGTCATGGGTGGGTCCTTGGGAAATTGGGCTCTAGTGACAAGACGAACGAGGTGAGGGGGAGGCGTAAAAAAACAATTTGTGCGGGAGCGAATTAGCTTCAAGGCATGACGGCCAATCGCCGGCAAGCCGGCTCCCACCTGTTCTGCGCTGTTTTCAAAAACACCGCCATACCTGTGGGGGCTGGCCAAGCAATTCAAGACAGTTGCTTCCACCTGTCCTGCGCTGCTTTCAGGAACACCGCCGTCCTTGTGGGAGCCGGCTTGCCGGCGATTGGTGGCAGCGTCAACACCGATCTCAGATATCCCACACCAAGTTGATGGCGAAGTTACGCCCTGGCGCCGTCAGGCGGTCTAGGTTGGCCGGCTGGGTCACGGCGGCCTCGCCCTGGCCGTCGTAGCGGCGTACCGAGTCCCACTGCCAATACTTCTTGTCGGTGAGGTTGTACAGGCCGGCGTTGACCGTGAGGTCGTCGGTCACCTTGTAGAAACCGGTCAGATCCAGTACCCCGTAGCCAGGTGTACGGAACTTGGTGCTCTGGCCATCCGGAGCGAAGAAGGTGTCGTCGTCGACGCGGGTCTTGCGCTTGACCAGCGTCCAGCTGACCTGCGCGCCGTAGCCCGGTTGCTCGTAACCCAGCCCGAACACGCCGGTCAGCGGGTTGACGGCGTTCAATGGCTGGCCGGTGTCGTCGTTGCGGCCGTAGGCATAGGCGATCGAGCCTTGGGTGTACAGACCCTGCGGTGCGCCGAAGTGGTCGAGGTCAAGGCGGCCCTTGACCTCGGCGCCCTTGATGGTGGCATGCCTGATGTTATTAGCCTGGTAGGTGGGCAGCAGGTCCAGGCTCTTGACCGCATCCTCGTCGATGAAGTCGCGGTACTTGTTGTAGAACACCGCGACATCGAAGCTGCCCGCGTCGAAGCGGCCACGCAGGCCGGTTTCATAGCTCTTGCTCTTTTCAGGCTCCAGGTTCGGGTTGCCTTGGACGCTGTAGCCCAGCTCGGCGTTTTCGAAACGACCGTACATGGCCTTGGCGGTCGGTGTGCGGAAGCCTTCGGCGTACTGGCCGTACCAGGAGTAATGGTCGTTGAAGGCATAGGTGACGCCCAGCTTGGGCGACAGGCGATGCCAGTGCTTGGTCGAGTCGTCGACGTTCTGTGCGCTGCCGTCGCCGTTCTCCAGGCCACGCAGGAACGCGTCGGTCATTTTCGGTTTCATGCGGGTGTAGTCGTAGCGGGCGCCGGGCAGGAAGGTCCAGTTGTTCCAGCGGATTTCATCCTGGGCGAACAGGCTGTAGGTATCGACCGTCGGGTCCGGGAAATCACTGACCAGTGCCTGGCCATCTGCCGGACTGTCCGCGCCTGGGGCCGGGCAGCCCCTGCCAACCGACAGGCAGGTGCCGGTACCGCTGCGCGAGCCGGTCACCTTGTCATGCTTGAAGGTCGTGCCGTAGGTCAGCAGGTGTTCGGTTTCGCCCAGGCTGAACGCCTTGTCCAGCTGCGCATCGAAGACCCATTGACGATCCTTGTAGGTGGTGCTGCGGGTGCGCAGTACCTCACGCACTCTCGGGGCGTAGATCTCCTCGGTGCTCTGGTCGGTCTTGGCGATCTGGTAGTTCAGGCTCCACTTCACGTGGTCGGCCAGCAGGCTGTCGAGCCCGAACTCATGGTTGATGCCGAAGCGCTCGCGGGTGATGGTGTCGTTGCCGGTACGGGCGCGGTACATGTTCGTGGCGCCCATGCCTGGGATGAAGGGGCCGCCTACCGCACTGAGCATATTCTGGTCGCGGTCATCCTTGTAGCGCTCGTAGGTCAAGCCCAGGCGTGCGTCGTCGGCGTAGTTCCAGCCCAGCTTGGCCAGCACGTTGGTGGTGCGCGCGTCCACCGGGTTGGCTTCGGTGCGGTCCAGGCCGGTGCCGCCATGCCTGCCGTAGCTCTCGGTCTCGTGGCCGTTGCGCTGGCTCAGGTGCAGCAGGCCGTCGAAGGCGCCCTGGCGGCCGGCGACGGTGGCGGAGTTCAACCAGCTTTCATCGGCGGAGCTGTAGCCGGTCTTCAGGCGGGCACCGACGTCCTTGCCGGGCTTGATGATGTCGTCCGGGTCGAGGGTGAAGTAGCTCACCGCGCCGCCGATGGCGTTGCTGCCGTACAGCACCGACGCTGGGCCGCGCAGGATTTCCACGCGCTTGACGATCTCGGGGTCGACATAGTTGCGTTGGGTTTGCGCGTAGGGGCCGTAGAAGAAGCTGTCGGGGATCGAGACGCCGTCGACCTGGGTCAGGATGCGTTCGCGGTCGATGCCGCGAATGTTGAAGCCGTTCAAGCCACTGCGCTGGCCGGTGCCGGCGACCGATACCCCGGGCTCGTAGCGCACCATGTCCTGGATGGTGTTGACGTTCTGCCGGTCGAGCTGTTCGCGGGTCTGCACGGTCACCGTGCTCGGCACCTGGCTGACGTCCTGGGCGCTGCGGGTGGCGCTGACCGTCAGTTGCTGCAGGGCAATGGTGTTGCCGGTCGCCTGGCGCTCCAGCACGACGTTGCCGGTGCTGATGGTGCGGAATTGGAGCCCGGTACCTTGCAGCAGGCGGCGCAGCGCTGTTTGCGGCGTCAGCGAACCCTGCACGCCTGGCGAGGAAACACCTTCGGCCACCTCTGCACTGAAGCCGACCTGCCAGCCGGTGACCTGGCTGAACGCATTGATCGCTGCAACCAAAGGCTGCTGGTCGATGGCGAAGCGGTAGTCGCCCATGCGTGGGCTGCTGGCTTGGGCCGGTTCCGCAGCCAGCGCTGGCAGGCTGCAGGCGCCGCTGGCGAGCAGGGCCAAGGTCAGCAGGGACAATTGCCCCATACGGCGGGGCGGGTTGGACGGGCGAGTTGGACCTGTGGACATCGAAGGCGCTCCCTGACGCGCGAACTGTTATAGGTGATGACTGTTCTTGTTTTCAAACAAGAATCAGTTGCATTGGCCATAACGAGACGGATGCAGGGTGCTGATCGCGTAAAAATAATCAGTGGATCAGTTGATGATCACCAGCGCCGGGTATTCATGCAGTTGTGCCGACGTGATGTGGGCGAGGGCGCGCAGGGTTTCCAGCGGTTGGTCGAGGCGGTAGTTGCCGGTCACCGCGACCTGATCGAGGCGTGCGTTGCGGTTGATGATCCAGCCTGGGTAATAGCGCCGCACTTCGGCGAGCACCTGGCTCAGCGGGCAATTCTCGAACACCAGGCGCCCGTCGACCCAGGCCAGGTCCTTGCGCAGGTCCGCGCGCTCGCGTTCGCCGAAGCCCTGGGGCCCGACGCTGATGCTGTCGCCGGCACTGAGGCGAATGCGTTGATCGCTCGGCGCCTGCACGTCCACATCGCCGCGTTGCACCCTGACCTGGGCCTGGCCATCGAGGTAGCGCACGGCGAAATCGGTGTCGCTCGCCTGCGCGCGCAAAGGGCCGGCCTGGATTTGCAGGGGCGATGTGGTATTGCCAGGCACCTGGAAATAGGCCTCGCCCTTGAGCAGGCGTGCGACCTGCTGGCCGTTGCGCAGGTCACTGGCGAAGGCCGAGTCGGTATTGAGCAGCACCTTGGCGCCATCGTCCAGTTGCAGGCGCTGGCGTTCGCCGACCACTGTCAGGTGGTCGGCCTGCAGGCGCATCGGCAGGTTGCCGAAGGTGAGCAGCCCGACCAGCAATACAGCGGCGGTAGCCAGCGGCTTGCGGTGGGTGTGCAGACGTGCGACCAGGGATCGGCGCTGGGCCTGGTGCAGTTGCGCGGCGGCCTGGCGCAGGGGAGCGCCGTTCCACAGGGCCTCGGCACGTACATAGGCTGCGGCGTTTTCCTCAGTCGCACCCAGCCAGGCTTCGAAGGCCCGGATGTCCTCGTCGCTGGCGCACTGCAGGCGCACGAGCCAGTCCAGCGCCTCGTCCATGGCACGGGCGTCAGGCCCTGCAGGTGATGGGCGAGAGGCAGGGCTATCTGTCACGAAGAATCCTTGCTGTAGGTTTTTTCGCAAATGATCACGGCTGCGCGAAGCCATGGCAAGCGCCTTGCCTGGGCCGACCGGCGAGTGGCAGTTATTCGAGGCGCTCGGCCACGCCCATGCAGATCGCCATGATCAGCTTGAGCTCCTTCTGCACGGTGCTGGCCGAAACCTTCAGCTGGTCGGCGATTTCCAGGTAGCTGGCGCCATGCAGGCGGCTGAGGATGAAGATACGTTGTTGGCGCGGGGTCAACTGACCGAGGCTGATGCTCAAGCGCTCGAGCAACTGCTCGGCGTGGGCGGCATCTTCGTTGCTGGTGGTGGGGGCAGCGACGTTGTACAGGATGTCGTCGGGCACATCGTCGACCACTGTACGTGCCTGCACCTTGCGTGCACGGAGGTGGTCCAGGGCGAGGTTGCGCGCCGTCTGGAAGACGAAGGGCTCGAGGTGCTCGATCGGCCGCTCGCCCAGGGCACGGGTGACCCGCAGGTAGGTTTCCTGCAGCAGGTCCTCGGCCGTGCTGGGGTTGCCGACCATGCGCTGCAGGGTGCGCAGCAAGGTAAGGCGCTGGGTGAGGAAGACGGTATCGAAGCGGGACTGACTCACGGGAAAACCTGACCAACGAGAGGCGAATGATAATGCTTATCATCTGCCCTGTTGGTCAAGTCCCAACATGCTATCGGCGCGAATCTGCGTTTTTTATGTTTGCCTTGACGGCTGCGGTGCCTGTGAGATCGAGCGCCGCCGGCGCGGCGCATCGCGAGCTGCGCTCGCTCCTACGTTTGTTTCGGGCCAGTCCATCCTGTGGGATGGTTCGCGCGGACGCGTTGGTACCTGACGCAAAATGGTGTCGTACGCCCCAGCGGTCGCGCGCGCCTGTCACAGGCGTTATTGGCCATAAACACACGTAGGAGCGAGCGCAGCTCGCGATGCGCCGCGCGGGCGGCGCGCGATCTCCTAGGCATCGTAGTGCTTCCAGTGAACAGCGTTACCTCAGCGGGCGTTGCACAACGCCAGGCAGTTATCCAGCATGCGGTTGGAGAAGCCCCACTCGTTGTCGTACCAGGCCAGCACCTTGAGCATCCTTCCGCTGGCCCGGGTATGGTTGGCATCGAAGATCGACGACAACGGGTTGTGGTTGAAGTCGCACGACACCAGCGGCAACGCGTTGTAGCCCAGTACTCGGGAGTGCCGGCTGGCCTCGAGGAACAGTTGGTTGACCTGCTCGGCGGTGGCTTCGCGCCTGAGGTTCACGGTCAGGTCCACCAGCGATACGTTGATCACCGGCACCCGCACGGCCATGCCGGTGAGTTTGCCGGCCAGTTCCGGCAGCACCAGGCCCACGGCCTCGGCGGCGCCGGTCTTGCTCGGGATCATCGACTGGGTGGCCGAGCGCGCCCGATAAGGGTCGCTGTGGTAGACGTCGGTGAGCACCTGGTCATTGGTATAGGCGTGGATGGTGGTCATCAACCCTTGCTCGATGCCGAACTCGCGGTGCAAGACCTGGGCGATCGGTGCCAGGCAGTTGGTGGTGCAGGAGGCGTTGGAGATGATCTGGTGCGAGGCCCGCAGGCTGTCATGGTTGACCCCGTAGACCACCGTGGCGTCGGCGCCCTTGGCAGGTGCCGAGACGATCACCTTGCGTGCCCCGGCGGCCAGGTGGGCGGCGGCCTTGGCCCGGTCGGTGAACAGGCCGGTGCATTCGAACACCACATCCACGCCCTCGGCCTTCCACGGCAGCTCTACCGGGTTGCGGATGGCACTGACCGAGATGCGGTCACCGTTGACCGTCAGGCTCTCCTGGTCGGCTTCGACGCTGGCCTCGAACGTGCCGTGCACGCTGTCGTACTTGAGCAGGTGGGCGTTCATCGCACTGTCGCCCAGGTCGTTGATGGCGACGACCTGCAGGTCCTGGCGGTAGCCTTGGGTATAGAGTGCGCGCAGGACGTTGCGTCCGATGCGGCCAAATCCATTGATGGCGATGCGAAGGGTCATGGCATTACCTCTGGCGGTCCGGGTGAAGCCTGTGGCAAAAAGGTGACTTCACTGAAACGGTTTTGTTATTGGAATTACAAGATTATTCCTCGCAGGATAGAAAACAAGCCTTTTTGATGGCAGTATTTTGTTAAACCTACAACGAGTGGTCGGGCAGACCACCCCTTGATCGCGTCAGGCACCCTCACCTTGAGCCTAGGCCGCAATCGTTTGGAGGGGAAATGCCCGAAGACACCACCCCACAGTTAGCCTGGAGTCCAGTACATGCATCCGCGCATCCTTGAGGTCACCGAACGGTTGGTCGAACGCAGCCGTGCCACCCGTGAACGCTACCTGGAGCTGATTCGCGGCGCGGCCAGCGACGGCCCCATGCGCGCCAGCCTGCAATGTGCGAACTTCGCCCATGGCGTGGCCGGCTGTGGCGCCCAGGACAAGCAAAGCCTGCGCATGATGAACGCCGCCAACGTGGCCATCGTCTCGGCCTACAACGACATGCTCTCGGCCCACCAGCCGTACCAGCACTTCCCGGAACAGATCAAGCAGGCCCTGCGCGAGATCGGCTCGGTCGGGCAGTTCGCCGGTGGCGTGCCGGCCATGTGCGACGGCGTCACCCAAGGCGAGCCGGGCATGGAGTTGGCCATCGCCAGCCGCGAGGTGATTGCCCTGTCCACGGCCATCGCGCTGTCGCACAACATGTTCGATGCGGCGCTGATGCTGGGTATCTGCGACAAGATCGTCCCCGGCCTGATGATGGGCGCCCTGCGCTTCGGTCACCTGCCCACCATCTTCGTACCGGGTGGGCCGATGCCGTCGGGCATCTCCAACAAGGAAAAGGCTGACGTGCGCCAGCGCTACGCCGAAGGCAAGGCCAGCCGCGAGGAGCTGTTGGAGTCGGAGATGAAGTCCTACCACAGCCCGGGCACCTGTACCTTCTACGGCACGGCCAACACCAACCAGTTGGTGATGGAAGTGATGGGCCTGCACTTGCCGGGGGCCTCCTTCGTCAACCCCTACACCCCGCTGCGCGACGCCCTGACCGCCGAGGCGGCGCAGCAGGTCACGCGTATGACCAAGGCCAGCGGCAGCTTCATGCCGCTGGGCGAGATCGTTGACGAAAAGGCCCTGGTCAACGCCATCGTCGCCCTGCATTCCACAGGGGGCTCCACCAACCATACCCTGCACATCCCGGCCATCGCCCAGGCTGCGGGCATCCAGCTGACCTGGCAGGACATGGCGGACCTGTCCGAAGTGGTGCCGACCCTGTCCCACGTCTATCCCAATGGCAAGGCCGACATCAACCACTTCCAGGCCGCCGGTGGCATGGCCTTCCTCATTCGCGAACTGCTCGACGCCGGGCTGCTGCACGAGGACGTCAATACCGTGGCCGGCCACGGCTTGCGCCGCTACACCCAGGAGCCGTTCCTGGAGGAGGGCAAGCTGGTCTGGCGTGAAGGCCCACGCCAGAGCCTGGACGAAAGCATCCTGCGCCCGGTGGCACGGCCGTTTTCGGCCGAAGGCGGGCTGCGGGTGATGAACGGCAACCTCGGGCGGGGCGTCATGAAGGTCTCGGCCGTGGCGCCCGAGCATCAGGTGGTGGAAGCGCCGGCGCGGGTGTTCCATGACCAGCAATCGTTGGCCGATGCCTTCAAGGCCGGTGAACTGGAGCGTGACTTCGTCGCCGTGGTGCGCTTCCAGGGCCCGCGTTGCAACGGCATGCCCGAGCTGCACAAGCTGACCCCGTTCCTCGGCGTGCTGCAGGACCGCGGCTACAAGGTCGCACTGGTGACCGACGGGCGGATGTCCGGCGCTTCGGGCAAGATCCCGGCGGCGATCCACGTGTGCCCGGAGGCCTACGACGGCGGCCCGCTGGCACGGGTGCGCGATGGTGATATCGTGCGGGTCGACGGCGTCGAAGGCACGCTGCAGGTCATGGTGTCGGCCGAAGAGCTGGCAACCCGTGACCTGCCCACGGCTCCCCAGGGCAACGACCTGGGCATGGGGCGCGAGCTGTTCGGCTTCATGCGCGTGGCGTTCAGCTCGGCCGAGCAGGGCGCCAGCGCCTTCACCTCGGCATTGGAGCAGCTCAAATGAAGGCCTTGCTGGTTGGCGACATCGGAGGCACCAATGCGCGCTTCGGTCTGTGGCATGACAACCAGCTGCAGGCGGTGCAGGTCCTGGCGACCGCCGACTACACCAACCCCGAGCAGGCCATCGAGTCCTATCTCGCCGGCCAAGGCATCCCGCGCGGCGGCCTGGCGGCGGTGTGCCTGGCGGTGGCAGGGCCGGTCAGCGGCGATGAGTTCCGCTTCACCAACAACCACTGGCGCCTGAGCCGCAGCGCCTTTTGCCAGGCCCTGCAGGTCGAGCGCCTGCTGTTGATCAACGATTTCAGCGCCATGGCCCTGGGCATGACGCGCCTGCAGGACGGTGAATACCGCCAGGTCTGCGCAGGTACGGCCGACCCAGCCCGGCCAGCCCTGGTCATCGGCCCCGGTACCGGGTTGGGCGTGGGCAGCCTGTTGCGCCTGGACAACCAGCACTGGCTGGCCTTGCCGGGGGAGGGCGGGCATGTCGACTTGCCGGTGGGCAACGCACGCGAGGCGGCGATCCACCAGCAGATCCATGGGCAGATCGGCCATGTCAGCGCTGAAACGGTGCTCAGTGGCGGAGGCCTGGTGCGCCTGTACCAGGCAATGTGCGCGCTCGATGGCGACACACCCAGACACAAGACTCCGGCGCAGATCACCGATGCCGCCCTGGGCGGTGAGCCCCGGGCCTTGGCGGTGGTCGAGCAGTTCTGTCGCTTCCTCGGGCGAGTCGCTGGTAACAATGTCCTGACCCTGGGCGCGCGAGGCGGCGTCTATATTGTCGGCGGCGTGATTCCACGTTTTGCCGAGCTGTTCCTGCGCAGCGGCTTTGCTGCGAGCTTCGCCGACAAGGGCTGCATGAGCGGGTATTTCGACGGGGTGCCGGTGTGGCTGGTGACAGCGGAGTTTTCTGGGTTGCTGGGAGCCGGGGTGGCACTGCAGCAGGCGTTGGATCATTGAACCAAGCGTAGGCTTCATCGCGGGACAGGTCAGACCGCGATGGGCTGCAAGGCAACCCTTATCGATAGCAAAGGAACGGCCAACGTGAGCTCCACCGGCAAATCGATCCTGATGGTCGACGACGACCAGGAAATCCGCGAACTGTTGCAGACCTACCTGAGCCGCTCCGGTTTCCAGGTGCATGCCGAGGCCGATGGCCAGGGCTTTCGCCAGGCGCTGGAGCGCGAGCCCTGCGACCTGGTGATCCTCGACGTGATGCTGCCCGACGAAGACGGTTTCAGCCTGTGCCGTTGGGTGCGCCAGCATCCTCGCCTGGCGCGGGTGCCGATCATCATGCTCACCGCCAGCTCCGACGAAGCCGACCGGGTCATTGGCCTGGAGCTGGGGGCCGACGACTACCTGGGCAAACCGTTCAGCCCGCGCGAGCTGCAGGCGCGGATCAAGGCCTTGCTGCGCCGCGCCGAATTCGGCCAGGCGGCGCCCAGCCAGGCCGTGCTGATGTTCGATGACTGGCGCCTGGATACCATCAGCCATCGGCTGTTCCACCGCGACGGCGAGGAGGTGATCCTCTCCGGGGCCGACTTCGCCTTGCTCAAGCTGTTTCTCGACCACCCGCAGCAAATCCTCGACCGCGACACCATCGGCAATGCCACCCGTGGGCGCGAGCCGATGCCGCTGGACCGCATCGTCGACATGGCGGTCAGCCGTCTGCGCCAGCGGTTGCGCGATACCGACAAACCGCCTCGGCTGATACGCACCGTGCGTGGCAGCGGCTACCTGCTGGCGGCCCATGTCTGCCCGGCCTGCTGAGCGGCGCTGGCGCTTGCTGCCGCGCTCGTTGCTGGGGCGCATGCTGCTCCTCACGCTGCTGGTGGTGCTGTTGGCCCAGGGGCTGTCGAGCCTGATCTGGGTCTCCCAGCTGCGTGCCAGCCAGCTCCAGGGCCTGCAGGCCAGCGCCCGTAGCCTGGCCCATTCGATGAGCGCCAGCGTCAGCTACTTCCGCTCATTGCCAGTCGCCTATCGGCCTATGGTGCTGGACCAGTTGCGCAGCATGGGTGGTACGCGGTTCTTCGTCTCGCTCAACGACAAGCCCCTGGATATGCCGATGCTGCCGATCACCCCGCGCAAGCGGGCAGTGATCGAGGTGTTCGAGCAGGTCCTGCACGAGCGTCTGGGCCAGCAGATGGAAATCTCGGTGGAGTTCGTCAGCCCCCAGGAGCTGCGCATCTTCAACAGTGGCTTGAAACTCGACGAGCTGCCGCGCTCCTGGGCGCACTACTCGTTGACCCTGGAGCCGCTGAACCCGCCGGTGCTGGTGACGCAGATTCGCCTGGGCGAAGGCGAGTGGCTGTACATCGCCTCGTTGCTGCCTGAGCCCTACACCAGCCTGGAGGCCGAGCGGTTGCCGCGCCAGCAGATCGGCTTCATCGCCCTGACCACCGCATTGTTGCTGCTGTTCATCGGTTTGCTGGTGCATTGGCAGAGCCGTCCGCTCAAACGCCTGGCCCGGGCTGCGCGGGAGATGTCCCTGGGGGCCGACGTGGCACCGGTCGTCGAGGGTGGCGGCAGCGAAGTGGCCGAGGTAGGCCGGGCGTTCAACAGCATGCGTGAGCGCATCAGCCGCTACCTGACCGAGCGTGCGCAGCTGTTCAGCGCCGTGTCCCATGATCTGCGTACGCCCATCACACGCCTGCGCCTGCGCGTCGAGCTGCTAGAGGACGAGCGGATGCAGGCTAAGTTCAGCCGTGACCTCGACGAGCTGGAGCTGCTGGTCAAGGGGGCCCTGCAATGTGTGAAGGACACCGATATCCACGAGAACATCGAGCCCATCGACCTCAACCAGGTGCTGGAAATCCTCGCCGAGCCCTACCTGGGTGATGGGCGCATCACCCTCGAGGGCCGTGCCCTGGCGCCGTATCCGGGCAAACCCCTGGCCCTGCGCCGCTGCATCGGCAACCTGATCGACAATGCCATCAAGTATGGGGAAAGGGCGCACCTGCGTATTCTCGATAGCGCCACCGGCTTTGTCCTGCAGGTGGACGACCAGGGGCCTGGTGTTCCCGAACAGCGTCTGGAGCAGGTGTTCGAGCCGCATTTCCGCTTGGCCGGGCAGCAGCAAGGCTACGGCCTGGGGCTCGGCATCGCGCGCAACATCGCCCACAGCCACGGTGGCGAGGTGAGCCTGCTGAACCTGCGCCAGGGTGGCTTGCGGGTGACCTTGAGCCTGCCGCGCAGCGCCGAGTGACCCGCCGAATGTCACCAGTCAGTGACATTCGTACATCCCTTCGTTACCTGCTCGCCGTGGGCGTCTGGTTAGACTCCAATGCAAGCGCAAGCACCATGACTTGCCTATGTATAACAACAAGAAAGGTTCCCCACGATGAATGCGATCACTCGTCTCGCCGCTGTCGTTTCCCTCGCCTCATTCATGCCACTGTCCGTTTCCGCCGCCAACAATGGCACCGTCGAAGTCCTGCACTGGTGGACCTCCGGTGGCGAGGCCGCGGCCGTGAACACCCTCAAGCAACAAGTCGAGAAGGACGGCTTCACCTGGAAGGACAACGCCGTGGCCGGCGGTGGCGGTGCCGCGGCCATGACCGTACTCAAGAGCCGCGCCGTCGCCGGCAACCCACCCGCCGCCGCGCAGATCAAGGGCCCGGATATCCAGGAGTGGGGCGCCTTGGGGCTGCTCACCGAGCTCGACGACGTGGCCAAGGCCAACCAGTGGGACCAACTGCTGCCGACCAAGCTCGCCCCCATCTGGAAATACGACGACCATTACGTAGCCGTGCCGGTGAACATCCACCGGGTCAACTGGCTGTGGGTCAACCCGCAGGTGTTCGAGAAGGCCGGGGCCAAGGTGCCCACCACCCTGGACGAACTGTTCGCCGCTGCCGACACGCTCAAGGCGGCAGGCTTCCAGCCCTTGGCCCATGGTGGCCAGCCCTGGCAGGACAGCACCGTGTTCGAGAACCTGGTACTGGCGATCCTGGGGCCGCAGGGTTACCACAAGGCCTTCGTCGAGCTGGACCAGGACACCCTGGCCGGCGCCCAGATGGTCGAGGCCTTCAAGGCTCTGCAACGCCTGGGCACCTACATGGACGCCAACCGTGCCGGTCGGGACTGGAACATCGCTGCCGCCGAGGTCATCAACGGCAAGGCCGGTATGCAGATCATGGGCGACTGGGCCAAGAGCGAATGGACCGCCGCGCACAAGGTGGCCGGCAAGGACTACCAATGCGTGCCGTTCCCCGGCACACAGGGCAGCTTCACCTACAACATCGACTCCCTGGCGATGTTCAAGCTCAAGGATGAAAACGACATCAAGGCCCAGAACGACCTGGCCAAGGTCGCTCTGGAGCCGACCTTCCAGACTGCCTTCAACCAGGCCAAGGGCTCGCTGCCGGTGCGCCAGGGCATGGACATGAGCCAGTTCGATGCCTGCACCCAGCAGTCGCAGAAGGACTTCCAGCAAGCCGAGCAGGGTGATGGCCTGCAGCCGAGCATGGCGCACAACATGGCCTCGTCGCTGGCGGTGCAGGGGGCCATCTTCGACGTGGTCACCAACTTCCTCAACGACCCCAAGGCCGACCCGGCCAGGGCGGCCAAGCAGTTGGGCGCGGCGATCAAGGCGGCCCAGTAACGGGCCTGCGCCCACAGGTGCCGCATGACCTGTGGGCAGCGCTCACTTTGTGGGAGCGGGCTTGCCCCGCGATGCGGTGCGCAGCGCCGCCATTGACTCGGTATCACTCATGAACACAGCAACCGCAACCCTGCGGGCCTCCCCCCTGGACGCCCTGCAACGCTGGCTCCCGAAACTGGTGCTGGCGCCGAGCATGCTGATCGTCCTGGTGGGCTTCTACGGCTACATCCTCTGGACCTTCGTGCTGTCCTTCACCCACTCCAGCTTCATGCCCAACTACAAGTGGGCCGGGCTTACCCAGTACCTCAAGCTGCTGGCCAACGACCGCTGGTGGGTCGCCAGCAAGAACCTGCTGGTATTCGGCGGGCTGTTCATCGCCATCAGCCTGGTGGTCGGTGTCTTGCTGGCGGTGTTGCTGGACCAGCGCATCCGCCGCGAAGGGGTCATCCGCACCATCTACCTCTACCCGATGGCGCTGTCGATGATCGTTACCGGCACAGCCTGGAAATGGCTGCTCAACCCCGGCCTGGGCCTGGACAAGCTGCTGCGCGACTGGGGTTGGGAAGGCTTTCGCTTCGACTGGCTGGTGGACCCCGAGCGGGTGGTGTACTGCCTGGTGATCGCCGCGGTATGGCAGGCCTCCGGGTTCGTCATGGCGCTGTTCCTGGCGGGGCTGCGCGGGGTCGACTCGTCCATCGTGCGGGCGGCCCAGGTCGACGGCGCCAGCCTGCCGAGGATCTACCTGCGCATCGTGCTGCCCAGCCTGCGGCCGGTGTTCTTCAGCGCCCTGATGATCCTCGCTCACATCGCCATCAAGAGTTTCGACCTGGTCGCCGCCATGACCGCAGGTGGCCCTGGCTATGCCTCCGACTTGCCGGCGATGTTCATGTACAACTTCACCTTCAGCCGTGGGCAGATGGGCATGGGGTCGGCCAGCGCGATCCTCATGCTCGGCGCCATCCTGGCGATCCTGGTGCCCTACCTGTATTCGGAACTGAGGAACAAGCGCCATGACTAGCCCACGTTGGTTCGCCCCCAGCCGCCTGGCCATCCATGCCACCTTGCTGGCCGCCTGCGCGCTGTACCTGATCCCGCTGGTGGTGATGCTGCTCACCAGCTTCAAGACACCCGAGGATATTCGTGCCGGCAACCTGCTCAGCTGGCCGGAGGTGGTCACCGGCATCGGCTGGATCAAGGCCTGGGACACCGTTGGCGGCTACTTCTGGAACTCGGTGAAGATCACCGTGCCGGCGGTGGTGTTGTCCACGCTGATCGGTGCGCTCAACGGCTATGTGCTGTCGATGTGGCGCTTTAGGGGTTCGCAGCTGTTCTTCGGCCTGTTGCTGTTCGGTTGCTTCCTGCCGTTCCAGACTGTCCTGCTGCCGGCCTCGTTCACCCTGGGCAAGCTGGGCCTGGCCAGTACCACCACGGGCCTGGTGCTGATGCATATCGTCTATGGCCTGGCCTTCACCACGCTGTTCTTTCGCAACTACTACTGCAGCGTGCCCGAGGCCCTGGTGCAGGCGGCGCGGCTGGATGGGGCGGGGTTCTTCACGATCTTCGGGCGCATCCTGCTGCCGATGTCGGTGCCGATCATCATGGTCTGCCTGATCTGGCAGTTCACCCAGATCTGGAACGACTTCCTCTTCGGCGTGGTGTTCGCCAGCGGCGACGCCCAGCCCATCACGGTGGCCCTGAACAACCTGGTCAACACCAGCACCGGGGTCAAGGAATACAACGTCGACATGGCGGCGGCGATGATCGCGGGGCTTCCGACCCTGCTGGTCTATGTGCTGGCCGGCAAATATTTCCTGCGCGGCCTGACCGCCGGCGCGGTCAAGGGGTGACACATGGCACGGCTTGAACTTCGCAACGTCAACAAGCGCTACGGCAGTGGCTTGGCCGATACCCTCAAGGCCATCGACCTGGGTATCGAGTCGGGTGAGTTCCTGATCCTAGTGGGGCCTTCCGGCTGCGGCAAGTCGACCCTGATGAACTGCATCGCCGGGCTCGAGGACATCAGTGGTGGGCAGATCCTGGTCGACGGCACCGATATCAGCGCCATGAGCCCCAAGGACCGGGACATCGCCATGGTGTTCCAGTCCTATGCGCTGTACCCGACCATGAACGTGCGCGACAACATCGCCTTCGGCCTGAAGATCCGCAAGATGCCCCAGGCAGCCATCGACGAAGAGGTGGCGCGGGTCGCCAAGCTGCTGCAGATCGAACACCTGCTCGGCCGTAAGCCCGGGCAGCTCTCTGGCGGCCAGCAGCAGCGGGTGGCCATGGGCCGTGCCCTGGCGCGGCGGCCGAAGATCTACCTGTTCGATGAACCGCTGTCGAACCTGGACGCCAAGCTGCGGGTGGAGATGCGCACCGAAATCAAGCTGATGCACCAGCGCCTGAAGACCACCACCGTGTACGTCACCCACGACCAGATCGAGGCCATGACCCTGGGCGACAAGGTCGCGGTGATGAAGGATGGCGTGATCCAGCAGTTCGGTACGCCCCAACAGATCTACAACGATCCGGCCAACCAGTTCGTCGCCAGCTTCATCGGCTCACCACCGATGAACTTCATCCCCGCTCGCCTGACGAAACAAGAAGGGCGCCTGTTGGCGCTGCTCGACAGCGGCCAGGCGCGTTGCGAGCTGCCATTGGGGCGAATGGAGGGCGAATGGGAAGGGCGCGATGTGGTCCTGGGCATACGCCCGGAACAGATCGGCGTGGGGGAGGGCACCGGCTTGCCTGGCATCCGCGCCCAGATACAGGTGACCGAGCCCACTGGGCCGGACCTGCTGGTTTTCGTCACCCTCAATCAGGTCAAGGTCTGCTGCCGGCTGGCGCCGGATGTCGCCTGCCGGGTCGGTGACACCCTGAACCTGCAGTTCGACCCGGCGCGGGTGCTGCTGTTCGACGCACAAAGCGGCGAGCGCCTGGGGCGTGTCGGGCCGGTGTGCCAGGCCACCGGTAACGTCGCCCGTTTCAAAGGGCGCTGAATCGTCTACACCATCAATAACAAGAACAGTGAGGAACAAGGGATGGATCATCGCATACGCATCAGGGCACTGGGGTCGCTGGCCATGCTGGCCATCGTTGGCAGCAATGGGGCACAGGCGGCCGAGGCCTTTTCGGCGGACTCCAAATGGATGACCGGCGACTGGGGCGGTGTTCGCACCGAACTGCTGGAAAAAGGTTACGACTTCACCCTTGACTATGTCGGCGAAGCGGCCGGCAACCTGCACGGTGGCTACAACGACGACAAGACGGCTCGCTACAGCGACCAGTTCGCCCTCGGCGCGCACCTGGACTTGCAGAAGATCCTTGGCTGGCATGACGCCGAGTTCAAGCTGGCGATCACCGAGCGCAGCGGTCGCAACCTGTCCAACGACCGCATCGGTGACCCGCGGGCCGGCCATCTCAGCTCGGTGCAGGAGGTCTGGGGCCGTGGCCAGACCTGGCGCCTGACCCAGATGTGGATCAAGCAGAAATACTTCGACGGCGCCCTGGATGTGAAATTCGGCCGCTTCGGCGAAGGCGAGGACTTCAACAGCTTCCCCTGCGACTTCCAGAACCTGGCGTTCTGCGGCTCCCAGGTGGGCAACTGGGTGGGCGGCATCTGGTACAACTGGCCGGTCAGTCAGTGGGCGCTGCGGGTCAAGTACAACATCAACCCGGAATTCTTCGTGCAGGTGGGCGCCTTCGAACAGAACCCCTCGAACCTGGAGACCGGCAATGGCTTCAAGCTCAGCGGCAGTGGCACCAAGGGCGCCATCCTGCCGGTGGAGATGGTCTGGTCGCCCAAGGTCAACGGCCTGCCGGGCGAGTACCGCCTGGGCTACTACTACAGCACCGCCAATGCCGACGATGTCTACGAGGACGTCGACGGCCAGCCCCAGGGCATCACCGGCAACGACTTCAAGTCCCACTCCAGCAAGCATGGCTGGTGGGTGGTGGCCCAACAGCAGGTGACCGCCCACGGCGGCGACGTCAATCGGGGGCTGAGCCTGTTCGCCAACTTCACGGTGCATGACAAGGCCACCAACGTCATCGACAACTACCAGCAGGTCGGCATGGTCTACAAGGGGCCCTTCGACGCCCGGCCCAAGGATGACATCGGCTTGGGCATCGCCCGCATCCACGTCAACGACGACGTGAAGAAGCGTGCCGAGCAGCTCAACGCAGCCAGTGGCATCGACGACTACGACAACCCAGGCTTCGTGCCGCTGCAGCGCACCGAGTACAACGCCGAGCTCTACTACGGCTTCCACGTCACCAACTGGCTGACCGTGCGGCCCAACTTGCAATACATCAAGAGCCCGGGCGGCGTGGACGATGTGGATAACGCGCTGGTCGCAGGCTTGAAGATTCAGTCGTCATTCTGAGAAAAATTGTTGTAAATTTACGCCATCCATTCCCGGCTTCCTCGTTTCCACTGGTCCGCAGTGGAAACGAGGCCTGAGCCGAGATAGCGCTATCTCAAACAACAAGAGCTTGGAACCATGCCCGAACATCCGCTACATCGCTTCTTTTGCGCGCAGAGGCCTCGGCCGACGTTCGAGTGGGAGCGTTACCAGCAGCGCGATGTACTGATCATCGACCACCCCCGCTGCCAGGCGGTTTTCAGCCGCCAGGGCGCGCAGCTCCTGCACTTCCAGCCAACGGGTGAGCGGCCCTGGTTGTGGTGCGCCGAGCAATGGCCGCAGGTGGGGGCCATTCGGGGTGGTGTGCCGGTGTGCTGGCCTTGGTATGGGCGTCACCCGAGCGAAGACCTGTGGCCGGCCCATGGCTGGGCGCGGTTGCTCGACTGGAAGCTCATGGACAGCCATGAGGACGAAGAGGGCGTGACCCTCACGTGGCGCCTGCAGCTGTGCGATTGGCAGGTCGACCTGCATGCCCGGTTGGGCCAGCGCATGGAGCTGAGCCTGACCACCGAGCACCAGGACAGCGAGCCGTGCCAGCTGAGCCACGCGCTGCTGGCCTATTGGCGTATCAGCGACGTTGCGCAGATAGCGCTATCCGGGCTCGAGGATATCGAAGGTTATGACCGCTTGAATCGCCAGGCCTGCCGCGAGGATGGCGCGCTGAAGCTCAAGGGTGGGTGCCAGAAGGTCTACCCGGGCACGCCTCGAGTGCAATTGCAGGACCCGGCCTGGCAGCGTGAGCTGTGCATCGATACCGGTGACAGCGACGATACCGTGGTCTGGCACCCGGGACGTCGGCCGTTGGTGGGTGTCAGCGGGCGCGAGTGCCAGCGTTTCGTCTGTGTCGAAGCGGCCAGCGGCAGTGGTGAGGGGCTGAGCCTGGCGCCCGGGCAGCAGGCCCACCTGAGCCTGCAGGCGCATCGGCTCAGCTGAGTTCGTCGTCCTCGACGGGGTAGCGGCTGGCGTTGAGGCTTTCCTTGATCTTGCGCAGGTGTGGCTGGAAGTCCACGCCCCGGCGCAAGGTCATGCCGGTGGCCAGCACGTCGAGCACGGTGAGCTGGATGATCCGCGAGGTCATCGGCATGTAGATGTCGGTGTCTTCGGGCAGCGGGATGTGCAGGCTCAAGCTGCAGGCCTTGGCCAGGGGCGAGCCGGCGGCGGTCAGGCCGAGCACCGAGGCGCCGTTCTCGCGTGCGACGCGGGCTACCTCGACCAGTTCGCGGGTGCGCCCGGTGTAGGAAATGATCACGAACAGATCGCCCGTATGGGCCACCGAGGCCAGCATACGTTGCATCAGCACGTCGGCGTGGGCCGACACGGCCAGGTTGAAGCGGAAGAACTTGTGTTGGGCGTCGAGGGCCACCGGGGCCGAGGCGCCCAGGCCGAAGAAGTGGATCTGCCGGGCCTGGATCATCATGTCCACGGCACGGCTGACCTGTTGCGGGTCGAGCTGCTGGCAGGCGCTGTCCAGCGAGGCGATGGCGCTGCCGAAGATCTTCTGGGTGTAGGCGGCCGGGTCGTCGTCGGGCTCCACCGCGCGGCTGACGTAGGCGGCGCCGCTGGCCAGGCTCTGGGCCAGCTGCAGCTTGAGCTCGGGATAGCCGCTGACGCCGAAGGAGCGACAGAAGCGGTTGACCGTCGGCTCGCTGACCTTGGCGGCCTGGGCCAGGGCGGCGATGCTGAAGCGGGTGGCTTGTTGCGGGTTGAGCAGGATGACTTCGGCGACTTTGCGTTCGGCCTTGTTCAGCTCGTCGAGGCGTCCCTGGATCTGTTCCAGGAGGTTTCGCACGCGGTCCATGGTATGTCCTTGGGTCGGGAAGACAGCCGGCTGATGGAGCAGCGGGCCGTTTGCACGGTGTCTATCGTACTGTCGGTGCCAGTGTCGCACCACTTGTCTGTGGTATTTGTCGGTAATGTTGTAGTTTTTACTACATTAGCCCTTGAAAACTGCGTTTGAAAGCGATATTCCTAGGTCAACTTTAGGAAAGAACCAACATCATGGCTGCGATCAGTGTAGAACCTTGCACCTTTGCCCTGTTTGGCGCCTTGGGCGACCTGGCATTGCGCAAGCTGTTTCCCGCGCTCTACCAGCTCGACCGGGCGGGCTTGCTGCACCCCGATTCCCGCCTGCTGGCATTGGCTCGCGAAGCGGGCGAGGGTCAGCAACACCTGGCCACCATCGAGGCCCACCTGCGCCGCTTCGTGCCCGATAGCGATATCGAGCCCGGCGTACTGGGGCGCTTCCTTGGCCGGCTGAGCTACCTGCGTCTGGACTTCCTCCAGGCCGAGGGCTACCAGGACCTGGCCGGGCAGGTGGCGGCGGACCTGCCGCTGATCGCCTATTTCGCAACGCCTGCGGCCGTGTATGGCGCGATCTGCGAAAACCTGGACAAGGCCGGCCTTGCCGAACGCACCCGCGTGGTGCTGGAAAAGCCCATCGGCCATGATCTGGAGTCCTCGCGCCGGGTCAACGATGCCGTGGCGCGTTTCTTCCCCGAGAACCGCGTCTACCGCATCGACCATTACCTGGGCAAGGAGACGGTACAGAACCTGATCGCCCTGCGTTTTGCCAACAGCCTGTTCGAAACCCAGTGGAACCAGAACTCCATCTCCCACGTGGAAATCACCGTGGCCGAGAAGGTCGGCATCGAAGGCCGCTGGGGTTACTTCGACAAGGCCGGGCAACTGCGCGACATGATCCAGAACCACCTGTTGCAGCTGCTGTGCCTGATCGCCATGGACCCGCCCAGCGACCTGTCCGCCGACAGCATCCGCGACGAGAAGGTCAAGGTGCTCAAGGCGCTGGCGCCGATCACTGGCGAAGCGCTGGCCACCCGTGTGGTGCGAGGCCAGTACATCGCCGGCTACAGCGACGGCAAGCCGGTGCCGGGCTACCTGGAAGAAGACAACGCCAACGCCCAGAGCGACACCGAGACCTTCGTCGCCCTGCGCGCCGACATCCGCAACTGGCGCTGGTCCGGCGTGCCGTTCTACCTGCGTACCGGCAAGCGCATGCCGCAGAAGCTGTCGCAGATCGTCATCCACTTCAAGGAGACGCCGCACTACATCTTCGCCCCTGAACAGCGTTTGCAGATCGGTAACAAGCTGATCATCCGCCTGCAGCCGGACGAAGGTATTTCCTTGCGGGTGATGACCAAGGAGCAAGGCCTGGACAAGGGCATGCAATTGCGCAGCGGGCCCTTGCAGCTGAATTTTTCCGACACCTGGCGCAGCGCACGCATTCCGGATGCCTACGAGCGTCTGTTGCTGGAAGTGATGCGCGGCAACCAGAACCTGTTCGTGCGCAAAGACGAAATCGAATACGCCTGGACATGGTGCGACCAACTGATCGCCGGCTGGAAGAACGCCGGGGACGCCCCCAAGCCCTACGCGGCCGGTTCCTGGGGGCCGATGAGTTCGATCGCCCTGATCACTCGCGATGGGAGGGCTTGGTATGGCGATATCTGACCTGCAATTGCCGGCGACCGTGAAGGTGCATCAGCTGGCGGACTCCAATACATTGGCGGCCTCGCTGGCCCGGGACGTGGCCGAGCGGCTGCGTCAGGCCATCGCCAGCAAGGGCCAGGCCTGTGTGGTGCTGTCGGGCGGGCGTAGCCCGGTACCGTTTCTCGAGAAGCTGGCCACCGAGGCGCTGGATTGGGCAAACGTCACGGTCAGCCTGGCCGACGAGCGCTGGGTACCGGTCGAGCATGCCGACAGCAATGCCGGCCTGCTCAGGCGTCACCTGTTCAAGGGCGCAGCGGCCAAGGCCCGCTTCATCGGGCTGTACCGCAATGCGGAAAACCTGGAGGCCGCAGCTGGGCAGGCCGACCAGGCACTGGCCGAGCTCCCCCCGATCGATGTGCTGGTCCTGGGCATGGGCGACGATGGCCATACGGCCTCGCTGTTCCCGGCCAGCCCCAACCTGCACGACGGCCTGGACCTGGCCAGCGAGCGTCGCTGCCTGCCCATGCTGGCCCCGAGCGTGCCGCGCCAGCGCCTGAGCATGACCCGCGCCTTGCTGGCCAAGGCCACCTTCACCGCGCTGGCGGTGCAGGGCCAGGGCAAACTCGCTACCCTGCGCGCCGCCTCGGCGGGCGAAAACCTTACTGAAATGCCGATTCGCGCCTTTCTTCACGACCCCCTGGACATCTACTGGTGCCCATGAGCCAAGGACCCACTGTCATGACCACCCTTGAACGACCACAGCCTTTGCTCTCGATGGCTGAAAAAGCCGCGAGGATCGACGCGATCTGCGAACAGGCGCGCATCCTGCCGGTGATCACCATCGCCCGTGAGGAGGACATCCTGCCTCTGGCCGACGCCCTGGCCGCCGGCGGCATCCGCACCCTGGAAGTGACCTTGCGCTCCAAGCATGGCCTCAAGGCAATCCGTGTGCTGCGTGAGCAGCGCCCGGAGCTGTGCGTCGGTGCCGGCACGGTGCTCGACCGCGAGATGTTCGCTGCGGTGGAGGCGGCCGGTGCACAGTTCGTCGTCACCCCGGGCATCACTCCGGACATCCTCGAGGCCGGCGTGCAAAGCGATATCCCGCTGCTGCCGGGCATCAGCACACCCTCGGAAATCATGATGGGCTATGCCTTGGGCTACCGTCGCTTCAAGTTGTTCCCCGCGGAGATCAGCGGCGGCGTGGCGGCGATCAAGGCCTTTGGCGGCCCGTTCGGCGATATCCGTTTCTGCCCCACCGGTGGTGTCAACCCGGCCAATGTACGCAATTACATGGCCCTGCCGAACGTGATGTGCGTAGGCGGCACCTGGATGCTCGACAGCAGCTGGGTGAAGAACGGCGATTGGGCGCGGATCGAAGCGTGCAGTGCGGAGGCAATGGCGCTGTTGGACGCCAACTGATTTTGTTGTGTGCTTTACGGCTTGTGGGGCGCTTGGTCGGCGCCCCTTTTTTTTGCCTGGAATTCTTGCAGTGCCTGTACCGGCCAATAAAAAAGCCCGCATCGAACGATGCGGGCCTTGATCACTGCGTGACAGCTTACGCCGCCTTGGCAGCCTGCTGGCTCAGCGAGCGGTTCAGAGCGCTGAACAGCGCCTTGAAGCTGGCGGTGGTGATGTTTTCATCGATGCCCACGCCGTGTACCGGGCGGCCACCGGCCACGCGCAGTTCGATGTAGGCCGCGGCCTTGGCGTTGGTACCGGCGCCGATGGCATGCTCGTTGTAGTCCATGATCTCGACCGCGATCGGCAGGCCGGCGACCAGTGCCTCCAGCGCACCGTTGCCCTTGCCGCGCCAGTGCAGGGTGGTTTCGCCTTCACCGGCGACCTCCACTTCCACGGCGCTGTGGCCGTTTTCTTCCTGCAGGCGATGGCTGACCAGCGCATACGGCGTGTTGGCCTGGAGGTATTCCTTGTGCAACAGGCTGTAGATCTGCTGGGCGGTCATTTCCAGGCCCAGACGGTCGGTCTCGCCCTGTACCACTTGGCTGAACTCGATCTGCATGCGGCGTGGCAGGCTGATGCCGTATTCCTGCTCGAGCAGGTAGGTGATGCCGCCCTTGCCCGACTGGCTGTTGACGCGGATCACCGCCTCGTAGCTGCGGCCGATGTCGGCCGGGTCGATCGGCAGGTACGGCACTTCCCACAGCTCGCCGTCCTTCTGCTTGGCGAAGCCCTTGCGGATGGCGTCCTGGTGCGAGCCGGAGAACGCGGTATGGACCAGGTCACCAACGTACGGGTGGCGCGGGTGTACCGGCAGTTGGTTGCATTCCTCGACCACCTTGCGCACGCCGTCGATGTCGGAGAAGTCCAGTTGTGGGTCGATGCCCTGGGTGTAGAGGTTCAGCGCCAAGGTCACCAGGTCGACGTTGCCGGTGCGCTCGCCGTTGCCGAACAGACAGCCTTCGGCGCGGTCGGCGCCGGCCATCAGGCCCAGCTCGGTGGCGGCGATGCCGGTGCCACGGTCGTTGTGGGTGTGCAGGCTGATGATCACGCTGTCGCGGCGGTTGACGTTGCGGCAGAACCACTCGATCTGGTCGGCGTAGACGTTCGGCGTCGACACTTCGACGGTGGCCGGCAGGTTGAGGATGATCTTGTGCTCAGGCGTCGGGTTCCATACCTCGATCACGGCGTCGCAGACTTCCTTGGCGAATTCCATCTCGGTGGCGCTGAAGGTTTCCGGCGAGTACTGGAAGGTCCACTGGGTGTCTGGCTGCTGGGCGGCGTACTTGACGAACAGCTTGGCCGCGTTGACCGCGATGTCCTTCACGCCTTGCTTGTCCTGGTTGAAGACGATGCGGCGGAACGACGGGCAGGTAGCGTTGTACAGGTGCACGATGGCCTTCTTGGCCCCGCGCAGGGACTCGAAGGTACGGGCAATGAGGTCTTCACGGGCCTGGGTGAGCACCTGGATGGTGGTGTCGTCCGGGATGTGGCCATCTTCGATCAAGGTGCGTACGAAGTCGAAGTCGGTCTGCGAGGCGGACGGGAATGCGGCCTCGATTTCCTTCACGCCCACCTGCACCAGGGTCTTCCAGAAACGCAGCTTCTTCTCCGAGTCCATTGGCTCGATCAGCGACTGGTTGCCATCACGCAGGTCGGAACTGCACCAGATCGGCGCCTGGGTGATGGTCTTCGACGGCCAGGTGCGGTCAGGCAGGTCGATGGTCGGGAACGCGCGGTATTTCTTCGAAGGGTCTTTGAGCATGGTCATGGAAGCAATCCTTTAGTGTGCGGCCGTGATCGGGCCTGCCGAACGTAACGAGATGAAAAGGCGAGGCGACGCGATTCACCCTGGTAGTCGTGCACTGACCAGGCAGAGGCTGCGGTGTTGGCGGAGCAGAATGAGGGTGTTGGAGGTTTTCATGCCTCAACCCTAACCAGTGGGGTGAGGGATGGCAAGCCTTCATGAAAAATTGATAGAAATGCTCAAAAAACTCATCGTTTCGAGATTTTATCGCTCGCTTTTCTGGAAAGTCCGGCGTTGCTTGCGCGGTCTTTGCAAAGGCGCGCTAACGGCGTTCGTTGGGCCGCCTGAATCGCGGGGCAAGTCGGACCGCCGCTCCCATAGAACACGCATGACCATTTGATTTGCGGCACCCTGTGGGAGATTCTATGGTTGTGGGCAAGCATTTTTAGCTGTTCTGGTGACGTATTCGCCCTGGCTCTTCAGTAGGGCGAATGCGACTCTGGCGAGCTTTCTGGCCAAGATCACCAGGGCCTCAGTAGTGGCCTTACCCTTGCCCCTATGGTGTGCATAAACGTCTTTCCAGACCGCTGATCGACTAGCTGACATGGCCGCATTGTGCAAAAGGCGTCGTATCTCAGAACAACCCCGTTTGGTGAGCCGCCGACGGCCAGTTTTTTGCCCGGAGTCAGAGATTTGCAAGTCCATGCCCAAGAAAGCGATGAATGAATCACCATTCTTGAAATCCCCCCCGGATAAACGCTGTCACCAACCCCACAGCGGTCAAAAATCCGATGCCTTCTATCTTTTGGCAACGGGCGACCTGCTCGCTTAATCCTGCTTCGCGTACCAACTCCTTGAGCTTTTTCTGAAGCAGTACATCGAGTTTCTCCATGCTCTTGGCAAAGGATTTGAACACGGTCTCAAGGCTTCTCTCATTGGACCAGCTTTGCGTCAAGGCGGTGCGTGCCGAGACCAGCGAGGCGCGGCGACGCAGAAGGCTCTGGAGCTTGCCGTAGACGGCTGGAGGTGGGCTCCAAGGACGTAGTCCACTGCCTTCGCGGGAAAGATAGCGAGAGAGTAGATAAGCGTCAGAGGCGTCCGTCTTCACCCGACCACCGACGCTCTTTCGATAGTTACTGAGCTGGAAGCCATCGACCACGTAGACTTCAAAGCCTTTTTCATAAGCCATCTCCACCAGGTCGAGATGGTAGGTATTCGTTGCTTCGACGCAGATAGCGGTATTGGCGGGTTGTTGTCCCAGCCATTTCTTGATTTCGGGTTTGGTATTTTTCAGCGAGGACTGTTCATCACGGTCTTCGAAATGGACAACCAATTCGACTTTGGCCACATCCACACCAATGATGAATTGGCTTACCTGCATTGCCATTGGCCACACTCCCACGTATGGTTTTTCTGCTTGGAGGGGTTTTCACCAAGAGGCGCTGGCTTGCTTCTATCGTCGCTTGCAAACGATGCATTCTTTATCGGCGCTTTGGTGAAGGGGTGGGGCGATGTCTCCCACGGTCTGTACTGCGGCTAACAGTCAGAATCGGCTTTTTCGTCCCACCACCCCTTCAAGTATCACCATACAAGCGGGCTTGTCCCGCGATTAGGCCGGGCCCGATATCACCGTCGCCTGGCAAGGGCTTCGCTCTTGATCGCGGGACAAGCCCGCTCACACAGGGATTTCGCTAGTCTTGAGAGCGGCGCAATCTCGGTGGGAGCTGGCGACAGCCTGCGATGGGCTGCAAAGCAGCCCCAAGCCCTCAAACGCTGGAGCCCCTCCAGACTCAAGGGGCCGCTTTGCGGCCCATCGCAGGCTGTCGCCAGCTCCCACGAAGCAAGCGGAGCCTGGGCTGTATTCAGGGCTGGAAGGCGCCGATGAAGATCGCCGGGTCGACCCGTGCGTCGTTGAGGCTGACGTTCCAGTGCATGTGCGGCCCGGTTGCCCGCCCGGTGGCGCCCACGCGGCCGACCACCTCGCCGCGGCGCAGTACCCGCCCCGGCTTCACGTCGATCTTCGACATATGGCAGAACATGCTGATGAACCCCTGGCCGTGGTCGACGAACACGGTGCGGCCATTGAAGAAGTAGTCGCCCACCAGGATCACCTTGCCGTTGGCTGGGGTCTTGATCGGCGTGCCGGCCGGCACGGCGAAGTCCAGGCCGGCGTGGGGGTTGCGTTCCTCGCCGTTGAAGAAGCGGCGCACGCCGAACTTGCTCGACAAAGGGCCGGTGACCGGCTTGTCGAGGATCAGGTTGCTCGGCAGGGTGGGGCTGAAGCTGCGATAGGCCTTGATCTGTTCGGCCAGTTCCCGGTCGATGCGCTTGAGGTCGGCAGGGTTGGGGTTGACTTGGCGCTTGTTCTTCAAGGTGATGTGCTGCTCGGGGTACTTCTTGCTGCCAACGGTGAAGGGCAGGGTGCGCGAGCCTTGGGTGACAACGGCCGTGCCGGGTTTCTGGGTCAGCGGAATGCCGACAATGGCCAGCCAGTTGCCCTGTTCCTGAACCACCAACACCGGCTTGCCGTCGAAACGTGCGCTGGGCGCGGTGGCGGCGGGGCCAAGGTCGACCACTGCCACGCCGCCGGGTACCGGCTTGTTCAGCTGGCGGGTGATGTAGCTGGCTTGGGCATGGGGGCCGAGCAGCAGCAGGGAAAGAGCGAGCAGGGGCGCGAGCAGGCGGGGCATGTATCAGTCCAGTAGCGAAAGGGTGACCGGGGTCTGGTGGTTGTCCTCGACCCTCACCTTGAGCTCGCCTTCGTTCAGGCGTGCGGTCAGGCGTTGGCCGTTGTGGGTCTGGGCGGCGCTGCGGATGGCCTGGCCGCGCTCGTCGAGCAGGATGCTGTAACCGCGCGCGAGGGTGGCCAGGGGGCTGACCACCTGCAAGGTCTGCAGCTGGGCCTGGAAGCGTTGGCGGCGGTCCTTGAGCACCTCGCGCATGGCCCGCGGCAGGCGTTCGGCGAGGGCGTCCAGGCGCTGGCCGAGCAGCTTCAGCGCCCGGCCTGGATGTTGGGCAGCCAGGCGCGTGTCGAGGCGGCCCAGGCGTTCGTGGCGCTGGTTCAGGGTGAGCATGAAGGCGCGACGCAGGCGCATGTCCAGGTCGTCCAGGCGCTGGGCCTGCTGGCGCAGGCGCTCGCCGGGGTGGCGCAGGCGCCGGGCCAGGCCGTCCAGGCGCAGGTGGTCGTGGGCCAGGCGGTTCTTCATGCGCAGCAGCAGGCGCCGCTGCAGGCTGTCGAGGCGTTGCTGCAGGCCGCTGCTGTCAGGCGCCAGCAGCTCGGCGGCGGCCGAGGGCGTCGGCGCGCGCACATCGGCGACGAAGTCGCTGATCGATACGTCGGTCTCATGGCCCACGGCACTGACGATGGGCGTCACGCAGGCAGCCACGGCGCGGGCCACATCTTCTTCGTTGAAGCACCAGAGGTCTTCCAGCGAACCACCGCCGCGGGCCAGGATCAAGGCGTCGTAGCCTTGGCTGTCGGCCAGGCGCAGGGCACGGACGATCTGGCCGATGGCCTCGCGCCCCTGAACGGCGGTGGGAATCAGGTTCAGTTCGACCTGTGGCGCGCGGCGGCGGAACACGCTGATGATGTCGCGGATCACCGCGCCTGTGGGCGAGGTGACGATGCCGATGCGTTGCGGGTGGGCCGGCAGCGGCTTCTTGCGTTCGGCACTGAACAGGCCCTCGGCGCCGAGCTTTTCTTTCAGCGCCTCGAAGGCCAGGCGCAAGGCGCCATCGCCGGCCGGCTCGACGGTGTCGAGGATCAGCTGGTAGTCGCCACGCCCCTCGAACAGCGAGACCTTGCCACGCACGCGCACGGCCAGGCCGTCGCGCAGGGCCTGGCGCACACGCGCGGCATTCTGCCGGAACAGTGCGCAGCGCACCTGGGCGCCGCTGTCCTTGAGGGTGAAATACATGTGCCCGGAGGCCGGGCGGGCGAGGTTGGAAATCTCGCCTTCCACCCAGACACTGCGGAACACATCCTCGAGCAGCACGCGCGCGCGGCCGTTGAGCTGGCTGACGGTGAGGACCTCGCGGTCCAGGCCGAGTCGTTCGAAGGGGTCTCTGATCATGGCGGGCATCATAAAGGACATCGGCCCCGGTTGTCTGTCCCGGCCCTATCGCCGGCAAGCCGGCTCCCACAGGTATCGCGCTGGCTTGGGCCTCATGCTGTCCCTGTGGGAGATTCTATGGTTGTGGGCAAGCATTTTTAGCTGTTCTGGTGACGTATTCGCCCTGGCTCTTCAGTAGGGCGAATGCGACTCTGGCGAGCTTTCTGGCCAAGATCACCAGGGCCTCAGTAGTGGCCTTACCCTTGCCCCTATGGTGTGCATAAACGTCTTTCCAGACCGCTGATCGACTAGCTGACATGGCCGCATTGTGCAAAAGGCGTCGTATCTCAGAACAACCCCGTTTGGTGAGCCGCCGACGGCCAGTTTTTTGCCCGGAGTCAGAGATTTGCAAGTCCATGCCCAAGAAAGCGATGAATGAATCACCATTCTTGAAATCCCCCCGGATAAACGCTGTCACCAACCCCACAGCGGTCAAAAATCCGATGCCTTCTATCTTTTGGCAACGGGCGACCTGCTCGCTTAATCCTGCTTCGCGTACCAACTCCTTGAGCTTTTTCTGAAGCAGTACATCGAGTTTCTCCATGCTCTTGGCAAAGGATTTGAACACGGTCTCAAGGCTTCTCTCATTGGACCAGCTTTGCGTCAAGGCGGTGCGTGCCGAGACCAGCGAGGCGCGGCGACGCAGAAGGCTCTGGAGCTTGCCGTAGACGGCTGGAGGTGGGCTCCAAGGACGTAGTCCACTGCCTTCGCGGGAAAGATAGCGAGAGAGTAGATAAGCGTCAGAGGCGTCCGTCTTCACCCGACCACCGACGCTCTTTCGATAGTTACTGAGCTGGAAGCCATCGACCACGTAGACTTCAAAGCCTTTTTCATAAGCCATCTCCACCAGGTCGAGATGGTAGGTATTCGTTGCTTCGACGCAGATAGCGGTATTGGCGGGTTGTTGTCCCAGCCATTTCTTGATTTCGGGTTTGGTATTTTTCAGCGAGGACTGTTCATCACGGTCTTCGAAATGGACAACCAATTCGACTTTGGCCACATCCACACCAATGATGAATTGGCTTACCTGCATTGCCATTGGCCACACTCCCACGTATGGTTTTTCTGCTTGGAGGGGTTTTCACCAAGAGGCGCTGGCTTGCTTCTATCGTCGCTTGCAAACGATGCATTCTTTATCGGCGCTTTGGTGAAGGGGTGGGGCGATGTCTCCCACGGTCTGTACTGCGGCTAACAGTCAGAATCGGCTTTTTCGTCCCACCACCCCTTCAAGTATCACCATACAAGCCGGCTTGCCGGCGATGGGGCCCTTCAGGCCTGCATCGCCGTGACGAACTGGCGCACCATCGAGCCTGCGTCACGCCTGCAAGCCATCGCCACAGAACTCTCACACCCTCCTTCCAGCGCCACGAAGCTGACTGAGGCCGGGGCAATCTCGCGCATGCACGCCGGCAGCAACGCCACCCCAAACCCCGCCTGAATCAGCTGCAACTGGGTGGTCTTGCGCGACAGCACCTGCGCCGCGCGCGGGAAAAAGCCTGCCTCCATGCACATCGAGGCCGACAGGTAGCTCAGCCCGCCACGGTCCCGGTGCGGAATGGAAATGAAGCGCTCTTCCCGCAGTTGTTCCAGTTTCACCTGTGGCGCGCTGGCCAAGGGATGCGCGGCGGCGACCGCCAGCAGCAGGGGTTCGCTGAACAGTTCATGCAGCACCACCCCTTCATGCTGGCGCAGCACCGGCAAGCGCAGCAGGCCGATGTCCAACCGCCCGGCAGCGATATCCTCCAGTTGAGCCTCCGACGACTGCTGGGCAATTTCCAGCGAAACCCCTGGGTTGTCGCGCAAGTAGCCGCCCAGGCGAGCCAGCAACGGGCCGGTCAACGGCACTGTACTGGAGTGGTTCAGGCGCAGGCTGCCCTGCAACCCTTCGCCAATATCGCGGGTAACCCTCTCGGCCTGCGCCAGGTCGGCCAGCAAGCGCCGCGCCCGTTCCAGGAAGGCCTGGCCAGCCAGTGTCAGGCGTGGCTGGCGGGCGGTGCGTTCGAACAGCGGCGTGCCAAGCTGCTGCTCCAGCTCCTTGATCTGCCGGCTCAAGGCCGATTGGGCAACGTACAGCCGCTCGGCAGCCGCGCTGAAGCTGCCGTGCTCGGCAATTTCCACGAAGTAGCGCAGTTGGCGGATGGAGGTCATGGCATGCCTTTTCGAGATGGCTAAGGGTGAAAAAGCATATTAGTCGGCATGGCTCATGGCTGGCTAACCTGTCTGCGTCTTGTCAGGAATCGTGTTCATGCTCGTCCAACTGCCCTTTTCCGGTCTTGATTGGTTGCCCATCCTGCTGGGTGTCGGCATCGCCTACATTGTGTTTGGCATCGCCGGCTTCGGCACCGCCTTGGTGGCGGGGCCGATATTGATTCATTTCATGCCGTTGTCGCAGATCATCCCGCTGCTGGTGCTGCTGGACTTCGTGGCCGCGTTCGGCAACTGGTTACCCTCGCGCAGGGCGGTGGCGCGCAGCGAGCTGTTGAGGTTGTTGCCGTGCATGGCGGTGGGCTGCACCCTGGGCGTGGTCTTCCTGCTGCACTTGAAGTCGGACCTTCTCTTGTTGCTGATGGGGCTGTTCGTGACGGGGTATGCGCTGTATGGCCTGGCGATAAAGGTGCGGCCCGCGCGGCTGGCAGGCGCCTGGGCAGTGCCGATGGGCACGGTGGGCGGGCTGTTCGGCGCCTTGTTCGGCAGCGGGGGCTTTCTTTATGCGATCTACCTCAATGCCCGGCTGGATTCCACGGAGCAGGCGCGGGCGACCCAGAGTGCGCTGATCAGTTGCAGCACGGTGGTGCGCCTGTCGCTGTTTGTCATCGCCGGGGCCTATGCCGATGGCCAGCTGTTGTGGCTCGCCGCGTGCCTGCTGCCGGTGATGGCTGTCGGGCTCTGGCTGGGCCGGCACTTGACCTCGAAGCTGTCCCGTGAGGCCTTCGTGCGCGTGGTCACCTGGCTGGTGCTGGCCAGCGGGCTGGCGCTGATCGGTCGCTACCTCGGTGGCTGAGCGGTAGAATCTCATCATTACCGCAGTCCGCAGGCCCGTTTCGTTCATGAACACCCAGAGCATCATCGTTCCCAAACTCTCCACTGTCCCGGTCCACGAAGCCCGCGCCCGGGCGATCCTGCGCTGGCTGGTGCGCGAGAAGATCGTCGAGGAGCCGCTCAGCACCTGTGGCCGCACCGGCAACCGCATGGGGCATGCCCTGGCCGAAGGTGCACGCAAGGTGGCGCTGCACCCCGAGCGGCTACCCTTCGGCGAGCAGGTCAACGGCCTGGAGGTGATGCTCAAGCGCTGCATCTATACACCCACCGAGGGCTTTCTCGAAGAGGCCGGTTGCCCCGAATGCCGGCGTGAAATCGGCGAGCCGCTGTTCGAAAGCCTGGAAGAGTGGATGCCCGGGGTGACGGACAACTTCACCTGCCCGCTGTGCGGCTTCGAGGACGACATCAACGGCTTTCTTTTCCTGCAGCCATGTGCCTTTTCCAACCTGGGCTTCATCTTCAACAACTGGGGCGAGGCCGGGTTCACCCAGGCCTTTCTCGATAGCTTCGCCGACTGGCTGGACCAGCCAGTGGCGGTGGTGCAGGTGAAACTGCCGCAAGGCTGACCGAAGGCCCTTATTTTGCATTGAGCGGCGCGCCGTGGATGAGTATAATGGCGCGCTTCCATTTTTCCCGCCCGGGAGCCCCCGCGATGCTGCGTATCAGCCAAGAAGCCCTGACCTTCGACGATATCCTCCTTGTACCTGGCTATTCCGAGGTACTGCCCAATGAAGTCAGTCTCAAGACCCGTTTGACCCGCGGCATCGAGCTGAACATCCCGCTGGTCTCCGCCGCCATGGATACCGTGACCGAAGCGCGCCTGGCCATCGCCATGGCCCAGGAAGGCGGCATCGGCATCATCCACAAGAACATGACCATCGAGCAGCAGGCTGCCGAAGTGCGCAAGGTCAAGAAGTTCGAGGCCGGCGTGGTCAAAGACCCGATCACCATCGACGCCGACGCCACCGTGCGCGACCTGTTCGATCTGACCCGCCTGAACAACATCTCGGGTGTTCCGGTGCTGGAGAACGGCGACCTGGTCGGTATCGTCACCTCCCGTGACGTGCGCTTCGAAAGCCGCCTGGACGCCAAGGTGCGCGAGGTGATGACGCCCAAGGAGCGCCTGGTCACCGTGCGCGAAGGCGCCGACAAGAACGAAGTCCGCGAGCTGCTGCACAAGCACCGCCTGGAAAAAGTCCTGATCGTCGACGACAAGTTCAACCTCAAGGGCATGATGACCGTCAAGGACATCGAAAAAGCCAAGGCCTACCCGCTGGCCAGCAAGGACGACCAGGGTCGCCTGCGCGTCGGCGCCGCGGTCGGCACCGGCAAGGACACCGGCGAGCGTGTTGCCGCCCTGGTTGCCGCCGGCGTCGACGTGGTGGTGGTCGACACCGCCCACGGCCACTCCAAGGGCGTGATCGACCGCGTTCGCTGGGTCAAGCAGACCTACCCGCACGTGCAGGTGATCGGCGGCAACATCGCCACCGGCGCTGCTGCCAAGGCCCTGGCCGAGGCCGGTGCCGACGCGGTCAAGGTCGGTATCGGCCCAGGCTCGATCTGCACCACCCGCATCGTCGCCGGTGTCGGCGTGCCGCAGATCAGCGCCATCGCCAACGTCGCCGCCGCATTGGAAGGCACGGGTGTGCCGCTGATCGCCGACGGTGGCATCCGCTTCTCCGGTGACCTGTCCAAGGCCATCGTGGCGGGCGCCTCGTGCGTCATGATGGGTTCGATGTTCGCCGGTACCGAAGAGGCCCCGGGCGAGGTCGAGCTGTTCCAGGGCCGTTCCTACAAGGCCTATCGCGGCATGGGCTCGCTGGGTGCCATGGCGCAGGCCCAAGGCTCCTCGGACCGTTACTTCCAGGACTCTTCGGCCGGTGCCGAGAAGCTGGTTCCGGAAGGCATCGAAGGCCGCGTGCCCTACAAGGGCGCCCTGGCGGCGATCATCCACCAGCTGATGGGCGGCCTGCGGTCTTCCATGGGCTACACCGGCAGCGCAACCATCGACGAGATGCGCACCAAGCCGGAATTCGTGCGCATCACCGGTGCTGGCATGGCCGAGTCCCACGTGCATGACGTGCAGATCACCAAGGAAGCGCCAAACTACCGCGTAGGCTGAGGCTTCCAGCAACACCTGTTAGCGGGGCTGTCACGACAGCCCCGCGTCGTTTCCGATTTCCACTGACGAGATTGAGTCATGGCCCTCGACATTCACGCTCACCGCATCCTGATCCTCGATTTCGGTTCCCAGTACACCCAGCTGATCGCCCGCCGCGTGCGCGAGATCGGCGTCTACTGCGAACTGCACCCGTTCGACATGGACGATGAAGCGATCCGTGCCTTCAACCCGCGCGGCATCATCCTCGCCGGCGGCCCGGAATCCGTTCACGAAGCCAACAGCCCGCGCGCGCCGCAGGCCGTCTTCGACCTGAACGTACCGCTGCTGGGTATCTGCTACGGCATGCAGACCATGGCCGAGCAGTTGGGCGGCAAGGTCGAAGGTTCCGACCTGCGCGAGTTCGGCTATGCCCGCGTCGACGTGGTCGGCAAGAGCCGCCTGCTCGACGGCATTGAAGACCATGTCGACGATGACGGCGTACTGGGCCTGGACGTGTGGATGAGCCACGGCGACAAGGTCACCCAGATGCCGGGCAGCTTCAATATCCTGGCCAGCACCCCGAGCTGCCCGATCGCCGGCATGTTCGACGATACCCGTGGCTACTACGGCGTGCAGTTCCACCCGGAAGTGACCCACACCAAGCAAGGCGGTCGCATCCTGTCCCGCTTCGTGCAGGACATCTGCGGCTGCGAGGCCCTGTGGACCCCATCCAACATCGTCGAAGACGCCATTGCCCAGGTGCGCGAGCAGGTCGGTTCGGCCAACGTCCTGCTGGGCCTGTCCGGCGGTGTCGACTCCTCGGTGGTTGCCGCGCTGCTGCACCGTGCCATTGGCGATCAGCTGACCTGCGTCTTCGTCGACAACGGCCTGCTGCGCCTGCACGAGGGTGACCAGGTGATGGCCATGTTCAAGGAGAACATGGGCGTCAAGGTGATCCGCGCCGACGCTGAAAAGCAGTTCCTCGACAACCTGGCCGGCGAGACCGACCCAGAGAAGAAGCGCAAGATCATCGGCCGCACCTTCATCGACGTGTTCGACGCCGAGGCCAGCAAGCTGGAGAACATCCAGTTCCTCGCCCAGGGCACCATCTACCCGGACGTGATCGAGTCGGCCGGCGCCAAGAGCGGCAAGGCCCACGTGATCAAGTCGCACCACAACGTCGGCGGCCTGCCGGAGGAAATGAACCTCAAGCTGGTCGAGCCGCTGCGCGAATTGTTCAAGGACGAAGTCCGCAAGATCGGCCTGGAGCTGGGCCTGCCGTACGACATGGTCTACCGCCACCCGTTCCCGGGCCCGGGCCTGGGCGTGCGTATCCTCGGTGAAGTGAAGAAGGAATACGCCGACATCCTGCGTCGCGCCGACCACATCTTCATCGAAGAACTGCGCAAGGCCGACTGGTACCACAAGACCAGCCAGGCGTTCGTGGTGTTCCAGCCGGTGAAATCCGTCGGCGTCGTCGGCGATGGCCGTCGCTACGCCTGGGTCGTGGCCCTGCGCGCCGTCGAGACCGTGGACTTCATGACCGCTCGCTGGGCACACCTGCCGTACGAGCTGCTGGAGACCGTCAGCGGCCGCATCATCAACGAAATCGACGGTATCTCGCGCGTCACCTACGACGTGTCGAGCAAGCCGCCGGCCACCATCGAGTGGGAATGAGTTGAGCCACGAGGGCGCCGCAAGGCGCCCTTGTCGTATTTGGCGTCGCGACACAAGGCCGCGCCCATGAAAGGCACTCTTCACTTAATCTTTCTCAATTGCAGGTGTATCGTATTCGCCCTTCATTGCCGGCCACTGCTGGCAGACTGATTGCGCAGAAACGAGGTACCCGCACCGATGTCCTTTACCCGTCGACAAATGCTCAAGGGCCTGACCGGCCTGGTGGTGGTTGGCCTGGGCGCGGGAGGCGCCGCGCGGTACTGGCTGGGCAAGGTCGAGGACGAGAATGCCGGGCACGACTATGAACTGATCGCCGCGCCCCTGGACGTCGAGCTGGTACCGGGCTTCAAGACCGAGGCCTGGGCCTTTGGCCCCTCGGCTCCGGGCACCGAGCTTCGTGTGCGCCAGGGCACCTGGTTGCGGGTGCGGTTCATCAACCACCTGCCGGTGGAAACCACCATCCATTGGCACGGTATCCGCCTGCCGCTGGAAATGGACGGCGTGCCCTATGTGTCGCAGTTGCCGGTGAAGCCTGGCGAGTTCTTCGACTACAAGTTCCGCGTGCCGGATGCCGGCAGCTATTGGTACCACCCCCATGTCAGCAGCTCCGAGGAACTGGGTCGCGGCCTGGTCGGGCCGTTGATCGTCGAGGAGCGCGAGCCTACCGGGTTCAGGCATGAGCGCACCTTGAGCCTGAAGAACTGGCACGTGGATGAGCAGGGTGCCTGGCTGCCGTTCAGCATTCCCCGGGAGGCGGCGCGCAACGGTACCGCCGGGCGCCTGATCACCATCAATGGCCAGGCAGGGTCGGTCACCGAGTTGCCGGCCGGGCAGGTGGTGCGGGTGCGGTTGCTGAACTTGGACAACACCTGGACTTACCGCATCAACCTCAAGGGCAACTGCGAAGCCAGGATCTACGCACTCGATGGCAACCCGGTCACCCCGCGGCCACTGGACGACGACTACTGGCTTGGCCCGGGCATGCGGATCTGCCTGGCCATTCGCATCCCTGAAGCGGGCGAGGAAATTTCCCTGCGTGACGGCTTCGTGCGCCTGGGCACCCTGCGTTCGGTAGCCAGCAACGAGGCACCGGGCGACTGGCCGGAGGCGTTGCCTGCCAACCCCATCGCCGAGCCGGACCTGGAGAACGCCGAGAAACTCAACTTCAATTTCGAGTGGGCCGGCAAGGTTTCGGTGGGCACCGAGGACGGGCGGCCGCCGAGCCTCTGGCAGATCAACGGCCAGGCCTGGGACATCACCGACAAGACCTGTGCCGAGCGGCCTATCGCCACCTTGACCAAGGGCAAGAGCTACATCCTGGAACTGAAGAACATGACCCAGTACCAGCACCCCATCCACCTGCATGGCATGAGCTTCAAGGTGATCGCCTCCAATCGACGCAAGATCGTCGAACCGTGGTTCACCGACACCTACTTGTTGGGCAAGAACGAACGGGCCCAGGTTGCGCTGGTGGCGGATAACCCCGGCACCTGGATGTTCCACTGCCACGTGATCGACCACATGGAAACCGGCCTGATGGCCGCGATCGCGGTGGTCTGATGCGCCCGCAGATCATCGATCGCAGCCGCGACCAGGAATTCATGCGCCTGGCCCTGGACCTGGCCGCCCAGGGCGCCGCCATGGGTGAAGTGCCGGTGGGTGCGGTGTTGGTGCAGCATGGCCAGGTGATCGGCCAGGGTTTCAACCGTCCGATCATCGACAGCGACCCCAGCGCCCATGCCGAGATGGTGGCCATCCGCGCGGCGGCCAAGGCTGCCTGCAACTACCGGCTGCCAGGCAGCACCCTCTACGTGACTCTGGAGCCGTGCAGCATGTGCGCGGGGCTGATCGTGCATTCGCGCATCGCCCGGGTGGTGTATGGGGCGCTGGAGCCCAAGGCTGGGATCGTGCAGAGCCAGGGGCAGTTCTTCAGCCAAGGCTTTCTGAACCATCGGGTGATGGTCGAGGGAGGGGTGTTGGCCGAGGAGTGCGGGCAGATACTCAGCGAGTTCTTCAAGGCCAGGCGGGCCAAGGGCTAGCGCGCCCCTGTAGATACCGTCTTGACCCTCACCCCGCAAGGGCGATTTGAGGGTCAAACGGTTTACCGGACTTCACCACGCCATACACCAGGTGCAAAAGCTTGCGCATAGCAGCGCAAACTATCTGCTTATAGGCTTTACGCCGGCTGTTCAAACGCTCTGCCAGTGCCTTCACGACCGGGTTGTGTCTGATCGAGACCGTGCCTGACATCCACAAGCCGGCGCGCAGCCTCGGCGCTCCTGTGCGAGAAATGGTCGATTGGCCAATCTTCTCCCCCGATTGATGGATCATCGGGTTCAGACCTGCAAACGCAACAATGGCTGACGGGCTTTCGTATTTCAGCGGATCACCCAGTTCTGCGAGGATCAGTGCGGCTGTGGTATCACCCAGACCATCAATCGATGTAATCAGTTTTCGCCGTTGGCGCAGATCCGGATCGTCATCGATCGTCTGCTCAATCGCCTTGCGGGTTTTCTCTATTTCTTCGGTGATATGCCCAATTACAGCTCTGATTGACTCCTGCACAGCTGTCTGCGCCACATCCAGACGGTTCTGCTCCATCTGCTGCATTTCTTTCAGGTCGTCCAGACGCCGTACTAAGGCCCGCAAACGCCGCTGAGCTGGCGGCTCAGGCTCCCACTGACGGAGCTCATCCTGTTTTTGCTGGCCATAAGCAGCAATAACTTTGGCATCAGCCTTATCGGTTTTGACGCGTCGAAGGTCGGCCTCGGCAAACTTGGCAATTACGGCGGGATTCAGAATGCACACCCGGTAACCCTTGGCATGAAGGCAATCGGCAAGCGCCTCGTGATAAGTGCCAGTAGCCTCCATGACAACCCAGGCACGCGGTTCGGCATGTTTCTCAAGCCAGGTTGCGAACTGCTCAAAACCACTCGGATCATTGGACAGCTTGGCCTTGGTGCGAACCTTCCCATTGGGAAGTGGAGTCGCAATATCGAAGGATCGCTTGGCTACATCGACGCCAACAACAACAGACATGATCTTCTCCTTCAGACAACGAAAGTTCGATCACCCAGCACTCGGTTCAACCTTGTGAATGCGTGCTCACGCCGGGGGCGGGCACTAGATACCGTTCGAACTGTTCGAGTGGGGTTGGAGGGTCTGAGCGTTATCTACAATACGGGCTCGATGCCCTTGGAGCGGCTCCGCTTCATGACCCTCCCTCGATGATCAGTCGAGAACTTTCGCCTCTTGGAAGGCGAAAGTCGAGATACAAGGAGCGGCCTTGTGCCGCGAAAGGGCTGCGCAGCAGCCCCAGTCCGGTGCAGGCGCATGAATCGCTGGGGCCGCTGCGCAGCCCTTTCGCGGCACAAGGCCGCTCCTACAGAGGGGCCTACATCGGCGGCGACTGTTCGGCCGGCTTGTCCTTGTTGACCCCGGGCACGTGCAGGTTGCCTTCGGCCACCTGGCCTTCGAGCTGCGGCTGGGTCACCCAGGTGAGGATGTCGTAGTAGCGGCGGATGTTGGCCACGAAGTGCACCGGCTCGCCGCCGCGGGCATAGCCGTAGCGGGTCTTGCGGTACCACTGCTTCTGCGACAGGCGCGGCAGCATCTTCTTCACGTCCAGCCATTTGTTCGGGTTCAGCCCCTCGCGCTTGGCTAGCATGCGCGCGTCCTCCAGGTGGCCGCTGCCGACGTTGTAGGCGGCCAGGGCGAACCAGGTACGGTCAGGCTCCTTGATGCTGTCGTCGAGCTGGCTCTTGACCAGCACGAAGTACTTGGCGCCACCCTGGATGCTCTGCTTGGGGTCCAGGCGGTTGGACACGCCCATGGCCTGGGCGGTGCGCTGGGTGAGCATCATCAGGCCGCGCACGCCGGTCTTGGACGTGACTTCCGGCTGCCACATGGACTCTTGATAGCCGATCGCTGCCAGCAGGCGCCAGTCCACCTGCTCGACCTTGCTGGAGGCGCGGAAGTGCTTTTCATATTTGGGCAGGCGTTGCTGCAGGTGCTGGGCGAAGGTATAGGCGCCAACGTAGCCGAGCACGTCGACATGGCCGTAGTAGCGCTCCTTCAGGCGTTGCAGGGTGCCGTTCTTCTGCGCCTTGTCGAGGAACTCGTTGACTTCGTTGAGCAGGCTGTTGTCCTCGCCGGGCGCCAGCGCCCAGCGCTGGTCACGGGAGTCGCCCAGGTCGAATGCCACGCGCACGTTGGGGAAGTAGACCTGGTTCATGGCCAGCTCATTGGAGTCCACCAGGGTCAGGTCGATTTGCCCTTCATCGACCATGCGCAGGAGGTCGACGACCTCGACCGCATCGGACTCTTCGTATTCCAACGTAGGATTTTGCTTTTTCAGTTCAGCCAGCTGATCGGCATGGCTGCTGCCCTTGAGCACCATGATTTTCTTGCCGATGAGCCCCTTGACGTTGGTGGGCCGGGAGCGGCCGTTGCGGTAGATGACCTGCGGGGTCACCTCGAGGTACGGATGGGAGAACTTTGCCTGGGCAGTGCGTTTTTCGCTGCTGACAAGGCCTGCGGCGGCCAGCACCGGGCCTGAGGGCTTGCCCAGCTGGTCGAACAGTTCATCGAGGCTGTCGGCCGTCTCGATTTCCAGCTTCACGCCGAGATCTTCGGCGAAACGCTTGACAAGTTCGTACTCGAAGCCGGTTTCGCCGTTGCGGTCCTGGAAGTAGGTGGCCGGGCTGTTGCGGGTAATTACGCGCAGCACGCCATCTTCCTTGACGCGTTCTAGGGTGCTGGGTTTTTCAACACAGGCACCGAGCATCAGGAAGAGTCCGGTTGCGAAGAGCCATCTGGCGCAGCGCTGGCGCAAAGCAGTGTGGGCGAACATAGGTTGCAGTATACGCAAAGGACTGGCCCCGCCATATCTCGACAATATACGGGTTGTCTGGTAGCGAGCCTTGTGGTGTGCCCCACGTCCGCCCCAGCCCTATCGCCGGCAAGCCGGCTCCCATAAAGGATGTGCCGTACCCTGTGGGGGCCGGCTTGCCGGCGAAAGGCCGGTAACGGTCACAAGGCATGGAAGCGATAATTTTTTGACCGCAAAGTCCGGTTCCGCCGCCCGGCAGCCGTGGCTTAGAGCGGGTGCCGAAACCGTACGAATTAGGCTAGAATGCACGGCCTCTAAGCACACCCCTTCCTGAGGCTGTCCCGACGATGTTGATCCTGCGCGGCGCTCCTGCCCTTTCTGCCTTCCGCCACGGTAAGTTACTCGAGCAACTGAGCCAGAAAGTACCCGCTGTTACTGGTTTGTATGCCGAATTCGCCCACTTCGCCGATGTCGATGGCGAGCTGACCGCCGACCAGCAGCAGGTGCTGGGCCGTCTGCTCAAGTACGGCCCGAGCGTCCCGGTCCAGGAGCCGAGCGGCCGCCTGTTCCTAGTCGTGCCGCGCCTGGGCACCATTTCGCCCTGGGCCAGCAAGGCCAGCGATATCGCCCATAACTGTGGCCTGCAGAGCATCCAGCGCCTGGAGCGCGGTATTGCCTACTACGTCGCCGGCGAGCTGTCCGATGCCGACGCGGCCGCCGTCGCCGCCGAGCTGCACGATCGCATGACCCAGCGCGTCCTGGGCCGCCTCGAAGATGCCGCCGACCTGTTCAGCCATGCCCAGCCCAAGCCGATGACCTCCGTGGACATCCTCGGCGGTGGCCGTGCCGCCCTGGCCCAGGCCAACATCGACCTGGGCCTGGCCCTGGCCGAAGACGAGATCGACTACCTGGTCAATGCCTTCCAGAGCCTCAAGCGCAACCCGAACGACATCGAGCTGATGATGTTCGCCCAGGCCAACTCCGAGCATTGCCGCCACAAGATCTTCAACGCCAGTTGGGACATCGACGGCCAGGCCCAGGAAAAAAGCCTGTTCGGGATGATCAAGAACACCTACCAGATGCACAGCGAAGGCGTGCTGTCGGCCTACAAGGACAACGCCTCGGTCATCGTCGGCAACGTCGCCGGCCGCTTCTTCCCGAACCCTGAAACCCGCCAGTACGGCGCGGTGCAGGAGCCGGTGCACATCCTGATGAAGGTCGAGACCCACAACCACCCGACCGCCATCGCCCCGTTCTCCGGCGCCTCCACCGGCTCCGGCGGCGAGATCCGCGACGAAGGCGCCACTGGCCGTGGCGCCAAGCCCAAGGCCGGCCTCACCGGCTTCACTGTCTCCAACCTGCGCATCCCGGGCTTCGAGCAGCCCTGGGAGCAGGCCTACGGCAAGCCAGGCCGCATCGTCGACGCCCTCGACATCATGGTCGAAGGCCCCCTGGGCGGCGCTGCGTTCAACAACGAATTCGGCCGCCCGGCCCTGACCGGCTACTTCCGTACCTTCGAACAGGCGGTCAATACCCCGCGCGGCGAAGAAGTGCGTGGCTACCACAAGCCGATCATGCTCGCCGGCGGCATGGGCAACATCCGTGAAGACCATGTACAGAAGGGCGAGATCACCGTCGGCGCCAAGCTGATCGTGCTCGGCGGCCCGGCCATGCTGATCGGTCTGGGCGGCGGCGCCGCCTCGTCGGTGGCCACCGGCGCCAGCTCGGCCGACCTGGACTTCGCCTCGGTACAGCGCGAAAACCCGGAAATGGAGCGCCGTTGCCAGGAGGTCATCGACCGTTGCTGGCAGCTGGGCGACAAGAACCCGATCGCCTTCATCCATGACGTCGGTGCCGGCGGCATCTCCAACGCCTTCCCCGAGCTGGTCAACGACGGTGGCCGCGGCGGCCGCTTCGAGCTGCGCAACGTGCCCAACGACGAGCCGGGCATGGCCCCGCACGAAATCTGGAGCAACGAGTCCCAGGAGCGTTACGTGCTGGCGGTCAGCGCCGAGGACTTCGAGCGCTTCAAGGCCATCTGCGAGCGCGAGCGTTGCCCGTTCGCCGTGGTCGGCGAAGCCACCGAGGAAAAACACCTCACCGTCACCGACAGCCACTTCGACAACACCCCGGTCGACATGCCGCTGGACGTGCTGCTGGGCAAGCCGCCGCGCATGCACCGTTCGGTTACCCGCGAGGCCGAGCTGGGCGATGACTTCGACCCGAGCGAGCTGGACCTGGACCAGGCCGTCGAGCGCGTCCTGCACCACCCGGCCGTGGCCAGCAAGAGCTTCCTGATCACCATCGGCGACCGCACCATCACCGGCTTGGTCGCCCGCGACCAGATGGTCGGCCCGTGGCAGGTCCCAGTGGCCGACTGCGCCGTCACCGCCACCAGCTTCGACGTCTACACCGGCGAAGCCATGGCCATGGGCGAGCGCACCCCCCTGGCCCTGCTCGACGCCCCGGCCTCCGGCCGCATGGCCATCGGTGAGGTGCTCACCAACCTGGCCGGTGCCCGCATCGAGAAGCTTTCCGATATCAAGCTGTCGGCCAACTGGATGTCCGCTGCCGGGCACCCGGGGGAAGACGCCCGCCTGTACGACACCGTCAAGGCCGTCGGCATGGAGCTGTGCCCGGAACTGGGCCTGACCATTCCGGTGGGCAAGGACTCCATGTCGATGAAGACCCAGTGGAGCGAGGATGGCGTGCAGAAGAGCGTCACCGCGCCGATGTCGCTGATCGTCAGCGGCTTCGCCCCGGTGGTCGACATTCGCGGCACCCTGACCCCGCAACTGCGCATGGACAAGGGCGAGACCGACCTGATCCTGATCGACCTGGGCCGCGGCAAGAACCGCATGGGCGCCTCGATCCTGGCCCAGACCTACGGCAAGATCGGTGCCCAGGCACCGGACGTCGACGACGCCGAGGACCTCAAGGCCTTCTTCGCCGTGATCCAAGGCCTGAACGCCGACGGCCACCTGCTGGCCTACCACGACCGCTCCGACGGCGGTCTGCTGACCACCGTGCTGGAAATGGCCTTCGCTGGCCACTGCGGTCTCGATCTGCAACTCGATCCGCTGACCGACAGCAAGCGCGACGTGGCGGCCATCCTCTTCAACGAAGAGCTAGGTGCGGTCATCCAGGTTCGCCAGGATGCCACCCCGGACGTACTGGCGCAGTTCAGCGCCGCCGGCCTGGGCGAAGGGTGTGTCGCGGTGATCGGCAAGCCGGTCAACAATGGCGAAGTCTCCATCAGCCTGAACGGCGAAGTGCTGTTCGACGACGACCGTCGTCTGCTGCAGCGCCAGTGGGCCGAGACCAGCTACCAGATCCAGCGCCTGCGCGACAATGCCGACTGCGCCGACCAGGAATTCGACGTCCTGCTGGAGGAAGACAACCCTGGCCTGTCGGTCAAGCTGGGCTTCGACATCAACGAGGACATCGCCGCGCCGTACGTCAAGAAGGGTGTGCGTCCGCAAGTGGCGATCCTGCGCGAGCAGGGCGTCAACGGCCAGGTCGAGATGGCGGCAGCCTTCGACCGCGCCGGCTTCGCGGCCATCGACGTGCACATGAGCGATATCCTCGCTGGCCGTGTCGACCTCGAAGCCTTCAAGGGCTTGGTGGCCTGTGGCGGCTTCTCCTACGGTGACGTGCTGGGTGCCGGCGAGGGCTGGGCCAAGTCGGCGCTGTTCAACAGCCGTGCCCGTGACACCTTCCAGGCGTTCTTCGCGCGCAACGACAGCTTCGCCCTGGGCGTGTGCAACGGTTGCCAGATGATGTCCAACCTGCACGAGCTGATCCCGGGCACCGAATACTGGCCGCACTTCGTGCGCAACCGCTCGGAGCAGTTCGAGGCGCGCGTGGCCATGGTCGAGGTGCAGAAGTCCAACTCGATCTTCCTGCAGGGCATGGCCGGTTCGCACATGCCGATCGCCATCGCCCATGGTGAAGGCCATGCCGAGTTCGCCAGCGAAGAGGCCCTGCTGGAAGCCGACCTGTCCGGTTGCGTGGCCCTGCGTTTCGTCGACAACCATGGCAAGGTCACCGAGGCCTACCCGGCCAACCCGAACGGCTCGCCGCGTGGTATCACCGGCCTGACCAGCCGCGACGGCCGCGTGACTATCATGATGCCGCACCCCGAGCGTGTGTTCCGTGCCGTGCAGAACTCCTGGCGCCCGGATGAGTGGCAGGAAGACGGTGCCTGGATGCGCATGTTCCGCAATGCGCGTGTCTGGGTGAACTAAGGGTGTACAAGCTCGCCTTCTTCGTGCCGCCGAGCCACGTGGATGTGGTCAAGGCGGCCGTGTTCGCCGCTGGGGGCGGGCGCATCGGCGACTACGACCACTGCGCCTGGCAAACCCTCGGCCAGGGCCAGTTCCGCCCGTTGGACGGCAGCCAGCCGTTCCTCGGGCAGGCAGGCCAGGTCGAGCAGGTGCAAGAGTGGAAGGTGGAGCTGGTGGTGGCCGACGACCTGGTCGCACAGGTCGTCGCCGCGCTCAAGGCGAGCCACCCGTACGAGACGCCGGCCTACGAGGTCTGGCGCCTCGCCGAGTTCTAGACCACACCGGACCCTGTGGGAGCGGGCTTGTCCCGCGATCAAGGGCGAAGCCCTTGCCAGGCGACGGTGATATCGGGCCCGGCCTAATCGCGGGACAAGCCCGCTCCCACAGGCCGCCGCAACCCCGCACAGGCCAGCAACCCCACCTCGAACAGCAGCCACATCGGCACCGCCAGCAGGGTCTGCGAAAACACGTCCGGCGGCGTCAGGATCATCCCCACCACAAAACACCCGACGATCACGTAGGGCCGGCTGCGTCGTAGCGTGGCCACATCGGCAAGCCCTGCCCAGACCACGATGAAGGTCGCCACGGGGATCTCGAACGCCAGGCCGAACGCCAGGAACAGCGCCATGATGAAATCCAGGTACTGGCTGATGTCGGTCATCATCGCCACCCCTTCCGGAGTGACGCTGGCAAAGAACCCGAACATTATCGGAAACACCAGGAAGAACGCGAACGCCATGCCGGCATAGAACAGCAGGATGCTCGACACCAGCAAGGGCAGGGCAATGCGCCGCTCCCGGCGGTACAGGCCCGGCGCGATGAAGCCCCAGGCCTGGTGCAGCAGCACTGGCATGGCGACGAACAGCGCGCACATCGCCGTCAGCTTGAACGGTGTCAGGAAGGGCGAAGTGACGCTGGTGGCGATCATGCTGGCGCCTTGCGGCAGGAAGCGCCGCAAGGGTTCGGAGATCAAGGTGTAGAGCGTCTGGGCGAAGGGAAACAGCCCAGCGAACATCACCGCGACCACCAGCAGGCTGCGTACCAGGCGTTTGCGCACATCGCGCAGGTGTTCGGTCAAGGGCATGCGCGCCTCCTGTTCCATGGCAGTGCTCATGCGCTGTGCTCCTTGGCTGGGGTGGTGGTTGCAGGCGGGGCCTCGAGGCTCACGCCCTGGCGGATCTGCTGTTCCAGGCGCTGCAAGGGCTGGCTGTCCAGTGGCGGCAGGTCGATTTCCCGTTCCACCTGCGCCCGTAGTGCCTGCATGGCCCGCCGTGCCTGGCCGAGCCCACGGCCGACGGTACGCGCCGCCACGGGCAGACGCTCGGGGCCCAGTACCAGCAGGGCGACGATGCCCACCAGCAACAGTTCGGTGAAGCCTACCTCGAACATCAGGCCTGGCGGTCCGCTTGCGGCTGCTGGGCGGCCTGGCCGGTCAGCGGAGCCTGTTGCTGTACCTGGGCGTTGGTCGGCTCTGTTTCCGCGCCGCTGCCCATGGATTTGCGAAAGCCCTGGATCGCGTCGCCCACATCGCTGCCCAGGCCCTTCAGACGCTTGGTGCCGAACAGCAGGAAGACGATCAACAGCACGATCACCAATTGCCAGATTCCGATGCCACCCATTGCGACCACTCCTGTAAGGTCATGAAAAGGAACGACGATCCTGCCTGCCTTAGATGACGTGCACATGAACGCTGGCGTTGCCATCTGCCTGAAACACGCGCCGTGTTGACTGGCGCTTTTGGCAGGCGCAGGGATGGGCAGGATGGGCGGTCGGCGACAGCGTGGGGCAGCATTGCTGATGGTGTTGGTGGCGCTGGCGATGCTCGCCGGTGGCCTGGCCTGGCTGGTGGAGGATGGCCGCCATCAGGTGGACGACGTGCGGCTGTTGCAGCAGCGGGTGCAGGTGCGGGCGATGGAGCAGGCCGGCCTGGCCTATGCCAGCCAGGCCCTGCGCGACCCGGCATGGCGGGCCAGCCCGTTGTTCTGGCAGGCCTTGCGCGGTCAACCGCTGGACTATGACTTTGGCGCCGGTACCGCCCGATTGCGGGTGCGCGACCAGCACACCTGCTTCAACGTCAACGCCTTGCTCGGCGAGGATGGCGAACGTGCCGAGCGCCAGCTGCGCTACCTGCTCGGCGACGACATGGCGGCCGAGCGGCTGGTGCAGGCTCTGGCCGACTGGCTCGATGCCGACAGCGATGCTCGCCTGCAAGGGGCCGAAAGCGCCCAGTACCTGCGTCAGCGGCCACCACGGCTGGCGGCCAACCAGCCGATGCTGGACATGAGCGAGCTGAACCTGCTGCTCGAGCCTGACCCTGGCCGCCAGGCGCGCTACCCGATGCTCTGCGCCTTGCCCGAGACCCGTGGCTGGCGCTTGAATGCCAACGCCCTGGGGTTGGAGCACCTGCCATTGCTCGATGCCGTCTATGAAGGCCGTTTTCCCCGTTCGCTGCTCAGCCGTATTGTCAGCGGCAGGCCGGCGTCGGGTTATGTGGATGCGGCGGCACTGCGCCAGGCCTTGGGGGCGGTGGACGACGAGACCTTCGAACGGCTGAGCGAGGGGTTGCTGCTCAACAGTGGCTACTTCCTGTTGCAGCTGTCATTCGAACAAGAAGGGCGCACCCTGCGCAGTGAGTTCCAGGTGCAGGCACATGGGGTGGTGCAATGGCATGCGAGGGTGCCGGCGCAGCAGGTGCGGGTCAGCAGTAGGTCGCCAGTTCTCTGGTGAAAGGCGAGAACCCATCGCCGGCAAGCCGGCTCCCACAGGTACGGCGGTGTCTCTGAAAACAGCGCAGGACAAGTGGGTGCAACTGTCTTGGTTGTTTGCCCTGGCCCTATCGCTGGCAAGCCAGCTTCCACCGGTATGGCGATGTCTTTGAAACAGCGCAGGGCAGGTGGGAGCCGGCTTGCCGGCGATTGGGCCGCAACGCGGCCCCGTTGGGTCAGACCGTCCCGATCTCCCCGCCATCGTTACGCTGGATCACCACCGTCGAAGCCCGTGGCCGCACCGTGGTGCCTGCCGGGGTCACGTCGGTCGCCTTGTCGGTCGACGGCCAGTTGTCCGGGTGCTGGATGTTGACGAACAACGTCTTGTTGTCCGGCGTGAAGGCGATACCGGTCACCTCGCACCCGTTCGGGCCGACGAAGAAGCGGCGCAGGTCCACCTGGTTCTTGGCATTGACCGGCACCTGCTTGCCGTTGGCGTCCACCAGGTCGGTCGGGATGACCGCCAGCAACTGGTCGTTGGTGTAGCTGGTCACGCTCTTCTCACCGTTGTCGGTCTCGAACCACAGCACGCCCCGGCTATCGAAGCTCATACCGTCGGGGCTGGCGAACTGGTTCAGTTCGGTGAGGCCGGAGCGGTTGATGTCCGCAGTGCCATCGGCATTGGCGCCGAACACGAAGATGTCCCAGGTGAAGCTCAGGTGATCGTCGCTGTCGTGCCAACGGATGATGTGGCCGTGGCGGTTCGGCCCGCGAGGGTTGGCGGCATCCACCTTGTCCGGCGTGCGTGCGCTGTTGTTGGTCAGGGTCAGGTAGACGTCGCCGTTGAGCGGGTTGACCGTGGTCCACTCCGGGCGGTCCATCGGCGTGGCGCCCACAGCGTCGCCGGCACCTCGGGTGTTGAGGATGATGCCGGGCAGGTCGCCGTACAGCGCGCCCAGGGTGCTGCCGCCGGTGGTCGGGGTGGCCACGTCGAGCAGCAGCCACTTGCCGGTGCCGTCGGCATTGAAGCGCGCTACGTAGAGCTTGCCTTTGTCCATGTACTTGGCGCCGGTCGCCAGGCGGTCGGCCGGGTTGGCATCGGCCTCGCTCCATACGGCGTCGGAGACGAACTTGTACAGGTACTCGTTGTTCGAGTCGTCGCCCATGTACCAGACCAGGGGCTTGCCGGCCACCGGCAGGCCCGGGCAGCAGCCTTCGTGACGGAAGCGCCCCAGGGCGGTGCGCTTGGTGGCGAGGGTAGCGCTGTTGTACGGGTCGATCTCGACGATGTAGCCGTAGGTGCTGGCTTCGTTGCGGTAGTCGTCGGTGGCGCTGGCGCCGCTCGGGGTGATGTCGAAGCGGGCGAATTCGTCATTCACCTCGGTGCTGTCACCGGCTGCGCTCTCCCACTTGTACTGGCCATTGGCGGTGGCCACGCCGATACGCACCTGGTCCTCTGGCCGGGTGGCCTTGTTGACGAAGATGCCAGGCCAGTTCTCTTCGCAGGTCAGGTAGGTGCCCCACGGTGTGTAGCCGTTGCCGCAGTTGTTGTTGGTGCCGCGGCACTGGGTGCCGGTGGGCGAGAACTTGGTCTTGACGTGGTCGGTGCCACGCAGCGGGCCGGCGATGTCCATCAGCGAGGCGGTGGTGAAGCGGCGGTTGAGCGGGTCGTTGTCCACCACCTGCCAGCGGCCGTTGACCTTGCTCAGGCGCACCACGCCGGCGCCGTGGGCATTGATTTCCTTGCGCACTTCCTCGGCCGGGCGCTTGCCGTCCAGGTCGGTGGTCGGGCCGTTGGGGTGCAGGGCAGAGGCGTCGATGTACTCGAAGTTGATCGCCAGCAGGCCATCGTCGGAGCGACCGTCGATGGGGAAGAAGTGCATGCCGTCGTGGTGCATGCCCATGGCATTGGCCTGGTCGGTGGAGGTGTTGCTGCCGTCGGCCTTCCATGGGTTGGCGTTGCGGTTCAGCGGCGTGCCCCAGGGCGCCAGGACATAGGCGCTGTAGCCCGTGGCGACCACGCAGGCATCGGTGCGCGAGCCGGGGATGGACTGGAAGCCCAGCTTGAGTTTCGGCTTTTCCGGCTCGGGCGCGGGGGCATCGTCGTGGTCGGAGCCGCCGCCGTCGAAGCAGCCTGTCAGACCGGTACCGGCGATCATGGCGATCGCTGCGCCAAGGCTGCCGCGCATCACGCTGCGCCGGCTCAGGTAGGCGTCCATGACGCTGGCCATTGGCAGGTTGTCGCTTGGGTTGCGGTCCAGGTTGTCGCCGGTATCTCGACTCATCAGGGTGTCCTTAGGTTGGCTGAGTTGAAGAAAACCGCGACTGTAGAGCGCAAAGATGATGATTGGTTGGCAGAAATGTTAAGGGCTTTTTAAAACAAGCCGTTCTTAGCATCGCGTTACAAAGATTTTTTTGGAATCGTTGTCGGATATCTGCCATCAAACTGTCATCCAGGCGCCGCAATATCCGGGACCCAACAAGGAGACGGGCGAGGATGGCGGGTCGATGGCAAGCAGTGTAGGCAGGCGGGAAGTCATCAGCTGGATGGGTGTCGGAGCACTGGCACCCTTGCTCGGCGCCTGCTCCACATTCCCGGGGCGAGGCCGCGACAACGCCGCGGTGGACCTGCTCTACCTCGCCGACACCCTCGACACCCGTCAGCCCGGCCCACCCGTGGTGCCGGCGACCCGGCTGGGGCCGGTCAGCCACCTGGGGCGTGCACCCTGGATGACCGGCGCCAGTGCCCTGGCGTTCGACCCCGCGTTGGCCCCCTTGCTCGATGCCACCCAGGCCGGCAATGCCCGCCTGGGTGGCTATGCGGTGCTGGCGGCGTTGCTGGAGCAATTGCGTGGCGAGGCGGGGGCGAACAACAGCCTGACCCTGGAGAACGGCCAATGCTGGAACGGCAGCGGCCTGGCCTACCTGACCCAGGGCGACAGCGGTGTGCAGGGCAGCCAGCTGCTGGGCAGCGAGGTGCGGGTCAGCAGCGACGAACGCGTGCTCTGGCCGCAGCGTTGCGCCGGCCTGTATCGCCAGGCACCGGCCACCACTGTTGGTGCCGGCCTCGCAGTCAGCCAGGCCAAGGCACTGGCCATCGACGGCATGCGGGTGTTCGAGCGGGGCGGGGCGCGCATTGCCGTGGTCGGGGTGACCGACCCCTATGCCCAAGACCAGAAAGCCTCCCTTAAACAGTGGTACCAATCACTGTTGCCCACTTTTCAGCAAGCGCGCCGTGAAGCCGATCTGGTCGTGGCGCTGGCCGATGTCGGCACCGGCCCTGGCCTGTGGCTGGCCGAGCGGGTGCCTGAGCTCGACGTGCTGTTCTGCGCCCGTGGCCAGGACTTCTGGCCCGCACCGGTAGAGGTCACCCAGGCCAGCGGGCGGCGCGTGCCGGTGCTGTTCGCCGGCTGCCGCGCCAGTGGCGCATTCCGCCTGCGTTGCCAGCAGGTGGCCGGGCAGTGGCGGTTCACGGCGCAATTCTTCCCCGCCTTCGAGCACCAGCTCGGCCCGGTTGCCCAGGGCCGCGCCAGCCAGTTGCGTACGCAGCTGCACCTGCAACGCGCCGGGCATGCCGCCTGGCTCGACCAGCCCCTGGCCAGGGCGCCGGAAGCCCTTTGGCGTCGCGACACCCTCGGCGGCAGCTGGGACCGCTTGCTGCACCAGGCACTGGCCGACGGCAGCAGCGTCCCGGTGTTGCTGCCAGGGCTGCGCTACGACGCACCGCTGGCCAGCGGTGAATTCATCACCCGCGAACACCTGATCGCGTTGTCTGGCGGCTACCCGGCGCCGGTGGTCGAGGCACCGGCGCGGCAGGTCGAGCAGGTGCTGGAGAACGCCGCCGAGCAATTGTTCGGCGACCCGCTGCTGCTGGACAACAGCCAGGACCTGCCCCGCTGGCAAGGCCAGGCCTGGCGCCTGAGCTATAGCCCCCAGGGCAAGCGGGTCGCGGGCCTCGAGCCGGTCGAAGGGCTGTGCCGCACCTTTGGCCTGCAGTTCGATGCCAAGGCCGGCGAGCCGTTGTGGCAGAAGGTCGAGGCCTGGCTGCTGCGCCAGCGCCCCGACTGGCAGCTGGACACGCTGCAACGGCCGGATGTGCGCTATGTACAGGGCCACCCCGGCTGGCACCCCCGGCAGGTGGCGTCGTGACCTGGCGCGGCCGCCTGTTCGGCGCATCGCTGCTGACCCTGGCCGGCTGGCTCGCCGCCCAATGCGTGCTGCAGCTCAGCCAACCCGTGCAGCCCGCCCGTGCTCCCGACAGCCGCGATACGGGCCTGCCCGGTCTGATGGCCGGCCACTGGCAGCCCGCGCTCGACGATGGCGTCATTCCCTTGACCCGCTTGCCGCTGCGCTACCTGGGAGGCCTCAAGGCGCAGCCGCTGTCCGCCACGGTGGTGGTGCTGCGTTTCGGCGAACAGGTACGCACCCTCGGCCTTGGCCAGCGGCTGGCGCCGGGCATCGTGCTGCAGGCCATCGACGCCGATGGCCTGATTTTCGACAACCAGGGGCGGCGCGAACGCCTGCCCTGGCCGCCACGGCCCGCCGTGACCGGCTTCAAGCGGCAAGGATGAGCGATGTTTGCAAGATACTGTGTGGCCGCAATGTTGAGCCTGGGCCTTGCCCTGGCCTGGGCCGAGGAGCCCGAGGAGATCGATGAGAACGGCACGCCGTTGTACGAGGTGAACTTCGTCGACACCGACCTTGGCGAGTTCATCGACAGCGTGTCGCGCATCACCGGCACCAGCTTCATCGTCGACCCACGGGTCAAGGGCAAGGTCACCGTGCGCACCGTCGATCGCCATGACGCCGAGGCCATCTACGACATCTTCCTGGCCCAGTTGCGCGCCCAAGGCTTCGCCGCCGTCGACCTGCCCAACGGCAGCGTGAAGATCGTCCCCGACCAGGCTGCGCGCCTGGAGCCGGTGCCTGTGGAGGCCGCAGGCAGGCAGAGCGAGGGCAGCGATGGCGTGGCCACCCGGGTGTTCAATGTGCGCAACGCTGCCAGCGAACAGATGCTCGGCATCCTCAAGCCGCTGATCGACCCCCGGGTCGGTGTCATCACCCCGTATCCGGCGGCCAACCTGCTGGTGGTGACCGACTGGCGCAGCAACCTCGAGCGTATCGACAGCCTGCTGCGCCAGCTCGACCAGGTCAGCGACGAGCCCCTGCAGATGATGCCGCTGCGCCATGCCAGTGCCGCCGACACCGCCCAGCTGGTAACCCGCTTGCTGGCCCGCGAGCAGGGCGCCGACAGCGCCCAGGTGGTGGCCGACCCGCGCAGCAACGCCTTGCTGGTACGCGGCAGCGCCGATAGCCGCGAGCGCGTGCGCGCCCTGCTGGCCCAGCTCGACCGGCCCAGCGACAGCCTGCACAGCAGCAACACCCAGGTGATCTACCTGCGTCACGCCAACGCCAGCGAGGTGGTCAAGGTCTTGCGCGGCCTCAGCCAGAGCGGCGCGGTGCCGACCGAAGGCGAAGGGCAGGGCAAGGAGGCGCCGGTGGCGATGGCCAGCGACTCGGGTATTCGCCTGGAGTACGAAGAAGGCACCAACGCTGTGGTGATGGTCGGCCCGGACAGCGAGCTGGCCGCCTATCGCAACATCGTCGAGCAGTTGGACATCCGCCGTGCCCAGGTGGTGGTCGAGGCGATCATCGCCGAGGTCAGCGACAGCCAGGCCCAGGAGCTGGGCGTGCAATGGCTGTTCGCCGACGAGAAGTTCGGCGCCGGTATCGTCAACTTCGGCAGCAACGGCGTGAACATCGCCAACGTCGCCGGGGCGGCCGCCAGCGGCGACAACGAAAAGCTCGGCAAGCTGCTTTCGGCCACCACCGGTGCCACCGTCGGCATCGGCCATATCGGCGGCGGCTTCAACTTCGCCATGCTGATCAATGCGCTCAAGGGCAAGAGCGGCTTCAACCTGCTGTCGACGCCGACCCTGCTGACCCTGGACAACGCCGAGGCGTCGATCCTGGTCGGCCAGGAGGTGCCCTTCGTCACCGGCTCCGTGACCCAGAACAACGCCAACCCCTACCAGACCATCGAGCGCAAGGAAGTGGGGGTCAAGCTGCGCATCAAGCCGCAGGTGAACATCGACAACAGCGTGCGCCTGGACATCGTCCAGGAGGTCTCGTCGATCGCCGATTCCAGCGCGGCCAGCGACGTCATCACCAACAAGCGCGAAATCAAGACCAAGGTGATGGTCGAGGACAATGGCCTGGTGATCCTCGGTGGCCTGATCAGCGACGAGCTGAGCACCAGCGACCAGCGCGTCCCGTTGCTGGGCGATATCCCGGGGCTGGGCCGGCTGTTCCGCTCCGACGCCAGCAAGAACACCAAGCAGAACCTGATGGTGTTCATCCGCCCGCGCATCCTGCGCGACGGCCAGAGCCTGGCGGGCCTGAGCCAGGAGAAATACCGCAGCCTGCAGCAGGGCACGCCGCTGCAACTGCCGGAGCTGGCCGAGGGCTCGCAATTGCTGAAGGTGTTCCCCTCCAGCCGTGCGCGCCTGGAAGGCGGGGACTGGTGATGCTCCCGTATCGCCTGGCACGCCAGGCCGGCCTGGCCATGGCCCCGAGTGCCGAAGGTTGGCAGCTGTGGCTGCGCGACGATGCCGACAGCGACCAGCTTCACGAGCTGCTGCGCGTGCATGGCCGGCCGCTCGCCTGCCAATACCTGGACCGTGCTGCCTTCGACGAGCGTCTTGGCCTGCTGTACCAAGCGGGGGAGTCGGCCACCGAGGCCTTGATCGAAGGCATCGGCGACCAGGTCGACCTGGCCGGGCTGATGAGCGAGATGCCGCGCATCGAGGATTTGCTCGAAAGCGATGACGAAGCGCCGGTGATTCGCCTGATCAACGGCCTGTTCGCCCAGGCTTTGCGCCAGCGCGCTTCGGATATCCATATCGAGACCTTCGAGCAGAGCCTGGTGGTGCGCCTGCGCATCGACGGTCACCTGCGCGAGGTGCTGCGCCCGCCGCGGGCGCTATCGGCCATGCTGGTGTCGCGGATCAAGGTCATGGCACGCCTGGACATCGCCGAGAAGCGCCAGCCCCAGGACGGGCGCATCACCCTGCGCGCCGCCGGGCGCGAAGTGGACGTACGGGTCTCGACCTTGCCGGGCATCCACGGCGAGCGGGTGGTGATGCGCGTGCTGGACAAACAGGCCAGCCTGCTGGCACTGGACAACCTGGGCATGACCGAAGCGGTGCTGCACGGCTTGCGTGGCTGCCTGGCCCGCCCCAATGGCATCGTGCTTTCCACTGGCCCCACTGGTTCGGGCAAGACCACCACGCTCTATGCCTGCCTCAACAGCCTCAACGACGGCAGCCGCAACATTCTCACTGTCGAAGACCCAGTGGAATACGCCATCGCCGGCATCGGCCAGACCGCCATCAACCCACGCGCGGGCCTGACCTTCGCCAATGGCCTGCGTGCCATCCTGCGCCAGGACCCGGACGTGATCATGCTCGGCGAGATCCGTGACCGGGAAACCGCGCAGATCGCGGTGCAGGCCAGCCTCACTGGGCACCTGGTGCTTTCGACCCTGCACACCAACAGTGCCGTGGGCGCGGTGACGCGTCTGCGCGACATGGGCGTCGAGCCGTTCCTCATCGCCTCCAGCCTGCGTGGCGTGCTGGCCCAACGCCTGGTCAGGCGGTTGTGCCCATGTGCCGTGCCACACCCACTGCAGGCGGCCGAGCGGCGTCTGTGGCCTGAGCTTGCGAACCTGGACGAGACCTACCACCCGGTCGGTTGCGAGCAGTGCCAGGGCACTGGCTATGTGGGGCGCCTGGGCCTCTACGAATTCATCGAACTGGATGCCGGCCTGGTGGCGCTGCTGTATGACGGCGCCAGCGAGGTGGCCATGCAAGGCTACCTCGCCGACCGGCGCCAGAGCCTGGTAGGCATGGCCAGCGACTGCCTGGCCCGCGGCCGGACCAGCCTGGCCGAAGTGTTGCGCGTGGTGCAGGGCTGAGCATGCCGACCTACCGATACCAGGCGCTCGACATGGCCGGGCGGACCCACAAGGCCAGCGTGCAGGCCGACACCGAGCGCCACGCCCGGCAGCTGTTGCGCGAGCAGGGCCTGTTCGCTCGTCAGTTGCAGCGCCAGGACCCGGGCGAAAGCAAGCCGCACCGCCAACGCCTGAGCCGGCCGCAATTGTGCGAGCTGACCCGGCAGTTGGCCACCTTGACCGGTGCCGGCATTCCCTTGGTCGATGCCCTGGCGACCCTGGAGCGGCAACTGCGTCAGCCGGCGTTGCACACGGTGCTGGTCGCCGTACGCGGCTCGCTGGCCGAAGGCCTGGGGCTGGCGCGCAGCCTGGCCCGCCAGGGCGCCCCCTTCACTGGCCTGTACTGTGCCCTGGTCGAAGCCGGCGAGCGCTCCGGGCGCCTGGCCCAGGTGCTGGCGCGCCTGGCCGATCATCTGGAGCAGGTGCAGCGCCAGCAGCACAAGGCCCGCACGGCACTGATCTACCCCAGCGTGTTGATGGGTGTGTCGCTGGCGGTGGTGATCGGCCTGATGACCTTCGTGGTTCCCAAGCTCACCGAGCAGTTCGCCCATTCCGGGCAGAGCCTGCCCCTGGTCACCTCGCTGCTGATCGGGCTCAGCCAGGGCCTGGTCACGGCAGGCCCCTGGTTGCTGGGCCTGGCGATCCTGTCGACGTTGTTGTGCGCCTGGCTGCTGCGCAAGCCCCACTGGCGCTTGCGCCGCGACGACCTGCTGCTGCGCGTGCCGCGCGTCGGCGCGCTGCTGCAAGTACTGGAAAGCGCGCGGCTCGCGCGCAGCCTGGCGATCCTCTGCGGCAGCGGCGTGGCCCTGCTCGAAGCCTTGCAGGTGGCCACCGAGACGGTCGGCAACCGGCGCATCCGCCAGGCCATGGAACAGGTGCGTACTCAGGTCGAAGGCGGTACCTGCCTGCACCGGGCCCTGGATGCCAGCGGCCAGTTCCCGCCACTGCTGGTGAACATGGTCGGCAGCGGCGAGGCCAGCGGCACCTTGGCCGACATGCTCGAGCGCGTGGCCGATGACCAGGAGCGCGGCTTCGCCCGCCAGGTGGACACCGCCATGGCGCTCTTCGAACCCTTGATGATCCTGGTGATGGGCGGCGTGGTGCTGTTCATCGTGCTGGCGGTGCTGTTGCCGATCATGCAGCTCAACCAGGGCCTGCAACTGTGAAAACCCGCAATGTGAAAAGGAGCACCGACATGCAGCACCGACGCCCCCGCCAGCGTGGCTTCACCCTCATGGAAATCATGGTGGTCATCTTCATCATCGGCCTGCTCATCGCCGTGGTCGCCCCCAGCGTGCTGGGCAACCAGGACAAGGCCATGCGCCAGAAGGTCATGGCCGACCTGGCGACCCTGGAACAGGCGTTGGACATGTACCGCCTGGACAACCTGCACTTTCCCAGCAGCGAACAGGGCCTGGCGGCCCTGGTGAAGAAGCCGACCCAGGAGCCGCTGCCACGGGCCTGGCGCAGCGACGGCTATATCCGTCGCTTGCCGGAAGACCCTTGGGGTACGCCCTATCAATATCGCTTGCCTGGTGAGCACGGCCGGGTCGATGTCTATTCCCTGGGTGCCGATGGCGTGCCGGGCGGCGAGGGCCTGGATGCCGACCTGGGCAACTGGGCGCTCTGACCTGTGACCGGCCAACGCGGCTTCAGCCTGCTCGAGCTGCTGGTGGTGCTGGCCATCGCCGGGCTGATGACCGGGCTCGGCGTGGCCTGGCTCGACGGCGGCAAGGCTGGCGCCGATCAAGCCTTGGCGCGCTTGGCCGCCGAGATCCGCAGCCAGTCTGCCCTGGCCCGGCACGCGGGCCAGTTGCGTGGCCTGCGCTGGAACGGCCAGCGCCCGGAGTTCGTTCGGCGTGAGCCGGCAGGTTGGGTAGTCGAGCCGACCCGCCTGGGCGACTGGCCCACGGCGCTGCGCCCGGACTGGCCCGCGAGCCAGGCACCGCAACTGGTGTTCACCCCGCAGGGCTGGGCCCAGCCGGGCAGCCTGACCTGGCGCTGGGCCGAAGGCAGCGAGCGTTGGGCGTGGGGGCGTGATGGCCAGCTGCGCAGGATCCAGGGCTCATGAAGGCGCGCCAGCGAGGGTTCACCTTGCTCGAAGTGAGCGTCGCCCTGGCGATCGCCGCAGTGCTGGCGGTGATCACCAGCCAGGTGCTGCGCCAGCGCCTGGCCGTGCAGGAAAGCGTGCAACAGCATCGCCTGGGCCTGCTCTGCGCGCGCGAACTGCAGGCGCGTTTTACCGTGGAGCGCTACTGGCCACCGTCCAACCAGAACAGCGGCGTACTGCACCAGGGCGGGCAGGCCTGCCACTGGCAGTTGCAACTGCGTGGCACAGGTGTGCGCGACTTGCGCCGGGGCCAGTTGCGGCTGTTCGCCGACGCCGACCAACGTCTGCCGCTGGGGCAGTACAGCCTTTTCCTGGAGCGCCCATGAACGCGCGCCAGGGAGGCATGACCCTGATCGAACTGATGGTGGCGCTGGCCTTGACCGCCGTGCTCGGCGTCATGCTTGCGGCGCTGGTGAACGGCTGGCTCAAGGTGCGCGAACGCCTCGGTACCTCTGCCGACGCAGACAGCGTCCTGGAGTTCTGCCTGGCCCTGGAGCGTCGTTTCGACAGCCCGGTGCTGCGCCGGGTGTATGAACAACGCCTGCCCCTGGCGGTGCGCTGGCTCGACTGGCAGCCGCAGGGCAACACCTTGTTCTGGGTGGCTGCAACCGGCTGGCCGCAGGCCGAGGGCGGGTCGCGCCTGCAGCGCCAGCGCCTGCGCTTCGACGTCCAGGGCCAGCGCCTGCTGCTGGAAAGCTCGGCAGACCTGTACGCCGTGGCTGAGCCGCACTGGGTGCTGCGTGACCAACTGCAGCGGGTGGACGCCATGCACATTCTCTATTTCCAGGAGGGCCGTTGGCTGGCCTGGCCTTCCGACCAACCGGTGCACCCTGGTCGTGGCGTGCGCCTGCATCTGCAGCGTGATGGAGCACCGTATGCCTGCACCTTCGTATTGCCCTGGGGGCGCTCATGAAACGTGAGTGGCGCCGATCCGCGCCGGCCCGGCCCTGGCTCCTGCTGCGCCCCGGCCAGGCCGACGCCCCCTGGGACTGGTTGCTGGTGGACGGCGACACACCGCTGCGCCAGGGCCAGGGCGAGCCGCCAGCCGAGCCGCACGCCCGTGTAGCCCTGGTGGTGCCGGGGGAGGCGTGCAGCCATTTCCAGGTGCCTGCACCTGCTGGGCTCAGGCGCGAGGAGTGGCCATTGCTGCTGGAGGACCAATTGTTGCAGGAGCCCCAGATCCTGGCCTGCGCCAACCTTGCCCGGCTGGCGGGCCAGGTACGCCTGGTGGTCGTGGCCCGCCAGCAGCTCGAAGCCTGGCAAGCCCAGTGTGCAACCTGGGGATTGCCGCTCGAGCGCTGCTGGGCGGAGTTCCAGCTGCTGCCGGCACCGACGACGGGCACGGCATGGCAATGGCGCAAGCTGACGAACATGAGGCTGTTCAGAGGCGTGCTCGAGGATGGCCGCGAGCATTGGCTGGCCTGGCCGCAGACCCTGGGCGAGGCCCCGCGTTCGCCTTGGGCGGGCCTGCCGATGGAGGTCATGGAGGGCGCCTGGCCGACGCACCTGGCCAACCTCGACGTGTTGCCCGGGCTGTTCGCCCAGCAGCGTACGCAAACTTGGCGCAGGCCCCAACTGCCGCGCGTGCATCTGCGCCTGATGCTGGCTTGCCTGCTGTTGTGCACGCTATGGGCCGGGTTGTGGACGCACCAGCAATGGCGCCAGGCGCAACTATGGCGAGCCCAGGTACACGCGGTGGTAGGCCAACAGGCGTCGCCACGCCAGGCCGCACAGGCCCTCAAGCGCCTGCAGGGGGCCGAGACGGAGCGGCAACTGCGCCTGCGCCAGCTCGAGGACCTGCAAACCCGTTTGCAGGCCTGGCTGCGTGAGCAGCCAGCCTGGCGCCTGCAAGCCGTGCGTTTCGATGGCCGGCGCTGGCACTTGAGCATGGAGGGCGATGGCGCCGCGCCGCCTTGGGACGCGATGGCCTCGGGCGCGGGCGTACGCGTCGAGGTGCAGGGCGATGGGCAAGCAGGGCAATGGCACGTGGTGTTCGACCTGGGGGACGCAACATGAACTTGGAGGGCGTGCGCCGCTACCGCATGGTCCTGGCCTGGAGCCTGATTGCATCGCTGCTGGCGTTGCTGGCCGGGCGTGAAGGCTTGGCCCTGTGGCGCGAGACGAATCAGTGGCAAGCCTTGGCCGCCACGGCTGCAGGGCTGCGCAATGGGCCGACGCTGAGCCTGGAGCGTCTGCGTCAGTCGGCCCAGGCACGGGGGATCGAGCTGCAGGATGTGCAAGCCGACGACCAAACCTGGCAACTGCAGGGCCTGGTCGCCGACGAGCAGGTGCTGCAAGGCTGGCTGCAGGCCGTGCAGATCGACGGCGCCCGGCCCTTGCAATGGGGCTTGGAGCGGGACGCCAAGGGCCTGCGTTTCGCGCTGTGGTTGCGGCCATGACACGGCGTGGCTGGGTATGGCTGATGGTGGTGTTCTGCCTGACCCTGCTGGTCGAGCTGCCTGCCGGCTGGGTGCTGCGTGGCCAGGCCCTGCCGGTGGCCGGCGTGTCTGGCAGCCTATGGCAGGGTGAAGCCCGGCAGGTAGGCGAAGCCGGCCCGGTGCGCTGGCAGTGGCGCCCCTGGCATCGCGAGCTCGAGGCAGACCTGGCGTACCAAGGGCAAGGCTGGCGCGCCCGCCTGAGCGGTTGGCCATGGCAGTGGCAGGCTGAGCTCGAGGCGCTGGGACCGCACGCCAGCGTTGCGTCGGTCTATCGGGTGGCGGGGCAATGGCAAGGCGTGGTTCGTCTGCAGGGCAAGGGGGCGCGATGCCTGCAAGCCCAGGGCCGGCTTGCGGTGGAAGACTTGGCGCTGGTTGCGCCCTGGTCGCTGGGGTTGGGGCAGGGCTGGGTTGAGATGGACTGTCATGCAGGCTGGCGTTTGCGCGGGCAACTGACGCAGATGGGGCAACATGAATTGAAGCTGGATGCCAACCTGCTGGCACACCGAGCAACGGTTGCGCTCGATTTGCAGCCAGATGCCGGGCTGATTGCGGTGTTGCGGGGCATGCAATGGCTGGGGCCGCAAGTGCTGTCTGGTCGAAAAGAGCTCCAGTGGTAGCGATTTTTCCTACAGACGCTTCTGAAATTACAAAAAGGCCCATTTAACTGAACCGCCAACCTTCGGCTCAGAGGCAACGATTTCTCTGGTGTGTGGCTTTTTGATGTCATTTTTGTCCACCTGTAACCCGCGCCAGACAAGGCCCTCACTCGGTTGACAGTGCAACGCCCCAGCCTATTAACTCAGCGCCTTTCACGGATGATTACACGGCAATCTGATTGAGGACCTTCACCGTGCATTTCATGGAGATGCTGATGTTTATGGATCGACGCGACCCGGTCGCAGGCGATCCCGTTCCTGGCGAACAGGAGTAACCCTCATGTTCGAAGCGGCCAGGTTCGGCGACGAGATTTCACACACCAGCGCGCTGGGGGGCTTCCTGATCGGAGCGGCCCTGGGGATCGCGCTGGTGGCCACGGTGGCCATCGCCACGTTCACATGCGGGTTCGGCGTGGCCTTGCTGGCCGGTCTCGCAGCCGGTATCGGAGGCAGCTTGCTGGTTGCCGCAGGGGAGGCGATAGGCAAAATGTTCTCATCCCCCTCAGGGACGATAACCACTGCCTCCCCCAACGTCTTCATCAATAGCCGCAAGGCCGCCCGCGTCGAAAAAAGCATCGGTGCCTGCGACAAGCACCCAGGGCCGGTGCAGATCGCCGAAGGCTCGACCAACGTTTTCATCAACAGCGTGGCCGCCGCACGCAATGGCGACAAGCTGACTTGCGGCGCGACCATTACCAGTGGCTCGGACAACGTCATCATCGGCGGCGGTACCTACCGTTACCTGCCGGTAGATGATGAAGTACCTGAATGGCTACGCACCACCGTCGATGTGCTGATGGCCATCGCGGGTGCTGCCGGCGGCATCGCGCAGTTGATCAAGGCCGGTAGCCAGGCCGGCATGAAGGCCATCATGCCGTGCGTGGCCAAGTTCACCGCCGGGTTCGTGGCCGGCGAGGTGGCCAGCCGTTATGTGGTCGGCCCCGCGATCGAGCGTGCCGTGGGCGGCCTGGTGGGCAACCCGGTCGACCTCACGACTGGGCGCAAGGTCATTCACGACGAAGTCGATTTCAACCTCCCGGGCCTCATGCCGATCGAATGGTCGCGCTTCTACGCCAGCGACCTGACCGTCGACAGCGTACTCGGCCGTGGTTGGGTGCTGCCTTGGGAGCAGAGCCTGCGCCGCAGCGGTAGCTTCATCTACCTGACCGACAACCAGGGCCGGGAAGTCCCCTTCGTCACCCTGCAACCAGGCGAGCGCATCTACAACCCCCACGAGCAGGTGTACCTGGTGTGCACCGAGGGCGGCCACTACCTCCTGCAAACGCTGGACAACCTGTTCTTCTACTTCGGTGAAGTGCCAGACACCAACACCGAAGTCCCGCTGCAACGCATCGAGAACGCCCTCGGCCACTTCCTGCATTTCACCCGTACACCCGAAGGCAGGCTGACCGACATCAGCGCCACCGGCGGCACGCGGGTGCACCTGCACTATGACAACCCGCTGGGCCGGCTGACCGACATCAAGCGCGTGGTGAACAACGAAGCGGTCGAAACGCTCACCCAGTACCGCTACGACGAACACGGCCAACTGAGCGAAGTGATCAACCGCAACGGTGATTCGGTGCGCGGTTTCACCTACGCCGAAGGGCTGATGACCAGCCACAGCAACGCGCTGGGCCTGGGCTGCCACTACCGCTGGGAAACCATTGGCGACAAGCCGCGCGTGGTGGAGCATTGGACCAGCGACGGTGAGCACTACCATTTCCGCTACGACCTGAGCGCCCGCACCAGTTGGGCCACCGACGTGTTCGGCCGCGAGCTGGAAGTGCAGTACAACGCCGACCATCGCGTGGTCGCCAGCCGGGACTATGGTGGCGAGCGCTATGCCATCGAGCTGGACGAGCAGGGCAACATGATCGGCCTGGGCCTGCCGGACGGCAACAAACTCGCCTTCAAGTACGACGAGTTCGCCCGCCTGCTGGAGGAAACTGACCCGCTGGGGCGCAAGACCACCTACGAGTATCACCACCTGACCACCCTGGTGACCCAGGTCAGCTACCCGGACGGCAGCACCTGGCGAGCGCGCTACGACGACAAGGGCAACCTGCTCGCCGAAATCGATGCCCTCGGCCAGATGACCGAGTACCTCAACAGCGACGATGGCCTGCCGCACACCATCATCGATGCGACCTACAAGTCCAAGTACCTGTGGTGGAACACCCAGGCCCAGGTCGAGCGTTACCAGGACTGCTCGGGCAAGAGCACCTACTACCGCTACGACGAGCGCCAGCACCTGGTCGCCGTCACCGACGCGCTGAACCAGACCACCACGCTGGAGCGCAAGCCGGACGGTGAGGTGCTGAAGATCACCCATCCGGACGGCACCTCGGAAACCTTCACCTACAACGTCTATGGCCAGGTGCTCAGCCACACCGACGGCAAGGGCCAGACCACCCGCCTGCTGCGCACGGCCCGGGGTTTGCCAAGCAGCCGCCAGGATGCCAAGGGCCAGCGAATTCGCTACGAGTACGACAAAGCCATTCGCCTGACCGCGTTGGTCAACGAGAACAACGCGACCTACAGCTTTGCCTACGATGCGTCGGACCGGTTGGTCGAAGAAGTACGGGTGGATAACCTGACCCGGCGTTTCAGCTACAACGTCGGAGGTCATCTCATCCGACTGGATGAGATGGGCTACGGCGAAAACGCCGAACGCCCGGAACGGCACACGCTGTTCGAGCGTGACAGCATTGGCCGGTTGGTCGCCAAGATCAACCGCGATGCGAGCCAGACCTTCGCGTACGACGACGGCGACCGGTTACTGAGCATCGAGCGGCAACCGACTGGGATCGGCAAGCAGCTTGGGATCACGGAAGAGAAGCTGGAGTACGCCTACGATCTGCTCGGCCGGCTGACGAAAGAAATCACGCCCGCCGGCACGCTCGGTTACGAGTACGACCCGCTCAGCAACCTGACCACCCTGACATTGCCGGACGGCCGCAAGGTCAACCACCTGTACTACGGCAGCGGACACCTGCACCAGTTGAACCTGGACGGCCAGGTGATCACCGACATGGAGCGTGACGACCTACACCGGGAGATCTACCGGACCCAGGGCAAGCTCACCAGTTGCTTTGGCTACGATGCGATGGGGCGCAAGGCCTGGCAATTCGCCTCGAGCTTGCCAGCCGACAAGCTCTCGCAGGTGCATAACACCGGTATCAATACCTCGCTGCTGGTGGAGCATGCCTACAACCCGATCCACCGCCGTTATCAGTACGACCCGTCGGGTGAACTGGTGCGCACGCTGGACAAGCTACGCGGCGAGGTTAAATACGAATACGAAGCCAACGGGCAATTGCGCAGCCGCGATACCGGCTCGCTGATTGGTAGCGAAGAGTTTCGTTACGACGCGGCGGCCAACCGGTTGGACTTCAACGCGCGCCAGTTCGATAAGGTCAAGGACAACCGGATCAAACAGTGGCGGGACCAGGAATACAACTATGATCCCTGGGGCAACCTGATCGAGAAGCGCTCGGGGCACAGCAAGCTGCAGCACTTTGTCTATGACTGCGAAAATCGATTGGTGCGGGCAGAAACAACGGTCAATGGCAAGCTGGAAAGCACCGGGCACTACCGTTATGACAGCTTGGGGCGGCGGGTTGCGAAGCAGGCGGAAATCAACGGCGAGGTCGAGCAGAAACGCTTCCTCTGGCAAGGGCTGCGGATGCTGCGTGAGGAGACGCCGGGGCAGAGCATTCTGTATCTCTATGAGCCGGGGAGTTACGCGCCCTTGGCACGTGTCGATCAAGTCGAAGGGGAAGGGCAGAAGGTCTACTACTTCCATACCGATCAGATCGGCACGCCGCTGGAGCTGACGGATAGCGACGGTGAGATCGTTTGGCAGGCGACGTATCGTTCATGGGGGGGGATTGAACAGCTAGCCATAAATGAGGTTGAACAGAACCTGCGGTTCCAAGGGCAGTATCTTGATGACGAAACCGGGCTACACTACAACACCTTCCGCTATTATGATGCTGAAAGCGGACGTTTTATTACTCAAGACCCAATAGGAATAAGTGGGGGTTTTAACCTCTATCGTTATGCCTCAAATCCAGTTAACTGGGTGGATCCATGGGGGTGGGCGTGTAACAAACCAGGAGGATATAAAGCTGGCGATGTTGATGCGCACGGTAATCTATCGCCCCAAGTAAACAGAGCTGTAGGTCATAAAAACATTGCGGCAGATGATTTCGTGCAGTCTCATCATTTCATCCAGCATGAGTGGGCCAAGCTCAACGTAAAAGGATATAAAAGAAATAGCGCTCCGGCTATTTTGCTAAAAAGTAGTTCGGGTGAGTCACATGCCATGATTTCTGCTATGCAGCGAGCAAGACGCAGAGTGTCCGGATTTGGCGGAACGCTACGCGACGAGTTTAATATTGCATATAGAGAAATGATTGATGCAGGGGTTAGCCCAGATGTAGCTAGGCGCGCTGCAAGCAAGTCGTATAAATATTATGAATCTTTAGGGGCTTTCTAAATTATGCGTATATATACTGAACGTCACGATGCAGCGCCTGATAAACTAATTGAGGAGGTCGCCGAGAGGTTGGGGATTGTGACTGGCTCATGGATTTTGGAGTTCTGGAGGAAGAGTGACGGTGCGCTACTAAATGATCAGGTTCTGATTTATTCGACTAGTGATATCGAAGAGCGCAATGATACTTTTGAAGTGGATAAGAACTTCAAAGGTATGGTGGCTATTGGGGATGACTCGGGTGGCCGGATAATTCTCATTGACAAGAACGATGCCGGTAAATTATGGCTCGTAGATGCAGGTAGTGTATCGCTAGAAGCAAGTGATCAATTCGTATCTTTGGATCAAGTGTTGGATTTTATTGCGTCTGAAGATGATGTTGATGATGTGGGGATTGGAGATATTGTCACTGTTGGCTCTAAGCCAAGTCTTGATGAGGTTTTTAATATAAAAAAGGCTCTGGCGGTTAATATCTCAGTGGTGGAGTTGAAAAAGCTGCTTGAAGAACCTGGGCAGGTTTTGTTGAGATCTGTTTATGCGCAGAAGTATGAGCGAGCCCTAATTGAGTTTTCTCATATCATTAGATTTCGATAGGGCCTAGTTGATGCGTTTAGAAGTGGCACATATGATGCTATCTTCGCGCAGCATCCGCGGCAGCGATTGCTGAGGCAGCAGGCGAGAGCTCTTTAAAAATAATTCAAGATGGCGCGTTTGTTATCTTGGGCTTGGGGCAAGTAATTAACTAGTTGATTAGGCTATCAACAGCATGTTGGTCGCACGCAATGGCGACAAGCTGACTTGCGGCGCGACCATTACCAGTGGCTCGGACAACGTCATCATCGGCGGCGGTACCTACCGTTACTTACCGGTAGACGACCTGACCACCTTGGTGACCCAGGTCAGCTACCCGGACGGCAGCACCTGGCGAGCGCGCTACGACGACAAGGGCAACCTGCTCGCCGAATTCGATGCTCTCGGCCAGATGACCGAGTACCTGAACAGCGACGATGGCCTGCCGCACACCATCATCGACGCGACCTACAAATCCAAGTACCTGTGGTGGAACACCCAGGCCCAGGTCGAGCGTTACCAGGACTGCTCGGGCAAGAGCACCTACTACCGCTACGACGAGCGCCAGCACCTGGTCGCCGTCACCGACGCGCTGAACCAGACCACCACGCTCGAGCGCAAGCCGGACGGTGAGGTACTGAAGATCACCCACCCGGACGGTACCTCGGAAACCTTTACCTACAACGCCTTCGGGCAGGTGCTCAGCCACACCGACGGCAAGGGCCAGACCACCCGACTGCTGCGCACGGCCCGGGGTTTGCCGAGCAGCCGCCAGGATGCCAAGGGCCAGCGAATTCGCTACGAGTACGACAAAGCCATTCGCCTGACCGCGTTGGTCAACGAGAACAACGCGACCTACAGCTTTGCCTACGATGCGTCGGACCGGTTGGTCGAAGAAGTACGGGTGGATAACCTGACGCGTCGCTTCACCTACAACGAAGGTGGTCATCTCACCCGACTGGATGAGATGGGCTACGGCGAAAATGCCGAACGCCCGGAACGGCACACGCTGTTCGAGCGTGACAGCATTGGCCGGTTGGTCGCCAAGATCAACCGCGATGCGAGCCAGACCTTCGCGTACGACGATGCCGACCGGTTACTGAGCATCGAGCGGCAACCGACCGGGATCGGCAAGCAGCTTGGGGTCACGGAAGAGAAGCTGGAGTACGTCTACGATCTGCTGGGCCGGCTGACGAAAGAAATCACGCCCGCTGGCACGCTCGGTTACGAGTACGACCCGCTCAGCAACCTGACCACCCTGACATTGCCGGACGGCCGCAAGGTCAACCACCTGTACTACGGCAGCGGACACCTGCACCAGTTGAACCTGGACGGCCAGGTGATCACCGACATGGAGCGTGACGACCTACACCGGGAGATCTACCGGACCCAGGGCAAGCTCACCAGTTGCTTTGGCTACGATGCGATGGGGCGCAAGGCCTGGCAATTCGCCTCGAGCTTGCCAGCCGACAAGCTCTCGCAGGTGCATAACACCGGTATCAATACCTCGCTGCTGGTGGAGCATGCCTACAACCCGATCCACCGCCGTTATCAGTACGACCCGTCGGGTGAACTGGTGCGCACGCTGGACAAGCTACGCGGCGAGGTTAAATACGAATACGAAGCCAACGGGCAATTGCGCAGCCGCGATACCGGCTCGCTGATTGGTAGCGAAGAGTTTCGTTACGACGCGGCGGCCAACCGGTTGGACTTCAACGCGCGCCAGTTCGATAAGGTCAAGGACAACCGGATCAAACAGTGGCGGGACCAGGAATACAACTATGATCCCTGGGGCAACCTGATCGAGAAGCGCTCGGGGCACAGCAAGCTGCAGCACTTTGTCTATGACTGCGAAAATCGATTGGTGCGGGCAGAAACAACGGTCAATGGCAAGCTGGAAAGCACCGGGCACTACCGTTATGACAGCTTGGGGCGGCGGGTTGCGAAGCAGGCGGAAATCAATGGCGAAGTCGAGCAGAAGCGCTTCCTGTGGCAAGGGCTGCGGATGCTGCGTGAGGAGACGCCGGGACAGAGCATTCTGTATTTCTATGAGCCAGGGAGTTACGCGCCGCTGGCACGCGTCGATCAAGTCGAAGGGGAAGGGCAGAAGGTCTACTACTTCCATACGGACCAGATTGGTACACCGCTGGAGCTGACGGATAGCGATGGCAAGATCGTTTGGCAAGCCATGTATCGTGCATGGGGGACGGTAGAGCTTTTCGCTGTCAACGAAATTGAGCAGAATTTGCGCTTTAAAGGGCAGTACTTTGATTCAGATACAGGTCTGCACTACAACACATTTAGATACTATGACCCTGAGATAGGCCGATTTATTAGCCAAGACCCAATTGGTTTGGGGGGGGGGCTGGAATCTTTACAAGTACGTAGCCAACCCAATCGCTTGGGTGGATCCACTTGGGCTGGACGCATTAAGCACTCTCGCAGAGCGAGGGTATTCTGGTGTAACGAAAACACTGGGTGGAGGGTTAGATTATGCTGGTAGTAATGCGCTTTATGCGAAAAAGCCTAATGTCAATCCTATAGTTACAATCGAGTACACAGGGGACTATATTAAGGATTTTGAAGCGGCGAATAAGGTCGCTGAATTGAATCAAAAAACGACCCCGCGTGGCTATGTTTGGCACCATCTGGATGACTATGATCCTAAGACTAACAAAGGTACTATGCAGCTAGTGGAGCAGAGAGCTCACCAAGGCGTTCCTCATAAAGGAGGAGTGGCCCAGTACACGGCGGCAACTGGGAAGTCTTATACATTCCCTGCTAGGAAACCGGCGGCAGCAAAAAAGGTAGGAGGGACTGCATGTTAGATCTAGAAGAGTCTGAATCGAGTATTGATATGGGGGATTTCTCCCAGATTGAGTTTCTGGCTGGAGGAAAGCTTCCGCCTCTATTTAAGAGTATTTATCTTAAGAATAATGGCGGTTTCCCTGAGGCGACCGAGGTCGAAGGTGATGAGTATGTGTTTAGTATAAATGGTTTCAACCCCATAAAGTTTGGTAAGCTGCCGATAGAAAAATTAATGCAGGAATATATAAATCAAGATAGCGACCTTGAAGGTTATGTTCCTTTTGCATATGATGATGGCGGAAACAGCTTTATGCTTTCTTTAAAGAAAGAAGATGCCGGGGTGGTGTATTTATGGATTCAAGGTGAAATGCGTTTAGAAAAAGTTTGTTCGGGCTTTGATGACTTTATAAACTCACTTCGTGTAGGCTAGGCTCTGTACGAAAAGAGATGTCGCAAACACCGCATGGAACAAGCCATTGAGACCATGGCGGCATAGCTTTTCGCGAGCTTGTCGAAGCGTGTCACGATGCGACGGTTCTCTTTCAGCCAGCCAAACATGCGCTCAATGATATTGCGCTGTCGGTATTTGGGCCGATCAAACAGTCTGGGTAAGCCTGGTTTGGGCTTGCGCTTCATCGAGCGCAGCGGGATGACGGGCTGCATTCGGTATTGGTCGCAGTAGCGGCGAAGTGCCTCGGCGTCGTAGCCCTTGTCGGCAAGCAACCATTTACAGCGCTTGCGAGGGCGGCCACGTTGGCTCGATGGAATGCTGACCTCGTCCAGCAATGGCTGGGCATAGCTGATGTCACTGGCTTGACCGCCAGAGAGGAGGAAGCGCAACGGTGTCCCGTTGGCGTCGCAGAGCATATGGATTTTGGTTGTCAGTCCGCCACGACTGCGGCCTAAAGCGTGATCGGCAGGCTCGTCAGGCCCCCTTTTTTCCCGGCACCAGAAGACGCTCGGGTTGCGCGTACAGCGGTTGAGTCGATCATCCAGGTTTGCAAGTCGATCAAGCCTTGCTCATTCAATCTCAGATGCAAGCGTTTGAGCATCTGATTGAACGTGCCCTGGTTTCGCCAACCCCGGAACCGCTGATAGACCGTTGACCATGGACCGAAGCGTTCCGGCATGTCTCGCCACGCAGCGCCTGAACAGAGCACCCAAAGCACGCCATCGAGCATCAGCCGGTCGCTCAGGCGCGGCCTCCCTCGGCCATGAGTTTCGATGAAGAGATCGGAGACCACATCCCAGGCCTCGTCCGAGAGTTCGTAACGCTTTGCCATCACAGAATTCCTTTCCGTCGATGGCGTGGGACTCTACAAAAACTCAGCGTTCGAGGGGCGGCGATTGGGTTTCTCGGGATTTCGTACAGAGCCTAGAGGTTGATAAGGTTCAGCAGAATTTACGCTTTCAAGGCCAGTACTTCGATTGCGAAACGGAATTGCACTACAACACGCTCCGCTACTATGATACTGGTGCCGGGAGGTTTGTGACTCAAGACCCAATTGGGTTGCAAGGTGGTTTTAACTTATACAAATACGCTATCAATCCGCTGACTTGGCTTGACCCCCTTGGATTGGCGAACAGGCCGAATAATGGAAAGTATAATATTTTCCATGATCACATGTTGGATCCTCAGTATAGATACTCTAGTGATGCCGTTCAATTTAATAGGGCTAATGCCGATCTTTTGAATAGGATGGAACTTGAGCCTGAGTTCAGGAAGGATATGCTGAATCGCTATCCAAAACTTGAGGAGTGGGCTAAGACAGGTGGTAAAAGTGGCAGCCCCCCTGGCTTGACGTGGCACCACCACGAGGATGTTAATAGGCTATCTCTAGTGGATCGTATGGATCATAAGTCGAATCATAGTTTATACCACCCGACTGGTAAAGGCGGTAGAGATATATGGGGTGGTGGCGCTCAAGGGCGAAAAGGCAAGCTTGACGGCGCAACCGGAAAAATTTGCTGTGGTTGATCAACTGGAGAAATGTCATGTTATTGAAGGATAAGTTTTATGCTCTTTCAGAGCTAATCGAGCATGTTAAGGTTTTTGCAGAGCAAGATGATGACTTTTGTCTTTATGGTCAGGATCAAGATCAGCTAGATTTAAAGGTGCAATATTTTGTGGCGGATTATCCAAGCGTTAAAGACGATAAGGAGATCTATCCAGAGTCCGTAAAAAAAACAGGGCTGAGTTATCTCTATGCGGGGCAGCAATTTGTTGATGTTGTAACGTTGTTGGCGGAGCAAAAGCCTGATGCATCGTATGATGACTATGTTAAGGTCTTGAATTATTATCAAGATAATGATGAATTTATCGATTTGTGATTTTTTACTTTTAATCTCTTCACATGAGTCGGCGCTTTGATCGGTAGAAGGTAAAATGTGCGAGGCAAATTAGCCTCGCACAGACATACGTAGGTTGTATTCACGTTCCCAGCCTGCAAGCCAATCGATATTTAAAATTCAAACTTATGGACTGAGGCGTAAGTCTCAGTCCTATTGGTAGCGTGTCCGACGGCACCCTGACCGAGGCTGTCACTACCGCTGGGAAACCCAGGGTGGCAAACCACGGGTGGTCGAGCACTGGACCAGCGACGGCTACAACCTGAGCGCCTGCACCAGCTGGGCCACCGACGTGCTCGGCCGCGAGCTGGAAGTGCAGTACAACGCCGACCATCGCGTGGTTGCCAGCCGGGACTATGGTGGCGAGCGCTATGCCATCGAGCTGGACGAGCAGGGCAACATGATCGGCCTGGGCCTGCCGGACGGCAACAAACTCGCCTTCAAGTACGACGAGTTCGCCCGCCTGCTCGAGGAAACCGATCCGCTGGGCCGCAAGACCACCTACGAGTATCACCACCTGACCACCCTGGTGACGCAGGTCAGCTACCCGGACGGCAGCACCTGGCGAGCGCGCTACGACGACAAGGGCAACCTGCTCGCCGAATTCGATGCCCTCGGCCAGATGACCGAGTACCTGAACAGCGACGATGGCCTGCCGCACACCATCATCGACGCGACCTACAAATCCAAGTACCTGTGGTGGAACACCCAGGCCCAGGTCGAGCGTTACCAGGACTGCTCGGGCAAGAGCACCTACTACCGCTACGACGAGCGCCAGCACCTGGTCGCTGTTACCGACGCGCTGAACCAGACCACCACGCTGGAGCGCAAACCGGACGGTGAGGTGTTGAAGATCACCCACCCGGACGGCACCTCGGAAACCTTCACCTACAACGTCTATGGCCAGGTGCTCAGCCACACAGACGGCAAGGGCCAGACCACCCGCCTGCTGCGCACGGCCCGGGGTTTGCCGAGCAGCCGCCAGGATGCCAAGGGCCAGCGAATTCGCTACGAGTACGACAAAGCCATTCGCCTGACCGCGTTGGTCAACGAGAACAACGCGACCTACAGCTTTGCCTACGATGAGTCGGACCGGTTGGTCGAAGAAGTACGGGTGGATAACCTGACGCGGCGTTTCAGCTACAACACGGGTGGTCATCTCACCCGACTGGATGAGATGGGCTACGGCGAAAATGCCGAACGCCCGGAACGGCACACGCTGTTCGAGCGTGACAGCATTGGCCGGTTGGTCGCCAAGATCAACCGCGATGCGAGCCAGACCTTCGCGTACGACGACGGCGACCGGTTACTGAGCATCGAGCGGCAACCGACCGGGATCGGCAAGCAGCTTGGGGTCACGGAAGAGAAGCTGGAGTACGCCTACGATCTGCTGGGCCGGCTGACCCAGGAAGTCACGCCCGCCGGCACGCTCAGTTATGAATACGACCCGCTCAGCAATCCGATCACATTGACCCTGCCAGATGGCCGCAAGGTCAACCACCTGTACTACGGCAGCGGGCACCTGCACCAGCTGAACCTGGACGGTCAGGTGATCAGCGACATGGAACGTGATGACCTGCACCGCGAGGTGTATCGGACCCAGGGCAAGCTCACCAGTTGCTTCGGTTATGACGCGATGGGGCGCAAGGCCTGGCAATTCGCCTCGAGCTTGCCAGCCGACAAGCTCTCGCAGGTGCATAACACCGGTATCAATACCTCGCTGCTGGTGGAGCATGCCTACAACCCGATCCACCGCCGTTATCAGTACGACCCTGCAGGCGAACTGGTACGTACCCTCGACAAGCTGCGCGGCGAGATCAAGTACGAGTACGAAGCGAACGGGCAGTTGCGTAGCCGTGATACCGGTTCATTGGTGGGCAGCGAAGAGTTTCGTTACGACCCGGCAGCCAACCGGCTGGATTTCAATGCGCGACAGTTTGACAAGGTCAGAGACAACCGGATCAGGCAGTGGCGGGATCAGGAGTACCGTTACGATCCGTGGGGCAACCTGATCGAGAAGCGCTCGGGGCACAGCACGCTGCAGCACTTTGCCTATGATTGCGAAAACCGGTTGGTGCGGGCGGAAACACTGGTCAATGGCAAGCTGGAGAGTACCGGGCAGTACCGGTACGACAGCCTTGGGCGTCGGGTGGCCAAGCAGGCTGAAATCAACGGCGAGGTCGAGCAGAAACGCTTCCTGTGGCAAGGGCTGCGGATGCTGCGTGAGGAGACGCCGGGGCAGAGCATTCTGTATTTCTATGAGCCAGGGAGTTACGCGCCCTTGGCACGTGTCGATCAAGTCGAAGGGGAAGGGCAGAAGGTCTACTACTTCCATACTGATCAAATGGGCTTGCCGTTAGAACTGACAGACAGTGATGGTGATATAGTCTGGAAAATATCTTATCGATGCTGGGGAGTAGTTGAGAAGATTGCAGTAAACAAAGTCGAGCAAAATTTACGCTTTCAAGGTCAATACTATGACCAAGAGACTTGTCTTCATTATAACTTATTTAGGTATTATGAACCTGAGTTGGGGCGTTTTATCACGCAAGATCCATTAGGGATTTTGGGCGGGGATAATCTTTATGCATATGCCCCCAATCCTATTTCTTGGGTAGATCCTGCTGGTCTTTCACCTAGCAAGCTTCTTGCTATGGCCATGGCTAAAGCCGGAAATACGATCCCGCCTGGGTATGCCGCACACCATCTCATTCCTACTAATGTGGTCAATAGATTCGCTCTAATCCAAGAGGCGATGAAGCGTGGGATATATAATCCGAATGGTGCCAGTAATGGTTCATCACTACCTACGTCTTCAGCAGAATCACTCGCCTCGGGTAAACCATTGCACAGCGGCGGTCACTTGGGCTCGTATTATGATGCGGCTCGAAGCCGCTTGATGATTGCGGAGCAAAAAATAGGCAATATAGCAGCAGCATCTGATAAAGAGCTGCTTAAGAAAATTGGGGCTGTCGAGCGCAGTATGCGGATGAGCCTCGGATCAGATACATTACGCTTGCAGAATACAGATCCCAGACCAAAGGGCACTCGTTCGACATGTTAGGAGAAAGGAATGAATTACTATTCTATGTGCCATGAGGTGGTGGATGGTGGATATACAGATGGCGATGTTCTATTTTCGCCAGCGCTAGGCGGTTATTATCGAGTTGGGGAAAGTATTTCTTTAACGCATCTGTCGGTTTCGGTGGTTTTAGATAAAAAGGTTCGCAGTCTGAAGTCTGACTTCTTTCTAACAGCTTGTGGTGCTTTTTTTGTGTCAAACGATTTGAAAGATGTTCTTGAGGAGCTTAGTTCTAAGGCGCAGTTTGTTTCAGCTGATGTCAAGTACTTTAACGGGCGACATACTGAAAAAAAATATTTTCTGATTCATGTAAATGAGAAGGTCCCGTGTTTTGACTACGAGCTGTCGGAATATTCTGGTAAGTCTATGGTTGTGAGTAAACTTTTGGCTGGTGAGCTGGCTTATGATTATAAGGTTCGAGGTGTGAAAAAGATGTGTATCAACGAGAAGGCAGCTGGGGGGTTGGACTTTTTTTTTGTGGATGGTGTGATATGGATTGATCCTATTGTCTCAGAGCAACTGGTGCTAAAGGTTAAGAGTAAAGAATTATCAGTTAGGTTTAATGCTATTGATTAGGATGGCTTGTACTGCTTATATCGTATAGTTTTAATGTAAGTGGTTTGAATGGCATCTATAGCTACTAAGCGGCGACGAGAACAACGCGATCTACAGCTTTGCCTACGATGCGTCGGACCGGTTGGTCGAAGAAGTACGGGTGGATAACCTGACCCGGCGTTTCAGCTACAACGTCGGAGGTCATCTCACCCGACTGGATGAGATTGGCTATGGCGAAAACGCCGAGCGCCCGGAACGGCACACGCTGTTCGAGCGTGACACCATTGGCCGGTTGGTCGCCAAGATCAACCGCGATGCGAGCCAGACATTCGCGTACGACGACGGCGACCGGTTACTGAGCATCGAGCGGCAACCGACCGGGATCGGCAAGCAGCTTGGGATCACGGAAGAGAAGCTGGAGTACGCCTACGATCTGCTCGGCCGGCTGACGAAAGAAATCACGCCCGCCGGCACACTCGGCTACGAATATGACCCGCTCAGCAACCTGACCACGCTGACATTGCCGGATGGCCGCAAGGTCAATCACCTGTACTACGGCAGCGGGCACCTGCACCAGCTGAACCTGGATGGTCAGGTGATCACCGACATGGAGCGTGATGACCTGCACCGCGAGGTGTATCGGACCCAGGGCAAGCTCACCAGTTGCTTCGGTTATGACGCGATGGGGCGCAAGGCCTGGCAGTTCGCGTCGAGCTTGCTAGCGTACGAGATGTGCTGGCGCGTGACATAAGAGAGTTGCGGCGTGTTTATCCTGATGTGCCAAATCAGAAGCTACAAGAATGGATGGTCATGAATAAATTTATGTATCCAGAGATGCGAAAATAAGGGTTGGTAGATGAATGATAAGAAATTTGTGGATGCCATTTACTGCGAACTATTCAGAAAGAATTTTTTGCGGTATAAGGAGTCTCTTCAGAAACCAGTTGAAGGTGATAAAGACTCATATGCTCGAGCGCGAAATTCCCTGGCGCTGCTTAGTGGTTCTCAGAGAATGGATGTAATAGATTTCTTTAAGGTTATTATTGCGGATAGCGCTTCTGTACTATTGGGCGCACTGGACGGAGTGCACTTTCCAGATGGTCTGGAAGGCGATTTTATACTGAGTATGGATGGCGAGGAAATTCAGGGTTACTTGCAGGATCTGTTTATTGAAAAAGCTCAAGAGGAAGGGGTTTACGACTGACTTAAGATCTGGGGGGAATTGGAAAGGCATTTCTGGATGGTTATGAGATATTACTCAGTAGCTCAGGATGATAAATTTAAAACTTTAATTGGAAAATATGGCGGTCTTTCATTGCATGCTGCCGCGCAGCAATACGCCTTTGGCAATGATGTCGAATCTTTGCTTGCAAACCAATATGAGCTGGAGTTCAATTCTGATGATAAGAATAAGAAAGACGCCTCGGATATATTTGCTTTCTTTAAGCCTGTGCTCATTGTGACGTCCAAGGCCAAAATTCTATTCCGCTCCGTGGCTCCCAGTTCTATTGAGGATGTAAGTGTCTTGTCCCCAAATTCAGATCATTCTGGAATTTTGGTTCAGACGGTTCTGGATGGCGCGTTTAATAGAGAACTCTCGGAGTTTGATGAATACCCCAATGGTTTGGTTGTTTATAGGGTTGTACTTAATGCTCTTGCGGTGCAAGGTTGTGATGTTTTTCGGGTGGCTGAAAGTCCGCTTTCCATTTTTGTTTCTGATAAATTCGTTGATGCGGCCAAGGATAGCGGGTTGAAGGGGTTGGATTTAAGGGAGATTAGAGTGGTTTGATAGTCCCGCTCGCTGCAACGCATCGAGAACGCCCTCGGCCACTTCCTGCATTTCACCCGTACACCCGAAGACAGGCTGACCGACATCAGTGCCACCGGCGGCACGCGGGTGCAATACCCGCCTTGCAATAGTTGTAAAGGTAAGATGAATGCATTTAAAGGCTTTGCCGGTGCTGATGTCGAATATAGATGGCCATCAGGCGATGGCGCATCCAAAGAGGTTTGGAATGCGAAAAGTAAGAAAGTACAAAAAATATCTGGTTCTGGATGTGGCTAGTAATGGAGGTCTCTATGGATGATTTTGTTGCCTCAAACATCGAATGCTATGAAGAAGATGATGTATTAATAGTTGCGCTTGGTGATGGTGGTGCTGACCCTGTAAATTATGTGATAATTACCCGCTTGGATGATGAAGATAATTCAAGTGTTGATAGTTGTATTGGCTTGCAAGCTTCTGGGGCAAGCTATGAAGTGGCAGGCGCAATAGAAAAAATAGTGTTGGCGGAGGGTGGTCTTAGGGTTGAGGTCAAACCGCAGTTCGTTAATCATTTCGGGGCTTCAACTATTTTTGCTAAATTTGACAATGCTCTTTTAGACGTCGAGGGCAAAGTATTCTCCATGCGAGAGGCTTTGCAAGTGCTTTTCAATGGTAGTGCGGTTGAATTGGATGTTTAGATTGGATTGTTTGATGTTTTGTGAGTTCTTTAAAGGCTGAAGCTGTAGTCTTATTTTAACTTCTGGGTGTATATTTATTAACGGCGCCGCGCGGGCGGCGCTCGATCTCGCAAGCACCAACACCGCCGCGGCGAACACTACATAACCCTCTCAGCGATCCCCCTTCTGCCGAACCTCCGAAACCCACTGCTCGCTGCGGCTATACCCACTGGTGCGTAACAATCCCAGGTCCAACGCGTTCTCGCCATCGGCCGCCCCCTTGCCCTTGGTCAGCTCGGCGATCGCGGTGCCCAGGTCGACGGGTGAGTTCGACGCATCGACCGACACATCCCGCCGATAATCCGTGCCGCTCAGCGTTTCGCGGGTAACCGACGTCGCCTGCAGTTCCACCGGCCCATTGGCCGACTGCAAGCGGGCACCCACCAGGCGCGCATCGCCGCCAACCTTCAGGTCGATGCCCTCACGGCCCTTGAGGGTTGCCTGATGGGCCACGGTGTCGCGTTGCCGATGGGACACCTCGAGCTTGAGGGTTGGCGACAGGCCCGGCTCGGCCTTGCTCAGCGCTGCGCTGGTCTTCTCGTTGACCTTGCCGCTTGCCGGCCCGGCCAGGGCCTTGGCGGCGTTGGTATAGCCTTGGGGGTTCTTCTCCTGGCTCAGGCGCGCATCGACCGCCACGGTCAGGCTATCGACCCGGTCCTTGCGGCTGGCGACCAGCAGGTCGCCGTCGATGTCGCCCTGGATGCGCTGGGCCTCGAGGCTGCTGCCTTCGATGCGGGTGTCACCCTGGCTCAGCAGGTTGATCCGGTCGGCACGCCAGGTGTTGGCATTCCAGGTTTGGTTGTCCCGTTTGTCGAGGTCGACCTGGACTCGGCCGTGCAGGGCGCGGCTATCGAGTTCGCCCTGGCTCAGGCTGATACCGGCCCCTGCGCTGATGCCGAGGTTGTTGCGATAGTCCCGGTTGCCCGAGCTCTCGAGCAACAGGCCACCCTTGAACGCCTGGGCGTCGATCCGTGCCGCAGATGCCTGCAGGCCTTGTACCCACAGGGCGGTTTCTTCCCGGGTGCGGCTGCTCATGGACAGGGCGCCGGCACTGGTGATGCGCGCATCGACGGCCTGGTCGCTGCGTTCGTCCAGCGTGCCATGGGTGAAGTGGCCGCCGATGCCACCGCCCTTGCTGGTACCGGCCTTGGCCGCCAGTTCGAGCCCGCCGCCGAGCTTGGCACCGCTGGCCTGATGGGGGTCGCGCGCGGCCTTGACCTGCAGCAGGCCGTCGCTCTCCAGGCGCACATTGGCCACGGGGGCCTCGCGGCTGCCGATGCGTGTGCCTTCGAGCAGCAGGTCGCCGCCGCTGGTGAGGCTGACATCGCCCTTGGCATCGATCTGCGCGACCCGGGCCTGGGTGTCCAGGCTTTGCTGCCGGTCCTTGTCCAGGTAGCCCCGGCCGTCGATACCTACGCTGCCAGGGCGGTTGCCGCCCTTGACCCAGCCGTTGCCGACCAGGCTCCCGGTCTGCTGGCGGGTGCTGTCCGTGGCCTGGGCCAGGGTCAATGTGCCATCACTGTGCACTGATACGTCGCCTTCACCACCCTCGATACGGGTGCCTTCGTAGCGGCCCTCGCTGCCGAGTTGGACCTGGATGCCCTGTTGGCCGTACAGCGTGCCGGGGCGGGCCGTGGTGGTGGTGGCCTGTTTCTCCAACGAGCCCCCTTTACCGGCGACCCGTGCGTTGATGTCCTGGCCGGTGCTGGTATCGACGCGCACGTCGCCGCCCACGTCCAAACGCCGGACGCTGTCTGTACCCGTGTCCGAGGCCGCCAGCATCTGGTGCCGTTTTGCCTGGAGGGTCAATACCCCTTCGTTGGCGCGCCATTGGGTGCCCCGGTCATCGACCTGCTGGGCCTTGACTGTGACCGAGGCGCCGGACAGCTCGCTGGCCTGGGCATAGCCGCGGCGCTGGTTTTCCAGGCGCAGCAGATGGTCTGCGGTCAGGTCGGCTCCGATGCTGGGGGCTGTCAACGCGTCTTCCACAGAAGCCTGCTGGAAGCGGGCAGCTTCCTCGCCCTGCACCAGGCGTTCGATCGGCCGGCTGATGTCGCGGTATTCGAGGCTGGCGCCAAGGCCGGCGCGCCAGTTGCGGGTCTCTTGCTCATGGCTTTCGATGTTCTCGACGGCCTGGTTGTCGATGCGCTCGGCCTGTACCTGCAGAGCGCCGCCTGCCACCACGTGAGCGGCCTCGGTGAGAAGAGTGCCCGTGTCGATGCGGATATCGCCAGCGGCCTGCAGTTCACTGCGCACGGCAGTGCTGGTGCTATCGCGCACCGTCTGCTGCTGATGCTGGCCGGTAAAGGCGCTGCCGACTCTGTCGATCCCCCCGGTTACCGCCAGGGCGCCTTCGATGTGGGTCTTGTCGGTAGCCGACTCGCGGGTATCGCGCGTCACGCCGAGTGTGGTTCGTTCGGCCTGCACGGTGAGGGAGCCGGCGCTGGCCTGGACCTTGGAGCCCTTGACCTGCAGGTGCCCACCGCTGGTGAGCGCCACGGTGGCGCCCTTGAGCTCGCTGGATACCTGCGAGGTGTCCTGTTGTTGCTGACGCGTGTTGCTCACCCGATACCCCAGGCTGGCTTCGAATTGGCGCGAGTCCGGTTTGCCGTCCTGCGCCGTCTGGGTTTGCCTGGCGCTGGCGGTCAGGCCGCGCGCGTGGGTCAGGACCTCGGTCTGTTTGCTGGCTTGTGCGCTGTCGACCAGCAGGTCGCCCTTGGCCTCGACGTGCAAGGTACCGCCCGCGTTGACCTTGGCGCCATGGATACGCATTTCTTCGGCACTGGCCAGGCGCAGGTCGCTGCTGGCGGACACGTCGCTGACCAGCACCTGGTCCTCACGGTTCGTGCGGGTCTGCTGGTTGCCGATCAGGCCGAAGAGCTTGTTGTCGCTCTCACGTTCCGTGGAAGTGAGGGTACTGCGGTCGGCCTCGATGGCCAGCAGGCCTTGCTCGCTGTAAAGCACCGAGTCGCCCTGGCTTGCCAGGCGGCTGCCTTTGATCGTGACCTGGTCGGCGCTGATACTGAGGTTCGCGCCTGCCGTGACGGTGCTGCCGGCCAGGGTCTGGCCCTGGCGCTCATTGCCTTTGCGGTCGCCGAAAAAGGTGCCGGAAACCAGGTCGCCGCGATAGTCGCGCTGATTGCCGGATTCTTCGAGCGAGGTCGTGGTCACAGTCACCTGCTTGGCCTTCAACTGCATGTCGGCACGGCTCTGCAGCTGGCTGCCTTGCACCTTGAGGTTTTTTCCGGCATTCACGACCAGGCGCTCACCCTCGAGCACGCTGCCTCGAGCCATCTCCTTGGACGTATCGGTATCGCTGTCGCCACGCCAGAGGTGCTTGCGATGGCGCACCTGTTCTTCGATCCGCTGGCGATCGATGCCCGCCTCGATGTCAAGGTTCCCGGCACTGTCGAGGGTGACCTGGTCGCCGGCACGCACGTCGGCTGCCACCAGGCGCATGTCGGCCCCGGACCGCAGGGAAAGCCCCTCATCGGCTCGCAGTTGGCTACCTTGTTGCGTGCGATCGGTGGTGGTGCGGGTGCGGCTGTAGGTTTCGGTGGTGACGAACCAGGCTTTTTTCTTCCATGCTTCCTGGTCGCGCTGGATCTTCTCACGGAGCTCGGCGTCCAGGGTCAGTGTGTTGCCGGCCTCGATGTCGACCCGCCTGGCTTGGCCTTCGACGGCCTTCAAGGCCAAGTCGCCTGTCGCGGTCAACCGGAGCTCGCCCTTCCCGGCGTTCAAGCGGGTACGCTCGGTGCCGGTGCCGCTGACCTCCAGGCCGCCGGCCGAACTGACGCTGAGGCCGTTGTCCGCCGATACCGGTACCGCTCCCATGCGCACGCCGGCACCTTCGGCAGTGCTGACCACACGGATGCGCCCGGCACGCATGGCGCCGAACAGGTTGGCATCGATGCTGGCCGGTACACCTGGCTGGTGCTCGAGTACATCGCCTGTAGCAGGATCGATGCGGTTGCGCCCCACGGTGAGCGTGAGGTCGCCTGCAGCGGTCAGCGGGCCTTGGCTGTCGATGCGCGGGGCGATCAGGTCCAGTGCGCCTTCGCTGTTGGCCTGTCCGTCACCGGCTACCTGCAAGGCACCACTGGCCTGCAGGGTGTCGATCAAGCGCAGTTGCTGTTCCTCGACCAGCGGGGTGCCGACCACGAACCCGGCGCGGGTCGTGTTGATGAAGCTGCCGCCGTTGAGGGTGATGCCATTGGGGTTGGCCAGGATGTAGTCGGCCGGGCGACCGAAGATTTCCTGAGGGCCTTCGATCAGCGACGCGTTGCGGCTGATCACTTCGTTGAGGATGGTCGAAGCGGCCTGGCCCTGGAACTGCGGGTTCGCCGCCAGGGCGCCGGCCAGTTGCGACTGGCCGGGTTGCAAGGCGTTGTTCAACACCACACCGGGCCTGCCGACGTTGTAGTCGAGGAACTGGTTATGCGACAGGCCCTTGGCATTCGGGGCGACGATGTCGATCACCGGCACGCCATGGCCATTGTTGACCACCGGGGTGCCGCCAGGGCCGGCGGCCGGTTGCAGGCCAGGCCCTGCCAGAGCGGCTGAAGAGGCCAGCAGAGCGATGAAGATAGCCCAGCGCAAGGTATCCGGGCGTTTGGATCGAGGTTGGATGCAAGTCGTCACGGTTTCTTCTCTTTGTTGTGGTGATCAGATGCTCAGGGCCCATTCCAGGACCCAGATGCCGGGTTCCAGCGACTGCTGGTTGCGATCGCTGGCGTACAGGGCGCGTTGGTAGTCGAGGCGCAGGCGGTTGCCCGGGCGCGCCAGCTCGACGCCGAGGGAAGCGCCGGCGAGGCGTTGGGACGGAGCGTTGCGGTTGAAGCGTGTCCAGCCCAGGTCCAGGCCAAGCTGGGGGCGGATCTCCAGCGGCACGGGGATGGGCAGGGGCTGGCTGAAGGTATTGCGCCACACCGCACCGCTGGCGCCGGCCACGGTGGCCTGGCGCCAGCCGCGGACGGCGGAATCGTCACTGAGCAGCAGTTGTTCGATGGCCGGCAGTGCCTCGCGGCTGTATTGCAGGTTCAGCTCGCCTTGCCAGCGCCAAGGCCATTGTGCAGGCCCCTGGCGCAGGTGCAGGAGGTTGGCGCGGTACTTGCGAAAATGTGCCCGCGTAGCCAGCCACGGAACCTGGGCGGGGTGCTCGGCGCCGAGCCAGTCCAGGCTCTGGGCGACGCCCAGGTAGGCATTCCACAGGCCGCCGTCGAGCCACAGCAGGTTGAGCCCGGCTTCCAGGGTGGTCAGGGTCGGGCTCTGCTGGCGAGTCGTGGCGCCGTCGATGCGATTGACCAGGGCTTTTCTGTCCAGGCGGGCGACCGTGCTCAGCAGGCCCTGTTGGTTGCGCCAGAGCACACGCTCCAGGCTCATGCCCTGGAGGCTGCTGGTGCCGCTGCTGACCTGCCGCCCGTTGGGCAGTGGGGCCTTGTAGCGCATCCAGCTGGCGTTCAGGGCGAACGTCCAGGGGCCATAGGGCACGGTGTAGTAAAGGCTGGCGCCCTGGCTTTGCCCTGGGGCATGGAAAACAGCCGAGACCAGGGCCAGGCGCAGGTCATCGTTCAGGCCCAGCGGGCTGTCCAGCCCCAGGCCGAGGTTCAGGCGGTGGCGGCCGGTCAGCTCGCTGCCGCGATTGTCCAGGCGGCTGTCCAGGTGCCAGCGCGAGCCGACCTGGCGCGGCTGGATGATCACCCGGGTACCCCCTTGCAGCGCCCCCGGCAACAGGTCCGCGCCCAGGTCATAGGCGCGCAGGCGGTTGAGCTGGTCCAGCCCTTGTTCCAGGTCAGGCAGGTACAAGGGGTTACCGAGCAGGCCGGGAAAGGCGCCTTGCAAGGACAGCGGCAGGTCGGCGTCGGACAGTTCGATCGACTCGACGAAGCCTTCGACGATGACGATGTCCAGGGGCTGGCCGTCTTGGGGCTGAAGGGCCAGGTAGGGGCGGCTGGCGGGGTAGCCGGCCGCCACGTAGCGTTCGGTGATGGCCTTGAGCAGCCGATTGATGCTGGCCACATCCAGGCAGGGCGCAAGCAGGGGGCGCAGGGCCTGGTCCAATGTCGCGCTCGACACCTGCCGGTTGCCGCGCAGGCGCAGGCCGGGGATTGCCCAGCAGCGACCGCCTGGGCGTTCATCGGTGGTCGGTTCCCTGGCGGAGGTGGGCGCTGGGCGCCGCCGCCATTGCTCCAGGCGCTGTTGTTGTTCGAGCTGGCGCAGTGTGCGCTGCTGGTCGCGCAGTTGTTCGCTGGCAGGGTCGGCTGCCTGGGCGGGCAGCGCGACCAGGCAGGCCGGGATCAGCCCGATGGATAACCAGCTGGCAATACGCGACAGGAGGGTCGGCATAGGGGAATTCCGCAAGGTGAGTACGGGAAGTACCCGATTGCGTGAATTCTAAAAATGGATCCTATGGCTTGGATGCGGTCCCGTGCCCACACGCCTGTCGGCTGGGAGCGGATTGAATGTATGAAGCTTCTTACAGAATTGGCGAAGTGTAGGAATCAGGGACGAATCTCGATCAAGGTCCCGTCCTTGACCATGCTCCAGACTTCCTGCATGTCCGCGTTGCGCATGGCGATACAGCCTTCGGTCCAGTCCAGGGTGTGGAAGTACCACTCCGGGTATTCCTCGTCGATGGGCGTACCGTGGATCATGATCATGCCGCCAGGGTTGACGCCTTCACGGCGGGCGCGGGCGGCATCGCTGATGTTGGGGTAGGAGATGTGCATGGCCAGGTTGAAGCGGTCGCTGACCTTGCGCCAGTCCAGCCAGTAGAGGCCTTCGGGGGTGCGGTTGTCGCCTTCGCGTTCCTTGGTGCCCTTGGGTTGCTTGCCCAGGGAGATGCGGTAGGTCTTGAGCGGCTCGCCACGGCTGATCAGTTGCAGGCGGCGCTCGGACTTGAGCACCAGTACCTTGTCGACCAACGGTTGACGGGTGACCGAGGACTGCGCGGCGTCCTGTGGCTTGCGGATGATGGTCTCGGTGAACGCAGCCTGGGACACCGACGTAACGCAAAGGCAGAAAAGGGCGAGCAACCAGCGCATGAAACCGTATCCCTGAAAACTAGGTGATGGACGACGAGACATTCATCGGGGGCAGGTACTCATGGCCTACCGGGTAGGACTGCCCGATGCGGTCGCGATAATAGCATTCTAGTGTGCGTGCCACGGTGCGGAAAGCCAGCTGGTCCCATGGAATTTCATGTTCCTCGAACAAGCGCACTTCCAGGCTCTCGATTCCGACGGCGAACTCCAGGTCGGCCAGTTCGGCGCGGAAGAACACATGCACCTGGTCGATGTGCGGCAGGTCGAACAACTGGTACAGGCTCATGTGCCCGACCCGGGCGCAGGCTTCCTCCACGGTTTCGCGACGGGCGGCTTGCTCGAGGGTCTCGCCGTTTTCCATGAAACCGGCGGGCAGTGTCCAGAACCCACGGCGCGGCTCGATCGCACGGCGACACAGCAAGACCTGGGTGCCGTGGGTGGGTAAGACGCCAGCAACGATATTGGGGTTCTGGTAATGGATGGTCTGGCAATGGTCGCAGACATAGCGGGGGCGGCTGTCGCCCTCGGGGATCCGCTGTATCACTGGCTGGCCGCACGCGCTGCAGAATTTCATGCTTTTCTTCCTTTGAGGTACGGCTATCTTGGCGTGCCCGCCACCGTGACCGCAAGCTGCCATCCGGCGGGGCTTGGGTGCGTTGCGGCTTTGGTGCATCATGCAGGGCAGGCCTTGCAATCGAGAGTGTGTAATGCTGGATGAGCTCCTTCGCCGTATGAGCAACCATACCCCCGCGTCATTGGAAACGGACCGTCGTTTCCCCGAAGCGGCGGTTCTCTTGCCCATCACCCGTAGCGAAGAGCCCGAGCTGGTGCTGACCCTGCGGGCCAAGGGCCTTTCCACCCACGGGGGCGAAGTGGCCTTCCCCGGTGGGCGGCGCGACCCGGAAGATCCTGACCTGGTGTTTACCGCCTTGCGCGAAGCCGAGGAGGAAATCGGCCTGCCGCCTGGCCTGGTGGAGGTGGTTGGCCCACTCAGCCCGCTGATCTCCCTGCATGGCCTGAAGGTGACGCCGTTCGTCGGTGTGGTGCCGGATTTCGTCGAGTACCGGGCCAACGACGCAGAGATCGCAGCCGTGTTCACCGTGCCGCTGGCATTCTTCCGCCAGGACCCGCGCGAGCATACCCATCGTATCGATTACCAGGGGCGCAGCTGGTATGTGCCTGCCTACCGCTATGGCGAATACAAGATCTGGGGGCTGTCGGCGATCATGATCGTCGAGCTGGTCAACGTGCTGTTCGATGCCGGTATCGACCTGCACCATCCCCCCGAGCGCTTTATCCCGATCTGATCGGGCATTCCGCCAAGGCCTTGAACCATGAGGAGCGAGACATGAAATACCGCCTGGGCGACCTGCGGGTCGAAACCCATCCCACCAGCTGGGCCGCACCCAATGCCACGCTGATCGGCAAGGTGCGCCTGCAGGCCGGGGCCAGCGTCTGGTTCGGTGCGGTGCTGCGTGGCGACAACGAGCTGATCGACATCGGCGAAGGCAGCAATGTCCAGGATGGCACGGTGATGCATACCGACATGGGCTCGCCGCTGACCCTCGGCAAGGGCGTCACCGTCGGCCACAACGCCATGCTCCATGGCTGCACGGTGGGCGACCACAGCCTGGTCGGTATCAATGCGGTGATCCTCAACGGGGCGCGTATCGGCAAGCACTGCATCATCGGCGCCAACGCATTGATCCCGGAAGGCAAGGAGATTCCCGACGGCTCGCTGGTGATGGGTTCACCGGGCAAGGTGGTACGCGAGCTGACCGAGGCACAGAAGCGCATGCTCGAAGCCAGCGCCGCCCATTACGTGCAGAACGCCGAACGCTATGCCCGTGACCTGGTGCCGCAGGATGACTGACGTGGCTGATCGTGAGCGGCCGGTCGCCTCGCCGTGCGTGAACGTCTGCGCGCTGGATGAACAGGACATCTGCGTGGGCTGCCAGCGTACGGTGGCCGAGATCACCCGCTGGTCGCGTATGGACAACCAGGAGCGCCGGCAGGTGCTGGCGCTGTGCCATGAGCGGGCGGTGGCGGCTGGGTTGGTCATCGGGCGGTGAGCCGGCTGGCCCCCCCTTGAGTCTGAAGGGGCTCCACCGTTTGAGGGCTTGGGGGTGCTTTGCAGCCCATCGCAGGCTGTCGCCAGCTCCCACCAAGATTGCGCCGCGCTCAAAATTTGCGAAATCCCTGTGGGAGCCGGCTTGCCGGCGATAGGGCCATGACAGGCCACTACCGAGTCAAAAGCTGCAGTTGACTTTGAAATCAAGTATTCTGTGCCGCTTGCCCAACGCGTGATCCCATGTTCTATCTCATTGCCTACATCAGCAGCGTAGTGCTGATCAACTACGCCTTCTCCAGTGCGCCGCACCTGGATGTGATCTGGTCCGCCTGGGGCGGGCTGGTGTTCATCCTGCGTGACATGGTGCAGACCCGCTATGGCCATGGCGCGCTGCTGGCCATGCTGGCGGCCCTGGTGCTGTCCTACGTCACTTCGGAGCCGGCCATCGCGCTGGCCAGCGCCACTGCGTTCTTCATCTCCGAGCTGATCGACTGGCTGGTGTTCAGCGTTACCCGCCGGCCGCTGCGCGACCGCCTGTGGCTGAGTTCGGCGCTGAGCATCCCGGTGGACACCTTCATTTTCTTCGGCATGATCGGTGCCCTGACCCCAGCGGTGATCGGCACGGCGCTGGCCTCGAAATTCGCCGGCGTGACCGCCGTGTGGCTGGCCATGGCCTGGCGGGCACGCCGCACGGCCGTGGTGGGTTGAGGCAGGCGCGCACGCTCTTTGGCGACACCAGGCCGCCTTCACAACAGCCCCAACGGGCGTTGCCAGGTGTAGAATACCGGTCCTTTTTCAGCGGGCGGCAGCCAGCGTGGCGCGGCCCCGACGCCTTCGAGGACCTGAAATGACCCGTATCGGAACCCCATTGTCGCCCACCGCGACCCGTGTACTGCTGTGTGGCTGCGGCGAGCTGGGCAAGGAAGTGGTGATCGAGCTGCAGCGCCTGGGTGTCGAGGTGATCGCCGTGGACCGCTACGCCAATGCGCCGGCCATGCAGGTCGCGCATCGCAGCCATGTCATCAACATGCTCGATGGCGCTGCCCTGCGCGCGGTGATCGAGGCTGAAAAGCCGCACTACATCGTGCCGGAAATCGAGGCCATCGCCACCGCCACCTTGGTGGAGCTGGAGAATGAAGGCTTCAACGTGGTGCCCACCGCCCGTGCCACGCAACTGACCATGAACCGTGAGGGCATCCGGCGCCTGGCGGCCGAGGAGCTGGACCTGCCGACCTCGCCCTATCACTTTGCCGATACCTTCGAAGACTACGCCAAGGCGGTCGCCGACCTGGGCTACCCGTGCGTGGTCAAGCCGGTGATGAGCTCCTCGGGCAAGGGCCAGAGCCTGCTGCGCAGCGAAGCCGACCTGCAGAAGGCCTGGGACTATGCCCAGGAAGGCGGCCGTGCCGGCAAGGGCCGGGTGATCATCGAAGGCTTCATCGACTTCGAATACGAGATCACCTTGCTGACCGTGCGCCATGTGGGCGGCACCACCTTCCTGGCACCGGTCGGGCATCGCCAGGAGAAGGGCGACTACCAGGAGTCCTGGCAGCCCCAGGCCATGAGCCCTAAGGCGCTGGCCGAGTCCCAGCGGGTCGCCCAGGCGGTCACCGATGCCCTGGGCGGGCGTGGCCTGTTCGGCGTAGAGCTGTTCGTCAAGGGTGACCAGGTATGGTTCAGCGAGGTCTCGCCGCGCCCGCACGACACGGGCCTGGTGACGCTGATCTCCCAGGATCTGTCGCAGTTCGCCCTGCATGCCCGCGCGATCCTCGGCCTGCCGATCCCGGTGGTGCGCCAGTTCGGCCCGTCGGCCTCGGCCGTGATCCTGCCGCAGGGCAAGTCGCAGCAGACCTCGTTCGCCAACCTGGGCGCAGCGTTGAGCGAGCCGGATACCGCGATCCGCCTGTTCGGCAAGCCGGAAATCGACGGCCAGCGCCGCATGGGCGTGTGCCTGGCGCGTGATGCGTCGATCGAGGCCGCGCGGGCCAAGGCTACCCGTGCGTCGCAGGCGGTCAAGGTCGAGTTCTGATACCTGCCGCTCCCACGATTCCGGTAGGAGCGGCCTTGTGCCGCGAAAGGGCCGCAACGCGGCCCCAGCCGTTCAAAGTTCCGCGTTGCGGGTCTCTTTCAGGCACAGCACGGCGATCAGGCTGATCACAGCCGCCGCCGAGACGTAGCCGCCCACCCAGCTCAACCCACCCATGCTCACCAGTTTCTGGGCGAAGAACGGAGCCGCCGAGGCGCCGACGATGCCGCCCAGGTTGTAGGCCGCCGAGGCGCCGGTGTAGCGCACATGGGTCGGGAACAGTTCAGGCAGCAAGGCGCCCATCGGGGCGAAGGTCACGCCCATCAGGAACAGCTCGATGGCCAGGAACAGCGCCACGCCCGTGGTCGAGCCCGAAGTCAGCAGTGGCTCCATGGTGAACCCCGATGCCACCGCCAGCAGTGCGCCGACGATCAGCACCGGCTTGCGCCCGTAGCGGTCGCTCAACCAGGCCGACAAGGGCGTGGCCAGGGCCATGAAGACCACGGCGAAGCACAGCATGCCCAGGAAGCTCTGGCGGGTGTAGCCCAGGGTCGAGACCCCGTAGCTCAGGGAAAACACCGTGGAGATGTAGAACAGCGCATAGCACACCACCATCGCCAGGGCGCCCAGCAGGGTCGGCAGCCAGTACTTGGCGAACAGGTCGACCACCGGCAGTTTCACCCGCTCATGGCGCGCCACGGCCTTGGCGAACACCGGGCTTTCCTCGAGCTTCAGGCGCACATACAGGCCCACCACCACCAGTGCGGCGCTGAGCAGGAACGGAATGCGCCAGCCCCATTCGCGGAACTGTTCGTCGCTGAGCACCAGGGCCAGGCTCAGGAACAGACCGTTGGCGGCCAGGAAGCCGATCGAAGGGCCCAATTGCGGGAACATGCCGAACCAGGCCCGCTTGCCTTCGGGCGCGTTCTCGGTGGCCAGCAGCGCAGCCCCGCCCCATTCGCCGCCCAGCCCCAGGCCTTGGCCAAAGCGCAACAGGCAGAGCAGTACCGGTGCCCAGATACCGATGCTGTCATAGCCCGGCAACACGCCGATCAGCGTGGTGGACACGCCCATCAGCAACAGCGAGGCGACCAGGGTCGACTTGCGCCCGATGCGGTCGCCGAAGTGGCCGAACAGCGCCGAGCCCAGCGGGCGGGCGAGGAAGGCGATGCCGAAGGTGATGAAGGCCGCGAGCATCTGCGCGGTGCCCGAGCCCGACGGGAAGAACACCGGGCCGATCACCAGGGCCGCGGCCGTGGCATAGACGTAGAAGTCGTAGAATTCAATGGCGGTGCCGATGAAGCTGGCGGTGGCCACCCGCGCAGGCGAGTTGACCGGAGCTGCCGGGGTATCGGCATAGGTACTGCTGGTTGTCATCGTGTAGGTCCCTGACAGTCGATTGCTCCTTGTGGGCGGTTCGTGCCCTGCCGGGCAGACAGGGGCGCACGGGCGCCGGAGCGAATAGTAGTGAGTCGCCCGACTGACGATAGCCCAGGGGGTAGGGAAGGGGAGCGGGCTGTTCTGGGTGGTGAAGCAGGACCGCGGGGCGTGTCAGTGGAGCGGACTGGCCGTAGGACGCCGGGTGCGGGTAGCGGGCGGGACGGCAGGGCTGGGTAAGCGTGACCCGAGTATAGCTATCGGGTCACGGTCCACACCAGTACCTTGCTGGCGCAATTGTCCTCTGTTTCGAGGATTTCCAGGCGATAGCGGCCGATCTTCAGGCAGACGGCGCTTTCCGGGATGCTTTCCAGGGCTTCGGTGACCAGGCCGTTGAGGGTCTTCGGGCCGCCGTCGCAGGGCAGGTGCCAGCCGAGGCTGCGGTTGATCTCGCGCAGCGAGGCGGTGCCTTCGATCACGTAGCGGCCATCGTCCAGGGGGTGGACGTGGGGGTTGTCGAGGGACTGTTCGTCCTCGAACTCGCCGACGATCTCCTCGAGGATATCCTCCAGGGTAACGATCCCCAGCACTTCGCCGTATTCGTCGACCACCACGCCCAGGCGCCGCTGCTGCTTGTGGAAGTTCAGCAGCTGCATCTGCAGCGGCGTGCTCTCGGGTACGAAATAGGGCTCGTAGCAGGCGGCCCGCAACGCCTCGCGGGTCAGTTCGGCGTGGGGTAGCAGGTGGCTGATCTGCTTGGTGTTGAGGATGGCTTCGACCTGGTTGATATCGCTGTGGTAGACCGGCAGGCGGGTATGGCGGCTGACGATCAGCTGCTCGATGATCTGCTCGATCGGCTCGTCCAGGTTGATGCCGTCCACTTCGTTGCGCGGCACCAGGATGTCGTTGACGGTGATCTTGTCCAGCGATTGCAGGCCTTCAAGCAGGCCCGCCCGAGGGGCCTCGAAGGGTTCGGCGTCGTCGAAGTCGTCGTGCTCCTCCGGGTGCAGGGCTACTGCCGTGGGCGGGGTGCGAAACGGCCGCAGGAGCAGTTTGGCGCAGCCATCGAGCAGGCAGGCCAGTGGCTGCAATAGCACCAGCGGCCAGCGCAACAGGGCGCCGAGGGCGACGAAGGCCTGCGGGTTGCGCCGGGCCATGCGTCGTGGCAGGTATTCGCCCAGGACCAGCAAGGTGAAGGTGGCCGCCAGGCCGGCCAGCCAGAAGCCATGCTCACCGTTGTAGCGCTGCCCGGCCAGGCAGGCCAGGCCGAGCACCAGCAGCTTGCCCAGGCTCGCACACAGCACCACGGCCTGGGCCGGCAGGGCGGGTTCGGTGCTTTCAGCGGGGCGCTGGTGGCCGTTGAGCAGTTGGCGGGCCGCGTCGACTGCGGTGAACAGCGCCGACCACAGCAGCGCCAGTGCCAAGGTGCCGAGTAGCGGTGCGTACGGCAGGGTGTTCATGGGCGGCCGTCAGATATGCAGGATGAATTCACGTACCAGCTTGCTGCCGAAATAGGCCAGCATCAGCAGGCAGAAACCGGCGAGGGTCCAGCGGATCGCCTTGTGGCCACGCCAGCCCAGGCGGGTGCGGCCCCACAGCAACAAGCCGAACACCACCCAGGCGATGCAGGACAGCAAGGTCTTGTGCACCAGGTGCTGGGCGAACAGGTTATCCAGGAACAGCCAGCCGGACACCAGCGACAGCGAAAGCAGGCCCCAGCCCGCCCAGAGGAAGCCGAACAGCAGGCTTTCCATGGTTTGCAGGGGCGGGAAGTTGCGGATCAACCCGGAGGGGTGCTTGTGCTTGAGCTGGTGGTCCTGCAGCAGCAGCAACAGGGCCTGGAACACGGCGATGGTGAACAGGCCATAGGCCAGGATCGACAGCAGGATGTGCGCCAGGATCCCCGGCTCCTCGTTGACCAACGGTACGGTCCCAGGTGGCGCGAACTGGGCCAGCAGGGCGGTGATGGCGCCGAGCGGGAACAGCAGTATCAGCAGGTTTTCCACCGGGATGCGCAGGCAGGCCAGCAGGGTCAGGCCGATCACCGCGACGGCGATCAGGCTGGCGGCGCTGAAGAAGTCCAGGCTCAGGCCCAGCGGGGTGATCAACTGGAAGAACAGGGCGCCGCCCTGGGCGAGCACGGCAAGGGCGCCGAGCAGGCCGAGCAGGCGCTTGTCGGCCTTGCGGCCCTGGGCGAAGTAGGCACCCTGGTAGATAGCTGCGGCTATATAAAGGCCGGCGGCGATCAGGTTGGGGATGAGGCTGGGAGAGGAGACCATAAGTCCTGGTTGGCGAGCCTTAAAGAGACGGAGTGTGGCATAGATCGCCGCTGCCAAGGAAGACCGGCAGGCCCCATCGCCGGCAAGCCGGCTCCCACCTGTCCCGCGCTGCTTTTAGAGACACCGCCATACCTGTGGAGAGGGGCGGCTTGCCGGCGATGGGGACACCGACCATCCAGATCCGGTGGTGCCAAGGTGTGCGCCGTCGCCGCTCTTCGCTATAATCGCCGCCTTGCTGTGCCCAGCGCGTGTACCTATTCACCTGGGCGCCTGAAAAACCTCGGCTTCACTAGGGCCTGAAAGGATCACCATGTTCGAAAACCTGACCGACCGCCTGTCACAGACGCTGCGCCATGTCACCGGCAAGGCCAAGCTGACCGAAGACAACATCAAGGACACGCTGCGCGAAGTGCGCATGGCCCTGCTCGAGGCCGACGTCGCCCTGCCGGTGGTCAAGGATTTCGTCAACAGCGTCAAGGAGCGTGCGGTCGGCACCGAGGTGTCGCGCAGCCTGACCCCGGGCCAGGCGTTCGTGAAGATCGTCCAGGCCGAACTCGAAGGCCTGATGGGCGCCGCCAACGAAGACCTGGCGCTCAATGCCGCTCCGCCCGCCGTGGTGCTGATGGCCGGCCTGCAGGGCGCAGGCAAGACCACCACCGCCGGCAAGCTGGCGCGCTTCCTTAAAGAGCGCAAGAAAAAGAGCGTGATGGTGGTCTCGGCCGACGTCTACCGCCCAGCGGCGATCAAGCAGCTGGAAACCCTGGCCAATGACATCGGCGTGACCTTCTTCCCGTCCGACATCAGCCAGAAGCCCGTGGCCATCGCCGAGGCGGCGATCCGCGAGGCCAAGCTCAAGTACATCGACGTGGTGATCGTCGATACCGCCGGCCGTCTGCACATCGACGCCGACATGATGGACGAGATCAAGGCCCTGCACGCCGCAGTCAAGCCGGTCGAGACCCTGTTCGTGGTCGACGCCATGACCGGCCAGGACGCCGCCAACACCGCCAAGGCCTTCGGCGACGCGCTGCCACTGACCGGCGTGGTGCTGACCAAGGTCGACGGCGACGCCCGTGGCGGTGCCGCTCTGTCGGTGCGCGCCATCACCGGCAAGCCGATCAAGTTCATCGGCATGGGCGAGAAGACCGAGGCCCTGGAGCCGTTCCACCCGGACCGTATCGCCTCGCGTATCCTCGGCATGGGCGACGTGCTCAGCCTGATCGAGCAGGCCGAGCAGAACATCGACAAGGCCAAGGCCGACAAGCTCGCCAAGAAGCTCAAGAAGGGCAAGGGCTTCGACCTCGAGGACTTCCGCGACCAGCTGCAGCAGATGAAGAACATGGGCGGCCTGGGCGGCCTGATGGACAAGCTGCCGAGCATCGGCGGGGTCAACCTGTCGCAGATGGGCAATGCCCAGGGCGCGGCCGAGAAGCAGTTCAAGCAGATGGAGGCGATCATCGACTCCATGACGCCGGCCGAACGTCGCGACCCGGAAATCATCAGCGGCTCGCGCAAACGCCGCATCGCCCTCGGCTCCGGCACCCAGGTGCAGGATGTCGGCCGGCTGATCAAGCAGCACAAGCAAATGCAGAAGATGATGAAGAAATTCTCCGCCAAGGGCGGCATGGCCAAGATGATGCGTGGCCTGGGCGGGATGCTGCCGGGTGGCGGCATGCCGAAGCTGTAATGTCATTCAGGGCGGTTGCCTTTGATCGGGCAGCCACCCGGAACCCCCGCCTTGGCGGGAACGATGTCGCGAAATCCGCGGCTTAACCGGCAGATCTGAACGGCGCGGCAGGCCCTCGCCGAAAAAGGCATTTGCAAATGTCCGTGTATTCCCCGAGAATATGCGGCCTTTTGGGCACCCTGTGCCCATTTGGGCATTCAGATTTGCAGCACCGACTATAGGAACGATGTTCACATGGTAACCATCCGTCTTGCCCGTGGCGGCTCGAAAAAGCGCCCATTCTACCACCTGACCGTGACCAACTCGCGTAACGCCCGTGACGGCCGTTTCGTTGAGCGCGTTGGCTTCTTCAACCCGATCGCATCGGGCGCCGAAGTCAAGCTGTCGGTCAACCAGGAACGCGTCAACTACTGGCTGAGCCAGGGCGCGCAGCCGTCTGAGCGTGTTGCTCAGCTGCTGAAGGACGCTGCCAAGGCCGCTGCCTGAGCAGTATGAACGCGACGCCAGAAAACGCTGACGCCCTCATCGTCGTCGGCAAGATTTTTTCGGTTCACGGCGTTCGCGGCGAGGTGAAGGTGTACTCCTTTACCGATCCGATTGAAAACCTGTTGGATTATCCACGCTGGACGCTTCGGCACGAAGGCAAGGTAAAGCAGGTCGAGCTGGTCAACGGTCGTGGCTCCCAAAAGGGCCTGGTCGTGAAATTGAAAGGCCTCGACGATCGTGATGAAGCGCGTCTTCTGAGCGGTTACGAAATCTGCATCCCGCGGAGCCTTTTGCCCAACCTGGCAGCTGACGAGTACTACTGGTACCAGTTGGTGGGCCTGAAGGTCATCAATCAGGACGAACAGCTGTTCGGCAAGATCGATCACCTGTTGGAGACCGGTGCGAACGATGTAATGGTGGTCAAGCCTTGCGCAGGCAGCCTGGATGATCGCGAGCGTCTGTTGCCCTATACGGAGCAATGTGTGCTGGCAGTCGACCTGGAAGCAGGCGTGATGCGAGTCGAATGGGACGCGGATTTCTAACGATGGGCAACCTTCGCGTAGAAGTCGTCACCCTGTTCCCCGAGATGTTCTCGGCCATCACGGAGTACGGCATTACCAGCCGCGCGGTGAAACAGGGGTTGCTGCAGGTGACCTGCTGGAACCCGCGGGACTACACCACGGATCGCCATCACACGGTGGATGATCGGCCTTTTGGCGGTGGTCCTGGCATGGTGATGAAGATCAAGCCTCTGGAAGACGCCCTGGCCAGCGCCAGGCAGGCAACCGGAGCATCGGCGAAGGTGATCTACCTTTCGCCACAAGGCCGCAAGCTGACCCAGCAGGCGGTCGAAGGCCTGGCACAACAGGAATCGTTGATCCTGATTGCCGGCCGTTATGAAGGCATCGACGAGCGTTTTATCGAGGCTCATGTCGATGAAGAGTGGTCGATTGGCGACTATGTGCTTTCCGGTGGCGAGCTGCCGGCCATGGTACTGATCGATGCGGTTACGCGACTGCTGCCCGGAGCTTTAGGGCATGTGGACTCGGCGCAGGAAGATTCCTTCACCGATGGTCTGCTCGATTGCCCGCACTACACCCGACCGGAGGTGTATGCGGATCAGCGCGTTCCCGACGTGTTGCTTAGCGGCAACCATGCACACATCCGGCGTTGGCGGTTGAAGCAGTCCCTTGGTAGGACCTTCGAACGACGCGCCGATCTTCTGGAAAGTCGCTCGCTTTCTGGAGAAGAGAAGAAGCTGCTCGAGGAATACCTCCGCGAGCGGGACGATAGTTAACGTATCGATGGTGGATCGAGTTATCCGCCTTAGGAGCACAGCATGACCAACAAGATCATCCAGCAGCTCGAAGCCGAGCAGATGAACAAGGAAATCCCTGCCTTCGCACCAGGCGACACCATTGTCGTCCAGGTCAAAGTGAAGGAAGGCGACCGTTCCCGTCTGCAGGCGTTCGAAGGTGTCGTTATCGCCAAGCGTAACCGCGGCCTGAACAGCGCCTTCACCGTGCGCAAGATCTCCAGCGGCGTTGGCGTAGAGCGTACCTTCCAGACCTACAGCCCGCAGATCGACAGCCTGTCCGTGAAACGTCGTGGTGACGTGCGTAAGGCCAAGCTGTACTACCTGCGCGACCTGTCCGGCAAAGCCGCTCGCATCAAGGAAAAACTGTCCTGAGTGCAGTTTGACCGGTGGCCGAGGCCACCTTGCGAGAGAAAAAGCAGCCTTCGGGCTGCTTTTTTGCTTTCTGCTGCAGGGATTGTTCACTGGCCCTGTAGGAGCGGGCTTGTCCCGCGATTGGGCGCAAAGCGCCCCCTTCCATTCTTCAGCGATTGGCCACGCCCGCCTCGACAGCCGTTTTCGCCTCCCGATCAGCCTCTACCAGCGCCACCAGCGTCCACCCTGGCTGGGGCTTTAGCGGTGCGTCCGGGCTGGCCACATGCACCCAGCCATTGGCGTCGCAGGCGAACAGGACGGTGGCTCGATCGCCATGCAGGTCCTGGTAGTCCTGCCAGGAAAAGCCCTCGGTCAGGTGGGTGCTGTACAGCTCGGCACCCTGGTGCAGGCGGTTGGCCAGTTGCCCGTAGGTCATCGGGTTCGCCCCCAGTAATTGGCCGCGATGTTCCTCGCTGGCGCGGTGCTTGTCGCTGCGCTGCTTCTCCAGACCGCTGGCCAGCACGAACAGGCGGTTATGGCCGAAGTCATGGCGAAAGCGCGCGCAGGCCAGGGCATTGAGCTCGCCTGCCGGCGACAGGCCGAGCAGGTGGCCAAGACCGACCAGGTCCAGGTGGGCATCGGCATGCTGGGAGGCAGGGTTGCCGAAATAGGTCGGCAGCCCATCCATGCGCGCGGCGCGGATGTTTTCCCAGCTCGAGTCGGTCAGCAGGACCCGGCTACCCAGTTGTTGCAAGGCTTTGGCGACGGCGCGTGCCGGTGGGTTGGCGCCGACGATGAGAAAGCCGCTGGGCGCAGGTTCGGCAACCTTGAGCAGGCGGGCCAGGGGCCTGGCGGTGGCGCTCTGCAGCACCACGGTGCCGATGATCACCGCGAAGGTCAGAGGCACCAGCAGCAGAGCGCCCTCATGGCCCGCTTCGTCCAGGCGGATGGCGAAGATGGCCGAGACCGCTGCAGCAACGATACCCCGTGGGGCGATCCAGGCCAGCAGCAGGCGTTCGCGCCATGCCAACGTCGAGCCCCAGGTGGACAGCAGAACATTGAGCGGGCGTGCCAGCAGTTGGATTACCAGCAGCAACGCCAGTACCGCCGGGCCCAGGGCCAGCAATGCATGCAGGTCGAGGCGGGCGGCCAGGAGGATGAACAGGCCGGAAATCAACAGCACGCTGAGGTTTTCCTTGAAGTGCAGGATCTGCCGTACATCCACCCCCGGCATGTTCGCCAGCCACATGCCCATCACCGTCACCGCCAGCAGGCCGGATTCATGGACGATCTGGTTGGCCGCGATGAAGATGCCCAGCACCGCGGCCAACGAGGCCAGGTTGTGCAGGTACTCCGGCAGCCACTGGGCGCGCATCACCTGCCCCAGCAACCAGCCGCCGGCGGCGCCCAGGGCGCTGCCGCAGAAGATCACCCCGCCGAAGGTCACCAGGCTCTGGCTGAGTCCTTCGCCATCGGTGCGGGCGATGATGAAGCTGTAGACCACCACCGCCAGCAAGGCGCCGATCGGGTCGATGACGATGCCTTCCCAGCGCAGGATGTTGGCGATCGCCGCCTTGGGCCGCACCACGCGGAGCATGGGCACGATCACCGTCGGGCCGGTCACCAGGGTCAGGGTGCCGAACAGGATCGCCAGCGGCCAGTCGAAACCCAGCAGCCAATGGGTGGCCAGGGCGATCACCAACCAGGTGCTCAGCGCGCCCAGGGTCACCAGCCGGTGCACCACGCTGCCGATCTCACGCCATTGGGACAGGTGCAGCGTCAGGCTGCCTTCGAACAGGATCAGGGCCACGGCCAGAGACACAAGGGGCATCAGCAACGGGCCGAACAGGTCTTGAGGCGACAGCCAGCCGAGCACTGGGCCGGCGACGATCCCGCACAGCAACAGAAACAGGATCGCAGGCAGCTTCAGGCGCCAGGCCAGCCATTGGCAAGCCAGTGCGGCGGCGCCGATGCCACCGAAACTCAGGAGAATCTGCTGTTCGCTCATGCGGGCTCCCTATGCCGACGTTGTTATGAAAGACTAAGCGCCAATTCGTCGTTTGCCACCGAGTTTTCATGTCCGCCCTCGACCATCCCCTGATCGACCAGTTCCTCGATGCCCTGTGGCTTGAAAAAGGCCTGTCCGACAACACCCGCGCCTCCTACCGAAGCGACCTGGCCTTGTTCAATGGCTGGCTGCAGGCGCGCGGCGTGGCATTGCCGGACGTTGGTCGCGAACTGATCTTCGATCACCTGGCCTGGCGCGTCGACCAGGGCTACAAGCCCCGTTCCACGGCGCGCTTTCTTTCCGGGCTGCGCGGCTTTTTCCGCTACCTGCTGCGCGAGCGGCTGGTCAGTGTCGACCCGACCTTGCAGGTCGACATGCCGCAGTTGGGCCGGCCTTTGCCCAAGTCCCTCTCCGAGGCCGACGTCGAGGCATTGCTCAAGGCGCCGGACCTGGGCGAGGCCATCGGCCAGCGCGACCGGGCCATGCTCGAGGTCCTTTATGCCTGTGGGCTGCGCGTTACCGAGCTGGTCAGCCTGACACTCGACCAAGTCAACCTGCGCCAGGGCGTGTTGCGGGTCATGGGCAAGGGCAGCAAGGAGCGCCTGGTGCCGATGGGGGAGGAGGCGGTGGTGTGGCTGGAGCGCTACCTGCGCGATGGGCGCGGCGAACTGCTCAACGGCCGCCCCAGCGACGTGTTGTTCCCCAGCCAGCGGGGCGAGCAGATGACCCGGCAGACCTTCTGGCACCGCATCAAGCACCAGGCCAAGGTGGCCGGGATCGACAAGCCGCTGTCGCCCCATACCCTGCGCCACGCCTTCGCCACCCACTTGCTCAACCACGGCGCGGACCTGCGTGTGGTGCAGATGCTGCTGGGGCATAGCGACCTGTCCACCACGCAGATCTACACCCATGTGGCCAAGGCGCGCCTGCAACAGCTGCATGCCCAGCACCATCCGCGTGGATGAATGATTTTCATGTTCCGACCTGTGGCGTGTGAGGGCTGATTTAGCGCCTGCCGGTTGTGGTAGGCTTGGACGGTTTCCAAGGGCCGCACGGTCGACGCCCGCTTGCCGCATGTCGACGCCCTCCGGCCCCGTCCGCCTTCAGGAGTACCCCATGCGCGTGACCCATCTTTTCGCCGCCGCCGCCCTGGCGCTGGCCAGCACCTTTGCCGTGGCTGCGGCCAGCGACGCCGGTGCCGGCGCCGAGCAGGCGATCCGCAACACCCTCAAGACGCTTGAGCTGGAAGTACCGATCGAGAGCGTGGCCAGCAGCCCGGTCAATGGCCTCTATGAAGTCAAGCTGCAGGGCGGACGCGTGCTGTATGCCAGCGCCGACGGTCAGTTCGTGATGCAGGGCTACCTGTACCAGATCCAGGATGGCAAGCCGGTCAACCTCACCGAGAAGACCGAGCGCCAGGGCATCGCCAAGCTCATCAACGGCATTCCGGCTGCCGAGATGGTGGTTTATCCTGCCAAGGGCCAGACCAAATCGCATATCACCGTCTTCACCGATACCACCTGCCCGTATTGCCACAAGCTGCACGCCGAAGTGCCCGAGCTCAACCGTCGCGGTATCGAAGTGCGTTATGTCGCCTTCCCGCGCCAGGGCCTGGGCTCGCCGGGTGACGAACAGCTGCAGGCGGTCTGGTGCTCCAGCGACCGTCGCGCGGCACTGGACAAGATGATCGATGGCAAGGAAATCAAGGCCGCCAAGTGCGCCAACCCGGTCGGCAAGCAGTTCCAGCTGGGCCAGTCGATCGGCGTCAATGGCACGCCTGCGATCGTCCTGGAAAGTGGCCAGGTGATTCCGGGCTACCAGCCGGCCCCTCAGGTGGCCAAGCTGGCGCTGGCGCAAGGCAAGTAATTCAAACAGTACGCCGTCTTCATGGGGAGACGGCACGTTTCACGGTCGGCGCAGGCGCCGGCCGTTCAATGGGGAGTTCACAGTGAAACCGGTCAAAGTAGGCATCTGTGGGTTGGGGACCGTCGGTGGCGGAACCTTCAATGTACTTCAGCGCAACGCCGAGGAGATCGCCCGCCGTGCCGGGCGCGGTATTGAAGTGGCACAGATCGCCATGCGCTCGCAGAACCCGAACTGCCAGATTACCGGTACCCCCATTACCGCTGATGTGTTCGAGGTCGCGTGCAACCCCGAGATCGATATCGTCATCGAGCTGATTGGCGGCTACACCATTGCCCGTGACCTGGTGCTCAAGGCCATCGAGAACGGCAAGCACGTGGTCACCGCCAACAAGGCGCTGATCGCCGTGCATGGCAACGAGATTTTCGCCAAGGCCCGCGAGAAGGGCGTCATCGTCGCCTTCGAAGCTGCGGTGGCCGGCGGCATCCCGGTGATCAAGGCGATCCGCGAAGGCTTGTCGGCCAACCGTATCAACTGGCTGGCGGGCATCATCAACGGCACCGGCAACTTCATCCTTACCGAGATGCGTGACAAGGGCCGTGCCTTCCCCGAAGTGCTGGCCGAAGCCCAGGCCCTGGGCTACGCCGAAGCCGACCCGACCTTCGACGTCGAAGGCATCGATGCCGCCCACAAACTGACCATCCTGGCGTCCATCGCCTTCGGCATCCCGCTGCAGTTCGACAAGGCCTACACCGAAGGCATCACCCAGCTGACCACCGCGGACGTCAACTACGCCGAGGCCCTGGGTTACCGTATCAAGCACCTGGGCGTGGCCCGCAGCACCGACGCCGGTATCGAGCTGCGTGTCCACCCGACGCTGATCCCCAACGACCGCTTGATCGCCAACGTCAACGGCGTGATGAACGCGGTGATGGTCAATGGCGACGCCGCTGGTTCCACCTTGTACTACGGCGCAGGTGCCGGCATGGAGCCGACCGCCTCCTCGGTCGTCGCCGACCTGGTGGATGTTGTCCGCGCCATGACCTCCGACCCCGAGAACCGCGTGCCGCACCTGGCCTTCCAGCCAGACTCGCTGTCGGCTCACCCGATCCTGCCGATCGAGGCCTGCGAGAGCGCCTACTACCTGCGCATCCAGGCCAAGGATCACCCGGGCGTGCTGGCCCAGGTGGCGAGCATCCTCTCCGAGCGCGGTATCAACATCGAGTCGATCATGCAGAAGGAAGCTGAGGAGCAGGATGGCCTGGTGCCGATGATCCTCCTGACCCACCGCGTGGTGGAGCAGCGCATCAACGACGCCATCGTTGCCCTGGAAGCCTTGCAGGACGTGGTCGGCAAGGTCGTGCGCATCCGCGTCGAACAGCTCAATTAATGTCAGTGGCGGGTCGCGACGGCGGCCCGCGCCCAGAACCGAAGGTTTGCACCCATGCGCTATATCAGTACCCGCGGCCAGGCACCGGCCCTGAATTTCGAAGATGTCCTGCTGGCCGGCCTTGCCAGCGATGGCGGCCTGTACGTGCCGGAAAACCTGCCACGCTTCACCCAGGAGGAGATCGCCTCCTGGGCCGGCTTGCCGTACCACGAACTGGCCTTCCGGGTGATGCGCCCGTTCGTCGACGGCAGCATCGCCGATGCCGACTTCAAGAAGATCCTGGAAGAAACCTACGGCGCCTTCGCCCACGCCGCCGTTGCGCCGCTGCGCCAGCTGGGCGGCAACGAATGGGTCATGGAACTGTTCCACGGCCCGACCCTGGCCTTCAAGGATTTCGCCCTGCAGCTGCTCGGCCGCCTGCTCGACCACGTGCTGGCCAAGCGCGGCGAGCGTGTGGTGATCGTCGGCGCCACCAGCGGTGACACCGGCTCCGCAGCTATCGAAGGCTGCCGCCGTTGCGACAACGTCGACATCTTCATCCTGCACCCGCACCAGCGCGTGTCGGAAGTGCAGCGCCGCCAGATGACCACCATCTTCGGTGACAACATCCACAACATCGCCATCGAAGGCAACTTCGACGACTGCCAGGAAATGGTCAAGGCCAGCTTCGCCGACCAGTCCTTCCTCAAGGGCACGCGCCTGGTGGCGGTGAACTCGATCAACTGGGCGCGGATCATGGCCCAGATCGTATACTACTTCCATGCAGCGCTGCAGCTGGGTGGCCCGGCCCGTTCGGTGGCCTTCTCGGTGCCGACCGGCAACTTCGGCGACATCTTCGCCGGCTACCTGGCGCGCAACATGGGCCTGCCGATCAGCCAATTGATCGTGGCCACCAACCGCAATGACATCCTGCACCGCTTCATGAGCGGCAACCAGTACGTCAAGGATGCCCTGCACCCGACCCTGTCGCCGTCGATGGACATCATGGTGTCGTCGAACTTCGAGCGCCTGCTGTTCGACCTGCATGGTCGCAACGGCGCCGCCATCGCCGAGCTGATGGAGCGCTTCAAGCAGGGCGGCGGCTTCAGCGTCGAGCAAGACCGCTGGACCGAGGCCCGCAAGCTGTTCGATTCCCTGGCGGTGACCGACGAGCAGACTTGCGAGACCATCGCCGAGGTGTTCGCCAGCACCGGTGAGGTGCTGGACCCGCACACGGCGATCGGCGTCAAGGCCGCCCGCGAATGCCGCCGCAGCCTGGACACGCCAATGGTGGTGCTGGGCACGGCGCACCCGGTCAAGTTCCCCGAGGCGGTGGAAAAGGCAGGCGTGGGCAAGGCCCTGGAGCTGCCGGCGCACCTGAGCGATCTGTTCAGCCGCGAAGAGCGCTGCACGGTCCTGGCCAATGACCTGAAGACCGTCCAGGCCTTCGTCAGCCAGCACGGCAACCGCGGCAAGCCGCTCTGACCTCATTGCGGGACAGGTCGGGCCGCCGGTCCGACGTGTCCCGCGATCACGGCAACGCCGTTGCCATGCACCGCGGCGCGCAAGCCGTTCCCGCAACGGGTGGCGCGGATATTTCTACAAAAGATTCGGATTTTTCTGACATAGCTTTCAGCGTGACGCCATTAGAGTGACTTGCCCATTCACGCGGGTGCGATACCCCAGGAGCGGCTCATGCAATGGCTCAACGTGCTGATTCACGCACGACCTTCCCACGACATTTCCCTGCATCAGGCCTGCAATGCCCACGGCGTCTTCAATGTACGGGTCGCCCAGGACCTGCTCGAGGCCAAGTCCTGCCTGGCGCAACGCGGTACGGTCGACCTGCTGATCCTGGACAATGCCATGCCGGTACGAGAGGGGCGAGTCCTGCTCCGGCAGGTGGATCGCGCACAGCGTCCTTGTGCGTTGTTGTTCGTCGGCGAGCCGGCGGGGCAAGGAGAGAGCCTGGCCCGCGAAGCCCGGCGGCAGGACCTCAAGGTCGTCGGTGAGCTGTCCTGGCCCTTGTCGATGCCGACCTTGCAAAGAGCGCTGGAGCGCCTGGCGTTGCCGGCCGGCCTATCCGTCTAGGCCGGTTGTCAAACTGTAATCTCCCCCGCGCATGCTCAAGGTGACCGGCGCTGTGTGACGAACTTTCCGCTGCGCCTGGTGGTCAGTTCCGATAGGTTCCACGAACAGCGAGTAAGCCGGATGGAAAGAATCTGCAAACTGCTCAACCATGCCCTGACCCCTTACCAGGCCCAGCTTGGCGAAACAGACGCCAGCGGCAACCGCCAACTCACCGTGGTCGACAAGCAGGGGGACGTGACCCTCCAACGCACCGTGAGCCAACATCAGTTGCAGGACCAGCGGCTGCTGGTCGATCTGGTCGATGGCCTGCACCGGGACCTGCAGATCGCCGAAGGCCGTTTGCAACCCTGCGTGATTGCGGCCTTGCAGCATCAGCGAACATTCCAGGGAACCTTCGCCTGAACGGTTCATCAGAAACAGTAGGGGTGGTGTGACAGCGCTTTGCTCCGGTGCTGCGGGCTGCCCCTGGAAGCCCCTTGGGCTTCGCTTGACCCCGGACGATCCTTCCCCAGCGTCCGGGGTTTCTTTTTTGAGGCAATAAACCTAGTTCTGGCGGTCTTCGAAAAAGTGCTTGCTGTGCTCCAGGTAGTCCACTCGTTGCTCCGGGTCCAGCCAGTGGGCATACAGTGCAGGCAGGACGTCCCGGCGCAGGGCCGACAGCAGTTGGTCGATATGGCGGATGGCTTCGCGCCCCAGCGGCGTATCGGAGCAGCCGACATGCAGGAACTGGTAGCGGCTCACGCCCTGGATGGGATGGAACGCATAATCCTCCAGCGGCCAACCCTGCGCCTGAATCAGGTAGCGGATTTCCGGCCAGTACCCCAGCACCAATTGCAGGCGCCCCAGCTGCTGCATCTGCAACAGGTTGGTGGTGGCTTCATTGCCGTAATGGCGGCTCACGACGGTGTCGGGCAGTTGGCGCAGCATGGCATCGACCTGGGTGCTGTAGCTGCGTTCTGCGACCACGCCAAGCTTGAGACGGGGCTCGGCGAGCAAGCGCTTGAGGTCGACGCGCTCGCCGTCCAGAAGGGGCGTCAGCATGGCCTGGTCCTGCTTGCGCACCACCACGCCGCTGCTCAACACGCCCAACGACGGTGTGGAGAAATGCACGAACCTGGCCCGCTCCGGCGTCCACAGCAAAGTCGGGTCACAGGTGAAGCTGGGCTCCTGGAGCATCTGCATGCCCCGGGCACGATTGACCCGGATGATGCTGTGCTCGTATTCGGGCATCTGTGCGATCAGCTGTGGCAGCAGACGGTCGATGACGCCCTGGCCTTGTGCTACGCCATCGAAGATGGTGAACGGTGGCAAGTCGCGTATCAGCCACATCAGGCGTTCCTTGGCGCTGGCCATGGCGGGCAACAACCCGCACAACAGTACCAACAGGCCCAGCACCTTCCGGACGGCCAGGGGCATCGGCGTGCCGTCAGACCGCACCGGCTTCGCGCAACCGGCTGATAGCTGGCGCGTCGTAGCCCAGGCTGGCGAGCACCGCCTCGGTATGTTCGCCCAGGGCCGGGCCGACCCATTCGGTGGAGCCCGGGGTGTCCGAGAGCTTGGGGACGATGCCCGGCATCTTGAACGGCTTGCCATCGGGCAGCCTGGCCTGGAGGAACATTTCGCGGGCCAGGTACTGCGGGTCGTTGAACATGTCCTCGGCCGAGTAGATCCGGCTCGCCGGTACCTCGGCATCGGTCAGCACCTGCATCACCTGCGCCAGCGGCAGGCTGTTGACCCAGCGGTCGATGACGCCGTAGAGCTCGTCGCGGCGCAGGTCCCTGCCATCGTTGGTGGCCAGGGCCGGGTCGCTGGCCAGGTCGTCGCGGCCGATGGCCTGCATGAAACGCTTGAAGATGGCATCGCCATTGGCGCCGATCTGCACGTGCTTGCCATCGGCGCTGGTGTGGATGGAGGAGGGCGTGATGCCCGGCATGATGTTGCCGGTGCGCTCGCGGATGAAGCCGAACACATCGAACTCCGGCACCATGCTTTCCATCATGGCGAAGATGGCTTCGTACAAGGCCACATCCACCACCTGCCCCTGGCCACCGTTGACCTCGCGGTGACGCAGGGCCATGAGTGCGCCGATCACGCCCCACAGGGCGGCGATCGAATCGCCGATGGAGATCCCGGTGCGCACCGGTGGGCGGTCCTCGAAACCTGTGATGTAGCGCAGGCCGCCCATGGATTCGCCCACGGCGCCGAAACCGGGCTGGTCCTTCATCGGGCCGGTCTGGCCGAAGCCCGACAGTCGCACCATGACCAGGCGCGGGTTGAGCGCATGCAGCACCTCCCAGCCCAGGCCCAGTTTCTCCAGCACGCCGGGCCGGAAGTTCTCGATCAGGATGTCGGCATCGGCCAGCAGCCGCTTGAGAATCTCACGGCCTTCGGGGTGCTTGAGGTTGAGTGTCAGCGATTGCTTGTTGCGCGCCTGGACGAACCACCACAACGAAGTGCCCTCGTACAGCTTGCGCCATTTGCGCAGCGGGTCGCCGCCATCGGGGGATTCGACCTTGATGACCTCGGCGCCGAATTCGGCGCAGATGCGCGAGGCGAAGGGGCCGGCGATCAGGGTGCCGAGCTCGATCACTTTCAGGCCGGCGAGGGGTTTGCTGGGCGTGGGCATGGGGCATCCGTGGCGGCTGGGTTGATGCGTGGTTTTATCATAGGTCGTCGGCTGCAGGTACTGTCACGGCACAACGAAGGGCGGGATCGGTTAGACTGTGTGACTTTTATTTCGCAAGAAGCCCCCGCCCATGGCCCAGCCGTCCACCACCTACAAGTTCGAACTGAATCTGACCGACCTCGACCGCGGCGTATACGAGAACGTCCGCCAGACCATCGCCCGCCATCCTTCGGAAACCGAGGAGCGCATGGCCGTGCGCCTGCTGGCCTATGCCCTGTGGTACAACGAGAACCTGTCGTTCGGCCGCGGCCTGTCGGACGTGGACGAGGCGGCCTTGTGGGAAAAGAGCCTGGATGACCGCGTGCTGCACTGGATCGAGGTCGGCCAGCCGGATGCCGAGCGCCTGACCTGGTGCTCGCGCCGTACCGAACGTACCAGCCTGCTGGCCTATGGCAGCCTGCGCGTATGGCAGAACAAGGTGGTCGATGCGGTCAAGGGCCTGAAGAACCTCAGCATCGCCGCGGTGCCCCAGGACGTGCTGGAGACCCTGGCCACCGACATGCCCCGCTCGATCAAGTGGGACGTGATGATCAGCGAGGGCACCCTGTTCGTGACCGACGACCGTGGCCAGCACGAAGTGCAGCTGGAGTGGCTGCTCGGTGAGCGTGGCTGACCTGTCCCCAACCTGATTGCCGAAGCCCTCAATGCGTATCGAACCTCGTCCCTTGCCACCGAGCCTGCCCTTTCTCGGTAACCTCCCGCCCTTGCTGACCCGCCTGTATGCCGCCCGTGGCGTGCAGTCGGAGGCCGAACTGGACAAGAGCCTGGCGCGGCTGCTGCCCTACCAACAGCTCAAGGGCATCGACGCGGCGGTGGACCTGCTGGTCGAGGCGCTCGACCAGCACCAGCGCATCCTCATCGTCGGCGATTTCGACGCCGACGGTGCCACGGCCAGTACCGTCGGTGTGCTTGGCCTGCGGCTGCTGGGCGCGGCCCATGTCGACTACCTGGTGCCGAACCGTTTCGAATACGGCTATGGCCTGACCCCCGAAATCGTCCAGGTGGCCCTGCAGCGCGAGCCGCAGTTGCTGATCACGGTGGACAACGGCATCTCCAGCGTCGAGGGCGTCGCCGCCGCCAAGGCGGCCGGCCTGAAGGTGCTGGTCACCGACCACCACCTGCCGGGCGAACACCTGCCGGATGCCGACGCGATCGTCAACCCGAACCAGCCCGGCTGCGATTTCCCCAGCAAGGCCCTGGCCGGCGTGGGGGTGATCTTCTATGTATTGATGGCCCTGCGTGCACGCCTGCGCAGCCTGGGCCGCTATGACAGCCAAGCGCAGCCGAACATCGGCGAGCTGCTCGACCTGGTGGCCCTGGGCAGCGTCGCCGACGTGGTGCCGTTGGATGCCAACAACCGCATCCTGGTGCACCAGGGGCTGGAGCGTATCCGCGCTGGGCGGGCCCGGCCGGGGCTCAAGGCCATCCTCGAACTGGCCCGGCGCGATCACCGGCGCATCACCTCCACCGACCTTGGCTTCATTCTCGGCCCGCGCCTGAATGCGGCCGGCCGCCTGGACGACATGAGCCTGGGGATCGAATGCCTGCTCTGCGATGACGCAGCCTTGGCGCTGGACATGGCCCAGCAGCTCGATGGGCTGAACCAGGACCGCAAGTCCATCGAGCAGGGCATGCAGCGCGAGGCGCTGGCCCAGCTCAAGGACCTGCCGGTCGAGTCCATGCCTTATGGCCTGTGCCTGTTCGAGCCCGACTGGCACCAGGGGGTGATCGGCATCCTTGCGTCGCGGCTGAAGGAGCGTTACCACCGGCCGACGATCGCCTTTGCCGACGCCGGCGAGGGGATGCTCAAGGGGTCGGCGCGTTCGGTACCTGGGTTCCATATCCGCGATGCGCTGGATGCGGTGGCGGCACGGCATCCGCACTTGATCAGCAAGTTCGGCGGGCATGCCATGGCGGCCGGCCTGTCGTTGCCGGCGGAGCATTTCCCGGCGTTTGCCGCAGCCTTCGACGAGGAGGTTCGCCGGCACCTTGGGGAAGAGGACCTGACCGGGCGGTTACTGTCCGACGGGACGCTGGCGGTCGAGGAGTTCCACCTGGACCTGGCACGTGCCTTGCGCCATGCCGGGCCGTGGGGGCAGCACTTCCCCGAGCCATTGTTCCACGGGGTTTTCCAGTTGGTCGAGCAGCGGGTGGTGGGGGAACGGCACCTGAAGGTGGTGCTCAAGAGTGAGTGCGGTTCGGTCAGGCTGGACGGGATTGCCTTCGGGATCGACCGGGAGGTCTGGCCGAACCCTACGGTACGTTGGGTGGAGCTGGCCTACAAGTTGGATGTGAACGAGTTTCGCGGGCAGGAGAGCGTGCAATTGATGATTGCACACATGGAGGCGCGGTAGCCGGATTTATCGGCGCGCGCTCGTCCCGCGATTGGGCGGCGCTCGATCTTTCAGACACTCTCCCTGAAGGCAGGCACTCCCTATCTGGTCTAGTCTGAACACTACCGATACCGGACCAAGGCCTCACACAAGTGCCCGGACCGGCCAACCATTGGAGTCCCTGGGAGGTCCCCTCATGAGCCTGCTGCTTGAGCCCTACACCCTGCGTCAGCTGACCCTACCCAACCGCATCGCCGTCTCCCCCATGTGCCAGTACTCCGCCGCTGACGGGCTGGCCAACGACTGGCACCTGGTGCACCTGGGCAGCCGTGCCGTCGGCGGCGCTGGCCTGGTGATCACCGAAGCCACCGCCGTCACCCCCGATGGTCGCATCAGTGCCGAGGACCTGGGCCTGTGGGACGACGCCCAGATCCCACCCCTGCAGCGCATCACCCGCTTCATCACCGCCCAGGGCGCCGTGCCCGGCATCCAGCTCGCCCATGCCGGGCGCAAGGCCAGTACCCATCGCCCCTGGCTGGGCAAGCACGGCAGTGTCAAGGTCGAAGACGGCGGCTGGCAGCCGGTAGGCCCGTCGAAGATTGCCTTCGACCCGGAACACACCGTGCCCCGTGAGTTGTCCGAAGATGAAATCGCCGGCATCGTCCAGGCTTTCACCGATGCTGCGCGTCGTGCCCTGGAGGCAGGTTTCAAGGTGGTCGAGGTGCATGCTGCCCACGGCTACCTGCTGCACCAGTTCCTGTCGCCGCTGAGCAACCAGCGGCGCGATCGCTATGGCAGCTGCTTCGAAAACCGTATCCGCCTGACCCTGGAAGTCACCGAGGCGGTGCGCAAGGTCTGGCCACAGGAGCTGCCGTTGTTCGTACGGGTCTCGGCCACCGACTGGGTCGAAGATGGCTGGAACCCGGACGAAACCGTCGAGCTGGCCCGGCGCCTGAGAGCCATTGGCGTGGACTTGATCGATGTGTCCTCCGGCGGCACCTCGGTCAACGCCGAAATCCCCACCGGTCCCGGCTACCAGACCCGATTTGCCGAACGAGTGCGCAAGGAGTCGGAGATTGCCACCGGCACCGTGGGCATGATCACCGAACCGGCCCAGGCCGAGCACATCCTGCGCACCGGGCAGGCCGACATCATCTTCCTCGCCCGCGAGCTGCTGCGCGACCCGTACTGGCCCCTGCACGCCGACGACGACCTGGGCGGCAACAAGGCCACCTGGCCGGCCCAGTACCAACGGGCTACCAGCCGGGCCAACCCGATCCATGAGTCGGACTTGAGGGAGTGACCGCGCTATTTCAGTTATGGGCGGCTTGATCGAGGATGTCGCTCACCCACTGGTTGATACTCTTCTGCGCCAGTTCGGCCTTCGCTGCCACGCTGGCGTGGAGAGCCGGTTCCAGGCGAAGGCTGAGCTTGCCGGAGTAGGCTTTCTGTGGGGCCCGGCCCAAGCGTTCGCAGGTTTCCAGGTAATCGTCCACGGCGTCTTCGAAGGCGCTGCGCAACTCACTGATCGATTCGCCATGGAAACCAATCACATCGCGTATGCCGGCAACATGCCCGATCAGCAGTTGGTCTTCATCGCTGTACTCGATGCGTGCGCTATAGCCGCGATAGCTCATGACATTCATGGGGTTACTCCTGCCTGCTCGAGGAATTGACGGGCGTCGCGTATCTGGTATGGCTTTGCATGCCTGTCTGGGTGTGGCCGATGAAAGGTCGCCACCATCCTAACGCCAGTCAGTTAAGCCTTATCGGCTGCATTTGGGGCTGCTTCGCAGCCCATCGCCGGCAAGCCGGCTCCCACAGGTTCCGCGGTGTCTATAACAGCAGCGCAGGACAGGTGGGAGCCGGCTTGCCGGCGATGGGGCCTTAACTGACAGACATTCGCCACCACCCCTTTCACTCGAAGCGCACCCGAGAGCCTCTGCCCTCGATGACCTTCGCGCCAAGCGATACCAAAAGCGACTCCAGCCGCGACCATTCCAGGGTCTTGGGAGCGGGCTTGCTGAAGATTAAAGACAAGGTCGTTCGCTGATGTGTGTTCATGGTATCAGGCTATGATACCAATTGCGCGTGTCACAACCGCTTGCGAGTAGGAAGGGGAAGCGCTTGTTGAATGAAATCGCGACACCGCTTCCGGTGAAAGAAGCGGCGTCGTCTCGTCCGTCAGCTCAATGCTTGATCATCACATGCCGCACGCAGGTGTAGTCCTCCAGGCCATACATCGACATGTCCTTGCCATACCCCGAATGTTTCTGCCCGCCATGGGGCATTTCGCTCACCAGCATGAAGTGGGTGTTGACCCAGGTGCAGCCATACTGCAAGCGCGCCGCCAGGCGATGGGCGCGACCGGTGTCGCGGGTCCACACCGACGAGGCCAGGCCGTAGTCGGAGTCGTTGGCCCAGGCCAAGGCCTGGGCCTCGTCGCTGAAGCGCGTCACCGATACCACCGGGCCGAACACTTCGTGGCGCACGATCTCGTCGTCCTGCTGGGCGTCGGCCAGTACCGTGGGCTCGAAGAAGAAGCCGTCGCCGGGCAGTACCTTGCCGCCGGTGACCAGACGGATGTGCGGCTGGGCGATGGCCCGCTGCACCATGCCTGCGACCTTGTCGCGATGCTGGGCGCTGATCAAAGGGCCTAGTTCGGTATCGGTGGCATCCTGCAGGCCAGGCTTGATCGTGGCCACAGCCTGGCCCAGGCGCTCGACGAAGCGTTCGTAGATGCCATCCTGCACGTAGAGCCGGCAGGCGGCGGTGCAGTCCTGGCCTGCGTTGTAGAACCCGAACGTGCGGATGCCCTCAATGGCGGCATCCAGGTCGGCATCATCGAACACCAGCACCGGCGCCTTGCCACCCAGCTCCATGTGCATGCGCTTCACGCTTTCGGCGGTGGCACCGATGATGCGCGCCCCGGTGGGGATGGAGCCGGTCAGCGAGACCATGCGCACCTTGGGGTGGGTGACCAGCGGCGTGCCGACCGTCTGGCCACGGCCGAAGACGATGTTCAGCACCCCGGCGGGCAGCAGGTCCTGGGCCAGCTCGGCCAGGCGCAGGGCGGTCAGCGGTGTCATCTCCGAGGGTTTGAGCACCACTGTGTTGCCTGCCGCCAGCGCTGGGGCGATCTTCCACGCCAGCATCATCAACGGGTAGTTCCACGGGGCGATGGAGGCCACTACGCCCAATGGGTCGCGACGGATCATCGAGGTGTGGCCCGGCAGGTATTCGCCGGCCGCCGAGCCGCCCAGGCAGCGGGCTGCACCGGCGAAGTAGCGGAACACGTCGGCGATGGCCGGGATCTCGTCACCCAGTGCGGCGGCGAACGGCTTGCCGCAGTTCTGCGATTCCAGCCGGGCCAGCTCCTCGCCGTGGCGCTCGACCGTGTCGGCCAACGCCAGCAAGGCCTGTGCACGGTCCTTGGGGGTGGTCTGCGACCAAGCGTCGAAGGCCTGGTCGGCGGCGCGCACCGCGGCATCCACCTGGGCCTCGCTGGCCTCGTTGATCTGCGCCAGGGCGCTGCCCAGGGCCGGGTTCAGCACGGTCCAGGCCGGACCTTCGCCGTTCACCAGGCGGCCATTGATCAGCATTCGGGTTTGCATGGAAGTCCTCCTAGGTCATTTGCCGCTGCCCGCAACGTTTTCGCCGCCACGGGTCAGGTAATAGGCGCCGAGAATCGGCAGCATGGTCACCAGCATCACCAGCATGGCGACCACATTGGTCACCGGCACATCGCGTGGGCGGCTGAGCTGGTTGAGCAACCAGATCGGCAGTGTGCGTTCGTGGCCGGCGGTGAAGGTGGTGACGATGATTTCGTCGAACGACAAGGCAAAGGCCAGCATGCCGCCGGCCAGCAGGGCCGAACCGAGGTTGGGCAGGATGATGTAGCGAAAGGTCTGCCAGCCGTCCGCGCCCAGGTCCATCGAGGCTTCGATCAAGTTCTGGGAGGTGCGCCGCAGGCGCGCGATGACATTGTTGTAGACGATCACCACGCAGAACGTGGCGTGGCCGACCACGATGGTGAAGATGCCCGGTTCGATGCCCAGCTGCTTGAAGGCTGCCAGCAAGGCGATACCGGTGATGATGCCGGGCAGGGCGATGGGCAGGATCAGCATCAGCGAGATGCTTTCCTTGCCGAAGAAGCTGCGCCGGTACAGGGCCGCTGCCGCCAGGGTGCCCAGCAGCAAGGCGATCAGGGTCGCCAGGCAGGCGACCTGCAGCGACAGCTTGATCGCCTCCAGTACGTCCGGGCGCGAGAAGGCCACGCTGAACCACTTCAGGGTGAACCCCTTGGGCGGAAAGCTGAACGCGGCGTCCTCGGTGTTGAAGGCGTAGAGCAGGATGACCAGGATCGGGAAGTGCAGGAACAGCAGCCCGCCCCAGGCCGCCAGGCGCAGGCCCAGCGAGGCTTTTTCAGAGTGCATCGAAGGCCCCCAGGCGTTTGACGATCGACAGGTATACGGCGATCAGCACGATGGGCACCAGGGTGAAGGCGGCGGCCATGGGCAGGTTGCCGATCGCCCCTTGCTGGGCATAGACCATGCTGCCGATGAAGTAGCCCGGCGGCCCGATCAACTGCGGCACGATGAAGTCGCCCAGGGTCAGGGAAAAGGTGAAGATCGAACCTGCGGCGATGCCCGGTACCGCCAGCGGCAGGACCACCAGGCGCAATGTCTGCCCAGGGCGGGCGCCCAGGTCGGCGGAGGCTTGCAGCAGCGAGGGCGGCAGGCGTTCCAGCGCGGCCTGGATCGGCAGGATCATGAAGGGCAGCCAGATGTACACGAACACCAGGAAGCGCCCCAGGTGAGAGGTCGAGAGGGTGCTGCCGCCCACGCCCGGGACGGCCAGGGCCGTTTGCAGCAGCGGCTCCAGGTGCAACTGATGGATGAACCACTGGGCCACGCCGCCCTTGGCCAGCAGCAAGGTCCAGGCATAGGTCTTGACGATGTAGCTGGCCCACATCGGCATCATCACCGCGATATAGAAGAACGCTTTGGTCCGGCCTGTGGTGTGGCAAGCCATGTAGTAGGCAATGGGAAAGGCCAGTACGGCGCTGGCCAGGGAGACGGCGATGGCCATCGCCAGGGTGCGCAGGATGATGTCGAAGTTCGAGGGGGCGAACAGCGCGGCGAAGTTGGCCAGGGTCAGGTCCGGCGTCACCGCCATGGTGAAATCGTCGAAGGTGTAGAAGCCCTGCCAGAGCAAGCCCAGCAGCGAGCCGAGGTAGATCGCGCCGAACCAGGTCAGGGGCGGGACCAGCAGCAACGCCAGGTACAGGTTGGGGCGCCGGTAGAGCAGGGTGCTCAGGCGGCGCGCAGGCCCGGTCTCGCGCTGCATGGCCAGGGTCACCTCACTGGCCCTCGTCGGGCAGGGTTTCCCGCAACCCGGTCATCGCCGCCCGGGGCCAGTGGGCCTGCACGCGTTGGCCGGGTTGCCAGGGCAACGGCTGCGCCTGCCACTGGTCATTGGCCTGGCTCACGGTCAGCAGCAGGCCATCGTCCAGCTGCACGTCATAGCGAGTGGCGCTGCCCTGGTACTGGATGTCATGCAGCAGCCCGCTGACCTGGATGTCCTGGCTGGCATCGGCCTGGCCGCCCAGGCGGATGTGCTCGGGGCGGATGGAAAACGCTGAAGCATCCCCCGTGAGGCGCCTGGCCAGGTCGCCGCGGATCACGTTGGAGGTGCCGACGAATTGGGCGACGAAGGTCGTCGCCGGTTTCATATAGAGGTTGCGCGGCGTGTCGACCTGCTCGATACGCCCGCGGTTGAAGACCGCGACCCGGTCGGACATCGACAACGCTTCGGTCTGGTCATGGGTGACGAAGATGAATGTAATGCCCAGTTGGCGCTGGAGCTTCTTCAGCTCGCCCTGCATCTGCTCGCGCAGCTTGAGGTCCAGAGCACCGAGGGGCTCGTCGAGCAGCAGTACCCGTGGCCGGTTGACCAACGCACGGGCCAGGGCCACGCGCTGGCGCTGGCCGCCGGAGAGCTGTGCCGGCCTGCGTTCGGCGTAGCCGGCCAGGGCCACCATGCCCAGGGCTTCGTCAGCCCGGGCGTAGCGTTCGGGCTTGGCCACGCCCTTGACCTTCAGGCCATAGGCGATGTTGTCGCGCACGTTCATGTGCGGGAACAGGGCGTAGTCCTGGAATACCGTGTTGACGTCGCGCTGGTAGGGCGGCAGGCCTGCCGCTTCCAGTCCATGCAGGCGGATCGAGCCGCTGCCGGGCTGCTCGAAGCCGGCGATCAGGCGCAGGCAGGTAGTCTTGCCCGACCCGGAAGGGCCGAGCATGGAGAAGAACTCACCTTCCTGGATGTCGATGCTGACCCGATCGACAGCCATGACCTCGCCGAATGCGCGGGTGACCTCGGTGAACTGGACGGCTAGGGGCATTGCGTTGGCTCCCGGCGATGGTTGTGTTCTACGCGGGCAGGTTTGTCCTTGCCCGGCAGCGGCGTTGGCAGTGCCGGCCATTCGCGGGACAAGCCCGCTCCTACAGGATGACCTCGGCAAACAGCCGCCCTCAACGCCCACCCATGATCGCGATGTAGTCCTGGGTCCATCGGCTATAGGGCACGAACTTGCCGCCCGAGGCCTGTGGGGTCTTCCAGAAGGCGATCTTGTCGAAGTTGTCGAAACCGTTGGTCTTGCAACCCTCGGCGCCCAGCAGTTCGCTGCCGGTGCAGGCAGCAGGAACAGCTGGCAGCGAGCCGAACCAGGCCGCCACATCACCTTGCACCTTCGGCTGCAGCGACCAGTCCATCCATCTGTATGCACAGTTCGGGTGCTTGGCCTGGCTGTGCAACATGGTGGTATCGGCCCAGCCGGTGGCGCCTTCCTTCGGTACGGTGGAGGCCACCGGCTGGTTGTCGGCCTTGAGGCTGTTGACCATGTAGCCCCAGGAACTCGAGGCGACGACCCCTTCGTTCTTCACATCGCTCATCTGGACCGTGGCGTCATGCCAGTAGCGATGGACCAGCGGTTGTTGCTGGCGCAGCAGGTCGAGCACGGCCTTGTACTGGGCCTCGTTCAGTTCATAAGGGTCCTGGATACCCAGTTCCGGTTTGGCCGACTTCAGGTACAGCGCAGCATCGGCGATGTAGATCGGCCCGTCGTAGGCCTGCACACGGCCCTTGTTGGGCTTGCCGTCCGGCAGGTCCTGGGGCTCGAAGACTACACTCCAACTGCTCGGCGGTTGCTTGAACACCGTGGTGTTGTACAGCAGCACGTTCGGGCCCCATTGATACGGGGTGCCGTAGACCTGCTTGTCGACCACGTACCAACCGCCATCGCGCAGGCGCGGGTCGATGTTCTTCCAGTTGGGGATCAGCGCGGTGTTGATCGGTTGCACCCGCTTGCCGGCGATCAGGCGCAGCGAGGCATCGCCCGAGGCGGTCACCAGGTCGTAGCCGCCCTTGGTCATCAGGCTGACCATCTCGTCGGAAGTCGCGGCGGTCTTCACGCTGACCTTGCAGCCGGTGGCTTTTTCGAACCCGGTGACCCAGTCGTAGGCTTTATCGCTCTCACCGCGTTCGATGTAACCGGGCCAGGCCACGATATCCAGGCGCCCCTCGCCATCGCCGAGGCTCTGGGGCAGGCCGGCGGCCTGCAGGTGGGCGCTGGCCAGCAGGGCGCAGGTCATGGCGCTGGACAATGCGGTCTTGTGCACTGGCATGGTGTTCCCTCTTTTTAACGTTCTAGTCGGGGCAGTCGTCAAGAAAGCAGTGAAGCGATGGGATAAGCGTAGTGCGGTTGGCGCAGGCCGCAGTCGAGTCTAGTCCGTTTTTATCGGGTGGCCGCGCAACATCCGGAAGCAAATGCATTAAGCGTGAGTTCAGCGTGCGGGCCTAATCTGGGGCTTTCCTTTCCAGTGAAGAGGTAATGCCAGATGAACACCCGTGGCTTGCTCGACCAATTGCTCAAGTCCGGCCAGCAATTGCTGCAGAACTCGCAAGGCAAGGGCGAGGCAGGCAAGGCTCCCGGCCTTGGCGACCTGCTGGGTGGCCAGGCGGGCAAGGGCGGCCTTGGCAGCTTGCTCTCCGGTGCCGGTGGCGGCGCGTTGGCGGCAGGTGCCATGGGCCTGCTGCTGGGCAACAAGAAGGCCCGCAAGTACGGCGGCAAGGCGCTGACCTATGGCGGCCTGGCCGCTCTTGGCGTGCTGGCCTACAAAGCCTATGGCAACTGGCAGGCGCGCCAGGGCATGGCCCAGCCGCAGGAGCCGCAGACCCTCGACCGTCTGCCCGCAGCCCAGGCCGAGCAACACAGCCAGGCCGTGCTGCGCGCCCTGGTGGCGGCCGCCAAGTCCGATGGCCATATCGACGCGCGTGAGCGGGCACTGATCGAAGGTGAGTTCGTCAGGCTCGACAACGACCGCGAACTGCAGCACTGGCTGCATGCCGAACTGAACAAGCCGCTGGACCCCGCCGAAGTCGCCAGCGCCGCGCAGACACCGGAAATGGCCGCCGAGATGTACCTGGCGAGCGTGATGATGGTCGACCAGGAGAACTTCATGGAGCGCGCCTACCTGGATGAACTGGCACGCCAGCTGCGTCTGGACGCGAACTTGCGCCAGGAACTGGAGGCGCAGGTCAGGCTCGCCGCCGGACAATGACCCGACCTGGGCAGGGAAGCCCCGTCACCCCTTGATTGAGCTGCGATTGCGCTGGGCGCCTACGCTATACTCTGGCGATTTTCCCCGCTCGTATCGAATTCCTGAGGGCTGAATGTGAAGAACTGGACCTTGCGCCAACGGATCCTGGCAAGTTTCGCCGTGATCATCGCCATCATGCTGCTGATGATCGTTGCCGCCTACTCGCGGCTGGTGGCGATCGAGGCCAGCGAAGAATCGGTGGGGTCCGACAGCATTCCCGGCTTCTACTACAGCTCGATGCTGCGCAGTGCCTGGGTCGACAGCTACGTGGCCAGCCAGCAGCTGGTGGGCCTGTCCAATCGCCGCGAGATGACGGCGGCCGACCTGGCCGACTTCAAGTCGTTCGACGAGCGTCTCAAGCAATACATGGCCAGCTACCAGGGCACGATCAAGGAGTCGGACGACCAGGCCGCCCTCGATACCTTCCGGCGCCTGGAAGCGGAATACATCAAGATCCTCGACCAAGTGCTGGCTACCTACCGGCAGAAGGACTACACCGAGGCCGAACGGTTGGTGAACGATGTGCTGACGCCGGCGTGGGTCAATGGCCGCCAACACCTCAATGGTGTCATCGAGCGCAACCGGGAATCGGCCGAGTCGGCGACCAACGATATCGTCAGTGCGGTGGCCACCGCCAAGGGCAGCATGGTCGTCTCGTTGCTGCTGGCAATCGTCGCCGCAGGCATCTGCGGCCTGTTGCTGCTGCGCGCGATCACCGCGCCCGTGCAGCGCGTCGTGCATGCGTTGGACAAACTGCGCTCCGGCGACCTGAGCATGCGCCTGAGCCTGGACCGCAAGGACGAGTTCGGCAGCATCGAGACCGGCTTCAACGAAATGGCCGAGGCCTTGGCCAACCTGGTCGCCCAGGCCCAGCGCTCGTCGGTGCAGGTGACCACCTCGGTCACCGAAATCGCCGCCACGTCCAAGCAGCAGCAGGCCACCGCCACCGAAACCGCCGCCACCACCACGGAAATCGGCGCCACCTCGCGGGAAATCGCCGCCACCTCCCGTGACCTGGTGCGGACCATGACCGAAGTCACCTCCGCCGCCGACCAGGCCTCGGTGCTGGCCGGCTCCGGCCAGCAGGGCCTGGCGCGCATGGAGGAAACCATGCACCAGGTGATGGGCGCAGCCGACCTGGTCAACGCCAAGCTGGCGATCCTCAACGAGAAGGCCAGTAACATCAACCAGATGGTGGTGACCATCGTCAAGGTGGCTGACCAGACCAACCTGTTGTCGCTCAATGCCGCCATCGAAGCGGAGAAGGCGGGCGAGTACGGGCGTGGCTTCGCCGTGGTCGCCACCGAGGTGCGACGCCTGGCCGACCAGACGGCCGTGGCCACCTACGATATCGAGCAAATGGTGCGCGAGATCCAGTCCGCCGTGTCGGCCGGGGTCATGGGCATGGACAAGTTCTCCGAGGAAGTGCGCCGGGGCATGTTCGAAGTCCAGCAGGTGGGCGAGCAGCTCAGCCAGATCATCCACCAGGTGCAGGCGCTGGCGCCGCGGGTACTGATGGTCAACGAAGGCATGCAGGCCCAGGCCACCGGTGCCGAACAGATCAACCAGGCCCTGGCCCAGCTCAGCGATGCCAGCACCCAGACTGTGGAGTCGTTGCGCCAGGCCAGCTTCGCCATCGATGAACTGAGCCAGGTGGCCGCCGGACTGCGCGGCGGCGTGTCGCGCTTCAAAGTCTGATCGCGATGAACGACGTGCAGCTCCAGCAGGAGCAGGCAGGCGACGGCAAGGGCACGCTGTACCTGCAGTTTCGCATCGGTGACCAGCGTTTTGCCCTGGATGTGCACGAGGTGATCGAGGTATTGCCGCGCCGTACGCTCAAGCCCATCGCTCAAGCCCCTGTGTGGGTGGCCGGTATCCTGGCCCACCGCGGCGCACTGGTGCCGGTGGTGGACCTCTCGGCGCTGAGCTTCGGTCGCCCGGCCCCCATGCGCACCAGTACGCGACTGGTGCTGGTGCATTACCGTGGCGACCAGCAACTGGGCCTGGTCCTGGAGCAAGCCACCGATACCCTGCGCTGCCGCCCCGACGAGTTCCAGCCCTATGGCCTGGACAATACCGATGCGCCGTACCTGGGGCCGGTGCGCCAGGACGCAGGCGGGTTGTTGCAGCGTATCGAGGTGGACGACCTGCTGCCGGACGATGTGCGCCGGTTGCTGTTTCCCGAGCTGCCTGGGCAGGTGACGGCATGAACCAGCAGCATTTCTTCCGTTTCCTGCAGGAGCGTATCGGCCTGGACGTGGACTCGGTCGGCGCGCCCATGGTCGAGCGGGCCTTGCAGCAGCGCTGCGCCGCTTGCCAGGCCAGCGACCTGGACGACTACTGGCTGCGCCTGCAGCAGTCGATAGACGAGCAACAAGCGCTGATCGAGGCGGTGATCGTTCCGGAAACCTGGTTCTTCCGCTACCCGGAGTCGTTCACTGCCCTGGTGGGGCTGGCCCATAAACGCCTGGCCGAGCTGGTCGGCGCACGCCCGCTGCGCATTCTCAGCCTGCCCTGTTCGACGGGCGAGGAACCCTATTCGATCGCCATGGCGTTGCTCGATGGGGGCATGGACCCGGCGACGTTCCGGATCGATGGCATCGACATCAGCCCCAGTTCCATCGCCCGCGGCGATCAGGCGGTATACGGGCGCAACTCCTTCCGTGGTATCGACCTGGCCTTCCGTGACCGGCACTTCAGTGAGGCCGACGAGGGCCACCAACTGGCCGAGCGGGTGCGCAAACAGGTCAACCTGCAGGTAGGCAATGTGCTGGACCCTCTGCTCAAGAGCCGCGAAGGGCTCTACGACTTCGTGTTCTGTCGCAACCTGTTGATCTATTTCGACGTGCCGACCCAGCGGCGAGTTTTCGAGGTGCTCAAGCACCTGACCCATGCCCAGGGCGTGCTGTTCATCGGCCCGGCCGAGGGCAGCCTGCTGGCGCGCCTGGGCATGCGCCCGCTGGGCATCGCCCAGTCGTTCGCCTATGTTCGCCAGGAAGCGCCACCGCCCCCAGCCACCCGCCCGGTACTGGCCGTTCGCCCGCTGACGATGCCGCCCTTGGCGCCGCGGCCTGTGACTCGCCCCGCCCGGATGCCTCGCCCGGTGCCGGCGGTTTCCCATGCCCCGGCCCATGGCGAAGGCGAGCGGCAGTTGCTCGAGCGCATCGCTCGCCAGGCCAATGCCGGCGACAGCGAACAGGCGCGGGCCAGCTGCCAGCAGTATCTGCAGCAGTTCCCGCCCAAGGCGCAGGTCTATTATTGGCTGGGCCTGCTCAGCGATACCGAAGGCGACATCCAGGCCGCACTCAGCCATTACCGCAAGGCACTGTACCTGGAGCCCCAGCATCCAGAGGCGTTGGTGCACCTGGCGGCCTTGCTCGCCTCCCAGGGCGATGAGGCCGGGGCCCGTCGGCTGCAGGCGCGGGCTGCGCGTGCGGGGCGGGAGTCTGAACGATGAGTGACGTACAGGGGGTGCACCTGATCGCACGGGACGATGAGCTCATCGACGACTGCTGGAACCGCATCGGCGTGCATGGCGACAAGCAGTGCCCGTTGCTCGAACGCCATGTCCACTGCCGCAACTGCCAGGTCTATGCCGCAGCGGCCACCCGCCTGCTGGACCGCTATGCCCTGTTGCAGGACGAGCAGGACGTGGTGTTGCCGCCGGAGGAAGACAGCGTTGGGCGCTCCATGCTGCTGTTCCGCCTGGGCGAGGAGTGGTTGGCCCTGGCCTGCGCATGCCTTGCCGAAATCGCCCCGCTGCAGGCCGTGCATTCACTGCCGCACCAGCGTTCACGGGTACTGCAGGGCGTGGCCAACGTACGTGGCGCGCTGGTGCCCTGTCTGTCGCTGGCCGACCTGCTGGGCATGGAAATACTGCCGGCCCAGGAACGCAATGGCCGAGTGATGCCACGTATGTTGATCCTTGCAGCCGAAGGTGGCCCGGTGGTTATCGCGGTGGACGAAATCGATGGTATCCACCGCCTGGACCCTGCGCGTTTGGTCGATGGCCAGGACGCCGCGCATTTCACTGCGGCGGTGCTGCAATGGCGCGGCCGCAGCGTGCGGGTGCTGGATGAACGACACGTACTGTCTGCCGTGAAGCGGAGCCTGTCATGACCCCTGAGCAAATGCGCGACGCATCGCTGCTCGAGCTGTTCAGCCTGGAGGCCGAGGCCCAGACCCAGGTGCTCAGTGCTGGCCTGATGGCGCTGGAACGCAACCCGACCCAGGCCGACCAGCTGGAAGCCTGCATGCGTGCGGCCCACTCCCTCAAGGGCGCCGCCCGCATCGTCGGCATCGATGCCGGGGTCAACGTGGCCCATGTCATGGAGGATTGCCTGGTGGCCGCTCAGGAAGGGCGCCTGCTGCTGCGTGCCGAGCATATCGATACCCTGCTGCAGGGCACCGACCTGCTGATGCGCATCGCCACGCCGGGCGACCAGGGCAGCGAGGCGGCGGTGCCGGCCTTCCTGGCACAGCTGGCCGGCCTGCTCGACCCGAGCGCGTCGGCTGCAGCCCCACCGAGTGCCCCCGCCACTGCGGCCTTGCCTCCTGCGGTAGAGGCAGAGGCGCCAGCGGCTGTGAGCGAGCCGGCCGAGCCCGTCCCGCCGCCCAAGGTGGCCAAGCGCGGCGGGGAAGGGGCCGAGCGGGTGCTCAGGGTCACGGCCGATCGCCTCAACAGCCTGCTGGACCTGTCGAGCAAGTCGCTGGTGGAAACCCAGCGCTTGAAGCCCTACCTGGCCAGCCTGCAGCGCCTCAAGCGCATGCATGGCCAGGGCATGCGCGCCCTCGATGGGCTCAAGCAGCAGCTCGAAGGCAGCGGCCAAAGCCAGGAGGTGCTCGAAGCCCTGGCCCAGACCCAACGCCTGTTGGGCGAAACCCAGCAGATCCTGCAGCAGCAGGCCGCAGAGATCGACGAGTTCGGCTGGCAGGCCAGCCAGCGTGCGCAGCACCTCTACGACACGGCGTTGGCCTGTCGTATGCGCCCCTTCGCCGATGTTTTGACCGGGCAAAGCCGCATGGTCCGCGACCTGGGGCGCTCCCTGGGCAAGCAAGTGCAACTGCAGGTCGAGGGCGAAAAGACCCAAGTCGACCGCGACGTGCTGGAGAAGCTCGAAGCGCCCTTGACCCATCTGCTGCGCAATGCCGTCGACCATGGCATCGAGCTGCCCGAGCGGCGCCTGCTGGCGGGCAAGTCGGTCGATGGCACGTTGCGCCTGCGAGCGTCCCACCAGGCCGGGCTGCTGATTCTCGAACTCAGCGATGACGGCGCCGGTATCGACCTTGAACGTCTGCGTCACAGCATCGTCGAGCGTGCGCTGTCGCCTGCCGAGACCGTGGCGCAGATGAGCGAGGCGGAGCTGCTGACCTTCCTCTTCCTGCCGGGCTTCAGCCTGCGTGACCAGGTCACCGAGGTGTCCGGGCGGGGCGTTGGCCTGGATGCGGTGCAGCACATGGTGCGCGAGCTGCGCGGCTCGATCGAACTGACCCAGGTGTCCGGCCAGGGGTGCACCTTCCACCTGGAAGTGCCGCTGACCTTGTCGGTGGTGCGCAGCCTGGTGGTGGAAGTGGGCGGTGAAGCCTATGCGTTCCCATTGGCGCACATCGAACGCACCCTGGAGGTGTCCGCCGAGCAGATCGTGCAGATCGAAGGGCGCCAGCACTTTTGGCACGAGGGCCGGCACATCGGTCTGGTGGCCGCGAGCCAGTTGCTCAACCGCCCGGCAGGGCAGGATGACGAACGCAGCCTGCGGGTCGTGGTGATCCGTGAGCGCGATCAGCTCTACGGTGTGGCGGTCGAGCGCCTGGTCGGTGAGCGGGTGTTGGTGGTGATGCCGCTGGATACGCGCCTGGGCAAGGTCCAGGACATTTCTGCCGGGGCCTTGCTCGACGATGGCTCGGTGGTGCTGATCATCGACGTCGAAGACCTGCTGCGCTCGGTCGAGAAGCTGCTCAGCACCGGGCGGCTGGAACGTATCGAGCGTGGTGCCCGGGGTGGGCGTGGCCTGGTGCGCAAGCGCATCCTGGTGGTGGACGACTCGCTCACCGTACGCGAGCTGCAGCGCAAGCTACTGGGCAACCGCGGCTACGACGTGGCCGTGGCGGTGGACGGCATGGACGGCTGGAACGCCTTGCGCAGCGATGATTTCGACCTGCTGATCACCGATATCGACATGCCGCGCATGGACGGCATCGAACTGGTGACCCTGGTACGCCGGGACCAGCGCCTGCAATCGCTGCCGGTGATGGTGGTGTCCTACAAGGATCGTGAAGAAGACCGGCGACGTGGACTGGACGCCGGTGCCGACTACTATTTGGCTAAGGCCAGCTTCCACGACGACGCGCTGCTGGACGCCGTGGTGGAGCTGATCGGAGGGGCCCAGGGATGAAGATCGCCATCGTCAACGACATGCCCATGGCCGTGGAGGCGCTGCGCCGGGCGCTGGCCTTCGAGCCTGAGCACCAGGTGTTGTGGGTGGCGGCCAATGGCGCCGAGGCGGTGAGGCTGTGCGCCGAGCAAACCCCGGACCTGATTCTCATGGACCTGATCATGCCGGTGATGGACGGCGTCGAGGCCACCCGCCGGATCATGGCCGAGACCCCATGCGCCATCGTCATCGTCACGGTCGATCGCAAGCAGAACGTGCACCGGGTGTTCGAGGCCATGGGCCATGGCGCCTTGGACGTGGTCGACACGCCTTCGCTGGGGGCCGGCGACGCCCGGGAAGCTGCCGCGCCACTGTTGCGCAAAATCCTCAATATCGGCTGGTTGATCGGCCAGCAACGGCCTGCCACGACTCGGACTGTGTCGGCGCCGCTGCGTGAAGCGTCCCAACGTCGTGGCCTGGTAGCCATCGGTTCTTCGGCGGGTGGGCCGGCGGCACTGGAAGTGCTGCTCAAAGGGCTGCCGCGCGAGTTCCCGGCCTCCATCGTGCTGGTCCAGCATGTGGACCAGGTGTTCGCCGCCGGCATGGCCGAATGGCTCAGCGGGGTGTCCGGCCTGCCGGTACGCCTGGCCTGCGAAGGCGAGCCACCGCAGCCGGGGCAGGTCCTGCTGGCGGGCACCAACCACCATATCCGCCTGATGCAAGACGGCCAGCTGGCGTATACCGCCGAGCCGGTCAACGAGATCTACCGCCCCTCGATCAACGTGTTCTTCGAGAGTGTGGCCCGCTACTGGACCGGCGATGCCGTCGGCGTGCTGCTCACCGGCATGGGCCGCGACGGCGCCCAGGGCCTCAAGCAGATGCGCCAGCGAGGGTTCCTGACCATCGCCCAGGACCAGCAAAGCTCCGCCGTCTACGGCATGCCAAAGGCCGCTGCGGCAATCGATGCCGCTGTGGAAATCCGGCCGCTGGAGCGTATCGCCGGGCGGCTGATGGAGATCTATCCAAAATGAAGTTATGTATTGAGTCACGCCGGCTGGCCGGCAGTGACCGGGTGAACAGGCATGAATGATCTACCGATCGAAGGTTTCACGACCATCAACGAAAGCGCGGCGATGGTCCTGCTGGTCGACGACCAGGCGATGATCGGCGAAGCGGTGCGCCGTGGGCTGGCCCATGAGGAGAACATCGACTTCCATTTCTGCGCCGACCCCCACCAGGCGGTGGCCCAGGCCATGCGCATCAAGCCCACGGTCATCCTCCAGGACCTGATCATGCCAGGCCTCGATGGCCTGACCCTGGTGCGCGAATACCGCAACAACCCGGTCACCCAGGACATCCCGATCATCGTCCTGTCGACCAAGGAAGACCCACTGGTCAAGAGCGCAGCCTTCGCCGCCGGGGCCAACGACTACCTGGTCAAGCTGCCGGATAACATCGAGCTGGTGGCGCGGATCCGCTATCACTCGCGCTCCTACCTGACCCTGCTGCAGCGCGACGAAGCCTACCGCGCCCTGCGGGTCAGCCAGCAGCAACTGCTCGATACCAACCTGATGCTGCAGCGGCTGATGAACTCCGATGGCTTGACCGGGCTGTCAAACCGCCGTCACTTCGACGAATACCTGGAACTCGAATGGCGGCGAGCCATGCGCGAACAGCAGCAATTGTCGCTGTTGATGATCGACGTCGATTATTTCAAGGCCTACAACGACAGCTTCGGCCACTTGGCCGGCGACGAGGCCCTGCGTCAGGTGGCCGAAGCCATCCGTGGTTCCTGCTCGCGGCCCACCGACCTGCCGGCGCGCTATGGCGGCGAGGAGTTCGCCCTGGTGCTGCCCAATACCTCGCCCGGCGGGGCCCGGCTGATCGCCGAGAAGCTGCGCCAGACGGTGCTGGCGCTGAACATTCCACACAGCGCCCCCCAGGCCGATGCGCACCTGAGCGTGAGCATCGGCCTGGCGACCCTCACGCCTGGCATCGGCAGCCATAGCCGGCAGCTGATCTCGGCGGCCGACAAGGGGCTGTACATGGCCAAGAACAACGGGCGTAACCAGGTGGGTGTGGCCTGACTCCCTTGCGGCTTGCACCAGGACACAGCGCGCAAGTGCGGCGCGTACCTTGTGCCGCGCAGGGGCGCGCGACGGACTCCTGCCGATACCGCCCGGCGGGTCTGCCGCCCTGGCACGGACTGCGTTATACTCGCAGGCTTTTCACCGAATTCGCGCGAGTAGCCAGCCCATGGAAATCCAACCAATCCTGAACACCATCAAGGACCTCACCGAACGTTCCCAGTCCATTCGGGGGTATCTTTGACTACGATCAAAAAGCTGATCGCCTGATCGAAGTCAACCGCGAACTGGAAGACCCTGCCGTCTGGAACAAGCCCGAGTATGCCCAGGGGCTGGGGCGCGAGCGTGCCATGCTGGCACAGGTCGTCGAAACCCTGGACAAAATGTCCAACGGCCTGTCCGACTGCAAGGACCTGCTCGACATGGCCGTCGAAGAGAATGACGAAGCTGCCGTCAGCGATGTCGTGACCGAGCTGGAGGGGCTGGAAGAAGTCCTGGCCCAGCTCGAGTTCCGTCGCATGTTCAGCGGCGAGATGGACATGAACAACGCCTACCTGGACATCCAGGCCGGCTCCGGCGGCACCGAGGCCCAGGACTGGGCCAACATCCTGCTGCGCATGTACCTGCGCTGGGCCGACAAGCGCGGTTTCGACGCCACCATCATCGAGCTGTCCGAAGGCGAGGTCGCCGGCATCAAGGGCGCTACCGTGCACATCAAGGGTGAGTACGCCTTCGGCTGGCTGCGCACCGAGATCGGCGTGCACCGCCTGGTGCGCAAGAGCCCGTTCGACTCCGGCGCCCGTCGTCACACCTCGTTCTCGGCGGTGTTCGTCTCGCCCGAGATCGACGACAAGGTCGAGATCGAGATCAACCCGGCCGACCTTCGCATCGACACCTACCGCTCCTCCGGTGCCGGTGGCCAGCACGTGAACACCACCGACTCGGCGGTGCGTATCACCCACGTGCCGACCAACACCGTGGTGGCCTGCCAGAACGAACGTTCCCAGCACGCCAACAAGGACACCGCCATGAAGATGCTGCGGGCCAAGTTGTACGAACTGGAAATGCAGAAGCGCAATGCCGCCTCGCAAGCCCTGGAAGACAGCAAGTCGGACATCGGCTGGGGCCACCAGATCCGCTCCTACGTGCTCGATGACTCGCGCATCAAGGACCTGCGTACCGGCGTCGAGCGCAGCGACTGCCAGAAGGTCCTGGACGGCGACCTCGACCAGTACCTGGAAGCGAGCCTCAAGCAGGGGCTGTAAACCGCACACCACCGCCGCGATACCAGGCCCCGGGCCGGTATCGCGTGCCCTGCCCGACAGGGGCAACGAACACCTGATGGAAACAATGACGACATGAGCGACCTCAAGACCGAATCGCAAGACCTGCAACAGGAAGAAAATGCCCTGATCGCCCTGCGCAAGGAAAAACTTGCCGCCGAGCGTGCCAAGGGCAACGCCTTCCCCAACGACTTCCGTCGCGACAGCTACTGCAACGACCTGCAGAAACAGTACGCGGACAAGACCAAGGAAGAGCTGGAAGCAGCCGCGATTCCGGTCAAGGTTGCCGGCCGCATCATGCTCAACCGTGGTTCGTTCATGGTCATCCAGGACATGACCGGGCGCATCCAGGTCTACGTCAACCGCAAGACCCTGCCGGAAGAAACCCTGGCCGCGGTCAAGACCTGGGACCTGGGCGACATCATCAGTGCCGAAGGCACCCTGGCCCGTTCCGGCAAGGGTGACCTGTACGTCGAAATGACCAACGTGCGCCTGCTGACCAAGTCGCTGCGCCCGCTGCCGGACAAGCACCACGGCCTGACCGACACCGAGCAGCGCTACCGCCAGCGTTACGTCGACCTGATGGTCAACGAGGAAACCCGCCACACCTTCCGTGTGCGTTCGCAGGTGATCTCGCACATCCGCAAGTTCCTCATCGAGCGCGACTTCCTCGAAGTCGAGACGCCGATGCTGCAGACCATTCCCGGTGGCGCCGCGGCCAAGCCGTTCGAAACCCACCACAACGCCCTGGACATGGCCATGTTCCTGCGTATTGCGCCGGAGCTGTACTTGAAGCGCCTGGTCGTGGGCGGTTTCGAAAAAGTCTTCGAGATCAACCGCAACTTCCGTAACGAAGGCGTCTCGACCCGGCACAACCCCGAGTTCACCATGCTCGAGTTCTACCAGGCCTACGCCGACTACCGCGACAACATGGACCTCACCGAGGAGCTGTTCCGCGAGCTTGCGCAGTTGGTACTGGGTTCCACCGACGTGCCGTATGGCGACAAGGTGTTCCACTTCGGCGAGCCGTTCGCGCGCCTGTCGGTGTTCGACTCGATCCTCAAGTACAACCCTGAGCTCACCGCCGCCGACCTGCAGGACGTCGACCGTGCCCGCGAGATCGCCAAGAAGGCCGGCGCCAAGGTGCTGGGCCACGAAGGCCTGGGCAAGCTGCAGGTGATGATTTTCGAGGAGCTGGTCGAGCACAAGCTGGAGCAGCCGCACTTCATCACCGAGTACCCGTTCGAAGTCTCGCCGCTGGCGCGCCGTAACGATGACAATCCGGCCGTCACCGACCGCTTCGAGCTGTTCATCGGTGGCCGCGAGATCGCCAACGCCTACTCCGAGCTCAACGATGCCGAAGACCAGGCCGAGCGCTTCCTGGCCCAGGTGGCCGAGAAGGATGCCGGTGACGACGAGGCCATGCACTACGACGCCGACTTCGTCCGAGCCCTGGAATACGGCATGCCGCCGACTGCCGGTGAGGGTATCGGTATCGACCGTCTGGTCATGCTGCTGACCAACTCGCCGTCGATCCGCGACGTGATCCTGTTCCCGCACATGCGTCCGCAGGCCTGAGCATGGTAAAGGGGGCCGCTGCGCGTCCTGCCCTGTAGGAGCGGGCTCGCCCCGCGAAAGGGCTGCGCAGCAGCCCCAGAATTTCAAAGCGCCGCTCCAGTGAATGCCAAGTGCCTTCGGAGCGGCCTTTTTTTGCCTGCAACCCTTTTGTGACTGGGTGGTCACAGTTCGCGGGCCGGCGCCGCCACCGGCTACAACCGTCTTTACTGGAAGCAGAGGGGACGACCCTCGCCGAGATTCAACGAGGTAAACATCGTGACTCCCGCAATGGCTCAACAAGGTGCAGCCGGCGTCGCCAGCGCCGTCGCTGAAAGCGTGCAATACCAGGGGCGCAAGACTGCCCGCCAGGGCAGCGAGCAGCGCCGCCAGCAGATCCTCGACGCGGCCATGCGCATCGTCGTGCGCGATGGCGTGCGCGGCGTGCGACACCGGGCGGTGGCCGCCGAGGCCGGTGTGCCTTTGTCGGCCACCACCTACTACTTCAAGGACATCGAAGACCTGCTCACCGACACCTTCGCCCAGTATGTCGAGCGCAGCGCCGCCTACATGGCCAAGCTCTGGGCCAGTTCCGAAGTGCTGCTGCGCCAGTTGCTCGCCCAGGGCGACGGCAGCCCGGCGTCCCGGGCACGCCTGGCCGACGACGTGGCGCGCATGATGGCAGATTATGTCAGCCGCCAGTTGCATACCCGGCGCGACTTCATCATGGCCGAGCAGGCCTTCCGCCAGGAGGCGCTGTTGTGCCCACGCCTGGCCGAACTGGTAACCGCCCACGAGCAGATCCTGCTGCATGGCGCACGCCAGATGCTGCAGGTGGTCGGCTCGCGCCAGCCCGAGCAGGACGCCCAGATGTTGACGGCGATAATCGAGCAGATGGAATATCAGGGCCTGCTCAAGGATGCGAATGCGCAAGCCGATGGGCAGATGCTCGCTATCCTTACCCGGTACCTGCACCTGGTGCTGGCATCGGCCTAGGCTGGGACCGACCCCAGGGGCGACCGACTTTTTCAAGGAGAACCTGATGAAAGCCTGGCGTGTGGTGTTGTTGACGCTGTCATTCCTGATGCTCGGTGGCTGTCTGGTGACCTTCCATGAACCTTTGCCCAGCAACCAGGCCGCGCCCAAGGCGCTGCTTGGCAAATGGAGCAGCAAGGACGCCTGGGGCGAGCCGCTCAAGCTCGCCATCAGCCGCGTCGGCGGCGATGCCTACCGGGCGGTGGCCACCGCCAAGGGCAAGGCACCCGAGGAGTACGTCTTTACCGTGTCGCGCCATGGCAACCGCTGGTACCTGTCGGCGGGGGTGCCCAAGCGCCTGGGCGGCAACTTCCTGATCGGTGGCTTCGATATCGTCGATGACAAGGAGCTGGTGCTCTACAACCTCGATGTCGACCAGGTCCAGCAGGCGCTGGAGCACAAGGAACTCAATGGGCGCAGCACCGAGGGGGTGGAGGACAACGGGCCGGGTGTGTTGATCGACAGCCCGGCGGAGCGGGTTCTGGCCTACCTGGACGACCCGGCCAATTCCGACCTGTTCGTCGAAGTGGCCCGTTTCCAGCGTTCCAGCAAATGATCGTGCGGCCTCATCGCCGGCAAGCCGGCTCCCACAGGTATATCACTGCCCTTGCGCATGTGTATCGGTGAGAGCAACTGTCTTGTCGGATTTCTGTGAGCTGGCGCAACCCGGTGGGAGCCGGCTTGCCGGCGATAGGGCCGTTACAGGTATGTTCTGAAAGGAGTCCTCGGTGGACGAGTACCAGCAAACCATACGCGCGTTGTCCGATCGCATCGTCGCGGCGCAAACCCCCATTCGTGTGCTCGACGCGGTGAAATGGGACGACAACATCCGTAACGGTTTTCTCAAGGCCAAGGGCAAGGAGCCACCTGCGGTCGATCGCGCCTACTACCAGGGCCGACCCTTGTCGTTCGATTCCAGCGCAGTGAAGGCCGAGTTCCAGAGCATCGAGCGCGACATCACCCGCCAGCTCGGCCAGTTCAACCCGGTCGGCCAGATCATGCGGCGCATGTGCAAGGAGTACCGCATGGTGGTGCGCATGCTCGAAGCCCGTGGTACCGAGGACTTTGGCCTGATTTCCCAGGAGCTCTATGGCGCGGCCTCCGACGCCTTCCATGCCGGCGACCCGACCCTGGCCGACCTTGGCCTGATGCTCTCGGATTACCTGAACAACATCGATGGCCGGGGCGACCTGAAGGACGAGCCGAAGAACCTCACCGCCAAGGAAGCCGTGGCGATTCTCCAGCGCCGCCTGAACAAGGTGTTCGGCGAAGCCGAGGAGACCATCCGCGTGTTCGAGTCCGATGGTATCGTCGCCGACGCTGCTGCCGGTGCCGACTACATCAAGGTGCGTGCCGACGCCATGTTCAACAGCCGCGACGTACGCGCCCTGGAGGTCCACGAGGGGCTGGTGCACGTGGGCACCACCCTCAATGGGCTCAACCAGCCGATCTGCACTTTCCTGGCCAAGGGGCCGCCCTCGTCGACCGTGACCCAGGAAGGCCTGGCCATCCTCATGGAGGTGATCGCCTTCGCCTCCTACCCCAGCCGCCTGCGCAAGCTCACCAACCGCACCCGGGCGATCCACATGGTGGAGGAGGGCGCCGACTTCATGCAGGTCTATGAATTCTTCCGCGGCCAGGGCTTCGAGATGGCCCAGAGCTACAGCAACGCCAGCCGGGTGTTTCGTGGTTCGGTGCCCAATGGCCTGCCTTTCACCAAGGACTTGTCCTACCTCAAGGGTTTCATCATGGTTTACAACTACATTCAGTTGGCCGTGAAGAAGGGCAAGCTCGAGCAGATCCCGCTGCTGTTCTGCGGCAAGACCACCCTGGAAGACATGCGTACCCTGCGCCAGCTGGTCGAGGAGGGCCTGGTGGAGCCGCCCAAGTACCTGCCGGAGCAGTTCCGCGACCTCAACGCCCTGTCGGCCTGGATGTGCTTCTCCAACTTCCTCAACCACCTGAGCCTGGATCGCATTGAAGCCGACTACGCGAACATTCTCTGACGCTTGTCGCCTGCTGATCCTGGGCCTGCTCCTGTTGGGGCTCGGGGGCTGCAGCAGCTTGCTGTTCTTCCCGGAGCCGGGCCTTGCGTTCACCCCGGAAAAGGCCAAGCTCGCCTATCGCGACCTGACCCTCACGGCGGCCGACGGCACGCGCCTGCACGGGTGGTGGCTGCCGGCCAAGCCTGGTGTCGAGGTCAAGGGCACGGTGCTGCACCTGCACGGCAACGGCGGCAACCTGGCCTGGCACCTGGGCGGCAGCTACTGGCTGCCCGAGCAGGGCTACCAGGTGCTGTTGATCGACTACCGCGGCTATGGCCTGTCCCGGGGCAAGCCCAGCTTGCCCGAGGTTTACCAGGACATCGCCGCGGCCATGGCCTGGCTGGACCAGGCCCCGCAAGTCAAGGGCAAGCCCCTGGTACTGCTGGGGCAGAGCCTGGGCGGTGCCATGGCCATCCACTATCTGGCCGCTCATCCCGACCAGCGCCAGCGCTTCAAGGCACTGGTGTTCGACGGCGTGCCGGCCAGCTACCGGGAAGTGGGGCGTTTCGCCTTGAGCACGTCCTGGCTGACCTGGCCGTTGCAGGTGCCGCTGTCATGGCTGGTACCGGACGGCGACAGTGCGATCCGCTCCATCGAGCGGCTGGACAGCCCACCGAAGCTGTTCTTCCACAGCATCGACGACAACCTGGTGCCGATGGACAGCGGGATCCGCCTGTACCAGCACGCACCGCCGCCGCGGGTCCTGCAACTGACCCGGGGTGGCCATGTGCAGACCTTCGCCGACCCGACCTGGCGCCAGGTGATGCTGCGCTTTCTTGATGACCCCAGCCACTTCAATGGCCTTCGGCGCTTGGCCGAAGTGCCCAACTACCCAGACGAGAACAACGAGCAATGAGTGAAGAACGCAACGCCATCCCGCTGATCCTGACGGCCGTCGGCAGCATCATCGTGACGGTCGGCACCCTCTGGTACTACGGCTACGTGCATTTCGCCAAGCCCGAGGATGCCCTGCTGCTGCAGGACTTCACCATGCTCAAGACCATCCCCGGCGAAGACTACAAGGTCTCCCTGGACCCGGCGCCCCAGGTGGCCCAATGCGTCGATGGTGTGCTGGTGCTGTTCGATACCCAGCAGAAGGGCCTGACCGGCGTGCTGGTGGACAACCGCAAGCGGGCGATCCGCTGCCTGGGGCAGGAGACGCCACAGCAGGTGCAGTGATTCTTTTCACGAGAACAAGCCCGCACCCACAAGAGAACCCTGTAGGAGCGGGCTTGTCCCGCGATGGGCTGCAAAGCAGCCCTGTTCAAGACCCAGGCCCTATCGCGCCTGGCTCACCGAACGCGGTTGCACCGGTTGGTTGTCGTTGGAGATGGTCACCTCCACGCGGCGGTTCTGGGCGCGACCGGAGTTGCTGCTGTTGTCGGCCACCGGGTATTCCTTGCCGTAGCCTTGGGCGACGATGCGGGTCGGGTCGACCCCGGCACGCACCAGGGCCATGCGCACGCTGTTGGCGCGGCGTTCGGACAAGGCCTGGTTGTAGGTGGCCGAGCCCACGCTGTCGGTATAGCCCTCGACGATCACCTTGCGCTCAGGGTTCTCCTGGAGGAACTGGGCGAGCTTGGTGATGTTGGGGAAGGCGCTGCTCTTGAGCTCGGACTTGTTGAAGTCGAACAGCACGTCGCCGAAGGTCACCAACGTGCCTCGGTCGGTCTGCTTGGCGTTGAGGCTCTCCTGCAGCGTGCGGATCTGTGCGTCGCGGGCATCCAGGCGGGCCTGGGCGCGCTGGGCGGAGGCGTTTTTCAGTTCGTTCTCGGCCGAGCGCAGGGCGATGGTCTGCTTGGCCACCTCGACGCGCTGGTTGGTCAGGTAGGCCAACTGGTCGACCTTCTTGTCGTCCTCGCGGTCCATGAATGCCTTGTCGGCCTTGTTCAGCCAGTCCTGGGCATCCTTGGTCTCGAGAGCCGCCAGCTTGCTGGCTTGCGGGTCGCTCTGCAGGGCCGAGAAATTGGTACGCGCCGACTCAAGGTTCGGGTTCGGGTCGTGGGAGCAGGCGGCCAGGCCTACGCTCAGGGCCAGCAGAGCGGGGATCATGACGTGATTACGCATAGTGTTCATCCTTTGAAAAGTGGCGAAGGCTCAAGAAAAGGCTGGGCTGCGCTCATTCGGCGCTGCGCATGCCTTCCTCACGCAGGTCCTGGACACCCTGGCGAGCGTCCTGCACGGCCTTTTGCGCCTTGGCGGCCTGCGCCTTGCGCTCGGCCACGCGCGCGTCCCACTCGGCCTGTTCGGCCAGGCGCTTGGCTTCGTCATACTTCTTGTCATGCATGGCGATTTCGGCCTGCTTGAACTTGTCCTGGGCGGCCTTCATTTCCACTGCGGCGAATTCGGTGCCGCCGGCACTGACCGCGGAGTTGACCGCGGATTGGGTAACGGCGTACTGCTCGGTGGGCGGGTTGCCAGCGCAACCGGCCAGGACCAGGCTGCTGCCCAGGGCCAGTGCGGCCAGCTTGAGCCCGCGCCCAGGGTAGGATGAGTCGTGCGATGTGCGGGTCTTCATGGTGGTCAGCTCCATTGGTTCACTCCTGTTGACGACAATGTCCGTAGCAGTCCATCGCTTCTCCCTGGCAGATGCGCGCACTTCGGCTGAACAGTGCACAACGGCATGTGTGCAGGGTTTTAGCGTGATGGCTATTGGCTGTGACTGAGGCGTTTTTCAGATAGTTCAGAAAAAATTGCCCTCGATAGGCAAGTTTTTCTGACTGATCAGTCAGCGTTTTCGCCGCTGATGGGAGTCTCTGGGACAAACTGCGAGCGCCCTGGGGGCGCTCGCCCAGACTCACTTGGAGGTGTCGTCGCCGGTGCTGCCGAGGCTATGCAGGTGGTGGCGAGAAAGCGCCAGGAAACGCGGGGTAGGGCCGATATCTTCGTACAACGGGTCACCCTCTTCATCGGTGGCGATCACCTGCTGCCCCTGGACATAGGGAAAGCTGGCCTCCAACTCTTCGAGGGCTGCGCCGACCAGCTCACCGAGCAGTTCTTCGGCGGTGCGCTTGGGGTACATGTCGATCAAGGCAGCCAGGCGCGCTTCGGACTCCAGGTCCAGGTGCAGCACATGGCCGGTAGGGCTCAAATGCCCCTTGGCGTTCTGTTCCCATTGTTGGACAAGCTCGCGGATTTTCATGACGACCTCTGGCCACGGATGACTCCTTTCACTTTAGTCGCTTTGCCAGGCTGCGGCTTGCCATGGCGGGCCGGCTGTGCCAGTACTGTTCCCTTCCTGAGCGGGAGCGCGGGCGAGCCGCGCCGGAGAGAGGGCCGATGACCGATATCGATGTACGCTTGCGTGAGGATGTCCATCTGTTGGGGGAGCTGCTGGGGGAGACCATACGCCAGCAGCATGGCGAGGCGTTCCTGCAGAAGATCGAGGACATTCGCCACAGCGCCAAGGCCGACCGCCGTGGCGCCGCCGAGCAACTGAGCTCGACGTTGGGCGACCTGGCCGACGATGACTTGCTGCCGGTGGCGCGGGCGTTCAACCAGTTCCTCAACCTGGCCAATATCGCCGAGCAGTACCAGTTGATCCGCCGCCGCGACGCTGGCCAACCCGAGCCCTTCGAGGCGCGGGTATTGCCGGAGCTGCTGGCGCGCCTGAAACAGGCCGGGCACAGCGATGATGCCCTGGCCAGGCAACTGGCCAAGCTGGATATCCAGCTGGTGCTCACCGCCCATCCCACCGAGGTGACGCGCCGGACCCTGATCCAGAAATACGACGCCATCGCCGGGCAACTGGCGGTGCAGGACCATCGTGACCTGACCCTCGCCGAACGCCAGCAGGTTCGCGAGCGCCTGCGCCGGTTGATCGCCGAGGCCTGGCACACCGAGGAAATCCGCCGCACCCGGCCGACGCCTGTGGACGAAGCCAAGTGGGGCTTCGCGGTGATCGAGCATTCCCTGTGGCAGGCGATCCCCAACCACCTGCGCAAGGTCGACACGGCGCTGTTCGACGCTACCGGGCTACGGCTGCCGCTGGAGGCGGCACCGGTCCGCTTCGCCTCCTGGATGGGCGGCGACCGCGACGGCAACCCCAACGTGACCGCGGCGGTGACCCGTGAAGTACTGCTGCTGGCGCGTTGGATGGCCGCCGACCTGTTCCTGCGCGATATCGACTACCTGGCCGCCGAACTGTCCATGCAACAGGCCAGCGCGGCCCTGCGCGAACGGGTTGGCGACAGCGCCGAACCCTACCGTGCACTGCTCAAGCAATTGCGTGATCGCCTGCGCGCCACGCGCGCCTGGGCCCATGCCGCCCTTACCAGCACGCTGGCGCCTGGAGCCGAGGTATTGGCCAGCAACCGTGAGCTGATCGAGCCCCTGGAGCTGTGCTACCAGTCGTTGCATGAGTGCGGCATGGGGGTGATCGCCGACGGCCCGTTGCTCGACTGCCTGCGCCGGGCGGTGACCTTCGGCCTGTTCCTGGTGCGCCTGGATGTACGCCAGGACGCGGCCCGGCATCGTGACGCGCTGACCGAAATAACCGATTACCTGGGCCTGGGGCGCTACGCCGACTGGGACGAAGAGCAGCGCATCGCGTTCCTTCAGGCTGAACTGAAGAATCGGCGACCTTTGCTGCCTGCACATTTCCAGCCTGGGGCCGATACCGCCGAAGTACTCGTCACCTGCCGCGAGATCGCCGCCGCGCCCGCGGCCTCGCTGGGCTCGTATGTCATCTCCATGGCCGGTGCCGCCTCGGACGTGCTGGCGGTGCAACTGTTGCTCAAAGAAGCCGGCCTGACCCGACCGATGCGGGTGGTGCCGCTGTTCGAGACCCTGGCCGACCTGGACAACGCCGGGCCGGTGATGGAGCGTCTGCTCGGCCTGCCGGGCTACCGTGCCGGGCTGCACGGGCCACAGGAAGTGATGATCGGCTACTCCGACTCCGCCAAGGATGCCGGTACCACGGCAGCCGCCTGGGCCCAGTACCGGGCCCAGGAAAACCTGGTACGCATCTGCCGCGAGCACCAGGTCGAACTGCTGTTGTTCCATGGCCGGGGCGGTACGGTCGGCCGAGGGGGTGGGCCGGCCCACGCTGCGATCCTGTCGCAGCCGCCCGGCTCGGTGGGCGGGCGGTTCCGCACCACCGAACAGGGCGAGATGATCCGCTTCAAGTTCGGCCTGCCGGGTATCGCCGAGCAGAACCTCAACCTGTACCTCGCCGCTGTGCTCGAGGCCACCCTGCTGCCACCGCCGCCCCCGCAGCCAGCGTGGCGCGCATTGATGGATCAACTGGCGGCCGATGGTGTCAAGGCGTACCGCGACGTGGTGCGCGAGAACCCTGACTTCGTCGAATACTTCCGCCAATCCACCCCCGAGCAGGAGTTGGGCCGCCTGCCCCTGGGCAGCCGCCCGGCCAAGCGACGTGCCGGCGGCATCGAGAGCCTGCGTGCGATTCCGTGGATCTTCGGCTGGACCCAGACGCGCCTGATGCTGCCGGCCTGGCTGGGCTGGGAAACGGCGCTGGGCAATGCCCTGGCCCGTGGCCAGGGCGAGCTGCTGGCACAGATGCGCGAGCAATGGCCCTTCTTCCGCACGCGCATCGACATGCTGGAGATGGTCCTGGCCAAGGCCGATGCGGAAATCGCCAAGGCCTACGACGAACGTCTGGTGCAACCGGAACTGCTGCCATTGGGTGCGCAACTGCGCGACCTATTGTCGCAGTCGTGCCAGGTGGTGCTGGGGCTGACCGAGCAATCGGTGCTACTGGCTCACAGCCCCGAGACCCTGGAGTTCATCAGCCTGCGCAACACCTACCTGGACCCGCTGCACCGCCTGCAGGCCGAGCTGCTGGCCCGTTCGCGCAGTCGCGAAGCCGCTCTGGACAGCCCGTTGGAGCAGGCCCTGCTGGTGACCGTGGCGGGCATCGCCGCAGGCCTTCGCAACACCGGCTGAGGTGACAGAGGAAGGGCCTTGGCCGGGTGGCATGTGCCGTTCGGTCGGGCCTGGCCAAGCCGGTTGCGCTGGGCGCAACCGACTCGCCAAAGGCCCCTGCATGGCGATTTCCTGCAACTTTGGGACGCTTGTCTGGTTGCCGGGCGCTGTGTATCTTGAGCAGCCTTTTGACCGATTTTCGGTCTCACCCGATTTTTCGGAATTGGCCATGTGTGCCGAATCCGTTGATTTACATAGAAAAATATGAGGAGCACAAGATGCGCGTAATTCTGCTGGGAGCTCCCGGGGCCGGTAAAGGTACTCAGGCAAAGTTCATCACCGAGAAGTTCGGTATTCCACAGATCTCCACCGGTGACATGTTGCGTGCTGCCGTCAAGGCCGGCACCCCGCTGGGCCTGGAACTCAAGAAGGTCATGGATGCCGGCCAGCTGGTTTCCGACGAGCTGATCATCAGCCTGGTCAAGGAGCGCATCGCCCAGCCGGATTGCGCCAACGGCTGCCTGTTCGACGGCTTCCCGCGCACCATTCCCCAGGCTGAAGCCATGGTCGCCGCCGGTGTCGACATCGACGCCGTGGTCGAGATCGCCGTGGACGACGAAGAGATCGTCGGTCGTATGGCCGGCCGCCGCGTACACCTGGCGTCGGGCCGTACCTACCACATCCAGCACAACCCGCCGAAAGTGGAAGGCAAGGACGACGTCACCGGCGAAGCGCTGATCCAGCGTGATGACGACAAGGAAGAGACCGTACGCCACCGCCTGTCGGTGTACCACAGCCAGACCAAGCCGCTGGTGGACTTCTACCAGAAGCTGTCGGCCGCAAACAATGGCAAGCCGAAGTACGCCCACATCGAAGGTGTCGGCTCGGTCGAGTCGATCACCGCCAAGGTGCTGGCAGCCCTGAGCTGATCCAACACCGTGCGTCACGACGGCCCGCTTGCGGGCCGTTGTCGTTTATACTGCCGTTCTTTTACCTCTGCCCTGGAATACCGTTCGATGACCACGTTGCTGGCCCTGGATACCGCCACCGAAGCCTGTTCCGTCGCCTTGCTGCATGACGGCAAGGTGACCAGCCACTACGAGGTCATCCCACGCATGCACGCGCAGAAGTTGCTGCCGATGATCAAGCAACTGCTCGCCGATTCCGGTGTGGCGCTCAATGCCATCGACGCCATTGCCTTTGGCCGTGGCCCGGGCGCGTTCACCGGTGTGCGTATCGCCATTGGCGTGGTGCAGGGGCTGGCCTTTGCCTTGGAGCGCCCGGTGCTGCCGGTGTCCAACCTGGCGGCGCTGGCCCAGGGAGCCTTGCGCGAGCGTGGCGTGCAGCAGGTGGCCGCGGCCATCGACGCGCGCATGGACGAGGTGTACTGGGGGTGCTACCAGGCCAGCGAGGGCGAGATGCGCCTGCTCGGGCGCGAAGCGGTACTGCCGCCGGAACGGGTACAGTTGCCCGAAGGTGCCAGCGGTGACTGGTTCGGTGCCGGCACCGGGTGGGGCTATGCCGAGCGCCTGGCCGTACCGGTGGGCGAGCGCGACGCTTCGGCGTTGCCCAACGCTTTGGACATCCTCAGCCTGGCCACCTTCGCTTGGGGGCGCGGTGAGGCCATTGCCGCCGAGCAGGCGCAACCTGTGTACCTGCGCGACAACGTGGCCACGCCCAAGGCGCGCTGAACAGTTCAGACCTTGGAGAAGCGGCGCCCTTGATTCGGCCGACCCTGCCATCGCGGTGAATTCAGTTCTGCGTGCATAGCCCGAAGGGCTGGGTTATGGCTCACCGGAAAATGCGGCGTTCTGACGAATGGGTTCATCCGGCGATGAGGCCAAATCCGAACCTTTTGTCCAAACTGTGGTCCAGTTAACAAATCGGGCATTAGCGACGGATCTCTGGTGCTGCTAAATTGCCATCATTGATCCTGAGTGCCCTGTCCATGCGTATCGACGGTTTCTCCTCGCAGTCCTATCCGATCAAGCGCCCCGCGCGTAAGGCACCGGTGCGCGACGAAGCGATCGAGGACGCCGAGCTGGTCGATGAGGTCGAGGTGCCGCAGGACCCGGGAACCCGTCGCCGCGCCGCTGGGTTCCCCGCCCGCCAGCAGGACATGGTCTTCCCGCGTGCCCGCGACCGGCGCACCGCGACGGCCCTGGCAAGCTACCTGGCCACAGCCGGCTTCACCGACTGGGAGATGGAAGTGCTGGGGCTGGACCTGTACATTTGATGGATGAATCCATCGTCTCTTCCTTATTTTCTCGGTTGCCCGTCCTGGAGTGACAACGCCTGGCGCGACTACCTCTATCCCGCCGATGCCCGTCCTGCCGAATACCTTGGCCTGTACAGCCAGGTGTTCAACGCCGTTGAGGGCAACACCACCTTCTATGCCCGCCCCGCACCCGCCACGGTGGAGCGCTGGGCGCAGGTGATGCCGGCGCATTTCCGTTTCACTGCCAAGTTTCCGGGCGATGTCAGCCACGCAAGCCACCTGGGCGAACAATTGGCCTCGGCGCATGATTTCACGCGGCTGCTGGCGCCGCTGGGCCCACGGGTTTCGCCGTATTGGCTGCAGTTGCCCGCGCAGTTCAGCCCAACGCGTCTGGGGGAGCTGTGCCATTTTCTCGATGAGATCGGCGTACCGGTGGCGGTCGAGGTGCGTAACGAGGCATTCTTCGCCCGTGGCGAGGAAGAGCGCCTGCTCAATCGGCTGCTGCGCGAGCGTGGCGTCGAGCGTATCTGCCTGGACCCGCGCGCCCTGTTCAGTTGCACGCTGCGCGACCCCGGCGTGTTGGACGCCCAGGCCAAGAAACCACGGGTACCGCCACGTCCGGCTGCTTTCAGCCAGCATCCCCAGGTGCGTTTCATCGGGCATCCGCACCTGGACGCCAACGAACCCTTCCTCACGCCCTGGGTAGACAAAGTGGCCACATGGATCGAGGAAGGCCGCAGCCCCTATGTCTTCTTGCACACGGCCGACAACCGGCTGGCCGCTGCCCTGGCCCAGCGCTTTCACCAGCGTCTGATGGCACGCCTGCCTGGGCTTGCCCCGCTGCCGGAATTGCCCCGCGCCCCCGAGGTCGAACAACTAGGACTACTCTGAGCCATCCCCAACACGCTGCCGGAGGTCATGACCATGGATGTGCAAACCCTGCGAGCCGAAGCCTTCAGGGCCCTGCACGAGCGCGATGGCGCGTTCGTCATTCCCAACCCGTGGGATGCCGGGTCTGCGAAGTTGCTGGCCAGCCTTGGGTTCGAGGCGCTGGCGACTACCAGCGCCGGCCTTGCCTTCAGCCTGGGGCGGCCTGATGCAGAAGGGGCCTTGGACCTCGAGCAGACGCTCGGTAATGCACGGGCAATCGTTGATGCCACGCCTTTGCCGGTGGCGGCCGATCTGGAAAACGGTTTTGGCGACTTGCCCCAGGACTGTGCCGAGACGATCCGACAGGCCGCCGGGGTCGGGTTGGTGGGCGGTTCGATCGAAGATGCCAGCGGCCAGGCCGATGCACCGATCTATGACTTCGGCCTGTCGGTGGAGCGTGTCCGTGCAGCGGTGCAGGCTGCCCGTGAGCTGCCATTTCCCTTCACCCTCTGCGCCCGGGCCGAGAACCTGCTGCACGGCCGCCTGGACCTGGATGACACCATCCGCCGCCTGCAGGCCTATGCCGAGGCCGGTGCCGATGTGCTGTATGCCCCGGGCTTGCGCAGCGTCGACGAGATCCGTGCGGTGGTGCAGGCCGTGGCGCCCAAGCCGGTCAATGTATTGATGGGGATGGCGGGCGTGGCGTTGAGCGTCAACCAGTTGCAGGATTTGGGTGTGAAGCGCATCAGCGTCGGTTCTTCCCTGGCACGGGCGGCATTGGGCGCGTTCCGCCGAGCGGCGCTGGAGATCCGTGACGAGGGCACGTTCGGTTATGGCGAACAGGCCATGCCGTTCGCCGACCTCAACGACCTGTTCCGGCGCTGAATGCGCCTGTTGTCGGTGCTGGCCGTCGGCCTGCTGATGCTGGCGGGCTTTGCCTGGCAACTGGGCTGGCGACCGCCGTCGGCCTGGAACCCCTGGGCGGTGCTGGATGTACGCCAGCCACCGAACCTGCTCACCCCATACAAGCTGTCGCGCCTGCGCACCGATGCAGGCCTGTGCCGCCAGGCGTTGCAGACCTCATCCCTGCGCTACCGGGCGCAGGCCGACAGCCCGTCGACGGCGGCATGCCCGTTGCGGAACGTCTGGCGCATCGAAGGTGGCCTGGCGCGCCTGGGCAGCAGTTTCCTGGCGTCGTGCCCGCTGGCGGTGGCCTACGCATTGTTCGAAACCCATGGCGTGCAGCCGGCGGCACGGCGGGTGTTCGGCCAACCGGTGGCGCAGGTCGAGCACCTGGGCAGCTTTGCTTGTCGCAATGTCTATCACCGCAAGCAGGGGCGGCTGAGCCAGCATGCCACGGCCAATGCCCTGGATATCAGCGGCTTTCGCCTCCAGGATGGCGGGCGCATCGTGCTGGCGCGGGACTGGCAGGGGCAGGGGCGGGAAGCCGAGTTCCTGCGTCAGGTCCATGAGGCGGCGTGCGGCAGTTTCAGCACCGTGCTGGGGCCGGACTACAACGCGGCCCATCGCAACCACTTTCACCTGGACATGGGCTTCTGGCAGGTCTGTCGCTGATCAGGCGTGTACGCGCACGTTGTTCAACACCACCGGGCGGGCCCAGTGGAGGTCGAATTCCAGGTCGTTCTGTTGCTGGGCCAGGGTGGGCTCGTCGTAGGGTTCGGGGGCGTTGTCCAGCAGGTCCATCTCGAACTCGGCGATCGGCAGGAACAGTGGGCGCGGCGACGGTGCCGGGCCTGGCTCGGGTAGCGGTTGGCCTTGGCTCATGACCACCGGGCGCAACCAGCTGTTGTTCAGGTCGAGCTGGCGTTGTTGTTCGATGAGTTCGGCGGCGCTGAAGGGTTCGGGGGCATTTTCCAGCAGCTCCATCTCGAACTCGGCCTTGGGCAGGAACAGCGGCTCGGGCGGGGAGATCTCGCTGTCATGGATGTCGCAAGCGCGCTGCAGGCGAATCTTCGCCAGAGCTTGCGCACCGCCCAGTGGCTCGCCGCTGTGTTGGTCGACCTGCTGCTCGATGGCCTGGCTGACCGGGTCGGGCTCCGGGGCCTGCTGTTCGGCCAATGCGTGGGCGAAGAAGTCCTGCCACAGGTGGCTGACGCCCCCGAGTGCCTGGGTGTTCTGCCGACCGAAATGGTCGACAGGCGACAGGTAGGTCAAGCCGATGGGAAGAGTATCTGACATGGCAGTCGCGCGCGTTGTGCTCTGGCAGAATAGCGGATACTGCGTGTATCGGCGGTGGCCGGGATTTCATTAATTTTTCGAGTGCGGGAACGGATGGTAGAGCTAGAGCAGGGCGCGGGTATCAGGGTCGAGGCGTTGTCGGCCGAATTTCAGGCCCAGGCGGTGGCGTGGGCCGAGCGCTTGGGCTTGCCACTGGTGGACGACGCTGCCGGCTTCGCCGTGCAGGTAGGGGCCGAGGGATTGCAGATCCAGCAATTGGGGCCACAGGCACCGGGGCCGGTGCGGGTGGATTTCGTCGAGGGGCAGGCGGCCCATCGGCGGCTCTATGGCGGCGGCAATGGGCAGATGATCGCCAAGGCGGTGGGCATCGCCCAGGGCGTGCGGCCGCAGGTGCTCGATGCCACGGCGGGGCTGGGCAAGGATGCGTTCGTCCTGGCCAGCCTGGGCTGCCAGATGACCTTGATCGAACGCCAGCCGTTGATTGCCGCCTTGCTCGAGGATGGCCTGGCGCGGGCGCGCGGCGATGAGGAGGTCGGCGCGATCGTGGCGCGCATGCGCTTGCTGACGGGCAACGCGATCGAGCGCATGCGCAGTTGGGAGGGCGAGGCGCCGCAGGTGATCTACCTCGATCCGATGTTCCCGCATCGGGACAAGAGTGCGTTGGTGAAGAAGGAAATGCGGGTGTTTCGGCCCTTGGTGGGCGATGACCTCGATGCGCCGGCATTGCTCGAGGCGGCCCTGGCGTTGGCTTCGCACCGGGTGGTGGTCAAGCGGCCGCGCAAGGCACCGATGATCGAGGGGCCCAAGCCAAGCCACAGTCTGGAGGGGAAGTCGAGTCGGTATGACATCTACCCCAAGAAGGCGCTCAAGACTGGCGGGTGAGTGGTCGCTTTGGTGCTGGGTGGCGCCTGGGCTGGCGTTGTTTATTCAATGGGATTGGCGGTGGGCTGTTGGGCCAATCGCGGGACAAGCCCGCTCCTACAGGAGGGCGCGGTCTCCCTGTGGGAGCGGGCTTGTCCCGCGATTAGGCCAGAAAAGCCAACCAATCAATATGATTTTTCGACACCGTCGAGCGCGATGCCGGGGCCGGATGCAGGGCCAGCGTTTTGTCGCGTGGGCGGAAAGGTGCCTGAGCGGGAGGAGGGTGTCACTTACTCGAGACCTACATTCAAAAAAGCGCCTAAACCCGATACGCCCGCATGAACAAACCAACCACCTCTCGCACATGCGCCTCGGCCTCATCCCCCACCAATGCCGGTGCACACCCCAGCAGCAACCGATAATCCGGCGCCCCCTTCACCAGGCAGAAGAAGTGCTCCGCCGCCCGCAACGGGTTGTCGATCGCCAGAAGCCCTCGCTGCGCCACACACCGCAGCAGCGACTCCATGCCCCCGAGCACCCGTTTCGGCCCCGCTTCCCAGAAGTACTCCCCGAACCCAGGGTCCTGGTTCCCCAGGGCAATGATCAACCGGCTCAACCTCACCGACTCGTCACTGCTGATCAATGCATGGAAACCGCGAGCGATGTTCAGCAGCACCTGCTCCAGCGGTACCCCCTCGGGGAGTTCGAAGATCAGGTCCGGCAGTTGCGCCTGGCAAGTCGCCATGACCGCCGAGCCGAACAGCGTCTGTTTGTCGGTGAAATGGCTGTAGACCGTGAGCTTTGAAACACCTGCCGCCGCAGCGACCGCATCCATGCTGGTGTTGGCATAGCCAAGGCTGAGGAACAGCGTCTTGGCGGCTTCGAGGATGGCCTCGCGTTTGGCCAGGTCCTTGGGCCGGCCCGGGCCTATGGGGGCGTCGTGGGACATGGGGATCCGAATCTGGTTGAAAAAGGCCTCCATCTTACCGGGTATGACGGCGATGGGCGTGTGCTGGGCGAACGTTTTTCTCGCATCTGCCCGCTTCCCCGGGCCGATCAGCTGACTTAATATACTCGCCAGTATAAATATTCCAGGCGCTGCCCCCGAAAGGATTTCCATCATGTTGCGTCATGCCTTGCCCATCGTTTTGCCTGTCGCCTTGGCCCTGCTGCTGTCCGCCTGCGGGCAGGAAACCGCGGCACCCGCGGCGCCTCGTCCGGCGCTGGTGGTCCAGCCCCAGCCGGCCGGCGCGTCGGCCGACAGCTACCCAGGCGAGGTGCGGGCCCGCTTCGAACCGGAGCTGGCCTTCCGGATCGGCGGCAAGGTCACCAAGCGCCTGGTGGAGGAAGGGCAGCGGGTCAAGGCGGACCAGCCCCTGGCAGAACTCGACCCTCAGGATGTGCGCCTGCAACTGGAGGCCAACCGCGCCCAGCTTGCCGCCGCCCAGGCCAACCTGGCCCTGGTGCGGACCGAGCGCGACCGCTATCAGAAGTTGCTAGAGAAGCAGATGGTCAGCCGTTCCCAGTTCGACAACGCCGAGAACCTCTACCGCGCCGGCCTGGCCCGACTGAAACAGGCCAAGGCCGAATTCGACGTGGCCGGCAACCAGGCTGAATACGCGGTGTTGCGCGCTCCCCAGGCTGGCGTGATCGCCAAGCGCCAGGTCGAGGTGGGCCAGGTGGTGGCCGCCGGGCAAACAGTCTTCACCTTGGCCGCCGACGGCGAGCGTGAAGTGCTCATCGGCCTGCCGGAGCAGCAGTTCGCCCGTTTTGCCGTGGGGCAAACGGTCAGCGTGGAGCTGTGGTCGCACCCCAATGCGCGCTATGAAGGGCGTATTCGCGAGTTGTCTCCGGCGGCCGATCCGCGTTCACGCACCTTCGCCGCGCGGATTGCCTTCACCTCGGCCAGCGCACCGGCAGAGCTGGGCCAGAGCGCGCGGGTGTTCATCGCCCATGCCGAACAGGCGCCGCTGTCGGTGCCGCTGTCGGCCGTCACCGCCGAGCAGGGCCAGGCCTATGTCTGGCGTGTCAACAAGGACAGCCGGCTGGAGCGCGCCGTGGTGCGCCTGGGGCCCTATGGCGCCGACAGCGTGCCGGTGCTCGAAGGCCTGCGGGCCGACGACTGGGTAGTGGCCGCCGGTGGCCATGTATTGCGCGAAGGGCAGCAAGTCCGGCCCGTGGATCGCACCAACCGTGATGTGGACCTGGCGGCCAAGGAGTAAGTCCCGATGGGTTTCAATCTTTCCGCCTGGGCCCTGCGCAACCGGCAGATCGTGCTGTTCCTGATGATTCTCCTGGCCGCGGTTGGCGCCATGTCCTACACCAAGTTAGGGCAGAGCGAGGATCCACCGTTCACCTTCAAGGCCATGGTCATCCGCACCCTCTGGCCGGGCGCCACTGCCGAGGAAGTCTCCCGGCAGGTCACCGAACGCATCGAGAAGAAGCTGATGGAAACCGGCGAGTACGAGCGCATCGTTTCGTTCTCGCGCCCGGGGGAGTCCCAGGTCACCTTCATGGCCCGGGACTCCATGCATTCGCAAGCCATCCCCGAACTCTGGTACCAGATCCGCAAGAAGGTCGCGGATATCCGCCATACCCTGCCGCCGGAAATCCAAGGGCCGTTCTTCAACGACGAATTCGGCACCACCTTCGGCAACATCTATGCCCTGACCGGTGCCGGCTTCGACTACGCGGTGCTCAAGGACTATGCAGACCGCATCCAGATCCAGCTGCAGCGGGTCAAGGACGTGGGCAAGGTGGAACTGCTCGGCCTGCAGGACGAAAAAATCTGGATCGAGCTGTCCAACGTCAAGCTGGCGACCCTCGGCGTGCCGTTGCAGGCCGTGCAGCAGGCGTTGCAGGAACAGAATGCGGTGAGCACCGCCGGCTTCTTCGAAACCCCCAGCGAGCGCCTGCAACTGCGGGTGAGCGGGCGCTTCGATACGGTCGAGCAGATCCGCCAGTTCCCGATTCGCGTGGGTGAGCGCACCTTCCGCATCGGCGACGTGGCCGACGTGCACCGTGGCTTCAACGATCCGCCTGCGCCGCGCATGCGTTTCATGGGGGAAGATGCCATCGGTCTTGCGGTGTCGATGAAGGAGGGGGGCGACATCCTGGTCCTGGGCAAGGCCTTGGAAAGCGAGTTCGCCCGCCTGGCCCGCAACCTGCCCGCCGGCATGGAGCTGCGCAAGGTCTCCGACCAGCCGGCGGCGGTGAAGGCCGGGGTCGGCGAGTTCGTCCAGGTGTTGGTCGAGGCCCTGGCGATCGTGCTGCTGGTGAGCTTCTTCTCCCTGGGCCTGCGCACCGGCTTGGTGGTGGCCCTGGCCATTCCGCTGGTGCTGGCCATGACCTTCGCCGCCATGCACTACTTCGGCATCGGCCTGCACAAGATCTCCCTGGGCGCATTGGTGTTGGCCCTGGGGTTGCTGGTGGACGATGCGATCATTGCCGTCGAGATGATGGCGATCAAGATGGAGCAGGGCTTCGACCGGCTCAAGGCGGCCAGCTATGCCTGGTCGAGCACGGCGTTCCCGATGCTCACCGGTACCCTGATCACCGCAGCGGGCTTCCTGCCGATCGCCACCGCCGCCTCGAGCACCGGCGAATACACCCGTTCGATCTTCCAGGTGGTGACCATCGCCCTGCTGACGTCCTGGGTCGCGGCGGTGGTGTTCGTGCCCTACCTGGGCGACCGGCTGTTGCCGGACCTGGCCAAGCGCCACGCGGCGCGCCATGGCGAGGGTGGCCATGACCCGTACGGCACGCCGTTCTACCAGCGGGTGCGCCGGGTGGTGGGATGGTGCGTGCGACGGCGCAAGACGGTGATCGTGCTGACCATCGCTGCGTTCATCGGCAGCCTGTTGCTGTTCCGCTTCGTGCCCCAGCAGTTCTTCCCGGCGTCGGGTCGGCCTGAATTGATGGTCGACATCAAGCTCGCCGAAGGCGCGTCGCTGGCCAATACCGCCGAGCAGGTCAAACGCCTGGAGGCATTGCTCAAGCAGCAGGACGGCATCGAGAACTACGTCGCCTACGTCGGCACCGGCTCGCCGCGTTTCTACCTGCCCCTGGACCAGCAACTGCCGGCGGCCAGCTTTGCCCAGTTCGTGGTGCTGGCCAAGAGCCTGGAGGACCGCGAGGCCTTGCGCAGTTGGCTGATCGCCACGTTGGACGAACAGTTCCCAGAACTGCGCTCGCGGGTCACACGCCTGGAGAACGGCCCGCCCGTGGGCTACCCGGTGCAGTTCCGGGTGACGGGCGAGCATATCGAGAAGGTCCGCGCCCTGGCGCGTGAAGTTGCCGACAAGGTGCGCGAGAACCCCCACGTGGTGAACGTGCACCTGGACTGGGAGGAGCCGAGCAAGGCCGTGTTCCTGGAAATCGACCAGGACCGCGCGCGTGCCCTGGGCGTGAGCACCGCGCACCTGTCGAGCTTCCTGCAAAGCTCGCTCACCGGCACCACTGTCAGCCAATACCGCGAGGACAACGAGCTGATCGAGATCCTGCTGCGCGGGACCGATCAGGAGCGCCGCGAGCTGGGCAACCTGGGCAGCCTGGCATTGCCCACCGACAACGGCCAGAGCGTGGCCCTGTCGCAGGTGGCGACGCTGGAATACGGCTTCGAGGAAGGCGTCATCTGGCACCGCAACCGTTTGCCGACGGTGACCGTGCGCGCCGATATCTACGGCAAGGAGCAGCCGGTGACGCTGGTCAAGCAGATCCTGCCGACCCTGCAGCAGGTGCGCGACCAGTTGCCGGACGGTTACCTGCTGGAGGTCGGTGGCACGGTGGAGGATTCCGAGCGCGGGCAGAAGTCGGTGAATGCCGGCATGCCGCTGTTCATCGTGGTGGTGCTGACGTTGCTGATGATCCAGCTGCGCAGTTTCTCGCGCACGGTGATGGTGTTCCTCACCGCCCCCCTGGGGCTGATCGGCGTGACGCTGTTCCTGCTGGTGTTCCGCCAGCCGTTCGGCTTCGTCGCCATGCTCGGCACCATCGCCTTGGCGGGGATGATCATGCGCAACTCGGTGATCCTGGTCGATCAGATCGAGCAGGATATCGCCGCCGGGCTGGACCGTTGGCAGGCGATCATCGAGGCCACGGTACGACGCTTCCGGCCCATCGTGCTCACCGCGCTGGCGGCGGTGCTGGCGATGATCCCGCTGTCGCGCAGCGTGTTCTACGGGCCGATGGCGGTAGCGATCATGGGTGGGTTGATCGTGGCGACGGTGCTGACCCTGTTGTTCCTGCCGGCGCTGTATGCGGCGTGGTTCAGAGTGAAGAAGGGCTGAAAACCGAAGGGGCGCTGCAGGCCCATCGCCGGCAAGCCGGCTCCCACAGGATGGTGCTGTCCTCAAAGCTAACGCTTTATTTGTGGGAGCCGGCTTGCCGGCGATGGGCAGCCCTCGGGTTTATGTCGGTAGACGGCTGATCACAGCGCGCCGAACACCTTCTTGGCCAGGCTGGTAGCCGCTTGTGCCGGGTTCTGGCGGATGCTCTGTTCCTGCTTGGCAATCATCTCGAACAGGCCGTCCAGCGCTTTCTCGGTGACATAGTTCTCGATGCTGGCGCTCTTGGCGTCGACCACGCCCAATGCCACAGCCTGGCCGGCGAAGTTGTTGTACTGCTGCGCCAGGCCGACCTTGTCGGTGGCTTGCTTGACGATCGGCAGGAACTTGGCGCGGATCTCCTCGCGGCTGCTCTTGTTCAGGTACTGGGTGGCCGAATCCTGGCCGCCTGCGAGGATGTCCTTGGCGTCGGTCACGGTCATCTTCTTCACCGCGTCCACCAGGATGACCTGGGCTTGCGGCACAGCCGCTTCGGCGGCCTTGTTCATGCTGTCTTCCAGGGCTTCGACTTGCTCACCCTTGCCGAACATCTTCATGGCCTTGGCGGCCTTGCCCAGGTTGCCCGGCAACTCGATGCGCACATCCGGGTTGTTGCTGAACCCGCCAGGCGTGCTCAGTTGCTTGACGGCGATTTGGGCGCCCTGGGTCAGGGCGTCCTTCAGGCCGCCGCTGGCATCTTTCTGGGTGAGGTCGCCCAGTGACAGGGCCAGGGCGCTGGCCGACAACAGCAGGCCGGCGCAGAGGGTGGTGAAGCGCAGGGAGGTGCGGATCATGGGTATTTCCTTATAGGCAAAATGGGCGGGTCAGCGCACCGGGTCGACTTTGATACGCACGGGCTGCGGGTCGCTGCCGTCGAGCTTGACGCCATGGTGTTCGGTATTGATGAACAGCAGCTTGCCGTCCAGTTCGATGCGTGCGCTGACGGCATAGCGGTGGCCAGGTTTGACCTGGGCGGGGTCGTAGCTCAGGTGGAAGGGCAGCGGGACGTTGCCCTTGACCGGGCCGGCCTGGTTGGCCAGGGTCACTGCCGGGGCGTCCATCAGCGATACATCCTGCAGGCTGACGCTCAAGGTGGCCGCAGGCGGCAGGGCGATGCGCTGCAGGTAGAAGACTTCGCCATCCAGGCTGGCCTGGTGCGAGGGGGTGTTGCTGGAGCAGGCTGCGAGCAGGGATGCGCCACACAGCATGAAGAACTTTTTCATGGAATCTCCGATGTCCTTGGGGTCGGCTTTTGGCCAACCCCAGGGACTTTAGCGGATTTTTCCGGAGGATTCAGCGACGCGGCTTACGCAGGGTGATTTCGCTCAGGTCCATTGGATTGGAAAGGTCCAGGTTCTTGATGACGTTGCCCGCGAGTAGTTGTTGTCGATCGAGGCTGAAGAGGCCCATGTGCAGTTTTACCCGATACCCAGGGGGAATGACGGAGGCATCCAGGAGCAGGGTGAAGGGTGCGTTCGGCTGTCGGATGAGCCTGGAATGCTCAGCGATGTTGCTCGACGCTCTGTTGCTGTACCCATCTTCCTGGATGAGCAACAAGGTTGTGTCCAGATAGGCTTCTTCCAGCATGAGTTCAGGGGGAATCTGGATAACGCCGGACAGCGGAATGATCGCGGGCGGAATCGGCATTTTTTCTGCGGTGGCCTGCGCTATGCCGTCGATCGGTTCCAATAGCAGGTCCAGAGGGCCGACCTGCGTGCTAGCCTCCCCTGCGAAGGGCTGCGACGCGAAGGCCACCGTACCCGCTTGCCCTGGCGTGGTCGAGCACCTGGCCTCCAGTACTAACGCCTGCTCGGTCTCCAGGCAGGTGCTGTCGACTTGTAGCTGGAAGGGCATGGGCGAGCCGCTGGCCTGGCAGCTCCATGACGCGATGAACTCCCCGTATGGCTGGGTCTCGGTTTTGAGTGTGACGCTCAGGCGGGCAGCACCATCTGCCAGTGTCGGTAGATGGGGGCTGGTTACAGTGCCGAAGATTTCCGTGAAGCGATGGTCCATATGAGCTCCTTGCCATGCGCCGGGTGATGGCGAACGTGCCGTGTGCATGTCTGGCGGACTCTAGGAAATGACGAGGCTGCGGATCAGAGGGAAATGGCACACGAACCGTGAGGCCGTGTGCCCGCTGGATCACCTGGTACGGTTGCCGCCATGGATGCCGTCAGGCTGTTGGTCGATGAAGCCACTGCCGCGTTCGCCACGCATGCAGGCCGGCTCCGCGACCCTGTCGACAGACACGCGCAGCGGACCGGTAACGCCGTCAGGCTCAACAGGGTGCGACACGGTGTTGATGTACCAAAGCTTGTCTTCTTGCTCGATGCGTGCGCCAAGGACATAGCGCCGGCCAGCTTTCAGGCTTCGGCTGTCGTAGTTCAGCATAAGGCGGATCGGCATCACGCCAGCACAACGCAAGCGCAGCTGCGCGATAGCGATGGCTGGCGCATCCGCGAGCGAGGTATCCAGGAGGCTGAGCGAAACCTGTGCCGAGGGTGGAAGGTCCAGGGTGCTGGTAGAGACGATTTCGATATCCAGGTGTTTCATGGATGTATCGGTCATGTGAGGGCTCCGATAAGTATTCGAGTGGATGCAGCCTTGGCATCCTGAATCTTCCGCGGGCCCTCTGGCAGGCTGAAACCCTACACCCCGACGATTTCCTCCGGTTCGTCACGGTGCAAGGCCACCTGACGGATCGACAGGCGCAGCTCGGCCGACAGCACCCGCTTGGCCACGCCCTCGGCCAGTTCGGCGAGCTTGTCGTGATAGCCCAGCTTGCCCTGGGCATCGGGCCGCAGCACATCCTGGCCAACCAGGGTCTGGATGAAGTGGCGGAACAGCGTCTTGTCGAAGAATTCCGGGGCATTGAGCCCATGCAGGATCGACAGGCGCTGGGCCATCATCACGCACAGGTCCTCCAGCTCCTCGGCCGTCAGGGTGTTCTGGCCGCTGTTGAGCAACAAGGACGTCGCCATGTAGAAGCGTTGCAGCGTCTGGGTGATGGCGCGGGCCAGCAGGGTCAGCAGGACGAACTGTCGCGAACTGGGCGCCGGGCGCAGGTAGACGCCGTTCTCGAAGCGCAGCAGGCCCTGTTCCACCAGGGCGGCCAGCCATTGGTCGATCACGCCCTCCAGTTGCCCCGGTGTCCAGCGCAGGAACAGCTCGGCCTGCAGGTAGGGGTACAACGCCTGGACATATTGGCCGACCAGCTCGCGGCTCATGCGCGAGCTGCTCTGGAAGAAGCTCGCCAACAGGGCCGGCAGTGCGAAAATGTGCAGGACATTGTTGCGGTAGTAGGTCATCAGCACCGCGTTGGCTTCATCCAGGTACAGGATGCGCCCCAGGGCGTCCTTCTGTTCGGACAGCAGGCCCATGCCCTTGACGTGCTCGATCAGCGCCGGGCCATCACCCTCCGGCAGGGTGGTGTGCGGGGAATAGGGCACTTGGCGCAGCAGCGCCAGGTAGAGGTCGAGCACCCGGGTCAGGGCGCGGTCGTCCAGGGCCAGGCGGCTGGTGGAGAGCAGCGCCAGGGCCACCAGGTTGACCGGGTTGATCGCTGCGGCTTCGTTCAGGTGACGGGCCACGGTCTCGCCCAGGCGTGTAGTGGTCTCGTTGAGCCAGGCCGGGCGGAACTGTGGGCCGAGCGCCTGTTCGCGCCAGCCGGGCTGCTGCTCGTCGAGGAACCCGGCCAGGCGGATCGGCTCGCCGAAGTTCACGTAGACCTGCCCGAAGCGCTGTTTCAGCGCGCCGACCACCTTGAAGATGTCGAAGATCGACTCCTTCTTCTTGCTCGCCCCGCGCAGCTCGCCCAGGTAGGTACGGCCCTCCAGCACGCGTTCGTAGCCGATATACACCGGCACGAAGACGATCGGTGTACGCGAGGAACGCAGGAAGCTGCGCAGGGTAATGGCGAGCATGCCGGTGCGTGGCTGCAGCATGCGGCCGGTGCGCGAACGGCCGCCCTCGACGAAGTACTCGACAGGGAAGCCCTTGGTGAACAAGGTATGCAGGTATTCATTGAACACCGCCGTGTACAGGGGGTTGCCCTTGAACGTGCGGCGCATGAAGAACGCACCGCCACGGCGCAGCAGGCCGCCGATGACCGGCATGTTGAGATTGATGCCCGCCGCGATGTGAGGTGGGGTGAGGCCGTTGCGGAACAGCAGGTACGACAGCAATAGGTAGTCGATGTGGCTGCGGTGGCAGGGCACGTAGATCACTTCGTGGCCTGGCGCGATGCCTTGGACCTGCTCGATATGGTTGACCTTGATACCGTCGTAGATCTTGTTCCAGAACCAGCTCAGCACCACCTCGAGGAAGCGGATCGCCGTGTAGGTGTAGTCCGAAGCGATCTCGTTGCCGTAGCGCAGCGCCTGGGCTTCGGCCTTGGCATAGGGGATCTTCTCGCGCTCGGCTTCGTCGCTGATCGCCTGGCGCACCAGCGGGTCGTGGACCAGCCCCTTGACCAGGTTGCGCCGGTGGGAGATGTCCGGGCCGATGACTGCAGTCTTCAGGTTGCGAAAGTGCACGCGCATGATGCGCTGGGCCATGCGCACGGTGCGCTCGTGGCCTTTGTTGTGCTGCACCAGCTCGCGCAGGTGGATGGGCGCGGAGAACTGCACGCGGGTCTTGCGGCCCAGGATCATGATCGTCAGCAACCGGCGCAGGCGCCCGGTGACGGCCCAGCTGTCGGCGAACAACAGCTTCCACGGGCTGGACTCGCTGGCCGGCGACTGGCCCCAGAACACGCTGACCGGGATGATCTGCGCATCTTCCTCGGCATGCTGGCTGACTGCGGCCACCAGGCGCTCCAGGGTGGGCGGCGCGCCGCGCTTGTCATGGCGGCCGAGCCAGTCCGGGTCGGGCGTCAGGTAGAAGAACGCAGCCGGTTCTTGCAGCGGGCCCACGGCAACCGGCAGCACCGGGCGCGGCAGCCCGGCCTTGGTGCATTCGCGGTCGACCACGGCCAGGTCGGTCAGCGAGGGCGAGGGCAGGGCGTAGAACACTGGGCGGCTGCGGTCGAGCTTGAGCGTCAGGGACGACTGGTTGATGGTTTCGGAGCGCACCCACAGGTACAACAGGCGACGCAGGGCGCCGAAAATCAGCCGGCGCAGGGGGGAACGGGTCATGGGGTGTGTGCCCTGGGTGAAATGTTTTGGGAATATCCAGGCAGTTAGTCTGCCGTATCTGTGCAAGTTCGGCAAAATTCGCCAAAACTCGTTCCAGTCATGAATTTTTTTTGTTCGCTGTCATATACTCGGTCCGCAGCTTGCAAGATATTTCAGCGAGCTGCGTCAGCACGGGGAGGTGACCCCGTGCTTGCAAGGCGATCTTCAAAATAAAAATCCGGAGTAGTTCAGATGTCGTCTCGTGAGACTGGGAATGTAAAGTGGTTCAACGATGCCAAGGGTTATGGCTTCATTCAGCGCGAGGGTGGTGCGGATGTGTTCGTCCACTATCGGGCTATCCGCGGTGAGGGGCATCGTACCCTGGTCGAGGGACAGCGGGTTGAATACGCCCTCGTGCAAGGCCAGAAAGGCTTGCAGGCCGAGGACGTGATCGGCCTCTAAGGCCTCTGGCTACACGCTTGAAGCTTCAAGCTGCAAGTTGACCGTGGAACTTGCAGCCTGACGCTTACCCGCCGGCGTTTCAGCTGGTGCGCCAGGTGATTTCCTGTTCACCGTCGGCGCTGATGCGGACCCAGCGGTCGGCATCTTCTTCGCCATCTTCCTCGGCCCAGCCACCCGGTGCGCAGCGCACTTCGACCCCGAGTGCGGCATAGGCTGCACGGGCGCAGGCGATGTCGTCGTCCCACGGCGTCTGGTCGCTTTCCAGGAACAGGCTGTTCCATTTCCCCACAGCCTTGGGTACCCAGGTGACCGGAATGTTACCGGCTGTGCATTTCCAGGTCTGGCCACGTTGCTGCCATTGGCTGCAAGAGCCCAGGGCCTGGCCGAGCCACTCGGCCACCTGCTTGTGGTCGACGTCGGTGTCCTTGAGGTAGATCTCGATATCGGGTTGGCGCATAAAGGGCTCCGGTGTGCTCAGTCTTGGCGCACGAAATAGTCATAACGCATGGAAACCGTGACTTCGAACGGTTCGGGCTGGTCGATCACCCGCGCGCGCTTCTCGGCGCTGGCGCGCCAACCATGCGGGGTCATCGCCAGCAGGTCGGCGCGTGCCTGAGGCTCGGCCAGGCTCAGGCGAAACTCCAGCACTTCGCCATGGGCGTGGTACAGGCCCTCCGGGACCAGGGCCAGGTGCTTGTCATCGGCGTAGGGGCGTACTTCATCGTAGAGCACCTCGCGCAGTTCCATCAGGTGGCCGCTGGTCGGCCCGACCCGCATCAGGCCGCCACCGGGGTTGAGCAGGCGCTTGGCCTCGTGCCAATCCAGCGGGCTGAACACGCTGGCGATGAACTGGCAGCTGGCGTCGAGCAAGGGCACCCGGGCCATGCTCGCGACCATCCAGGTTACCTGGGGCGCGCGCCGGCAGGCGCGCTTGACCGCCTCGCGGGAGATATCCAGGGCGTAGCCATCGGCGGTGGGCAGGGCCTGGGCCAGCTGTGCGGTGTAATAGCCCTCGCCGCAGCCGATGTCCAGCCAGGCGCTGGGCTGGCGCTCGGCGGCAAGTTCGGCCAGGCGCCGGGCCACCGGGGCGTAGTGGCCGGCGTCGAGGAAGTCACGGCGCGCCTGGACCATGGCCTGGTTGTCGCCGGGGTCGCGGCTGTTCTTGTGCTGCACCGGCAACAGGTTCAGGTAGCCCTGGCGGGCCCGGTCGAAGCGGTGCCCGACGGGGCATACCACGCCGTTGTCGAGGCGCGTCAGGGCGGCCTGGCAGAGAGGGCAGGCGAGCATCAGGCGAGCAACCGTACCAGGGTCTGGTAGTAGATCTCGGTCAGCAACTCCAGGTCGCTGGCCAGGATACGTTCGTCGACCTGGTGGATGGTGGCGTTCACCGGGCCGAGTTCCACCACCTGGGTGCCCAGGGTGGCGATGAAGCGCCCATCGGAGGTACCACCGCTGGTGGACGGTTGGGTGTCGCGGCCGGTGACGGCCTTGATACCGGCGGACACGGCGTCGAGCAACTCGCCAGGTTCGGTCAGGAACGGCAGGCCGGACAACGCCCAGTCAATGGTCCAATCCAACTGGTGCTTGTCGAGGATCGCCGCCACGCGGGCCTGCAGGCCCTCGACCGTGGATTCGGTGGAGAAACGGAAGTTGAACACCGCGACCAGCTCGCCCGGGACCACGTTGGTCGCGCCGGTGCCGGAATTGAGGTTGGAGATCTGGAAGCTGGTCGGCGGGAAGAATGCGTTGCCTTCGTCCCAGTGCTCGGCGGCCAGTTCCGCCAGGGCCGGGGCGGCCAGGTGGATGGGGTTGCGCGCCAGGTGCGGGTAGGCCACGTGGCCCTGCTTGCCGCGCACGGTAAGCTTGGCGCCGAGCGAGCCACGGCGGCCGTTCTTGACCACATCGCCCAGCAGGGTGGTACTGGACGGTTCGCCGACGATGCACCAGTCCAGGCGCTCGTTGCGCGCCCGCAGGCGTTCGACCACGGCCTTGGTGCCATGGTGGGCCGGGCCCTCTTCGTCGCTGGTGATCAGGAAGGCCACCTTGCCACGGTGGTTCGGGTAGTCGCGCACGAAGCGTTCGCTGGCCACCACCATGGACGCCAGGCTGCCTTTCATGTCCGCGGCGCCGCGGCCACAGAGCATGCCGTCGGCATCGATCAGTGCCTCGAAGGGCTCATGCTGCCAGGCCTGCACGGGGCCGGTGGGCACCACGTCGGTATGGCCGGCGAAGCACAGCACCGGGCCGTCCTGGGTGCCGTGGGTCGCCCAGAAGTTGTCGACGTCTTCGATGCGCATCGGCTCCAGCTGGAAGCCGACAGCACCCAGGCGGTTCATCATCTGGGCCTGGCAATCGGCATCGACAGGGGTGACCGAAGGGCGACGGATCAAGTCGCAGGCCAGTTGAAGGGTAGGCGAGAGCTCGGCAGGGGCCGTCATGAAGGACTCCGGGGGCAAGGCGGGCGGGGAAACAGGGGCGTTATCTTATATCAAATGGTTCCAGGCGGCACGGCCCAATCGCCGGCAAGCCGGCTCCTACAGATGCATCGCAGCCCCTGAGGCTTGTGGGAGCCGGCTTGCCGGCGATGGGCTGCAAAGCAGCCCTGATAGTTTCAAGCCTGCTGCGGCTCGGCCGCCTTTTCCACCGGCTTGGGCAGCGACGACAGGAACGCCATTACCAACGCCGCCACATAAGGCAGCGACTGCACCAGCAACATCGCCACCCAGAAGCGCATGTCCGCGCCAGGCAAGCCTTGCACCAGGTAGATGCCCAGCGCTGCGCCCCACAGCATGAGCATGATGAACAACTCCTCCCGGGCCTCGGAAATCGCCACCAGCAAGCCATGGCTGTCGGCATTCTTGGGCGTGCGGAAGAACGGCATGCTGCTGGTGAAGAACCCGTACAGCACCGCCTTGGCGATGGTATGCGACAGTGCCAGCCCTGCCAGCGCGGCGGCGAACGCATCCTTGAGGTCGACACCCACGGCGCGGCGGTACAGGAAGATGATCTTGCCGACCTTGAAGAAGAACAGCGCCAGCGGCGGAATGGCGAAGATCATCAGCGGTGGGTCGACCCGTTGCGGCACGATGATCATCGCGGCCGACCACAACAACGCACCGACGGTGAAGAAGATGTTCATGCCATCGGCGATCCATGGCAGCCAGCCGGCCAGGAAGTGGTAGCGCTGGCCGCGGGTCAGCTCGCTGCCCTTGCCCCGCAGCAGGGCGGCGGCGTGGTGCTTGATGATCTGGATGGCGCCGTAGGCCCAGCGGAAGCGCTGCTTCTTGAAGTCGATGAAGGTGTCCGGCATCAGGCCTTTGCCGTAGCTGTTGTGCGCGTAGGCAGCCGACAGCCCCTTTTCGAACACCCGCAGGCCCAGCTCGGCATCTTCGCAGATGCACCACTCGGCCCACCCCAGCTCCTGCAGCACCGAACGGCGGGTCATGGTCATGGTGCCGTGCTGGATGATCGCGTCACGGTCGTTGCGGGTGACCATGCCGATGTGGAAGAAGCCCTTGTACTCGCTGTAGCACAGCTTCTTGAAGGCGCTTTCATGCTGGTCGCGGTAGTCCTGGGGCGACTGCACCACGGCGATCTTCGGGTCGGCGAAGTGCGGGACCATGTGCTTGAGCCAGTTGCGGTCGACGCAGTAGTCCGAGTCGATCACGGCGATCACTTCGGCATCGGCGGCGGTGTGTGGGATCAGGTAGTTCAGCGCGCCACCCTTGAAGCCGGCCAGCGGCGCTACGTGGAAGAAGCGGAAGCGCTCGCCCAGCAGCTCGCAATGGGCCTTGAGCGGTTCCCATACGGCCGGGTCCTTGGTGTTGTTGTCGATCACCAGCACTTCATAGTCGGGGTAGTCGAGGGCGGCCAGGGCGTCGAGGGTCTGTTTCACCATCTCGGGCGGCTCGTTGTAGCAGGGCACGTGGATCGAGACCTTGGGCCGGTAGGCCGTGTCCGCCTGCACCGGTAGGAATTCCCTGCGCCGCTTGTGGATCCACACCGCTTCGGCCAGCTCATGGGCCTCGGTCAACAGCACGATGAACACGCCCAGGGCGCCCAGGGCCAGCAAGACGCCCACGGTCACGCTGAACCAGGTGCTGTACTGCTGGCTGTAGTCATAGGCGATCCACACCAGCACCGACCCGCACAGGAAGGTGATGAAGGTGAGGAAGGTGCGGCCACGCTGGCGCAAGGCCGAGCCGTCGATCAACAGCACCGCCAGGGCGATCAGCGCCAGCACCACCGAGGCCACGGCCAGGGCGCGCCATTGCGGGATGGCGACCACGGGGCCCTCGAAATTGAATTTTTGCTGGCGCGCGGCGTTGAACACGCCCCAGTAGGCGCCCACGGAGCCTTCGTCGCTGGCTTTCCAGGGTTGGTCGTAGGCCTCGATGACGAAATAGTTGTAGCCGCGACGGTTGAGGGTATTGACCAGCGTGCGCAGGTAGATCGCCTGGTCGGCCTGGGTGGCGTCGGCACCGCCGCGCATGCGCCCGTTGCTGGGCCAGCCGACCTCCGAGAGCAGCAACGGCTTGCGTGGGAATTGCTGTTTGAGCTCGCGGGCGCGGTCGAGGACGAACTGCAGCGAGTCCTTCATCGGCACGAACTCCCAGTAGGGCAGGATATGCGCGGCGATCAGGTCGACATGCTTGGCCAGCTCCGGGTTTTCCTTCCAGATGTGCCATTGTTCGCTGGTCGTGACCGGGACCTTCACCGCTGCCCGCACCCGGTCCAGGTAGTTGATCAGTGCTTCGGGGGTGATCTCCTCGCGGAACAGGGCTTCGTTGCCCACCACGACCCGCACCACGCTGCGCGAGGTATTGGCCAGTTCGATGGCCTTGGCGATCTCACGCTCGTTGCGTTCCAGGTCCGGGCTGATCCAGATGCCCAGGGTGACGCGCAACCCCAGTTCCTCGGCCAGGCGAGGGATGTCCGCCTGGGTACCCTCGACCGTATAGATGCGGATGCTGTCGGTCAGCTTGCTCATCTGCTCCAGGTCCTGGAGCATTTCTTCATCGCTGGGGTATTGGCCTTTCTGTGGGCTCTGGCCCAGGCGGAACGGCGAATAGGAGAAGCCGGAGATCTGCTCCGGCCAGGCAGGGGCGGACACCGGGCGGTTGATCAGCGCCCAGAAGCCAGTGAACAGCGCGGCGATGGCCAGGACCACCACCAGGTTGAGACCGAATTTGCGTGATGACATAGGTGTTTCAGGTTCCGAAGGGGGAGCGGGGCGGGCCTTGCCAGGGCAAGCAATGCTTGGATTGCCCGCGCACGATGAAGTTCTGATGCCGCTCGGCTATCGCTCAGGACGCTTTGGTTGATGGGGTATTAAAGCAGGGTTTGTAGGGTCTTTACTAACAAGGGCGGCATGGCGGCCCCAGGGCTGGCCTGTTGGCATATAATGCGCGCCGTTTTTTCAGGGGGTGAGCATGAGCACAGAAGATCCACGCTTTGCCGGCGTTGCCCGGCTGTATGGCGAGCAGGGCCTGAAGCGCCTGCGCCAGGCCCATGTGGCGATCGTCGGTATCGGCGGGGTCGGTTCCTGGGCGGCCGAGGCCATGGCCCGCAGCGGCGTGGGCGAGATCACTTTGTTCGACCTGGACGATGTCTGCGTCAGCAACACCAACCGCCAGGCCCATGCCCTGGAGGGCCAGGTGGGGCGGCCGAAGGTGGAGGTGATGGCCGAGCGCCTGCGCGCGATCAACCCGGCGTGCACTGTGCATGCCGTGGCCGACTTCGTCACCCGCGACACCATGGTCGAGTACATCACCGAAGCGCTCGACTGCGTCATCGACTGCATCGACAGCGTCATGGCCAAGGCCGCATTGATCGCCTGGTGCCGCCGGCGCAAGATCGCCATCGTCACCACCGGTGGCGCAGGCGGGCAGATCGACCCGACCCAGGTGCAGGTCGGTGACCTCAACAAGACCTTCAACGACCCGCTGGCCTCGCGGGTGCGTTCGACCCTGCGGCGCGACTACAACTTCTCGCGCAATGTGTCGCGCAACTATGGCGTGCCGTGTGTGTTTTCCAGCGAGCAGCTGCGCTATCCCAAGGGTGATGGCAGCGTCTGCCTGCAGAAGAGCTTCGTGGGCGAGGGCGTGCGCCTGGACTGCTCAGGTGGCTTTGGCGCGGTGATGATGGTGACCGCGACCTTCGGCATGGTCGCGGCGAGCAAGGCGGTGGAGAAACTGGTGGCAGGGGCGCGGCGGCCTTCGGAGCGCATCAAGCCAGAATAACCGCCCTGCTCGCGCCCTGTAGGAGCGGCGTTGGTCAGCGGTTGGACGCCAACTCTGCCATGCGCTGGAGCACTGCATGCAAGCCATTGCTGCGCGATGGCGACAACTGGCGCTCCAGCCCCAGCTGGGTAAACCAGCCGCGCAGGTCCACCTGGGCCAGGTCCGCGCTTGGCAACCCTTGCACCCGCACCAGCAGCAGGGCCAGCAGCCCACGCAACAGGCGGGCATCGCTGCTGGCCTTGAAGTGCCATTGCCCCTGGTCGTTCTCGGCCACCAGCCAGACCAGGCTTTCGCAGCCATGCACGCGGTTGGCTTCGCATTTCTGCGCATCGTCCAGTGGCTCCAGCCGATCGCCCCACTGCATCAGCAATCGCGCCCGCTGTTCCCAGCCGCGCGCCTGCTCGAAGCTCTCCAGCGCCTGGCTGGCCTCTGCCGACAGGCTCATCGCAACAGCTCCAGGCCTTGGTCGAGGGCGTCGAAGAAGCGCACCAGGTCGTCGCCGTCGTTGTACAAGGCCAGCGACACCCGAATCGCGCCTTCGAGCCCCAGGCCCTTGAGCAGCGGCATGGCGCAGTGATGCCCGGCGCGCACGGCGATGCCTTGCTCGGTCAGCACGTGGGCAAGGTCGGCATTGTGCACGCCTTCCACCACGAAACTGGCCAGCGCCGCTTGCGGCGTGCCCAGGATGCGGATGCCGTCCCGGTCGGCCAGGCCACGCAGCAGATGCTGGTGCAGGTTGGCTTCATGCTGGGCGACGGCCGTAGCGTCGAGGCTGGCGAGGTAGCCAAGGGTCGCGCCCAGGCCGATGACGCCGGCGATCGGTGGGGTGCCGGCTTCGAAGCCCAGCGGCGCGGGGCGATAGCTGGCGCTGTGATAGTCGGCCAGTTGCACCATTTCGCCGCCGAACTGCCAGTGGCGCAGCAGCTCCAGCGCTCCGGGGCGTCCATACAGCACGCCGACGCCTTCGGGGCCGTACAGCTTGTGGCTGGAGAACACATAGAAATCGCAGCCCAGCTGTTGCACGTCGTGGCGACCATGGACGATGCCCTGGGCACCGTCGACCACGGTCAGTGCGCCCTGGGCCTGGGCGTGGGCGAGCAACGCAGGCAGGGGTTGCCAGGTGCCCAGCACATTGGACAGCTGGCTCACCGCCAGCAACCGCGTACGGGGGCCGATCAGTTGCAAGGCTTGGTTCAGGTCGATGTGGCCGTGTTCGTCCAGTGGCAGTACCACCAGGCGCAGGTCACGGCGCCGGGCCAGCTCCTGCCAGGGCAACAGGTTCGCATGGTGCTCCAGGGCGCTGATGGCGATTTCGTCGCCAGCCTCGAAGCGGTATTCCAGGCCATAGGCCAGCAGGTTCAGCGCCGAGGTGGCGCCATGGGTGAAGACCACCTGGCGCGCGTCGCCGGCGTTGAGCCAGGCGGCGACCTTGTCACGGCTGGTTTCGAAGGCCTGGGTGGCCATGGCGCCGGGCAGGTGCTGGGCGCGATGCACATTGGCCGCGCCGTGGCGGTAGTAATGGTTCAGGGCATCGAGCAGGGCCTGGGGCTTCTGGGTGGTGGCGGCGCTGTCCAGGTAGGTCTGGTGCTGCCGTTGCAGGGCGGCGATCGCGGGGAAATCGGCACGCCAGGGGGAGGGCTGGAACATGATCACGGGACCTGAAATGAAAATCGGGCCTGGTGCTAGGCCAGACCCGATCTTATCACTTCGAACCCGTCATGGTTCTCAGTTGTGGGCGTGCAGCGCCTCGTTCAGCTCGATGGCCGACTTGTGGGTCTTGCATTCCACTGCGCCGTTCAGCGAGTTGCGGCGGAACAGCAGGTCGGTCTGGCCGGCCAGGTCACGGGCCTTGACCACCTTGACCAGTTGGTTGTTCTCGTCCAGCAGGTTCACCTTGGTACCGGCCGTGATGTACAGGCCCGCTTCCACGGTGTTGCGGTCGCCCAGCGGGATGCCGATGCCGGCATTGGCGCCGATCAGGCAGCCTTCGCCGACCTTGATGACGATGTTGCCGCCGCCGGACAGGGTGCCCATGGTCGAGCAGCCGCCACCCAGGTCCGAGCCCTTGCCGACGAACACGCCCGCCGAGACGCGGCCTTCGATCATGCCCGGGCCTTCGGTGCCGGCGTTAAAGTTGACGAAGCCTTCGTGCATGATGGTGGTGCCTTCGCCGATGTAGGCGCCCAGGCGTACACGGGCGGTGTCGGCGATGCGCACGCCGGCCGGGACCACGTAGTCGGTCATCTTCGGGAACTTGTCCACCGAGAACACTTCCAGCAGCTCGCCCTTCAGGCGTGCCTCGAGCTGCAGTTCGGCCAGCTCGCTCAGGTCCACCGCGCCCTGGTTGGTCCAGGCGACGTTCGGCAGCAGCGGGAAGATGCCGGCCAGGCTCACGCCGTGCGGCTTGACCAGGCGGTGGGACAGCAGGTGCAGCTTGAGATAAGCCTCCGGGGTGGAGGCCAGGGCGCCGTCTTCGGCCAGCAGGGTGGCGACCAGCGGCTTGTGGCTTTCGGCCAGGCGGGTCAGCAGGGCGGCCTGGCCGGCATCCACAGCCTTGAGTGCTTCGGCCAGCTGGGCGGCCTGGGCGTTGCTGAAGGCGATGGCCTGGTTGCCACCTTCATAACCGAGGATCGGGGCGATGGCGGCGACCAGCTCGGCGCTCGGGGAAACCAAGGGCTGTGCGTAGAAGACTTCCAGCCAGGCACCCTGGCGGTTCTGGGTGCCGACACCGAAGGCCAGGCTGAACAGGGTAGTGGACATGCGATTACCTCATGCAAATAAGGGGTTGAAGCGAAGGCGGTTCAGGCCAGTGCCGCGGCGTACAGGTCGGGCTTGAAGCCGACCAGGGTGCGGCTGCCAAGGTCGAGTACCGGGCGCTTGATCATCGACGGCTGGGCCAGCATCAGCTCGACGGCCTTGGCCTGGTCGAGACCGGCCTTGCTGGCGTCATCCAGCTTGCGGAAGGTGGTACCGGCGCGATTGAGGACCACTTCCCAGCCGTGCTCGTCGCACCAGCGGTTGAGGCTGTCGCGGTCGATGCCTTGGGTCTTGTAGTCGTGGAATTCGTAGGCAATGGCCTGGCCTTCGAGCCAGGTGCGTGCCTTTTTCATGGTGTCGCAGGCTTTTATGCCGTAGAGCGTGTAGGTCATCGTGTGCATTGGGGTTCGAAGGCCGCCCCAATTTCTCCGTGTTCGATTGTCAGTCGCGGGATTATGCGGGAACGCTCCCTGGAGCGCCACGGGTGTGCATGGCTTGGGGGCTCGGTGCATGGTCGATCGCGCGCAGTCGCAATCCTGAAGCCCTGCACCTCGCCCCTGCCACGTATCATCATGTTACATATTCACTCGCCCCCTGCGACTATCGTGCAGCGGCCCCGTTTCCCCATCCGCCGCTAACATATTGTTTCAATGGCGAGGATTCGCCCCGTTGTCGCTTTATTCGGATTACACAGGAAGCCTTTGCCGATGCAGTCAGCCTATACCGTCCTCATCCTGCTGACGCTGGTAAGCGTGTCGAAACTGGTCGGGCGGGTGGTCCCGCTGCCATTGCCGCTGGTGCAGATCGCCGCCGGCGCGCTGCTGGCCTGGCCGACCCTGGGCCTGCACGTGGCGCTGGACCCGGAGCTGTTCCTGTTCCTGTTCTTGCCGCCGCTGCTGTTCGCCGACGGCTGGCGTATGCCCAAGCGCGAACTGTGGCGCCTGCGTGGGCCGGTGGTGGCCTTGGCGGTGGGGCTGGTGCTGTTCACCGTGGTCGGTGCGGGCTACTTCATCCACTGGATCCTGCCGAGCATTCCCCTGCCGGTGGCCTTCGCCCTGGCGGCGGTACTGTCGCCCACCGACGCCGTGGCGGTGTCGGCCATCGCCCAGGATCGCCTGCCTACCCCGTTGATGCACATGCTCCAGGGCGAGGCGCTGATGAACGATGCGTCGGGCCTGGTGACCTTCAAGTTCGCCCTAGCTGCGGCGATCACTGGGGTGTTCTCGCTGACCGAGGCGAGCGTGACCTTCGTCATCGTCGCCCTGGGCGGCCTGGCGGTCGGCGTGGCCCTGAGCTGGCTGATCGGGCGGCTGCGGGCCTGGATGATCGCTCGCGGCTGGGACGATCCGGCGACCCACGTGGTGTTCATGTTGCTGCTGCCGTTCGCCGCTTATGTGCTGGCCGAGCGCCTCGGTGTGTCGGGCATCCTCTCTGCGGTAGCGGCCGGCATGATGCAGAGTTGGCTCGACCTGCTGCCGCGCCAGACGAGTACGCGCCTGCTCAACCGCAGTGTGTGGTCGCTGTTGGAGTTCGCCTTCAATGGCCTGATCTTCCTGCTGCTGGGCCTGCAGTTGCCGGACATCATCAAGGCTGTGGTCAGCGACGAAGCTACCGTATGGCCGACCCTGGCCTGGCGCTGTCTGGACGTGGTGGCGATCTTCGTGGCGCTGGTGGCGCTGCGCTTCGTCTGGGTGCAGAGCATCTGGCGGGCGATCGGCGTGGTACGCCGTTGGCGCGGCAAGCCGGAGCTGGTGCTGGTGCCCACCACCCGGTCCTGCCTGCTGTTGACGCTCGGTGGCGTACGCGGGGCGGTAACCCTGGCAGGCGTGATGTCGGTGCCATTGCTGATGGGGGCGGGCAAGGCTTTCCCTGAGCGTGATCTGCTGATCTTCATCGCCGCCGGCGTGATCCTGCTGTCGCTGGTCAGTGCCTGCATCGCCCTGCCGCTGTTGCTGCGCGGGGTGACCAAAAGCCCGGACGAACGCCTGCGCCAGGAGGTACAGGACGCCTGGCGGCGTACGGCGGAGGCGGCCATCCATGCCTTGGAGGCCGAGGAGGTGGTCGATGCCAATGCGCCTCAGGATGCAGCCCAGGCGACCTTGGCGGTGGAGCTCAAGGCGCGCTTGATGGCCGAGTACCGTGATGAGCTGGACAGCTACAACGACACCGCCGAAGCCCGGGCCCTGGCCGAACAGATGGACCTGCTGGAGCGGCGATTGCGGGTGCGGGCCCTGAGGGCGCAGCGGTTGGCGTTGTACGAACTGCATCGCAAGCACTTGGTGGGCGATGAGGTGGTACGCCAGGTGCTGGGGGAGCTGGACATGAGTGAGGCGAACCTGGGGCAGGTCAGGTAGCACCGTCGCTGACCCATTCGCGGGACAAGCCCGCTCCCACAGGGTACGCGCTGCCTTCAAGATAGCGAGGCCTCTGTGGGAGCGGGCTTGTCCCGCGAAATGGGGCGCAAAGCGCCCCCTGATGCCATCAGCGGCTTTGCAGGAATGCGCGAATCCGCTCGGAGGCCTCGATGCACTCGGCCAATGGTGCGACCAGCGCCATGCGCACCCGGCCCGCGCCCGGGTTCACGCCATCGACTTCACGCGACAGGTACGATCCTGGTACCACGGTCACATGCTGGGCTTCGAACAGGTCACGGGTGAAATCGGCATCGCAGCCGGGCACCTTGGCCCACAGGTAGAAACTGCCGTCCGGGCGCTGCACGTCCATCACCGGCTGGAGAATTTCCAGGACTGCGTCGTACTTGGCCCGGTACTGGTCGCGGTTTTCACGCACATGGGCCTCGTCCTGCCAGGCGGCGATGCTGGCCAGCTGGGTTTGCACCGGCATGGCGCAACCGTGATAGGTGCGATACAGCAGGAACGGCTTGATGATCGAGGCGTCGCCGGCGACGAAGCCCGAGCGCAGGCCCGGCAGGTTGGAGCGCTTGGACAGGCTGTGGAACACCACGCAACGCTTGAAGTCGCTGCGGCCAAGCTCGGCACAGGCACTCAGCAGGCCCGGAGGCGGGGCATCTTCGTCGAAATACAGCTCGCTGTAGCACTCGTCGGCGGCGATCACGAAATCATGCTCGTCGGCCAGGGCGATCAGCTTCTTCAGCGTGTCCATCGGCACCAGGGCGCCGGTGGGGTTGCCCGGGGAGCACAGGAACAGGATCTGGCAGCGCTGCCAGACTTCGGCCGGTACGGCATCGAAGTCCGGGTTGAAGCCGTTGCTTTCCAGGCATGGCAGGTAATGCGGGGTGGCGCCGGCCAGCAGGGCCGCGCCTTCGTAGATCTGGTAGAACGGATTGGGGCTGACCACCAGGCCGTCATCGGCGCGGTTGACCACGGCTTGGGTGAAGGCGAACAGCGCCTCGCGGGTGCCGTTGACCGGCAGGATGTGGCGGTCGGCATCGAGCCAGCCGGCCGGCACGCCGAAGCGGCGTTCGCACCATTGGCCGATGGCCTGGCGCAGCGCGGGCAGGCCGATGGTGCTCGGGTACACCGCCAGCTTGTCGAGGTTGTCGGCCATGGCCTTGGCGACGAACGCCGGTGATTCATGCTTCGGCTCGCCGATCGACAGGGCGATGGCGCGTTTGTCCGCCGCAGGCTTCACGCTGCCCAGCAGGGCACGCAGTTTCTCGAACGGGTAGGGCTGAAGCTGGGTCAGGGCATGGTTCATCGGCGCAGGGTCTCGTCAATCGTTAGAAGGTCACGCGGGTGGTGCTGGTGTCGCTGGCCTGGCCAGCCTGCAGCTGCTTGATGATCGCTTCCTGCAGGCGCAGGCACAGCTGGGGGTCCGACAGCGGCTGGTTGTCGGCGTCGGTGATGAAGAACACGTCCTCCACCCGTTCGCCGAGGGTGGCGATCTTGGCGTTCTGCAGCGACAGGTCGAACTCCAGGAAGATGCGCCCGATCCGCGCCAGCAGGCCGGGGCGGTCGGGTGCGGTGATTTCCAGGATGGTCACCGGCCGCTGGGCATCGTTGTGGATGGTCACCTGTGGGGCGAAGGTGAAGTGCTTGAGCTGGCGCGGGACCCGACGCTGGATGATGGTCGGGTAGTCCTCCGGGTTGCGCAGGGCCTCGGTCAGGCCGTCGCGGATCTGCTTGACCCGCTGCGGGTTGTCGCCGATCGAGCCGCCGTCGTTGTCCAGGACGATATAGGTGTCGAGGGTGAACTGGCTGCTGGAGGTGATGATCCGCGCGTCATGGATGTTCAGGTTGAGCTGGGACATCGCGGCCACGGTCACGGCGAAGAAGTCGTGCTGGTCGGGGGCATAGATGAAGATCTGCGTGCCGCCCTCGAACTCGCGCTGGGTGGTTTCCTTGATCAGTACCAACGGGCCACCATCGGCCGGCTGCTGGAGGATCGCGTCGCTGTGCCAGGCTACGTCGGCAGCGGTGTGCTTGAGGAAGTAGTCGTCGCCCAGTTGGGCCCACAGCTGTTCCACATCGTCCGGGTCGATGCCTTCGCGCACCAGGATATCCAGCGCAGCGGTCTGTGTCTGGCGGATCTGCTCCTCGCGGTCCAGCGGGTTCTCCAGGCCGCGGCGCAGGGCGCGCTTGGTCTCGGTGTAGAGCTGGCGCAGCAGGCTGGCACGCCAGGAGTTCCAGAGGCTGGGGTTGGTGGCGTTGATGTCGGCCACGGTCAGCACATAGAGGTAGTCCAGACGGGTCTCGTCGCCCACGTGCAGGGCGAAGTCGTTGATCACCTGCGGGTCGGAGAGGTCCTTACGCTGGGCGGTGGTGGACATCACCAGGTGGTTCTGGACCAGCCAGACGATCAACCGGCTGTCCCACGCCGGCAACTGGTGGCGCGCGCAGAAGGCCTGCGCATCCACCGCACCCAGCTCGGAGTGGTCGCCCTGGCGGCCTTTGCCGATGTCATGGTAGAGGCCGGCCAGGTAGATCAGCTCGGGTTTGGGCAGGCGCCCCATGAGCTTGCTGGCCAACGGGAATTTCTCCGAGACCGGGGTGTACTGCAGCTTGCGCAGGTGCTTGATCAGGTTGAGGGTATGGGCATCGACCGTATAGATGTGGAACAGGTCGTGCTGCATCTGCCCGACGATCAGGCCGAACTCCGGCAGGTAGCGCCCGAGGATGCCGTAGCGGTTCATCCGCCGCAGGTTGCGGTGGATGCCGATCTCGCACTTGAACAGTTCGATGAACAGGCTGGTATTGCGGATATCGTTGCGGAACGTGTCGTTGATCAGGTGGCGATGTTCGCGCAACTGACGCACGGTATCGGCTCGCACGCCCTTGATCTCCGGGTGCTGGGCCATCAGCACGAAGATTTCCAGCATGGCGAACGGGGTGCGCTTGAACACGGCCGGGTTGGCCGTCTCGATGTAGCCGTCATGCAGCCGGAAGCGTGCATTCAACGGCTGGGTGGTGCTACTGGCATCATCGGCGAGGATGACCTCCTCGAAGTGCTGGATGATCAGGTCGCACAGCTGGCTGATGCTCATCACCACCCGGTAGTACTGGGTCATGAACTGCTCGATCGCGCGCTTGGGGTTCTCGTCGCCGTAGCCGAGCAATGCGGCGATGCTGCGCTGGTGGTCGAACAGCAGGCGGTCCTCGGCGCGCCCGGCGAGCATGTGCAGGGCATAGCGCACCCGCCACAGGAACGCCTGGGAGGAGGCCAGCAGCTCGTTCTCGCTCTCCAGCAGGAAGCCTTCGTCGGCCAGGGCGTGGAGGTTGAGGGTGCCGTACTGGCGGCGGGCCACCCACAGAACGGTCTGGATATCGCGCAGGCCGCCCGGGGAGCCCTTGACGTTGGGCTCGAGGTTGTATTCGGTGTCGTTGTACTTGTGGTGGCGAGCCTTGAGTTCGGCGCGCTTGGCCAGGAAGAACTCCTTGCTCGGCCACATATGTTTGGTGCTGGTGACATCCAGCATGCGTTGGCGCAAGGCCTCGGGGCCGGCGATGGTGCGGCTTTCCATCAGGTTGGTGATCACCGTCAGGTCGGCCTTGGCCTGTTCGGCGCATTCCTCGACGGTGCGCACGCTCTGGCCCACTTCCAGGCCGATGTCCCACAGCAGGGTAAGGAAGCGTTCGATGGCATCGCGGTACTGCTCGTGCTCGGCGCTGTCGAGCAGGATCAGCAGGTCGATGTCAGACCAGGGGTGCAGTTCGCCACGGCCGTAGCCGCCGACGGCGACCAGGGCGATGCCGGCCTGGTCGCGCCAGTCGAACTGGTTCCAGGCCTGTTGCAGGATATTGTCGACGAACCAGGCGCGATCCTCGATGAGCGGGCGGATCTCGCCGCCTTCGCGAAAGCGCCGATCGAGCACCGCGCCGGCCTGGCGGATGGCTTTCTTGAAGGCAGCGATGGGGCTTGCCTTGAGCGCCAGTTCCGCCTGGAACTGGCCACGGTCGAACAGCTCGGGATCCACCTGGGGCATCGAGTCGCGTTCCTGTGTTGTTGGCCCTGGGGCGGGTCAGGCCGAGGTGCGCGGCAGGGTGTCGTCCTTGCGCAGGGTGAAGATCTCGTAGCCGGTGGCGGTCACCAGGATGGTGTGCTCCCACTGGGCGGACAGCTTGCGGTCCTTGGTGATGGCGGTCCAGCCGTCGCCCAGTACCTTGGTGTCGGCCTTGCCCTGGTTGATCATCGGCTCGATGGTGAAGGTCATGCCTTCCTTGAGTTCCATGCCGGTGCCGGCGCGGCCGTAGTGCAGTACCTGCGGCTCTTCGTGGAACACCTTGCCGATGCCATGGCCGCAGAATTCGCGTACCACCGAGAAGCCGTTCTTCTCCGCGTGCTTCTGGATCACCTCGCCGATATCGCCCAGGCGGCAGCCCGGCTTGACCAGTTCGATGGCCTTGTACATGCATTCCTGGGTGACCTTGGACAGGCGCTCGGCCCAGGGCGCAACGGTACCGACGTGGAACATACGGCTGGTATCGCCGTGGTAGCCGTCCTTGATCACGGTGACATCGATGTTGAGGGTGTCGCCATCCTTGAGCGGCTTCTCGTTGGGGATGCCATGGCAGACCACGTGGTTGATCGAGGTGCAGATCGACTTGGGGAAGCCTTTATAGTTGAGCGGCGCCGGGATCGCCTGCTGGACGTTGACGATGTAGTCGTGGCAGAGGCGGTCGAGCTCCTCGGTGGTGACGCCGGGCTTGACGTGTTCTTCGATCATCTCGAGGACTTCGGCGGCCAGGCGGCCGGCGATGCGCATCTTCTCGATGTCTTCTGCGGTCTTGATGGTGACGGTCATACAGGCTCTCTACGGCGCCCTGGGGGCGCGAACAAACGGGAAAGGCCGGATTCTAGCAGAGCGGGGCGTCAATCTGTGGGGATAAAGGCGCAGGTTCTGCTGTCTAGTCAGTAGGCAATTCTGGCGCGATTGCCCACAGGCTGCAAAAGCCGCTGACGGACGAGGCATCATCCGGGTTCCGTTCGCCCGCGGTCTGTGGTATAAAATGCGCCGCTTTCGGGGGAGGTCCCCGGAAGCCTTAACCCACACACGTGTCGACACGATGACCTGGGTGCCCCAAGCTCGCGAGCCTGTGGGTTGGTCATTGGGATACGTGGAGGCCCAACCCGACTTATCAAGGAACTATCATGTCCCAAGTCAACATGCGCGATATGCTGAAGGCCGGTGTGCACTTCGGCCACCAGACCCGTTACTGGAACCCGAAAATGGGCAAGTTCATTTTCGGCGCGCGCAACAAGATCCACATCATCAACCTGGAAAAAACCCTGCCGATGTTCAACGACGCTCTGTCGTTCGTCGAGCGCCTGGCCCAGGGCAAGAACAAGATCCTGTTCGTCGGCACCAAGCGTTCCGCTGGCAAGATCGTCGCCGAGCAAGCTGCTCGTTGCGGTTCGCCATACGTTGACCACCGCTGGTTGGGCGGCATGCTGACCAACTACAAGACCATCCGTGCTTCGATCAAGCGTCTGCGCGACCTGGAAACCCAGGCCGAAGATGGCACCTTCGCCAAGCTGACCAAGAAAGAAGCCTTGATGCGCAGCCGCGACCTGGAAAAACTGGATCGCAGCCTGGGCGGTATCAAGGACATGGGTGGCCTGCCTGATGCACTGTTCGTCATCGACGTCGAGCACGAGCGCATCGCTATCACCGAAGCCAACAAGCTGGGCATCCCGGTCATCGGTGTTGTCGATACCAACAGCAGCCCGGAAGGCGTTGACTACGTCATCCCAGGCAACGACGACGCCATCCGCGCCATCGAGCTGTACATGACTTCGATGGCTGACGCCGTCATCCGCGGCCGCAACAACGTTGCCGGCGGCACCGAAGTCTACGCTGAAGAAGCGGCTGCACCTGCTGCCGAGTAATTGACGCCCGGCGTCTACTTGGCACGCAAAAAGGGGGCTAGGCCCCCTTTTTGCCACCTTGAAATCCTGCTGTCAGCACCTTTGCGCATCATGGGGCTGCTGAAGTGACAGCAGTGGATTTGCAGAATTGAACGCCCGTGACGAGCGGGTGGAATGGTTGAAAAACTTTCCAAGAGGATTTTGAAATGGCAGCAATTACTGCAGCGCTGGTCAAAGAACTGCGCGAGCGTACCGGCGAAGGCATGATGGACTGCAAGAAGGCCCTGGAAAAGGCCGGCGGCGACATCGAAAAGGCCATTGATGACATGCGCGCTTCCGGCGCCATCAAGGCCGCCAAGAAGGCTGGCAACGTTGCCGCCGAAGGCGCCATCGCAGTCAAGACCGACGGCAAGTCCGCTGTCCTGCTGGAAGTGAACTCGCAGACCGACTTCCTGGCCCTGCAAGACGACTTCAAGAACTTCGTTGCCGACAGCCTGGAAGAAGCCTTCGCCCAGAAGCTGACCGATGCCGCTCCGCTGATCGCCTCGCGCGAAGCTGCTCGTGAAGCCCTGGTCGCCAAGTGCGGCGAAAACGTCAACATCCGTCGCCTGGTGCGCGTTGAAGGCGACGTCGTCGGCGCCTACCTGCACGGCAACAAGATCGGCGCTGCTGTCGTCCTGAAGGGCGGCGACGTCGAGCTGGCCAAGAACATCGCCATGCACGTTGCAGCTTCGAACCCTGAGTTCCTGGATTCGTCGGAAATCTCCGCCGAGGCCATCGAGCGTGAGAAGAACGTCTTCCTGCAGCTGAACGCCGACAAGATCGCTGGCAAGCCGGAAAACATCGTTGAGAACATGATCAACGGTCGTATCACCAAGTTCAAAGCCGAAGCTTCGCTGAAAGAGCAAGCCTTCGTCATGAACCCGGAAGTCAAGGTTGGCGAACTGGCCAAGAAAGCCGGTGCTGAAATCGTTTCCTTCACCTACTTCAAGGTCGGCGAAGGCATCGAGAAGCCGGTTGACAACTTCGCTGAAGAAGTTGCCGCCCAGGTAGCTGCCGCCAAGCAGTAAGACAGCCCCGTCTGTCGCCCCAAAGAGGCTGCCCGCTCACGCGCGCAGCCTCTTTGTCAAAACGGATGCGGGTTTACCCCTCGCGCATCCGCTGGCGCTGAAGCAGCGCCACGCTACAGTTAGCAGGCTGCAAACAGCCCGCACGAATTTTCTAAATGTACGCCCCAGGAGAAACTCGCAATGGCCCAGCAGGTGAGTGGTCGCCAACCTCGCTATAAACGCATTTTGCTCAAACTTAGCGGCGAGGCCCTGATGGGCTCGGAAGAGTTCGGGATCGACCCGAAGGTACTGGACCGCATGGCCCTGGAAGTCGGCCAGCTGGTCGGCATCGGCGTCCAGGTCGGCCTGGTGATCGGCGGCGGCAACCTGTTCCGCGGTGCAGCGCTCAGCGCCGCCGGCATGGACCGTGTCACCGGCGACCATATGGGTATGCTGGCCACCGTGATGAATGCCCTGGCCATGCGTGACGCCCTGGAGCGTTCGAACATCCCGGCGCTGGTCATGTCGGCCATTTCCATGGTTGGCGTTACCGACCATTACGACCGCCGCAAAGCTATTCGTCACCTCAACTCCGGGGATGTGGTAATTTTCTCCGCCGGTACCGGCAACCCGTTCTTCACCACCGACTCCGCTGCCTGCCTGCGCGCCATCGAGATCGATGCCGACGTGGTGCTGAAAGCGACCAAGGTCGATGGTGTGTACACTGCCGATCCATTCAAGGACCCGCACGCCGAGAAGTTCGATCACCTGACCTACGACGAGGTCCTGGATCGCAAGCTCGGTGTCATGGACCTGACCGCAATCTGCCTGTGCCGCGACCACAAGATGCCATTGCGGGTATTCAACATGAACAAGCCTGGCGCCCTGCTGAACATCGTGGTGGGTGGCGCTGAAGGTACTCTGATCGAGGAAGGCCAAGCATGATCAACGACATCAAGAAAGACGCGCAGGAGCGCATGGGCAAGTCCATCGAGGCCCTGGCTCGCAACCTGGCGGCGATCCGTACCGGTCGCGCCCACCCAAGCATCCTGGACAGTGTCAAGGTCCCGGCCTGGGGGAGCGAGATGCCGCTGAACCAAGTGGCTGCTATCACCGTCGAGGACGCCCGTACCCTGAAGATCGTCGCCCACGACAAGAACCTCAGCGCCGCCATCGAGAAGGCCATCCTGACCTCCGACCTGGGCCTGAACCCGTCCAGCGCAGGCACCACCATCCGTGTGCCGATGCCGGCCCTGACCGAGGAAACCCGCAAGGGCTACACCAAGCAGGCCAGCGGCGTCGCCGAGGACGCCAAGGTGGCTGTGCGCAACGTGCGTCGCGATGCACTGGCTGACCTCAAGAAGCTCACCAAGGACAAGGAAATCAGCGAAGACGAAGAGCGTCGTGCCGCGGACGAGATCCAGAAGCTGACCGACAAGTTCGTCGCTGAAATCGATGCTGCGTTCAAGGCCAAGGAAAAGGACCTGATGGCCGTCTGAGGCCGGGGTTTCTTTCATGGAAAAGACCAAGCCAGCGGCATCGCCTTCGGTGCCGCGTCACGTCGCGATCATCATGGATGGCAACAACCGCTGGGCCAAGCGACGCCTGCTGCCCGGCGTCGCCGGGCACAAGGCCGGTGTCGATGCGGTTCGTGCGGTGATCGAAGTCTGCGCCGAGGCCGGGGTCGAGGTGCTGACCCTCTTCGCCTTCTCCAGCGAGAACTGGCAGCGGCCGGCCGATGAGGTCGGTGCGCTCATGGAGCTGTTCTTCACGGCCCTGCGCCGCGAGGCCAAGCGCCTGAACGAGAACAAGATCAGCCTGCGCATCATCGGCGACCGCTCGCGCTTCCACCCCGAGCTGCAGGCCGCCATGCGCGAAGCCGAGGCCCTGACCGCCGGCAACGACCGCTTCATCCTGCAGATCGCCGCCAACTACGGTGGCCAGTGGGACATCGCCCAGGCGGCGCAACGCCTGGCGCGTGAAGTCCAGGCCGGCCACCTGCGTCCCGAGGACATCACCCCGGGCCTGTTGCAGACCTGCCTGGCCACAGGCGACCTGCCGTTGCCCGACCTGTGCATCCGCACCGGGGGCGAACATCGCATCAGCAACTTCCTGCTGTGGCAGCTGGCCTATGCCGAGCTGTACTTCTCCGACCTGTACTGGCCGGACTTCAAACACGAGGCCATGCGTACCGCCCTGGCCGATTTCGCTTCGCGCCAGCGCCGCTTCGGTAAGACCAGCGAGCAGGTCGAGGCTGGAGCTCGTGCTTAATGCTTAAACAACGCATCATTACCGCGCTGATCCTGCTGCCGGTCGCGCTGGGTGGCTTCTTCCTGCTCAACGGCGGGGATTTCGCCCTGTTCATCGGCCTGGTCGTCACCCTCGGCGCCTGGGAATGGGCGCGCCTGGCCGGGCTCGTCGCCCAGCCGTTGCGCCTGGCCTATGCGGCGGTGGTCGCCGGGGCGCTGATGCTGCTTTACCTGATGCCCGACCTGGCGCCCTGGGTCCTCGGCGCCTCGGTGATCTGGTGGGGGCTGGCCACCTGGTTGGTGCTCACCTACCCACGCAGCAGCGAGCTGTGGAACAGCGCGGCCTGTCGCCTGCTGATCGGGCTGCTGGTACTGCTGCCGGCCTGGCAGGGCCTGGTGCTGCTCAAGCACTGGCCGCTGGGTAACTGGCTGATCCTGGCGGTCATGGTGCTGGTGTGGGCCGCCGATATCGGTGCGTACTTCTCCGGTCGAGCCTTCGGCAAGCGCAAGCTGGCGCCGCAGGTCAGCCCTGGCAAGAGCTGGGAGGGTGTCTATGGTGGCTTGGCGGTGAGCCTGCTGATCACCCTGGGCGTGGGCCTGGCCCGCGACTGGAGCATCGGCGATGTGCTGCTCGGCCTGCTGGGCGCAGCGATCGTGGTGATGTCCTCGGTGATCGGTGACCTGACCGAGAGCATGTTCAAGCGCCGCGAAGGCATCAAGGACAGCAGCAACCTGCTGCCCGGCCATGGTGGCGTGCTCGACCGCATCGACAGCCTGACCGCGGCGATCCCGATGTTCGCCGTACTGCTCTGGGCTGCCGAATGGGGTGTGATGTGAGCCATCCGCAACGTATCACGGTGCTGGGTGCCACCGGTTCCATCGGCCTGAGCACCCTGGACGTCATCGCGCGCCACCCGGAGCGTTACCAGGTGTTCGCCCTGAGCGGCTATTCCCGCCTCGATGAATTGCTGGCCCTGTGCGAGCGGCACCGCCCGGCCTATGCCGTGGTGCCCAGCGCCGAGGCTGCTGCGCGCTTGCGCGACGGCCTGGCGAGTGCCGGTTGCACCACCGAGGTGCTGGAAGGGGAGGCCGGGCTGTGCCAGGTCGCCTCGGCGCCGGAGGTGGATGCGGTGATGGCGGCCATCGTCGGTGCCGCGGGCCTGCGCCCGACCCTGGCGGCCGTGGAGGCGGGCAAGAAGGTGCTGCTCGCCAACAAGGAAGCGCTGGTGATGTCCGGCGCGCTGTTCATGGACGCTGTACGGCGCAGTGGCGCCGTGTTGCTGCCGATCGACAGCGAGCACAACGCGATCTTCCAGTGCCTGCCTGCCGACCATGCTCGCGGGCTGGCCCAGGTCGGCGTGCGGCGCATCCTGCTGACCGCTTCGGGCGGGCCGTTCCGCGAGACACCGGCCGCGGCGTTGGCCAATGTCACGCCAGAGCAGGCGTGTGCCCACCCCAACTGGTCCATGGGGCGCAAGATCTCGGTCGACTCGGCGAGCATGATGAACAAGGGTTTGGAGCTCATCGAAGCCTGTTGGTTGTTCGATGCGGCGCCGGCCAAGGTCGAGGTGGTGGTCCACCCGCAGAGCGTCATCCATTCGCTGGTGGACTATGTCGATGGTTCGGTGCTCGCACAGCTGGGCAACCCTGACATGCGCACGCCGATCGCCAATGCCCTGGCCTGGCCGGAGCGCATCGACTCGGGGGTTGCGCCGCTGGACCTGTTCACCATCGCCCGCCTGGACTTCCAGGCCCCCGACGAGCAGCGCTTCCCCTGCCTGCGCCTGGCGCGCCAGGCGGCTGAGGCGGGCAACAGCGCACCGGCCGTGCTCAATGCGGCCAACGAAGTGGCCGTGGAGGCATTTCTCCAGCGGCGTATCCGCTTCCCGGAGATCGCGGGTATGATCGAACAGGTGCTCGACCAGGAACCCGTGGTACCGTTGCCTTCGCTGGAGGCGGTATTCGCCGCGGACCAGCGGGCCCGGGAACTGTCCCGGGAGTGGTTGAGGCGTCACGGTTACTGATGTCCGCGAGTTCCAGGGATGGGCTGAACGTCATTCGGAGACAGGTATGACAGCGCTCTACATGATAGTCGGCACCCTGGTCGCCCTGGGTGTGCTGGTCACCTTCCACGAATTCGGCCATTTCTGGGTGGCCAGGCGCTGTGGCGTCAAGGTGCTGCGCTTCTCCGTGGGGTTTGGCACGCCGTTGCTGCGCTGGCACGACCGCCACGGCACCGAGTTCGTGGTGGCAGCCATCCCCCTGGGTGGCTACGTCAAGATGCTCGACGAGCGCGAAGGCGAAGTCCCGCCTGCGTTGGTCGACCAGTCTTTCAATCGCAAGCCGGTGCGCCAGCGGATCGCCATCGTCGCGGCCGGCCCTGTGGCCAACTTCCTCCTCGCCCTGTTGTTCTTCTGGGTCCTGGCCATGCTCGGTACCCAGCAGGTGCGCCCGGTGATCGGTGCCGTCGAGGCGGGCAGCCTGGCGGCTTCCGCAGGCCTGGCCGCTGGTCAGGAAGTGGTATCCATCGACGGCGAACCGACCAATGGCTGGTCTGCGGTCAACCTGCAACTAGTCCGTCGTCTTGGCGAAAGCGGCACCCTCAAGGTTGGTGTCATCGAGCAGGGCGGTACGCTGGAGCGCCAGCATGAAATCACCCTCAGCCAGTGGCTCAAGGGCGTGGACGAACCGGACCCGATCCAGTCCTTGGGGCTGCGCCCGTGGCGCCCGGCCATTGCGCCGGTGCTGGCCGAGATCGACCCGAAAGGCCCGGCCGCCGCTGCCGGGCTCAAGACCGGTGACCGGTTGCTGAGCCTCGATGGCGTTGCCCTGAACGATTGGCAGCAGGTGGTCGACAGCGTTCGCGCCCGCCCCGAGGCCAAGGTGCAGCTGCGCGTGGAGCGCGACGGTGCCCAGCTCGAGGTCCCGGTGACCTTGGCCCGGCGCGGCGAAGGGCAGGCTTCCGGCGGGTACTTGGGGGCAGGCGTCAAGGGTGCCGAATGGCCCGCCGACATGCTCCGCGAAGTCAGCTACGGGCCGCTGGATGCCGTTGCCCAGAGCCTGTCGAGAACGTGGAACATGAGTGTCCTGACCCTCGAATCGCTGAAGAAAATGCTGTTCGGGGAGCTCTCGGTAAAAAACTTGAGTGGACCGATAACCATTGCTAAAGTGGCGGGCGCTTCAGCCCAGTCGGGCGTGGGGGATTTCCTGAATTTCCTGGCCTACCTGAGCATAAGCCTGGGGGTTCTTAACCTGCTGCCCATCCCCGTATTGGATGGGGGGCATTTGCTGTTCTACCTGATCGAGTGGGCGCGCGGTCGTCCGCTTTCGGATCGGGTGCAAGGTTGGGGGGTCCAGATCGGTATCAGTTTGGTCATTGGGGTGATGTTGCTCGCCCTGATCAACGATCTGGGTCGACTATAAAAAGCTTCGCTCAATTGCGAACGAACCTGCCGCCTTATCGCGGCAGGTTGTTTATTGCCAGTTGGAATAAAAGGACTTCATGAAACGTCTGCTGCTAACTGCGGTCCTCTCCGCACTGATGATCGCTGAAGTTCACGCCGAGTCCTTCACCATCTCCGATATTCGTGTCAATGGCCTGCAGCGGGTTTCCGCTGGCAGCGTGTTCGGTGCCCTGCCCCTGAACGTGGGCGACCAGGCCGACGATCGGCGCCTGGTGGAGTCTACCCGCTCGCTGTTCAAGACCGGCTTCTTCCAGGACATCCAGCTGAGCCGCGACGGCAATGTCCTGATCATCAACGTGGTCGAGCGCCCGTCGGTGTCGAGCATCGAGATCGAAGGCAACAAGGCGATCAGCACCGAAGACCTGATGAAGGGCCTGAAGCAATCGGGCCTGGCCGAAGGCGAGATCTTCCAGCGTGCCACCCTCGAAGGCGTGCGTAACGAACTGCAGCGCCAGTACGTGGCCCAGGGCCGCTACTCGGCCGAGGTCGACGCCGAGGTGGTGCCGCAGCCGCGCAACCGCGTCGGCCTGAAGATCAAGATCAACGAAGGCACCGTCGCCGCGATCCAGCACATCAACATCGTCGGCAACAATGTCTTCGACGACGAGGAGCTGGCCCAGCTCTTCGAGCTCAAGACCACCAACTGGCTGTCCTTCTTCAAGAACGACGACAAGTACGCCCGCGAGAAGCTCTCCGGTGACCTGGAGCGCCTGCGCTCCTACTACCTGGACCGCGGCTACATCAACATGGACATCGCTTCGACCCAGGTTTCCATCACCCCTGACAAGAAGCACGTCTACATCACCGTCAACATCAACGAAGGCGAGAAGTACACCGTCCGTGACGTGAAGCTCTCCGGCGACCTGAAAGTGCCTGAAGACCAGGTCAAGTCGCTGCTGCTGGTGCAGCCGGGCCAGGTGTTCTCGCGCAAGGTGATGACCACCACCTCCGACCTGATCACCCGTCGCCTGGGCAACGAAGGCTACACCTTCGCCAACGTCAACGGCGTGCCGCAGCCGAACGATGAAGACCACACCGTCGACATCATGTTCGTCGTCGACCCGGGCAAGCGTGCCTACGTCAACCGCATCAACTACCGCGGCAACACCAAGACCGAAGACGAAGTGCTGCGCCGCGAAATGCGCCAGATGGAAGGCGGCTGGGCTTCGACCTACCTGATCGACCAGTCCAAGACTCGCCTCGAGCGCCTGGGCTTCTTCAAGGAAGTCAACGTCGAGACCCCGCCGGTGCCAGGCACCGACGACCAGGTCGACGTCAACTACAGCGTCGAAGAGCAGGCCTCCGGCTCCATCACCGCAAGTGTCGGTTTCGCCCAGAGCGCGGGCCTGATCCTTGGTGGCTCGATCAGCCAGAGCAACTTCCTGGGTACCGGTAACAAGGTGTCCGTCGGCCTGACCCGTTCGGAATACCAGACCCGCTACAACTTCGGTTTCGTCGACCCCTACTGGACCGCCGATGGCGTCAGCCTGGGCTACAACGCCTTCTACCGCAGCACCGACTACGACGACCTCGATGTCGACGTGGCGAGCTATGCGGTGGACAGCCTGGGGGCCGGTGTCAGTGTCGGCTACCCGATCAGCGAGACCTCGCGCCTGACCTTCGGCTTCAACGTGCAGCAGGACAAGATCAAGACCGGCCGCTACACCGTCGACGAGATCTTCGACTTCCTGGACCGTGAGGGCGACGACAGCTTCCTGAACTTCAAGGCGTCGGCCGGTTGGTCCGAGTCCACCCTGAACAAGGGCGTGCTGGCGACCCGTGGTCATTCCCAGAGTCTGACCGCCGAAGTCACCACCCCGGGCAGCGACCTGTCGTTCTTCAAGCTCGACTACCGTGGCCAGCTGTTCAAGCCGATCAACAACGACTACACCCTGCGCCTGCACACCGAGTTGGGCTATGGTGATGGTTTCGGCTCTACCGATGGCTTGCCGTTCTACGAGAACTACTTCGCCGGTGGCTTCAACTCTGTCCGTGGCTTCAAGGACAGCAGCCTGGGCCCACGCAGCACCCCGAGCGACGGCACCAAGCCAGGTACCGAGCGCGACCCGGACCAGGATCCACTGCCGTTCGGTGGCAACGTCCTCGTGCAGGGTGGTGTAGAACTGCTGTTCCCGCTGCCGTTCGTCAAGGACCAGCGTTCCCTGCGTACGTCCGTGTTCTGGGACGTGGGTAACGTGTTCGACACCAACTGCGGCAACCAGCCTGACTGCGAGAAGGTCGGCTTCTCGGGCATGGCCAGCTCCGTCGGCCTGGGCGTCACCTGGATCACCGCGCTGGGCCCGTTGAGCTTCAGCCTGGCGATGCCGGTGAAGAAGCCGGACGACGCCGATACCCAGGTGTTCCAATTCTCTCTGGGCCAGACCTTCTAAGGTCGGCCCTCGCTCAACGACAACGGTTTATCCAGGAGTGCATCGTGCGTAAGTTGACTCAACTGGCCGTGATGGCCGCGGCGCTGGTCGCCACCCCGGCTTTCGCCGAAATGAAGATTGCCGTGCTGAACTATCAGATGGCACTGCTCGAGTCCGACGCGGCCAAGAAGTACGCTGTCGATGCCGAGAAGAAGTTCGGCCCGCAGCTGACCAAGCTGAAGAACCTGGAAAGCAGCGCCAAGGGCATCCAGGACCGCCTGATCAAGGGCGGCGACAAGATGCAGCAACAGGAGCGCGAGCGCCTGGAGCTCGAATTCAAGCAGAAGGCCCGTGACTTCCAGTTCCAATCCAAGGAGCTGAACGAAGCCAAGGCCGTCGCTGACCGTGACATGCTCAAGCAGCTCAAGCCCAAGCTCGACGGTGCTGTCGAGGAAGTGATCAAGAAGGGTGGCTATGACCTGGTGCTCGAGCGCGGCGCGGTAATCGACGTCAAGCCGCAATACGACATCACCCGTCAAGTCATCGAGCGTATGAACCAAGCCCGTTGATATGACCGTGACCATGACTCTCGGCCAGTTGGCCGAGGCCCTCGGGGCGACCCTCAAGGGCCCCGAGGCGCTGCAGATCACCGGCCTGGCAACCCTGCAGGAAGCCAGCGCCGGGCAATTGAGCTTCCTGGCCAACAAGCAGTACCGCAAGTACCTGGACGCGTCCAAGGCCGGTGCGGTGTTGCTCAAGGCCGAGGATGCCGAAGGCTTCGCCGGCAACGCGTTGATCGTGCCCGACCCGTACCTGGCCTACGCCCGGATTTCCCATCTGTTCGACCCCAAACCCAAGGCTGTGGCGGGAATTCATCCCAGCGCCGTGGTGGCCGAGGACGCCCAGGTGGACCCCAGCGCCAGCATCGGCCCGTTCGCGGTGATCGAGAGCGGTGCGCAGGTAGCGGCCAATGTCACCATCGGTGCCCACTGCTTCGTCGGTGCCCGTTGCGTGATCGGTGAAGGCGGCTGGCTGGCACCGCGGGTGACGCTGTACCACGACGTGACCATCGGCAAGCGCGTGGTCATCCAGTCCGGTGCGGTGATCGGCGGCGAAGGTTTCGGCTTTGCCAACGAGAAGGGGGTCTGGAACAAGATCGCCCAGATCGGTGGCGTGACCATCGGCGACGACGTGGAGATCGGCGTGAACACCGCCGTGGACCGCGGCGCACTGTCGGACACGCGCATCGGCAACGGCGTCAAGCTCGACAACCAGATCCAGATCGCCCATAACGTGCAGGTCGGCGACCACACGGCCATGGCCGCATGCGTCGGGATTTCCGGCAGCACGCGTATCGGCAAGCACTGCATGATCGCGGGCGGTGTGGGCATGGTGGGTCATATCGATGTCTGCGACAACGTATTCGTTTCCGGCATGACCATGGTGACCCGTTCCATCACGGAACCGGGTGGCTATTCATCCGGCACGGCCATGCAGCCGCTGGCCGAATGGCGCAAGAGCGCCGCGCGTATCCGCCAGCTGGACGAGATGTCCAAGCGTCTCCAGCAGCTGGAAAAACGTGTCGATACCGTGACCTCAGGTGGCCAGCTGGCATCAGAAGGCTGATACCATTCCCTGAGCAAGAGTGAACAGTCGCTAGCTGGCTCCTCTTTGGATTGCAAAAGGAGCGTGTGGTCAGCACCTGCGCTCCCTATTCTTATTACAGGCTTCCCCCCGAAATGATGGACATCAACGAGATTCGCGAATACCTGCCTCACCGTTACCCGTTCCTGCTGGTGGACCGCGTAACGGACCTGGACTTCGAGGCCCAGAGCATTCGTGCCTACAAGAATGTCAGCATCAACGAGCCGTTCTTCAACGGCCATTTCCCGGCGCATCCAATCATGCCGGGCGTGCTGATCATCGAGGCCATGGCCCAGGCGGCCGGGATTCTCGGTTTCAAGATGCTCGATGCCAAGCCTGCCGACGGCACCCTCTACTACTTCGTCGGCTCCGACAAGCTGCGCTTCCGCCAGCCTGTGCTGCCGGGGGACCAGCTGGTTCTGGAAGCCAAGTTCCTCAGCCGCAAGAGCATGATCTGGAAGTTCGAATGCCGCGCCCTGGTCGACGGCAAGCCGGTCTGCTCGGCCGAGATCACCTGCGCGGAACGCTCCCTATGAGTTCGATTGACCCTCGGGCGATCATCGACCCGTCGGCCAAGCTGGCCGACGGCGTCGAGGTAGGCCCCTGGTCGATCGTAGGGCCTGGCGTGGAAATCGGCGAGGGCACCGTCATCGGCCCTCACGTGGTGCTCAAGGGGCCGACCCGGATCGGCAAGCACAACCGTATCTACCAGTTTTCCTCCATCGGTGAAGACACCCCTGACCTCAAGTACAAGGGTGAACCCACGCGCCTGGTGATCGGTGACCACAATGTGATCCGCGAAGGTGTCACCATTCACCGTGGCACCGTCCAGGACCGCGCGGAAACCACCCTCGGCGACCATAACCTGATCATGGCCTATGCCCATATCGGGCACGACAGCGTTATCGGTAACCATTGCATCCTGGTCAACAACACCGCGCTGGCCGGTCATGTGCATGTGGGCGACTGGGCGATCCTGTCTGGCTACACCCTGGTGCACCAGTACTGCCATATCGGCGCCCACGCCTTCTCCGGCATGGGCACGGCGATCGGCAAGGACGTGCCGGCCTTCGTCACGGTGTTCGGCAGCCCGGCAGAAGCCCGTAGCATGAACTTCGAGGGCATGCGCCGCCGGGGCTTCAGCGACGAGGTCATCCACGCCCTGCGTCGTGCCTACAAAATCGTCTATCGCCATGGCCTGACCGTGGAAGACGCGCTCAACGAGCTGGGCGAGCTGGCAACGCAGTTCCCCGAGGTCGAGCTGTTCCGTCAGTCGATCCAAAGCTCCGCTCGCGGCATCACTCGCTGATATGGCCCAGCTGTGCGTGGCGTTGGTCGCCGGCGAGGCCAGCGGCGATATCCTCGGTTCCGGCCTGATGCGTGCCCTCAAGGCGCGCCACCCCGATGTGCGTTTCATCGGCGTCGGTGGCCCCTTGATGGAGGCCGAAGGCCTGGTGTCCTACTTCCCCATGGAGCGCCTCGCGGTCATGGGCCTGGTGGAAGTGCTGGGGCGGTTGCGCGAGCTGCTCAAGCGTCGCAAGGAACTGATCCAGACGCTCATCGCCGAAAAGCCGGATGTGTTCATCGGCATCGATGCGCCCGACTTCAACCTCACCATCGAACTGAAGCTGCGCCAGGCCGGGATCAAGACCGTGCACTATGTCAGCCCGTCGGTCTGGGCGTGGCGGCAGAAGCGTGTGTTGAAGATCCGCGAAGGCTGCGACCTGATGCTGACGCTGCTTCCCTTCGAGGCGAAATTCTACGAAGAGAAGGGCGTGCCGGTACGTTTCGTCGGCCATCCGCTGGCCGATACCATCCCGCTCGAAGCCGATCGCCAGGCGGCGCGTACCGCCCTTGGACTGGGCGAGGGGCCGCTGGTCGCGCTGATGCCGGGTAGCCGTGGGGGCGAGGTCGAGCGCCTGGGCGCGCTATTCCTCGATGCCGCCGAGCGCCTGCGTGAGCGGGTGCCTGGGGTGCGTTTCGTCTCGCCGTGTGCCAACCCGTCCCGGCGTGCCCAGCTCGAGCAGATGCTGCAGGGCCGTGACCTGCCGTTGACTTTGCTCGACGGCCGCTCCCACGAGGCCCTGGCCGCGTGCGATGCGGTGCTCATCGCCTCGGGCACAGCCACCCTGGAAGCGCTGCTGTACAAGCGGCCCATGGTCGTCGCCTACCGCCTGGCGCCATTGACGTACTGGATCCTCAAGCGCATGGTCAAGAGCCCGTACGTATCGTTGCCCAACCTGCTGGCCCAGCGTCTGTTGGTACCCGAGCTGCTGCAGGACGCCGCTACCAGCGACGCGTTGGCTCAGACCCTCGCTCCGCTGGTCACCGACGGTACGCAGCAGACCGACAGCTTCGACCGGATTCACCGCACGCTGCGCCGTGACGCCTCCAACCAGGCAGCCGACGCGGTGCTGGCCTTGCTAGGAGCGCGATAGCATGCAGATGGGGCTGGACTTCAATCTGGTCGAGGAACTGGTCGCCGGTGTCGACGAGGTGGGCCGTGGGCCGCTGTGTGGCGACGTCGTGACGGCGGCGGTGATCCTTGACCCGCAGCGTCCGATCCTGGGTCTGAACGACTCGAAGAAACTCACCGAGGCCAAGCGCGAGGCGCTGTTCGACGAGATCTGCGAGAAAGCCTTGAGCTTTTTCATCGCACGCTCCACGGTAGAGGAGATCGATAGCCTGAACATCCTGCAGGCCACCATGCTGGCTATGCAGCGCGCGGTGGAAGGCTTGAGCATCACGCCCAAGCTTGCGCTGATCGACGGCAACCGTTGCCCGAAGCTCGCGGTGCCGGCTGCGCCGGTGGTTCAGGGTGACGCCCAGGTGCCAGCGATCGCGGCGGCCTCCATCCTGGCCAAGGTCACCCGTGACCGGGAGATGAGCGCATTCGAGCTGATCTACCCGGGCTATGGCATCGGCGGGCACAAGGGCTACCCGACGCCGGTGCACCTGGAGGCTTTGGCGCGGTTGGGGCCGACGCCTATCCATCGGCGGTCCTTTGCGCCGGTACGAGCGGCGTATGAAGCCCGAGAGGGTGTCTCGGATTCCTTGATCTGAACCCGTCCAGGCCGCTTTGTGGCCCTTCGCGGGTAAACCCGCTCCCACGCGGTCGTCTGTGGGAGACTCTATGGTGCTGGGCAAGCTCAAATTGCCTTCGGTTGGTTTAATTACGGCCTGGGCTCCGCTTGCTTCGTGGGAGCTGGCGGAGCCTGCGATGGGCCGCAGAGCGGCCCCTTGAGTCTGGATGGCTCGACCGTTTGAGGGCTTGGGGCTGCTTTGCAGCCCATCGCAGGCTGTCGCCAGCTCCCACCGAGATTGCGTCGCTCTCAAGATTTGTGAAATCCCTGTGTGGGCTTACCCGCGAAGGGCCGCAAAGCGGCCCCGAAACTTTCATGGCTTTTACGCTACAATCCCGCCCTTGTTTCAGGCACTGCTATAGGATCATCCATGTCGGTCTCCTTCGTTCACCTTCGCGTGCACTCCGAATTCTCGCTGGTCGACGGCCTGGTGCGGATCAAGCCGCTGGCCAAGGCACTGGCGGGGATGAACATGCCGGCGGTGGCGATCACCGACCAGAGCAACATGTGCTCGCTGGTGAAGTTCTACAAGACCGCCATGGGGGCCGGTATCAAGCCGATCTGTGGCGCCGACCTGTGGTTGGCAGGCAGTGACCCCGAGGCACCGCTGTCGCGCATCTGCTTCCTGGCGATGAACCCCAAGGGCTACCGCAACCTCACCGAACTGATCTCCCGTGGCTGGACCGACGGCCAGCGCAATGGGTTGGTGATCATTCAGCGCGAGTGGATCGCCCCAGCCAGCGAGGGCCTGATCGGCCTGTCGGCGGCCAGGGAAGGGGACATCGGCATGGCCTTGCTGGCTGGCAAGGCCGCAGAGGCTGAGGCCCTGTTGCGCGATTGGATGCAGATGTTCCCCGATCGTTTCTATGTCGAGGTGCAGCGCACCAATCGTGCCGGTGACGAAGAATACCTGCACGCTGCCGTGGCCCTGGCCGACAAGGTCGGTGCACCGCTGGTGGCGACCAACGACGTGCGCTTCATCAAGCAGTCCGACTTCGATGCCCACGAGACGCGCGTGTGCATTGGTGAAGGCTGGACCCTCGATGACCCTCGCCGCCCGCGCATGTACAGCGACCAGCAGTACCTCAAGAGCGCCGAGGAAATGGCCGAGCTGTTCAGCGACCTGCCGGACGCCATCGCCAATACCGTGGAAATCGCCAAGCGCTGCAACATCACCGTGCAGTTGGGCAAGTACTTCCTGCCCGACTTCCCGACGCCCAACGGCATGGGCATCGACGATTACCTGCGTCATGTCTCCCATGAAGGCCTGGAGGAGCGTCTGGCGGTGCTCTGGCCGAAGGAGACCACGCCCAACTACGAAGAGAAGCGCCAGGTCTACCTGGACCGACTGAAGTTCGAACTGGACATCATCATCCAGATGGGCTTCCCCGGTTACTTCCTGATCGTGATGGACTTCATCAAATGGGCCAAGAACAACGGCGTGCCGGTAGGTCCGGGCCGAGGGTCGGGTGCCGGTTCGCTGGTGGCCTACGTGCTCAAGATCACCGACCTCGACCCGCTGGCCTACGACCTGCTGTTCGAGCGCTTCCTCAACCCTGAACGTATTTCCATGCCCGACTTCGACGTCGACTTCTGCATGGATGGCCGCGACCGGGTGATCGACTACGTGGCCGAGGCCTACGGGCGCAACGCGGTGAGCCAGATCATCACCTTCGGCACCATGGCGGCCAAGGCGGTGGTGCGTGACGTGGCGCGGGTGCAGGGCAAGTCCTACGGCCTGGCCGACCGCCTGTCGAAGATGATCCCGTTCGAAGTGGGCATGACCCTGGAGAAAGCCTACGAGCAGGAAGAAATCCTGCGCGACTTCCTCAAGGGCGACGAGGATGCCCGCGAGATCTGGGACATGGCCCTCAAGCTCGAAGGCGTCACCCGCGGCACCGGCAAGCACGCCGGCGGCGTGGTGATCGCCCCGACCAAGCTCACCGACTTCTCGCCGATCGCCTGTGACGAAGAGGGCGGCGGCCTGGTGACCCAGTTCGACAAGGACGACGTCGAGGCCGCTGGCCTGGTGAAGTTCGACTTCCTCGGCCTGCGTACGCTGACCATCATCAAGTGGGCGATGGAGATCATCAACCGCGAGCAGAAAAAGAAGAACCTGCCCGAGGTCAATATCGACTTCATCCCGCTGGACGACCGCAAGACCTACGAGCTGTTGCAGAAAGCCGAGACCACGGCGGTGTTCCAGCTCGAATCGCGCGGCATGAAGGAGCTGATCAAGAAGCTCAAGCCCGACTGCCTGGAAGACCTGATCGCATTGGTCGCGTTGTTCCGCCCGGGCCCGTTGCAATCGGGCATGGTCGATGACTTCATCAACCGCAAGCACGGCCGCGCGGAGCTGGCCTATCCACACCCGGACTACCAGTACGACGGCCTGAAGCCGGTGCTGGCACCGACCTACGGCATCATCCTGTACCAGGAACAGGTGATGCAGATCGCCCAGGTCATGGCAGGTTACACCCTCGGCGGCGCTGACATGCTGCGCCGAGCCATGGGCAAGAAGAAGCCCGAGGAGATGGCCAAGCAGCGTGGCGGTTTCATCGAAGGCTGCGCGAACAACGGCATCGACGCGGACCTGGCCGGTAACATCTTCGACCTGGTGGAAAAGTTCGCAGGCTACGGCTTCAACAAGTCCCACTCGGCCGCCTACGGCCTGGTGTCCTACCAGACCGCCTGGCTCAAGACCCATCATCCTGCGCCGTTCATGGCTGCGGTGCTCTCGGCCGATATGCACAACACCGACAAGGTGGTCGTGCTGGTCGAGGAAGTGCGCAGCATGAAGCTGCGCCTCGATGCGCCGGACGTGAACTTCTCCGACTTCAAGTTCACCGTCAACAATGACGGCCGCATCGTCTATGGCCTGGGCGCGATCAAGGGGGTCGGCGAAGGGCCGGTGGAGGCCATCGTCGAGGCGCGCGCCGAGGGTGGGCCGTTCAAGGACCTGTTCGATTTCTGCGAGCGCGTGGACTTGAAACGCATCAACAAGCGCACCCTCGACGCCCTGATCCGCAGTGGCGCCCTGGACCGCCTTGGCCCTTATTTCCATGACGAGATCAAGGCCTACCAGGCCAACATCGACCGCAACCGCGCGGTGCTGCTCTCGGCCCTGGAAGAGGCGATCAAGGCCGCCGAGCAGACGGCACGGACCGCCGACAGCGGCCACGTCGACCTGTTCGGCGGGCTGTTCGTCGAGGAGGACTCCGATGTCTATGCCAACCACCGCAAGGTGCGCGAGTTGACCCTCAAGGAGCGCCTGCGGGGCGAGAAGGACACCCTGGGCCTGTACCTGACCGGCCACCCGATCGACGAGTACGAGGCCGAGATCCGTCGCTTCGCCCGCCAGCGCATCGTCGACCTCAAGCCTTCCCGCGATACCCAGACCGTGGCCGGGATGATCATTGCCCTGCGGGTGATGAAGAACAAGAAGGGCGACAAGATGGGCTTCGTCACCCTCGATGACCGTTCCGGGCGGATCGAGGCCTCGCTGTTCGCCGATGCCTTCATGGCGGCCCAGGCCCTGCTGCAGACCGACGCAATGGTGGTGGTGGAAGGGGAGGTGAGCAACGACGACTTCTCCGGTGGCCTGCGCCTGCGGGTCAAGACCGTGATGACCATGGAGGATGCGCGGACCAAGCTGGCCGAAAGCCTGCGCTTGAAAGTCGCCCACGAGGCGCTCAAGGGCGACCGCCTGGCCTGGCTCGGCGAGCTGATCACCAAGCATCGTGGCGGCTGCCCGATCACCCTGGAGTACACCGGCAGTGATGCCCGGGCCATGTTGCAGTTCGGCGACGAATGGTCGATCGACCCCGCCGATGGCCTGATTCAAGCACTGCGTGACCAGTTCGGACGTGAGAACGTCTTCCTGCAATATCGCTGAACCGACGAATTTTAATCTCGACCTGAATGCGCCTGATCCCTTAAGGTAGGGCGCCAAACGGATCAACCGGCCGGCCGCCTGGCCGTAGACCCAAGACGGATGCCTATGAACCCGAATTTCCTCGACTTCGAACAGCCGATTGCCGACCTGCAAGCCAAGATCGAAGGGCTGCGCCTGGTGGGCAACGACAATTCGCTGAACATCAGCGACGAAATTGCCCGTCTTCAAGACAAGAGCAATACCCTGACCGAAAGCATCTTCGGCAACCTGACCAGCTGGCAGATCGCGCGTCTGGCCCGTCATCCGCGTCGTCCCTATACCCTGGACTACATCGACCACATCTTCACTGAGTTCGAAGAGCTGCACGGCGACCGTCACTTCGCCGACGATGCCGCCATCGTCGGTGGTACCGCGCGCCTGGACGGCAAGCCGGTCATGGTCATCGGCCACCAGAAGGGCCGTGAAGTACGCGAGAAGGTCCGCCGCAACTTCGGCATGCCGCGTCCGGAAGGCTACCGCAAGGCCTGCCGCCTGATGGAAATGGCCGAACGCTTCAAGATGCCGATCCTCACCTTCATCGACACCCCGGGCGCCTACCCGGGCATCGACGCCGAAGAGCGCAACCAGAGCGAGGCCATTGCCTGGAACCTGCGCGTGATGGCACGGCTGAAGACGCCGATCATCGCCACCGTCATCGGCGAGGGTGGTTCCGGCGGTGCTTTGGCCATCGGCGTATGCGACCAGCTGAACATGCTGCAGTATTCCACCTACTCGGTGATCTCGCCCGAAGGCTGCGCCTCGATCCTGTGGAAGACCGCCGACAAGGCAGCCGATGCCGCCGAAGCCATGGGCATCACCGCTGAGCGCCTGAAGAGCCTGAACATCGTCGACAAGGTCATCAATGAACCGCTGGGCGGCGCCCACCGCGACCCGGCCAAGATGTCCGAAAGCATCCGCGCCGACCTGGTCGAGCAGCTGGACATGCTGGGCAAGTTCGACACCGATGCCCTGCTGGCGCGCCGTTACGAGCGCCTGATGAGCTACGGCGTTTGATAGGCCTTGGGGCCGCTATGCGGCCCTTTCGTGGCACAAGGCCGCTCCTACAGGAGAGCGCGATTTCCCCGTAGGAGCGGCCTTGTGCCGCGAAAGGGGTGCAAAGCCCCCCTGCAATCTCAAGCCACGTGAGGCCCCAATGATCAACCTCACCCCCTGGCTCGACGCCCCCGCCTGGTACGTCGCCTTCTCTGGCGGCCTCGATTCCACCGTCCTCTTGCACCTGCTGGCTGACTATGCCCGTACCCATGACGCACCGCCCCTGCGCGCCGTGCATGTCCATCATGGCCTGCAAGCCGCCGCCGACGGCTGGCCAGCGCATTGCCGGTCAGTCTGTGATGGCCTGGGCATCGCGCTGCAGGTGATCCCTGTGCAGGTCGCTCCGGGGGCGAGCCTCGAGCAGGCCGCCCGGGAGGCTCGCTATGCTGCGTTCAGCCGGTTGCTCGGGCCGGGCGAGGTGCTTTTCACCGGCCAGCACCGTGAGGACCAGGCCGAAACCCTGCTCTTTCGCCTGTTGCGCGGTGCCGGCCTGCGTGGGCTGGCAGCGATGCCGACGGCGCGAACGCTGGGTCAGGGCACCCTGGCCAGGCCATTGCTGGCCGTGGCGCGCGGGCAATTGCTGGCCCATGCCAGGGCGGCCGGGCTTGCCTGGGTCGAGGATCCCTCCAATGCCGACACCGCCTTCGCCCGCAACTACCTGCGTCGCGAGGTGTTCCCCTTGCTGGGTCAGCGCTGGCCCCAGGCGGCGAGCAACCTGGCGCGCAGTGCCGAGCACTTGGGTGAGGCCCTGGGCCTGCTGGACGAGCTGGCCAGCAATGACCTGGCGCCAGCCACAGGCGGCGCGCCACTGCCGTGGTTGGGCCTGGATTCTCTGGACCTGGAACGCCTCAAGGCGTTGTCCCACGCGCGCCAGCGCAATGCCCTGCAATATTGGCTGAGCACCCGTACGCGGCTGCCGGACAGCCGCCACTGGGCCGGGTGGGAAGATCTACGCGACGCCGCCGTCGATGCCCAGCCGCTCTGGCGCCTCGGCGACGGGGTGCTGCAGCGAAGCCATGGGCGCATCTGGTGGCTGAGCGGGCAATGGCTGGAGCCGGTCGCCGGCAGGCATGCCTGGGTGGATCCAGGCATGCCGCTGGAATTGCCCGGCAACGGGCAGGTATGCCTGCAGGCCGACTGCTGGCCCATGGGGTTGCAGGTCGGCTACCGCCAAGGGGGCGAGGTGCTCGACCTGCCCGGGCGCGGCCGACGCGACCTCAAGCGCCTGCTCAATGAGTGGCAGGTCCCGCATTTCGTGCGGCCACGCCTGCCGTTACTGTTGCAGGGCGAACAGGTGCTGGCGGTGGCCAACCTGCCGCCGGCTGGGCAGGGCGGCCTGCAGTTTCGCTGGCAGCCACCGACGAGCGTGCAAGGTTTGAGCTGAAGGGTACATTCGGGTAGACTACCCTCCCTTCTTGATACAGCTTCTGTGGGTTCATCGAAAACACAGGAGTTGCCGATTACCAAGCAGTTTTTTGCTGGGCTGATTCTTAAAATGACGAGCGAGCGCCATGCCGGGGATACCCCTGGTTTGTACAGACGCGGCAGTTTTTCGAGATGCACTGTGATAGACGCAGGTGATCGGGGGCTTCGGCCTTCCTTCGCTTTCTCCGGCGGCGCTGGCCGCTTTAACGCAGACTTCTAGGGTTTTTCATGACGCGCTACATATTCGTCACGGGCGGTGTTGTTTCTTCATTGGGGAAAGGCATTGCCTCGGCTTCCTTGGCGGCCATCCTGGAGGCGCGGGGGCTCAAGGTCACCATGCTCAAGCTGGACCCGTACATCAACGTCGACCCCGGCACCATGAGCCCGTTCCAGCACGGTGAGGTGTTCGTCACCCACGATGGCGCCGAAACCGACCTTGACCTGGGCCACTACGAGCGGTTCATCCGCACGACCATGACCCAGAACAACAACTTCACCACCGGCCGTATCTACGAGCATGTGCTGCGCAAGGAGCGCCGTGGTGACTACCTGGGCGCGACCATCCAGGTCATCCCGCACATCACCGACGAGATCAAGCGTCGCATCATCAAGGGTGCCGGCGATGCCGACGTAGCTCTGGTGGAAATCGGCGGCACCGTCGGCGACATCGAGTCGCAGCCGTTCCTCGAGGCGATCCGCCAGCTGCGCGTCGAAGTGGGTTCCAAGCGCGCCATGCTGATGCACCTGACCCTGGTGCCGTACATTGCCACCGCAGGCGAGACCAAGACCAAGCCGACCCAGCACTCGGTCAAGGAGCTGCGCTCCATCGGCCTGCAGCCTGACGTGCTGATCTGCCGTTCCGACCACCCGGTCGACGCGTCGTCGCGCCGCAAGATCGCGCTGTTCACCAACGTCGAAGAGCGTGCGGTGATCTCCCTGGAAGACGTCGATACCATCTACAAGATCCCAGGCGTGTTGCATGCCCAGGGCCTGGACGATTTCGTCGTCGAGCGCTTCGGCCTGCAGTGCAACAGCGCCGACCTGTCCGAGTGGGACCAGGTGGTGGACGCCAAGCTCAACCCTGAGCATGAAGTCACCATCGCCATGGTCGGCAAGTACATGGAGCTGCTGGACGCGTACAAATCGCTGATCGAGGCGATGAGCCACGCCGGCATCCAGAACCGCACCAAGGTCAACCTGCGCTACATCGACTCCGAAGACATCGAGAACCAGGGCACCAGCCTGCTCGAGGGCGCCGATGCCATCCTGGTTCCGGGCGGTTTCGGCCTGCGCGGTGTGGAAGGCAAGATCACCGCGGTGCAATATGCCCGTGAGAACAAGGTCCCGTACCTGGGTATCTGCCTGGGCATGCAGGTTGCGGTGATCGAGTTCGCCCGTAACGTGATGGGCTGGAAAGACGCCAACTCCACCGAGTTCGACCGCAACAGCGGCCACCCGGTCGTGGGCCTGATCACCGAGTGGGCCGATGCCACCGGTGCCGTCGAAACCCGCACCGAAGCCTCGGACCTGGGCGGTACCATGCGCCTGGGCGCGCAGGAGTGCCAACTGATGGGCAACTCGAAGGTCCACGACTGCTACGGCAAGGACGTGATCGTCGAGCGTCACCGTCACCGCTACGAAGTCAACAACACCCTGCTGCCGCAGTTGGTCGAGGCTGGCCTGGTGGTGTCCGGCCGCTCCGGCGACGGTGCCCTGGTCGAAGTCGTCGAGTCCAAGGACCACCCATGGTTCGTGGCGTGCCAGTTCCACCCAGAGTTCACCTCGACCCCGCGTGACGGCCACCCGCTGTTCAGTGGCTTCGTCAAGGCGGCCCTGGCGCAGAAGAACAAGGCCTGACCCATGACCCAGAAGATCATTCGCGTCGGTAACATCGAGATCGCCAACGACAAGCCGTTCGTCCTGTTCGGCGGCATGAACGTCCTGGAGTCCCGTGACCTGGCCCTGAAGGTCTGCGAAGAGTACGTGCGGGTTACCGAGAAGCTCGGTATCCCGTATGTGTTCAAGGCCAGCTTCGACAAGGCCAACCGTTCGTCGATCAACTCCTACCGTGGCCCCGGCATGGAAGAAGGCCTGAAGATCTTCGAGGAGATCAAGCAGACCTTCAAGGTGCCGGTGATCACCGACGTGCACGAGCCCTACCAGGCCGAGCCCGTGGCCAAGGTGTGCGACATCATCCAGCTGCCGGCCTTCCTGTCGCGCCAGACCGACCTGGTGGTGGCGATGGCCAAGACCGGCGCAGTGATCAATATCAAAAAGGCCCAATTCCTCGCGCCCCAGGAAATGAAGCACATCCTGGCCAAGTGCGAGGAAGCCGGCAACGACCAGTTGATCCTTTGCGAACGGGGTTCGAGCTTCGGCTACAACAACCTCGTGGTGGATATGCTCGGCTTCGGCATCATGAAGCAGTTCGAGTACCCGGTGTTCTTCGACGTGACCCATGCCCTGCAGATGCCGGGCGGTCGCTCCGATTCTGCTGGCGGTCGCCGCGCCCAGGTCACCGACCTGGCCAAGGCCGGCATGAGCCAGGGTCTGGCGGGGCTGTTCCTGGAAGCCCACCCGGACCCGGACAACGCCAAGTGCGATGGCCCATGCGCCCTGCGTCTGGACAAACTGGAGCCGTTCCTGGCCCAGCTCAAGCAACTGGACGACCTGGTGAAAAGTTTTCCGACGGTAGAAACCGCGTAAAGCTCATTTCTCGGGTAAAGTACCGCCCGTTCCACCCCTGACCTTTCGGTCAGGGGCTCCCTTCGCCAGGCCTGCCCGTGCCATGTCGCCTGGTGAACGGCAAGAATTCCCAAAGCTGCGTTGTTTTCGTCAATTCTGGAGTGCTTACAACAATGGCAAAGATCGTCGACATCAAAGGTCGTGAAGTTCTCGATTCGCGTGGCAACCCCACCGTGGAAGCCGATGTACTGCTCGACAACGGCATCATCGGCAGCGCCTGTGCGCCGTCGGGTGCTTCCACTGGCTCGCGCGAAGCGCTGGAGCTGCGTGATGGCGACAAGAGCCGTTACCTGGGCAAGGGCGTGCTGAAGGCCGTCGCCAATATCAACGGCCCGATCCGCGACCTGCTGCTGGGCAAGGACCCGGCTGACCAGAAAGCCCTGGACCGCGCCATGATCGAACTGGACGGTACCGAGAACAAGGCCAAGCTGGGCGCCAACGCCATCCTGGCCGTCTCCCTGGCTGCTGCCAAGGCTGCCGCCCAGGATCAGGACCTGCCGCTGTACGCACACATCGCCAACCTCAACGGCACCCCTGGCCAGTACTCCATGCCGGTGCCGATGATGAACATCATCAACGGTGGCGAACACGCCGACAACAACGTCGACATCCAGGAGTTCATGGTCCAGCCGGTCGGCGCCAAGACCTTCTCCGACGCCCTGCGCATGGGCACCGAGATCTTCCACCACCTCAAGGCTGTGCTCAAGGCGCGTGGCCTGAACACCGCCGTGGGTGACGAAGGTGGCTTCGCCCCGAACCTGACCTCCAACGAAGATGCCCTGGGCGCCATCGCCGAGGCCGTCGAGAAGGCCGGCTACAAGCTGGGCACCGACGTGACCCTGGCCTTGGACTGCGCGGCTTCCGAATTCTATGAAGACGGCAAGTACAACCTGTCCGGCGAAGGCAAGTCGTTCGACGCCGAAGGCTTTGCCGACTACCTCAAGGGCCTGACCGAGCGCTTCCCGATCATTTCGATCGAAGACGGCCTGGACGAGTCCGACTGGGCTGGCTGGAAGATCCTCACCGACAAGATCGGCGCCAAGGTCCAGCTGGTCGGTGACGACCTGTTCGTGACCAACACCAAGATCCTCAAGGAAGGCATCGAGAAGGGCATCGGTAACTCGATCCTGATCAAGTTCAACCAGATCGGGTCGCTGACCGAAACCCTGGAAGCCATCCAGATGGCCAAGGCCGCTGGCTACACTGCGGTGATTTCGCATCGCTCCGGCGAAACCGAAGATTCCACCATCGCCGACCTGGCCGTGGGTACCGCTGCCGGCCAGATCAAGACCGGTTCGCTGTGCCGTTCCGACCGCGTCTCCAAGTACAACCAGCTGCTGCGTATCGAAGAGCAACTGGGCGCCAAGGCGGTGTACCGCGGTCGTGCCGAGTTTCGCGGCTGAGCAAGAGATGGTAAAAAGGCAGCAGCCGAGGCTGTCTGAACGTTCGTATTGAACACCAGACGCTTCTTACGGGTTTCTGTCGACGAAGCCTGGCCTCGGCCAGGCTTCGTGCTATCGGAAGCCCGCGGCGGCGGCCTTTTACCTCTGGATACCTTGATGCGCAGTCCCTATTGGTTGTTTCTCGTCCTGCTCCTGCTGCTGGGTGGCCTGCAGTACCGCCTCTGGGTGGGCAATGGCAGCCTGGCGCAAGTGGCCGAGCTCAAGCAGCAGATCGCCGAACAGCATGCGGAAAACGAGCGGCTGCTCGAGCGTAACCGTGTGCTGGATGCCGAAGTCCTGGAGTTGAAAAAAGGTATGGAGACCGTGGAAGAGCGGGCTCGTCATGAACTGGGGATGGTCAAGGAGGGCGAAACCCTCTACCAGTTGCCGCAAAAATGACACAGATGCTACCGGCCTTCTGGGCCGTGATTCCTGCTGCGGGTGTTGGCGCCCGCATGGCTGCCGATCGCCCCAAGCAGTACCTGCAGTTGGGCGGGCAGACCCTCCTCGAGCATAGCCTCGACTGTTTCCTCGACCACCCCACGCTCAAGGGCGTGGTGGTCAGTATTGCCCCCGACGACCCGTACTGGCCTGGCCTGCGTTGTGCCAGCGACCCCCGTATCCAGCGGGCGGCCGGTGGCCGTGAACGTGCCGACTCGGTGCTCAATGCCTTGTTGCTGCTGCACGCCCAGGGCGCGGCCGACGACGATTGGGTGCTGGTGCATGACGCGGCGCGGCCGAACCTGGCGCGCAGTGATCTGGACCGGTTGCTGTCGGAGTTGGCCGATGACCCTGTCGGCGGCCTGCTTGCGGTGCCGGCGCGCGATACCCTCAAGCGCGCCGATGCCCACGGGCGGGTCAGCGCCACGGTGGACCGCAGTACCATCTGGCAGGCCTATACGCCGCAAATGTTCCGTCTTGGCGCCTTGCACCGGGCCCTGGCGGAATGCCTGGTGTCGGATGTGCTGGTCACCGACGAAGCGTCTGCCATCGAATGGGCCGGGCAGGCGCCGCGGCTGGTCGAAGGGCGCAGTGACAATATCAAGGTCACCCGCCCGGAAGACCTGGAGTGGTTGCGCCAGCGGTGGGCGGCTAGACGCTGAAGGTGTTGGGACCGCTGCGCGGTCCTTTCGCGGCACAAGGCCGCTCCTACAGGGCTTCGCGTTCACCAGTAGGAGCGGCCTTGTGCCGCGAAAGGGTCGCGCAGCGGCCCCAGCGAACCATCAGGCCACCCGGTACTCCGGCAACCCCGCCAACCCTTCCTTCAGGTAATCCACCAACCGCCTCACCTTAGGCGACAGGTGCCGCTGCTGCGGATACAACGCCCACACGGCCGTGTTCGGTGGCTGATGTGCTTCCAGCAGTGACACCAGCGCGCCGCTGTGCAAATGCTCGAGCACGTAATAGTCCGGCAACTGGCACAACCCCATCCCCAACAATGCCGCATCCAGCACCGCCTGCCCGCTGTTGCACCGCCAGTTGCCCTGGACCCGCTGGCTCAGTTCCCGGCCGTCCTGTTGCAACATCCACACGTCCGAGCTGCCGACCAGGCAGTTGTGTCGGGCCAGCTCCGAAAGGCTGTGGGGCCGGCCGTAACGTTCCAGGTACGCAGGCGATGCGCACAGGAACATGCGCCGCGGGGCCAGCCGCGTGGCGACCAGGCGAGAGTCCTGCAGGCGCCCGAGGCGTATCGCCAGGTCCATGCCTTCATGGACCAGGTCCAGGGTGCGGTTGCTCAGCTCCACCTCGACCCGCAACTGTGGGTATTGCGTCATGAAGCGGGTCACCAGGGGCACGATGAAGCGCTCGCCATAAGCCACTGCGCAGGTCATGCGCAGCAGCCCCTTGGGCTCGCTGGCCAGGTCGCCCATGGCGCGCAGCGCTTCCTCGCGGCCGTCCTGCAGGCGTTGGCAATGCTGCAGGAAGGTCTGCCCGGCTTCGCTGAGGGTCACCCGGCGGGTGCTGCGGTACAGCAGTGGCGTCTGCAGGCGCTCTTCGAGGCGGGCGATCTGTCGGCTGATATGGGAGGAGGAAACACCCAGGCGTTCGGCTGCGGCGGTGAATTGCCCGGTTTCGGCCACGGCGACGAACTCGTCGATACCTTCCCAGCGGCTGCTCATTGATTATCCCTATACAGCAATAATGTTTTTACTTTTGCCGGATTATTCATCAAAAGCTTGTGAATTACACTGCCGGGCAGTATCGATCCTTATCTGGAGCCTTTTGATGATCAAGTCCCGCGCTGCCGTTGCCTTCGAGGCCAAGAAACCCCTGGAAATCGTCGAAGTCGACGTGGCCATGCCCAAGGCCGGTGAGGTACTGCTGCGCGTGGTCGCCAGCGGTGTCTGCCACACCGACGCCTACACTTTGTCCGGGGCCGACCCGGAAGGCATCTTCCCGTCGATCCTCGGCCATGAAGGCGGCGCTATCGTCGAAGCGGTAGGCGAGGGCGTGACCTCGGTGGCCGTGGGTGACCACGTGATCCCGCTGTACACCCCTGAGTGCGGCAAGTGCAAGTTCTGTCTCTCGGGCAAGACCAACCTGTGCCAGGCCATCCGTGCCACCCAGGGCAAGGGCCTGATGCCTGACGGCACCACCCGCTTCTCGTACAAAGGCCAGCAGCTGTTCCACTACATGGGCACCTCGACCTTCTCCGAGTACACCGTGCTGCCTGAAATCTCCGTGGCCAAGATCCAGAAGGAAGCGCCGCTGGAGAAGGTGTGCCTGCTCGGTTGCGGCGTCACCACCGGTATCGGTGCGGTGCTCAACACCGCCAAGGTCAAGCCGGGCGATACCGTGGCCATCTTCGGCCTGGGCGGCATCGGCCTGTCTGCCGTGATCGGCGCGGTCAAGGCCAAGGCCTCGCGCATCATCGCCATCGACATCAACCCGGCCAAGTTCGAGATCGCTCGCCAGCTGGGCGCCACCGACTGCATCAACCCGAAAGACTATGATCGCCCGATCCAGGAAGTGATCGTCGACCTCACCGATGGCGGCGTGGACTTCTCCTTCGAGTGCATCGGCAACGTACAACTGATGCGCGCCGCGCTGGAGTGCTGCCACAAGGGCTGGGGCGAGTCGGTGATCATCGGCGTGGCCGGTGCCGGCCAGGAAATCGCCACGCGTCCGTTCCAGCTGGTCACCGGTCGCGTATGGCGCGGCTCGGCCTTCGGTGGCGTGCGCGGCCGCAGCGAGCTGCCAAGCTACGTGGAAATGTCCGAGAAAGGCGAGATCCCGCTGGATACCTTCATCACCCACACCATGGGCCTGGAAGACATCAACAAAGCCTTCGACCTGATGCATGAAGGCAAGAGCATCCGCAGCGTGATCCACTTCTGAGGTCTGTCATGAGCCTGGAAAACATTTCCTGCCAGAAGAGCTTCGGCGGCTGGCACAAGCGCTACCGGCACCCTTCCAAGGTGCTGGGCTGCGACATGGTGTTCGCCGTCTACCTGCCACCGCAGGCCGAGCAGGGCGAGAAGCTACCGGTGCTGTACTGGCTCAGCGGCCTGACCTGCACCGACGAGAACTTCATGCAGAAGGCCGGCGCCCAGCGCCTGGCCGCCGAGCTTGGGCTGATCATCGTCGCCCCCGACACCAGCCCACGCGGCGAGCAGGTGCCGGGTGACCCGGAGGGTGCCTGGGACTTCGGCCTGGGTGCCGGGTTCTACCTCAATGCCACCCAACAGCCCTGGGCCCAGCACTACCGCATGCATGACTATGTGGTGCACGAACTGCCGGCCCTGGTGGAAGCCCATTTCCCGGCCTCCGATCAGCGCAGCATCAGCGGCCATTCCATGGGTGGCCATGGTGCGCTGGTGTGCGCCTTGCGCAACCCGGGCCGGTACCGCTCGGTATCGGCATTCTCACCGATCAGCAACCCGATGGATTGCCCGTGGGGCGAGAAGGCGTTTTCCCGGTACCTGGGTGACGACCGTACGCGTTGGCGTGAGTGGGATGCCAGCGTGCTGCTGGCCGAGACGCCTGCCGGGCAGTGCCCTCCGCTGCTGGTGGACCAGGGCGACCGGGATGACTTCCTGGAAAAGCAGCTCAAACCCGAAGCCTTGGAGCAGGCCGCACGCAAGGGCAGCCATGAGCTGACCCTGCGTCTGCAGCCGGGCTATGACCACAGCTACTACTTCATCGCCAGCTTCATCGATGAACATCTGCGTCATCATGCGGTGGCCTTGGGGCGGGTGTAAGGCGTAGCTGCGGTGTTTGATTCATCGCTGGCAAGCCAGCGCCCACAGGTATGGCGGTGTCTCTGAAACAGCGCAGGGGCGGTGGGAGCTGGCTTGCCGGCGATGGGCTGCGAAGCAGCCCCAATGTCTCAAAAGCAGGTAGAATCCCGCCCTGACTCAATCAGGGCTTTTTCCTATGCGTATTGGCCACGGCTACGATGTGCACCGTTTCTGCGACGGTGATTTCATTACCCTGGGTGGGGTGCGTATCCCCCACAAATACGGCCTGTTGGCCCATTCCGATGGTGACGTGCTGTTGCACGCCCTGAGCGATGCCTTGCTCGGCGCCGCGGCGCTGGGCGACATCGGCAAGCATTTCCCCGATACCGACCCCCAGTTCAAGGGCGCCGACAGCCGCGTGCTGTTGCGCCACGTGGTTGGCATCGTCCAGGCCAAGGGCTGGAAGGTCGGCAACGTCGACGCCACCATCGTGGCCCAGGCACCGAAGATGGCGCCGCACATCGAGACCATGCGTCAGCGGGTCGCCGAAGACTTGCAGGTCGCCCTCGACCAGGTCAACGTCAAGGCCACCACCACCGAGAAACTAGGCTTCACCGGCCGTGAGGAGGGCATCGCCGTGCATGCGGTGGCCCTGTTGCTGCCAGCATGACCGAGCTGGAACTGCTGGGCCCTAGGGCATCGGGCGAACCGCTCGGCCAGGCGGTGCTCAAAGCCGTTGCCGAGGACTTCCAGGTCGATGAGGTGCTGGACATCCCATTGTCCGGCCAGGGCGAACACCTCTGGCTGTGGGTCGAGAAGCGCGACCTGAACACCGAGGAGGCCGCCCGGCGCCTGGCCCGTGCCGCAGGCGTGCCGGTGCGCACCATCAGCTATGCGGGCCTCAAGGACCGCCAGGCCTTGACCCGCCAATGGTTCAGCCTGCATCTGCCGGGCAAGGCCGACCCCGACCTGTCGCGGGCCGAAGACGCCAGCCTGCGGGTGCTCAAGCAGGTTCGCCACCAACGCAAACTGCAGCGTGGGGCCCATTCGGCCAATGGCTTTACCCTGCGCCTGACCGCCTTGCAGGCCGACCACGACGCCCTGGATGCGCGCCTGGCGTTGTTGAAGGCGCAGGGCGTGCCGAACTACTTCGGCAGCCAGCGCTTCGGTCATGCCGGCGGCAACGTGCACGATGCCCAGGACTGGGCAGCTCGCAAGGCATTGCCCGAGCAGCGCAATGTCCGTTCGCGGCTGTTGTCGGCCGGGCGCAGCTACCTGTTCAACCAGGTGCTGGCCGCACGGGTCGCCGAAGGCACCTGGAACCAGGCGCAGGTGGGTGACCTGTTGGCATTCACGGACAGTCGTAGCTTTTTTCCTGCGGGAGAGGAGGAATGCTCTGATCCTCGATTGTCGATTCTCGACTTGCATCCTACCGGCCCTTTGTGGGGCGAAGGGCCTACGCCGGCCTGCGGCCCAGTATCCACGCTGGAATCAAGCATCGGCGAACAGCACATGGCGCTGTGCCAGTGGCTGGCGCAAGCGGGCATGAGTCACGAACGGCGTATCTTGCGGCTCCCTATTGGCGAGCTGACGTGGCATTATCCCGAGCCTGATATCCTGCAACTGGAATTCGTCCTTCCGGCCGGATGCTTCGCCACCGTGGTTGTGCGCGAGCTCGTCGATCTGGTGCCGGCAGGGCAGACGGACAGCCCATGCGTATTCTGATTTCGAATGACGACGGTGTTACCGCACCCGGCCTCGCCGCGCTGCATGCTGCGCTGGTGGATCACGCCGAGTGCGTAGTGATTGCCCCGGATCAAGACAAGAGCGGCGCCAGCAGTTCGCTGACGCTGGACCGGCCACTGCACCCGCAGACACTGGCCAATGGCTTCATCAGCCTCAACGGCACGCCGACCGACTGCGTGCACCTGGGGCTCAACGGCCTGTTGCCGGAGACGCCCGACATGGTCGTGTCCGGCATCAACCTGGGCGCCAACCTGGGCGACGACGTGCTGTACTCAGGTACCGTCGCCGCGGCATTGGAGGGGCGCTTCCTGGGCGGTACGTCGCTTGCTTTCTCGTTGCTGTCGCGCCAGCCGGATAACCTGCCCACCGCCGCCTACATCGCGCGGCGTCTGGTCGAGGCTCAGTCGCGCCTGGAGCTGCCACCGCGCACAGTGCTCAACGTCAACATTCCCAATCTGCCGCTCGAGCATATCCGTGGCATCCAGCTGACCCGCCTCGGCCACCGGGCGCGCGCGGCCGCGCCGACCAAAGTGGTCAACCCACGAGGCAAGGAAGGCTACTGGATTGCCGTGGCCGGCGATGCCGAGGACGGTGGGCCGGGTACCGACTTCCATGCGGTGATGCAGGGCTATGTGTCGATCACCCCACTGCAGCTGGACCGCACCTTCAATGATGCCTTCGAACGTCTCGACGGTTGGCTGGAGGGCCTGCTCTGATGCGTGAACAGGACGATATGCTGCGCCGCGGTATCGGCATGACTTCCCAGCGGACCCGGGAGCGGCTGATACAGCGCCTGTACGAGGAAGGGGTGTCGAACACGCAAGTGCTCGAGGTCATTCGTCGTACCCCGCGCCACCTGTTCGTCGACGAGGCCTTGGCGCACCGGGCCTACGAGGACACCGCACTGCCGATCGGGCACAACCAGACCATCTCCCAGCCGTTCATGGTCGCCCACATGAGCGAGCTGCTGCTCGAGGCGGGCCCGCTGGACAAGGTCCTGGAGATCGGCACGGGCTCAGGCTACCAGACGGCGGTCCTGGCGCAGCTGGTGGAACGGGTGTTCTCGGTGGAGCGGATCAAGGTCCTGCAGGACAGGGCCAAGGAGCGCTTGGTCGAGCTCAACCTGCGCAACGTGGTGTTCCGTTGGGGGGATGGCTGCGAGGGCTGGCCGGCGCTTGCGCCCTACAACGGCATCATCGTCACTGCCGTGGCACCGGAAGTGCCCCAGGCGCTGCTGGACCAGCTGGCACCCGGTGGGCGCATGGTGATCCCGGTGGGGACTGCCGGCGAAGCGCAGCAATTGATGCTGATCGTGCGCGAGGAGCATGGTTTCTCCCGCCGCGTGCTGGGAGCCGTGCGCTTCGTGCCACTGCTCAACGGCCCGCTGGCCTGAGAGCGCACGGAATATTTACAGCATCGACGAATTCTTCTGTCGCGTCCCTGTCTATCGTGCGGGGTTTCGCCAGTCTTGTCGTGGCATTTGAGCCGGCCCCCCAAGGCGTGTCGGCTCGTTTATAATTGCAACAATATTGCATTTCGTATTGTCATCGTTTCGGCACCATGAGGGGAGCGCGGGTGGGGCACACAATCATGCGGCAACGCAAGGATCAGTCGTTTTTCAGGCTTCTGGTGATTGCCCTGGCCATGGCCACAACGCTGGCTGGCTGCTCCAGCACCGGTTCCAACAACGCGCGCGTGGTGGATCGCAACAACACGGTGCCCAAGCGCCCCACCGTGACGTCCGGTCATTATGTGGTCAAGCCCGGCGACACCTTGTATTCCATCGCCTTCCGCTATGGCTGGGACTACAAGGAGCTGGCCGCACGCAACAACATCGCCGCCCCCTATACCATCCGGCCTGGCCAGGCCATCCGTTTCAGCAGTGGCGCCACCGGCACGACCCGGGTGGTGTCCAGCCCTTCCTCGTCCAGCAGGACCACGGTCACCCGCCGCCCTGTGGGCACACCGGCCACGCCTCCTGCGAGCAGCCGGCCTGCCACGCCGGTGCCTGCGACACCGGCTCCGGTGGTCACCCAGGTGCCTGCCGCAGAGCGCTCCGTGGGCGGGTGGACCTGGCCAGCCAATGGCGTGCTGATTGGAAAATTCGCTTCAAACGGTAGTTTGAATAAAGGCATTGATATCGCCGGTGATTTGGGACAGCCTGTTTTTGCTGCGTCTGGTGGTTCAGTGGTGTACGCCGGGAGTGGCTTGAGGGGCTACGGCGAGCTGATCATCATCAAGCACAGCGATACCTACGTCAGTGCCTACGGTCATAACCGCAGGCTTTTGGTTCGGGAGGGACAGCAGGTCAAGGCAGGGCAGACGATCGCTGAAATGGGGTCAACGGGCACTGATCGGGTGAAGCTGCATTTCGAGATTCGCCGCCAGGGCAAACCCGTCGATCCGCTCCAGTTCCTGCCACGTCGTTGATCTTTGCCCCCGGCCTGTTCCCACTGACGTAGAGGGGACAGGCTCCAGCGCTGCCAGGGAAACAGGTGCCGCTCGAGCCTGAGTTCGAACTCAGCAAAGGACTATAACAATGGCTCTCAGCAAAGAAGTGCCGGAGTTTGACATCGACGATGACCTCCTTCTGATGGAGACAGGCATCGTTTTGGAAACGGATGTGGTGTCAGACGAACCTGCTGTACCTTCGGTTCGGACCAAGGCCAAACAAGGCTCATCGCTCAAGCAACACAAGTACATCGATTACAGCCGGGCGCTCGATGCCACCCAGCTGTATCTCAACGAGATCGGTTTCTCCCCGCTGCTTTCTCCCGAAGAGGAAGTGCACTATGCGCGCCTGTCGCAGAAAGGGGACCCGGCTGGTCGCAAGCGCATGATCGAGAGCAACCTGCGCCTGGTGGTCAAGATCGCTCGCCGTTACGTCAACCGTGGCCTGTCGCTGCTCGATTTGATCGAGGAGGGCAACCTGGGGTTGATCCGGGCGGTGGAGAAGTTCGACCCCGAGCGGGGCTTCCGCTTCTCGACCTACGCCACCTGGTGGATCCGCCAGACCATCGAGCGGGCAATCATGAACCAGACCCGCACCATTCGCCTGCCGATCCACGTGGTCAAGGAGCTCAACGTCTACCTGCGCGCGGCGCGGGAGCTGACCCAGAAGCTCGACCATGAACCTTCCCCGGAAGAAATCGCCAACCTGTTGGAAAAACCGGTCGCGGAGGTCAAGCGCATGCTTGGGCTCAACGAGCGGGTTTCTTCGGTGGACGTCTCGCTCGGCCCGGACTCCGACAAGACTCTGCTCGACACCTTGACGGATGACCGCCCGACCGACCCATGCGAGTTGCTCCAGGACGATGACCTATCCCAGAGCATCGATCAGTGGTTGGGCGAGCTGACCGACAAACAGCGTGAAGTGGTGGTACGCCGTTTCGGCCTGCGCGGGCATGAGAGCAGCACCTTGGAGGACGTCGGCCTGGAAATCGGCCTGACCCGCGAGCGGGTGCGGCAGATCCAAGTCGAGGGGCTCAAGCGCCTGCGCGAGATCCTCGAGAAGAACGGGCTCTCCAGCGAGTCCCTGTTCCAGTAAGCGCCGCTGCTTTGACAACGCCCCGATGACTCGGGGCGTTTTTGTTCGTGGGCGAGAATGTTTACTTCGCTAGCGTTGTAGCAGTGCGTGTAAGAGATTGCTTACCTGTTATGTAGGACTTTTCTGTAGGGATCAGTAAATCATTGTCGTTTCCACCGGGCTTGAAATCCTAACTTGCTGATAATTAAGGATTTTTTAGGTGTGAAAAGATGTGTCCACTGAATTGTTTTGAGAGGTTTGACCCTTGCTCGCCCAACTGGAATGGCTAGTATTCGAACTGTGTCGACGGACTGACACAGGCTTTCAAGGATGAAGGTCAGGGACATCGCAAGACGCGATTCATCAGGATGATGATTGGGACAAGCAGGGACTACGGAAAAAATGTGGGCGGGTCAAACCGCCCCTTTTTTTGCCCGGAAAAAGCCGCAATACCCACGCCCGCCTTGTAGGTGCCGGCCTTGTGCCGCGATCGGCTGCATAGCAGTCTTAAAGCCTGCATGCACGTTCTACCGGGTGTATCGGGGGCGCTGATTTTACGGCTGCTGCGCAGCCGATCGCGGCACAAGGCCGCTCTCATAGAACAACGCATGACCATTTGATTTGCGGCACCCTGTGGGAGCGGGCAGCATTGGCCGCTTGTTCTCTGCGCGACAGCGCAGCCCGGAAGGGCTGGGTGATCTCCCACAAGGGTGAGATCTGCAAGGTGTTTTGCAGGCAATAAAAAAGGCCCTTTCGGGCCTTTTTCAGGTTCGGACGCTCAGCGTTCCAGATCCGCGATCTTGCCAGGCTTGCCATCCCACTCTTCGGCGTCCGGCAGCGGGTCCTTGCGCTCGGTGATGTTCGGCCAGATCTCCGCCAGTTCGGCGTTCAGCTCGAGGAAGTTCTCCATGCCGGCAGGTACTTCGTCTTCCGAGAAAATGGCTTGGGCCGGGCATTCCGGCTCACACAGGGCGCAGTCGATGCACTCGTCCGGGTGAATCACCAGGAAGTTCGGGCCTTCGTAGAAGCAGTCCACCGGACAGACTTCCACGCAGTCGGTGTATTTGCATTTGATGCAGTTGTCGGTGACGACGAAGGTCATTTCTAGTTCTCTCCTCAGGCGACGGCGGCGGCCCTTCCTCTAACGGGCCGCGCGGTTTACAGGCAGTTGGCTGCAGGCCAGGCTAATAACCTGCAGCACCGGCAAACCGCGGCGGATTCTACCAGCTTGTTGTGGGCGCCGTTATAACAGGTTTTTCAGTTGATATAGCGTTTCGATAGCTTGGCGCGGTGTCATCTCGTCCAGGTCCAGCTTGCCCAGCTTCTCGATGGCCGGGTGTGGCAGGCTGGCGAACAGGTCGCTCTGGTGCGGGACCTGCGGCTCGCCCTTGGCGACCTTGACCGGTTGCTCATGGGGCAGGCTGGCGGTTTCCAGGCGGCCCAGATGCTCGCGGGCACGTTGGATCACCGGTGCCGGCACGCCGGCCAGCTGCGCCACGGCCAGGCCGTAGCTCTGGCTGGCCGGACCAGGCAGTACATGGTGCAGGAAGACGATGCGTTCGTTGTGTTCGGTGGCGTTCAGATGCACGTTGGCCACCAGCGGCTCGCTCTCCGGCAGCACGGTCAGCTCGAAGTAGTGCGTGGCGAACAGCGTGTAGGCACGCAGCTGGGCCAGGCGCTCGGCGGCGGCCCAGGCCAGCGACAGGCCGTCGAAGGTGCTGGTGCCGCGGCCGACTTCGTCCATCAGCACCAGGCTGCGGTCGGTGGCGTTGTGCAGGATGTTGGCGGTCTCGCTCATCTCGACCATGAAGGTCGAGCGCCCACCGGCGAGGTCGTCGCTCGAGCCGATACGGGTGAAGATGCGGTCGACCAGCGACAGCTCGCAGCGCGCTGCAGGCACGAAGCTGCCGATATGCGCCATCAGCACGATCAGGGCGGTCTGGCGCATGTAGGTGGACTTACCACCCATGTTCGGGCCGGTGATGATCAGCATCCGCGTGTTGTTGTCCAGCGCCAGGTCGTTGGCCACGAACGGCGTGGTCAATACCTGCTCGACCACCGGGTGACGGCCCTGGTCGATGCGCAGGCAGGGCTCGTCGACGAAGGTGGGGCAATTGAGGTCCAGGTTCAGCGCGCGCTCGGCCAGGTTGCTCAGAACATCCAGCTCGGCCAGGGCGGCGGCGCTGTCCTGCAGCGGGGCCAGGTGGCCGATCAGGGTCTCGAGCAGGGCGTCGTAGAGCATTTTCTCGCGGGCCAGGGCGCGGCTCTTGGCCGACAGCGCCTTGTCCTCGAACGCCTTGAGCTCGGGGGTGATGAAGCGCTCGGCACCTTTGAGGGTCTGCCGGCGGATGTAGTCGCCCGGCGCCTGCTCGGCCTGCTTGGTGGGCAGCTCGATATAGTAGCCGTGCACGCGATTGTAGCCGACCTTGAGGTTGGCCAGGCCCGTACGGGCTTTTTCCCGGGCTTCCAGGTCGATGAGGAACTGGCCGGCGTTCTCGCTCATGGCCAGCAGCTCGTCCAGCTCGCTGTCATAGCCGGTCTTGAGTACCCCGCCGTCGCGGATCACCGCGGGCGGGTTGTCGATGATCGCCCGCTCCAGCAGGCTGGCCAGTTCCGGGTAGGTGCCGGTGATCGCCGCCAGGCGTGCCAGGTGCGGGGCCTCCAGCTCGGCCATGGCATTCTGCAGCTCGGGCAGGGCGCCCAGGGCATCGCGCAGGCGGGCTAGGTCACGCGGGCGGGCGTTGCGCAGGCCGATACGGGCCAGAATCCGCTCGATGTCGCCGATTTCCTTGAGCTGCGGCTGCAGCTTTTCGAAGCGGTAGCCGTCGAGCAGGCAGCGGATCGAGTCCTGGCGCGCCTTGAGCACCTTCAAGTCGCGCAGCGGGCGGTTCAGCCAACGGGTCAGCAAGCGGCTGGCCATGGCGGTCTGGCAGCGGTCGATGACCGATTGCAGGGTATTGTCGCGGCCACCGGCCAGGTTGATGTCCAGCTCCAGGTTGCGGCGGCTGGCGCCGTCCAGGATCACCGTGTCGTCCATGCGCTCATGGCGCAGGCTGCGCAGGTGCGGCAGGGTGGTGCGCTGGGTTTCCTTGGCGTAGGTCAGCAGGCAGCCGGCGGCGCCGATGGCCAGGGTCAGCTTGTCGCAGCCAAAGCCCTTGAGGTCCTGGGTCGCGAACTGCTGGCACAGGCTTTTGCGTGCCGAGTCGCGGTCGAAATCCCACGGCGCGCGGCGGCGGCAACCCGGGCGCTTTTCCGCCGGCAGGCCCTGGGGCCAGTCGTCGGGGATCAGCAGCTCCACCGGGTTGATGCGCTCGAGCTCGGCCAGCAGGTTTTCCCAGCCCTTGATTTCCTGGACGGTGAAGTTACCGCTGGTGATGTCCAGCACTGCCAGGCCGAACAGGCGCTCATCGCCCAGCAGCGCGGCAATCAAGTTGTCGCGGCGCTCGTCGAGCAGGGCCTCGTCGCTGACCGTACCGGGGGTGATGATCCGCACCACTTGGCGCTCCACCGGCCCCTTGCTGGTGGCCGGGTCGCCGATCTGCTCGCAGATCACCACCGACTCGCCGAGCTTGACCAGCTTGGCCAGGTAACCTTCCACCGAATGGAAGGGGATCCCGCACATGGGGATCGACTGGCCGGCGGACTGGCCACGGGCGGTCAGGGTGATATCCAGCAGTTTGGCGGCTTTCTTCGCGTCTTCGTAGAAGATCTCGTAGAAATCGCCCATGCGGTAGAACATCAGCTGGTCTGGATGCTGGTTCTTCAGCTTCCAGTACTGCTGCATCATTGGTGTGTGTGCGGAAAGGTCAGACATTCAAGGCCTTGAAGCTGTGCGTCTCAGACAAAATGCGAAACGCCCAAGTCTACAGGTTCTTGCCTGCCGGGCACAGGCGCCCAGGCCACTTCGTTGATCATCGAAGCGGCGTTGCCCCGCGCGGGCGGGCGCGGGGCAGCGCGCTTTCAGCTGCGTTGCCAGACCACCGGGAACCAGTCTTCGCGCATGCGCTCGCCGTCGCGCAGGTTGATGCCCGGGAACGGTGGCGAGGTGCGGCCAGGGCGCTGCACGTAGCGCACGTCGTCGCCCAAAAAGCGGGTGGAGAAGGCCCGGCGTCTGCCGGTGCCGGTGTTACCCGCCGCGCCGTGCACGGTGCGGAAGTCGAAGACGATGGCATCGCCCGGCTCCAGTTCCGGCGACAGGATCTGGTATTCGCCGTTCTCTACATCCGGCATGTCCATGTACAGGTTCTGGCCGTCGGCGTCGGTGGCGCCGTAGAAGTCCTGGTTGCTGGCCCAGCGTTTGGGGCGGACCGGCTTGGGCCAGCGGTGCGAGCCAAGCACCACGCTCAGGGTGTTGTGGCGGGTGACCGGGTCCAGGGGGATCCAGTAGCTGGCAGTCTGCAGGCCGTCTACGCAGTAGTAGGGCAGGTCCTGGTGCCAGGGGGTGGGCTTGGCGGTGCCGGGCTCCTTGACCAGGATGTGGTCGTGGAACACCTGCACCTGCTGAGCGCCCATCAGTTCGCCGGCCAGGCCCGCGGCGGGGGAGTTGAGCACGAAGTCGGTGAACGCGGGGATGCGCTGCCAGTTGCAGTAGTCCTCGAAGAACCGCCCGCCTTCGCCGGAGCCGACGTTCTCGATGGCAAAGGCGCTGGGTTCGGCCAGGTTCTGCTCGAAGCCTTCGCGCAGGCGTTCGATCCAGTCCTTGAACACGCCACGCAGGATCACTGCGCCGTCGCGCTGGTAGTCTTCGATGTGGGGATTCATGGGGCAGCCCTCTCCTTGTTGTTGTCGTGGCACCAGCATCGGGTGCCGGCGAGGGCCGGGTAAATCACAGAATTCCTATTCGTCACTATAGCTATTCTGTATGCCCCACCTTGTTGTCTTGCCTTTCGATTGGCCGGTTAATAGCCCTGCGCCCTGCGGTTTCCGGGCCTTGCGTGAACCCTTCCACGGCAGCGCGACTGCCGGCCAAGAACAAGAACAACGAGGAGTCCCTGGGATGAACGACCACAACAACCTGCGACGGGGCCTGAGTACCCGGCACATCCGCTTCATGGCACTGGGCTCGGCGATCGGCACGGGGCTGTTCTATGGCTCGGCGTCGGCGATCAAGCTGGCCGGGCCGTCGGTGCTGCTGGCCTACCTGATCGGTGGTGCGGCCATCTACATGATGATGCGCGCTCTCGGCGAGATGGCCGTGCGCAACCCGGTGTCCGGCTCGTTCGGGCAGTACACCAGCCAGTACCTGGGGCGCTACCTGGGGTTTCTCACCGGCTGGAGCTATGCGTTTTCCATGTTGGTGGTGTGCCTGGCGGACGTCACCGCCTTCGGCGTCTACATGGGCCTGTGGTTCCCGGACACGCCGCGCTGGATCTGGGTGCTGGGTATCGTCTGCTTTATCGGCGCGCTGAACCTGTGCAGCGTCAAGGTGTTCGGTGAAATGGAGTTCTGGTTGTCGCTGCTCAAGGTCACGGCGATCATCGCGATGATCCTGGCCGGCGGCGCGGTGCTGCTGTTCGGCATCCAGCTGGGTAATGGCGCCGAGACCGTCACGGGGCTGTCCAACCTGTGGAGCCACGGCGGGTTCTTCCCCAACGGCCTCGGCGGGATGATCGCCTCCTTCACCGTGGTGATGTTCGCCTTCGGCGGCGTCGAGATGATCGGGATCACCGCCGGCGAAGCCAAAGACCCCAAGCGCGTGCTGCCCAAGGCGATCAATTCGGTGCCGTTGCGCATCCTGCTGTTCTATGTGCTGACCCTGGTGGTGCTGATGGCGATCTACCCCTGGACCAAGATCGGCAGCCAGGGCAGCCCGTTCGTGCAGATCTTCAGCGGCCTGGGCATCGGTTCGGCGGCGACCCTGCTCAACATCGTGGTCATTTCGGCGGCAGTCTCGGCGATCAATAGCGATATCTTCAGTGCCGGGCGCATGATGTACGGCATGGCCCAGAACGGCCAGGCACCGTCGGGCTTCTCGCGGCTGTCGCGCTTCGGTGTGCCATGGATGACCGTGGTGGTGATGGGCGTCGCCTTGCTGCTGGGTGTGGTGCTCAACTACCTGGTGCCGGAGAACCTGTTCCTCATCCTGGCCGCTGTGGTGACCTTCTCGATCGTCTGGGTGTGGCTGATGATCCTGCTTTCGCAGGTCGCCATGCGCCGAGGCATGAGCCGCGAGGAAATCGCCGCCCTGGACTTCCCGGTGCCGCTGTGGCCGGTAGGGCCGGCCCTGGCCATCGTGTTCATGCTGTTCATCTTCGGCGTGCTGGGCTGGTTCCCGGATACCCGCACGGCGATGTACGTCGGCCTCGGTTGGCTGGCCCTGCTGTCGGTGGGCTACTGGTTGTGGGTGGCGCGCCAGCCGCGCCCGGCACCGGTCAGCGCCTGAGTCAGACGGAAAACAGCTCGCTGGCCCAGCGCAGGAATGCCTGGGCCACCGGCGAGGGGCGCATGGCGCTGGATTGCGCCAGCACCACCGACTGCGGGCTGACCGCTTCGCGCAGGGGCCGGCACGCCAATGGCCGGCCATCGTAGCTTTGGTCCCCCGCGGGGCGGGTACAGGATAACGCCACGCCATAGCCATGGGCGACCAGCCCGCGTTGCATCTCGAAGGTCTGGGTCAGTTGCTGGGAACGTGGCTGCAGGTCATGGGCCCAGAACAGCGACAGGAAGTATTCACGGGTGCGGGCGATGTCTTCGAGGATCAGGCACTCCTCGGCAAGCTCGACCAGCGAGACCTGTTCCTGGCGGGCCAACGGGTGGTCCACCGGCAACAGGGCATAGGGCGCTACCTGCGCCAGCACGCGCCGCTCGATCTGCGGGTCCAGGCCCACGTCATAGGTCAGTGCCAGTTCCGCCTTGCCGTCGTTCAGGCGTCGGTTGACGCCCGCTAGGTCGGTCTCGAACAGGGTGATGGCTACTTCCGGGTGACGCTGGCGAAAGCCGCTGAGCAGGCGTGGCGCGTACCAGGGGCCCAAGTCCTGGAAGCAGATCAGGCTCAGGTTGCCGCGCAGCACCTCCGGTTCATCCCCCGCTGTGCCGATGCCTGCAGCCATGGCCAGGATTTCGCGCGCCTGCTCGAGCAGCTGGCGCCCGGCCGGGCTCAGTTCCAGGCCGCGGCTGGCCTGGCGCAGGAACAGCTTCTCGCCCAGGATCGCCTCGAGCTGGGAGATCGCCAGCGACACCGAAGGTTGCGAAATATGCTTGGCCCGGGCCGCGGCGCTGACGCTGCCTTGTTCGGCAGTGGCCACGAAGTATTCGAGCTGGCGGAGGGTAAAGCCGATCATTGTTGTTCTTGTCCTTCTGTTGGCAGGCGAAACCATCCTGCGCCACCGGGCCCATGAGCCTACAAGGAATTGCCAGTTCATGGGGAACGACAAGAGAAATGGCCTGCATGGATTGCATTTGCGTTGCAGCACATCCATGATGCACGGTATGCAAAAACGCAACGTAGCCACTGTACTCAGAGCACTGCTCGATCGCCACGGCCTGTCCCCGACGGAGCTGCACCGGCGCACGGGCGTTCCCCAATCCACCTTGTCGCGTATCCTCAGCGAGAAGATCGTCGACCCGTCCGACAAGCACGTGTCGAAGATCGCCGATTATTTCGGCGTGAGCACCGACCAGCTGCGAGGCCGTGCCGAGCTGGGCGAGACCCGCGAGCTTCGCGAGTCGGCGCAGCCGGCCCATGGCCATGCGGAGCTGAGCGACATCAGCCTGTGGGACGACGAAACCCCAGTCGAGGACGACGAGGTTTCCGTTCCCTTTCTTCGAGAGGTCGAGTTGGCAGCAGGATCAGGGCGATTCGTCATCGAGGAAAGCGAACGCGCGCGCCTGCGTTTCGGCAAGCGCAGCCTGCGCCACAATGGCGTGCAGTTCGACCAGGCCAAATGCGTGACGGTACGGGGCAACAGCATGTTGCCAGTGCTGCGCGACGGGGCGACGGTAGGCGTCAACACCGGCAAGTGCTCCATTGGCGATATCATCGATGGCGACCTCTATGCCATCAACCATAACGGGCAGCTGCGGGTGAAGCAGGTCTATCGCCTGCCCACGGGCATCCGCCTGCGCAGCTTCAACCGCGACGAGCACCCTGACGAAGACTACAGCTTCCAGCAGATGCAGGACGAACAGATCAGCCTGCTCGGGCATGTGTTCTGGTGGGGGATGTACGCCCGCTGATCAACCGACCGCTCCAGGAAAACCCGCTTCGGCGGGTTTTTTTTCGCCTGTGGAAAATCCCTACAAGCCGTGTCGTACGTGGCGTTCATGCATTTCAGCAAATTCTCATGCATAAAAATATGAAGAAACGCATTGACTGGATATGCGTCAGTGCATATCTTGTGTCCCAAGCCGGTCGACACCGGTTGTTACACAGGCAGCGATGAACAGGCCTCGACTGTTCAGAGGGTTGGCAACTGGCCCGGGTGTGCAGCGTAAAGCACCACGATCAGTTATCCGGCGGGCAGGCAGCCGCGGTCGGAGTCACCAATTTGAAGCGGAACCGCCAGGCGTCACCAGCCGTGGCCGGCGGTTCGACAACGCATTACTGAAAAGCCTGGCAAGCCGGGCTTTTTGGAATGCCGAGTTCATACACAACCGACCCGCCGGTTTTGCCGGCGGGCTTTCTACAGGAGGCAGGACAGTGACGAGCGAACAACAGACGTTGCTGGAGATACCGCTCTGGCTGGTAATCGTCCTGGCATTGCTGGGCGGCCTCAGCGGTGAGATGTGGCGGGCCGACAGGGCCGGCGCCCGAGGATGGTCGCTGGCGCGGCGGCTGGCCTTGCGCTCCGGAGCGTGCATGGTCTGCGGGGTCTCGACGGTGATGCTGCTGTATGCCAGCGGCATGTCGATCTGGAGTGCCAGCGCCTTTGGCTGCATGACGGCGATGGCAGGCGCCGATGTGGCCATCGGGCTCTACGAACGCTGGGCGGCGAAGCGCCTGGGGCTGCGTGACATTTCCCAGGTCGATGAACGACAGGAGTCCAAGCAATGAGTGAATTGGCCACGCTGCATGCAGCATTGACCGTAACGATACGTGAGGCGATTCCCGACCTCGCGTCGGTCGACATCGCATCCGAGGCCGACAGCGGCGCGATATTACCGGCCCTGCGTCACGGCATCGTACGCATGACCGCCGATGCCGCCCCTCGTGACGGCCGCTCGGTCCTGATCACCACCTTCGAGGCGGATATCACGCCGGATGCGGCCAACCCCGAGGCGCGCCTGCAGGGAAGCCTGCTCGCCGCGCAACTGATGGATCTGCTGCGTCAGCAGCATTGGGGCCTGGACTTCGTCGAGGCCAGCCGCAACGCCCAGGCCCAATATGAAGGCGGCCTGTGGAAAGTCCGTTGGGAGCAGCCGGTGCTGCTGGGTGAAATGCAATGGTCCTGGCCCGACCAACCTCCCGGCACGCTGATGCTGGGTATCGACCCGGACACCGGCATGGGCAACGAACACCGCTACATAGCCGCCGAGGACATTCCATGAGCTATGCCAGTTCGATGCATGACCGGATGCTGGCCAGCCTGGTCATCCCCTGCCGCGTGGTAGCGGTAGACCTTGCCGCCGCTCGGGTGCGGGTAACCGATGGCACTTGGACCAGCGCCTGGTTGCGCTGGCATTCCCTGGCCGCCGGCAAGGCACGCCATTGGAGGGCGCCGAGCCTGGGCGAGCAGGGCGTGTTGGTCAGCCCCAGCGGCGAGCCGGCCCAGGGCACTTTCGTGCCAGGGCTCTACGGCGATGCCGGCAGCCCAGCGGATAACCGCGACCATGTGGCGGTGTGGCGCTTCGACGATGGCGGCTCGCTCGCCTATGACTGGCAGGCAAAGCGCTACGACATCCATTTGCCCAGTGGCAATGCCAGCATCAAGGTCGGCGAAAGCACGCTGGTGGTCAGCGATGGCGTGCTCACCCTCGACGCTGCGGCCATCACCTTGACCGGCACGGTCGCCATCAATGGCCCTTTAACCGTCAGCGGCGATATCAACGGCGGCGGCAGGATCATCGATACCGCCGGCAACACAGCCAACCACAAACATTGATCAAGGCCCGCAACAGCGGGCTTTTTCATGGTGCGCCAGGCATGGCGCGTTGCGCGCAAGCGCAACCCGCTTGGCTGTGGTGGTCGAGTGGGTGACTTGGAGGTGAAAGTCCTCTACACACCCGGCAAGGGGAAGTGTTAGCCAGAGGCAAGGGTGTCGCGGGTGACTGCGAATCTGAAGGAAGCCCGAGGCAAAATGCTGGCCTGACGTACAGGAAGCGGATTAGGCGGCGCAGCGGGGTAAGACGGCTATGATCGTCAAAGCCCAATACTTGCACGGAACGCTGCGACGTAGATCCGACAGGCATAAGCAGGAAGGTCACGCGAATTACCCTGGGAGATCTGCATGTTTGCCTTTGTGCTACCGAGCGTCGAGAGGCGACGGGATGAATGTGCAGAAGTCAGCCGAGGCCGTAGTAAGTGACGGCTAACCACGTCACCAAGGGCCGAACAGGTTATGCCGCCAGTAGGCGTCACTGTCTCGTTGGTAGCCGCAATGCAGAAATTTCCCACAGCGGAAACTGTTATTCCGAGTCCTGGCCAGAAGTCGAGGATGATGCATGACAGTGCAAAGGTATCGACGGCGTCAGTGGCGTGGACGAACGCGGAGCCGGACACGCTGATGGAGCGGGTGCTTGCACCGACGAACCTCAAGCGTGCGTATCAACGCGTGGTCAGCAACAAGGGAGCGCCGGGTGCCGATGGCATGAAGGTCGCTGACTTGGCGGGCTATGTGAGACAGTATTGGTCAATCCTCAAGGCCAGGTTGTTGGCCGGCGAATATCATCCCCAGACAGTGCGAGCGGTTGAAATTCCCAAGCCGCAGGGCGGCACCCGGCAACTGGGAATTCCCAGCGTCGTGGATCGCCTGATCCAACAAGCACTACTGCAACAGCTCACGCCTATCTTCGATCCGCTGTTTTCGGACTACAGCTACGGCTTTCGTCCAGGCAGAAGCGCCCATCAGGCTGTAGAAATGGCTCGAACCCACGTGGCGGCAGGTCATCGCTGGTGTGTGGAACTTGATCTGGAGAAGTTCTTCGATCGGGTCAACCACGACATACTCATGGCCTGTATCGAGCGCCGGATCGAAGACAAGCGCGTGCTCAGGCTCATCCGCCGCTACCTCGAAGCCGGGGTCATGTCGGGCGGCGTCGTTAGCCAACGGCGGGAAGGGACGCCGCAAGGTGGCCCGCTTTCGCCTCTGCTGTCGAACATCCTGCTCGATGAACTCGACCGAGAGTTGGAGCGACGGGGCCATCGCTTCGTACGATATGCCGATGACGCGAACATTTATGTGCGCAGTCCTCGTGCTGGCGAGCGAGTGATGGACGGTGTGGAGCGCTTCTTGAGCCAGCGCCTGAAACTGACGGTGAATCGAAAGAAGAGCCGTGTCTCAAGGGCTTGGAAGTGTGAATACCTGGGCTATGGAATGAGCCGGCACATACAGCCGAGACTGCGTGTGGCGATGATGAGCCTAGGCCGCATACGTGACCGGCTGAGAGAATTGCTACGCGGTGCGCGGGGTCGCAAGGTGGCAAACGTCATCGAGTGGATAAACCCTGTGCTGCGAGGCTGGGCGAGTTACTTCCAGCTCAGCCAGAGCAAGCGGCCGCTTGAAGAGTTGGATAGCTGGGTCAGGCACAAACTTCGCTGTGCCATCTGGCGACAATGGAAGCGGCCCTCTACGAGGGCGCGCAACCTGATGCGTCTGGGGTTAAGCGAGGAACGGGCCTGCAAATCAGCCTTCAATGGCCGAGGCCCATGGTGGAACTCCGGAGCGCCACATATGAATCAGGCGCTGCCGAAGAAGCTATGGAATCAACTCGGACTGGTCTCGATACTGGATACGATCAACAGGCTTAGCCGCATAACCTGAACCGCCGTGTACGGAACCGTACGCACGGTGGTGTGAGAGGACGGCGGGTCAGGGCCCGCCTCCTACTCGATTCAGGAGACTGCATATGCGACCCCATCGACGGGCCTTGCGCCCCAGGGCAGGAGGTACGCCATGATCGGCATGGACCGCCGTACCGGCCAGCCTTTGGCCGGCATCGCCCACCTGCGTCAATCCATCGAAGACATTCTCACCACACCATTGGGCAGCCGCCGTATGCGACCGGAGTATGGCAGCCAGCTGCGCCGCTACATCGACCTGCCGGTCACCGAAGGCTGGAAGAGCGCCGTGCAGGCCGAGGTGGCCCGTGCGCTCGGGCGCTGGGAGCCACGCTTGCAACTGGAGCGGGTAAAGGTGCTGTCGGTGCTCGACGGCCAGGTCAACCTTGCTTTAAGCGGGCGCTACCTGGGCGACGAAGCCTTGGTGGAGGTGAGTGTATGAGCCAGGTCGACCTGTCCAGACTCCCTGCGCCGCAATTGCTCGAGGACCTCGACTACGAGGCCTTGTACCAGGCCGACCTGGACACCTTCCGCGCCCACCTGGGCGAGGCCTGGGACGCTCGCCTGGAAAGCGACCCGGTGACCAAGTTGCTGGAGGTTGGTGCCTACCGCAAGCTGCTCAACCGGGCACGTATCAATGATGCGGCCAAGGCATTGCTGCTGGCCTATGCCCAGGGCAGCGACCTGGACCAGCTGGCGGCCAATGTAGGCCTGCAACGCCTGGAGGTCCAGGCCGAAGACCTGACCCACGTACCGCCGATCCAAACGGTGCTCGAGTCCGATGAAGCCCTGCGCGAGCGGGTGCAACTGGTCTATGAGGGCCTCACCACCGCAGGCCCGCGCAACAGCTACATCCTGCATGCCCGCAACGCCTCCGGGCTGGTCGCGGATGCGACCGCCGAAAGCCCGTCGCCGGCCGTGGTGGATGTCACGGTGCTGAGCCTGGAGGGCAATGGCGTGGCCAGCGCCGAGCTGCTGGAGCAGGTCAGGGTGTACCTCAATGACGACGACATCCGCCCAGTGGCTGACCGGGTCAACGTGCGCAGCGCGCAGGTATTGCCGTACCGGATCGATGCGGTGGTGTACATGGCGGACAAAGGCCCGGAGTCGGAAGCGGTACTTGTCGAATGCCGGCGTCGTCTCGAGGCGTGGGTGAATCCACGTCGGCGCCTGGGTGTCGAGGTCGCGCGTTCGGGAATCGACGCCCAACTGCATATCGGCGGGGTCAGTCGGGTCGAGCTGAGTGACTGGGCCGATATCCGGCCCAGTAAGGCCCAGGCAGCCTGGTGCACTGGTTTCGACATCAAGCAGGGAGCCTGACATGCAAAGCCTGCTGCCGCTCAATCGCACACCGCTGGAAAGGGCCATCGAAGTGGCGGGCGAGGAAGATATCAAGGTCGACCTGCGCCTGCTCTATCACCCAGATGCCTGCCCTGCACACTTGCTCCATCAGCTGGCCTGGGCTTGGTCCGTGGACCGTTGGGACGATGGCTGGAGCGACGCCGTCAAGCGGTCGGTGATCCGCTCGGCCTTTTTCGTCCATGCCCACAAGGGCACCGTCGGCGCCTTGCGTCGGGTGGTCGAGCCGTTTGGCTACCTGATCGAAATACAGGAGTGGTGGCAAGGCGAGCCTGCCCAGGTGCCGGGCACCTTCGCCCTGAAGGTCGGCGTGTCGGAATCGGGCATCAGCGAAGAGACCTACAACGAATTGTCGTCGCTGATCGACGACGCCCGCCCGGTCAGCCGCCACATGACGGGCCTGGTGATCAGCCTTGAAAGCCGTGGCGACTTCTACTTTGGCTGCGCGATCCAGGACGGTGACGAACTGGACATCTATCCGCCGGCGCCACATGACATCGACGTGATGGGCTCGATCGGTCGCGGCGGCCGCGAACATACAATCGATACCTTGGACATTGCACATGGTTGACCAGAATTCACAGTTCTACGCGATCCTCACCAATGTGGGGGCTGCGAAACAGGCAAATGCAGATGCCTTGGGCATCGCATGGAAAATCACGCACATGGGAGTGGGGGACGCCAACGGTACCGACCCGACCCCCAACGCCAACCAGGCCAGCCTGATCAATGAGTGGCGCCGCGCGCCGTTGAACCAGCTCAAGGTGGACGACAAGAACAGCGCGATCATTGTTGCCGAGCAGGTCATTCCTGCAGACGTCGGTGGGCGCTGGATCCGCGAGATCGCGCTGTATGACGCCGACGGCGACATGGTTGCGGTCGCCAATTGCGCACCGACCTACAAACCTTTGTTGAGCCAGGGCTCGGGCCGTACCCAGGTGGTGCGCATGAACCTCATCGTCAGCAGCTCGAGCAACGTGGAGCTGAAGATCGATCCGAGCGTGGTGCTGGCCACTCGGGAATGGGTGACGGAGGAGTTGGCCAAGCAGGATTTCAAGCATTCGGTGCTAGCCGCGACCACGGGCAATATCGCCCTGAGTGGCCTGCAGACTATCGACGAGGTGGTGCTTTTCGCAGGGGCGCGGGTGCTGGTCAAAAACCAGGTGGCGGCCAAGGATAACGGACTGTACACCGTCGCAGTGGGGGCCTGGACGCGCTGCACTGATGCGGATGTCAGTGCGAAGGTGACGCCTGGCATGTTGGTCTTGGTGGAACGCGGTACGGTCAACGGTGACAGTGCCTGGCAACTGCTGACCAACGCGCCGATCACCTTGGGCGTGACCGCACTGGCATTTGAGATGGCGTTCGGGCGCACGGGGGTAGCCGAAAACACTTACCGTAGCGTGACCGTCGACAAATACGGCCGTGTCGTTGCGGCGACCAACCCGACCACGGTGGCCGGCTACGGCCTCACGGATGTCTACACCAAGACACAGATTGACCAGGCGCTTGCACTCAAGGCGCCATTGGCCAACCCTGCCTTGACCGGCGTGCCGACGGCACCGACGGCGCCGGTCGGTACCAATACCGCTCAGTTGGCCAACACGGCATTCGTACAGGCGGCCATCGCGGCGCTGGTCGCTTCCTCGCCCGGCGCCCTGGATACCTTGAACGAACTGGCGGCAGCGTTGGGCAACGACCCGAACTTTGCAACCACGATGACCAATGCGCTGGCCCTCAAGGCCCCACTTGCCAGCCCAGTCTTTACCGGTGATCCGAAGGCGCCCACGATGGCTGCATCGGACAATGACACATCTATCGCGACCACTGCGTTCGTGCGGGCTGCCCTGGCGTTGTTTGGCCTCGGCGCCCCATCGGCAAACGTTGTAAACATTGACGACGTATCACTCAACGGCTTTTACGTTGTGGGTGAAAACACTTTAGGAACAAAGCCAAAACATCCAATAACAGGGGAGACGTTACCGTCTGGTCAGATAATGCATATTCACAGGCCTAGTACCGTGGCTGCGACACAGCTGTGGGACACGCTTACGAGCGGAGAGCCGTTGACCTTCATTCGAAGCCGTCTTGGGAATTCCAGTCAATGGACCCCTTGGGCTCAGATATGGACGAGCGCAAATTCCCCGAAAATGGATAGTCTCACTGATCCAACGGTTGGCCGAGTGGTGACGGTTGGCGGGCACGGTGTCGGGCGCGGGATCTTGTCTGAGGAGGTGGATCTCAACAGGTACACGACTCCGGGCAACTACGTTACTGCTCAGTATCCAATCAATATACCTATGGATTGGCTTTCAAGTGGTAGACGCTATGCACTCTCGGTCGAAGGGCTTAACAGTAGCGGACATTTAATCCAGCGTCTTACGAGCGGCCTTTCTGGCGAGGGAGTGCGCGTCGCGATTCGTTCTTTTTCGGCAAGCCAGCAATGGTCAGCTTGGGATGAACTGCCAGTGAGTCAAGATCGACCATTCAAAGGCGTTCAGGCTTACAGGGCGGTGGGCGTATCCACTTGGACAGTTCCTGCCGGGGTTAAAAAGGTTTGGGTCACGGTTATTGGCGGTGGCGGTGGTGGCGGTTTTGCGCCTGCTGCCAACAGCGTTGGGTCGGCCGGCGGCGGTGGTGGCGGTCTCTCGCAGCGACTTGTTAGTCTGGGCGGTGTTACTAGCGTCGCGGTAACAGTTGGGGCTGGCGGTACAGGCGCTACGGTGGCTGGTGACGCTGGCGGCACTGGAGGGTCGTCCTCCTTTGGTACCTATCTATCGGCAACAGGGGGGGCAGGTGGCGGTGGTAACAACCCCAACGGCAACGCTCCTGGCTCTGGAGGCCGAGGAGCGGGCGGTGATTACAACACTTCGCTAGGGGCCGGCGCTCCAAACTATGGACTCTTTGGTGGTACGGGGGGCGGACCGGGTCCTCGCTCAACCCAAGCATCGACGTCCGGTGGATCTGCCGCCGATGCGGGCGGCGGTGGGTCTGGTGCCTACTCGGGTAATGCTGGCGGCAATGGTGCCCCTGGCTGCGTAATTATTCATTGGTGATGACTATGTGGGCACTTGTACAAGACGGCGTCGTGATCGAAACGACGGACCTTGACCCGGAAGGGCGCTACCACCCCGATCTTAAATGGCGTCCCTGTGGAGAGAGGGTCCAGCCAGGCTGGTTGTTCAAGGATGGAGCCTTTGCTGAAAAGGTAGTGACGCTTCAGGAGCGGATGGACGCCGAGCGCCAATGGCGTGACAGTCAGCTTACATCCCGGCAATGGCTGCGAGACCGCCACCGAGACGAGCAAGACCTGGGGCGCCCGACCACACTCGACAATGAGCAATTCGTGCAGCTGCTGACCTATCTGCAGAGCTTGCGCGACTGGCCTGTAGACGAGGCGTTCCCTGATCCGCAACAGCGGCCGGACCCGCCCAGCTGGATCGATCTATACATCCAATGACGCCCCGCACCGACGGGGCGTTTTCTTTTCTGCTGTATCACCTGGCCCTGCTCTGCAGGGCCTTTTCACATCTGGAGTACTACATGACTGGATTCTTTCACGGCGTCACCGTGACCAACGTCGACACCGGCGCCCGCAGCATTGCCCTGCCGTCGTCCTCGATCATCGGCCTGGTCGATACCTTCACCGAAGGCCCTGGCGCCACTGCCAAGGCCAACGACCTGGTGCTGATCACCAGCGAGCGCGAAGCGGTCGCGGCATTCGGCAGTGATGCGGCGATCACCAAGGCTTGCCGCGCCATCTATACCCGCGCCAAGGCGGTCATCGTCGCCTGCGGCGTGGCCAAGATCGAAGACGCTGCCGAGCAGACGGCGGCGATCATTGGCACCGTCCAGAACGATGGCAAGCGTACCGGCCTTCAGGCACTGCTCGATGGCAAGAGCCGTTTCAACGCCCAGCCGCGCCTGTTGGTAACGCCCAAGCACAGCGCCACCGACGCCGTGGGCACAGCCCTGGTGGCGCTGGCCGACAAGCTGCGCGGCATCGCCATCATCGACGGGCCGAACAGTACCGACGAAGCGGCGATCGCCTATGCCGGCAACTTCGGTGCCAAGCGCGCCTTCATGGTCGACCCGGGCGTGCGCTATTGGGACAACGACGCCGAAGCCACCGTCGATGCCCCCGGCTCGGCCTGGGTCGCCGGCCTGTTCGCCTGGACCGACAGCGAGTACGGCTTCTGGGCGTCGCCCTCGAACAAGGAATTGGTCGGCATCACTGGCACCAGCCGCCCGGTGGAGTTCCTCGACGGTGACGACACCTGCCGCGCCAACCTGCTGAACAATGCCAACATCGCCACCATCATTCGCGACGACGGCTTCCGCCTGTGGGGCAACCGCACCTTGTCGAGCGACCCGAAATGGGCCTTCGTCACCCGCGTGCGCACGTTGGACATCGTCATGGACGCGATCCTCTACGGCCACAAGTGGGCCGTGGACCGCGCCATTACCGCCACCTACGTCAAGGACGTCACCGAGGGCCTGCAGGCCTTCATGCGCGACCTGAAGAACCAGGGCGCGATCATCAACTTCGAAGTCTACGCCGACCCTGAACTGAACACCGCCAGCCAGCTGGAGCAGGGCAAGGTGTACTGGAACATCCGCTTCACCGACGTACCGCCTGCCGAAAACCCCAACTTCCGCGTCGAAGTCACCAACCAGTGGCTGACCGAAGTCCTCGATTCTGCCGCCTAAGGAGCCCAAGACATGGCAATGATTCCCGAAACCCTGGCCAACTTGAACCTGTTCGTCGACGGTGTGAGCTTCCAGGGCGATGTCCCGAGCCTGACCCTGCCCAAACTCACCCTGAAAATGGAGGAGCACCGCCCCGGCGGCATGGACATGCCGGTCGAAATGGACCAGGGCATGGAGAAGCAGGAAGCGGCCTTCACCACCACTGGCGTGCGCCGCGAAGCACTGAAGTTCTTCGGCCTGGCCGACGGCTCCGCCTTCAACGGCACCTTCCGCGGTGCTTTCAAAGGTCTCAAGGGCCGGATCAACCCCGTGGTCGTCACCCTGCGTGGTTCGCTCAAGGAAATCGACATGGGCGACTGGAAGTCCGGCGACAAGGCCGAGATCAAGCACAGCGTGGCCCTGACCTACTACAAGCTCGAGGTCGATGGCCGCCTGGTCTATGAAATCGATGCCCTGGGCATGCGCCGGGTGATCGACGGTGTCGATCAGCTGGCCGCCCAGCGTGCGGCTCTTGGCCTGTAAGGAGGTGTGACGATGGCTCAAGCGAAAAAGCTTCCTCAATGGCTGGCGCTCGATCCTGATCGAGTGACCGTGCGCCTGTCGCGCCCCAGCGAGGCCAACGGCATGCAGGTCGACAGCCTGTCACTGCGCGCGCCGACCGTGCGGGACATCCGTAATGCCCAGGCGGGCGGTGCCAATGACGACGAGCAACGGGAGCTGAACCTGTTCGCCTCGCTGGCCGAAGTCGGCGTCAGGGATCTGGAAGGTCTGACACTCAAGGACTACAGCCGCCTGCAGACCGGCTATTTTCGCCTGGTGCAGGACGACGAGCTTTGATCCCGCCCGGCAGAAGGCCGCCGCCCGGCGGCTGGCCAAGGAGCTGAACTTTTCCGCGAGCGAAATCATGACCATGTCGTACAGCGACATGGTCTGGTGGCTCTCGGAGTGAGAGGAGGAATCTATGGCGAACACACCTGTGTTCACGCTCGGGCTTGGCGCCACCGTCGACAAGCCGGTAGGCGCCGCGTTCGACTCGCTCCATCAGTGGCTCGAGCGCTTGCGCAGGCAGGCCGACGGCCTACGGTTGGGGCGAATCATCAACGAAGTGATTCGCCTTGGGTTGGAGCAGGACAAGCTGCAAAAAACTGATCAGGCATCGTACGCGCAGGCCCACGAGCACGAGGCACATATCGACAGGCTACGCAGGGAAGGCGGTGAAGTCGAGCGATTGCGGCGGCTCTACCTGGCGTTGGCTTGGCAGTCTGGGGAAGCCGCGCATAGCCCTCCCAGGGTCGAGAAGACGACGTCAGCGGCGTCGCCTGGGAACAGTGACCACCCTGCGCGCCGCCCGGTGCCGATTCATGCACCAGGCAGCAGGCAAACGGAGCCGCCATCGCTCGGCTCCCGTGGCTCTGCCTCTACCAAGGGCCTTGCAGTGGCGACCGGTGTAACCGCAGCAGTGGGGGCGGCCTACGTGGGACATCGCCTCGTCAAACGATCTTCGCCCATTGCACGCACTCGGGCACGTACCGCGGTGAGCGACCAGCTCGAAATGGGGGAAGCGGCTTTCATCCTCAAGACGATGGATGCGTTGGGGAGTGCCCAGGATGGCAAGGAGGCCGCCGAAAGTGTCGGCGGTGCAGTGGGCGAGCTGGGCGGAACCTTGCTGGGGGCTGCCCTGGGCGGATTAGTGGGGAAGGGCAAGGGGGCTGAATATGGCAGCCTGTTGGGTGGTTTTTTCGGCGAGAAGCTTGGCAACTGGGTAGGCGGTGCGGCCCATGAACTGTTCGCCGGGCCCACGCCTGAGGCGTCGGTCACCGAGGGTGCCGACCATACTGTGGTTGAAGAGCGGGGCAAACCCCTGTCGGGCGTAGGTTCGGCGCAGGACAGGAGCAGAATTGGCGCAACCCAGGCTGGCGAAAGCCCGGCCGTGTTGGGCACCCCCCATGAGCAGCCCTCGAATAGGAGGGCATCGATTGCCGATGGCAACCCACGCACAAGTGTCGAGGGGCCAGGGTCGCCCACTCATTTGGCGGCGACAAGGAGAGCCCCCACGACTGTCGCCAATGGCCAAGCCTCCGCTGAACAGGCCGAAGGTCTTGGCAGCGTAGCGGGCGGGCTGGTGGGGACGTTGGTGGGGGGAGCCATCGGATCGGTCGTTCCAGGCTTTGGCACGGCTGTGGGGTCGACAGTTGGTGGTCTGCTCGGCGAAGCGGTCGGTGGTTGGATCGGCAGGGCCTGGTTTGCTGGCGATGGCGAGTCTCGCACGGTTTCGCAGCAAGCCGGTTCGAATACCGTATCTGCCAGCGTCCAAGGTGTTGCGATGTCCCCGGCAACGATGGCGAGTGCGCCGGGCAAGCAAACCATGGGAGCATCAACGTCCGAGCCCCGGGGGAAAGGTGCCGCCGTCAATGGATGGGTGAAACCTGCCGTCGTGGCGGCGGCCAGACAAAGTCTACAGACCTTCGCCAGCGACGGGCCCCGTAACGAAAAGGCCGATGGGTATGGACGCGCCGCAGGTGGGTTGGTCGGCACTTTGCTGGGCGGTGCGGTCGGCTCGGTGGTGCCTTTGGTTGGCACGACGTTCGGAGCGGCCTTGGGGGGCTTGGTTGCAAGCCAGCTGGGCGGTTGGTTGGGCAAGATCTGGTTCGGTGGGGCAGAGGAGGCGCGAGGCGCCACTGCAACGTCCTTGCCGACCGCTCGCGAGCGGGATGCGTCTCGCGCTGGTTCGGATACCACGTCGCGTGATGCGCAGCCAATGTCTTCACCGCTGCCGTCCAAGCCCAGAGGTATGGCCGCTGCCATGAAGGCGTTGGCAAAGCCTGCGATCCTCAGTGCCACCGAACGCACGCTCGAGACTTTCGCCAGCGAAAAGCCCGGCAGCGAAAAAGCTGAAGGCTACGGCATGGCTGCGGGAGGGCTGATCGGCACCCTGGCGGGAGGCGCCATTGGTTCTGTCGTACCCATTATCGGTACCACGTTCGGTGCTGCCTTGGGGGGCTTGGTCGGAGGCCAGTTGGGTGGGTGGCTGGGGAAATCCTGGTTCGACAGCACGGTAAAGGGCGAGGTGGCTGCCGAACCCAGTGTTCCGGGCCAGGGGGCGCCTGACCGAAAGGTCGCGCCTGGTGAAGTGATTCGGTCGATCAGGCGGGAGCAACCGCCTTCGCAAAATCCCGGCGTGCCGAATCCGACGGCACCCGTTGCCTCGGCCCCTGTGTATAACCAGCAGTTCACCTTCACCGCCAACATGCCCGTCACGGTCAACAACCGCCTCGACGACCCGCTCACCCTCCAGCACCTGGAAGCCATCGCGCGTCGGCAACTGGAAGAGCTGATGCGCCAGGCCCGTTCGGTGCAATTGGCCGATACCCCACATATCGCACTTTGAGGAGCAATCATGACCTACATGGAGCAACTGCAATCCGGGCTGCATGCGGTGGTCCGGGCTGGTGAGGCCGGGCGGCGACGTGTCGACGCCATGCTTGACCCCATGGACGACGCCATCGGCCATGTGCAGGGCGCGGTGAGCGAGCTGCAAGGGCTGCCGGTGGTCGGCCCGGCCATCGGGGCGCGCCTGCAACGCACGATGCGGGCGATCTCGTCAGCGCAGGCGCGGGTCGAAAACGTGATCGGCCAGTACGATCAGGCGGTGGGCGTTGGACGTGAGGTGCGCGATCGAATCGACGCCTTTGCCGGCCACGTCGACCAGGCGCACGGGGCGATACGGCGGCTGGCAGGCGAGGTACAGGCGACGGTGGGCTCGGTCCTGTCGAGCCTGGGCCTTGCACCCGAAGCGACGCCGACGGCGCAAGCCGTCACGCCGTTCGCCCACCTGCTGGTGCTGCAACCGCTCAAGGCCGGTGCGCCACCGTACTACTTCAACCTCGATACCGCGGCTTTCGACCAGTTACGCCGGCAGACCCGCTTCCGCTGGGCCGGCCAGGAACGCTTGAGTCGTGAAACCGCGCAACAGGCGGTGAGCCTGGGCGAGGAGACCATCAGCATCCGCGGCGCGATCTTCCCCGCCTTCAAGGGAGGGCTCGGCCAGTTGCAGGCGCTACGCAGTATCGGTCGGCAGTTGCTGCCGCTTTCACTCACCACCGGCTATGGCGAGGTGCTGGGCACCTGGTGCCTGACCAGTATCGAGGAAGAGCAGGGCAGCCTGCTGGCCGGTGGTATTCCACGCAAACAAGGCTTTTCACTGGAGTTCGTCAGCTATGGCCAAGACCTGCAAGACCGCTGAGGGCGATGTGCTCGACACGCTCTGCCAGCATAACTACGGGCACCTAAACGGCACGGTCGAGGCGGTGCTGGCTGCCAACCAGGGCCTGGCCGAGGAGGCTCAGCCGTTTCGCTCCGGGGTGACGATCCGGTTGCCCGACCTGCCGATGACGCTGGCCACGACCGTTCAGCTGTGGGATTGACCCCTCGTGTGAGCCAAGGAGTGCGCCTCATGCAGCCTGTCTTCTCTGTCCTGGCCGATGGCAAGGACATCACCGCACTGATCAACGATCGCCTGTTGCAACTGCGCACCACCGACAAACCGGGCCTGGAGTCGGATGAGTTCGAGCTGCGCATCGATGCCCGCAACGGTGTTATCGCACTGCCCGCCCGTGGTGCCCTGATCGACGTCAGTCTGGGCCATGCCGGCCGGCCGCTGACCCGCCTGGGGCGTTACACCGTGGATGAGGTGGAGTTGGCCGGCCCGCCGGATACCTTGGTCATCCGTGGCAAGGCCAGCGACGTGCGAGGCAGCGGCAAGACCATCCGCAGCGGCAGCTGGGAGGACGCCACGCTGCAACGCATCGTCACCGATATCGCTGCGCGTAACGGCTGGCAGGCCGCCTGTCCGGTCACCAGCAAGATCCCCCGAGTCGATCAGTACAGCGAGTCGGACTTCAATTTCATCACACGCCTGGCACGCCAATATGATTGCACCGCCAAACTTGCCAATGGCCAGCTTCTGGTGCTGCCACGCCAGGGCGGACAAAGCGCCACCGGCAAGGCCCTGGCGCCATTGAGCCTTGCCCGCGAAGACATCAGCCAATGGCAATTCAGGCTGGGCGACAAGACCACCCACAAGGCCGTGCGCACCCGCCACCAGAACGGCGCCAGCGGTGAGCTCGATGTCGTCGAGCTCACCAACGACAACGCCCCCGATGGCCTGCAGCCGGTCTATACCGACCGCCACCTGTACCCCAATCGCGCCGCCGCCGAACAGGCCGCCAAGGCCCGCCTGGCCAGCTTCAACCGCGACACCGCCAGCGTGCGCCTGGACATGCCGGGGCGTACCGACCTGTTCGCCGAGCGGCCGGTGCGACTGCATGGCTTTCTCTCGGGGCTCGACGGTACGTACCTGATCGAGTCTGTCGAGCAGGTATTCACGAACGCGGGGTGGCGTACCACGGTGCAGTGCAACGGTGGTCGACAAGGCAAGGCCAGGGCCAAGGGCAACGCGCCGCGGCGAACCCTCGACAGCAAGGCCTGACCGGGCCCTGCGGCGGGCGCCGTCGACCCTCTTTCAGGAGATACAGCATGCTCACGGAGCGACAGATTGAAGCTATCTACCCTCTTGCCGGCCAGCGCGCCGGCATTTTTGTACAACCACTGAACGACGCCATGGCCCGCTGGGAAATCGACCACCCCAAGCGTATCGCGGCCTTCCTCGCCCAGGTCGGCCATGAGTCCGGCCAACTGCGCTACCTCAAGGAGCTTGGCAGCGACCGCTATCTCTCGCGCTATGACACCGGCAGCCTGGCCTCGCGCCTGGGCAATACCCCCGAGGCGGACGGCGATGGCCAGCGTTATCGAGGCCGGGGCCTGATCCAGGTCACCGGGCGCAACAACTACCAGGCATGCAGCCGGGCGCTGTTCGGTGACGAGCGGCTGCTGGCGCAGCCGCAGATGCTGGAGCAGCCTCGCTGGGCCTGTGAATCGGCAGCCTGGTTCTGGCATTCGCGTGGGCTCAATGGGCTGGCCGATCGCGGCGAGTTCAATCGCATCACCCGACATATCAATGGCGGGCTCAATGGCCTGGAGGACCGCCTGGCGATATGGGCCCGGGCGCGCGAGGTGTTGTCATGAGCCGGCTGCACCTGGGGTTGTGCCTGGTACTGATGCTGTTGTCGGCGACCCTGGCCTGGCAAGTCCAGGGCTGGCGCCTTGGCCGATTGCTGGCGCAGCAGGCCCAAACCCAGGCCCGCGAGGCGCAGGTGCAGGCCGAGACCGCGACACGTCAGTTGCTGGTCGAGCGCGAGGGGCGCCAGCAACTGGAACGGCGCCTGCATGACAACGAATCACGCTATTTCAAGGAGCTTTCCGATGCCCGACAGACTCAGGTTCGCCTGCGTGATCGCCTGGCTACTGCTGACCTGCGGCTGTCGGTCCTGGTCGAGCGTGACGCCACCTGTGCCGCACTGCCTTCCTCCGCCGATGCCGGCGGCCTGGATAATGGCCCCGTACACGCCCGACTTGACCCAGCGCATGCTGGACGAATTATCGCCATCACCGACCGCGGCGACCGGGGACTGATCGCCTTGCGTGCCTGCCAGGCCTACATACGCGCCTTGGCACGTTGAACGCTTGCCTAGGTTGTCGAGGGTGGTAGGGTAATGCGCAGTCTTCAAGGAGTGCGCCATGGACCCGATCACCGTTCTCTCCACCCGCCTGGGCGAGCACCTGCGGCGCTTCAAAGCCCAGGTGACTACCGCTGAATCCTGTACCGGCGGGGGCATCGCCGAGGCCATTACCCGCATCCCCGGGAGTTCGGCCTGGTTCGAGGCCGGCTACGTGACCTACTCCAATCGCCAGAAGACCCGTCAGTTGGGGGTGCCCGAAGCGCTGTTCGCCAACGTGGGCGCCGTCAGCCAGGAAGTGGTCGAGGCCATGGTCCGCGGTGCCCAGGCTGCCAGCGGGGCGCGCTTTGCCGTGGCAGTCAGTGGCGTGGCCGGGCCGGATGGCGGTTCACCGGCCAAGCCGGTGGGTACCGTATGGCTGGCCTGGGCCGACGGCAGCCATGTGACCAGTGAGCGCCGGCACTTCGACGGCGACCGCGAAGCGGTGCGCCGACAGACGGTGATCGCCGCGTTAGACGGCTTGTTACAGCTTGGTGCGGAGTAAATCGCTGGCGGGGGTTTGCGGAATCGTATCCCTGTGGAATAATACTGGCTACTTATACAGGTATTCCCGGCCCCAGGGCCGCCAGTCGATCACGTGAGGATTTCAATGGACGACAACAAGAAGCGCGCCTTGGCTGCGGCCCTGGGTCAAATCGAACGCCAGTTCGGCAAGGGCGCAGTCATGCGTATGGGCGATCACGAGCGCCAGGCCATTCCTGCCATCTCCACCGGCTCCCTGGGCCTGGACATCGCCCTGGGCATCGGCGGCCTGCCAAAAGGCCGTATCGTCGAGATCTACGGTCCGGAATCCTCGGGTAAGACCACGCTGACCCTGTCGGTCATTGCCGAAGCTCAGAAGAACGGCGCCACCTGCGCCTTCGTCGACGCCGAACACGCCCTCGACCCCGAATATGCCGGCAAGCTGGGCGTCAATGTCGACGACCTGCTGGTTTCCCAGCCGGATACCGGTGAACAGGCCCTGGAAATCACCGACATGCTGGTGCGCTCCAACGCCGTCGACGTGATCATCGTCGACTCCGTGGCGGCCCTGGTGCCCAAGGCCGAGATCGAAGGCGAGATGGGCGATATGCACGTAGGCTTGCAGGCTCGTCTGATGTCCCAGGCGCTGCGCAAGATCACCGGTAACATCAAGAACGCCAACTGCCTGGTCATCTTCATCAACCAGATCCGTATGAAGATCGGCGTGATGTTCGGCAGCCCGGAAACCACCACCGGTGGTAACGCCTTGAAGTTCTACGCCTCTGTGCGCCTGGACATCCGCCGTACCGGCGCGGTCAAGGAAGGCGACGAAGTCGTGGGCAGCGAAACCCGCGTCAAGATCGTCAAGAACAAGGTCTCGCCACCGTTCCGCCAGGCCGAGTTCCAGATCCTCTACGGCAAGGGCATCTACCGCAACGGCGAGATCATCGACCTGGGCGTGGCCCAAGGCCTGGTGGAGAAGTCCGGTGCCTGGTACAGCTACCAAGGCAACAAGATCGGCCAGGGCAAGGCGAACGCCGCCAAGTTCCTGCAAGAGAACCCAGCCGTGGGCGCCGAGATCGAGAAGCAGATCCGCGAGAAGCTGCTCAACGCTGGTGCCGTCGCTGCTGCAGGCAAGGCTGCTGCCGCCGAGGCCGATGCCGACGACATGGCTGACGCCGACGCTGGTTATTGATTGGCCCTATGTCCGTCGTACTCGACACCCCCGTCGCCGTCCGACGGACAGCCATGGACCTGCTCGCACGCCGCGAGCATGGTCGTGTCGAGCTGACGCGAAAACTGCGTCAGCGCGGTGCACCGGATGAGCTGATCGAGCCCGCGCTCGATCGGCTTGCCGAAGAAGGGCTGCTCAGTGAGGCCCGCTATCTCGAGAATTTCATCTCCTACCGTTCCAATGCCGGCTATGGCCCCGCGCGTATTCGCGAAGAGCTTGGCCAGCGTGGCCTGAACCGTGGTGATATCGACCAGGCCCTGCGTGACAGCGGGGTGGACTGGGCGGCCCGGTTGCAGGATGTCTGGCAACGCAAGTTCGCCGGGCAACGCCCCCATGATCCCCGTAGCCGAGCCCAGCAAACCCGATTCCTGGCCTACCGTGGTTTCCCCCTGGAACTGATCGGTCGGCTGCTCAGTGGCCGGGATCTGGACGACTGAGCATTCTCACACAGGAGCGGGTCGGAGCAATGCTCTTGAGTTGCTTGCCCCGGCCCTATCGCTGACAAGCCAGCGCCCACAGGTATGACGGTGTTTCTGAAAACAGCGCAGGACCGGTGAGAGCCGGTACATACCCCTCAAGGCAATCCCTTCTTCAATCGACCTTCAAGGCCTCCCGCGCCCGTTGGGTGGTATGCATCGGCTGCGGCTTGGCCCAGTTTTCCGGTAGGTTGATGAAGTCCACCAGCTCGCGCAAGCGGCCTTGGTCTCGACCGTTGAAGGCGAAGGTCAGCCGTGTGAGATGGCTGAAATTGCCTACCTCATGTTCAAGCCCGCTATCAGGTTGTTGGTGGTATTTGCCGCTCAGGCGCAGGTCGGCGAACCCCTCCTGGATGTCATAGAGCGCTGCGTCGCTTAACGGGTGGTGCATGCGGATGACGAACTGGTTTTTCAGCCAGCGGCTGGAGTGGTAGTTGCTGTAGAACTGGTTGATCTCCTCGACGGCTTCGTCGGCGCTATGCACCAGGCGTAGCAGTTTCAGGTCGCTGGGCAGGATGTAGCGGTTTTCTTCCAGTTGCCGGCTGATGAACGCCAGGGCGTCGCGCCAGAAGCTACCGCCGGGCGAGTCCAGCAGCACCACGGGCACCAGCGGGCTCTTGCCGGTCTGGATCAAAGTGAGAACTTCCAGCGCTTCATCGAGGGTGCCGAAGCCGCCCGGGCACAGGACCAGCGCGTCGGCTTCCTTGACGAAGAACAGCTTGCGGATGAAGAAGTGGAACGACAGCAGCTTCTCCGTGCCGTCCACCGTGGCATTGGCATGCTGCTCGAAAGGCAGCGTGATATTGAAGCCCAGGCTGTGCTCCGTGCCAGCGCCTTCATGGGCGGCAGCCATGATACCGCCGCCGGCCCCGGTGATGACCATCAGGTCCGAGCGGGCCAGGGTCGCCCCCAGTTCTCGGGCCAGGGCATACATGGGATGCTCCAGCGGCGTACGCGCCGAGCCGAACACCGTGACCTTGCGCCGCCCCTTGTAGCGTTCCAGGGTGCGGAAGGAATGGTCCAGTTCGCGCAGGGCTTGCAAGGTGATCTTGGCATTCCAGCGGTTGGTGTCGTCTTGGGCCATACGCAGGATGGTCAACATCATGTCGCGGTACAGCGGCAGGTTGGGGCTGCCGGGGGCGACCAGTTGCAGCTGTTCGTCAATCTTGCTCAGGTCGATACCGTTGTCCCTGAAGTGATTGAACAAGAGTTCATTCGGTTGGTAAGGCATTCAACGTCTCCTTCTGCAGCAGAACCTCTGACCGGGTCGATGGCGTATCCCGGCCGCGACACTGCGTGTGTCGCTGGCTGCTCTAGCTCGAGTGTGCACACCGAGCATTGCAGTAGGCCTTCAAGGCCGTGGTGCAGTGGCAAATCCATCACGTTGTCGTTCTATTTTTGGACCGCAAATACCGTGCCTTCGGCATTCTCCTCGGTTTGCCGGAAATACACGGGGGGTGCTATCAATCTAGACCCTGGCGCACGAACGTGCCGCCTCGGGTGACCAGGCCGGGCGAAGGGCACGCAAACAGGCGAAACAGAACGAACGAATTTCCACTCGTCGGATCGGATCCAAGCCTTGCGAAGCTCTGGTTAACTGGAGGCGCGGCGTCTCGATGCAGGAGGTTGCGGTATGCATCGGTTGGTGATCGAGGTGGACAGGCAGCTGTACCTGCTGTTGGAGCGGGCAGCTCAGGCCAACCACCTGAGCCTTGAAGCGGAGTGCCTGCGTAGGTTGGGCGACGGCGAGCGGCAGTCGCGCTACTTCCAGGCCCTGCTGGCAGAGCTGCGCGCCGACGAAGAGCAGCGGCGCGCCAATGACAACGGCCGGGTGGCCTGATTACTTCTTCTTGTTGCCTGCTACGCAACTGGCGTTATTGAACGCCTGATCCATGATCGGCTGGTTGGTCTTGTACACGGTGAACCGGTAGACCAGTACGGCGCCCTTGGACATCAGCTGACGGTAGCCGTTGTTACGGCAAACGCTGTCACCCAGCTGGCTGCGCACTTGCTCCGGGTTGGCGCGCATTCGCTCGGCATGGCTCTCACGCACGCTCAGGTGGTTGACCAGTGCCTTGCCTTTCTCGACGGTGTAGCCCTGGTCGAGAATATCTTCGTTGATGGCGCGGGGCGTGCCGACGCTGCTTTCCTTGGCGACCTTCTCCAGCATCTGGTTGAGCTCGTATTCCTGCTTGGAGGCTGCCTGGGCCGCCAGGGGCAGGGCGAGCAACAGGCTCAAGGCCGGGATGGTAAAACGCAGCATGAATCTCTCCTGGTTCGATGACTGGCACTTTGACCTGCGCCGGCGAGCGGCGTTCCGTGGCCCCCGCATCGATGGGGATCCCAGGTCGCAAAAGCGTGATTATAAAGGAGGCGTCTCGCCGCCTGCACGGCAAATGACGCCGCCTCTGGTAGACTGGCGGCTCGTTTCTCGCCGAGTTGTCGCAGTGTCCGTTCCTTATCTCTCCAGAGGCTTGCAGCCATGAGCCACGCGGTAGCGCGCTTGCGCGCCGAGCGCCTGGCCCGCAGCAACAAACCTTTCATTGCCCGTGGCTCGCGCGCGCTGCGCTGCCCGGATTGCCGGGTGATCGCCAGCCATTGCCTGTGCGCCCTCAAACCCAAGGTGCAAGCCGAGGCCGGGGTGTGCCTGCTAATGCACGATACCGAGCCGCTGAAGCCGACCAACACCGGCTGGCTGATTGCCGACCTGGTCGAAGATACCGCAGCGTTCGGCTGGCAGCGCACCGAGGTCGACCCGCGCCTTTTGGCGTTGCTCGATGACCCCCAGTGGCAGCCCTATATCGTTTTCCCGGGCGAGTTCGTGGCGCCGGAGCGGGTGGTCAGCGACGTGGTACGCGAGCCTGGCAAGCGGCCGCTGTTCATCCTGCTCGATGCGACCTGGACCGAAGCCCGCAAGATGTTCCGCAAGAGCCCGTACCTTGACCGCTTCCCGGTGCTGAGCCTGCAGGCCGAGCAGATGTCGCGCTATCGCCTGCGTCGTTCCAAGCGTGACGACCATTTCTGCACGGCCGAGGTTGCCGCCATGTGCCTGGAGCTGGCCGGCGATCAGCAGGCCTCCCGGGCCCTGGATGCCTACCTGGATGTCTTCAGCCTGCACTACCTCAGTGCCAAGCGGCACCTGCCGCTGGACTTGCAGGACGATACCCACCAGCGCTTGCATACCTTCCTATAGTCCAAGGGGCAGGTGCGCCGGATTGGTTCATAATGTCCGGGCTGGCAGCCAGGAAGGCGGGGACGACCGGGCGATTGGCTTGACCACCCGGAGCGTGCTCGGCATTCTTGGCGCCGATTCGGGCACGACGAAGATGCTGTTACCCCGGACTTCGCCGTGCCTTACCGGCCGGCGGCCCTGCCGTTCGCGCCTTGAGTTGCCTGCCAGGTGCTTCCTCCACCCCTCTAGCGCCTGGCACAGAACAGGATCCATAGATCGATGGCCACATACGAAATCCTGATTGCCGATGACCACCCACTGTTCCGCAGCGCCCTGCGCCAGGCCGTTACCCTCGGCCTGGGGCCCGACGTGCGCCTGGTCGAGGTGGCGAGCATCGCCGAACTGGAAACCCGCCTGACCGAAAAGGCAGATTGGGACCTGGTCCTGCTGGACCTGAACATGCCCGGTGCCTATGGGTTCTCCGGCCTGGTCCTGCTGCGTGGGCAGTACCCGCAGATCCCGGTGGTGATGGTGTCGGCCCAGGAAGAAGCGGCCGTGGTGGTCAAGTCCCGCGAGTTCGGCGCCAGTGGCTTCATTCCGAAATCCAGCAACCTGGACGTCATCCAGGATGCAGTGCAGAAAGTGCTCGACGGTGAGGTCTGGTGGCCGCCCCAGGCGTTCGAGAAGGTCGATGTCTCGGCCGAAGCCAAGGCCGCCAGCGAAGGCCTGGCGAGCCTCACGCCGCAGCAGTTCCGGGTGTTGACGATGGTCTGCGAAGGTTTGCTGAACAAGCAGATCGCCTATGAGCTGAATGTCTCGGAGGCGACCATCAAGGCCCACGTGACGGCGATCTTCCGCAAGCTCGGAGTGCGTACCCGCACCCAGGCGGCCTTGCTGCTGCAACAACTGGAATCGGTTGCGAGCAGCTAAGTCCCCGTCCGTTCACGCTTTTTTGACTCGGGTTGGACTAATCTGCCGGCCCTTTACCGGTGAAGTGACTCCCATGTCGCCATTCAAGGGCCAAACCGGCCTCAAACGTATCTTCAACGCCGCCGGCTATTCGTTGGACGGCCTGCGTGCCGCCTTCAAGGGCGAGGCCGCGTTCCGTCAACTGGTGATCGCCAACCTGGTGCTGATTCCCCTGGCGTTCTGGCTGCCGGTCACCCGTGTGGAGCGGGCGATCCTCATCGCCGTCTGCCTGCTGGGGTTGATCGTCGAACTGCTCAACTCGGCGGTGGAGGCGGCCATCGACCGAATCTCTCTGGAGCGTCACCCCTTGTCGAAGAACGCCAAGGACATGGGCAGCGCCGCCCAGTTGGTCGCCATGACCATGGTGGCGCTGGTGTGGGGCGTGATCCTGCTCTGATCAGGCGATCGGCGGCAGGACGATCTCGTCGCTGCGGCTGACGCCGGCGGTGAAGCTGCGGCACAATTCGAGAAACTCTCGCATGGCAGAAGTCTGGTACTTCTGCTTGTGCCAGATGAAATAGAACTGCCGCGACAGGTCCAGTTGCGGGGTTTCCACCGGCACCAGGCTGCCACGGCGGAACGCATCGCGCAGAGCCAGACGCGAGATGCAGCCGATGCCCAGGCCCGACTCCACGGCGCGCTTGATCGCCTCGGTGTGTTCCAGCTCCAGGCGGATGTTCAGGTTGGCACGATGGTGGCGCATGGCTTGGTCGAAGGTCAGGCGGGTGCCGGAGCCTTGTTCGCGCAAGATCCAGGCTTCGTGGGACAGTGTTTCCACGTCCGCCCGGCCGGCCTTGGCCAAAGGATGCTGCGGCGCACAGAACACTACCAGTTCATCTTCCACCCATGGCTGCACCTCGATGTCCGGGTGGCTGCAGTCGCCTTCGATTAGACCCAGGTCAATTTCATAGTGGGCCACCTGCTGCACGATATGTACGGTGTTCTGCACATGGAGCTTGACCTGGCTCTCGGGGTGGCCCTGCATGAAGCTGCCGATGAGCAAGGTGGCCAGATAGTTGCCGATGGTCAGGGTGGCACCGACCGCCAATGAGCCGAAACCGGTCTTGCCGTTGAGCAGGTCTTCGATTTCCTTGGCCTGGTCGAGCAGGGCCACGGCCTGGGGCAACAACTGGTGGCCCAGGGCATTGAGGCTCAACCGTTTGCCGGCGCGGTCGAACAGCTGGCAGCTGGATTGACGCTCCAGTTCAGTGATCGAGGTACTGGCAGCCGATTGCGACAATGCCAGGACGCTCGCCGCCCGTGACACGCTCTGGTGCTGGGCGACGGCGACAAAGACTTGTAGCTGACGAAGCGTGAATCGCATATCTATATAACCGATAAGACATATCTTGATAATCCATTTAACAGATATTGTCGCTGCCCCTAAAATATCGCGCAATAGTGCGCTTGGTCCGCGCTGCGTCTTTCTTCAGGAGCCCCCATAGATGAGCAACATGAACCACGAACGTGTCCTCAGTGTGCACCACTGGAACGACACCCTGTTCAGCTTCAAGTGCACCCGTGACCCGGGCCTGCGCTTCGAGAACGGTCAGTTCGTGATGATCGGCCTGCAGCAGGACAATGGCCGTCCGCTCATGCGCGCCTACTCGATCGCTTCGCCGAACTGGGAAGAGCACCTGGAGTTCTTCAGCATCAAGGTGCCGGATGGCCCGTTGACCTCCCAGCTGCAGCACCTGAAGGAAGGCGATGAGATCATCATCAGCAAGAAGCCTACCGGTACGCTGGTCCTCGACGACCTGAACCCGGGCAAGCACCTGTACCTGCTCAGCACGGGCACTGGCCTGGCGCCGTTCATGAGCGTCATCCAGGACCCGGAAACCTACGAGCGCTTCGAGAAGGTGATCCTGGTTCACGGTGTACGCTACGTCAACGAAGTGGCCTACCGCGAATTCATCACCGAGCACCTGCCGCAGAACGAGTTCTTCGGCGATGCGGTACGTGAAAAGCTGATCTACTACCCGACCGTGACCCGTGAGCCGTTCGAGAACCAGGGCCGCCTGACCGACCTGATGCGCAGCGGCAAGCTGTTCAGCGACATCGGCCTGCCGCCGATCAACCCGCAGGACGACCGCGCCATGATCTGCGGCAGCCCGAGCATGCTCGACGAGACCGCCGAGGTCCTGGACAGCTTCGGCCTGAAGATCTCCCCGCGCATGCGCGAGCCGGGCGATTACTTGATCGAGCGTGCCTTCGTCGAGAAGTAAGCGGCACGTCATAGAAAAAACGCAGGCCTCGACCTACGCCAGTCAGTTAAGCCTATTTGGGGCTGCTTCGCAGCCCATCGCCGGCAAGCCGGCTCCCACAGGTTCCGCGGTGCCTACAACAGCAGCGCAGGACAGGTGGGAGCCGGCTTGCCGGCGATGGGGCCTTAACTGACAGGCATTCGGTCTCGACCTGCGTTTTTTATTGCCTGAGGAATGGTTCGTCGGCCCAATCGCGAGGCAGGCCCGCTCCCACGAGGCAAAGCAATACGGTGCCTGTGCCGCCAATCAAAGGTCTTGCACCACTTCCAATACGCGAATCTCGTCAGGCTGTGGGTAGTGCCAGCGTACCTGCACGTCCCAGAACTTCACCCCATACATCCGCTCCGCCGGCGGCACCTGGTACGCCGGTCGCGGGTCCTGCGCCAGGCACTGCTCGATCAGCTCTACCAAGGGCTCCCCCAGGCGCACGGCATGGGCATGGGCCTGGGGCAGGGCGCTTTCACTCCAGCTTACGGCAATCGCCTCAGGTGCATCGCTGGCCATCTGGTTGATGGCGCCGTCGATACGGTCGGCGTACGGCACATAGGGCTTGATATCCAGCACCGGCGTGCCATCGAGCAGGTCGATGCCCGACAGCAGCAGGCGCCCCGGTTCCACGCCTTCCAGGCGCACCACCGATTGGCCGATGCCATTGGGCCTATGGGTCGCACGTGTGGCGAACACGCCCATGCTCTTGTTGCCGCCCAGGCGCGGCGGGCGGACCTTAAGGCGCGGTTTGTCTTCCAGGGCTTGGTGGAACAGGAACAGCAGCCAGACATGGCTGACCTGCTCGAGCCCGGCCACCGCATCGCCCTGGTCGAACGGCGGCAACAGTTCCAGCACGCCACGCGCCGCTGGCGCCAACTGCGGTTGACGCGGGATGGCGAATTTCTCCTTGAAGCAGGAGCGGACGATACCGACCGGTGAAACCGTATGCTGCATGGTCACTCAGCCACGCACGCGCAGGGTCAGGCCCTTGAGGAAGTTGCGCAGCAACTGGTCGCCGCAAGGGCGGTAGTTGTCGTGCCCGACCTTACGGAACAGGGCGCTCAGCTCTGGCTTGGACACCGGGAAGTTCACCGACTTGAGAATCACGTGCAGGTCTTCTTCCTTGAGCTCGAAGGCTACGCGCAGTTTCTTGAGGATGGTGTTGTTGCTCACCGGCACTTCGATCGGTTGCGGTGCACGGCTGTCGTCGCGGCCGCGGCGATGGATCACCAGGCCATCGAGAAAGTGCGCCATGACCCGTTCAGGGCAGCGCACGAAGCCGGCTTCGTCCTCTTTCTTCAGGTAGGTGGCCAGTACCAGCGGGTGTACCTCGAGGCCGGACAGCCCGATGATCTCGGCCATTTTGGCGTCGTTCACCTTGAGCATGTAGCGCAGGCTACGCAGGACATCGTTGTGGTTCATGTGACAGATCCTGTTCAAGCGCCACGCAGACCATGGCGTGGCGGTAATGCTAGAAGCGTTCGTTGACAGCCAGGTAGCGCCATTGGCCGGTAGGCAGCTTGCCCATGGACACGCCGCCCAGGCGGATACGGCGCATGCCCAGCACCTTCAGGCCGAGGCTGGCGCAGAGGGCGCCGATCTGCCCGGGGCGTGGGTTCTTCAGGGCCAGGCGCAGGTGGTTTTCGTTCTGCCAGCTGGCCTTGGCCTTGGGCAGCTCCTGACCGCTATGGGTGATACCCCGGGCCAGGCGTTGCAAGGCTTCTGCAGGCGCCTGGCCTTCGACCTGGACGATATATTCCTGCTCCAGGCGATGCAGGTCCGCCTCGACCTTGCGCGTTACCCGCCAATCCTGGGTATAGAGCTGCAGCCCGCTGGCGCCGGGCTCCAGGGGCGCGATGCAGGACAGCCTGGCGAAATGCCCGTGCAGCGGGCGCACCGCTGGCGGGTGGGCTTCGCTGAGGGTGGCCATGGTCATGCTGGTCCGGCCCGTCTCGGCGTCCTGGCCGGTCAGATGGTTGAGCAGCAGGGTGACAGGCGGCAATTGCTCGGCACGGGCACCGGGCAGCAGGGCGACCTGTTCGGCTGAGACTTTGTACTGGGGTTGTTCGACCACCACGCCATCCACCGTGACCCAGCCGCCCTCGATAAACAGCTCGGCCTCCCGGCGGGAGCAGCCGAGTTGCTCGATGAGGCGTTTGGACAGGCGCACGGGTTCAGACATGAAAGCGATTCGCATAAGGGCAGGGGAAGCCGACATTGTACCTGCCCAGGCGACATTGGGGCTGGGAATCTACGCCATTTACGCCATTTCAGGGGAGGTGTACGGCATCCTTCGCCCCAATCTCAAGGTTTCGTAGGAATCAGCCTCATGTGCAGCAGGGGGTAGGGTTGGCCCAGGCCATCGGTTTCCGAGCGGCCACTGACTTCGAAGCCCTCATGCAGGTAGAAGCCCAGGGCCTTGGGGTTTTGTTCGTTGACGTCCAGGCGCTCGGCGTTCAGTTCATCGACGGCATAGCGCAGCAGGCGTTTGCCGATACCCTGGCCGATGAACTCAGGGTCCACGAACAGCATGTCCAGCCGCCCGTTGGCCACGCCCGCGAAGCCGCGGATGCGCTTGGCGGTGTCTTTGCAGCAGACCAGCATGACGGCGTCGAGGTACTGGCGCAGCACGTATTCGCGCAGCAGCACGATATAGGCGTCCGGCAGGAAATCATGGGTGGCACGCACCGACGCTTCCCAGATCCGGACCAGCTCCGGGTAGTCGCTTACGTGTGGGGTTTGCAGCGTCAGGGACGATGACATTGGGCTTTCCTCGTGGGGCATAGAGGAAAACATAGATGCTAAAAAATACCCTGCCAGTGAGAGCGGTTTTGCCTGCCTGGGGCTGCTGCGCAGCCCATCGTGGCACAAGGCCGCTCAGGTTCGCGCAAACCCTGGAGCGGCCTTGTGCCGCGAAAGGGCCGAAAAGCGGCCCCGACGATCTTAAGTGGCTGGCAGAAAACCTCAGACAGGCTCGGCCCACATGTCGTACTCGTCGGCATCGACGATGCGGCAGCGTACCTTGTCGCCCGGCTTGAAGCCGTGGTCGCCGTCGATGAACACGCTACCGTCGATTTCCGGCGCGTCGAAGAAGCTGCGGCCGACCGAGCCCTGTTCCTCGACTTCGTCGATCAGCACGTCGATCTCCTTGCCGATACGCAGCTGCAAGCGTGCGGCACTGATCGCCTGCTGGTGCGCCATGAAGCGGTCCCAGCGCGACTGCTTGACGTCGTCCGGTACTTCGTCCAGGCCCAGGTCGTTGGCCGGGGCGCCTTCGACAGGCGAATACTGGAAGCAGCCGACGCGGTCGAGCTGGGCTTCGGTCAGCCAGTCGAGCAGGTACTGGAAATCTTCTTCGGTCTCGCCCGGGAAGCCGACAATGAAGGTCGAACGGATGACCAGCTCAGGGCACTGCTCGCGCCAGCGCTTGATGCGAGCCAGGGTGCGGTCTTCGAAGGCCGGGCGCTTCATGGCCTTGAGGACCTTGGGGCTGGCGTGTTGGAAGGGGATGTCCAGGTACGGCAGGATCTTGCCGGCAGCCATCAGCGGGATCACGTCGTCGACGTTCGGGTACGGGTAGACGTAGTGCAGACGCACCCAGGCACCCAGGCTGCTCAGGGCTTCGCACAACTCGAGCATGCGGGTCTTGACCGGGCGACCGTTCCAGAAGTCGGTCTTGTACTTGACGTCCACGCCGTAGGCGCTGGTGTCCTGGGAGATCACCAGGATTTCCTTGACCCCGGCCTTGACCAGGCGCTCGGCCTCGCTCAGTACCTCGCCCACCGGGCGGCTGACCAGCTTGCCGCGCATGGACGGGATGATGCAGAAGCTGCAGCTATGGTTGCAGCCTTCGGAAATCTTCAGATAGGCGTAGTGGCGTGGGGTCAGCTTGACGCCCTGGGGCGGTACCAGGTCGATCAGTGGGTTGTGGTCCTGGCGCGGAGGCACCACCTCATGCACGGCGTTGACCACCTGCTCGTACTGCTGCGGGCCGCTGACCGAAAGCACGCTCGGGTGCACGTCGCGGATGTTGCCTTCCTCGACGCCCATGCAACCGGTGACGATGACCTTGCCGTTTTCCTTGATCGCCTCGCCGATCACTTCCAGCGACTCGGCCTTGGCGCTGTCGATGAAGCCGCAGGTATTGACCACCACTACGTCGGCGTCCTCGTAGGTGGGCACGACTTCGTAGCCTTCCATGCGCAGCTGGGTCAGGATGCGCTCGGAATCGACCAGAGCTTTCGGACAGCCCAGGGAAACAAAGCCGACCTTCGGCGTGGCGGGAGTGGTGGACATGACTAACCTCGGTATTGAATACGGCTCGCCCGGCCGGAATTGAAGGGGGCGATCCTGACGGGCGCTTTTGGCGCCTCTGATCAAAAAGTGCGCAATTCTAGCGAGCACAAGGACGCTTGACCAGCAGAAAAGCGACGAACGCTGAGCTATGCTTCGCGCCATTGTGCCGGGGCAGGCGTGACACCTTGGCGCGGGTGTGAATTCTATCGGCCTGCAAGGCCGTCTGCGGGAGTGGTCGATGGTTCAGGCAAGCAGTCACGCCGAAGGTGGGCAGGGAGCGGCCCGGCCGCTGAGCCTGCTGGTGGCAGCGGTAGGGGTGGTGTATGGCGACATCGGCACCAGCCCGTTGTATACCCTCAAGGAAGTGTTCACCGGCGGCTATGGTGTCACGGTCAACCATGATGGTGTGCTGGGGATCCTGGCGCTGATCTTCTGGTCGTTGGTGTGGGTGGTGTCGGTCAAGTATGTGATCTTCATCCTGCGTGCCGACAACCAGGGCGAGGGCGGCACCATGGCGCTGACCGCCCTGGCCCGGCGTGCCGTGGCGCCCTATCCGAGGCTGCGCATGGTCATGGTCGGCTGCGGGTTGATCGGTGCCTCGTTGTTCTATGGCGACAGCATGATCACCCCGGCGGTGTCGGTGCTGTCCGCGGTGGAGGGCATGGGGCTGGCGTTCGACGGCATCGACCACTGGGTAGTGCCCATTGCCGTGGTGATCCTGGTGGCCTTGTTCCTGGTGCAAAAGCACGGCACGGCGAAGATCGGAATCCTGTTTGGGCCGGTGATGGTCGCTTGGTTCCTGGTGCTGGCGGCGTTGGGCGTGCATGGCATCCTGCAGAGTCCCGAGGTGCTCAAGGCCCTCAACCCGGCGTGGGCGGTGCGTTTCTTCATCGTCCACCCGGGCGTGGGGGTGGCGATCCTGGGCGCGGTGGTATTGGCCCTGACCGGGGCCGAGGCGCTGTATGCGGACATGGGCCACTTCGGTCGCAAGCCCATTGCCCGGGCCTGGTTCGCCCTGGTGCTGCCAGCGCTGGTGCTCAACTACTTCGGCCAGGGCGCCATGTTGCTGCAGGACCCGGCTGCGGCACGCAACCCGTTCTACCTGCTGGCGCCCAGCTGGGCCTTGCTGCCCTTGGTAGGCTTGGCCACGCTGGCCACGGTGATCGCGTCCCAGGCAGTGATCTCCGGTGCCTTCTCCTTGACCCGGCAGGCCATCCAGCTGGGCTATGTGCCGCGCATGCAGATCCAGCACACCTCCAGCGACGAGCAGGGGCAAATCTACATCGGTGCGGTGAACTGGGCCTTGATGGTCGGCGTGGTGCTGCTGGTGATCGGTTTCGAGTCTTCCAGCGCGTTGGCGGCAGCCTATGGTGTGGCGGTGACCGGTACCATGCTGATGACCACAGTGCTGGTGTCGGTGGTGATGTTACTGCTATGGAAGTGGCCACCGGTGCTGGCGGTGCCGGTGCTGCTGGGCTTCTTGCTGGTCGACGGGCTGTTCTTCGCGGCCAACCTGCCCAAAGTCGTGCAGGGTGGCGCGTTCCCGGTGCTTGCGGCGATCGTGTTGTTCGTGCTGATGAGCACCTGGAAGCGTGGCAAGCAGATCCTCGTGGAGCGCATCGATGACGCGGCGCTGCCGCTACCGCTGTTCATCAGCAGTATCCGTGCGCAGCCGCCGCACCGGGTGGAGGGCACCGCGGTATTTCTGACCGCACGCTCGGATGCCGTACCCCATGCGCTATTGCACAACCTGTTGCACAACCAAGTGCTGCACAGCCAGGTCGTGCTGCTGACAGTGGTCAGTGAAGACCGCCCGCGGGTGCCGGAGCATGAACGCTTCGAGGTGGAGGCCTATGGCGACGGGTTCTTCAGGGTGCTGCTGCACTTCGGCTTCATGGATGAGCCTGACGTGCCGGCGGCATTGCGTTTGTGTCACCTGGATGCGCTGGATTTCAGCCCGATGCGCACCACCTACTTCCTCAGCCGCGAGACGGTGATCGCTTCGCGGCTCGAAGGCATGGCGCGCTGGCGTGGCAACCTGTTCGCCTTCCTGCTCAAGAATGCCAACGGCAACCTGCGGTTCTTCAACCTGCCGTTGAACCGCGTGATCGAGCTGGGGACGCAAGTGGAGATCTGAACCGTTGTTTGGTAGCAGTAGCCTTGCGCGGCCGATTTTCGGGGCCGCTGCGCGGCCCTTTCGCGGCACAAGGCCGCTTCTACCTACCTCGATATAGCGCCCGACGCGATCGTGTAGGAGCGGCCTTGTGCCGCGAAAGGGCTGCCAAGCAGCCCTCGCAAGGCCATTCCTGCGTTTCAGTTCTGCTCTGCCACGCTGGCCTTGCCCTGGCGGGTCTCGATCTCGCCGATGAGGCGCTTGGCCAGGGCCGGGTAGTTCTCGTCGAAGTGGTGGCCGCCTGGAAGCTTCAGATGTTCGCCGACGGCGGTCTTGTCCGTGCAACCACTCTCGTCGGCTTCCTCGACGCCATACACACACACCACCTTGGAAGCCGGCAGCCTGGCCATCTCCGGCCCGGTTGGCGCTTCCTGGCCTTCCTTGCCCAGCCAGCCCTCGACCTCGATCTCGAAACTGCCACTGCGGGCGAACGCCAGCAGGATCACCGCATCGACCCGTCGCTTGTCTTCGTCCGGCAAGCGGTTGTAGATCGCCGGAAGGACATCGGCACCGAAGGAATAGCCGGTGAGCACGAAGCGTTTGGTCCCCCACTTCTGGCGGTAGTGCTGCATCAGCTCCGAAAGGTCCGCGGCACTCTGTTCCGGGCTCTTGTGCTGCCAGTAGTAGCGCAGGGTGTCGATACCGACCACCGGGTAGCCGAGCTTGGCCATTTCCCCGGCCACGTCGCGGTCCAGGTCACGCCAACCGCCGTCACCGGAGAGGAATAGGGTCACCGTGTCGGTGGTCTGCCCGGCCGGAACCTCGACCACCGGGATGTTCAGACCATTGCCATTGTTGCCCACCAGGGCCTGGGTCAGTTGCGCCTTGAGTACCTGAGGCAGGTGGATGTCATAGTCGCTGATGCTGGTTTCGGCGTTGGCCTGGTTGCGCACGAAGGCTGCGCTGGCATCGTCGGGGTTGTCGTTCCAGGCCACGCTCCAGTGCCCGTGGGCGGCCGCTTGGGGCAAGGGCTGGCAGCCGGGTTGCTCCAAGGTGAAACCTACGGAGATGGCGCGGGCCTTGTCATCGCCTTGGGCGGCGAGCCAACGCCAGGCCTGGGCGGCACCAGGGCCGATACCGGCGACCAGGTTCGCAGGCGCGGACAGGGCCTTCATGGCTTCGTCCAGTACCTGTTGCTGCCGGGTGCAATCGCTTGGCGGTAAGACGACCTGCACCAGTTGTGCCTCGCCCGCCTGGCTCAGGTCAAGCAGCTGCCTGTCGCTCAACGCCTGCCCGGCAGGGACGGCGATGGCGACATGGCTGCGGGCATGCACGCCGGGTATGGTACGCAGCAGGGTGCTGCCGTCGGCCAGGGTCAGGTGTTCCAAGTGGGCCTCGGGGGCGGGGCGGGTCCATAGCCAGAACGTCGCTGCGCCTGCCAGCAAGGCCAGGAAAAATGCGCTGCATACGTACAACCAATAGCGTCGGGTCATCAACGTTTCACCAAACCAGTCAGGCCGCCTGCGATCAGGGCGGCGGTATCGGCCAGCGCCACCAGCGGGTCGAGCCCGGCTGGCACGGCCATGTAGCGGGGTTCCCAGTCCGGTTGGAACTTGTCCTTGAAGCGTCGCAGCCCCTGGAAGTTGTAGAGCTGCTCGCCGCGCTGGAACACCATCGAGCCCAGGCGCTGGGTCAGGGGCGCGCCACGCCTCGGCTGCAGGCCGGAAAGCGGCACCATGCCCAGGCTGAAGTGGGCGTAGCCCTGGCTTTTGTAGTGCTGGATCAGGCCGATCATCAAGAACTCCATGGTCAGCTTGGGCGCCTCGGGGTGGGCGCGCATCAGGTCCAGGCTGGCCAGTTCGTTACCATGGGTTTCAAGGAGGTTGGCGAAGGCCACCGGGCGCCCCTGGAAGCGGATCAGGGCGATGCGAAAATGGTGCAGGTAGTCCTGGCTGAAGCGGCCCAGGGAAAAGCCTTTCTCGCGTACGTTCTTGCCGCCGAGCCAGGCGTCAGAAATCTCCTTGAGCGCCGCCAGCGGTGCCTGGCCGGGTTCATGGATTTCCAGGGCCAGGCCATCGCGCCCGCCTCGGTTCCAGGTGTAGCGCAGGTCTTTCATTTCCTTGCCCTGAGCCTGCAGATCGAAGCGCTGCAGGTCGACCCGGGCTTCCTCGCCGAGCTTGAGCGCAGTCAGGCCGATGTCCATGTAGTAGGGCAGGTTCTGCGCACGCACTTGGTAGAACACCGGCCGGGCGTGGTGTAGGTCGCACAAGTCGCGGAACTGCCAGATCATCTCGGCCCGCGCCTCGGCGGGGCCGATCGGGTCGTACAGGGCGACCAGGCTACGGCCTCGGCGGGCGTACATGAGGAAGGCTTCGTCGTTGGGGTGGAAAAGCAGCGCCTTGTCGCCGGTCAAGGCCAGGCCGCCATCGGGTTGGTCGGAGTCCAGCAGAATGCGCTTGGCCCGTTGCAGCTCTTCTTCTGTGGGCAGGTGGATAACCGGCCGCGCGGTACGCAGCAACCAGGTGAGGGCGACGATCACCAGCAGCACGGCACTGCCCATGGCGGCGCGCAGGCCGCGGGGCGCGTCGGCATCCAGGGTGAACTGCCACCACAGTTCGTGGCTGTAGGGCACATCCTGATAGGCGAATAACAGCAGCCACAATGAGGCACCGAGCACGCAGACGCTGGCCACCAGGTAGACCGGTGAGAATGGCAGCTCCAGCAGTCGGCTGGGCCGGTAGAAGGAGCGGCGGAACAGGGCCAGCAGTGCTGCGGTGACACTCAGTATGCAGGCTTCCTCCCAGTCGAAGCCTTTGAGCAGCGACAACACGGCACCCACCAGCAACAGCACGGTGGTCAGCAGCCAGGCCGCTGACAGCCGTCGCCTCAGGCCTTGGGCCAGGAGCAGGCACAGCACGCCGACCAGGCTGGCGCCGAAGTGTGAGGCGTCGATCAGGCGATGGGGGATAAGAAAGCCCATGTGTTCCAGGCGCGTGTCGATCTCCGGGGTGGCGCCGGAAAACAGCAGCACGACGCCTGAGAGGAACACTAGGATCGCCAGCACCGGCGCAGCCAGCCCGGCCGCGGCATTGATCGCCTGGCGGGCGAACAGCAGGCGGCGCGCTTCGCTGGCCAGCAGCAATACGCAGGCCACCAGCAGGGGCAGCACCACATAGATGAGGCGGTACAGCAGCAAGGCGGCGGCCAGCGGTGCGGCGCCCAGTTGCTCGGCGAACGCTGCAAGCAGCACGGCCTCGAACACCCCGACCCCGCCCGGTACGTGGCTGAGCACGCCTGCCGCCAGGGCCAGCAGGTAGACCAGGACAAAGGCGCCGAGCGGCGGGGCGTCGGGCAGCAGTAGGTAAAGCACCGTGGCTGCGGCGATGACATCCAGGGCCGTGACCAGCAGTTGCAAGGCCGCCAGGCGTAGGCCAGGCAGGCGCAAGGTCCGTCGCCCGAACCGCACCAGCACGTTGTCGGCCAGGGGTTGTTCGGGCAGGCGCCGGCGATAGAGACTGGCCACCAGTACAGCGGTCATCGCCAGCACCGCCACGGCGATACCGGCCAGCACGGGGGCGGGCAGGCGTAGCGCAGCGGCGGCAGCCGGCAGGTCACCGAGCGTTGCCAGTGCCGCCAGGGGTGGCAGGGCACAGCCCAGCGACAAGCTGGCGAACACGGTCATGCGGGCGATTTCTGCTGCGCCCAAGCCATGGCGTGCATACAGGCGATAACGCACCGAGCCGCCAGAGAGGATCGACAGGCCGACGGCATTGCCAATAGCGAAGGCACTGAACCCTCCCAGGGCGAGGGTGCGCGCGGGGAGGGGCACCGCGGCGTAGCGGCTGGCCGACCATTCATAGCCGAGCAGGGCCGTGAAACCCAGCGCGGTAGCCAGCAAGGCGCCTGCCAGGGACGGGCCCGGCACGCTGAGCAGGGCGTCATGCAGGGCATGGATGTCCAGTTCGCTCAGCAGGTGGCGACAGGCGACCAGGGCCAGGCTGAACAGCAGCAGGGTCAAGGCCAGGCCAAGGGGCTGGCGGTATCGGCTCAGCCGTTCCAGCCAAGGTAGGCGACGGGCGGCGTTGGGCAGCGTGGTGGCAAGAGGCACCGGGTTTTGGGTGTCATGCGCATTCATAGGTAACCCCGGGCAGGCTGCGCGAGGTTGGGCAGAGGTGCGGCCAAGTGAAAGTCTCTTCGGAAAACGTATCCAGATATTACTCCTGGCCGACGCGCTTTCAGCGCTCTGGCAGGGTTAAAGATAGTTCATCCGAAGGCGTGGTTTTGCGGCACGCTGCCATGCCCTCCTGTAGGAGCGGGCTTGTCCCGCGATCGGCTGTAAAGCAGCCGCAAACCAGCGACACCTGTTCTGTCTGTTGTATCGAAGTGGAGGGTTTCACGGCTGCTTGCAGCCGATCGCGGGACAAGCCCGCTCCTACAGGGAGACATATTTTTCGGGGGTATAAACAACAAACCCCGCACTGCTTTCACAGTGCGGGGTTTGTTCTGACGAATATGGTTGCGGGAGCCGGATTTGAACCGACGACCTTCGGGTTATGAGCCCGACGAGCTACCAGGCTGCTCCATCCCGCGTCAGTGGGGCGCATTCTACGGATTTCTGAGTGGCTGTCAAGCATTACTCTTTGATTTTCCGTCGATTTTTTTCAAGGGCAAGAAAAAAGGCCACTGTATCGACAGTGGCCTTTCTCTGAATCTGGTTGCGGGAGCCGGATTTGAACCGACGACCTTCGGGTTATGAGCCCGACGAGCTACCAGGCTGCTCCATCCCGCGCCTGTGAGATCGAATTCTACGGAAATCCTGCCCCATGTCAAGGCTTATTTTGAAAAATCCTTTTTTGTTCAATCCCTTAGCGTCGATGGCGTGGCTGCAGCTCAGTCATGGCGGGGCTTGCAAGGAATTTGGCGGTTTTACTGGAAGGCTGCTGACGCCGTTTCGTCCCATGGAGTAGTATCTGTATGAATTTACAGTGCTGACGGTCATCCATGTCCCTGCGCAAGATCATCCATATCGACTGCGATTGTTTCTATGCCGCGATCGAGATGCGCGACGACCCGCGGCTGGCTGGCCGGCCCATGGCCGTGGGCGGGTCGCCGGAGCAGCGTGGGGTCATCGCTACCTGCAATTATGAGGCGCGTGCCTATGGGGTGCGCTCGGCCATGTCGTCGCGGCATGCCTTGAAATTGTGTCCGGACCTGTTGATCGTCAAGCCACGTTTCGAGGCCTACCGCGAAGCCTCCCGGGAGATCCATGCGATCTTTCGCGACTACACCGACCTGATCGAGCCGCTGTCGCTGGACGAGGCCTACCTGGATGTCACTGACAGCCAGTGGTACGCCGGCAGTGCCACGCGCATTGCCGAGGATATACGCAGGCGGGTCGCCAAGACCTTGCACATCACGGTGTCTGCCGGTGTGGCGCCGAACAAGTTCCTGGCCAAGATCGCCAGCGACTGGCGCAAGCCCAATGGCCTGTTCGTCATCACGCCACCTGAAGTCGAGGCCTTCGTGGCCGCGTTGCCCGTCGCCAGGCTGCATGGGGTGGGCAAGGTCACGGCCGACAAACTGGCGCGCCTGGGCATCGATACTTGCCTGGAACTGCGCGACTGGTCACGGCTGGCGCTGGTGCGTGAGTTCGGCAGTTTTGGCGAGCGGCTGTGGGGCTTGGCGCGGGGTATCGATGAGCGCAGTGTGCACAATGACAGCCGGCGCCAGTCGGTCAGCGTGGAAAACACCTACGACACCGACCTGCCGGACCTGGCGAGCTGCCTGGCCAAACTGCCTGAACTGCTGCGCAGCCTGAACGAGCGTATCGCGCGGATGGACAGCAGCTATCGGCCCGACAAGCCGTTCGTCAAGGTCAAGTTCCATGACTTCAGCCAGACCACGTTGGAGCAGGCGGGCGCAGGGCGAGACCTGGAGAGCTATCGGCAGTTGCTGAGCCAGGCCTTTGCCAGGGGCGGCAAGCCGGTGCGGCTACTGGGGGTGGGGGTACGTTTGCGGGATTTGCGCGGGGCCCATGAGCAGTTGGAGCTTTTTCCACCGCAATAGAGCGGCAAGCGCGTAAAAAGGTGATAGGAGCAGCCTTGCGCTGCGAAAGGGCCGCAAAGCGGCCCCATCGATCTCAGCTACTGAACGCCCGGATCAGCCGCCAGCCGCCCGGCATCCTTGGTCAAGGCATGCAGGAATTCCTGTTGCAGCTCCGGATCGTTGCGGGTCAGCTCGATCAGGCTCTGCTCCAGTTCGCTGGCTTCCTCTTCCAAGCCCAGTTCAGACAAGCGCTTGACCCGGTGGACCCATTGCCCCACCTCGTCATCCTCGAGGTCGTCGAAGATCAGCTCGTGGGCTTCCTGCAGCTTGCCCCGCAGGGCGCTGCTGACCAGCAGGCTGGCATCGGCCCGAGCGCCGTTGTCCTCGTCGGCCACGTGCAGGTGCAGGGTGCCGACGTGATTGAGGTTCTGTTCGGAGAACGGGCTGTCCAGCAGGTTCAGGCGCAACACACCGTTGTGGTCAGTGGTGAGCTCGTGGGTCAGCTTGCCGGCCTTGACCTCGACCAACCGCTCGTTCCAGGGCAGGCTGGTGTATTCCTCGCGCTTGTCCTTTTGCACCTCGCTGATACCCGCCAGGTTCTGCTGCGCGCGGCCGTTGGATTGCACGTTCATGAACGGGTTGAGCCCGGCCAGGCCGTAGCTGAGCCAGTCATGGGTAACGCTTTGCGGCAGGTTGCCCAAGGCGAATACATTGACCACGTTGGCGCCGATGCCAGCGACCACCGCCACCGCACCCAGGGGGATCTCGTAGATCTCCCGCCAGGGTTGGTACGGCGTGTAGCGGTCATACCGGCGAGTGACTTCGAACTCGGTGACTTCGAAGCGCTTCTGTTCATGAACCCGCACGCGCCGTTGCGGAAGCTCCATGACCTTGGGCTCGCCGACGTCGATCTGCAGGGTATGTTCGAGCAGCTTGCGCTCGGCGCGCTCCTCATGCTCGCTGCGCTGGGACATCTGGTTGGCGCAGCCGCTGACGAGCAGGGCGCCGCACAGTGCGGCGCCCCCCAGGGCAAAGGTACTTCGCTTGGACATGGCTACTCGTATCAGCGGCGAATGCGGGCTTGCAGGAAGGTCAGCACCTCGTTGAGCGGCAAGGTCTGGGCCTCCTGCTCGGTGCGGTGCTTGTATTCCAGGTTGCCTTCGGCCAGGCCGCGGTCGCTGACCACGATGCGGTGCGGAATGCCGATCAGCTCCATGTCGGCGAACTTGATGCCGGGGCTGGTCTTCTTGTCGCGGTCGTCCAGCAGCACTTCGTAGCCGGCGGCGGTCAGTTCGGCGTACAGCTTGTCGGTGGCTTCGCGAACGGCGTCGGTTTCGTAGCGCAGCGGTACCAGGGCGATCTGGAACGGTGCCAGGGCGTCGTTCCAGATGATGCCCTTGTCGTCATAGCTCTGCTCGATGGCGGCGGCGACCACGCGGGACACGCCGATGCCATAGCAACCCATGGCCAGGGTCACCGGCTTGCCGTTCTCGCCCAGTACCTGGCACTTGAGCGCCTCGCTGTACTTGGTGCCGAGCTGGAAGATATGGCCAACCTCGATGCCACGCTTGATCACCAGGGTACCCTGGCCGTCCGGGCTCGGGTCGCCTTCGACCACGTTGCGCAGGTCGGCGACCTGTGGGACTGGCAGGTCGCGTTCCCAGTTGACACCGAAGTAGTGCTTGTCGTCGATGTTGGCGCCGATGCAGAAGTCGCTCATCAGGGCCACGGAGCGGTCGATGATGCATTCCAGCGGCAGGTTCATCGGGCCCAGGGAGCCGGCACCAGCACCGATGGCAGCGCGCAGGTCGGCGTCAGTGGCCATGACCAGCGGGTCGGCGACTTGTTCCAGCTTGGCAGCCTTGATCTCGTTCAACTCGTGGTCGCCACGGACCACCAGGGCGACCAGCTTGCCTTCCTCGGCGCCGCGCACGATGAGGGTCTTGACGGTCTTCTCGATCGGCAGGCCGTAGTTTTCGACCAGTTGCGCGATGGTCTTGGCATCGGGCGTGTCGACCAGGCGCAGCTCCTCGGTGGGGGCAGGGCGCACGGTTTCACGCGGGATGGCTTCGGCCTTCTCGATGTTGGCGGCGTAGTCGGAGCTGTCGCTGAAGATCACATCGTCTTCGCCGGACTCGGCCAGGACATGGAACTCATGGGAGTAGCTGCCACCGATGGAGCCGGTGTCGGCCTGCACCGGACGGAAGTCCAGGCCCAGGCGGGTGAAGATATTGGTGTACGCCTGGTGCATGCGGTCGTAGGTTTCCTGCAGGGAAGCCTGGTCGGCATGGAAGGAATAGGCGTCCTTCATGATGAATTCGCGGCCGCGCATCAGGCCGAAGCGCGGACGGATCTCGTCACGGAACTTGGTCTGGATCTGGTACATGTTCAGCGGCAGCTGTTTATAGCTGGACAGCTCGTTGCGCGCGAGGTCGGTGATGACCTCCTCGTGGGTCGGGCCAACGCAGAACTCGCGGTCATGGCGGTCCTTCAGGCGCAGCAGCTCCGGGCCGTATTGTTCCCAGCGGCCGGATTCCTGCCACAGCTCGGCGGGCTGGATGCTCGGCATCAGCACTTCCAGGGCTCCGGCGGCATTCATTTCCTCGCGGACCACCGCTTCGACCTTGCGCATCACCCGCAGGCCCATCGGCAGCCAGGTGTACAGGCCGGAGGCCAGCTTGCGGATCATGCCGGCGCGCAGCATGAGCTGATGGCTGATGACCACTGCGTCGGCAGGGGTTTCTTTCTGGGTGGCGAGCAAATATTGACTGGTGCGCATGGTGAGCCGTGTCGATTGCCTAAGACGTTGAAATGACCCCGCATTGTACGGGGGCGAAGCGAAGGCGTACAGGATGCCCCAGGGCGGGGCGCTTGTCAGCCAAGAAAAAGCCCGGCGATCGCCGGGCTTTTCCAGTGCGGGGCAAATGCAAGCCAGGGGCTTACAGGATGCTCAGCGGGTACTCGACGATCAGGCGCAGTTCGTCCAGCGATGGGGAACCGTAGTAGACACCATCGGAGGAGCGGTAGGTGGCCTGGCGTACGCGGAAGCTCAGGTCTTTGGCCGGGCCTTCCTGCAGCACGTACTTGATGTCGATGTCGCGTTCCCATTCCTTGCCGTTGCTGGTGCCGGCGACGTTGGCGTCGGTACCGCGCACGTAGCGAGTCATGAAGGTCAGGCCTGGGATGCCGTATTCGGCGAAGTTCAGGTCGTAGCGAGCCTGCCAGGACTTCTCGTCTTCGGCGTTGAAGTCGGAACGGGCAACGGAGTTGGCCAGGAAGATACTGCCGCCACCATCGACGCCATAGGCATAGTCGCCGTCACCGGTGACTTTCTGGTAGGCCAGGGTGAAGGTGTGTGCGCCAATGTTGTAAGCGCCCGAGAGGCTGAATGCGCGGTTGTCGAGCTTGTCGCCGTCAAAGGCGCGAGCGCGGTCACCATCGCTCTTGGTGTCATAGATGTTGAAGTCGAACACCAAGCCTTGCTTGTCGGAGATTGGCAGGGCCCAGTTGACGTTGGCGTAATATTTACGCCAGTAGTCTTCAACCTTGGAGTAATACAGGCTGGTGCTCAGGTTATCGTTAAAGGCATAGGTGCCGCCAACGATGTTGGCTTCTGTCAGGCCAGGGTTTTTGATGCCGGTGTCGCCGTCGCGGCCGCCGATGCTGTCCTTATAGGTCTGGGCCTGAGCGTTAAGGCGTGTGAAATGACCGGCATTCAGTTCGAGGCCTTCGATTTCGTTGCTGGTCAACAGGAAGCCTTCGGCGACTTCTGGCAGCAGGCGGCTATCATCGGTAGCGAAGACCGGCAGGGCGGTGAATTGTCCGCCATACTTCAACACGGTGTCGGAGATGCGCAGTTTCACGGCGCCGTGAGCTTCAGAGTAGTCGTCTTGCGCACGACCATCCTCGCCGAGTGGGAACAAGCCTGTGCCCGCGCGGCCGCGACCGCTGTCCAGTTTGACACCCAGGAGTCCGATCGCATCCACACCGACACCTACGGTACCCTGGGTGAATCCGGACTCGAAGGTGCCCACGAAACCTAGGCCGGTCTCTTCCACGCGGCTCTGACGGTCGCCGGTATCGGGATCCCGGTCATTGTTACGGAAGTCACGGCTGAAATACAGCATACGGGTCTTGACGTTCAGCTGGCTGTCTTCGATGAAACCCTTGGATTCATCCTGCGAAGAGGCCAGGGCCAGCTGCGAGGTCCCTGCCGCGACGGCCAGGGCGATCATGCTCCACTTCATCACGCGCATCGTGATTTGCTCCTTTGGTTTTAGGAAGAGTACCGCTGCGCCCAGGTTTTTTAGTTATAGGGGCAGCTCTTTCTTTTTATGTCGGCGAAAATGTATATCACGCTGACTGTGCTTGGCGACAAAGAAAAAACAACCTTTTGATAACTTTTTCACAATGTCGCTTTTAGTTAGATCCGTGTCGCAAATCACGCCCTTTTCAGGGTCGTACAACGCCAGCGCCGTTATCACTCTCGTCACAAATGTGTAACAAACATAAGTAAGCGAGCGAAACTCCCTGGAAATCCATGCCGCTGTTGTTATTTGTCGCGTACCTGCCGGTTGCAGGCATCGTGCCGACTTGAATGACAGGGAATGCAACAAGCGTGCTCAAAATCACGAACTCTTCATGAAATTTTCACATCCGCTGCGGACGAGGCGAGAAAACCTCCGCAAACACGGGGCGAAGCATGTCTGATGGTGTGCCAGGAGTCGCATGGAGCGCCTGCGATAAAACCTGCCATTGAAGTCAATGTGTTACCGCCACTTGTTAATCCGAGTAGAAAGCAGTGGGGCGTATCGCGCGGGCGGGCCTCCTTTTGGTGCGAAAAGTAGCGCAGTGTTACCGCGGTGAGCACAACAGTGCTCCTGCCAGGGTGCTGAAGCAGGGTATCCTTGGCTTCATTGGCCCGTAGTGCCCGCTGGGCCGTTTCACGTTGAGGAGGTTTGCCGTGTTTGTCCTGGATTCGCGTCTGCAACAGGATTCCCTGGTGTTGGGAGATCTGCCGTTGTGCCGGCTGCTGTTGAGCAAGGATGCCAACTACCCCTGGTTCATCCTGGTGCCGCGGCGTGCCGAGGTCAGCGAGCTGTTCCAGCTGAGCGAGGCCGACCAGCAACAGTTGTGGAAGGAAACCACCTACCTGGCCGAGACCCTCAAGGGGTGTTTCGCGGCCGACAAGATGAACGTGGCCACCCTGGGCAACGTGGTCAGCCAGCTGCACATGCATGTCATCGTGCGCCGCCGTGACGATGCCGCCTGGCCGGCTCCGGTGTGGGGGCGCCATCCTGCGGTCGACTACACCCCGGAGCAGGTCGAGGCGATCCGTCAACGCTTGCGCGCGGTATTGAACGAAGACTTCAAGGAGGCCTGACGCCATGTCGCTGGAGTCGAGAGTCGTCGAGCTTGAAAGCCGTCAGGCGTTTCAGGATGACACCATCCAGGCGCTTAATGACGTGGTGGTCGAGCAGGCCCGCGTGATCGAGCGCCTGCAGTTGCAGATGGCCGAGTTGATCAAGCGCTACGAGGAAATGGTGGGGCCGTACGGCAGCGAGGGAGAGGAGGCGCCACCGCCTCATTATTGAAGTGCGGCCAATGGCGTGGCGGGCAAGCCGCTACGCCACGAACCGCCCAGGGTCAGCGGCGGGAGACCGCGACCACGTCTTCGGCCTGCAGGCCCTTGTCACGGTGCATCACCGAGAACTCCACGCGTTGGCCTTCGACCAGCACGCGATGCCCTTCGCCACGGATGGCGCGAAAGTGCACGAAGATATCGTCACCCGAGTCGCGGGAAATGAAGCCGAAACCTTTGGAGGTGTTGAACCACTTGACTGTGCCGGTATCGCGCTTGCCGCCATCCTGGGTGACGCCCTGGCTGGCGCGGGGCTTGCCGATGCTGCGGGCGAAGCCTGCGCCCAGGTGCAGGGCGACGGCGGCGACGGCGCAGAGCAAGGCAGGCAGGTCGCCCAGCTCCGGGCGGGCCAGCAGCGTCACGGTCTGCAGGACCACGGCCAGCACCAGCAGGGCGCAGGCCAGGTATTGCAGCTGCTGGCGCAGGCCTTTGTAGTAGTGTGGCAGGGCTGGGGCCAGGAGCAGGTTGAGCAGGCCGAGCAAGGCCAGGTAGACGGCTTCAGGTTGCTGGAGGAAAGGTGTAGCTTCGGTTTTGAGGCTGGGTATGAGCGATAGCAGCAAAGCTGCCACGCCCGTCACCAGATGGACGATCTTGAACATTTGGGTTGGCTCACATTGATAAGGCCGATCACAGGAAGAGCTGCCAGGGTGGTGCGCAGGTGTAAGGCGCGATCACACGGTTGGCAGCCTATGCACCCGGCAATGACAGTCCGCACGGGTGGCACGGTGCCTATTTAACAGCAAAGGCCGGGGGTTCTCAAACCGCGAGGGATGGATTGCCCTGGGTCACAGGCAGGAACGGGTAGGTCTGATACAGTTTGTGATGCCCACTTGATGACCAAGCCTTGTGAAAAGGAGAGATCCATGGCAATCGATATCGGTATCAGCGAAGAAGACCGCAAGTCCATCGTCGACGGGCTTTCACGCCTGTTGTCGGATACCTACGTGCTGTATCTGAAAACCCACAACTTCCATTGGAACGTCACCGGCCCGTCATTCCGTACCCTGCACTTGATGTTCGAAGAGCAGTACAACGAGCTGGCCCTGGCGGTCGATTCGATCGCCGAGCGGATCCGCGCCTTGGGCTTCCCGGCGCCGGGCTCGTATGCCTTCTATGCGCGCCATTCCTCGATCAAGGAAGAAGAGGGCGTGCCGGCGGCGGACGAGATGATCCGCCAGTTGGTCCAGGGCCAGGAGGCGGTGGTGCGTACTGCGCGCAGCATCTTCCCGGTGGTCGACAAGGTCAGCGACGAGCCGACGGCCGACCTGCTGACCCAGCGCATGCAGGTGCATGAGAAAACCGCCTGGATGTTGCGCGTGCTGCTCGACGGCAATTGATCGCCCCGCCGTAGGGCGATGCAAGGCCTGGTTCCGCGACCGGAACCAGGCTGCTCCATTTCCTCGAGGAAGGTTTTGCCACTGCTCTCCAGGCGCCTGCGGCGCTTTATTGGGCGCGCCCCTCGTGCACAGCACTTGGGTGTCTTCCCAGGCGATGGAGTGGTGCGGTGGATATAAGGATGCAGCAAGGCAAGCGTGGTGCTTGCCAGGGAAAATGGCCGGGCAAGCAGTGCGTTGACCCGTTCAGGGCTGATTTCGACATGGTGCAGGTCAGGCCGGTCTCGCGTTCGGTCCGGCTCAATGGCTTTGCCACCTGCCTGCGCCTGGAAGTGGTGTACTGGCGGATCCTGGAGCGGATCGCCGAGGCCAATCAGTGTACGGTAAGCGCAGTGTTGTCCTATGTGGACCGGGAAGTGCACCTGCGTCATGGTGGGGTGCGCAACTTCAGCGGCCTGGTCCGGGTCATCTGCGTGGCCTGGTTGCTCGATCCGCCCAGCATGCGTTGATCGCCAGGCGGGCTGCACGGCTGTCCTTAACCATATATAATCCCGCTTTTCACTGCCCCCGGCAGTCAGCGTTGTGGTTGACGAGAGACACCCATGCCCCTTTATGACTATCAATGTGCATCCTGCGACCACCGTATGGAGGTGTTGCAGAAGATCAGCGCCGCGCCGCTGACCGATTGCCCGGCGTGCCAGGCGCCGGCGCTGAAGAAGCTGTTGTCGGTACCCGGTTTCCGCCTGAGCGGCAATGGCTGGTACGAGACCGATTTCAAGACCGGGGCGAAAAAGAATCTGGCAGGCGGCGACAAGGCCGACTGAGTTGAATTGCAGTGACCGGGTCTTGCAGTATTAGCCCCTCAGGGCGGCCAGACCTCCACCGAATACACGAATCACGAGAAGCGAAACCACCATCATGATGCGCAGCCATTATTGCGGCCAACTGAACGAGCGCCTGGACGGCCAGGAAGTCACTCTTTGCGGCTGGGTCCATCGTCGTCGCGACCACGGCGGGGTGATCTTCCTCGACATCCGTGACCGCGAAGGCATGGCCCAGGTCGTCTTCGACCCGGATCGCGCCGAGACTTTCGCCAACGCTGACCGCGTGCGCAGCGAGTACGTCGTGCAGATCACCGGCAAGGTGCGCCTGCGTCCGGAAGGCGCGGTCAACCCGAACATGGCCTCTGGCGCCATCGAAGTGCTGGGCTACGAGCTGACCGTCCTCAACGAGGCCGAGACTCCGCCGTTCCCGCTCAACGAATACTCCGACGTGGGCGAGGAAACCCGCCTGCGCTACCGCTTCATCGACCTGCGGCGCCCGGAGATGGCCGACAAGCTGCGCCTGCGTTCGCGCATCACCAGCAGCATCCGCCGCTACCTGGACGAGAACGGCTTCCTCGACGTCGAGACGCCGATCCTGACCCGCGCTACCCCGGAAGGTGCCCGTGACTACCTGGTGCCGAGCCGCACCCACGCCGGCAGCTTCTTCGCCTTGCCGCAATCGCCACAGCTGTTCAAGCAGCTGCTGATGGTGGCCGGCTTCGACCGCTACTACCAGATCGCCAAGTGCTTCCGCGACGAAGACCTGCGTGCCGACCGTCAGCCGGAATTCACCCAGATCGACATCGAGACCAGCTTCCTCGACGAATCCGAGATCATGGGCCTGACCGAAGGCATGATCCGCAAGCTGTTCAAGGAAGTCCTGGACCTGGAGTTCGGCGAATTCCCGCACATGACCTATGAAGAGGCCATGCGTCGCTACGGCTCCGACAAGCCTGACCTGCGTATCCCGCTGGAACTGGTCGACGTTGCCGACCAGCTCAAGGATGTTGACTTCAAGGTCTTCGCCGGCCCGGCCAACGATCCTAAGTGCCGCGTCACCGCCCTGCGTCTGCCAGGCGGCGCCAGCATGCCGCGCAGCCGTATCGACGAATACACCAAGTTCGTCGGCATCTACGGTGCCAAGGGCCTGGCGTACATCAAGGTCAACGAACGTGCCAAGGGCGTCGAAGGTCTGCAGTCGCCGATCGTCAAGAACATCCCCGAGGCCAACCTCAACGTGATCCTCGATCGCGTGGGTGCAGTCGATGGCGATATCGTGTTCTTCGGCGCCGACAAGGCCAAGATCGTCAGCGAAGCCTTGGGCGCGCTGCGTATCCGCCTGGGCCACGACTTCGAGCTGCTGACCTGCGAGTGGGCGCCGATGTGGGTCGTTGACTTCCCGATGTTCGAAGAGAACGACGACGGCAGCTTCAGCGCGCTGCACCACCCGTTCACCGCGCCCAAGTGCACCCCGCAGGAGCTCGAGGCCAACCCCGCCGGTGCTCTGTCCCGTGCCTACGACATGGTCCTCAACGGCACCGAGCTCGGTGGTGGTTCGATCCGTATCCATCGCAAGGAAATGCAACAGGCCGTGTTCCGCCTGCTGGGCATTGGTGCAGAAGAGCAGCAGGAGAAGTTCGGCTTCCTGCTCGACGCCCTGAAGTTCGGCGCGCCGCCCCACGGTGGCCTGGCCTTCGGCCTGGACCGTCTGGTGATGCTGATGACCGGCGCCCAGTCGATCCGTGAAGTGATCGCCTTCCCGAAAACCCAGAGTGCCGCGTGCGTCATGACCCAGGCCCCTGGCCTGGTGGATGCCAAGGCCCTGCGCGAGCTGCACATCCGTCTGCGCGAGCAGACCAAGGTCGAGTAATCGGCCCGGGCGCTTCCCGATGGAGGCGCCCACGCGCTTCGGCGCCGTTTTCTCGCGTTCCGCCCTTCGGGGCGGAACCTGTTTCTGTTTGAAGGATTTGGAGACGTTATGGCTGGTCATTCGAAGTGGGCAAACATCAAGCACCGCAAAGAACGCCAGGATGCCAAGAGAGGCAAGATCTTCACCAAGTGGATCCGCGAGCTGACCGTCGCCGCCAAGCAGGGCGGCGCCGACCCGGCCTCCAACCCACGCCTGCGCCTGGCATTGGACAAGGCCCTGGGCGCCAACATGAGCCGCGACATCATCGATCGCGCCGTCGCCCGTGGTGCCGGTACCAACGAAAGCGACAACGTCGAGGAACTCAGCTACGAAGGCTACGGCCCCGGTGGCGTGGCGATCATGGTCGAGGCCATGACCGACAACCGCAACCGTACCGCGGCCGCTGTGCGCCATGCCTTCGCCAAGTGTGGCGGCAACCTCGGCACCGACGGCTCGGTGGCCTACCTGTTCGAGCGCAAGGGGCAGATCAGCTTCGCCGCCGACCTGGGCGTGGACGAAGAGGCCTTGATGGAGGTGGCCATGGAAGCCGATGCCGACGACGTGGTTGGCAACGATGACGGCTCCTTCGACGTCTTCACCTCGTTCAACAGTTTCTACGCGGTACGCAACGCCTTGGAGGAAGCCGGTTTCAAGGCTTCGGACGCCGAGATCGTGATGCAACCGACCACCAGTGCCGAGCTGGACCAGGAGGGCGCCGAGAAGGTGCTCAAGCTGATCGACATGCTCGAGGACCTGGATGACGTGCAGAACGTCTACTCCAATGCCGAAATCTCCGACGAGATCATGGAAAAACTCGGCTAAGGTATCTGGTTTATCCTGGCATGGCTCGTTGAGCCTGCGGCCCTTTCGCGGCACAAGGCCGCTCCTACAGGTACAGCGACGTTCCTCAGGTCGGCGCGATGTCTGTAGGAGCGGCCTTGTGCCGCGAAAGGGCTGCAAAGCAGCCCCAGGGGCCGCGCGCGTCGTATTCTTTATCTATTGCAGGCGTTATGACTCTGATTCTTGGTATCGACCCCGGCTCGCGCATCACCGGCTTCGGTGTGGTGCGCCAGACTGCCCGTGGCTGCGAGTACGTGGCGTCTGGCTGTATCCGCACCGGCAGCGGCGAGCTGCATGAGCGCCTGCAGATCGTGTTTCGTGGTGTCAGCGAAATCATTCGCCAGCACGGGCCCGTGACCATGGGCATCGAGCGAGTGTTCATGGCGCGCAATGCCGACTCGGCCCTCAAGCTCGGCCAGGCGCGGGGCGCGGCCATCGTCGCCGCCGCCGAAGCCGGCCTTGAGATCGCCGAGTACAGCGCCAGCCAGGTCAAGCAGGCCGTGGCAGGTACCGGCGGCGCCAACAAGGAGCAGGTCATGCTGATGGTCATGCACCTGTTGAAGCTGACGCAAAAACCGCAGGTCGACGCCTCCGACGCCCTGGCCATCGCCCTGTGCCATGCCCATACCCGCTCCAGCCTGGTGCCCCACGGCCTGGCCACGGCGCGGCGAAGAGGCGGGCGCTTGCGTCTTTGAGCGCTTCATGCGCAGATACAAATTTTGTCCGGGTGAAACGTTCACCCGTTGCATTTGCTGATAGGGTTGAGCGGTCTTCGACCGGCTCCCCGAGAGGAAGGATCGGAACGTGATTGGACGTTTGCGCGGCACCCTGGCGGAAAAACAGCCGCCGCACCTGATTATCGACGTCAACGGCGTGGGCTACGAGCTGGAAGTGCCGATGACCACCCTGTATCGCCTGCCCAAGGTCGGCGAACCGGTGACCGTGCATACCCACCTGGTGGTGCGTGAAGATGCGCACCTGCTCTATGGCTTCGCCGAAAAGCGCGAGCGCGAGCTGTTCCGCGAGCTGATCCGGCTGAACGGGGTTGGGCCGAAGCTGGCGTTGGCGCTGATGTCCGGGCTGGAAGTGGACGAGCTGGTGCGCTGCGTGCAAGCCCAGGACACCTCGGCCCTGGTGCGTGTGCCGGGCGTCGGCAAGAAGACCGCCGAGCGCCTGCTGGTCGAGCTCAAGGACCGCTTCAAGGCTTGGGAAACCTCGCCTGCCATGTTCACCCTGGTGTCCGATGGCCCGCTGCCGGTCAGTAGTGCCTCCACGGCCGAAGCCGATGCGGTCAGCGCCCTGGTCTCCCTGGGCTACAAGCCCCAGGAGGCGAGCAAGGCGGTATCGGCGATCAAGGACAAGTCTGGCCTGAGCAGCGAGGAGCTGATTCGCCGTAGCCTCAAAGGGATGATTACCAAGTGATCGAAGCCGACCGACTGATCGCCGCCAGCGGGCGCGACCGCGAAGACATCCAGGACCGTGCGATCCGCCCGCTGCGCCTGGAGGAATACATCGGCCAGCCGGTGGTGCGCGAGCAGATGGCACTGTTCATCCAGGCGGCCCGTGGGCGCAACGAGTCCCTGGACCACACCTTGATCTTCGGCCCGCCCGGCCTTGGCAAGACCACGCTGGCCAACATCATCGCCCAGGAAATGGGCGTGTCGGTCAAGAGCACCTCGGGCCCGATCCTCGAGCGCCCGGGCGACCTGGCGGCCATGCTGACCAACCTCGAGCCCCACGATGTGCTGTTCATTGACGAGATCCACCGCTTGTCCCCGGTGGTCGAGGAAGTGCTCTACCCGGCGATGGAAGACTTCCAGCTGGACATCATGATCGGCGAGGGGCCGGCGGCCCGCTCGATCAAGCTGGACCTGCCACCTTTCACCCTGGTCGGTGCCACCACCCGTGCCGGCATGCTGACCAACCCGCTGCGCGATCGCTTCGGTATCGTCCAGCGCCTGGAGTTCTACAGCAACAGGGACCTGGCCACCATCGTCAGCCGTTCGGCCAACATCCTGGGCCTTGTGATCGAGGACGAAGGCGCCTATGAGATCGCTCGCCGGGCCCGTGGCACCCCGCGGATCGCCAACCGCCTGCTGCGTCGGGTGCGCGACTATGCCGAGGTGCGTGGCAAGGGCGAGATCACCAAGGCGGTGGCGGACATGGCACTGAACCTGCTGGATGTCGACGAGCGTGGCTTCGACCATTCCGACCGTCGCCTGCTGCTGACCATGATCGAAAAGTTCGACGGTGGCCCGGTGGGGGTCGACAACCTGGCGGCAGCCATCAGCGAGGAGCGCCATACCATCGAGGACGTGCTCGAGCCATACCTGATCCAGCAGGGCTACATCATGCGTACGCCACGCGGGCGTGTGGTCACCCGTCACGCCTACCTGCATTTCGGCCTGAACATTCCCGGCCGCTTTGCCGAAGGTGGCGAATTTTCCGATCCCGACGATGAATGACAGATCGAATTGGGGTTTTCGTGGTCCTACCGCTGGCACGCCCTTGCGGCGCTGGCAATAAGACATTATCGATGCAAAAACAGTTGCCGGGGCGGATTGGCAAGCTGAGGAGTAAGCACTAGAGTATGCGCGCGCAAAAAGGCCTGGAACCGTTCGCCCACCGCTGTCGCGTCTATTACGAGGACACCGACGCAGGTGGCGTGGTGTATTACGTCAATTACCTGAAATTCATGGAGCGTGCACGCACCGAGCGGCTGCGGCACCTGGGGTTTTCCCAGGCCGAGCTGGCAGGCCAGAACCTGCTGTTCGTGGTCCATTCCAGCGAAGCGCGCTACCACGCGCCGGCGCGGCTGGACGACGCGTTGCGGGTGACCGCGCAAGTACTTGAATTGAATCGCGCCAGCCTGCGCTTCGTGCAGCAGGTCTGGCGGGAAAAGGATGAAACGCTGCTCTGCGAGGGGCAGTTCCTGGTGGCCGCCGTGCGCGCCGACACTTTCAAACCCCGGGCCATACCCCAAGAGCTGCGCGACGCCTTTCTGGCGGACGGCACGGGTACTCAATCGAACGCAGGAGAATAAGCGTGGAAGCTAACGTCGTCGACCATACCTCCATGTGGAGTCTGGTCAGCAATGCCAGCATTGTGGTGCAGCTGGTGATGCTGACCCTGGTGGCAGCCTCGGTCACCTCATGGATCATGATCTTCCAGCGCAGCACCATGCTGCGCGCCGGTCGTCGTGCGCTGGATGCCTTCGAAGAGCGCTTCTGGTCGGGCATCGACCTGTCCAAGCTGTACCGTCAGGCAGGCAGCAACCCAGACCCGGATTCCGGCGTCGAGCAGGTGTTCCGTGCCGGCTTCAAAGAGTTCTCGCGCCTGCGCCAGCAGCCGGGCGTCGACCCGGATGCGGTCATGGAAGGCGTTGGCCGTGCCATGCGCGTAGCCATCTCCCGCGAGGAAGAGAAGCTCGAACAGAGCCTGCCGTTCCTGGCCACCGTCGGTTCCACCAGCCCGTACATCGGCCTGTTCGGTACCGTCTGGGGCATCATGAACTCCTTCCGCGGCCTGGCCTCTGCCCAGCAGGCGACCCTGGCCACCGTGGCCCCGGGTATTGCCGAGGCGCTGATCGCCACTGCGATCGGCCTGTTCGCCGCGATCCCGGCAGTCATCGCCTACAACCGTTTCTCGGCCCGCAGCGAAGTGCTGATCGGTCGTTACTACACGTTCGCCGACGAGTTCCAGGCGATCCTGCACCGCAAAGTACACACCAGCGAAGAGTGATCAGGTAGAAGCCCATGGCCCGAGTTCGCCACAAACGCAAGCCGGTCGCCGAGATGAACGTGGTGCCCTACATCGACGTGATGCTGGTGCTGCTGGTCATCTTCATGGTGACCGCTCCCATGCTCAACCAGGGCGTGAAGGTCGACCTGCCCAAGGTTTCCAGCGAAGCCTTGCCCCAGGACAACAACGTTCAGATCCTGACCATCTCGATCAAGGCCGACAAGACCTACTACTGGAACCTCGGCAGCGAGGTCGACACCGACAAGCAGATGGACAAGGCCATGACCTTGCCGGAAATGACCGACGCGGTGACCAAGATCATTGCCGCCGGTCGTGACCAGGGCAAGCAGACCCAGGTCTTCATCCGTGGCGACAAGGCCGTCGACTACGGCGCGGTCATGGGCGCCATGGGTGGGTTGCAGAAGGCCGGTGTCGGTAACGTTGGCCTGATTACCGAGGCGCCCTGATGCAACAGCGAGAGCCATCCGCCTCGGAAAGCTACTTCTGGCCCAGTATCTGGGCCATCGGTCTGCATGTGCTGGTGTTCGCGATGCTGTTCGTCAGCTTCGCCATGACGCCGGAACTGCCGCCGTCCAAGCCTATCGTCCAGGCCACGCTCTACCAGCTCAAGTCCAAGAGCCAGGCGACCACCCAGACCAACCAGAAGATCGCCGGGGAAGCGAAGAAAACCGCTTCGCGCCAGACCGAAGTCGAGCAGCTGGAACAGAAGAAGGTCGAGCAGGAAGCCATCAAGGCCGCGGAACAAAAGAAAGCTGACGCCGCTCAAAAGGCCGAAGAGGCCCGAGAGGCCGCCGAGGCGAAGAAGGCTGAAGAGGCTGCCAAAGCCGCCGAAGCCAAGAAGGCCGCCGAGGCCAAGAAAGCCGAAGAGGCGAAGAAGGCCGCCGAGAAGCAGCAGGCCGACATCGCCAAGAAAAAGGCCGAGCAAGAGGCGAAGAAGCAGGCCGAGGAAGAAGCCAAGAAGAAGGCCGCCGAGGAGGCGAAGAAAAAAGCCGCCGAGGAGGCCAAGAAGAAAGCAGCCGAGGACGCCAAGAAGAAAGCGGCGGCCGAGCAGGCCAAGAAAAAGGCAGCTGAAGACGCCAAGAAGAAGGCGGCGGCAGATGCTCAGAAGAAAAAGGCCCAGGAAGCGGCCCGCAAGGCAGCGGAGGACAAGAAAGCCCAGGCCCTGGCCGAGCTGTTGTCCGACACCACCGAGCGGCAGCAGGCCCTGGCCGATGAGCGTGGCGATGAAGTGGCCGGCGATTTCGACGACCTGATTCGCATGCGGGCAGCCGAAGGTTGGGCACGTCCGCCGTCCGCACGCAGGGGCATGACGGTAGTCCTGCAGATCAACATGCTGCCCGATGGCACCATCACCAATGTCAGCGTGGCGCGCTCCAGCGGTGACGGCCCGTTCGACGCCTCGGCGGTGGCAGCAGTGAAGAACATTGGTCGTTTGACCGAAATGCAGGGCTTGAAGCCGAACGAGTTCAATCCGTATCGTTCATTCAAGATGACATTTACACCTGAGGATCTTGCGTTGTGATTAAACGTCTGAAAGGACTGCTGGTCATGCTCTGCTGCGTGGCAGGTATGGCCGTGGCAGAGGAAAAGAACATCCTGGTCACCAGCGGCAGCGACCGGGCGACCCCGATCGCGGTGGTGCCGTTCGGTCTGCAGGGTGGCAGCGTGCTGCCGGAAGACATGGCCGAGATCATCGGCAATGACCTGCGCAACTCCGGTTACTACTCGCCCATTCCACGGCAGAACATGATCAGCCAGCCGAGCCAGGCCAGCGAAGTGATCTTCCGTGACTGGAAGGCCTTGGGCGCCCAGTACGTGATGGTCGGCAGCATCGTGCCGGCCGGCGGTCGTCTGCAGGTGCAGTACGCCCTGTTCAACGTCGCCACCGAGCAGCAAGTGCTGACCGGCAGCGTCGCCGGCGGCGTCGACCAGCTGCGCGACATGGCGCACTACATCGCCGACCAGTCGTTCGAGAAGCTCACCGGCATCAAGGGCGCGTTCTCCACCCGCATGCTGTACGTGACCGCCGAGCGCTTCTCTGCCAACAACACCCGCTACACCCTGCAGCGCTCGGACTACGACGGTGCCCGCGCCGTGACCCTGCTGCAGTCCCGCGAGCCGATCCTGTCGCCGCGCTTCGCGCCGGACGGCAAGCGTATCGCCTATGTCTCGTTCGAGCAGAAGCGTCCGCGCATCTTCGTCCAGCACATCGATACCGGTCGCCGTGAGCAGGTCACCAACTTCGAAGGCCTCAATGGTGCCCCGGCCTGGTCGCCGGATGGCTCGCGCCTGGCCTTCGTGTTGTCCAAGGACGGTAACCCGGACATCTACGTGATGAACATGGGCTCGCGCCAGATCACCCGCGTCACCGCCGGCCCTGGCATCAACACCGAGCCGTTCTGGGGCAAGGATGGCAACACCCTGTACTTCACCTCCGACCGTGGCGGCAAGCCGCAGGTGTACAAGACCTCCATCGGTGGTGGTGGTGCCGAGCGCGTGACCTTCGTGGGCAACTACAATGCCAACCCGAAACTGTCGGCTGACGAGAAGACGCTGGTGATGATCCATCGCCAGCAGGGTTTCACCAACTTCAAGGTGGCTGCGCAGGACCTGGAGCGTGGAAGTGTAAAGATTCTTTCGGACACCAGTCTTGATGAGTCTCCCACTGTTGCGCCAAACGGCACCATGCTAATCTACGCCACCCGCCAGCAGGGCCGGGGAGTCTTGATGCTCGTCTCTCTCAACGGACGCGTGAGGCTCCCGCTTCCTACCGCGCAAGGCGAAGTCAGAGAACCGTCCTGGTCCCCTTACCTGAACTGATTGCGGCGTAACACTATTTGCTTAACACACTGGGGTTTCATTAGGAGTTTCACGATGGAAATGCTGAAGTTTGGTAAATTCGCTGCGCTGGCTCTGGCCATGGCCGTAGCTGTAGGTTGCTCCTCCAAGGGCGGTGACAACGCTGGCGAAGGCGCCGCTGTTGACCCGAACGCTGGCTACGGTGCCAACACCGGCGCTGTCGACGGCAGCCTGAGCGAAGAAGCCGCCCTGCGCGCAATCACCACCTTCTACTTCGAATACGACAGCTCGGACCTGAAGCCAGAAGCCATGCGCGCCCTGGACGTTCACGCCAAGGACCTGAAAGCCAACGGCAACCGTGTTGTCCTGGAAGGCCACACCGACGAGCGCGGTACTCGCGAGTACAACATGGCTCTGGGCGAGCGTCGTGCCAAGGCCGTTCAGCGCTACCTGGTTCTGCAGGGCGTTTCCCCTGCTCAGCTGGAACTGGTTTCCTACGGCGAAGAGCGTCCGGTTGCCACTGGTGGCGACGAGCAGTCCTGGGCTCAGAACCGTCGCGTAGAACTGCGTAAGTAAGTTCCTATGCGTATGTGCCGTCGTGCTGTAACCGTCCTCGCACTCAGCCTGCCGCTTGCGGCCTGGGCTGAGGTTCCCGTAGTAGATGACAACGCGAGCGGCTATCCGCCTGCGGGTTATGGCACGAGCGGCGCCTATGCCGGGGCAGGGGCTTCGACCCCTGCCTCTGCACAGGGCCAGCTGTTCATGCAGCTGCAGCAGATGCAGGACCAGATTTCCCGCCAGCAGGGCATCATCGAAGAGCTGCAGAACGATGTGGCCCGTATGAAGCAGGAAAGCCTGGAGCGTTACAAGGATCTGGACAGCCGCATCAACAGTGGTGCTGCGCCTGCCCAGGCTCCCGAGAATTCTTCCACCGGTGGTGCCGCCGCCGGTGCTGCCGCTGGCGCCGCTGCCCAACAGTCGGCCGCCAGCAGCGAACCCGGTGATCCGGCGAAAGAGAAGCTCTATTACGACGCCGCTTTCGACCTGATCAAGCAGAAGGACTTCGACAAGGCCAGCCAAGCCTTCGCCGCCTTCCTGCGCAAGTACCCTAACAGCCAGTACGCCGGCAATGCCCAGTACTGGCTTGGCGAGGTGAACCTGGCCAAGGGCGACCTGCAAGGTGCCAGCCAGGCCTTCGCCAAGGTCGGCCAGTTGTACCCCAAGCACAGCAAGGTGCCTGACTCGCTGTACAAGCTGGCGGATGTCGAGCGTCGCATGGGCCACACCGACAAGGTCAAGGGTATCCTGCAGCAGGTCATCACCCAGTACCCCGGCACCTCCGCCGCGCAACTGGCCCAGCGCGACCTGCAAAAGCTCTGAATATCGCCTGACGAAAGAAACCCGCGCTTGTCGCGGGTTTTTTCGTTAGAATCTTGGCCCTTTTTTCGTAAACACGCTGTTGCGGATAACGCTATGTCGAGTCCGTACCAGTGCCTGACGGAGGCGGACAGCCTGTTTAGCTGTCACGCCCGTGGCGACCATGCAAGACACATTACGCATCACCGAAGTCTTTTACTCGTTGCAGGGTGAAACACGAACGGCGGGGCTGCCCACCGTATTCGTGCGTCTCACCGGCTGCCCTTTGCGCTGCCAATACTGTGACAGTGCCTACGCCTTCAGCGGCGGCACCCTTCGTACCCTTGACGATATCCTCGAGCAGGTGGCGGGCTTCCGGCCGCGCTATGTCTGCGTGACCGGGGGCGAACCCTTGGCCCAGCCCAACGTGCTGGCGCTGTTGCAGCGCCTGTGTGACGCCGGCTACGAGGTGTCCCTGGAAACCAGCGGTGCCCTGGATATCGCCCGCGTCGATAACCGCGTCAGCCGCGTGGTCGACCTCAAGACCCCGGGCTCGGAGGAGTCGCACCGTAACCGCTACGAGAACATCGAGCTGCTGACCCGTAACGACCAGGTCAAGTTCGTGATCTGTTCCCGTGAGGACTACGACTGGGCGGTCTCGAAACTGATCCAGTACAACCTGGCCGAGCGCGCAGGCGAAGTGCTGTTTTCGCCCAGCCACCACCAGGTCAATGCCACCGACCTGGCCGACTGGATCATCGCCGACAACCTGCCCGTGCGCTTCCAGCTGCAGTTGCACAAACTGCTGTGGAACGACGAGCCTGGCCGCTGATAAAGGAGTATGAACATGACTGAGAAACGTGCGGTAATCCTGCTGTCTGGCGGCCTGGACTCGGCCACCGTGGTTGCCATGGCCAAGGCCGAGGGCTATAGCTGCTACACCATGAGCTTCGATTACGGCCAGCGCCACCGCGCCGAGCTGAACGCTGCAGCGCGAGTTGCCCGAGACCTGGGCGTGGTCGAGCACAAGGTGATCGGCCTGAACCTGGACGGCATCGGTGGCTCGGCCCTGACCGATACCAGCATCGATGTACCTGAGGCACCTGGCGAGGGCATTCCGGTCACCTACGTGCCCGCCCGAAACACGGTCTTCCTGTCCCTGGCCCTGGGCTGGGCGGAAGTGCTTCAGGCCCGCGACATCTTCATCGGCGTGAACGCCGTGGACTACTCGGGTTACCCGGATTGCCGTCCCGAGTTCGTCGAGGCGTTCGAGCGCATGGCCAACCTGGCCACCAAGGCGGGCGTGGAAGGGCAGGGCTTCCGTATCCAGGCCCCCTTGCAGAACCTGAGCAAGGCGCAGATCGTCCAGGCCGGTATCGCCCGGGGCGTGGACTACAGCCTCACGGTGTCATGCTACCAGGCGGACGACGACGGCCGTGCCTGCGGCAAGTGCGACAGCTGCCGCCTGCGTGCCGAAGGCTTCAAGGCGGCGGGTGTCGGGGACCCGACTCGATATTTTTAAAAAAAGTTGCGATGGGGTGTTGATTTCCCGTTAGAAATCAGTATTATACGCGCCATCCAACGGGTCGTTAGCTCAGTTGGTAGAGCAGTTGGCTTTTAACCAATTGGTCGTAGGTTCGAATCCTACACGACCCACCATATATGAAGAGCCCGCCTTTCAAGGCGGGCTTTTTCATTTGCGCGTCATTCAGATAGATCCGGCAGCTCCTGGTGTTGCGACTGTAGGCGAGGGCCTGGCCCTTGATCGCGGGGGCATGACCCTTCTGGATGCGCAGGCTCAACCTTCTCCAACCCTGTTCAGCCGCCGTGCATCGAAGGCATCGATCGTTTGGTACGCGGTATAGGTCGCCTGCGCCGCCAACAAACCGGCAACACCAAAGGTACGGGTCAAGCCAAACTGCCCGAACCCTGCCGGTACAGGCAACCTGCGGGCGATGGCATCGGCGAGCACCTCGCCGGCCACCGTGGTGGGCGCCATGCCGTGGCCGCCGAAACCTACCGCATGCCAGATGCCGTTGTCGTCCTGGCCGATCTGCGCCATCTGATGGCGTCCGTAGCTCATCAGGCCACCCCATGAATAGTCGATGTCCACGTCCTCGAGCTGAGGGTAGACCGTGACCAGGTCGGCCTTGAGCAGCTTGGCGATGGCTTCGGGGCCGCGATCGAGGATGGAAATACGCCCGCCCCACAGGATCCGACTGTCCTTGAGCGGGCGGTAATAGTCGAAGGCGAAGCGGGTGTCGTAGATCGCCGACTCGCAGGCGATCGCGTCCTTCAGCCTCTCGCCCAATGGCTGGGTGGCGACCACGTAGGTGGCGATGGGCAACACTGCGCGCTCCACTGGGCGATAGACGCCACGGGCGTAGCCGCCGCCGGAGAACACCACTTCTTCGGCATGTACCTCGCCGCCCTCGGTTCGCACGACATATTTGCCGGCGCGTCGTTCGATCGCCAGCACCGGAGAGTGTTCGAACAGGCGCGTGCCGAGGTCGGTAAGCGCGCGTGCCACGCCGCAGACGTATTTGAGCGGATGGAAGTGGAAGGCATTGCGCTCGAGCAGCCCACCGTAATAGCGGTCAGTCTTGAGCATTTCTTTCAGCTCGCCGGGCGCGATGTGTTCCCACTCCACGCCGTAGGCTTCTTTCATCAGTTGGCGGGGCTTTTCCAGGCGCGACGGGTCATTGAACCAGTTGGCCAGGATCACCCCTTTGTCCACCAGGTCGCAGTCGATGCTGTAGTGGCGGGCACGGCTGCGGATCAGCTCCACCGCGTCGAGCGTCAGTTGGTACAGGCGCCGCGCCTCTTGTGCGCCCAGAGTATCGAGCAGGGCACCGTTGCCCAGGCTGTAGCCGCCGAAGACGAAACCGCCGTTGCGCCCGGAGGCGCCATGCCCCACCCGGTGCGACTCCAGCACCACCACGTCGGTGACGCCACGTTCGGCCAGGCCCAGGGCGGTCGACAGACCTGCCAGGCCGCCCCCCAGGATGCAGACGCGGGTGTCGGTACGGCCGGCGTGGGCCGGGTAGGAAACCCGATCGACGGAGGCTTCGTAGAAGGATTGAAGGAAATCGGTGCTCATCGCAAGGTCCATGCGGTAGTGGCGCCGGGCAGAAGGCTGCCGACGCCGTGCCAAAGGGTGTCAGGCGGTAGTCTGGGGGCTGGCGATCGCCAGGTTGCTGGCATCGCTTTCGGCGCTGTGGCGCGCCTGCCGCCGGCGAACCTCGATCACGCTGAAGTCCATATCCCGGTAGCGGACGATGCGCGAACGGGTGATCAACTTGTGGCCAAGCCACATCACCGCGAACAGCACCAGGCCGATATAGGTCGCGGTGGCGCCCATCCAGTCGATGCGGTCGCCGATGAACGCCTGGTAGTTCTGGCCCAGCATCACCACCATGCACAGGGCGAAGGCGAAGAACGGCCCGAACGGGAAGAACTTCGAGACATAGGGCAGCTTGTCCAGGCTATGGCCCTGCAGTTTGTAGCCGCGACGGAAGCGGTAATGGCTGATGGCGATGCCCAGCCAGGCGATGAAGCCCAGCATGCCGGAGGTATTGAGCAGCCACAGGTAGAGCTTGCCGGGGCTGAACAGGAAGCTCAGCAGGCACAGGCCGGCCACCACCGAGGTGGCCAGCAAGGCCCACACGGGTGTGCCCGAGCGGGTGACCCTGGCGAACAGCGCGGGCGCCTTGCGCTCCACGGCCAGGCTGTAGAGCATGCGCGAAGAGGCGTACATGCCGGAGTTGCCGGCCGAGAGCACCGAGGTGAGGATCACGGCATTCATGATGGCCGCAGCGGCCAGCATGTCGGCTTTTTCGAAGATCAGGGTGAAGGGGCTGATGGTGATGTCCGAAAGCCCGTCCTTGAGCAGGCGCGGGTCGGTATAAGGAGTCAGCAGGCCGATCACGATGATGGTGCAGACATAGAACAGCAGGATGCGCCAGAAGATCTGGCGCACCGCCTTGGGAATGTTGCGCCCGGGGTTTTCCGTCTCCCCGGCGGCGATGCCGACGAACTCGGTGCCCTGGAACGAGAAGCCGACGATCATGGCCACCCCGATCAGCGCAGGCAGGCCACCGGCGATCGGTGCGTCGCCGATCTGCCACAGGTGTGCGCCGCCATCTTGGCCACCTTCGACGATGCCCATCAGCATCAGCACGCCCATGACGATGAAGGCGATGATGGTGATGACCTTGATCAGCGCGAACCAGAACTCCGTCTCGCCGAAGCAGCGCACCGAGGCGACGTTCAGGACGAACAGCAGGCCCAGGAACACGGCGCTCCAGATCACCCCGGGTGTGTCCGGGAACCAGTAGGCCATGATGATCTGTACGGCGACCAAGTCCACGGCGATGGTCACTGCCCAGGAATACCAGTAGTTCCAGCCCAGGGCGAAGCCGAAGCTTTCGTCCACGTACCGTGAGGCGTAGGTAGAGAACGAGCCGCTGACCGGCATGCAGGCGGCCAGTTCGCCCAGGCTGGTCATCAGGAAGTACACCATCAGGCCGACGATCGCGAAGGCGAGCAGGGCGCCGCCGGGCCCCGACTGGGCGATGGTGGCGCCGGAAGAGACGAACAGGCCGGTGCCGATCGAACCGCCGATGGCGATCATGTTCAGGTGGCGGCTGTTGAGAGTGCGTTTCAGACGGCCCGCGGGCGTGTTCGCGGCGGTTGAACGTGCGTGTTCATTGGATTGGGTCATGGGCAACCTATTTGACCTCGTTCAGTTTGAGTTTTTTGTTCTTGTTCTGTCCTGGCTGGCGCGTCGTGCTTCGCGCGGGCCAGGCTGTACGGCCCAAGGTTCAAGAATTCGCTCGCCATCAATGGCGGGCGAATTCATTGACCGGGGTCAGTATCGGCGTGCGAAGTGCTGCCCAACAAACGACCTTTAGGCACTAAATCATTCTGTTTTGGAATGAAGTCGGCGAAGGATGAGTTTTATGATGACTAATTGGTCATATGGCGAAATGCCGGTTTAGAGCGTCTGTGCGGGGATGTGTTGCGTCAGAATGTAACGTGCTTGTGTCGCTTTGAGCGTTTTGACGATCGGATCTATCAAAATGACAGGAAAAAAATTCAGTTTATTAGGGCTGTAGGTGTGGGTTTTTAAAGCGATCGTCTCGGTAGCTTCGGTGGCCTGGAAGATCGAGCGCCGCCCGCGCGGCGCATCGCGAGCTGCGCTCGCTCCTACGTTTGTTTACGGCCAGTACTGCCTGTGACAAGCGCGCGCGACCGCCTGGTTCGTACGACACAATCTCGCGTCTGGCGCCAAAGCGTCCGCGCGAAAATGCCACAGGATGGATTGGCCCGAACAAATGTAGGAGCGAGCGCAGCTCGCGATGCGCCGCGCGGGCGGCGCTCGATCTCTCAGGCACCGCCTGCCTAGGATTTGCCACAGCGATAGGGCCGCGACGCGGCCCCGGGGGGATCAGCCTTCGTGGGGCTGGGCGCGGCTGGTGATGGCGGCTTTCTGTTCGTGCACGGCCTTGTCCTGCGGCAGCTGGTCGAACTCGCGCAGGCCGTCTTTGCGATACGGGTCGCCGATCCAGCGCGGCGCCACCAGGAACTGCGGGCTCACCAGGCTCTTGGCCGGCTCGAAACGGTCATAGCTGAGCCCGGCGAGGTCGGACAGGGTATGGATCAGGTGCGAGCTGCTGTAAGGCCGGTCGGTCATCGCCTGCAGGTCGCGAGGGTGCTCGGCTTGCCAGCTTGGCGAGGTCCATAGCAGGAACGGGATGGTGTACATCGGCCGGGTCGGCGCGTTCTCGTTGCGGCCCAGGCGATCGTGGTCGCCGGAGCTGTAGACGTCTTCACCATGGTCGGAGAGGTACAGCAGGAACCCATTGGGCGTCGACGCCGAGTAGCGCTGGATCAGGCTGGAGACCACGTGGTCGTTGTACAGCACTGCGTTGTCGTAGAAGTTGTAGGTTTCCACCTGGCTGGGGGACAAGCCAGCAGGCACGCCCTGGCTGTCCTTGAAATGCTCGTAGGCATCCGGATAGCGGTAGCGATAGTCCATGTGGGTGCCCAACAGGTGGACGATGATGAACTTCCTCTGCGCCGGGTCCTGCAGTGCCTTTTCGAACGGTGCGAGCACCACTTCGTCATACTGGCTGGCGTTCTGGTTACGCTGGTTGTTCAGGTAGACCGGCACATCCGTCTGCTGGGAGAAGGTGGTCAGCATGGTGTTGCGCTTGGTCATCGTCTGCTGGTTGGTGATCCAGAAGGTTTTATAGCCCGCCTGTTTCATCAGGTTGATCAGCGAAGGGTCGGTCAGGAAGCGATCCGGGTTCTTCTGGTCGCCGAAGGTCAGGATCTGCTGCATCACTTCGATGGTATAGGGCCGTGGCGACACCACGTTGCGGAACACCGTCAGTTGCTTGTCCTTGCTGGCCAGGGCGTCGAGGTTGGGTGTGGTCGGCCGGTCGTAGCCATACAAGTGCATGTGTTCACGGGTGGTCGATTCGCCCAGCACCAGCACCAAGGTGCGCGGCGCGTCGCCGCTGCTGTCCTTCAGGCCCTGCAGGGGTGGCAGCGAGGCGTTCTGCTCGAGCAGCTTCTGCATGTTGTCCAGCTGCTGGCGGTATTGCTGGTAGCCGACCAGCAACTGCCAGGGCACCGCAGGCTCCATGCGTAGCTGGACCTTTTCCAGCGCATCGGCAAAGTTGCGTTCCTGGGTCACCATCTGTTTATAGAAGGGGTAGACCAGGTTCGCCGCCAGCAGCAGGACCACCAGCGGCGCCCGGCTGCGCAGGGGCAGGGTGACCGGGCGCACGCGCTTCCACAGCAGCACCGCCACAACGGTATACAGCAGCAGCGCCAGGCACAGCCCGACACTGAAGTACTGGCTGAAATATTCCCCGGCTTCGGCGGTGTTCGATTCGAACATCACGAAGATCACGCTCTGCGAGAACTCCTGGCGGTAGATGCCGAAGTAGCTCAGGCCCACCAGCGAGGCGGCCCAGAGCACAATGCCGATCACCGCGCTCAAGGTGCGGGTGTGGCGCGGCAGCAGCAATACCGGGGCGAACCACAGGGTGCTGAGGAAAAGCGAGTCTCGGAAGCCGGAAAACCCGGTGGTGCCGCTGAACATCAGCAGCGCCTGGGTGACGCCGGAGAAATACCAGAAGAACAGCAAAAGCCAGCCCAGGCCGGCCCAGTCGATGCCTTTTCGCGTTGTTGGGGTAGTGCTTGCCACATGCGCCTCGTCGAACCTTGATGACAGCCGGGTGTGCCGGCTGCCGGAAAGGCTGCGACGCTAATGGAGCGGCTGTGAAAATAACGTCAACCGTTCATGGAAAAAGCGGTGGCCTGGCACCTATTCGGCCCATTCCGGATCGCCGGTGAATACCACCGTGAGCCAACGGTCCGGCCCTTCGCCGCCAATGGCTTCGCCGATCTCGTCGCGCAGGGCGTCCCACTCGGCGATGGTGCGGGCGGCCATGGTGGTCGGCACGATGAAGTACAGCTCGATCTCCCGCGAGCGACCGACCTTGGCCACATAGGCGCGGTACGACTGCAGGCCGTGCCGCCCGACGAAGGCCTGGGCCACGTCATCGACGTGTTGCTTGAGGTCGCTCGGGGTCACCAGGAACATTTCCGCCAGCGCCTGGCGCACCACCGACATCGGCAGCGGGATGATCACCAGGCACACCAGGGCCAGCACGGCCGGGTCGATGTAGGGCGAAAGCCAGGCCCACTCGGTGCCTTGCACCAGGTAGCCGAAGCAGAAGGCGACCAGCAGGGCGGCGGTGATGCTGGCCGACATCACCCAGCCCTTGACGTCCATGCGCACGAAGTCCGAGCCCAGCGTGCGGTTGGCGCGGGCCTCGGCGATGGCGATGGCCAGGCAGGCGACGACGGTGACTGCGGCATACACCAGGGCGACACCGAATTCCAGGTCGCGGCCGCCTTCGAGCAGGCTGCTGATGGCGTTGATCAGGGCGTAGGCCGCCACCCCGGTCAGCAGGATGCCGTTGAGCGCCAGGACCATCGGCTCCAGGTGCCAGAAGCCCATGGTGAAGCGCTCGCGCAGCTTGCGCGACATGCGCTCGGCACGGGCGTGGGAGGTGATCAGCTTGACCACCACCAGCGACAACCCGCTCATGCTGGCGTCCACCAGCGAATAGACACCATCGAAGACGATCGAGAACGAGCCTGACGCCAGGCCGAAGGCGATGCCGATCACGGCGATGAACAAAGTGACGGCGATGGACGTGCGTAGCACGCCCTGTTCGCTCGTCAGGTCGAAAAGCGGTTTTCCCATCATGGGCTCCCTGTCTGATTTCACCGTCCCCCTGTAGGAGCGGGCTTGCCCCGCGATTGACCGCGAATGCAGGCTCGGCCCAATCGCGGGGCAAGCCCGCGCCTACAGGGAAAGCAGTGGCTATACCTTGAACTGTTCCATCAAGGCTTGCTGCTGGTTGGCAAGCTGGTTCAGCGCCTGGCTGATCCGCGCCGACTCGTCAGCCTGGCCCGACAGCGACTCGGTCACATCGCGGATGCCGGCGACGTTGCGGTTGACCTCCTCGGCCACCGCGCTCTGCTCCTCGGCCGCCGAGGCGATCTGCAGGTTCATGTCACTGATCACCGCCACCGCTTCGCCGATCCGCTGCAGGGCAGGCAGGGCCTGTTCCATGCGCGTGGCGCTGTCCCGGGCCTGGCGCTGGCCTTCGTGCATGGCGCCGACCACATCATGGGTGCCCTGCTGCAGGCCTTCGATCACCTGGCGGATTTCCTCCACCGAAACCTGCGTGCGCTGGGCCAGGCCGCGCACCTCGTCGGCGACCACGGCGAAGCCGCGACCGGCCTCGCCCGCGCGGGCGGCTTCGATGGCCGCGTTCAGCGCCAGCAGGTTGGTCTGCTCGGCGATGGCGCGAATCACCTCGAGCACCGTGCCGATCTGCTCGCTGCGCCCTGCCAGGGCGCGTGCCTGGTCCATGGCGCTGTCCATGTCTGCCACCAGCCGATCGATGGCTTGGCGGGTCACGGCCACCAGCTCCAGGCCTTCGTGGGTGGCCTGGTCAGCGCCGCGTGCGGCCTGGGCCGCCTGGGAAGCATTGCGGGCAACGTCCTGGGCGGTGGCGCTCATCTCGTTGGCGGCAGTGGCCACCTGTTCGATTTCCCGCCGCTGTTGCTGCATGCCGCCGCTGGTCTGGCTGGCGATGGCCGCAGACTGGTCGGCCGTGCCTCGGGCCTGCTGGAGCGAGCCCTTGACTTGGGCGATCACCGGCTGGAGCTTGTCGAGGAAGCGGTTGAACCAGCCGCTCAACTGGCCCAGTTCGTCCTCGCGGGTGTAGTCCAGGCGTCGGGTCAGGTCGCCTTCACCGCTGGCGATGTCGCGCAGGCGTTCGGCCACGGCGAGGATCGGCCGGGTCACGCCGCGGGCGGTCAGCCACACCAGCAGCAGGCCGAGCACGGCTGCCGCAAGGCCGACCAACAGGCTGGTGAGGTTGGCGGCCTGGTTGCGTGCGTCCAGGCGTTGGTTGAGGGCCACCGCAGGTGCCTGCAGCACGGCCTCCGGCAGCTCCAGCAGCACCTGCCAGGGCGTTGCCTCGGGAATCGGTGCGAATGGGCGGGAGATGCGCATCAGGCCGTTCTCGAGCTGTTCCACCGGCTGGCCGGCGGCCATCGCGGTCGCAAGTTCACGCGCCTGTTCGCCGTAGGCCTGGGTCACCGTCTTGCTCAGTTGTGCGTTGTCCTGGCTGTGGCCAGCCAGAAGGCCTGCGGGGCTGACGATGCTGACCTGGCCCTGGCCGTCGAACAGCTCCTGGCGGCCTGCCAGACTCAGTTGCTGCAGGTTGTCCAGGCCAATGTCCAGGCCGACCACGCCGACCACCTGGCCGTTGTCCAGCAGCGGCAGGGCGATGCTGGTCATCAGCACCTGGCGGCCGTTGACCTCGTCGAAATATGGGTCGAGCACGCAGGGCTTGGCGGTTTCCAGCGGGCAGGTCAGCCAGCGGTTGTAGGGCGAGCCATTGGCCGCGGTGCTGGTGTCGGCCAGCATCGATTCGGGCATGGTCTCCGACTCCAGTGTCCCGGGGCTGGGCTGCGACCAGTACAGCGAATAGCGCCCGCTGTCGTTGCTGCCCTGGGCATCCTGGCCGATGAAACGGGCGTCCTGCTGGTCCAGTGCGTTGGGCTGGAACACCAGGTACAGGCCAATCAGGTCGCGGTTGCCGGCCAGGGCCGCGCGGGCCTGGGCGCTCAATTCGGCGCGCAGGTCGTCGCCGCCGCGGGCCCTGAGTACCTGCACCAGGCGGGCGAAACCATTGCCGTACTGGTAGGCGTCCATGAAATAGCGCTGGATGCGCAGGGCCTGGGTTTCGGCATGGGCCTGCAGGCGCAGGCGGGCGCTATGGTCCAGCAGCTCGGTATTGGCCTGGAAGACCTCGGTCGCGCTGCGTCGGGCCTGGGTCAGGGAAGTGGCGACCAGCAACGCGACGATCGCCAGCAGGCACAGGCCGGCGAGCAGGGTGATTTTCCACTGGATGGAGAGGCGGCGCAGGGACATGGGAGCTTTCCTTCTCGTCAAGGACAACGCCCGCGTCAGGCGCGGGCGTTGTCGGCAGGCAGTCTCATTCGGCCATGTAGCTCGGTGGCGATACCCGGAATGCCTTGGTCAACCAGGCAAGGTATAGCACGCCGGCCAGCGCCCAGACGCCGCCGAACAGCAACGAATGTACGTCCAGGTTCAGCCAGAGCCTGGCGATGATGCAAAAGCCGATGGTGGGCAGTACCAGGTACTTGAACTTGTTCGCCAGGCCTTGGTTCAAGCCTTCTCGCAGGTAGCAATGGCTGATCACCGAGAGGTTGACGAAGCTGAAGGCCACCAGTGCGCCGAAGTTGATGATCGAAGTGGCAGTCACCAGGTCGAAGAAGATCGCCGACAGCGCGATCAGGCCGACCACGGCGATGTTCAGCACCGGCGTCTTGTAGCGGGGGTGCAGGCGGGCAAACAGGCCTTGGGGGATCACGTTGTCGCGGCCCATCACGTACAGCAGGCGCGAGACGCTGGTCTGCGACGCCAGGCCTGAGGCGATGGTGTTGATCACGGTGCACACCAGGAAGATCGACTGGAACAGTTTGCCGCCGACATACAGGGCGATTTCCGGTAGGGCGGCTTCCTGGTCGTGGAAGCGTGCCATGGTCGGGAAATAGGCCTGGATGTAGAACGAGATGAAGATGAACATCGCGCCGCCGATCAGGGCGACCAGGAAGATCGCGCGGGGGATGACCTTTTCCGGCTGGCGGGTTTCTTCCGAAAGCGTGGTGACCGCGTCGAAGCCCAGGAACGAGAAGCATAGCACGGTGGCGCCGGCGATCAGGGTGTTGAGCTGGGTCTGGTCGTTGGCGAACGGCACCAGTGTCCAGCTGGTGCCCAGGCCTTCACCTTGGTTCAGGCCGCGAATGCACAGGTAGGCGAACACCGCCATGATCACCACCTGTACGGCGACGAACAGGCCATTGAAACTGGCCACCAGGTTGATGCTGCGCATATTGATCAGGCTGATCAGGGTGACGAAGCCTGCCACCCAGACCCATTGTGGTACTTCCGGGAACATGGCCGAGAGGTACAGCTTGGCCAGCAGGGCGTTGATCATCGGCAATAGCAGGTAGTCCAGCAACGAGGCCCAGCCCACCAGAAAGCCCATGTGCGGGTTCATGGCGCGCTGGGTGTAGGTGTAGGCCGAGCCGGACTGTGGGAAACGGCGTACCAGGGTGCCATAGCTCACCGCAGTGAAGAGGATGCCCAGCAGCGCCAGGATATAGGCGCTGGGCACGTGACCGGCGGTGATGCCGGAGACGATGCCGAAGGTGTCGAACACGGTCATCGGGGTCAGGTAGGCAAGGCCGATGATGACCACCTGCCACAAGCGCAGGGACTTGCGGAACTGGACGTTGCCGTTGGCGCTGTGGTCAGTCTGCATGCGGGCGGCGCTCCTGGAGCTGGACGACAGGCACGGTGTACGGCAGGCACGGCAAGGGCGAGCGGGTGGGCTCCATGTTGTTCACCTTTTGTTGTAGGAGCGGATCGGGGCGCGACGAGCGTTTGTATCAGGGCTGGCAGGGCCTGTACGTCGAAGGCGGCGCGTGGGGGTTGGGTCGGACGGAGGTCATGATCGTCGGCGCGGTTCTTCTTCGTTTGTAGGCGCTGGGTGGGTGTGAAAAATAAAAAACGAAGGGCGAGTTTGTGTCAAGTGAAACGTGACAAGATGTAACATTAGTGAAGATTTATCGTTATTTTTATAGATTGACAGCCTTTTTGTAGGGTTTATCGATATTTAGGCCGATGTTTGTGTTCGTAAAAATTTACGATTCGGTGTTTCGCGCGTCACGGGTCGGGCATCAGGTTGCCAGCAGTGATAATCTTCGCCTCCCGCGTGGCGTCGCCCGCTGCGCATCCGCCCTTATGGACAGCAATCGGTTCTATTCATGAAGAAATCAGTAGGCATTCTTTCCGGCCTGGCCGTTGCCATCGCCCTCGCCACCACCGCCGGCGCCTGGTACACCGGCAAGCAGCTGCCCGCGGAGCTCGAGCGTTCCGTCGCCCAGGGCAACGAGGAATTGAAAAAGGCCATGGCCGGCACGGGCGGCAGCATGACCGTCGAGCTGGTCTCGCTGGAACAGCACTTCTTCACCAGCACCGCCCACTACCGGCTCAAGGCCCAGAATGTCTGGCTCGGCGAAGGCGAGCCGCTGAACTTCGACCTGGGGGTGACCGACCAGATCGAGCATGGCCCGTTTCCTTGGTCGCGAGTCAAGCGCCTGAACCTGGCGCCGGTCATGGCCACCAGCAACAGCCAGCTGGACAAGGACGATTTCACCGCCTCCTGGTTCGCTGCTGCGGGCGATCAGTCGCCGGTGACCGGCCAGGTGAGCCTGGGCTACGACGGCAGCCTGTCCAGCGACATCCGCCTGGCGCCCCTGAAGCTCAGCGAAGATGACGGCAGCAGCCTGGACTTCTCCGGCATGCGTGTGCTGCTGCGGGGCGACCGCAAGGGCCAGGCGGTGCGCATCGATGGCAAGGCCGAGCGCCTGGAGATGAACCTGGTCGGTGCCGACCAGGCGCCGGTCAAGTTCCTGCTCAATGGCTTCAAGGTCACCGGCGACCTCAAGGGCACCGGCCATGACCTGGTGTATGTCGGCAACTTCGACATGGCGCTGGCCGAAACCCAGGTCACCCTGGGCAACAGCCAGGATGTCCTGGTGCTCAAGGGCCTGGAGCAGAACAACCGCTACGATGCCGAGGGCGAGGATAAGCTGTCCGGCCGCCTGGAATACAAGGTCGCCGACATCACCTATGCCGGGCGTGCGGTGGGCAGCGGGCAGATGGTCTGGAGCATGAAGTCCCTGGACATCCCGGCCATGCAGGCGCTGATCGCCTGGTACCAGACCCGCATGCCGGACATCCAGCAGGCAGCCGCGCAAGGTGAACAGTTGCCCGCGCTCGACCTGAGCCCCGAGGAGCAGGCCAAGGTCCAGGCCGATGTGCAGAAGATGCTCGCGGCCAAGCCGCAACTGGCCCTGGAGAACCTGTCGTTCAAGACCGCCAATGGCGAGAGCCGCTTCAACCTGGCGGTCGACCTGGCCAGCCCGGCATCCTTCGACCTGCCGGCCGACCAGCTGGGCAAGCAGATCGTCACCCGCCTGGAGGGCAAGCTGTCGGTGTCCAAGCCGATGGTTGGGGACCTGGCGACGTTGCAGGCGCTGCTCGATGGGCAGACCGACGCCCAGGCCATTGCCCAGCAGTCCAGCCAGGCCGGGGAAATGGTCGGCATGATGGCGCTGCAGAGCGGCATGGCCACGGTGGAGGGTGATAACGTGGTCACTCGTCTGGACTACGCCGATGGCATGGTCGACTTCAATGGCCGCAAGATGACCGTCGAAGAGTTCGCCATGCTCCTGAGCGCTCACCTGGCGGCACTGTCGCCGCAAGGCTGAAGCCTATCCTGCGAGGTCTTGCCCCACGAGAGGAGCGGGGCAGACCGACGCCGGGCTCCGGTCGCTGCCCCGGGCTACAAAAAGCCCTTTTGCATTGCCTCGATTGTCTGTAGCCTTCGGCCTCCGATAATACGCCGTGCCCGCAGGTGGGCCGCGATGGCCAGGCTGGCCATCCGGCACCTTCAGCCAACCTGCCAGGGCCGGGTGATACACTCGAGTGACGCGCATATGCGCCCGCAGGTCCCGTGATCATGACCCAGATTTCCGAACGCCTGTTGGTTCAAGCCCATCTTGACGCCAAGCAGCCCAACCCGCTGACGCCGCAGCAGGAGGCCGAATACCGTGCGGCCATTGCGGCCGAGCTCAAGGCCCAGAACGCCGTTCTGGTCGCCCACTACTACTGCGACCCCGTGATTCAGGCCCTGGCCGAGGAGACCGGTGGTTGCGTATCCGACTCCCTGGAGATGGCCCGCTTCGGCAAGAACCACCCCGCCAGTACGGTGGTGGTGGCCGGTGTGCGCTTCATGGGTGAGACGGCGAAGATCCTCACGCCGGAAAAACGCGTGCTGATGCCCACCCTGGAAGCCACCTGTTCCCTCGACCTGGGGTGCCCGGTGGAAGAATTCTCGGCGTTCTGCGACCAGCACCCCGAACGCACCGTGGTGGTCTACGCCAATACATCGGCGGCAGTGAAGGCGCGGGCCGACTGGGTCGTCACCTCGAGTTGCGCCCTGGAAATCGTCGAAAGCCTGATGGACAACGGCGAGACCATCATTTGGGGCCCCGACCAGCACCTGGGCCGCTATATCCAGAAGCAGACCGGCGCCGACATGCTGCTGTGGGATGGTGCCTGCATCGTCCACGAGGAGTTCAAGTCGCGCCAGCTGGCCGACATGAAGGCGCTGTACCCCGATGCGGCCGTCCTGGTCCACCCGGAGTCGCCGGAGTCGGTGATCGAGCTGGCCGATGCGGTGGGTTCCACCAGCCAGTTGATCAAGGCTGCCCAGACGCTGCCGAACAAGACCTTCATCGTCGCCACCGACCGGGGCATCTTCTACAAGATGCAGCAGCTGTGCCCGGACAAGGAGTTCGTCGAAGCGCCGACCGCCGGCAACGGCGCGGCGTGCCGTAGCTGTGCGCACTGCCCGTGGATGGCGATGAACACCCTCGAGCGCACCCTCGACTGCCTGCGCAAGGGCAGCAACGAGATCTTCGTCGACCCGGCGTTGGTGCCCAAGGCGATCAAGCCGTTGAACCGGATGCTGGACTTTACCCAGGCTGCACGGTTGAAGTTGTCCGGTAACGCCTGAGCCGACACCCAGCGAGGCTGCTTTGCAGCCCTTTCGCGGCACAAGGCCGCTCCTACAGGGGGGACGCTAACCCTTGTAGGAGCGGCCTTGTGCCGCGATGGGCCGCAGACCTAGCGCCCCATCATCTCCTTGACCATCCGCTGCTGCTCCAGGATCTCCCGCTGGCGCTGGTCGATCTGCGATGCCAGCGGGAAATTGCTGCCCGCACGGCGCTTGGCGTAGTCCAGCTGCTGGATGGCCTGGTCGAAATCGCCCACTAGGGTGAAGTACTCGGCGCGGGCCCGGTGCAGGCCGATGGTGTTGCCCGACAACCCGCGCACTTCGGCCACGTCGTACCACACGTCCGGGTCGTAGGGGCGGCGCTTGATCAGGTCGTCCAGCACCTTCTCGGCTTCGGCCGGGCGGTTCTGCTTGATCAGCAGGTCGGCGCGGACCTGCTGCAGCGGGTAGTTGCTCGGGTACAACGCACGCAGGCGCTCGACCCGCTGCTGGGCATCGGCCAGGCGGTTGTTGGTGATGTCCAGGTCGACCTGGGCCAGGTTGTAGGTGATGTCGTTCGGCGCCTTGGCCAGCAACGGTTGCAGGTTGGCCCGCGCTTCGTTGAGCTGGCCGCCCTTGATCTGCGCGATGGCCAGGCCGTAGCGCGCGGCGTCGAGTTTCGGGTCTTCGTCGAGCTGGGCGCGGAAGCGCTTGGCGGCAAGGCCTGGCGTGCCTTCATAGATCAACGCGACGCGGGCGCGGATCAGCTGGTAGCGCGCGCTGTCCTCCACGCCGCCCTTGGGGGCCTGCTCGGCACGGTTGCGGGTGTCGGCGATACGCGACTCGGTGACCGGGTGGGTGAGCAGGAATTCCGGAGGCTTGGCGTCGTAGCGGTACTGGCGGGCCAGGCGCTCGAACATGGTGGGCATGTTGCGCGGGTCGTAGCCGGCCTTTTCCAGGTTCTGGATGCCGATGCGGTCGGCTTCCTGTTCGTTCTGCCGGGAGAAGCGACGCTGCTCCTGGATGGCTGCGGCCTGGGTGCCGGCGATCACGCCGATGCCGGCATCGCCACCACCGCCTGCCGCCAGCACGATACCGGCCAGCAGCGCCGCCATCATCGGCAATTGCATGCGCTGCTGGGCCTCGACGCCGCGGGCGAAGTGGCGCTGGGACAAGTGCGCCAGTTCGTGGGCCAGCACCGAGGCGTATTCGCCTTCGGTCTGGGCGTTGAGGAACAGGCCGCCGTTGACCCCGACGATCCCGCCTGGCGCCGCGAAGGCGTTGAGCTCGCGGCTGTCGATCAGGATGAACTCCAGGCGCCGGTCCTGCAGCTGGCTGGTCTCGGCCAGCTTGTATACGCTGGTCTCGACGTAGTCCTTGAGCTGCGGGTCGTTGAGCTGGTTGACCTGGCCGCGCAGCAGGCTCAGCCAGGCCCGGCCCAGTTGATGCTCCTGCTGGGGAGATACGATCGCGGAGCTGGCATCACCCAGTGACGGCAGGTCGTCGGCATGGCCGGGCAGGGCCATCAGGCAGGCCAGCGTCAACAGGGTAGGGCGCAGTAGATTCATGCACGAAGCTCGCGTCGGTCAAAAAGCCTACTGTAGCCGGCTCACACGTTGGCGACCAGTGGCGTTATCCTACCGAACTTGTCTGCAATGCAAGATTGCCCCGCCAGGAGATTACCGGATGATTGACACCCCGACCTGCGACGCCGAGCTGGATGCCAGCGGGCTGAACTGCCCGTTGCCGCTGCTCAAGGCGAAGATGGAACTCAACCGCCTGGCCAGCGGCGCGGTGCTCAAGGTGATCGCCACCGATGCCGGTTCCCAGCGCGACTTTCGCACGTTTGCCCAGCTCGCCGGTCATACGTTGCTTCGTGAAACCGCCGAGGCCGGCATCTATACCTACTGGCTGCGCAAGGCCTGAGCCCCACCCCAAGGATCGTCAATGTTCAAAGTGCTTCGCGACTGGATGCAGCGCTACTTCTCCGATGAGGAGGCGGTGGTGTTGGCGGTCCTGCTGTTCCTGGCCTTCACCGTGGTGCTGACCTTGGGCGGGATGCTCGCGCCGGTATTGGCCGGCATGGTCCTGGCCTTCCTCATGCAGGGCCTGGTCAATGCGCTGGAGCGTCTGCACGTGCCGACCCGGCTGGCCGTGTGGATAGTGTTCGCGCTGTTCATGGGCGCCCTGGCGGTGTTCATGCTGGTGCTGGTGCCGCTGCTCTGGCACCAGTTGATCACTTTGTTCAACGAGCTGCCGGGCATGCTGGGCAAGTGGCAGTCGCTGTTGCTGTTGTTGCCCGAGCGCTACCCGCATCTGGTATCGGACGAGCAGGTGCTGCGCGCCATCGAGTCGGTGCGCGGCGAGATCGGCAAGTTCGGCCAGTGGGCGCTGACCTTCTCCCTGTCGAGCCTGCCGCTGCTGGTCAACGCCATGATCTACCTGGTACTGGTGCCGATCCTGGTGTTCTTCTTCCTCAAGGACCGCGAGCTCATCGCCCGTTGGGTCAGCGGTTACCTGCCGCGCCAGCGCACCCTGCTGAACCGGGTGGGCGACGAGATGAACCGGCAGATCGCCAACTACATCCGCGGCAAGGGCATCGAGATCCTGATTTGCGGCATCGCCACCTACATCGCCTTCATCAGCCTGGGGCTCAACTATGCGGCGTTGCTGGCCTTGTTGGTGGGGTTGTCGGTGGTGGTGCCCTATGTCGGGGCGGTGGTGGTGACCGTGCCGGTGACCTTGATCGCGCTGTTCCAATGGGGCTGGGGCGATCAGTTCATCTACCTGATGGCCGTGTACGCGATCATCCAGGCACTCGATGGCAATGTGCTGGTGCCGTTGCTGTTCTCCGAGGCGGTCAGCCTGCACCCGGTGGCGATCATCTGTGCGGTGCTGCTGTTCGGCGGGCTGTGGGGGTTCTGGGGGATCTTCTTCGCCATCCCGCTGGCGACGTTGTTCAAGGCGGTGCTGGATGCGTGGCCGAGGCAGGAGCCTAGCGTTTCACCGATGCTTTGAAGTGGCTGGGGCCGCTTTGCGGCCCTTTCGCGGCACAAGGCCGCTCCTAAGAAGCGCGCAATCCTCTGTAGGCGCGGCTTTGTGCCGCGAAAGGGCTGCAAGGCAGCCCCAATCGATCTCAAGCCTTATTCAGCGCCTGTGCCGCGGCCAACACCGCATCCACGTGCCCGGGCACCTTCACCCCACGCCATTCCTGGCGCAGCACACCGTCCTTGTCGATCAGGAAGGTGCTGCGGTCCACGCCCATGTATTCCTTGCCATACAGCTTCTTGAGCTTGATCACGTCGAACAGCTGGCACAGGGCCTCGTCCTTGTCGCTGATCAGCTCGAACGGGAAGCCCTGCTTGGCCTTGAAGTTCTCATGGGACTTGAGGCCATCGCGGGACACGCCGAACACCACGGTGTTGGCGGCCTGGAAGGCTTCGTGCTGGTCACGGAAGCCCTGGCCTTCGGTGGTGCAGCCCGGGGTACTGTCCTTGGGGTAGAAGTACAGCACCACCTGCTTGCCCTTGAGCCCGGCAAGGCTGATGGCCTGGCCGCTGGTGGCCTGGGCCTGGAAATCGGCGACGGGTTGGTCGAGTGCTACGGCCATGGGAGCTTCCTTACATGGGGTTCTGTGGGCGCCAGGGTTCGATCAGCGCGTCCAGGTTCAGGGCGTCGGCGAAATCCAGGAACTGGTCGCGCAGCCAGCTGATCTGGGTGCCGGCCGGCAGGATCACGGTGAACTGGGCATTGAGCATGCTGCTGCCGGTCTGGGGCGCCAGGTAGGTGTCGCAGGTCATGCTTTCCAGCTCGACGCGGTGGTCGAGGAAGAACTGGCACAGTTCGCTGACGATGTCCGGGCGATAGGCGGCGCTCACATAGGCCACGTAGGGCAGGGCTTGCGGGCGCACTTCCTGATCGGCACTGCGCACTACGTCGAGGGTCAGACCGTGCTTCTTGGCCAGGCCCGGCAGGACGGCCTCCAGGCGGGCCAAGGCATCCCAGCTGCCACCGACTTGCAGCACCACGGCGCTGGTCTCGCCGTGACGGGTCAGGCGCGAGGTGATCACCGCGCAGCGATTGTCGAAGGCGGCGCGGCTGAGGACATTGGCCAGCTCCATGGGGTTGGGCCCCAAGGCACTGATGACGAGGAACTGTTCGCGGACGGTGGGGGTGGACATGCAGCATTCCTAAAGCGATGAGCGGTCGGCACAGGACAGGCGAAAGCCTCCTGTCGGCAGGGCCCCGGGCTCGCAATCGAGGTCGTGGACGCTGGCGCGGAGCATTGTCGACGGCCCGGCGGGCCACGCTGCGCCGATCAAAGGGAGAAGGGTAGCGAAAAGCAGCGCCGAGGGGAATGCTCCGCCCACCTGCGTCGCTTGTGCAAGGCCGATGGCGCCAGTACCATTACCGCTCTCTTTTTCCGGCAGGAGCAGTTACATGATTGCGGGCAGTATGGTGGCATTGGTCACACCCATGGATGCACAAGGGCGTCTTGATTGGGACAGCCTCGACAAGCTTGTAGACTTCCACCTGGAAAAAGGCACCCACGCGATCGTCGCGGTCGGCACCACCGGCGAGTCCGCCACCCTGGATGTCGAAGAGCATATCCTGGTCATCAAGCACGTGGTCGAGCGCGTCAAGCGCAGCAACCATCGCGTCCCGGTCATCGCCGGTACCGGTGCGAACTCCACTGCCGAAGCCGTCCACCTGACCCAGAACGCCAAGAATGCCGGTGCCGACGCCTGCCTGCTGGTGGTGCCGTACTACAACAAGCCGACCCAGGAAGGCCTGTACCAGCACTTCAAGCACATCGCCGAAGCCGTCGACATCCCGCAGATCCTCTACAACGTGCCCGGCCGCACCTCCTGCGACATGCAGGCCGAGACCGTGATCCGCCTGTCGAAGGTCAAGAACATCATCGGCATCAAGGAAGCCACCGGCGACCTGGTGCGCGCCAAGGCCATCCTCGACGGCGTCGACAAGGACTTCATCGTCCTGTCCGGCGACGACCCGACTGCCGTCGAGCTGATCCTGATGGGCGGCAAGGGCAACATCTCGGTCACCGCCAACGTCGCCCCGCGCGAAATGGCCGACCTGTGCGAGGCCGCCCTTGAGGGCAATGCCGAGAAGGCCCGCGCAATCAACGAAAAACTCATGCCGCTGCACAAAGACCTGTTCTGCGAAGCCAACCCGATCCCTGTGAAGTGGGCGTTGGTGGAGATGGGCCTGATGCAGAAGGGCATCCGCCTGCCGCTGACCTGGCTGAGCGAAGGCTGCCACGAAAAAGTCCGTGCGGCCCTGCGCCAGTCCGGCGTACTGGTTTAATCGAGGAAGTACACCGCATGAAGCGACTGGCTGGTCTCTCCACCCTTGCCCTGATCATCTCCAGCACCAGCGGTTGCGGCTGGCTGTGGGGCGAGGATGGCTATTTCCGCGACCGCGGCAGCGACTACCTGCAGGCGCACCCCACCGCGCCGATGCAGCTGCCGCCGGACGCCAGCAACGTCAAGCGCCTGGACCCGCTGCTGCCGATCCCGCGCAACGTCGCCGACGATCACGCCACCGGCGAGTTCGAGGTGCCGCGCCCGCAGCCGCTGACCGCAGCGGCCGAAGCAAGCGATTTCACCCTGCAGCGCAGCGGCAGCAGCCGTTGGGTGCTGGCCCAGCGTGCCCCGGCCGAAGTCTGGCCGGTGGCCCGCCAGTTCTTCGAGGACAACGGCTTCCGCATCGCCGAAGAACGCCCGCAGACCGGTGAATTCAACACCACCTGGCAGCGTTTCGACGAGCTGTCCGCATCCCTTGGCCAACGCCTGGCCAGCGCCTCCAGCAGCCCAGACAGCGAAGTGCGCGTGCGCGTTCGCATGGAGCCTGGCGTGCAGCGCAACACCTCCGAGGTGTACATCGTCAGCGTCGAGCGCCCGGCCGGCAGCACCGCCGAGCCTGAGTTCCCGTCCAGCTCCGCCAACACTGCCGCCGACGCCCTGCTGGTCGACGAGATGCTGGCCAGCATGAACCGCAGCGCCGAGAAGGGCGGTTCGGTGTCTCTGCTCGCCGCCCGCGACTTCGACGCGCCAAGCCGCGTCAGCCTGAGCGAAGACGGCAGCGGCAACCCGGTGCTGTACCTGGGCGCCGACCTGGACCGTGCCTGGTCCAGCGTGGGCCGCGCCCTGGAGCAGGGCGAGTGGCGGGTCGAGGACATCAACCGCAGCCTGGGCCTGTACTACATCAACCTGTCCGAGAAACCCGACGACAAGCAGAACCAGCCAGGCTTCTTCGGCCGCATGTTCGGCAGCGAGCCGTCCAAGGAAGAGCGTGAAGCCCGTGCCGAGCGCTACCAGGTTCGCCTGAGCAAGGTGGGCGAGAACGTCCAGGTCACCGTCGAGAAGAACATCAACACCGTGGCACCAGCCGATGTGGCCCGCCGCGTGCTGAGCATGATTCAGGACCACCTGGGCTAAGTGCGTTTCGCGGTACTTGGAAGCGGCAGCCAGGGGAACGGCACGCTGATCGCCCATGACGATACCTTCGTCCTGGTCGATTGCGGTTTTTCCCTGCGCGAGACCGAGCGGCGCCTGGCGCTGCTCGGTGTGTCTGCGGCACAGCTGAGCGCGGTGCTGGTCACCCACGAACATGCCGACCACGTGCATGGCGTGGGGCTGCTGGCGCGGCGCTACAATGTACCGGTCTATCTCAGCCAAGGCACCCTGCGCGGCATGCGCAAGCCGGTGGAGGCGACGGGTTTCCTGCGTTGTGGCGACAGCCTGCGCATCGGCGCGCTGGAGGTCAGTGCGAACCGGGTCGAGCATGATGCGTTCGAGCCGCTGCAGTACGTGTTCAGCGATGGCCGCCGACGTTTCGGCATGCTCACCGATCTGGGCTCCTACGACAGGTACCTGCTGGACCGTTACCAAGGCCTGGACGCCCTGCTGATCGAGGCCAACCATTGTCGTGACCTGCTGGCCCGGGGGCATTACCCGCACTTCCTGAAACTCAGGGTCGGCGGCAACCAGGGGCATTTGAACAACCACCAGGCCGCGAGCCTGGTGGCCGAGCTGGGCTGGCAACACCTGCAGCACCTGGTGCTGGCCCACCTCAGCAGCAAGAACAACCGGCCACAACTGGCCCGCCAGTGCTTCGTCGACACCTTGGGGTGCGACCCGGACTGGCTCCAGGTGGCGAACCAGGAACACGGGCTCGACTGGCGCGAAATCGCCTAGCCCACCTACTCAAGCAAGCGGAGCCCATCATGGAAAAACGCGAAGAACTCTACCGCGGCAAGGCCAAATCGGTTTACAAGACCGACGACGCCGACCGCTTGATCCTGCTGTTCCGTAACGACACCTCGGCGTTCGACGGCAAGCGCATCGAACAGCTCGACCGCAAGGGCATGGTGAACAACAAGTTCAATGCCTTCATCATGCAGAAGCTCGAAGAAGCCGGCATCCCGACCCAGTTCGACAAGCTGCTGGGCGACAACGAATGCCTGGTCAAGAAGCTGGACATGATCCCGGTCGAGTGCGTGGTGCGCAACTACGCCGCCGGCAGCCTGGTCAAGCGCCTGGGCGTGGAGGAGGGCATCAAGCTGGAGCCGTCCACCTTCGAGCTGTTCCTGAAGAACGACGAGAAGGGCGACCCCTTCATCAACGAATCCCACGTCGTGGCCTTCGGCTGGGGCACTGCCGAGCAGCTGGCGACCATGAAGCAGCTGTCGCTGAAGGTCAACGAAGTGCTGAGCAAGCTGTTCGACGACGCCGGCCTGCTGCTGGTCGATTTCAAGCTGGAGTTCGGCGTGTTCCACGGCCAGATCGTCCTGGGCGACGAGTTCAGCCCGGACGGCTGCCGCCTGTGGGATAAAGAAACCCGCAAGAAGATGGACAAGGACCGCTTCCGCCAAGGCCTGGGTGATGTCATCGAAGCCTACGAGGAAGTGGCCAAGCGCCTGGGCGTGCCGCTCTAAGCGCCTCGCTCACGCAAGCGCCTGATACCACGCGAATTTTTTTCAAAGAAGGGTTTGCCTTTCAGGAAATCGCTGGTATCATGCGCGCCACTGGAGAGATGCCGGAGTGGTCGAACGGGACGGATTCGAAATCCGTTGTACTGGCAACAGTACCTAGGGTTCAAATCCCTATCTCTCCGCCATACATGTGAAGCGCAAAGCCCCTGTTTTCTGAGAAGAATTCGGGGGCTTTGTGTTTTCGGTGCCAGCGTTTATGACCCTACCTTCTCTTTCCAGCCCGCTGTAGGCCGTCGTGGACGCCTCTTCGGGTGTCCCGCCCCAAGCCCCCTTTCCTTGCCGGGCCGATATTAATGTGCCACTGCGAATTGTATGTTTTCGGTACGAACGGTCATACGCTCGCAGGACCAGTGATCTAGAGTACAGCGCAGGAATCAAGCCCTGCTGGATCTAGTCCGGGCGCTGTCGTTGAGCGGATGCTCCAAGGAGTGTGCCCCGAGCGGGGATTCTGTGCTGTTTCGGTTGTGTCGGCGAAGTTTGTCGGTGCTGCGCGAAAGAGGAGAGAGTCCATGCGTTCTGCCTGCCATTGGCTTGCCCTGGGCGTTCTGGGCACTGCCAGCGAACTGGCCTTCGCTGCCCTCGCCGGGGCATCTGCCGGCGCGCCTTCTCCTGTTTTGTGCCAACGCACGCTGCGGGCCGAAGTGGTGGCGCTGGAACAGGCCTACGTACTCAATCGCTTCGGTGCCTTCAACCCGGCCGGCATGCTCTACGCGCTGCGCCGCGATGTGGTGTTTTCCGGCCACCCAACGATCGCCGATGGTACGCCGGTCGATGACGACAACTTGAGCGAGGCCCCTGGGCATGTACGGCTGCGCCCCGACAAGCGGCCGCGCCCGCTGGTATTGCGCGCCAACGAAGGCGACTGCCTGGAGGTGCGTTTCCATAATTTGCTTCTGCCTGGGGTACCTGAGGAGCGCAGTAACCTGCCCGAGCAGTATTCGGGCAAGGTGCCCGCGCACATGGAGGACAACTACGGCACGGTCTACCCCGCTAACGGCAGCGATGGCCGCAACCTGGTGCGCGCCACATCGGTGAGCAACGACTTGCCCTACACTCGTGCTGCGGCTTTCCATGTCAACGGCCTCAACTTCGTGCCGATGCACGCCGACGAGTGCCCGCTCGCCACCGCCCGGCACGCTTGGGTATGTGGCGCCGACGGTGACAACGTCGGCCTCAATCGTGCGTTGGTGAACCCGGCCACCGATGCCGTGCTGCGCCAGCGCCTGGAGCAGCAGGGCGGCCAGGTGTACCCCGGGCAGAGTGCCGTGTACCGTTTGCAGGCGGTGCGCGAGGGCACCTATTTCGCCTATTCCACCGGCGCCAGCGTCGGCGGGGAGGGCGATGGCGGGCAACTTGGCGCAGGGCTGTTCGGCGCGGTCAACGTGCAGCCGCGGGGGGCTCGCTGGTACCGCTCGCAAGTCACCCACGCCGACCTGAAGGCGGCCAGCCGACCGGCCGCGCAAGGCGGGCATCCGTTCGCCAACCTCGATTACGACAATGCCCGCTACGACAGTGGGCCGCAGGCGGGCATGCCGATCCTGGCCATGCTCGACGGGGACGAGATCGTTCACTCCGACCTCAACGCCATCGTCGTGCTGACCGGCCAGGCGCCCGACCATAACGACACCACCGGCCCCGACCGCCATTGCCAGGCTTATGCCTTCGGTAACAGCTGTGGCCATGCCTACCGCGAATTCACCGTGATCATGCACGATGAGATCAAGGCGGTGCAGGCATTCGCGGAACTGGAGGATGAGTCCAACCCACTGTTCTACATCCGCGACAACATGGGCGTGAACTACGGCGCTGGAGGAATGGGCGCCATGGTGCTGGCGCGCAACCGCCGCACAGGGCCGGCCAAGAATTGCCCGGAGTGTCGCGCCGAGGAGTTTTTCCTCAGCTCCTGGGCCAACGGCGACCCTGCGCTGCTGCTGCGCTGGAGCGACGACGGCCGCAAGCCGGTCGGAGCGCTGTACCCCGACGACCCGTCCAACGTGCATCATTCCTACCTCAACGATGCGGTGCGCTTTCGCAATATCCATGCAGGGCCCAAGGAAACCCATGTGTTCCACCTGCACGCCCACCAATGGGTGCAGAACCCCAGCGCCGCCGGCTCCACCTACCTCGATTCGCAGACCATTTCCCCCGGCGCCACCTTCAGCTACGAGATCGAGTTCGGTGGGTCGGGCAACCGCAACCTGACGCCCGGCGATTCGATCTTCCATTGCCACCTCTACCCGCACTTTGCCCAGGGCATGTGGGAGCTGTGGCGTACCCACGATGTATTCGAGGATGGCTCCGACGCGCGCAAGCTGCCGGACGCCGAAGTGGTGAGCGGCACGGAAAGCCCCGCGCTGGTACCGATCCCGGGCTCTGCGCTGGCGCCGATGCCTACCGAACAGTTCGCCGGCTACCCGTTCTACATCCCGGGTGAGCCCGGCCACCGACCGCCGCAACCACCCAAGGACATGGATGTGGTCGACGGCCAGCCGGTCAACGGCGGCCTGCCGCGCCACGTGCTCACCGGCTGGGAGAACAAGGGCAACCTCACCGAGCGTGCACTGGCCAACCAAGAGGTGCTGGAAGCGGCACTGGCCAAGGGCACGCCGAGTGCGCAGCTCAATGCCCGGCGAGTGTTCGAGCAGAACCCCAATGCGTTGTATGCCTTGGCCGAGGAGTGGAAATCCATCGCTGGCATCAAGCTGCTCGATGAAGAGGGCGAGCCCAGTGAGCGCACCGCGATGGCGTTTCATGCCGGCACCCTGAGCGCGCCGGGGCTGGAGCCGGTCAGCGAGGCGGGCGACCCGCGCAACCCGTTGTGGGAGCAAGCGTCGCGCGGCTACAAGTCGAGCCGCGTCAGTACCGTTGCGCAGCAGGATCCACCCGAAGGGCCTCCGGTGTTCTGGGTCAATGGCCGTGCACCGGTGGCCGGCGCACCGTTTGCCGACCCGTGTCCGGCCCCGGCACCCGTGCGCGACTACCGCGTGGGCGTGATCCAGACCGAGCTCACCGTCAACCGCCATGGCTGGTTCGACCCGCAGGCGCGCATTCTCTCGTTGGAGCAGGACATCAAGGACATCATCGACCCCAATACCCGCGCACGGCTGCCCGAGCCTTTGTTCTTCCGGGCCAATTCCGGCGACTGCATCAACTTCAAGCACAGCAACTTCGTGCCCAACGCGCTGGCGCTGGACGACTTCCAGATCTACACCCCGACCGACACCATCGGCCAGCACATCCATCTGGTGAAGTTCGACGTGACCGCCTCCGATGGCGCGGGCAACGGCTGGAACTATGAAGACGGTACCTTCTCACCCGAGGAGGTGCGCGAACGCGTGCATGCCTACAACGACACCGCCGGTGCACGCGGCGTCGCGCCGTTGGCACTGCGCACCCACCCGCTGTTCGCCGCGCCCTGCGCGCCAGGTAATGCGCGTTGCGCGGCGTTGAAGAAAAAAGGCACCTGCCCTGCGAACGCGGCCGAGCTGCCTCTCAAGACCCTTGCCGAGAAGCACCCGTACTGTGGCGCCCAGCGCACGGTGCAGCGTTGGTACGCCGACCCGCTGCTCGACCCACGCAATGGCCGCGACTACACCCTGCGTACTGTCTTCACCCATGACCACTTCGGCCCCAGCTCGCACCAGCAGCATGGCCTCTATGCTGCACTGATCGTCGAGCCGAGCAACTCGGTGTGGTTGCGGCTGGACGCCAAGGACCTCGACTGGAGCAAGCTGTGCAGCCGCGATGCGGCGCTGCGGGACAAGGAGCGTGGCAAAGTGATCGGCGGCGCCAACCTTTCCCAGTGGACCATCGAGCTGGACAAGCGCTGCAAGGTTCGCGCTCCCGACCCTGCTGCCCGCGCGGTGGCGGCCAACGAGTTGCGCGAGCCGCTCAGGCTACGCGAAGACGGCGGCCCGACATCCTCGCGTGCCAACATCGTCTCGCCGCAGTGCCTCTGGGGAGGCGTGCCGACACCACAGCAGAGCGGTTCACGCAAGGATTCCAACCCGCTCGATCCAGCCCGCACCGATGCCAAGCTCGACTGCCCGCCAGCGCTGCGCGCCCACGACACCCGGCGCGAGTACGCCCTGGCATTGGCCGATTTCTCGATTCTCTACAACGCCGCGCTGGAGCCGATCAACCCGGAGGACCCGGACCGTTCGCAGATCCGCCTCGGCCACCGTCAGGTTGCCCTCAACCAACCGCGTCCGCTGGCCATCTCGTCGGAAGACCCGGGCACGCAACTGATCAACTACCGTAACGAGCCGGTACCGCTGCGCATCACCGAACGCACGCCGAACAAGCAACTGGGCGGGTTCGACTACCGTCAGAAGGACTGCCCGCCGGGGCGCTACGATTGTGTCGGCGACATGGCCAACGTGTTCAGCACCAAGGTGCATGCCGCGCCCGACCGGCTGCTCGCCACACAGCCCTATGGTGCTCTGGTATCGCCGCGTACGCGGCAGATCCTCAAGCAGGCCGGCATGGGTAACAAGCTGGACAAGACCCTCGCCGATATTGAGCGCTGGCGCCGGGACTTCAATTGCGCGCTCTATCCCGCCACGCAACTGCCGGGTGCCTGCCGGCTGCAACGTGAGGAGCCCTGGCGCATGCTGGGCGACCCGGCTACGCCTGTGGTCGCCGGCTACGAAGGCGACCCGTTGTACATCCGGCTGATCCAGGGAGCCCAGGAGGCCCAGCATGTCTTCGCCATGAGCGAGTACAAATGGTCACGCGAGCCGGACAACCCCCGCTCCGGCTGGACCAGCGCCCAGCCATTGGGCATCTCCGAGCACATGGAGTTCGACATCAGGGTCAACCCACTGGCCACTCCGGTACTCGACTCGCTGTATTTCGGCTCTTCGGTCGACCAGCTATGGGACGGCATGTGGGGGCTGGTGCGCAGCTATGGGCGCAAGGACACCCCGGCGCAGGACGGCCAGGCCCCGGTCAGCAAGCCGATGCTCCAGGCGGGCATTGCCCGACTCGACGGCTTGCCCGGTAACCCGGTGCCGTTGCCGCCACGGCCGGCGGATGACCAGGCGTCGCTCCGAGTGTGCCCGGCCGGCAGCCCGCAGCTGTTCTTCGATATCAGTGCGGTGCGGGCCTGCGAGCTGACCGGTGGGTGCGGCGCGGGCCGGCGCGGCATTCCCTATAACCTGCGCCTGCGCCTGGACGATCCGAATGCCATCCTCTACGTGCGCAACAATCGCCTGCCCGGCGAGGATGAGCCCAAGGGGTTCTACGATGACCTGGTGGAGCAGGACGAGGCCCTGGCCGAGGCGGCCGCCCCGTACCTCGACGCTGGCCAGTTGAACCGCTTCATCCTCACCCAGCTGCGCCAGCAGGTGCAGAGCGGTGCGCGGCCGATCGAGCCGCTGGTGCTGCGGGCGCCCGCGGGCGCTTGTCTGTTCGTCAAGCTGCGCAACCATCTGCCAGCGGTGCTGCCGGATGGCCCGGTGGTCGATGGCGAGCGCACCACCGCGCATTTCAGCGACAACTTCATGTCGATGATCCTCGACGGCTTCAACTACAACCAACTGCGCATGTCCTCGAGCATCGGCCTCTCGGCACCGATGATCGCCCGCTATAGCCGCGACGCCGATGGCGCCAATATCGGCAGCAACGGCCGCCGGGATGCCGGGCGCAACGACCCCGCCCAGGACCGCCCGCAAGGCAACCTGATACCGCCTTGTACCGCCGATGCGGCCGACGATAGCGCGTGTACCTCGGCATCGTTCGCCATCTGGTACGCCGGTGAGTTCCGCATGGACGACCAGGGCCGGCAGATACCGACCCCGGTGGAGTTCGGCGCCTTGCCGTTGAGCAGCTATGCCGATGTGATCAAGCACCCGGCGCACGGCGCCATCGGTGCACTGGTGATCGGCCCACAGGGCAGCACCGTGTGCCGCTCGGAGCAGGCCGAGGAGCGTGAGGCCGACCGTCGCAGCGACATCAGTGCCACGGTCTGCTTCTCCCCGACCCTGGACAAAGACGGTAACACCATCCCTGAACGGCTGCGTGAGCAACGCCGCTACCGCGACCTGGTGCTGGTACTGCAGGACGCGGTGGACGCCAAGATTGACGGCAACCGGCTGGAGAACCTCGCCGGTGCCGAGGAGCCGGACGACTATGGGGCCAAGGCCGTCAACTACCGCAGCGAGCCGCTTTGGGGGCGGCGCGGCGGCGACCCCTCGGTGCCCTTCGAAGACCGCAACCAGCTCGATTACGCCGCGGTGCTCAGCTCTAAGGTGCAGCGCAACGACGCTACACTCATGCCGGTCAGCCCCGCCAGCGCCGACCAGCAGGTCACGGCGCAAGGCCCGCAGGAGGCGGCGCGGGACATCCGTTGCCAGGCGGGCATCGACCTGCTGGCGCAACCCTTGCGCCATGTCTGCGACCCCGAGACGCCGCTGTTGTTGGCCCGGGCCGGCAGCGAGGTGCGCCTGCGCATTGTCCACCCCGGCGGCCATACCCGCCAACAGGCGATCGCGCTGCATGGCCATGAATGGGACCCGATGCCCTATCACCTGGCCCGCGACCAGCAACCGGGCAATGCCGGTGTACCGGTGCCGTTCGCCAGCCATGCCGAGGCAGTGGAGCATGGCTGGATCAACCAGGGCAGCTACAACGGCGTTGGCCCGCTGATGAGCGCCAACCTGCTGCTCAAGGCCGGTGGCCGCCAGGGCATGGCCATGGACTACCTGTGGCGCAGCCAGGCCAGTTTCGTCTTCGACGGTGGGGTCTGGGGCCTGCTGCGGGTGACGCCCGGGAACACTGACGGTGCCCAAGCCCCTCAGGAGGACAAACCATGAGCGCGGACCTCGAAGCGGTGCTCGACCGCGATGCCTTGAGCGCTGATTGCCAGACGGCTTCGTGGCAGTCGTTCGCCGACTTCAACGGCGGCATCCAGCCGCTCACACAGGAAGTGTCGGTCAGTGGCCGCTATCGTGCGTTCGTCATCGGTCAGCAGCGCATCACCATCGTTCGCAACGGCCCGACGTTGGTGTACTCGCAGTGCCGCGACGGCCTGTTCGGCTACAACTTCGACGTCGACGAACCCTTGCTGCTCGGTTCGATCCGTGGCGCGGGCGAGCTGATGAAGCCTGTGCACTTGAAGTTCTCCCAACCGGTCAGCAAGGTCGGCGCATGCCTCTCCGCCAACGGCAACCTCGGTGACTACTACATCGCCTCGCTGAAGGTGCGTCTGGACAATGGCCTGTGGTTCCGCCTGGTGGCGCCCTCGGTCGCCCTCAGCCAGCAACGTGGCAGCGCGCCGGCGCTCGGCGCCAAGGCCGGCAATGGGCGAAGCATCGACGAGGTCAAGTTCGACCTGATCGACGCCAACAACACCGGCCAGTTCAAGCGCGTGGCCGTCGGCCGGGTGTATTTCCTGTGATAAGCCGCGCAGGCCGGTTGCTCGCCTTGCTGGCCTTGGCTGCACCGGCTTGGGCCGGCGAACCGACGGTGCTGCGTGCCACCGAGGGTGGGGTGGCGGTGGAGCTCAGCTACCAGGCCTTGCACGAGGGCAATGGCCTGACCCGCATCAGCCTCAGCGATGCGCGCAGCGGCCAGCCCATCGAGGGCGCGCGGCCGGCGGCGTGGATGCTCAGGCGACATTCCGAGCAGGTCGCCAACGAGCTGGGGTGCGCGTTCAAGGCACAGTCGCTGATGGCCGGCTCGCTCGGGTCACGGGCCGACATCGACCTCAACGGCTACCGCCTGGTGACGCTCAACCAGGACGACACCGTGGCGTTCATCAACCCCCACGTGGGCTTGCGCAACAGCAAGCTCGAATCCATCGTCCAGTTGCCGTCCCGCGGTTACGACTGGGTATGGCTGGCCCAGGCGCAACGGCTGTTTGTCAGCCTGCGCGAGGTTGGCAAGGTAGCGCTGGTCGACAGCCTGACGCGGCGCCTGGTCGGCCTCGTCGATACGGGGGAGGGCAGCCTGCCGACACGGTTGGTGGCCGACCCCGATGGGCGCAAGGTTTGGGTTGGCCTTGATGGCGCCCGTGAGCTGCTGGCGCTGGATGCCACTGACGGTCGGATACTGGAGCGACGGGCGCTGGGTGCGGGCCCGCACACCCTGGTGGCCGACGCCGATGCCCGATGGCTCGCCGCGACCAATGCCGAAGGCAACAGCGTGTCGCTGATCGAGCGCGTCGGGGGCCGTGTCATCACCGTCGAAGTGCCTGGCACACCGGTGGCCAGCGCCTGGAGCGTGGCGGCGCAACGGCTGGTGGTGCTGGCCATCAACGCCGGCACGTTGAGCCTGGTCGAGCCGGGCAGTGGCAAGGTCGAACGCATCGCCCTGCGGCCCGGTGCGCAAACCCTCGGGCTGTTCGACGAAGGGCGCTACGCGCTGGTGCTCAATGGCACGGCCAACCGCCTCAGTCTTATCGACCTGGCCACTGCCCGGCGCGTCGATGAGCTGGAGATCTCTGGTTACCCCGACCACCTGGGTTTTTCGCGGGACTTCGCCTATGTGCGCAGCCAGGGAACGGCCGACATGCAGTTGGTGAACCTTGGCGAGGCGCGGGGCGGCAAGCTGGTGACCGTCAGTGTGCCTATGGGACGGGGCGCTCCGGCTGAAGTGGCCCAGAGCCAGAATGTCGCCAGCCCGATGGCTGCGGCGCCGGAGGGCAACGGCATGCTGGTGGCCAACCCGGCCGATGCGATGATCTATCGCTATGTGGAAGGGATGATGGTGCCGGTGGGCAGCTTCAGCAATTATCGAAGGCCCATGCGAGGCCTGCTAGTGCTCGACAGCAGCCTGGTGGAGCGCCGGCCAGGACGCTTCGAGGCCGCGACCCGGGTCGAGCACAGCGGACGCTACGACGTGGTGGTGCGCAACCTGCAACCCTCGATCACCCATTGTTTCGTGCTCGACCTGCAGGGCGTGCCAGTGGCGCCGCAAGAGCACCCGTCGGCCACGCCGAAGCTGCAGGCGGTACATGCCAGCACGGCGGATGTCGCACAGGTCGAATTCGCCTTGCGCGATGCTGCAGGCAAGGCGCTGGACACCGCCGACGTCACGCTGCTGGCAGTGCAATTGCAAGGTCCCTGGCAAGGCCGCTCGGCGGCGATCCCGTTGGGCGAGGGACGTTATCGCGCCGAGCTGCGAGGCTTGCGTGATGGGCGCTTCGAGCTGCTGGTGCGTGTGCCGGCGCTGGGCACGGGCTATGAGCGTGGCCGCCTCGGCACGTTGCATTGGCCGTTGGAGGTAGCGCGATGAAGCGCCGCGCCCTGTTCACCACGCTGCTTGCCGGGGCCTGTGTGTGCTGCCTCTGGCCCAGAGGGCTGTCGGCGGCGGACTGGCTGGGGCCGCCGACGTTGCCGGATGTGACGCTACTCGACCAGCATGGCCAGCCGTGGCGCCTGGCCGACGTCTTCGCCGACCGCCTGGTCGCGGTCGGCTTCATGTTCACCGCCTGCACCACGCTTTGTCCGCCGCAGACCGCCTTGATGCGCGAGACCTACCGGCGGCTGAGGGGCGAACCGGGCATGGAAGGGCTGCGGATCGTCTCGATCACGGTCGACCCTTATGGCGATGGCCCGGAGCAGTTGCGCGCCTATGCCGAGCGCTTCGAGCTCTCCGGGCCGGACTGGTTGCTGCTCACCGGCGAGGCGGGCGACATCGCCCGGGTGCTGCGCGCGTTCGAAGTGCGCTCGACGAACCTGAGTGAACACCCACCGTTGCTGTGGCTCGGTGACACCCGTCGTGGCCGCTGGACCCGCACCTCGTCGCTCAACCCGCCGCAGGCGATGGTCGAGCTGCTGCGAGAGCTGGCCACATGAAGTGCGTGGTAGCGCTGCTTGCCGTGGCACTGACCGGGTCGGCGCTGGCGGACGAGGCTGCGCTGCAGTTGGGGCGTGCGCTGTACCGGGGCGAGCAGGCGTTCAGCCAGGCACCGCGGCTAAATGGCGTCGAGCTCGCCGGCATGGCCTGTATCCAGTGCCACGGCAGTGATGGTGCCGGCCTGCGCGAAGGCGGCGTCCAGGCGCCGGCGCTGCAATGGCACTTGCTGATGCTGGGCAACCTGGATGGCCCCGGCTACACGGACGCAGACGCGGTGCTGGCGGCCATTCGCCAAGGGCGTGGCCGTGCACAGCGCCCCTTGAAGGCCCCGATGCCGCGCTTTGCGCTCAGCGCCGACGAAGGCCGGGCGCTGGTCGCCTACCTGCGGCAACTGGGCGATAGCGGCGATGGCCCGGCGGGCGTCACCGACGAACGCGTCACCGTCGGCAGTGTGTTGCCCTTGAGCGGGCCGCAGGCAGCGGTCGGCCGGCTGGTGCGTGGCACCTTGGAGCAGCGTTTCGCCGCCCTCAATGCCCAGGGCGGCCTGTTCGGTCGGCGGGTGGAGCTGGTGGTGGCCGACGCGGGGGCTTCGCCGGCCAGTGCCTCGCGGGCTGCCCGCGAGCTGCTCACGTCTGGTGTTGCACCTGTGTTCGCTTTGGTCGGTAGCCTGCTGCCCGAGCCGGATGCCGAGTTGCGTCGGCTGTTGGCGCAGCGCCAGGTAGCGATGGTCGCGACGCTGGGCGTGCCGCGGGAGGACTCCACCCAGGTGCAGCTCAGTTATCTGTTGCCCAGCCTGACCTCCCAGATTGGCCGGTTGGCCGCGGAGCTGGCGCGCCAGTGCCCTGGGCCTGAAGATGCGACGCTGCTGCTGCATCACCCTGACGACCCCCTGGCGGCCCGGCTCGGGCGCGATCCGGCCTTCCGCATGCTGGCCATCAGCGATAGCCGGCAGTTGCACGAGCAGCTCTCGGGCACAGGAGCATCCCGCGTGCTCGCGCTGCTCGACGCCAGGTGGCTGCGCGAGGTTCGCACGCAACTGCTGCAACGGCCGGCCCCTGTTTGCCTGGGGAGCCTTGCGGTGGTCTCCGGGGCGCCGCAGCAACAGCCCACGAGCCCATTGCGCGAGTGGGTAGCGTTGCCGATGCCCGAGCCCGTGTCGCCGGGCGATGGCCTGTCGGCCAACCAGCACTTGTGGGCACTGCTGGCCGATACCGCCGCGCAGACGTTGATCGAAACCTTGGCCCGCAGCGGCAAGCGCCTCACTGCGGAAAACTTCATCACCGCCCTCGGCACGCTGCAGCACTTCGAGCCCAGCCCAGGCGTGGTGCTCAACTTCACCCGGCAACAACACCACGGCTTTGCTGTCGGCCTGTGGACAGGAGGCGACCATGGCTACACGCAACGGCAATGAACATCGGCCGGTTTTCCAGTTGCTCGCGTTGGCCTTGCTGCTGCTCGGCGGGCCGGGCGATGCGCGTGGCGAAGACCCCAACCCATCGTTCCTGCTGACCGGTTACCTGCAGGTGCTGAAGGTGGACGATGCCAGCGATCCACTGTCGGGCGGCAGCCTTACCGTCAATGGTGTACAGGTGATCTTGCCGAGGAACCTGCTGATCACCATGCCCGGGCAATACCTGACGCTCAGTGACCTGTTCCGTGGCAAGCAACCGGGCTGGGGCCAGGCCCTGGCGCCGACCCGGCCGGCCAGCGGTCTGGCGCTCGCCGACACTCCGCCGCCTGCGCTGCCGGTGATGGTCCAGGCGCTGGGCAACATGGTCGCCGGGCAGTACATCGCCGGCGTGGTCAACTTCATGCCGCAGGGGTTCAATGAAGAAGGTGAAGGTGCAGGCTTCATCCGTGCAATCGACTATGCCAAAGGCGAGCTGTTGGTCGGCGCACCCACGGGTAACGCCACGGCGCGGGTGCGCATCAATGATGCGTTGGGTGTCTATGGTCGCAAGAACAGCGAGAAGCCTGGGGGTGAGTTGATCGACGACCGCTTTACCTCCGACCCCGGTAACGCGCCGGTGACCGCGAGCACCGGCTTCCCCATGTGCATCCCGAGGGTCGCTCCGCCGGCGAACGATGCATTGTGCCCGCTCGGCAACCGTCGTGGGGGAGGCGATCCGGGCCAGCCCGGCCGGTTCACCTGTGGCCCGGTGGCCGCCGAGCCGACGGCCGCGCCGCTTTCGGGCTGCGACCCGAAAAAGCCGGCCCCGCTGATGGTCGGTGACTACATTACCTACAGCGGCATGCCGATCACCGATGCGCCCGGTACCTCGTTCGTCGCCGCCCATGCGTTGCAGGCGTTGGCGGGCATTTATACCTCACCGCGTGTCGACCCGGCATATGTGCTGGTGGAAGTGGCGTTGGTCGGTACACTGGGAGAGCCGTTCCTCGGCATCGACCAGGAGCAGACGTCTCGCTTTCGCATTGTGGGGTTCACCACCGACCCGGCTCGGCGTGTGGATGTCTTCGTCATCGACCAGGACGGTGACCAGGAGAAGGAGCGCCGGCTGACGACCCTGACGCCGCAACCCACCGCACAGATCGGGCGTATCCGTATCGACCTGCCGGCCAAGGCCAATTTCCTGCCGGTCACGCGGGACGTGCGCATCCGCATCGAGGGGCACAGTTCGAGCAAGGTCGTCGGCGGCCACTTGGACTCCGGGCAGTACACGCTGCCGGTGTCGGGTTACATCGCACCGGAAAACACCCGCTTCGGCATCCCGCGCCTACCGGTGGGGGTACCGTTCGAAAGTTTCTGTTTCCTGAAAAACGGCGGCGGTGCGCTGGCGACCCTCGGCCGCGAGGGCTCCGATCCGAAGATCGGTCGCCTCGAGCCGTTCCCGGCGTCCGGGCATGCCAACGCACAGCCGATGGCCGACGGCACCCGGGCGTGCCCGTGAAGGGGCTTTGAGCGGCCTGTGCCGCGATGTGCTACGAGCGGCCTTGGGGCCTGACGACGTGGTGTGCCGTTACCGCCGCTGCTACAACCGATGCGGCACAGGCCTCGCGGGCGCTTGGGAGGGGCGCTGGGTATCGTATAAGATATTCGCCTCAGCGCCTTGTTGGATAACCTCGTGTCCATCTTCCCAAGCAAAGCCCCGAACCTCGGCGTGGCCCCCTCGACCTCCGAAATCATCGCCAGGCACCTGCGCGAAGCGATCATTTCCGGGCGGCTTGCCGAAGGCGAGCCGGTGCGCCAGGACGACATCGCCCAGGCCTTCAATGTCAGCAAGATCCCGGTTCGCGAAGCGCTCAAGCGCCTCGAGGCGGAAGGCCTGGTGGATTTTCATCGCAACCGAGGCGCGCTGGTCACCAAGATCTCGGAGCCTGAGCTGGCCCAGATGTTCGAGGTGCGGGTACTGCTGGAGGTCAAGGCGATCCGCCTGGCGGTGCCGAACATGACCGAAGAGACCTTCTTGCGCGCCGAAGGCATCTGCGCCGAATTCATCGGCGAAGAGGATATCGGTCGTTGGGCCGAACTCAACTGGGCGTTGCATGCGTGCCTCTACGAGCCTGCGCAACGGCCGTTCCTGGTGGGCCTGATCCGCTCGATCCACGACAAGGTGGAGCGTTATCTGCGCATGCAGATGAGCCTGTCGGCAGGGAAGGAGCGGGCCGATCACGAGCACCGTGATATCGTCGCCGCGTGCCGCCAACGGGATGCGGACCTCGCTGCCCGGCTGATCGAAGACCATATCAACGGGGTTTGCCAGAGCCTCTACGAGCATCTGCCTCACACCTGAGCGTGATCCTTTCTGTGGCACCCCCCGGTTCGTTGCTTCCTCTCGTAACACCTCCTTGACCCTTCATCTTCCCTGCCACTGGCCTGGCTGCCTTGAATACCGCGGCCCGTGCAAGGTCGGTCGCGTGATGGCCTCATTCTTGCTCGGATAAAATCGTATACGAAATACGATATAACAAAATTTGACCGTCCTACACCGATCAACGGAGCGAGACATCGATGACCCCTACGACCTCTGTGGCATCCAAAACGCTTGACCGCCCGGCGGAGCATGCGCCTGCCGGTATCAAAAGAGTGGTGGCCGCCGCCATGGCGGGCGCCGTGGCGGAGTGGTATGAGTTCTTCCTTTATGGCACGGCGTCGGCGCTGGTCTTCGGCCAGTTGTTCTTCCGCCAGACCGGTAGTGCGATGGACGGGATCATCGCCGCCTTCGCGCTTTACGCCGTAGGTTTCCTGGCGCGCCCCATCGGCGGCCTGGTGTTCGGCCACTACGGTGACAAACTGGGGCGCAAGCACCTGTTGCAGATCAGCCTGGTGGTGGTGGGCATCACTACGTTCCTGATGGGCTGCCTGCCCACCTTCGAGAAAATCGGCTATGCCGCGCCGGTGTTGCTGGTGGTGCTGCGCCTGATCCAGGGCTTCGCCTTTGGGGGGGAATGGGGTGGGGCGGTGTTGCTGGTGTCTGAGCACAGCCCGGACAACCGGCGTGGTTTCTGGGCGAGCTGGCCGCAGGCGGGGGTCCCGGCTGGCAACCTGATCGCCACTGTCATCTTGCTGATCCTGTCGTCCAGCTTGTCGGAGGCGCAGTTCCTCGACTGGGGCTGGCGCGTGGCGTTCTGGTTCTCCGCCGTGGTGGTGCTGATCGGCTACTGGATCCGCAAGCGGGTCGACGATGCGCCGATCTTCAAGGAGGCCCAGGCGCGTCAGCAAAAGGTCACCCAGGCACAACTGGGCGTCGTCGAAGTGCTGACCAAGCACTGGCGCGCGGTGTTGGTCGGGATCGGCGCGCGCTTTGCCGAGAACATCCTTTACTACATCGTGGTGACGTTCTCCATCACCTACCTGAAGCTGGTGGTGCACAAGGACACCTCGCAGATCCTGCTGCTGATGTTCGGTGCGCACCTGCTGCATTTCTTCATGATCCCGGCCATGGGCTACCTGTCGGACATCATCGGGCGCAAGCCGGTGTACCTGATCGGTGCGGTGTTGACCGGTCTTTGGGGCTTCGTCGGTTTCCCGATGATGGATACCGGCAACGAATGGCTGATCATGGCGGCGATCACGCTGGGCCTGGCCATCGAGTCGATGACCTATGCCCCCTATTCGGCGTTGATGGCCGAACTGTTCCCGACCCATGTCCGCTACACGGCGCTGTCGCTGTGCTACCAGGTGGCGCCGATTTTGGCCGGATCGCTGGCCCCCTTGATCGCCGTGACCCTGCTCAAGGAATACAACAGCTCGACGCCGATTGCCTGGTACCTCGTGGCGGCGGCGGTGATATCGATCGTAGCGGTGGCCGTCACCCGGGAGACCCGTGGCAAGTCGTTGCGGGAAGTGGATGCGGAATCGGTGGGGCAGTGATGCCCGAAGGCCAGGGGCTCATGTGGCCCCTTCTATATAGTGGCTGCCATGCAAGAGCCCGCCCCTGTGTGGGGCGGGCTTGCCGCGATGGCGGTGGGACGCTAGAAACGATCCAGCCGGTAGGGCGTGAGGGAAGGCAGCGAGGGGATGCCCGGTGGAACCTGCCCGGCCATGGACGCCACCATTTCCGCAGTGGTCGCCGCCTGGGTCAGCCCCAGGTGCTGGTGGCCGAAGGCGAGCAGCACGCGGCCGTCGCAGGCCTGGTCGATCACGGGTAATGAGTCGGGCAGGGAAGGGCGAAAGCCCATCCAGGTGCTCGCGGCTTCGATATTCAATTCATTCTTGAACAGGCCCTGGCTCAGGCGATGAAGCTGCCAGGCACGTTGCATGTTGGGCGCGCGCTCCAGCCCGGCGAACTCCACGGTGCCTGCCAGGCGCAGACCGCCTTGCATAGGCGTCATGATGAAGCGCCGCTCCATGAAGGTCACGGCCAGGGGTAGGCGGTCGTGCTCGTGGGGCAGCATCAGGTGGTAGCCGCGCTCGGTGTCCAGTGGGACTGTCTTGCCGGTGAGTTGTCGGGTGAGCTTGGCCGAATGGGCGCCGCAGGCGATCAATACCTTGCGGGCTCGAACCTCGCCGCTGCCGGTGCGTAGCGCCACGCCGTCGGCTACCAATTGGCCGCTGTCGACGTGTTCCTGGGCAAAGCGCACGCCGTTTTCCCGGGCGGCCTGAACCAGCGTCGTCACTACCAGGTGCGGATCGATGAAATGCCCGGTCGCGGGGAAGAACAGCCCGCCCTGGATCGACTCGGCCAACTGCGGCGCGGTGCGTTGTACGGCGGCGGCATCCCAGAACTCGACGGGCACGCCCTGGGCCTGCATCTTCTGCTTGAGGGCCTCGATGGCGCTGCGTGATTCAGGGCGCTCGAACACCAGCAGCGAGCCGTCGTCCTTGAGGAGCTGCGCATGCCCGATCGAGGCCAACAACCGGCGCCAGGCATCGAGGCTGGCTTCGTTCAGCGCGCGCAATGCAGCGACGCTGTTGCGGTAGGGGCGCTGGCGCAGGTTCAGCAGCAATCGGGTGAACCAGGGCAAGGCCTTGGGCAGGTAGCGCCAATCCAGGCGCAGCGGCCCCATCGGGTCCAGCAGCATGGCCGGCAGGCGCTTGAGGATGGACACGTCGGCAATGGGAAATACCTGCTCGGTGGCCAAATGGCCGGCGTTGCCGAACGATGCACCCTTGCCCGGTTCGTCCCGATCCAGCACCAGCACGCGGTGCCCTTGGCGGGATAGAGCGAGGGCACAGGCGACGCCTACGACCCCTGCGCCGACCACGGCGATGTCATAGGCGTCGTTACTGGCGGCACGGTGAAGTTCGTCAGAATGCATCCGCTACCTCGTGATCGTAGATTTTATACAATTGGTTTGTCCGAACCACGCCCTGGAAAATGCCCAGGGCGCGGGGTCAGTGGTTCAAGCTGTTTTCCAGGACCGCGACGATGCCCTCGCAGGCTTCACGGATATGGCGGTCCAGCAGGCGGCAGGCCGCCTCGATGTCTTTGTTGCGGGCAAACTCGAGCAACTCGCGGTGCTCTTTCTCGGCCTTCTGGATCTCCCGCGTATAAAGCAGCTGCATGCGGATATAGCGGTCGCACTTGGTGTTCAGGTGCGTGATCATCGCCAGGGTTTCCGGCAATTGGGCGGGCGAGTAGAGCGCGGTGTGGAAGGCGAAGTTCAGCTCGCTCCAGTTGTCGATATCGCTGCCCGAGTCCAGTGCGGCGTCGTATTGGTCCAGCAGGCGCTCGGCGCGGTCCAGTTCGCTTGGGGTCAGCTTCGGGATGGCCTGCGCCAGTGCCCTGCATTCGAGCAGCACGCGCAGGTCGAACAGTTCGCGGATGGTGGCCGTGGAGAGTTCGGTGGTGAACGCGCCCCGGTGGGGGTGGAACTCCACCAGGCCTTCGGCCTCCAGGGTCAACAGTGCCTCGCGCACCGGAATGCGGCTGACGTCGTAGTCGCGCGCGAGCGCGTCCTGGCGCAGCTGGGTGGCGCCTTTGAACTCGCCGCTGAGTATCCGTTTGCGAAGATCGTCCGCAACGTGCTGGGCACGTGTCTTGAAGCTAGCCATAGTTACTGTTCAGGGACCCGGTTGGAATTTGCATATTGTATGCAAAAGGGCCTGGCAGCATCCACCGACGTGGCGCGGGGCTGTCGGTGGAGGTCTGCCCATGGCCGGTCAGTGCTCTCGCTGGCCATTCACCAGGCGGCCGAGGTTCAGCGGGTTGCCCTGCTTGATCGCTGGCGGCAGCAGGTCGTCCGGGAAGTTCTGGTAGCACACCGGGCGCAGGAAACGCAGGATCGCCGCAGTGCCCACCGAGGTGCTGCGGGCATCGGAGGTGGCCGGGAACGGGCCGCCATGGACCATGGCATCGCACACTTCCACGCCGGTCGGCCAGCCATTGACCAGGATTCGCCCGGCCTTGCGCTCCAGCGTCGGCAGCAGGGTGGCGACCGCTTCGCTGTCGGCAGCATCCATATGCACCGTGGCGGTGAGCTGGCCTTCGAGCTGCTCGGCTACCTGGCTGGCCTGGGCCAAGTCATCGCACTGGACGATCAGCGAGGCGGAGCCGAACACTTCGGCCTGCAGGGCGTGGTCGCGCATGAAGTCGCTGGCGCTGCTGACGAACAGGTGAGACTGGCACTGGTTGTGGCCTTCGCCTGCGACACCTTTGGCCTGCAGGTGGGCATTGGCATTGCTGGCCAAGGCCTGGACGCCGTTGCTGTAGGTCTTGTAGATGCCTGGAGTTAGCATGGTCTGGGCCGGGCTTTTGCTTATGGCGTCAGCGGCGGCGGTGATGAAGGCGTCCAGGGCGGCGCCTTTTATAGCAATGACCAGCCCAGGGTTGGTGCAGAACTGGCCCGCGCCTTGGTTGAGCGAGACGACGAAACCTTCGGCCAGGGCGGCGCCACGGTTGCGCAGGGCCGACTCGAACAGGAACACCGGGTTGATCGAGCTCATCTCGGCATACACCGGGATCGGCTCCGGGCGTGCCTGGGCGGCCTGGGTCAGGGCCATGCCACCGCTGCGCGAGCCGGTGAAGCCCACGGCCTTGATACGTGGGTCGTTGACCAGGCCGATACCGATTTCGGTGCCCGAGCCGTACAGCAGCGAGAACACGCCTTCGGGCAGGTCGCACTCGCGCACCGCCTGCTGGATGGCACGGCCGACCAGCTCGCTGGTGCCGGGGTGGGCGCTATGGGCCTTGACGATCACCGGGCAGCCCGCCGCCAAGGCCGAAGCGGTGTCGCCGCCGGCCACGGAGAAGGCCAGGGGGAAGTTGCTGGCGCCGAACACGGCCACCGGGCCCAAGGGGATATGGCGCTGGCGCAGGTCGGGGCGTGGCAGGGGCTGGCGTTCGGGCAGGGCTTGGTCCACGCGCACGTCCAGCCACTCGCCGGTACGTACAGTGCGGGCGAAGGTGCGCAGTTGGAAGCAGGTGCGGCCGATCTCGCCCTGGATGCGGGCTTGCGGCAGGCCGGACTCGGCCACGGCGCGCTGGACCAGCGTGTCGCCAAGGGCCTCGATGTGCTGGGCGATGCGTTCGAGGAAGGCCGCGCGGGCTTCCAGCGATGTCTCGCGATAGCGGTCGAACGCGTCCCAGGCGAGGCTGCAGGCGAGCTCGACATGCTCGCGGCTGCCACCGAGGTAGGCCGGTTCGAGCCGCTCATTGGTGGCAGGGTTGATGGCATGGACCGGTGCTTGCGTGCCGGCAACGGCGCGTTGGCCGATCAGCAGGTTACCTGAAAGACTCATGGGGCTCTCCTGAGGTCGAGAAGACGGAAATTCCCGCGCCAGACAGGGGCGGGGGAGAAAGACGGCACGCCGGCAGGCGTGCCGCCTCAGGGAGATGAAGCAGGCGTGGGATCAGGCCAGGTTGTTTTCAGCTACCCAGCTGGCGTACCACTGACGGAACTGCGCGTACTGGTTTTCCGCGTAGCGGCGCTGGGACTCGCTCAGCACGTCGGTCTCGTTGAAGTGCAGGGTGTATTCCTTGTCGCCGTTGAGCACCATCAGGTGCTTGTAGTACAGCACCAGGTCGACGCCTTCGTCGAACGAGGACAGGATGGCCAGGGCGCCTTCGAGCTCCAGCGCCAGGCGACGGGCCTTGGCGTCGCCGGCGGCGGCCTGCTTGCACAGTGCGATCAGTTGCAGCACTTCACGCGGCAGGGCGTTGCCGATACCGGTGATGGCGCCGGTGGCGTTGCACTTGACGAAGCCATGGAACACCTGGGTATCCACGCCAGCCATCAGCGTCACTTCGTTGTCCTTGGAGGTGATGAACTCGGCCGCATAGCTCATGGCTGCCGCGCCACCGAACTCCTTGAAGCCGATCAGGTTCGGGTGCTCGCTGCGCAGTTCGAAGAACAGGTCGGCGCGGGTGGCGAAACCGTAGTGGGGGCTGTTGTAGATCACCGCCGGCAGGTTCGGCGCGGCTTCCAGGATGGCCTTGAAGTGCGCCTTCTGGGCCGGGATCGACGAGCCGCGGGAGAGCACGCGCGGGATGACCATCAGGCCATGGGCACCGACCTTGGCGGCATGGGCTGCGTGGGAAACCGCTTCGCGGGAGTTGACCGCGCCGGTGCCGACGATGGTCGGGATGCCGGCGGCGACCAGGCGCGCCACGCCTTCCTGGCGCTCGGCTTCGGTCAGCAGCGGCCAGTCGCCCATGGAGCCGCAGTACACCACCGCGCTCATGCCGATATCGATCAGCTCACGGCCCTTTTTCACCAGCGCGTCGAAGTCGGGCTTGCGCTCTGGGGTGCAGGGGGTCATCAGGGCAGGAATGCAGCCGGTGAAGATATTGTCAGTCATTGTGGGCTCCTTGAAGCATTCATTCAGGTCGGTGGTCAGGGGTGTCGCGTCGTAAGGCGACGTGCTCGGGTTACTGGCAGATGCCCCAGGCGAAGGGGTCCTGCTCGTCGATCAGCAGTTGGCTGTCTGCCGTGACATGGGCACGGCCGGTGATGGAGGGGCGAATACGTTCGCCTTCCTGTTCGTAGCGGCCTTCGAAGCGGCTGCCGGTGATGCTGGCCTGGACCCAGGCCTGGCCCGGTGCAAGCTTGCCGTCGGCGGCCAGGCAGGCGAGCTTGGCGCTGGTACCGGTGCCACACGGCGAGCGGTCATAGGCCTTGCCCGGGCACATCACGAAATTGCGGCTGTCGGCCTGCGGGTCAGCGGCAAAGAGCTCGACGTGGTCGATCACGCCGCCGTCCTCGCCGTAGATGCCGTTGGCCTCCAGTGCTTGCAGGATGGCCCAGGTATAGGCGGTCAGCGCCTCGACATTGCCCAGCTCCAGGGTCTGGCCATGTTCGGAGACCAGGAAGAACCAGTTGCCGCCCCAGGCGATATCGCCCCGCACTTCGCCGTAGCCTGGCACCTGTACCGGTACATCGTGACGGTAGCGGTAGGCTGGCACGTTGCGCACGGTCACCGAACCATCGCTGTGCAGGGTGGCTTCCACCGGGCCGACGGGGGTGTCGATCTTGTGCGCGCCCGGCTCGATGATGCCCAGGTGGTGCAGCGACGCGACCAGGCCGATGGTGCCGTGGCCGCACATGCCCAAGTAGCCGGTGTTGTTGAAGAAGATCACGCCGCAGGTAGCGCCCGGCGAAACGGGCTCGCAGTACAGGGCGCCGACCAGCACATCGTTGCCGCGGGGCTCGAGCAGGGTTGCGCGGCGCCACTGATCGTGCTCGTTGCGCAGGTGATCGCGCTGCTGGCTCATGGTCTGGCCGGCGAGGGCAGGGAAGCCGCTCATGACCAGGCGGGTGGGTTCGCCGCCGGTGTGGGAGTCGATGACATGGATGCTTTTCATTGAAATTATGGATCCTCTGCAAGCATCAGCCGGAGGGCTGGGGGGGGGGCGGATTGCAGATTTTATACAATGTAGATTTTATACAATCAAGCCTCTCACACGTTTTTATCGCCACCACGCCGACATCGTAGGAGCGGGCGGGCCCGAGTCGATCAGCCGCGGGTCGCCTGGCGATACTGGCGCGGTGTGAAGCCGGTCATGGTCTTGAACTGCCGGGAGAAGGCGCTGTGGTCGGAGTAGCCGCAGCGCAGCGCCACCTCGGTGATCGGCAGCTCGGAATGCAGCAACAGGTGCGCCTGCTCCAGCCGGGCCTTGTGGATCATCTGCCGCGGCGTGAGGTGGAAGATCCGCTTGCAGTAGCGCTCCAGCTGCGCCACGGACAGGCCGGCGACCGCGGTGAGGTCATCGAGGGTGATCGGGCGGTGGTAGTGCTCGCGGATGTAGGCATCCACCGCCGACAACCGCTGGTACGCCGGGTGCGCCTGGGCGGCGGACTGCAAGTCGACGGAAATCCCGATCAGGCCCATGACCTCGCCCTGGCGGTTGAGGATCGGGCGCTTGTGGGTCAGGCACCAGCCCGGTTGCTGTGTCCCGTACAGGTGCACTTCCAACTGGTCCTGCAACACCAGGGCGCCTTCGAGCACGCGCCGGTCCTGCTCGGTGTAGCCCGGCCCGAGCTGCGCCGGAAAGACCTGCGCGCTGGTGCGCCCCAGCAGCGGGGTGAGGGACTTCAAGCCGCAGCGCTCCACCAGCGTGCGGTTGGCCATCAGGTACCTGGCTTGCGCGTCCTTGACGAAGATCACGGCGTTGGGGATGGCATCGAGCATGGGTTGCATCAGCGAGATGCAGCCCATGAGCTCCTTCATGTTCTTCGGGCGATGGGCGCTGAGGCCTTCGCTGAGGGCGGCGAAATGCGACTCGGGCATGGTGGCGGTCCTGCAGGTTGGGAGCCCATCCCTGGGGCGTGTGGCACGGGGCAGATTGTTTTTTTCAGGATGCCTGCACAGGGCAGCCCGGCGTCAAGCAGCGGATGCAAATTGTGCCGAATTCGTCATCAGGGTTGATGAAAACCATCAAGCAATCCTGGCCGCGATCAGTTCAACCTAGAAAAGAACGAGCGTGCCTGGCACCTCCTCGACCCTGACTCCTGCCCGGCGGCCATAGACCATCCGCCTGTCTGGAACGGGCTTTTGCAACCTATCGCTGAAACAGGAAACGCCGCTTGCGCCATCGCGACAAGCGTCACTCCTCGAACCCAGAGGCCTTTGCTTCACCTGCGAACGACCACGATCTCCAACACAGTTTCTGCCTATTTCAATAATCCACAAAAAAGGGCTTAGCTATGTCAGGCCAAGGTAAATTCAAGAAACAACTGTCGCTGATGGACTTGACGTTCATCGGCCTGGGCGCAATCTTCGGCTCCGGCTGGCTGTTCGCTGCCAGCCACGTCTCGGCCATCGCCGGCCCGGCGGGCATCATCTCCTGGCTGATCGGCGGTTTCGCCGTGCTGCTGCTGGGCATCGTCTACTGCGAACTGGGCGCCGCCTTGCCACGCGCCGGCGGCGTGGTGCGCTACCCGGTGTTTTCCCATGGCCCGTTGCTGGGCTACCTGATGGGCTTCATCACCATCATCGCGTTCTCGAGCCTGGTGGCGATCGAAGTGGTCGCCTCGCGGCAGTACGCCGCGGCCTGGTTCCCGCAGCTGACCAAGCCTGGTAGCAACGACGCGACCCTGGCCGGCTGGCTGGTGCAGTTCGCCCTGTTGTGCCTGTTCTTCGTGGTCAACTACCGCAGCGTCAAGACCTTCGCCAAGACCAATAACCTGATCAGCACCTTCAAGTTCATCGTGCCCTTACTGGTCATCGTCGTGCTCTACAGCTTCTTCAGCCCGGAGAACCTGGAAATCCAGGGCTTCGCGCCGTTCGGCATGTCCGGCATCGAGATGGCCGTGTCCGGTGGCGGCATCATCTTCGCCTACCTGGGCCTGACGCCGATCATCTCGGTGGCCAGCGAGGTGCGTCACCCGCAACGCACCATCCCGATCGCGCTCATTCTTTCCGTGCTGCTGTCCACGGCCATCTATGTGCTGTTGCAAGTGGCGTTCCTCGGCAGTGTGCCGACCGAAATGCTCGCCAACGGCTGGGGCCAGATCAGCAAGGAATTCTCGCTGCCGTACCGTGACATTGCCATCACCCTGGGCGTCGGCTGGCTGGCCTATCTGGTGATCGCCGATGCGGTGATCTCGCCGAGCGGCTGCGGCAACATCTACATGAACGCCACGCCGCGGGTCATCTACGGTTGGGCGCGTACTGGCACCTTCTTCAAGGTGTTCACACGCATCGACGAGGGGTCCGGCATTCCACGCCCGGCCCTGTGGCTGACCTTCGCCATGTCGATCTTCTGGACCTTGCCGTTCCCGTCCTGGGAGGCGCTGATCAACGTGGTGTCCGCTGCGCTGGTGCTCAGCTACGCGGTGGCGCCGGTCTCGGTCGCCGCCCTGCGCCGCAGCGCCCCGGAGCTGGTGCGTCCGTTCCGGGTCAAGGCCTTGGGCGTGCTGGGCCCTGTGTCGTTCATCATCGCCTCGCTGATCGTCTACTGGTCCGGCTGGAACACCGTGTCCTGGCTGCTCAGCCTGCAGATCCTGATGTTCCTGGTCTACCTGCTGGCCGGGCGTTTCGTGCCCACCGAGCACCTGTCGCTCAAACAACAGGTGCGTTCCTCGCTCTGGCTGGTGGGCTTCTACGCGATGATCATCGTGCTGTCCAAGCTCGGCAGCTTCGGCGGCCTGGGCGTGTTGGCCCATCCGCTGGACAACGTCATCGTCGCCCTGTGCTCGCTGGGCATCTACTACTGGGGCGCCTGCACCGGCGTGCCGGCCCACCTGGTGCGCCTGGAGGCCGATGAAGAAGACGAGCCCCACGCGCAACCTGCCGTGAAGGGGTTGAGCACTGCACACGCCAGCTGACCCGACGCCCCGCGATCCAGGGCGAAAGCCCTGGTCACGGCGCCGTGATGGCACAGCCGTGTCCGCAGGGGGCGCGTTGTTCCGAGGAGAAAAAACATGAACCAGAATGATTCCGTCCACCTGAGCCTCGAGGAGGTCCATGACCTGGCGGTCAATGCCCTGCACGCCAATGGCATGTCCATGGCCCACGCCCAGGCCATTGCCGAGGTGATCACCCAGGGTCAGCGCGACGAGTGCCATTCCCATGGCCTGTACCGGGTACTGGTGTGCGTGCGTTCGCTGCGCTCCGGCAAGGTCGACCCGGCAGTGTTGCCGACGGTGCACGACCAGGGCCCATCCATCGTCAAGGTGGATGCGCATCAGGGCTATTCGCTCCTGGCCTTCCAGACCGGCCTGCCGGTGTTGGTGGAGAAGGCACGGCAGCAAGGGATCGCAGCGCTGGTCATCCGCAACTGTTTCCACTTCTCGGCCCTGTGGCCGGAAGTCGAGGCCATCGCCGCCCACGGGTTGGTCGGCCTGGCAATGACTCCCAGCCACAGCTGGGTAGCGCCGGCCGGTGGCAAGCGCGGCGTGTTCGGCACCAACCCCCTGGCGTTCGCCTGGCCGCGCCCGGGCAACGAGCCGTTCGTGTTCGACTTCGCGACCAGCGCCATCGCCCGTGGCGACATCGAACTGCACGCCCGCCAGGGCAAGCCGATCCCCGATGGCTGGGCGCTGGACAGCGATGGCCAGCCGACCAACGATGCGAGCGCGGCGCTGGCGGGTGCGATGCAAACCTTCGGCGGCCACAAGGGCTCGGCCCTGGCGGCGATGATCGAATTGCTCGCTGGCGCGCTGATCGGTGACATGACCAGCCTCGAATCCATGGCGTTCGATGCCGGCGCCGGTGCCACGCCGTGCCATGGCGAGCTTTTGCTGGCCTTCGACCCCAAGGCCTTCCTGGGGGACGATGTCGAAGCCGGGATGCAGCGGGCGGAACACCTGTTCGCCGCGATCACCGAACAGGGTGCACGCCTGCCTTCCCAGCGTCGCTTCAGTGCCCGCAAGCGATCGCAGGCGCAAGGGGTTTGGGTCAACCGGCAGGTGGTCGAGGAGGTGCGTCAATTGCTTTGAAGCGGCCAAAATGTGAAGAGGAACAGGCCAGCGAGTTGAACTTCACAAGTTGCCTTTCGTGATGCAAGTCACACTTTCGAGCGGTACTTTTGTATGACGAACAGGCATTCAATTGAGTGGAAATACTAAAGGGGATCAAGGATTTGGATTGATAAACAAGCCGTTGTAACCGTTCAACTAAGCCTGTGCACATTGGCAATTCTTTTTTTTGAACGCGTTTGCTAATATCGCGGCGCCATCAGTACGGTGGTGAATTATAAATTAAAGGATTTAGTAATGAAAAAGCTGATCAAGGCCACTGTTGCTGTCGCTGTCGTTTCCGGCGTGGCGCTGCTCTCCGGTTGCACCGGCCAAGTCTTCAACCAGCAGAAGAACTGCTCGTACGACTACCTGTTCCACCCTTCGGTTTCCATTTCCAAAGTTATTGGCGGTTGCGGTCCGATCGACAAGCTGCCGCAGCAGCAGTAATTCTGGAACACACCGTTTTCGGTGTGATCAAAAACCCCAGTCATCCTATGGCTGGGTTTTTTTTTTACCGGGTCCGGCCCTATCGCCGGCAAGCCGGCTCCCACCTGTCCTGCGCTATTTTTAGGGATAGCGCCATACCGGCTTGCACGCTTTCAACCCAAGTGCTTGGCCATTTCAGCGGTGGCGTTCCACCCCTGCGCCAGATACACCGGCCTGCCGGCCTCGGTGGCATGCAGCACGGCGAACGCTATGTCGCGCCGGGCGAACTCGGCCTCGGCCAGCTTCATCAACGCTGACGCCAGGCCGCGGCGCCGGTAGTCGGGTTCGACGAACACGTTCAACACATAGCCACGTTGGTCGCGGGTCGGGTGGGCCGGGTGCGGTGGCCAGTCGATGCTCATCAGGCCGATGGCGGCGGCGACCTGCTCGCCCTCTACCAAGGCGAAGCCGTAGTAGCGGCCATCGCCCAGGCGCTGTGACAGCCAGGGCCGAAAATGCTCGGTCATCTGGCGAAGTTGTTCAGGATCGCCGGCGGCCTCCAGGAACATCCGCTCGCGGTGGCGGCAGATCACGTCCAGATCGTCGAGGCCGAGGCGGCGGACCTTCAGGCCCGCGCAGTCGATATTGCCGGGGACTTCGTTCATGGCATGCCCTCCATCAGTGGGCTCGATGCTAGAGCAGCCACCAGGCGGGTGTTAGCTACAGATCGCCTTGAAATACGCCATACAGGCAGGGCGCTACAACTCCAGGCGTCGGCTGAACTTGGTTTCCATGACGATATGCGAGGCCGTGTGGGCCACACCCTTGATCATATTGATACGGGTGAGCTCGGCGTTGAGCTCGCCCAGGGTGTGGGTGGCCAGGTGGATGATGAAGTCCGACTCGCCAGACACCGCATACACCGCCTGCACCGCCTCCATCTTGCGCAAGGCGGTCATCACGTCGGTGTAGCTCTTGTTGGTGCAGGAGGTCATGGTGAAGCAGTTGATGGTCTGGCGCAGCTTGTCCTGGTCGATGCGCACGCTATAGCCGGTGATCACCCCGGCTTTTTCCAGGCGTTGGATGCGCTCTTGCACCGACGAGCGCGCCACGCCGAGCTTGCGTGCCAGCGAGGCGGTGGGTTCGCGGGCGTTGGCCTGCAGCAGGGCGAGCAGTTGCCTGTCCTTCTCGGTCAGGCTGAATAGGGTGCCGGGGGTCTGCGCATCCATGGGGGGTGATGGCCTCGGTCGGTTTCATGGCTTGAGGGCGGCCCGCCGATGCGAACGTGCTTCCTGGAACATGTCCATCAGCTTGAGGCCGGCATAGACTGTTTGCGCTGCGGCCGGGCCGAAGGGCCCGCCATTCCATTCCAGGCCGTAGGCATCGAACAGCCGATGGCGATCGGTTTCACCGCAGATGGCCTCGGCGACCACCCGCGCACCGATGGGAGCGGTGTTCATACCATGGCCCCCGAACGATGTACAGGACCACAGCCGCGGCCCGATGGGGCCGATGTGCGGCATCTTGTGGCGTGCATAGCCCATCAGCCCCGACCAGGCTTTTTCGATCTTCAACCCTTGCAGTTGGGGGTAGACGGCCAGGATGTCGCGGGTCAACAACTGCCCCAGGCGTTTTTCATCCTGCAGGTTACGCGTGGTGATATGACCGCCCCACAGCAGGCGATCGCCATCGACGATGCGGTAGTAGTCCGAGGCACGGCGGTTGTCGCCCACGGCATCGGTGGTGCGCACCACATCCCTCAGACGTTCGCCCAGGTGCTCGGTCAGCACCACGTAGGTGGCAATGGGCAGGAATGCGCGGCGCAGGCGGCCGAACTCCGGGCCGCCATAACCGCCGCAGCAATACACCACATCGGCACAGTCGACAGTGCCGTGTCGGGTCTGGACCCGGTGCCGGCCCGCGCGGCTGTGCACCTGCACCATCGATGAATGCTCGTGGATCCGACCGCCCTTGTCTTCGATCCGCTTGGCCAGGCCCAGGCAGTAGTTCAACGGATGGAAATGGAAACCATGGCTGTCGCGAAGGCCCTGGAAGTACCGATCGGTATTCAACTGGCCACGGATTGCCTGGGTATCGAGGTAGTGCAGGTCGAAGTCGAACTCACGTGCCATGCGATCGCGCAGGCGCTGCAGGTTGTCGGCGTCGTCGTAGCGCACCACGCTGAGCTTGCCGGTGGTCGGGGCGCAGCCCTCCAGCTGGTGCTCGGTGATCATGTCGCGCACGATGTCGACCCCTTCGAGCGACAGCTTGAACAGCGATGCCGCGGTGTGGGTGCCGCAGCGTCGCTCGATGGCCGATAAACCTTCCGACCAGCCTTGCAGGACGAACCCACCGTTGCGGCCCGATGCACCCCAGGCGATGCGTGCAGCCTCCAGCAGCACCACCGACCGCCCCCGCGCGAGCAGCTCCCAGGCGCAGCTCAGCCCCGCCAGGCCGCCGCCGATGATGCAGACGTCGGCCTGGACGGTGCCCTGTAGCGGTGGGCGCGGTGGGGCAGGGCGCATGGTGGCGGTGTAGTAGTTGTTGCTGTAGGTGGACATGGGATGGGTCATCCTTTGGGCACAGGGAGGCCATGCGCCCTGCGTGAGGTAAGGGCGCCAGTTCGGTGGTTTACAGGTGTTGGGGGCTGCGCTCGCCGGCCGCTTCCCTGCGCGGCGGCGCATTACGACGGCTACTGCACTTTGGTGAGGTCGGCGCCGTACCATTTTTCAGACAACTGCTTGAGCGTGCCGTCGGCCTTCATACCGGCGACGATCTTGGCGAGCTCGGCGCTGAAGGCTTCGTCGCCCTTGTCCACGGCGATGGCCAGGGGTTCGTAGTAGGCCGGCTTGCCTTCCACCGGCACGATGGGATAGCCGTGCTTGATCGCCCCCATGATGGTCGGCAACGCCGAGAGGGTGGCGTCCAGGCGGGTGCCGTTGCCGATGCGCAGGTCGTCCAGCGGGCCCATGCTGTCGCCGTAGGTCTGCACGTCACCCGGTTGCACGTCATAGCTGAAGGGCGGCACGTCCTGGGCGTCTATCTTCAGCCGACGGTTGATGTAGTCCTCGGAGGTGGTGCCGGCCTCGACGCCGATGACCTTGCCGTTGAGGTCGGCGGCCTTGGTGCCGGCGGCATCCTTGTGCACCGCGAACACATAGGGCGTGTAGTAGTAGATGGCCGGGAAGTCCAGGACCCGGCTACGCTCGGTGGTCGGTGTCATGGAGCCGACCGACAGGTCCCAGCGGCTGGACCAGTGCCCGGCGGTGATGATGCCGTACTCCGGCGTGACGAAGGTCACCTGGCTGCCCAGGCGGCGGCCGATTTCGTTGGCCACGTCGATGTCGAAACCTTTGAGGGTGTTGTCCGCGTCGAGGAACGACTGGGGCGGCCAGTTGGCAGCGGTGGCCACCTTCAGCACCTTGCTTTGCTGGATACGTTCCAGGGTCGCGCCGGCCCAGGCCGCGCAGGTGGTGATCGACAGGGCGCCGGCGACAGCGGCGGCAGCGAATAGGCGAGCGACTGAGGTCATCGGTAGGTCTCCGGTTACACGGTTGTTGTTGTCGGATGTCAGTGGCTGAGGATTTGCGAAAGGAATTCCCGGGCGCGTTCATGCCGCGGGTTGTCGAAGAAGGCCTGGGGCTCGGCCTGTTCGATGATGCGACCCTGGTCCATGAAGATGATCCGGTCCGCCACCTTGCGGGCGAAGCCCATCTCATGGGTCACGCACAGCATGGTGATGCCGTCCTGGGCCAGCTCGCCCATCACGTCGAGCACTTCCTTGACCATTTCCGGGTCGAGCGCCGAGGTCGGTTCGTCGAACAGCATGATGCGGGGGCGCATGCACAGCGCACGGGCGATGGCCACCCGTTGCTGCTGGCCGCCGGAGAGCTGGCCGGGAAACTTGTCGGCCTGGCTCTTGATGCGCACCCGGTCGAGGTATTCGTAGGCCAGTTCGCGTGCCTTGGCCTCGCTGAGCCGGCTGACCAGGCGTGGGCCGAGCATGAGGTTCTCCAGTACGGTCAGGTGTGGGAACAGGTTGAACTGCTGGAACACCATGCCGACCTGGCGGCGAATGGCGGCCACGCTCGTGGCGCTGCGGGTCAGGGCATTGCCGGCGATGAGCACCTCGCCTTGCTGGAAGTCCTCCAGCAGGTTAAGGCAACGAATCAAAGTGGACTTGCCGGACCCGGACGGGCCGCAGATGACCACGATCTCGCCGCTGTCGATCTGTAGGTCGATACCCTTGAGCACATGGAAGTCGCCGTACCATTTCTGCAGGTCGCGGATCGCCACCGCTGGCGAAACCGCGGGTGTGTGGGCCAGGTTCATCGAAGGGCTCCTTGTTCAGCGGTGGGCGCGGTCGAAGCGCTTTTCCAGGCGGGCCTGGACGGTTTCCAGGAGGATCGACAGCAGCCAGTAGAGCACGGCGGCGGTGATCAGCATTTCCAGATGGCGGAACTCGGCACGCCCCTGGGTGCGGGCGAGGAACATCAGCTCCCAGACGCCGATCACCGATACCAGCGAACTGTCCTTGAGCATGGAGATGAACTGGTTGCCGGTTGGCGGGATGATCAGGCGCATGGACTGCGGCAGGATCACTCGGGTCATGGTTTGCAGGGGTGTCAGGCCGATGGCCCGGGACGCTTCCCATTGACCGCGTGGAATGCTGCTGATGCCGGCGCGGAAGATCTCGGTCATGTAGGCGCCATAGCACAGCGACAGCGCCAGGACCCCTGCCGGCACGGCCCCGACCACATAGCCGAGCTGGGGGATGCCCAGGTAGATCAGGTAGATCTGGATCAGCAGTGGTACGCCGCGGAAGAACGAGGTGTAGAAGCTGGCGATGGCAATGGCAAAACCGTTGGAGGACAGCCGAGCCGTTGCGCCCAGCAGTGCCAGGACGAAGGCGATGGCGATGGACAGGGTGGAGACGTAGACGGTGGTGAACACCCCTTGGGTGATCATGAAGCCGACTTTGCTGGCGATGAAACTGTAGGACAAATTGAAGGTATCGAAGAACAGCAGGAACAGCACCAGCAGCTCGCACCACACCGTGATGACCTGGGCACGCAAAGGGAAGCGGCCGAGGATGAACAGGTTCAGCACCAGGGTGACGGTGAGGGTGCCCGCCACTGCGATATCGCGCAGCAAGGGGGCATGCAGGTCGAGAACGATCGGGCCCATCAACCGGGCCAGGCCGCTTTCGCCCAGGCCGGTGAACAGCGCCAGGGTGAAGATCGCCACGGCGATTGCGCCCATGAATGCGACGTTATCGGTCGCCCGAGGTTTGACGATGTGGTCTTTGTACATGTGTCTGCCTCTGCGGAGCTGGGCTCCTCTTGTTGTTGTGGGGCCATTATGGGCGCGCACAATGCCGGTAGGCAGACGTCGAAATGCTTGTTATCGGTCTTTTTCAAGATCGATTGTTCGGATCATTCCCCTACAAATGTTCAAGGGCCCGGCCAGTGTACGCTCGGCTGTTTTTACGGTGTTGAGTAGGAAAAATGGCTGGATGCTTGTATGAAAAATCGCTACAGCGTTCAAGATTCATACACAGCCAGCCGATAGGGAAGCGAGAGTCCCGCCATCGAGTCATGGGCGTGCGATAAAAAGAACAATCCATCCAAGGTCCGGAACATGAACCTGAAATTCCGCCACAAGGTACTGCTCAGTGCCTGCGGCGTCGTGGTATTGGCGTTTGCCTTGTTCACCCTCTACAACGACTACCTGCAGCGCAACACCATCCGCCAGAACATCGAGTCTTCCGTGCAGCAGGCTGGCGCCTTGACCGCCAGCAGCGTGCAGAACTGGATGAGCGGGCGCATCCTGATGCTCGAGAACCTCGCCCAGGACATCGCTCAGCAGGGCATCGGCGAACATGTCGCCGGTCTGGTCGAGCAACCGTCCTATACGCAGAACTTCCTCTTCACCTACCTCGGCCAGGCTGACGGGGTATTCACCCAGCGGCCATTCGTGGAGTTGCCTGAAGGTTTCGACCCACGCAAGCGGCCTTGGTACGGCGAAGCCGCCAATGCCGGTGGCACGGTATTGACCCCGCCTTACCAGGGCACCGTCGGTGGCTTGATGATGAGCATCGTCACGCCGGTCAAGGCCAAGGCCAGCGGTGAGCTGCTGGGCGTGGCAGGCGCCGACCTGAGCCTGGATACCCTGGTGCGGTTGATCAATTCGGTGGACTTCGGCGGCATCGGCCATGCCTTCCTCGCCGACCGCAACGGCCAGGTGATCGTCAGCCCTGACCAGGACCAGGTGATGAAGAACCTCAAAGACATCTACCCCGAGGCCGCCTTGAAGGTCGAGCCGGGCATGCAGGACGTCACCTTGAATGGCCTGGACCGCATCATTTCCTTCGCCCCCGTGCAGGGCCTGCCCTCGGCCCAGTGGTACATCGGCCTGTCCATCGACAAGGACAAGGCCTACGCAGGCCTGAGCCAGTTTCGCACCTCGGCGATCATCGCCATGCTCATCGCCGTGGCCGCCATCGCCGGCCTGCTGGGCCTGCTGATCCCGGTGCTGATGCGCCCGCTGACCACCATGGGCCGCGCCATGCAGGACATCGCCGAAGGCGAAGGCGACCTGACTCGCCGCCTGGCAGTGCAGCACAAGGACGAGTTCGGCGAACTGGCCACTTCGTTCAACCGCTTCGTCGAGCGTATTCACGCCTCGATCAGCGAGGTGTCCTCGGCCACCCGCCTGGTGCATGACCTGTCGGAGAAGGTGGTCCACGCCTCCAACGCCTCGATCATCGGCTCCGAGGAGCAGAGCATGCGCACCAACAGCGTCGCCGCGGCGATCAACCAGCTGGGCGCCGCCACCCAGGAGATCGCCCGCAACGCCGCCGACGCCTCGCAGCATGCCAGCGGCGCCAGCGACCAGGCCAACGACGGCCGTCAGGTGGTGGACGATGCGATCAACGCCATGACCGCGTTGTCGCAGAAGATCAGCGAGTCGTGCGAGCAGATCGAGGCGCTCAACGCCAGCACCGACGAGATCGGCAAGATCCTCGACGTGATCAAGGGCATCTCCCAGCAGACCAACCTGCTGGCGCTCAACGCCGCCATCGAGGCGGCTCGTGCCGGCGAGGCCGGGCGTGGGTTCGCGGTGGTGGCTGACGAGGTGCGCAACCTGGCTCATCGCACTCAGGAGTCGGCCGAAGAGATCCACCGCATGATCACCGGCCTGCAGGTAGGCTCGCGCGAGGCGGTGTACACCATGAACGAAAGCCAGGTGTCCAGCGAGCAGACCGTGCAGGTGGCCAACCAGGCCGGCGAGCGGCTGGCCAGCGTGACCCAGCGCATCGGCGAGATCGACGGCATGAACCAGTCGGTGGCCACCGCCACCGAGGAGCAGAGCGCGGTGGTCGAGAGCCTGAACCTGGACATCACCCAGATCAACAGCCTCAACCAGCAAGGGGTGGAGAACCTCAATGAAACCCTGCGCCATTGCGATGCCCTGAGCCAGCAGGCGGGGCGTCTGAAACAGCTGGTGGGCAGCTTCAGGATCTGAGGCGGCCCCATCGCCGGCAAGCCGGCTCACACAGGTCTGGCGATGTCTCTGAAAACAGCGCAGGACTGGTGGGAGCCGGCTTGCCGGCGATGGACGCGAAGTAGCCTCAAGACCATTGATCGGAATCTCAGGCAGCCACTAATAAAAACATATTTTGATGCTTAAATTATTCTTGTCAGTCCAATCCCACCCGAGGGTGCTGCCATGAATCTCAAGATCGCCGCCTTGCTGCTGCTGGCCCTGTGCGCCCAGCCAGCCTGGAGCCAAACTTCTGCCCCCGCTGCTTCTCCCACCACCGACTCCGCCGCGCTGACCACGCGGCTGGCCCTGCGCGACCTCTGGGTCGAGCATGTGTTCTGGGTCAGGAACTACGCCATGGCCAACCAGGCGGGTAACCACAAGCAAGCCGAGGTCGCCGCCAAGCAGGTGGTGGGCAATGCCACCACCATCGCCAACAGCATCGCCCCGCTGTACGGCCAGCCCGCCGCCGACCAGTTGCTCAAGCTGCTGGCCGGGCACTGGGGCGCCGTGAAACACTACAGCGACGCGACCGTGGCCAAGGACAAGGCCGGCAAGCAAACGGCCATCAACGAGCTGTCGAGCAATGCCAAGGCGTTGTCTGCCTTCCTGGCCAAGGCCAACCCCTACCTGCCGGAGCAGACCCTGCTGTCGATGCTTACCGCCCACGGCGGGCATCACCTGTCGCAGATCGACCAGTTCGCCGCCGGTGACTATGCCGGCGAGGCGCAGACCTGGCAGATGATGCGCCAGCACATGCAGGCCTTGGCCGATGCCCTGGCCGGCGCGCTGGTCAAGCAGTTCCCGGACAAGTTCTGAACAAGGAGGCAACCCGATGCTCGAAGGCTTGGGCCGTACCCAGCAGGACCTGCTCAACGCGTTGCTCTACCAGCCTGGAGGCATGAGCATCGACGAGCTGTCGCAGGCCCTGGCGGTCACCCGCACCGCGGTGCGCCAGCACCTGGCGGCGCTGGAGCGTGACGGCCTGGTCCAACGCGGCGCCACCCGGCCTACCGGGCGGCGCCCGGAGCAGTTGCACCAGCTCACCGACCACGCCCGGGAGCTGTTTCCACGGCAGTATCCGCTGCTGGCCAACCTGCTGATCGACGAAGTCGCCGGGCTGATCGGCCAGGACGCGCTGTTGGCGTTGATGCGCAACCTGGGGCGCAAGATGGCCGAGGGCATGGAGCAGAAGGTGGTCGACGAGGCACGCATCGTCGAGCACATGAACAATGCCGGCTACGAGGCGCAGGTGTTCTTTCGTTCGTCCGGCGAGGCTGAGATCGTGGCCCACAACTGCGTGTTCCACCACCTGGCCAAGGCCCACCCGGTGGTGTGCGAGCTGGACCTGGCGTTGATCGGGGCCTTGGGCGGGGGGGTGGCGGTGCATCAGGAGTGCATGTTGCGTGGTGGGGCGGTGTGCCGGTTTTCGCTCAAGGCGCCAGGTGAGCCACATCAGGCTTGATTGGGGCAGCTGTGCAGCCCTTTCGCGGTACAGCCGCCCCAGGTGCTATCGATCAGAAACCTTTGCTGACCGAGGCAACCAGCGTGGCCGAGCAGACGTCCTTGAAGCCCAGGTAGCTGGCACATTCTGCCTGGGACAGGTTGGTGTCGATGTAGCTGAGCGACCAGTCCAGCGACAGCATCGTGCGGCTCAGTTCCACTTCCCATTCGTGGTAGGCGTTGCGGCTGCTGCCGTCGTTGGCGAACCAGCTCGGGTCCTTGTAGTCGTTGCGCCCATAGCGCACTTCCAGGCCGATGTCATGGGGCAGCAGGGTGCCATAGCCGACATAGTTGTAGAGCATCGACTGGTCGCCATTGAAGTCGTCCGAGTAGTTGCCGCCCAGCAGCACACCCCAGGCACGCAGTTCAGCATGATACTCGCCATAGTTGAAGTTGCCCTGGCGCGGGTAGACGTACTTGATGTACGAGGTGTCGAGGGTGACATCGTCGCTGATCTGCCAGAAGTAGCCGGCGTAGTAGTCCAGTTCCTGTCGGGTGCGGCTGCCGAAGCCGAAGTCGACGTTGGAGCTCCAGACCCCGGCGTACAGGCCGCTGCTGTGGGCGAGGGTCAGCGAGCCTTGCAGGGCCGGGTCGTTCTGGCTCTGGGAGATGCCGCGGGTGCGGTAGTCGCTGAAGATGCCGACCTTGGCCTCGAGGCTGAAGTCGTCGTTGAGCTCAATGGCGTGGGCGAACGGGGTGCAGACGAGCAGGCCGCCTGCGATGAAGGTGCGTGGGCGCATTCGAGGGTTTCCGTTATTGTTTTTGTGTGGGGTGTGGCAGGGCGGGCTTTATCGCGGGGCAAGCCCGCTCTCATAGAGCAACGCCTAACTATTTGGGTTTGCAGGCCCTTTGTGGGAGCGGGCTTGTCCCGCGATTAGGCCGGGCCCGGTATCACCGTCGCCTGGCAAGGGCTTCGCCCTTGATCGCGGGACAAGTCGGACCGCCGCACCGCCGCTCCCACAGGGGCTGCGAAGCGATCAGCGCGCGTAGATCTGCTTGCCGGCAAACCAGGTCTGTAGCACCTGGGTGTCACGCAGTGCTTCAGGCTCGACGGTGAGCACGTCGCGGTCGAGGACGATCATGTCCGCCTGCTTGCCGACCTTGAGCGAGCCGACCTGCTGTTCCAGGCGCATGGCCCGCGCGGCATTGAGGGTGTAGGCCTGGAACATGGTTTCCCGGTCGATGGCCTCCTCGGCGTTGAGCACACCCTTGGGGCCCTTGCGGCTGACCGCCTGGTAGATCGCCTTCCACGGCTCCGGCGTGGTGATCGGCCAATCGCTGGCCCCGGCGATGGTCGCGCCATTCTTCAACAGTGAACGGGCCGGGAAGGTATGCATGAAGGCTATGGCGTCGACATACGGCTTGACCAGCTCGAGGTTGTTCTCGTCGGCGCTGGCCCAGTACAGCTGCATCGAAGCGATCACGTCCAGGCCCTTGAAGCGGGCGTACTCCTTCGGGTTGACCATCTGCAGGTGGGTGATGGAGTGAGGGATGCCGCTGTGGCGCTCGCGTCGAGCCTGCTCCACGCCGTTGAGCGCCTCGCGCACGGCGCGGTCGCCGATGGCGTGCACGTGCACCAGCCAGCCGCGGGCATCGGCGGCGCTGACCAGCTCGCCGAAGTGTTTCGGGTCCAGCAGCAGTTCGCCGTTCTGCCCGGAGTTCTTGTAAGGCTCGAGCATGGCTGCGGTCTGTGCCGGGGCCTCGGCAACGCCGTCGGCGAACACCTTGATGCCCGGCAGGGTGAGGTTTTCCACGCCGAGGAACTGCTGGCGCACCTTGTCCAGCTCGTCCAGGTCGGCAGGGCGCGCCTTGGAGTCGGCCATCAGCAGGGCGGCGACGTGGGCGGTCAGCTCGCCGCGCTCGGAAAGGGCCTTGTAGACCGGCAGCACGCCCAGCGAATCGTTCTTGACGTCGGCCCCTGGCAGTTCGTTGGCCAGTGGGTCCATCCAGCCGGTGATGCCCAGCTGCTTGTTGTAGTCCAGGGCCATGCGCCCGGCGGTCATCAACGTGTCGTGGCTCAGCGGTGGCAGCAGGTCGGTCACCGGGTAGTAGCTGGCATCGGCGAGAAACCCGTTCGGGGTACCGTCCTGGTGCTGGCCGATGGTGTTGCGTGCCTCGGCAGGCAGCGCCGCGATGGTCTTGGCATCGATCCCGGCGCGCTCGAGCATGGCCTGGTTGGCCCAGCCGGTATGCATGTCGTTGGCCGCCAGGAGGATCGGCTGCCTGGCCCATTCGCCATGGTTGAAGCGTTGCTCCAGGGCCGGAATGTCGTCCCAGTAGGTGCCCGGCACGCCACCGACGGAAAGGAATTCGCCACGCACCGCCTTGCCATCCTGGCGCCACTGGCGCAGGCGCTGCTCCAGCTCGTCGAGGGGCAGCTGCTCACCGGCCAGGTTGGCCAGCTCCAACTGCAGGCCGCCCTTGATCGCATGGGAGTGGGAGTCGAGCATGCCTGGCATCAGCACCTTGCCGCCCAGGTCGATCACCTGCGTGCCACTGACCTTCAGGCGCAGCACGGCCTGGTCGGAACCCACCGCGACGATCTTCTGGCCCTCGACTGCCACGGCCTGCTGCAACGGCTGGCCTGGCTCGGCGGTATAGACCTTGGCGTTGTGCAGGATCAGGTCGACCGCCGCGAAGCCCGGCAGGGCGGTGCAGGCCAGGCCGGCGCTGATCGCCATCTTCAGGAGCTGCTTCATTCGATGCCTCGTTCTTGTTGTGATGGGGCCGCAGCCTAGCCAAGGCGCAAGGGCGATTAAATGCGACGGCAGGCACAACTTTTTTCGCGCTGGGGAAATAATCCGTCGCCTATGATTGCCGTGGTACAAAGCCCGGGCATGCCGGTGCCTATTCAAATCGCGCGGCATTTGCCGATTTGATGAAAAGGCGCAGATACTCGCCGCGCCTTCGCATTGCCTCGCTTGTGCCGAACAGGAAGAAACCATGGACAAAATGACGGCCCTGACCATTTTCGTCGCCGCCGCCGAGCACGGCAGTTTCAGCCGTGCCGCCGAGCAGTTGGGCAAGACCCCCTCGGCCATCACCAAGGCCGTCGCCCACCTGGAAACCGAACTGGGCGTGCGCCTGTTCGAGCGCACCACCCGGCGCATGGCGCTCACCGAAGCCGGCACCCTGTACCTGGAAGGCGCGCGCCAGGCATTGATGCACCTGCAACTGGTGACCGAGGAAGTGGAACAGCTGCAGCACGCGCTGCGGGGCACCTTGCGCATCACCGCGCCGCCGTCGTTCGGCCCGGCGTTTCTCAACCAGGTGTGCTGCCGGTTCATGCGCGAACACCCGCAGGTGCGCCTGGAGGTGAACCTCAACGATGCCAATGAAGACCTGATCGACGGCGGCTACGACCTGTCGCTGCGCGACGGCCCCACCGACCAGCCTGAACTGATCGCCCAGCCGCTGATCGAGAACCGCGTGATCCTCTGTGCCAGCCCCGACTACCTGGCCCGGCGGGGCGACTCGATCACCCTGGAGAACTACGCCCAGCACGACTGGCTGCTGCTGCGTCACCCGTTGCTCAACCGCAGCTACTGGTGGATCGAGCAGGGCGGGCAGACCCTGCGCGTGCGCCAGCCCACGCCCAAGTTGGTCAGCGACAACTTCGACTTCCTGCTGGCTTGCCTGCTCGATGGCCAGGGCCTGCAGTTCGTGCCCACTTGGTGCGCCGCCCCCTACCTGGCCAAGGGCCAACTGGTGGAAGTGCTGCCCGACTACTGGCGGGCCTTGAGCGCGTTCGGGCCCTGGGTGCATGTGCTGTACCTGCCGCACCGGCGCAACACGCGCAAAGTGCAGGCTTTCATCGCCTTGCTGCACGAACACCTGCGGGGGCAGGGCCTGGAGGCGGCTGAGCGGGGCTGAGTTTTTCCGCCTGGGCACAAAAGTTGTGCGGGGTGTGACGATGATCGGCGGGAGGCGGCTCGCTAGGCTAAGGGTGGTCGCCTGAGCAGGCATTCCACTCTTTCCCAAACAGCAACGATGCCTTGAGCCCGCTGTACCAGGAGTTCCCCCGCAGTGAAGATCCACACCCTCGTCACCGACATCCGCAACCCCGCCGAGCGCGGTCGCCAGATCGGCGAACGTTTCGCCGAGCAGATCCGCCAGACCACCCAGCTGTACCTGGACTTCTTCCCTCGGGTCGGCGTGTCGCTGCGCGAGGCCCAGCGCATCGGCGAGAACAGCCTGGCAGCCCTGGAAGCCTGGAGCCCGAACCTGGCGGCGGAAGTGGTCGGCATGGCCAGGGGAGCGGACCTTGCGCTGTGGCAACTGGCGAGCTTGAACGCACGCACCGAGGTGCTGGCCGCTCGCACCCGCCACAGCGAATGTTCCACCACCGTGCACGCACCTCGCGGTCCGCGGGCACCGCAGACCCTGCAGACCTGGGACTGGCACGACAGCCTCTGCCCTCATGGCCTGATGCTGGGCCTGCACACCGAACGTGGCATGCAGGTCAAGCTGTTCTGCGAATTCGGCATGCTGGCCAAGCTGGGCGTGAACAGCGCAGGTCTGGGCCTGCACTTCAACATCCTGCACCACACCAGCGACAACGACAGCGGCGGGGTGCCGGTGCATGCCATTGCCCGGCGCCTGCTGGAGGACGCGAGCAGCGTCGAGGAAGCCGTGGAGCTGGCGCGTTCGGCGCGGGTCAGCGCCTCGACCGTGCTGACCGTGTTCTCCCGCGAGGACTGCAGCCCACGCGCGGTGAGCATCGAGCTGAGCCCCGAGCGTACCGCGCTGGTGCTGCCACGCGAGGACGGCTGGCTGCTGCACACCAACCACTTCCTCGACCCGCAATTGAGCCTGGGCGAGCACGTGGCCGACCGCGCTGACACCCAATGCCGCCTGGGCCACCTGGAACAGGTGATAGGCCAGATGGGCAGCAACGACCTGCGCGCCCGCGCCGAGGCCATGTGTGGCGCCGAAGGCGACAGCGCACCGATCTGCTTCCACCCGGACATGGCCATGCCGGATACCGAACGCTGGGAAACGCTGCTCAGCGTCGGTATCGATACCGAGCACTGCTTCCTGGACTACGTGGCGGGCACGCCGCTGCAATTGGCCAAGGCCGGCTTCGAACGTTTCTGAGCCAACCCGGTGCCGCTGCCTGTCGTGGGGCGGCACCCGCAAAACGAGAACAACAACAATGCATGCGGAACATTCCCTCCCTGCGTCATCCCGGTCTGCGTTGCGGACCTTCTGCGTCTCCGGCCTGGGCACTGCGCTGGAGTTCTATGACTTCATCATCTATGGCACGGCGGCGGCGCTGGTGTTTCCCCAGGTGTTCTTCCCGCAGATGGACCACCTGACCGCGACCCTGGTGGCCTTCAGCGCCTTCGGTGCCGGCTTTTTCGCACGCCCCTTGGGTGGGCTGGTCTTCGGCCACTTCGGTGACCGTATCGGCCGCCAGAAGGTGCTGGTGGCGACCTTGCTGCTCATGGGCCTGAGCACCTTCCTCATCGGCTGCCTGCCCAGCCACGCCAGCATCGGCGTGATGGCGCCGGTCCTGCTGGTGCTGCTGCGCCTGGTCCAGGGTTTTGCCGCAGGCGGCGAGTGGGGTGGTGCCGCGCTTTTCGGCATCGAGTCGGCACCACCAGGCAGGCGAGGGCTGTGGGGCAGCTTCACGAGCATGGGCATCGGCGTCGGCGGCATCCTTGGCGCTGCGGTGTTCGCCATCGTCAGCGCGGCCTTCGACGACAACCTGGTGGACTTCGCCTGGCGCATCCCGTTCTGGCTCGGTGGCACCCTGGTGCTGATCGGCCTGTATGCCCGCCTCAGGGCCCCGGCGCCGCTGGCGGCACCTGCCGCCAAGCCGGTACGTGCCCCTCTGGCCGAGGCGCTGCGCCAGCGGCCACGGCAATTGCTGCTGTGCACCGGCATCGCCTTCGGTTACTGCACCATCGCCTATATCGGCAGCACATTCTTCCTGACCTACGCCACCCAGGTGGGCTACGGCAGCACCCAGGCGTTGATGTTCGACCTGACCCTGTCGATCGCCATCGTGCTGTCGGCACCTTTGTTCGGCTACCTGTCCGATCGCTTGGGCCGGCGCACGGTGATGGTGTTCGGTGCATTGGTCATGGCGCTGGGGCTGTTCGCCTTCTTCGCCCTGGTGGGCATGCAGAGCTTTGCCATCGCCCTGTTCGCCTACAGCCTGACCGGCCTGCTGATGGGGGCGACCCAGGGGCCGATCCCGGCGTTCCTCGGCGAGCAGTTCCCGCGCAGCATGCGTTACTCAGGGATCTCTGCCAGCTACCAGATCGGTGCGGCGCTGGGCGGCGGCACGGCCTCGAGTATCGCTACGGCCATTCTGATCCTCACCGACCACGACCCGTTGGGCGTGGCGTTGTATGGAGCCGGGGCGCTGGGGTTGGTGGCGGTGTGTTCGTTGATGTTGCGCGAGACGTCGCGGCTGAGCATGGCGCAGATCGACGAGGAACCTTCGGGGTGTGCTGTAGAGGCGGTGTTGGCCCGGCATTGATGGACAGGGGCTGCTGCGCAGCCCTTTCGCGGCACAAGGCCGCTCCTACAGGTCTCGCGCTGGCTCTGTGAGCGGCCTTGTGCCGCGAAAGGAGCGCGAAGCGCTCCCCGGACACAGGCCTCAGGGCGTGGCAGTGAACAACGCCTTGGCTTCGGCGAAACATTGCTCGGCAATCGCCGAGCGTGGCTCGCTGCGGCGCAACAGCAGCCCCACCGGGCTGTGGATGCTGGCATCGGCGATCGGCAGGATGCGCATGTGCTCGGACAGCTCCTCCAGCCCACAATCCAATGGCATGACGGCGCAGCACATGCCGGTATTGATGGCCTGGATCAGCTGGAAGGTGGAGTCGCTCTCCAGCACCGCGGCCGGTTCCAGGCCGCGGCTACGCAGGCTCAGGTCCAACGACTGGCGGTAGTGCATGCCTTTGCTCAGAAGGCCCAGCGGCAGGTTGGCCAAGGCTTCCCAGCGCAGCGCGGGCGTGTCGAAGTTAAAGTAGCGGGTGTCGTGCAGCAGGCCCATGGTAGTGGTGCCCAGCTCGATCACTTCGAAGAAGCTGGCGTTGACCTGGTCCAGGTAGCAGATGCCAAGGTCCAGCTGGTTGCGGCTCAGCCCATCGATGATCTGCTCGGAGCTCAGCGAACTGAGTTGAAAGTGCAGCTCCGGAAACTTTTCGCGCAGCGGCAGCAACAGCTGCATAGGGTTGAAGCTGGCCAGCGGCACGGTGCCCAGGCGCAGGCTGCCGACCACTTGGCCGCGGCAACTGGCGGCCTCGGCCTGCAACCCATCGTGGGCGGCGAGCAAGGTGCGGGCCCAGGCCAGGATGCGCTCGCCGGCCTCGGTGAAGCCTTCGAAGCGCTGGCCACGCTTGACCAGCACCAGGTCCAGTTCGTCCTCCAGGTTGCGCAGGCGCATGGACAGGGTCGGCTGGGTGATATGGCACAGCGCCGCGGCCTGGCCGAAGTGGCGGGTCTGGTCGAGGGCGATGAGGAACTTGAGCTGCTTGATGTCCATGGTACGGCCTGATGGAAGCGGGATGGGCAGACCTTAACCAAGTCTTCCGGCGCTGGCCAATGCTTAATGCGGTCGGCTCAGCATTGTCTGGTGGAATAGGTCAACTGTTCAATTGTTTGTTTTTTGCTGCTTTGTTGTCAAAAGTTTTCTTGGTGTTTAGCTTTTGGCTATTTCTTGTGTATGGAGTTTTTTATTTGTAGGAACTTTCCTGGTTTTCTTAACGATTTGAAATGAAATATAAGTTGGTTGCGCTTGGATATTCGCGTGTAAAAATAGAGGGCGTTTTCATTGCCTCTTTCACGGTCGAGTAGAGTAAAGTGCAAATGGACTTAGAACGGGTGTTTTCGCCTCAACACCGCCGCCTGATCAAACTGACCACGCCCCTCGATGGCGAGCAGGCCTTGCTGCTCGAGCGCTTCAGCGGCAACGAAGGGCTGTGCACGCTGTCCGGTTTCGAGTTGTGGTTGCTCAGCCAGGACGCCTGCATCGAACTCAAGTCGCTGATCGGCCAGCCGGCGAAGTTGGAAATAGCACTGGCGGGCGGCGGCACCCGTTATATCCATGGCCATATCACGATGTTCAGCCTGCAACGGAGCGATGGTGGGCTGGCCTATTACCAGGCGAAGTTGCAGCCCTGGTTGTGGATGCTGACGCGGCGCATCGACTCGCGCATCTTCCAGGGCCAAACCGTGGAAACGGTGATCGGCACGGTCCTGGCCCACTACGGGGTTTTGGCACGCTTCGAGTTCCGCCTGTATCACGCCCTCAAGCCCCACAGCTACCTCACCCAATACCGTGAAACGGACCTTGCCTTCGTGATGCGCCTGATGGAGCAGGAGGGGCTGGTCTTCTACTTCGAGCATACCGCCGACGGCTATACCCTGATCATCACCGACTGCTCCCAGATGCTGGGGCCGCTGGCCGAGCAACCGCAGGTCCGTTACCACAGTGCCTGCGTCACCGAGCCCACCGATTCGATCACTCAATGGCGCAGCCAACGTGAACTGCAGCCGGGCAGGATGGCCCTGCAGACCTTCGACTACAAGCAACCTCGCAATCGGCTGCCTATCCAGATGGACACCTTGAACGAGCAGGGTGACTGCGGGAGTTACGAGGTCTATGAGTTCCTGGGCGCCCGCAGCCACCGCACCGTGGACGAAGGCAACCTGCTGGTGCGCAACCGCCTGGAGGCCATCGAAGCCCAGGCCAAGACCTTTCGCGGCAGCAGCACCTGCCGGGCCATGCGCCCGGGCTACACCTTCGAGCTGACCGGGCATTTCGACCACGACCGCGAGGCGCAGGCCAAGCGCGAGTTCCTGCTGCTGTCGGTGACACATCGCGGCTGTAATAACTACCTGTCGGACCAGCCTGCCGACTACGACAACGATTTCGTCTGTATCCGCAAGAAGATCCCTTACCGCCCCCCGCTCAGCGTGCCGCGCCCCACCATCAACGGGCCGCTCAGCGCCATCGTGGTGGGCCCGGAGGGCGAAGAGGTGTTCACCGATGAACTGGCGCGGGTCCAGGTTCGCTTTCCCTGGCAGCGAGGTGACAGCCTGCCGGAGGGTACCACCTGGCTGAGGGTGGCGATGCCCAGCGCCGGCAGTGGCTTCGGTCACCAGTTCGTGCCACGCATCGGCCAGGAGGTGCTGGTTTCGTTCATGGCCGGTGACATCGATCGGCCAGTGGTCACGGCGGCGCTGTACAACGCCGAGCAGGTTCCGCCGCGCTTCAGCAAGGCCGTTGGCCTGCCGGGCAACCGGGCGTTGTCGGGTATCCGGACTCAGGAGCACAAGGGGCGCGGCTTCAACGAGTTGCTCTTCGATGACACGTCGGGCGCAGTGCGCACCCGCCTGGCCAGTACCCACCAGTCCACCGCGCTGAACCTGGGCAAGCTCACCACGCCGCGCACCGACGGGCGTGCCCAGCCCCGTGGCAGCGGCGCCGAGTTGCGCACCGATGCCGCCATCGCCCTGCGTGCCGCCCAAGGCATGCTGCTGACTACCTATGCGCGCCGCGACGCCACGGGGGCGCAACTGGACCGCCAGGAGCTGCTGCAGCTGCTGGCCGACTGTGGCGAGCTGTTCAGGGCCTTGGGCCAGACTGCTGCGGCGCGCGGTGGCGAGGCGGTGGACAGCCAAGGGAGCGATGCCGTGCGCCAGGCCCTGGCGCAATGGCCGGCTGCGGACAGCGACGCGACGGGCGAGCCGTTGTTGGCGTTGGCTGGCGAGGCCGGGATCGCCAGCGCGACCCCGCGTTCGCAGCTGCACTACGCCGGCGGGAACCATGACACCACTGCCCAGGACAACCTGCAGCTCACCAGTGGTAGTGCCATGCGCCTGCAGGCCGGCCAGGGGATCAGCGCCTTCGCTCAGGACGGCGGCATCAGCGCCATTGCCAACCGCGGCAAGGTGCAGGTCCAGGCCCAGGACGACGACATCGCCCTCAATGCACAAAAGAACCTCCGCTTCTCGGCCGTTGAAGGCGAGGCCGTGGTCACCGCGCCCACCATCCGCCTGGTGGCCGACGACGGCAGCTACATCAAGATCGGGGGCGGCATCGAGATCGGTACCCAGGGCAAGGTCACGGTGAAGGCCAGCGAGCATGACTGGACCGGCCCCGGCACCGATGCTGCCCAAGCCCCGGTCTTCAGCCGCGACCCGGCGGCCCAGCGCTTGCTGTTCCACTACGCGGGGCATGCCGAGGACAGTGTCCGCCTGGCAGCCAGCCATGCCTACCGGATCACGCTGGAGGACGGCAGCACCGTGCAGGGTCGTACCGACGCCAGCGGCCGGACCGAGCGCGTCGAGCGCGACCAGATGCACCAGGCCCAGGTGGCTGCCCTGCGTGACAACGGCTCGAAAGGAGGCGCGCAATGAAGGGGGTCGAGCACTGTGTCGTAGCGGGGTGCAAGACACGCTTGATCCCCAACTCGAATACCGATCGCAGCTTGGAGGTGCCCGCCGACCTGCCGGGGGTGGTGATCTTCCTGCATGGGGTGAATGACCCGGGCGCGTCGTACGCGTCGGTGGAAGAAGGGTTGTGTCAGGGCGTCAACGAGCGCCTGGATCGGCCGGATCTGAAGGCGGGGCAGTATGGGACCGTTTACCAAAAGGCCATGAAGCGCGCTCCCGAGGAGCGCGATACCGATGACAAGACCGCGCTCGACGATCCCGATACGCATCTCTACAAGCGCGACACGGACGACCCCAAGACCCGTAGCCTGATGATCCCGTTCTACTGGGGATATCGCGCTGCACCGGAGGAGATAAAACGGGACGAGGAGGACAATCCCGTCAAGCTGCGTGATCAGTACCAGGACGTGTTCGAAAACCGGCTGGACAGGCATTTCGCCAAGGGCGGCGGCTTCTTCGCAAACGCCACCAACAATCTGCTGGAGATGTATGGCGAGGGGTTCGGTGCCTTCAAGCGTCAAGGGGCGCAACTTGCCTTGCCCAATACCTTGTTCATGGGCAGGGGCCCTCATCGTCGTTATTTCGTGCTGGCCGCTACCCGTCTGGCCATGCTCGTCAGCGAGATCCGGCGTGTATCGCCCGACGAGACCATCACCATCATCGGGCATAGCCAGGGGACCCTGATCACCCTGCTGGCCCAGGCCATGCTGGTGGACAAAGGCCAGCGCTGCGCGGACACGTTGATCATGGTGGATACGCCGTACAGCGTGCTGCCGAACGTGACGCCCAAGCACCACGACACGCTGTCCACCTTGCTGCGTATCGTCAAGGCGGTCACCGCCACGCCTCACCCCGAACCGCCCTTGTCTGCATTGCGCGATCCCCAGACCTACGGCGGCCGCACCGGCCCCCGTTGGTCGCCGACCCAAGGTTCACGCAAGGACAAGGTCGGCAACCTCACCGTTTTCCCCGAGCGGGACAACCGCGGCAAGGTGTACCTGTATTTCTGCCCGGAAGACACCACCGTGGCGCTGGATGACGTAAAGGGCATCGGCACCTACGGCGTGCCGGACACCCTGCCGGATGGAACGCCCGCGATGCAGGCGTTGCACCCGTTGCGCTTCTACCAGCGGCTGTGGACCAAGCGCCATCGCAATGGCAAGCCGGTACGGGTGGGGGAAGCGGCCGGGCCGGACAAGCTGCGCGCCAAGGGTGAGCACCGCTATCCAGGAAACAACCTGTTCGTGGGCTTTGCCTCCCAGGGGGGCATGGCCGTGGGCGAAGAGCGCTTGATCAATGGCGAGCCGCTGAATCCACCCCATGCACCGCACATGTTCGGAGGTGAGGCGCAACCCGGCTCACCTGAACAGTCCGGGCTCGACAGGCCGGACGACGTGAGCATCAGCAATGCCCTGGGTAATCCGGTGGCTCGTTTCCAGTGGCGGAAGATCGCTTCGGTGCCCGCACGGATCGACCTGGAAAAAGCCCGCGCTGCCTGGAACAAAGGCAAGGAACCCGGCGACCAGACCGGCGCCCTCAAGCAAGAGCGCAAATACGGTAACTGGGTGCTGGGCACGCCGGATTATTTCGACATTCTGCGAGAGGAAACACCCAACGAAATCCGAGCACGGATGAGGGTCGATCTCGATGTGCTGGAAAAAAATAGTTACCACTCGGCCGTGTTGCGTAGCCCGGAAAATCATCGGTGGGTGACGGCGATGGATATTGCGATTGGACAGGCGCATTGCCTGGATGATCCGGAGTTGCGGGAGGTGTTAGTGGCGATTGCGGATTGGAAGATAGATAAGAGAAGGTTTTTGAAACTCGAAAATTTACCAGGCTGGTCGCGACTGAGTGATGAAATCCAAGGAATGGTAAAAGCGAGCAGTGAGTACTACCAAAAAGGTATTTTCCCATCTTCCGATTTGGTATCTCTGGTGCCTCCTTCTCTAATCGTAAGTCCTGAAGGTGAGGCTGTTCTATGATGGATGACCTTTTGCCGGTTAGAACGCGACCTAAGCTTAAAGTTTATTTATTGCTGTCCGGGCTGATGGTTGTACTTTGGCTTGGGCTTCTGATGGTGGTTTATGTGAAAGGGCAGGCGCTTGGTGTGGCTTATCGTAACGTTACGTCCCTGTTGGCTCTGGGTATCTCATCCATTGTCGGTATTGTTGCTCTGGTTTTCAGTATCCATTGGTGGTGGAATGCGGTAGCGAACGAGAAGGCAAAGCTAGCTAAGCATAGAGCTGAGATTTTAGCCGCATTATCGGAGCAAGAGTCTACTTCCGCAAAAACTTATGCTCTCGAAATGCGCGGCGTAGGGCTTGCTATTCATCAGGATGCGCAGTCTAGAATATGGAAATTTATCCAGGATAAAAATTCAAATTTCACATCGGTCTATTCAGATGATCCAATGGATTATCCAGACTCTTTAAGTTCTAGGGAAATCTCTAGTGAAATAAAAGTTCGATTAGCATTCAAGCACTCGGCTAGTGAATCAGTCGCTTATTGGCCAATTCCCGTTTTTGCCCTAGGACCGCCTGTTCCTTATGCCAAGGGGGACGAGGCCGCCGGACTGATCAACTCTGGTCGTAATGCCGCAACGCTGGGCGTCACGCTATTTCTCTGGCAAAACGACGAGAACACCAGCCATGGTCAAATTATGATCGAACGACTGTTCAAATTTTTTGAGGATAATCCGGCTGTTCCGCAGGCGTTGATCGTGAGTGAAGATGGTGATGTGGTACGTGATCTTTATCGCAAGCCCGGTACACCTGGTCTCCAAGATGTTCAGGTCGTGCCGACAATATATGAGAGCATGACGGGGTTGTTGGTTGCTCGGTCGGACCGAGTCAATCGCTATGTCCGCCCCTATTCAATAAATCAAGCCGAGAACAATCAAAGCAAGAAAACGGATTTAGGCAAGCTGTGGGATTTCTATTGGGAGCAAAGCAGAGCATTCGACAAGTGGTATGAAGAAATAGAGCTCTCCAAGGGGAATAAGCTTTCAATTGCACCGACAATGTCCGCCACCTACTGGCAATCTAAGCTTCCCGAACTCTGGAAAACCATCAGCAACCGAGGCCCCGGCCATTTCGAGCCTTCTCCCTGGCTACCGGTCCGCTGGGCCCAGCATCAGGTCGATGAGTTCGACGCCTCACCGGTACTGGGCTATCTGCACCGCCCGATCAAAGTCCCGATGCAGGATGAAAACGGCAAGCGCCTGAAACCCGCGCTTCAGGCCAAGGCCCTGCAAGCCGGCTGGCTGGAGGCATTGGACACTTTGCCCAAGGGACACAAGCCGGTGCGGGTGTTCTACGACACCACGGACAACCTCGAAGCTGAAATCGCCCTGACCAACGCCCTGCATGAGCTCAATACCGACGGCCACGGCCTGGACATTGGCAATGTGGAAGAGGGCTACGACATCGGCCGCCGCCTGGGCAATACCGGTGTCAGCAGCGCCCTGGTGCAGATCAACCTGGCATGCATCGCCAGCTACCTGGACGGCGGCACGAGTGCAGTGGTGTACGCCGGTGCGGACGGCAGCCTGACGGTGCAGATGATCCGCCCGCCAGATGAGGCGCGCAAAGAGAAGAACCGCAAGAATCGCGGTGTTGATCCTTTTAGCTACGGTTTGCCCTAATGAGCCATTTTATTTGCAGGGTGATTGACAAAGGTTGCTAAATTCGAATGAAAGGGTAGGGAGTTGGACGTGACTTATCGGAGTTCCGCGCCCTTATTGGCTTTGGGTATTTCATCCTTCTTCGGAGTTGTCGCTCTAATTTTCAGCATTCATTTGTGGCTCAATGCGTCGGCGAGCGAAAAAGCCAAGCTTGTAGCCAGTAGGGCTGAGCTTGAAGCCAAAATCATGAAGCAGAATGCCATGCATACGCAGAATTTTGCATTGGAAATGCGTGGGGTTGGGCTTGCGATCCACAAAGACGCTCAAGCCAGGATATGGGAATTTATAAAAAATAAAAATGACAACTTTCTGTCGGTTTACTCGCGCGATCCTAAGGATTACAGTGATTCCATTACGACCAGAATATCTTCCAGTAAGATAAAAATGATCTTGGCTTTTAAAGGCTCAGCCGGCGAATCAGTAGCCTACTGGCCCATTCCGGTGTTTGCCTTGGCTCCGCCTAATCCATATGGCAGTGCATACCGAGCTGCTAACTTGATTGGCTCTGGTCGTAATGCGGCTACGTTGGGTGTCACTCTGTTTCTATGGGAGGGAGACGAAAATACTACGCATGCCCAAGCGATGATTGAGAGGTTATTTAAGTTTTTTGATGATAATCCTAGGGTGCCTGAGGCTCTGATAGTTAGTAAGGATGGTGATGTGGTGCGCAATATGTATCGCAAGCCAGGTGCGCCGGATTTGCGTAGCGCTCCAGGAGTGCCTGTTATATATGAAAATATGATGGGTTTGTTGGTTGCGCGATCTGATCGAGTAGATCGCTATATCCGCCCTTATGCCATCAGTCAAGCGGAAAATAATCAAAACAAGAAGACGGATTTGGGAAAGCTGTGGGCTTTCTATTGGGAGCAGAATAGAGCGCACCTATATTGGTATCGGGACAAAGAGCGAGCCAAGGGCGTTGAATATCCTATACCACCACTTATGTCCACCGCCTACTGGCACTCCAAACTCCCCGAACTTTGGAAAACCATCAGCAACCGAGGCCCCGGTCATTTCGAGCCTTCTCCCTGGCTACCGGTCCGCTGGGCCCAGCATCAGGTCGATGAGTTCGACGCTTCACCAGTACTGGGCTATCTGCACCGTCCGATCAAAGTCCCGATGCACGATGAAAACGGCAAGCGCCTGAAACCCGCGCTTCAGGCCAAGGCTTTGCAAGCCGGCTGGCTGGAGGCATTGGACACTTTGCCCAAGGGGCACAAGCCGGTGCGGGTGTTCTACGACACCACGGACAACCTCGAAGCTGAAATCGCCCTGACCAACGCCCTGCATGAGCTCAATACCGACGGCCACGGCCTGGACATCGGCAATGTGGAAGAGGGCTACGACATCGGCCGCCGCCTGGGCAATACCGGTGTCAGCAGCGCCCTGGTGCAGATCAACCTGGCATGCATCGCCAGCTACCTGGACGGCGGCACGAGTGCAGTGGTGTACGCCGGTGCGGACGGCAGCCTGACGGTGCAGATGGTCCGCCCGCCGGATGAGGCGCGCAAAGAGAAGAACCGCCAGAATCGCGGTGTTGACCCTTTCAACTACGGTTTGCCCTAATGAGCCATCCTATTTGCCTGGGTGACCCTACCAGCAGCGGCGGCCGCGTGGTGGTCTGCCAGCTGGCGGGGTCCCATACGATCAAGGGCAAGACGCCGGCTGTGCTGGGCGACAAGGCCACCTGCCCGAGGCACAAGGGGGAGTTCGCGTTCATCGAAGGCCACCCGACGCGGCGGATGAACGGGATTCCCGTGGTGCTGCAAGGGCATCGTCTAGCGTGTGGCTGCCAGGGTGTTGCGTGCCATGCTATGGATGTACGGGTGTCTTGACCCTGTGATGCTCGAAGTGGAGCAGACGCTGCCTTGGCACTGCGATGGCAGGGGCGGCCCAATCGCAGGCTCCGCCAGCTCTCATAGAACAACGCATGACCATTTGATTTGCGGCACCCTGTGGGAGCGGGCTTGTCCCGCGATCAAGGGCGAAGCCCTTGCCTGGCGACAGTGATATCGGGCCCGGCCTAATCGCGGGACAAGTCGGACCGCCGCACCGCCGCTCCCACAGGGGCTACATTGGCCGCTTGTTCTCTGCGTGACAGCGCAGCCCGAAGGGCTGGGTAATCGCCCATGAAGCAAGCGGAGCCTGGGCCGTATTGGCACGGCTGAGAAGTGTTAAACCAAAAGGTAATTTGAGCCTGTCCAGCACCATGGAAACTCCCACAGGACCCGCTAATTCCCTCAGGGCATCTGCATCGCAGCAGACAGGGCGCTGGGATTGATAGAGGGCCTCGATAACCCGGTTCGCCATATCGATTGGACGTCACCCGGCCTAGGCCCTAGCGTGGCATGACAATGCCCTTTCGTGAGGAACCCCAGGTGAGTGTGAAACCGGACGCGGTGTTCGTACCGCTCAACATCGCCGTGCTGACCGTCAGCGATACCCGTACCTTCGACAACGACACCTCGGGCGAGCTGCTGGCTACGCGCTCGGTGGAGGTCGGCCACCGTCTGGTGGCACGGGCGCTGCTCAAGGATGACCTCTACAAGATCCGCGCCCAGGTCGCCCAGTGGATCGCCGATGAACAGGTGCAGGTGGTGCTGATCACCGGTGGCACCGGGTTCACCGGGCGCGACAGCACGCCCGAGGCGGTGGGCTGCCTGCTGGACAAGCGCATCGATGGCTTTGGCGAGCTGTTCCGCGCGCTGTCGATCCTCGATATCGGTACCTCGACGGTGCAGAGCCGGGCCTTGGCCGGGTTGGCCAACGGCACGTTGGTCTGCTGCCTGCCGGGCTCGACCGGGGCTTGTCGTACGGCCTGGGAAGGGATTCTGGTGGAACAGCTCGATGCGCGGCATCGGCCATGCAATTTCGTGCCGCACCTGAAGGCGGTGGGGATGTGTGAGAGTCGGGGGTAGGTGGGGGGCTGCCTGGCAGCCCCGTCGTTCTCAGCTCAACACATGATCCACCGGCACCAGCGCCGGCGGCAGCGGTTCATGCCCCAGCGCCGACAGTACGTCGCGCTCCAGGATACGCACCATGGCATCGGTGGGCAGGTCGTTTTCGTCACGGCCGAACGGGTCTTCCAGCTCGTTGCCGATGGCATCCAGGCCGAAGAAGGTGTAGCTGATGATGGTGGTGAAGATCGGTGCCAGCCAGCCCAGCGGCTCGGCCAGGGCGAACGGCAGCAGTACGCAGAAGATGTAGCTGGTGCGGTGCAGCAGCAACGTATAGGGGAAGGGCAATGGTGTGCCCTTGATCCGTTCGCAGGTGGCCTGGACTTCCGACAGGCCCACCAGGCGTTGTTCGAGCAGGGTGTAGCGCCATTCGCTGATCGACTGGTGCTCGGCCAAGCGTGAGCAATGCTCGCCGACCTGGCGCAGGATGCCGTCGCAGGTATTGTGCGGGCTGATCCTGGCGCCCTGGTCCAGCCACGGCCGAGCGGCGGCCAGCTCATCCTCGTTGCGCAAGCGGGCGTTGAGCGCATGGGCGAAGCCGCACAGGCCGCGCAGCAGTTCGGCACGCAGGCGCTCGTCGGCGATCGCCTGGCTTTCGCGGATGAACGAACGTATCTCGATGATCATCCGCCCCCAGGCCTTGCGGCCCTCCCACCAGCGGTCGTAGCAGACGTTGTTGCGAAAGCTCATGAAGATCGACAGCGACAGGCCCAGCAGGGTGAAGGGCGTGGCGCTGACCGGGTAGAAGAAGGCCGGGTAGTGATGCTCGATCAGCACGATCAGGGCGGCCAGCAAGGTGACCATCAGGCAGCGCAGGGCGATGCGCTTGACGATCGAGCCCTTGAGGGTGAAGAGCACACGCAGTACATCGGGACGGGGATGGACGATCATGGTGTTCCAGAGGCGGGCGATCAGCCGCCGGTCATGTTCATGAAGCGCAGGATCTGTACCTCGCCGCCCACCTCGAAGTGGTGGCGGTAGGGCTTGAGGTGCATGGCGTCGCGGATGGCTTTTTCCAGGCGTTCGGCGTCGCCGGGGTGGGCGCGCAGGATCTGTTTGAGGTCCATCGAGTGCTCGTTGCCCAGGCACAGCAGCAGGCGGCCTTCGACGGTCAGGCGCACGCGGTTGCAGGTAGCGCAGAAGTTGTGGCTGTGCGGCGAGATGAAGCCGACCCGGGTCTGTGGTGCCTCGGCGACCCGCCAGTAGCGCGCCGGCCCCTGGGACGATTCGGCCGACTCCACCAAGGTGAAGTGTTCGGCGATGCGCGCGCGCACTTCGTCGCTGGAGCAGTACGACTCGCCGCGCTCGTGCTCGTCGATCACGCCCAGGGGCATTTCCTCGATGAACGAGATATCCAGTTCGCGCTCGACGGCGAAACGCACCAGGTCGACGATCTCGTGGTCGTTGCGGCCCTTGAGCACCACGCAATTGAGCTTGGTGCGCCGGAAGCCCGCGCGGCGCGCGGCGTCGATGCCGGCGATGACCTGGTGCAGGTCGCCGGTGCGGGTCAGGCTGCGGAAACGTTCGGCATCGAGGCTGTCGAGGCTGATGTTCAGGCGCGACACGCCGGCATCGAACAGCGGCTGGGCGAGGCGACCCAGTTGCGAGCCGTTGCTGGTCAGGCACAGCTCGCGCAGGCCGGGCAGGGCGGCGATACGCCCGCACAGCTCGACGATGCCCTGGCGTACCAGCGGCTCGCCGCCGGTCAGGCGGATCTTGCGGGTACCCAGGGCGACGAAGCGCTCGGCCACCTGGTACAGCTCCTCGAGGCTGAGGATCTGTTGGCGCGGCAGGAACTGCATGTCCTCGGCCATGCAGTACACACAACGGAAGTCGCAGCGGTCGGTGACCGACATCCGCAGGTAGTCGATGCGCCGATTGAAGCCGTCGATCAGTGCCTGGGTGTTCTCTTCCACGTTCATGCTCTGGGTATTGGGTGAGGCGGCGTGTCGCCGCAGGCAACCTCCAAGCTATAACCTGCGGGCACCCTCGTCAAATTGCTTTCCCTGACTGTTCGATCAGCCCTGTCTATCACGGCTGCAGGCCGCGGCCTACAAGGGCTGCACGTCATGATCGAGAGGGCTTATCACGCTTTAAGGTATTTCGATTGGACGGCTCTAGGCCGGGGTCCATAGGCTGGATAAACACCGGACCTGACCAGCCGGTGCCTTTTCAAGAGCGTGAGGACCCATCGCATGAGCCAAGACGAACATATCAGGGACTACAAGGGACCGGCCGCCGGCTGGGGCGCACTCAAGAGCGTGACCAAGAGCTGGCTGGGCAGCGACAATGCCTTCAAGAACCTGCGGGCCATGCTCAAGACCAACCAGAACGGCGGTTTCGACTGCCCTGGCTGCGCCTGGGGCGAGTCGCCTGAGAGCGACATGGTCAAGTTCTGCGAGAACGGCGCCAAGGCCGTCAACTGGGAGGCCACCGGCCGCTCGGTGGACCCGGCGTTCTTCGCCAAATACAGCGTCAGCGCCCTGGCCGCCCAGACCGACTACTGGCTCGAGTACCAAGGCCGGCTGACCCACCCGATGCGCTACGACGCCGCCACCGACCACTATGTGGAAACCACCTGGGACGAAGCCTTCGCCCTGATTGCCCGGCACCTCAACGCACTGGAGACCCCAGACCAGGCCGAGTTCTACACCTCCGGCCGGGCCAGCAACGAGGCAGCGTTTCTCTACCAGCTGTTCGTGCGCGCCTACGGCACCAACAATTTCCCTGATTGCTCGAACATGTGCCACGAAGCCAGTGGCGTGGGCATGGCCGATACCTTGGGCGTAGGGAAGGGCACGGTCGTCTACCATGATCTGGAACTGGCCGACGCGATCTTCGTCATTGGCCAGAACCCGGGCACCAACCACCCGCGCATGCTCGAACCGCTGCGCGAGGCGGTCAAGCGGGGCGCCCAGGTGGTGTGCTTCAACCCGCTCAAGGAGCGTGGGCTGGAGCGTTTCCAGCATCCGCAGCACCCGTTCGAGATGCTCAGCAACGGCTCCGAACCCACCAATACCGCCTACTTCCGCCCGGCCCTGGGCGGCGACATGGCAGCGATGCGCGGCATTGCCAAGTTCCTGTTGCTGTGGGAGCGCGAAGCCCAGGCCAAGGGCGAGCCGGCGGTGTTCGACCACGCCTTCATCGCCGAGCACACCGATGGCCTCGAGGCCTACCTGGCTGCGGTGGATGACACCTCCTGGGAACATATCGTCGAGCAGTCGGGCCTGAGCCTGGCCGAGATCGAGCTGGCCGCGCGCATGTACCGCAAGGCGGAGCGGGTGATCATGTGCTGGGCCATGGGCGTGACCCAGCATCGTCACTCGGTGCCGACGGTGCAGGAGATCGTCAACCTGCAGCTGCTGCGCGGCAACGTCGGCAAGCCCGGTGCGGGCCTGTCGCCGGTGCGCGGCCACAGCAACGTGCAGGGCGACCGCACCATGGGTATCGACGAGAAGCCCCCGGCCAAGCTGCTCGATGCCCTGGAAAAACGCTTCCAGTTCAAGGTACCGCGCGAGCACGGGCATAACGCGGTGCTGGCGATCAAGGCCATGGAAGAGGGCCGGGCCAAGGTGTTCATCGGCCTGGGTGGCAACTTCGCCCAGGCGACGCCGGATACCCCGCGTACCCACGCGGCGATGCGCAACTGCGCGCTGACCGTGCAGATTTCCACCAAGCTCAACCGCTCGCATCTGGTCACCGGTGGCGATGCGTTGATCCTGCCATGCCTGGGCCGTACCGAGATCGACCTGCAGGCCGAAGGGCCCCAGGGTGTCACCGTGGAAGATACCTTCAGCATGGTGCATATCTCCCACGGCCAGCTCAAACCCCGTTCGCCGCACCTGCGTTCGGAGCCGGCGATTATCGCGGGCATCGCCAAGGCCACCCTGGGCGACCGGCCGATCGACTGGGAGTACGCCGTCGCCGACTACAGCCGTATCCGCAACATGATCGCCGAGGTTATCCCGGGCTTCAGCGGTTTCAACGAGCGTCTGCAGCACCCCGGCGGCTTCCACCTGGGCAACACGGCATCCGAGCGCGAATGGCGCACGGCGACTGGCAAGGCGCGCTTCACCGCCAGCGAGTTGCCTCGGCAGTTGGTCAATGCCCAGGTGCTGGCCCGTGGCGACAACCCGGACCTGATCCTGCAGACCCTGCGCTCCCATGACCAGTACAACACCACGTTGTATGGCCTGGATGACCGCTACCGGGGTGTGTTCGGCCTGCGCGAAGTGGTGTTCGTCAACGAGGCGGACATCCGCCGCCTGGGCTTCGAGCCGGGCGAGCACGTGGACATGGTGTCGCTGTGGGAGGACGGCCGTGAGCGTCGGGTGTCGGGCTTCCACCTAGTGCCCTATGACCTGCCCGAAGGCCAGGCGGCGGCCTACTATCCGGAGACCAACCCATTGGTGCCGCTGGAAAGCTATGGCGAGGGCACCTACACGCCGACCTCGAAGTTCGTGGCCATCAAGCTGGAGAAGACGCGGGCCAGGAACCGGATCGAGGCGAGCGTGGCCTGATCCAGTGGGGCTGCTGCGCAGCCCAATCGCCGGCAAGCCGGCTCCCACCCGGACAGTGTTGACGTCGTACCTGTGGTGGAGCCTGCGATGGGCCGCAAAGCGGCCCTTGAGTCTGGGGGATCCAGCGTTTGAGGGCTTGGGGCTGCTTTGCAGCCCATCGCAGGCTGTCGCCAGCGCCCACCGAGATCGCGCCGCTCTCAAGACTTGCGAAGTCCCTGTGGAGCCGGCTTGCCGGCGATTGGGCCGCAACGGCCCCGTTGGTCATCGATGCACCGGGTACGCCGTGGTGTACTTCATCTGTTCCATGGCGAAGCTCGACGTGATGTTCGACAGGCCGTCGGTGCTGGTGATGAGTTTCTTGTAGAACCGGTCGTACGCCGCGATATCGCCCACCACCACCCGCAGCATGTAGTCCCAGTCGCCGGACATGCGATACACCTCCATCACCTCTTCGAACCCCGTCACCACCCGGGCGAACTGCTCCAGCCAGGCGCTGTCGTGGCGCTGGGTCTTGAGCTGGACGAACACGGTCAGCCCCAGACCCAGGCGCTCGGGGTCGAGCAGGGCGACGCGGCCTCGGATGTAACCCTCGTCCTCCAGGCGCTTGACCCGCTTCCAGCAAGGCGTGGTGGAAAGATTGACGGCTTCGGCCAGGTCCTTGAGGGACATCGAGGCGTCACGCTGGAGGAGGGTAAGGATGTGTTGGTCAAAACTGTCCATATGCGATGGCCGGTCGGTGCGAGAAAAAGTTTCTCGAGACTAGCGCGATCGGGGTACGAAAAGAATAGCCGGCACGGGCGTGGCGCAGGTTCATTCCCGTTCGGCGGCGCCCCACCGGATATGCGATAGTGGTGCTTTCCAACCTCAGCAGAGTCAATGGACCCGACCATGTCCGAAAAGCCGCGCAATTTCGCCACCCGCACCATCCACGCCGGCGAGCAGTCCAGCGTCGCCGACAATGCCATCTTCCCGGCCATCGTCACCACCAGTTCGTTCATCAAGCGCGGCCTGGACGACAACCCCGAATACGCCTACAGCCGAGTCAGCAACCCGACCCGACATGCCTACGAAACCTGTGTCGCCGCCCTCGAGGAAGGCGCAGGTGCAGTGGCCACTGCCTCGGGCGTGGGGGCCACGGCCACCGTGCTCGAGCTGTTGTCCAAGGATGCCCACGTGGTGGTGATGAACGGGGTCTACGGCGGCACCTTCCGCCTGATGGAAGACTACCGCAGCCGTACCTCGGGCCTGAGCACCACCTATGTCGACCTCAATGACCTGGACGCCGTGGCTGCGGCCATCCGCCCCGAGACCCAGCTGATCTGGATCGAGTCGCCGACCAACCCGTTGCTGCACCTGGTGGACATCGAGGCGGTCTGCAAGCTGGCCCGCGAGCGCGGCATCCTCACCTGCATCGACAACACCTTCTGCTCGCCCTGGAACCAGCGGCCGATCACCCTCGGCGTGGACCTGGTGATGCATTCGGCGAGCAAGTACATCGGCGGCCACTCCGACCTGATCGGTGGCGTGGTGGTCGCCGCCAACGACGAGCTGCTCAAGCGCCTGCGGCGGATCAGCATGGCCGTCGGTGCGATCCAGGGGCCGTTCGACTGCTACCTGGCCCTGCGCGGGCTCAAGACCCTGGACGTGCGCATGGAGCGCCAATGCGCCAATGCCCTGCGCGTGGCGCGCTTCCTCGAGGGGCACCCGCAGGTCGAGCAGGTGTACTACCCGGAACTTGAAAACCACCCGCAGCATGCGCTGTGCAAGCGCCAGATGCGCACCGGCGGCGCGGTGGTGGCGATGAAGATCAAGGGTGACCGGGCTGCGGTCAACCGCTTGGTGGAGGCGTTGTCGATCTTCGTGCTGGCCGACTCGCTGGGTGGTGTGGAGAGCATGATCAACCATTCCTGGAGCATGTCGCACAATTCCTTGAGCCCAGAGCAGAAGGGGCAGATGGGCATCAGCGAGAACCTGCTGCGCCTGTCGGTCGGGATCGAGGACTACCGCGACCTGATCGAGGACCTGGACACGGCGCTCAAGGCTTCGGCCGAGAGCTGAGGTAGTCGCGGGTGAACCCGCTCCCACAGGGCATGCAGTCCAATCTGTGGGAGCGGGTTCACCCGCGAAGGGTATCGGTCTGTGTAATCACCTTGCCGGATGAACGATCCGTTCGATCTTGTCCTTGAGCAACAAGCGCTCCTTGCGCAGGCGGTTCACCGCATCGTCGGCAGTGCCGTTACCTTCGGCGGCCACCACCTCCTTGTCCTTGGCGTTGTACTCCTTGTGCAGTTGATGGAGCGTCTGGTCCTTGTCGATCAGCGCCTGGAAATCGTCAGCGGAAATGTGCAGGTCAGCGAGCAGATCATGCGGGACTGGCATTTCTTCACCTCGGGTCAGGGGTTGGCAAAAAGTCCTGAACCTTGAGGATAGTCGCCTTTGCCCGGTTGCGGAGGGAGGGTGCGCCAAGGGGCCGCACGCAGTACCGGCAAACATGAAATTCATTTCATCTGGAAAACCCGCACCGTCCATTATTCGTTGGCGTCTTTTTCACGAAAAATTGATGGCACGCTTTCTAGAGTTCGGCCAACTTCCCCGGTGCCCCGCCTGGTGCGACGGCCGATAATAACTCTCATCTGCGAACATCATGCCGAACTTCAAAACCCTGCGGGCCGAATGGGTCACGTTGCTGGCCAGTCTTTACCTGTTGATCGGTTTCAACACTGCGCTGTGGGAGCACCTGCAGGCCGTGGTACCGCCCGGCGTGGTGGGGCTGTGGCTGCTGTTGGCATTCGCCGTGCTGATGTTCTTCGCGTTCAATCTCATCCTCACATTGGTGGCGTTCAAGTACGTACTCAAACCGGTGCTGATCTTGTTGTTCATGAGTGGCGCGGGCGTCGCCTACTTCATGAACCAATATGGTGTACTGGTCGACACTGGCATGTTTCGTAATATCGCCGAGACCAATGTCACGGAAGTACGGGACCTGCTTTCCCTGAAGTTTGCCCTGTATATGATCCTGCTCGGCATGTTGCCTTCATTACTGGTGTGGAAAGCGCCCATCGCCTATCGCCCCTGGCACCGCGAGCTGTTCGGCAAGCTGGTGGTCAGCGGCGCGTGCGTCGCGGCCCTCGGCTCGGTGGCACTGGTCAACTACCAGGGCCTGGCCTCGCTGTTTCGCAACCACCACGAGATCCGCCTGATGCTCACCCCGAGCAACATCGTCGGGGCTTCGTTCGGCTATGTCAGTGAACGCCTGGGCAGCGCCGCCCGTCCATTCCAGCATTACGGAGAGGACGCCAAGCGCGACAGCGCCGCCTGGCAACGCCACACGCGTAAGTCGCTGACCGTGCTGGTGGTGGGCGAGAGCGCCCGGGCGCAGAACTTCGGCGTACTGGGCTACGACCGCGACACCACCCCGAACCTGGGCAAGGAGCAGGGCCTGCTGGCGTTTTCCGATGTGCATTCGTGCGGCACCGAGACCGCCGTGTCGGTGCCATGCATGTTCTCCGGCATGCCGCGCAAGGACTACGACGCCCGCGTCGCCAAGAACCGCGAGGGGCTTCTGGATATCCTCCAGCGTACCGGCCTCACCGTGCAGTGGCGCGACAACCAGTCCGGCTGCAAAGGCACCTGCGACCGGGTGCAGTTCGTCGACGTCAGCAACCTCAAGGACCCGAACCTGTGCGCTGACGGCGAGTGTCGCGACGAGATCCTCCTGCAGGGCCTGGGCGACCTGCTCGACCACCTAGACCACGACACCGTGCTGGTGCTGCACCAGATGGGCAGCCACGGCCCCGACTACTACAAGCGCTACCCGGCAAGCGCCCAGCGCTTCACCCCTGTGTGCCAGAGCAATGCCCTGAACCAGTGCGACGAGCAATCGATCATCAACAGCTACGACAACACCCTGGCCTATACCGACCAGGTGCTGGCCTCGCTGATCGACCTGTTGCGCAGCCGCCAGGACAAGGTCGATACGGCGATGATCTACCTCTCCGACCACGGCGAATCCCTGGGCGAATACAACCTCTACCTGCACGGCACCCCCTACATGCTGGCCCCTGAGCAGCAGCGTCACGTGCCATTGTTGATGTGGTTTTCCGACAGCTACCGCCAGGACTTCGCCCTCGACAGCGACTGCCTGGGCCGCTTGCGCGACGCGCCGTTGAGCCAGGACAACCTGTTCCATTCGATGCTCGGCCTGTTGCAGGTGCGCACCGAGGTCTACCAGCAATCGATGGACATGTTCGCCAGCTGTCGCCCCTGGATGACCGCTGACCGTTGATCAAACCAAGGATGGCGCAGGTTTCACCCCCAATGCCCGCGCCGTATATACTGCGCGCCAATATTTGTGGGAGAGCCTCGTGGCCATAGAAATACACTGGATACGTGACGACCAGACCCTGGCCGAACACTGCCGGGGCTGGCACGAACTGCCCTTCGTAGCGCTCGACACCGAATTCATGCGGGTCGACACCTTCTACCCCAAGGCCGGCCTGATCCAGGTCGGTGAAGGCAACCGGGCGTACCTGATCGACCCGTTGCTGATCCGCGATTGGCAGCCGCTGGCCGAGCTGCTCGACGACCCGGGCGTGGTCAAGGTGCTGCATGCCTGCAGCGAAGACCTGGAAGTGCTCCTGCGCCTGACCGGCAAGCTGCCGCAACCGCTGTTCGACACTCAGCTGGCAGCCGGCTACCTGAACATCGGTTTCTCCATGGGCTATTCGCGCCTGGTACAGGACGTGCTGGGCCTGGAGCTGCCCAAGGGCGAGACCCGTTCGGACTGGCTGCAGCGCCCACTGTCGGATACCCAGGTCAGCTATGCCGCCGAAGATGCCGTGCACTTGGCCGAGCTGTTCAGCGCGCTGCGGCCACGGCTATCTGACGACAAGTACGCCTGGGTGCTGGAAGATGGCGCCGAGTTGGTCGCCCAGCTGCGCCGCGAGGTAGAACCCGAGACCCTGTACCGCGACGTCAAGCTCGCCTGGAAGCTGAACCCACAGCAACTGGCGGTGCTGCGCGAGCTGTGTGCCTGGCGCGAGCGCGAGGCGCGCAGCCGCGACCTGCCGCGCAATCGTGTACTGCGCGAGCATTCGTTGTGGCCCATGGCCAAGAGCCAGCCGGACAACCTCTCGGCCCTGGCCAAGATCGACGACATGCACCCGCGCACCATCCGCCAGGACGGCCAGTTCCTGCTGGATCTGATCAAGCGCGCCGCGAGCCTGCCGGCCGAGCAGTGGCCGCAGGCCTTGCCCGAGCCGTTGCCGATCGAAGCCTCGGGCATGCTCAAGCGCCTGCGCGCGGTCGGCCAGGCCGAAGGCGAGCGCCTGGGCATCGCGCCGGAGCTCATGCTGCGCAAGAAAACCCTCGAAGCCTTGCTCAAGAGCGGCTTCCCCAACGGCCCCTATCAACTGCCCGATTCGCTGCGCGGCTGGCGCCGTGAGCGCATGGGCCAGGCCCTGCTGGACAACCTGGCGGGCGCCGGAGAATCCTGATGAAACGTATCTGCTCGATCTACAAGAGCCCCCGCAAGAACGAAATGTACCTCTACGTGCTCAAGGCCGAAGGCCTGGCGCGCGTTCCAGAAGCCCTGCTGCCGTTCTTCGGCACCCCCGTGCATGCCTTCGACCTGGTGCTGACCCCCGAGCGCAAGCTGGCCCGGGAGGATATCGCCAAGGTGCTGGAGAACCTCGACAACCAGGGCTACCACCTGCAGATGCCGCCGCCCGAGGACGACTACATCGAGCACTTGCCCGAAGAGCTGCTGCGCCGCAACGACCCGGCCTGATTCCGGCCTGGTCCCCATCGTTCGTCAAGCGGCCCGCCTGTCGGGCCGTCTTCGTTGTTTGCCAAGGTTGTTTCGTACATGCGCGTTCTGATCGCTGAACAGGATCATGCCAACTATGCCCGCCTGCTCGGCGAGGCGGCGCCGACGCTGGAGATCGTCACCAGCAATGATTCCGCCGAGCTGGCGCGCCAGGCCGCCGGTTGCCCGGTTTGGCTGGGCCAGCCGGACCTGCTGGCCAGCCTCCTGCGCCAGGGCCATCGCCCCGAGTGGATACAGTCCACCTGGGCCGGCATCACCCCGCTGCTGGCCGACGGGCTGCCACGTGACTATCGCCTGACCCGTGCCGTGGGCATCTTCGGCCAGGTAATGGCCGAATACATGCTCACCTACATGCTGATTCACGAGCGCGATGTGCTGGCGCGCCTGGTCAGCCAGGTCGAGCGGCGCTGGGACGATCGCCCGGGGCGCAGCCTGGAGGGGCGTCGGGTGCTGGTGGTCGGCACGGGCGATATCGGCCAGCGGGTGGCCGAGTTCCTGGTGCCGTTCGGGGCGATCCTTCACGGTATCGCCAGCCAGGCGCGGGAACAGGCGCCGTTCGTCGAAGTGGCCGGGCTCGCGGATCTGCCTCGCATGGTGGAGCAGGCCGACTACGTGCTCAACCTGCTGCCGGACACCCCGGCTACCCACGACTTGTACGATGCGGCGCTGTTCAAGCGCTTCAAGCCCAGCGCACTGTTCATCAATGCCGGGCGCGGCGTGGCGGTGGTCGACGCCGACCTGGTGCACGCCTTGAAGGAAGGCCACCTGGCGGGGGCGGTGATCGATGTCTGCCGCCAGGAGCCGTTGCCCCGGCAGCACCCGTTCTGGACCGCCTGGGGCCTGCTGCTGACCGGGCACAGCTCGGCGCCCACTTCGCCGGCGGCAATGGTGCGGTTGTTCGTCGAGAATGTGCAGGCGTACCAGGCGGGGCAGGGGTTGCGCGGGGAAGTGGATTTCTCGAGGGGCTATTAATCTGCATTGACTGCATTGGCCCTATCGCCGGCAAGCCGGCTCCCACAGGTACGACGTCACCGCTGTCCGGGTGGGAGCCGGCTTGCCGGCGATAGGTCCAGTGCAGCCAGCACAGGGATCAGAGGCTGAAATCACCCTCGGCCGCCAACTCGCTCAACGGCCGGCGCGGGCTTGGCATTTCGCGGGCCTGCAGGGCCTCGGCCAGGCTGGCCTTGTCGCCCAGCTTGCCGATCGCGACCATGGCATGCAGCACGTAGCCTTCGGGAATCTTCAGCTCCTGGCGTGCCAGGTCCTGGTCGAAGCCGGCCATGCCGTGGGTGTGCCAGCCGCTGATGCTGGCCTGCAAGGCCATGTGCCCCCAGGCTGAGCCGGTGTCGAAGGTGTGCCACAGCGCTGGTCGTTCCTCACTGGCGCCGGGAGCGGCGAAGGTGGTCTTGGACATCACCAGCACCAGGGCCGAGGCATGCTGCGCCCAGCTGCGGTTGGCTTCGTTGAGGATGCCCAGGTAGCGCTCCCAGTTCGCCGTGTCGCGGCGCGCATAGAGGAACCGCCAGGGTTGCGAGTTGAAGGCCGACGGTGCCCAGCGGGCGGCTTCGAGGAAGCTCAACAGGGTTTCCTCGGAGATGGCCTCGGCGGTGAAGGCCCGTGGCGACCAGCGGTTGATGAATTGCTCGTTGATCGCATAGTCGGCGATGCGTGGGTTGGCGCTCATGGCTGCTCCTGCAAAGGGACGGGGAAAGCGCGCACGCTACTGCGTCCAGCCGGTACTGACAAGCGGTCTGGCATTGGCCCCGGACAGGCTCTAGACTGGCGCCGCCGCGCGCCGCGGATTGAAGTTCAATGCAGGAACACGTGTGATGATCGCCGACAACGCGCCCTTCTGGCGGCGCAAGACCCTTGAACAGCTCGACCCGCAAGAGTGGGAGTCGCTCTGCGATGGCTGCGGGTTGTGCTGCCTGCAGAAGCTCGAGGACGAGGACGACAACAGCGTCTACTACACGCGCATCGCCTGCAAGCTGCTGGACCTGACCACCTGCCAGTGCAGCGACTACCCCAACCGCTTCGCCCAGGTGCCCGACTGCATCCAGCTCACCCCCGGCAAGGCCGACCAGTTCAAATGGCTGCCGAGCACTTGCGGCTATCGCCTGGTCAGCGAAGGCAAGGACCTGCCAGCCTGGCACCACCTGGTGTGCGGCGACCGTACGCAGGTGCACGAACAACGTATCTCCCAGTCCGGGCGCATGCTCAGCGAGCATGATGTCGACGAAGACGACTGGGAGGATCACCTGATCTTCCGCGCGAGCTGAGCGACTCGCGCCTGCCTTTACTTTCGCCTCTGGAACAAGGAGTTCTGCATGCGTTGCCATCTGTTGTGGGTCCTGGGTCTGGTGGCCTGTGCGCCGGCCTGGGCCAAGAAGGTCGACCTGGACTACCAGGTGCGCCTGTTGCCGGCCAGCGGCCAGGCCGAGGTGCAATTGACCCTGGCCGATGGCAGCGCCGTGCGCAGCCTGGATTTCGACCTGGGCAAGCAGGGCGCCTACAGCGACTTCCAGGCCGATGGCCAATGGCAGGTACAGGGCGAGCGGGGCGTCTGGCACCCGGCTGCGGGCAAGCCCCGGCTCAGCTATCGTGTGCAGCTGGACCAGAAACCACGCGGCGGTGCCTACGAGAGCCGTATAACCCCGGACTGGGCGCTGCTGCGCGGTGACCAGTTGGTGCCGCCGGCGCGCCTGGACCAGCAGGATGGCACCGAGCTGGTGGCGCGCCTGACGTTCGAGCTGCCGGCCGGCTGGAAAAGCGTCGAAACCGCCTGGCCGCGCATCGGCAAGCAGAAGTTTCGCATCGACGATGTCTCGCGGCTGTTCGACCGGCCCACCGGCTGGATGCTGGCCGGCAACCTGGGCAGCCGCCGCGCGCGCTTGGGCGATACCGAAGTGACCGTGGCCGCGCCGCAGGGGCAGGGCATGCGTCGGATGGACACCCTGACCCTGCTGACCTTCGTCTGGCCGCAATTGCAGGCGGTGTTCCCGCGCAACCCGCCCAAGCTATTGCTGGTAGGCGCTCGCGACGAGATGTGGCGGGGCGCGCTGGCCGGGCATCATTCGATCTACCTGCACAGCACCCGCCCGCTGATCGGCGAGAGCGGCGCCAGCCCGCTGCTGCGTGAGCTGGTGCAGCTGTTCGCCCAGGTCAACGACCGTGACGGCAGCGACTGGCTGGGCGAAAGCCTGGCCGACTACTACGCCACCGAAGTGCTGCGCCGCGCCGGCGGCATCAGCGACGACCGCTATGAGGCCTGGCAGGCACGCCTGCACAAGCGTGGCGCCAAGGTTTCCCGGCTGCGTGGTGAACACGCCGATGTCGGCCAGGTTGCCCGAGGCGTGCTGCTGCTCCAGGCGCTGGATCGCGAGATCCGCCTGCACACCCACGACAAGCGCTCGCTGGACGATGTCACCCGGGCGTTGATGCGCTTGCCCAGTGTCAGCACCGAGGAATTCATCCAGCTCAGCGAGAGCGTGCTGGGGGGGCGGTCCGAGGTGCTGGAGAGCAAGGTCCTGCGTTGAGAAAAGGCCTGCCGCCTCAGCCCTTGGCCTTAGTCTCGACGCCGGTCACCGTCACGCCCTGTGTTGCCGCCTCGGCGCTGGCCTTGAGCGCCTTGAGCTCTGCCGCGCCGCGTTCGATGTCCCCGCGAAGTCGCAGGTAATCGGCCCGGTGTCGCTGCCACCAGGCCTTGGTCGAGCAGTGCCCACTGACGCCCCGGGCCAGGGCCATGCCACCCACCACGATCTGCAGCAGGCCGACCAGGCCGCCGTGGCGCAGGCCCTTGCTGATCATCAAGGCGCCGCCGGCCAGGGAGCTGGCGCGCTCCCAGCCGTGGACGTTGCGTGTATGCACAAGCAAAGGGGTATCGCGCATGACGAACTCTCCAGTTGAGGTGTAAGCAGCTGACCCGCTGCACCACCTGCCCGTTCAGTTCGATTGCCGGGTGGTGCGGGACAGGCCCTGCGCCAGTGCTGGCCCTATCGCCGGCTTGCCGGCGATAAGGGCGGTACTGGCTATGCAAGGCCACCTTCTTATTTGAATTTGGGCCCCGAGCGGGTATTGAGCCCCTTGGCCATGCGGTCGTACAGCACCACGTTCACGGTCGCCGCCAGGTTCATGCAGCCCTGGGTGGGGATGTAGATGGTCTCTTCGCACCAGGCGCGCACGCTCGCGTCGAGGCTGCCGTCTTCGGGGCCGAAGATATAGAGGGCGCGGTCAGGGTGGGTGTATTCGGGAAGCGGGCGTGCACCTTTGACCAGCTCCACGGCCACCGGGGTGCACCCCAAGGGGATGATGCGCTGCAGGTCGTCGATGCCGATCAGCGGGATGTCGTAGTGCACGCGCTTGGTGTCGGTGACGAAGTCGCGGGCGCGCTCATAGCGCTTGCCGGTGTAGAACACCGAGTTGACGCCATAGCAACCCGCCGCACGCATCACCGAACCTACGTTCTCAGCGGACTTGGGGTTGAACAGGCCAATGCAGCTGTACCGTTTGTTTGCCACGTACCGGGGCCCTTCGCAAAAAGCGCGATTATACGGGCTCACCGGCAGCAGCGGGGGGCGATTCGGGGTCAGTCCTTCTTGAGCAGGCTCGCCAACCCGGCAAACGGGTTGTGGGTGGCCTTGGCGATGCTCGGCGTGCTGGTGGACCCTTCACTGAAGTACTGCTGGTCGGTGTAGCGCGAATGCTCGTTGTCGTGGCAGTACAGGCACAGCAGTTCCCAGTTCGAGCCGTCCTGGGGGTTGTTGTCGTGGTTGTGGTCGCGGTGGTGCACGGTCAGCTCCGACAGGCGCTTGCCGGAGAACTCGCGGGCGCAGCGGCCGCAGACATGCGGGTACATCTTCAGGGCCTTGTCGCGGTAGCCCATTTCCTTGTCGCGCTTGGCGTCGGCAAGGATGCGCTCGAGGCGGGCGGTGGCGGCGGAGGTGGAGGCCGAACTCATGGTGTTACCTTTGTTGTAATCGGGTAGATGACGGTTATGTCACTGAGTCTAGCGCGCCTGGGCCCTGCTCGGACAGGCGAAAACGCCTGATTGGGCATAGCCTGTAGGGATACCCTGACAGGAGGTTGCCGATGGTTCATGCGATCCTCGCCGCGCTGATTCTCGCCGCCACGCCGCTGGCCGACGCGGCTGGCCAGCAGCCTCGGCTCCTCACGCCGGTGCCCGGTGCACCGGGTACGCCGACGCCGACCCCCTATCCACAGATCACTCCGAGCACGCCGCCCAAGGCCGGTGACAACCAGCCCGGCGCGCCGCTGCTGCCGCCGATGCCGGTGCCCGGGCCGCCCAAGGACCAGCCGTTGCCGGGGTTGCAGGAGCCGCCGAAACAGCCACCCAGGCAAGACTGAAACGGCCTCGTTGTGGGGGCGGGACAAGCCCCACAGGAGGCCGCGGATCCACGCGGCCTGTGGCTACACCACGCCCAACTCGTTGAGCACGAACGCGTATTCCAACGCCACATCGCGTAGCCCCTGGTATCGCCCGCTCATGCCGCCGTGCCCGGCGCCCATCTCGGTCTTGAGCAGCAGCAGGTTGTCGTCGGTCTTGCAGGTGCGCAGTCGCGCCACCCACTTGGCCGCTTCCCAATACTGCACGCGGCTGTCGTTGTAGCCGGCGACCACCAGCATGGCCGGGTAGGCCTGGGCCTTGACGTTCTCGTAGGGGGCATAGGCCTTGATCCGCTGGTAGACCTCCGGCTCCTCTGGGTTGCCCCATTCGTCGTACTCGGTGACGGTCAGCGGCAGTTCCGGGTCGAGCATGGTGTTGAGCACGTCGACGAACGGCACCTCGGCGATGGCGCAGCGGAACAGCTCCGGGCGCTGGTTGAGCACTGCTCCCATCAGCAGGCCGCCAGCGCTGCCGCCGCTGATGGCCAGGCGTTCGCGGGTGGTCACGCCCTCGGCGATCAGGTGCTCGGCACAGGCAATGAAATCGTCGAAGCTGTTCTGCTTGTGCGCCTGCTTGCCGGCCCGGTACCAGGCTTCGCCCAGCTCGCCGCCACCGCGCACATGGGCGATGGCGAAGGCCACGCCGCGTTGCAACAGGCTCAGGCGGGCGTGGGAGAACCACGGGTCGAGGCTCTCGCCGTAGGCGCCATAACCGTAGAGGTACAGCGGTACGCACTGGCCCAGGTCGTCGCGCCGGCGCACCAGGCTGATGGGGACGCGGGTGCCGTCCTTGGCCACGGCCCATAGGCGTTCGCTGACGTAGTCGTCGGCATCGAACTCGCCCAGTACCGGGGTCTGCTTGAGCACAACCTGCTCGCCGGAGGCCAAGTCCAACTGGCGCACCTGGGCCGGTCGGTTGAGCGCTTCATAGCGCAGCCGCACACGGGTGCTGGCGAACTCCAGGCTGTCCTGCACATACAGGCTGTAGGCGGCATCCGGTAGCTCGACACGGTAGGGCACCAGGCCCTGGGGCCGCACTTCGATGATTGGCAGGCCGCCTTCGCGCAGGCTCAGGGTCAGGGCGCTGGCATTCAGGCTCAGGCCTTCGAGCATGACCTGGTCGCTGTGCGGTACCAGCACCTGCCATTGCTCGCGGCTGGGCACCTGCTCGGCCGGGGCTTGGAACAGGGCGAAGTTGATGCCGTCCTGGTTGCTGCGGATGAACCATCGCCACTGGCCGTCGAGCTGGCCATGGTCAGGGAAGTACTCGTGGCCCTCGACCCGTGGTGCCAGGCAGGTGAAGGCCGCATTCGGGGTCGCGGCATCGAGTACCCAGGCTTCACTGGTGGTCTTGCTGTTGAGCAGCAGCACCAGCTGGCGCTCGGAGCTGGCCCGGTAGCAATGCAGGAAGAAGCGCCCGTCGGGCTCTTCGAACACGGTCTGGGCCTCGCTGCTGCCCAAGGTATGGCGACGCAGGCGCCAGGGGCGGTGGGTGTCGTCCAGTTCGGCGAAGAACAGCGTCTGGCTGTCGTTGGCCCAGGTCAGGCTGCCGTCGCAGTCGTCGAAGGGCAGGGCGGTGACCGTGCCGCTGGCCAGGTCCTTCACGTACAAGGTGTAGATTTCGTCGCCACTGGTGTCGAGGCTGTAGGCCAGCAGGCGATGGTCGGGGCTGACGTTGAAGGCACCCAGGGACAGGAAGCCGCCATTGGCCAGGGCGTTGGGGTCGAGCAGCAGTTGTTCCTGGCTTTGGTCGACGGTATTGGAGTCATCGGCTGGGCGTGGGCAGCGGTAGTGACGCGGGTATTCATCGCCGGCCGTGGTGCGGGTGTAGTACAGGTAGGGGCCCCAGGGGGAGGGGAGCGACAGGTCGGTTTCGAGGATGCGTGCCTTGATTTCCTCGAACAGCTGTTCGCGCAGGGGCGCCTGGTCGGCCAGGCAGGCTTGCTGGTAGGCGTTCTCGGCCTGAAGGTAGGCGAGTACCTCGGGCGTGTCTCGCTGCTGCAGCCAGGCATAGGGGTCGGTGGCGTTGTCTTTGCGAGCGACGGGCGGCTGGGGCTTGTTGGGCATTGGGGATCTCTTGGCTGGGGCTGCATGCCCTGGCGCTGTCGCCGGCAAACCAGCTCTCCACAGGTACTGCATAAGCCTCGAGGGCAGCGTTGAATCTGTGGGAGCCGGCTTGCCGGCGATTGGGGCCGGGACAGGGAGACGCTGTGTGCGCCCTGAAAAGTGTTTATCATAGGCATCTCTTTACCTGGCTTGCACGAACACCATGACCGAGAACGACTATACGCTCGCCTGGGGCCTGTATGCCCTGGCTGCCCTAGGCTGCCTGTGGGTAGGCCTCAAGCTCACCGGTTGGATGTGGCGCTGGCTGCGCGAACCGCTGCGGGTGGTCCTGGCAGTGCTGCTGCTGACCCCGACCATCGTTGACCCGGTCAAGGAGAGCTTCGCCCCGGCCATCGCCATCACCGCCCTGGATTTGGCCTTCAAGGTCGGCAACAACGCTTGGCGTGCCGCTTCGGACCTGGCTATGTACGGCTTGATCGCGTTCATCCTGTATGGCGTTTTCGTCCTGGTGCGCTGGCCGTTGGAAAAGCGCGCCCGTGAACGCCGGGCCAAGGCTGATGCCGTCGCCCAGCGCCAGGCCGTCGAGGACGAGCAGGTGACCGCCCGCGCTTCGGTGGTTGCCGAGCGCCACGACCGCTACCGCGACGACCCGCAGCCGGTGGCCACCGGCCGCGGCCGGGTCGAGCCACGGTTGTAGGCGGAGGGCCTGGAGCATGTGCGAACTGCTGGGCATGAGCGCCAACGTTCCCACCGACATCGTCTTCAGCTTCACCGGCCTGATGCAGCGCGGCGGCCGTACCGGCCCGCACCGCGACGGCTGGGGCATCGGTTTCTACGAAGGGCGTGGCCTGCGCGTGTTCCAGGATCCGGCAGCGAGCAGCGAGTCGGAGGTGGCCAACCTGGTGCAGCGCTACCCGATCAAGAGCGAAGTGGTCATCGGGCATATCCGCCAGGCCAACGTCGGCAAGGTCTGCCTGTCCAATACCCACCCGTTCGTGCGCGAGCTGTGGGGGCGCAACTGGTGCTTCGCGCACAACGGCCAGCTTGGCGAATTCCAGGGCCAGGTCACCTTCTACCGGCCGGTAGGCGACACCGACAGCGAGGCGGCCTTCTGCGACCTGCTCAACCGCGTGCGCGCCGCCTTTCCGGAGCCTGTCGAGATTGAACAGCTGCTGCCGGTGCTGGTCGAAGCCTGTGCCGGGTACCGCGGCAAGGGCGTATTCAACTGCCTGCTCAGCGATGGCGACTGGCTGTTCTGCTTCTGCTCGACCAAGCTGGTGCACATCACCCGGCGCGCGCCGTTCGGCCCGGCGCGTTTGAAGGATGTCGACCTCAATGTCGACTTCCAGTCCGAAACCACCCCCAACGACGTGGTCACGGTGATCGCCACCGAGGCCCTGACCGACAACGAGACCTGGCAGCGCTACGAGCCGGGTCAATGGGCCTTGTGGCGCCATGGCGAATGCATCGCCCACGGGCAGAGCTAGGAAGCCAGTTGCATGTTCAGAGGTTACCTGCGGTTGTTGCTGTTCACCTTCGGCCTGCTGGCCGGGCTCCAGGTACCGGGGCTGATCAAGGATTACAGCCAACGGGTCGAGGCGCACCTGTTCGAGTCGCGCGAGGCGCTCGATGGCTTCCGGCAGACCGCCGAACGTTTCTTCAACGGTGACCTCCAGGCACTGGTGCGCCATTACCGCACCAGTGACGACCCGGTGTTCAACAGTGACGCCAACAGCATCGAAAGCCTGCTGGTTCGCAACCAGCTGCTGGAAAAGGAATGGCAGGCATTGCAAGCGCCCTGGCCGAGCCGCACCTGGCATGTGCTGGTGCAGGCCGATCCGCAACTGCGTGACGAGACGCTCAAGGGCTACAGCTACCAGGTGCTGTTGGTGCCCGAGGCTATCGGCTGGGGGCTTGGCGCGGGGTTCGTGCTGGCGTTGCTGGTCGAGAGCCTGCTGGTGGGGCTTGGCTGGGTGGTGCTTGGCGGTCGGCGCAAGGCTGTCAAAGAGAGTTGGCGCTAGGCCTGGGGCCGCTTTGCGGCCCTTTCGCGGCACGAGGCCGCTCCTACAGGTACGTGGCCTGCGCGGCCTTGCGCCGCGAAAGGGGCGCGTAGCGGCCCCAGGGGCCTGTCAGACCAGCACGATCCGCTGTTCCCCCACATCCCGCGCATAACGCTCCAGCACCTGCTTGCACACCCCTACCACCTCATCCACCAACGCCACGCCGGTCTGCCAGGCCACCACCAGCTCCAGGCTCGGCGGTGGCTGCAGCCCGCCCAGCAACACCAGCTCGCCCCGGGCCAGCTCGGCATCCACCAGTGCCGGCGGCAGGGCGCCGATGCCGAAGCCATCGCGCAGCAGGCGCGTGATGGCCGCCACCGAGTTCACGCAGTTCAGCCGTGGCGCCTGGGCACCTGCGGCCTGCAGCAGGCTGAGCACTTCCTGGTGCGGACGGGAGTTCTTGGAGAAGGTGACGATACGCTCCCGGGCCAGCTCCGCCAGCGAGGCGTAGTCGCGGTGTTGCAGGGAGCCCGCTGCAACGACCCAGCCCATGGGGTAGCGTGCCAGGTCGGTGCTGCGGATCGACTCCTGGCGCAGTAGGTCGGTCTGCAGGATCACATCGAGAAAGCCTTTTTGCAGCTGTTCGCGCAGGTTCAGCGCGGTATCGGCCACCAGTTCGATCTCCACCTGGGGGTAGCGCTCGGTGAGCTCGGCCACCAGCGCGCTCATCCAGGTATGGATCACCGTGTCCATGACGCCGATGCGGATCCGCCCCACCTTGGTCCTGTCGCTGTCCAGTGACTGCTTCATGGCCTTGGCGGTATCGAGCATGCGTTCGGCGTACTCCAGCACCTTGCTGCCTTCCGGGGTCAGGCTGACGCCGCGGGAGTCGCGCAGCAGCAGTTTCACCCCAAGGTCCGCCTCCAGCGCGGCGATGCGGCTGGACACCGACGCCTGGGTGGTGAACAGCTTCTCGGCGGTGAGCCTGAAGCTCTTGAGCCGGGCGACCCAGACGAAGGTTTCGAGAAAGCGCAGATTCATGATCAGTTTTTCTTGTTCCAGACCGGCGGTTTTTATCGTTGGACGCTGCCCCCGCAGCCTTTGAACAATGATACCCAGGCCGCGACGCCAGGCGTCGTCCATAAAACAATACCAACAAGCCGAGGCATTCATGAACCCAACCGGCGTGCAGCAGCAGGCGCCCACCCGCCCGTCCACCGGCCCCTTCGCCTGGTACCGCGACATCGACCGTCAGCAGCGACGCACCTTCTGGAGCTGCAAGATCGGCTACGGCCTCGATGGCATGGACACCCAGATGCTGAGCTTCGTCATCCCCACCCTGATCCTCATGTGGGGCATCACCACCGCCGAGGCTGGGCTGATCCACACCAGCACGCTGATCGCCTCGGCCCTGGGCGGCTGGATCGCCGGCATCCTGTCCGACCGCATCGGCCGTGTGCGCACCTTGCAGCTGACGGTGCTGTGGTTCGCCTTCTTCACATTCCTCTGCGGCTTCGCCCAGAGCTACGAGCAGTTGCTGGTGGCGCGTACCCTGATGGGCTTCGGCTTCGGTGGTGAATGGACCGCCGGCGCAGTGCTGATCGGCGAGGTGATCCGCGCCCAGGACCGTGGCAAGGCCGTGGGCATGGTGCAGTCCGGCTGGGCCATTGGCTGGGGCCTGACGGCCATCCTGTATGCGCTGCTGTTCTCCGTCCTGCCACCGGAGCAGGCCTGGCGCGCGCTGTTCCTGCTGGGCATCGTGCCGGCGGTGTTCGTGATCTTCGTTCGCCGCCTGGTCAAGGACCCGGAGGTCTATCGCGAGGCCAAGGCAGTGGAGAAGACCGAGGCGCCGTCGCGCTTCTACGAGATCTTCGCCCCAGGCATGCTGTGGACCACCTTGCGCGCTTCGCTGCTGACCACCGGGGCACTGGGAGGCTACTACGCCATCACTTCCTGGCTGCCGACCTTCCTCAAGAACGAACGCGGCCTGAGCGTGCTGGGCACCGGTGGCTACCTGGCCATGGTCATCATCGGCTCCTATGTCGGCTACGTGGTCAGCGCGTACCTGACCGACCTGCTCGGCCGCAAGAAGAACTTCATCCTGTTCGCCGTCGGCTCGTTCGTCATCGTGCTGCTCTATACCCAGATGCCGGTGAGCGATGGCGTCATGTTGTGGCTGGGCTTCCCCCTGGGCTTTTTCGCCTCGGGCATCTTCAGCGGAATGGGCGCCTTTCTCACCGAACTGTTCCCCACGCGTATCCGTGGTTCGGGGCAGGGCTTCTGCTACAACGTGGGGCGGGCCATCGCCGCTTTCTTCCCGCTGTTGATCGGCATGCTCAGCCAGAAGGTGCCGCTGGGGCTGGGGATTGGTGGCTTCGCCGCGGTGTCCTACGGTGTGGTGATTCTTGCCGCCCTGAGCCTGCCGGAAACACGCGGCAAACAACTCAAGGCACGGTAAGGTAGGCAACATGAACAGCCACAAGGGAACCCCACCGGTGAAACGCCTGCTACTCAATTGCGACATGGGCGAGAGTTTCGGCAGCTGGCGCATGGGCCTGGACGCCGAGGTCATGCCCTACATCGATTGCGCCAACATCGCCTGCGGCTACCATGCCGGCGACCCGGGCACCATGCGCCGCACCGTGGCCCTGGCGCTGGCGCACGGTGTGACCATCGGTGCGCACCCGGCCTACCCGGACCTGGTCGGCTTCGGCCGCCGCTCCATGGCCTGCAGCAGCGAGGAGATCCGCGACCTGCTGCACTATCAGATCGGCGCCCTGGATGGCATTTGCAGGGTGCTTGGTGGTCGCGTGGCCTATGTGAAACCCCATGGCGCGCTGTACAACGACATGATGGCCGACCCGCTCAAATTGCGTGCCGTACTCGAGGCCGTGGCCGCCTATGACGCCAGCTTGCCGCTGATGCTCATGGCCACTGCCGACGATAGCGCCGCCCGGGCCCTGGGCGCGGCGGTGGGCGTGCCGCTGTGGTTCGAAGCCTTCGCCGACCGCGCCTATACCGCCAGCGGCCACCTGGTGTCCCGGCGCTTGCCAGGCGCGGTGCACCACGACCCGGCGCAGGTGCTCGAGCAGGCCCTGCGCCTGGCGCGTGGCCAGGCTCTGGTGGCCGCTGACGGCAGCGCCCTGCAACTGGATGCCAGCACCCTGTGTGTACATGGCGACAACGACAGCTCCGTGGCGGCAGTGCGGCAGATCCGCCAGGCCCTCGATGCGTTGGTGCAACCATGATCGGCCCACGCATCGAGGTGGTGGCCATCGATAGCATGATGGTGCGCCTGTTCGACACCATCGAGGAGGCCAACATGCCCTGGATACTGGCCGCCAGCGAGCGTCTGCGTGCGGCTTTCGGCGCGCGCCTGGTCGACCTGGTGCCGTCCTACACCACGCTGATGGTGCAGTTCGCGTCGGCTCCGGGCGAGGCGAGGGCGCTGATCGGCAAGGCCCTGGAGGGCTTGCAGCCGGACACCGGCAATGCCGGGCGCCGGCACGAGATGCCCGTGTGGTACCACGCCAGCGTCGGGCCGGAACTGCCGCAGCTGGCAGCCCGGAGCGGCTTGAGTGAGGCTGAGGTGGTGCGCCTGCATTGCGCACGCGAATATCCGGTGTTCGCCTTGGGCTTCGCCCCGGGGTTCGGTTTCATGGGGCTGGTGGACGAACGCCTGGCCAGCCCGCGGCTGAATACCCCGCGCAAGCGCGTGGCCGCCGGCAGCGTGGGTATCGCCGAGCGGCAGACTGCCGCCTACCCGGCGGTGTCTCCGGGGGGGTGGAACCTGATCGGCCGTACCCCGGTGAAGCTGTTCGACCGCGAGCGCGACGGCTACAGCCTCTTGCAACCGGGGGACCGGGTACGCTTCGTAGCGGTGTCCCATGCCGAGTTCATGGCGTTGGGCGGCGATGACACCCCGTTGGAGGCCCTGGCATGAACCAGTTGACGATCGACACCAGCACGCCGCTGTGCCAGGTGCAGGATGCCGGGCGTTTCGGCGTGCGCCACCTGGGCGTCACCCAGGGCGGTGCATTGGACTGGGTGGCCCTGCGCTGGGCCAACTGGCTGCTGGGCAACGCCTTGGATGCGCCGGTGGTGGAGGTGACGCTGGGAGGCTTCGGTGTGGTGGCCGAGCAGGATTGTACGCTTGCCCTGGCAGGCGCCGACCTGGATGCACAAGTCGATGGCCAGCCGGTCCGGCCCTGGCGCAGCGTGCGGCTCGCCAAGGGCCAGCGCCTGAGCCTGCACCAGCCTCGGCAGGGCGCACGCGCCTACCTTGCGGCACCCGGCGGGTTCCAGGCCGAGGCGGTGCTGGGCAGCTGTGCGACAGTGGTGCGCGAGGGCCTGGGCGGCCTCAACGGGCAAGGCGCGGCGCTTACCAAGGGGCAGGTGCTGGCGTTCGCCGGCAGCTCGCCGACGCTGCGGGCGGTGCCGGAGTCATTGCGACCGGATTACCAGGGCACGCCAGCACTGGACCTGGTGATGGGGGCGCAGATCGGCCAGTTCAGCGGCACCAGCCTGTTCGAGGCGTTCAACCGCGACTGGACCCTGGACAGCCGTGCCGACCGCATGGGCGTTCGCCTGCTGGGGCCGCAATTGGTCTACCAGGGGGCGCCGATGATTTCCGAAGGGATACCGCTTGGGGGCGTGCAGGTACCGCCGGATGGGCAGCCGATCGTGCTGCTCAATGACCGACAGACGATTGGCGGGTACCCGCGGCTGGGTGCGTTGACGCCGCTGGCGTTGGCGCGGCTGGCGCAGTGCCTGCCGGGAGCGGTGGTGCGGTTCAGGGCGGTGGTGCAGGATTTGGCCTGGCAAGAGCAGCAGCAATACCTGGATCGTTGGCGGTAGGCCACCGGCCCGATCGCCGGCAAGCCGGCTCCCACGATGGGTGCTGCCTTTTGTGGGAGCCGGCTTGCCGGCGATTGGGGCAGCACGCTATTTGGACAGGTAGCGCATCCCTTCCTCCAACCCTTGCAAGGTCAGCGGATACATCTTGTCTTCGATAAGGTCGCGCACCAGGTGGGTCGAGGCGGTGTAGTCCCAGGCCTGCCTCGGATAGGGATTGATCCAGATGATCTTCCTGAACTTCTCCATGAAGCGCTGCATCCATACATACCCGGCTTCCTCGTTCCAGTGCTCCACGCTGCCACCGGGCTGGGTGATTTCGTAGGGCGCCATGGCCGCATCGCCGACGAATACCACCTTGTAGTCGTCGCCGTACTTGTGCAGCAGGTCGAACGTGGAGAAACGCTCCGAGGTACGGCGCAGGTTGTTCTTCCACACCGACTCGTAGACGAAGTTGTGGAAGTAGTAGTACTCCAGGTGCTTGAACTCGGTCTTGCAGGCTGAGAACAGTTCTTCGCAGACCTTGATATGGGCGTCCATCGAGCCGCCGATGTCGAACAGCAACAGCAGCTTGACCGTGTTGCGTCGCTCGGGGCGCATCTGGATGTTCAGAAGCCCGGCATCCCGGGCGGTATGGTCGATGGTGCCATCGATGTCCAGTTCCTCGGCGGCGCCTTCGCGGGCGAACTTGCGCAGCCGGCGCAAGGCCAGCTTGATGTTGCGTGTGCCCAGTTCGACCTGGTCGTCGAGGTTCTTGTACTCGCGCTGGTCCCAGACCTTGACCGCCTTGCCCTGGCGCTTGCCGGCCTCGCCCACGCGGATGCCCTCGGGGTTGTAGCCGCCGGAGCCGAACGGGCTGGTGCCGCCGGTGCCGATCCACTTGTTGCCGCCGGCATGGCGTTCCTTCTGCTCCTCCAGGCGCTTCTTGAATGCCTCGATGAGCTTGTCCAACCCGCCCAGGGACTGGATCTGCGCACGCTCCTCGTCGCTCAACGAGCGCTCGAACTCCTTGCGCAACCAGTCCTCGGGAATCAGTGCCTCCAGGTGTCGGTCGAGGTTTTCCAGGCCCTTGAAATAGGCCGAGAAGGCCCGGTCGAACTTGTCGAAATGCCGTTCGTCCTTCACCAGGATGGCCCGGGCCAGGTAATAGAACGCGTCCATGTCGGCGAACACCACCCGCTGCTGCAAGGCATTGAGCAGGTCGAGCAGTTCGCGCACCGACACCGGCACCTTGGCCGCGCGCATTTCATTGAACAGGTTGAGCAGCATGGCCGGCTCCTGTCAGCGATTGCCGCGCCGGCTCATGAAGGCCAGGCGTTCGAGCAGCTGCACGTCCTGCTCGTTCTTGACCAGGGCGCCGGCCAGCGGCGGGATGGCCTTGGTCGGGTCGCGTTCGCGCAGCACCGCCTCGCCGATGTTGTCGGCCATCAGCAGCTTGAGCCAGTCGACCAGTTCGGAGGTGGAGGGCTTCTTCTTCAGGCCTGGCACCTTGCGCACGTCGAAGAACACGTCCAGCGCCTCGCTGACCAGCGATTGCTTGATGTTGGGGAAGTGCACGTCGACGATCTGCTGCAGGGTGTCGCGGTCGGGGAAGGCGATGTAATGGAAGAAGCAGCGGCGCAGGAAGGCGTCCGGCAGCTCCTTTTCGTTGTTGGAGGTGATGATGATGATCGGACGCTGCTTGGCCTTGATGGTCTCGTCGATCTCGTAGACGTAGAACTCCATCTTGTCGAGCTCCTGCAACAGGTCGTTGGGGAACTCGATGTCGGCCTTGTCGATTTCATCGATCAGCAGGATCACCCGCTCCTCGGCTTCGAAGGCTTCCCACAGCTTGCCCTTCTTCAGGTAGTTGCGCACGTCATGGACCTTGTCCACGCCCAGCTGCGAGTCGCGCAGGCGGCTGACCGCATCGTACTCGTACAGGCCCTGGTGGGCCTTGGTGGTGGACTTGATGTGCCAGGTGATCAACCGGGCGCCGAAGGAGGCCGCGAGCTGTTCGGCGAGCATGGTCTTGCCGGTACCCGGCTCACCCTTGACCAGCAGCGGGCGCTCCAGGGTGATGGCCGCGTTGACCGCCAGCTTCAGGTCGTCTGTGGCGACGTAGTCGCGGGTGCCTTCGAACTTCATGAACCGATCCTCTGCGCAAGCCTGCATCGGCCCTGTCGCCGGCTTGCCGGCGGCAGGGCCCGTGCGGGCAACCTCTGTTTGTGATTTGTCAGCGACTATAACGCCGCGCCCGGCGCCTGCAAACGCAGACTGGGTATTCAGTCTCTGAATGGTGCGTCGCGCCCCGGTTCAGTCGGAATCGGGCGGCGGTTGCTCGTAACGTGCGTTGAACGCCTGGATGAAGCCATTGCGCAGGATCTGCAGGAATGCCTCGAACCCACTGATGTCGCGCTGGTGCACGCTGCCGCTGAGCTCCACACGGGTGGCGAACTGGTTCTTGGGCTGGTTCTTCAGCACCGTTTCGCTGGCGCCGACCAACGCTTCCCAGATCGAGCGGAAGAAGCCCTTGTCCTTGTCTTCGACGTCCTGCTGCCAGTTGAACACGTCCACATCGCGCAACAGCGGCTTGATGTAGCCGTTGAGCCGGCCCTGTTCGGCCTGGGCTTCGATCACCAGGTCACCGTGCCCGGCATTGAAGTCGAACTTGCCATAGGCACTGGCGAAATCATTGAGCCGGCGCAGCTGGATGTCGGTGGCGCGCAGGCGGAATTCGAAGTCGTCGAAGTCGCTGAACGGATCGAAGGTGGCGCGGCTTTCCACCCGGGCGTCGCCCAGCAGGCGCGCCGTGCCGTCGAAGCTGGCGTCGCGCCGGCCTTTCTCGTCGCGCACATTGGTCAGGTTGCGGATGCTGGCCTGCAGTTGGGTGGCCTTCAGGTCCACGGGCGGCTTGGAGGTGAAGTTGCGAAAGGTCAGGGTGCCGTCATCGATGCGCACTTCGTTGAGGGTGATGGGCAGCAGCTTCTCCAACTGCTGGCGCCAGTCGGTGCCCTGGCCGGTCTGGGAATTGCGCTTGTTGCCACCGTCGACGAAGTTCAGCTCTGGGTGCACGAACACCACTTCGGCCACCACTGCCTGGTCGTACCACAGCGCGCGCCAGCTCACCGACAGGTCGACCAGCGGCGCATCGAGCAGCGGCACCGGGACCTTGCCGGTGGTCTTGACGATCTCCAGGCCGTTGATCTGGTAGGCACCGCGCCACCAGGCCAGGTCGACGTCGATGATGCGGCCGCGGTAGTCGCCCATGTCGGCCAGCCTGTCGTTGAGGTAGTCGCGCACCAGGTAGGGCAGGGCCAGGTGCAGGGCCAGCAACAGGACAACCAGGCCGGTGACGCCGAGCAACGGCCAGCGGTAACGCGCTTTCATCGAAGGCTCTCCGAGGGCGGGTTGTCCGGTTGACCGCGCCGGGCTTGGCCGAGTTCGAACGGGCTTTACTGGCCTGTGGGGCGGGCTTACCCTTGAGGCTTTCCCTGCACGGTTAAGGACCCTGCCATGAGCCGCATCTACGCAGACAACGCCCATTCCATCGGCAACACGCCGCTGGTGCAGATCAACCGCATCGCCCCGCGCGGGGTGACCGTCCTGGCCAAGATCGAAGGGCGTAACCCAGGTTATTCGGTCAAGTGCCGGATCGGCGCGAGCATGGTCTGGGATGCCGAGAGCAGTGGCAAGCTCAAGCCGGGCATGACCATCGTCGAGCCGACCTCGGGCAACACCGGTATCGGTCTGGCGTTCGTTGCCGCTGCCCGCGGCTACAAGCTGGTCCTGACCATGCCCGCCTCCATGAGCCTGGAGCGGCGCAAGGTGCTCAAGGCCCTGGGCGCCGAACTGGTGCTCACCGACCCGGCCAAGGGCATGAAGGGCGCGATCGACAAGGCCAACGAGATCGTTGCTTCCGAGCCGGGCAAGTACTACCTGCCGGGGCAGTTCGACAACCCGGCCAACCCGGCGATCCATGAGAAGACCACCGGCCCCGAGATCTGGAACGACACCGATGGTGCGGTGGATGTGCTGGTGGCAGGCGTCGGCACCGGCGGCACCATCACCGGTGTTTCGCGCTATATCAAGCACACCCAGGGCAAGTCGATCCTTTCGGTGGCGGTGGAACCTGTGGCTTCGCCGCTGATCAGCCAGACCCTGGCCGGCGAGGAGCTCACGCCCAGCCCGCACAAGATCCAGGGTATCGGCGCAGGTTTCGTGCCGAAAAACCTGGACCTGTCGGTGGTCGACCAGGTCGAGACGGTCACCGACGAGGAGGCCAAGGCCATGGCCCTGCGCCTGATGCAGGAAGAGGGCATCCTCTGCGGTATCTCCTGTGGGGCGGCGATGGCGGCAGCGGTGCGCCTGGCCGAGAAGCCCGAGATGCAGGGCAAGACCATCGTGGTGATCCTGCCGGACTCCGGCGAGCGCTACCTCTCGAGCATGTTGTTCAGCGACCTGTTCACCGAGCAGGAAAACCAGCAGTAGGCGGCTGCTGCGCAGCCCAATCGCCGGCAAGCCGGCTCACACAGGGATTTCGCAAGCCTTGAAGCGGCGCAAATCTCGGTAGGAGCTGGCGACAGCCTGCGATGGGCTGCAAAGCAGCCCCAAGCCCTCAAACGGTGGAGCCCCTCCAGACTCAAGGGGCCGCTGTGCGGCCCATCGCAGGCTCCGCCAGCTCCCACGAAGCAAGCGGAGCCTGGGAGCTTGTCCAGCATTACCGCTGATCCGGCGCAATGCTTGATGGCGCGCTTTGTTGCAAAATCCTCAACACTGCAGTCCGACCCCGGTTGTTTTTACCGGGGCCGGATGGGTTTATGATGGCCGGATGATTTTGCGTGGGAGCAGGCTACGGCCTGGTTTCCTCTCCAAGGAGTTGTTGCATGACCTTTTCCTTTGCAGCCAAGGCAGGTGTCCTGCTGGTGTTCTTCGGTAGTGTGCTATTCGTGCACTTGCGCGGCAAGGCGCGCTTGCCGGTGTTGCGCCAGTTCGTCAACCATTCAGCGTTGTTCGCCCCTTACAACAGCCTGATGTATCTCTTTTCCGGCGTACCTTCCAAGCCCTACCTGGACCGCCAGCGCTTCCCGGAACTGGACGTGCTCAAGGACAACTGGGAGGTGATCCGCGAAGAGGCCATGCGCCTGTTCGACGAGGGCTACATCCGCGCGGCGGAGAAGGACAACGATGCCGGCTTCGGTTCGTTCTTCAAGAAGGGCTGGAAGCGCTTCTACCTGAAGTGGTACGACAAGCCGTTGCCTTCGGCCGAAATGCTCTGCCCCAGGACCGTCGAACTGGTCAGCGGCATCCCCAATGTCAAGGGCGCCATGTTCGCCCTGCTGCCGGGCGGCAGCCATCTGAACCCGCATCGCGACCCCTTTGCCGGCTCGCTGCGCTATCACCTGGGCCTGTCGACGCCCAATTCGGACAACTGCCGCATCTATGTCGATGGCCAGCCGTACGCCTGGCGCGACGGTGAGGACGTGATGTTCGACGAAACCTATGTGCACTGGGTCAAGAACGAGACCGACGTCACCCGCGTCATCCTGTTCTGCGACATCGAGCGCCCGCTCAGCAGCCCGCTGATGACCCGCATCAACCGCAAGGTCAGTGCCTTCCTCGGGCGCGCCACCGCGCCACAGAACACCGATGACGAGCGCGTGGGCGGCATCAACCAGGCCTATGCCTGGAGCAAGCGCTTCAGCAACCGGATCAGCACCCGGGTGAAGCAGTTCAAGCGCGCCAACCCCAAGGCCTACCGCATCTTGCGGCCGGTGCTGGCGGTGGCGGTGGCCTACCTGCTGTACCGCTGGTTGTTCTGACGCCCTGGCCCAATCGCCGGCGAGCCGGCCATTGGGCCTTGATCATCACGCGGCTTGCCCGGTCGCGAATACGCCGCTATAGTCGGATCCATTCACGTCCTTCCAGAAGACCTGTTCATGCCAGCCATCCCTTCCACCACTGACTACGTTCTCGCGCCTGTCGCGGGCATGGTCGTGCGTGGCAGCCAGCAGCCGGTCATGATCAGTCACTACCCACCACCTGTCAGTGGCGTCGTAGGCGGCGTAGCTCCGCCTCCTTGCGCAGTCGTGGTGCTGGGCTGACCGGCCCCTGGCCGCACCCAGCGCACGCGCAACCTACTGAACACGGTCGGCTATATCCCTCGCTAACGCGACAGCCTGCCGTTTGGCTTTCTTGCCCAATACAGGTGGCAACACATGTCTGTCTTTTCCAAAGCATCCGTGGTCTCGGCGGCCACGACCAGCTTGTTCGTCCTGCTGTGGAGCAGCGGGGCGATCGTCTCCAAGCTCGGCCTGGCCCAGGCCAGCCCGTTCGCCTTCCTCTTGCTGCGCTCGGCGCTGGCCCTGGCCGGCCTGTTGCTGATCGGCCCATTGCTGGGGCTGCGTTGGCCGCGTACCCCGGGCGCGATCCTGCGTGCCCTGGGGACTGGCTGCGTACTGCTGGGCGCCTATCAGGTCTTTTACCTGCTGGCGCTCGATACTCACGTCACGCCCGGCGTGATGGCTACGGTGATGGGCGTGCAACCTATCCTCACCGTGGTGCTGATGGAGCGCCAGCGTTCCTGGAGCCGCTTGTTCGGCCTGGGTTTGGGGCTCGGCGGGCTGGTGATGGTGGTGTACCAGGGCATCAACCTGGGCGGGGTATCCCTGGCCGGGATGCTGTTCGCCCTGCTGGCGCTGGCCAGCATGACCTTTGGCTCGATCCTGCAGAAGCGCATCACCGACAACCCCATGGGCACCTTGCCGCTGCAGTATCTGGCCGGTTTCGCCCTGTGCGCGGTATTCGCGCCGCTGCAACCGTTGCATGTGCAATGGAACGCGACCTTCTTCGGCGCGCTGTTGTGGATGGGCCTGGTGGTGTCGTTGCTGGCGACCCTCCTGCTGTACCGGCTGATCGCCCGAGGCAACCTGGTCAATGTCACCAGCCTGTTCTACCTGGTGCCGGCGGTGACGGCGGTGATGGACTTCCTGATCTTCGGCAACCGGCTGGCACCGCTCAGCTTGCTGGGGATGGGGTTGATCGTCGTCGGCTTGTTGTTCGTGTTCCGCAAGCCTGGGTTGCGGCCGGCTGAGGCTTGAGGCCCGGGGCCGCTTTGCGGCCCGTTCGCGGCGCAAGGCCGCTCCTGCAGGGGCGGCCTTGCCTCGCGATCGCTATCTGGCCGGTCGCAGCACCAGCCACAGCGCCATGCCAATCAGCACGCCGCCATACAGGTGCGCCATCGACAGCGGCTCGTCCAGCAGCCAGGCGCCCCAGAGCACGCCGAACACCGGGATCAGGAAGGTCACGGTGCTGGCCTTGACCGGCCCGATCTCGGCCAGCAGGCGGAAGTACAGGATGTAGGCGAAGGCCGTGCACAACAGGCCCAGGCCCAGCAGCGACGACCAGACCTGCCAGCCGCCCCAACTGGCCGGAGGCTGGGTCAGGGCGCTCCAGGCGAACAACGGGGTCAGCAGCAAGGTGGCGCCCAGCATGCTGCCCAGGGCGGCAAGCCGGCTGTCCAGGTCGCTCAGCCAACGCCGTGCGAGAAAACCGGCGAAGCCATAGCAGGTGGTCGCCGCCAGGCAGGCCAGGGCGCCTTGCACCAGGGCCAGGTCCAGGGCCACGGGGCCTGCGCCGCTGAGGATGCCGACACCGAACAGCCCGAGGAAGATCCCGCACAGCTTGGCCAGGGTCATCGGCTCACGGAAGAACAGCACGCCGATGAGCACGCCCATCAACGGTGTGGTGGCATTGAAGATCGCCGAATAGCCCGCCGGCAGCACCTGGGCCGCCACCGAATAGAAAGTGGCTGGAATTCCTGAGTTGATCATCCCCAACACCAGGCAGGCACCCAGTTTGCCTTGGAAGTTCCAGCGCACCCGTGCCGCCGCCAGGATGGCCATCAGCCCCAGGCAGGCGATCGATACCCGGAAGAACGCGGTCGGCACCGTGCCAAGCGCCGGGGCGATGATACGCATGAACAGGAAGCTCGCCCCCCAGACGGCGGCAAGGGTCAGCAGGCGGGCAAGGGCAGTGGGGTTCACGGTGGTCTCCAGCGATCGGCAAGGGCGCGAGTGTACGCTAGCGGGGGAGAGCGGTTCTTGTCCTTTCTTGCGGTGTGAATCCGCGCGGGCCCTGTCGCGGGACAAGCCCACACAGGTGGGACGGTGTGCTGCCCCTGTTATCCGCGAAGGGGGATACCAAGAGCGGGAGATGAAACTAAGCTGACGTGTTGAACCCCAGCACAGAGGTCCTTCGCATGTCCCAGCCCTGGCCGGCAGCCCAGATCGCCCGGATGATCCTCGATGGCTTCGACGACTACCGCGAGCATTTCCGGCACATCACACTCGGTGCCCGTGAGCGTTTCCAACAGGCTCAGTGGCAGGAAACCCAGCGGGCGGCCGCGAGGCGGATCAACCTCTACGAGGCCAAGGTCAATGAAGTCAACGGTTGGCTGCGCCAAGGCTTCGCCGAGGCGGTGCTGCTGGACGTGGAGCAATGGCCGCTGGTCAAGAGCGCCTACATCAGGCTGATCGACCCACGGCTGGACGATGAACTGTCGGAGACGTGGTACAACTCGATCTTCTGCAGCCTGTTCAGTCATGACCTGATCAGCGATGGCTGCATGTTCATCCACACCACCCGGCCCTCGATGCGTGGCCACGAACGTGCGGCACAGACTCGTACCTACCGGCCGGACGGCAGCCTGCGCAACCTGCTGCGGGCCGTGTTTGCCGACTATCCGTTCGACGTGCCCTACGCTGACCTGGAGGGTGACGTGGCGCGCTTGGAGGGGCAACTGCGCGACTGCCTGCCGGACTGGGTGTGCAAGGACCCGGCATTGACCGTGGAGCTGTTTTCGCCGGTGCTGTACCGCAACAAGGGCGCCTACCTGGTCGGGCGGCTGTATACCCCCGACGAGCAATGGCCACTGGTGATCCCGTTACTGCACCGCGAGGGCCATGGCATCGAGGCGGATGCGCTGATCACCGACGAAGCCGAAGTCTCGATCATCTTTTCCTTCACCCGTTCGTATTTCATGGTCGACGTGCCGGTGCCCGCGGAATTCGTCGGTTTTCTCAAACGCATCCTGCCCGGCAAGCATATCGCCGAGCTGTACACCTCCATCGGCTTCTACAAGCATGGCAAGTCGGAGTTCTACCGTGCCTTGATCAACCACCTGGCGACCACCGAGGACCGCTTCATCATGGCGCCGGGGGTACGGGGTATGGTGATGAGTGTATTCACCCTGACCGGGTTCAATACGGTGTTCAAGATCATCAAGGACCGTTTTTCGCCGTCCAAGACCGTCGACCGGGCCACGGTGATCGACAAGTACCGCCTGGTGAAAAGCGTCGACCGGGTCGGGCGCATGGCCGATACCCAGGAATTCGCCGATTTTCGCTTCCCCAAGGCCAAGTTCGACCCCCAGTGCCTGGCCGAGCTGCTGGAGGTGGCGCCTTCGACCGTGGTGCTCGAAGGCGATACCGTGCGTATTCGCCACTGCTGGACGGAACGGCGCATGACCCCGCTCAACCTCTACCTCGAGCAGGCCAGCGAGGCCCAGGTGCTGGAAGCCCTGGAGGATTATGGCCTGGCAATCAAGCAGCTGGCGGCGGCGAATATCTTCCCGGGCGACATGTTGCTGAAGAACTTCGGCGTCACCCGCCATGGCCGGGTGGTGTTCTATGACTATGACGAGATCAGCTTCCTCACCGAGGTGAATTTCCGGCACATCCCGCCGCCGCGCTACCCGGAGGACGAAATGTCTGGCGAGCCCTGGTATTCGATCGGGCCCCATGACGTGTTCCCCGAGGAGTTCCCGCCCTTCCTGTTTGCCGATATCGGCCAGCGGCGATTGTTCAGCCGGCTGCATGGGGAACTGTATGACGCCGATTACTGGAAGGGGCTGCAGGCGGCGATTCGTGACGGGAAGGTCATCGATGTGTTTCCGTATCGGCGTAACGCACGCTGAGCCTGGCCACGGCTTTTGTGCAGCCGGACGCACAGGCATCACCGAAGCGTGTGGTGGTGCCCATGCGTCGTTGTTTCACAGCTGGGTGAGCACCAGGTGGGTACCCGCCTTGAGGTATTCGAGCTGCGCCTGCAGCGCATCACGAACGATAGCTTTCCCGGTATCGGTCAGCTTGGCCTTCTTGGCCTGCAGAGCCGCCAGCTGCAGTAGCTGCATGGTGACATCCATCGAGTTCATATAGGCGGTCAGGGTACTATTGCGGGATCCCAGCAGCCCGATGAGCGTCTCGATGCGCTTGTCCGCTTCGTTCCGAATGGCTCTGTATTCCTGTGCCGAAACGGAGCCGTCCGCGTAGATGGCGCCCAGCAAGTCTTCCAACGAGCCGGAGTAGAAGGGTACGTATTCGCCCTGATGGGGCAGTTCAGTCTTCATGCATCAATTCTCTCGACAAATAGTGGTGGTAGGGCTTCTGCTGCGAGGCCTTGCCGTGCATTGTGTCGATACCCCTGTAGAACCCGCGGTAGATATGTCTGGTATGAGGTGTCGCTGGTCATCGTGTGGCTGCGGCTTGCAGGCACTTCAGCTCACGGAAATCGGTGCGCACCTTGCTCAACCGCTGTTGGAGAAACTGCCGCTGCTCGGGGGTGCTCTGCTTCATCAGGTCTACCAGCAGGCTGCGAGCCTGTTGCTCGGAGCGCTGGAAGGCGATGCGGTATTCCGGGCTCCACAGGCTTTCCTTGCGTTGTAGCAACTGGGCGATTCGAGGCTCGAAGGCGGGGGTATTGCGCTGGGCCATGGCCTGCACCAGTTGCTGCTGCCAGTGGGCGCGGTTGGCAATGCGCTGGCCGTTCTGGTCTCCCAGCGCCTGGGACCAGGTCAGCACGCGCAGGCGCTGGGGTGCGTTGAGCTCGCCGAACCAGGGCTCCAGGCGCTCTTCCATGCGTTGGGCGCGTTCGCTGACCTGCTTAGGCAATGGCGTCTTGTTGTATTGCGTCTGGCGCTTGTGGATATCGTCGCGTAAGGCCCGGCTCATCTCTTTGACCTGATCATCGCTCATGCCACGCAACAACTCGGTGGCCGACGGTGTGATCGCCTCGGCGACCCGGACAATGGCCTGGCGCGCTTCGTCGGTGCGCTGGCGCAGGGCCTGGTCGGTAACCTGATCGTTGGCCACCATTCGGCGGATCTGGTCGAGCCACTCCAGGTAGCTGGGCAGCTGGGTCTGGCAATGCCAGGCCAGATGTTGCTTGAGCCGCTGGTCTAGCCAGGCCTTCTGCTGGCGGTTCATGTTCAGGTAGTCGCCCAGCGACCAGGGCACCAGCACGTCGAGGTTGCGATAGGCCAGGTCGATGCGGCTGCAGGCCACCACGGCCAGGGCGAAGCAGAGGGCGAGGAACGCGTGGCGCAGGGTCAGGAGCATGGGCCAATCCTTGCTGGGGCTTGCCTGGCAGTAGATGCAACCTGGCCACCGCAGTTCCTGGGCATGGACGGACAGGCGGCCGGGGCTGTTCAGGTGTAGAATAGCCGCCTTGTCTTGAGGATCTTCGTAAATGGCTTTGCTTGGGCGCTACAACAGTTTGCAAATCGTGAAACACACCGACTTCGGCCTGTACCTCGACGGTGGGGCTGACGGCGAGATCCTGCTGCCCAGGCGCTACATCCCCAAGGACACCGCCACCGAGGTCGACGACTGGCTGAACGTGTTCATCTACCTCGACAGCGAGGACCAGCTGATCGCCACCACCGAGAAGCCCAAGCTGCAGGTCGGCGAGTTCGCCAGCCTCAAGGTCAAGGACATCAATGGCGCCGGCATCTTCCTCGACTGGGGCCTGTCCAAGGACCTGCTGATGCCGTACTCGGAAGAGTCGCGGCCGCTGAAGATCGGCGATTATTGTGTGGTGCACGCCTACCTGGACAAGCGCACCCGCCGCATCACCGCCACCGCTCGCCTGGACCGCTATCTGGATCGCACCCCGGCCGACTACCAGGCCGGCCAGCCGGTCGAGCTGTTGGTGGCGGGGCAGACGCCGATGGGCTTCAAGGCGATCATCAACAACCGCCACTGGGGCCTGATCCACAAGAACGAGGTGTTCAAGTTCCTGCGTTCGGGCATGCACGAGAAGGGCTACATCAAGGAAGTGCGCCACGACGGCAAGATCGCCCTGAGCCTGCAGCCGGTGGGCAAGGTGCTGGCCGACAGCCTGCCCGAGCAGATCATGGCGCGCCTGGAGGCCGCCGGCGGTATGCTCGAGGTCTGCGACAAGAGCGACCCGGAGGTGATCAGCCGGCTGTTCAACGTCAGCAAGGGCAACTTCAAGAAAGCGATTGGCGCGCTGTACAAGCAGGGCCGTATCGTCATCCTTGACGATCGTATCGAGCGAGCCTGATCAGGCCTGCAGGAAGGGCGTGAAGTCCAGCTGCTCGCCACCGGGGCGGGTGTCGCGTAGCAGCGAGTCGCGGTCGGCGCTCAGGGCCAGGCTGATGGTCGAGCGACGCTTGCCGGGGTGGCGGACTTCCATCTGTTCCTGATGGGCACGCAGGAAGTTGGTCGGCACCTTCAGGTGCTGCAGCGTGTCGGTCTCGGGGGTGTGCAGCAGCAGGTTGACCCAGTCGGGCTGGCCCTTGCGCAGCAGCGCCGTCGGCACATCGAACCACCACAGGTTGCGCTTGCGGTCGAGGATCGCGAACAAAGTGTTGTCGCGGTTGAGCACCGGCCGTTCCAGCACTTCGTTGCGGCGGGCGATGGCGGTGGGTTTGTCGAGTTTCATGCAGGTTCCTGCGGGTTGACGCTAGAAAGGCCTGGTATTGTGCGTTGGGCGCTGCTGGCGAACAAGCCCGGCTTGCCCCACAGTGCGTGCCCGGCATAGCCCATTGCGTAGGCATTTCTTCGGTGTGTCCGGGATTGAGCAGCACCGCACCTGGCGTGGTCTATTAGACTTGCATCATTGAAAGGGCCTACCGCCTGCCAGTTGGCCTTGCCTGACACGATCCAGCGGCGAAAGGAGACGCTATGATTTTCCCCGACCTGCGCGGCTTGCCCCTGCACCGCGTGCTGGTGCGCACCGTTCGCGAATTTCTCGATGACGAGATGTCCACCTATGCTTCCGCGCTGGCCTACCAGATGCTGTTTTCGCTGTTCCCCTTCCTGCTGTTCCTCATCGCCCTGATCGGCTTCCTGCACCTGCCGGACTTCTTCTCCTGGCTGCGCTTGCAGTCGGAGCTGGTGCTGCCGCCCCAGGCCTTGGAGCAGGTCAACCCGGTGATCGACCAGTTGCAGCAGTCCAAGGGCGGGCTGCTGTCGGTGGGTATCGTCATTGCCCTATGGACCGCCTCGGCCGGCGTACGCCTGATGATGAGCGCGATGAATGCCGCCTACGACGTGCCCGAAGGGCGCCCGGTGTGGAAGCGCCTGCCGCTGTCGATCATCTACACCGTCGGCATCGCCGGCATGCTCCTGGCGGCTGCGGCACTGATGGTGCTCGGGCCGCAGGTGATGGAATGGATCGCCGCCCAGGTCGGCATGCAGGAAGTGATCGTCACGGTGTGGACCATCCTGCGCTGGCCGTCGATCATCATCCTGATGATGGTGGCGGTGGCATTGATCTACTACGTCATGCCCGATGTGAAGCAGGAGTTTCGTTTCATCACCCCAGGCTCGGTGCTGGCGGTCGTCGTGTGGATCATCGCCTCGCTGGCGTTCGGGTACTATGTGAAGACCTTCGCCGACTACAACGCGATGTACGGCAGCATCGGTGCGATCATCGTGCTGCTGCTGTATTTCTATATCTCCGCTGCGGTGCTGCTGCTGGGGGCGGAAATGAATGCGGTCATCGAGCACATGTCGAGTGAAGGCAAGAACCCTGGCGAGAAGGAAGCCGCTGGCCATGCCACCCAGCAGACCCTGACCGTGCTCGGCCATGAGCACCCGGTCGAGCCCCAGCCCAGCGAGCCGAACCCGCGATGATCCGTGACATCTTGAAGATGGGCGACGAACGCCTGCTGCGCATCGCCCCGCCAGTACCGCAGGCGCTGCTCGGCAGTGCCGAGCTGCAGCAGTTGATCGACGACATGTTCGAGACCATGCGCCATGTAGGGGGTGTGGGCCTGGCCGCGCCACAGGTCGGCATCGACCTGCAGCTGGTGATCTTCGGCTTCGAGCGCAGCGCGCGCTACCCCGATGCCGAGCCGGTACCGCAGACGATCCTGCTCAACCCGGTGATCACGCCCGTGGGGATGGAGGTCGAAGACGGTTGGGAAGGCTGCTTGTCGGTGCCCGGCCTGCGCGGCGTGGTGCCACGCTTTCGGCATATCCGCTACGAGGGCATCGACCCGCAGGGCAACCCGATCAACCGTTTCGCCGATGGTTTCCATGCCCGGGTGGTGCAGCACGAGTGCGACCACTTGATCGGTCGCCTGTACCCGTCGCGCATCCAGGATTTCAGCCGGTTCGGCTACACGGAGGTGCTGTTCCCCGGGTTGGATGCCCGCGAGGACTGACCTCGCACCATCGCCACCAGGTGCTTGCTGCGCTGGTAGCGCGCCAGGCGTGCGTTCAGGGCGTCGGGCAGGTCATCGGTGAGGGTAAAGCCAACGCGCTGGTAGAACGCTTCCAGGTCCGGATGGCAGAACAGCCAGGTAGGGGCCGCATTGGCGGCCAATGCTGCCTCGATCAAGTGCGTGGCGACCTGCCGGCCACGCCATTGCGGCGCCACGAACAGACCGGTGAGCCAACGGCCCTCGGCCACGGGGCTCAGGCTCATGCCGCCGACAATGCCATCGGCCCGCGCCACCCATGATTCGCCATCGCCAGCCGCGCGCATGCGCGAACCGTGCTGGCGGTAGAAGTGGTCGAGCAACTTGCGTTCGAGGCGGGTGAGGGGGCGGCAGTCAAGTGCGGGCATCGTCGTCATGTGCCGATTGTGACATCACAATGGCTGACCTGCAGCCTCCCTGGTGCAGGCCTGTCATGAATTGTTGCAGGCCACGCAAGGGTGATTGTCCGAGTTCGGGGTTCAACTATTACCGGCGGGGAGTAGAATTTTCTCCATCCCCCGTACGCAGCGGGATCGGTACTTCGTGTCATCTCGAAGTCGATGACAACTTCTCCGCGCCATTTCCGGCATATGAAGTCAATCGATCAGCTTGATTGCTTTTAAGGCCATACACCATGAAACCCTTACTGATTCTTGCATTGGTCGGTATGTCCTCGTTCGCCCTCGCAGACGAGGTCAAGACCGCCTCCACCCAGCCTGTTGTCGAGCAGTACGACTATTCCACGAACCTGGACATCAAGCGGGTGATCAGCCTTTCGACCATCCCCAACGTCTGCGAAGTGGTGCCCGCCACCATGACCTACGAGGACCATCAGGGCCAGGTGCACACCATCCAGTACCGCGCCATGGGCGAAGGTTGCAGCCAGGGCTGAAACGCCGGCGCCGCCTTCGACCTTGAAGGAGATAGCCCAACCCTTCGGGCTGCGCTGTCGCGCAGAGAACCATTGATCAGTGCTGCCCTGTGGGACCACCGCTCCCACAGGGCGTCGCAGGACAAACGGTTTTTGCCAGCGACCACCCAACGGCAAGGTTCTAGAGTGTAGTTGGTACTCGGCAGCCAATGCTGGCGGTGTCATCGGCCTTGCCCGGGAAAGGAGGCCAAGCGGTCGAGCAGGCTGCGCGGGCCTGACATCCACGCTGCAAGCCAGGCACAATGCGCCTCTTCTCGAGCCGTAGCGTATACAGAGTGCCCCATGCCTTTCTCGAATGGATTCCTTCTGAGCCTGTCCTTGTGCCTGGACATCGGCGTGGCCAACATCGCCATGATCACCTTGGCGATGCGCCGCGGCTTCATGCAAGGCCTCTGGCTGGGCTTGGGAACGTGCGTCGGTGATCTGATCTATGCCGTCGCGGCGTTGGCGGGCATGACCGTGCTGTTGCAGTTCGAGGCGGTGCGCTGGACCTTGTGGCTGGGCGGCTCGGCACTGTTGGTGTGGTTTGCGCTGAAGATGGCACTGGCGGCCTGGCGTGGCGGGCACCTGGAGGCCCGTGGGCAGGTGGTGATCGAGCCGGCCTGGCGCGAGTTCCTGCGAGGGATGTTCCTGGCCATGTCCTCGCCCAGTGCGATCCTCTGGTTCGCTGCGGTGGGTGGGGTGCTGATCTCCCGCTCCGGTGCCGGTGGGCTGCTGGAGGCCGGGTTGTTCCTGGGAGGCTTCTTCGCCGCCGGGGTGGTCTGGTGCGTGGGCCTGTGTGGCATCGCCAGCCACGGCGGGCGTCTGCTGGGGGATCGTTTGCTGACCTGGTCGTATCTGCTGTCGGCGGCGATCTTCTGCTACTTCGCGGGGTACGTGATTCTCTCCGGTTACCGTGAGTTCATTCTGGCCAGCCCGGCGCCATAAGCCTGGTTCATATCACGGGGCATTGCGGGCGCCCCAAAAAAGATTTTCAGCGTTGTGTCGATTTGTGCGATTCCGGTTCGACCAGTCATGAAGGCATCGACTTTAACCGGTGCCACCCACTCATGAGCGATCGGAGGAAACACCGATGAACACCGAAGCCGAAACCGAAATCCGCCAATTGATCGAAGGTTGGATGCAAGCCGTGCGTGACCGCGACCTCGATGCGATCACCGCGCCCTATGCCGACGATATCCTGGCGTTCGATGCCATCCAGGAACTGCAATTCAAGGGCAAAGCGGCCTACCGGGCGCATTGGGAGATGTGCATGGGCATGTGCACCGGGCCGATGGTCTTCGAACTCGCCCAGTTGACCGTGCATGCCGACGGTGACCTGGCCCTGGCCCATTGGCTCAACCGCTGCGGCCCGGCCGACAACGAAAGCCAATGCGGCTTCATGCGCGCCACCGTGGGCTATCGTCGTAGGGGCGGGCAGTGGCAGGTCATCCATGAACACTGGTCGGCGCCTTTCGACATGCAGACCCAGAAGGCGCTGTTCAACCTCAAGCCCTGATACCGCTCATCGGCAATTGCCCGCGACCCCTGCATTGGAGACGACCATGAAATACCTGTGCCTGGTCTATTGTGACGAAGGGCTGCTGCACAGCTTGCCCGACAGCCCCGAAGACGCCGAATGCATGGCCTACGCCGAATCGCTGCAGGGGTCCGGGCGAATGCTCGCGGCCGAGGCGCTCAAGCCTGTGCAGACCGCCACCACGGTACGCATGCGTGGCGGGCGCATGAGCCTGACCGACGGCCCGTTCGCCGAGACCAAGGAACAGTTGGCCGGCTTCTACCTGGTCGATGCCCGCGACCTCAACGAGGCGCTGAACATCGCCAAGGGGATTCCGGCGGCGCGGGTCGGCAGCGTCGAAGTGCGGCCGGTGCGCGAGCTGCAACCTTGACAATGGAGAACGAGCATCATGAGCCTTGCACAACCAGGCCTGGCCCAGGCGCAGCATGAGCTGGCCATCAGCCGCCTGATCGATGCACCGCCGGCCAAGGTGTTCCGCGCCTGGACCGAGCCCCAGTGGCTGAGCCAATGGTGGGGGCCCCATGGCATGACCACCCCTGAATGCGAGATGCAACTGTGGGTCGGTGGCCTGTTCCGCACGTTGATGCGGGCGCCCGATGGCGCTGAGTACCCCAACCAGGGTGTATTCCTGGAAATCATCGCACCGCGGCGGCTGGTATTCACCGATGCGTTCGCCCCGGGCTGGGTGCCGTCGGGCAAGGCTTTCATGACCGCGGTGATGACCTTCGACGAAGAGCAGGGCAAGACCCGCTACACCGCCCGGGCCTTGCATTGGAGTGCTGCCGACTGCCGCGCCCACGAAGAAATGGGGTTCTACCAGGGATGGGGCGAAAGCCTGGACCGCCTGGTGGAGGTCGTGACCCAGCGGATGCCGGACTGATGGTCGATGCCGAACAGGTGCGCGGGGAGGTCGAGGTGGTCTACCGCCGCGACTCCCGGCGTATCCTGGCAACCTTGATCCGCCTGCTCGGCGATTTCGACCTGGCCGAGGAGGCGATGCATGACGCCTTCTTCATCGCTGTCGAACGTTGGCAGCGGGACGGCATCCCGGACAACCCCCGGGCCTGGCTGGTCTCCGCAGGCCGTTTCAAGGCCATCGATGCCTTGCGCAGGCGGGCTCGCTTCGACCGCTCCCAGGCTGACCTGATCATGCTTCTGGAAGGGGAGGGACAGGACCCCAGCGAGGAGGAACTGCTGGTGGACGACCGCCTGCGCCTGATTTTCACCTGCTGCCACCCGGCTCTTGCCGCAGACGCCCAGGTACCGCTGACCCTGCGTGAAGTATGCGACTTGACCACCGAGCAGATCGCCCGGGCGTTCCTGCAAAGCCCGGCGACCATCGCCCAGCGCATCGTCCGCGCCAAGGCCAAGATCCGCGATGCGCGCATTCCCTACCAGGTCCCGGCCCTGGGTGAGCTGCCCGAACGCCTGGAAAACGTGCTGCGGGTAGTGTACCTGGTGTTCAACGAAGGGTACTCCGCGTCCTCTGGCGAAGACCTGGTGCAGCGCGAACTGTGCGACGAGGCGATCCGCCTGGGGCGCTTGATCGCCCAACTGCTGCCTGATGCCGAGGTGCTCGGGCTGTTGGCATTGATGCTGCTGCAGGCGTCGCGCTTGCGCGCCCGCACCGATGCGGCGGGAGAGCTGGTGCTGCTCGACCGCCAGGACCGCAGCTTGTGGGACCGTGCGCAGATCGACGAAGGCTGCCAATTGGTGCAGCAGGCGTTGCGCAGCCGTCAGTTCGGCGCCTACAGCGTACAGGCAGCCATCGCCGCGCTGCATGCCGAGGCGCCCAGCGCCGAGCAGACCGACTGGGCGGAAATCGTCGGGCTTTATGATGTGCTGCAGCGCCACTGGCCGTCACCGGTGGTCGAGCTGAACCGGGCGGTGGCGCTGGCCAAGCGGGATGGGGCGAGGGCGGGATTGCAGGCGATCGAGGCGATCCTGGGGCGGGGCGAGTTGCTTGACTACCACCTGACTCATGCCGCGCGGGCCGAACTGCATCGGCAGTTGGGGCAGGATGAGCAGGCCCGGGTCGCCTGGCGCCAGGCCCTGGCGCTTACCCGGCAAGGGCCGGAGCGGCGGCATATCGAGCGGTGTCTGCGGGAGTTGGGGTGAGAAAGAGCTGAGCAAGCGCAAGGCCCGTGGGAGCGGGTTTACCCGCGAATACCGTGTGGCATGCTGTGCGGGTAAACCCGCTCCCACAGGGGCGCCGTATCAGCTGGCGACGAAATTCGGCGGGGTGACCAGTTCGACGGTCTGCTGTTTGCGCGGTGCGAGGATCTCGGCCACGCCTTCGACGACCAGTTCGTCGTTCTGGTTGTATACATTGGTGGCGATGCGCACCTTGAACTTGGGCAGCTTCTCGAGAATCTCAAGGCGCACGGTCAGGGTGTCGCCGATCTTCACTGGCTTCTGGAAGCTCATCTGCTGGCCCAGGTAGATGGTCCCGGGGCCCGGCAGGGTGCAGGCCACCGCGGCGCTTATCAAAGCGCCACTGAACATGCCATGGGCGATGCGCTCGCGGAACATGCTCTTGGCCGCGAACTCGGCGTCCAGGTGCACCGGGTTGTGGTCACCGGACATCGCGGCGAACAGCTGGATGTCGCGCTCCTGCACGGACTTTTCATAGCTGGCTTTCTGCCCGACTTCGAGGGCTTCGTAGGGCGTGTTGGTGACCTGGGTCATCGGGGCTTCCTTAGGAGGGCGGACGGGGAAGTGTACATCATTCACTGCGGGCAGGGCGGCCAAGGGCCAGGGCCTGCTCCAGCCAGCCGAGGATATCGGCGGTGACCTCGTCGCGGTTGGTTTCGTTGAGCAGTTCGTGCCGGGCCTCGGGGTACAGGCGCAGTTGCACGTGCCGGTTGCCGGTCGCGCGCAGGGCAGCGGCCAGACCTTTCAGACGCTTGCCGGCACTGACCGGATCACATTCGCCGCCGATCACCAGGATCGGCAGGTTCGGGTCGATCTGCGCCAGGTTCTTCGGCTGGCTGATCTGTGCCAGGCCCTGGAGCAGGTCAACCCACAGCTGGTTGCAGCAGCGAAAGCCGCACAGCGGGTCGGCGACGTACTGGTCGACTTCGTCAGCATCGCGGCTGAGCCAGTCGAAGGCAGTGCGGTTGGGCTTGAAGGCCTTGTTGAACGAACCGAACGACAGCCAGTCGAGCAGCGCACTCTTGCCCAGCGGGCCCTGGCGCCAGGTTTCGACACGGGCCACCAGGGAGGCGGTGCGGTACAGCAGGGGGGGTTGGAAGTTCGAGCCACTGAGCACGGCGCCCTGCAGGCTGGCGCTGTGGTGCATCAGGTACGCCTGGGCGATGTAGCTGCCCATGCTGTGGCCGAACAGGAACAGCGGTGTACCTGGAAATTGTTGGCCGATGTGCTGGGCGATCAGGCCCAGGTCGTTGACCACGGTGGTCCAGCCATGATGACGGGCGAACAGGCCCAAGCAGCCCAGTTCGGCAGTACGGCCATGGCCACGCAGGTCCGGGGCGAGCAGCGCGAAACCGGCATCCGCCAGGGCGTGGCCCAGGCGTTGGTAGCGACCGGCATGCTCGGCCATGCCATGGGCCAGCAGCACCACGGCCTTGACCGGGGTGGTCGGCAACCACTGGTGGACATAGAGGCTGCAATGCTCGCTGGCAGGCAGCCAGAAGGCGTCATGGGGCATGGAAGGTCCTTTGCGCACGGCTTCGAGACAGTGTATGCGCAATGGCGCCGATTGCAGGAAGACAACAAATAAGATTCACAATGTTAATGGCGGCACTTGGCTTGTATGCCACCTGCACCTTACCTGCTAACGTCGGTTCAACACCCTTTTGCCCGTATGGGCAAAGAGGTAGGACAGCTTCGGGCAGAGGAACAACTATAAATGCAAGCCGACTTCTGGAACGACAAGCGCCCGGCGGGCGTGCCTTCCACCCTCGATATCAATGCCTACCAATCCGTGGTCGATGTCTTCGAACGCTCCTGCAAGCGCTTCGCTGACCGCCCGGCCTTCAGCAACCTGGGCGTGACCCTCAGCTATGCCGATCTCGATCGCCACTGCGCGGCCTTCGCGGCCTGGCTGCAGCAGCACACCGACCTCGTCCCGGGCGATCGCATCGCCGTGCAGATGCCCAACGTGCTGCAATACCCTATCGCCGTGTTCGGTGCCATGCGCGCCGGCCTGATCGTGGTCAACACCAACCCGCTCTATACCGCGCGCGAGATGCGCCACCAGTTCAAGGACTCCGGCGCCCGCGCCCTGGTGTACCTGAACATGTTCGGCCAGCGCGTGCAGGAGGTGCTCGGCGATACCGACATCCAGTACCTGATCGAGGCGAAGATGGGCGACCTGCTGCCCACCGCCAAGGGCTGGCTGGTCAACACCGTGGTCGACAAAGTGAAGAAGATGGTCCCGGCCTACAACCTGCCCCAGGCCGTGTCGTTCAAGCAGGTGATGCGCCAGGGCCGCGGCCTGTCGCCCAGGCCGGTGGCGCTGGCGCTCGACGACATCGCCGTGCTGCAGTACACCGGCGGCACCACCGGCCTTGCCAAGGGTGCCATGCTCACCCACGGCAACCTGGTCGCGAATATGTTGCAGGTGCTGGCCTGCTTCGCCCAGCACGGCCCCGACGGCCAGCGGCTGATCAAGGACGGCGAGGAGGTGATGATCGCACCGCTGCCGCTGTACCACATCTATGCCTTCACGGCGAACTGCATGTGCATGATGGTCACCGGCAACCATAACGTGCTGATCACCAACCCCCGCGACATCCCGGGCTTCATCAAGGAACTGGGCAAGTGGCGGTTCACCGCGCTGCTGGGCTTGAACACGCTGTTCGTCGCTCTGATGGATCACCCCGGTTTCAAGGCCCTGGATTTCTCCGCCCTCAAGGTCACCAATTCAGGCGGCACGGCGCTGGTGAAGGCCACCGCCGAACGCTGGGAGCAACTGACGGGCTGTCGCATCGTCGAGGGCTATGGCCTGACCGAAACCTCTCCGGTGGCCAGCACCAATCCCTATGGCGAGCTGGCACGCCTGGGCACCGTGGGCATCCCGGTACCGGGCACGGCGTTCAAGGTCATCGACGACCAGGGCAACGAACTCCCCCTGGGCGAGCGGGGCGAGCTCTGCATCAAGGGGCCGCAGGTCATGAAGGGCTACTGGCAGCAGCCCGAGGCCACCGCCGCCACACTGGATGCCGAGGGTTGGCTGAAGACGGGCGATATCGCCGTGATCGACCCCGACGGTTTTACCCGTATCGTCGATCGCAAGAAGGACATGATCATCGTCTCGGGTTTCAACGTGTACCCCAACGAGATCGAGGATGTGGTCATGGGGCACCCGAAGGTCGCCAATTGCGCGGCCATCGGCGTGCCGGACGAACGTTCCGGCGAAGCGGTCAAACTGTTCGTGGTGCCCCGCGAGGGTGGGCTGGATGTCGACGAGCTCAAGGCGTTCTGCAAGGCCAACTTCACAGGCTACAAGGTGCCCAAGCACATCGTGCTGCGCGATTCATTGCCCATGACGCCGGTGGGCAAGATCCTGCGCCGCGAGCTGCGTGATATCGCCTGATCCCTGGCGGGCTTCCGAACAGGCAGGCTAGGGATGAACCGCTCTAGTCTGCCTTTTTCGGGCTGAATTGCGACGTTTTGGTTAAATACTCTAAAAATGACCTATATAGTTCTTTAAGTCATTTTTGTGACCGATCAGGCCGATTCGGGCTCTAGTCGACCCTTGGCAAAGCTGTTACTCTCGGCGCGCTTTCGGATGATCCGGTTTGCAATGAGCCGTCATCTCATATCAATAATAAACGCACAATGCGTGACGAATTGGCTGTTGCTGAAGGAGCGGGCTTCCATGATCGAAAATTTTTGGAAGGATAAGTACCCAGCCGGAATTACGGCTCAAATCAATCCTGACGAATTCCCCAATATCCAGGCGGTACTCAAGCAATCCTGCCAACGCTTTGCCGACAAACCGGCCTTTAGCAACCTGGGCAAGACCCTGACCTACGGTGAGCTCTACACGCTCTCGGGCGCTTTCGCCGCCTGGCTGCAACAGCATACCGACCTCAAGCCCGGCGACCGCATCGCCGTGCAATTGCCCAATGTCCTGCAATACCCCGTAGCCGTGTTCGGCGCCATGCGCGCCGGCCTGATCGTGGTCAACACCAACCCGCTGTACACCGCGCGGGAAATGGAGCACCAGTTCAACGACTCCGGCGCCAAGGCCCTGGTATGCCTGGCCAACATGGCCCACCTCGCCGAGAAGGTGGTGCCCAAGACCCAGGTCAAGCACGTCATCGTCACCGAAGTGGCCGACCTGCTGCCGCCGCTCAAGCGCCTGTTGATCAACAGCGTGATCAAGTACGTGAAGAAGATGGTGCCGGCCTACAACCTGCCGGGCGCCGTGCGCTTCAACGATGCCCTGGCCCTGGGCAAGGGCGGCGCGGTCACCGAGGCCAACCCCCAGCCCAACGACGTCGCAGTGCTGCAGTATACCGGCGGTACCACGGGGGTTGCCAAGGGCGCCATGCTGACCCACCGCAACCTGGTGGCCAATATGCTGCAATGCCGGGCGCTGATGGGTTCCAACCTGCATGAGGGGTGCGAGATCCTCATCACCCCGCTGCCGCTGTACCACATCTATGCGTTCACCTTCCATTGCATGGCCATGATGCTGATCGGCAACCACAACGTGCTGATCAGCAACCCGCGTGACTTGTCGGCGATGGTCAAGGAGCTGGGCAAGTGGAAGTTCAGCGGCTTCGTCGGGCTCAACACCCTGTTCGTCGCCCTGTGCAACAACGATGCCTTCCGCGCCCTGGACTTCTCGGCGTTGAAGATCACCCTGTCCGGCGGCATGGCCTTGCAGTTGAGCGTGGCCGAGCGCTGGAAGGCGGTGACCGGTTGCGCCATCTGCGAAGGCTACGGCATGACCGAGACCAGCCCGGTGGCGGCGGTCAACCCGGCCGAGGCCAACCAGGTCGGCACCATCGGCATTCCAGTGCCTTCCACCCTGTGCAAGGTCATCGATGACAGCGGTCGCGAACTGGGCCTGGGTGAGGTCGGCGAGCTGTGCGTCAAGGGCCCGCAGGTCATGAAGGGCTACTGGCAGCGCGAGGACGCCACCGCCGAGATCCTCGACCAGGACGGTTGGCTGAAGACCGGCGACATCGCGGTGATCCAGCCGGACGGCTACATGCGCATCGTCGATCGCAAGAAGGACATGATCCTGGTGTCCGGCTTCAACGTGTATCCCAACGAGCTCGAAGATGTGCTGGCTGGCTTGCCGGGCGTGCTGCAGTGTGCGGCGATCGGCGTGCCGGACGAGAAGTCGGGCGAGGTGATCAAGATGTTCATCGTGGTCAAGCCGGGCATGACCCTGACCAAGGAGCAGGTGATGGAGCACATGCGCGCCAACGTCACCGGCTACAAGGTGCCGCGCTACATCGAGTTCCGCGATGCGCTGCCGACCACCAACGTCGGCAAGATTCTGCGTCGCGAGCTGCGCGATGAAGAGCTGAAGAAACAGGGCCTGAAGAAGATCGCCTGACCCGCAGCCGGCGCGGTCTTATGCCGCGAGAGGGCTGCGTCGCAGCCCATCGCCGGCAAGCCGGCTCCCACCTGTCCAGCGCTGTTTTCAGAGGCACCGCCGTACGTGTGGGAGCTGGCTTGCCAGCGATAGGGCCAGGGCAAGCAACTCAAGACAGTTGCTCCGAGAGCAGCACAGTCCCTGTGGGAGGCCTGCGCGGAGTCAGCGCAGTTTCTCGAGCATCTGGTAGTACCACATCCCCGCCGCCAGCAGCGGATTGCCCAGTAGGTCCCCCATCGGCACCTTGATGTGCTTGCACGCCGCGAAGGTGTCGAACTTCTCCAGCGTTCCGGTCAGGGCTTCGGCCATGATCTCGCCCATGATGTGGCTGGTGGCGATGCCATGCCCTGAATAGCCCTGGCAATACCAGACGTTGTCCGAAAGCTTGCCCAACTGCGGGATACGGTTGACCACGATGCCCATGGCGCAACTCCACTTGAACTCGATCGGCACGCCCTTGAGCGCCGGGAAGGTGCGCTCGATGCAGGGGCGCAGCTCGCCTTCGATATCCCGCGAATCCTTGCCCGAGTAGTTGGCGCCGCCGCCGAACAGCAGGCGTTTGTCCGCCGTCAAGCGGTAGTAGTCGAGGACGAAACGGCAGTCGTACACCGCCAGGTCCTGGGGGTTGATCTGTTCGGCCAGCTCACCCAGCGGTGCAGTGGTGACGATGCCGCCCATGGCCGGGAAGATCTTGCCCTTGAGCTGGCGCTTTTCCAGCTTGTGGTAGACATCGCCTGCCAGCAGCACCTGACGTGCCTCGATGCGGCCTTGGGCGGTGACCACCGCCGGGCGCGGGCCATGGATGATCTCCAGCACCTCGGAGTTCTCATATACCAAAGCGCCCAGGGAATGGGCGGCGCGGGCCTCGCCCATGCACAGGTTGAGCGGGTGCAGGTGCAGGTTGCGGCGGTTCTTCAAGGCGCCCAGGTACAGCGGGCTCTGCAGGTGCTGGCCGACCGCGGCGCGGTCGAGCAACTGCACCTGGTCGCCCATGCCACGGCGCAGCGCCTCGTCGTAGCTGGCTTGCAGCTCGCTCATGTGCGACGGCTTCATCGCCGCGTGCAGGTGGCCGCGCTTGAGATCGCACTCGATCCCGTAACGCGCCACGCGCTGCTCGATGATCTGGTGCCCGCGCCAGCGCAGGTGCCAGATGAAATCGTCCACCTCGCTGCCCAGGCGATTGCGCATCTGCGTGCGCATGGCCTCGTCGCCCGAGAGGCTGCCGGTGACTTGGCCGCCGTTGCGCCCGCTGGCGCCCCAGCCGATCCGGTTGGTTTCGACGATGGCCACCTTCAGGCCCCGTTCGGCCAGCTCCACTGCCGTGGCGACCCCGGTGAAGCCGCCGCCGATGATGGCCACGTCCACCTGCTCGGTGCCGGTGAGCGTCGGGTAGGCGGTCGGGTCGTTGAGCGTGGCGCTGTAGTAGGACGGCGCCCGTTGCGCCGCCAGGTTGTTCGATGCTGCGTTCATGTCGATTCCTTCAAACGGATGAGGCTCATGCCTGGTGCAGGTACCAGCGCCAGTCCTGTTCGCCGACTTCGGCCATGAACTGGCGGTACTCGGCGCGCTTGACCTTCAAGTAGACCCCGAGGAAAGCCTCGCCCAGGGCCTCCCGGGCCCACGTCGAATGCTCCAGGGCCTCCAGGGCGGTCAGCCACTCGGTGGGCAGGTGCTCCTTGGCCTGGGCGTAGCCGTTGCCTTGCACAGGCGCACCGGGGTCGAGCTGCTCGCGTACACCCCGGTGGGCGGCGGCGAGAATAGCTGCTGCGGCCAGGTACGGGTTGGCATCGGCGCCGCAGATGCGGTGTTCCACATGACGGCTGTTGGCCGGCCCACCGGGCACCCGCAGGCTCACGGTACGGTTATCGACGCCCCAGGTTGGCGCCAGGGGCGCGTAGCTGTTGGCCTGGAAGCGCCGGTAGGAGTTGGCGTTGGGGCAGAACAGCAGCAAAGACTCGCGCAGGTGGCGCAACATGCCGCCGACCGCCTGGCGCAGCAGCGGGGTACCGGCCGGGTCGTGGCTGGCGAACAGGTTGTTGCCCTCGGCATCGGCCAGGCTCAGGTGCATGTGCATGCCGGTGCCGGCCAGGTGGGCGAAGGGCTTGGCCATGAAGCAGGCCTGCATGCCATGCGCGTTGGCGATGCCCTTGACCAGGCGCTTGTAGCGCACGGCCTGGTCCATGGCCTGCAGGGCAGGGCCGTGTTCCAGGGTGATTTCCACCTGGCCGGGCGCGTATTCGGAGATCGCCGTGCGTGCGGGGATGCCCTGGGCCTTGCAGGCGGCATAGAGGTCGGCGAGGAAGGGTTCGATCTGCTCGAGTTCTCGCAGCCCGTACACCTGGGTGGCGTGTGGGCGACCGCCATCGCTGTCCAGTGCCGGTTGCGGGCGCCCCTGCGCGTCGCGTTGCTGATCGAGCAGGTAGAACTCCAGTTCGCAGGCCATCACCGGGTGGTAGCCATCGGCCTCGAGCACTTCGAGGGTGCGCAGCAATACATGACGCGGGTCGGCCACGCTGGCCGGCAGGCCTTCGCTGGGGTGCATGCTCACCTGCACGGCGGCGGTCGGCACGCGTCGCCAGGGCAGGCGCACCAGGCTGCCGTCGAGTGGGTAGGCGCGGCAGTCGATATCGCCCACGTCCCAGACCAGGCCGGAGTCTTCCACGTCTTCGCCATTGAGAGTCAGGCCGAGAATGGTGCTGGGCAGGGGACGGCCGCTTTCGTACACCGCCAGCAGCTCGTCGCGGTGCAGCAGCTTGCCGCGGGGCACGCCGTTGGCGTCGAGGATGAACAGCTCGAACAGCTCGATATCAGGGTTGTCGGCCAGGAAGCGCCTGGCCTGGTCGGGGTTGGCAAAGTGCATGATGTTCGCTCGCGCCCGCAGGCGCACAGGGCCGTCGCACACAGGCGGCGGGTCTTACCAGGAAGCCGGCCGAAGGTGGCCAGGACGGTTCAGAGAGGCGCGAACGAAGTATCCGGCGGGCGTGCGTGGCGGCAGTGCCACAGGGCCCAGAAGGCGAGGATGACATGTACCAGCGGGTTTTCGCCGGCGCGCGCCTTGGCCTTGGGAAGGGCCGGGTGCGCATTGCTCGAGGGGCGGGTCATGCCTGGATACTCACATGGGGCGTAAGGTTGATTAAAGCAGTGAATGGCAACGTTCATTCCGTGGTTGGCTAAACATTTTCAAGGTGCGGTGTACATACGGTCGCGGCCTTGTGTCGTGAAACGGGCGCGAGGCACGCTCCCTCAGTGCAGGCAGCGCAGACAGCAAAGCGGTCGCAAATCTGCGACAATCGCGCATCTTTCGAATGCCGATCATGAAAAAGCAGGCCCACCTGCATCACCAAAAAGCCCCATGACAGACCACTCAATCGACCAACTCCTGAAGAACCTCGACCACGCCATGATCGCCGACCGCCATCGGCTGCGGCGTCAACTGCACGAGCTGCGCAAGCGCCCCGACGAGGCGAAGCAGGCGCTGTGGGTGGAAAAGGTCCAGGCTTCCTGCGCCCAGGTCGTGGCCCGCGAGCAAAGCGTGCCGAGCATCCGCTACGACGACAGCCTGCCCATCGCGGCCAAGCGCGACGAGATCAAGAAGGCCCTGGCCGAGCACCAGGTGCTGGTGATCGCCGGCGAGACCGGTTCGGGCAAGACCACCCAGTTGCCGAAGATCTGCTTGGAGATGGGCCGCGGTCGTCATGGCCTGATCGCCCACACCCAGCCGCGCCGGATCGCCGCGCGCAGCGTGGCGGCGCGGGTGGCCGAAGAACTGGGCACGCCCTTGGGCGGGCTGATCGGCTATCAGGTGCGCTTCGAGGACCAGAGCGATGCCGGTACCCTGGTCAAGCTGATGACCGACGGCATCCTGCTGGCCGAGACCCAGCACGACCGCTTCCTCGAACGCTACGACACGATCATCGTCGACGAAGCCCACGAGCGCAGCCTGAACATCGACTTCCTGCTCGGCTACCTGAAGACCCTGCTGCACCGCCGCCCGGACCTGAAGCTGATCATCACCTCGGCGACCATCGACCTGGAGCGCTTCTCCAAGCATTTCGACGGCGCGCCGATCATCGAGGTGTCGGGGCGTACCTTCCCGGTGGAGACGTGGTACCGCCCGTTGACCAGCGAGCAGGACGAGGAGGGCAACCGCGTCGAGGACGACCTCACTGTCGACCAGGCGATCCTCGCCACCTTGGACGAACTGGCCCATCACGAACGCAGCGAGGGCAAGGGCCCCGGTGACGTGCTGGTGTTCCTGCCGGGCGAGCGGGAGATCCGCGATGCCGCCGAGATCCTGCGCAAGGCCCAGTTGCGCCACACCGAGATCCTGCCGCTGTATGCGCGCCTGACGCCAGCCGAGCAGCAGAAGATCTTCCAGCTCCATACCGGGCGCCGGGTAGTACTGGCCACCAACGTTGCCGAAACGTCGCTGACCGTGCCGGGCATCCGCTACGTGATCGACACCGGTACCGCGCGCATCAGCCGCTACAGCTACCGGGCCAAGGTCCAGCGCCTGCCCATCGAAGCGGTGTCGCAAGCCAGCGCCAACCAGCGCAAGGGCCGTTGCGGGCGGGTCGAGCCGGGCATCTGTGTGCGTCTGTACAGCGAAGAAGACTTCAACGCCCGACCGGCGTTCACCGACCCTGAGATCCTGCGCACCAACCTGGCCGCGGTGATCCTGCAGATGCTGCACCTGCGCCTGGGCGCGATCGATGCCTTCCCGTTCATCGAGCCGCCGGATGGCAAGGCCATCAGCGACGGCTTCAACCTGTTGCAGGAGCTCTCGGCGGTCAATCGCGAAAACCAGCTGACCCCGCTGGGCCGTCAGCTGGCACGCCTGCCGATCGACCCACGCCTGGGCCGCATGCTGCTCGAAGGCGCCCGCCAGGGCAGCCTGCAGGAAGTGCTGATCGTTGCCAGTGCCTTGTCGGTGCAGGACCCCCGCGAGCGCCCACCGGAGCGCCAGCAGGCGGCTGACCAGGCCCATGCCCAGTGGAAGGACGCCGACTCCGATTTCGCCGCCCTGGTCAACCTTTGGCGAGGCTTCGAGGAGCAGCGCCAGGCCTTGACCGCCAATCCGCTGCGCAATTGGTGCCGCAAGCACTTCCTCAGCTACCTGCGCCTGCGTGAATGGCGCGACGCCCACCGCCAGCTCTCGCTGATCTGCCGCGACCTGCAGTTGGCGGTCAACAAGGAGCCGGCGGACTTCCCTCGTATGCACAAGGCCATCCTCAGTGGCCTGTTGAGCCAGATCGGCCACAAGACCGAAGACGGCGACTACCAGGGTGCGCGCCAGCGGCGCTTCTGGGTCCACCCGTCCTCGGGCATCGGCCGCAAGCGCCCACAGTGGGTGATGGCCGCAGAGCTTGTGGAAACCACCAAGCTCTATGCACGTATGGTGGCCAAGATCGAACCGGAGTGGATCGAGCCGCTGGCCAGCCACCTGGTCAAGAAGAACCATTTCGAGCCGCATTGGGAGAAGAAGCGCGGCCAGGTGGTGGCCTACGAGCAGATCACCCTGTATGGCCTGATCCTGGTCGGTCGCCGGCCGGTGCACTTCGGCCCGATCGACCCGGTGGTATCCCGCGAGCTGTTCATCCGTGACGGCTTGGTGGGTGGCCAGATCCAGTCGCGAGCCAAGTGCCTGGCGGCCAACAAGCGCCTGCTCGAGCAGCTCGACGAACTGGAAGCCAAAGCCCGGCGACGGGACATCCTGGCCGACGAGGAAACCCTGTACGCCTTCTACGAGGCGCGCCTGCCTGCCGAGATCCACCAGAGTGCGACCTTCGACAGCTGGTACCGGGTCAACAGCCAGAAGGACCCGAACCTGCTGATCATGCGCGAAGAGGACGTGCTGGCCCGCGAAGCCAGCGAAGTGACCGCTGCGCAATACCCAGACAGCCTGCAGGTGGGGGACTTGCGCCTGCCATTGACCTACCACTTCGAGCCGGGCCACCCCCGTGACGGCGTTACCGTGCGTGTGCCGGCACCGCTGCTGCCGAGCCTGCCGGGTGAGCGCCTGGAGTGGCTGGTACCCGGCCTGCTGGAGGCCAAGTGCGTGGCCCTGGTGCGCAACCTGCCCAAGGCCCTGCGCAAGAACTTCGTGCCAGTACCCGATTTCGTCAAGGCGGCCCTGGCCCGCATGACCTTCGGCCAGGGCGCCTTGCCCCAGGCCCTGGGCCAGGAACTGCTGCGCATGACCGGCGCCCGGGTGCCGGACGACGCCTGGGCCGAAGCGGCCGGGCTGGTGGAAGGGCACCTGCGCATGAACATCGAGGTGGTCGACGGCCAGGGCAAGTTCCTTGGCGAAGGCCGTGACCTGGCTGAGCTGACCGCACGTTTCGCCGCTGCGAGCCAGGCGGCGCTGGCCATGCCGCGCAACGAGAAAGCCGAGCAGCCGGTGCAGGCCAAGGCGTTCGCCGAGGTGGCGCAAACCGCCCAGCAGAAGATCGCCGGCCTGTCACTGACGGTGTATCCGGCGCTGGTGGAAGAGGCTGGGGCCGTGCGCGAGGGGCGTTTCTCGACCCAGGCCGAAGCCGACTTCCAGCACCGCCGTGCGCTGCAGCGGTTGTTGCTGCAACAGCTGGCCGAGCCTGCCAAGTTCCTGCGCGGCAAGCTGCCGGGGCTGACCGAGCTGGGCCTGTTGTACCGCGAGCTGGGCCGGGTCGAGGCGTTGGTGGAGGATATCCTCCTGGCCAGCCTGGACAGCTGCATCCTCGAAGGCGAGGTGCCGTTGCCGCGTGACGGTGCAGCGCTCGCCGGGCTGGCCGAGCGCAAGCGCGGCAGCTGGGCCGAGCATGCCGAGCGTCTGGCGCGCCAGACCCTGGAGGTGCTCAAGCTGTGGCATGGCTTGCAGAAGCGCTTCAAGGGCAAGATCGACCTGAGCCAGGCAGTCGCCCTGAACGACATCAAGCAGCAACTCGCCAACCTGGTATATCCAGGCTTCGTACGCGAGACGCCCGCGGCCTGGTTCAAGGAACTGCCACGCTATCTCAAGGCGGTGGAGCTGCGCCTGGAGAAGCTCGGTTCGCAGGTGCAGAAGGACCGGGTGTGGAGCGGCGAGCTGGCCAACCTATGGGCCCAGTACAAGGCTCGCGCCGACAAGCATGCCCAGGAGGGCAAGCGGGACGAACAGCTTACCCTGTACCGCTGGTGGCTGGAGGAATACCGGGTGTCGTTGTTCGCCCAGCAGCTGGGTACCAAGGTGCCGGTTTCCGACAAGCGTCTGTCCAAACAGTGGTCCCAGGTGGAAGCCTAAACCTGGGGAAATGTGGCAAACTTGCGGGAATCCGGGCCGCTGTGCGGCCCATCGCGAGGCAAGCCCGCTCCTACAGGGACAGCGCCTATCCTGAGAGTGCGGGCTTGCCTTGTGATTGAGGGCACAGCCCTCGCGTATAAATTGGTACTAAAGTGCCATTATGTTGCCCTTTCCGGCCAGCGCCGCGTGGCGATGGCCTCTGACCAGAGGAACGACCGTGCATAACGTCGTGATCAGCGGCACCGGCCTGTATACCCCGGCCCAGAGCATTTCCAACGAAGAACTGGTGGCGTCCTTCAACACCTGGGCGCAGCAGTACAACCAGGACAACGCCGCCGCCATCGAGCGCGGTGAGCTGGAGGCCGCGCCGCTGTCCGACGCGGCCTTCATCGAGAAGGCTTCCGGCATCAAGAGCCGCTTCGTCATGGACAAGGCCGGCATCCTCGACCCGCAACGCATGAAGCCGCGCCTGCCGGAGCGCTCCAACGACGAGCCGTCGATCCTCTGTGAAATGGCCGTGGCCGCCGCCCGCCAGGCCCTCGAGCGCGCAGGCCGCACTGCCGCCGATGTGGACGGGGTGATCGTCGCCTGCTCCAACCTGCAGCGCCCGTACCCGGCCATCTCCATCGAAGTGCAACAGGCGCTGGGCATAGAAGGCTTCGCCTTCGACATGAACGTGGCCTGCTCCTCGGCCACCTTCGGCATCCAGACCGCCGCCAACAGCGTGCAACTGGGCCAGGCCCGAGCGGTGCTGATGGTCAACCCGGAGATCTGCACCGGGCACTTGAACTTCCGTGACCGCGACAGCCACTTCATCTTTGGCGATGCCGCCACCGCCGTACTGGTCGAACGCGCCGACCAGGCCACCTCGGCGCACCAGTTCGAAATCGTCAGCACCAAGCTGTGGACCGGCTTCTCCAACAACATCCGCAACAACTTCGGTTTCCTCAACCGGGCGGCGGAGGAGGGGATCGACGCGCCAGACAAGCTGTTCGTGCAGGAAGGCCGCAAGGTATTCAAGGAGGTCTGCCCGAAGGTCGCCGAGCTGATCGGCCAGCACCTGGAAGAAAACGACCTGCAACCGAGCGACGTCAATCGCTTCTGGCTGCACCAGGCCAACCTCAGCATGAACCACCTGATCGTCAAGAAGCTGCTGGGGCGCGAGGTAGCCGAGGACGATGCCCCGGTGATTCTGGACCGTTATGCCAACACCAGTTCGGCGGGTTCGGTGATTGCCTTCCACCTGTACCAGGATGACCTGCCCAAGGGCGCGCTGGGCGTGCTGAGCTCATTTGGTGCGGGGTATTCGATCGGTAGTGTGATCCTGCGCAAGCGCTGATCCTTGTAGCGTCTGCGTTGGCCCAATCGCCGGCAAGCCGGCTCCCACAGGATTGTCACGATCCTGTGGGAGCCGGCTTGCCGGCGATTGGGCCAATGCATTTGCAGCAGGCAAAAAAAAGCGGGAAGCGCCGGATGGGGTCGGCACTTCCCGCCTGAGTGACGCAGGGGAGCTTGCGCTTAGAACTTGGCTTCCAGGTCGACCTGCAGGGTGTCGACGTCGGCGTTGCTGTTCGGCAGCTGGGAGAGGTCGGTCTTGGCCATCAGGTAGGCCGCGCCCAGCGAGAAGTTCTTGTCGATCTCGTAGCCAACCTTGAACTTGTGACCGCGCGAACCGGTGAAGCCGGCACCGAAGTCGGAGTCGGTGAAGGCGCTGACCACCGCGTTGCGCTGCACGTCGCGGTAGTTGTAGTCCAGGCTCCAGGCGCCGAGCTTGGTCTTCAGGCCGGCCAGCCAGGCCTTGTCTTCGCCGTCGGTGCTCTCGGTGTTCTTCACGTACTGGCCGTAGGCCGACAGCGGGATGGCGAAGCCGGTGAAGTCCACCTGGCCGAAGCCCTCCACCAGGTTGAACTCGTTGGTGGTGTTGCCGAAGGCGCGCAGGGCAGCCGATTCCTTGTCGTTGTCATAGCCGTAGATGCTGGTACCCACGGTGACCTTGACGGTGTCGGCCGCATCGAAGCGTGCGCCCAACTGGCCGTGGTACAGCTGGGCGTCGTGCTTGAACTGCACGCCGTCGCCGTCCACGTTGTCCTTGAGGTTGTAGTGGCCGGCGCTGCCGAACAGCTCAGCGCCGCCCAGGTCGGTCTTGTAGGTGACGGCCACGCCTTCGGGGTTGATGTCGCTGTCCCAGATGATGTCGCCCATGCTCACCCAAGGCTGAGGCATCTTGCCGCCGATCAGGTGCAGGTTCGGCACGGCGGTCGGGTGCCAGTCGAGGTAGGCCAGGTCTACCCACAGCGACTTCTTGTCGAAGTAGTTGTCCAGGCTCTGGTTGGTGGAGCGGGCATCGGAACTGCTGCCGGTGGCAACGCGGATGCCGGCGTCGACCTGCGGGTTGATCTGGCTGTAGAAGCCGACGCGGGCACGGACGCGCTCGCGGTCCTGGTTGCCGCTGCGGCTGTTGGGGTTGTCGACGTTGACGTCTTCGTAGCGCAGGCGTACGTCGCCCTTGATCTGGGTCTTGGCGGCCCATGCCACTTTCTGCTCGAAGGAGCTCAGGCGGTCGGCCTGGGCCTTCTGCTCTGCCTTTTCCTTGGTTTCCTTGGCCAGATCGGCCTGCAGTTCGTTGTACTGCGCCTGGTTGATCGAGCCGTTGGCGCGGAGCATCTCGAGCAGCTTGGCGTCGACTGCAGCACTGGCCGGAGCGCTCAGTGCCAGCATCATGCCGGTGAGGCTTACTCCGGTAAGTGTAGAAACAAGACGCATAAGGTTCTCCCTGTTGGAAAAAGTTGGGGAGGCTCTTGCGCCTGCCCCTTAGTTGGCATGCCTTCGGAAAGGCCCTGGCTAGAGGGGTTGCCGGGGTTCCGAAAAACAGGCGCCAGTATTGCGGGGAGGAATGACAGAATAATGTCTATTTGATGGCACTGCGGTTAAGCGAGATTGAGTGTGCGCGTTCATTTGAGTGTCGCGACCCACTTGGGGATACTGGCCACTTCCTGGCCTGTGAGTCGACATCGTGACCAGCCTGTACAGCCTTGCCCATCTACGTGACCTGCCGGCGGCGACCTGGGATGCCCTGGTGCCTTGCGGCCAGCCGTTCCTGCGCCACGCCTTCCTCAGTGCTTTGGAGGACAGCGGCAGCGTCGCGCCCGCGACCGGCTGGGCGGCCGAGCATCTGGTGCTGGAACGCGATGGGCAGGTGCGTGCAGTGCTGCCTGCCTACCGCAAATGGCACTCCTTCGGTGAGTACGTGTTCGATCATGGCTGGGCCGATGCCTGCGAACGCGCGGGCATCCGCTACTACCCCAAGCTGCTCGGCGCGGTGCCGTTCAGCCCGGTGAGCGGTCCGCGCCTGCTGGCGGCCGAGCCAGCCGATGGGTTGCTCATGCTGCAGGCCATTCCCGAGTACCTGGGCAAGGGTGAGCTCTCCGGTGCGCACATCAACTTCACCGACAGCGCCCTCGACGAGCGCATTGCCGGCTTGCCAGGGTGGATGGAGCGCCTGGGTTGCCAGTTCCACTGGCATAACCGCGGTTACCGCGACTTCCAGGATTTCCTCGATACCCTGAGTTCCCGCAAGCGCAAGCAGATGCGCAAGGAGCGCGAGCAGGTGGCCGGGCAGGGGATCGACTTCCGCTGGTTGCGCGGTGAGGAACTGAGCGAGGCGCAGTGGGACTTCGTCTACCTGTGCTATGCCAACACCTATGCGGTGCGGCGCCGTACGCCCTATCTGACCCGCGAATTCTTCAGCCTGCTGGCCGAGCGCATGCCCGAGGCCGTGCGGGTGGTGGTGGCCCACCAGCACGGGCGCGAGGTGGCCATGGCCCTGAGCCTGGTCGGTGATGACAGCCTGTATGGGCGCTACTGGGGTTGCCTGGATGAATTCGACCGGCTGCATTTCGAAACCTGTTTCTACCAGGGCATGACGTTCGCCATTGAAGAAGGGCTGCAGCGGTTCGATGCCGGGGCCCAGGGCGAGCACAAGCTGATCCGTGGCTTCGAGCCGGTACTGACCCGGTCGTGGCATTACCTGCTGCACCCGGGGTTGCGTCGGGCAGTGGGGGATTTCCTCGAGCAGGAGCGGGCAGGGGTGAGGGCCTATGCCGAGCAGGCGCGGGAGATGTTGCCTTACCGGAGGGCCTGAGCGGGCCCAATCGCGGGACAAGCCCGCTCCCACAGGTTCACCACCCTTCTGGCGGATGGCGCTGAGCCTGTGGGAGCGGGCTTGTCCCGCGATGGCTGTTGCGCGATGGAGCGGTCAATCCACCCCGACGAAGCCACCGGTCTGGTGATGCCACAACCGCGCATACAACCCGCGCTCGGCCAGCAGCTCGGCATGGGTACCGCTTTCGACGATGCGCCCTTGGTCCAGCACCACCAGCCGGTCCATACGGGCGATGGTGGACAGGCGGTGGGCGATGGCGATCACCGTCTTGCCTTGCATCAAGGTCTCCAGGCTCTCCTGGATCGCCGCCTCGACTTCCGAATCCAGCGCCGAGGTGGCTTCGTCCATGATCAGGATCGGCGCGTTCTTGAGCAGCACCCGGGCAATGGCGATGCGCTGGCGCTGGCCACCGGAGAGCTTGACGCCGCGCTCGCCCACATGGGCATCGAACCCAGTGCGCCCCTGGGCGTCGGAGAGCTGGGGGATGAACTCGTCGGCCCGGGCCTGGCGCACGGCCTCCCAGACTTGCGCCTCGCTGGCATCCGGCCGGCCATATAGCAGGTTGTCACGGATCGAGCGATGCAGCAGCGAGGTGTCCTGGGTGATCATGCCGATCTGCGCGCGCAGGCTGGCCTGGTTGACCTCGGCGATGTCCTGGCCGTCGATGAGGATGCGCCCGCTGTCCACGTCGTACAGACGCAGCAACAGGTTGACCAGGGTCGACTTGCCGGCGCCGGAAGGGCCGATCAGGCCGATCTTCTCGCCGGGGCGGATGTCCAGGTCCAGGCCGTCGATGACCTTGTTGCCCTTGCCGTAGTGAAAGTCCACATGGTCGAAGTGCACCGCGCCACGGCTGACCTGCAGTGCCGGGGCGCCAGGCTTGTCGGTGACGCTGACCGGCTGGGCGATGGTCTGCAGGCCGTCCTGGACCATGCCGATGTTCTCGAAGATGCCATTGACCACCCACATGATCCAGCCGGACATATTGATGATGCGGATCACCAGGCCCGTGGCCAGCGCGATGGCGCCAACGGTGATCAGCGACTGGCTCCACAGCCACAGGGCCAGGCCCGTGGTGCCCACCACCAACAGGCCGTTGAGGCCGGTGATGACCACGTCCATGCTGGTGACCACCCGCGAGGCCAGCTGGGTTTTCTCGGTCTGCTCGCTGATCGCCTCACGGGCGTACTGCTGTTCGTAGTCGGTATGGGCGAACAGCTTGAGGGTGGCGATGTTGGTGTAGCCATCGACGATGCGCCCCATCAGCTTGGAGCGGGCGTCGGAGGAAATCACCGAGCGTTCCTTGACCCGGGGTACGAAGTAATAGAGCGCGGCGATGTAGCAGGCGATCCAGGCCAGCAATGGCAGCATCAGCCGCCAGTCGGCCTCGGCGAACAGTACCAGGGAGCTGATGGCGTAGATGAGCACGTGCCAGAGTGCGTCCACGGCCTGTACCGCCGAGTCGCGCAGGGAGTTGCCGGTCTGCATGATGCGCTGGGCGATGCGCCCGGCGAAGTCGCTCTGGAAGAAATTCAGGCTCTGCTTGAGCACGTAGGTGTGGTTCTGCCAACGGATCAGGCTGGTCATGCCCGGGCTGATGGTCTGGTGCACCAGCAGGTCGTGCAGGCCGAAGAACACCGGCCGCAGCACCAGGATGACCACCAGCATCCAGGCCAACTCGCCGCTGTGCCGGCTGAAGAACTCGGTGCCCGGCGTGGCCTGGGCCAGGTCGATGATCCGGCTCAGGTAGCTGAACATGGCCACCTCGATCAGCGCGGCCACCAGGCCGACCACCAGCAGGGCGATGAAGCTGGGCCAGACCTGGCGCAGGTAATACAGGTAGAACGGCCATACCTGGCTTGGCGGCGCGTCGCTGGGCGCCTCGCGGAAAATGTCGATCAGCTGTTCGAAGCGGCGGTACAACATGGTGGACACACTCCTGTTCCATCCGACCTCAAGGCGGGTTCACATCCTTGTGAGACCTGCGATCAGTCGATGCGTTTGGCGGACTTGATGTACACCGGGTCCGCCGGTACATCGCGCATGCCTTGCTTGATGGTGGTAGGCGAGTTGACGATCTGGTCGACCACCTCCATACCCTTGGTCACCTTGCCGAACACCGCGTAGCCACGGTCGCGGCCTGGGTTGAGGAAATCATTATCGGCCACGTTGATGAAGAACTGGCTGGTGGCCGAGTTCGGGTCGGAGGTACGCGCCATGGCCAGGGTGCCGCGCGTGTTGGCCAGGCCGTTGCTGGCCTCGTTGCGGATCGGGTCGCGGGTCGGCTTTTGCACCATCTGGTCGGTGAAGCCGCCGCCCTGGGCCATGAAGCCTGGGATCACGCGGTGGAAGATGGTGTTGTTGTAGAAGCCGCTGTCGACGTATTCGAGGAAGTTCTTCGTGCTGATCGGCGCCTTTTCGGCGTTCAGCTCGATCTCGACCTGGCCGAAGCTGGTGTCCAGCACGACGTGAGGGGTCTTGTCCGAAGCCATGACGCTGGTGGCGAAGGCGACCGAGCAGGCGGTGAGCAGGAGTTTTTTCAGCATGGGCTCAAAGATCCTTGAGAAGTGGAAGCTGCTGCGAGGAAGTGCAGCAGGGTCTGGTTGAAGACCTCGGGTTGGTCGAGGGGAGTAGCGTGCCGGGAATCGGTGATCACCGCCAGTGTCGCCTGGGGCATCAGGGCGACATAGCGTTCCTTGAGTTGTATCGGGGTGTAATCGTGGTCGGCGGCGATCACCAGGGTCGGGCAGCGGATCTGCCCGATGCGCGCCTGCACACCCCAGTCGACGATGGCATCGAAGCTGCGCAGGTAGGCGCGCTTGTCGTTGCGCGCCCAGCGCTGGGCCATCTTGTGGCGCAGTTCGGTTTGTTCTGGCTTGGGGAACAGCCGCTCGGCCAAGCCCTTGCCGATCGTCTCGACACTGAGGATGCGCGCCAGGCTCCAGCGTTTGATCCACCAGATCCAGTGAGCGATCGAGTTGCGTCGGACTTCAGGGGCGCTGTTGACGATGCACAGGCTGCGTAGCCAGGCGGGGTGGTCGACGGCGAACTGAAAACCCACCATGCCACCCATGGACAGGCCGACGACGTGCACCGGGCCGGTCTGCAGGTGCTCCAGCAGGGCCAGCAGGTCGGCACTGAAGGTCGCGATCTGGTAGCCGTCGCGAGGTTTGTCGGAGCGGCCATGACCGCGGATATCCATCAGGATCACCCGGTAATGGCGGCTCAACACCGGGACTTGCAGTTCCCAGTCCTGGCAGCTCGAGCCCAGGCCATGCAGCAGCACCAGGGGTTCGCCCTGGCCGTATTCCTCGTAGTGCAGCGTGCATCCTTCGTGCTCGAAATAGGCCATGGGCGCGGTCCTCTCAGGCTTGCGGGGGGGCTGCGAAGGGCACGTCCAATGGCGCTGTGTCGAAATTGCGCAGCAGCTCGATGAGAATCTGCGTGGCCGGACCCAAGGTCTTGTCCTTGTTCGAATAAAGGTAGAACAGTGGGTGACGGCTGCCACCTTGATCCAGCGGCAGCGGCTTGAGCACGCCGTCGCGCAGCTCGCGCTCGATCATGTGCCGGGGCAGCCAGGCAAAGCCCAGGCCGCTGCTGACGAAGGTGGCGGCGGTACCCAGGCTGCCGACCGTCCAGCGCTGCTCGGCGCCGAGCCAGCCGACATCCCGCGGTTGGGCACGGCCGGAGTCGCGGATCACCACCTGCAACTGGCTTTCCAGGTCCTGGAAGGTGATTTCCCGGCCCAGGCGGTGCAGGCTGTGCTCGGGGTGGGCGACGGCGATGAATTCCACCGAGCTCAGTTCGGCGCCCAGGTAGCCGCCGATGCTGTAGCTGCTGATGGCAAGGTCGGCAATGCCTTCGTGCAGCACTTCCTCGACGCCGGACAACACCTCCTCGCGCAGGCGTACCCGACACCCGCGGCTTTGCGGCATGAAGGCGCTCAGCGCCCTGACCAGGCGGGCGCTGGGGTAGGCGGCATCGACCACCACGCGCACCTCGGCCTCCCAGCCTTGCTCCATGTGGTGGGCCAGGTCCTCGAGCTGGCTGGCCTGCTTGACCAGATGGCGTGAACGGCGCAGTAGCACATTGCCGGCTTCGGTGAGCACCGCCTTGCGCCCATCGATGCGCAGCAGCGGCACGCCCAGCTGCTCCTGCATGCGCGCCACGGTGTAGCTGACCGACGATTGCGAGCGGTGCAGGGCTTCGGCGGCCTGGGCGAACCCGCCGTGGTCGACCACTGCCTGGAGGGTTCGCCACTGATCCAGGGTTACGCGTGGCGCTTTCATCTTCGGCTCCTGTTGTCCTAAGCTGCGCTCTTCCAAGGAGAGCGCCCAATGAAGAAATCTTGTGCGGCATTGCTGCTGTGCCTGCCCCTGGGGGCCATGGCCTACCCCATCGAGGTGGAGAAGGAACTGGCCGGCGTCAAGCTGGACTACACCACCTACGACACGGCCTACGACATCGGTAGCATCACCTTGAACAACTACGGGCAAGTCCCGGCGGCTTGCAAGGTGACCTTCCGCAACGGCCCCGAGGCGCCGCGGGTGCGCCGGGTGAATGTACCGGCGGGCAAAAGCGTGGACGTCACCGCCAAGTTCAACCGCCAGATCATCAAGCTGCGCATCGCGGTGAACTGCAAAGCCGAATAAACGGAATAGTCGATAGATTTCACCCACTTTTTACGCTTTTTTATCGATAGGTCAAGTTTTAATCTCACCTCCATCGAATCGCAACCCTTTGTTCGCCGATGGAGGCTTCCATGTCCCGCGTATTGATCATCGAAAGCAGCGCCCGCCAGCAGGATTCCGTTTCCCGCCAGCTGACCCAGGATTTCATCCTGCAGTGGCAAGCGGCCCATCCGGGCGACGAGATCAAGCTGCGCGACCTGGCGGTGAGCCCTGTGCCGCACCTGGATGCCAACCTGCTCGGCGGCTGGATGAAGCCTGAAGAGCAGCGCAGCGCCGCAGAAGTGGATGCACTGGAGCGGTCCAATGAACTGACCGAGGAGTTGCTCGCGGCCGACGTGCTGGTGATGGCGGCGCCGATGTACAACTTCACCATCCCCAGCACCCTCAAGGCCTGGCTGGACCACGTGCTGCGCGCCGGCATCACCTTCAAGTACACCCCGACCGGCCCGCAAGGCCTGCTGACCGGTAAGCGCGCCATTGTCCTGACTGCCCGTGGCGGCATCCACGCCGGTGCCACCAGCGACCACCAGGAACCCTATCTGCGCCAGGTGATGGCTTTCATCGGCATTCATGAGGTGGATTTCATCCACGCCGAAGGCCTGAACATCAGCAGCGAGTTCCACGAGAAAGGCCTGAACCAGGCCAAGGCCAGGCTGGCCGCGGTGGCCTGACGCGCAACGCATTCCCAACCCCCTGACACCCTGTTGCTCCTTTGGGTGTACCTGCCCGGCCTGATGGCCGGGCTTTTTTATGTTCGTTTTTTCGCCATGCAGGACTGACCTGTTCACGGCAAGCCCGCTCCCGCAACCTGTGGGAGCGGGTTTACCCGCGAATGGGTTGGCACTGCCCCTACACTGCGCATGGTTGAACTGCTTCGGCTCAACCCGCTAAGGTCGCCGCCTTGATACTCAAGAGGCAACCATGGGCTACCTGATAATCGTCGCGCTGATCCAGGCGTTTTCCTTCAACCTGATCGGCGTCTACCTGGCCGGCAACGTCGACAGCTACTTCGCAGTGCTGGCGCGCGTGGTGCTGGCCTTGCTGGTGTTCCTGCCGCTGACCCGCTGGCGCCAGGTGGAGCCACGCTTCATGCGCGCGATGCTGCTGATCGGGGCGTTGCAGTACGGCATCACCTACGTGTGCCTGTACCTGAGCTTCCGCGTGCTGACGGTGCCGGAGGTGCTGCTGTTCACCATTCTCACGCCCTTGCACGTGACCCTGATCGAAGACGCCCTGAACCGCCGCTTCAACTTCTGGGCGCTGCTGGCCGCCCTGGTGGCCGTGGCGGGCGCTGCGGTGATCCGCTTCGACAGCATCAGCGGTGACTTCTTCATGGGCTTCCTGTTGCTGCAACTGGCCAACTTCACCTATGCAGCAGGCCAAGTCATGTATCGCCACTTGGTGGCTCGGCACCCCAGCGACCTGCCGCACTACCGGCGCTTTGGCTATTTCTACCTGGGCGCCCTGATCGTCGTGCTGCCCGCCTTCCTGTTGTTCGGCAACTACCAGCACTTGCCAGCGACCGACACACAATGGCTGGTGCTGTTGTTCCTGGGGCTGGTCCCGACGGCGTTGGGGCTGTACTGGTGGAACAAGGGCGCGTGCCTGGTCCCGGGGGCCACGTTGGCGGTGATGAACAACCTGCACGTGCCGGTGGGGTTGTTGCTGAACCTGCTGATCTGGAACCAGGACGAGCCGCTGGGGCGGCTGTTCGTAGGCGGGGCGATCATCGTGGCGTCGGTGTGGATGAGCCGGTTGGGTAGTCGCCGGCCCCTACCGTTGGGCAGCCGGACATAACGACCAGTGGAAACCCTCTTTTGTTATGTATACATTACATTTGTCATCATTTGTAAGGTTAGCGTGACATGAGTGACGCCTTGATTGCTGAGCGAATCGGACGCAGCATCGAAACCCTGCGCAAACATCGCGGATGGTCCAAGGTCGAGCTTGCCCAACGTATCGGTATCACCCGGCAGAAACTTGGTGAAATTGAAAAGGGTTCGCTTACCGTCGCGATGTCCTATTACTGTCGAGCCTTGAGTGCGTTGGGGTGTGAGCTGGAGGTTGTGCCCAGGCGAATGCCCACGCTCGATGAACTTGGGGATGTCTTCGCGTGAATGCAGAATTGCAGGTCTCCACGCCACTTGGGCCAAGCGGTCGAGTTTTCCGGGAAATGGCCGGTGACTATGTTTTTCGATACGACGGCATCGAGCCCTCTCGCTGCGTCAGCTTGACCATGCCGCCGAGGCGCCTGGACTATTTCCAGCGCGAATTGCATCCGTTGTTTCAGATGAACCTGCCGGAAGGTTTTTTGCTGGAGCAGTTGAAGTTCAGGCTGGCGAAGTTGGTCAAAGTCGACCCCATGCTGTTGTTGGCCATTTCCGGCAGCAATTCGCCGGTTGGCCGGGTGTCGGTGAGCGCTCCGGAGGTAGAGCGGTTGTTGGACCAGCAGGTGCCTGGAGCCAAGGGCGAGCGATTGGAAGAAATTCTGGCTTGGGATGGCGCACAGGACCTGTTCAGTGAATTGGTGCATCGGTACATTCTGCGCTCCGGTATTTCAGGTGTTCAGCCAAAGGTGCTGGTTCCGGAGTTGGTCGATACGCCGCTCAAGGCCACCGCGCTCACTTCGGAACTGATAATAAAAAGTGGTCGGGACGCTTTTCCCCACCTGGCCATCAATGAGTACCTGTGCATGTCGATTGCCAGCGCTGCGGGTATTTCTACGCCGCCCTTCTATTTGTCGAAGGACATGAAAATGTTTGTCATGCGGCGGTTCGACCGGGACGCCGAGCTGAACCCGCTGGGCTTCGAAGACATGGCAGTGCTCATGGGGGTGGGCACGGAGCAGAAGTACAGCAAGAGCTATGAACAGATCGCCAAGGCCATCGAGGTCTTTGGGGCAGTGGAGACGCAGGTCGATAGCTTGCACAGGTTGTTCGATATCGTTGCGTTGAGTTGCATCGTTGGCAATGGCGATGCCCACCTCAAGAACTTCGGGTTGCTCTACAGCACGCCAGATGCCAACGATGCCGTGTTGGCTCCAGCCTATGACATCGTCAACACCACGGCTTATCTGCCGGATGATGCCTTGGCGCTGACATTGAACAACCAGAAATCCATGTTCGCATCCCGCCTTTACTTGCTCGAATTCGGTAAACGTTGCCGTGTCGAAGATCCAGGTGGACGAATATGTGAAATCCTTCAGGCCGTAGAGGGAACATTGCTCCACCAGCAGGCGCTGGTGGAGCGGGCACCAGAAGTTGCCCTGGCCATCAGAAAGAGCGCGCAGCCTTTCGAGATGACCTTCGGTTGAAAACGGCTAGGCCTCGCTCAGCTCGCTCAACCGTTTCGGCTCGTGAGTGGCCAGAGGCCTGGCGGCAAGCCCGATACGCATGTCATTGCCGCTGGGTTGCTGGTACAGGCTCAAGCCGAACTCGGGCAACACCGCCAGCAGGTAGTCGAAGATATCGCCCTGGATGCGTTCGTACTCGGCCCATGCGGTGGTGGTGGTGAAGCAGTAGATCTCCAGCGGCACGCCCTCGGCCGTGGTCTGCATCTGGCGGACCATGCAGGTCATGCCTTGCTGCACGTCGGGGTGGTTCTTCAGGTAGGCCAGGGCGAAGGCGCGGAAGGTGCCGATGTTGGTCAGCTTGCGGCGGTTGGCGGCGAGTTCGGCCACAGGTCCCAGGGCTTCGTTCCAGGTGCTCAGCTCCTGGCGCTTTTGTTTCAGGTAGTCGCCCAGCAGGCGGACCTGGCCCAGGCGCTGCTCTTCTTCGGCGGTGAGGAAGCGCACGCCGGCGGCGTCGATGAACAGGCTGCGCTTGATGCGCCGCCCGCCGGACTGCTGCATGCCGCGCCAGTTGCGGAACGACTCGCTCATCAGGCGCCAGGTGGGGATGGAGACGATGGTCTTGTCGAAGTTCTGTACCTTGACCGTGTGCAGGGTGATGTCCACCACGTCGCCGTCGGCGCCGACCTGGGGCATCTCGATCCAGTCGCCGACGTGCAGCATGTCGTTGCTGGTCAACTGCACGCTGGCGACGAACGACAGCAAGGTGTCCTTGTAGACCAACAGCAGCACGGCCGACATGGCACCCAGGCCCGAGAGCAGCAACAGCGGCGAGCGGTCGATGAGGGTGGCGACGATGACGATGGCGGCGAAGATCCACAGCATCATCTTGGCCAGCTGCACGTAGCCCTTGATCGAGCGCGTGCGGGCGTGCTCGGTGCGGGCGTAGATGTCCAGCAGGGCATCGAGCAGGCACGACAGGGCCATGGTCATGAACAGCAGGGTGAAGGCCAGGGCCACGTTGCCGAGGAAGTGCTGGGCGGTTTCGCCCAGCTCCGGCACCAGCTTCAGGCCGAACTGGATCACCAGTGAGGGCGTGGTCTGGGCCAGGCGGTGGAAGACCTTGTTGTGGCGCAGGTCGTCGAGCCACTTGAGCGGTTGCTGGCGGGCCAGCAGGCGGCTGGCATGCAGCACCATGAAGCGGGCCAGGCGGCCGATGAGCAGGGAAATGACCAGCAGGACCACCAGGCCCAGGGCGGCGTGCAGCATGGGGTGTTGGTCGAGGGTGCCCCAGAGGTCCAGGGCGTCTTTCCAGAGTCGTTGGATATCCATGAGGGTTAGACGGGTCTGTATTGCGAAAACGAAGGCCCATTAGAACGCGGATTGGCGCCAAGGTGCCAAAAGAAATTCGGCGTCCGTCACGGAAAACGTTACCCTATGCAACTTGAATTTCCAGCGACTGCCCGAGGTACACCCGTGTTTTCCCAATTCGCCCTGCACGAACGCCTGCTCAAAGCCGTGGCCGAGCTGAACTTTGTCGAGCCGACCCCGGTGCAGGCGGCGGCCATTCCCCTGGCCCTGCAAGGGCGTGACCTGCGGGTGACCGCGCAGACCGGCAGCGGCAAGACCGCCGCCTTCGTGCTGCCGCTGCTCAACCGCCTGGTCGACCTGCGCCAGCGTCGCGTGGAGATCCGGGCACTGATCCTGTTGCCAACCCGCGAGTTGGCCCAGCAGACCCTCAAGGAAGTGCAGCGTTTTTCCCAGTTCACCTACGTAAAGTCCGGGCTGGTCACTGGCGGCGAGGACTTCAAGGAGCAGGCCGCACTGCTGCGCAAGGTTCCGGACATCCTGATCGGCACCCCGGGCCGTCTGCTGGAACACCTGAACGCCGGTAACCTGGACCTCTCCCACGTCCAGGTTCTGGTGCTGGACGAAGCCGACCGCATGCTCGACATGGGCTTCGCCGAAGACATGGAGCGCCTGTGCAAGGAGTGCGAGAACCGCGAGCAGACCCTGCTGTTCTCGGCCACCACCGGTGGCGCGGCGCTGCGCGACATCATCGGTAAGGTGCTCAAGGACCCCGAGCACCTGATGCTCAACAGCGTCTCGCAGCTGTCCGAAGGCACCCGCCAGCAGATCATCACTGCCGACCATGACCAGCACAAAGAGCAGATCGTCCAGTGGCTGCTGGCCAACGAGACCTACCAGAAGGCGATCATCTTCACCAATACCCGGGCTCTGGCCGACCGCATCTACGGTCATCTGGTGGCCAAGGATGTGAAGGCGTTCGTGCTGCACGGCGAAAAGGACCAGAAGGACCGCAAGCTAGCCATCGATCGCTTCAAGCAGGGCGGCTCCAAGGTGCTGGTCGCCACCGACGTGGCCGCCCGCGGCCTGGACATCGACGGTCTGGACTTGGTGATCAACTTCGACATGCCGCGCAGTGGCGACGAGTACGTGCACCGTATCGGACGTACCGGTCGTGCCGGCGCCGAAGGCCTGGCGATCTCGCTGATCTGCCACAACGACTGGAACCTGATGTCGAGCATCGAGCGCTACCTCAAGCAGCAGTTCGAGCGCCGGGTCATCAAGGAGGTCAAGGGCACCTACAACGGGCCGAAAAAGGTCAAGGCCTCCGGCAAGGCGGCTGGCACCAAGAAGAAAAAGGTCGAGAAGAAGGCCGCCGAGAAGAAGGGCGCTACCGCCAAGCGCAAGCCGGCTGCCAAGCCCAAGGCCAAGGCGCCTCTGGCCAGTGCCGATGGTATGGCGCCGTTGAAGAAGCGGGCACCGAAGGCTGAGTGATGTTCTGGCGGCCTGGTTTCAGGGCTGCAAAGCAGCCCTGAAGGCAGTGCTCTAGTCCGCCTTGGTTTCCGCTTCCTTCAATTCCTTGATCCGCTTGTCAATCAACTGGCATTTGTCCGGCAGGTCCTTGCTGGCCGTGCCCAGGTCCATGCCCTGCAATTCCTCGTTGATCTCCTTGGCCTTCTGCGGATCCTGCTCGGTCAGCTGGGTGACCAGCCCGGCCAGTTCCTCTCGTTTCTGGGTGGCTTCCTCCGGTGTGCAGGCCCAGCTGGGCAGGGCGTACAACAGGGCGCTGGCACAGGCCAGGGGCAGTAACCGTTTCATCCGTTCGATCTCCAGCAAGGGTATATGCGGTTGAAAAGTGTGGCGCCTGGAAGTTCAGGCCGATAACGGCAGCCTGTTGCCGATTTTCACTTGGAACACCCCGCACTGCCTTTCGGTCCCATGCTGTGTACCCCAACCGTTCACAGCAGGAGGCCACCTCCATGAGCACCTACGACTGGGACTTGATCGAGCGTCTGTTGCATGAAGTGCAAAACAGCGCCGGCCACAGCTTCACGCCACGGCCCTATGCCGAGCAGCATGCGGCGGCGCTGGCCGCCACCGGCCAGCCGGTGGGCGACCTGGACCATTTGAAGACCCGTGCCTGCGAATACGAGAAGATCCTCTTCGAGCGTGGCTTCATCGAAAGCCGGCCGGAAGAGGACGGCGGCAACGGCGAGAACTTCGTCCTCACCGAGCGTGGTTCGCGCCTGCTCAGCCTGATCGACAGCAGCATCCCTGGCTTCGAGCACCCGCGCCAGGTGTTGGACGAGCAGGACGATGCCCTGGACGAGACGACGTTCGAACAGGTGGCGGCAAAAGCTCAGATCGCCTGAGGTCGTTTTGAGGCTGGCGCGGGGAAGGCTGCAAACCCGATAATCGGCGCTTGTCTGCCATCGTCGAGACCGTGCCCATGCCATCGATACGCCAAGGGGGCCGCCCATGAGCGCGGCCCGCAAGAACACCGATGCCTTCGCCCTGCAGGTGATGCTGGTGCTGTGCCTGATCTGGGGCAGCCAGCAGGTGATGATCAAATGGGCTGCCAGCGATATCGCACCGGTGATGCAAGCGGCCCTGCGTTCAGGGATCGCCGCGGTACTGGTGGGGATCCTGGTGTGCTGGCGGGGTGGCTGGAGCATGGTGGGCAGCACCTGGCGGGCGGGCTTGCTGTCGGGCGTATTGTTCGGCCTGGAATTCTTGTTCATCGCCGAAGGCCTGAAGCTGACATCCGCAGCGCACATGTCGGTGTTCCTCTACACCGCACCGGTGTTCACCGCCCTGGGGCTGCATTTCATGTTGCCGAGCGAGCGGCTGCGGCTGTTGCAGTGGCTGGGCATCCTGCTGTCGTTCGGCGGCATTGCCATGGCCTTTGCCGGTGGCTTGTCGTGGGACCAGCTCGATGGCCGGGTGCTGCTCGGCGATGCCTTCGGTGTACTGGCGGGCCTGGCCTGGGGCGCGACCACAGTGGTGGTGCGCGGGTCGCGGTTGTCGGAGGCGCCTGCCGACCTGACCTTGTTCTACCAATTGCTGGTGGGCTTCGTCGGGTTGCTGTTGATCGCCGTGATCAGTGGGCAGGTGGGCATGGTCGCCTTCACGCCCTTGGCAGCGGGCAGTGTGCTGTTCCAGGCCATCGTGGTGTCGTTCATCAGCTACCTGACCTGGTTCTGGCTGCTGCGCAAGTACCTGGCATCGAACCTTGCGGTGTTCTCCTTCATCACGCCGCTGTTCGGCGTGACCTTTGGTGTGGTGTTGCTGGGTGAACCGCTCAGCCTGAACTTCGTACTGGGCGCGGTGATGGTGTTGTGCGGGGTCATCCTCGTCAGCGCCGAGCCTTGGGTGCGCCAGCAATTGCGCAAGCTGGTCGGCTGAACAGGCGCAGCCGCGCCGCCCTGTAGGAGCGGCCTTGCGCCGCGAAAGGGCTGCAGCGCAGCCCCGGCGCCGTCAAGTCGAAGTACAACGCCCGACCGGCTGAAGCCGCCCCCCATGTTCGCCAACCAACACCAACCCCCCGGCGACACCCAACCCACCTGCAGCGAGCAGCAAGGCAGGCTGCAGGCTCGCACCGTAATGGTTGCTCACGGCCGCCAGCAGCGGCCCGCTGAGCTGGCCGAGGGCGAAGCAGGCAGTGAGTAGCCCGGCGTTGCGCTGGGTGGCGTGGGGCGCCAGCTCCTGCGAACGCCGCATCACCAGCTGCATGCAGGCCAGGAACGGCGCCCCGCACAACAGCACGCCCAGGGCCAGGCCGAACCCGTTGCCCAACAGGCAGGCCAGTACCCCCAGCCCCTGCAACCAGAGCGTCGCGCTCAGCCAATGGGACGTGCGGGCTGGGCGTCGCACGCTGACCAGCACTACCCCCAACGCAGCCGCCAGGCCGAACGCTGGCCAGAACAGATCGGCCTGCCACTGACCGTGGAACTGCTGGCTGGCCATCTGCGACAGGAAGGTCGCCGGCAGGATATAGCCGATGCCATATAGCCCATAGACCAACCCCAATCGCGCGATGCCCGGCTGGGTGGTGCCGTCCTGGGGTACGGCCGGAACCGCCGTGGTCGGTTGCATCCGGGGCAACCACGGCAGCACGGCCAACAACATCACCAGGGCGGCCAGCGCATAGATCAGCCACAGCGTCGCTGACCCTAGGCCCATCAGGTGGGCCCCCAGGGCGAGCAAGCCGGTGACAGCGATGCCGATGCCGGGCCCGGCGAACACCAGCGCTCCCAGGCGAGGGCGAGCGTGGGTGGCGGCCAGTTGCTGGCTGAGGCTGGTGATCATCACCAGTACCCAGGCGCTGGCCACACCGGTCCCGAAGCGCAGCAACAGGTGGCTCCAGAAACCCTGTGCCGCCCACGAGGCGAGGGTCAGCAGCACGCACAGCCACAGGCCGGCATGCAGGCGCAGGCGGACCTGGGCCGGGCGGCGGGCGAACATGCCGTCCACCGCGCCGAGAAAGTAGCCCAGGTAGTTGGCGGCAGCCACCAGGCCGCCCGCCGTCAGGTCGATCTGGCCTTCGGCGATCAAGCGCGGCAGTTGCGGGGTCAGGGCGAAGCGGCCGATGCCCATGGCCATCATCAGGGCCACGGCGCTGGCCAGCAGTTGTACGAGGGGGGACATGCGAAGACTCCTGCACCAAAAGACGCGATGGGTGGCAGGGTAGGGCGGATTGACTTTCAAAAAAATTGAATAATGATGATAAAGTTGTTCTGTTTTGGAGAAGGTAATGGAGTTCAGCCAACTGCGCATTTTCCAGGCCGTCGCGCAAGAGGGGTCGGTGACCCGGGCCGCCGAACGCTTGCACCGGGTGCCGTCGAACCTGTCGACCCGCTTGCGCCAGCTGGAGGAGCAGTTGGGTGTGGAGTTGTTCCTGCGCGAGCGCCAGCGCTTGCAGCTGTCGCCGGCGGGCAAGGTGCTGCTCGATTACGCCGATCGCCTATCCGCCCTGCGTGACGAGGCCATGGCCGCAGTGCAGGGCGGCCAGCCAGCCGGTGATTTCACCCTCGGCACCATGTACAGCACCGCGGCGATTCATCTGCCGACCTTGCTCGCCCGCTATCACCAGGCCTACCCAGCGGTGAACCTGCAGGTGCGGGCGGCGCCCAGCGGTGAGTTGCTCGAAGGGCTGCTGGCGCATCGCCTGGACGCGGCCCTGGTCGATGGCCCGCCGAGCTTGGCCGGGCTGGATGGTGTGCCGTTGTGCGAGGAGGTTCTGGTGCTGATCACGCGGCCCGAGCATGCCCCGGTGCATAGCGCCCGGGATGTTGCCGGCAAGGCGGTGTTCACCTTCCGCCAGGGCTGCTCCTATCGCATGCGCCTGGAGGCCTGGTATGCCCATGACCATACGCCCATGGGCCGGGTCATGGAGGTCGAGTCGTACCAGAGCATGCTGGCCTGTGTAATCGCCGGGGCCGGGGTGGCACTGATGGCGCAGTCCATGCTCGACAGCCTGCCTGGGCGCGACCAGGTTCGTGCCCACCGCCTGCAGGCACCCTTCGACCATGCGGTCACTTGGCTGATGTGGCGCCAGGGCATGTGCGGCGCCAACCTGCAGGCTTGGATCGACATGCAACAAGGGGAAACAATTGACCGACCGTCGGCAGGCGGCGTTTGCGCTTGATCCGCGTCAAACTCGCCCTTATCTGTAGGAACAGAGGCATGCGTAATACAGGACATGGGACTATGATCTGTATGAAGCATCGCAGGATTGAATCGCCGTGAGGCTGACCCGTGAGGGGGCATTTATGAACAATCGAATGTACAACTGGCTCCACGACCTCGCCGTCGCCCTGGGCTTGCTCCCACCTCCGCTGCAGCCGGTGCCGATCCCTACCGACGAAGAGCAGCGCAAGCGCCAACCGCGTCGCCGCTGAAACGAAAAGGCCGCCGCATCCGATGATGCAGCGGCCTTTTCAGTCATGGCGGCTTTCCACGCCTGCCCAAGGCTCAGGCCAGGTTGACGGCCCCCACCGGGCAGCGCGACAGCAGGCTGACCACCACGAAGCTCACCAGGCCGACCGCTAGGCTGTAGTAGATCGGGGTGTTGGCATCCAGACCGTCCTTGAACATGAAGAACAGTGCAGTGGCAAAGCCCAGCGACATGCTGGAGATCGCCCCGGCGGTGGTGGCGCGCTTCCAGAAGATCGCCCCGATCAGCGGGATCAGCATGCCGCCCACCAGCAGGTTGTAGGCCAGGGTCAGAGCGCTGATCACATCGTTCACCGCCAGGGCGATGCCCAACACCACCAAGCCAGTAAGCAGGGTGAACAGGCGGTTGACGCCCAGGCTCGATTGCTTGCCGCCACGCAGCTTGGGCAGCAGGTCCTCGGTCAGGGTGGTCGATGCAGCCAGCAGGCCGGCGCTGGCGGTGGACATCATCGCAGCCAGGGCTGCGGCCATCAGCAGGCCACGGATGCCCTCGGGCAATTGGCCCTTGATCATCTCGGCGAACGCGTTGTTCGGGTTGGCCAGGTCCGGCATCAGCACATGGGCGGCCATGCCGATCAGGGCGCAGGCCAGGCCGTACAGTACGCAGTAGATGCCTGCGGTGGTACCGGCGCGCTGGCAGACCTTCTCGTCACGGGCGGTGAACACCCGCTGCCAGATGTCCTGGCCGATCAGGATGCCGAAGAAGTAGATCAGGAAGTAGGTAATGATGGTGTCCCAGCCGATGGTGGTCCAGCTGAAGCTGGCCGCCGGCAGCTTGGCCACCAGTGTGTCCCAGCCACCGGCCTTGTACAGGCACACCGGCAGCAGGATGAACATCAGGCCCACGGTCTTGATGATGAACTGGACGATGTCGGTCAGGGTCAGCGACCACATACCGCCGATGGTCGAGTACACCACCACCACGCCACCGCCGAACAGCAGGGCCATCCAGAACGGCACATCGAGCAACACCTGCAGCACGGTCCCCATGGCCAGGGTCGAGGTGACCGCGATCATCAGCGCATAGGCGAGCATGATCGCCGCACTCGCCTGGCGTGCCATCGGGTTGTAGCGGCGTTCCAGTACCTGCGTGACGGTGAAGATCTTCAGGCGCAGCAGCGGCTTGGCGAGGAACAGGTTCAGCGCAATGATACCCAGGCCCAGTGCGGCGCACAGCCAGAAGCCGGAAATCCCATGGACATAGCCCAGGCGCACGGTGCCGACGGTGGAGGCACCGCCCAGTACGGTGGTGGCCATGGTGCCCATGTACAGGGTCGGGCCGAGGTTGCGCCCGGCCACCAGGTAGTCTTCGTGGGTCTTCGCACGCCGCATGCCATACCAGCCGAGGCCGAGCATGCCGGCGGCATAGATCAGTACAACGATGATGTCCAAGGCCATTGGGGGTCTCCCGATTATCTTTATTATGGCGAGATCGACCAGTCAGGCGACTCACGGCGCCCGGCGGTCCTGTCTTGTGTTGGCGGGCCTCTATGGCCCTCCCTCATGGCTCCTGCCGGGGTCAAGCAGTTGCTCGTGTCGTGCTAGCCGTAGGCGCGGCGCAAGGCCGCGCCTGCAGGTCAGCGGCGCACGACGCCTGGCAGCACGCAGAGCATCTCGAACAGCAGGTTGGCGCCCAGCAGCGAGGTGTTGCCGGTGGTGTCGTAGGGCGGCGAGACCTCGACCAGGTCGCAGCCGATCAGGTCCAGGCCGTGGCAGCCACGGATGATCTCCATCGCCTGGATAGTGGTCAGGCCGCCGATCTCTGGGGTACCGGTGCCCGGTGCCCAGGCCGGGTCGATGCCGTCGATATCGAACGACAGGTACACCGGGCCGCCACCGACCTTCTCGCGTACTTCGGCCATCAGCGGTTCCAGCGACTTGTGCCAGCACTCCTCGGCCTGTACCACACGGAAGCCCTGGCGGCGGCTCCAGTTGAAGTCATCGGCGGTATAGCCCTGGGCGCGCAGGCCGATCTGTACTACACGGTCGCAGTCGAGCAGGCCTTCTTCCACGGCACGGCGGAAGGTAGTGCCATGGGCGATCTTCTCGCCGAACATATGATCGTTGACGTCGGCGTGGGCGTCGATATGCACCAGGCCGATCTTGCCGTGCTTCTTGTGCAGTGCGCGCAGGATCGGCAGGGTGATGGTGTGGTCGCCACCGAGGGTCAGGGGGATGATGTTGTGCTCGAGGATTTCATCGTAGGCTTCTTCGATGATGCGCACAGCGTCGAGCAGGTTGAAGGTGTTGATGGCCACGTCACCGATGTCGGCTACCGACAGCGAGTCGAATGGCGCGGCACCGGTGGCCATATTGTACGGGCGGATCATCACCGACTCGGCACGGATCTGCCGCGGACCGAAGCGGGTACCCGAGCGCAGCGAGGTACCGATGTCCAGCGGTACGCCGATGAACGCGGCGTCCAGGCCTTCGGCGCTTTGCAGGTGGGGAAGACGGAGCATGGTGGCGATGCCGCCGAAACGCGGCATTTCGTTGCCGCCCAGTGGTTGGTGGAGAATCTTTTCCACGGTGGGCCTCATCAGTCGGTCGATTGTTCTGTTTGTTCGAACCTGTGCCGCCGCGAGCCTGGCTGGCAGGGTGGCGCCGGCGGGCAGGGACATTGCGACCAAGTCTGCGCAAGGTAGTGGGCGGGAGGAATCGCTACACGCAAATACTTACTTCAGGAATTTCTAAACTAATGCTCGGTAGCGGGTTAGACTCTGCCGATCTCCACCCTGCGGAACCGCTGCGCCATGGCCTCTTCACTGCCCGACCTGAAACTGTTGCGTATCTTCGTCAGCGTGGTCCGCCACCAGGGCTTCGCCAATGCCCAGCGTGAGCTGAACCTCTCCACTTCGGCCATCAGCACCTACATGAGCCAGCTGGAAAGTGCCCTGGGTATCGTCCTGTGCCACCGTGGCCGAGGGGGCTTCAGCCTGACCAGCAAGGGTGAGCTGTTCCACCAGGAGACCCTGCGCCTGCTGGCCGAGCTCGATGGTTTCGAACAGTATGCCGCGGCCCTCAAGGGCGAACTGCGCGGCACCCTTAACCTGGGGGTGATCGACTCCACGGTCGGTGACCGGGCCTTGCCGCTGGCCGAGGCCATCGGTGCCTACAGCCAGGAGCATCCGGCGGTGCACCTGCACCTGTCGGTGTCCAGCCCCTACGAGCTGCAACTGGGCGTGCAGGACAATCGCCTGGACCTGGCCATCGGCGCGTTCTCCTCGCGCATGAGCGGCCTGGTGTACCAGCCGCTCTACCGTGAGCAGCACTGGCTATACTGCAGCAGTCGGCATCCGCTGTTCGGCGAGCGTCGGGTCCCTGAAGAGGTGATCACCCAGCAGCGCATGGTCGGGCGGGGCTACTGGAGCCAGGCAGAGCTGGCCCGGCATGGGTTCAAGCACAGTGCCGCAACGGTGGAAAGCATGGAGGCGCAATTGATCCTGATTCTTTCCGGCGCCTACATCGGCTACCTCCCCGAGCACTATGCCCAGGCCTGGGTCGACAAGGGCGACCTTCGAGTGCTGTCGCCTGCCACCTTTGGCTACCAAGCACCGTTCTCCATGATCATTCGCCGTGGCAGGAGCCGGGAACCGTTGATCCAGACCTTCCGCGACCTGCTCAAGTCGCAGCTCAACGTCAGCTGAGAAGGGTCGCTTTCAGAACATTGCGTCAGGCTGTGTAAATTTTCGTCCAAGGCACGCGACTGGAGTGATGGCACTCTGCTAAATATCTATTTGCTTTGATGAAATTTCCCATCATCTACATGAAGCAAGGACTGCCACGATGCGCATGAATTTGCCCGTCACCGAGCACGAAAGAACCTTCCCCGACGACCAGCGGCTGATCTCCACCACCGACCTGAACAGCCGCATCACCTATTGCAATGATGCATTCGTGGCGATCAGTGGTTTCACCTATGAGGAGCTGGTGGGCCAGCCGCACAACCTGGTACGCCACCCGGACATGCCGCCTTCGGTGTTCGGCCACATGTGGGAAACCATCAAGCAGGGCAAACCCTGGATGGGCGTGGTCAAGAACCGCGCCAAGAATGGTGATTACTACTGGGTCAGTGCCTACGTCACCGCCATCTACGAGAATGGCCGCATCAGCGGCTACGAGTCGGTGCGTTCGGTGCCCAGCCGCGACCAGATCCGCCGCGCCGAGGCGCTCTATGCGCGCTTGCGCGGGAATCGCTCTGCCGTGCCCTTGGTCGCACGCCTGGGGCATGGGCTGCAGCATGGCCTGCCCTTGGTCGGTGCCGGCCTGGTATCGGCCGCCGGCTATCTCTGGCTGCCGCAATATGCGGCGCTGGGTGTGCTGATGGCGAGCATGCTCGGTGCCTGGTACTGGATCGAACATCGGCAGAACCAGGCCATCCGCCGTACTTTGGCCGAGCATCCCAAGGCCTTCACCAGCCCGCTGGTGGCGCTGACCTACAGCGACAACCCAGGCCTGCAGGGGCAACTGGACCTGGCCATCATCAGCGAGGAGGCGCGCTTGCAGACCGCCTTGACCCGACTGGTGGATGCAGGGGTGGGGGTCAAGTCCCGGGCGGCGCAATCGGCAGGCCTGTCCGACGCCCAGGCGCAGATGCTCGATCGTCAGCGCAGCGAGACCGACCAGTCGGCCACGGCCATCGCGCAGATGGCTGCGACCATCCAGCAGGTCACCCACAACGTGCAGAGCACCGCCCATGCCGCCAGCGACGCCGACCAACTGGCCCAGCAGGGCAGCGATCTGGCACAGCAGAGCCTCAAGGCCATGGGCAGCATGAGCGATGCGGTCAACGATATCGGCCAGGCGGTCAATGCCTTGGCCGAGCAGACCCAGTCGATCGGCAGCGTGGTGGATGTGATCACCTCCATCGCTGAGCAGACCAACTTGCTGGCGCTCAACGCCGCCATCGAGGCGGCGCGGGCGGGTGAGCAAGGGCGAGGCTTCGCGGTGGTGGCCGATGAGGTGCGTTCGCTGGCCCAGCGTACCCGCGCGTCCACCGAGGAGATCCACCAGATCATCGCTTCGCTGCGCTCGGGGGCCGAGCGCGCGGTGAGCACGGCCAACCGCGGTGAGCAGATTTCCCGCGACAGCGTGCAGAGTGTCGAGGCGGTGCAGCAGGCATTGTCGGGCATCGTCCAGGCGGTCAGCCGCATCACCGGGATGAGCCAGCAGATGGCGACGGCTTCCGAACAACAGAGCCATGTCGCCGAAGACATCAACCAGCAGATCGTGCGTATCGCGCACCTGTGCGACGAGAGCGCGGGGCAGGCCAAGCAGGGCGCAGAGATCAGCCAGGACCTGGAGCGCATGGCCGAGTACCTGCACAGCCTGGCGGAGCGCTTCAACCGCTGACATCGTGCTTACCCCACAAGGATGTGGGGGCTTTGCCCGTGTGCTGTGGCACACTGCGCGGGTAAGGAGAAGCCTATGTCCAGACCCCGTTGCGAGCGCTGCCTGCGTCCGCTCGACCATTGCCTTTGCCCATTGATTCCCAGCCTCGACAGCCGTACCCGGGTGATCGTGCTGCAGCATCCGAGCGAGACTTCGCATGCCTTGAACACCGCGCGCTTGGCGGCCCTTGGGCTGGTCAATGGCGAGTTGCGGGTGGGTGAGGTGTTCGATGATCTCGAGCGGTTGTTGGCGACGCCTGGATATCGGCCGGTGGTGTTGTTTCCGGGGGACGAGGCTGGGGTCTTGCGGGCCTACGAGGGTGATGACGAGCTGCCTTTGATGCTGATCGTGCCTGATGGTACCTGGCGCAAGGCGCGCAAGCTGCTGTACCTGAATCCGTCGTTGGCGGCGTTGCCGCGGGTGACGCTCGGTGAAGTGCGGGCATCGCGCTATCGATTGCGCAAGGCGCCGGGGGAGGGGGCTTTGTCGACGGTCGAAGCTGTGGTGGAGGCGTTGAATGTCCTGGAGTCGCCATTGTGCTTCGATGAGGTGTTGAAGCCGTTCGATGCATTGATCGAGGGGCAGATCAGGGCCATGGGGCGGGAGACGTTTGAGCGCAATCATCAGTAGGTTGCTGGTTGCTGGTTGCTGGTTGCTGGTTGCTTGGTTGATTTTGGGATAAAGCCATTTGCTTTATCGACGCTGAGTCACCTTCGCGGGACAAGCCCGCTCCCACAGGGGCCGTATTTGCATGGCTGAGAAGTAGTAAACCAACCGAAGGCAATTTGAGCGTGTCCAGCACCATAGAATCTCCCACAGGGACGGCGCGAGCTCTAGAATTGTGCGGTCTCTGTGGGAGCGGGCTTGCCCCGCGATTGGGCCAGAACAGCCAACCAATCAGCATGATTTTTCGCCGCTGTCGCCGCCACCGCTTTCGCTCTTTCCTACACGATAGCCCAAGCCCCCCTCACCGCTCCCGAAGCGCCTCCGTCCGCGCCTTGAGCACCGGCTTCAACAGATAATCCAACACACTCTTCTGCCCCGTGATGATATCCACCGTCGCTACCATCCCCGGAATGATCAACAAAGGCTTCTTGTCCCCGCCAAGGTGGTTCTTCTCGGTCCTCACCTGGATCAGGTAGAACGCATTCCCCTTGTCATCGGTCACCGTATCCGCGCCGATCAATTCGAGCGTGCCCTTGAGCCCTCCATAGATCGTGTAGTCGTACGCCGTAACCTTGACCATCGCCGTCTGTCCCGGATGCAGGAACGCCACATCCTGCGGCCGGACTTTGGCCTCGATCAGCAGGTTGTCCTCGATCGGCACGATCTCCACCAGGTCGCTGCCCGGCTGGACCACCCCACCGATGGTGTTGACCTTCAGCAACTTGACGATCCCTCGCACCGGCGACACCACCGTGGTGCGGTTGACCCGGTCGTCGATGGCGATGCTCGAGGCGGTGATCTTCGACAGCTCCGTGCGCTTGTCGTTGAGCTCCTTGGCCGCCTCGGAGCGGAAGGTCGCGTCGGACTCCTGGATTTTGCTCTTGATCTCCGCCACTGCCGCCTCCGCCCGCGGTATCGCCAGGCTGGTCGCGTTGAGCTGGCCGCGCGCTTCCACCGTGCGCTGTTTCAGGCGCAGGATCTCCACCGGCGAAATCGCCCCGGTGCCCACCAGCGGCGTCGACATGTTCAGCTCCTGCTGCAACAGCCCCAAAGCCGAACGATACTGCTCGACCTTGGAGCGGAACTCGGCCAGTTCCTGGGTCTTCTGCCGCAGTTGCTCGTTCAGGGTCTGTTTCTCGCTGGCCAGGCGACGCTGGCGCGATTCGTACAAGGCGACCTCGTCTTCGGCCACTTGCGGAGCCTTGGCACGGACTTCGTCCGACAGCGCCAGCGGGTGCCCCTCGGCTTCGGCCGACAAGCGTTCGACCTGCGCGGTCAGGGCGTAGCGATCGGCCTCGCTCTCACCCTTGTTGGACAGGAACCGCGTATCGTCCAGGCGCAGCAGCGTCGCGCCCTTGTCGACCATCTGCCCCTCGCGTACGAAGATCTCGGTGACGATGCCGCCTTCCAGGTTCTGCACCACCTGCACCTTGCTCGAGGGGATGGCCTTGCCTTCGCCCACGGTGACCTCGTCGATCACCGCGAACTTGGCCCAGGCCAAGGCCACCAGCAGCAACGCGGCGGCCAGCCACACCGTCAGGCGAGACAGGCGCGGGGCGTCCTGCAAGGTCGCGCCGGCCAGCTCCGGCATGTAGTCGCGCTCGGCGCTCTTGCCGGCGCTCTGGACGTAGCTGCGTACACGGTGCCCGATTGCCATGGGAGCCTCCTAGAGTGCTGCGCCGATGCGGCCCTTGCGCAGGGCGTCTATGACCGCATCCTTCGGCCCGTCGGCAACGATCTTGCCGTTGTCCAGCACCAGTAGGCGGTCCACCAGGCTGAGCATGGACGTGCGGTGGGTGACCAGCAGCACGGTCTTGCCTGGCACCCAGGCCAGCAGGCGTTGGCGCAATTGCTCCTCGCTGCTGTTGTCCATGTGGCTGGTGGGCTCGTCGAGGATCAGGATCGGCGGCTCCAGCAGCAAGGCGCGGGCCAGCAGCACGGCCTGGCGCTGGCCGCCGGACAGCAGCTGGCCCCGTTCGCCCACCGGGCGGTCGAAGCCCATCGGGTGCAGGCGCGCCAGCTCGCTGACCCCGGTCAGTTCGGCCACCTCCAGCATCCGCGCATCGCTGACGTGACGTGCGCCGAGGGTGAGGTTGTCGCGCAGGCTGCCCGCCAAGAGCGGCAGGTCGTGGGCCACATAGCCCATCTGGCTGCGCAGGTCGGCGATGTCCAGCTGGCGCAGGTCCAGGTTGTCGAGCAACACCTGGCCTTCGTCCGGATGGTGAAAGCCCATCAGCAGACGGGCAAGGGTGCTCTTGCCCGAGCCGCTACGGCCGATGATGCCGATGCGCTCGCCTGGCTGGATGCTCAGCCGCACGTCCTGCAGGGCCAGGGCGCTCTGCCCTGGGTAGCGGAAGTTGACATGGTTGAACGCCAGGCCACCCTGCAGCGTGGTGTGTTCCAGCGCCTGGTGCTCGGCCTGGCGTTCCTGGGGCAGGGCCATCAGCGCATCGGTGCTGCGCATGGTCAGCTGGGCCTGCTGATAGCGGGTGATCAGCCCGGCGATCTGGCCCAGGGGCGCCAGCACGCGGCTGCCGAGCATGTAGCTGGCGACCAGCGCCCCGACGCTGAGGTTGCCGGCGATGATGCTGTAGACCCCGGCGACGATGGTGGCCATACCGCAGAATTGCTGGATGAACAGCGTACCGTTGCTGGCCAGGGACGACAGGTTGCGGGCATGGACGTCGAGGCGGGCGATGGCGCCGTTGGTGTGTTCCCACTGGTATTGACGCTCGCTCTCGGCACCGCAGGCCTTGAGGGTTTCAAGCCCCCCCAGGGTTTCGATCAGCAGGGCCTGGCGTACCGAGCCCAGGCTCAGGCTTTTCTGCACCGTGTCGCGCAGGCGCGCCTGGATGAGCAGGGCGAAGCCCACGGCGAGCGGGAAGGCCACCAGTGGAATCAGCACCAGCCAGCCGCCGATCAGGCCGATCACCAGCAGCATCAGCACCACGAACGGCAGGTCGATGATGCTGGTCAGGGTCACCGCGGTGAGGAATTCACGCAGGCCCTGGAAGTCATGGATGCTCTGGGCGAAGCCGCCGATGGTGGCTGGCCGCGCTTTCATGGCCATGCCGGTGATGCGTTCGAAGAGGGTCGCCGAGAGGATCAGGTCGGTCTTCTTGCCGGCCTGGTCCAGCAGGTGGGCACGCACCATGCGCAGCACCAGTTCGAACGCGGTACCGACGAACAACCCGCCCACCAGGACCCAGAGGGTGGAAAGGGCCTGGTTGGGCACCACCCGGTCGTAGGTCTGCATGACGAACAGCGGCACCATCAGCCCCAACAGGTTGATCAGCAGGCTCGCCAGCAGGGCGTCGCCGTATAGCCAGCGTGAATGCCTGAGCGTGTCGCGAAACCAGGCATCGACCCGCGGCATCAGCGGCGTGCGCAGGTTTTCCAGGGTATGCCGTGGGCGGGCGAACAGCGCTTGGCCGGCATAGGCGTGTTCCAGCGCGTCGCGTTCGACCCATTGTTCACCGCCATCGGCCTCGCAGGGCAACAGCAGTGCCCGGCCATCCTCGCCCCAGCGCTGCAATACCGTGCTGCGGCCGTCATTCAACAGCAGTAGCACCGGCAGGTTGAGCGCTGAAATGGCGGCCAGGTCGCGCTGCAGCACCCTGGCCTGCAAGCCCGCGCGCGCGGCGGCGCGGGGCAGCAACGCCAGGGGTAGGCGCTGGTCGGCCAGGGGCAGGCCGCTGCACAGGCCGGCACGGCTGGCCGGGCAGCCATGCAACCTGCACAGGATCAGCAGGCCATCGAGCAACGGATCATCAACATCCAGGCGCGGTTGCGCGCTTTGCATACTGGTCACGATGGCCTACTCCTGCCACAGGGGGAGGAATCCGTTCCGGACGAACAGCCTGGCGCGTGCAAACGCTACCGCATGTCAGGCAACCGGGCTTCGTTGCGTACTTCGCTCTTGGCAATGGCTTCCGGTGGCAACGAGACACGTTGCTTGCTCAGCAGCTCGCCCATGTTCGCCAGCACCCGGTACATCGAGAATTCCTCGGTGTAGCGCACCTCGGTGTAGCGGCGGTTGGCGTTGTACAGCTCGTTCTCGCTGTCGAGCAGGTCGAGCAGGGTGCGCTGGCCAAGGCCGAATTGGTCCTGGTAGGCCGCGCGTACCCGCTGGGTGGTCTCGGCGTATTCGCGGGCGGTCGGGGTCTGCTTGCGGGCGTTGTTCATGGCGTTCCAGGCCAGGCTCAGGTTCTCGTTGAGTTCACGCAGGGCATTGTTGCGGATGTCCATGGCCTGGTTGATCTTGTGTGCGTCGGACTGCAGGCGTGCCTTGTCGCTGCCGCCGCGGAACAGGTTGTAGTTCAGCTCCACGCCGGCCTGCCAGTCATTGTTGTCGTGGCCGCGCTGGCCGGCGGTGTTGTTGTTCGCGCCGGTAGCCAATACGGCGTCCAGGCGAGGGTAGAAGGGCGACTTGGCCACTTCGTACTGCTGCTCGGCCGCATTCACGTCGGCCTGGGCCGATTTCAGGTAGGGGTTGTTCTCCAGCATGCCCTGGCGTGCCTGCTCCAAGGTGGTAGGCACTTCACCCTTGATGGTCACGGGGGTTTCCAGCTCGTCGGGCATGCGCCCGACCACGCTGTAGAAGTTGGCCTCGGCGTCGGCCAGGTCGACTTCTGCGGTGTCCAGGTTGTTCTCGGCCAGGGCACGACGGGCGCGGGACTGGTCCAGGTCGGCGGTGCTGCCCACGCCGCGCTCGCTGCGCAGGCCGATCTGGTCGTTGACGCGCAGGTGGGCCTGCAGGTTGTTCTTGGCCAGGGTCACCAGTTCGCGGCGCTTGAGCACTTCCAGGTACACCTCGATGGCGCGCAGGGCCACGGTTTCGGCCGTGGCCTGGGTGTAGTAGGCGCGTGAGTTGGCCACCGCTTCGGTACGGCCCACTTCGTTGGCGGTGTTGAAGCCATCGAACAGCATCTGCCGCAGGCGCAGCTCCGACTGGGTGTAGGTCAGGGTTTCCTTGTTGTGGTTGCGCGAGCCGTCGGCATTGAAGCCGCGGGTATTGGTGTTGTCCGAGCGTTGCCGACCGTAACCTGCGACCAGATCGACGGTCGGGTAGTAGCCCCCGCGCGCGAACTTCACATCCTCGTCGGCCGACAGCCGGCTGTTACGGCTGGCGCTGATCTCCGGGTGCTGGTCCACGGCATTCTGGACGGCTTCGGTGATCGACATCGCCTGAGCGTTGGTACACGCCATGGCCAACAGGATTGCACTGGTGATGGGGGTTAGGACGCGCATGGGGTACATCTCCCTGATCTTGAAAAGGTGCAGCAATCGCCAAAAAAATGACGAAAAATGAGGGTCAAACCGTTTCAGGTTTGTAACAACACAGCTAAGAACATTTACTGGCCGAGCTAAGAAGATTTCTTCATAAGCGTTATGCGAAAAAAAACTTATGCGGTCTAAGAAATACCCGACATTGTTCTATTCAAAGTCGTCCGCTGAATCAGCGCTACGCGTTGTTTTTCGGGCATCTCGGAAAAGTTCCCGTTTTTCTTGCAGCTTAGGGCAGGGGAGTCGCGAAGGGATACAGGCAAAATGATATTTGGCGACAGTTTATTGACATGTGTCATCTGGCCATCTCGTTTTGCCGCCTTCCTCGTCGAGCGTCGGGCAACGGTTGTGATTCGCTGTGGAATCACGCGCCTGGCGGGCCGATCCGCACCTTCCGTTACAAGGCCTCGGTTGCAGGAACCCGTCGGCAGCAATGGAGGCGTGGATTCATGGCTAAATCACTCGGTGTGGTCAGCAAGATTGTCGGTCAGGTGTTTGCGGTCGGTAGCGACGGCACCCGCCGCCTGTTGGTCGAAGGCGACCGCGTGTTTGCCGGGGAGCAGCTGGAAACCGGCGCTGCCGGAGCCGTGGCCGTACGCCTGAACAACGGTGCCGAACTGACCTTGGGGCGCGACAGCAGCCTGGCGTTGACGCCACAGTTGCTGGCCAACCACGCAGGCCATGTGCATACCCCCGAAGCGGTGACACCCTCCCAGGCCCAGCTCAGCGACGTGGAGCGCCTGCAAAAGGCGATCGCCGCCGGCGCCGACCCGACCCAGGAAGCCGAAGCGACCGCAGCCGGGCCCAACAGCGGCAGCGCGCCCGGGGCATTGGGCGGTGGGCACAGTTTCGTGTTGCTCAGTGAAGTGGCCGGCCGTGTGGACCCGGTGATCGGTTTCCCCACAGCCGGGTTCAATGGTATCCCTGAGTTCGATGACCTCGATGTCGGCGACATCCGCTTCGACGACGACGTGCCCCCGGTTGTGAACAACCCGGTGAGCCTGCAGGGGCTGGACGTGGCCGGCAGCGAACTGACCCTGAACGAGGCCAACTTGCCCGAAGGGTCGGCCAGCAATGCTGGCTTGTTGACCCAAGCCGGGACGTTCACCGTGTTGGCCCCGGACGGTGTGTTCAACCTCAATGTCGGCGGTATCAACGTCGTCACCGGCGGCGTTGTGACCGGAGTAGGCCAATCGTTGACCACCGGGCTGGGCAATGTGTTGACCATCACCGGCTACGACCCGGCCACCGGTACGGTCAGCTACAGCTATACCCTGGTGGGCACCCAGGGGCATCCTTCGGCTGCTGGGGCCAATGCATTGGCGGAGCAGTTCACCGTGCAGGCCAGCGATGCCGATGGCGATGTGGCCAGCGGCAGCCTGGATGTGCGCATCGTCGACGATGTGCCGCGGGCCGTGGACGACGGTAACCTGGCCAGTGCCAGCGAAGGCCAGCAGGTACTCACCGGCACTGTGCTGGCCAACGATATACAAGGCGCCGATCGCATGCCGCAGGGGCCGATCACGCCGGGTACGTTCGTCGGAACCTACGGCACCCTGGTGCTGAAGGCTGATGGTTCCTACACCTATACGCTCAACAGCAGCGACCCGGATTTCACCCAACTGCATGGCGGTGGCACAGGGGTGGAGCAGTTCACCTACACCCTGACCGATGCGGACGGCGATACCAGCACGGCAACGCTGGTGCTCAACGTCACCAACCTCGATGATCCGGTCACTTTGGGGGGCCTGGATGTGAGTGGCGGCGAACTCACCGTCCACGAGCGCAACCTGGGCGATGGCAGCAGCCCGGACGCTGGTGCACTGACGCAAGGCGGCAGCTTCACCGTGGTCGCGCCCGATGGCCTGCAAAGCCTGACCGTGGGTGGCATCGCCGTGGTCAGTGGTGGCGTGACCGCGGGTTTCCCGCAGTCGCTGACCACCGCGCTGGGTAATACGCTGACCATCACGGGTTACAACCCCAGTACGGGCGTTGTGAGCTACACCTACACGCTCACCGATAATGAAGCCCACCCTAACGCCAACGGTGCCAACAGCCTGGGCGAGCGTTTCACGGTCGTCGCGACCGATACCGATGGCAGCAGCGCTTCGGGGGACATCCAGGTCAATATCGTCGACGATGTGCCGTCCGCTGTGCCCGACAGCAATGCGACCACGGCCACTGAGCAGCACGCCACGCTGACCGGCAATGTATTGGGCAACGACGTGCAGGGCGCAGACCGTGTGCCTGGTGGCCCGATCACGGCCGGCACCTTCGTGGGTACTTACGGCACCCTGGTGCTGTCGGCCGATGGTTCCTACACCTATACGCTGAACACCAGCGACCCGGACTTCTTCAACCTGCACGGTGGTGGCAGCGCTGTAGAACAATTCATCTATACCCTCACCGATGCCGATGGCGATCTCAGTACGGCCACATTGCAGTTGAATGTCGCCAACCTCAACGACTCGGTTTCTCTTGATGGCCTTGGTGTGAACGGCGGCGAACTGGTCGTCCAGGAACGGCACCTTGGCGATGGAAGCAGCCCTGACGTCGGTGCGCTGACGCAAGGCGGTTCGTTCACCATCACCGCACCTGACGGCTTGCAGAGCCTGACCGTAGGCGGCATCAGCGTGATCAGCGGTGGCGTGGCGGCAGGTTTCCCGCAGTCGATCACCACACCGCTGGGCAATACACTGACCATCACCGGCTACAACCCCGGCACTGGCGTGGTGAGCTACAGCTATACCCTCGTCGACAACGAGGCGCACCCGGATGGCAATGAAACCAACAGTATTGGAGAGAGCTTCACGGTCGTTGCGACCGATACCGACGGCAGCAGCGCCACGGGCAACCTCGATGTCAGCGTCGTGGATGATGTGCCCACGGCGGTTGGCGATACCAATGCCACGACGGCCACTGAAAACCAGCTGGCGCTGACGGGCAACGTATTGGCCAACGACGTGCAGGGTGCGGACCGTGTGCCTGGTGGCCCGATCACGGCCGGTACTTTTGTCGGCACCTACGGCACCCTGGTGCTGTCGGCCAATGGTTCGTACACCTATACGCTCAACACCAGTGACCCAGATTTCTTCAACCTGCACGGCGGTGGCAGCGGGATCGAGCAGTTCACCTATACGTTGACCGATGCCGACGGCGATGTGCGCACCGCAGTACTGGAGTTGAACGTCACTAACCTCAACGATCCAGTGACGCTTACCGGCCTGGGCGTGCAAGGCGGTGAGCTGACCGTTTACGAGAAACATCTCGCCGATGGCAGCAGCCCTGATGCTGGGGAACTGACCCAGACGGGTTCCTTCACGGTCACTGCCCTGGATGGCCTGCAAACCCTGACCGTAGGTGGCATCACCGTCGTCAGCGGCGGCGTGGTCGCGGGTTTCCCGCAGTCGGTCCTGACGGGACTGGGCAATACTTTGACCATCACCGGCTACAACGCCAGTACCGGCGTAGTGAGCTACAGCTACACGCTGACTGACAACGAAGCCCACCCGAACGCCAACGAAGCCAACAACCTGAGCGAAAGCTTCACGGTCACGGCGACCGATACCGATGGCAGCACAGCCAGCGGCAACATCGATGTGAACATCATCGACGACCTGCCGACGGCCGTAGGTGACAGCAACGTCGAAACGGCCACCGAGCAGCACACCACGCTGACCGGCAATGTGCTGGGCAACGACACCCAAGGTGCCGACCGCGTCCCAAGTGGCCCTATCACGGCTGGTACCTTCGTCGGTACCTACGGCACCCTGGTGCTGTCGGCCAATGGTTCGTACACCTACACGCTCAACGCCAGCGACCCGGACTTCTTCAACTTGCACGGCGGTGGCAGCGGGATCGAGCAGTTCACCTATACGCTGACCGATGCCGATGGCGATGTGCGCACCGCGGTACTGGAGTTGAACGTCAGCAACCTCAACGATCCAGTGACGCTCACCGGCCTGGGCGTGCAAGGCGGTGAGCTGACCGTTTACGAGAAACATCTCGCCGATGGCAGCAGCCCTGATGCTGGGGAACTGACCCAGACGGGTTCCTTCACGGTCACTGCCTTGGATGGCCTGCAAACCCTGACCGTAGGTGGCATCACCGTCGTCAGCGGCGGCGTGGTCGCGGGTTTCCCGCAGTCGGTCCTGACGGGACTGGGCAATACTTTGACCATCACCGGCTACAACGCCAGTACCGGCGTAGTGAGCTACAGCTACACGCTGACTGACAACGAAGCCCACCCGAACGCCAACGAAGCCAACAACCTGAGCGAAAGCTTCACGGTCACGGCGACCGATACCGATGGCAGCACAGCCACCGGCAACATCGATGTGAACATCATCGACGACCTGCCGACGGCCGTAGGTGACAGCAACGTCGAAACGGCCACCGAGCAGCACACCACGCTGACCGGCAATGTGCTGGGCAACGACACCCAAGGTGCCGACCGCGTCCCAAGTGGCCCTATCACGGCTGGTACCTTCGTCGGTACCTACGGCACCCTGGTGCTGTCGGCCAATGGTTCGTACACCTACACGCTCAACGCCAGCGACCCGGACTTCTTCAACTTGCACGGCGGTGGCAGCGGGATCGAGCAGTTCACCTATACGCTGACCGATGCCGATGGCGATGTGCGCACCGCGGTACTGGAGTTGAACGTCAGCAACCTCAACGATCCAGTGACGCTCACCGGCCTGGGCGTGCAAGGCGGTGAGCTGACCGTTTACGAGAAACATCTCGCCGATGGCAGCAGCCCTGATGCTGGGGAACTGACCCAGACGGGTTCCTTCACGGTCACTGCCTTGGATGGCCTGCAAACCCTGACCGTAGGTGGCATCACCGTCGTCAGCGGCGGCGTGGTCGCGGGCTTCCCGCAGTCGGTCCTGACGGGACTGGGCAATACTTTGACCATCACCGGCTACAACGCCAGTACCGGCGTAGTGAGCTACAGCTACACGCTGACTGACAACGAAGCCCACCCGAACGCCAACGAAGCCAACAGCCTGAGCGAAAGCTTCACAGTCACGGCGACCGATACCGATGGCAGCACAGCCACCGGCAACATCGATGTGAACATCATCGACGACCTGCCGACTGCCGTAGGTGACAGCAACGTCGAAACCGCCACCGAGCAGCACACCACGCTGACCGGCAATGTGCTGGGCAACGACACCCAAGGTGCCGACCGCGTCCCAAGTGGCCCGATCACGGCTGGTACCTTCGTCGGCACCTACGGCACCCTGGTGCTGTCGGCCAATGGTTCGTACACCTACACGCTCAACGCCAGCGATCCGGACTTCTTCAATTTGCACGGCGGTGGCAGCGGGATCGAGCAGTTCACCTATACGCTGACCGATGCCGACGGCGATGTGCGCACAGCTGTGCTGGAGTTGAACGTCACCAACCTCAATGACTCGGTGACCCTGGATGGCCTGGGCGTGAATGGCGGTGAGCTGACGGTCTACGAGAAAAACCTGGCCGACGGCAGTGCACCGGATACACCAGCCTTGACCCAAACCGGCAGCTTTACTGTCACGGCACTGGATGGCCTGCAAACCCTGACCGTAGGCGGCATCACCGTTGTCAGCGGCGGCGTGGTCGCAGGCTTCCCACAGTCGGTCACGACCGGGCTGGGCAACACCCTGACCATCACCGGCTACAACGCCAGTACCGGCGTGGTGAGTTACAGCTACACGCTGACTGACAACGAAGCTCATCCAAATGGCAACGAAGCCAACAGCCTGAGCGAAAGCTTCACGGTCACAGCGATCGATACCGATGGCAGTACAGCCACCGGCAACATCGATGTGAACATCATCGACGACCTGCCGACTGCCGTAGGTGACAGCAACGTCGAAACCGCCACCGAGCAGCACACCACGCTGACCGGCAATGTGCTGGGCAACGACACCCAAGGTGCCGACCGCGTCCCAAGTGGCCCGATCACGGCTGGTACCTTCGTCGGCACCTACGGCACCCTGGTGCTGTCGGCCAATGGTTCGTACACCTACACGCTCAATACCAGTGACCCGGACTTCTTCAACCTGCACGGCGGTGGCAGCGGGATCGAGCAGTTCACCTATACGCTGACCGATGCCGATGGCGATGTGCGCACCGCTGTGCTGGAGTTGAACGTCACCAACCTCGACAACCCCGTCACCCTTACCGGCCTGGATATTACCGGCGGCGAGCTGATCGTCTACGAGAAGCATCTCGCCGACGGCACCAGCCCTGACGCAGGCGAACTCACCCAGAGCGGCAGCTTCACCGTGACGGCTCTGGATGGTCTGCAAACGCTGACCGTAGGCGGCATCACCGTGGTCAGCGGCGGTGTGGTGGCAGGCTTCCCGCAATCGGCGACGACCGATCTTGGCAACACCCTGACCATCACCGGCTACAACCCCAGCACCGGGGTGGTGAACTACAGCTACACGTTGGCCGACAATGCTACCCACCCGGACGCCAACGGCACCAACGACCTGAGTGAAAGCCTCGCCGTCAGTGCGACCGACACCGACGGCAGCATCGCCAATGGCAGTATCGATATCACCATCGTCGACGACGTGCCTTCGGCCGTCGATGCCGAACGCGCCGTTTCCCCAGGCCAGGTGGACTCCAACCTGCTGTTGGTGATCGATGTCTCCGGCAGCATGGACTTTGCCTCAGGCGTACCAGGCCTGACCCGCCTGCAGTTGGCCAAGCAGGCGATCAACGCTTTGCTCGACAAGTACGACGAGATGGGCGACATCAAGGTGCAGATCGTCACCTTCTCCGATGGCGCAACGCAGGAGTCCTCGGTGTGGGTATCGCTCACCCAGGCCAAGAACATCGTCAACGGCCTGAGCGCCGGTGGCGCGACCTACTACGATTCGGCTGTCAATGTCGCCAAGAACGCCTTCGTGGCCAGCGGCAAGCTGGCCGGTGCCCAGAACATCTCGTATTTCTTCTCCGATGGCGAACCGACCAGCGGCCACAGCATCACCGCCGACCGGGAAGCCAGTTGGGAAACGTTCCTTGACGACAATGGCATCAAGTCCTACGCCATTGGCCTCGGCAGTGGCGTGAACGAGAGCAACCTCAACCCGCTGGCCTACGATGGCAGCACTCACACCGATACCAACGCAGTGGTGGTAACCGACCTCAGCCAACTGAGCAATGTGCTGTCCGGCACGGTGCTCGGCGCGCCGATCACCGGCAGCCTGCTCAGTGGCGGTGAGCTGGGGGCCGATGGCGGTTTCATCAAGACGCTGGTGGTTGATGGCACCACGTACACCTACGATCCGAAAGCCAATGGTGGGGACGGTTCCTACGCGGCCAGCGGCGGTGCGGACCACGGCACCTTCGATACGGCTACCAATACCTTCAATATCAAGACCAACCTGGGCGGCACGCTGCTGGTGGACATGGACACCGGTGACTTCATCTACACCCCGCCCAAGGATACCGGTGTGACCCAGCAGGAAAGCTTCGGCTTCACCGTCAGCGACAACGACGGCGATCTCGCCAGTGCCACCCTGACGGTGAACATCTACACCAATACCGCACCGGTGGCCGGGGCCGACCACATCATCACCAACATCACCGGGGCCAGCATCACCGTCCCGGCCGAGGTATTGCTGGCCAACGACAGCGACGCGGATCACGACAAGCTCACGGCCTCGCCGATCACCTTCGACACCGATTTCTTCGTGAAGGGCGAAGGCTTCAGCGTCGGCAACGGCACCCCGGTCGTCGATTTCAATGGCACGGGGGGGAGCGACACAAACCGCTTCAAGGACCTGCCGCGCAGCGCCTTCAGGGGCACGGCCAACAGCATGGTCGCAGCGCTGATCGTCGATGCCTTCGTACGGAACGTCGGTGCCAGCAATGCCAATGACCAGGATGTCATGACGGTCCACTTGAAAAAAGGCGAGACCCTGACCCTCGATCACGACGTGCCAACCGGCAACTTGCAAATGTTCTGGAAGGACGATGTGGGCGATTATCAACCCATCATCGACGGCAGCTCCTTCACGGCCAGCCACAGCGGGACCTACAGCATCCTGGTACGCAACGTGACCGACAGCAACCTCGGCTCGGGCGCCGAGTTCTACAAGCTGACCATGACCATCGACTACAGCAACGCCCAGAACGATGTGTACAACGGCACCTACACCACCAGTGACGGCCATGGCGGCACGGCCACCGGCAATGTCGATATCACCTACCAGGACGGCAGCGTGCTCACTGGCACCGATGGCGACAACACCCTGCTGGCCGGTGCCGGCAACGATACCCTGCAGGGCGGCCTGGGGCACGACGTGCTGGTCGGTGGCGGTGGTGATGACTTGCTGTACGGCGGTGACGGCGACGACCTGCTGATCGGCGGCCCGGGCAACGACCTGCTCGATGGCGGTGCGGGCATCGACACGGCCAGCTACGCCTCGGCCACCGGCGGTGTGACCGTCAACCTGAACCTGACCACTGCCCAGAACACGGGCGGTGCCGGCACCGATACCCTGAACGGCATCGAGAACCTGATCGGCTCGGACTACAACGACACCTTGACCGGCAACGGTGGCGACAACCTGCTGATCGGCGGGCTGGGCAACGACACCCTGAACGGCGGCGCAGGCAACGATGTGCTGCTTGGCGGGCTCGGCGACGATACGCTCAACGGTGGCACTGGCAACGACACCTTCGTCTGGCAGAAGGGCGAAGTGGGGCACGACACTGTGCTGGCGTTCACCCCAGGAAGCGATCATCTCGACCTGTCGCAACTGCTCCAGGGCGAAAACGGCACCACTGCCTCGCTGGATGACTACCTGCACTTCAAGGTCACAGGTTCCGGTGTCAATGTGGTCTCGACCATCGAGGTCAGCAGCGTGGCCGGCGCCGCGCCAACCCAGACCATCGACCTGGCCGGTGTCGACCTGGCGCAGCATTACGGTGTGACGGCCGGTGCGGGTGGGGTGGTCGCGGCAGGGCAGGACACGGCAACCATCATCAATGGGATGCTCAATGACCATTCGTTGAAGGTGGATACGGTCTGAGGTGGGTGTTGTCTGGGATATCGAGCGCCGCCCGCGCGGCGCATCGCGAGCTGCGCTCGCTCCTACGTTTGTTTACGGCCAGTAACGCCTGTGACAGGCGCGCGCGACCGCCTGGTTCATACGACACGAAATCGCGCCATGCACCAAGGCGTCCGCGCGAAAATCCCACAGGCATAATTGGCCCGAAATAAACGTAGGAGCGAGCGCAGCTCGCGATGCGCCGCGCGGGCGGCGCTGGATCCCACAAGCACCGAATCTGCTGCGACGAACGATCATGTGAGACCTGCGATGAGCGACGCCTGGGCATATGTGCGGGTCGCACCTGTGGCGCCGGGCAATCGGCCGTCTCCTAGACTGGGCTAAAGCTCCTCCGGAATCAGCCCAATGCCCCAGCGCGAAGTCCACAGCCCGGCCCAGGCCCTTTGGCAACCCATGCTCCTGGGTGGCCAGCGCCTGGCGGGCGTGTCCTGGAAAACCCTGACCGATGCCGGCCCCTGGCAGGCCTACTGGATGAAGATGTCCCCTGGCAGCCGTTCGATACCGCACCGCCACGCGGCCGTCGAGCTGCTGCAGGTACTGGAAGGAGAGGTGATGGACGTCGACGGCCAGCTGTTCCGTGCCGGCGACAGCCTGGTCTATGCACCCGGCTCCGAACACTGGCTGCGTTCACCCCAGGGCTGCTTGCTGCTGGTAGTGGAATCCGAACCCTCGACCCTTGGCGAGTGACGCTCAGCCGGGCCGGTGCAGGGTCTTCTGCTTGAGGATGTACAGGCTGACCAGTACTGCGCTGGACAGCATGAAAACCCGTGCCCAGAACAGCGGCACCAGATAGCAAGACAGCCCGATGCTGGCCCACATCAGGCCGATGGCGTAGACCTTGCCCCGCAGCGGGATACCCTGGCCGCTCAGGTAGTCGCGGATCCAGGGCCCGAGCTTGGGATGGTTCACCAGCCAGTGGTGAAAACGTGGCGAGCTACGGGCGAAGCACGCCGCCGCAAGCAGCAGGAACGGGGTGGTGGGCAACACCGGGAGGAAGATCCCCACCACCCCCAGCGCGACGCTGAGCCAGCCGATGGCCAGCAGCAGGTAGCGCATGGCCGGCTTAGTGATGGCGCGGCTTGAGCAGGGCAGGCTTCTCGTCCGGTGCGTGCAGCAGCAGGAACAGCGCGGTCAGCGCCTCGGGGATCTGCACGATCATGTCGTCCTGCAGGCTGGCGTTCTTGGCGATGTCTTCGAACTCCGGCTGCTCGTCGAACAGGCCCGAGCCGACCATGATCGGCAGGAGCATCTCGCTGACTTCTTCCTCGGCGTTCTCGAACCAGGCCTCTTCACGCAGGAACACGCCTTCCATGAAGCCGATGCACCAGCCGCGCAGGTCGGAGTCGTCCGGCTCGTCGCCCAGGTCCAGGTCGCAGGGCAGCTCGAACTCGTCGTCGCTGGCCAGCTGGCGGCCGATATGCGCCTTGAGCGCGACCAAGGTGGCCTCGATCTCGGTGCGCTGGGCCTCGCTGGCGTAATGGGGCTCTTCGGCGAACAGGGCGTCGATCCATTCGCGCTCGGGAACGTCCTCGGAGCAGATCGACAGCGCGGTCAGGTAGCCGTGGGCGGCGACGTAGTCCAGCGCTTCTTCGTGCAGCTCGTCAGCGTCGAGGAAGGCTTGCAGGCGGGTCAGTTGCTCGGCGAAGGACATTACAGGGCTACCTTGGGGAATAAACGATAACGAATTCTAGCACCTTGCGGCGGCTGGGGGGCAAAGGGAACGTCTGTCGCTGGAAGGCGCCCAGGCCCCCTGCATGGCCGAGCACTGGGGTATAATCCGCGATTTTTCATCCAGGGCGGCCGTTTCCCGGCTCTCCGGCAAAAGCCGCTTACGCATTCGTGAGTGTGCACCGCGGATTTTTCGTCCAGCCTGTGTCCAGGATGGTATGGCGATTTTGGAGTTTTCAATGCTCGAACAGGCTCAGCGCGTCCTCAAGGACATCTTCGGCTACGACAGTTTCCGGGGGCGCCAGGCAGCGATCATCGAATGCGTGGCCAGTGGCGGCGATGCCTTGGTGCTGATGCCCACCGGCGGCGGTAAGTCGCTGTGCTTCCAGGTCCCGGCCCTGCTGCGCCCGGGCCTGGCGGTGGTGGTCTCGCCCTTGATCGCGTTGATGGACGACCAGGTCGCCACCCTCGACGAGCTGGGTGTGGCTGCCGCCGCGCTGAACTCCACCCTGAGCCCCGAGCAGCAGCGCGAGCTGGCCGGGCGCCTGCGCCGCGGCGAGGTGAAGATGCTCTACCTGGCCCCCGAGCGCCTGGTGCAGCCGCGCATGCTGGAATTCCTGCGCACCCTGGACATCGCCTTGTTCGCCATCGACGAGGCCCACTGCGTCTCGCAATGGGGCCATGACTTCCGGCCGGAATACCTGCAACTGGGCCAGTTGGCCGAGCTGTTCCCCCATGTGCCGCGCATCGCCCTGACCGCCACCGCCGACATGCGCACCCGCGAGGAGATCGTCCAGCGCCTGCACTTGCAGGGCGCCGAGCGCTTCCTGTCGAGTTTCGACCGGCCGAACATCTTCTACCGCATCGTGCCCAAGGAGTCGCCGCGCAAGCAATTGATGGCGTTCCTCGGTGAGCGCCGGGGCAACGCCGGCATCGTCTATTGCCTGTCGCGCAAGAAGGTCGACGAAACCGCGGCCTTCCTCTGCGAACAGGGGTTCCCGGCCTTGCCGTACCACGCCGGCCTTGCCGCCGAGACGCGCTCGGCCAACCAGCACCGCTTCCTCAACGAGGAAGGCCTGATCATGGTTGCCACCATTGCCTTCGGCATGGGCATCGACAAGCCCAACGTACGCTTCGTCGCCCACCTGGACCTGCCCAAGTCGATGGAGGCCTATTACCAGGAAACCGGCCGTGCCGGCCGTGACGGCCTGCCATCCGACGCCTGGATGGCCTATGGCCTGCAGGACATGGTGATGCTCAAGCAGATGCTGCAGAACTCCGAGGGCGACGAGCGCCACAAGCGCATCGAGCAGCACAAGCTCGATGCCATGTTGGCGCTGTGCGAGGAAACACGCTGCCGTCGCCAGTCCCTGCTGGCCTATTTCGACGAAGTGCTCGAGCAGCCGTGCGGGCATTGCGACAACTGCGTCGACCAGGTGCAGACCTGGGACGCGACCGAGCCGGCGCGCCAGGCCTTGTCGGCGGTGTACCGCACCGGCCAGCGCTATGGCGTGGGCCATCTGGTCGATGTGCTGGTGGGCAAGGACACTGAGAAGGTGCGCAATTTCGGCCACGAAAAACTGTCGGTCTTCGGCGTCGGCAAGGCGTTGAGCGAGCACGAGTGGCGCTCGCTGTTCCGCCAATTGGTGGCGCGCGGCCTGGTGGATATCGACCTGGAAGGCTATGGCGGCCTGCGCCTGTCCGACAGCTGCCGGCCGTTGCTGCGCGGCGAGGTGAACCTGCAACTTCGCCGCGACCTCAAACCCCAGACCGTGGCCAAGACATCCGGCGGCGGCAGCCCGGCCAGCCAGCTGGTGCGTGCCGAGGAGCGCGAGCTGTGGGAAGCCCTGCGCGCCCTGCGCCGCAAGTTGGCCGCCGAACACAGTGTGCCGCCCTATGTCATCTTCCCCGATTCGACCCTGCTGGAAATGCTGCGCAGCCAGCCGACCAGCCTCAGCGAGATGGCTCAGGTCAGCGGCGTGGGGGCACGCAAGCTGGAGCGCTACGGCGAGGCCTTCCTCGATGTGCTCAATGGTGGGGCTGGCGAGGAGGCGCCGAAGGTGGTGCTCGACCTGCGTCACGAACTGGTCAGCCTGGCCCGTGCCGGCATGACCCCGGCACAGATCGCCGGCCAGCTCAATTGCACCGAGAAGAACGTCTACAGCCTGTTGGCCGAGGCTCTCGGCCGCCAGGAGCTGAGCCTGGAGCAGGCGCTGGACCTGCCGGAAGCGCTGCTGATGGAGGTGCAGGACGCCTTCCTCGACGGCGAGGGCGAGCTGCCGCCGGTGGCCACGGTCTCGGCATTGCTTGGCCAACGCGTACCAGAAGGGGTACTGCACTGCGTGCGCGCGGCGTTGGCGGCCGAGTTCGAGCTGTAACTGATCCTTGTCACGCTTTTTGACGATTACCGGACACTCCCGCGGCCACCAGCCTTGCCTGTTGGAGCGGGCCATGGTTAGCTGACTAATAATTAGTTCTGTTCATAGAGTCACTTATGCCCTTGACCGACAACCAACACCGCTTCGGCATGCAGCTGGCCCAGATGTCCCGTGGCTGGCGCGCCGAACTGGACCGCCGCCTGGCCGGCCTCAACCTGTCCCAGGCCCGCTGGCTGGTACTGCTGCACCTGGCCCGATTCGACGACGCGCCTACCCAGCGTGAACTGGCGCAAAGCGTGGGCGTCGAAGGGCCGACCCTGGCGCGCCTGCTCGATAGCCTGGAAAGCCAGGGCCTGGTGCGGCGCCAGGCGGTGATGGAAGACCGTCGGGCCAAGAAGATCGTGTTGTGCCCACCGGCCAAACCCTTGATCGACCAGATCGAGACCATCGCCAATGCCTTGCGTCAGGAGCTGTTCACCGGGGTCGATGAGGCTGACCTGGAAGTCTGCATGCGAGTGCATGCGAAGATTCTGGCCAACCTCGAGAAGTCCTGAGTCTTCCATCCCGGGGGCCGCAAGGCGGCCCCTGTACCTTCAGAAGGTATGGCCCAGGTTCAGGTATACCGCCTTTTGGTGCTCGCTGTTGGCCCCGTAGCTGATATTCAGCGGCCCAAGCGGCGTTTCCAGGCCCAGGAAGATGCTCGCCGCGTTGATATACCCACTGTCGAACTCGTTGTCGTTGTTCCACGCCCGGCCCCGCTCCAACGAGCCGCCCAGATAGAGCGGGAAATCCAGGGGCAGGTAGGCGCGCGGTGTCAGGCGGCGGTAGTAGACCATGCGCATCAGGCTGATGTTCTGGCCCGAGACCGAGTCCTGGCGAAAGCCCGACAGCTGTCGGGCACCACCGAATACGAAGCTCGACGTCACCACTTCCGTATCGTCCAGCGTGCGCCCGTAGCGCCCGCCCAGTACCCAGGAGTTGGGCCCGCTGCTGAAGGCCTTGTCGAGCTTGAACTGCCATTGGCGGTAGTCGTGGTCCGAGTCCAGAGACTTGTCGTACTTGCGTAGGGTCAGGCCGATGTCCTCGCCGCTGTGGGGAAAGTACACGTTGTCGAAGGTGTCGAAGGAATACTTCAGCTCGTAGAAACCTTCATTGAAGCTGACCTTGGGCAGGTCCTGGTCGCCGATGCGTACCTCGGCTTCACCCCACGCCTTGCCCACACCCAGGCGGACTTCGCCATAGGTGCCGATCTGCCGGCCCAGATTCAGGCCGAAGCCGTAGCGCTCCAGGCGGTATTCGGCCACCGGGTCGTTGTCCAGGGTGGCCTCGATGTTCTGCGAGCCGAGGTCCAGGTAGGGCGCGATGAAATAGCGCGAGCCTACGTCCAGTGGCTGGTAGAACTCGCTGTAGAGCTCCTGTTGGTCACCGATCTGGGCGCGGGTCAGCCATTCGGCGCCCAACTGGTTGATGCCGTTGACCCGGTAGCTGGCGCCGAGGTTGAAGGCGCTGTCGCCGCGCATGTCGTCCGACAGGTTCAGGCCCAGGCGCAGGTAGTCGGTGCCGCCGCGCTTGCCACGGGCATTGATCACCAGGGTATTTTCGTCGCCCTTGTGCACCACCCGGTACTGCACCCGGTCGAAGTAATCCAGGCCATAGAGGGTGCCCATGTCGGTCTGCAGACGGTCCAGCTCCAACGGCTCGCCCAGGGGTTGGCGGATGTAGTAGCGGATCACGTCATCACTGACCTTCGAGTCATTCTCCACCTTGATCGCGGTGATCACCGGCCGGCGCTGACGCGGCGAGCGGGCCACCGCCAGGCCGCTGTCGCCCTCGGCATGGTGCAAGCCGGCCAGGCGGGTGTCGAGGGCTCGGGTGGCGCGGTAGCCAGCGTCGATCATGTCCTGGGCACGGCCAAAGTCAGTCACGCCGAAGGCTGCCAGGGGCGGTTGGATGAGGATGTCGTCCTGATGCAGGCTGGCCAGTTGCTCCTCGGAATTGCGCCGGGTCATCAGGGTGATCGACTGGTTGAGGACATCGACCACCGTGGCCAGTTGCTTGCGGTCACGCAGCGGGCTGCCAATGTCGACCACGATGGCCAGGTCCACGCCCATGTCTCGGGCAACGTCCAGCGGGATATTGTCGACCATGCCACCGTCCACCAGCAGGCGGCCGTCCAGCTCGACCGGGGCGAACACCGCCGGGATCGACATACTGGCGCGGATCACCTGGGGCAGGTGGCCCCGGCGGAACACCACCTTCTCGCCGCTGGCGATATCGGTGGCCACGGCGCGGAAGGGGATCGGCAGCTTGTCGAAGTCGCGGGTGTCGGCGGTATGGGCCAGCTTGCTTTCCAGCAGCAAGGACAGGTTCTGGCCCTGGATCACGCCCAGCGGCAGGCCAAGGCTGCCATCGTCGCGAAAGCTCAGTTTCTGCTTGACCAGGAAATCGCGGTCGTCCTGCTTGCGCCGGAAGGGGACGTCCTTGCGCGGCGGGGCGTCGGAGAGCGCCTGTTGCCAGTCGAGGGTGGTGGCGAGTTTCTCCAATTCCTCGACACTGTAGCCGGAGGCATACAGCCCGCCGACCACCGCCCCCATGCTGGTGCCGGCGATGGCATCGATGTGCACCCCTTGTTCTTCCAGGGCCTTGAGCACGCCGATATGGGCCAGGCCCCGGGCAGCGCCGCCGGACAACACCAGGCCGACCTTGGGCCTGGCCGTTTCGGCGGCCAGGGTGGCGAAGGAGGTGAGCGTCAGTAAAAGGCAGAACAGCAGGCGGCGCATCGTGAGTCTCAAAACCGTGGGCAAAGACCGCTAGTATAAGCGGCTCATTCCCGAAGGAGACGCGCTGCCATGCCCCAGGCCAAGCCAGAAATCATCATCACGTACTGCACCCAGTGCCAGTGGCTGCTGCGGGCTGCCTGGCTGGCCCAGGAACTGCTCAGCACCTTTGCCGACGACCTGGGGCGCGTGGCCCTGGAGCCGGGTACCGGTGGGGTGTTCCGCATCACCTGCGACGGCACGCAGCTCTGGGAGCGCAAGGCCGATGGCGGCTTCCCCGAGGCCAAGATGCTCAAGCAACGGGTTCGCGACCAGATCGACCCACAGCGCGACCTTGGCCACAACGATCGCTGATCAGGTGCCCTCGGCCACGGGGCGCTGCCGGGGCGGCTGCTCGGCGGCCATGCGGCTGGACAGCACGATGGCGAAGATGATCAGCGCGCCACCCAGCAGCATGCGCAGGGTCGGTGTTTCGGCGAACACCACCCAGGCCACGGCGATGCCATAGACCGGCTCCATGCCGAACACCACCGCTGCCGTACGCGCCTTGATCACCGACAGGCTGGCGACGAACAGGCTATGGGCGATGCCGGTACAGAAAATGCCCAGCAGGGCGATCCACAGCCAGTCCATGGGTGTCACCTCGCCAAGCCCCGGCGCGGCCACCGGCAGCAGGCACAGCGCGACCACCAGGTTCTGCCACAGGGCGGCTTGCACTGCCGGCAGGCGCCCGGAGCCGGCCCGGTTGGTCAGCGACAGCAGTGAGAACAGCAGGCCGGAGAGCAAGGCCCAGAGCAGCCCGCCGGTGGCCTCGCTGGCCAGGTCGAAGGCGGGCGTGACCAGCACCAGACCGATGCTCACCAGCAGCACCAGCACAACTTCGTTACGGCGGATGCGCTCACGGAACAGCAGGCCCTCGAGGATCACCGTGAACGCCGGGAAGCTGGCGAAACCCAAGGTGGCGATAGCCACGCCGCCGACCTTGACGGCGATGAAGAAGGTCACCCAGTGACCGGCCAGCAACACGCCGCCGAGCAACAGGCGGCGCAGGTCCTGGGCCTGTAGGCGCTGCCAGCCCTGACGTGCCAGGCTGGCGAACAGCGCCAGCGCCAGAACAGCGAAGGCGGCGCGGCCGAAGACAATGATCGTGGGGCTGGCGCTGGTAGCCAGCTTGCCGAAGACCCCAGTGAGGCCAAAGAAAAGGGCGCCGATGTGCAAGGCGCCGAGGGCGGTGCGGTGGTTCATGCTGGTCCTTGTGATGCCAATGATCACCTTGAATAGGTGCAGCCCTTCGAATCCTGGGCTCGATGCTGAAGGGCCAGTCTACGAGGGCCGCCGCCAACTGTCTGTCGCGATTTTCGCGGCAGTTGCCTTCAGGGGCGTTGGCAGAGCGCGAGTGTACACCTGCATGGGCCCCATCGCGGGACAAGCCCCACAGAGATTTCGCAAGTCTTGAAAACAGCGCAATCTCAGTGGGAGCTGGCGACAGCCTGCGATGGGCTGCAAAGCAGCCCCAAGCCCTCAAACGCTGGAGCCTCTCCAGATTTAAGGGGCCGCTTTGCGGCCCATCGCAGGCTCCGCCAGCTCCCACGAAGCAAGCGGAGCCTGGGCCGTATTTGTACGGCTGAGAGGTATTAAACCAACCGAAGGCATTTTGAACTTGTCCAGCACCATAGAATCTCCCACAGAGGGCGACCCAAGTCGTCACCGATCGCTCGTCACACGCTTGCCACCAACCTGTCATCCACAACTGCCAGGCTCCAGCAAACAGTGCCGGAGCCTGCCCATGACCCATGTAGAACTCGCCCGTCCGTCACGCAAGCAGCGCGTACGCACCCTGTGGATTTCCGACGTACACCTGGGTACCCGGGACTGCCAGGCCGAGCACCTGACGCACTTTCTCAAGCGCTACCATGCCGACCGCATCTACCTGGTCGGCGACATCATCGACGGCTGGAAGCTGCGCAGTGGCATCTATTGGCCCCAGGCCCATACCAACGTCATCCGCCGCCTGCTCACCTTGAGCAAACGCGGTACCGAAGTGATCTATGTCACCGGCAACCATGACGAATTCCTGCGCCGCTATTCCCGGTTGATCCTGGGCAATATCCACCTGGTGGACGAGGCCGAGCACCTGACCGCCGATGGCCGGCGGCTATTGGTCATCCACGGCGACCAGTTCGACGTGATCACCCGCTACCATCGCTGGCTGGCGTTCCTGGGCGACCGTGCCTATGAGTTCACCCTCGTGCTCAACCGTTGGCTCAACCACTGGCGTGCCCGCTACGGCTATGGCTACTGGTCGCTGTCGGCCTACCTCAAGCACAAGGTCAAGGGTGCGGTGAACTTCATCAGCGATTTCGAGGACGCCATCGCCCACGAATGCACCCGGCGTGGTTTCCATGGCGTGGTCTGCGGGCATATCCACCATGCCGAGATCCGCCGGGTGGGCGAGGTCGAGTACTTCAACTGCGGCGATTGGGTGGAGTCCTGCACCGCACTGATCGAGCACTGGGACGGGCAGATCGAGCTCTATCGCCTGGCCGACGCCCAGGCGCACGAAGCCGAACGGCTGGCGCGCCTGCGTGAGCCTGTCTAGTCGATGCCTACAGGCTGATCTTGCCGCGCAGGATGTCGCGGAACATGGCGAAGTCGCCGATCAGGCTGTACAGCGGATAGGAGAAGGTGGCGGGGCGGTTCTTCTCGAAGAAGAAGTGGCCAACCCAGGCAAAGCCGTAGCCTGCGAGTGGCACGGCCAACAGCAGCAGCCACTTGCCGCTGGCGATGGTGTAGGCGAGCAGCGCGATGGCCAGGCTGGTGCCGACGAAGTGCAGCCGACGGCAGGTGGGGTTGCTGTGTTCGCCCAGGTAGTACGGGTAGAACTCGGCAAAACTGCGAAACTGCGTGGTTGAATGCATGGCGGCGCTCCCCGTTGATGCGCGAGGTGGGCAGGTTGCACGGCGTGGAGCCTGATTTGAGTCTAGAGTCATTGTCGGGGGCGGCCAGTGACAATTGGCGCCAAATGAATATCTTTTCGATTCGCCGCCTGCTGCGGTCAGTACAAGAAGCCTGCCATGAGCGAAAGAACCACGTCGGCCAGCTGGGCATCAGGGATCGTCAAGGCGCTGGAACTGGAGGGCCTCGATTGTCGGGCCATGTTCAAGCAGCTCGGGCTGGACTTCGCCGCCCTGGACGACCCCGACGCGCGTTTCACCCAGGACTCCATGACCCGGCTCTGGCAGTTGGCGGTGGACCTTTCGGGCAACGAGGCCATTGGCCTGAACATGGCACGGGTCGTGCGACCGGCCTCCTTCCATGTGGTCGGCTATGCATTGATGTCCAGCCGCACCCTGGCCGAAGGTTTCGAGCGTCTGGTGCGCTACCAGCGGATCATCGCCGAAAGCGCCGACCTGAGCTTCCGCCTGGGCCCGGAGGGCTATGCCCTGGGGCTTACCGTGCATGGCGATCACTTGCCACCCACCCGGCATAGCAGCGAAGCCTCCCTGGCCTGCGCGTTGTCGCTGTGTACCTGGCTCAGTGGGCGGCCGATCCAGCCGCGGCGCGTATTGATCCAAGGCCCGCAGCCGAAGAACGTGGAACCCTACAAAGTGGCCTTTCATTCGCCGTTGGTGTTCGGCGCGCCCTATGACGCACTGGTGTTCGAACGCTGCGATATGGAAGCACCGCTGCCCACCGCCAACGAGGCCATGGCCGTGCTGCACGATCGTTTCGCCGGGGAATATCTGGCGCGCTTCTCGGAAAGCCGGGTGACCCATCGGGTGCGCCAGGTGCTGTGCCGTGTTCTGCCCCAGGGTGAGCCCAAGCGCGAGACCCTCGCCCAGGCCCTGCATCTTTCCCAGCGCACTCTCCAGCGTCGGTTGCAGGAAGAGGGCACCAGTTTCCAGACCTTGCTGGACGACACTCGACGTGAACTGGCCGAGCAGTACCTGGCCCAGCCGGGCATGACCTTGCTCGAGACCGCCTACCTCCTCGGTTTTGCCGACCCGAGCAATTTCTACCGGGCGTTCCGCCGCTGGTTCGATGTCACGCCCAGCGAATACCGGGCGCGCCTGGAGGCCGCGCCGGTCAGTGACGCCAGAACGCCGGCATGCACAACACCAGCACCGTGATGATCTCCAGCCGCCCCAGCAGCATGCCGCCGGCCAGGATCCACTTGGCCGCATCCGGCAGGGTCGCATAGTTGCCCGATGGGCCGATCACCTCGCCCAGGCCAGGGCCTACGCCCGATACGGTACCGGCCGCGCCGGTGAGGGCCGTCATCCAGTCCACGCCTAGCAATGAAAGCAGCAGGGCGATGACGCAGATGGTGATGGCGAAGAAGAACGAGAACGTCAGGATCGAACGCACGATTTCTTCGTCGAGGCGGTGGCCGTTGTACTTCTGCTTGATCACCGCACGGGGGTGGATCAGCTGGTTGAGGCTGGCCTTGAGCAGGATATAGGCCACCTGGAAACGGAAGATCTTGATGCCGCCGGCGGTCGAGCCGGAGCAGCCGCCGATGAAGCCCAGGTAGAAGAACAGCATCAACGAGAAATTGCCCCACAGGCTGTAGTCGCCCAGGGCGAAGCCGGTGGTGGTGACCACCGAGGTGACGTTCAGCGCCACGTGACGCAAGGCGTCGAGCCAGTGCAGGTCGGTGGTGGCCCAGTACCAGGTGCCCAGCACCAGCCAGGTGGTCACCAGCAGGCCGAGCAGGCCCTGCACCTGCTGGTCGCGGAACAGCGCCTTGCGGTTGCCGCGCAAGGTGGCCACGTACAGGGTGAAGGGGACGCTGCCGAGGATCATCACCACCACAGCGACCCAGTGCACCGCCGGGATGTCCCACTTGGCCAGGGACTGGTCGGAGGTGGAGAACCCGCCCGTGGAGATCGCCGACATGGCATGGTTGATGGCGTCGAACGGGCGCATGCCGGCCCACCAGAAGGCCAGGCTGCCGACCAAGGTGATGCCGATGTACACCAGCACGATCGACTTGGCGACCATGTGCGAGCGTGGCATGACCTTTTCCGAACGGTCCGAGGATTCGGTCTGGAACAGGCGCATGCCACCGATGCGCAGCAGTGGCAGGATCGCCACCGCCATGCCGATGAAGCCGATGCCGCCGAGCCAGTGCAGCATCGAGCGCCACATAAGGATGCCCGGTGACATGTTGTCCAGCCCGCTGAGTACCGTGGCACCGGTGGCGGTGATGCCGGACATGCTTTCGAAGAACGCGTCGGTGTAGCTGATGTGCTGGGTCAGCAGGAACGGCAGGGCGGCGAACACGCACACCACCAGCCAGCTGCTGACGGTCAGCAGGTACATGTCACGGGGGCGCAGGTGCACATGCTCCGGCCGCCCCTGGACGACCAGGGCCAGGCCGGCGATGAAGGTGATCAGGCTCGACCAGAGGAACGACGGCATGTCGCCGGTACGCTCGAAGACGACCAGCGTCGTCATGGGCACGACCATGCTGACGGCCAGGGTGATCAGGAAGATGCCGATGATGAAACCAATGATCCTTAAGGTCGGCAACGCCATGTGATCTGCTCTGACTCGAAACGGAAGGGCGCCATTTTAAGCGGCGGGCGGCAAGCTGCAAGTGGCAGCGTGAAGGGTGTGGTGCATGAGCTGCTTTTCTTGTGGCTTGCAGCTTGGGGCTTGGCGCTTGAGAATGCCCGCACATTTCTCTGCCAGGAGGGTAGCCCATGGAGGCTCTCGACGCATTGCTCAACCGTGTTTCCGTGCCACGCCTGACCGACCCGGCGCCCAATGCCGCCCAGCGCGAAGCGCTGTTCCAGGCCGCACTGCGCGCCCCTGACCACGGCCAGCTGCGCCCATGGCGCTTCCTGACCATCGAAGGCCAGGGCCGCGAGAAACTCGGAGAGCTGTTCGCCGAAGCGCTGCGCCAGAAGGGCGATGCCAGTCAGGCGGCCCTGGACAAGGCCCGGGCCATGCCGATGCGGGCCCCGCTGCTGATCGTGGTGGTGGCCCGGCTGCAGGACCACTTCAAGATTCCCAAGTCCGAGCAGCGCCTGGCGGCGGGCTGTGCGGCCCATGGCATCCTGATCGCGGCCCATGCCCAAGGCATCGGGGCGGTATGGCGCACTGGCGACATGGCGTTCGATGCCCATGTGCACCAAGGGCTGGGGCTTGCCGAAAACGAAGAACTGATCGGCTACCTGTATGTCGGCACCCCTGCCACCGAGCCGCGTACCGCGCCGGTGCTGGAGACCGCCGATTTCGTCAGCGCCTGGGGCGAGTGAAGGATCGGGGCTGCGCAGCAGCCCCATCATCCAGTCACGATCTCGCAGGGCAGCTCCAAGGTCGCGACGAACCCACCCTGAGGATGGTTCTCCAGTTTCAGGCTGCCCCCATGACGCTCCGCCGCCCGCCGGGCAATCGCCAGCCCCAGCCCATGCCCCGGCGCTTCCTGCCCTGGCGCACGGAAGAACGGCTCGCCCAGCTGGGCCAGGTGTTTCTCGGCCACGCCCGGCCCGTGGTCGCGTACGCTCAGTACGATACGGTCCTGATCGCGTTCGGCGCGCAACTCGATCGGTTGCCCTGCGGGGTTGAAGCGCAACGCATTGCGCACCAGGTTGTCCACGGCACGTTCGATCAGTGTTGGCCAGCCCAGCAGGGTCAGGCCTGGCGTGGCCTCCAGGCGCAGCTCCTGTTCCGGGGCGCTGAGCTGGGCATCCTTGCGCACGCTGCCAAGCAGGGCGTTGAGGTCCACAGGCTCGGCATGGGATTGTTCGGCGTCGACGCGGGCCAGGGCGAGGATCTCGCTGATCAGGTCCTCGAGCCGGTCGCATTCGCGCGTCAGGCGAGGCCATAACGCCTGGCGCTGCTCCGGCTCGGCCCGCTCGGCCAGGGCCAGGGCGATGCGCAGCCGCGCCAGGGGCGAGCGCAGTTCGTGGGAGACATCGCGCAACAGTTGCCGCTGGCTGCCAATCAGGCTCTGCAGCCGTGCGCCCATCTTGTTGAAGTCGTTGGCCAGCACGCCGAACTCGTCGCGTCGGGCGGCCAGGCGCGCCAGGCTGTTCTGCTGGTAGCTGGTTTGCCCCAGGTCATGCACGGCGCCGCGCAGGCGACTCAAGGGGCGGGTGATGGAGAGCGTCACCAGCAGGCTGAACAGGGTCAGCACCACCAGGGCGATGCCCAGGGCACTGAGTGGCCACAGCAGGCTGTCGCGGTGCCAGGCATTGAGCTCCGGGTGGGGGATGCGATAGATCAGCAGGTAGGTCTCGCCGCTCTGCGGGCTGGTGTATTCCTCGGTCAGTCGGCGCCAGGGCAGGCGACGCTGGTCGTTGTGCTGGCGCGCCTCGAAGGCGGCGGCGCGACGGGGGAAGGTGCCTGGCACCACGGCCTGGCCATTCTCGTCCAGAACCTGCACATCGATCTTGTAACGGTGCTTGCGGCGCTCCAGGAAGCGTTGGGCGGACTCCAGGCCTTCCTGCTCGTAGTGCTGGGCCCAGTGGCTGGCCAGGGTGTTGAGGCCAGGGTGGCGGCTGAGGATCCAGGCGTCCTGGTTGAGCATGTGGCCGAGCAGGATCGACAAGCCGGCGACCAGGGCGATGGCCAGCCAGAAGCTGGCCAGGATGCGCCAGAACAGTGAACGCACGAGCGAACCTCCTGAAAGCATGAAAAGCCCGGCCCGCGGTGAGGCGGGCCGGGCGTTGGGCGGACAGCTTACTGGGCCTTGCCGGCTTTTTCAGCTTTCCAGGCCTGGAACTCTTGCCACTCGGCCTTGTGCGCGGCGCGTTCCTTCTGCAGTTCGTCGAACTTCTTCTGCTGCTCGGGTTTGAGCAGGCCTCGGATGCTGGCCTGGGTCTTGTCGTGGCTGGCCTTGATTTCGTCCTTCATGGCTTTCTGGTCGGCGGCGGGCAGCTTGGCGATGTAGCGTTCGGTGATATCGCGGCGCTGTTTCATCTGCTCGCCCATCAGCTTGCCGATCTGCTGGCGCTGGTCGCGGCTCAGGTCCAGTTGGGCGAAAGCCGCGTCACCGCGATGATGCGGGCCGCCATGCTGGTGGCCACCTTCGGGCATGGCCATGGCCACGGTCGGCAGGGCGGCGGCGAACATCAGGGCGATAAGGGTCTTGCGCATGGTGTTTCTCCTTTCATGGGCCGGTGGTTACCGGATGAGCCCAGTCTAGGGAACGCAAGGTCAAGGGCGGTCAGCTGAGCGTAAAGACTCGGTAAAGGTCTGTCGCGGCAAACTGGCTTGAACGGGGCGGCCCGATCGCCGGCAAGCCGGCTCCCACCGGTTCGGCGGTGTCTACAACCGCAGCGCAGGACAGGTGGGAGCCGGCTTGCCGGCGATAGCGGTTCAGAGGCTGTAGTAATAGCCGCGGCTGCGCAGGGCAACGATGCGCGGTCGGCCATCGGGATGAGGGCCGATCTTCTTGCGCAGGTTGCTGACATGCATGTCCAGGCTGCGGTCGTACAGGGTGAGCTTGCGGCCCAGGGCGAGCTGCGCCAGTTCCTGCTTGTCCAAGGGCTCGCCAGGCTGGCGCAGCAACGCCTCGAGGATACGGCTCTCGGAGAGGGTCAGGCTCATTTCCCGCTCGTCGATGCTGGCCACGCCGCGTGCGGGGCTGAAGGTCAGGTCACCGACTTCCAGCTGGCTGCTGCTGGCCGCCGGATGGCTGCGCCGCAGCACGGCACGCAGGCGGGCGGTGAGTTCTCGTGGGTCGCAGGGCTTGGCCAGGTAGTCGTCGGCACCCAGTTCCAGGCCCAGGATGCGATCCAGGGGCTCGCCCCGGGCCGAGAGCATCAGCACCGGCAACTCGGCATGTTCGGTTCGCAGTTGCTTGAGCAGTTCCAGGCCACTGCCGTCGGGCAACATCACATCCAGCACCACGGCCGAGGGCGCTTGTGCGGCCAGGGCCTGGCGTGCGCTCTGGCCATCATGGCAGGCGCGTACGGTAAAGCCTTCCTGGCTCAGCCAGCTGGCAAGCAGCTCGCAGAGCTCCTGGTCATCATCAATCAGTAACAGCTCGCTCATGACTCACTCAATTCAACCTTTGACGGCGTTCTCGATGCCCGCCAGCGGCCAAGATACCGCAAGCTGCGGCAAAGGGTGTACTGGCCGGGTCGGCCAGGCCCCGCGACGGCGGGGCGCTGGCGTGTTCGCCAAGGGAGCGGCGGGAAGGGTCAGGGCAGGACTTGCTTGAACGGCTTGACCACCACCTTGTCATACACGCCGGCGGCGATGTACGGGTCGGCATCGGCCCAGGCCTGGGCGGCGGACAGGGAGTCGAACTCGGCGACGATCAGGCTGCCGGTGAAGCCGGCCGCACCTGGGTCGTTGCTGTCGATGGCCGGGTGCGGGCCGGCCAGTGCCACGCGGCCTTCGGCCTTGAGCTGCTGCAGGCGTTCGATGTGGGCGGGGCGGGCGGCCAGGCGTTTTTCCAGGGAACCTTCGACGTCGCTTGCGATGATGGCGTAGAGCATGTCAATCCTTGGGTTTGGAGGTGGAGGGGTCGTTGTCGTGCAAGTGGCGCGACAGGTACACGCCCTGGGCCACCAGGAAGATCACGGTCATGCCCAGGCTGCCGAACACCTTGAAGTCGACCCAGATGTCCTGGAAGGTGAAGGCGACGAACAGGTTGGCCGCACCGCAGACCAGGAAGAAACCGATCCACGCCAGGTTCAGGCGGGTCCAGATGGTGTCCGGCAGGGTCAGGGCGTGGCCCATGATGCGTTTGATCAGCACCCGGTCACCGATGAAGTGGCTGGCGGCGAAGCCCAGGGCGAACAGCCAGTTGACCACTGGCGCCTTCCATTTGAGGAAGGTCTCGCTGTGGAAGGCGAGGGTCAGGCCGCCGAACACCAGGCAGGCGACCAGGGTCAGCAATTGCCCTTTTTCCAGCTTGCCGTGGCGCAGGAACAGCGCGCCATACACCACCAGCGAGCTGATGATCAGCATGGCAGTGGCGCTGTAGATACCGCCGAACTCGAAGCTGTGGCCGGCGATTTCGACGGGGCGTGGGTCGAGCTTGTAGACGATGAAGAACAGCAGAAGCGGGATGAAATCGATGAATTGTTTCACAGTGGCAGCCAGAAGCGGGATGTGACGGCATAATATCAAACATCGATTCCAGCGAAAGCGCTCCTCCATGAATGTTGATCTGCACTGTCACAGCACGGCCTCCGATGGCGCCCTGTCGCCCTCGGCCCTGGTCGCCCGGGCCCACGAGCACGGGGTGCGGACACTAGCCCTGACCGACCACGACACCATCGAGGGCCTGGCCGAAGCCCGCCAGGCCTGCCAGGACAACGGCATGCATTGGGTCAGCGGCGTGGAGCTTTCATGCACCTGGGGTGGCGCGACCATCCATGTGCTGGGCTATGACTTCCCGCTAGACGCACCGCCCTTGCTCGCCGCCATCGAGGCCCTGCACCGGGGGCGATGGCTGCGCGCCGAGGAAATCGACCGACGGTTGGCGGGCAAGGGCATGCCTGGCACGCTCGATGGTGCCCGGGCCGTTCAACAGGCGTTGGGCGACAGCGGCAACGCCCCGGCACGGCCGCATTTCGCCGAGCACCTGGTGCGCGCAGGCCACGTCAAGGACCGCGGCGAGGCCTTTCGCAAGTGGCTGGGTGCTGGCAAGCTCGGTGACGTCAAGCTGCACTGGCCGACCCTGGAGGAAACTGTCGCGACGCTGCGCCAGTCCAACGCATGGGTGAGCCTGGCCCATCCCATGCACTACGAACTTACCCGCAGCAAGCGCAGAAGGCTGATTGCCGACTATATTCAGGCAGGCGGGCAGGCGTTGGAGGTGGTCAACGGGATGATGCCGGCCGAGCAGGTGGGCACGATGTCCATCCTCACCCGTGAGTTCGGCCTGCTGGCAAGCGCTGGCAGTGACTTCCACGGCCCCGGCACCTGGGGCGAGATCGGTGCCTATCGGCCATTGCCCGAGGACCTGCCACCTCTGTGGCGCCGATTCAGCCATGAACAGCCTATGGCGGTATGAACAGGACGACTACGTGAGCCAATTTTTCCAGATCCATGCGGAAAACCCGCAGGCGCGCCTGATCAAGCAGGCCGTCGAGATCATCCGCAAGGGCGGGGTGGTGGTGTATCCCACCGACTCGGCCTACGCGATGGGCTGCCAGATCGGCGACAAGACCGCCGTGGAACGGGTTCGACGCCTGCGCCAGCTGGACAAGAACCACAACTTCACGCTGCTGTGCTGCGACCTGTCGCAAATGGGCACGTTCGCCAAGATCGACACGGCGACGTTCCGTCTGCTCAAGGCGCATGTACCCGGGCCGTACACCTTCATCCTCAACGCCACGCGCGAAGTGCCACGTTTGTTGATGCACGAGAAGCGCCGCACCATCGGCCTGCGCGTACCTTCCAACCCTATCGTCCTGGCGCTGCTCGCAGAGCTGGGCGAGCCCCTGATGAGTGTGAGCCTCATCCTGCCGGGCGATGAAGACCCGATGACCGACCCGTACGAAATCCGCCAACGCCTGGAGCATCACGTCGACCTGATCATCGATGGGGGCTTCGGCGACCTGAAGGCTTCGACGGTCATCGACCTGTCCGGCGACGACCCGGAAGTGATCCGTGTCGGCTGTGGCGACCCCGCGCCCTTCCTGGCGCCTGCGTGAGCCAGGTTCAAGAGGCCGCGGCACCGGTCAGCGACAGCGAATCGCCGCAACAGCTGCAATTGGCGCTGGTCTATGGCGAGGCCCTGACCGAGCTGCCGATGGACCTGTACATCCCGCCGGATGCCCTGGAAGTATTCCTCGAGGCCTTCGAAGGGCCGCTGGACCTGCTGCTGTACCTGATCCGCAAGCAGAACATCGATATCCTCGACATCCCGGTGGCGGAAATCACTCGCCAGTACATGTCCTACGTCGAATTGATGAAGAGCGTGCGCCTGGAGCTGGCCGCTGAGTACCTGGTGATGGCTGCCATGCTTGCCGAGATCAAGTCGCGCATGTTGTTGCCGCGTTCCAGCGAGGTCGAGGAGGAGGAGGGCGACCCGCGCGCCGAACTGATTCGCCGGTTGCAGGAGTACGAACGCTTCAAGGCCGCCGCCGAGGGCATCGACGAGCTGCCGCGGGTGGGCCGGGAGGTGGTCGTGCCGCGCCTGGAGGCGCCCCAGGCCAAGGTGCGCAAGCTGCTGCCGGAAGTCGCGCTGGAGGAGATCCTGCTTTCGATGGCCGAGGTGATGCGCCGCAATGACCTGTTCGAGAGCCACCAGATCACCCGCGAGACGCTGTCGACCCGCGAGCGTATGAGCGAGGTGCTGGAGCGGCTCAAGGGGGGGGGGTTCGTGCCTTTCGTCGAGCTATTCACGCTTGAGGAGGGCAAGCTCGGCGTAGTGGTCACGTTCATGGCGATTCTCGAACTGGTGAAGGAATCGCTCATCGAACTGGTGCAGAATGAGCCTTTCGCCCCGATCCATGTCCGTGCCCGGGCCGAGTGACAACGAACTGGCCTTTCCTGATGATGAACCTGAATGAACCGCGCGACCTGGCGTCGCTGATCGAAGCCTTCCTGCTGGCGTCTGGCAAGGCGCAGTCTCTGGAGCGGTTGTACGAACTGTTCGAGGAAGCCGAGCGCCCGGCGCCGGCTGTCTTCAAGAAAGCCCTGGAGCTGCTGGGCAAGTCCTGCAACGGCCGCGCCTTCGAACTCAAGGAGGTGGCGAGCGGTTATCGCCTGCAGATCCGCGAAGACTACGCACCCTGGGTCGGGCGCCTGTGGGAAGAGCGGCCGCAGCGATACTCGCGCGCCTTGCTCGAGACCATGGCGCTGATCGCCTACCGCCAACCGATCACCCGCGGCGAGATCGAAGATGTGCGTGGCGTGGCGGTGAACAGCAATATCATCAAGACCCTGATGGAGCGCGAGTGGATCCGTATCGTCGGCTACCGCGAGGTGCCCGGCAGGCCGGCGATGTTCGCTACCACCAAGGCGTTTCTCGACCATTTCAACCTCAAGAGCCTGGACGAGCTGCCGGCCCTGGCCGAGTTGCGCGAACTGGAGCCCGAGCCGCTGCTGGACCCGGATGACGCGCCGGTGCCGGCACACCTGCAGGCGTTGGCTGATGCCAGCCTTGACGAGGGCGAGCAAGGCGAGGCACCGCTGCGGGAGGAGACCAGTTTCCGGAGCTTGCTGGTGGAGCTCGATGCCATGGAGGAGGGGCTCAAGACCGACTTCGATGACTTGCGAGACGAGGCGCCGGAGTCCGAGGTCCAAGCGCCCAAACCTTGAAATATTGACGTCCCTGTAGGAGCGAGCTTGCCCCGCGATCGGGCGCGCAGCGGCCGTAAACCAGCCAACTCGATCTACCTGATGAATCGAAGTTGCTGATTTCACGATCGCTGGGCGCCCGATCGCGGGACAAGTCCGCTGCTGCAACGGCAGCACCGCCGGGCAGAAAACCGTGGTGTGTTGGTGAAAACCTTCTACGCTGCAGTGCGTTCGGCCACCGAACCGCGTATGATGCGCGCCCTCTTGGCGCATCCGTCGCCAGAAACCGCTTTCACTAGATACACCGGGAGGTGCCCAGATGAGTGACCAAGACCTGCAAGAAACCCAACCCACCCCACCGTCCGGCGAAAAGCTGCAGAAGGTGCTGGCGCGTATCGGCGTCGGTTCGCGTCGTGACGTCGAGGCCTGGATCAGCCAGGGCCGTATCAAGGTCAACGGCGTCGAGGCCACCCTCGGCCAGCGCGTCGACCTGCATGACGCCATCGCCGTTGACGGCAAGCTGATCAAGCGTGTGGAGGCCGCCGAGGCCACCCGCCGAGTGATCATGTACAACAAACCCGATGGCGAGATCTGCACCCGCGACGACCCTGAAGGTCGCCCGACCGTGTTCGACCGCCTGCCGCGCCCGAAAGAGGGCCGCTGGATCAATATCGGCCGCCTGGACATCAACACCACCGGCCTGTTGCTGTTCACCACCGACGGTGAACTGGCCAACCGCCTGATGCACCCGTCCTATGAAATGGACCGTGAGTACGCCGTACGTGTACGGGGTGAGGTCGACGACGACATGGTCGACCGGCTCAAGGCGGGCGTGATGCTCGAGGACGGCCCGGCCAAGTTCACCGATATCCAGAAGGCACCGGGTGGCGAAGGCTTCAACCATTGGTACCACTGCGTGGTGATGGAAGGCCGCAACCGTGAAGTGCGACGCCTGTGGGAATCCCAGGGCGTGGTGGTCAGCCGCCTCAAGCGCGTGCGCTTCGGCCCGGTGTTCCTCAACTCCGACCTGCCGATGGGCCGTTGGCGCGAAATGACCCAGGGCGAGATCGACATCCTTGCCGCCGAGGTCGGCCTGCAGCCTGTGGCGCTGCCGGCGCTGAACCTCAAGGCCAAGGACAAGCTCGAGCGCATGCAACGCAAGTCCACCCGCCCGCTGGGCCGTGGCGAGCGCGTGCGCACCTTGCGCCCTGCCCAGGACGGCCAGGCCGAGCGCCCGGGGCGCGAAGAGGCTGCGCCTCGCAAGGCCGTGCGCGGCAGTGCCGTGGCCGAGCGTCCGAGCGAGATGCGCAAGCGCCCGGGCAAGCCTGAGGGTGACAAGCCGGCGGGCCGTGGCCGCGGCAAGCCGCGCAGCTAACGACTGGCGTTGAAAGGGGCCGCTGTGCGGCCTATCGCGGGACAAGCCCGCTCCTACAGGGAGGTGTCATTCCTGTAGGAGCGGGCTTGTCCCGCGATAGGCTGCGCAGCGGCCCTTTTTTGCCATTTGTTTGTCAACCCACTGATCTACCGAAGCTTTTTCGAACACCTGGCACGTTTTTGAACCATCTTGTAACGATTATTTTACGAAATCCCGCGCTTTTTCCCGTCACGCCTCCTCCTGTAAACAGATTTTGCCAAGAGCCGCATCGCAGAGCCGCTTCGCCGCCGCCCACCCCCTTGCCCGAGCCCCCGTCCCACGGTGATATAGCGCCCATGCCGTGTGCAGAAGCCAGGCCGCAGAGCCGGGCATCGAGAACAACAAATGGAGGCGCCATGTACGCCGATCTCTCCGCCTTTCCAGGCCTTCACCCCAGGACCGGTGCGTTTTTTCATCAGGAAATGACGCAACGCGTTGACGCCTGCGCGCTCGCAGGGGTATACAATGCGCCGCGTTTTACCTGTGACCCCAATGCGTACCGCGCACTCTTGCTGACGCCTGGTTGAGCCGCCCAGGGCCTGGGCCCTCGGTGTATCACCTCGTCCAAGAAACCCAAGGTAACCACCTTGCCCATTCCGCTGCGCCACGAGCGCGGTGGGTCCGATTTCGTCACAGATAAAAACAAGCAGGTGACTTCGTTCATGAGTGGACAAAACATGCCTTCAGGCGAGCTCAAGCGTGGCCTGAAAAACCGCCATATCCAACTGATCGCCCTGGGTGGGGCCATCGGTACCGGATTGTTCCTGGGCTCGGCCGGCGTGATGAAGTCCGCTGGCCCGTCGATGATCCTCGGCTACGCCATCTGCGGCTTCATCGCGTTCATGATCATGCGCCAGCTGGGCGAAATGATCGTCGAAGAGCCTGTCGCCGGCTCCTTCAGCCATTTCGCCCATAAGTACTGGGGCGGTTTCGCCGGGTTCCTGTCCGGCTGGAACTGCTGGGTGCTGTACATCCTGGTCGGCATGTCGGAGCTGTCCGCAGTCGGCAAGTACATCCATTACTGGTGGCCAGAAATCCCGACCTGGGTCACGGCAGCAGGCTTCTTCATCCTGATCAATGCGATCAACCTGATGAACGTCAAGGTCTTCGGCGAGGCCGAGTTCTGGTTCGCGATCATCAAGGTGCTGGCCATCGTCGGCATGATCGGCCTGGGTGCCTACCTGCTGACCAGCGGCAGCGGCGGCCCCGAGGCTTCGGTGACCAACTTGTGGGCCCACGGTGGCTTCTTCCCCAACGGCGTGAGTGGCCTGGTGATGGCCCTGGCGATCATCATGTTCTCCTTCGGTGGCCTGGAAATGCTGGGCTTCACCGCCGCCGAGGCCGACAAGCCCAAGACCGTGATTCCGAAGGCGATCAACCAGGTCATCTACCGTATCCTGATCTTCTACATCGGTGCCCTGGTCATCCTGCTGTCGCTCACGCCATGGGACAGCCTGGTCGCCAGCATCGACGCTTCCGGCGGCAGCTATGGCAGCAGCCCGTTCGTGCAGGTCTTCTCGCTGCTCGGTAGCGATGTAGCAGCCCACCTGCTGAACTTCGTGGTCCTGACCGCGGCGCTGTCGGTGTACAACAGCGGCACCTACTGCAACGCCCGTATGCTCTACGGCATGGCCGAACAGGGCGATGCCCCGGCGAGCCTGGCGAAGATCGACAAGCGTGGCGTACCAGTGCGCTCGATCCTGGCCTCGGCCGGCGTGACCCTGGTTGCCGTGCTGCTCAACTACTTCATGCCGCAGCATGCCCTGGAGTTGCTGATGTCGCTGGTGGTCGCAGCCCTGGTGATCAACTGGGCGATGATCAGCTACTCGCACCTGAAGTTCCGCCAGCACCTGGATCGTACTGGCCAGAAGCCGCTGTTCAAGGCCCTGTGGTATCCGTATGGCAACTACATCTGCCTGGCATTCGTGGTGCTGATCCTGGGGATCATGCTGATGATTCCTGGCATCCAGGTGTCGGTGTACGCAATTCCGGTGTGGCTGGTGGTGATGTATGCGTTCTATGCGCTCAAGAGCAAGCGCACTGGAGTTGTGACCTCGGCTGCCGGGTCGGTGGCCAAGTAAGCGACTGTTAGGTTGTATCGGAACCCGATGCCAGGTGACTGGCATCGGGTTTTTTGTTGCCTCGGCACGCGGGCCCATCGCCGGCAAGCCGGCTCCCACAGGGATTTCGCAAGTCTTGAAAGCGGCGCAATCTCGGTGGGAGCAGGCGACAGCCTGCGATGGGCTGCAAAGCAGCCCCAAGCCCTCAAAGCTGAAGCCCCTCCAGACTCAAGGGGCCGCTTTGCGGCCCATCGCAGGCTCCGCCAGCTCCCACGAAGCGGGCGGTATTGCGAAGGCAATTGAGCTTGTCCAGCACCATAGAATCTCCCACCTGGCCTGCGCTGTTCTCAGGGATACCGCCATACCTGTGGGAGCCGGCTTGCCGGCGATGGGGCAGTGGGGCCCCGTTACATCTGAACGTTCAAGCGGCCTGGAAACCAGGCGCTTCAAATCTGCCCCAGGAGCCACCCGCGAAATGCCCGCAGCGAAGGCAGTGCCTCATTGCGCGGCGGGTAGATCAGGTAGTAGCTACGCTGGCTGGCAAAGGCCTCCCCGGCGCTGAACAGCTCCCCGCTGGCCAGCTCTTCTTCCACCAGGATCCGCGGCACCAGGCCAATCCCGATGCCTGCCCGCACCGCCTGGATCAAGTGCGACGTCAACTCGAAGCTCGGCCCCAGTCGCATCCCTCGATGGGGCAGGCCATGGTGGGAAAACCATTCGCCCCACGCATGGGGATTGTTGGCCACGTTGAGCAGCACCTGCTCGCTGATACGCCCCGGCCCCCAGGCTTGTGCATCGGTCGCGGCCTGCGGCGGCAGGATGACCACCAGCTCCTCGGCATGCAGCCGATGGCAGATCAACCCGGGCAGGTCATGGGTCGCCACCCCGATGGCCGCATCGATCTCGCTGGTCTCGAAGTTGATCGCTTCGATCCGTGAATGAATGTGCACCAGCATCCCCGGGTGCGCCGCATAGAACGCATGCAGTCGCGGTAGCAGCCATTTGGAGCCGAACGTGGGCAAGGTGGCCAAGCGCAAGGTACCGACGCCGGACTGGTACGCCAACGCCTGCAGCGTCGCGCTGCGGATACGCCCCAGCGCCTCGCTGAGTTCGCGCTGGTACAGACGCCCGACATCGGTCAGTTGCACCTGGCGGCCTTCGCGCCGGAACAGCGTCAGGCCAAGCTGGCGCTCCAGCGCCTGGACCTGGCGGCTGACCGCGCTCTGGGTCAGCGACAGTTCGGCGGCGGCGCGGGTGTAGCTTTCATGCCGGGCAGCAGCTTCGAAAGCCAGCAGCAATGACATCGAGGGTGTCAGATGGCGGTAATTCATTCATGAAACTCATTGATAGCGGCAGGAATATCCGTTTGCCCCTAGCCGGAAACTACAGGAATATTGGCACATTCGTCATCCTCGCCTGAGCAACCCATGCCAGGACGACAGGATTTCCGTGAATCAGCCCCATTAAGAGGCCATCCTTCGATGATCGCCCAGCTGTCGACCCGTGCGCCTGCCGCCGACTACCCCGAATTCCTCGAAGCCCTGCGCAGCAGCGGCTTCCGTGGCCAGATCAGCGCCGACTACGGCACCCGCACCGTGCTGGCCACCGACAACTCCATTTACCAACGCCTGCCCCAGGCCGCGGTATTCCCGATGGATGCCGACGATGTGGCGCGAGTGGCCACGTTGATGGCCGAACCGCGTTTTCGCCAGATCAAGCTGACCCCGCGTGGCGGCGGCACCGGCACCAATGGCCAGTCGCTGACCGACGGCATCGTCGTCGACCTGTCGCGGCACATGAACACGATCCTCGAGATCAACGTCGAGCAGCGTTGGGTGCGAGTCCAGGCCGGGGTGGTCAAGGACCAGCTCAACGCGGCGCTCAAGCCCCACGGGCTGTTCTTTGCCCCTGAGCTGTCCACCTCCAACCGTGCCACCGTCGGCGGCATGATCAACACCGATGCCAGTGGCCAGGGCAGCTGCACCTACGGCAAGACCCGCGACCATGTGCTGGAGCTGCACAGCGTCTTGCTCGGCGGCGAGCGCTTGCACAGTCTGCCGCTCGACGAGGCGGCGTTGGAGCAGGCCTGCGCCGCGCCCGGCCGGGTGGGCGAGGTGTACCGCACGGCGCGGGAGATCCAGCAGACCCAGGCCGAACTGATCGAAAGCACCTTCCCCAAGCTCAACCGCTGCCTGACCGGCTATGACCTGGCGCACCTGCGCGACGAGCAGGGCCGCTTCAACCTCAACAGCGTGCTGTGTGGGGCCGAAGGGTCGCTGGGTTATGTCGTCGAGGCCAAGCTCAATGTGCTGCCGATCCCGAAATACGCAGTACTGGTCAACGTGCGCTACAGCAGCTTCATGGATGCCCTGCGCGATGCCAACGCGTTGATGGCGCACAAGCCGCTGTCGATCGAGACCGTGGACTCCAAGGTGCTGATGCTGGCGATGCAGGATATCGTCTGGCACAGCGTGGCCGAGTATTTCCCGGCCGACGCCGAGCGCCCGACCCTGGGCATCAACCTCGTCGAGTTCTGCGGTGACGAGCCGGCCGAGGTCAATGCTCGGGTGCAAGCCTTTATCGATCACCTGAAGGCCGACGCCAGCGTCGAGCGCCTGGGCCATACCCTGGCCGAGGGCGCCGAGGCGGTGACCAAGGTCTATGCCATGCGTAAGCGTTCGGTGGGCCTGCTGGGCAACGTCGAAGGGGAGGTCCGCCCGCAGCCGTTCGTCGAAGATACCGCGGTGCCGCCGGAGCAACTGGCCGACTACATCGCCGACTTCCGCGCCTTGCTCGACGGCTATGGCCTGGCCTATGGCATGTTCGGCCACGTCGATGCCGGGGTATTGCACGTGCGCCCTGCGCTGGACATGAAGGACCCGGCGCAGGCCGCGCTGGTCAAACCGATTTCCGATGCCGTGGCGGCGCTCACCCAGCGTTACGGCGGCTTGCTCTGGGGCGAGCATGGCAAGGGCCTGCGCTCGGAATACGTTCCGGAATACTTCGGCGAGCTGTACCCGGCGTTGCAGCGCCTCAAAGGTGCGTTCGACCCGCACAACCAGCTCAACCCGGGCAAGATCTGCACCCCGCCGGGCAGTGCCGAGGGGCTGACGCCGGTCGATGGCGTCAGCCTGCGTGGCGACCTCGATCGCAGCATCGACGAGCGCGTCTGGCAGAGCTTCGGCAGCGCCGTGCACTGCAACGGCAACGGTGCCTGCTACAACTACGACCCCAACGACGCCATGTGCCCATCCTGGAAGGCCACACGCGAGCGCCAGCATTCGCCCAAGGGCCGCGCCTCGCTGATCCGCGAGTGGCTGCGCCTGCAGGGCGAATCGGACATCGACGTACTGGCGGCGGCGCGCAACAAGGGAGGCTGGCTCAAAGGCCTGCCGGCGCGGCTGCGCAACGCGCGGGCACGCAAGCATGGCCAGGAGGATTTCTCCCACGAGGTGTACGACGCCATGGCCGGCTGCCTGGCGTGCAAGTCGTGCGCGGGGCAGTGCCCAATCAAGGTCAATGTGCCTGACTTCCGCTCGCGGTTCCTCGAGCTGTATCACGGCCGCTACCAACGTCCATTGCGCGACTACCTGATCGGCTCGCTGGAGTTCACCATTCCCTACCTGGCCCATGCGCCGGGGCTGTACAACGCGGTGATGGGTTCGAAGTGGGTAAGCAAGCTGCTGGCCGACAAGGTGGGTATGGTCGACAGCCCGTTGATCAGCCGTTTCAACTTCCAGTCGACCCTGAGCCGTTGCCGCGTCGGCATGGCCAGTATCCCGGCATTGCGCGAGCTGACCCCGGCCCAGCGCGAGCGCAGCATCGTGCTGGTGCAGGATGCCTTCACCCGCTATTTCGAGACGCCACTGCTGGCCTCGTTCATCGAACTGGCCCATCGCCTGGGCCATCGCGTGTTCCTGGCCCCCTACAGCGCCAATGGCAAGCCGCTGCACGTGCAGGGCTTCCTCGGTGCCTTCGCCAAGGCCGCGATCCGCAATGCCACGCAGCTTAAGGCCCTCGCCGAGTGCGGCGTGCCGCTGGTGGGCCTGGACCCGGCGATGACCCTGGTGTATCGCCAGGAGTACCAGAAGGTCGAAGGCCTGGATGGCTGCCCACAAGTATTGCTGCCCCAGGAGTGGTTGATGGGTGTACTGCCCGAGCAGCCTGCGGTCGATGCCGGCCACTTCCGCCTGATGGCCCACTGCACCGAGAAGACCAACGTGCCGGCCAGCACCCGCCAGTGGGAGCAGGTGTTCGCCCGCCTGGGCCTGAAGCTGGTTACCGAGGCCACCGGTTGCTGCGGCATGTCAGGCACCTACGGGCATGAGGCGCGTAATCAGGAGGCCTCGCGGACCATCTTCGAGCAATCCTGGGCGACCAAGCTGGACAAGGAGGGGGAGGCGCTGGCGACCGGCTATTCCTGCCGTAGCCAGGTCAAGCGCATGACCGAGCGGCAACTGCGCCATCCGCTGGAAGTGGTGTTGCAGTACGCTCGACGCTGAGGCGTGAGCCGGATTCTGGACGGTGTGAAAACGCGATGACGGGCAAGGTCCCGCGAGTCAGCCGTTTTCACACTGTCGGAGGGTGTGCGCGGTTATTCCTGGTCGGCGCTGGATTGATCGTCACCATCCTGCTCGACAGCAGGCGCTGGTTCGGCGTGGGCGGCAACGGTTTGCTCTTCGGGGTTCAGGCTTGGGAAGGGAAGATTCGGGATTTCATGCATCTCGTCGTTCCTCGCAAGTGTGAGTGAAAAGACTGCGCCAGGCGCGTGTGAGGCTTCGAAAAGCTCGGGCAGGATACAGGAGTCTGGATGACAGTTTGAGTTTTTTCCGCCCTGCGGCGCCGTTCGCAAGGTGCCAGTGCTGGCCAAATCGCGGGACAAGCCCGTTCCCACAGGATCGTCGATAACCTTGTGGGAGCGGGCTTGTCCCGCGATGAGGTCGGTCAGGCTAGTGCAAGGCTACTGGCAGACGTCGGCGATCGCCGCTGCCAACTGCTCCAGGCGCTGTGCATCGGCGCCAGCGATGTTCGCCCGGCCGGTACCGACCATGTACACGCTATGCTTCTCGCGCAACAGGCGTACCTGCTCCGGGCTCAGCCCGGTGTAGGAGAACATCCCGCGTTGCGCGGCGATGTGGGCGAAGCGCTCGGCCAGGCCGTGGGGTTCCAGCGCTCTGACCAGGCCCTGGCGCAGTTCCGCGATGCGCTGGCGCATGGCGTCCACTTCCTCGACCCACAGGGCCTTGAGGGTTGGGTCGCCAAGGATCTGGGCCACCACCGCGGCGCCATGGTCGGGCGGCGTCGACCACAGGTTGCGAGCCAGCAGAGCCAGCTGGCTGCGCACATCCAGCAGCTTCTCGGCATCATGGCTGCATACCAGCAGGGCGCCGGTGCGGTCGCGATAGAGGCCGAAGTTCTTCGAACAAGAGCTGGTGATCAGCAGTTCCGGCAACTCAGCGGCGAACAAGCGCACTGCCCAGGCATCTTCCTCCAGGCCGTCGCCGAAGCCTTGGTAGGCGAAATCGATCAACGGCAGCAGGTTGCGCTTGCGCACGACTTCGAGCACGGCGCGCCAGTCGTCCTGCCCCAGGTCGAAGCCGGTGGGGTTGTGGCAGCAGGCATGCAGCAGTACCACATCGCCTTCCGGCGCCTGTTCCAGGGTCGCCAGCATGCCCGCCACATCCAGGCGGTTGTCTTCAGCCACGTAGGGGTAGTGGGACACCTTCAGCTTGGCGCCGGCGAAAATGGTCTCATGGATCGGCCAGGTCGGGTCGCTCAGCCAGATGCCACGCCCGGGCAGGCAATGGGCGATGAATTCCGCCGCCAGGCGCAGGGCGCCGGTGCCGCCTGGGGTCTGGGTGGCGCCGGCGCGCTGGCTGGCAAGCAGTGGCGAGGCACTGCCCAGGACCAGCTCACTGACCAGGCGGCCGAACGCCGCGTCGCCATGGCCGCCGACGTAGCTCTTGGTGGCTTGCTGCTCCACCAGACGCTGTTCGGCCTGTTTGACCGCCGCGGGGATTGGCGTCAGGCCCTGGGCATCCTTGAACACGCCAACACCCAGGTCGAACTTCGCCGGGTTGTTGTCACGGGCATAGGCGTCCATCAGCCCGAGGATCGGGTCGCCAGGGACCCGGCCAATGGTTGCGAAATGCATCACTTGCGCCCTTCGGCGGTCTTGGCGACTTCGTCGGTGCGCGCGCACATGATGAAGTCGTTGCGGTGCAGGCCCTTGATCGAATGGCTCCACCAGGTGACGGTGACCTTGCCCCACTCGGTCAGCAGGCCTGGGTGATGGCCTTCGGCTTCGGCGATTTCACCGACCGCGTTGGTGAACGCCAGGGCATGCTTGAAATTCTTGAACAGGAAGACGCGTTCCAGCTCCATGTGGCCGTCGCGGACTTCGATGTTCCAATCCGGGATTTCGCGGATCAGTTCGGCCAGCTCCTCGTCGGAGACTTTTGGCGCGTCGGCACGGCAGGCTTCGCAGTGGGCTTGGTTCAAGGCATTCATGGGTGTCTTTTTCCATTTTGAGTTGTTATCGGCAAGGCGGCTCAGGCGGCTGCCTTGGGTGGAAACTTCGGTGCGTGCAGGCCCAGTTTCATGGCCTGGTGAACCATGCCCATGATGTCTTCGTGGGCCAGGTCGAACAGGCGCTTGAGGTCGGGCAAGACGAAGTAGAGCGGCTGCAGGATGTCGATCCGATACGGGGTGCGCATGGCTTCGATCGGGTCGAAGGCCTGGTGCTCAGGCTCGCCGGACAGGCTGTAGACCGTTTCCTTCGGCGAGGACAGGATACCGCCACCGTAGATCTTGCGGCCTTGCGGGGTTTCCATCAGGCCGAACTCGATGGTCATCCAGTACAGGCGGGCCAGGTAGACGCGTTCCTCCTTGGTGGCCGCCAGGCCCAGCTTGCCGTAGGTGTGGGTGAACTCGGCGAACCAGGGGTTGGTCAGCAGCGGGCAGTGGCCGAAGATCTCATGGAAAATGTCCGGCTCTTGCAGGTAGTCCAGCTCTTCCGGGGTGCGGATGAAGGTGGCCACCGGGAAGCGCTTGCTGGCCAGCAGTTCGAAGAAGGTCTGGAAGGGAATCAGGGCCGGGACGCGGGCGACCTGCCAACCGGTGGTGGCGCCGAGCACCTTGTTGATCTCACCGAGCTGGGGGATGCGGTCGTGGGGCAGCTTGAGCTGGTCGATGCCGTCCAGGTACTCCTGGCAGGCGCGGCCTTCGATCACCTTCAGCTGACGGGTGATCAGGGTGTTCCACACCGCGTGTTCCTGTTGCGGGTAGTCGATAAAACCATGCGCATCGGGCTCGCGTGCCACGTATTGCGTCTGTTTCATGTGGCTCTCCTGGTGAGGGCATTCTTGTTATGTTCAGGACATGCCCTAGGAATATCGCCCTGTTGGCGTATTTGCACGGGGTGCGGGCTCGCGGTGGCGGTAGCCCACCGCCTATTTTTGTAACGATAATTTTACAAAAAACCTGATATCCCGGAAAATCACGCACATCCAGCTGGCGACTATGCTGTTTTTGTCAGCTTATCTTTACGAATTTTCCATCGGCCGCTGAAAAAATCCGCGCGCCTCGGGGCTTTTCCATGCGTATCAAAGTGCATTGCCAGAACCGCATCGGCATCCTGCGGGACATCCTCAACCTGTTGGTGGAATACGGCATCAACGTCTTGCGCGGGGAGGTCGGCGGCGACCATGGCAATGCCATCTATCTGCACTGCCCGAACCTGATCAACCTGCAGTTCCAGGCGTTGCGGCCCAAGTTCGAGTCGATCGCCGGTGTGTTCGGGGTCAAGCGGGTCGGCCTGATGCCCAGCGAACGGCGGCACATGGAGCTCAATGCGTTGCTCGGTGCCCTGGATTTCCCGGTGCTGTCGATCGACATGGGTGGCAGTATCGTCGCCGCCAACCGCAGTGCCGCTCAATTACTGGGTGTGCGGGTCGATGAGGTGCCGGGCATCCCGCTTGACCGCTACGTCGAGGATTTCGACCTGCCGGAACTGGTGCGGGCCAACAAGTCGCGCATCAATGGCCTGCGGATCAAGGTCAAGGGCGACGTCTTCCTGGCCGATATCGCGCCGCTGCAGTCCGAGCACGATGACAGCGAAGCGTTGGCCGGGGCCGTGCTGACCTTGCACCGGGCCGACCGCATCGGTGAGCGCATCTATAACGTGCGCAAGCAGGAGTTGCGTGGCTTCGACAGCATCTTCCAAAGCTCGCGGGTCATGGCTGCGGTCGTGCGCGAGGCCAGGCGCATGGCGCCGCTGGATGCCCCCTTGCTGATCGAAGGCGAGACCGGCACCGGCAAGGAGTTGCTCGCCCGTGCCTGCCACTTGGCAAGCCCCCGCGGCCAGGCGCCACTGATGGCGCTCAACTGCGCCGGCCTGCCGGAGTCGATGGCCGAGACCGAACTGTTCGGCTATGGCCCGGGCGCCTTCGAAGGTGCCCGCGCCGAGGGCAAGCTGGGGCTGCTGGAACTGACCGCAGGCGGGACCTTGTTCCTCGATGGTGTGGGGGAAATGAGCCCGCGTCTGCAGGTCAAGCTGCTGCGCTTCCTGCAGGATGGTTGCTTCCGGCGGGTGGGCAGCGATGAAGAGGTCTACCTGGACGTGCGGGTCATTTGCGCCACCCAGGTTGACCTTTCCGAGCTGTGTGCCCGCGGAGAGTTCCGCCAGGACCTCTACCACCGCCTCAATGTGCTGTCATTGCACATCCCGCCCCTGCGCGAATGCATGGATGGCCTGGAAGGGCTGGTGCAGCACTTCCTCGACCAGGCCAGCCGGCAGATCGGCTGCCCGCTGCCGCGCCTGGCGCCGGCGGCGATGGAAAAGCTCAGCCAGTACCATTGGCCGGGCAATGTGCGCCAGCTGGAAAACGTACTGTTCCAGGCCGTGTCGTTGTGCGAAGGCGGGGTGGTGAAAGGGGAGCATATCCGTTTGCCGGATTATGGTGCGCGACAACCCTTGGGTGAGTTTTCGCTGGAGGGGGATCTTGCGCAAATAGTTGGGCGTTTTGAAAAGGCCGTATTGGAATCCTTGATGCCGGAATATACCAGCAGTCGTGCATTGGGCAAACGACTGGGCGTTTCCCATACGACGATCGCCAATAAGTTGCGAGACTATGCGCTTAATAAAACAGTTGAATAATTAACGGGTATTTAAATGGGGCTGCAGCGCAGCCCCATCGAGCCTCATCAACCGTTGGAACAACCGTTCCCCATCACGCGGTATTCGAGAATGTGCTTCTGGCCCTGCGAGTCCTCATAGGTCATGCGGGCTGGCACCACTTCGCAGACGTTGGGCACTTCGCTCATGGAAAGTACCCGGGCGATGTCCAGGTGCTGCGAATAACTGTACTGTTCAACCGGAATCTGCTCGACATCCTTTGCAACGTCGTCGGCCATCGCCGCGCTGCAAAGACCGCCAAGTACCAATACCAGTAACGCTTTCATTTTCAATTTACCTGTCTAAGGTCGTGAGGGGGCACGCGGCGCTTGTGGCGCCGCGAGTACATCCAGGGTTTTCAACTATCACATTGAGAGAGGGATCAACTTTGCCTTCGTGGGGGCTGCTGTTTCAGAAGTTAATCGCCTTGCCGTTGTGGCGTGGTGAATTCTAGGGCGGGGCAGGGGAGGGAAACAGATGGCGTTTTGATAAAGTTTTTTCGCCTTTTGACAGAATCGGTAACAATCCCCTTCGGTCACGTGCTCGAATTTACGTATGGGTACCCTGTAAGCCTTGACTTAGAGCCATTGTGTAAGGTTTTTCAGGAAAACCCGCGTTTCGCTACTACCAACGTCGAATGGTTTTTCACGCTCTGGTACAGTTACAAACGTTTCCATACAAAAACAACTATTACACCGAGGTAAAACAGATGAGTGCGGCTCCACTGTATCCCGTTCGTCCCGAGGTAGCGGCCAATACGCTGACCGACGAGGCCACCTACAAGGCCATGTACCAGCAGTCGGTGATCAACCCGGACGGCTTCTGGCGCGAGCAGGCCCAGCGCCTGGACTGGATCAAGCCCTTCACCAAGGTCAAGCAGACCTCCTTCGACGATCACCATGTCGACATCAAATGGTTCGCTGATGGCACTCTGAACGTTTCCTACAACTGTCTGGACCGTCACCTGGCAGAGCGTGGCGACCAGGTCGCCATCATCTGGGAAGGCGACGACCCTTCCGAAAGCCGTAACATCACTTATCGCGAGCTCCACGAGCAGGTCTGCAAGTTCGCCAACGCCCTGCGTGGCCAGGACGTGCACCGTGGCGACGTGGTGACCATCTACATGCCGATGATCCCGGAAGCCGTGGTGGCCATGCTGGCCTGCGCGCGCATCGGTGCGATCCACTCGGTGGTGTTCGGTGGCTTCTCGCCCGAAGCCCTGGCCGGGCGCATCATCGATTGCCGCTCCAAGGTGGTGATCACCGCCGACGAAGGCGTGCGCGGTGGCCGTCGTACCCCGCTCAAGGCCAATGTCGACCTGGCCCTGACCAACCCTGAAACCAGCAGTGTGCAGAAGATCATCGTGTGCAAGCGCACCGGTGGCGACATCGCCTGGCACCAGCACCGCGACATCTGGTACGAGGACCTTATGAAGGTGGCCTCCAGTCACTGCGCGCCGAAGGAAATGGGCGCCGAGGAGCCGCTGTTCATCCTTTATACCTCCGGCTCCACCGGCAAGCCCAAGGGCGTGCTGCATACCACCGGTGGCTACCTGGTCTATGCCGCGCTGACCCATGAGCGCGTGTTCGACTATCGCCCTGGCGAAGTCTACTGGTGCACCGCGGACGTGGGCTGGGTCACCGGCCACAGCTACATCGTCTACGGCCCGCTGGCCAATGGCGCCACCACGCTGCTGTTCGAGGGCGTGCCGAACTACCCGGACATCACCCGCGTGTCGAAGATCATCGACAAGCACCAGGTCAATATCCTCTACACCGCGCCTACCGCCATTCGCGCCATGATGGCCGAAGGGCAGGCCGCAGTCGCAGGTGCCGACGGCTCCAGCCTGCGTCTGCTGGGTTCGGTGGGCGAGCCGATCAACCCTGAGGCCTGGAACTGGTACTACCAGACCGTAGGCAAGGAGCGCTGCCCGATCGTCGATACCTGGTGGCAGACCGAGACCGGCGGCATCCTGATCAGCCCGCTGCCGGGCGCCACAGGGCTCAAGCCAGGCTCGGCGACCCGCCCGTTCTTCGGCGTGGTGCCAGCGCTGGTGGACAACCTGGGCAACCTGATCGAGGGTGCGGCCGAAGGCAACCTGGTGATCCTGGACTCCTGGCCGGGCCAGTCGCGCTCGCTGTACGGCGACCATGACCGTTTCGTCGACACCTACTTCAAGACCTTCCGTGGCATGTACTTCACCGGTGACGGTGCCCGTCGCGACGAGGATGGCTACTACTGGATCACCGGCCGTGTCGACGATGTGCTCAACGTGTCCGGCCACCGCATGGGCACCGCCGAGATCGAAAGTGCCATGGTGGCCCATGCCAAGGTCGCCGAGGCGGCAGTGGTGGGCGTGCCGCACGACATCAAGGGGCAGGGTATCTATGTCTATGTCACCCTCAATGCCGGCGTGGAGCCGAGCGAGGCGCTGCGCCTGGAACTGAAGAACTGGGTGCGCAAGGAGATCGGCCCGATCGCTTCACCGGATGTCATCCAGTGGGCGCCGGGGCTGCCGAAGACCCGTTCGGGCAAGATCATGCGGCGTATCCTGCGCAAGATCGCTACCGGCGAATACGATGCGCTGGGCGATATCTCGACGCTGGCCGACCCAGGTGTGGTGCAGCACCTGATCGATACCCACAAGGCGATGAGCCTGGCTTCGGCCTGAGTCGAGGCCCGCTGGGCGCCTTGATCGCGGCGCAAGCCTGCTTCCACATTCGTATCCTGTGGGGGCGGGCTTGTCCCGCGATTGGGCCCGCAAGGCCATCCAGGTTCTTTCTCGAACCCCGCCGGGCAACCGCCGGGGTTTTGCTTTACTTACATTCTGTTACCTCGACTTACATCGGTAACCTTTCCTGTCACCCATTTCGCGCAGAAGCGGGGCGAGCCGAAACATCATGTGTTATTTCAGTGCGAACCTGTAGAGAATTTTTGCGCTCCGGCACGCTGGACTTGCCGGAATACAAGGCTTTGCCAATAATAGGCCCACTTATTGCTTCGCTTATAGGTTATTTTTCTTTTGCTCTTGCATATTCTGCTGGAGCTGTCAATATCGCCCGCCGCGGTTTCAGGCGCTTCTGTAAGTAGTTGTCGCTTTGAAGAAATATCGGCCACCGGGCTGTCGTTAAAATGCCACTCACTCGCTCGTGGTCTGCGACCTTGGTCGATACCCCCGCGGCTCGCGTTGTACCCATTCGCATGTCGGGCAGCCGTTACAACTGCCTTGTATTGCCCTGTACCGATGGAGTTACCTGATGAAGAAGCTCGCACTGCTTGGCGCCTTGGCGCTGTCCGTGTTTTCCCTGGTATCGCAGGCCGATGAAAAACCGTTGAAAATCGGTATCGAGGCCGCCTACCCACCCTTCGCCTTCAAGCAACCCGACGGCAGCATCGCCGGCTTCGACTACGACATCGGCAACGCCCTGTGCGAAGAGATGAAAGCCAAGTGCACCTGGGTCGAGCAGGAATTCGACGGCCTGATCCCGGCGCTGAAGGTGCGCAAGATCGACGCCATCCTGTCGTCCATGTCGATCACTGACGACCGCAAGAAGTCGGTCGACTTCACCAAGCGCTACTACCTGACCCCGGCACGCCTGGTCATGAAGGAAGGCACCACCGTCAGCGAAGGCCTGGCCGAGCTCCAGGGCAAGAAGATCGGCGTGCAGCGCGGCTCGATCCACGACCGCTTCGCCAAGGAGGTCCTGGCACCGAAGGGCGCCACCGTCGTGCCTTATGGCACCCAGAACGAAATCTACCTGGACGTCGCTGCCGGTCGCCTGGATGGCACCGTGGCCGATGCCACCCTGCTCGAGGACGGCTTCCTCAAGACCGACGCTGGCAAGGGCTTTGCCTTCGTGGGCCCATCGTTCACCGACGTGAAGTACTTCGGTGATGGCGTCGGCATCGCCGTGCGCAAGGGCGACAACGCCAATCGCGAGCGTATCAATGCCGCGATCGATGCGATTCGTGCCAACGGCAAGTACAAGCAGATCCAGGACAAGTACTTCAACTTCGACATCTACGGGCCTGAAGCTCAGTAAGACGTCGGGTTTCACCTGTGCAATGGTGCAAACAGCAGAGGCTCTGAGGTTTGCACCATTTTTCATTCCAAGTCCCGAGGAATCCCATCATGTTGAAAGGCTACGGGGCAGTCATCCTCGATGGGGCGTGGCTGACGCTGCAGCTCGCCCTGTCGTCGATGGCCCTGGCCATCGTGCTCGGCCTGATCGGCGTGGCGCTGCGCTTGTCGCCCGTGCGCTGGCTGGCCTGGCTGGGCGATATGTATGCCACGGTGATCCGTGGCATCCCTGACCTGGTGCTGATCCTGCTGATCTTCTATGGCGGCCAGGATGTGATCAACCGTATCGCGCCACTGGTAGGTTATGAAGACTACATCGACCTGAACCCGTTCGTGGCGGGTGTCGGCACCCTGGGCTTCATTTTCGGTGCATACCTGTCGGAAACCTTCCGCGGCGCCTTCCTGGGTATTCCCAAGGGGCAGGCCGAGGCGGGGGTGGCCTATGGCATGAGCAGCCGCCAGGTGTTCTTCCGCATCATGGTGCCGCAGATGATTCGCCTGGCGATCCCGGGTTTCACCAACAACTGGCTGGTGTTGACCAAGGCCACGGCACTGATCTCGGTGGTCGGGCTGCAGGACATGATGTTCAAGGCCAAGCAGGCGGCCGACGCCACCCGCGAACCCTTCACCTTCTTCCTGGCGGTGGCGGCCTTGTACCTGGTGCTCACCAGCATCTCGCTGGTGGCCCTGAAGTACCTCGAACGACGCTACTCGGTGGGCGTAAAGGCGGCTGAACTATGATCTTCGACTACAACGTCATCTGGGAGGCCATGCCGCTGTACCTGGGCGGCCTGCTGACCACCCTGAAGCTGCTGGCGCTGTCGCTGTTCTTCGGCCTGCTGGCGGCCATCCCGCTGGGCCTGATGCGCGTGTCCAAGCAGCCCGTGGTGAACCTGCTCGCATGGCTTTACACCTACGTCATCCGTGGCACGCCGATGCTGGTGCAGCTGTTCCTGATCTACTACGGCCTGGCCCAGTTCGAAGCTGTGCGTGAAAGTGTGCTCTGGCCTTGGCTGTCCAGTGCGACCTTCTGCGCTTGCCTTGCGTTCGCGGTGAACACCAGCGCCTACACCGCCGAGATCATTGCCGGCAGCCTGCGGGCCACGCCCCATGGCGAGATCGAGGCGGCCAAGGCGATGGGCATGTCACGCATGAAGATGTACCGGCGCATCCTGTTGCCCTCGGCCCTGCGCCGGGCGTTGCCGCAGTACAGCAACGAAGTGATCATGATGCTGCAGACCACCAGCCTTGCATCGATCGTCACCCTGATCGACATCACGGGCGCGGCGCGTACCGTCAATGCCCAGTACTACCTGCCTTTCGAGGCCTACATCACGGCGGGCGCGTTCTACCTGTGCCTAACCTTCATCCTCGTGCGCCTGTTCAAGATGGCCGAACGCCGCTGGCTCAGCTACCTGGCGCCGCGCAAGCACTGAACGCTCTGTGAGAACCGACAGCATGTACAAACTCCAAGTCCAAGACCTGCACAAGCGCTACGGCAGCCATGAGGTGCTCAAGGGCGTCTCGCTCGAGGCCAAGGCGGGCGATGTGATCAGCATCATCGGCTCCAGTGGTTCGGGCAAGTCGACCTTCCTGCGCTGCATCAACCTGCTCGAGCAGCCTCATGCCGGCAAGATCCTGCTCAACAACGAAGAGCTCAAGCTGGTGGCCGGCAAGGACGGTGCGCTGAAGGCCGCCGACCCCAAGCAACTGCAACGCATGCGTTCGCGCCTGTCGATGGTGTTCCAGCACTTCAACCTGTGGTCGCATATGACCGCGCTGGAGAACGTGATCGAAGCGCCGGTACATGTGCTGGGCGTGAACAGGAAGGAAGCGTTGGAAAAGGCCGAGCACTACCTGAACAAGGTCGGCGTGGCCCACCGCAAGGATGCCTTCCCCGGGCATATGTCCGGTGGGGAGCAGCAGCGCGTGGCGATTGCCCGTGCCTTGGCCATGGAGCCTGAGGTGATGCTGTTCGACGAGCCGACCTCGGCCCTCGACCCGGAGCTGGTCGGCGATGTGCTCAAGGTCATGCAGTCGCTGGCCCAGGAAGGTCGGACCATGGTCGTGGTGACCCACGAAATGGGCTTTGCCCGTGAGGTGTCGAACCAGCTGGTGTTCCTGCACAAGGGTTTGGTGGAAGAGCGGGGCTGCCCGCGCGAAGTGCTGGTCAACCCGCAGTCGGAGCGACTCAAGCAGTTTCTCTCCGGCAGCCTGAAGTAAAGGCTGCACCTTTGCACCAGAATAGGGCATGCTGCGCAGCGAAGCGCAGCCTGACCCGGCGCCACAGACTCGAACGAACCCAGGTTTCGGACCACGCCCTATGACCACCCAGCGAATCGGATTTCTCATCTGGCCGAGCACCCGGCCGCTGACCCTGGCGTTGGCCGAGGAAGTGTTGCGGGTGGCCCAGCGGGTTCACCCGGATGTGGTCTACGAACTGGTCTTCCTTCAAGCCGATGCCAGCCCGGACGGTGACTGGCGCTTGCCTGGCGAGCCGTGGAACGGCCGCCTGGAAGGCTGTCACAAGTTGTTTCTGCTGGCGGACGAGCCGCCATCTGCCATGGGTTCGGCGTTGTCCGCTGCGCTCAAGCAACTGGCGCGCAGTGGCTGCATGATCGGCGGGTTGTCCGCCGGGGTGTACCCGCTGGCGGCGCTGGGCTTGCTGGATGGCTATCGGGCGGCGGTGCACTGGCGTTGGCAGGACGACTTCGCCGAACGTTTCCCCAAGGTCATCGCCACCAGCCACCTGTTCGACTGGGATCGTGATCGCCTGACCGCCTGTGGCGGCATGGCCGTGACCGACCTGCTGCTGGCGGTGCTGGCCCGTGACCATGGGGCGGAGCTGGCGGGGGCGGTGTCCGAGGAGTTGGTGGTCGAGCGCATCCGCGAAGGTGGCGAGCGCCAGCGTATTCCGCTGCAGAATCGCCTGGGCTCCAGCCATCCGAAGCTGACCCAGGCGGTGCTGTTGATGGAGGCGAACATCGAAGAGCCGCTGACCACCGACGAGATCGCCCAGCATGTCTGCGTGTCCCGTCGCCAGTTGGAGCGGATCTTCAAGCAATACCTCAACCGGGTGCCGAGCCAGTACTACCTGGAGCTGCGCCTGAACAAGGCGCGGCAGATGCTGATGCAGACCAGCAAGTCGATCATCCAGATTGGATTGTCGTGCGGCTTCTCCTCCGGGCCACATTTCTCCAGTGCCTACCGCAATTTCTTTGGCGCAACGCCACGGGAAGACCGCAATCAGCGACGCAGCAGCAGCCCGTTCGAGTTGAGCTCGGCGCCGGCGGAGAAAGGCTGAGTCCGAAGCTGCTCGTATTGTCCCATCGCCGGCAAGCCGGCTCCCACCTGTCTTGCGCTATTTTCAGAGGTAAACCGCGATACCTGTGGGGGCTGGCTTGCCAGCGAAGGCGGCACACGTGTTCTTCTTCCCCGTGTGAACAGCCGTTCACCCAATCCCTCTCTCCCGTTACACTGCGCGATTGCGACAGTGTTTGTCGCATTGCCGAAAACCTCTGTAAAACAAGGTTTAGCGCTGTAACAAGTTGTCGCCTGGCAGCAAGGACAGGCGCCGATCAGTCCTTACAATCCCCTCATCGCTCGCCACTTCCAGGCCAGCGTTCCTCTTCAGGAGACTCAGATGTCCGTTGAGCAAGCCCCGGTGCAACGTGCCGATTTCGACCAGGTCATGGTTCCCAATTATTCTCCGGCGGCCTTCATTCCTGTGCGAGGCGAGGGCTCCCGCGTCTGGGACCAGTCCGGTCGCGAGCTGATCGACTTCGCCGGTGGCATCGCGGTCAACGCCCTGGGCCATTGCCATCCTGCGCTGGTCAAGGCCCTGACCGAACAGGCCAATACCCTCTGGCACGTATCCAACGTCTTCACCAACGAGCCGGCCCTGCGCCTGGCCCACAAGCTGGTGGACGCGACCTTCGCCGAGCGTGCCTTCTTCTGCAACTCCGGCGCCGAGGCCAACGAGGCCGCCTTCAAGCTGGCCCGTCGCGTTGCCCATGACCGCTTCGGCCCCGAGAAGCACGAGATCATCGCCACCGTGAACAGCTTCCACGGTCGCACCCTGTTCACCGTCAGCGTCGGTGGCCAGCCCAAGTATTCCGACGGCTTCGGTCCGAAGATCACTGGCATCAGCCACGTGCCGTACAACGACCTGGAAGCACTCAAGGCACAGATTTCCGACAAGACCTGCGCCGTGGTGATCGAGCCGATCCAGGGCGAGAGCGGCGTGGTGCCGGCCGACAAGGCCTACCTGGAAGGCGCCCGCAAATTGTGCGACGAGCACAACGCCCTGCTGATCTTCGATGAAGTGCAGACTGGCGTGGGCCGTACCGGTTCGCTGTACGCCTACCAGCATTACGGCGTCACCCCGGACATCCTGACCAGCGCCAAGAGCCTGGGCGGCGGCTTCCCGATCGGCGCCATGCTGACCACCACCGACCTTGCCAAGCACCTGGCCGTTGGTACCCACGGCACCACCTATGGCGGCAACCCGCTGGCCTGTGCCGTGGCCTGCGCCGTGCTGGACGTGGTCAACACCCCGGAAACCCTTGCAGGCATCAAGGCCAAGCACGAGCGCTTCAAGGCGCGTCTGGAGAAGATCGGCCAGCAGTCCGGCCTGTTCACCCAGGTGCGGGGCGTCGGCCTGCTGATCGGTTGCGTACTCGCCGACGCCTGGAAGGGCAAGGCCAAGGACATCCTCAATGCCGCCGAGAAGGAGGGCGTGATGGTCCTGCAGGCCGGCCCGGACGTGGTGCGTTTCGCCCCGAGCCTGGTGGTCGAGGATGCCGACATCGACGAAGGCCTGGCGCGCTTCGAGCGTGCCGCGGCCAAGCTGACCCAGGGCTGACAGCGCTGTGGTCCCTTCGCCGGCCCTGACCCTGGCCAGGGCCGGCGATACCTGAATTCCAGAGCGGGCGCGCGTTGAACACCGCGCCCGTCGTTTTTCCGTGCCGACCTGTCGGCCTGTTTTCCAAAGGAGTGACACCATGCTGGTGATGCGCCCCGCGCAAATGGCGGACCTGAACGAAGTGCAGCGTATGGCTGCCGACAGCCCCATTGGTGTCACCTCGCTGCCAGACGACGCCGGTCGCCTGGGCGACAAGATCGCTGCCTCGGAAACCTCCTTCGCCGCCGAAGTGAGCTTCAACGGCGAGGAGAGCTATTTCTTCGTGCTCGAAGACAGCGAGACCGGCAAGCTCGCCGGCTGCTCGGCGATCGTCGCCTCGGCAGGCTATTCCGAGCCGTTCTACAGTTTTCGCAACGAGACCTTCGTGCACGCCTCGCGCGAGTTGAAGATCCACAACAAGATCCATGTGTTGTCGCTGTGTCACGACCTGACCGGCAACAGCCTGCTGACCAGCTTCTATGTCTTGCCGGAGCTGGTGAACAGTAGCTGGGCCGAACTCAACTCCCGTGGCCGCCTGCTGTTCATGGCCTCGCACCCTGAGCGTTTCGCCGATTCGGTGGTCACCGAGATCGTCGGCTACAGCGACGACCAGGGCGAGTCGCCGTTCTGGGACGCCATCGGCCGCAACTTCTTCGACCTCAACTATGCCGACGCCGAGCGCCTGTGCGGCCTGAAGAGCCGTACCTTCCTCGCCGAGCTGATGCCTCATTACCCGATCTATGTGCCGCTGTTGCCGGACGAAGCCCAGGAAGCCATGGGCCAGGTCCACCCGCGGGCGCAGATCACGTTCGACATCCTCATGCGCGAAGGCTTCGAGACCGAGCACTACATCGACATCTTCGATGGTGGCCCGACCCTGCACGCACGCACCTCGGGCATTCGCTCGATCGCCCAGAGCCGGGTGGTGCCGGTCAAGCTCGATGACAGCCCGATCAAGGGCGGGCGCGCCTACCTGGTGTGCAACGGCCAATTGCAGGACTACCGCGCGGTGTTGCTGGAACTGGACTGGGTGCCGGGCAAGCCGGTCAGCCTGACCCGTGAAGCTGCCGATGCCCTGGGCGTCGGTGAAGGTGGCAGCGTCCGCTTGGTCGCCGTCTGAACCCCAGGGTCGGTATCGAGAGATTCGCGGCAGGCAAAGACCGCCGCACAAGGAGATAGCATGATCGTTCGTCCCGTACGCAGCAGCGACCTACCCGCGCTGATCGAATTGGCACGCAGCACCGGCACCGGCCTGACCACCTTGCCGGCCAACGAAGACCGCCTCGGGCACCGTGTCGGCTGGGCCGAGAAAAGTTTCCGTGGCGAAGCCGAGCGCGCCGATACCGACTACCTGTTCGTATTGGAAAACGACGAGGGCCTGGTGGTCGGCATCTGTGCCATTGCCGGCGCCGTCGGCCTGCGCGAGCCCTGGTACAACTACCGGGTCGGCCTGACTGTCAGCGCTTCCCAGGAGCTGAAGATCTACCGCGAGATCCCCACCCTGTTCCTGGCCAACGACCTGACCGGCAACTCTGAGCTGTGCTCGCTGTTCCTGCGCAGTGACTACCGCACCGGCCTCAACGGCCGCCTGCTGTCCAAGGCACGTATGCTGTTCATCGCCGAGTTCCCGGAGCTGTTCGGCAACAAAATCATCGCTGAGATGCGCGGCATGTCCGACGAGCATGGCCGCTCGCCGTTCTGGGAGAGCCTGGGCCGGCATTTCTTCAAGATGGAGTTCAGCCAGGCCGACTACCTGACCGGCGTGGGCAACAAGTCGTTCATTGCCGAGCTGATGCCCAAGTTCCCGCTGTATACCTGCTTCCTGTCTGAGGCCGCGCGCAACGTCATCGGTCGCGTGCACACCGATACCGAGCCTGCTCTGGCCATGCTCAAGCGCGAAGGCTTCAGCTACCAGGGCTACGTCGACATCTTCGACGCAGGCCCGGCCATCGAGTGCGAAACTTCGAAGATCCGCGCCGTGCGTGAAAGCCAGACCCTGGTGTTGGCCGTCGGCACGCCGGGCGACGACGCCACCCCTTATCTCATTCATAACCGCAAGCGCGAGGACTGCCGCATCACCGCAGCGCCTGCGCGCCTGGCAGCCGGCACCCTGGTGGTCGATCCTCAGACCGCCAAGCGCCTGCGCCTGGGCGCCGGCGACAATGTGCGCGCCGTGCCGCTGTCCGCCAGCCGGGAGGCCCAGTAAATGACGACCCATTACATTGCCGGCCAGTGGCAGGCCGGGCAGGGCCAGGCCCTGCAATCGCTCAATCCCGTCACCCAGGCCGTGGTCTGGGAGGGGCAGGGCGCCGACGAGGCTCAGGTGCAGGCTGCCGTACAGGCGGCGCGCCAGGCCTTCCCGGCCTGGGCGCAACTGAGCCTGGATGCACGCATCAGCGTGCTGGAAGCCTTCGCCGAGCAGCTAAAGGCCAATGCAGATGCACTGGCCCATTGCATCGGTGAGGAAACCGGCAAGCCCTTGTGGGAATCGGCCACCGAAGTCACCAGCATGGTCAACAAGGTCGCCATTTCGGTGCAGAGCTACCGCGAGCGCACCGGCGAAAAGAGCGGGCCGTTGGCCGACGCCACTGCTGTGCTGCGGCACAAGCCCCATGGTGTGGTGGCTGTGTTCGGCCCCTACAACTTCCCGGGCCACCTGCCTAACGGCCATATCGTCCCGGCGTTGTTGGCGGGCAACTGCGTGGTATTCAAGCCCAGCGAGCTGACCCCCAAGGTGGCCGAACTGACCGTCAAGTGCTGGGTCGAGGCCGGCCTGCCGGCCGGTGTGCTGAACCTGGTCCAGGGTGGCCGCGAAACGGGGGTGGCCCTGGCTGCCAACCCGGGTATCGATGGCCTGTTCTTCACCGGGTCCAGCCGTACCGGCAACCTGCTGCACCAGCAGTTCGCCGGGCGCCCCGACAAGATCCTGGCCCTGGAGATGGGCGGCAACAACCCACTGGTGGTGGACGAAGTCCAGGACGTGGATGCGGCGGTCTACACCATCATCCAGTCGGCATTCATTTCCGCAGGCCAGCGCTGCACGTGCGCCCGCCGTCTGCTGGTGCCGCAAGGCGCCTGGGGCGACGCGCTGGTCCAGCGCCTGGTCGAGGTCTGCCGCAGTATCAGTGTCGGCGCGTTCGACCAGCAACCGGCGCCCTTCATGGGGTCGGTGATTTCCCTGCAGGCCGCTCGCGCGCTCATGGCCGCCCAGGCTGAGCTGTTGGGCAAGGGCGCCGTGGCCCTGCTGGAGATGACCCAGCCCCAGGCCGATTCCGCCTTGCTGACCCCTGGCATCCTCGATGTGACCGCCGTGGGCGAACGCCCGGACGAAGAATTCTTCGGTCCGCTGCTGCAGGTGATCCGCTACGCCGACTTCGATGCGGCCATCGACGAGGCCAACAACACCCAATACGGCCTGGCCGCCGGGCTGCTGTCGGATTCGCGTGCGCGCTACCAGTACTTCTGGCTGCGCAGCCGCGCGGGCATCGTCAACTGGAACAAGCAGCTGACCGGCGCTGCCAGCAGTGCACCGTTCGGCGGCGTGGGCGCCAGTGGCAACCATCGCGCCAGTGCTTACTACGCGGCCGACTACTGCGCCTACCCGGTGGCCTCGTTGGAAACCGCCAGCCTCACCCTGCCGGCGACCCTGACGCCGGGCGTCACCCTATAACAACAGGTCTCGGAGCCTTGCCGATGAAATCCTACGAAGTGAATTTTGATGGCCTGGTGGGGCCGACCCACAACTACGGTGGCCTGTCCTACGGCAACGTAGCTTCGCAGAGCAACAGCCAGCAGCAGTCCAACCCGCGTGAGGCGGCGCGCCAGGGCCTGGCGAAAATGAAAGCCCTGGCCGACATGGGGTTCAAGCAGGGTGTGCTGGCGCCGCAGGAGCGCCCGGATGTGACCGCGCTGCGTCGCCTGGGCTTTACCGGCAGTGATGCCGAAGTGATCCGCCGCGCCGCCAAGGACGCCATGCCGCTGCTGGTGGCAAGCTGTTCGGCCTCGAGCATGTGGGTGGCGAACGCCGCCACAGTCAGCCCGAGCGCCGATACTGCCGATGGCCGGGTGCATTTCACTGCCGCCAACCTCAACTGCAAATACCACCGCAGCATCGAGCACCCGACCACCAGCCGTGTGCTGGGCGCCATGTTCGCCAACGAACAGCATTTCGCCCACCACGAAGCCCTGCCGGCCGTGGCCCAGTTCGGTGACGAAGGCGCGGCCAACCACACGCGCTTCTGCCGCGCCTACGGCGAGCCTGGGGTGGAATTCTTCGTCTATGGCCGCAGCGCCTTCGACAGCCGTTACCCTGCACCGCAGAAGTATCCGGCACGGCAGACCCTCGAAGCCTCCCAGGCCGTGGCGCGCCTGCATGGGCTGACCGACGACGGTGTGGTCTACGCTCAACAGAACCCGGCGGTGATCGACCAGGGTGTGTTCCACAACGACGTGATTTCGGTGGGCAACGGCGAAGTGCTGTTCTACCACGAAGATGCCTTCCTCGAGACCGACGCGGTGCTTGGCCAGTTGCAGGCTAAACTGGCCAGCAAGGGCGGCAACTTCCAGGCGATCCGTGTGCCTCGCGCGGCGGTGACGGTGGAAGACGCGGTGCGCTCCTACCTGTTCAACAGCCAGCTGCTCAGCCGCGACGACGGCTCCATGCTGTTGGTGGTGCCGGAGGAGTGCCGCAATAACGAGCGCGTCTGGTCCTACCTGGGGCAGTTGACCAGCCAGGGTGGCCCGGTCAAGGAGGTCAAGGTATTCGACCTCAAGCAGAGCATGCAGAACGGTGGTGGCCCTGCCTGCCTGCGCTTACGCGTGGCCTTGAAGGACAATGAACTGGCGGCGGTCAACCAAGGCGTTATCATGACCGCCTCGCTGTACGACACCTTGGTCCAGTGGGTCGACAAGCACTACCGCGATCGCCTGGGCGAGGCGGACCTGGCCGACCCGCAACTGCTGGACGAATGCCGTACGGCCTTGGATGAGCTGACCCGGATCCTGAAGCTGGGCTCGGTCTATCCGTTCCAACGCCAACCTTGAAGAGAGAACTTGTAATGTCCGATGCCCTGCGGCTGATCCTTGAAGACAACGACGGCACCCAGCTGGAAACCTCCTGCACCCGCTTTGCGGTGGTCTGGCAAGGCAAGGAGGTATGGATCCAGCAGGACGGCCGTGGCCAGCTGCTGATTGGCGTCGACGTCGAGGACGGCGATACCGAGTACGCCAACCTGTTGCTGCGCCCCATGGCCACCAACCTGGTCAGCCTGCAGCTGGAAATGGAACCAGCCGACATCGGCGACGACGACCACGTGCATGGCCCGGACTGCGGTCACGATCACTAAGGAAACGCCCTATGCTCGCCCTCGGAAAACTGCTTGACCTGACCCTGGCCGACCATGAGCCGGCCGAGAAGACGCAAGTGACCGTCGGGGGTGTGCGTTTGCGCTGGCTGGGCGAGGGCGCCCTCGAAGTGCGCCCGCCCGAGGGCAAGGACACGGGGCTGGACCTGCTGCTCTCGGCAGGTATCCACGGCAACGAGACCGCGCCCATCGAGTTGCTCGACGAGCTGTTGCATGGCGTGGCCCGGGGCGAGATCAAGCCGCGGGCGCGGGTCCTGTTCCTGTTCGGCAACCCTGAGGCCATCCGCAAGGGGGAGCGTTTCGTCGAACAGGACATCAACCGCCTGTTCAACGGCCGGCATGAGCTGTCCAGCGGTGCCGAAGCCCTGCGCGCAGCGGAGCTGGAACAATTCGCCCGGGTGTTCTTCAGCATGCCCGGGCGCACCCGCCTGCACTACGACCTGCATACGGCGATCCGTGGTTCGAAGATCGAACAGTTCGCCCTGTATCCCTATAAAGAAGGGCGCCAGCATTCCCGGCGCGAACTGGCGCGCTTGCGCGCTGCAGGCATGGAGGCGGTGCTGTTGCAGAGCAAGTCGTCGATCACCTTCAGTGCCTTCACCTACGAGCAGCTGGAAGCCGAGGCCTTCACCCTGGAGCTGGGCAAGGCGCGGCCGTTCGGACAGAACCAGCAGGTCAACCTCGACCGCCTGCAGGCGCGTCTGGTGCAGATCATCGAAGGTACCGAGCCAGAGGGGGACGACAACCTCGATGGCCTGCAATTGTTCAGCGTCGCCCGGGAAATCATCAAGCACAGCGACAGTTTCCATCTGCACCTGCCGACGGATATCGAGAACTTCTCCGAGCTGAGCAAGGGCTACCTGCTGGCCGAAGACCTGGCCGAGATGCGCTGGATCGTCGAAGAGGAGGGGGCGCGTATCATCTTTCCCAACCCCAGGGTCAGGAACGGGCTACGGGCCGGGATCCTGGTCGTGCCAGACTCGGGGCAGCGGCTTGGCGCATGATTCGAGCCCTGCGCAAGGCAAGCGCAACGCTTGCCATGCGCAGGTGCCTCAATAATGTGTGCGCAATGGGACGCCTAGTTCGAGCCTCAATGCATTTTCGTTGAAGGGCGCGGGATTCGTGTCGGTCGCCGGGGTTGCCGGGTTCTGATCGAAGTCGAAAAAGAAGCCGGTCGGTAGGCCGATTGCTTGCAGGTGAGCCCTGTTGACCTGGATATCCCTGCGATCAAGGGTTCGTATGGTCGCTTCACCTGGCAGTGTCGTGGCATTGAAGGCGTTGTACGCCTCGCAAAGGCAGCGGTAGAAATCGAACAGCGGCAGGTTTTCGCTTTGCGAGTGTTGCGGGTTGAATGCCAGGTCGCCCCTTTCGGCAGGAAAACCGGCTACCCATGCCAATCGGCTGTTCTGTCTGATGTGGTGGTCGGCTTCGTTCGGGTCTGCTTCCTCTGGGGCGAACAGGGTCGTTCCTTGGGTTTCGGTAACCCTGATCCGGGACCTTTTGGCCAGCTCGATCAGTAGTCGTTGGCCACATTGTGTATGCCTGAGGAAGACCAGGTGGTTGCCCACGGCCTGCATGAAGGTATCGCTGCCTTCTATTTCGAATGTATCGTTGGCGAGCGTATCCAGAGGCGAGGGGAGCGGTTGTTCGAAGCGGGCATCATCGGCTCGGTTCCGGGCATACACGCCTTCGGTATGCGGGTCGTCTATCAGGATGTGGCCGTCGATGCGGCTTTTATCCGAGCCGCTTTCCAGAAATGCCAGGCCCTGACCCACCGTGACCTGCACATCCCCTGCGCCGGTGAATACTTGCGTGATACCACCGCCGGTGGTGATCTGGCTGTTGCCCGTTCCGGTCCGGATGATCGTTGGCGTCTTCACATCGTCCCCTACGCGAATGACGGCCTGGCCATCGCTGGTCTTGATGATGAGGGTTTGCCTGGGTGTCGGTGCGAGGATGAATCGCTGGTTTTCGATAGTGGCCAGAAGGTGGCAATCGTAGGTCGAGATATCGATGCGTGCATCGGGCGTGTGGGTCTGGATGACCATGTGATGCTTGTGAGGGGCCCTGCTTTCGTCGAGCCACACTTGTTCCAGGTAGATGTCCAGCTTGTCGTCCCGGTATTCGAACAGTTGATGGATGGTTCTGCCCGGGGTCGACGTATCGGCCCATTGCTGGAAGCCACTGACTCTTCCTGAAATGAAATAGGAGGGATTGGGATGCATACGCTTGCCTCGTTAAGGGGTGGACTGACGCAACGGGTGTTGCGTTGGCCAGCCTATGGGGCTGCCTGGGCATCGGAGTGGTAGCTATCTAATGCATGACGGAGCGAGGGGCGTTGGGCGAGGCGTTGTCGGCGGGCAATGAACCGTATAGCCTGCGAAGGGCTATTCGAATGACAATTTCACCCAGATTGGGCATCTCGACGTACAAACACACTGCATCCGCCGTTCAGGCTGGATATAATGGCGCCCTTTGCCGTCGTTTCGTCGATTCGACGTGTGGCCGCCGTTTCCGTGGAAGAACCTATGAAAAGCGCAGAAATCCGTGAAGCCTTCCTCCGCTTCTTCGAAGAGCAGGGACATACTCGCGTCGCCTCCAGCTCCCTGATTCCGGGCAATGACCCGACCCTGCTGTTTACCAATGCCGGCATGAACCAGTTCAAGGACTGCTTCCTCGGCCAGGAAAAGCGCGCCTACACTCGGGCTGTCAGCAGCCAGAAGTGCGTACGCGCCGGCGGCAAGCACAACGACCTGGAAAACGTCGGTTACACCGCGCGCCACCATACCTTCTTCGAAATGCTGGGTAACTTCAGCTTCGGCGACTATTTCAAGCGCGACGCCATTACCTTCGCCTGGACCTTCCTGACCTCCGAAAAGTGGCTGAACCTGCCCAAGGAAAAGCTCTGGGTCACCGTCTACGCCAGCGACGACGAAGCCTACGATATCTGGACCAAGGAAATCGGCGTGCCGGCCGAGCGCATGGTGCGCATCGGCGACAACAAAGGCGCCCCGTACGCGTCCGACAACTTCTGGACCATGGGCGACACCGGCCCCTGCGGCCCCTGCACCGAGATCTTCTACGATCACGGCGCGGACATCTGGGGCGGCCCACCCGGCTCGCCGGAGGAAGACGGCGACCGCTACATCGAGATCTGGAACAACGTCTTCATGCAGTTCAACCGTACCGCCGATGGCGTCCTGCACCCGCTGCCGGCGCCGTCGGTGGACACCGGCATGGGCCTGGAGCGCATCAGTGCGGTCATGCAGCACGTGCACTCGAACTACGAGATCGACCTGTTCCGCAACCTGCTGTCGGCTGCGGCCAAGGCCATCGGTTGCAGCAACGACGACCAACCTTCGCTGAAGGTCGTCGCCGACCACATCCGTTCCTGCGGTTTCCTGATCGCCGATGGCGTGCTGCCGTCCAACGAAGGCCGTGGCTACGTGCTGCGCCGCATCATCCGTCGCGCCTGCCGTCACGGTAACAAGCTGGGCGCCAAGGGCAGCTTCTTCTACCAGATCGTCGCCGCCCTGGTGGCCGAGATGGGCGAGGCCTTCCCCGAGCTCAAGGCCCAGCAGGCGCACATCGAGCGCGTGCTCAAGACCGAGGAAGAGCAGTTCGCCAAGACCTTGGAGCAAGGCCTGCGCATCCTCGAGCAGGACCTGGCCCAGCTCAAGGGCGACGTGGTGCCGGGTGACGTGGTGTTCAAGCTGTACGACACCTACGGCTTCCCCATGGACCTGACCGCCGATATCGCCCGTGAGCGCGAGCTGACCATCGACGAAGCCGGCTTCGAGCGCGAGATGGAGGCCCAGCGCGAGCGCGCCCGTTCCGCCAGCGCCTTCGGCATGGACTACAACAGCCTGGTCAAGGTCGACGTCGCCACCGAGTTCCTCGGCTATGACGCCACCGAAGGCCAGGGCAAGATCGTTGCCCTGTACAAGGACGGCCAGGCTGTCGACCAGCTGGGTGAAGGCGAGCAGGGCGTGGTCGTGCTCGATCGCACACCGTTCTACGCCGAATCCGGGGGCCAGGTGGGTGACACCGGCTACCTGCAGGCTGGCGCTGCGCGCTTCGACGTGCGCGACACCACCAAGACCGGTGGTGCCTTCCTGCACCACGGTGTGGTTGCCAGCGGTGCTCTGGTCATCGGCTCGCCCGTCGAGGCCAAGGTCGATGCCGAGGTGCAGCACGCCACCTCGCTGAACCACTCCGCCACCCACCTGTTGCACGAAGCGCTGCGCCAGGTATTGGGCGAGCACGTCCAGCAGAAAGGCTCGCTGGTCGACAGCCAGCGCCTGCGTTTCGACTTCAGCCACTTCGAGGCGGTGAAACCGGAGCAGATCAAGGCCCTGGAAGACATCGTCAATCGCGAAGTGCGCAAGAACACTGCGGTGGAAACCGAACTGACCGACATCGAAACCGCCAAGGCCAAGGGTGCCATGGCGCTGTTCGGCGAGAAGTACGGCGATACCGTGCGTGTGTTGAGCATGGGTGGCGATTTCTCGGTGGAGCTGTGCGGTGGCATCCATGCCAAGCGCACCGGCGATATCAGCGTGTTCAAGATCATCAGCGAAGGCGGCGTGGCTTCTGGTGTGCGCCGTATCGAAGCGGTTACCGGGGCTGCGGCGCTGGCCTACCTGAACGCTGCCGAAGAGCAGGTCAAGGAAGCCGCGCAGCTGGTCAAGGGTAATCGCGACAACCTGATCGACAAGCTGTCGGCTGTGCTCGAGCGCAACCGCCAGCTGGAAAAGCAGCTCGAGCAGCTGCAGGCCAAGGCCGCCAGCGCCGCAGGGGATGATCTCTCCAACGCGGCCGTTGAGGTCAAGGGTGCCAAGGTTCTTGCCGCACGCCTGGATGGTCAGGATGGCAAGGCCCTGTTGGCCCTGGTCGATCAGCTGAAGAACAAGCTCGGCCACGCAGTGATCCTGCTGGGCAGCGAGCATGAGGGCAAGGTCGTGCTGGTGGCCGGCGTGACCAAGGACCTCTCCGGCCAACTCAAGGCTGGCGATCTGATGAAGCAAGCCGCTGCTGCGGTAGGTGGCAAGGGCGGTGGTCGCCCGGACATGGCCCAGGGTGGTGGCGTCGACGTCGCTGCGTTGGACAAGGCCCTGGCCCTGGCCGTGCCGTTCGCCGAGCAGGGACTTTGAGATGAAGGGGCAGCGGTCTAGTCGCTGCCCTTTCATGTTGGATGGTTTTTTGGGGCCCTTGAGGGCTGAGGCACCTTTGAAATGGCGTTGATCGTACAGAAATTTGGCGGTACCTCTGTCGGTTCCATCGAGCGGATCGAGCAGGTTGCCGACAAGGTCAAGAAATTCCGCGAGCAAGGCACCGACCTGGTGGTGGTGCTGTCGGCCATGAGCGGAGAAACCAATCGCCTGATCGACCTGGCCAAGCAGATCACCGATCAGCCGGTTCCTCGCGAGCTGGATGTGATCGTCTCGACCGGTGAGCAGGTGACCATCGCCTTGCTGGCCATGGCCCTGATCAAGCGTGGCGTGCCGGCGGTGTCCTACACCGGCAACCAGGTGCGAATCCTCACCGACAGCGCGCATAACAAGGCGCGCATCCTCCAGATCGACGACCAGAAGATCCGTGCCGACCTCAAGGCCGGTCGCGTGGTCGTGGTAGCGGGCTTCCAGGGTGTCGACGAGCACGGCAATATCACCACCCTCGGTCGTGGCGGCTCCGACACCACCGGTGTGGCACTGGCGGCGGCGCTCAAGGCCGACGAGTGCCAGATCTACACCGATGTCGATGGCGTCTACACCACCGACCCGCGGGTAGTGCCCCAGGCCCAGCGCCTGGAGAAGATCACCTTCGAGGAAATGCTGGAAATGGCCAGCCTCGGCTCCAAGGTGTTGCAGATCCGCTCGGTGGAGTTCGCCGGCAAGTACAACGTCCCGCTGCGCGTGCTGCACAGCTTCAAGGAGGGTCCGGGTACCCTCATTACCATTGATGAAGAGGAATCCATGGAACAGCCGATCATTTCCGGTATCGCCTTCAACCGTGATGAGGCCAAGCTGACCATTCGTGGCGTGCCGGATACCCCGGGCGTTGCCTTCAAGATCCTCGGCCCGATCAGCGCGGCGAACATCGAAGTCGACATGATCGTGCAGAACGTCTCGCACGATAACACCACTGACTTCACCTTCACCGTGCACCGCAACGAGTACGAGAAGGCGCACAGCGTGCTGGAAAACACCGCGCGCGAGATCGGTGCCCGTGAAGTGATCGGCGACACCAACATCGCCAAGGTTTCCATCGTCGGTGTCGGCATGCGCTCCCACGCGGGCGTGGCCAGCCGCATGTTCGAAGCCCTGGCCAAGGAGAGCATCAATATCCAGATGATCTCCACCTCCGAGATCAAGGTTTCGGTGGTCATCGAGGAGAAGTACCTGGAGCTGGCCGTTCGCGCGCTGCACACCGCGTTCGAACTCGACGCTCCTGCCCGACAGGGCGAGTAACTCGCTGCCTGGAGGGGCGCGGCTTGCCGCGCCCTTCGCGTTTCTGGCTGCTGCGCAGGCGCCTGTCCTGCCTCGTGCGGTGGCTTATCCGGGCTTGGTGCCATGTATGGCCCGGCCCAGCCAACTACAGACTGTTGTCCCTGATTGAATTGCTTGAGGAGAAAGCTATGTTGATTCTGACTCGTCGGTGCGCCGAGAGCCTGATCATTGGTGACGGCGAGATCACCGTCACGGTCCTGGGTGTCAAAGGCAACCAGGTGCGTATCGGCGTGAGTGCGCCCAAGGAAGTGGCCGTTCACCGCGAAGAAATCTATCTGCGGATCAAGAAAGAGAAGGACGAAGAACCAACCCTTTAATTTTTCTCGATTTTTTTTCAAAAAAGGGTTTGCAAACGGGGAAGGGTCTGGTTATTATACGCCCCGTGTTGCGGTGAGGTGGCCGAGTGGCCGAAGGCGCTCCCCTGCTAAGGGAGTATACCTCATAAGGGTATCGGGGGTTCGAATCCCCCCTTCACCGCCATTTTTCGTGTAGGGCGCTGTAATTGGCCGAATCACTTAAGTCGTTGAAAATAAACGAAAAAGTGCTTGGCAAAACGATTCAGCGAACTATAATGCGCGGCAAGACACGGACTCATAGCTCAGCTGGATAGAGTACTCGGCTACGAACCGAGCGGTCGGAGGTTCGAATCCTCCTGAGTCCGCCATTTAATGGGGCGGTTTTGTTAATCAAGGCAGCTTCATCAACCAGTGGTAACCTGGTCTAAAAATACCACCTACGGACTCATAGCTCAGCTGGATAGAGTACTCGGCTACGAACCGAGCGGTCGGAGGTTCGAATCCTCCTGAGTCCGCCATTTAATGAGGCGGTTTTGTTGAGCAAGGCAGCTTCATCAACCAGTGGTAACCTGGTCTAAAAAATACCACCTACGGACTCATAGCTCAGCTGGATAGAGTACTCGGCTACGAACCGAGCGGTCGGAGGTTCGAATCCTCCTGAGTCCGCCACACCCAAAAAGCCCGCTCATTGAGCGGGCTTTTTCTTTTCTGCCGTTTCACTGATTTGTCAGTGATGTCGAACTAAGCTCAGCGGTGATGGTTGCATACGCCGCCAGGCATCCTGCATGAAGCGATGTGTTTTTTCGCGCCGCGCGGCCGTCGCACTGATGGCTTCGAGCGTTGTCATAGCTTTAACGCGCAAACGATTGTTCTGGCCAAAATTTTAAGCGATCTGACAGCTGATGCAGTGTATGATTGCGCCCGTCAGCCCCGCCGGGGCTTGTGGAATACCACCATGGACTTACCCAGTAGTTACTCGATAACACGATTTGCCAAGCTAGATCTGACCGATTGATTCTCCCGGCGTGCTCCGCTGCTGGGAGTGGAGTTCGCCTATGACCGAAGTCGAAGTAAAAAAAGCCCAAGAGAGCCTGCAGGATCGCCTGGCCCAGGTAATCGAACTGTTGCAGCGCCAACGGGTGGTCGAGGACCTGACCCATCGTCAGGAAGGTCACCATCACGACCTGGTGGAAAACCTTGTCCACCGCCAGAACCTGGTCGAGCTGCAGCGTAAGCTCGACGATCTGCACCCTGCCGACATCGCCTATATCCTTGAAGCCCTGCCGTTGGACGACCGCCTGACGGTCTGGCAGCTGGTGCGTTCCGAGCGCGACGGCGATATCCTGCTGGAAGTGTCCGACGCCGTTCGCCAGACGCTGATCGCCGACATGGACGATCACGAACTGCTCGCCGCCGCCAAGGAAATGGATGCCGACGAGCTGGCTGACCTGGCACCGGAGCTGCCGCGAGACGTCATCCATGAGCTGATGGAAAGCCTCGATGCCCAGCAGCGCGAGCGAGTCCGTTCGGCCCTGAGCTACGACGAAGAGCAGGTCGGTGCGCTGATGGACTTCGAGATGGTGACTATCCGTGAGGACGTCAGCCTGGAAGTGGTATTGCGTTACCTGCGGCGGCTCAAGGAACTGCCTGGCCACACCGACAAGCTGTTCGTGGTCGACTACGACGGTATCCTCAAGGGCGTATTGCCCATCAAGCGTTTGCTGGTCAACGACCCCGAGAAGAAAGTCGCCGAGGTCATGGCCAACGACCCAGTCACTTTCCACCCCGAGGAAGATGCCTACGATGCAGCCCAGGCGTTCGAGCGCTATGACCTGGTTTCCGCGCCGGTGGTCGACAAGAGCGATCGCCTGATCGGCCGTTTGACCATCGATGAGATGGTCGACCTGATTCGCGAGGAGAGTGAGAGCGAAGTGCTCAACATGGCAGGCTTGCGCGAGGAAGAGGACATCTTCGCCTCGGTCTGGCGTTCGCTGCGCAACCGTTGGGCCTGGCTGGCCATCAACCTGATCACCGCCTTCGTGGCGTCCCGGGTGATCGGCCTGTTCGAAGGCTCCATCGAGAAACTGGTCGCCCTGGCGGCGTTGATGCCGATCGTGGCGGGTATTGGTGGCAACTCGGGTAACCAGACCATCACCATGATCGTCCGCGCCATGGCCCTGGACCAGGTATCGCCCGGCAATACCAGCCGCCTTATGCGCAAGGAATTGGCGGTGTCGTTGCTCAATGGTCTGATTTGGGGTGGGGTGATCGGCGCCGTGGCCTTCTGGTTGTATGGCAGTTGGTCGCTGGGCCTGGTAATGACCGCCGCGATGACCCTGAACCTGCTGTTGGCCGCGTTGATGGGGGTGTTGATTCCGATGACGCTGACGCGTCTGGGGCGCGACCCGGCGATGGGGTCGAGCGTGATGATCACCGCCGTGACCGATAGCGGTGGTTTCTTCATCTTCCTGGGGTTGGCTACGCTGTTCCTGCTCTAACCGGCGGTCTCTGTATGGAGCGGTACAAAGCCGTTCCAGAATGTTTCGGCACAAAAAAAGCCAGCATCAGCTGGCTTTTTTTTGTGGTGCAGGCCTCAGGAAGCGTCTGCGGCCATTTCCACGTCGTGGGCGATCAGGGCAACCAGCGCGTTCTGCTGGCGGTGGGAGAGTTGGCGGAAGCGTTGCAGCAGCTCCCGCTCGTGCAGGCTCAGCTCAGGGCTGTCCAGGCGCATGCTGAGCTCGTCGCCCAATGCACCTTCCTGGATAAGGCTTTGCTCCAGGCGTGCAATGATCTCGGAGTTCATGCTGCGATGGTGGTTGCGCGCTACCTCGGCAATGCGCTCACGCATTCCGTCTGGCAGGCGGACGACGAACTTGTCAGCGGTGCGGCTTGAATAGATAGCCTGTTTCATTGGGCGCATATACATTGACCGGTTTTTCTGGTTCAGGGGAAGCGGTTCTCAAATTGGCCGCACGGTGGTGGTGGTACGACCGTGGCGACATCAAAATGTTCAACCGGGATCTCATTTAGGTGCTCATCTTGCCCTAAGGCCGGCGTTTCCTTGGCGTCAATTCTGTGACAAATAGTGATCCGAATAAAGGCTTTTTGCCAGTACCAATTATCAGAAATGAGCACTGGTTGGAAAAGTTTTACCTTTTTCGCCTCGCCACGCTGTCCGCTGATTGCCGTCAAAAGCTGTTAAAAATCAGCAAAGGCCATGGAAAATCCCTAAAATACGCAGGTTCCCTCACTCGAGCATAGTGGCTATGCGACATGACGCAAGCAGCACGCCCCACACGGCAGGTCGCCTGATATTTCTGATTGGACCTTCTGGATCAGGAAAAGATTCCCTGATCGATGCAGCCCGAGCGCAATTGCTGGCCCACGGCATCGAAATCGCCAGGCGCGTGATTACGCGTTCGGCCGAATCCAAGGGGGAGGCGGCTCACGGGGTGAGCCTTGAGCAGTTCGAGGCAATGCGCGAGGCGGGCGCGTTTGCGATGCATTGGCAGGCCAATGCGCTGCAGTACGGCATCCCTGCGCAAGTCGATGAATGGTTGGCGGCCGGTCGCCATGTGCTGGTGAATGGTTCTCGCGGTTACCTGCCCGAGGCGCGGCGACGTTATCCCGGCCTGCTGGCGATTCGGCTGGACGTTGCGCCGCAGGTATTGAGGCTGCGCCTGCTTGCCAGAGGGCGAGAAACAGCCGAGGAGATCGAGCAGCGGCTCGAGCGCAATGCACGGTTGCAGCATCACGACGCACCGGATGTGCATGTGTTGGATAATTCGCTTTCGCTGACCACTACCGTGGGTGCATTGCTTGAACTCCTGGCCGACGAGGGGGTGATCGCCAGGGCTGCCCACGTACCGGGTGGTTAGCGGTGGCGCGATGAGCCCTGGAAATGCCGAAAAGGATTACAGGTAAAACATGGATTGAGGCATGACAAACGGTCGGTCGCTGGTTAAGATGCTCGCCGTCTCGCATGCAGCCCTGCCCGCGAGGCGTCACATCAAGCTCCCACGCACGGCATGTCCAGTGGGAATCGCACTATCCGTCCTCGTAGTTTAATGGATAGAACGGGGCCCTCCTAAGGCCTTGGTGCAGGTTCGATTCCTGCCGGGGACGCCATCTTCGTTGTTTTACGTCTGGCTAGTTTCCAACTCATATCGGCATGCCCGTTTATGTGTACCGTTAGCGGGAGTCGTAAATATCCCTTGCTATTCGTGTGCGTTTATTCAGGTCGAAAAGTCGCCCGTCCCTGGGCATTGTTTGAATACCATCTTTTTAAAAGCCTAAGCAAGTCGGTTTTCTAATGTGCCCTTCGAGGGGTCGTTAAAATGCGAGCCACGTCGCAATCGTTCCGTTGGTGAAACGGACTGTTCCTTTTCGGTGGTGTGCGATCACTTTCCTGATTAATTCTTAAGTTAGTTATACCGTTCCGATTAACGCCAAGCGAGTGTCGCTTTCGCTTGCCACTTGTGCTTTGCCGCCTTCAGGCTGCAGAGGGCTCACTGTTCGCGTTGATCGAACAAAAAGGTTTTTCACCTAGGCCCTTGACGTTTTATCCCGCATGCACTTTCTTATGCGGTATGGACGTGTGCAGTGAAGGCTGGATATATATAGAAGCGATTAGTCCTATATATAACTGGCTCTATCCGGCTTTCGGCAGGAGGGAAGGGGCGATTGAGTACTGGTGGTGTCGGCAACTATTGATCTTTTTTAATTATTCAAGGCGTGCGGGTCCTGGCAGGCCATTCTTTTTTCGCCTGCACGTGATTCGTTGTGTGGTCTGGCTTTTATATACAAGCGACTGTTTGAACGTTTCAGTGCGGGGCGTCAGTGTGTCCGGCTGCCGGAAGTTTGGTTGGTTCGGGTACCGATTCGTCAGAGGATTTCCGCAACGGGCACAGGATAAAAGCTTATTCCCGGTGCGGTCTTTCCCGCTTGAGGGTTCGCAATGGATGCCGATTGGCCCTTTGCCAAGTCGCGTCAATACAAGGAGAAGTTTGAATGTCGATTCAAGCGAAAGTGATTGCTTCCACCCAACCCTCTCACACCCTCGCGGATGCCCCGGCAGTTGCGGTGGATGGCCAGCTCACACTCACCCAGAGCAGTAACGTTGCACTCGGGCTCTCACCGGACGCGGTAGCCGAATACTCCCGTCAAGGTCCTGATCTTGTGGTGCATCTGAAAAATGGCGAAACCGTGCGTATCGCCAACTTCTATGCCGAAGGCCAGGCACCCAGCGAATTGTTCCTGGTGGGCGAGGACGACAAGCTGGTGGCGGTCGACCTTGCCGCCGCAGAAACCGACGGAGTGATCGCGGCCACCTATGTGCCCCAGGACGGTATGGCTGGTTTTGAGTCCTTGACGGCAGCCTCCGGCGTCGCCGGCATCTCTGGCGGGGCACTGCTCGCCAGCTTGGCTATCGTTGGCGGCGGTATCGCCCTTGCCAGTAACGGCGGGGGTGGCGGTGGTGGCAGCGACGGTGGTTCCACACCAGACACAGTCGCGCCCGGCAAGCCGACAATCAACCCCAGCAACGGCTCCAGCTTCAGCGGCACAGCAGAACCGAACAGCACGGTGATTCTCACCGACGGCAACGGCAACCCCATCGGCCAGACCACTGCCGATGCCAATGGCAACTGGACCTTCAAACCCGATACACCGCTGCCGGATGGTACGGTGGTCAACGTGGTGGTCCAAGACGCCGCCGGTAACACCAGCCCAGGCGCAACGACCACCGTCGATGCCGTCGCCCCTGACGCGCCGGTGGTCAACCCAACCAATGGCAGCACCATCAGCGGCACCGCTGAGCCAGGCAGCACCGTGATCATCACCGATGGCAACGGCAACCCCATCGGAGAAACCACCACTGACGGCAACGGCAACTGGACCTACACTCCGACCACACCGCTGCCGGACGGCACCGTGGTCAATGTGGTGACCAAGGACCCGGCAGGCAACACCAGCGGACAGGGCAGCGTCACCGTCGATGCCGTTGCCCCTGACGTGCCGGTGGTCAACCCAACCAATGGCAGCACCATCAGCGGCACCGCTGAGCCAGGCAGCACCGTGATCATCACCGATGGCAACGGCAACCCCATCGGAGAAACCACCACTGACGGCAACGGCAACTGGACCTACACTCCGACCACACCGCTGCCGGACGGCACCGTGGTCAATGTGGTGACCAAGGACCCGGCAGGCAACACCAGCGGACAGGGCAGCGTCACCGTCGATGCCGTTGCCCCTGACGTGCCGGTGGTCAACCCAACCAATGGCAGCACCATCAGCGGCACCGCTGAGCCAGGCAGCACCGTGATCATCACCGATGGCAGTGGCAACCCCATCGGTGAAACCACCACCGACGGCAACGGCAATTGGACCTACACTCCGACCACACCGCTGCCGGACGGCACCGTGGTCAATGTGGTGACCAAGGACCCGGCTGGCAACACCAGCGGGCAGGGCAGCGTCACCGTCGATGCCGTGGCTCCAAGCGCCCCGGTGCTCAACCCAAGCAACGGCACGACCCTAAGCGGTACTGCCGAACCTGGCAGCACTGTGACCCTGACCGACGGCAACGGCAATCCGATTGGCCAAGCCACCACCGATGGCAGCGGCAACTGGTCGTTCACACCAGGCACTGCGCTGCCTGACGGCACCGTGGTCAACGCCACCGCCACCGACCCGTCGGGCAACTCCAGCGCGCCAGCCAGCACCACCGTGGATGGCGTCGCGCCAGCGACTCCGACCGTGAACCTGAGCAACGGCAGCAGCCTGAGCGGCACGGCGGAGCCGGGCAGCAAGGTGATCATCACCGACGGCAGCGGCAACCCTATCGGCGAAACCACGGCCGACGGCAGCGGCAACTGGACCTATACCCCGACCACGTCGCTGCCCAATGGAACGGTCGTCAACGTGGTAACCCAGGACGGCGCAGGCAACACCAGCCCAGCAGCTGCTGTCACCGTTGACTCCAGCGCACCGGCCGTGCCCGTGGTCAACCCAACCAATGGCACTACCTTGAGCGGTACCGCCGAGCCGGGCAGCACCGTGACCCTGACCGATGGCAATGGCAATCCGATTGGCCAAGCCACCGCCGACGGCAGCGGCAACTGGTCGTTCACACCGAGCACGCCGTTGCCCAACGGCACCGTCGTCAATGCCACCGCCACCGACCCGACGGGCAACACCAGCGGGCAGGGCAGCGTCACCGTCGATGCCGTGGCTCCAAGCGCCCCGGTGCTCAACCCCAGCAACGGCACGACCCTAAGCGGTACTGCCGAGCCGGGCAGCACCGTGACCCTGACCGACGGCAACGGCAATCCGATTGGCCAAGCCACCACCGATGGCAGCGGCAACTGGTCGTTCACACCAGGCACTGCGCTGCCTGACGGCACCGTGGTCAACGCCACCGCCACCGACCCGTCGGGCAACTCCAGCGCGCCAGCCACCACCACCGTGGATGCCGTCGCGCCGGCAGCGCCGGTGGTCAACCCTACCAATGGCAACGTGATCAACGGGACCGCCGAGCCTGACAGCACCGTGACCCTGACCGATGGCAACGGCAACCTCATTGGCGAGGTGACTGCCGATGGCAGCGGTAATTGGACGTTCACCCCGGCCACGCAATTGCCGAACGGCACCGTGGTGAATGCCACGGCCACCGATGCGGCCGGCAACACCGGCCCGCAAGGCACGACTACCGTGGACAGTTCGCTGCCATCGATCCCGCAGGTCGACCCGAGCAATGGTTCGGTGATCAGTGGTACCGCCGATGCGGGCAACACCATCATCATCACCGACGGCAACGGCAACCCGATCGGCCAAGTCACCGCCGATGGCAGTGGCAATTGGTCGTTCACGCCAGGCACTCCGCTGCCCGATGGCACTGTCATCAACGTGGTGGCGCGTAACCCCGCCAACATCGACAGCGCCCCGGCCGTCATCACCGTCGATGGCGTAGCGCCTGACGCACCGGTCGTCGAGCCGAGCAATGGCGTGGACATCACCGGTACTGCAGAAGCCGGTGCAACCATCCTGCTCACCGACGGCAACGGCAACCCGATCGGCCAGGTTACCGCCGATGGCACCGGCAACTGGAGCTTCACGCCGGCCACCCCGCTGCCCAATGGTACGGTGGTCAATGCCACGGCCACCGATGCTGCAGGCAACGTCAGTGTCCCGGGCACCACGACCGTGGACACCTCGGTACCGAACGTCCCACAGGTCGATGCCAGCAATGGTGTGATGATCAGCGGTACGGCCGATGCGGGTAACGTGATCATCATCACCGACGGCAATGGCAACCCGATCGGCCAGACCACTGCCGACGGCAGCGGCAACTGGACGTTCACCCCAAATACCGCACTGCCCGATGGCACGGTCGTCAATGTCGTGGCGCGCAATCCGGGCAACAATATCGACAGTGCCCCGGCCAGCATCACCGTGGACGCCGTGGCGCCCGACGCGCCGGTCATCGAGCCGAGCAATGGTGTAGAGCTCAGCGGTACCGCCGAACCTGGCGCCACCGTGCTGCTCCTGGACACCAATGGCGACCCGATCGGCCAGGCAACCGCTGACGGCAGCGGCAATTGGTCGTTCACCCCGGCTACGCCATTGCCTCATGGCACGGTGGTCGAAGCCGTGGCCCTGGACGAGGCGGGCAACACCAGCTCGCCAGCCGCCGTCACGGTCGATGCCGTGGCACCGGCTGCTCCAGTGGTCAATCCGAGCAATGGCAGCACCATCAGCGGTACCGCCGAGCCTGGCAGCACCGTGACCCTGACCGACGGCAGCGGTAACCCGATTGGCGAGGCCACTGCCGATGGCAGCGGCAATTGGACCTTCACGCCGGCCACCGCCTTGCCTGATGGCACCGTGATCAACGCCACCGCAACGGACCCAGCCGGCAACACTGGCCCGCAAGGCTCGGCTACCGTGGATGCAATCGCGCCAGCCACGCCTACCGTCAACCTGTCCAAGGGCGACATCCTCACCGGCACTGCCGAGCCGAACAGCAAGGTCATCCTCACCGACGGCAACGGTGACCCGATTGGCGAAACAACGGCCGATGGCGCCGGCAACTGGAGCTTCACGCCGACTTCGCCGATCCCCAACGGCACTCTCGTCAATGTGGTGGCCCAGGACGCTGCCGGCAACGACAGCCCGCCGGCGACCGTGACCGTGGACGCCAGCGCGCCACCTGCGCCAGTGATCAATCCGAGCAATGGCACGACCATCAGCGGTACCGCCGAAGCCGGCGCCACCGTGACCTTGACCGATGGTGGCGGCAATCCGATCGGCCAGGTCACCGCCGATGGCAGTGGCAATTGGTCGTACACGCCTGCCAGCCCGTTGCCAAACGGCACCGTCATCGTGGCCACTGCGACCGACCCGACCGGCAACACCGGGCCGCAAGCGGCCTCGGTCGTGGACGCGGTCGCGCCGGCAGCCCCGGTAGTTGCTCCAAGCAATGGCACGATACTCAGTGGTACTGCTGAAGCCGGAGCCAAGGTCATTCTTACCGATGGCAATGGAGGCCCTATCGGTGAAACCACGGCCGATGGCAGCGGCAACTGGTCGTTCACCCCGAGTACCCCGTTGCCCAACGGCACCGTAGTCAATGCCGTGGCGCAAGACCCGGCCGGCAACACCGGCCCGCAAGGCAGCACCACGGTCGATTCCGTCGAACCGGCAGCGCCGGTGGTCAACGCCACCAACGGCAATGTGGTCAACGGCACCGCCGAACCGAACAGCAGCATCACCCTGACCGATGGCAACGGTAATCCGATTGGCCAAACCACCACTGACGACAGCGGCAACTGGAGTTTCACGCCGGGTGCGCAGTTGCCCAATGGCACCGTGGTCAACGTCACGGCTACCGATGCGGCAGGCAATGTAAGCGTTCCAAGTACCACCACGGTCGATACTTCGCTGCCGTCGATTCCGCAGGTCGATCCGAGCAATGGCTCGGTGATCAGCGGTACCGCCGATGCGGGCAACACCATCATCATCACCGACGGCAATGGCAACCCGATCGGCCAGGTCACCGCCGATGGCAGCGGCAACTGGTCGTTCACCCCCGGCACACCGCTGCCGGACGGCACGGTAGTCAACGTCGTAGCCCGCAACCCCGGCAACGTCGACAGTGCCCCGGCCGTGATTACCGTGGACGGTGTGGCGCCTAACGCGCCGGTCGTCGACCCGAGCAATGGCACGGAGATCAGCGGCACCGCCGAAGCCGGTGCCACTGTCATCCTCTCCGACGGCGGCGGCAACCCGATCGGCCAGACCACCGCCGATGGCAACGGTGACTGGAGCTTCACACCCACCACGCCGCTGGCCAACGGCACCGTGATCAATGCCGTGGCCCAGGACCCGGCCGGCAACACCAGCGGCCCGACCAGCGTCACGGTCGATACCGTGGCGCCGCCTACGCCGATCATCAACCCGACCAATGGTGTGGTCATCAGCGGTACCGCCGAAGCCGGCGCGACGGTGATCCTTAGCAATGGCAACGGCGACCCGATCGGCCAGACCACGGCCGACGGCACTGGCAACTGGACATTCGTGCCGGGCACGGCGCTGCCCAACGGCACCGTGGTCAATGCCGTGGCCCAGGACCCGGCCGGCAACGTCAGTGGCCCGGCCAGCGCCACAGTCGATTCGGTGGCGCCTGCAGCGCCAGTGCTGGAACCCACCAACGGTACTGTGATCAGTGGTACCGCCGAGATAGGGGCCCAGGTGACCCTCACCGACGGCAACGGCAACCCGATCGGCCAGGCCACCGCCGATGGCTCCGGCAACTGGAGCTTCACGCCAGGCACGCCGCTGCCCAATGGCACCGTAATCAATGCGGTGGCCCAGGATGCGGCAGGCAATAGCAGTGGCCCTGCGACCACCACGGTCGACTCCGTGGCACCGGCCACGCCGACGATCGAACCGACCAATGGGGTCGTCATCAATGGTACTGCCGAAGCGGGTGCAGCGGTCATCCTGACTGACGGCAACGGAGCCCCGATTGGCGAGGCGACTGCAGACGGCAGCGGCAACTGGACATTCACCCCGGGTACGCCGTTGTCCGACGGCACCGTGGTCAACGCAGTGGCCCAGGACCCGGCCGGCAACACCAGTGGCCCGGTCAATACCACTGTCGACGCAGTGGCGCCGCCAACACCCGTGGTCAACCCGAGTAATGGCAGCGTCATCAGCGGTACCGCCGAAATCGGCGCCACGGTCGTCCTCACCGACGGCAATGGCAACCCGATCGGCGAGGCGACCGCCGATGGCAGCGGCAACTGGAGCTTCACCCCTGGCACGCCGCTGCCTGATGGCACCGTGGTCAACGCGGTGGCGCAGGATCCGGCCGGTAACACCAGCGGCCCGGCCAGCACCACGGTCGATGCGATTGCGCCTTCGGCACCGCTGCTGAGCATCAGCGCCGACGGGGCGCTGCTGACCGGCACCGCCGAGCCCAACAGCCAGGTGCGCATCGTGGTCGCTGGCGACACCGCCAACCCGATCACCGTGAACGTCGATGGCAACGGCAACTTCAGCCTGCCGTTCGCACCACCGCTGATCACCGGCGAGCTGTTGTCGGCGGTTACGGTGGACGCCGCGGGCAACCTCAGCGGCCCGACCACGATCAACGCGCCGGACCTGGCACCGCCGACCCTCACCGTGCCGGAGGCGGCCGATACCTGGATCAATGCAGCCGAAATTGGCGATGGCATCCAGGTGGATGTGGCCGTGCGCCCCACCATGCAGGTTGGCCAGGTGGTCACGGTCAAGTTCGCCGGCCAGAACGGCTACGAAGCCGAGGTCAGCCATACCCTTACCGCAGGTGATATCGCGGCGGGCAACGTCACCTTGACGCTGACGCCTCCCGGTGGCCAAGGGCCGTTCCCGGAAGGTGCCTCCACAGTCACGGCCGATATCAATGGCGGAACCGCATCGACACCGGTACCGTTCACCATCGATACGGTTCCGCCGGCTACCCCTGTGCTGTCGTTGGTGGGCAATATCCTTACGATTTCCGCGGAGCCGGGTACTGAGCTGACGGTCACCGTTGATGTAGGAGGGGTAACCGCAACGGCCACGGTCACTGCCGATAACAGCGGCTTGGCATCGCTGAACTTGCTGACCGACCTGGATATCGACTTCAGCTGGGACCAGTTGCTCAACGCCCAGGTTTCGGTGGTTGGTCGCGACCCTGCCGGCAACCCGAGCAACGTGGCCTCCATCGGCGTGGGTACCAGCATCGAACAGCCGGTGACCATCGGCAACTTCGGTGTGGATGTCAGCCTCAACCCGCTGAACCCGCGCTTCGGTTTCAGCGGCACCACCGAGCCTGACTCCAGCGTGGTCATTCGCGTGATCACGCCGGCATTGAACGTGGAGCTGTTGCCGATCCAGGCGGATTCGAGCGGCAACTTCTCCTTGAACCTGCTCAGCCCGACCGTGCTTACCCAGCTTGGGCTGAATATCACCGACATCCTCAACCTCGGTTCGCAGATCTCGTTCAACCTGGTATCCACCGACTCCAACGGCAACGACAGCGCGGCCTACGGCATTACGCTCAGCCCTAACGGGTTGTCGCTGAACATCGGTCAGATCGATGTCAACGGTACCTCGGGTGACGATGTACTGTCCGGTGCCGATGGCAGTTCCGAACACATCAATGGTGGCGATGGCAGCGACCTGATCTTCAATGTCGGCACCGGTGACCAAGTGGTAGCGGGCAACGGTAACGACACCATGCAGATCACCGCGACCGACTTTGTCAGCATCGATGGTGGCGCCGGGTTCGACACGCTGTTGCTCGCCAACGGCATCGACCTGGACTACAACGGCGCAGGCGTCGGCACGCTCAGCAACATCGAGCGTATCGACCTGGGCAAGGGCGACAGCGGCAGTGTGCTGACCCTGACGGCGGCGGAGGTCGATGTCATCACCGATGCCAACAACACGTTGCAGATCACCGGTGAAAACAACGACGTTCTGAACGTGGTGGGAGCGGTCAATACCGGTACCACCCAGTTGATCGACGGTGTGACCTACGACGTCTACACGTTCGGTAGCACGACCCTGTTGATCGAGGACAACACCGTTCAGGTCGTGGTCTGATGAAACGTGCCGCGCAGTCCCGCAAGGGGCGGCAGATGGTGAAAGGAGTCGTCTGGCTCCTTTCACTCGGCCTGCCGGTGTTGACGTCGGCCATGTCCCTCGACCAGGCGGTACGGTCGGGGCTGGCCATTCACCCGGACGTGCGTTCGGCCATCGCCGAGGCCGAACGCGCCGGCACCGAGGTGAAGATTGCCAAGGGAGGCTATTACCCGGCCCTGTCGATGTCCGGCGGGCCACAGGAATTCGATTTCGGTGAGGTCGTGTACGACGTCACCGTGTCCCAGATGCTCTACGACTGGGGCCGCGTGGGCAGCAAAGTCGATGGTGCCAGTGCCACCGAGCGCAAACAGTTGGAGGCGGTGCGGGTAGCCCAGGACGATGCGGCCCTGGACATCATCGAAACCTACCTGGACGTATTGGCCGCCACTCAGCGGGTGGAGGCCGTGCGCCAGCATATCCAGCGCCTGGATGGCGTCCGCCAGATGACCCAGGACCGTGGTGGCGACGGCTATGCCGATCGCAGTGAACTGGATCGCGCCAACCTGGAGCTGGCCCGGGCCCAGGAGCAGTTGTCGCTGGAGAAGGGCACCCTGCAGGACGCCCGCAACCAGTACGACATCCTGGTCGGGCAACCCCCGGCGGACCTGGAGGAGCCGCAACCGATGTCCATGCAGCGCTACCTGGCCGCGAGCGACCTCAAGCAGGTCATCCGCGATTCGCCCCTGCAGCGCAAGGCGGTCGAAGACGCCAATGTGGCCGAGGCCCAGGTGCGCGAAGCCAAGGCAGCGTTGTTGCCACAGCTGAACGTGGAGGCCTCGGCCCTGCGCCGCGAGGTGGGCGGGCACCTGGAAAACGATTCGGTGGTGTCCCTGCGCTTGCGCATGGATACCTTCCAGGGGCTTTCCAACTTCCAGCGCCCGACCGCGGCGCAGCAGCGCCTGGAGTCGGCGCGCTGGACCGCCGATGCCATGCAACGCGATATCCGCAGGCAGTTGCAGACCTTGTTCGACACAGGCGAGACCCTGCGCTGGCGTGAGCAGTCGCTCAGCCAGCAGGTGACGGAAGCGGAGCAGGTCGCGGGGTTGTACCGCGAGCAGTTCGAGGTCGGTCGGCGCGACGTGATCGACCTGCTCAACGTGCAGCGCGAGCGCTTCGAGGCCGAACGCCAGTTGATCAACCTGCATTTCGAACAAAAGCGAGTCGAGTATCGGGCCGCCGCCCAGGTCGGTTGGCTGGGCCCATTAGTGGAGGGGCGTTTGAATCATGGACATCGATACCAGCCAAGCGAAGGTCGTGACGTTGCCGGTGGACAACCATCAAGACCCGTTGCGTCAGGGATTGCTACTGCTGTGCCGGCAACTCGGTCGTCCACTCGGTGATGCCGAGCTGGTCGACGGCATTGCCCTGGAACAGGGGCAGTTGCCCCTGAACAAAGTGGTACGGGCGCTGCGCCGTGCCGACATTGTCGCCCAGGTGGTCGAGCAGCCCCTGCGGCAGATGGACGATTACCTGCTCCCGGCGTTGCTGCTGCTGGGCAACGGCCAGACCGTGCTACTGGTGGGGCTGGACGATGAGCATGCGCGGGTGCTGGTGCCGCAGAGCAATGGCGGCGCCGAGCGCATGGCCCTGGCCGAGCTCGAGGCGCTGTACAGCGGCACGGTGGTGTTCGCCAAGTGTCGGTTCCGCCCTGACGGTCGCATCGGCGACTACGCCAAGGCGCCGGGTGAGCACTGGTTCTTCGGCCCGCTGCGACGTCTATGGCGCTCCTACACCGAAGTGGCGTTCGCCGCCTTCGCGGCCAACCTGCTGGCCATCGCCTCGGCATTGTTCGCCATGCAGGTGTACGACCGGGTGGTCCCCAACGGCGCCTTCGACACCTTGTGGATCCTGGCCAGTGGCGTGATGGCGGCGATCGTCCTGGACGGCGTGTTGCGGATCCTGCGCGGACACCTGTTGACGGTGCTGGGCAAGCGCCTGGACCTGCAATTGTCGACCCTGCTGTTCTCACGCGTGCTGAGTACACGCCTGGCGGCCAAGCCGGCCTCGATGGGCGCGTTCAGTACCCAGGTGCGCGAGTTCGAGTCGGTGCGCGAGTTCTTCACCTCCTCCAGCGCCGCGCTGATCAGCGATATACCCTTCGTGGCGGTGTTCTTGTTGATCATCGCCCTGGTGGGTGGCCATGTGGTCTGGGTGCCGCTGGTGGCCTGCGTGTTGATGGTGCTGCCGGGGCTGCTGACCCAGCGCGTGCTCGGTTCGCTGTCACGGCAGAACCTGCGCGAAGGGGCGATGAAGAACGGCGTGCTGCTGGAAGCCTTCGAGCATCTGGAGACCGTCAAGGCCACCCGTGCCGAAGGGCGCTGCCTGCACCAGTGGGAGACCCTGACTGGCGAGCTGTCGACCACAGCCCTGCGGACCCAGGCCCTGGTCAGCGTCTTGAGCTACACCTCAAGCATCATCCAGCAGCTGTGCTACGTGGGCGTGGTGGTGTTCGGTGTGTACCGGATCAACGACGGGGCGATGACGGTCGGTGCCTTGGTTGCCTGCTCGATCCTGGCCTCCCGGGCGATTGCGCCCTTGTCCCAGGTGGCTGGCATCCTGGGCCGTTGGCAGCACACCAAGGTGGCCATGGAAGGCCTGGACCAGCTGATGTCGGCGGACCAGGAGCGCCCCAGCGGGCAACGCTTCGTGCACAAGGAACGCCTGGCCGGGCACTACCAGCTCGAAGGCGTGCGCCTGGCTCATGGCGACAGCCCTCCGGTGGTGAATGTACAGGCGCTGACCATCAAGGCCGGCGAGCGCGTGGCCTTGCTCGGTGGCAACGGCGCGGGCAAATCGTCGCTGTTGCGCCTGCTCAGCGGCTTGACCAGCCCGCAAGCGGGGCGCCTGTTGCTCGACGATGTGAGCCTTGGGCAGATCGACCCGGCCGACCGTCAACGCGGTATCGGCTACCTGCCCCAGGACGTGGCGCTGTTCCATGGCACATTGCGCGACAACCTCAACCTGGCCAATGCCGCACTGCCTGACGAAGACCTGCTGGAGGCCTTGGACGGCGTCGGGCTTGGCCCGTTCGTGCGGGGCCATGCCCTGGGGCTGGACATGCCGATCCACGGCAATGCCAGCCTTTCGGGTGGTCAGCGCCAGGCCGTAGGGTTGGCCCGGGTGCTGCTGCAGGACCCTTCGATCGTGCTGCTCGACGAGCCCACAGCGGCCTTCGACCAGACCAGTGAACTGCAGGTGGTCAACTACCTGCAGCGCTGGCTGGGCAGCCGCACGCTGATCCTGACCACCCACAAGAAAAGCATGCTGGCCCTGGTGGACCGTGCCGTGGTGCTGCGCCAGGGGCAGGTCGTGATGGACGGCGCCGTGCAACAGGTGGTGCAAGGCAACCAGGTCCAGGTCTCACCGGTCGAGGAGCGTGCCCATGGGCGTTGAAACGAAGAGCCTGCCGTTGCGCAGGCAGCTGGAAGATCCCTTGCTGGCCACCACCCACCCGACCTATCGGCCGCTGCTATGGACGCTGCTGGGCACGTTGGTGCTGTTCATCGCCTGGGCGGCCTGGGCTGAGCTGGACGAGGTGACCCGGGGCGATGGTCGCGTGGTGCCGTTCAGCCGCATCCAGAAGATCCAGAGCCTTGAAGGAGGCATCCTCGACCGCCTGCTGGTCAACGAGGGCGACCTCGTGGAAGTGGGGCAGCCGGTGGTGCAGCTGGATGAAACGCACTTCCTGACCAACTACCAGGAATCGGCCAACCAGTCCCAGGTTCTGCGTGCGGCGATCGCCCGCCTGGACGCCGAGGTGCTGGGCAAGGACCGCATCGAGTTCCCCAGCGATATCGACGGCAAGAGCCCGTTGGCACGTTCGGAGCAGGAGCTGTTTGCCTCGCGTCGGGCCAAGTTGCACGAAGGCACCCGTGCCGTGCAACAGCAGATCGGCCTGGCCCAGCGCCAGCTGAACCTGGTGCGCCCGTTGGTGGAAAAGCGCGCAGTCAGCCAGATGGAGGCGCTCAAGCTCAGCCAGGACATCGCCACCCTGAGCGGCAAGCTCACGGAGCTCAAGAACACCTACTTCCAGGAGGCTTACACCGAACGCGCCGACAAGAAGGCCCAGCTGGCCCAGGTCGAACCGATCGTGCAGCAGCGGCATGACCAGTTGCGCCGCACGCAGATCCTGTCGCCGGTGCGGGGGAGGGTGAACACGGTGCTGATCAATACCCGTGGTGGTGTGATCAAGCCGGGAGACCCGATCATGGAGATCATCCCGGTAGAGGATCGATTGCTGGTCGAGGCCAAGATCAAACCCCGGGATGTCGCCTTCCTGGTGCCAGGCATGGAAGCCAAGGTGAAGATCACCGCCTACGACTACAGCATCTACGGCGACCTCAGCGGCACTTTGGAGCAGATCAGCGCCGACACCATCGAGGAGGACACGCCCCATGGCAAGGAGTCGTTCTACCAGGTGCTGATCCGCACCGATGGCAGCCAGTTGACCCGAGGTTCGCAGGTGTTGCCGATCATCCCGGGGATGGTTGCCGAAGTGGACATCCTCAGCGGCAAGCGGACCGTGCTCAACTACCTGCTGCGGCCGTTGATCAAGGCGCGGTTGTACTGACCTGTGAGATCGAAGCTGCCTCGACGCACGCCGCCCCCTCTTGACGAAGCCCCGGTTCCCTGTTTTATTGAAACCGTTTTCATAACCCTGCCCACATAAGCGAATACAAGAAGGTCACCGGGTGGACAAGACGCTTTCCCAAGCCCGCACGCGGGTCACGATCAGTGAAGTGGCCCAGGCTGCCGGCGTTTCCAAGGCCACGGTCTCGCGCTATATCGGCGGCGACCGGCAACTGCTGGCCGATGCCACCGCCCAGCGCATCGAGGCGGTGATCGAGCAGCTCGGCTACCGCCCGAACCGCATGGCCAGCGCCCTCAAGCGCGGCCGTACGCGCCTGATCGGCATGCTCCTGGCCGATATCCGCAACCCCTATTCAGTGGCCGTGATGCACGGCGTCGAGACGGCCTGCCGCGAGCATGGCTACAGCCTGGTGGTGTGCAATACCGACTGCGATGACGCCCAGGAGCGCCAGCACCTACAGGCGCTGCAGGCTTACAACGTCGACGGCCTGATCGTGAATACCCTCGGCCACCACGCCGGCGAGCTGGCCAGCCTGGCCCAGGAACTGCCCATGGTACTGGTGGATCGCCAACTGGCCGAACTGCAGACCGACCTGGTGGGCCTGGACAACGCCGATGCCGTCGAGCAGGCCCTGGACCATCTGCACGCCTGCGGCTACCGCGACATCCTCGCCGTCAGCGAACCCCTCGACGGCACCAGTTCGCGGCAGGAGCGGGTGGCCGCTTTCCAGGCCTCCATCGCCCGGCGGTCCGGGTTGCGCGGCCAGGTGCTGGAAGTGAGCGCCAATCTGCCTGGGCAACTGGCGGCGTTCCTGGCCAGCGCTGGCCATGGCCCCCAGGCCCTGTTCAGCTGCAACGGCGTGGCGACCCTGGAGGTTATGCGTCACCTGCATGGGCGTGGTGAACAGCTGTTCCAGCAGCTGGGCTTGGTGGCCCTCGACGACTTGGACTGGTACCCCTTGGTCGGTGGCGGTATCACTGCCTTGGCTCAGCCCACCGAACGCATCGCAGCCGCAGCGGTCCAGTGCCTGCTGGAACGGCTGCAAGGCAGCCAATTGCCGGCGCGTCGGCTTGACCTGCGCGCCCAACTCATCGTGCGAGGCTCCACCCCGATACGCAATTGAATGCAGCGCGGCCCGCGAGTCGCGCTGTTTTTTGCGCGGAAATGAAACCGGTTTCATCTGACAAGAACAAGGACAACGACGATGCATGCGAACCCTGTTTCCATCAGCCTGTCGAGCTTCGGCGCCGATACCGTGAAGCACCATGGCCAGGTCGCCTACCTGCCGCTGTTGGCGCAAGCCGGTGCGTGCCGTGTGGAGTGGCGCGAGGAGCTGTTCGAGGTCTGGCCCGAGGCCGACACCTTGGCCAAAGCCAGTGCTGAGCTGGGGCTGGAAAGCCTGTTCTCCACGCCTCTGGAGTTGTGGCGTGAAGACGGCAGCCTGGAGCCGGCGGTGGCCGAGCGGCTGGACCTGGCCGAACGGATCGGTGCGGTGGCATTGAAAGTATCCCTTGGCCATTACCGCGACACCTGCGACCTGCACGCCCTGCGGCCGTTGCTTGGGCGCAGGGCGGCACTGTTCGTCGAGAACGACCAGACGCCCCAGGGCGGGCGTCTGGCCCCCCTGCAGCGATTCTTCGAGCGTGCCGCCGCCCTCGACCTGGCGCCGGGCATGACCTTCGACATCGGCAACTGGTACTGGCAGGGTGAGTCGCCCCTGCAGGCCGCACAGGCGCTGGGCCCGTGGGTGCATTACGTACACTGCAAGGCCGTCACCCGGCGTGACGACGGGCGCCTGGTGGCGGTGCCGCCGCAGGCATCGGACCTGGCGGCCTGGCGGCAGCTGATGAGCCACTTCATGCCCGGCGTGCCCCGTGCCATCGAGTATCCATTGGTCGACGACGATCTGTTGGCCTATACCCGCCAGCAGGTTCAGCACCTGGCTGTGCTCGAGGCGGAGGTCCACCATGGCTGAACATGACGTGCTCTGCTTCGGCGAAACCATGGCCATGTTCGTGGCCGAGCAGTGCGGCGACCTGGCCCAGGTGGCTGGCTTCGGCAAGCGCATTGCCGGTGCCGACAGCAACGTGGCCATCGGCCTGGCGCGTCTGGGCCTGCGGGTGAACTGGCTGAGCCGGGTGGGCGACGATTCGCTGGGCGCCTTCGTGCTTGCCAGCCTGCGTGGCGAAGGCCTGGACTGTGCCCGTGTCGAAATCGATCCCGCATACCCCACGGGCTTCCAGCTCAAGGCACGTTGCGACGATGGCAGCGACCCGCAAGTGGAATACTTCCGCCGAGGCTCGGCCGCCAGCCGCATGTCGCCGGCGCAGCTGTGCCCGGAGCTGCTGGATGCCCGCCATCTGCATGCCACAGGCATCGTGCCGGCCTTGTCGGCGTCGTGCCGCGACCTTTCCCTGCAGTTGCTCGAGGCCATGCGCGCCAACGGCCGCAGCATCTCCTTCGACCCCAACCTGCGGCCATCGCTATGGCCCAACCGGCAAACCATGGTCCAGGAAATCAATGCCCTGGCATTCAAGGCCGACTGGGTGCTGCCAGGGCTGGAAGAGGGGCGCCTGCTCACCGGTCGGCAAACCCCTGAAGCCATTGCCGGTTTCTACCTGGAGCACGGCGTGCAATGCGTGGCCATCAAGCTGGGCGCCGAGGGGGCGTACCTGCGTGATGCTCGCGGTGCCGAAGGGGTGGTCGCGCCCTGTCCCGTGGCGCAGGTGGTGGACACGGTAGGAGCGGGCGATGCCTTCGCCGTGGGCGTGGTCAGCGCCTTGCTCGAAGGCCATGACCTGCGCCGCGCCGTGGCTCGCGGCAACTGGTGCGGCAGCCGTGCGGTGCAATCACGCGGCGACATGGAAGGCCTGCCGCAGCGCCATGAATTGGATGCCTACGAAAACCGCTTCGGCGGTTGAACCGAACCTGCCGGCCTGGCCGGTACCTGTTGCAACAAGAACAACAAGCTCAGGAGATACAACCATGCAGATCGACCGACTTGCCCCAAGACGCTGGTGGTACATCATGCCCATCGTCTTCATCACCTACAGCCTGGCCTATCTTGACCGTGCCAACTACGGCTTTGCCGCCGCTTCGGGCATGGCCGATGACCTGCACATCACCCCAGCCTTGTCGTCCCTGCTCGGGGCGCTGTTCTTCCTGGGCTATTTCTTCTTCCAGGTACCCGGTGCCATCTATGCCGAAAAACGCAGCGTCAAGAAGCTGATCTTCGTCAGCCTGATCCTCTGGGGCGGCTTGGCCACGCTCACCGGCATGGTGCAGAACGTGTCGCTGCTGATCGCCATCCGCTTCCTGCTGGGGGTGGTGGAGGCTGCAGTGATGCCAGCCATGCTGATCTACCTCTGCCACTGGTTCACCCGCGCCGAGCGCTCGCGGGCCAACACCTTCCTGATCCTCGGCAACCCGGTGACCATCCTGTGGATGTCGGTGGTGTCCGGCTATTTGGTCAAGCATTTCGACTGGCGTTGGATGTTCATCATCGAGGGCTTGCCGGCGGTGCTATGGGCATTCATCTGGTGGCGCCTGGTGGACGATCGCCCGGAGCAGGCCAGCTGGCTGAAGGCACAAGAGAAAACCGCGCTGCGCGAGGCCCTGGCCGCCGAGCAACAGGGCATCAAACCGGTGAAGAACTACCGCGAGGCGTTCCGTTCGCCCAAGGTGATCATCCTGTCGTTGCAGTACTTCTGCTGGAGCATCGGTGTCTATGGCTTCGTGCTCTGGTTGCCGTCGATTCTCAAGCAAGCCGCGGCGCTGGACATCGTCACGGCCGGCTGGCTGTCGGCGGTGCCGTACCTGGGCGCGGTGCTGGCCATGCTCGGGGTGTCCTGGGCATCCGACCGGATGCAAAAGCGCAAGCGTTTCGTCTGGCCGCCCCTGCTGATCGCTGCCCTGGCCTTCTACGGCTCCTACATCCTCGGCACCGAGCATTTCTGGTGGTCATACACCCTGCTGGTGATCGCCGGTGCCTGCATGTACGCCCCCTACGGCCCGTTCTTCGCCATCGTGCCGGAACTGCTGCCCAGCAACGTTGCCGGTGGCGCCATGGCCCTGATCAACAGCATGGGCGCGCTGGGCTCGTTCTCCGGCTCCTGGCTGGTGGGCTACCTCAACGGTGTCACCGGCGGCCCGGGGGCTTCCTATCTGTTCATGTGCGGCGCACTGCTGGTAGCGGTGGCCCTGACCGCCGTGCTCAACCCTTCGCAACAGGCACGGCGCCAACAGCTGGCGCCGAGCCAATAGGTATCGACCATGAAAAAACGCATCGTCCTGTACAAACGTTTGTCCGATGAACTCATGCAGCGCCTGCAGACCCATGCCGAGGTGACCCTGGTCGAGGCGCCGGCGGCCGATGGCCTGGCGCGCCTGCGGGCGGCCTTGCCGGGTGCCCATGGCCTGCTCGGTGCCAGCCTGCGTCTGGACGGCGAGCTGCTGAGCCTGGCGCCGCAGCTGGAGGTGGTCTCCAGCGTCTCGGTGGGCGTGGACAACTACGACATCGGCGAGCTCGACCGCCGCGGCGTGTTGCTGACCAACACCCCCGACGTGCTCACCGAAACCACTGCCGACACCGGTTTCGCCCTGCTGATGGCTTGTGCCCGGCGGGTGGTGGAACTCGACGGCTGGATTCGCAACGGCCATTGGCAGGCCGGCATCGGCCCGGCCCAGTTCGGCTGCGATGTGCACGGCAAGACGCTGGGCATCGTCGGCCTGGGGCGCATCGGCGAAGCCCTGGCTCGTCGGGCCCACGCAGGGTTTGGCATGCAGGTGCTGTATCACACACGCCAGCCACGGCCCGAAGTGGAAGCGCGCTACGGGGCGCGTCACCGCAGCCTCGAGGCCTTGCTGGCCGAGTCCGATTTCGTCTGCCTGTGCGTACCCCTGAACGCGCAGACGCAGAACCTCATCGGCGAACGTGAGCTGGCGCTGATGAAGCCCTCGGCGATCCTGGTGAACATCGCCCGTGGTCGCGTGCTGGACGAGGCGGCCCTGCTGCAGGCCCTGCGCGAGCGGCGTATCCGTGGGGCGGGCCTGGACGTATTCGTCCGCGAACCGCTGCCGGCCAATTCACCCTTGCTGCAACTGGATAACCTGGTGGTGACCCCGCACATCGGCTCGGCCACCCACGAAACCCGTGAGGCCATGGCCCGTTGTGCGGTGGACAACCTGCTCGCCGCCCTGGCGGGTGAAAAACCGGCCAACCTGGTGAATCCCATTGCTTGGGAGCGCAGGGCCGGATAGCGCACTGCCAGGTCCTATCGCTGGCAAACCAGCCCCCACAGGTATGGCGGTGTCTTTGAAACAGCGCAGGACAGGTGGGAGCCGGCTTGCCGGCGATTGGGCCGGCACAGCCTTTTGCAGGGCAAGGGCCGGCCCTTGGTCGCCGGCAAGCCGGCTCCCACAGAAACAGCACTGTCTATGCTTTCCCGACAAAACAACAACAGCCCCGCACGAACGGAGCGAATGCCATGTATGACCTGATTGACCTGTCAAAGAAGAGGCCAAAGCCATGTCCAACGACGAACCTGCCTTCGCGCACCCGGCGCGCCGCGAGTTCCTGCGCAAGTCACTGACCCTCATTCCGGTGGCGACCCTCGCCAGCACCGGCATGGGCAGCGCGGTGCTTGCCGATACCGCCACCCCCGCACCCGCCAAGGACCCCGAACAGGGCAGGGCGCCAGCCCGCGCCTACCAACCGACCTTCTTCAATGCCGAAGAGTGGGCGTTCATCTCGGCTGCGGTCGCGGTGCTCATTCCCGCCGACGCGCTCGGCCCCGGTGCGGTAGAAGCCGGTGTACCGGAATTCATCGACCGCCAGCTCAATACCCGCTACGGCAGTGGTGGCCTGTGGTACATGCAGGGCCCCTTCCATCCGGACGCACCGGCCGAGTTGGGCTACCAGCTCAAGCTCAGCCCCCAGGAGATCTACCGGCTGGGTATCCAGGAAACCGACGCCTGGTGCAAGACGCAGTGGAGCAAGCCGTTCGCCCAGCTGGACCCGGCCCAACAGCAGCAAGCCCTGGAGGCCCTGGACAGCGGCAAGGCGGCCCTGGCCTCGGTGCCTGCCGTCACCTTCTTCGCCATGCTCTGGCTCAATACCCGCGAAGGGTTCTTCAGCGACCCGCTGCACGGCGGCAACCAAGGCCTGGCTGGCTGGAAGCTGATCGGCTTCCCCGGCGCGCGCGCCGATTTCATGGATTGGGTGGAACGCGACGAGCGCTATCCCTTCCCTCCGGTATCCATCAGTGGCGAGCGAGGTTGAGCGATGGCCCAGGTGATGAAGAAAGTCGATGCGGTCATCGTCGGGTTCGGCTGGACCGGCGCGATCATGGCCAAGGAACTGACCGAGGCAGGCCTGCAGGTGGTCGCCCTGGAGCGAGGCCCGGCGCGTGACACCTACCCGGACGGTGTCTACCCGCAGACCATGGACGAGCTGACCTACAACTCGCGCAAGAAACTGTTCATGGACATCTCCCGCGAGACCGTGACCCTGCGTCACAGCCTGAACGATGTGGCCGTGCCGTACCGCCAGTTCGGCGCCTTCCTGCCTGGCACGGGCACCGGCGGGGCCGGGCTGCACTGGTCGGGCGTGCATTTTCGCGTCGACCCGATGGAGCTGCGCATGCGCAGCCACTATGAGGAACGCTATGGCAAGGCCTTCATCCCCGAAGGCATGACCATCCAGGATTTCGGCGTCAGCTACGAAGAGCTGGAACCGTACTTCGATTTCGCCGAAAAAGTCTTCGGCACCTCCGGCACCGCCTGGTCGATCAAGGGGCAGGTGGTGGGCCGCGACAAGGGCGGCAACCCGTTCTCCCCGGACCGCTCCGATGATTTCCCGCTGCCGGCGCAGAAGAACACCGTCTCGGCGCAGCTGTTCGAGAAGGCGGCCCGCGAGGTCGGCTACCACCCCTACAATTTGCCGTCGGCCAACACCTCCGGGCCCTACACCAACCCCTACGGGGCACAGATGGGCCCGTGCAATTTCTGCGGCTACTGCAGCGGCTATGCCTGCTATATGTATTCCAAGGCCTCGCCCAACGTGAACATCCTGCCGGCCCTGCGCCAGGTGCCGAACTTCGAGCTGCGCAACAACGCCCATGTGTTGCGAGTCAACCTCAACGCCGAGAAGAACCTGGCCACCGGCGTGACCTACGTCGATGCCCAGGGGCGCGAGGTGGAACAGCCGGCGGACCTGGTGATCCTCGGCGCCTTCCAGTTCAACAACGTGCGCCTGATGCTGCTTTCGGGCATCGGCAAACCCTACGACCCGGTCAGCAACCAGGGTGTGGTGGGGCGTAACTTCGCCTTCCAGAACCTGTCCACGGTAAGCGCCTTCTTCGACAAGAACAGCCACCACACCAACCCCTTCATCGGCGCTGGCGGCAATGGCGTGGCGGTGGACGATTTCAATGCCGACAACTTCGACCATGGCCCGCTCGGCTTCGTCGGCGGCTCGCCGTTCTGGGTCAACCAGGCGGGCACCAAGCCCATCTCCGGCACCAAGACCCCGCCAGGCACGCCCAAGTGGGGCAGCGCCTGGAAGGCCGCGGTGGCCGACAGCTACAGCCACATGCTGTCGATGGACGCCCATGGCGCGCACCAGTCCTACCGCGACAATTACCTGGACCTAGACCCGGTGTACAAGGACGCCTATGGCCTGCCGCTGCTGCGCATGACCTTCGACTGGAAGGACAACGACGTGAAGATGAACCGCTTCATGGTCGAGCAGATGCGCAAGATCGCCGAAGCCATGGGGCCCAAGGCGATCGCTGCATCGATGAAGGCGTTCGGTCAGCACTTCGATGCCACCGTGTACCAGACCACCCACCTCAACGGCGGCGCGATCATGGGCACCGACCCCAAGACCAGTGCCATCAACCGCTACCTGCAGAGCTGGGACGTGCACAACGTCTTCGTGCCGGGCGCCTCGGCGTTTCCCCAGGGGCTGGGCTACAACCCCACCGGGTTGGTGGCGGCGCTGACCTACTGGTCGGCGCGGGCCATTCGCGAGCAGTACCTGAAGAACCCAGGTCCACTGGTGCAGGCATAGGAGGCCGACCATGAAACGATTGTTGACCGCCGCCCTCTGCCTGGGCGCCAGTACCCTGTTGCACGCCGCCGATGCGGCCGACCCGGCCCTGGTCAAGAAGGGCGAATACCTGGCCCGCGCCGGCGACTGCGTGGCCTGCCATACCGCCAAGGGCGGCAAGCCGTTCGCCGGCGGCCTGCCCATGGAGACCCCCATCGGCACGCTCTATTCCACCAACATCACCCCGGACCCGAGCGGTATCGGCGACTACAGCTACGAGGACTTCGAGCGTGCCGTACGCCAGGGCATCGGGCTCGATGGCAGTACCTTGTACCCGGCCATGCCATACCCGTCCTATGCGCGGGTCAGCGACGAGGACATGCAAGCGCTCTATGCCTACTTCATGCACGGCGTGCAGCCGGTGGAGCAGGCCAACAAGGACAGCGACATCCCCTGGCCGCTGAGCATGCGCTGGCCGCTGGCGTTCTGGCGCGGGCTGTTCGCACCTGAGGTCAAGCCGTTCGAGGCCGGTGAACGTGACCCGGTGGTGGCCCGCGGGGCCTACCTGGTCGAAGGCCTGGGCCATTGTGGCGCCTGCCATACGCCGCGGGCGCTGACCATGCAGGAAAAAGCGCTGGATGCCGACGATGGTGATGCCTACCTGGCCGGCAGCGCGCCGCTGGAAGGCTGGATCGCCAAGAGCCTGCGGGGCGATCACAAAGATGGCCTGGGCAGCTGGAGCGAGGCGCAGATCGTGGCATTCCTCAAGACCGGGCGCAACGAGCGCACGGCGGTCTTCGGCGGCATGAGCGATGTGGTCGAGCACAGCATGCAGTACATGAGCGACGCCGACCTCAGCGCCATCGCCCGCTACCTGAAGACCTTGCCGCCGGTGAACCCGGACGACAAGCCGTTCCAGGAGGATCGCCAGGTCGCCGATGCGTTGTGGAAGGGCGACGACGCCAAGCCCGGTGCCGCGCTCTACGTGGACAACTGCGCTGCCTGCCACCGCACCGATGGCAAGGGCTACGCGCGGGTGTTCCCGGCCCTTGCCGGCAACCCGGTGCTGCAAGGCGAAGATGCCACTTCGCTGATCCACATCGTCCTCGAAGGCGGCACCTTGCCTGCCACGCAGACGGCGCCGTCGACTTTCACCATGCCGGCCTTCGCCTGGCGGATGAACGACCAGCAAGTGGCCGATGTGGTCAACTTCATCCGCAGCAGCTGGGGCAACCAGGCCGGTGCGGTGACCGCAGCCCAGGTGGCGAGCCTGCGCAAGCAGCCGGCGCCTGTGCTCAAGGCCGAGTCGTTGATCGGTGATACCACGGGGGTCGAGGAACCTTGAACCTTGAGGGCCGCTGCGCGGCCCTTTCGCGGCACAAGGCCGCTCCTACACAGGGTGGGGAGTGGCCTGGGCCGCAGTTCCATGAACGTTACAGGTGTACAGGCTTGGGCTTGCAAAGGCACGAAAGCGGCCTGCCGGGCTATCCGCAGGGCTGTGCGGTGCAGCTATGCTTGCCACCGAGGGGAGCCAGGGAGCGTGTCATGAGTCAGGAGCCAAAGCCGGTGCCCGCCGGTTTCAGCGAGCAGCAGCTGCATACCTTGTTCGAGCTGATCAGCGACGGTATCTGGGATTGGGATGCCAATTCCGGGTACGTCTACCGCAACCCCGGCTGGTACGCCATGCTCGGCTACGAAAGCCATTCCATGGCCAACACCGTGCTCACCTGGGAAAGCGTCATCCACCCGGAGGACTACCCCCGGGTAATGGCCCACTTCGAGGCCTACATCAACCAGCGCAACGAGCGCTACCGCATCGAATACCGTTGCCGTTGCCAGGACGGCAGTTACCTGTGGATCGAGGACAGCGGCCATATCATCGCCCGCAACGAGGATGGCTCGGTGGCGCGCATGCTCGGCGCGCACCGCAACATCGATGCCGGCAAGCGCCTGGTGATCGAGCTGCAGCAGAAGAACCACTCCTTGGAAACCCTGGTGGCCGAGCGCACCCGGGAGCTGTCATGGGTCAACCAGCAACTGCAACGCCAGCTCGAGGAGAACCTGGAGCTGGCCGAGCGCGACGCGCTGACCCGCACCGCCAACCGCTATCGCCTGGAGAAGACCCTGCAGCAGGAATGCGAACGGGCCCGGCGCTTCCGCCAGCCGTTGTCGCTGATCGTCATGGACTTGGATGACTTCAAGCCGATCAACGACCGCTACGGCCATGCCCGCGGGGATGCGGCGCTAGTGGAGGTGGTCGAATGCATCCGGGGTTGTCTGCGCCCTCAGGACCTGCTGGCGCGCTGGGGGGGTGACGAGTTCGTCGCCGTGTTGCCGCAAACGCCGGTGGAGCAGGCATTGGAGATTTCAGGCGCGATCCGCCAGGCCATGGAAGCGGTGGAGCCGATCGGCGATTGCCGGTTGACCATGAGCTTCGGCGTGGTGCGCTGGCAGGACGCTGAAGACCAGCACGACCTGCTGGCGCGGGCTGACCGGGCGCTGTACCGGGCCAAGGCAGCGGGCAAGAACACCATTTTCGAATGAGCTGCAGCCGCCCCCTGTAGGAGCGGGCTTGCAAAGCCGGACAAAAAAGACCCGCAGCGCCTGGGGCGCAGCGGGTCAAATCGGCCGTCGCCGCTTCAGTGTCAGATATGCAGGGCGTGGCCCAGGGCTCGCAGAGCCGCCTCCTGGACCGTTTCGCCCAGGGTCGGGTGGGCATGGATGGTGCCGGCGACATCCTCCAGCCGTGCGCCCATCTCCAGGGATTGGGCGAAGGCAGTGGACAGCTCTGAAACCGCCACCCCTACGGCCTGCCAGCCGAGGATCAGGTGGTTGTCACGGCGGGCCACCACGCGCACGAAGCCGCTTTTCGCTTCCAGGGTCATGGCCCGGCCATTGGCAGCGAAGGGGAACTGCGTGACGATGCAGTCCAGGCCTTGCTGGCTGGCTTGCTCCGGGGTCTTGCCGACCACCACCACTTCCGGGTCGGTGAAGCACACCGCGGCAATTGCAGCCGGCTCGAAACGCCGCGCCTTGCCGGCGATGATTTCCGCGACCATTTCGCCCTGGGCCATGGCCCGGTGCGCCAGCATCGGCTCGCCGGCCACATCGCCAATGGCCCAGACGTTGCGCATGCTGGTCTGGCAGCGTTCATCGATGGCCAGTGCCGCGCCGTTCATCTTCAGGTTCAGGCATTCAAGGTTGAAGCCCTGGGTGCGCGGACGACGACCGACCGCGACCAGCACCTGGTCGGCCTCCAGGCGCAGTTGCCCGCCCTGGCCGTCGTTGGCCAGCAGGCAACCGTTCTCGTAGCCTTCGACGCTGTGGCCCAGGTGCAGGGCGATGCCTAGTTTCTTCACCGACTCGGCAACCGGCTGGGTCAGCTCGGCGTCGTAGGTCGGCAGGATCCGCTCGCGGGCTTCCACCACGCTGACCTGCACGCCTAGCTTGCGGTAGGCAATGCCCAGCTCCAGGCCGATATAGCCGCCGCCAACCACCACCAGATGCTGGGGCAGGGCCTTGGGCGCCAGGGCCTCGGTGGAAGAGATCACCGGGCCGCCCAGCGGCAGCATCGGCAGTTCCACGCTGGTGGAGCCGGTGGCCAGCAGCAGGTGTTCGCACTGGATACGCTGGCCATCGACCTCGACGTTCTTGCCGTCGAGAATCCTGGCCCAGCCGTGGATCACCTTCACGCCGTTCTTCTTCAGCAGCGCAGCGACGCCGCTGGTCAGGCGATCGACGATGCCGTCCTTCCAGGCCACGCTGCGGGCGATGTCCAGGCGCGGTGCGGACACGCTGATGCCCAGGGGGGAGGTGTCATCGAGGCGGCTGGCCTGGTGGAACTGCTCGGCCACATGGATCAGCGCCTTGGACGGGATGCAGCCGATGTTCAGGCAGGTTCCGCCCAGCGCCTGGCCTTCGACCAGCACGGTGGGGATGCCCAGCTGGCCGGCGCGAATGGCGGCGATGTAGCCGCCAGGGCCGCCACCGATGATCAACAGGGTGGTATTGAGGATCTGTTGCATGCTCACTCCACGAACAGGCAGGCGGGCTGTTCCAGCAGGCCACGTACGGCCTGGATGAACAGGGCGGCATCCATGCCATCGACCACACGGTGATCGAAGGAACTGGACAGGTTCATCATCTTGCGCACGACGATCTGGCCGTCGATCACCACCGGCCGTTCGACCATGCGGTTGACCCCGACGATGGCCACTTCCGGCGTGTTGACCACTGGCGTGCTGGCGATACCGCCCAGTGCGCCGAGGCTGGTCAGGGTGATGGTCGAGCCCGACAGCTCGTCGCGGCTGGCCTTGTTGTTGCGCGCGGCGTTGGCCAGGCGGGCGATCTCGGCGGCGTTGCTCCACAAGCTGCCGGCTTCGGCATGGCGCAACACCGGCACCATCAGGCCATTGTCGCCCTGGGTGGCGATGCCTACATGCACCGCGCCATGCCGGGTGATGACCTGGGCTTCGTCGTCATAGGTGGCGTTGATCTGCGGGAAATCGCGCAGGGCCACGACCATGGCGCGCACGATGAACGGCAGCAGGGTCAGCTTGCCGCGGCTTTCGCCGTGCTTCTGGTTGAGCTGCTGGCGCAGGGCTTCCAGGGCGGTGACGTCGATTTCCTCGACGTAGCTGAAGTGAGCGACGCGGCGCTTGGCGTCCTGCATGCGCTGGGCGATCTTGCGGCGCAGGCCGATGACCGGCACCTGCTCGCTGTCGGTACGCCTGGCGTAGCCGCTCGGCGCTTGGCCGGCGCTGCTGTGGGGCTTGCTGATGAAGGCATCGAGGTCTTCATGCAGGATGCGCCCGGCCGGGCCGCTGCCGTGCACGTAGCGCAGCTCGATACCGGCATCCAGGGCGCGCTTGCGCACGGCCGGGGAGGCCAGAGGCTTGTCGCTGGCCTGGCGCGGCACGATGGGCGCGGCGGCGCTGGTGCTGGCAGGCTGGCTGGCCAGCACTTGAGGTTCGCTGCGCGGTGGCTCGGCGACCGGGGCCGGGGCAGGGGCCGCGACGGCTTCGACCGACTTGGCCTGCGGTGCATCCACGTGGTTGCCGCCGCCTTCGACTTCGATGCGGATCAGCTCGCTGCCGACCGCCATTACCTCACCTGGCTGGCCGCCCAGGGCCAACACCTTGCCGCTGACCGGCGAGGGGATTTCCACGGTGGCTTTGTCGGTCATGACATCGGCCACCACCTGGTCCTCGGCGATCACATCGCCGACCTTGACGAACCATTCCACCAACTCGACCTGTGCGATGCCTTCGCCGATGTCCGGCATCTTGATGACGTGCGTGCCCATTCAGACCTCCATGACCCGTTTCAATGCCGCACCTACCCGCGAAGGGCCGGGGAAGTACGCCCATTCCTGTGCGTGAGGGTAGGGGGTGTCCCAGCCAGTGACGCGCTCGATCGGCGCCTCGAGGTGATGGAAGCAATGCTCCTGGACCAGCGACACCAGTTCGGCGCCGAAGCCGCAGGTACGGGTGGCCTCGTGGACCACCACGCAGCGGCCGGTCTTCTTGACCGACTCGACGATGGTGTCCAGGTCCAGCGGCCACAGGCTGCGCAGGTCGATGACCTCGGCGTCGACGCCGGTCTCCTCGGCGGCCACCTGGGACACGTACACCGTGGTGCCGTAGGTCAGCACGGTCACGTCGTTGCCTGGGCGAGCAATGGCAGCCTTGTCCAGCGGGACCTGGTAGTAGCCGTCGGGTACCGCGCTCTGCGGGTGCTTGGACCACGGCGTCACCGGGCGGTCGTGGTGTCCGTCGAACGGGCCGTTGTACAGGCGCTTGGGCTCCAGGAAGATCACCGGGTCGTCGCATTCGATGGCGGCGATCAGCAGGCCCTTGGCGTCATAGGGATTGGACGGCATCACCGTACGCAGGCCGCAGACCTGGGTGAACATCGCCTCCGGGCTCTGGCTGTGGGTCTGGCCGCCGTAGATACCGCCGCCACAGGGCATGCGCAGGGTCAGCGGGGCGGTGAACTGGCCGGCCGAGCGGTAGCGCAGACGGGCCATCTCCGAGACGATCTGGTCGGAGGCCGGGTAGAAGTAGTCGGCGAACTGGATCTCCACCACCGGGCGCAGGCCATAGGCGCCCATGCCCACGGCGGTGCCGACGATGCCGCTTTCGGAAATCGGCGCGTCGAACACCCGCGACTTGCCGTACTTGGCCTGCAAGCCTTCGGTGCAACGGAACACGCCGCCGAAGTAGCCGACGTCCTGGCCGTAGATCACCACGTTGTCGTCGCGCTCGAGCATGATGTCCATGGCCGAGCGCAGGGCCTGGATCATGGTCATGGTGGTGGTGGACATGGCGGATTCCAGATGGATGCTGTTGTTGTGATCGTTCATCTCAGACCCCCAGTTCCTGGCGTTGGCGGCGCAGGTGTTCGGGCATTTCCTTGTACACGTCCTCGAACATCGAGGCGGCACTCGGGATGTGGCCATTGCCCAGGGTGCCGTACTGCTCGGCTTCCTTCTGGGCCTTGAGGATCTCGGCCTCGAGCTCGGCGGTGACCGCCTGGTGTTCTTCCTCGGACCAATGGCCGCTGGCGATCAGGTGCTGCTTCAGACGCGCGATCGGGTCGCCCAGTGGGAAGTGGCTCCAGTCGTCGGCCGGGCGGTACTTGGACGGGTCGTCGGAGGTCGAGTGCGGGCCTGCGCGGTAGGTGACCCATTCGATCAAGGTCGGGCCCAGGCCACGGCGGGCGCGTTCGGCGGCCCAGCGCGAGGCGGCGTAGACCGCGATGAAGTCGTTGCCGTCGACCCGCAGCGAAGCGATGCCGCAACCCACGCCACGGCCGGCGAAGGTGGTCGATTCACCCCCGGCGATGGCCTGGAAGGTGGAGATGGCCCATTGGTTGTTGACCACGTTGAGGATCACCGGGGCGCGGTAGACGTGGGCGAAGGTCAGGGCGGTGTGGAAGTCCGACTCGGCGGTGGCGCCGTCGCCGATCCAGGCCGAGGCGATCTTGGTGTCGCCCTTGATCGCCGAGGCCATGGCCCAGCCGACCGCCTGCACGAACTGGGTGGCCAGGTTGCCGCTGATGGTGAAGAAACCGGCTTCGCGCACCGAGTACATGATCGGCAGCTGGCGGCCCTTGAGCGGGTCGCGCTCGTTGGACAGCAGCTGGCAGATCATCTCGACCAGGGAGACGTCCCGGGCCATCAGAATGCTCTGCTGGCGGTAGGTCGGGAAGCACATGTCAGTGTATTGCAGCGCCAGGGCCTGGGCGCTGCCGATGGCTTCCTCGCCCAGGCTCTGCATGTAGAAGGACATCTTCTTCTGGCGCTGGGCGACGACCATGCGGTTGTCGAAGATCCGCGTCTTGAGCATGGCGCGCATGCCTTGGCGCAGGACCTGCGGGTCGATGTCCTCGGCCCAGGGGCCGACGGCGTTGCCGTGCTCGTCCAGGACGCGAATCAGGCTATAGGAGAGGTCCGCGGTGTCGGCGGGCTCCACATCGACAGGAGGTTTACGGACAAGACCGGCGTCGTTCAGACGCAGGTAGGAAAAATCGGTCTGGCAGCCTGGCCGGCCGGTAGGCTCGGGCACATGCAGCTGCAGGGGGGCGTACTCGTTCATGCCTTTTACGCTCGCTCGAATGTTGTTTTTGTGAGCTTTGAAGCGGTCGCCGCTGAGTACCGGCTTGTGACTGGTAAGTCAGCGCTAAATACATCATAGGGGGATGGCCAGAGAATTTTTCTCTCAAGTTGATTGCCTTTGCCGGACGGGCCAGATAAACATTCCGCATAAACACAAAAAACCGGTGAATTTGTCTCATGCGCAAACTCGATCGTACGGATATCGGCATTCTCAACAGCCTCCAGGAAAACGCCCGCATCACCAACGCAGAGCTGGCCCGCTCGGTGAACCTGTCGCCGACGCCTTGCTTCAACCGGGTAAAGGCCATGGAGGAGTTGGGGGTCATCCGTCAGCAAGTGACCCTGCTGGCGCCCGAGGTGCTGGGGCTGGACGTGAACGTGTTCATCCATGTGAGCCTGGAGAAGCAGGTGGAGCAGTCGCTGCACCGCTTCGAGGAAGAAATCGCCGAGCGGCCCGAGGTGATGGAGTGCTACCTGATGACCGGTGACCCCGACTACCTGCTGCGCGTGCTGCTGCCGAGCATCCAGGCGCTGGAGCGGTTCCTGGACTACCTGACACGGTTGCCGGGGGTGGCCAATATCCGTTCGAGCTTTGCCCTCAAGCAGGTGCGCTACAAGACCGCGCTGCCGCTGCCGGCCAATGGCATGACCTTGCGCGAGTCGTGAGATCTGCACCGGCCTGTGGGAAATTCTATGGTACTGGACAAGCTCAAATTGCCTTCGGTTGGTTTTCCCAGCCGTGCCAATACGGCCCAGGCTCCGCTTGCTTCGTGGGAGATTACCCCGCCCTTCGGGCTGCGCTGTCGCGCAGAGAACAAGCGGCCAATGCTGCCCCTGTGGGAGCGGCGGTGCGGCGGTCCGACTTGTCCCGCGATCAAGGGCGAAGCCCTTGCCAGGCGACGGTGATATCGGGCCCGGCCAAATCGCGGGACAAGCCCGCTCCCACATTAGGGTGCCGCAAATCAAATGGTCATGCGTTGTTCTATGAGGGCTGGTGGAGCCTGCGATAGGCCGCAAAGCGGCTCCTTGCGTCTGGTTCCACCGTTTGAGGGCTTAGAGTGGCCCGCGCAGGCAGCGAACATCGTGGGGTGTTAATAAATTTCTACATTGATGCTGTGTCTTGCTTGATATTTTCAACATCCAGCGCCTATGTTGTGCCCGACGAGCACACAACAACAAGGACAGCGTCATGAAGACCCAAGCCCTGCGCTCACTCGCCGAGCGCTTGACCGGCATCGACGAGATCGAATGCGTCACCCCCGACCTCAACGGCGTACCCCGCGGCAAGGTGATGACCGCCGAAGGCTTTCTCGAGGGGCGTCGCCTGCAGATGGCACGGGGTGTATTGCTGCAATGCATCATGGGCGGCTATCCGCCGGCGCGCTTCTATGGCAGCGACGACGGTGACCTGGCCCTGGTGGCCGACTCTGCGCAGATTCACCGCCTGCCCTGGAGCGACGAGCCCCGGGCCCTGGCCATCTGCGATGCGGTGGAGCTCGACGGCGTGCCGTCCGGGCTTTCCACCCGCGGTCAACTCAAGGCAGTGATCGCCCGCTATGCTGCCCTTGGCTTGGCCCCGGTGGTGGCCACGGAGCTCGAATTCTTTGTCTTCGCGCCCAATGCCGACCCAGGCCAGGCGTTCCAGCCTCCAGTGGGCAAGGACGGCCGCCGCGAGCTTGGCCACTCGGCCTTCAGCGTCAGCTCCAACAATGGCCTGCGCCCGTTCTTCAACGAGGTCTACCAGTGCATGGCCGCGCTTGGTCTGCCCCGTGACACCTTCATGCACGAGATGGGTGTCAGCCAGTTCGAGATCAACCTGTTGCATGGCGACCCGCTGTTGCTGGCCGACCAGACCTTCCTGTTCAAGCACCTGCTCAAGGAGGTGGCGCTCAGGCACGGCCTGACGGTGGTGTGCATGGCCAAGCCGCTGGCACGGACCCCGGGCAGCTCCATGCACATCCACCAGAGCCTGGTGGAGATCGGCAGCGGCCGTAACGTGTTCAGCGACGAAGCGGGGCAGCCAACGGCGACCTTCTACCAGTTCATCGGTGGCCTTCAGGCGTGCATGGCCGACTTCACCGCGTTGTTCGCCCCCAACGTCAATTCCTATCAGCGCCTGTGCCACCCATACGCCTCGCCCAACAATGCCTGCTGGTCCGAAGACAACCGTGCCGCCGGCCTGCGCATCCCGGCCAGTTCGCCTGTGGCGCGGCGGGTGGAGAACCGCCTGCCTGGCGCCGATGCCAACCCGTACCTGGCCATCGCCGCGAGCCTGGCTGCCGGCCTGCACGGTATCGAGCAAGGCCTGCAGCCAACGCCCGCGATCCAGGGGGAGTTCGACGTGCCGGAGCACCTGAGCCTGCCGTGCACGCTGCATGCCGCGCTGGAGCGGCTCAAGTGCAGCGCAGTGGCGCGGGAACTGTTCGGTGGCGAGTTCATCGAAGGCTACATTGCCACCAAGGCCTTGGAGCTGACCGATTTCCTAGACGAAATCACCCCCTGGGAACGACGGGTACTGGCGGCACAGGCCTGATCGCGACACGACCGGCACTGGACGCGCCCCTGTTGCGTTATTTCGCTACGAGGGGCCTGCGCTGCGGCAATTTTGCTTTTATGCTTGCCTGCAAGCCAACGCCATCTGACCCAAGGAGTTCGACGGGACGTATGCGCAACATCTGGAAGCCGTTTCAGTCGCTGTATTTCGCTGCCTTGATGATGCTGATCGGCTCGGGCCTGCTCAGTACCTACCTGGCCCTGCGTCTGGCCGCCGACCATGTGGACAGCCTCTGGGTCGGCGCCTTGATGGCCGCCAACTATTTCGGCCTGGCGGTGGGCGGCAAGATCGGCCACCGGCTGATCGGCCGGGTCGGGCACATACGCGCCTATGCCACTTGCGCCGGCATCGTGTGCGCCGCCGTGCTCGGGCATGGCATGACCAACTGGTTGCCGGTCTGGGTAGGGCTGCGGATGATCGTCGGCCTGGGGATGATGTGCCAGTACATGGTCATCGAGAGCTGGCTCAACGAGCAGGCCGATGTGAAGCACCGCGGGGCGGTGTTCAGTGGCTACATGATCGCCTCCTACCTGGGCCTGGTACTCGGCCAGCTGATCCTGGTGGTGCATCCGGAGCTTGGCCCTGAACTGCTGATGCTGGTGGCCATGTGTTTTGCCTTGTGCCTGGTGCCGGTGGCGATGACCCGGCGTATCCACCCGGCACCGTTGCGTCCGGCGCCGATGGAGCCGAAGTTCTTCCTCAAACGGGTACCCCAGTCCTTGTCCACGGTGCTGGGCTCGGGCCTGATCGTCGGTTCTTTCTACGGCCTGGCGCCCTTGTATGCGGCCAAACAGGGGCTGTCCACCGAGCAGATCGGTTTGTTCATGGGTAGCTGCATCTTCGCGGGGTTGGTGGTGCAGTGGCCGCTCGGTTGGCTGTCGGACCGCTACGACCGAGCCGTGCTGATCCGTAGTGTCTCGATCGGCCTGGCGCTGGCTGCATTGCCGCTGGCGGTGCTGCCCAGCGTGCCGCTGGAGTTGCTGTTCGCCATCGGTTTCGTGATTTCGCTGCTGCAGTTCTGCCTGTATCCGTTGGCGGTCGCGTTTTCCAACGACCATGTCGAAAGCGAGCGGCGTGTCTCGTTGACGGCCATGTTGCTGGTGACCTACGGCGTAGGGGCCTGTATCGGGCCGCTGGCGGCGGGGGTGCTGATGAAAGCGTTGGGGCCGCAGATGCTGTACGCCTTCTTCCTGTTCTTCGCCCTGGTGCTGGTGTGGCGGATCCGGCCGAAGGCGGTCACCGGGTTGCACCAGGTGCAGGACGCGCCACTGGGCCACGTGGCCATGCCGGCAGCCGGTTCGCCGTTGTCGGCAGCGCTCGACCCGCGGGTGGATGAGGCGACCGTGCAGGAGGTGATGCAGGCACCGGTGGCCGCGGAGGATACCGAGGCTGAGGAACAGAAGGCCAAGGCCGAAGAGGCCGAGCCGCAGGCGGAGGTCGATAAGGAGCGTACAGGTCTTTAGGTGGATGGTGCTTGTGAGATCGAGCGCCGCCCGCGCGGCGCATCGCGAGCTGCGCTCGCTCCTACGTTTGTTTACGGCCAGTATCGCCTGTGACAGGCGCGCGCGACCGCTTGGTTCGTACGACACGACATCAAGCCATACACCAAAGCGCCCGCGCGAAAATCCCGCAGGATGAACTGGCCCGAAACAAACGTAGGAGCGAGCGCAGCTCGCGATGCGCCGCGCGGGCGGCGCTCGATCTCGCAGGCACCAAAGCTGTCAAGTGAACAGCATTACACCCAATGGGTGTTGTTATTCCCCACGATCAATAGTCGTCTTTGTCGAACCGCCGTGCCTCACGCTGCAATTGGTACACGAAGCTCTCGACCTTGCGCTGCAGTTGGCCATTGAGGTTGTGAAAGCGTACCCCGGCGAACGTGGTATTGGCGCGCTCCTCGAAGTGCAAGTGGCGCAACTCCACCATCGCTTGCGGGATACCCAGCGGGGCCGCAGCGGCAAAGCGCTCGTAGACCTGGCCCAGTTGCAGGCGTTCTTCGACATTGCCCTCGAAGCGCAGCTTGCAACCGGTGGCGGAGATATCCAGCAGCTTGCCGCGCAGGGCGCCCTTGCCCTTGAGCTTTTCGCCGTCGAGCACGATATCGACCAGCTGCGACAGCTTGAGCGCGGCGCGGAAGGCGTTGCGCCGTTGGTGGTAGGTCACTTCGCTGGGCAGGGCGCTGCGGTAGCAGCGGTGGCCGTTGATCTCGGTGATGGTCGGTGCGATGTTGCAATCCCAGGCGATGCGCACCCCGTCATGGAAACCTTCGATGCGGAACGGTTCGCCGTTCTCGATGTATTTTTCCCCGTCGCGCGGAATCATCTCATCCAGCGCCAGGGTATTGCTGTCACGGTCCACGTGTACCACGTAGCTCTGGAACCGCTGGCTGCGCTCGTGGAAGGTGATGATCAAGGGATCATGGCTATCTTGCAGCTGGCGCAGGTTGGCCGCGATCTCCAAAGGCGTGGTCAGCACCTTCGGCGGTTGCGGGGCATCGGTTTCATTGAACACGGGTTTTCAATCTCCAGGCAAAAACGACACACGCAAGTAACGGCATTTTGCCAGTATGTTCCGTGCCTTGATAGCGGTAATCACACTTGGCTGATAGCCCGTGCCTTGGCCATGGGCGAGGTGGTGCCACGGCTGTCGTAGAGCGAGGGGGAGTCGCCGCCGTTGAGGATGCGGATCTGGTTGGCGGTGGCGAGCTGTTGCACCTGGATGACCCGGCCATTGGTCGCGTTGGCGGCCTGGCAGGCATCCATCAGTTGAGCGAGGGCGTCCAGTCGTTGCAGCAGGAGCTCGCCAATGGTCGATTGTGCGGCCAGAGCTTGCACGCCCGCGCGATCAGCGGAGAAACCGAGCCCGGTGAGCAACTGGTTCCGTCGCATGCCCTGCTGCTCGAGCAAGACGATCAGCGACTGCTTGCGTGCCAGGATATGTTCCAGCAGCAGCATATCGCGGCCATGCAGGGCGACGGTTTCCTTCTCGAGCAGTTCGAGCAGCTCTTGGGTCGGCGCGATGTCGTCTTCGATCAGTTGCAGCAGGGTGGTGTCGTGCATGGCTGGCTCTTGGCTCGTTACGTCCTTTGAAGTCAGCGCCCCAAAGGGTCAGCGCTGGGCTTCGAAATCAAGCAGTTTGCTGGCGACCCGCTCGGCATCGACCTTGTAGCTACCGTCTGCGATGGCCTGTTTCAACTGGGCCACGCGGGCGCTGTTGACTTCAGGTTGATCACGCAGCTGGTCGCTGATCTTCTGCAACTGCTGGGCCTCCTGGCTGAGATGTACGGCTTCTCCGCTGGCGCCGGGCTTGGCGGCCTGGCCGGTCTCGCTGGCCTTCTCGGCGTTGCCGGTCGCGGTATTGCCGCGAACGCCACCGATGATGGATGGCGCATTATTCAAACGACTGAAGTCGATGACCATGATTGTAGAAACCTCTGGGAATTTGGACGCTTGCCTTGTTTTCGGCCAACCCGAAAAAAACTTTAGGCGCGAATTTGTCGGCGCCTGTGCGCAAGTTCACATAACCCGTTTTCTGACACAGTCTAGGAAAAGCAGTTCCTTGTCGCCAGCCTTCATGGCGTTTCCCTGGCAAGGCCAATCGCGGGGCAAGCCCGCTCCTACAGGGACTAGAGCCTTGGCAGGCCCAATACTACATGGCCACCTCGACCTGGCCTGGCCCGGTCACTCGTGCCTTGACCACCCGCTTGGAGTTGAGGTTGCGCACGCGGATCTGCTCCGACAGGCCGCCTTTGCTCAAGGCTTCGCCCGGCATGCGCACGCTCAGGCTGCCGCTGCGGGCGATGATCACCACGTGGTCGCCCTTACGCACCACCTCGGCTTGTTCCAGGTGCTGTGGCGTGAGCACCTGGTCCAGCACGGTCGGGCGCAGCAGCTTCATGCCCACGGCCTGGTCCAGATCGGTGAGAAAGCCTTGGTTGAGCGTGCCCACGTCCCGTTCCCGCAGGCTCACATCGCCTTCGCCGATGACGCTTTCGCGCTTGAGCGGGCGCGCCATCACCACCACGTCGCGGAACAAGCGCACCTGGGCTGGCACGAATACCGTCCACGGCGCGCTGCCGGCGCAGCGCACCCGTACCGTGACCCTGCCCAGCGGCTGTGCTGGGCTCTCCAGCGAAGCGTCCAGCTGTTGGCTGCATGCCGGCATGCGCAGGCGCGGGTCGAGGGTGTTGACCTGGATCTCGTAGCGGCCCGGCGTCTGGCTGGTGGCCAGGTAGTCCTCCACGGTGAATTCAAGAAACCCTTGGGTGACGCCGATAAGCTGTTCAGGCAAGGTAACCGCATCGGCCAGCGCTCGGTTGCCGGGGGCCAGCAGGCAGATCATGGCCAGCGAGCCGCCCAGCAGGCGCGTCAGACGTCGGAAAAATGTCGTTTTCATATACATGGCGCTCAAAAAAGCAAAGCCCGTGCCGATTCGGTACATAGGCGAGAACTAGAGGAGTCTGGCATGGCTGGAGTCATGGATTCGGTCAACCAGCGTACGCAACTGGTGGGGCAGAATCGCCTGGAGCTGTTGCTGTTCCGCCTCAATGGCGAACAGCTCTATGGCATCAACGTATTCAAGGTGCGGGAAGTGCTGCAGTGCCCGGAACTGACCGTGATGCCCAAGTCCCACCCGGTGGTGCGTGGCGTGGCGAACATCCGCGGGGCAACCATTCCCATCCTCGACCTGTCGATGGCGACAGGCTTGCCCGGCCTGCGGGAAGAAACACGCAACAGCTTCGTGATCATCACCGAGTACAACACCAAGACCCAGGGCTTTCTGGTGCATTCGGTCGAACGCATCGTCAATATGAACTGGGAAGAGATCCACCCGCCACCCAAGGGTACCGGTCGCGACCACTACCTGACGGCGGTCACCCGCGTGGACAACCGCATGGTGGAGATCGTCGACGTAGAGAAGGTGCTGGCCGAGGTGTCGCCAGCCTCCGAGGCCATTTCTGCCGGGGTGATCGATGCCGAGGTGCAAGACAAGGCAGTGATGCTGCGGGTGCTCACGGTCGACGACTCGTCGGTTGCGCGCAAGCAGGTCAGCCGCTGCCTGCAGGCGGTGGGTGTCGAGGTGGTGGCGCTCAACGACGGCCGCCAGGCCCTGGACTACCTGCACAAGCTGGTGGAAGAGGGCAAGCGCCCGGATGAAGAATTCCTGATGATGATCTCCGACATTGAAATGCCGGAGATGGACGGCTATACCCTGACCGCGGAGATTCGCAGCGATCCACGCATGCAAAAGTTGCACATCGTGCTGCATACTTCGCTGTCCGGCGTCTTCAACCAGGCGATGGTCAAGAAGGTCGGTGCCGATGACTTCCTGGCCAAGTTCAAGCCGGACGACCTGGCCCAGCGGGTGGTCGACCGGATCAAGGCGACGCATTGAAACCGCCGGGGGCCAGCCCCCGGCACCAGTGATTGGAAAGAGGCGGCAGCATTGTCTACGGGTAATTTGGATTTCGAACAGTTCCGGGTCTTCCTGGAGAAAGCCTGTGGCATCTTGCTGGGCGAGAATAAGCAGTACCTGGTCTCCAGCCGTCTCAACAAACTGATGGAGCAGCAGGGCATCAAGTCGTTGGGCGAGTTGGTGCAGCGTATCCAGAGCCAGCCACGGGGCGGTTTACGCGAGCAGGTGGTCGACGCCATGACGACCAACGAGACCCTGTGGTTCCGCGACACTTACCCCTTCGAGGTGCTCAAGAACAAGGTCATCCCGGAGTTCATCAAGAACAACCCCGGCCAGCGCCTGCGTATCTGGTCGGCGGCCTGCTCCTCGGGGCAAGAGCCGTACTCGATCTCCATGGCCATCGATGAGTTCGAGCGCAGCAACCTGGGCCAGTTGAAGATGGGCGCGCAGATCGTCGCCACCGACCTGTCCGGGTCGATGCTGACCAACTGCAAGACCGGCGAATACGACAGCCTGGCCATCGGCCGCGGCCTGTCCCAGGAGCGCCTGCAGCGCTACTTCGACACCAAGGGCCCGGGCCGCTGGGCGGTCAAGGCGCCGATTCGCAGCCGGGTGGAGTTCCGCTCCTTCAACCTGCTCGACAGCTACGCGGCGTTGGGCAAGTTCGACATCGTGTTCTGCCGCAACGTGCTGATCTACTTCTCGGCCCAGGTCAAGAAGGACATCCTGCTGCGCATCCACAGCACCCTCAAGCCCGGTGGCTACCTGTTCCTCGGCGCGTCCGAGGCGCTCAACGGCTTGCCGGACCACTACCAGATGGTGCAGTGCAGCCCGGGGATCATCTACCAGGCGAAGTGAGGTAGGTAGAGGTTATGAGGTTTTCAGCTTCAGAAGTCAGAGAAGCTGTAAGGCTCGAGTTCAGTGAGCTGTGAAAGGAAAAGTAGGTGCTCTACGGCCTTGACCTTTTCGAGATGCTCCACTTGGCTAGGCCCGCCCATCATATAGGTGCCAAGCGCCTGACGGCGCTTGGTCCGTGATAGTGCTACTTCATTGAATGGTTGCAGCATCAATCAGGTTGCTCGGAGAAGGGAAAAGGCTGCAGGTCTGCCAGTTGCGCAAGAAAGACCAAGTGCTCAACGGCGCTGACTTTTTGAAGGTGCTGCAGGGAGTCGGAGCCACCCAGCATGAGTGCAGGGAAAAAGCCGTACATCTCATCATGTTTAAGTCTGCCAAGCTTTTCTCTGGCGGGATTGAAAAGGTGATTGAAATCATTTGAGTCGACTTTTCTTGATAGGATAAATCCTTGAAGTTCGGAGTTGAGCTGTTCTTTTGTAAAATCAGTTTTATAGAAAACGTACTGAGAGCTAAAGCTTGCTATTTCCAGTGCGAATCCAGTTTTTTCGCCCCATAGATATAAGTCTCCAAAAGCGCTTCTTGCAATCAAGTGATAGTTGTCATGTGAGTAAAATGCGGTGCCTGCAATCCAGCAGGAAACTACGGCGTCATACTCTTGTGGGTTGACCAGCCAGAATATGCCCTCTCCATAGCCTCCCCATCCATGTTCGGACCAATATTCCAAGAGCTTGGAAGGAAGCTTGTCTCTGTATCTTTCGATTGTGGAGGTAGGTACTTCCCGGCGGTCAATCGGTAGGCCGAAGTTTTTAATGAATTTGGCAAATATTTTATCTATTTTGGTTTCCTCGCGTTAGCGGTACATGAGGTGCCTCCCTGGCAGCGTGTGCAGGGGGAATCCCATCATGCATAGGTCCCAAGCGCCTGACGGCGCTTGGTCCATTGCTGGTCGATACGGGAAGGCTGTGCTTGAAGATAAATTGCCTAAAAGTCGGGAAGGGCGAATGGCTTGAGTTCGGATATTTGCGATAGAAGCATCAAGTGCTCCACGATTTTTACTTTCGCCAAGTGTTCAAGATTATCAGGGCCGCCAAGCATGATGGCGGGGATGAAACCATACATCTCGTCAGGGCCTAGCTGGCCAAGTTTTTGTCGAGCCGGCTTGAATAGGCCACCGTAGTCGTTGGTATCTACCCGCTTGGATGCCATGAAGGCCTTCACCCCTTTGTTCATTTTGTTTCCAACGTAAATGGAGTCATGAACTCTGTAGCGCGAAAGCACGCTCGTGATTTTGAGTGATGCGCCTGTCTTCTCTCCCCAGAGATACAAGTCTCCAAAGGCGCTTCTGGCAATCACGTGATAGTTGTCGATGGTTTCGAGCGCGGTGCCTTCAAGCCAGGATGCTACAACGCCATTATACTCTTGTGGGTTGACCATCCAGAAAATCCCATCGCCATAACCGCACCATCCATGCTCGCTCCAATACTCCAGTAGCTGATCAGGCAGTGTCCCGCGATAGCGCTGAATGCTCGATACTGGGACTTCTCGGCGCTCGATGGTATTTCCAAACTCTTCTAGAAAAACAGAAAAAGCCTCATCCATGTATTGTCTCCTAGCATTTGTGAAGATTTACATTTATCAACGTTTTACCACGAGAGGATTCTGGTACTGCCGCTGCGGCATTTCTTAGGTTCTCGACCTTGGTCTTCCATTGTGGTCCGATACTTGAGTTGACCTGCCGATCTCCAAAATCAGCAATGACATCTTTCCCGCCGGCTACAAGGTCAGGGTTATGCAGGGCTGCAAGGCTTGCCATGGTTTTCTTTGCTCTCTTAGCAGCTTCTGCTTTTGCAGCTCTATAACCCATTGATTCCTGTAACTCTTCTTCCAGTCGCTGGGTCAGTGCCTCTTCCAGCTCTTTTCGCGCTCTTTTTGCCGCGCTAGGGCTCCGTTTTACGGGGTTGGCAATATTCTCGAGAAATTCCTCAACCGTCAGCCGGTTCAACCCTTCCTGCTGCCCTTTCAGCTGCCGCTCAAACTCGGCATGCTTGGATACTGGCAATTTGTCCGCCTTGAAGCAGGCCACCGTATGCAACGGCATGCTACCGGGCTTACCCGTGGATGGCTCCTTATCTTTCCCTCCCGGCCGATTAGGCTGTATCGGTTGCGGCTCATCCACCGCCCCCTTGCGCCGCTCCGGCACCTGCAGATCCGGCCGTTTCTTCAACCCTTCTTCATGCTTGAGCATCCATTGCCCCAGCCGCGCACCTTTGCGGCTGGCCGCCATCTCCTGCGCCAGCACCCGGGCGTCGCCTCGCCCGCGCGTGAGGTAGGACACAATCGCGCCCAGTAGCAACACCACGACTTCTACATGGCCCAGGGCAATATGATGGGCGGCTCGGGATACCGCATGTGGGTCGTCCTGGCTGAATGGGCTCAGACCTTCGTCACCACGCGTACCTTTCCAGGCTATGCAGATGCCATCGAGGTAGTACTCGCCGATGCGTGGCAGGCCGTCGATGAAAAATTCGGCGATGGACGCCAGCCCCAGTACGCCGAGGATCCAGCCGCTGACCTTAAGACCCATCGCCGCGCCCGCGCCGGCAAAGGGAATGGCGCCCGCTCCTGCACCCAATACGCCTATTCCTGCACCAATGGCGCCGCCGGTGATGACGCCGCTGGCGACGATCATCGCCATCTGCCTCACGACGATGAGCAGTTCGTCGACGATGCTGGCGATTTCGAGGTCGGCGAAGCGTTGGCGCAGCATACGTGCAGCTTGCCATTCAGCCTGGTCGAAGGCCGACTGAACGGCTCTGACCCGGCGTAGGTTGAGCGCCAGCGAGGCGACCTGTTCGTTGAGGTGCGTGCGAAAATGGGCGCCTCCTTGATAGCCCATTTCATTGATGATGCGTGACTCGATTTCCTGCCACGAGGGTATGTAGTGGCCCAGAAACATGTGGTGTCTCCCTGACAGCGTGTGCAGGGGGAAATCACATCACGAAAAAATGGTGATCATTTCCGTGTGGCTTGTGGGATAATTCGCAAACTTCACTGAAATCGCCGACAAAATCGTCGATGGTATAGCTCGAGAGCGATCTGGTTCGCCCAGACCCTGAGCTTCAAGCTGTGCGTGGTTCGACCATGGCCTCAATTGGTGTCAATTTTTTGTTTTGCCGCTTTTGCCACCACGCGATTGCCGCTTTCCCTTCACCAGGCGGAAGCACTTTGCCGCTTTTCTGGCATCCCGCTTTGCCACCCGCGCCCCAAACCTCCGGTTTTACTGGGTCCCTGTCGCTTGGCACAAACCTTGCTCTAGCCTGCTCACGATTCTTCCGGTCAACCTTCGAAGGTTTCCCAGACATGAGCATCAGCTTCGACAAGGCGCTCGGCATCCATGAGCAGGCATTGAGCTTCCGCGCCCAGCGCGCCGAGGTCCTGGCCAACAACATCGCCAACGCCGACACGCCCAACTACAAGGCGCGCGACATGGATTTCTCGGCGGTGCTCGCCGCCGAGACGGCCAAGCAGCAGGACGGCCGCATCGCCCTGGACCGTACCAATACCCGGCACATCGAGGCCCAGGGCTTGGCCATGGGCGATGACACCCTCAAGTACCGCACGCCGATGCAGCCTTCGATCGACCAGAACACCGTCGATGCGCAGATCGAGCAGTCGAACTACGCAGAGAACGCCATTGGCTTCCAGGCCAGCTTCACCCTGCTCAACAGTAAATTCAAAGGGCTGATTTCGGCCCTGCGCGGAGAGTGACCATGTCCCTTGCCAGTGTCTTCAACATTGCCGGTAGCGGCATGAGTGCGCAGAACACCCGCCTCAACACCGTTGCCTCGAACATCGCCAACGCCGAGACCGTGTCCTCGAGCATCGACCAGACCTACCGCGCACGCCACCCAGTGTTCGCCACCACCTTCCAGCAGGCCCAGGATGGTGCCGGCCAGTCGCTGTTCCAGGACCAGGGCGAGGCGGGGCAGGGCGTACAGGTGATGGGCATTGTCGAGGACCAGAGCAACCTCGAGGCGCGCTACGAGCCCAACCACCCAGCGGCGAACAAGGACGGCTACGTCTACTACCCGAACGTCAATGTGGTGGAGGAGATGGCCGACATGATCTCCGCCAGCCGTGCGTTCCAGACCAACGCCGAACTGATGAATACTGCCAAGACCATGATGCAGAAGGTCCTGACCCTGGGTCAGTGATAAGGAATACGGACCATGGCTATCGATAGCACCAGTGGTGTGAACCTGAACGACGTCCTGTCGGCTTCGGGTGTGAGCACGGGCACCACCAAGAAAACCACGGCCGAGCCCGCCGACAAGAATGCGCTGGGCAAGGATGCGTTCCTGCAATTGCTGGTGACCCAGATGCAGCACCAGAATCCGCTCGACCCGCAGGACAACAGCGAGTTCGTGGCGCAGTTGGCGCAGTTCAGCAGCCTGGAGGGCATCACCACGCTCAACAGCACCGTCAACTCCATTGCCGGTGCGCTGGGTTCGTCCCAGGCGCTGCAGGCCTCATCGCTGGTCGGGCGCTCGGTGGTCGTGCAGAACGACAAGGCCGTGGTCGATACCGCCGAGAGCTTCAATGGCCAGATCGTCGTGCCGCAAAGTGTGGGCGAGGCGAAGGTCACCATCAAGGACAAGGACGGCAACGTCGTCAAGACCATCGAGTTGGGCGAACAGAAGGCCGGTTATGCCGACTTCATCTGGGACGGCACCAACGAGAAGGGCGAGAAAGTCGATCCTGGTACCTACAGCTTCGCCGCCACCACCACGGTGGATGGCAAGGCGGTGCAGTTGTCCACCCTGCTGCCGGCCAAGGTCACCAGCGTCAGCATCAACCCCAATGGCGAGATGATGCTCAACCTGGCCGGGCTCGGCAAAGTTTCCCTTTCCAGCGTGCAAACCATTGGTATCTAAGGCCGGCTAGCGCGGCACAAGGAGCTTCTACATGTCTTTCAATATCGGTCTTAGCGGTCTGTACGCAGCCAACAAGCAGTTGGACGTCACCGGTAACAACATCGCCAACGTCAATACCACCGGCTTCAAATCCTCGCGTGCCGAGTTCGCCGACGTATACGCCGGCGCCAACCGCCTGGGCGTAGGCAAGAACCAGGTCGGCAACGGCGTACGCCTGGCCGCGGTTTCCCAGCAGTTCAGCCAGGGTGACATCAACAACACCGGCAACGTGCTGGACATGGGCATCCAGGGCCAGGGCTTCTTCGTCCTGTCGGACAACGGCTCGATGGTCTACACCCGGGCTGGCGCGTTCCAGACCAACAAGGACAACTACGTGGTCACCTCGGACGGCCTGCGCCTGCAGGGCTACGCCGCCGATTCGACCGGCAAGATCCAGAAGGGTGTGCTGAGCGATCTGCGCATCGATACGTCCTCACTGGCGCCGAAGGCCACCTCGTTGATCGACCAGGGCATCAACCTGAACTCTTCGGCCACCGACATTCCGCTGGAAGTCTACGATGACAGCACCCCACCGGTGTTGGTGCCGAACAAGCCGTTCGACCCTGCTGATGAAACCACCTACACCAAGTCGTTCCCGACCAAGGTGTACGACAGCCAGGGCAACGAGCACACCATGGAGCAGTTCTATCGCAAGACCGGCACCAATGAATGGACCATGTACACCCTGGTGGACGGTCGCAATCCATTCGATCCGGCCTCCGAGGCGCCATTGACCGGCACCATCAGCTTCAACAGCGATGGCTCCGTCAAGAGCATGGCGGCTGACAACACTGGTCATCCGGCTGGTTCGTCGTTCACGGTCAGCAACAACACCTTCACCATGACCGGTTGGGTGCCGGCGGCGAAGAACGCGGCAGGTGACTGGGCCGCCAATGGTGCTGCAGGCAATGCCGATGGCATGCGCCTGTCGATGAACAGCACGACCTCCTACAACACCGAGACGGCGCGCATGTCGCAGTCCCAGGACGGCTATGCCACCGGCATCCTGTCGAGCCTGAGCATCGACTCCACCGGCGTGTTGTTCGCCAGCTTCAGCAACCAGCAGTCCCGCGCCATCGGTCAGGTCGCCATCGCCAGCTTCGCCAACGAGCAGGGCCTGCAGCAGATCGGTGGTACCCGCTGGACCGAGACTTACTCCTCGGGCATTCCTGGCATCGATGCGCCGAAGACCGGCACGCTGGGGAGCGTCGAGTCCAACTCGCTGGAGGCGTCCAACGTCAACCTGACCCAGGAGCTTGTCGAGCTGATCAAGGCGCAGAGTAACTATCAGGCGAACGCCAAGACCATCTCCACCGAAAGCACCATCATGCAGACCATCATCCAGATGACCTGACGGTCACTGGTCGGTCGAGTGCGCGCGAACCCCTTTCCCGGTAAAGGGGTTCGTCGTTTTTGAGGTAAGGCTCATGAAGAAATGGATCGTCACGCTCGCCGCAGCGCTGTGTCTGCTCCAGGCGCAGGCGGCCGCAGCGCCCTGGTGGCGTTGGGAAAGCCAGGCCGACGGGCGCCTGGTGTGTTCGCAGTGGTCGCCTGGGGAGGGGTGGAAACGCTTTGCCGGGCCCTACAACAATGCCGGTTGCCGCGAGCCGTAGCCGATTGCCGTCAGCGGCAAGATGGCGCCGGATATCCGGCGTCGTCCATTCCAAAGGCGTCCCTCAAAGCCCGTATTCACGGGCTTTTTCATGATTTCTAAAAGTTGGTTCGGAACTTGCTTTAGTGCCTGCAAAGCAACGCTGGCGGCAATCGGTCGTCGGTGCAGCGGAGGATGATTGTGGACAAGATGCTTTACGTGGCCATGACCGGCGCCAGCCAGAACGCGCTGGCCCAACGGGCCCACGCCAACAACCTGGCGAACGTTTCCACCAACGGCTTCCAGCGCGACCTGGAGCAGGCGCGGTCGATGCCGGTGTTCGGCGACAGCTTTCCGGCGCGAGCGTTCGCCATGACCGAACGCCCGGCGACCGACTTCACCGCAGGTGCCCTGGTGGAAACCGGCCGCGAGCTGGACGTGGCCGTCAGCGGTGACGGTTTCATCGCCGTGCAGGCACCGGACGGCAGCGAAGCCTACGTGCGCACCGGCAGCCTGAACATCGATGCCCTGGGCGTGCTGCGTGCCGGCAACGGCATGCCGGTCATCGGCAATGGCGGCCCGATCGCCATTCCGCCGGAGCAGAAGGTGGAGATCGGCGAAGACGGCACCATCAGCATCCGCGCCATGGGTGAAGACCCGCGGGTGATGGCCGAGGTCGATCGCATCAAGCTGGTCAACCCCGATACCAAGGGCCTGACCAAGGGCATGGACGGCATGATCCACACCACCAGCGGCCAGCCGGCCGATGCCGACGTCAGCGTCAAGGTGGTATCGGGCTTCCTGGAGTCGAGCAACGTCAACGCCGTCGAGGAAATGACCTCGGTACTGGCCCTGTCCCGCCAGTTCGAACTGCACGTCAAGATGATGAACGCGGCCAAGGAAGGCGATGAAGCCATGGCTCGGGTTTTGCAAATCGGCTAATCACTTTTGAACGGGTGCCGTAAAACAGGCGCACGAGGAGAACACTAAATGCTTCCGGCTCTTTGGGTCGCTAAGACCGGCCTGTCCGCCCAGGACACCAACCTGACTGTCATCTCCAACAACCTGGCCAACGTTTCGACCACCGGCTTCAAGCGTGATCGTGCCGAATTCCAGGATCTGCTGTATCAGGTCAAGCGCCAGCCCGGTGCCCAGTCGACCCAGGACAGCGAGCTGCCCTCGGGGCTGCAGGTCGGCACCGGTGTACGTATCGTCGGCACTCAGAAGAACTTCCAGACCGGCAGCCTGCAGACCACGGAGAACCCGCTGGACATGGCTGTCAATGGCCGCGGCTTCTTCCAGGTACTGCAACCGGATGGCACCGTTTCCTACACCCGCGACGGCACCTTCCACCTGAACTCCGACGGCCAGATCGTCACCGCCAACGGTTTCGCTCTGGAGCCTGCGATCGTCGTGCCGCCAGATGCCCAGACCTTCACCGTCGGCCAGGACGGCACCGTGTCGATCACCACCGCCGGCAACCCGGCCGCACAGATCATCGGCAACATCCAGACCGCCGATTTCATCAACCCGGCCGGCCTGCAGGCCATCGGCAACAACCTGTTCCTGGAGACCGCCGCCAGCGGTGCGCCGCAGATCGGTACTCCGGGCCTGAACGGCTTCGGCACCACCTTGCAGCAGACCCTGGAGAACTCCAACGTCAGCACCGTGGAAGAGCTGGTGAACATGATCACCACCCAGCGCGCCTACGAGATGAACTCCAAGGTCATCTCCACCGCCGACCAGATGCTCTCGTTCGTCACCCAGCAGCTGTAAGCCCCAAGCCCGTTACACCGTGAGGTAAGCGTCATGAATCGTCTGTTGTCCGTCTTCGCCCTCGGGGGCGCGGTGTTGTTGGCCGGTTGCGTCGCGCCGACGCCAAAGCCCAACGACCCGTACTACGCGCCGGTGTTGCCGCGTACCCCGTTGCCCGCGGCGGCCAACAACGGTTCGATCTACCAGGCCGGTTTCGAGCAGAACCTGTACACCGACCGCAAGGCGTTCCGGGTGGGTGACATCATCACCATCACCCTCAACGAGCGCACTTCGGCGAGCAAGAACGCAGGTTCGCAGATCCAGAAGAACAGCAATGCCAACATCGGCCTGACCTCGCTGTTCGGCACCACCCCGAACACCAACAACCCGTTCGGGGGCGGTGACCTGTCGCTGGAGGCCGGCTATAGCGGCGAGCGCGCCACCAAGGGCGACAGCAAGGCGACCCAGGGCAACACCCTGACCGGTTCGATTACCGTCACCGTGGCCGAGGTGCTGCCCAACGGCATCATCGCCGTGCGTGGCGAGAAGTGGCTGACCCTGAACACCGGCGAGGAGCTGGTACGTATCGCCGGCCTGATCCGCGCCGATGATATCGCCACCGACAACACCGTGCCGTCCACCCGCGTGGCCGATGCGCGTATCACCTACTCGGGTACCGGCTCCTTCGCCGATGCCAGCCAGCCCGGTTGGCTGGACCGCTTCTTCATCAGCCCGCTCTGGCCCTTCTGAGTCGAATGACCATGTTCAACGTAAGGCAGCTGATCGCCGCGACCCTGCTTCTGTCCTGTGCCTTCGACGCCCAGGCCGAGCGCCTGAAGGACATCGCCAGCATTTCCGGTGTGCGTACCAACCAGTTGATCGGTTACGGCCTGGTGGTGGGCCTGAACGGCACGGGTGACCAGACCACCCAGACCCCATTCACCCTGCAGACCTTCAACAACATGCTCTCGCAGTTCGGCATCAAGGTGCCGCCAGGGTCGGGCAACGTGCAGCTCAAGAACGTGGCGGCAGTATCGGTGCACGCGGACCTGCCGGCCTTCGCCAAGCCCGGCCAGGTGGTGGACATCACCGTTTCTTCCATCGGCAACTCCAAGAGCCTGCGCGGCGGCAGCCTGCTGATGACCCCGCTCAAGGGTATCGATGGCAATGTCTATGCCGTGGCCCAGGGCAACCTGGTGGTGGGCGGCTTCGACGCCGAAGGGCGGGATGGTTCCAAGATCACCGTCAACGTGCCCTCGGCCGGCCGTATCCCAGGTGGTGCCACCGTCGAGCGTGCGGTGCCGAGCGGCTTCAACCAGGGCAACAGCCTGACGCTGAACCTCAACCGCCCGGACTTCACCACCGCCAAGCACATCGTCGACAAAATCAACGAACTGCTCGGCCCGGGTGTCGCCCAGGCCGTGGATGGCGGCTCGGTGCGCGTCACCGCGCCCATGGACCCCAGCCAGCGGGTGGACTACCTGTCGATTCTCGAGAACCTGGAGATCGACCCGGGCCAGGCCGTGGCCAAGGTCATCATCAATTCGCGTACTGGCACCATCGTCATCGGCCAGAACGTCAAGGTCTCGCCGGCGGCGGTGACCCACGGCAGCCTCACCGTGACCATCACCGAAGACCCGATCGTCAGCCAGCCGGGGCCGTTCTCCAATGGCCAGACCGCCGTGGTGCCGCGCTCTCGCGTCAATGCCCAGCAGGAGGCCAAGCCGATGTTCAAGTTCGGCCCGGGTACCACCCTGGACGAGATCGTCCGTGCGGTGAACCAGGTCGGGGCGGCGCCCAGCGACCTGATGGCGATCCTCGAAGCCCTGAAGCAGGCCGGCGCCTTGCAGGCCGACCTGATCGTGATCTGAGGAGGCCTGCCCATGACGCCCAAGAGCCTGGTCTCCGGGCACGCCGACAGCGGCGCCTATACCGACCTCAACCGCCTGAGTTCGCTCAAGCACGGTGATCGCGACAGCGACGCCAATGTGCGCAAGGTGGCCCAGGAGTTCGAGTCGCTGTTCATCAGCGAGATGCTCAAGGCCTCGCGCAAGGCCAGCGACGTGCTGGCCGACGACAACCCGATGAACAGCGAGACGGTCAAGCAGTACCGCGACATGTATGACCAGCAGCTGGCCGTGAGCATGTCGCGCGAGGGCGGCGGCATCGGCTTGCAGGATGTGCTGGTACGCCAGTTGTCGAAGAACAAGGGCCCATCCGTCAATACCAGCCCGTTCCCACGCATCGAGGGGCATGCCCCTGCATTGTGGGGCAGCAAGGTGGCCGAGCCGGTGCATATCAGCGAATCAGCCGCGACCCGTAACGACGTCGCGGCCCTCAATGCACGGCGCCTGGCGCTGCCGGGCAAGCTCACCGATCGCCTGCTGGCCGGCATCGTACCGTCGGCGGCCACCAGCAACGCCGCCGCCGTGCCGGCCCGCGAAGGGCAGCAGGTCGCGCGCAGCTTCGCCGTGCCGGATGACGGCTTGCGCATTCTTGGCCGTGCCGTGGCCCAGCCGCCGCTGGCACCGAAGAAGGCCTTCAGCGACAGCGACCAGTTCGTCGCCACCATGCTGCCGATGGCCGAGCAGGCGGCCAAGCGCATCGGCATCGACCCCCGCTACCTGGTGGCCCAGGCCGCCCTGGAAACCGGTTGGGGCAAGTCGGTGATGCGCAACGCCGACGGCAGCAGCAGCCACAACCTGTTCGGCATCAAGGCCACCGGTAATTGGCAGGGCGGGCATGCGCGGGCGATCACCAGTGAGTTCCGTGGTGGGCAGTTCGTCAAGGAGACCGCGGCGTTCCGTTCCTACGACTCCTACCAGGACAGCTTCCACGACCTGGTCAGCCTGTTGCAGAACAACGCGCGCTATCAAGATGCAGTGAAGGCGGCCGATAACCCGGAACAATTCGTGCGGGAGCTGCAAAAGGCCGGGTATGCCACCGACCCGAACTACGCCAGCAAGATCTCGCAGATCGCAAGACAGATGAAGTCGTACGAGAGCTACGCAATGCTCGGTACCACAACGCAACTTTAAGGGTTTGGAACCATGGCGAGTTTGATCAATATTGGCATGTCGGGCCTGGGTGCCGCGCAATCGGGGATGTATACCCTGGGCAACAACATCGCCAACGCCGATGTGGACAGTTATTCTCGCCAGCAGATCGTGCAGAAGACCAAGGGCTCGCAGCAATACGGCCAGGTGTTCATCGGCAGTGGCACCACCCTGGCCGACGTGCGCCGGGTGTACAACGCCTTCCTGGAAAACCAACTGCGTACCACCACGTCGCTGTCCAGCGACGCCACCTCCTACCTGAACCAGATCACCCCGCTGGATACCGCCCTGTCGAGCGCCGACACCGGTATCACGGCTGCGCTCAAGAGCTTCTTCGGTGCTCTGCAGGATGCCGCGGCCAAGCCTAACGAGGACGCCTCGCGCCAGTTGCTGCTGGGTAGCTCCCAGGCACTGGCCAAGCGTTTCAACACGCTGTCGGCTCAACTGAACCAGCAGAACAGCAACATCAACGCCAACATGGCGTCGATCACCGACAAGGTGAACAAGCTCACCGCGACCATCGCCGAGTACAACGACCAGATCTCCCGGATCTCGGCCGTGCAGGGCAGCCCCAACGACCTGCTCGACCAGCGTGACGGCGCCGTACGCGAGCTGACCGCGCTGATCGGTGCCGATGTGGTGGAGCGCGAAGGCAACTACGACATCTACCTGAAGAACGGCCAGGCCCTGGTGCTGGGCAAGACTACTCAGACCCTGGGCGTAGAGCCAAGCCAGACCGACCCGACCCGCATGAGCCTGGTGCTCAACCGCGGTTCCACCAAGATGGATATCACCAACAGTGTCAGCGGTGGCGAGCTTGGCGGGCTGCTGCGCTACCGGCGCGACACCCTGGACCCGGCCCTCAATGAATTGGGCCGCGTCGCTCTGGTGGTGGCCGATGCCATCAACCGCCAGCTGGCGCAAGGCATCGACAAGAACGGCGAGTTCGGCGCCACCTTGTTCGGCGACATCAACAGTGCCAAGGCCATCAGCGAGCGCAGTGTGGCGTCGCAGCGCAACAGTGCAGGTTCCGGCAACCTCGACGTCACCATCAAGGACACCGGCAAGCTGAGCACCAGCGACTACCAGGTGACCTTCACCAGCGCCACCGAGTACAGTGTACGCAAGCTGCCCGAGGGAACCGACATGGGCTCCTTCGACCTCAATGACGACCCGGCTCCGGTCATCGACGGTTTCACCCTGTCGCTCAAGGGTGGCGCGGTGAGTGCCGGGGACAGCTTCAAGATCACCCCGACCCGCAACGCGGCCGCGTCCATCGAATCGGTGCTCACCGACCCGGACCGCCTGGCCATGGCCGCCCCCCTGACGGGCGTCAACGGCGCAGGCAACAAGGGCACCGGTTCGATCACCCAGCCGACCCTGACCTCGTCGCTCGACATCTACGATGCGGCCCAGCGCAGCGAACTGCAGACGGGCCTGAAGTACTCGACGCCGGTCAAGCTGGTGTTTGGCGACGACAGCGCCTCGCCCCAGGGCTACACGATGTATGACGCCAAGGGCAATGCCATCGGCACCGGCACCATCATCCCCGGCCAGGAAAACAAGCTGCAGCTGTCCGTGCCAATGGTCGACGCCAACGGCGACCCGATCATGGACGGCAGCACCCAGAAGACCTTCACCTTCGAGATGAATGTCTCCGGTGCGCCGAAGAACGGCGACAGTTTCACCGTATCGCTGACCGGCGCGGGCTCGGCGGACAACCGCAACGCCCAATCGGTGCTCGACCTGCAGACCAAGGGCACCGTCGAAGTCGGTGCCGACGGCAAGGGCATCAGCTTCACCGATGCCTACGCCAAGCTGGTCTCCAATGTAGGGGGCAAAACCTCCCAGGCCAGCATGGACGGCAATGCCACCAATGCCCTGCAGCAGTCCGCCCTGGACAGCCGCAACTCGGTATCGGGCGTGTCCGTCGACGAAGAAGTCGGCAACCTGGTCAAGTTCCAGCAGTACTACACCGCGTCGTCGCAGATCATCAAGGCGGCCCAGGAAACCTTCGCCACCTTGATCAACAGCCTTTAAGGAGCCGTAGACCGTGCGCATCTCCACTTCGCAGTTCTACAACACCAGCAGCGCGAACTACCAGCGTACCTTCTCCAACGTCAACAAGACGTCTCAGGAGGCCAGCGACTTCCTGCGCGTACGTACCGCCGCCGACGATCCGGTGGGTGCAGCGCGCCTGCTGCAGCTGGAACAGCAGCAGAACCTGCTGGAGCAGTACAGCGGCAATATCGTCAATGCGCGTAATGCGTTGGGGACTGCGGAAAGTACGCTCAATGCCATTGGTACGATCCTGCAGCGGGTCAATGAGCTGGCGGTGAGCTCGGGCAATGGTGGTTTTACCGACTCCGATCGCAAGGCCAACGCTGACGAACTCGCATCGCTGGAAGAGCAGTTGTTCTCTTTGATGAACAGCAAGGATGAGAACGGCAAGTACCTGTTCTCCGGTTCCAAAGGCGACACGCCACCGTATGTGCGCAACGCCGACGGCACCTACAGCTATCAGGGCGACCAGGGGCAGTTGATGCTCCAGGTCGGAGACATGCTCACCCTGGCGGCCAACGAGACGGGCTACAGTGCCTTCGAGCAGGCCCTAAACACCAGCCGCAGCGAGACCCACCTGACCGCGCCAGGCATTGATGATGGCCGAGTCAGCCTGTCCAACGGTCAGGTCTCTGGCAGTGCGACCTACAATGACCGCTTCCGTAGCGGCGAGCCGTACAGTATCGAATTCACCAGCAGCACCCAGTACAAGATCCTCGATGCAAACGGCAACGATGTGACGCTTGAAGCCAGCCAGGGGGGAACGTTCGATCCGAAGGATGAAAACACCACCATCAGCTTCCGTGGCATCGACTTGCGCTTGGATATCTCCCTCAAGGCCGGGGACGAGAATGACCCGGATGCGGCCATTGCCGGACATACCTTCAGCCTGAGCTCCAAGGCCGATTCGATTGCCGGTACCCGAAGCCCGGGCAATAGCTCGTCGAGCCAGGTGACCAGTGCCGCGATCAGCGATGATTCGGTATACAAGGCGGCCTTTCCAGGCGGCGGCGCGGTGCTCAAGTTCACCAGCGCGACCGAGTTCGAGCTGTATGCTGCCCCCATGACCGACGACAGCCGACCGGTGTCGACGGGGACGCTGAATGGCACCACGGCTACTGCTGCAGGCGTCAGTTTCGAATTGTCGGGCGCACCCGAGGCGGGTGATTCGTTTGCGGTCAAGGTGGACAACCACCAGACCCAGAACGTGCTCGATACCATCGGCCAACTGCGCTCTGCGTTGATGACGCCCCAGGACAACGACCCTGTCGCGCGGCAGAATTTCCTGGCCTCGCTGGATTCGGCCATTGGCAACATCGGCAGTGCGATCAACCAGGTCTCCTCGTCGGTCTCTTCCATCGGGGGGCGCGGACAGGGGCTGGATGTGCAGGCCGAAACCAACGAGGCGCTGAGCACCGAGAACAAGAAGACCCAGAGTTCGATTCGTGAGAGCGACCCGGCGGAGGTCATGCTGCGCCTGGAGATGCAGAAGAACATGCTGCAGGCTTCGATGCAGTCGTATGCAAAGATCGTTGGGTTGTCGTTGGTCAACTACATCTGATTTGCAGCCAAGCCTGAATGAGAGGGGCTCGCCGGTCATGCATGGCGAGCCCCGTATCCCGGTGTTCGAGAGCAGGCCCTCCATTCAAAGCGAGGTTCCATTCCTCCAGGCAGACCATTTTTCAGGTGAGCATTCGTGAAGGCATATCCTCTCGTCACCATCGCAATTCCAGCGTTCAATCCACACTTCTTCCGACGCGCCTTGGCCAGCGCGCTTGCCCAGGACTATCCCAATATCGAGATCATCGTCTGCGACGATAGCGCTGACGGGGAAATCGAGACGGCCTGCGCAGCATTGGGCGAGGGCGCTCAGATGCCCCTGCGCTATGTACGCAATCCTGGATGCCTGGGATTCGCTCGCAACCTCCTGGCCTGTTTGACGCACGCCAATGGGGAGTTCATCAAGTTCCTGTGCGATGACGATACCCTGCTCGCACCTTGCATTTCCCAGCAGGCGCAGGCCCTGGTCGAGTGGACCTCGGCAAGTATGGTGATCAATCAGCGCCTGCTCTGTGACGCAGATGACGTGCTGTTGCCATCACGAGCCCTCAACTGGGTTATTTCCTCCACGAGCGCCTTGATCAACGGCACCGATTTGCTCGCATGCGTTGCCGATAACGCGATCAACCTCTTCGGCGGTATCAGTCACGCGTTGTTCCGTCGCGCTCAAGTCCAAGAATATTTGCCCACCCTGGTGCAGGACGGTCATGGCTTCGCGGCCCGTCTGGATATGGCGTTGTACATTTGCCTCTTGCGCCGTGGCCATCTATGCAGCCTGGACCAAGTGCTGAGTCTTGAGCGTATGCATGCTGGCAGGCTGAGTCACAACGTGACCACGACTGAGGCGGCAAGGACCGAGACCCAATGGTTACTGCAAATGCTGGCATCACGTACCGGCGAGCTGCCGCCAGCTTCCGGTTGGGTGCGATATCACAACCTGACGTCACCTGGCAGCGGCGAGCGCCGGTGGGAAGAGTTGAACCTGCGCAGTGCATTCTCCGAACAAATGGATGACTTCAGGTTGCAAGTTGGGACCGACAGCCTCAGCTTCGCCGAGTTGTATTCGCAATGGCTGGAATGCCGCAGCTTGTCGCAAGGTCAATTGAGTCTGCTGTCCAGGCGGATCGAGCAGTGGCCTGGACGACCGCGCATCGTTCCGGTGATCTTCTGTGAAGAAGGTGACGAGGCTGCCCTTCGGGCCACCTTGGACACCCTGGCGACTCAATCCTATTCTGCCTGCCGTCCGTTGGTACTGGGCCCTGCCTCGATGGACGAGCGCACCGAGGTGCACTATCGGATGCTGCAGGGCGAGGGGGTAGGTGCGCTCAACGGTTGGCTCGAGCACGCCGATGCCGACTGGCTTTTCCTTCTGCGCGCCGGAGATCGTTTGCACCCGCATGCAATGGTGCTGATGGCGGAACGCATGGCGCTCCGTGGAGACAGTCTTTGCCTGTACATCGATGAAGGTGCTCACGACGGGCGCATGCCATCGGACCCTGTCTTCAAGCCCGACTTCAACTTGGATTTGATGCGTAGCTTGCCTTACGTAGGGCGGCTTTTGGCGTTTCGATGCGAAGCGGTGCGTACGCTGGGCGGGTTCGATGAGCAATTTGCGAGCCTGGCACCGCATGACCTTCTATGGAGGATGGTCGAGAATCACGGGCTGCACGTTGTCGAACATATCCCCGAAGTGTTGGTGCACAGTTCGTATGGCTATGCCGATTGGTTGCGCGACCCGGTCGGACAGTCACGGGCATCCGAGGTAGTCCGGGCGCACCTGCAACGCCTGGGTGTGCCTGCGCAGATCGACGGGGTGCCGGGCAGCATGGTGACGCGTGTGCGGTATCTGCACGAGCAAGCCGCAGGGGTATCCATTCTTGTCCATGCCGGGCACGACCTGCTGCGCTTGAGGCGGTGTGTCGAGTCGCTGTTCGAACATACAGAGTATGACGCCTACGAAGTGCTGTTGGTCGCCAACGGCCAAGAGCCAGCCGATGTTCGTGATTGGTTGGATGCGATGCGTGGTCTGGGTGGCCAGCTGCGAGTGATCGACGTTCCTGGCGCGGAGCCTGCGCAAGGCGTGAACCTGGCCAGCCAGTATGCCCGTGGCGACTACCTGCTGGTGCTCGATACCGGTTGTGCCTTTTTCGACGATACGTGGCTGCGGGAAATGATGAACCATGCCCAGCGCCCGGAAGTGGGCGTTGTTGGTCCGGGCCTGGTCAATCACGATGGTCTGATCGCTGCCGGGGCATTGGTGCTCGGACTCAGGGGGCCTGCTGGAAATCCGTTCCTGATGTCGGCCATGCATTCGCATGGCGGCGTGAACCGTTTGGGCTTGGTTCAGAACTGGAGTGCTCTGAGCTTGGACTGTTTGTTGGTTCGGCGGGAACTGTTCGACGAACTGCAAGGCATTGAAATGCACGCGTCTCCACCAGATTGGTGTGGCGCCGATCTTTGTCTGCGTGCTCGCGAGAAAGGTTACCTCGTCGTCTGGACGCCTGAGGCCAGGGTCGCTCAATTGACCCAGGCGCACAGCCCTGTCGTGCAGGAAGCCGACCAGGAGATTTTTCTCCAACGATGGCTGGGCAAGGTCGCAAAGGATCCGGCCTACAACCCGAACCTGAGCCTCACATTGATGAGTTTCAACCTCGAGCCCGGGTTGCGCGAAGGCTGGGATCCGTTTATCGAAAAGGCTGCGCCTTCTGTGCTGGCTGTGCCACGCAATACTTCGGGCGTAGGTCATTATCGAGTCATCCAACCCTTCACCGAGCTCGAACGCGCCGGTTATATCCAAGGCCGGATGAATTTCAGGGCACCGCACCTGATCGAACTGGAGCGGGAAAAGCCCGATGCAATCATCCTGCAGTATCGGTACTCGCCGGAAGACATCAGGACGCTGGGCCGTATCAAGCGCTTTTCCCAAGCGCGGCGGGTCTTCGAACTGGACGACTACGTCATAGATCCACCAAAGAAGAATGATCATGCGCGCAACCAGGCGAGCAATATACGGGAATTGCTTGGCCAGGCCATTGGCCTGTGCGACAGGCTGGTAGTCTCTACCGAGCCGTTGGCCGATGCATTGGCGGATTATCATCACGATATTCAGGTAGTGCCCAATATGCTCGCGGCCTCGTTGTGGACGGGGCTGTCGAGCTTGCGTCAGACCAGCGCACGTCCACGAGTGGGATGGGCGGGCGGGACCAGTCACCGTGGCGATCTGGAGATGATGAAAGAAGTGCTCCAAAGCCTGGCACATGAAGTCGACTGGGTATTCTTCGGCATGTGTCCGGACATGTTGCGGCCGTACGTAAAGGAATTCCACGACAGTGTTCCACTGGTGGCGTATCCGCAGAAACTGGCCAGTCTCAACCTGGACCTAGCGCTCGCACCGCTTGAGCAGAACCTGTTCAACGACTGCAAGAGCAACTTGCGTTTGCTGGAGTACGGTGTGTGTGGCTACCCAGTCATCTGTACCGATACCAAGGCCTATTCAGGCTATTTGCCTTGTACCCGGGTACGAGAGAACACCACCGAGCAATGGCTCGATGCTATCCGCATGCACCTGGCCGATCCTCAGGCCAGTTACCGCCAAGGCGATGCCCTGCGTGAGGCGGTATTGCGTGACTATGTATTGACGCCGCACCACCTGCAGCATTGGGCCAATGCCTGGCTGGCTGACTGACTTTCGGCGCTCGGCAAGCCCCGGGCGCTTCCATCCATCGACATAGGTGCACTATGAACGCAATCGCAACCGATTCACGCAGTGACGTGACGGTCGTTCTACTGGGACATGAACAGGTCGACCATCGTGCGCGTGCGTTGCACTACTACGATCAGCAAGGCGTACCATGCCTGCCTCTGGCCCCCTTGGAAGGCGATGAGACGCTTGGCCCATGGCAAGAGCAATTGGCCGGCGCGCTGCAGCATGTCTCCACACCGTTCGTGATGTTGGCCCAAGATGCCGATTTCGTACTCGCTTGCGCTTTGGACAAGGCCTCCGCCTGCCTGCAGACTCTGCCACAGGCCAGCGGCGCCCAGGGATACGCGCTCGCCTATGTACCCGGCCGCAGCAAGCTGTCCTACTACAAGGTCGGTTCGGTGCTGCCTGATGTTGGCTCGGACCCTGTCGTCGGCCTGCGCCAGTATGCCGAGGCTGGCCAGCAGGCCTGGCGAGCGGTATTGCGCGTCGAAGCCCTGCAGCAGGCCTTGGCATGTATGCCTGGGTGTCTGGATGCTGCCAGTTGGCGTGTTGCGCTTTCCTGGGTGCTATTGACTCAACAGATGATCGTGCGCCTGCAGCAGACGGATGTCATCTGTGGCTACCGCCCGACATCCGTACCGGCTGCCGTACGCCAGGAGCGTCAGGACCAGTTGGTCCGTACCTTGCGCGCTACAGACGCGGCAGCTCAGGGCCTGCATCAGGATGAGCCTGGTGTCGCGACACTGAACGCGTTCGTTCATTGCACCTATGAACCAGATCACAGCGCGTTGCTGTTTACCTCTACATGGAGCAGCGTGACCCCCAGGCCTGAGCGTGTCTTCGAGCCGAAGCAGTTCGTTGAGTTGCCTTATTACAATGGCGCCCTGTTCAATCGCCTGGCCGAGGTGGAGTTCCTCTGTCATGCCTGGCCGGTCGGTCAGCAGCAGATCCATGCGCTGGAGGGCGTCTGGGTCCAACAGGACCGGTTGCTGCAACGGCACCCGAACGACACGGCCGAAAGCTTGCAAGAGCGATATTGGCAAGCATTGGCGCTGAATGTTTTCAATCGCACGGTTTGCCAGTGCTTGCTTGCGTCTTTCGACAAGGAGGATGACGAGGCTAAATCCGTCGAACTGAACGCCTGGCTCGAACGCCTGGCCCAGGTGCCGGATTACCTGCTGCAGGTATTCAAATCCACGCCTTCGGGTCGGCTGCTTCACGCTCTGGAAGCGGTCACGCCCGATGACATCGATCGCAAGCGTGTACATACGCACCTGAGCAGGAAAGCCGTGTCGGTAGCCTTCGTGGTGGTGGATCTGCAAAACGACGACACCGCGCTGCAAGCCACCTTCGACAGCATACTGGCCACCGGTGTGCGCGATTTCAAATTGGTCGTGCTCAAGGCCGGGAAACCGCCGGTTATCACGACTGCTCGTGACACCCTGCACTTCATCCAGGTGTCGGAGGGCAATTGGGTAGGGCATTTGAACCAGGTGGTGCGGCAATTGCCCACTGACTGGCTGCTGTTGTTGCAAGCAGGGGACCAGTTGCTCTGTACAGGATTGCTGCACCTGCTGGTTGAGCTGGGAGACGCTCCACAGTGCCAGGCAATCTGCGCAAACGAAGTGCAACGGGATGAGGAGGGGCGTTTACATGCGGTGGTACGTCCTGGCGCGGACCTGAACCTGTTGCGCGCTCAACCAGGGCTGATGGCTCGTCATTGGGTGATGCGCCGCCAGGCTATCGTCGAGTTGGGGGGATACAGCGAAAGCCATGCCCAGGTGCTGGAATTGGACGTGTTGCTACGTCTGGCCGAAACGCAGGGGATCGGCTGCATGGCGCATCTGAACGAGTACCTGGTCATCACCCAGCAAGCTGCGCCAAGCCTGGCAGCCGAAGCGCTTCCAGTCGTTGCTCGCCACCTCAAGCAACTCGGTTATGGCGCACAGGTGCAGGATCAGGGCGCGGCGGGGCTCTCGATCGACTACCGCCATGGCAACACGCCCCTGGTCAGCATCCTGGTGGCCAGCGAAGGCGATATGGGCCAGTTGCAGGCATGCTTGACCAGCGTGCTCCAGCGCACCCGCTACCCTCGTTACGAACTGTTGGTCGCTTGTGGCAATGACGAAGTAGGAGCCCTCCAGGCATTTGCAAGCCGTGCTCGTCTGATAACAGCAGCAGCGGGCGCGTCTCGCGAACAGAGCCTGGAGATGTTGGCCGGCCAGGCGAATGGCCAATTCCTGTTGCTGCTATCGGAGCGTTGCCAAGTCATCAGCCCCGCCTGGATCGAGGCATTGGTCAATGAGGCCCAGCGTCCTGAGGTTGGCGTGGTCGGGGCTTGTCTGCATGCCGAGGATGGAACATTGGCTCATGCAGGCTATGAGTTGCTGGCCGGTCCGCAGGTACACACGCCCTGGCGAGGGTTGTCGTTCGAACAGAGTTCCGCAGCCCGTTGGCCCCAGTCGGTCCGTGGTTGTTCGGCAGTGGCCGGCGAGTGCGTGATGGTGCGTCGTGCGTTGTTCGATGAGTGCGGTGGGATAGCATCAATGCCTGATGTCGGTGTCGGGCTCGGCGTGGCTGCGGCGGATCACGGCATGATGGTCGTCTGGACTCCCCGCGCACGGCTGCTGGTCAGTGCCATGCGGATTTGGGATCTGGCATCGAGTCAATCATTGGCCGCCCGGTGGCCGGCAGCCTTCAATGGTCAGGTCCGCTCCGGTTGCGAAGACCTCGCAGCAACAGCCTGTGTCGACCAGCAATGGCTGACAAGCATTGCGTAGTGGCTCGGGATTTGCAAAGCCGGGTACATGCCCGGCTTTTTCTTGCCTGATGGCAATTTATTGACAGCACGAAGCAGGTTTCAACACGAGGTCCGGATGCAAAAAAAGGTGGCTGTGGTGCAGTCGAACTATATCCCTTGGAAGGGGTATTTCGATCTGATTCGCAAGGTCGATGCATTCATCCTGTATGACGATGTCCAATACACCCGTCGTGACTGGCGCAATCGCAACAAAATCAAGACAGCACAAGGCGAGCACTGGTTGACCGTTCCGGTAAAAAACAAAGGCCGGTACGAGCAGTGCATCAACGAAGTCGAGATCAGTGAGCCTGGCTGGGCGGCCCAGCATTGGAAGACGATCGAGATGAACTACCGGCGCGCGCCCTGCTTTTCCTCGATGGAAGGCCCTGTCCGCGCACTGTATGAGCACGCCGCCACCTGTACTCATCTTTCTCGTATCAATCAGGTCTTCATCGCTGGCCTGTGCGAACTGCTCAACATCCGAACGCCCCTTTATCGTTCCGAAGATCTTGGGCGAGCCGATGGCAAGAACGAACGCCTGATCCACCTGTGTCATGCCGTTGGCGGCACTGACTATCTCTCAGGACCCGCTGCCAGTTGTTATCTCGACGAACAAGCATTCGCCGCCGCCGGCTTGGGCCTTTCCTACATGAGCTATACGGGTTACCCGGAATATCCGCAACTGTTCGGTGAGTTCCAGCATGCCGTCAGCGTGATTGACCTGCTGTTCAATACCGGTGCCGATGCACCTACTTTCCTGGAGCGGTGCTGATGACCACGCCCATCCTGCAAGATGTCGAGCGTTATTACGCCTCGCGTATCCGTATGCACGGCGCCACGCCTGAGGGTGTCGACTGGAACGGAAGCCAATCCCAGCAGCTGCGGTTCGAACAATTGCTCAAGCTCGTGCCGGAACAGGACCAGCGACAAGGCTTCAGCCTGATCGACGTCGGGTGTGGTTATGGCGCACTGCTTGGCTGGCTGCGCGAGCGTGACATGGCGGTCGATTATCTTGGCTACGATCTTTGCCCTGAGATGATCGCCGCTGCAAAGCAACAGCACACTGTAGATGACGTGACCTGTTTCGAAGTCGGCAGTGCACCTTCGCGCCAGGCGGACTATGCCGTGGCCAGTGGCATCTTCAACGTTCGTCAGGACGTCGCAGTCCAAGCGTGGGAAACCTATATCGCCACGGTGTTGAAGGACATGGATGCCTGTAGTCGCAAAGGGTTCGCCTTCAATTGCCTCACTTCTTATTCCGACGCTCCCTATATGCGTGACTACCTGTATTACGGCGATCCCTGCTTTTATTTTGATCTGTGTAAAAGCACCTACTCCAGGCAGGTGGCACTGTTGCATGACTATGGTTTGTACGAATTTACCCTGCTTGTGCGTAAGTCACTGTGACTGTTCGACGACGCCCCTTGTTTCCGGAGATTCCCATGCTCAAAAGCGGTTCCACTTCCGTCACCCAATCCAGTGAAAGCCAACTCGAAGCGCGCGAGCAACTTTGGCAGTCGTTTTCCAATGCGCCTTTGGAGGATGCCGAAAAGGAACGCAACCTAGGCCTGTTCATCCGCTCGGCGTCTCTGGCTCGTATGCTGGCGATCTCCGACCTGTACCGGGAAATCGTCCACTTGCCTGGGTCCGTGCTCGACTTCGGAACATGGCGTGGCCAGAACGCCGTGCTTTGCGAAAACCTCAGGGCGATATTCGAGCCGTTCAACAAGCAGCGTCGGATCGCTGCGTTTGACACATTTGCCGGATACAAGTCCCATGCCGATGACGGCAAGATCAACAATGAACACTTCCAGGACGGCTGCTACGACACAGGGAACGGATATGCCGATTACCTGCGTCACCTGCTGGCCCTGCACGAAAGCATCAACGCCTTGCCGCAGGTATCGAGCGGTCATCAAGTCGTAGAGGGCGACATCAAGGATACCTTGCCGCAGTTCATCGAGCGGAATCGCAACCTGCTGGTTGCTCTGGCGTTCTTCGACATGAACCTGGAGGGGCCAACGCGTTTTGCCCTGGAGCAGGTCCTGCCACGTTGCCTACCCGGCTCCATGTTGGTGTTCTTCCAGCTACAGCGTGACTTCCTCCCAGGTGAAGGCTATGCCTACGTCACCGAGGTGCTGGGCAAGGTGCGCCACGAGATCAAGCGGTCGCAAACCTACCCATCGTTGTGCATCGTCAAGCTTCTGTAAGGAGAGCCACCATGTTCCTGATCGTTGGCAATGGCATGGTCGGCCTGGCTATCGCAGCGGGGTTGTCCCGCCACCTTCCGGGTGAGCAAATCCAGGTGGTTGGCCCTGCTGCGCGCCCTTTCAGCGCGTCGATGGCTGCAGCGGCCATGCTCAACTCTTTCGCCGAACTCGAACCGGGGGCCCTCGACCAGCCGCGGGATCGTTTGAAATTCGAGTTGAGCCAGGCATCTGCGCGTATGTGGGGGGCGTTTGTCGAAGAGTTCGAAATTCCTTCCCAGTACTACCGTTTGGGAACGGTACTGGTCAACAACAACGCGTCCAACAATTATGAGGATGCTGCGTTCGATGCCATTGCCGGCTACCTCGATGAGTTCGCCGAGCCCTACGAGCGTATAGAGCCGGCCAAGGAGCCTGCCTATGCCCCAGGGCCACGGTATCGCAGCCGGCAGGCTCTGTTCCTGCCGCGTGAAGGCGTGGTCAACCCTGACGGGGTGATCCGGGCGTTGCAGGCCACGCTGGAAAAGCGTGGCGTGCGTTTCATCGATGGTGTGGTGCAAACGCTGGAGAAACGCGGCGATCGAACCTGCGGCGTCAAGCTGGCCGATGGCCGTACCTTGTCAGGTGAGCGTATCGTGCTGGCCAACGGCAGCATGGCCACACGATTGTGGGACGAGGAAAGCTGCATCCGAGTGGTCAATGGCGTAGGCGCAACTGTGGTTCTGAAGAACCCGGGAATCAAAGGGCGCTACGTATTGCGTACGCCCAATCGTGGCGGTGCGTGCGGTATCTATCATGCGCCCTACGAGAACGATCTGTTCGTGGTTGGGGCCACCAACCTGGTGACGACGGCCGATGAGCAGTTCCCCCGCGCCGAGTCGGTAGCAGCGTTGGTCAATGGTGCGATCAACCAGGTCAACCAGATGCACCGCACCAGTGGGTTCATTCGCTACAACTTCGGATACCGTCCGGTGAGCCTCGATGGCTACCCGGTACTTGGGCAGCTCAACGGCAATACCTTCATCGCTACCGGTACGCGTCGGGACGGTTATCACTTCGCGCCATGGCTTGCGCAGAACCTGTCCTCTTTGTTGCTCGATCATTCGATTTCGGCCGAAGCCAGAGCCTACTTCGACCATGCCCGGCCATTGCGCAGTGCCATGCTTGACCAACCCGTCGAGGCTTGCTGTCGCAAATACGCAGCCGTCAAGGTGTCGGCGTTGTCGCAGCATGGCTACGAGGCGGGTCATACCGATGCCGACCAGGCGTTGGAGGAGCATTACTACCGTCGTGCCCGCGCGTTCTTCGACAAGCATGAACTCGACCAGGCGGTTCAGGTGGATTTTCTGGACGCTCTATTGGGTGGCTACCTGTCGCTGGCCGATTTCGCCTGAAGCATGTGGGCCGGAGAAACGAACATGAGCAAAGAAGTCATTCCTTTCAACAAGCCGTTCGTGGTCGGCAAGGAGCTGTTCTATATCGCCCAGGCGGTCATGAACGGTGGGATCGCGGGTGACGGGCAGTTTACCCAGATGTGCCAGCAATGGTTGGAAAGCAACCTTGGCTGCCCCAAGGCCCTGCTGACCCATTCCTGTACCGCTGCTCTGGAAATGGCGGCCATTCTGGCCGAAGTAGGCCCGGGGGACGAGGTCATCATGCCTTCGTTCACCTTCGTTTCGACGGCCAACGCGTTCGTGCTGCGTGGTGCCGTGCCGGTTTTCGTGGACGTTCGCAGTGATACCCTTAACCTGGACGAAAGGCTGGTCGAGGCGGCCATTACCGACAAAACCAAGGCCATCGTGGCTGTGCACTATGCTGGCCAGCCATGTGACCTGGATGCGCTGTTGAGTATTTGCGACAAACATGGCCTGGTCCTGATAGAAGATGCAGCCCAAGCCATCCTGGCGCGTGAGAAGACCCGGGCGCTGGGCACCATCGGCCATTTGGGCTGCCTGAGTTTTCACGAAACGAAGAATGTCATCAGCGGTGAGGGCGGGGCGTTGTTGATCAACGATCCAAGGCTGATCGAGCGTGCCGAGATCATTTGGCAAAAAGGCACCAACCGTAAAGCATTCTCCCGAGGCGAGGTTAGCAAGTACACCTGGGTCGATGTTGGCTCGTCCTTCCTGCCGAGCGAGTTGACAGCAGCATTCCTGTACGCCCAGCTGGAGCAGGGCGAAAACATCAACGCTCATCGCCGTGCACTCTATGAATCGTATTTCCACCAGCTGGAACCACTCGAGGCGGATGGCTGCTTCATGTTGCCGCGCACTCAAGGGGGCAAGCCTGCCAATGCGCATATCTTCTATCTGTTGATGCGCGATAACGAAGAACGCGGTGCATTGATCCGCTTCCTGCGTGAGCGCGATATCCATGCCGTGTTCCATTACGTACCGCTTCATGATTCGCCGGCCGGCCTGCGCTATGCCCGCAGTGCTGGCGAGTTGCCGGTGACCCGGCAGATTGCTGATTGCCTGCTGCGCCTGCCTCTGTATTCAGACATGAACATTCGCCAGGTCGCGCAAGTATGCGCAGCGATATTCCAGTTCTTCTCGGAACGCCGGGGCAAATGACCTCGCGCCCCTCGACCGTCTCCTTACCTGATCCTGGAGTTTCACCCGATGTCCCATCGTGCGCAGGTTGACTTGGTCTCTTCCGAGCAGGCCATGAAGCGCCTTCGGCAGATGTATGCCAAGCCAGAGCATCCGTATTACATCATGGCGCCCGACTATCGGGAGACCTCCTCGGGTATTGCCTCGCTGCACTACCTTTGCCATCTGCTCAACCTTAATGGTCGCGAAGCGTACATCTGTGGCGCCAGGGAGGTGAATCCGGACCTCAAGACCCCGTTGCTGAATGATCAGGCGAGCCAGCGTCATGTACAGGAGGGCAAGGTCCCGATCGCGGTATATCCGGAGGTCGCCACCGGCAACCCATTCAATTGTTCGGTGGTGGCGCGCTTTCTGTTGAACTTCGAAGGTTTTATCAACGGCAAGAGCATGGACGCCGCGCCGAGTGACCTGTTGTTCTACTCTGGGCAGCTGATCGCCACTCATCATGGTCACCCAGAGGGTGACCTGCTGTGCCTGCCGACCATCGATATCGATCTTTTCTCGGCGCCGCCTGCTGGTAGCCAGCGCCAAGGCTGCTATCTCTACCAGAACCGTTTCCCCCTGGAACAGATCGACTATGCCCTTCTGCCGGCGGATATCCGTCTGTTGAGCATGGCCAATGCCTTGACATTGCCGGAGCTGGCCGATGTGCTTCGGCAGGCGCAGGTCCTGTATACGCACGAGTGGTCCATGACGTGTGTGATCGCGATTCTGTGTGGATGTCCTGTCATTTTCATTCCAGGGCACGGCATCGACCAGGCGTTCCTCGACGCCAGTTTTGTCGGTAGCGCCGGATTCGCCATGCTTGATCAGCCTGATGCGATCGAGCGTGCTCGTGCCGGCGTCGAGGGCGCGCTGCAGCGTTATGTCGAACGTACCGCCCCCTTCTGGAATCAACTGGATGTGTTCATCGCCAAGACTCAGGATGCTGCCTGTCGTGAGGCGATAGGCAACCGCTTTGGTGTGCTCGGTTGGTTGCGCCAACGCTATCCCCAGCCCCGACAATTGCAGCTGATCAATGAGGAACTGGCCAGGGCGAGCGTACCGCTATTCGCCATTTTGATACGCGATGATGGTGACCGGGCAGCGTTGGCACGAACGCTCGATAGCCTTGCGCGAAATGCATATTCGCATGTGCAGGTCCATGTGCTTGGGTGCGAGGAGCCGGGTTTGGCCGGCGTAAGCTGGGTCGCGTGCGATCCGGAGGCCGTGGGTGCGACGGTCAATTCAGTGCTTCAGAGCAGTTCCTGTGACTGGATGATGCTGGTGAATGCGGGGGAGGAGTTTACGGCCAGTGGCTTGCTGATGGCTGCGCTGGAACTGCAACAGGCCCCTACCGAGTGTCTGGCGCTGTATGGCGATGAAACCATCCGCCTGCCCCAGGGGGGTATCGATACCGCGTTGCGCCCAGACCTGAACCTTGATTTGCTGCTGGCGTTTCCTGGTGCACTATCCCGTCATTGGTTGTACCGACGTGAGTCAGTACTGGCTGATAACGGTTTCGACGGGAGTTGTGGGGCGGCTTTCGAACTGCAATACCAGCTGCGCTTGGTCACGGCACGAGGCCTGCACTGCGTCGGGCACCTGAGCGAGCCTCTGTTGATCGCCAATGAATTGCCGATGCGGCCGTGCATCCAAGAAAAGTCGGTCATCGAGGCGCATCTGCGCTCCAGGGGATATATGCAGGCGCAGGCGATTGCGCTGGACAGGGCGCCGGGCTGCTACCGCATCGACTATGCGCATGAGCGGCAGGCTTCGGCCAGCGTCCTCATTTATCTGCAAGGGCCGTTGCTCCAGCTTCAACGCTGCCTTGAAAGCGTGCTCGCACAAACGACCCATGGCGATTATGAGATCGTCCTGATCGACCCAGGCAACGACGACCCGGCGCACATGCAGTGGCTGGACATGATCGAGGTATCTGGTGGTGACCGCTTCGAGGTGATGCGCTTCATGCCAGGCCAGCCCAGAGCTGCTATGTGCAATGCCGCTGCGCTGGAAGCTCGAGGCGAGTTCCTGGCCTGGCTGGATGCCGATAGCGCTGTGCTGGATGGCGACTGGCTGCAGGTCTTGCTCAATCATGCACAACGACCGGAAGTCGGTGCCGTGGGGTGCATGTTGCTGAACGGGGATGGCCTTGTGCGGCAAGCGGGGCTGGTGCTTGGCTTGGGCGGTACGGTTGGGCGGGCGTTCGAAGGCCGGCGGCCCCAGGATGGAGGGTACATGGGGCGCCTCGGGCTTGAGCAGAACTGTTCTGCGGTCGGCAGAGAGTGCCTCGTGGTGCGGCGGTCATCGTTCCTGGAGGTAGGCGGCTTCGAGGCCGATACACTGCTGGCCGAATGGGTCGATGCGGATTTGTGCCTGAAGCTGCAGCGGTCAGGTTACTTGAATGTCTGGACGCCCCATGCGCGAGTCCTTGTCGATCGTCCCGCCACGCGGCCAGCCACCTCTGAGGAGGAGGACGCGTTGTATGCACGCTGGCTGCCACAGCTGGCGCATGACCCTGCCTACAACAGTAATTTCTCATTGCGTCCGGCAGAAGGTTTTGTCATTCAGGCCAATGAGTTGAGCTGGCGTCCCTTGCAAGGAAGAGTACCTACGGTGCTGGCCTGCACAAGTGACGCGGTCAATGCCCAGGTGCGCCTGCTCGAGCCTCTCCAGGCCTTGCGCAAGGCCGGGAAGTTAGATGGTGCGATTGTCACCAGCCTGCTGTCGCCCGTCGAAGTCGAGCGCTTCGCCCCTTCGAGCGTGATCCTGCATCGCCCGGTGGACGAGCCAGGAATGCTGGCCCTACGTCGTTTGCGCGCGTTCTCGCAAGCATTCAAGGTCTACGACCTGCAGCAACCTTTCCTACCAGCGATCACGGGCGACCAAAGCGCTCGGGAGCTGCTTCAGCGTGTCGCTGGAGGGATCATGCAGGCCGACAGGGTTCTGGTTGCTGGTGCGCACCTGGCTGAACTTCTGCAAGGCGCGCATGACGATGTGCGTGTGCTTGAGCCCTTGCTGCCTGCGAGCTGGGGGCGTGTGCAAGGGGCACGTCGGGCCGGTGCCAGGCCGCGACTGGGTTGGCTGGAGAACAAGGATGTGCGGTTGTTGGCCGAGGTGGTGCCGCTGCTGGCCGGTGAGGTCGATTGGATCGTGATGGGGGATTGTCCTCCGGCATTGCTGCCGCTGGTCAAGGAGGTGCATCCGAGGGTCGGCTATGAACACTTTGCCGATGGCCTGGCTGCATTGAACCTGGATATCGCCCTGGTTCCGATGATGGATACGTTGGCCAATGCCTGTTCCGGCGACATACGCGTTCTGCAACATGCGGCCTGTGGGCATGCGGTGATCTGCAGTCGGGTGCCGGGCTTTGCCGGAGGTGAAGTATTGCCTTTGTCGCGTGTCGAAAACTCGACTCAGGATTGGATTAGGGCTATTCGTTTGCATCTGAGTGACCTGGACGCTTCGGCGGCGCTGGGGGATGCCTTGCAGGCGGCGGTGCGGGCTGACTGGTTGCTCGAAGGCCAGAGTCTTGAGCGATGGCGCCAAGCTTGGCTGGCGTAAGCTGGGGGCGCAACGAAGCTGGTCGCGGTCTCGGTGCTAGGACGGCGGCCGGCCTCGCGATGGAGACGCTTGGTCTTCGCGTGACTTGGCAGTCGAAACGTGCATCTCTAATCTATTGAGTCAGCGGGCAGCTCCGTCGGCGCGGAACGCGAATAACTTGTGTTTACGGCCCGGTGCCCGAGAATTTTCGCCATTTCCATCAGGAAGCCACAATGATTGGCATCAAAAGCATCGCCAGTTACGTACCTGTCGAAGGTGTCGACAACTACGCCCAAGGTGCGAAATTCGGTAAGGATCAAGAATTTATCTTCGGCAAGATCGGTGCAACGTTCTTGCCGCGCAAGGCGCCTGTCCAGGAGACTTCCGACCTGTGCGTCGAAGCAGCCAATGCATTGTTTGCGGCCAATCCCTCCCTTGACCCGGCCTCTATCGATGCGGTGATCGTCGTGACTCAGAACGGCGACGCCGAAGGGTTGCCGCACACAGCGGCTATCGTCCAGCAGAAGCTCGGGCTGCCGACGCACATTGCAGCATTCGACATTTCCTTGGGCTGTTCCGGTTACGTTTACGGCATCTACGCCCTTAAGGGCTTCATGGAGGCGGCAGGTCTGAAGAATGGCCTACTCATCACCGCCGACCCATACTCCAAGATCGTCGACCCCGAAGATCGCAACACCACCATGCTTTTCGGTGATGCTGCCACGGCGACCTGGATGGCCGATGGTGCGGCCTGGCAGCTGGGCAAGTCGTTGTTCGGCAGCGATGGGGCAGGGGCGGAGCACCTTCGCACCACCGATGGCAAGTTCTTCATGAACGGTCGCCAAGTCTACAACTTTGCCTTGGTCAAGGTGCCGGCTCACCTGCAGCAACTGCTTCAGGCGAGCGAGCTGCAGGCCGACGATATCGATCTGTATTGCCTGCATCAAGGCAGTGCGGCGATCGTCGACGCTGTATCCGTGCGTTTCAACGAAGGTCTGCAGCGAGAAAAGTTCGTCAAGGACATGGTCGAGACCGGTAATACGGTTTCCTCCAGCATTCCGCTGCTACTGGAAAAGCACGTAATCGGTTCGCAATACAAGCGCGTTGCCCTTAGTGGTTTTGGTGTCGGCTTGTCATGGGGGTCGGCCATCATCGAGCGTGTCGACTGACGAACGGTATGCTGGAAAGAAGCGCTCGCCCGTTCGGCCAGCGCTTTTTTGTTTTTTATTTGGCGATTTTTTGGCGTCAACTCCTTGATTTGCTTGGGGTGGCAGGATGCCAGTAAAAAAAATCGAAAATGCCCCTAAAGCAAACTGCCCTTTCGACGATAACCATTACGAAGGTTCTCTAGGCCACACCCCCGGCGAATTGCCAAGGCCGGAAGCCGTAGTACCCAATCCAACGAGGAATTCGTCATGGCTTTGACCGTTAACACCAACACTACCTCTCTGGGCGTTCAGAAGAACCTGAACCGTGCTTCCGACGCACTGAGCACTTCGATGACCCGTCTGTCCTCCGGCCTGAAGATCAACAGTGCCAAGGACGATGCTGCCGGCCTGCAGATCGCTACCCGCATGACCTCGCAGATCCGCGGCCAGACCATGGCAATCAAGAACGCCAACGACGGTATCTCCATCGCCCAGACCGCTGAAGGTGCGATGCAAGAGCAGACCAACATTCTGCAGCGTATGCGTGAACTGGCCGTCCAGTCCCGAAACGACTCCAACAGCGCCAACGACCGTGACGCGCTGAACAAAGAATTCCAGTCGATGCTGCAGGAAATCGACCGTATCGCCAACAGCACCCAGCTCAACGGCAAAAACCTGCTGGATGGTTCCGCTGGCGTGATGACTTTCCAGGTCGGTTCCAACGACGGTACCAACAACCAGATCACCATCAGCCTGAGCTCGGCCATGAGCACCACTGGTGGCCTGTCGGGCCTGGCTGGCAAGACCATCGCCGGTGCTGATACCACTGCTGCCCAGAACAACTTCAGCGCGGCCATCTCGGCCATCGATGACGCCCTGCAGGCGATCAACACCACCCGTGCCGACCTGGGTGCCTCGCAGAACCGTCTGACCAGCACCATCAACAACCTGCAGAACATCAACGAAAACGCCGAAGCCGCTCGTGGCCGTGTACAGGACACCGACTTCGCCGCTGAAACTGCCCAGCTGACCAAGCAGCAGACCCTGCAGCAAGCTTCGACGTCGGTTCTGGCCCAGGCCAACCAGCTGCCATCGGCAGTCCTGAAGCTGCTGGGCTAATCTGCCTGACAGGTGTCGGCGGGGGAGTGCATCTGGTGCACTTCCCCGCCTTTTCATTGTGAGGTAGTAGACATGGACATGAGCGTCAAGCTGAACCTGTCCTATCACCCTGCACGTTCGGCCGAGCAGGTTGTCGACAAGCCGATGGTGCGGTCGACTGAAATCAAGGATGAAAGCGGCAAGCGCGATCCGATCGAGGCTCAGAGCGTCGATGAGGTCAAGAGCGCTGTTGCCGAAATCGAAAAGTTTTTGAAAGAGACCCGACGTAACCTGGAATTCTCGACTGACGAAGAGTCCGGCAAGATCGTGGTCAAGGTCATCGCCAGCGAAAGCGGTGAGCTGATTCGACAGATTCCCTCGGAAGAGGCCTTGCGGATCGCGCACAGCCTGAGCGATGTCAAAAGTGTTCTGTTCGAAGCCAAGGCATGATCCGCGGCCGGCAGTTACCATAGTTTCATGTCAGGCTTGCAGGAGCAGGATCTGACGCGTCAGCGAGAGGGATAACAGCATGGCAAGCCCGATTACTTCCAGTGTGGGTCTGGGTTCTGGTCTGGACATCGGTTCGATGGTCAAAGCTTTGGTCGGGGCCGATACCGCCGCCAAGCAAGCTCAGATCACCCGGCAGACCAGCAACAACAGTGCGATGATCTCGGGTATCGGTGCGCTACGCAGTGCCCTTACGGCGTTTCAGGACGCCATGAAGAAACTCAATGATCGCAATGCGCCCTCGTTCAATGCCTATGCGGCCAAGTCTGCCAATGAGGCGGTGGTCAAGGTTACCTCGAGCAATACTGCGGTTGCCGGTAGCTATGACATCGTCGTGAAGCAAATGGCCACCAGTTCCAAGGTGGCGAGCCAGCAATTTGCCGGTGGCGCCACAAGCGCTATTTCCGAAGGCACGCTTACCATCAGTCAGGGCGGCAAGACGTACGATCTCAATGTAGCGGCCGGTGCGACGCTGCAAAGCGTGCGTGACCAGATCAACAAGGAAATGGGCATCAATGGCATTTCTGCGAACATCATCAACGAGGAGGGCGGTTCCCGTCTCGTGCTGAGTTCGACTACCACAGGTGCCAATACCGATATCAGTCTGAGCGGTATCCCGGAGCTGCAGATCGATGGCACAACCCAGCTTTCCGGAAGCGGAGCTGGCTACATCACTGCCAAGGCGCAAGACGCCGAATTGACCATCGATGGGCTGACCATCAAAAGTGCGAGCAACACGGTAAGCAATGCCATCAGTGGCATGACGCTGGAGCTCACCGGTGTCAGTGCCAAGGCTAGCGATGGCACTGCCACGCCAACAGCATTGACGGTGTCGGCGGATAACGAAGGGCTGAAGAAATCCGTCCAAGGGTTTGTCGACGCCTACAATACCTTGCAGAAAGCCATCACTTCATTGACCTCTACCAGCCGCGATGAAAATGACAAGCTGGTGCTGGGACCGCTCACCAACGACCCGACTACGCGTTCGCTGCTTGGGGATATTCGCAAGGTACTGAGCGAGGTGGGAGCCGGAGACAGGCTCACCACGTTGAGCCAGCTGGGTATCAATACGCAAAAAGACGGCACGCTCGAGTTCAACAGCGTCAAGTTCACTGCTGCCATGGATGAGAAGAAGCTGGGGCCTGAGGTGCAGGAGCTGTTCACTGGTACCAATGGCATCTTCGAGCGCATGAACAAGGCCATCGATCCCTACAACGCGACTGATGGCAGCCTGGCGACGCGCAAGGCCAACCTCGACAAGGCCGCCAAGAACCTCGCCGATCAGCAAGCGGCCCTGGATCGACGCACCGAGTCCCTGACCGAGTCGCTGACCAAGAAATACGTGGCCCTGGATGCCGCTCTTGGCAAGATGAAAGCCCAAGCCGAGCAAATCACCTCGATCTTCGAAGCGATCAACGCCCAGGCCAAGAAGTCCTGATTCGGCTTCATCGCGTGAAAGCCCGGCAGCATCCCCCTGATGCGCCGGGCTTTTCTGCTTCTGCGCTAAAGTTTTTTGACGAACCGACGATACCCAGGTATACGCAACCTTTTTGCTGCAACGAGGTAGATCCATGAACCCGATGTTGGCCCTTCGGCAGTACCAGAAAGTCAATAGTGTGGCGCAGACCTCCGAGGCCAGCCCGCATCGTCTGGTGCAGATGCTCATGCAGGGCGGCCTCGACCGTCTGGCCCAGGCCAAGGGCGCCATGGCGCGTAACGACATTGCCCAGCGCGGCATCCTGATCGGCAAGGCCATCGACATCATCGGTGGCCTGCGCGAAGGGCTGGACCTGGAAAACCACGGCGACAGCCTGGCTGACCTGGACAGCCTGTATACCTACATGAGCCGCCGGTTGGTCGAGGCCAACGTGCAGAACGATCCGGCGATCATCGACGAAGTGGCGCGCCTGCTGATCACCGTCAAGGAAGGGTGGGATGCGATCGGCGACGAGGTTGCGCCCGTTTGATTTTTGGGAGGTTGCGATGAGCCAGGTGATCGAGCGTATCGAGCAGACCCGTGAGGCCTTGCTGGCGGCATTGGCGAGTCGGGATTGGGACGCGATCGGGGCGCTCGACCTCGAATGCCGGGTGTGTGTCGACGATGTGCTGGCCGAGGCGCGGGTCGATGAGGCGGCTGTGAAGGGTAGCTTGGAGCAACTGCTCGGGGTCTATCGACAACTCATTGATATTGCAAGTGGCGAACGTCAATCGCTGGTCGATGAAATGACACAGATTCGTCAGGCACAAAACGCCGCAAAGGTATACCATCTGTTCAGCTGACGCTGGGCAATGCAGAAAACGCGCGCCATTAATTTGACTGTGCGCGATTTTTTGACTTAACTAGTGACTGTTTTCGCAAATTCAGACGTCCGAGCACTGAATCATTTCAGTCGGAATGATGTCGAGCACGCCCTCGGGCGTCGAAATGACTAGGGAAGTTGCTAACGCATGTGGCGTGAAACCAAGATCCTCCTGATCGATGACGACAGCGAACGCCGCCGCGATCTGGCGGTGGTCCTGAATTTTCTAGGCGAAGAAAACCTCTCCTGCTCCAGCCAAGATTGGCAGCAGGCGGTAGAGTCTTTGTCTTCGAGTCGTGACGTACTATGCGTGTTGATCGGGACCGTGAATGCTCCAAGCGGTGTGCTGGGGCTCCTTAAGACAGTGGCAACCTGGGATGAGTTCCTTCCGGTTCTGCTTTTAGGTGAAATTTCTTCTGCGGAGTTCCCGGAAGACCTGCGCCGTCGCGTGCTGTTCAACCTCGAGATGCCGCCGAGCTATAGCCAGTTGCTCGATTCGCTGCACCGTGCCCAGGTCTACCGCGAGATGTACGACCAGGCCCGCGAGCGCGGCCGCCAGCGCGAACCGAACTTGTTCCGCAGCCTGGTGGGGACCAGCCGGGCCATCCAGCATGTGCGGCAGATGATGCAGCAGGTGGCGGACACCGATGCCAGCGTGCTGATCCTCGGCGAGTCCGGCACCGGCAAGGAAGTGGTGGCGCGCAACCTGCACTACCATTCCAAACGCCGCGAGGCGCCGTTCGTGCCGGTCAACTGTGGGGCTATCCCGGCCGAGTTGCTCGAGAGCGAGCTGTTCGGCCACGAGAAGGGCGCCTTCACCGGGGCGATCACCAGCCGGGCCGGGCGTTTCGAGCTGGCCAACGGCGGGACCCTGTTCCTCGACGAGATTGGCGACATGCCGTTGCCGATGCAGGTCAAGCTGTTGCGCGTGTTGCAGGAGCGCACCTTCGAGCGGGTGGGTAGCAACAAGACCCAGAGCATCGATGTGCGCATCATCGCGGCGACCCACAAGAACCTCGAGACCATGATCGAGGAAGGGACCTTCCGCGAAGACCTGTACTACCGCCTGAACGTCTTCCCCATCGAAATGGCGCCGCTGCGTGAGCGGGTCGAGGACATCCCGCTGCTGATGAACGAGTTGATCTCGCGCATGGAGCACGAGAAGCGCGGCTCGATCCGCTTCAACTCGGCCTCGATCATGTCCCTGTGTCGCCATGGTTGGCCGGGTAACGTGCGTGAGCTGGCCAACCTGGTCGAGCGCATGGCGATCATGCACCCGTACGGGGTGATCGGGGTTTCCGAGCTGCCGAAGAAATTCCGCTACGTCGACGACGAGGACGAGCAGCTGGTCGACAGCCTGCGCAGCGACCTTGAGGAGCGTGCGGCGATCAATGGCCATGCACCGAACTTCACTGGCCACGCGATGCTGCCACCTGAAGGGCTGGACCTCAAGGACTACCTGGGCAATCTCGAGCAGGGCTTGATCCAGCAGGCATTGGACGACGCCAACGGCATCGTCGCGCGGGCCGCCGAGCGCCTGCGTATCCGCCGCACCACGCTGGTGGAGAAGATGCGCAAGTACGGCATGAGCCGTCGAGAAGGGGACGATCAGGCGGAAGGTTGACGCCTGTTGCTTTTGCACAATCGGGGCTGCTTTGCAGCCCATCGCCGGCAAGCCGGCTCCCACGGAGGCCGAACACGCCGAACCTTGTGGGAGCCGGCTTACCAGCGATAGGGGCAGAGCAGGGCGTCCCGGGGATGCATACCCGGCACGCCTATTGCTACACCGCTGGCAACATACCGGTTTTATGACGGTCAGCCACGCGAGAGAGCACGATGCCCCAGGCCGCCCACATCTCCCGAACCTCCGAATCGCACGGGCGCAGCCCGGTCGAGCAGGCCAGCCGCCAGGGCCTGGAGCAGGCGTTCGCCCTGTTCAGCCAGGTGTCCAGCCAGCTCAACGAGTCCTACAGCCTGCTCGAGGCGCGGGTCAGCGAACTCAAGGGCGAGCTGGCAGTGGTCAGTGCCCAGCGCATGGCCGAGCTGGACGAGAAGGAGCGCCTGGCCAACCGGCTGCAAAACCTGCTCGACCTGCTGCCCGGCGGGGTGATCGTGATCGATGCCCAGGGCTACGTGCGCGAGGCCAACCCCGCCGCCTGCGAACTGCTGGGCGAGCCCCTGGTGGGCCAGCTGTGGCGCCAGGTGATCGCGCGCAGCTTCGCGCCGCGCAAGGACGACGGCCACGAGGTCTCCCTGCGCGACGGTCGACGCCTGTCCATCGCCACCCGTTCCCTGGACGCCGAGCCCGGGCAGCTGGTGCTGCTCAACGACCTGACTGAAACCCGTCGCCTGCAGGACCAATTGGCGCGTCACGAGCGTTTGTCGTCCTTGGGGCGCATGGTCGCTTCCCTGGCCCATCAGATTCGCACGCCATTGTCGGCGGCAATGCTCTATGCCAGCCACTTGGCTGATGAAGAGAAAGACCTGCCGCGGGAAACCCGCCAGCGTTTTGCCGGCAACCTCAAGGAGCGCTTGCACGAGCTGGAGCACCAGGTCCGTGACATGCTGGTGTTTGCCCGTGGCGAGTTGCCGCTGGGCGATCGCATCAGCCCCAAGGCGTTGTTCCAGGCTTTGCAGCAGGCCGCCCAACCCCATGTCCAGGGGCATGCAGTACGCTGGCAGTGCGACAGCCACCTGGGTGAATTGTTGTGCAACCGCGACACCTTGGTCGGTGCCTTGCTCAACCTGATCGAGAATGCGCTACAGGCCAGCCAGGGCCCGGCGCGCCTGAAGGTCCACCTGTATCGCCGCGAGCAGGCCTTGCACCTATGCATCAGCGATGCCGGCTGCGGCATCGATGCTGACCTGCTGGCTCGCCTGGGTGAACCCTTCCTCACCACAAAGACCACCGGCACTGGCTTGGGCCTGGCAGTGGTCAAGGCTGTGGTGCGTGCGCACCAGGGCAACCTGGGCATTCGCTCCAAGGTCGGGCGCGGCACTTGCGTGCAAGTAGTGTTGCCGTTGATCGATGGTTGGCCACGGGAGGTCGTGTAATGGCGGTGAAGGTCCTGCTGGTGGAGGACGACCGCGTCCTGCGCCAGGCCCTGGGCGATACCTTGGAGATCGGTGGGTTCGTCTACCGTGCCGTGGGCAGCGGCGAGGAGGCACTCGAGGCCGTTGCCGGCGAAGCATTCAGCCTGGTGGTCAGCGACGTGAACATGCCGGGCATGGACGGGCATCAGTTGCTGGCGCAACTGCGCTGCCTGCATCCGCAGTTGCCGGTGCTGCTGATGACGGCCCATGCGGCCGTGGAGCGGGCCGTCGAGGCGATGCGTCAAGGTGCCGTCGACTACCTGGTCAAACCGTTCGAGCCCAAAGCCCTGATCAGCCTGGTGGAGCGCCACGCCGCCGGCCGGGTGGGCGGTGCGGGCGAAGAGGGCCCGGTGGCCTGCGAGCCGGCCAGCCGGCAGTTGCTGGAGCTGGCGGCGCGGGTCGCACGCAGCGATTCCACCGTGCTGATCTCCGGCGAGTCCGGCACCGGCAAGGAGGTCCTGGCGCGCTACATCCATCAGCAATCGCCCCGTGCGGCGCAACCCTTCGTGGCGATCAACTGCGCGGCGATCCCCGACAACATGCTCGAGGCGACCCTGTTCGGCCATGAGAAGGGCGCCTTCACCGGCGCCATCGCCGCCCAGGCGGGCAAATTCGAGCAGGCCGACGGCGGTACCTTGCTGCTCGACGAGATTTCCGAAATGCCCCTGGGCCTGCAGGCCAAGCTCCTGCGTGTGCTGCAGGAGCGGGAGGTCGAGCGGGTGGGTGGGCGCAAACCGATCGCCCTGGACATCCGCGTGCTGGCCACCACCAACCGCGACCTCGAAGGCGAGGTGGCTGCCGGGCGCTTCCGTGAAGACCTCTACTATCGCTTGTCGGTCTTCCCGCTGGCCTGGCGACCGTTGCGCGAGCGCGGCGCCGATATCCTGCCGTTGGCCGAACGTCTGCTGGCACGCCATGTGGCAAAGATGAAGCATGCCCCGGTGCGCTTGTCGGCCGAGGCGCGCGCCTGCTTGCAGGGGTATGCCTGGCCGGGCAACGTGCGCGAGCTGGACAACGCCTTGCAGCGGGCCTTGATCCTGCAGCAGGGCGGGTTGATCGAGGCGGCGGATTTCTGTCTGGCGGGTGTCATTCCCCTGTCGGCGCCCCAGCACGCTGCCTCGCAGACCGTGAACGAAGTGCCTGTCGAGCCGGGAGGGCTTGGCGATGACATGCGTCGCCATGAGTTCCAGATGATCATCGACACCCTGCGCGCCGAGCGAGGCCGACGCAAGGAAGCCGCCGAACGGCTGGGGATCAGCCCGCGTACCCTGCGCTACAAGCTGGCGCAGATGCGTGATGCCGGGTTCGACGTCGAGGCCAGCCTGTATGGCTGAGCCATAAGCCGCAAGCAAGCGCATTGGGGCTGCTACGCAGCCCAATCGCCGGCAAGCCGGGCTCCCACGGGTGCAGTGCTGTCCTCGGAGTTGAGGAGGTTACTTGCAGCTTGCCGCTGGAAGTTTTGCAGGGCTGGCACTCTTGTTGCTAGTTCCAGCCCATTCGCTGCATGAGCGTCAAAAAAATGCAGCCGCCGGAGAGAAGAGATCCATGACCCAAGGTGTTGAATTCAATCGTCTGATGCTGGATATGCGGGCCATGCAGGCCGAAGCCATGTCCCAGCCCAAGGTCGCGGCTGCGCCTGAGCTGGCCCCGGACCAGAGCAGCTTCGCCGACATGCTCGGCCAGGCCATCGGCAAGGTGCACGAGACCCAACAGGCCTCCACCCAGCTGGCCAACGCCTTCGAGATCGGCAAGAGCGGTGTCGACCTGACCGATGTGATGATCGCTTCGCAGAAAGCCTCCGTATCGTTCCAGGCCCTGACCCAGGTGCGTAACAAACTGGTCCAGGCGTACCAGGACATCATGCAGATGCCGGTTTGAGGGCAGGGTAGGTCATGGCCGAAGCAGTCGTCGATAACGCCCCCGCCAAGAGCGGTCCGCCAGCGGCCAAGCCGCCGCTGTTCGGCATGGCGTTCCTGGAAAACATCTCGCAGATGCCCATGCTGCGTCAGGTCGGCCTGTTGGTCGGGTTGGCCGCCAGCGTGGCGATCGGCTTTGCCGTGGTGCTCTGGTCGCAGCAGCCGGACTACCGGCCGCTGTACGGCAGCCTGGCAGGCATGGATGCCAAGCAGGTCATGGATACCCTGGCCTCGGCCGACATCGGCTACCGCGTGGAGCCCAACTCCGGCGCCTTGCTGGTCAAGGCCGACGACCTGTCCCGCGCACGCTTGAAGCTCGCCGCTGCAGGCGTAGCGCCCAGCGATGGCAACATCGGCTTCGAGATCCTCGACAAGGAGCAGGGCCTTGGCACCAGCCAGTTCATGGAGGCCACCCGTTACCGTCGGGGCCTGGAAGGCGAACTGGCGCGTACCGTCTCCAGCCTGAACAACGTCAAGGCCGCCCGGGTGCACCTGGCGATCCCCAAGAGCTCGGTGTTCGTACGCGACGAGCGCAAGCCCAGTGCATCGGTACTGGTCGAGTTGTACCCGGGCCGAGCCTTGGAAGCCGGGCAGGTGATGGCCATCGTCAACCTGGTCGCCACCAGCGTGCCGGAGCTGGACAAGTCCCAGGTCACCGTGGTCGACCAGAAGGGCAACCTGCTGTCCGACCAATTGCAGGACAACGCCCTGACCATGGCCGGCAAGCAGTTCGACTACAGCCGCCGCATGGAAGGCCTGCTGACCCAGCGCGTGCACAACATCCTGCAGCCGGTGCTGGGCAACGACCGCTACAAGGCCGAGGTGTCCGCCGACGTCGACTTCAGCGCGGTGGAGTCCACCTCCGAGCAGTTCAACCCTGACCAGCCGGCCCTGCGCAGCGAGCAGTCGGTGAACGAGCAGCGCACCAGCAGCCAGCCGCCGCAAGGCGTACCGGGTGCCTTGAGCAACCAGCCGCCGGCCGGTGCCGCAGCCCCTGAAAACGCCACGGCCGCTGCACCGCCCGCAGGCGCGATCCAGCCCGGGCAACCGCTGGTCGATGCCAACGGCCAGCAGATCATGGACCCGGCCACCGGCCAGCCGATGCTCGCGCCGTACCCGGCCGACAAGCGTCAGCAGACCACCAAGAACTTCGAGCTGGACCGCTCCATCAGCCATACCCGCCAGCAGCAGGGTCGCCTGACCCGCCTGTCGGTGGCGGTGGTGGTGGACGACCAGGTCAAGGTCGATGCCGCCACCGGCGAGACCACCCGTGCGCCCTGGGGCGCCGAAGACCTGGCACGCTTCACCCGCCTGGTACAGGACGCGGTGGGCTTCGATGCCAGCCGCGGCGACAGCGTGACCGTGGTCAACGTGCCGTTCTCCGCCGACCGTGGCGTGGAGCTGGCCGACATTCCGTTCTATTCGCAGCCGTGGTTCTGGGACATCGTCAAGCAAGTGCTGGGCGTGGTGTTCATCCTGGTGCTGGTGTTCGGCGTGCTGCGCCCGGTGCTCAACAACATCACCGGCGGTGGCAAGCAGGCCGCCGCTGCCGACAGCGACATGGAGCTGGGCGGGATGATCGGTCTGGATGGCGAACTGGCCAACGACCGCGTCACCCTCGGTGGCCCGCAAAGCATTCTGTTGCCCAGCCCCAGCGAGGGCTACGAAGCACAGCTCAACGCAATCAAGGGCCTGGTGGCCGAAGACCCGGGCCGCGTGGCCCAGGTCGTGAAAGAGTGGATCAACGCCGATGAGTGACAACCGAGCCGTTACCGCCAAGCTGAGCCGCGTCGACAAGGCGGCGATCCTCCTGCTGTCCCTGGGCGAGACCGACGCCGCCCAGGTGCTGCGCCACATGGGGCCCAAGGAAGTGCAGCGGGTCGGCGTGGCCATGGCGCAGATGGGCAACGTGCACCGCGAGCAGGTCGAGCAGGTGATGAGCGAGTTCGTCGAGATCGTCGGCGACCAGACCAGCCTGGGCGTGGGCTCGGACGGATATATCCGCAAGATGCTCAACCAGGCCTTGGGCGAAGACAAAGCCAATGGCCTGATCGACCGCATCCTGCTCGGTGGCAACACCAGCGGCCTGGACAGCCTCAAGTGGATGGAGCCGCGTGCCGTGGCCGATGTCATCCGCTACGAGCACCCGCAGATCCAGGCGATCGTGGTCGCCTACCTGGACCCCGACCAGGCCGGCGAGGTGCTGAGCAACTTCGACCACAAGGTGCGCCTGGACATCATCCTGCGCGTGTCGTCGCTCAACACTGTGCAGCCGGCGGCGCTCAAGGAGCTCAACCAGATCCTCGAGAAGCAGTTCTCCGGCAACTCCAACGCCGCGCGTACCACCTTGGGCGGCATCAAGCGCGCAGCCGACATCATGAACTTCCTGGACAGTTCGGTGGAAGGCCAGCTGATGGACTCGATCCGCGAGATCGACGGCGACCTGTCCGAGCAGATCGAAGACTTGATGTTCGTCTTCAACAACCTGGCCGACGTGGACGACCGTGGTATTCAGGCGCTGTTGCGCGAGGTGTCCTCCGATGTGCTGGTGGTTTCGCTCAAGGGGGCCGACGAGAAGGTCAAGGACAAGATCTTCCGCAACATGTCCAAGCGGGCCTCGGAGCTGCTGCGCGACGACCTGGAGGCCAAAGGCCCGGTGCGGGTCAGCGATGTCGAGGCGGCGCAGAAGGAAATCCTCACCATCGCACGGCGCATGGCCGAGGCGGGCGAAATCGTGCTCGGCGGCAAGGGCGCCGAGGAAATGATCTGATCCAGTCTGCGCCAACCCCTGTAGGAGCGGCCTTGTGCCGCGAAAGGGCTGCGAAGCAGCCCCGGCAATCTATGCAAAAACGCTGAAATCCAGGGGCTGCTTCGCAGCCCTTTCGCGGCACAAGGCCGCTCCTACACCAAATGGCGTTGCTCGTTGATGAGTACCTGAAGAACATGCCCACCAAAGAATCCCACCCCAGCGACCTGATCCGCGCCCGCGACCTCGAGGGTGTCGACGTCTGGCCGCTGCCCAGCTTCGACCCGGAACCTGAGCCGGAGCCTGAACCTGAGCCGGAGGTCGTCGAGGAGGAAGTCGAGGAAGTGCCGCTGGAAGATGTCCAGCCGCTGACCCTCGAGGAGCTCGAGGCCATTCGCCAGGAGGCCTACAACGAAGGCTTCGCCACCGGCGAGCGCGAGGGCTTCCACAGTACCCAACTGAAGGTGCGGCAGGAGGCCGAAGCGGCCCTGGCCGCCAAGCTGGGTAGCCTGGAGCGCTTGATGGGCCACCTGCTCGAGCCGATCGCCGAGCAGGACGAAGAGATCGAAAAAGGTCTGGTGCACTTGGTGGCGCACATGGTGCGCCAGGTGATCGGCCGCGAGCTGCACAGCGACTCGAGCCAGATCACCCACGTGCTGCGCGAGGCGCTGAAGCTGTTGCCGATGGGCGCCGAGAACATCCGTATCCACCTCAACCCCCAGGACTTCGAGCAAATCAAGGCCCTGCGCGAGCGCCACGAGGAGCGCTGGAAGCTGCTCGAGGACGAGGCCCTGCTGCCAGGGGGCTGCCGCATCGAAACGCTGCACAGCCGCATCGACGCGACCATGGAGACGCGTATCGAGAAAGCCGTGGCGCAATTGTTCGACCAGTTGCACGAGCAAGGCCTGCACCCGGCCGCGCCGGACCTCTCGGTGGACCTGGAGCACGGCGATGCGTCTTGAGCGCACCAGCTTCGCCAAGCGCCTTGGCAGCTACGCCGGGGCGGTGAAGCTGCCGGACCAGCCGATCGTGGAGGGCCGCCTGCTGCGCATGGTCGGCCTGACCCTGGAGGCCGAGGGCCTACGCACTGCCGTGGGCGGGCGTTGCCTGGTGATCAACGACGACAGCCACCACCCGGTCCAGGTCGAGGCCGAGGTGATGGGCTTTGCCGGTTCGAAGATCTTCCTCATGCCGGTCGGCAGCGTCGCCGGTATCGCCCCTGGGGCCCGGGTGGTGCCGCTGGACGAGGGCGGCCGCCTGCCCATGGGCATGAGTATGCTCGGGCGTGTGCTCGACGGTGCCGGTCGCGCCCTGGATGGCAAGGGTGGGATGAAGGCCGAGGACTGGGTGCCGATGGACGGCCCGATCATCAACCCGCTCAACCGTGACCCGATCAGCCAGCCGCTGGACGTGGGCATTCGCAGCATCAACGGCCTGCTCACGGTTGGCCGGGGGCAGCGCCTGGGCCTGTTCGCCGGCACCGGCGTAGGTAAATCGGTCCTGCTGGGCATGATGACCCGCTTCACCGAGGCCGAGATCATCGTGGTCGGGCTGATCGGCGAACGGGGCCGCGAGGTGAAGGAGTTCATCGAGCATATCCTCGGCGAAGAAGGGCTCAAGCGCTCGGTGGTGGTGGCATCGCCCGCCGATGATGCCCCCTTGATGCGCTTGCGCGCGGCCATGTACTGCACACGTATCGCCGAGTATTTCCGCGACAAGGGCAAGAACGTGCTGCTGCTGATGGACTCGCTGACCCGTTTCGCCCAGGCCCAGCGGGAAATCGCCCTGGCCATCGGCGAGCCGCCGGCGACCCGTGGCTACCCGCCGTCGGTGTTCGCCAAGCTGCCCAAGCTGGTGGAGCGGGCCGGCAACGGTGAGCCCGGCGGTGGTTCGATCACCGCGTTCTATACCGTGTTGTCCGAAGGTGACGACCAGCAGGACCCCATCGCCGACTCGGCGCGGGGCGTGCTCGACGGCCATTTCGTGCTGTCCCGGCGGCTGGCGGAGGAGGGGCATTATCCGGCCATCGATATCGAAGCGTCGATCAGCCGGGTCATGCCCCAGGTGGTCGATGCCGAGCACCTGCGCGAGGCGCAAAAGTTCAAGCAGCTGTGGTCGCGCCTGTCGCAAAGCCGCGACCTGATCAGCGTGGGTGCCTATGTCGCTGGCGGCGACCCGGAAACCGACCAGGCCATCGCCTTGCAGTCGCGCTTGGTGGGCTTCCTGCGCCAGGGGTTGCAGGAGAATGTCGGCATGACACAGAGCCGCGAGCAGCTTCACGGAATCTTCGCAGCGCCGGTGGGAGGCTGATAGGTCATGGGGCTGCCCAGTCGAGCCGCGCGCCTGGCGCCGGTGGTGGACATGGCCGAGGAGGCTGAGCGCAAGGCCGCCCAGCGCCTGGGGCATTTCCAGCAGCAGGTGGCCCTGGCCCAGGCCAAGCTGACCGAGCTCGAGCGTTTTCGCGAGGACTACCAGCTGCAGTGGATCGACCGTGGTGGGCAAGGGGTGAACGGCAACTGGCTGGTCAACTACCAGCGCTTCCTGGGGCAGCTGGAGACCGCCATGACCCAGCAGCGCCAGAGCCTGACCTGGCACCAGAACAACCTCAACAATGCCCGAGACACCTGGCAGCAGGCTCACGCCCGCGTAGAGGGGCTGCGCAAGCTGGTGCAGCGCTACCAGGACGAGGCCCGGCGTGCCGAGGACAAGCGCGAGCAGAAGTTGCTGGATGAATTGTCCCAGCGCCTGCCGCGCGAGCGGCATCTGTAACGCGTTTCGGCCCAATCGCGGGACAAGCCCGCTCCCACAGGCAAGGTGAAGCGCCGAGCCTGGATGAAGGCACCAACTTTTTGCGGACAGTACAACCTGTGGGAGCGGGCTTGTCCCGCGATTGGGTCTGCAAGGCCCCCGCAAACCCAACTTGCAGGCTCCGGGCCGGGCTGCTAAACCTTCTAGGATCGTATTCGCCATCTTCATCGAAGGAATCGCTGGCATGGCTGTGGAGTCCGATTTTTCAAAGGACGAGAAAAAACTGACGATCAAGGTCACGGGCCGTTTCGATTTCGGCAGGCACCAGGAGTTTCGCAATGCCTACGAACGCCAGCCTGTTCGCCCGGACTCGGTGGTCGTCGACCTCAAGGATGCCACCTACCTCGATAGCTCCGCCCTGGGCATGCTGCTGTTGTTGCGTGACCACGAAGGCGGCGAAGATGCCTGCATCAGCGTGATCAACACCAGCCCTGACGTGCGCAAGATCCTCGCCATCTCCAACTTCGAAAAACTGTTCGATATCAGCTGAGCCCATCATGCCGGCCGAACGGGCGCTGAGCGTGCTGGTTGCCGAGGATGGCGCGGCGGATCGGCTATTGCTGGCGCAGATCGTCCGGCGTCAGGGGCATGAAGTCTTCACCGCGCAGAACGGCGAGCAGGCCGTGGCAATGTTCGCCGAACAGCGCCCCCACCTGGTGTTGCTCGACGCGCTGATGCCGGTCATGGACGGCTTCGAAGCGGCGCGGCGGATCAAGGCGCTGGCCGGCGAGGCCTTCGTGCCGATCATCTTCCTGACCTCGTTGAACGAAGAAGACGCCCTGGTGCGCTGCCTGGAGGCCGGCGGCGACGATTTCATGGCCAAGCCCTACAGTGCCGTGATCCTGGGCGCCAAGATCCGCGCCATGGACCGCTTGCGTCGCCTGCATGCCACGGTACTGGAGCAACGCGACCAGATCACCCGGCATCACCATCACCTGCTCAACGAACAGCGCGTGGCCAAGGCTGTGTTCGACAAGGTGGCGCATTCCGGTTGCCTGCGTGCGCCCAACATTCGTTACCGACAATCGCCCTACGCCTTGTTCAACGGCGACCTGCTGCTGGCTGCCTTTACCCCTTGCGGTGATATGCAGGTGCTGCTCGGCGATTTCACCGGCCATGGCCTTCCTGCGGCGATCGGCGCGATGCCGCTGGCAGAAGTGTTCTATGGCATGAGCGCCAAGGGCTATGGTGTGGCGCACACGCTGCGCGAGATGAACGCCAAGCTCAAGAGCATCCTGCCGGTGGACATGTTCTGCTGCGCAGTGATGCTCAACCTGAGCTTCGAGCGTGGCAGGGTGGAGGTGTGGAGCGGCGGCATGCCGGACGCCTATCACCTGTCGGCCACCGGTGAAGTGTTGGCCTCGCTGGTATCCCGCCACCTGCCGCTGGGTATCCTGGCGCCGGAGCGGTTCGACGACAGTACCGAGGTGTTGCCGTTGGCAGTCGGCGAGCGGCTGCTGTTGCTGTCTGACGGCGTGGTCGACACCTGTGACGATCAGGATCGGTTGTTCGGTGTATCGCGCTTGCAGGCGGTTCTGGCAGGTAATCATGACCCTGCGTGCTTGCTCGACGATGTCATGGGCGCCCTGGAGCGTTTCGGTGGGCGCCGGCGAGACGATATCAGCCTGTGCGACATCGCCATGGTCGAGCCGCAACGGCAGGTGCCGGTGCCGGCGGGCTACGCTGACAATGGCCATGGCAGCCCCTTGAACTGGTCGCTGCATTTCGAGCTGCAGGCCGAGAGCTTGAAACGTTTCAATCCCGTGCCATACCTAGTACAGCTGTTGCAGGAAATCCACGGCCTGCGGCCAAGCAGTGGGCTCTTGCATACCGTCCTCAGCGAGCTGTATACCAATGCACTCGAACATGGGGTGCTGGGCCTGGATTCACGGCTCAAGCACGATGCCCAGGGGTTCGCCGAGTACTACCGCCAGCGCAACCTGCGCCTGGGGCAAGCGCTGGACGGCTTCGTACGCATCGACCTGGAAGTTGAACCCTTGCCTGCAGGCGGCCGTCTGACAGTAGCAGTACGCGACAGTGGCGCAGGTTTCGACGTGACACGGGTGTTGTCCCGCCACCCAGCGGAACATGGGTTGAGCGGGCGGGGCGTACAATTGGTCCGCAGCCTCTGCCAGGGCGCCGAATGGCTGGAGGGCGGTCGTTGCGCACGAGTGGTATTCTGCTGGTAGGTGTTCGGCGCGGGCCCTGCCCAGGCAGGTACGATCGAGCTTGATCAAGGGAGTGAACAAGTGACTGACATGCATATCGACCAGAAGGTCCTCGCGGATCTTCAAGAGGTCATGGAGGATGGTTACCTGCAATTGCTGGAAACCTTCCTCGAAGACTCCGAGCGACGCCTGAACCAGCTGCATGGGGCCAAGAGCACCGAGGAACTGGGCCAGGCCGCGCACAGCTTCAAAGGTAGCAGCAGCAACATGGGGGCGGTCGGGCTCGCCGAGTTGTGCCGCCAGCTCGAGGAGCGGGTGCGGCAGCGACCTTTGTATGGAATCGAGGACCTGATCAACCGCATCGACCAGGAATACCTGGAGGTGCAGCGCTTCTATCGCAGTGAGCGACAACGTATTTCCGCTGGCTGAGCAAACCTGGCGCGAGTCTTGCCTGTCTTTGCCTGGACGATTTCACGATTTCCGGCGCGGAGACCTTTCAATGCCTGTCGCACCCAACCCACTGTTGCAAGCCAATGCCCTGGCCAAGCCGTCACGCGCCAGCGCCGCGACGGCCGACAAGCCGCAATCGGCGGGCAATCAGGCGGGGGATGGCTTCGGCCAGGTGATGGCGCGCCAAGGGGGCGATGGCAAGGCGGCCCAGGCCAAGCCGAAGGACACGCGCGACGAGGCCGCCGGCGGCAAGGAGCAGCCGAAGGAAGCGCAACCGGTTGCCGAAGCCGGCAATACCTTGCCAGCTTCCGAACAGACGCAAGGCGCTGGCGATAGCAGCCCCCTCGATGCCAACCTGGTGGCCGGCCAGGTCACCGACGCGCAACCCGGTGCGCAGTTGATCCAGGCCCAGGCCGAAGCGGTGGCGCCTGTGTTGCAGGCGGCTGTCCAGTCACCTGCCGAGCCTTCGCCCGAAGAAGAGGCAAGCGCTGAGCCGTTCGATCCCGAAGCCGACCCGTTGGCCAACCTGCCGACCTTGCGCCTGGCCTTGGAGCACAGCGCCCAGGCCAAGGGTACGACGTCCACCCATGCCGCCTCCCCAGACAATGCCGCCCAGGTCGAGGACGGCCAGGCTGCCGTCAATACCTTGGCGAACCTGGTCGACCCGGTGGACGCCGAGCGTGGCCAGTCGCAGCCGGGCGACAAGGCGTTCGGCGAACTGCTCGAAGATGGCCTGAAGGACATCAAGGGAGCCGGCAGCGACACCCGCGTCGATGACTTCGCCGACCGGTTGGCCAGCCTGACCCAGGCCGCCACGCCGAAAACCGCCAACGCCGTGCCGGCCAGCCCGCTGCACCAGCCGTTGCCGATGAACCAGAACGCTTGGGCCGAAGGGCTGGTGAACCGGGTGATGTACCTGTCCAGCCAGAACCTGAAATCCGCCGATATCCAGCTCGAACCCGCCGAGCTCGGCCGGCTGGACATCCGCGTCAACGTGGCGACGGACCAATCCACCCAGGTCACCTTCATCAGCGGCCATGCCGGTGTGCGCGACGCGCTGGACAGCCAGGTGCATCGCCTGCGTGAACTGTTCGCCCAGCAAGGCCTGGCGCAGCCGGACGTGAATGTCGCCGACCAGTCCCGTGGGCAGCAGCAACAGCCGGGACAGCAGGACGGTTCGAACCTCTCGGGCGTCGCGGCGCGGCGTGCCATGGCCGGGGGCGGCGAGGAGGGTGAAGTGGCCGAGGCGTCACGGCCGATCGAGCCGCAGGTGGTCATCGGCGACAGTGCGGTGGACTATTACGCCTGACATTCCTTCCTGGCCCTAACCGGCCCCATCGCCGGCAAGCCGGCTCCCACCTGTCCAGCGCTGTTTTCGGAGGCGCCACCGTACCTGTGGGAGCCGGCTTGCCGGCGATAGGGCCGGATCTGCCATCTGCCGGATAAGCGCCGCATCAAATCTGGCATAACACTTGCTCAACCCCCGTCATCCTCCCTTGAAACCCCGATGGACGACGGATTATTGGCATGGCGAAAAGCGAAGCAGTCAAAGACCCCGCCACAAAAGGCAAACTCAAGCTGATCCTGTTGTTGGTGTTGGCCCTGCTCCTGGCGGTCGGTCTCTCCGTGGGCGCCACCTGGTTCGTCATGCACAAGAGCGAGTCGGCCCCGGCGGCCGACCCTGCCCAGGCCAACGCCAAGCCCGCGGCGATCTACGAACCCCTGGCCCCGGCCTTCGTGGTCAACTTCAACCAGAACGGGCGCCAGCGCTACATGCAGGTGAGCATCACCCTGCAAGGTCGCAACCAGGCCGACCTGGATGCGCTCAAAGTGCACATGCCGGTCATTCGCAACAACCTGGTGATGATGTTCTCCGGTCAAGGCTTCGACACCCTGGCTGCCAGTTCGGTGGGCCAGGAGATGCTGCGCCAGAAGGCTACCGCGGTGGTCCAGGAAGTGGCGCAGAAGGAAGTCGGCAAGCCGGTCATCGACCAGTTGCTGTTCACCAATTTCGTATTGCAGTAGGAGCCCCAGATGGCCGTGCAGGACCTGCTGTCCCAGGATGAAATCGACGCCCTCTTGCATGGCGTCGACGATGGGCTGGTACAAACCGAAAGCGCCAGCGAACCCGGCGGCGTCAAGAGCTATGACCTGACCAGCCAGGACCGGATCGTCCGCGGACGCATGCCGACCCTGGAAATGATCAACGAGCGCTTCGCCCGCTACACCCGCATCAGCATGTTCAACCTGCTGCGTCGTTCTGCCGACGTGGCGGTCGGTGGCGTGCAGGTGATGAAGTTCGGCGAATACGTGCATTCGCTGTATGTCCCGACCAGTCTGAACCTGGTCAAGATCAAGCCGCTGCGTGGTACCGCGCTGTTCATCCTCGACGCCAAGCTGGTGTTCAAGCTGGTGGACAATTTCTTCGGCGGCGACGGGCGGCACGCCAAGATCGAGGGGCGTGAGTTCACCCCGACCGAGCTGCGGGTGGTGCGCATGGTCCTGGACCAGTGCTTCGTCGACCTCAAGGAAGCCTGGCAGGCGATCATGCCGGTCAACTTCGAGTACATGAACTCCGAGGTCAACCCGGCCATGGCCAACATCGTCGGCCCCAGCGAGGCGGTGGTGGTGTCGACGTTCCACATCGAGCTGGACGGCGGTGGCGGCGACCTGCACGTGACCATGCCGTACTCGATGATCGAACCGGTGCGCGAGATGCTCGATGCGGGCTTCCAGTCCGACCTGGACGACCAGGACGAACGCTGGGTCAAGGCCCTGCGCGAGGACGTGCTGGACGTCAGCGTGCCGCTGTCGGCCACCGTGGCCCGTCGCCAGCTGAAGCTGCGCGACATCCTGCACATGCAGCCGGGCGATGTGATCCCGGTCGAGCTGCCCGAGCACCTGGTGCTGCGGGCCAACGGCGTGCCGTCGTTCAAGGCGCGCCTGGGCTCGCACAAGGGCACCTTGTCGCTGCAGATCATCGACCCGATCGAACGCCGCTGACGGCGTGCCGGTCGCTATTTCCGAATTGAATGCCTGTCGAGGACATCATGGCTAACGAAAACGAGATCACCTCCCCGGAGGAACAGGCCCTGGCCGATGAGTGGGCGGCTGCCCTGCAGGAAACCGGCAACGCCGGCCAAGCCGACATCGACGCGCTGCTGGCGGCCGACAGCGGCAAGCCGGGCGCCGGTCGCCTGCCCATGGAAGAGTTCGCCAGCTCCCCGCGGCCCAGCGACAACGTCAGCCTGGAAGGGCCGAACCTGGACGTGATCCTGGATATCCCGGTGAACATCTCCATGGAAGTGGGCAGCACCGAGATCAGCATCCGCAACCTGCTGCAGCTCAACCAGGGGTCGGTGATCGAACTCGACCGCCTGGCCGGCGAGCCGCTGGACGTACTGGTCAACGGCACCCTGATCGCCCATGGCGAAGTGGTGGTGGTCAACGAGAAGTTCGGCATCCGCCTGACCGACGTGATCAGCCCCAGCGAACGCATCAAGAAGCTGCGCTGAGTGAAGGGCGCGATGCGGGGCCTGACGGCCCTCGGTACGTTGCTGGCCAGCGAGGCGGTGATCGCGGCGGCCCAGGCGGGCGCGCCGACGCCGGCCAGCCCCGGCAGCCTGGGAGGGCAGCTGGCGCAGATGGTCTTCGGCCTGTTGCTGGTGGTTGGCCTGATCTTCTTCCTCGCTTGGCTGCTGCGCCGCATGCAGGGCGCAGCGCCCCGCGGCACCCAGGTCATCGAGATCGTCGGCAGCCGCGCCATCGGCCCGCGTGACCGCCTGCTGTTGGTGCAGGTGGGCAAGGAGCAGATCCTCATCAGCCATACCCCCGGCAGCATCGAGGCGTTGCATGTGCTGGCAGAACCCGTGGAGGTGCCCGCCGGTGCCCGCCCGGCTACGCCGGAGTTCGCCCAGCGGTTGCTCGAGCTGATGGGCAAGGACCAGAAGGACAAGACGTGATGAGTGGCGCCCTGCGCATCCTGTTGAGCACCTTGTTGCCGCTCGCGCTGCTGCTGGCTGCGCCTTTGGCGGTGGCCGCCGACCCGTTGTCGGTGCCGGCCATCACCCTCTCCAGCGGGCCGGACGGGCAGCAGGAGTATTCGGTCAGCCTGCAAATCCTGCTGATCATGACGGCGCTGAGCTTCATCCCGGCGTTCGTCATCCTGATGACCAGCTTCACCCGCATCATCATCGTCTTCTCCATCCTGCGCCAGGCCCTGGGCCTGCAGCAGACGCCTTCGAACCAGGTGCTCACCGGCATGGCGTTGTTCCTGACGCTGTTCATCATGGCGCCGGTGTTCGACCGGGTGAACCAGGATGCCCTGCAGCCCTACCTGAACGAACAGCTGACGGCCCAGCAGGCAATCGACAAGGCCCAGGGGCCGTTGAAGGACTTCATGCTGGCGCAGACCCGGCAGAGCGACCTGGACCTGTTCGTGCGCCTGTCCAAGCGCACCGACATCGCCAGCCCCGAGCAGGCGCCGCTGACCATCCTGGTGCCGGCGTTCGTCACCTCGGAGCTGAAGACCGCATTCCAGATCGGCTTCATGATCTTCATCCCGTTCCTGATCATCGACATGGTGGTGGCCAGCGTACTGATGGCCATGGGCATGATGATGCTGTCGCCGCTGATCATCTCGCTGCCGTTCAAGATCATGCTGTTCGTGCTGGTCGATGGCTGGGCGCTGATCATGGGTACCCTGGCCGGCAGTTTCGGTGGCGTGTGACGCCGCCAAGGAGAGCCTTGCATGACACCTGAAGTGGCCGTAGACCTGTTTCGCGATGCCCTCTGGCTGACCACCCTGATGGTCGCGGTGCTGGTGGTGCCAAGCCTGTTGGTCGGCCTGGTGGTGGCGATGTTCCAGGCCGCCACGCAGATCAACGAACAGACCCTGAGCTTCCTGCCGCGCCTGCTGGTGATGCTGGTGACGCTGATCGTCGTCGGGCCCTGGCTGGTGCAGAAGTTCATGGAGTACTTCATTGGCCTGTACACCAGCATCCCGCAGCTGATCGGTTGAGGCCCCCATGCTGGAGCTGACCGACACGCAGATCGGCACGTGGGTCGCCACCTTCATCCTGCCGCTGTTCAGGGTGGCCGCGGTGTTGATGACCATGCCGATCTTCGGCACGCGCATGCTGCCGATGCGCATTCGCCTGTACGTGGCCCTGGCGATCACCGTGGTGATCGTCCCAGGCCTGCCGGCGTTGCCCGAGTTCGACCCGTTGAGCCTGCGTGGCGTGCTGTTGTGCGGGGAGCAGATCATCGTCGGTGCGTTGTTCGGCTTTGCGCTGCAGTTGCTGTTCCAGGCCTTCGTGGTGGCCGGGCAGATCGTCGCGGTGCAGATGGGCATGGCCTTCGCGTCCATGGTCGACCCGGCCAACGGCGTTAACGTGGCGGTGATCAGCCAGTTCATGACCATGCTGGTGAGCATCCTGTTCCTGGTGATGAATGGCCACCTGGTGGTGTTCGAGGTGCTGACCGAAAGCTTCACCACCCTGCCAGTGGGCAATGCCCTGGTGGTCAATCATTTCTGGGAGATGGCCGGGCGCCTGGGCTGGGTATTCGGCGCGGGGCTGTTGCTGATCCTGCCAGCGATCACGGCGCTGCTGGTGGTCAACATCGCCTTCGGCGTGATGACCCGGGCGGCGCCGCAACTGAACATCTTCTCCATCGGCTTTCCGCTGACCCTGGTGCTGGGCATGGGCATCTTCTGGGTCGGCCTCGCCGATGTCCTTTCCCATTACCAGGCATTGGCCAGCGAAGCGCTGCAATGGCTGCGTGAACTGGCACGGGCGCGCTGAACATGGCAGAGAGCGAAAGCGGTCAGGACAAGACAGAAGAGCCCACGGACAAGCGCAAGCGCGATGCGCGCGAGAAAGGCGAGATCGCCCGCTCCAAGGAGCTCAACACCGTGGCGGTGACCCTGGGCGGCGCCGGCGGGCTGTTGGCGTTCGGCGGCTACCTGGGGGAGACACTGCTGGACCTGATGCGCCTGAACTTCAGCCTGCCCCGCGAAGTGCTGGTGGATGAAAGCGCCATGGGGGTATTCCTGCTCACCTCGGGCAAGATGGCGATCTGGGCCGTTCAGCCGGTCCTGATCCTGTTGTTCGTGATCGCCCTCATCGCGCCGGTCGCCCTGGGCGGGTTCCTGTTCTCCGGCAGCCTGTTGCAGCCGAAGTTCAGCCGCATGAACCCGCTTTCGGGGATCAAGCGCATGTTCTCGATGAACTCGTTGACCGAGCTGCTCAAGGCCCTGGCCAAGTTTTTCGTGATCCTCGTAGTGGCACTGCTGGTGCTGGCCAACGACCGCCAGGCGTTGCTGGCGATCGCCAAGGAGCCGATGGAGCAGGCGATCATCCACAGTGCCCAGGTGGTGGGTTGGAGTGCATTGTGGATGGCGGCGGGTTTGCTGCTGATCGCGGCGGTGGACGTGCCGTTCCAGCTGTGGCAGACGCACAAGAAGCTGAAGATGACCAAGCAGGAGGTGCGCGACGAGTACAAGGACTCGGAGGGCAAGCCTGAGGTCAAGCAGCGCATCCGCCAGTTGCAGCGGGAGGTGTCGCAGCGGCGGATGATGGCGGCGGTGCCGGATGCCGATGTGATCATCACCAACCCCACGCACTATGCCGTAGCGCTCAAGTACGACCCGGAGAAGGGGGGGGCGGCGCCGTTGTTGCTGGCCAAGGGGACCGACTTCATCGCCTTGAAGATCCGCGAGATCGGGGTCGAGCACAAGGTGCAGATTCTCGAGTCGCCGGCGCTGGCGCGGGCGATCTACTACTCGACGGAGCTCGAGCAGGAGATCCCGGCGGGGTTGTACCTGGCCGTGGCGCAGGTGCTGGCCTATGTGTTCCAGATTCGCCAATACCGGGCGGGCAAGGGCAAGGCGCCGGAGCCGCTCAAGCCTGACCTGCCGATTCCGCCTGATCTGCGGCGGGATGAATGAGGTGTAGGGCGATAGGGCATCAGCGCCTGTGATATCCAGCGCCGCCCGCGCGGCGCATCGCGAGCTGGCGCTCGCTCCTACGTTTGTTTATGGCCAGTAACGCCTGTGACAGGCGCGCGCGACCGCTTGGTTCGTACGACACAATCTCGCGTCTGGCACCAAAGCGTCCGCGCGAAAATCCCGCAGGATGGACTGGCCCGAAACAAACGTAGGAGCGAGCGCCAGCTCGCGATGCGCCGCGCGGGCGGCGCTGGATTTCATTGGCGTCGACTATCTCAAGACGAACCTCAACTGCCTTCTATCTAAAGTTGGAAGGCTTCTTGCAAAGCCACCGCCAAACCGCCCAATCGCGTCAAAGTTTTGCTTCATAGAGGACTCCCGGTGGATCGCACCCAGCTCATCAACAGCGCCCGAAACAACCTGGCCGGCCTCGGCCGGGGCAACATCGGTGTGCCGCTGTTGCTGTTGGTGATGATGGCAATGATGATGTTGCCCATCCCACCTTTCCTGCTCGACGTCTTCTTCACCTTCAACATCGCCCTGTCGATCGTGGTCCTGCTGGTGTGCGTCTACGCCTTGCGCCCGCTGGACTTCGCCGCGTTTCCCACGATCCTGCTGGTGGCCACGCTGTTGCGCCTGGCGCTGAACGTCGCCTCCACCCGCGTGGTCATGCTCCACGGCCACGAAGGCCATCAGGCCGCGGGCAAGGTGATCCAGGCCTTCGGTGAGGTGGTGATCGGCGGCAACTACGTTGTCGGTGCCGTGGTCTTCGCCATCCTCATGATCATCAACTTCGTCGTGGTGACCAAGGGTGCCGGCCGTATCTCCGAGGTCAGCGCGCGCTTCACCCTCGACGCCATGCCCGGCAAGCAGATGGCCATCGATGCCGACCTCAACGCCGGCCTCATCGACCAGGGGCAGGCCAAGGCCCGACGTGCCGAGGTCGCCCAGGAAGCCGAGTTCTACGGCTCCATGGACGGTGCCAGCAAGTTCGTGCGCGGTGACGCCATCGCTGGCCTGCTGATCCTGTTCATCAACCTCATCGGCGGCATGCTCATCGGCATGCTGCAGCATGGCATGCCCGCCGGCGAGGCTGGCAAGGTGTACGCCCTGCTGACCATCGGTGACGGTTTGGTGGCGCAGCTGCCGTCGCTGCTGCTGTCCACCGCCGCCGCGATCATGGTCACCCGTGCCTCCAGCTCTGAGGACATGGGCAAGCTGATCAACCGGCAGATGTTCGATTCGCCCAAGGCCCTGGCTGTGTCGGCGGCGTTGATGATTGTCATGGGTCTGGTCCCGGGCATGCCGCACATCGCCTTCCTCGGCCTTGGCGGGTTGGCCGCTGGCGGCGCCTACCTGGTCTGGCGCAAGCAGCAGCAGGCCAAGCTCAAGGCCCAGGAAGAAGCGCAGCGCCAGCAGGACCTGCTGCCCTCGCCGCAACGTGCCCTGGAAACCAAGGAGCTGGGCTGGGATGACGTGACTCCCATCGACATGATCGGCCTGGAAGTGGGCTACCGCCTGATCCCGCTGGTCGATCGCAACCAGGGCGGGCAGTTGCTGGCGCGGATCAAGGGGGTGCGCAAGAAGCTGTCCCAGGACCTGGGCTTCCTCATGCCCACCGTGCACATCCGCGACAACCTCGACCTGCAGCCCAGTGCCTACCGTCTGACACTGATGGGGGTGATTCTCGCCGAAGCCGAGATCTACCCCGACCGTGAGCTGGCCATCAACCCAGGGCAGGTGTTCGGGACGCTCAACGGCATCGCCGCGCGCGACCCAGCGTTCGGCCTGGAGGCGGTATGGATCGACGTCGGCCAGCGTGCCCAGGCGCAGTCGCTGGGTTACACCGTGGTCGATGCCAGTACCGTGGTGGCCACCCACCTCAACCAGATCCTGCAGAAGCATTGCCATGAACTGATCGGCCATGAAGAGGTCCAGCAATTGTTGCAGGTGCTGGCCAAGGGTTCGCCTAAACTTGCTGAAGAACTGGTGCCGGGTGTCATTTCCTTGTCGGGCTTGCTCAAGGTCCTGCAGGCGTTGCTGTCCGAGCAGGTTCCGGTACGTGACATCCGCAGTATCGCCGAGGCGATCGCCAACAATGCGGGCAAGAGTCAAGATACCGCCGCGCTGGTCGCGGCAGTGCGCGTCGGATTGTGCCGTGCCATCGTGCAAAGCATTGTCGGCGTTGAGTCGGAGCTTCCTGTGATCACCCTGGAGCCAAGGTTGGAACAGATCTTGCTCAATAGTCTGCAAAGGGCCGGGCAAGGCCAGGAAGACGGTGTTCTCCTGGAACCTAGCATGGCCGAGAAGCTGCAGCGCTCGTTGATCGAGGCGGCCCAGCGCCAGGAGATGCAGGGCCTGCCGGCCATCCTCCTGGTCGCCGGCCCGATCCGCGCCATGCTGTCGCGATTCGGCCGCCTGGCTGTACCGAATTTGCATGTTCTGGCGTATCAGGAAATACCTGACAACAAGCAAGTCACCATCGTTGCCACCGTGGGCCCCAATGGCTGAGGTAGTGGGTTATGCAAGTTAAGCGTTTTTTCGCCGCCGATATGCGTCAGGCCATGAAGCTGGTCCGGGATGAGCTGGGCGCCGACGCCGCCATCATCGGCAACCGGCGCATCGCCGGCGGTGTCGAGTTGACGGCCGCGCTGGACTACAAGCTGTCCGCCCTGGCTCCGCGGGTGCCGAACATCGAGCTCGAGGACGAGCTGCGCAAGACCCAGTCGCGCATTGCCACCGCACAGGCCGAACTGAGCAGCCGCCACGAAGGTGACGAAGGCAACCGGCAATTGTTCGCCGGCCTCTCGCTGACCGCGTCCGAACCGCTGGTAGAACCCCATGTCGATGCGCCGGCCCCGGCTGCCGTGCCTGCCTCGGCACCGGTCGACCCGCGCCTGTTCGACGCCATGCGCTCGGAGCTCTCGGGCCTGCGCGAGCTGCTCGAAGTGCAGCTCGGCTCCCTGGCCTGGGGCCAGCTGCAGGGCAACAAGCCGCAGCAGGCCAACCTCTGGCGCCGCCTGCAGCGCATCGGTCTGTCGGGCCCCATCGCCCGCGAAGTGCTCGAGCTGACCGGCGAGATCGAAGAACCTCGCCAGGCCTGGCGCATGGTTCTGGCGCACCTGGCGCGGCTGATCCAGGTGCCCGAGGTGGAACCGATCGAGGAGGGCGGGGTGATCGCCATGGTCGGCCCGGCCGGCATGGGCAAGACCACCACCCTGGCCAAGCTCGCCGCACGCTACGTGCTCAAGTATGGCGCCCAGCAGCTGGCGTTGGTGAGCATGGACAGCTTCCGCATCGGTGCCCAGGAGCAGCTCAAGACCCTGGGCAGGATCCTCAATGTACCGGTGACCTACGTCGACCCCGGCCAGTCCCTGGCCCAGGCCCTGGAGCCACTGCTGCGCAAGCGCGTGGTGCTGATCGATACCGCTGGCCTGCAGGCCAGCGACCCGGCCCTGCGCATGCAGTTGGAGACCCTCGCCGGGCGCGGCATTGCCGCCAAGAACTACCTGGTGCTGGCGACCACCAGCCAGAAGCAGGTGCTCACCGCCGCCTACCACAGCTACAAGCGTTGTGGCCTGGCCGGGTGCATCCTGACCAAGCTTGATGAAACGGCCAGCCTCGGTGAAGTACTGAGCCTTGCCATCAGTCATGAATTGCCGGTGGCCTATCTGACCGATGGGCCGCGCATTCCTGACGACCTGCACTTGCCGCGCAAGCACCAGTTGGTCAGTCGTGCGGTCAGTGTGCAGCTGCAGGACGAGCCCAGCGAAGAGGCAATGGCCGACATGTTCGCTGATCTCTACCACAACCCTGGCAAGCGTGTGGGTTGACGAATGGACATCGCAAAGTACCTACACGAAAGGGGCGCTTTCCAACCCCTTGTGTGGCCTGGGCCCCGAGACAAGGTAAAGAACAAACATGGGTAGCATGCATCCCGTACAGGTGATCGCCGTGACTGGCGGTAAAGGCGGCGTCGGCAAGACCAACGTTTCAGTGAACCTGTCCCTGGCCCTGGCTGACCTGGGGCGGCGGGTCATGCTGCTGGACGCCGACCTCGGTCTTGCGAACGTCGACGTCCTGCTGGGCCTTTCGCCCAAGCGCACCCTGGCCGACGTCATCGAGGGGCGCTGCGAACTGCGCGATGTGTTGCTGCAGGGCCCTGGCGGTGTCCGGATCGTGCCGGCGGCCTCCGGCACCCAGAGCATGGTGCACCTGGCGCCAGCGCAGCATGCCGGCCTGATCCAGGCGTTCAGCGAGATCGGCGACAACCTCGATGTGCTGGTGATCGACACCGCCGCAGGGATTGGCGATTCGGTGGTCAGTTTCGTCCGTGCCGCCCAGGAGGTGTTGCTGGTGGTGTGCGACGAGCCGACGTCGATCACCGATGCCTATGCGCTGATCAAGCTGCTCAACCGCGACTACGGCATGAATCGCTTCCGCGTCCTGGCCAACATGGCGCAGAGCCCGCAGGAAGGGCGCAACCTGTTTGCCAAGTTGACCAAGGTCACGGATCGGTTCCTGGACGTCGCCCTACAATACGTCGGTGCCGTGCCTTACGACGAATGCGTGCGCAAGGCGGTGCAGAAGCAGCGGGCGGTCTACGAGGCCTTCCCTCGGTCCAAGTGTGCGCTGGCCTTCAAGGCCATCGCGCAGAAGGTCGACAGCTGGCCGCTGCCTGCCAATCCGCGTGGGCACCTTGAGTTCTTCGTCGAGCGCCTGGTGCAACCCACCAGTGCAGGGCCGGTACTATGAATGCGAGTGGTTACAAGATGTACAGCAGGGCGGCACGCGATGCCCAGTATGAACTGGTCGAGCGTTATGCCCCGCTGGTCAAGCGCATCGCCTATCACCTGCTGGCACGCCTGCCGGCCAACGTGCAGGTCGAGGACCTGATCCAGGCGGGCATGATCGGCCTGCTGGAAGTGGCCAACAAGTACGACGCCAGCAAGGGCGCCAGCTTCGAGACCTACGCCGGTATCCGCATCCGTGGCGCCATGCTCGACGAAGTGCGCAAGGGCGACTGGGCGCCGCGTTCGGTACACCGCAATACCCGTATGGTCAGCGATGCGATCCGTGCCGTTGAAGCCAGAACCGGTCGTGACGCTAAAGATCATGAAGTTGCTGCCGAACTCCAATTGAGTCTCGATGATTATTACGGGATCTTGAACGACACCCTGGGCAGCCGCCTGTTCAGCTTCGACGACCTGCTGCAGGACGGCGAGCACGAAGGGCTGCACGAGGATGGCGCCAGCGGCCAGCTGGAGCCGGCGCGGGACCTGGAGGACGAGCGCTTCCAGGCCGCCCTGGCCGAGGCGATCGCCAACCTGCCGGAACGCGAACGCCTGGTCCTGGCGCTGTACTACGACGAGGAGCTGAACCTCAAGGAAATCGGTGAGGTGCTTGGGGTCAGCGAGTCGCGCGTCAGCCAGTTGCATAGCCAATGCGCGGCGCGCCTGCGCAGCCGCCTGGGAGAATGGCGGGCGCGTTGAGCCAGGGTTCGCCGCAGTCGTTGCACGTTGTACCGAATTGATTGAACGCGCGCCCGGGGGCCGGGCGCGTTAAAGACTGCTTGGAGGTCTAATTGAACAAAGACATGAAAATCCTCATCGTTGACGACTTCTCGACGATGCGGCGGATCATCAAGAACCTGTTGCGTGACCTTGGCTTCACCAACACCGAAGAAGCCGACGACGGCACCACGGCGCTGCCGATGCTGGAAAACGGCCATTACGACTTCCTTGTGACCGACTGGAACATGCCTGGCATGTCCGGCATCGACCTGCTGCGCAAGGTACGCGCCCATGACCGTCTCAAGGGCATGCCGGTGCTGATGGTCACCGCTGAAGCCAAGCGTGACCAGATCATCGAAGCCGCCCAGGCTGGGGTCAACGGCTACGTGGTCAAGCCTTTCACGGCCCAGGTGCTCAAGGAAAAGATCGAAAAGATCTTCGAACGCGTCAACGGCTGAGTCACGTCAGGGGGCGCCATGGAGCAAATGAATACATCGCTCGGGGAGTTCGAGACGACCCTGAAGAAACATGCCCAGGAACTGGTCGAGAGCCTCGAGCGCGGCCGGTTCGGCGAGGCGGTGCAGCTGATCCACCAGCTGAACCAGACCCGTGACCGTGGCCTGTACCAGGAAGTCGGCAAGCTCACCCGCGAGCTGCACAGTGCAATCGTCAGCTTCCAGATCGACCCGCGCATGCCGCAGGCCGAGGAAGTCTCGCAGATCACCGATGCCACCGAGCGCCTGTCCTACGTGGTCAAGCTGACCGAGGGCGCGGCCAACCGGACCATGGACCTGGTCGAGGCCGGCACGCCGGTGCTCAACGACCTGACGGCCGAGGCCCAGAGCCTGAGCGCCGACTGGCAGCGCTTCATGCGCCGGGAAGTCGCAGCGCCTGAGTTTCGCGAGCTGGTCAAGCGCGTCGACAGTTTCCTGACGCACAGCGTCGAGGGTAACCGCAAGGTTGCCGGTCACCTCAACGACATTCTCCTGGCCCAGGACTATCAGGACCTGACCGGCCAAGTGATCAAGCGCGTGACCGCGCTGGTCACCGAGGTGGAGAGCAACCTGCTCAAGTTGGTGCTGATGGCCAGCCAGGTGGACCGTTTTGCCGGTATCGAACACGACCACCAGCAACTGCGCGCTGAAAAAGATCAAGAAAAACATCCGACTCGGGGTGAAGGTCCGCAGATTCATGCCGATAAGCGTGAAGATGTCGTGTCCGGTCAGGACGACGTCGACGATTTGCTGTCCAGCCTGGGTTTTTAAGGAGCACGTTCAATGAGCTTCGGCGCCGATGAAGAAATCCTCCAGGATTTCCTGGTAGAGGCCGGCGAAATCCTCGAGCAATTGTCCGAGCAACTGGTCGAGCTGGAAAGCCGACCCGAAGATGCCGACTTGCTCAACGCGATCTTCCGCGGTTTTCACACTGTAAAAGGGGGCGCCGGTTTCCTTCAGCTCAACGAGCTGGTGGAGTGCTGCCATATCGCCGAGAACGTGTTCGACATCCTGCGCAAAGGTGAGCGCCGGGTCGATGCGGAACTGATGGACGTGGTCCTCGAAGCGCTGGATACCGTCAACAGCATGTTCGGCCAGGTGCGCGAGCGCAGCGACATCACCCCGGCCACGCCGGAACTGCTGGCGGCGCTGTCGCGCCTGGCCGAGCCTGCCGGTGCCGACAGCGCTGCGCCCGCCGTCGAGGCGCCGGTGGCGGCCGAGGCCGAAGTGCCAGCGGTCGAGCCGGACATCACCGACAGTGAATTCGAACAGCTGCTCGACTCCCTCGATGCAGTCAAGGCCCAGGCCGCCGAGCAGATGCAGGGCGAGGTCGTGGGCGGCGAGGGTGACGAGATCACCGATGCCGAATTCGAATCGCTGCTCGACCAGTTGCACGGCAAGGGCCAGTTCTCCCCTGAAGTCGTGGCTGCCACACCAGCGGCCAGCACCTCGGCGCCTGCGGCATCCGACGAAATCACCGACGACGAATTCGAAGCGCTGCTCGATCAACTGCATGGCAAGGGCACCTTCGCCGCCGATGCGCTGGCGGGTGCGGCCGCACCTGCCGCCCCGGCAGCCCCTGCCGAGGCGGGCGGCGAGCACATCACCGACAACGAGTTCGAAGCCCTGTTGGACCAGTTGCACGGCAAAGGCAAGTTCTCCAGCGATGCGCTGGCCACCCAGGCGCCTGTCGCACCCGCTGCCGCCAGCGCCGCACCGAAGGCCGATAGCAAGCCGGTCGCCAAACCCGAGCCTGCCCCAGCCGCCAAGCCTGCCGCTGCCAAGCCCGTGGCCCCGGCACGCGCTGTGGCACCGGCTGGCGATAAGCCTGTGGCCAGCGAGGCGGAAACCACCGTGCGGGTCGATACCGCGCGCCTGGACGAGATCATGAACATGGTCGGCGAGCTGGTGCTGGTGCGTAACCGCCTGGTGCGCCTGGGCCTGAACAGCGGCGACGAGGCCATGTCCAAGGCCGTCTCCAACCTCGACGTGGTCACCGCCGATCTGCAGACCGCGGTCATGAAGACCCGCATGCAGCCGATCAAGAAAGTCTTCGGCCGCTTCCCTCGCCTGGTCCGCGACCTGGCCCGCCAGCTCAAGAAGGAAATCAACCTGGAGCTGGTCGGTGAAGAGACCGACCTGGACAAGAACCTCGTCGAAGCCTTGGCCGACCCGCTGGTGCACCTGGTGCGCAATGCCGTCGACCATGGCATCGAGATGCCCGACGAACGCGAAGCCTCCGGCAAGGCGCGTACCGGCCATGTGGTGTTGTCCGCCGAGCAGGAGGGCGACCATATCCTGTTGTCGATCTCCGACGACGGCAAGGGCATGGACCCGAACGTACTGCGCGCCAAGGCCGTGGAAAAGGGCCTGATGGACAAGGACGCCGCCGAGCGCCTGAGCGAGTCGGACTGCTACAACCTGATCTTCGCCCCCGGCTTCTCCACCAAGACCGAGATCTCCGACGTGTCCGGCCGTGGCGTGGGCATGGATGTGGTCAAGACCAAGATCGCCCAGCTCAATGGCTCGATCAATATCTTCTCGGCCAAGGGCCAGGGCTCGAAGATCGTCATCAAGGTGCCGCTGACCCTGGCGATCATGCCGACCCTGATGGTGATGCTGGGCAACCAGGCGTTCGCCTTCCCGCTGGTCAACGTCAACGAGATCTTCCACCTGGACCTGTCGCGCACCAACGTGGTCGACGGCCAGGAGGTGGTGATCGTGCGCGACAAGGCGCTGCCGCTGTTCTACCTCAAGCGCTGGCTGGTCCAGGACCAGGTGCACGAGGAGCAACGGGAGGGCCATGTGGTGATCCTCTCGGTCGGTACCCAGCGCATCGGCTTCGTCGTCGACCAACTGGTGGGGCAGGAGGAAGTGGTGATCAAGCCGCTGGGCAAGATGCTCCAAGGCACCCCGGGCATGTCTGGTGCGACCATCACCGGCGACGGTCGTATTGCGTTGATCCTCGACGTACCGAGCATGCTCAAGCGTTACGCCGCGCGGCGTTATTGATTTCGGTGGCGCACCCTGGCGGTGGCGCCGCCTAATGGAGTGTTTATGGCAGTCAAGGTCCTGGTGGTGGATGATTCCGGTTTCTTCCGCCGCCGCGTCTCGGAAATTCTCTCGGCCGACCCGACGATCCAGGTCGTCGGTACTGCGACCAACGGCAAGGAAGCGATCGACCAGGCGCTGGCGCTGCGACCGGATGTCATCACCATGGACTACGAAATGCCCATGATGGATGGCATCACCGCGGTACGCCACATCATGCAGCGCTGCCCGACGCCGGTGTTGATGTTCTCCTCGCTGACCCATGAAGGAGCCCGTGTCACCCTCGACGCGCTGGATGCCGGCGCAGTGGACTACCTGCCGAAGAACTTCGAGGATATCTCGCGCAACCCGGACAAGGTCAGGCAGTTGCTGTGCGAGAAGGTCCACACCCTGTCGCGCAGCAACCGTCGTTTCGGCGGCTATGCCACGGCCATCGCGACGCCAACGCCTGCACCCGCCAGCCATGCCCCGGCCAGCAGCCTGGGCAGCGCATCGCCGGCCCGCAGCGCCGTTCCGGCTGCCCCGGTGACGCGCAGCGCGGCGGGCAGCAGCCACGCGCCCGCGCCCAAGCGCAAGCCCTACAAGCTGGTGGCCATCGGGACGTCCACCGGCGGCCCGGTGGCGCTGCAACGGGTGCTCACCCAGCTGCCGGCCAGCTTCCCGGCGCCGATCGTACTCATCCAGCACATGCCGGCAGCCTTCACCAAGGCCTTCGCCGAGCGCCTGGACAAATTGTGCAGGATCAGCGTCAAGGAAGCCGAGGACGGCGATGTGTTGCGCCCGGGCCTGGCCTTGCTGGCCCCAGGCGGCAAACAGATGATGGTCGACGGCCGAGGCACGGTGAAGATCCTGCCGGGCGACGAGCGCCTGAACTACAAGCCATGCGTGGACATCACTTTCGGTTCTGCGGCCAAGTCCTATGGCGACAAGGTGCTGTCGGTGGTGCTCACCGGCATGGGGGCCGACGGCCGTGAAGGTGCACGTCTGCTCAAGCAGGGCGGCAGCACCGTATGGGCCCAGGATGAGGCCAGCTGCGTGATCTATGGCATGCCCATGGCCATCGTCAAGGCCAACCTGGCCGACGCGGTGTACAGCCTGGACGAAATCGGCAAGCACCTGGTCGAGGCGTGCATCTGATGGACGTGCTGAGCCTGATCGGCCTGATCCTCGCCTTTGTCGCCATCGTCGGCGGCAACTTCCTCGAGGGCGGTCATGTCGGCGCCTTGATCAACGGCCCGGCGGCCCTGATCGTGCTGGGCGGTACCCTGGCGGCGGCGCTGCTGCAGTCGCCGTTGCCGGCCTTCAAGCGGGCCTTGCAGATCCTGCGCTGGATCTTCTTTCCGCCCCGGGTGGACCTGCCCGGTGGTATCGACCGGGTCGTCAACTGGAGCCTGACCGCACGCAAGGAAGGCCTGCTGGGCTTGGAAGGGGTGGCCGATGCCGAGCCCGACCCCTATGCGCGCAAGGGCTTGCAACTGCTGGTCGACGGCGCCGAGCCGGAGGCCATCCGCAGCATTCTCGAGGTCGACTTCCTGACCCAGGAAAGCCGTGATATCCAGGCGGCCAAGGTGTTCGAAAGCATGGGCGGCTACGCGCCGACCATCGGCATCATCGGCGCGGTCATGGGCCTGATCCATGTGATGGGCAACCTGGCCGACCCCTCGCAGTTGGGCAATGGCATCGCCGTGGCGTTCGTCGCCACCATCTATGGCGTGGCCAGCGCCAACCTGATCCTGCTGCCGGTCGCCAACAAGCTCAAGGCCATCGCCCTGCGCCAGTCGCGCTATCGCGAGATGCTCCTGGAGGGCCTGCTGTCGATCGCCGAAGGGGAGAACCCACGCTCGATCGAGCTGAAGCTGCAAGGCTTCATGGAGTAGACCATGGCCCGTCGTCGCCATACCGAGGAGCATGAGAATCACGAGCGCTGGCTGGTGTCGTACGCCGACTTCATCACCTTGTTGTTCGCCTTCTTCGTGGTCATGTACTCGATTTCCTCAATCAACGAGGGCAAGTACAAGGTTATTTCCCAGGCGTTGATCGGCGTGTTCAACGACCCCGAGCGCAGCATGAAGCCGATCCCCATCGGCGACGAACGCCCGCTGACCATCAAGCCGGCCGAACCACTGGTCAAGGACAGCGAGCAGACCGATGCGGGCCTGGCGCAGAGCAGTGTGGACCCGTTGCAAAGCATTGCCGACGACGTGCGCGAGGCATTCGGCGATTTGATCAAGTCTGACCAGATGACGGTGCGCGGCAACGAGCTGTGGGTGGAGATCGAGCTCAACTCGTCGCTGTTGTTCGGCAGTGGCGATGCCATGCCAAGCGACGTGGCCTTCAACCTCATCGAGAAGGTGGCGAAGATCCTCAAGCCGTTCGCCAATCCGGTACACGTGGAGGGTTTCACCGACAACCTGCCGATTCGCACGGCCCAGTATCCGACCAACTGGGAACTGTCGTCGGCGCGCGCGGCGAGCATCGTCCGCTTGCTGGCCATGAACGGTGTGAACCCGGCACGCATGGCCTCGGTGGGCTATGGCGAGTACCAGCCGGTGGCGAGCAACGACACCGCCGAAGGCCGGGCCCGCAACCGTCGGGTGGTCCTGGTGATTTCCCGTAACCTCGAGGTGCGTCGCAGCCTGACCGGTTCCGGTAGCGCCAATGCCACGCCAGATGCGGCTTTGCGCCGTGCTGGCACACAAAGTGCACCGGCAACGCCAGCAGCGGTGGCGGGGCCGTAACTCGTCAATTCTCTGGCACCGTATCCCTGTGGGGGCGGCGAAGCCGGTTCCCACAGCGGGCAGCGTCATCAACGAGTCATGAGTCGTCCTATGAGAGTCTGGGCAGTAGCCAATCAAAAAGGTGGCGTCGGCAAGACCACCACTACCATCGCCTTGGCCGGCTTGCTGGCCGAGGCGGGCAAGCGCGTGGTCGTGGTCGACCTCGACCCCCACGGCTCGATGACCAGCTACTTCGGGCACAACCCCGACGCCCTGGAGCACAGCTGCTACGACCTGTTCCTGCACAAGGGCTCGGTACCCGAGGGCCTGCCCGGGCAACTGCTGCTGCCGACCAGCGACGAGCGTATTTCGTTGCTGCCCTCGAGCACCGCGCTGGCAGTGCTCGAGCGCCAGTCGCCGGGGCAGAGTGGCCTGGGCCTGGTGATCGCCAAGAGTCTGGCGCAACTGTGGCAGGACTTCGATTTCGCCTTGATCGACAGCCCGCCACTGCTCGGTGTGCTGATGGTCAACGCCCTGGCGGCCAGCCAGCAGTTGGTGATCCCGGTGCAGACCGAGTTTCTCGCCGTCAAGGGGCTCGAGCGCATGGTTGGAACCCTGGCCATGGTCAACCGCTCGCGGCGCCAGGCCTTGCCCTACCAGATCGTGCCGACCCTGTTCGACCGGCGGACCCAGGCGTCGCTGGGCACCCTCAAGGTGCTGCGCGACAACTACGGCGAACAGGTCTGGCCGGGCTACATTCCGGTTGATACACGCCTGCGCGACGCCAGCCGGGCGGGGGTCACGCCTTCGCAGTTCGATGGCAAGAGCCGTGGCCTGATCGCTTACCGGGCGCTGCTCAAGCATCTGCTCACTCAACAATCGGCACTGCAGGTGGCCTGATGAATTCCGCACGGCAAACCACCACCAAGCCGCAACTGGCCCTGCAGTCCTACCTCGATGGTCTGCTCCAGGAAGCCACGCATGAACTCGACCCGGTTCCGGAGCCGGCCGAGGCGGCTCCCAGCGACGAATTTGCCGAGGCGGTTCGCCAGGAACAGGCACAGGACGCCCTGCGTGAAGCCCATGCCCCTGTAATGCTGCGGCCATTCGCTGAGCCCGAGGCCAAGGTCCTGCCCTCGGTGCTGACACCCGTCGAGCTTGAACCGGTGCCCGCCGAGGTCGTGGGCGAGGCCGAAAAAGCAGCTGAGGTGATCACGCCTGTGGCGCCCCTGGTCGATGTGCACTTGCCATCAGCCGGCGCGGTGCTGCCGCCCAAGGCTGTCGACGGGCGCCCGGCCTGGGCGGCCGAGCCGTTCGAATGCCTGTTGTTCGATGTCGCCGGCCTGACCCTGGCCGTGCCGCTGGTCTGCCTGGGTTCGATCTACAGCCTGGCTGGCCAGGAACTGACTCCGTTGTTCGGCCAGCCAGACTGGTTCCTCGGCATTCTGACCTGCCAGGCGGGTAACCTCAAGGTACTGGACACCGCGCGCTGGGTCATGCCCGACCGCTACCGCGAGGACTTCCGCCAGGGCCTGCAGTACGTGATTTCCGTCCAGGGCTATGAATGGGGGCTGGCCGTGCACCAGGTCAGCCGTTCCCTGCGCCTGGACCCGGCCGAGATCAAGTGGCGCAGCCAGCGTGGGCAGCGCCCATGGCTGGCCGGCACGGTGATCGAACACATGTGTGCCTTGCTCGATGTCGCCGAACTGGCTGAGTTGATCGCCAGCGGCGCCGTCAAGCAGATGCACGCCAAACACCAATGACCGAACACACCGCCGAGCGCGGATTTCAAGGGGTAGGGGAATGAAAAAGTCGTCTGCACAAGGTTCCGAAGATCCGATCCTGCAGTGGGTAACCTTCCGTCTGGACAACGAGTCCTACGGCATCAATGTCATGCAGGTGCAGGAAGTCCTGCGCTATACCGAGATCGCGCCGGTACCGGGTGCGCCGAGCTACGTGCTGGGCATCATCAACCTGCGCGGCAACGTGGTCACGGTGATCGACACCCGCCAGCGTTTTGGCCTGATGCCCAGCGATGTCACCGACAACACCCGTATCGTCATCATCGAGGCGGACAAGCAGGTGGTCGGTATCTTGGTCGACAGCGTCGCCGAGGTGGTCTATCTGCGCCAATCGGAGATCGAAACCGCGCCGAATGTCGGTAACGAGGAGTCGGCCAAGTTCATCCAGGGCGTGTGCAACAAGAATGGCGAGCTGCTGATCCTGGTCGAGCTGGACAAGATGATGACCGAGGAAGAGTGGTCCGAGCTGGAGAACATCTGAGTTGATCTTCGAGGCTGCTGTCCTTCTCCTGGCGCTGCTATGGGCGCTGAGCCTGTGGTTGTTTCTCAACTACAGCAAGCGCCAGCGCGAGCTGGCCGCCCAGCAGGCCCAGGGCGATGCGCTGCGTGACCAGCGCATCAAGGACCTGGCCAAGCGCCTGGACGACTACCAGAACGGTACTGTGCGCATGGGCGAGGCGATCCACGAATTGCGCGCGGTGGTCGCCCCGTTGCCCGACAAGCTCCAGCAACTGGAACAGCGCGACCCCAACAGCGTGACCTTCACCCAGGCGGCCAAGCTGGTGGGCATGGGGGCCAGCGTCGAGGAGCTGACCCGCACCTGCGGCCTGACCCAGGCCGAAGCGGAGCTGATGAGCAAGCTGCATCGCAGCGAGTGAAGCGATCCATCAACCTCTACTGAGCGGCCTTGCGCCGCGATGGGGCGCGAAGCGGCCCTGAGTTCATGTGCACGGTTTGCCCGAGAAACCGGTATGGCCGATATTAGGGCCGCTTTGCGCCCCATCGCGGCACAAGGCCGCTCCTACAGGTTTCTGTCAGATCAATGAGTTTCGCGCTATGAGGGCAGGTGCAGCTGCGTGGGCGTGACGTCGCGCTCGGGCGGCGGTGCGTCATCGAAGCCCGCAGGCACCTTGCCACGTAACTGCCAGGCGAAGGCAATGATCTCGGCGATGGTCAGGTACAGCGCCTCGGGGATCTGTTCCCCCAGCTCCAGGCGCGCCAGCAACCGCACCAGCTCGGCATTCTCATAGATCGGCACCTCGTGCTCGCGGGCGATGGCAAGAATGGCCTCGGCCAGTTCGTCGTCGCCCTTGGCGCTTAAGGTCGGGGCTTGCTGGCCGTCGTAGCTCAGGGCGATGGCCTGGCGCGGTTGCTTGCTGCTCATGCGTTTTCATCCACCCAACGTTGTTCCAGGCGTGTGCGTGCCCCTTGCGGCGGGGTGCCGGGGTGGCACTCCAGGTCGCCAACCTCCAGGCCGCGGGCCACCAGCCGTTCGCGCAGCTCACCCAACTGACGCTCGATCAGCTGCGCGGTCTGGGGCAACTGCGCCCACAGCTGGCCTGAGAGCCGACCCTGGTTCAACTGTGCCTGGACCTGCAAAGGGCCGAGCGGTGGCAGGTCGAATGCCAGTTCGATACGCCACAACGACGCCAGCGGATCGCGTTGTTCTCGTTGCGGGTCGGCCTGTTGCTCCGGCGTTTCCTCGCGTTGCAGCTTGACCTGCAAGGGTATGAATTCCTGGCTATGGCGGATCGGTATTTCAGACTGCCAGGTGGTCAGCAGGTTGCCGTTTTCGTTGATGCCGGTTTGCTGCAGGCTGGACAGCTGATGGGCCTGCAGGCGTGCGATGGCGGCGGCGGCCAGGCGCAGCAACTGCTGCAGGTCGCCTTCCTCTTCCAGGTTCTTCACCAACCGCGAGGGTAGAGGGAATGCGCCGGGGTGAGGCTTGGGCGTATTGCGCTCGAGCATGCCCAAGGCGCCTCGGGCCATACCGGGAAAGGCCTGCGCCAGCGTATTGGCCACCGCTGGGTTGAAGGGCGTCCCGGTAGGGAGAGAAGGCATGGCCTGGGCCACCAGGCGAATCAATTGCGCCTTCAGGTCCGTTGCCACGCCGCTTGCCAGCCCTGCCAGCAGCTTCGATTCGAGGAAGGCGCCACTGCTTTGCAGCGCCTGGGCCACGGCCTTGGCGTCGCCCAGTTGCCGTGCCTCAGGAAGGCTGGCCAGCAGGCGTTCGGCACTGACCCGCAGATCGCCGTTGCCGTTCGGGGTGCGGGCCAGTTGTTGCAAGGCATCGAGCAACCCCGGCAGCGAGGCCTGGCGGCTCTGCTGCGCACCAAGCATTTGAGTAATGGCCAGATGATCCTGGCGACCGCCCAGAGGCACGAAGCGCAGCGACTGGTCACCCTGTACCAGGGCGCTGAGCAGGCTACCCACCGCCAACGGCCTCGGGCTGTCGATGGTCAGGGTAGCACCGGCCTGGGGGCTGTTGAGCAGACTCACCAGCGAACGGAAGCTGGCCGCTTCGCCGGGGGTCATCGGCAGGGCCTGGCTGGTCAGCACCTTGCCTTGCAACAGGGTGCCAACCGGCACCTGGGCTGTATCGAGGCGGGTGAGGGCCGCACTGTTGCCGGCATTGGCTTGCTGCACGAGGATTGCAAGGCGGTTGCCTTCGGTCTGGGTGACGGTTACCTGGCTACCTTGGGGCAGGGGCTGGCTGGCGCTGGCCTGCAGCTGGGTCTGGTTGCCGTTGGCCAGGGTCAGGCGCAGCAACAATTGGAAGTCCTGGCCGACCTGGCGCAACGACAATACATCGGCCCGGGCGGTCTCGCCGGGTGCCATCAAGCCCGGCTGAGGCTGTAGCAGACGCAGCAATTCGCCGGCCATCGCGGCCTTGCCGGCCTGCAGGCCCAGCACGGTTTGTGCGCCGAGACTATTGATTTCAGTCATGATTGTATACAACCTGTCGGACCAGCCCTCTTGGCAGCGGGACGTTGCATGTAATAATGCCCGCCCGTCCGCCATTGCCACTATAACGGCAGTGGCTGGGGCGACTTGAGACACTGGGTCGAGGTTCGCTGCCGCCTTCGAGCAGCGAGCCTGGGCCCAACCTGTATAAGGCGAAACCGTGACCCTTCACCTACAAGCCACAGGCCTGGCCTGCGAGCGCGACTGGCGATTGCTCTTCGAGCACCTGGAATTCCAGTTGCGGCCCGGTGACATGCTACAGATCAGCGGCCCCAACGGCAGCGGCAAGACCAGCCTGCTGCGCCTGTTGGCCGGGCTGATGCAGCCGACGGCCGGGCAGATCCTGCTGGGCGGCCAGCCGCTGGCCGAGCAGCGCCATGCCCTGGCCAGTATCCTGCTGTGGATCGGCCATGCCGCCGGCATCAAGGACCTGCTCACCGCCGAGGAAAACCTCGCCTGGCTGTGCGCCCTGCACCAGCCGGCCAGCACCGAGGCGATCTGGCAGGCCTTGGCTGCGGTAGGCCTGCGGGGTTTCGAGGATGTGCCGTGCCATACCTTGTCGGCCGGGCAGCAGCGCCGCGTGGCCCTGGCCCGGTTGTACCTGGACAGCCCACCGTTGTGGATCCTGGACGAACCCTTCACGGCCCTGGACAAGCAGGGCGTGGCCCAGCTCGAGGCACACCTGGCGGCCCACTGCGAGCAGGGGGGGACGGTAGTACTGACCACCCACCACAACCTCGAGCGCAAGCCCTCCGGCTACCGCGAACTGAACCTGGGGCAATGGGCGGCATGAGCGTATTCATCCTGTTGCTGCGCCGCGAGGCGCGCCTGTTATGTCGTCGTCCGGCGGAGCTGGCCAACCCGCTGGTGTTCTTCGCGATCGTCGTCGCCTTGTTCCCACTGGCGGTCGGGCCTGAGACACAATTGTTGCAAACCTTGTCGCCAGGCCTGGTCTGGGTGGCCGCGTTGCTGGCCGTGCTGCTGTCGCTGGACGGCCTGTTTCGCAGCGACTTCGAGGACGGCTCGCTGGAACAGTGGGTGCTGTCGCCGCATCCCTTGGCAATGCTGGTGCTGGCCAAGGTGTTGGCGCACTGGATCTTTTCCGGGCTGGCGCTGGTATTGTTGGCACCGCTGCTGGCGCTGATGCTGGGCCTGCCCGCCAATTGCCTGCCGGTACTGCTGGGCTCGCTGCTGCTGGGTACACCGGTGCTGAGCCTGCTGGGCGCGGTGGGCGCGGCGCTGACCGTCGGTCTCAAGCGCGGTGGCCTGTTGCTGGCGTTGCTGATCCTGCCGCTGTATATCCCGGTATTGATCCTGGGCAGTGGCGCCTTGCAAGCGGCATTGCAGAATATGCCCGCCACCGGCCATCTGCTCTGGTTGGCCAGCCTGGCGGCCCTGGCGGTGACACTGGCACCTTTTGCGATCGCGGCCGGCCTGAAGATCAGCGTCGGCGAATAACGAGTCCCGGGCTTCCAAGCCCGGCAAATACCCTGGATGTACCCTGATGAAAATGAGCTGGACGTGGTTCCACAAGCTGGGCTCCCCCAAATGGTTCTATGCGATCAGTGGGCGCATGCTGCCCTGGCTGACCGTTTCCGCCGTCCTTCTGCTGTTGGTCGGCATCACCTGGGGGCTGGCCTTCGCGCCCCAGGACTACCAACAGGGCAACAGCTTCCGGATCATCTACATCCATGTGCCGGCCGCCATGCTGGCGCAGTCGTGCTATGTGCTGCTGGCGGTGGCTGGAGTGGTGGGGCTGGTATGGAAGATGAAACTGGCCGATGTCGCCCTGCAATGCGCTGCCCCCATCGGTGCCTGGATGACTGCGGTGGCGCTGGTGACCGGGGCGATCTGGGGCAAGCCGACCTGGGGTAGCTGGTGGGTCTGGGATGCACGCCTTACCTCCATGCTCATCCTGTTGTTCCTGTACTTCGGCATCATTGCCCTGGGGCAGGCGATCAGTAACCGTGACAGCGCGGCCAAGGCCTGCGCGGTGCTGGCCATCGTCGGCGTGGTGAACATCCCGATCATCAAGTATTCGGTGGAGTGGTGGAACACCCTGCACCAGGGCGCCACCTTCACCCTGACCGAAAAGCCTGCCATGCCGGCCGAGATGTGGCTGCCGTTGCTGCTGACGGCGCTCGGTTTCTACTGCTTCTTCGGCGCAGTGCTGTTGGTGCGCATGCGCCTCGAGGTGCTCAAGCGCGAAGCCCGTGCCAGCTGGGTGCGGGAGGAAGTACTGAACAGCCTGGGTCGGAGGGCCGCCTGATGAGTTTCGCATCCTTCGGTGATTTCCTCGCCATGGGGCACCATGGCCTGTATGTCTGGTCGGCCTATGGCATCTGCCTGGCAGTGCTGGCGTTCAATGTCGCAGCGCCCCTGCTGGCCCGCCGCCGCTACCTGCAAGAAGAGGCGCGTCGTCTGCGCCGGGAGAACAACCAGTGAATCCGCAGCGCAAGAAACGCCTGTTCCTCATCCTCGGCCTGCTGGTCGGCGTGGCCATCGCCGTCGGCTTCGCCCTGAGCGCCCTGCAGCAGAACATCAACCTGTTCTATACCCCGACCCAGATCGCCAATGGCGAGGCGCCCCTCGATACCCGCATCCGCGCAGGCGGCATGGTCGAGAAGGGCTCGGTGCAGCGTTCGTCCGACTCGCTGGACGTGCGCTTCGTGGTCACCGACTTCAACAAGTCGGTGCCGATCACCTACCGCGGCATCCTGCCTGACCTGTTCCGCGAAGGGCAGGGCATCGTGGCCTTGGGCAAGCTCAACGCCGAAGGCGTGGTGGTGGCCGACGAGGTACTGGCCAAGCACGACGAGAAATACATGCCGCCCGAGGTCACCAAGGCCCTGAAGGAGAGCGGCCAGGCGGCCACCGGCGCGGAGCCCAAGCCATGAATGCGGCCCTGGTGATCCCCGAACTCGGGCAGTTGTCGATGATCCTGGCGATCTGCTTTGCCGTGGTGCAGGCCAGTGTGCCGTTGCTCGGCGCCTGGCGCGGCGACAGCCTGTGGATGAGCCTGGCACGACCGGCGGCGTGGGGGCAGTTCGCCTTCCTGGCGTTCGCCTTCGCCTGCCTTACCCATGCCTTCATGACCGACAACTTCTCGGTAGCCTATGTGGCCAGCAACTCCAACAGCGCCTTGCCCTGGTACTACAAGTTCAGCGCCGTATGGGGCGCGCATGAAGGCTCGCTGCTGCTCTGGGCGCTGATCCTGGGGGGCTGGACCTTCGCCGTGTCGGTGTTCTCGCGCCAGTTGCCGCAGGTGATGCTGGCCCGGGTACTGGCAGTGATGGGCATGATCAGCGTGGGCTTCCTGTCGTTCCTGATCATCACCTCCAACCCGTTCGAACGCCTGTTGCCCCAGGTACCGACCGACGGGCGCGACCTCAACCCGCTGTTGCAGGACTTCGGCCTGATCGTCCATCCGCCGATGCTGTACATGGGCTACGTCGGCTTCTCGGTGGCCTTCGCCTTCGCTATCGCCGCCCTGTTGGGCGGGCGCCTGGATGCCGCCTGGGCGCGCTGGTCGCGGCCCTGGACCATCGTCGCCTGGGCCTTCCTCGGCGTCGGCATCACCCTGGGCTCCTGGTGGGCCTACTACGAGCTGGGCTGGGGCGGCTGGTGGTTCTGGGACCCGGTGGAAAACGCTTCCTTCATGCCATGGCTGGTAGGTACGGCGTTGATCCACTCGCTGGCGGTCACCGAGAAGCGTGGGGTATTCAAGAGCTGGACCGTGCTGCTGGCGATCGCTGCCTTCTCCCTGAGCCTGCTGGGGACCTTCCTGGTCCGTTCCGGCGTGCTGACCTCGGTGCATGCCTTCGCATCCGACCCATCCCGTGGCGTGTTCATCCTGGTCTTCCTGCTGTTCGTGGTCGGCGGCTCGCTGACCTTGTTCGCCCTGCGCGCCCCTGTGGTCAAGAGCCAGGTGGGCTTTGCCCTGTGGTCGCGCGAGACCCTGCTGCTGGCCAATAACCTGGTGCTGGTGGTGGCGGCGTCGATGATCCTGCTCGGTACCCTCTACCCGCTGGTGCTCGATGCCCTGACCGGGGCGAAGCTTTCGGTCGGCCCGCCTTACTTCGATGCATTGTTCCTGCCGTTGATGGCATTGCTGATGGTGGTATTGGGGATCGGCGTGGTTGTGCGCTGGAAGGACACCCCGGGCAAATGGCTGGTGGGCATGTTGACCCCGGTGCTGGTCGGCAGCGCGGTGCTGGCGCCGGTCGCCGGCCTGCTGGTCGACGACTTCGACTGGCCGGCCTTGAGCGCGTTCGCCCTGGCCGCCTGGGTGGTGCTGGCGGGCGTGCGCGACATCCTCGACAAGACCCGCCACAAGGGCCTGGCCAAAGGCTTGCGCGGCTTGTCGCGCAGCTACTGGGGCATGCACCTGGCGCATCTGGGGCTGGCGGTGTGTGCCCTGGGCGTGGTGCTGTCGAGCAACAACAGTGCCGAGCGCGACCTGCGCATGGCGCCGGGCGAGACCGTGGAGCTGGGGGGGTATCACTTCCTGTTCGAGGGCGCCCAGCACTTCGAGGGGCCGAACTTCATCTCCGACAAGGGCACCGTGCGCATCAGCCGCGACGGCCGCGAGGTGACCGTGCTGCACCCTGAGAAGCGCCTGTACACCGTGCAACAGTCGATGATGACCGAGGCCGGTATCGACGCCGGCTTCACCCGCGACCTGTACGTCGCCCTCGGCGAGCCCTTGGACAACGGTGCCTGGGCGGTACGGGTGCATATCAAGCCATATGTCCGCTGGATCTGGCTGGGCGGTCTGCTGACCGCACTGGGTGGCTTCCTGGCGGCGTTCGACCGACGCTACCGCGTCAAGGTCAAGGCCCGGGTGCGTGATGTCCTGGGCATGTCTGGAGCAACTGCATGAAGCGTTGGATCATGGTGTTGCCGTTGGCGGTGTTCCTGCTGATGGCGGTCTTCCTCTACAAGGGCCTGTTCCTCAAGCCCGACGAACTGCCCTCGGCGATGATCGGCAAGCCGTTCCCGGCCTTCTCGCTGGCCTCGGTCCAGGGCGATCGCACGCTTACCCCGGCCGACCTGCAGGGCCGCCCGGCACTGGTCAATGTCTGGGCCACCTGGTGCCCGTCGTGCAAGGTCGAACACCCTTATCTGAACCAGCTCGCCGAGCAGGGCGTGGTCATCCACGGGGTCAACTACAAGGACGACAACGCTGCGGCACTGAAATGGCTGGTCGACTTCCACAACCCCTACCAGCTGAACATCCGTGACGAGCAGGGCAGCCTGGGGCTGGACCTGGGCGTGTACGGGGCACCGGAAACCTTCCTGATCGATGCCAAGGGCATCATCCGCTACAAGCACGTGGGCGTGGTCGATGCCACGGTCTGGCGTGAACAACTGGCGCCGCTGTACCAGGGTCTGGTCGACGAGGCCAAGCCATGAGGCGCTGGCTGGCGGCGGCGGTGCTGATCCTGGGCGTGGCCGGTGTGGCCCGGGCCGCCATCGATACCTACCAGTTCCGCGATGACGCCGAGCGCGAGCGCTACCAGCAATTGACCAAGGAGCTGCGTTGCCCCAAGTGCCAGAACCAGGACATCGCCGATTCCAATGCGCCGATTGCAGCCGACTTGCGTCGGGAGATCTTCCGCATGCTCGGCGAAGGCAAGAGCAACCAACAGATCGTCGATTTCATGGTCGATCGCTATGGCGACTTCGTGCGCTACAAGCCGGCGCTCACCGGCCGCACCTGGCTGCTCTGGTTCGGCCCGGGCATCCTCCTGGCCTCGGGCTTCGTGGTGCTGGCGCTGATCGTGCGCCGTCGTCGCGGGCCGGTAGCGGCCTCGACCGAGCAATTGTCGCCTGAAGAACGCGAGCGCCTCGCCAAACTGCTGGATAAAGAACAGACCCATGACTGAATTCTGGCTTAGCGCGGGCCTGCTGTTGCTCGCCGCCCTGGCTTTCCTGCTGATCCCGACCCTGCGCGGCCGCCGCCAGCAGCAGGAAGAAGACCGTACTGCCCTCAATGTCGCCCTGTACCAGGAGCGGGTCGCCGAGCTGGCGGCCCAGCAGGAAGCCGGCGTGCTCGATGCCGACCAGCTGGCCAAGGGGCGTGATGAGGCAGCCCGTGAACTGTTGGCCGATACCGAGGGCGCCGAGGCGTCGCGCCAGGGCCATCTGGGCAAGGCGCTGCCGCTGCTGGCGGCGGTCCTGGTGCCGGCGATGGGCCTTGGGCTGTACCTGCATTTCGGCGCCGTCGACAAGGTCGAGCTGACCCGCGAGTTCGCCCAGGCGCCGCAAACGATGGAAGAAATGACCACGCGCCTGGAGCGTGCCGTGCAGGCCCAGCCGGACTCGGCAGAGGGTCTGTACTTCCTTGGCCGCGCTTACATGGCCGAGCAACGCCCGGCCGACGCCGCACGTATCTTCGAGCGCGCCGTCGCCTTGGCCGGTCGCCAGCCCGAGCTGCTTGGCCAGTGGGCCCAGGCCCTGTATTTCGCCGCGAACAAGCAGTTCAGCGAGCAGGTGCAGGCCTTGACCGACGAAGCGCTCAAGGCCGACCCCAAGGAGGTGACCAGCCTTGGTCTGCGCGGGATCGCCGCGTTCGAGGGCGAGCGCTACCAGGAGGCGATCGACTATTGGCAGCGCCTGCTGGCGCAATTGCCCGAGGGCGACGCTTCACGCGCCGCCCTTCAGGGCGGCATCGACCGTGCCGCCGAAAGGCTGCAGGCGGCGGGCGGCAAACCGGCGGCAGCGCCCGAGGCTGCTCGCCTGAAGGTGCGGGTGACACTGGCCGACAAGCTCAAGGACAAGGTTAAGCCCGGCGACACGGTGTTCATCTTCGCCCGTGCCAGCAATGGCCCGCCCATGCCCGTTGCGGCCAAGCGCGTGACGGTGGCCCAGTTGCCGCTGGAGGTGGAGCTGTCCGACGCCGATGCGATGATGCCGCAGATGAAACTGTCGGACTTCAGTGAGGTCCAACTGGTTGCCCGTGTGTCCCGTGCCGGCCAACCGACCCGGGGCGAGTGGATCGGCCAGAGCGCGCCGCTGTCCACCCATACCGAGGCAGCCCAGCACCTGACTATCGACAGCCCAGATCAATAAGAGAGCATTTGCATGAACAGCGCCGTCCGTCTGACCCTGATCACCCTGGCACTGGGTCTTTCCGCCTGTACGGTGCAGCAACCAAGCGACGAGCCGTGGCCGCCGGTCGAAACCGCGCCGCCGCGCCAGGGGCCGGTGATCAAGCCGGCGCCGAGCGGGCAGCCGAGCACCCGGCCGAGTAAACCGGCCAGCGCGCCCAAGGCCATGCCGCGCACCTCCGCCAGCTTCGCACCGCCGCCGGGCGGCGCCAGCCACTGGGACCCGCGCATGGGCGTCTATGTGCTGGAGAACAAGCCCAACACCTTCTATCGCCAGCGCACCTACTACCGCTGGAACAATGGCTGGAGCTGGTCGCTGAGCCCCGAGGGCCCTTGGCAGGAAACCGACAGCAGCGGCGTTCCGGGCGGCCTGGGTCGGGCGTTCGCTCAGTAAACGTCGACTACCGATACAGTACAGTTATGGCCCAATATTCTCATTGACTGTACTAGCCGGTCCCCACGCATAATCCCTTCTCGCACACGAGCCGGAGGGCGCATGAGCAAGACCGTTCTGGTGCTGGTGGAAACCGTCGATGACTATTTGCCGCTACTCGAGCAGGCCGGTTTTCGGCTGATCCGCGCGCCGTCGCCGCAATTGCGCGCCGAGGCCATCGTGCGCTTCGGTGCCCAGGTCGATGCGGTACTGACCCGCGGCCCGCTGGGCCTGACGGCCAACGAGATCGAAGCCTTGCCGGCGCTTAGGATCATCTGTGTGATCGGCGCCGGCTACGAACAGGTCGACCTGGCTGCCGCCTCGGCTCGCGGCATTACCGTGACCAATGGGGCCGGCGCCAATGCCGCGGCGGTCGCCGACCATGCCCTGGCGCTTCTGCTGGCCTTGCTGCGCGATGTGCCACGGGCCGATGCCAGCACGCGCCGGGGGGAATGGAACCGGGTCATCAGCCCTTCGGTGAGCGGCAAGCGCCTGGGGATCCTTGGCCTGGGCGCGGTCGGTCGGGCGATCGCCAAGCGGGCGAACCTGGGCTTCGACATGAGTATCAGCTACCACAGCCGCACGCCGCGTCGCGACGTGTCCTACACCTGGCACGACAGCGTGCCGAGCCTGGCCGAGGCCGTGGACATCCTGGTGGTGGCGACGCCCGGCGGGCACGCCACCCGCCATCTGGTCGATGCCCAGGTGCTGCAAGCGTTGGGGCCGGACGGTTACCTGGTCAACATCGCCAGGGCCAGCGTGGTCGATACCCAGGCCCTGGTCGATGCCCTGAGCCGAGGCGCGATCGCCGGCGCCGCACTGGATGTCTTCGATGACGAGCCTGCCGTGCCCGATGCACTCAAGGTGCTCGGCAATACCGTGCTCACACCTCATGTGGCCGGCCAATCACCGGATGCCGCACGGGATACGGTGAGCCTGGTGCTCCTTAACCTGCAGGCGTTCTTTGCCGGTGAGCCGGTGCTGACCCCGGTCCGATCCTGACCTTTCCCCTGAACCTGCCGGGCCTGAGGCCGGGCATGAGGAGCTTTTGCATGCAACTCGAGATCTTCCAGGTCGATGCGTTTTCTGCCACACCGTTCGGTGGCAACCCGGCGGCAGTGGTGCCGTTGGAGCGTTGGCTGCCGGATGAAACGCTGCAGCGTGTGGCTGAGGAGAACAACCTTTCCGAGACGGCGTATTTCGTACGCAATGGCGAGGCGTTCGACTTGCGCTGGTTCACGCCCAGCGTCGAGGTGGATTTGTGCGGGCACGCGACGTTGGCGACGGCCTGGGTGCTGTTCGAGCAGTTGGGCGAGCAGGCCGCGGTACTGCGGTTCAATACGCGCAGCGGGGAATTGCGGGTCAGCCGTGGCAGCGATGGGTTGTTGGCGATGGACTTTCCGGCCAAGCAGCCGGTGGCGGTCGACGTGCCCGAAGGCTTGCTCGAGGCGCTGGGGCTGAACAGTGTCCGGGCGGTTTATCGGACCGATGATTATGTGGTGGTAATCGACGATGCGGCGTTGCTGGAGCCCTTGGCACCGGACTTCGTGGCATTGGGCGCGTTCGATGTGCGTGGTATCGCGGTGACGGCGCCGGGGCGAGGGTTCGATTTCGTGACGCGGTGGTTCGGGCCGCGGGTAGGGGTCAACGAAGACCCGGTGACAGGGTCGGCGCACACCTCGCTGGCGCCCTATTGGGCTGAGCGGCTGGGCAAGCGCAGCCTGGTATGCGAGCAGGGCGGCCGGCGCAAGGGGCAGTTGTGGTGCGAGGTGCCTGGGAATGGGCGGGTGATCATCAGCGGGCGGGGGGCGTTGTACCTGCGCGGGGTGATCTCCATCTGATGGGTTGCCTTCGGTCTCCTGGCGGCGTTCAAGTTACCGGTTGCACCTGGGCTGGTGTTGATCGTTCAGTGGCAGTGGCGGTAGGCTCTCGGGCCAATCGCGGGACAAGCCCGCTCCCACAGTGATTTCGCAAGTCTTGAGAGCGGCGCAATCTCGGTGGGAGCTGGCGACAGCCTGCGATGGGCTGCAAAGCAGCCCCAAGCCCTCAAACGGTGGAGCCCCTCCAGACTCAAGGGGCCGCTGTGCGGCCCATCGCAGGCTCCGCCAGCTCCCACCAAGCAAGCGGGGCCTGGCCGTATTTGCACGGCTGGGGAAACCAACCGAAGGCAATTTGGGCTTGTCCCGCACCATAGAATCTCCCACAGGGCTACACAATTCTTGAGCTTGCGCCGTCCCTGTGGGAGCGGGCTTGCCCCGCGATCGGGGCAAAACAGCCAACCAATCAGCATGATTTTTCGCCAACGCCGTCGCCGCTTTTGCTCTTGCTTTGCCTACGCAATAGCCCAAGCCCAACAGGAGATCCCCAATCTATACTTCCAAACCCAATTCCCAAGGAGCTCCACCCATGCCCCTGGAAAAACAAGGCACCTGCCTCTGCGGCCAAACCCACCTGAAAGTCACCGTCGACAACACCCATATCAGCGCCTGCCACTGCAGCATGTGCCGCAAATGGACCGGCGGCCCCCTCTTGGTCGTACACTGCAGCCAACCTCCCCAGATCGAAGGCACGCCCCCCACCGTCTACGACTCCTCCGACTGGGCCCAGCGCGGCTTCTGCGGCCAGTGCGGCACGCACCTGTACTACCGCCTGAAGGCCAACGACTTCTACGCCATCCCGGTTGGCCTGCTGGACGGCGATGAAACCTGGGACTTCGATCTGCAGATCTTCGTCGAACAGAAACCCGCCTGGTACTGCTTCGCCAACCAGACCAAGGAACTGACCGGCCAGGAAGCCTTCGAGCAGCTCGGCTAGGCGACCCTGGGCGCCTCGCGGCCTTGCCAAAGCGGTTCATTCCTGAGAAAACGGCGGCCACGAAAATCCGTTTCAGGAACAGCAGGCATGAGCAGCGAACTGCAAATCATCGATCTCGAGGAAGGCCAGGGCAAGGCCGTGGTCAAGGGCGCCTTGATCACCACCCAGTACACCGGCTGGCTGGCCGACGGCAGCGAGTTCGACTCGTCCTGGTCGCGGGGCAAGCCGTTCCAGTGCGTGATCGGCACCGGTCGCGTGATCAAAGGGTGGGACCAGGGCCTGATGGGGATGCGCGTCGGCGGCAAGCGCAAGCTGCTGGTGCCGGCACACCTGGGCTATGGCGAGCGCAGCGTGGGTTCGATCCCGCCCCACTCGGACCTGACATTCGAGATCGAGTTGCTGGAAGTGCTGACGCGGGATGATTGAGTCGTTCATAGGCTCAGCCGCGACCATGGGGCACATAGCTGCCCGACCTGAGCCGGTGGGTCGGGCGGCGCGCAATTGCGAACCTATCGACCGAACATCATCGGCCAGCCCACCACTTTCTTCGCCCGAGGCGTGGCGTAGGTCCGCACCTTGGAAGTGCTCAGGCCCATGCGCACCAGCGACTCGGCGATGGTCACCGCCGCACTGACACCATCGACCACTGGCACGCCGGTGCGCTGACGGATCTGCTCGTCCAGCCCGGCCATGCCGCCACACCCGAGGCAGATCACCTCGGCCTTGTCGTCGCGCACGGCCCGTTCAGCCTGCTCGACGATCGCCTCCACCGCGCGCCGTGGGTCGGCTTCCAGGTCGAGCACGGCCAGGCCGCTGGCGCGCACCGAGGCGCAGCGATCGAACAGGCCCGAGAGCTTGAGGCGGTCCTCGATCAGCGGCACGGTGCGGTCCAGGGTGGTGACCACCGAGTAGGCGTGCCCCAGGTACATGGCGGTGCTGGCGGCGGCATCGGTGATGTCCACCACCGGCACATCCAGCAGCTCCTGCAGGCCCTCGCGGCCATGCTCGCCGTAACCTGCCTGGATCACTGCATCGAAGGGTTGTTCGTAGGCCAGCACGCGGTCCATGACGGCGATGGCGGCCAGGTAGCTCTCGAAATTGCCTTCCACCGACTCGGCACCGAACCAGGGGGTCAGGCCGATGATTTCGGTACCCGGCGAGGCCACGCTGCGGGCCTGTTCGACGATGGCGTCGGTGATGGCGCAGGTGGTGTTCACATTGGCGATCAAGATGCGCATGAAGGATCTCCCTATCAATGGCTGCTGTGGTCGACGGCGATGGCTTCGCCGCTGACGTCGAGGTATTGGCGGTTGCGCGGCGCGAGCAGCAGGTACAAGGCGGCGGCGGTGCCGGCGCCGATCAGCCAGGAGAACGGCGCGACGCTGTGGAAGTTGGGCACCAGGGCCAGGACGATGGCCAGCAGCGCGGTGGGCAGGAAGGCGGCGACGGCGCGCAGGTTGATGCCTCGGGTGTAGAAATAGGCGCCGGCCGGGTTCTCGCTGTACAGCTGCGGGACGTTGACCTGGCCTTTGCGCAGCAACCAGTAGTCGGCCATGATCACACCGTACAGCGGGCCGAGCAGGGCACCCAGGCCAGACAGGAAGTACACGATCACCAGCGGGCTGTTGTACAGGTTCCACGGCAGGATCAGCACTGCCAGGGTCGCGCTGATCAGCCCCGCGCGGCGGAAGTTCAGGTGGCGTGGCGCCAGGTTGCTCAGTACGAAGGCCGGGGCGACGAAGTTGGCCATGATGTTCACCGCCACGGTGACGATCAAGAAAGCCAGGCAACCCAGGACCAGGAACGGCGTGCTGGGGATGTTGGCGACGATCTGGGTGGGGCTGTCGATCACCTGGCCGTTGATCTGGAACTGGGCACCGCACAGCACCGCGGTGATGGTGGCGAACACCAGGATGTTCACCGGCAGGCCCCAGAAGTTGCCCACGCGAATGGTCTTGCGGCAGGGCGAGGAGCGGGCGAAGTCACAGAAGTTCAGCACCAGCGTGCCGTAGATCGCCAGCCACAGGGCGCCGCCAGCGAAGATGTTGCGCCACATCTCGTAGCCGGTCAGCGGCTCGGCCACCGACCAGGCGATGCGCGCATCGGCCTGGAAGTACATCCAGCCCGCAAGGCTTGCCACGGTCAGCAGGATCACCGGGCCGGCGAAGGCTTCGTAACGGCGCACCATCTCCATGCCGTAGGCCAGGATCACCAGTTGCACCAGCCAGATCGCCACGAAGCACACCCAACCCAGGCTCGACAGACCGAGGATGCTGTCCTGGTCATGGATGGCCAACTGCGGCCATATCGCCGTGAGCAGTACCCGCAATACCACCGAGGCCAGGTACGTCTGGATGCCGAACCAGGCGATGGCGATGACCGCGCGGATCAGGGCTGGGATCTGTGCGCCATGGATCCCGAACGCAATGCGGCTGATCACCGGGAAGGGCACGCCGGTCTTCTGCCCCATATAGCCGGACAGATTCATGAAGAAATACACCAATGCTGCGCCGATGGCCAAGGACAGCAGGATCTGCCAGCCACCCAGGCCGAGCGCGAACAGCCCCATGGCGAATGAATAGTTGGCGATGTTGTGCACGTCGTTGGTCCACAGCGCGAAGATGCTGTAGCGCCCCCAGCGCCGGCCTTCGCTGCGGGTCGGGGCCAGGTCGCGGTTATGCAGGCGTGGGCTGAGTTCGAGGTCCGGTAGATCACCGGCGAGTGGCGTGGAAGTGGGGTTGGTGCTGGCAACGGATAGTTCAGGGGCAAGGTTGAGGCTGGTACTCATTCCGGCAGGCTCCTGATGCGTGTGGACTGCGATGATCGGGCATGCGCACGGGCTCGCCATCTCGTCGGTGCAGCGTTGGCATCACTGGGTTCTGGGCGCAACGGCCTGCCGGGGCAGGCGCTGCGGGTTCTTGTGTATTTATGTTTTGTTCAACTTGTATACAAAACACAAGGACACAAAAGCGAGTTCCATGCCAGGCGAAAAGCAACTTTCAGCGCGAGGCTTTTTCGAATCTATCTTGTTGAAAGATAAGTGAATGAAATTGGGGAATTATAAGTTGACCAAATGAACAGTTTTTATTTTTGAAGTGCACTATTAGTTGATTAATTGGTCAGTTTTTCGCGGCGGAAGTGTGTAACGTGTTGGGGCGTTACCGGACAAAGTGCACACAAAAATGGCACCTAAGGTGACATTAGTGTGTACAAAAATTAATCGTCGCGTATCCGAACTACTATTCCATGGGTGGCAGCCGGCGTTTGACCGGTGTCTTCTTGATGATCGCCGTGTTGGTTTCGGCCAACACATTGATGCGATCGAGCAGGGTGTCCAGCTGTTCCATGGAGCGCACGTGCAGACGGGCGATGAAGCAATCCTCGCCAGTGACCTTGTCGCATTCGGTGAATTCGGGGATGGCGATGATCTGCCGCTCGACGTCTTGCAACTGTCCTGGCAGTGGCCGGATACGCACGATGGCCTGTAGCTGGTAACCGAAGCTGCGAGGGTCGACATCCACCGTGTAACCGCGCAGCACGCCACGTTCCTCCAGGCGGCGTAGGCGTTCGCTGACACTGGGTGCCGACAGGCCGCTGACCTGCGCCAGTGCCTTGAGCGAACGGCGGGAGTCTTCCATCAAGGCATTGATCAACAGCTGGTCTATGGCATCGGTCATGTCGCCCTCGTTAGGTGATTTCCTGTATTCGCCTTGATAGTAAAGGTGAATGCGCGAGAACGGCTTTGTTTTCCGCTGGATGGTCGACCGTCGCCTCGCACATACTGTGGCCCTGTTCGACAGGAGGTGTGAGATGGACAATTCGTTGCGTCGCGGCTCGCTGGAGATGACGGCCGCCATGCTGATTTCCGGTACCATCGGTTGGTTCGTACTGGTGTCCGGGCAGCCGGTACTGGAGGTGGTGTTCTGGCGTTGTGTGTTCGGCGCCGGCACCTTGCTGTTGATCTGCGCAGCCATGGGGTTGCTCAAGCCCGGTGCGCTGACCCGCACGACCTTCCTGCTGGCCGTGACCAGCGGGGTGGCCATCGTCGGTAACTGGGTGCTGTTGTTCGCCTCGTACGCCAAGGCCTCGATCGCGATCGGCACGGCGGTGTACAACGTTCAGCCGTTCATGCTGGTGGGGCTGGCGGCGCTGTTCCTGGGCGAGAAGATCACCCTGCCCAAGATGACCTGGTTGAGCCTGGCGTTTCTCGGCATGCTGGCCATCGTCAGTGCCCATGGCAGCGGCCAGGAAGGGGCGGGGGATTATCTGCAAGGCATCGGCCTGGCGTTGGGCGCAGCCTTCCTCTACGCCGTGGCGGCGCTGATCATCAAGCGCCTGAGCGGTACCCCGCCGCACCTGATCGCCTTGGTCCAGGTGGTGACCGGTATTGTGCTCCTGGCACCTTGGGTCGGGGTGCGAGGGCTACCGGCAGAAACATCGGCCCTGGCCAGCCTGGTGACCTTGGGCATCGTCCATACCGGGCTGATGTACGTGCTGCTGTACAGCGCCATCCAGCGCCTGCCGACGGCGCTGACCGGTGCACTGTCGTTCATCTACCCGATCGCGGCGATCCTGGTCGATTGGGTGGCGTTCGACCATCGCCTGGCACCGCTGCAGTGGCTGGGTGTGGCGGCGATCCTGCTGGCGGCGGCAGGCATGCAGCAGGGGTGGTGGTTCCGGTCGGGCAGAGGAGCGGTGAAGGGGTATTGAGCGAGGTTTGCCTTGCGGCCCTATCGCGGGACAAGCTTGCTCCCACAGGGATGCGCCGCTCTTGCGAACAGCGGTGAACCTGTGGGAGCGGGCTTGTCCCGCGATGGGGTACGTAGCAGCCTCTGACAGTGCTTATAGGCTGGCATTAGGTAGAATGCGTTCTTTTTGCTTGCGACCCCACCATGACCTCGCCGATCCATATCCTCGAGCAACACCTGCTCGCCGCCCTTGACCCCGCCCCGCAGGAAACCCGTCGCCTGTTCCACGGTCGTGGCCGCTGCTGGCCGGGCCTCGAGCAGATCACGGTCGACTGGCTGCAGGGCGTGCTGCTGGTAGCGCTGTTCCGCGAGCCGCCCGAGGGCCAGCTGGCCGAGCTGGAGGCCATGCTGCGCAGCCTCGCCGAGCGCCCGCAGTGGGCTGGGCAGGCCATCCTCATCCAGCACCGCTACCTGCCGGACAGCCCTGGCCAGTGGCTGCTGGGCGAGCCGTGCCAGCAACGCGAAGTGATCGAGGATGGCCTGACCTATCTGCTGGACCTGGGCGTGCGGCAGAACAACGGCCTGTTCCTCGACATGCGCTACGGCCGCCGCTGGGTACGCGAGCAGGCCGCGGGCAAGCGGGTGCTCAACCTGTTCGCCTATACCTGCGGATTCTCGGTGGCCGCCATTGCCGGCGGGGCGCAGCAAGTGGTCAACCTGGACATGGCCAAGGCGGCGTTGTCCCGTGGCCGCGACAACCACCGGCTCAATGGCCACGATGCCTCCCGGGTCGCCTACCTGGGGCATGAGCTGTTCAAGTCATGGGGCAAGGTGCGCAAGTACGGGCCCTATGACTTGATCATCATCGACCCACCGACCTTCCAGAAAGGCAGCTTCGTGCTGACCCAGGACTACGCGAAGATCCTGCGGCGCCTGCCGGAGCTGCTGACGGGAGAGGGGACGGTGTTGGCGTGCATCAATGACCCGGGGATCGGGCCGGACTTTTTGATCGAGGGCATGGGCGAGCATGCACCGGGGCTGGTATTCGTCGAGCGGCTGGAGAACCCGCCGGAGTTTCCGGATGCCGATCCGGCAGGGGGCTTGAAGGCATTGGTGTTTCGCCAGCGAGCCTGAGTAAGCTTCAATCGCGGGACAAGCCCGCTCCCACAGAGATCGTATCTGTCGGTGCGGGCTTGTGTCGCGAACCGTTACTGGTTGGTATAGATCTGGTCGAACACGCCACCGTCATTGAAGTGGGTTTTCTGCACGGTACGCCAGTCGCCGAAGGTCTTCTCCACCGATAGGAAATCGACTTTCGGGAAGCGGTCGGTGTACTTGGCCAGAACGGTCGCGTCACGTGGGCGCAGGTAGTTCTGCGCGGCCAGTTCCTGGGCGGCCGGCGACCACAGGTATTTGAGGTATTCCTCGGCCACGGCGCGGGATTTCTTGCGCTCGACAACCTTGTCGACCACGGTCACCGGCGGCTCGGCCTCGGCCGACACGCTCGGGTAGACCACCTCGAACTGGTCGCGACCGAATTCGCGGGCGATCATTTCCGCCTCGTTCTCGAACGTCACCAGCACGTCGCCGATCTGGTTGGTCATGAAAGTCGTGGTGGCGGCGCGTCCGCCGGTGTCCAGCACCGGAGCCTGCTTGAACAGCTTGCCGACGAACTCGCGCGCCTTGGCTTCGTCGCCGCCTTGCTTGAGCACATAGCCCCAGGCCGACAGGTAGGTGTAGCGGCCGTTACCCGACGTCTTGGGGTTGGGCACGATCACCTGCACGCCGTCCTTGAGCAGGTCGGGCCAGTCCTTCAGGGCCTTGGGGTTGCCCTTGCGCACGATGAACACGGTGGCGGAGGTGAACGGCGCGCTGTTGTTCGGCAGGCGCGTGACCCAGTTGTCCGGCACCAGCTTGCCGTTGTCGGCCAGGGCATTGATGTCGGTGGCCATGTTCATGGTGATGACGTCTGCCGGCAGGCCGTCGATCACGGCGCGTGCCTGCTTGCTCGAGCCGCCGAAGGACATTTGCACGTTGACCTTCTCGTTGTGCTCGGCTTCCCAGTGCTTCTGGAATGCTGGGTTGTAGTCCTTGTAGAAGTCGCGCATCACGTCGTAAGACACGTTGAGCAGGGTCGGTGCAGCCTGGGCCAGGTTGCCCAGGGCCATACCGGCGGCGAGCAGCGATGCGGTGAAGAGCTTTTTCACGTTGCTTCCTTGTTCTTGAGAGGTTGTAGGCAGTTTGCCAGCGACTATAGCGGGTGGCTTGGCAGGGGTTAAAGAACAAAAAACACTTTGGTTATGCCGGTGCTTGTGCGGCCCCTTCGCGGGCTGGGCATCACTGCTTCGGGAACAACGCATTGCCACAGCGCGAGCAGAACGCCGCGCCGTGTTCATGGGTGTTCTTGCGGCACGTCGGGCAATCATGCTGCAGCTGTTCGCCGCGCAGGGCGTTGGCCAGCTCCGCCGTGAAGATGCCCGTGGGTACGGCGATGATCGAATAACCGGTGATCATCACCAGCGACGACAGTACCTGACCCAGCGGCGTCTTCGGCACGATATCGCCGAACCCTACGGTGGTCAGGGTGACGATCGCCCAGTAGATGCCCTTGGGGATGCTGGTGAAGCCATGCTCGGGGCCCTCGACCACGTACATCAAGGTACCGAACACGGTCACCAGGGTCGATACGCTGACCAGGAACACGATGATCTTCTGCCGGCTGCCCTGCAGTGCCGCGAGCAGGTAATGGGCCTGCTTGAGGTAGGGGCTGAGCTTGAGCACACGGAAGATCCGCAGCATGCGGATGACCCGCACGATCAGCAGATACTGGGCGTCGCTGTAGTACAGGGCGAGGATGCCCGGGATGACCGCCAGCAGGTCCACCAGCCCATAGAAGCTGAAGGCATAGCGCAGGGGCTTGGGCGAGCAGTAGAGCCGCACCAGGTACTCCACCAGGAAGATCGCGGTGAAGCACCACTCGATCCCGGCCAGCAGGCCGGCGTATTGCTGGTGCACTTCGTCGATGCTGTCGAGCACGACTGTGACCAGGCTGGCGAGGATGACCAGCAGGAGGATCTTGTCGAAACGCCTGCCGGCGACGGTATCGGTCTGGAAGACGACGACGTAGAGCCGCTCGCGCAGGTTCGCAGGGTTATCCATGGGCTCGTTCCATTGTGCGATGGCCTGAGCCTAGGGGGTGCGTTCTAGCTGTGCAAGCGGTCTGCGTTGCGGCGCTGGGCCGATTGCGCCAGGTGGCTGCCCAGGTGCATCAGCCAGCAGGCGACGACAAAGGGTGCGGTCAGGCCAGCGATAGGCATCAGGTTGAATAAAGGCTGCAGCAACAGTGCCATGGCGATGGCCAACAACGTCACCCAGGCACGTTCGCCCTGGCGGCTGAAGGCCAGCGCGGCGAGCGCTGCGTTGAAACCGAACAGCCCCATCCAGGCAGCCTGGGCCTCGCCCGCCAGCAGGGCGACACCGCCGCCGACGGCCGAGCCGATCAACGCCCAGAGTGCGGCATAGGGGTTGGCGATGAACATGCCGATGACGATCAGCAGGCCGGCCAGCGGGTTGTCCAGCAGGAAGATCTGGCCGACACCACGTAGCAAGGCATACAACGGGTTGGCCTCGGTGTAGAGGGCCGGCATGGGCTCTGCCACCAGCAGGGTACCCCAGCCCAGCAGCACGAAAGGTGCGGTGTAGGCGATCAGCAGCTTGCCGCCGCGCTTGCGCCATTGGTGCGTGAGGATGCTGGAAAGGCCGCCGGCGGCGATGATCAGCGGTGGCATGATGGCCGACCAGGGCAGCAGCGCGGCAATCAGCAGGCCGATCAGTACGCCGTTGTAGCAGTACAGGCCAGCCTGGCGATCGGCGCGTTCGTAACCGCGGCGCTGGGCGGTCAGCAGCCCGGCCAAGGCGCCGAGCAGGGCGCCGCCGACCAGGTTCGGGGCGGTGACCAGGATGGCCAGCAGGCAGCACAGGCCGCACAAGGGATTGCGCAGCAGCAGTACCTGGCTGAAGCCGTTGAGCAAGGCCGTGGCCCAGTCGGGGCACGGGTTGACGAAATTCTTGGTGTACATGGGGCAGTCGGGAAGGTGGATGGAAGAGCGGTGGGCCTCTTCGGGCCTCGGGTTTTCCGCAGGTTTCATGGATCGGTGTAACGGGAGGGCCGCGCCCTCCAATCGCCGGCAAGCCGGCTCCCACAGGGATTTCGCAAGTCTTGAACGCGGCGCAATCTCGGTGGGAGCTGGCGACAGCCTGCGATGGGCTGCAAAGCAGCTCCAGCACCATAGAATCTCCCACAGGGGGGCGCACAGCGCCCCCCGGCATTCTCAGACCAAGGTCTCGATCCGCAGCGTATTAGTCGTCCCTGGCTTGCCGAAAGGCACACCGGCGGTGATCAGCAGCGTGTCGCCACGGCTGGCCATGCCTTGGGCCTGGGCAATTTCCAGCGCAGTGGAAACGACCTCATCGACTTGGTGCAGGCGATCGTTGACCACCGAGTGCACGCCCCAGGTCACGCTCAGGCGGCGGGCGGTGGAGAGGTTCGGCGTCAGGTTGAGGATCGGTGCGCGTGGCCGTTCGCGGGCAGCGCGCAGGGTCGAGGAGCCCGACTCGCTGTAGTTGACCAGCACGGCCACCGGCAAGATGCCACTGATGCGGCGAATCGCGCAGCTGATGGCGTCCGAGACCGTGGCTTCGGCCTTGGGCCGGCCGACGTCGAGCTGGGCCTGGTAGTCCGGGCCGTTCTCCACCTGGCGGATGATCTTGCTCATCATCTGCACGGCTTCGAGCGGGTAGTCGCCCGAGGCGGTCTCGGCCGACAGCATGACTGCGTCGGTGCCTTCGGCCACGGCGTTGGCCACGTCGGTGACCTCGGCGCGGGTCGGGGCAGGGGAGAAGCGCATCGACTCGAGCATCTGGGTCGCCACCACCACGGGTTTACCCAGCTGGCGGCAGGTGCCGATGATGCGTTTCTGGATCTGCGGCACGCTTTCGGCCGGCACTTCCACACCCAGGTCGCCACGGGCGACCATGATCGCGTCGGACAGCTCGGCGATCGCCTGCAACTGCTCGACCGCCGACGGCTTCTCGATCTTGGCCATCAGGTAGGCGCGCTCGCCGATCAGTTGACGGGCTTCGACGATGTCTTCCGGGCGCTGGACGAACGACAGGGCCACCCAGTCCACGCCCAGGTCCAGGCCGAAGGCCAGGTCGCGGCGGTCTTTCTCGGTCAGCGGGCTGAGGTCGAGCACGGCCTGGGGCACGTTCACGCCCTTGCGGTCGGACAGCTCGCCGCCGGCAACCACCTCGGTGTCGATGGCGTCGCTGTGCTTGGCGGTCACCCGCAGGCGCAGCTTGCCGTCATCGAGCAGCAGGTCCATGCCCGGTTCCAGCGCCGCGATGATCTCGGGGTGGGGCAGGTTGACCCGGCGGCTGTCGCCCGGGGTGGTGTCCAGGTCCAGGCGCAGGGCCTGGCCGCGTTGCAGCTGCACCTTGCCGTCGGCGAAACGGCCGACGCGCAGCTTGGGCCCTTGCAGGTCCATGAGGATGCCCAGCGGATAGTTCAGCTGTTGCTCCACTTCGCGGATCCACTGGTAGCGCAGGGCGTGGTCGGCGTGCTCGCCATGGCTGAAGTTCAGGCGGAAGATGTTCACGCCGGCCTCGACCAGTTGGCGGATATCGTCGACGCCTTTGATCGCAGGGCCCAGGGTTGCGAGGATTTTGACTTTCTTGTCTGGCGTCATGATGGCTGAGTCTCGAGGATCAGGATGGCACGGAAGTCGTTGACGTTGGTGCGGGTCGGCTCGGTGACGATCAGCGCATCCAGTGCGGCGAAGTAGCCATAGCCGTTGTTGTTGTCCAGCTCGTTGGACGCCGACAGGCCCAGGGCCTCGGCGTTGGCATAGCTTTGCGGGGTCATGATGGCGCCGGCGTTCTCCTCGGAGCCGTCGATGCCGTCGGTGTCCCCGGCCAGGGCGTAGACACCCGGCAGGCCCTTGAGGTTTTCGGTCAGGCTGAGCAGGAACTCGGCGTTGCGCCCGCCACGACCGTTGCCGCGCACGGTGACCGTGGTCTCGCCGCCGGACAGGATGATGCAAGGCGCCTTGAGCGGCTGGCCGTGCAGCACGATCTGCCGCGCGATACCGGCATGCACCTTGGCCACTTCGCGCGACTCACCTTCCAGGTCACCCAGGATCAGCGGGCTGAAGCCCGCCTGGCGGGCCTTGACGGCCGCGGCCTCGAGCGACTGCTGGGGCTTGGCGATCAACTTGAAGTGGCTGCGCGCCAGGGCTGGGTCGTCGGCCTTGACGGTTTCCGAGGCGGGGTTGTTGAGCCAATCGATGACGGCCTTGGGCGCTTCGATGGCGTAGCGCTTGAGAATGGCCAGGGCATCGGCCGAGGTGCTCGGGTCGGCCACGGTGGGGCCGGAGGCGATGACGGTGGCCAGGTCCCCGGGGACGTCGGAGATGGCATAGGTGTAGACCGTCGCTGGCCAGCAGGCCTTGGCCAGGCGACCGCCCTTGATCGCCGAGAGGTGCTTGCGCACGCAGTTCATCTCGCCGATGGTGGCGCCGGACTTGAGCAGGGCCTTGTTGATCTGTTGCTTGTCGGCCAGGGTCAGGCCTTCGGCAGGCAGGGCCAGCAGGGCCGAGCCGCCACCAGAGAGCAGGAAGATCACCCGGTCGTCTTCATTGAGGTTGCTGACCAGCTCCAGCACGCGCTTGGCCACGGCCAGGCCAGCGGCATCGGGGACCGGGTGGGCGGCTTCGACCACTTCGATCTTCTGGCAATTGGCGCCATGGCCGTAGCGGGTCACGACCAGGCCGGACACCTCGCCCTGCCAGCTCTTCTCGACCACCTCGGCCATGGCCGCGGCGGCCTTGCCGGCGCCGATGACGATGACGCGGCCGGTGCGGTCGGCGGGCAGGTGGGGTTCCAGGACCTGGCGGGGGTGAGCGGCGGCAATGGCCGTATCGAACAGCTCGCGGAGAATTCTTTGTGGATCGACCGACATGGCAGGCTCCCAAAATCTTATTGTTCTGCAGAATCGAAAACGCCCCTGGAACTGCCTCCGTGCAGGCCGAACCAGGGGCGGGTGTTGCTCGGTGTCACCGTTGAGCCTGTGGTCGCAGGTCCAAAGGTGTGGATTTCATCGCCGGCAAGCCGGCTCCCACAGGTACGGCGGAGTACTTCGGGCTAGTGGGAGCCGGCCTGCCGGCGATTGGGCTGCAAGGCAGCCCCTTGTCACTTGTCGTCGCGGATCGAGAAGTTGGCCATGTGCTCCAGGCCTTTGATCAGCGCCGAGTGGTCCCAGTTGCCGCCGCCCAGGGCAACGCAGGTGCTGAACACTTGCTGGGCGTTGGAGGTGTTGGGCAGGTTGATGCCCAGCTCCTTGGCGCCTTGCAGGGCCAGGTTCAGGTCCTTCTGGTGCAGGTTGATGCGGAAGCCTGGGTCGAAGGTGCCCTTGATCATGCGCTCGGCGTGCACTTCGAGGATCTTCGAGGAGGCGAAACCGCCCATCAGCGCTTCACGTACCTTGGCTGGGTCCGCGCCGTTCTTGGCAGCGAACAGCAGGGCTTCGCCGACGGCCTGGATGTTCAGAGCGACGATGATCTGGTTGGCGACCTTGGCGGTCTGGCCGTCACCGTTACCACCGACGCGGGTGATGTTCTTGCCCATGGCTTCGAACAGCGGCAGGGCGCGCTCGAAGGCTTTCGGGCAGCCACCGACCATGATGCTCAGGGTGCCGGCCTTGGCGCCGACTTCGCCACCGGACACCGGGGCGTCCAGGTAGGCAGCGCCGGTGGCCTTGATCTTCTCGGCGAAGGCCTTGGTCGCGGTAGGGGAGATCGAGCTCATGTCGATCACCACCTTGTTCGGGCCGACGCCTTCGGCCACGCCATTCTCACCGAACAGGACCGCTTCTACCTGCGGGGTGTCCGGGACCATGACGATGATGAACTCGGCTTCCTGGGCCACTTCCTTCGGGTTGGCCAGGGCGACGGCGCCAGCGGCGACCAGGTCGGCCGGGGCGGCGTCGTGGTGAGTGGAGACGAACAGGCTGTGACCTGCCTTTTGCAGGTTCTGGGCCATTGGTTTGCCCATGATGCCGGTGCCGATGAAACCGATTTTAGCCATGACAATGTGCCTCTTTGTATTTGTTCGCGGAGCCTGTAGGAGCGGGCTTGCCCCGCGATGGCGGCGCTGAGGTCGCCATCGCAATCGCGGGGCAAGCCCGCTCCTACAGGTCGGTGTTCAATCTTTAGATTGCGTTATGGGTCTTCAGCCAGCCCAGGCCTGCTTCGGTGGTGGTCAGCGGCTTGTATTCCGCGCCCACCCAGCCCTGGTAACCGATGCGGTCCAGGTGCTCGAACAGGAAGCGATAGTTGATCTCGCCGGTGCCTGGTTCGTTGCGGCCGGGGTTGTCGGCCAGCTGGATGTGGTTGATCAGCTTCAGGTTGGCTTCCATGGTACGAGCCAGGTCACCTTCCATGATCTGCATGTGGTAGATGTCGTATTGCAGGAACAGGTTGTCGCTGCCGACTTCGGCCTGGATTTCCAGGGCCTGCTTGGTGGTGTTCAGGTAGAAGCCCGGGATATCGCGGGTGTTGATCATTTCCATGACCAGGCGGATACCGGCGGCCTTGAGCTTGTCGGCGGCGTACTTGAGGTTGTCGACGAAGGTCTTGCGCACGGTGGCGCAGTCCGGGCCTTGCGGGCGGATACCGGCCAGGCAGTTGACTTGGGTGTTGCCCAGGACCTTGGCGTATTCGATGGCCTTGTCGACACCTGCGCGGAATTCCTCGACGCGCTCGGGGTTGCAGGCGATGCCGCGCTCGCCCTTGCCCCAGTCACCGGCCGGCAGGTTGAACAGCACCTGGGTCAGGCCGTGGGCATCGAGCTGTTGCTTGATCTCGGCGGCGCTGAAATCGTACGGGAAGAGGTATTCGACACCGCTGAAACCAGCGTCGGCGGCGGCCTTGAAGCGGGCCAGGAAGTCCTGCTCGGTGAACAGCATGGACAGGTTGGCAGCGAAGCGAGGCATGGTTGTCTCCTTGCAGATGAAGGCCCCCGGCACAGCCGGCGCGGGGGCGTCAGGCGGTCAGTCCAGCATCGAGATCGCGGTAGGCGCGTCGTTGCCGACCAGGGCGAGGTCTTCGAACTCGTTGACCGCGTTGATCTCGGTACCCATGGAAATGTTGGTCACGCGCTCGAGGATCACTTCGACCACCACCGGCACGCGGAACTCTTCGGCCATCTTCTGCGCCTTGAGCAGGGCAGGGGCGATTTCAGCCGGCTCGAACACGCGCAGTGCCTTGCAGCCCAGGCCCTCGACCACGGCCACGTGATCGACGCCGTAGTTGTTGGCCTCGGTGGCGTTGATGTTCTCGAACGCCAGTTGTACACAGTAATCCATGTCGAAGCCACGCTGGGCCTGGCGGATCAGGCCGAGGTAGGCGTTGTTCACCAGTACGTGGACGTACGGCAGGTTGAACTGCGCGCCCACGGCCAGCTCTTCGATCATGAACTGGAAGTCGTAGTCACCGGACAGCGCGACGACCTTGCGCTTGGGGTCAGCCTTGACCACACCCAGGGCAGCCGGAATGGTCCAGCCCAGCGGGCCGGCCTGGCCGCAGTTGATCCAGTGGCGTGGCTTGTACACGTGCAGGAACTGGGCGCCGGCGATCTGCGACAGGCCGATGGTGCTGACGTAGCAGGTGTCCTTGCCGAAGACCTGGTTCATTTCCTCGTAGACGCGCTGCGGCTTGACCGGCACGTTGTCGAAGTGGGTCTTGCGCTGCAGGCTCGACTTGCGCTGCTGGCAGTCTTCCAGCCACTCGCGGCGGCACTTGAGCTTGCCGGCGGCTTTCCACTCGCGGGCCACTTCCAGGAACGCGTCCAGTGCCGCGCCTGCGTCGGAAACGATACCCAGGTCCGGGGTGAACACACGGCCGATCTGGGTCGGTTCGATGTCTACGTGAACGAACTTGCGGCCTTCGGTGTAGACGTCGACGGAGCCGGTGTGACGGTTGGCCCAACGGTTACCGATACCGAACACCAGGTCGGACTTGAGCAGGGTAGCGTTGCCGTAGCGGTGCGAAGTCTGCAGGCCGACCATGCCGACCATCTGTGGGTGGTCGTCCGGGATGGTGCCCCAGCCCATCAGGGTCGGGATGACCGGTACACCGGTCAGTTCGGCGAATTCGACCAGTTTTTCGCTGGCATCGGCGTTGATCACGCCGCCGCCGGAAACGATCAGCGGACGCTCGGCTTCGTTGAGCATGGCCAGGGCTTTTTCAGCCTGGACACGGTTGGCGGCTGGCTTGTGCACCGGCAGCGGCTCGTAGGCGTCGATGTCGAATTCGATCTCGGCCATCTGCACGTCGAACGGCAGGTCGATCAGCACAGGGCCTGGGCGGCCGGTGCGCATTTCGTAGAAGGCCTTCTGGAAGGCGTAGGGCACCTGGCCTGGCTCCAGAACGGTGGTCGCCCACTTGGTGACTGGCTTGACGATATTGGTGATGTCAACGGCCTGGAAGTCTTCCTTGTGCAGGCGGGCACGAGGCGCTTGGCCGGTGATGCAGAGAATTGGGATGGAGTCGGCCGAAGCGCTGTACAGGCCGGTGACCATGTCGGTGCCGGCTGGGCCGGAGGTGCCGATGCACACACCGATGTTGCCCGGGTTGGCGCGGGTGTAACCCTCGGCCATGTGGGAAGCGCCTTCGACGTGGCGAGCGAGGACGTGATCGATGCCACCGACTTTCTTCAGGGCCGAGTACAGCGGGTTGATGGCTGCCCCCGGGATGCCGAACGCGGTATCTACACCTTCACGGCGCATGACCAGAACGGCTGCATCGATTGCTCTCATTTTGCTCATGGTTTGTGCCTCATCGATTTTGTAATTGTATACAACTTGCTTTGCGACAGAGTGTATTCACGCTCGACGCCCTAGGTCAATCCATTTTCATCTGTAGAAGTGGCTTTCGTCGGGAAGCCGGTGAAAACGGCATTTCGTCCGATCGTGCACGATAGTCTAAAAATATTGTATACAAAAAATCTGGCCGTTGTGTTCTATTGTCGTATCGGTTTTCAACTGCCCTCAGGGCTTCTCACAACAAGAAGAGGACCTTTCCATGAACGCATTGACCCTGAAAGTCGCCGTCAGCCTGGTGAACGCCGCGCTGGACGCCGGTCGCAAGATCAACGCCGCCCCCTTGACGGTGGCGGTACTGGACGCCGGTGGGCATCTGCTCGCGCTGCAGCGCGAGGACGGCGCCAGCTTGCTGCGCCCGCAGGTGGCCATGGGCAAGGCCTGGGGGGCTGTCGCCCTGGGCAAGGGCTCGCGCCTGCTGGCGCTGGATTCGCAACAACGGCCGGCTTTCTTCGCGGCGCTCAATGGCCTGGGCGAGCGTCCGGTGGTACCGGCGCCGGGTGGTGTGCTGATTCGCGATCAGGACGGCAAGGTGCTGGGTGCGGTAGGGATCAGCGGCGATACGTCGGATATCGACGAGCAGTGCGCGATCAGTGCGATCGAGGAGGTGGGGCTGACGGCGGATGCCGGAGTGGTGGCGTAAGCGTCTGAAATCCTGGGGCCGCTACGCAGCCCTTTCGCGGCACAAGGCCGCTCCTACAGGTTCAACGATGATCCTTGTAGGAGCGGCCTTGTGCCGCGAAAGGGCTGCGTAGCGGCCCCGCTTTTTATCAGGCCGCCTCGGGCTCGCAGCCTTTGAGCACCAGGCGGATGATGGTTTCGGCCGCCGCTTCGTAGTCGGTGTCGGACAGCTTGGCCTTGCCGGTGATCACCGAGATCTGCCAGTCGAAGTCGGCGTAGGTCTGGGTCGCCGCCCAGATGCTGAACATCAGGTGATGCGGGTCGACCGGGGCGATCTGCTTGCGCTCGATCCAGCGCTGGATGCACTCGATGTTGTGCCGCGCCTGCTCGTTGAGCTGCTGCACCTGGTTGGGCGACAGGTGCGGGGCGCCATGCATGATCTCGCTGGCGAACACCTTCGACGCATGGGGCAGGTCACGGGAGATGCGGATCTTCGAGCGGATGTAGCCGCTGAGCACCTCCTTGGGGTCGCCGTCGGCGTTGAATGGCGTGGAGGCCTGCATGATCGGCGCGATGATGCTCTCCAGGACCTCGCGGTAGAGGTTTTCCTTGGATTTGAAGTAGTAGTACACGTTCGGCTTGGGCAGGCCAGCCTTGGCGGCGATGTCGCTGGTCTTGGTGGCGGCGAAGCCCTTGTCGGCGAATTCTTCGCTGGCCGCGCGCAGGATCAGCTCCTTGTTGCGCTCGCGAATGGTGCTCATGTCGGGAATCTTCCTTTGTCTGGCCACCTCTAAAGAGGGTCCGGCATGGTAGCACCCGCCTTGTCGGGCGCTCAAGGCAGCCGCTTTGGGCTAGACTTCGGCCCATTCAACCCATTGGAAACACGCAAACATGGCAGGAAGCAGTCTACTGGTACTGATCGACGACATCGCCACGGTGCTCGACGATGTCTCGGTGATGACCAAGGTCGCGGCGAAGAAGACCGCAGGCGTGCTGGGCGACGATCTGGCGCTCAATGCCCAGCAGGTCACAGGCGTGCGCGCCGACCGGGAACTGCCGGTAGTCTGGGCGGTGGCCAAGGGGTCGTTGGTCAACAAGGCGATTCTGGTGCCGGCGGCCTTGCTGATCAGTGCGTTCATACCCTGGGCGGTGACCCCGCTGTTGATGCTCGGTGGCGCCTTCCTGTGCTACGAAGGCTTCGAGAAGCTCGCGCACAAGTTCCTGCACAGCAAGGCCGAGGATGCGACGCAGCATGCGGCGCACACCGAAGCCCTGGCCGACCCGAACATCGACCTGGTGGCCTATGAGAAGGACAAGATCAAAGGCGCGGTGCGCACCGACTTCATCCTCTCGGCCGAAATCATCGCCATCACCCTGGGCATCGTTGCCGATTCACCGCTGACGCAGCAGATCGTCGTGCTCTCGGGCATCGCCGTGGTGATGACCATCGGGGTGTATGGGCTGGTGGGTGGCATCGTCAAGCTCGACGACTTGGGGCTGTGGCTGACCACCAAGGCATCCGGGCTGGCCCAGGCGGTGGGCAATGGCATCCTGCGCGCGGCGCCCTACATGATGAAGAGCCTCTCGGTGATCGGCACTGCGGCCATGTTCCTGGTCGGCGGCGGCATCCTGGTGCATGGCATCGAGCCGCTGCACCACGCCATCGAGGCCTTCAGCGAAGGGCGCGGCGGTGCCTTGACCGGAGGTGTGCTCAACGGCCTGGCCGGCGTGGTGGCCGGGGCTGTGGTGCTGGCCGTGGTGAGTGGGGTGGGCAAGGTGTGGAAGGCGCTGCGGCCGGCCAGGTGACCGTGGAGGATGGCCGGGGCAAGCCCCCGGATCGCGGGACAAGCCCGCTCCCACAGTCAGGAAGCGCCCTACGCCTGTAGGAGCGGCCTTGCGCCGCGAAAGGGCTGCGCAGCAGCCCCCGCGCACCGTCAGAAGTGATACTTGAGCAGGAAGCTCATGGTGTTCTGGTCGGTGGTGAACGCATCGCTGTCCTTGATGCCGTACTTGTTCTTCCAGTAATCGTACTCGATACCCACGTACAGCTGCTTCTGGCCGATCTTCAGCGCCTTGCCCAGGTCGTACTTGACCTGTGGATTGAAGTGCAGGTTGGCCTGGTAGGTGCCGCGGCGGTTCTCGTCGTTGTCCACCACCCAATCCATGAATCCGTCGATCAGGATGTCAGACGAACCCACAGGCAGCGTGTAGGACCACACCGGGGTGATCTGCCAGACGTTGTCACCCGGGCGGCTGCCGTCGGTGGTGCGCTGGTAGAAGTTCAACTGGAAGTAGTCGAAGCCCGGGATATCCAGGTCGAAGCCTGGGCCGATCAGGTAGGCCTCGGTGTCGCCTTCGCCGAACTCGTAGGTCATGGCCAGCAGCACGTCCTTGACCGGGCCGAACGAGAGCTTCTGGTCGAAGATCTTGCCGAACGACAACCGCGGACTGATTTCGCCGTAGTAGGTGTTCGGGCCATTGCCGGCGTCTTTCTTGCCCTGGTAGAAGATCTTGTCGAAGAAGATGAAGTTGTCCCCGTACTTCCAGCCATCGGCATGCTCGAAAGTGAAGGTCTGCTGGGTTTCCGGGTTCACCTTGAAGTTCTTGCCCCACAGGTAGGTGAGGCTGTTGTTCTGCCATTGCAGCAGATCGCCGGCGAACGTGGCTCCGGATGCCAGCAGGCCGCCGGCGAGTATCAGGCTATTGATGGTACGCATTGCGAAGGTCGCTCCCTTGAGTCAGATCTGTTGTCAGCGCTCTTTGGCGCTATTCTTGTCTTTCGAGTCAGCTTTTTTCGATTGGCCACAGCTGTTTGGCAAGAGCTGCGCCAACTTTCCGGGTTGGTCACAACCATCCTGCTCGACTTCGTTCTGAACGGATGAAAAGGGTGTTTCAGGCTGGCAACACGTTGGCCAACCGCCCGAATTCATTGACTGAGCGGTCAGGAAACGCGGGCAGGATCCTTCCTGCCCTGATCGAGGGGGCGCGCAGATTACTCACTTGCGCGCTGGGCCTCAAGTGCTCCGTCCTGGCGCACTATGGCATAAAACCTGATCTTTGAGTCAACTTTTAGAAGTGAACTTTCACCAAGGCGCTGGTTACGCTCTGGTTGCTGTCGATGTTGCCTTGGCTGTCGATGCCGTACTTGTCCTTCCAGTAGCTGTATTCGATACCCACATAGAGCTGCTTGGCGCCCCAGTTCAGGGCCTTGCCCAGGTCGTACTTGACCTGTGGGTTGAACTGCAGGTTGGAATGGTAGGTGCCGCGGCGGGTCTGGTCGTTGTCCACCACCCAGTCGATGTAGCCATCGATGAGGATGTCGGATTTGCCCACCGGAATGGTGTAGGACCAGTTCGGGGTGATCTGCCAGACATCATCCCCGGGGCGGCTGCCCTCGGTATTACGCCAGTAGAAGTTCAGGTTGAAATAGTTGAAGCCAGGCACTGCCAGGCTGAAGCCGGGGCCGATCAGGTAGGTCTCGTTGTCGCCTTCGCCGCGCTCGTAGGTCATGGCCAGCAGGACGTCCTTGATCGGGCCGAACTCGAGCTTGCGGTCGAAGATCTTGCCGAACGACAGGCGCGGGCTGAACTCACCGTAGTAGGTGGTCGGGCCTTTGGTGGCATCGGCCTGGCCGTTGTAGAAGGTCTTGTCGATGAACAGGAAGGTGTCGCCGTATTTCCACCGGTTGGCGTGTTCGAACGTCACCGTCTGCTGGATGCCTGGGTTGACCTTGAAGTCCTTGCCGTACAGGTACGTCAGGCTTTCGCCGTGCCACTCCAGCCAGTCGCCTGCGACGGCGGGGAGGGTGGCCAGCAGGCTGCTGCCCAGCAACAGGGACGAGGTGATGCGCTTCATGTTGTGATTCCCGGTTCTTGTTCTTGTTTGTGGTTTTTTCGGCGCGCAGGCGCCCCGTACGGCCCACGAGCGTGGGCCGACGGTGTTGCGGTTACTGCGGGGAAGAGCAGGGCGGCAATGCAGCCGCCCGACCACTCAGTGCTGATGCGCGGCGTTGTGCACGGCGCGCTCGGCACCGCCGAGGATGTTGAACAGCAGGTTCAACACCAGGGCGCTCACCGTGGCCATGGCGATGCCGCTGTGGGTGATGGGTTCCATCCACTGGGGCATCTGGGCGAAGAACTCCGGACGGACCACAGGGATCAGGCCGAAGCCGACGCTGACCGCGACCAGCAGCTGGTTGCGACGGTCGGAGATGTCCGCTTCCTGGAGGATCTTGATGCCCGTGGCAGTGACCATGCCGAACATGGCGATGGACGCGCCGCCCAGTACCGCAGGTGGGATCGAGGCAATCAGGAAGGCCGCCTTCGGCAGCAGGCTGAGGAGGATCAACAGCGCGCCGGCCACGATGGTGACATAGCGGCAGCGCACCCCGGTCATCTGCACCAGGCCGATGTTCTGGGCGAAGGAGGAGTGGGTGAAGGTATTGAAGAAGCCGGCGACGAACGACGCCCCCGCGTCGCACATCAGACCGCGCCGCAGCATGCCAGGGGTGACTTCACGGTCGGTGACCTTGCCCAGGGCGAGGAACATGCCGGTGGATTCCACGAAGATGATCACCACCACCAGGCACATGGACAGGATCGGTGCCAGGCTGAAGGTCGGCATGCCGAAGTGCAGTGGGGTGACCACTTGCACCCACGGCGCCTCGGACAGGCCGGACAGGTCGACCATGCCGATGGAACCGGCCAGGATGTAGCCCAGGCCCATGCCTACCAGTACCGAGACATTGACCCAGAACCCACGCATGAAACGGTTGATCAGCAGGATCACTGCCAGTACCAGGCCGGCAACCAACAGGTAGATGGGCGAGCCGAAGGTATCGGCCTCATGGCCACCACCGGCCCAGTTGACCGCGACCGGGAACAACGACAGGCCGATCGAGGTGATCACGGTGCCGGTGACCAGAGGCGGGAAGAACCGCACCACCTTGGACATGAACGGCGCGATCAGCATGCCGAAGAAACCGGCCGCGATGGTCGCGCCGAAAATCCCCTGCAGGCCGACGCCCGGCATGCCGGCCATGGCGACCATGCTGCCGACGGCAGCGAAGCTGGCCCCCATCATCACCGGCATGCGAATGCCGACGGGACCGATACCGAACGATTGGACCATGGTGGCAACGCCTGCGACCAGCAGGTCGGCGTTGATCAGGAAGGCAACTTCTTCACGAGACAGCCCGGCGGCCTGGCCAATGATCAAAGGCACGGCGATCGCGCCTCCGTACATCAGCAATACATGTTGCAGGCCCACCAGGATCAGTTGGAACAGGGGCAGAGGCTGTCGTGGGGGCGCAACGGGGATGTACGCCTTGCGGGACTCGGACATGCAGCACCTCGAGTTTTGTTTTTATTCTCGGATCCAAGCGTCGGGCTCCGGAGGGGCAGGCCCGAAGGCCTGGGGTTTCCCCTGTGGAGCCCTAGCTCGATGCTAGCTACGTACTACTTACAGCTTGACGTGTGTTACCGCGTGCAACTCAGTTGACCGGAGCGCCCTTGGCGATCCAGGCACCGACCATGTTGCGTTCTTCCTGGGTCATCTGGGTGATGTTGCCCAGTGGCATGATCTGGCTGGCGACGGCTTGCGCCTGGATGCGCGCGGCCTGGGCCTGGATCTGTTGCGGGGTGTCGAACATCACGCCGGCAGGGGCGGCGCTGAACAGCGGGCTGGTCGGCTTGGCCGAGTGGCACACGGTGCAGCGTTCCTGGATGACGGTGTGGATCTTCTCGAAACCACCGGGTGCGGCCTGGGCGGTAGCCTGGGCTGGCGCCTCGGCCGGTGCTGCAGGCGCCTCGGCGGCCGTGGTGGCCTCTTCGGCGCGCTGTTCGGCAGCGGTCTTGCCACCGATGGCGGTCGCCGGCAGCGGCTGGTACTCGATCTTCGCCGCGGCTTGCTCAGGTGCGGTAGGCATCGGCTTGGGGCCGGTCACGTAGGCCAGGCAGATCATCGCCAGGGCGCCGACAGGCAGGGTCCAGGCGTACTTGTTGCTGTCATGGCGGGTGTTGAAGTAGTGACGGATCAATACCGCAGCCACTGCGATCCCAGCCAGGATCAGCCAGTTGTACTGGCTGCCGTAGGTGCTCGGGAAGTGGTTGCTGATCATGATGAACAGCACCGGCAGGGTGAAGTAGTTGTTGTGGCGCGAACGCAGCAGGCCCTTGGCCGGCAGGACCGGATCAGGGGTTTCGTTCTTTTCGATGGCCGCCACCAGCTGGCGCTGGGCCGGCATGATGATGCGGAACACGTTACCGACCATGATGGTGCCGATGATCGCGCCGGTATGCAGGTACGCACCACGGCCGCTGAATACCAGGCTGAAGCCGAAGCAGGCAGCGATGATCAGGACGAACAGCACGGCACCGAGCAGGGCCGGGCGCTTGCCCAGGGGCGAATCGCAGAGGAAGTCATAGATGAACCAGCTTGCCACCAGCGAGCCGATACCGATGGCCACGCCCTCGGCACCGCTCAGGGTGCTGCCAGGGGCCAGCAGGTAGAGGGTCGGGTTCCAGTAGAACACCACGCAGAGCAGGGCGATACCGGACATCCAGGTGAAGTAGGCTTCCCATTTGAACCAGTGCAGGTTCTCGGGCATCTTCGGCGGGGCCAGCTTGTACTTCTCGAGGTGGTAGATACCACCACCGTGGATGGCCCAAAGGTCACCCGACAGCCCGTCACGCGGATTGCTCCGGTTCAGGTTGTTTTCCAGCCAGACGAAGTAGAACGAGGCACCAATCCAGGCGATGCCGGTGATCATGTGAACCCAGCGAATGCTCAGGTTCAGCCATTCGTGAAGGTGTGCTTCCACAGTATTTACCTCTTGCCGGTCACGACCCGGGCGAACCCTGGATGACCGACCTTTTCTTATTGGTGGGGATTGAGGACCAGCATCTGTTCCTCGGTGAAGTAATGCTCGTCGCAGTTGTTGCCGGAACCACTGCGATCAACCACCAGGAAGTCATCCCGCTTTTCGATCGTCAGCACCGGGTGGTGCCAGACGCCGCGATGGTAATTAACGCCCTGCCTGCCATTACTGCGGAAGGCTCGGACCAAGCCTGATACAGGTGCATCGCCAACTGGCGCGACCACGATCAGAAAGGGGTTGCCGAGCAGCGGGATGAAAGCCTGGCTGCCCAGCGGATGGCGTTCCAGCATGCGTACGGTCAGTGGCATCTCCAGAGCGTCGGCGCGGAAGATGCTGATGATCGCTTTGTCCTCGGGCTCGGCGGTCTCGACCGTGGCGAGCTTGTGGAAGCGCATGGTCGACCCGTTGTTGATCATGAAGTGGTCGCTGCCATCGGTTTCGATCACGTCACCGAACGGGGCGAAGGCTTCTTTGGTCAGGGGCTCGATCACTAAAGTGCGCATGCGGTTATCTCTTTGTTCTATGTTCTGTTTGGGGGTGGGCCGGCCCCGGGGCGAATGTATCGCGCAGTCGGGGCCGGGCATCGCACCGTCTTTTAAAGCTGCAGCAGGCGGAACAGCGCGATCAGGTTGATCTGCGCCAGGGCCTCCTTGAATTCGGCATCGACATCGTTGTGGATGCGTTTTTCGAAGGAGGCGAGGATCTGGTGCCGGTTGCTGCCCTTGACCGCCATGATGAACGGGAATTGGAACTTGGCCTTGTAGGCGTCGTTGAGTTCGGTGAAGCGCGCGAACTCTTCGGCGGTGCACTGGTGGATACCGGCGCCGGCCTGTTCGTTGGTGCTCGACTCGGTCAGCTCGCCCTGGATGGCGGCCTTGCCTGCCAGGTCCGGGTGAGCGTTGATCAGGGCCAGCTGGTCTTCATGGCTGGCGCTGAGCAGGATGTCGCTCATGCGCTGGTGCAGCGCTTCGATCTCGTCCAGTTCAGCCAGCTGACCCAGGTCATAGGCTTTCTCGGCAACCCACGGCGAGTGCTCGTAGATGTCGGCGAAGGCTTCGACGAAGGCGTCGCGGGCCAGGGTCGATGGCTTGAGGGTCTTGAAAGCGGTCATCAGGCGTTCTCGTTCTTGTACGGGTGGGTGGCGTGCCAGTGGCGGGCGATGTCGACGCGACGGGCGAACCAGACCTGGTCGTGGCTCTTGGCGTATTCGATGAAGCGCTTGAGTGCGGCCAGGCGGGCCGGGCGGCCGACCAGGCGGCAGTGCAGGCCGATCGACAGCATCTTCGGTGCTTCGGCGCCTTCTGCGTAGAGCACGTCGAAGGCGTCCTTGAGGTACTGGAAGAACTGCTCGCCGCAGTTGAAGCCCTGGACCTGGGTGAAGCGCATGTCGTTGGTGTCCAGGGTGTACGGGATCACCAGGTGCGGTTTGCCGGTCGGGTTGTTCGGCTCCCAATAGGGCAGGTCGTCATCGTAGGTGTCGCTGTCGTAGAGGAAGCCACCTTCCTCCATCACCAGGCGGCGGGTGTTCGGGCCGGTGCGGCCGGTGTACCAGCCCAGCGGGCGTTCGCCGGTGAGTTCGGTGAGGATGCGGATTGCCTCGAGCATGTGCTCGCGTTCCTGGGCCTCGTCCATGTACTGGTAGTCGATCCAGCGGTAGCCGTGGCTGCAGATCTCATGGCCGGCTTCGACCATGGCGCGGATCACGTCGGGGTGGCGTTGGGCGGCCATGGCGACGGCGAAGATGGTCAACGGCACGCCGGTGTCCTTGAACAGCTTGAGCAAGCGCCATACGCCGGCACGGCTGCCGTATTCATAGAGCGATTCCATGCTCATGTTGCGCACGCCTTGCAGGGGCTGGGCGGCAACCATCTCGGACAGGAAGGCTTCGGACTCCTTGTCACCGTGCAGGACGTTGCGTTCGCCACCTTCTTCATAGTTGAGCACGAAGGACAGAGCGATGCGTGCATTCCCCGGCCATTGCGGGTGAGGTGGGTTGTTGCCGTAACCGATCAGGTCGCGAGGGTAGTCAGCGCTCACTGCAGTCTTCCTTCTTGTTCGTTGGTGCGTGGGGTGGGCGGCCCGCGTCGGGTTGTCGCACCACCGGATGGGGTGATTGTATACAACTTCTGAAATCTTTTGTAAGCCTGTTTTTCCGCATTTCTTCCCATTTGTCGGTTGAGAATGTATTGCAAGAAACCTGCCTGGTCGGTCAGCTAATGACGACGCCGTCGGCACGGGGCCTGTCTTTCCAGCCGTTGGTGTATTTACAAGCAGGGCAGGGGGGTAGTGCAAGAGGTGTTCAAAAAATTGTGTACAATTTCTCGGGAAAATGTCTTAATGGCTCCATTCCCGCACACCGCAGGCCCCTGGCGCGGTGATTGCCGTGTATTTTTTGCCCACGCATATGACAAGAGGCGACAAGCAAATGGGACGTTTGACTACACACGTACTGGATGCCGCTCACGGCTGCCCGGGCAACTCGATCAAGGTCGAGCTGTACCGTGTCGAAGGCCAACAGCTGGAGCTGGTGAACACCGCCCTGACCAACAGCGACGGCCGCGTCGACGCGCCGTTGCTGCAGGGTGACGATTACCGTACCGGGGTGTACCAGCTGCAATTCAGCGCCGGCGACTACTACCGTGCTCGCGGTGTGAAACTGCCTGAAACCGCATTTCTGGATGTTGTCGTGCTGCGCTTTGGTATCGATCAGAACCAGGAGCACTACCATGTGCCGCTGCTGATCTCGCCGTACAGTTACTCGACCTATCGTGGAAGCTAGTTGGTCGCTAGAAGAATCTTCGTAGGTCCTTGGCCCGCTCTCACACTGGCGGGCTTTTTTTTGTCCTGGATTTGGTGCTGGTGTTGGTCAGCTGACGAGGCGCACGTTAGGGGTGGCGGCTGGGGCTGCTGTGCAGCCCAATCGCCGGCAAGCCGGCTCCCACGAGATACAGCGATCCAGCGGATACCGCTGAGCCCTGTAGGAGCCGGCTTGCCGGCGATTGGGCCGGGGCAGGTAACCGACCGGCATGAGTCTTCGCCGCCGCTTTTGCTCTCGCTTTTCCTACGCAATAGCCCCGGCGCCGCCAATCGCGACGTCAGGAGGCTGAATGGAGGCGTTGCGTAGGTGGGTGCCCGGCATGGATACCTGGCAAGCGGCGCAGGGCCACGGATGGCCCTTCGCCCCGCCGGAGCGATACTGGAGGGAGCCCCGGCGCGCAGCGCCGGGGCCGGATGCAGGACTCAGCGGTTTTTGCCTACGTTTGCCCAAGAGCAAAAGTAGGTCGCCGTAAAGGCGAAAAGCCCCGGTGGCGCCACCGCCGAACATGACTATTCACGCTCTCTATAAGCCCAAGCCTCAAAGAAACACAAACTTGGCAATAAAGATCACGCACAGCACCCACAAGCTAGCGGAAATCTCCTTGAACTTCCCGGTCCCCGCCTTGAGCGCCACATAGCTGATAAAGCCCAGGGCAATCCCATCCGCCACCGAGAACGTCAACGGCATCATGATCACAGTCACGATCGCCGGAATCGCATCGGTCGCCTCGTCCCAGTGAATATGCGCCATGCTCCCCATCATCAGCATCGCTACATAGATCAGCGCCCCCGCCGTGGCATACGCTGGGATCATCCCCGCCAGCGGTGCAAAGAACATGGCCGCGACGAACAGCAGGCCAACCACGACAGCGGTCAGGCCCGTCCGGCCACCGGCGGCAACCCCTGCGGCACTTTCCACGTAGCTCGTCACCGGCGGAACCCCCACCGCAGCACCGAACACACTCGAGGCACTGTCCGCCTTCAATGCGCGCGACAGGTTTTCGATGCGCCCGTCGTCAGCCACCAGGCCAGCCCGCTGGGCCACGCCCATCAAGGTGCCGGCGGTGTCGAACATATGCACGAAGAGGAACGCCAGCACCACGCTGATCATGCTGACGTTGAACACCCCGGCAACGTCCATGGCCATCCAGGTCGGCGCCAGGCTCGGAGGCAGCGAGAACACCCCGCCGTATTGCACCAGCCCCAGACCCCAACCCGCCAGGGTCACGGCGATGATGCTGATCAGGATGGCGCCGAATACCCGGTGGTAGCTGAGCACGGCGATCATCAGGAAGCACACCGCCGCCAGCAGCGGGCCTGGCTCATGCAGCGAACCGAGCTTGATCAGCGTGGCCGGGCTGTCGACGACGATACCCGCGGTCTTGAGGCCGATCAGGCCGAGGAACAGCCCGACGCCAGCACCCATGGCATGGCGCAGGCTCACGGGAATGCTGTTGAGCAGCCATTCGCGTACCCGCGAAAGCGTCAGCAGCATGAACAGTACGCCGGAGACGAATACCGCGCCCAGCGCCGCCTCCCAGGTGTAGCCCATGGTACCGACCACGGTATAGGTGAAGAACGCATTGAGCCCCATGCCCGGGGCCAGGCCAACCGGCCAGTTGGCGTACAGGCCCATCAGCAGGCAGCCAAGGGCTGCGGCAATGCAGGTGGCGACGAACGCTGCACCGTGGTCGATACCGGCGTCGGCCATGATGTTGGGATTGACGAAGATGATGTAGGCCATGGTGATGAAGGTGGTCACCCCGGCGATCAGCTCGGTCCTGACGGTGCTGCCATGTCGCTTGAGTTTGAAAATCCGTTCCAGCCAGCTCGTTTCGAGCGGTGGAGCGAGATCCAGCGTAGGGGCTTCGGATTTGCGGCTTTCCACAGCGAGTACTCCTCAAGTCTTTCTTGTTGTTTCGGAGCCTGGTCCTGCGCCATGCACTTGGGCGGCTCCGCGAGGGGATTTGGCAGACGTCCGACCGTTTGTTGACTTTCGGGTCAAGAAGTTGCTCGCAGGATTATGCGTTTGTGTACAAATAATGCAAATAATGTTTTATCTTTTGTGGGCGAAATACGACGCATAGTGGCTATATGGCGAAGGCCACCTGCAGAAACCGGTATGCCTGTGTACAATAGGCCGATACCTTGATCCCTTTTTTCTTTCCAGGACTTGCCAGCCACCCTCTGACGGGTATTACAGTCAAGGTCCCGACTGGCGGATCCTCGTGCTCGAGAGCCCATGAACGAACAGCTGCAACCTCTGAAGAAACCTGCGCGCAATGGCAAGGCCGGCCGCAGCGGTACCCAGGACGATATCGTCTATGCGCATATTTTCGAGGCGATCCTCGAGCAGCGACTGGCTCCGGGCACCAAGTTGAGCGAGGAAGCGCTGGGCGAAATCTTCGGCGTCAGCCGCACCATTATCCGCCGCGCCCTGTCGCGCCTGGCCCATGAAAGCGTCGTGCTGCTGCGGCCCAACCGTGGTGCGGTCGTGGCCAGCCCCACGGTGGAGGAGGCACGCCAGGTGTTCTTTTCCCGTCGCATGGTCGAGCGCGCCATCACCGAGCTTGCGGTGCAGCATGCCACCATCGAGCAACTGAACGAGCTGCGCCAGATGGTCCGAGAGGAGCGCGACAGCTTCTCCCGCGGTGATCGAGGCGCCGGGATCCGGCTTTCGGGCGAGTTCCACCTCAAGCTGGCGGAAGCCGCGGGCAATGCACCCTTGATCAGCTTCCAGCGCAGCCTGGTGTCCCAGACCTCACTGATCATCGCCCAGTACGAGAGCGGCAACCGCTCGCACTGCTCCTATGACGAGCACATGCAGCTGATCGATGCCATCGAGGCCCGCGACGGCGACCTGGCGGTGAGCCTGATGATGCACCACATGGACCATATCGACACCAAGCTCAACCTGGACGAGGAAGGCGCCTCGGACGACCTGCACGCGGTATTCTCGCATTTGCTGAAAAAGCCCAAGGCCTCGGTCAAGGGTTGATCGTTTGCCGTCCCTTGAACGAGGGTAGGAAAGGGGTCGCATAGCGGCCCTTTGCTGTTACTGGCCATTAGCCAATGCTCTGCTAGATTCTCCTTGCAAACCTTCATCAAGCAGTTGGGCTTGCGCATCCGTCGCGTTCAACTACTTGAGGAATGTTCCATGAGTATGTCCCTGGGCAAGCGCATGGGTGCCGAGCTGGTCGGCACCTTCTGGTTGGTCCTTGGCGGTTGCGGCAGCGCAGTGCTGGCCGCCAGTTTCCCCACCGGTATCGGTATCCTCGGCGTCGCCTTTGCATTTGGCCTTACCGTATTGACCATGGCTTTTGCCATTGGCCATATTTCCGGCTGCCACCTCAACCCTGCGGTGTCGTTCGGGTTGGTGGTAGGAGGGCGATTCCCGGCCAAGGAGTTCGTGCCTTACGTCTGCGCCCAGGTGATTGGCGCGGTCCTGGCGGCTGGCGTGATCTATCTCATCGCCAGCGGCAAGGCAGGCTTCGACCTGGCGTCGGGGTTGGCATCCAATGGCTATGGGGAACATTCGCCTGGCGGCTATTCACTGGCGGCGGGCCTTACCAGCGAAGTGGTGATGACCGCGATGTTCCTGGTGGTCATCATGGGGGCGACCGACGCACGCGCGCCGTCGGGCCTGGCACCGATCGCCATCGGCTTGTGCCTGACCCTGATCCACCTCATCTCGATCCCGGTGACCAATACCTCGGTCAATCCGGCGCGCAGCACCGGCCCCGCCTTGTTCGTCGGCGGCTGGGCACTGCAGCAACTCTGGCTGTTCTGGGTGGCACCGCTGATCGGCGCGGCGATCGGCGGTGCGCTCTACCGTGGGTTGGCGCGTGAACCTTAGCGCTGATGCACGCAGCGCCCGGCCGCATAGGTTTCACGCACGGTGCGGTCGTCGCCCAGGGTGGTGAGCACGAACAAGGTCTCCTCGATGCTGTTGGACTGCTGGATGCGGTAGTCCAGCAGCGGAGTCGCCTTGTAGTCCAGCACCACGAAGTCGGCGTCGTTGCCTGGGCGCAGGCTGCCGATACGGTCTTCCAGGCGCAGGGCGCGGGCGCCGCCCAGGGTGGCCAGGTACAGGGACTTGTATGGATGCAGGCGCGCGCCTTGCAGCTGCATGACTTTGTAGGCTTCGTTCAGGGTATTGAGCAGTGAGAAGCTGGTGCCGGCACCTACGTCGGTTCCCAGCCCGACATTGACCTTGAACCGCTCCGCCTGGGGCAGGTTGAACAGGCCGCTGCCCAGGAACAGGTTGGAGGTCGGACAGAAGGCGACCGCCGAACCGGTGTCGGCCAGGCGCTGGCACTCTTCATCGCACAGGTGCACGCCATGGGCGAACACCGAGCGCTCGCCCAGCAGCTCGTAGTGATCGTAGACGTCCAGGTAGCCGCTGCGCTCCGGGAACAGTGCCTTGACCCACTCGATTTCCTTGAGGTTCTCCGACAGGTGGGTGTGCATGTACAGCCCGGGGTATTCCTTGAGCAGCTGGCCGGCGAGGCTCAGCTGTTCCGGTGTGCTGGTCGGGGCGAAACGTGGCGTCACGGCATAGTGCAGGCGGCCCTTGCCGTGCCAGCGTTCGATCAAGGCCTTGCTTTCGGCATAGCTGGACTCGGCCGTGTCGGTCAGATAGTCGGGGGCATTGCGGTCCATCATCACCTTGCCGGCGATCAGGCGCAGGTCCAGGCGCTGGGCCTCCTCGAACAAGGCATCGACCGACTCGGGGTGGACGCTGCCGAACACCAGCGCCGTGGTGGTGCCGTTGCGTAGCAGTTCTTTCAGGAAGATGCCCGCCACCTTGTCGGCGTGGGCCTTGTCGGCGAATTGCTTCTCGCAAGGGAAGGTATAGGTGTTCAACCAGTCCAGCAGCTGTTCGCCATAGGAACCGATCATGCCGGTCTGTGGGAAGTGGATGTGGGTGTCGATGAAGCCCGGGGTGATCAGGGCGTCCTGGTGGTGCACCACCTCGACATCTGCACCCAGGGTGGGCAGCAACTCGCTGGCATGGCCCAGCGCGCTGATGCGCCCATCTTCGACCACCAGCAGGCCGTCTTCGTAATATTCGTGGGAAGCGTCGAGGCCCACCTCGGCCGGGTCGGCGATGCTGTGCAGGATGGCGGCTCGGTAGGCTTTGCGGGTTGCGCTCATAACGGTCTCGTCAATTGGCTTGGCTGCGCCGGGAGGGCGGCAGCAATTGGGCGATCGGGCCTGAATTGGCGGCAGCGTCGTGCTGGCCGAAGCAGGCGTTGTAGGTGGCGATGATTTCCCCGGCGATGGACACTGCGATCTCGATCGGCAGCTTGCCCTTGACCTCGGCCAGGCCCATCGGGCAGCGCATCCGCGCCACCACGGCGTCGTCGTAGCCGCGCTCGCGCAGGCGGTGTTCGAACTTGACTCGCTTGGTCTTCGAGCCGATCAGGCCGAACCAGGTGAAATCATTGCGTTTGAGGATGGCTGCGGTCAGCTCCAGGTCCAGCTGGTGGTTATGGGTCATGACGATGCAGTAGCTGCCCGCCGGCAGCTCGGCCACCTCGTCGACCGGCTCCTCGCTGACGACCTTGGTCACGCCGTCGGGGATGGTCTCGGGGAACTCCTGTTCGCGCGAGTCGATCCAGCGTACCCGGCAGGGCAGCGCGGCAAGCAAGGGTACCAGAGCACGGCCGACATGGCCCGCGCCGAACACGGCGATCTGTGCCTGCACGGCGGCCATCGGTTCGAACAGCAACACGGTGACGCCGCCGCAGCACTGGCCCAGGCTCGCGCCCAGGCTGAAGCGCTCCAGGTGCGGGGTGGTGCGTTGCTCCTGGAGCATCTGCCGGGCGATGTGCAGGGCCTTGTACTCCAGGTGGCCACCGCCGATGGTGTCGAACAGACCGGTGGCGCTGACGACCATCTTGGAGCCAGCGTTGCGTGGCGTGGAGCCACGCTCCTCGATGATGGTCACCAGGACACAGGCTTCGCCGCGGGCCTGGTGGTCGGCGAGGGCGTTGATCCATTGGTGCATGATGCAACCTCTCAAAAAGACGACACGTTTCTCTGTAGGAGCCTTGTGCCGCGAAAGGGGCGCGTAGCGGCCCCAGGATCTGGGCAACAACGAAGATTTGGGGGGCTGCTGCGCAGCCCTTTCGCGGCACAAGGCCGCTCCTACAGGGTCAATGTGTCAAAGGTTCCAGTTCCTGCTCGACAACCTGCTGCTTGGCCACCGCCTTGCGCATCTGCTCGCAGCCCCACAGCACTCGCTCAGGCGTCGCCGGTGCGTCGACCTGCGGTTGCACGCGGTAGTCGGCGATGCTTGCCACGGCGTCCTTGATCGCGCACCAGGCGGCGATGCCGAGCATGAACGGCGGCTCACCCACGGCCTTGGAGTGGAATACGGTGTCTTCCGGGTTCTTGCGGTTCTCCACCAGCTTGACTCGCAGGTCCAGCGGCATGTCGGCCACGGCCGGGATCTTGTAGCTGGCCGGGCCGTTGGTCATCAGCTTGCCCTTGGCGTTCCACACCAGTTCCTCGGTGGTCAGCCAGCCCATGCCCTGGATGAAGCCGCCCTCGACCTGGCCGATGTCGATGGCTGGGTTCAGCGAGGCGCCTACATCGTGCAGGATGTCGGCGCGCAGCATCTTGTATTCGCCGGTCAGGGTGTCGACGATCACCTCGACGCAGGCTGCGCCGAAGGCGAAGTAGTAGAATGGCCGGCCACGAGCCTGGTCGCGGTCGTAGTAGATCTTCGGCGTGCGGTAGAAGCCGGTGCTCGACAACGACACTTGGGCGAAATAGGCCTGTTGCACCAGGTGCTCGAAGCTGACGATCTGGTCGCGCACGCGCACATGGCCGTTGCGGAACTCCACGTCTTCCTCGGTGACTTTGTAGTGGCGGGCAGCGAACTCGGTCAGGCGCTTCTTGAGGATCTCGGCGGCGTTCTGGGCCGCCTTGCCGTTCAGGTCGGCGCCGCTGGAGGCCGCGGTAGGCGAGGTGTTGGGGACCTTGTCGGTGTTGGTGGCGGTGATCTGGATGCGCTCGAAATCGACCTGGAACACCTGCGCCACCACCTGGGCAACCTTGGTGTTCAGGCCCTGGCCCATCTCGGTGCCGCCGTGGTTCAGGTGGATGCTGCCATCGGTGTAGATGTGGATCAGCGCACCGGCCTGGTTGAGGAAGGTGGCGGTGAACGAGATGCCGAACTTCACCGGTGTCAGCGCCAGGCCTTTCTTGAGCACGGGGCTGTGCTCGTTGAAGCGGCGGATCGACTCGCGGCGTTCGGCGTAGTCGGCGCTGGCCTCGAGCTCGGCGGTCATTTCCTCGAGCATGTTGTGCTCGACGGTCTGGTAGTAGTGGGTGACGTTGCGCTCGGTCTTGCCGTAGTAGTTGGCCTTGCGCACCGCCAGCGGGTCGAGCGCCAGGTGGCGGGCGATGTGGTCCATCACCTGCTCGATGGCGACCATCCCCTGGGGGCCGCCGAAACCACGGTAGGCGGTATTGGAGGCGGTGTTGGTCTTGCAGCGGTGGCCATGCACCGTGGCATCGCCCAGGTAGTAGGCGTTGTCGGAGTGGAACATGGCGCGGTCGACGATCGAGCCGGAGAGGTCCGGCGAGTAGCCGCAGTTGCCGGCCAGGTCCAGGTTGATGCCATGCAGGCGGCCGGTGTCGTCGAAGCCGACGTCGTACTCGACGTAGAACGGGTGGCGCTTGCCGGTCATCATCATGTCTTCGACACGCGGCAGGCGCATCTTGGTCGGTTGGCCGGTCAGGCGCGCGATCACCGCGCACAGGCAGGCCGGGCTGGCCGCCTGGGTCTCCTTGCCGCCGAAGCCGCCGCCCATGCGGCGCATGTCCACGACGATCTTGTTCATCGGCACGGCCAGCACCTCGGCCACCAGTTTCTGTACTTCGGTGGGGTTCTGGGTCGAGCAGAAGACGATCATGCCGCCATCTTCGGTAGGCATCACCGAAGAGATCTGGGTTTCCAGGTAGAAGTGCTCCTGGCCGCCGATGTGCAGGGTGCCTTGCAGGCGGTGCGGGGCGCTGGCCAGGGCCGTGCTGGAATCGCCACGCTGGTGGGTGTGGCTGTCGAGCACGAAGTGCTTCTTGCGCAGGGCTTCGACCACGTCCAGTACCGGTTCCAGGTCCTCGTACTCGATAGTCGCTGCCATCGCCGCGCGGCGAGCGGTGTCCAGGTCGCGCGCGGCCACGGCGACCACCGGCTGGCCGAAGTATTCGACCTTGTCGATGGCCAGCAGCGGGTCACCGGCGACCACCGGGCCGATGTCCTTGAGCCCGGGGATGTCTTCGTGGGTGATGGCGATGCGCACACCCTCGAAGGCATAGCACGGGCTGGTGTCGATGCGCAGGATGCGCGCATGGGCGCGGTCGGCGGTGCGCGCATAGACGTGCAACTGGTTGGGGAATTCCAGGCGGTCGTCGATGTACACCGCTTCGCCGGACACATGCTTGTCCGCACTGTCGTGCTTGATGCTGCGACCGACTCCGGTGGTCAGGTCCTGGCTGAACAGTTCGGCCATCTCGGCCTGGCTCTTGGCTGCGTGATGGTTAGACATATGCGGTCACCCGGGTCTCGATGTGCGGCGATTGCAGTTCGATGAAGTACTTGCGCAGCAGGTTCTGCGCCGTCAGCAGGCGGTACTCGCGGCTGGCGCGGAAGTCGGTGAGCGGGGTGAAGTCCTCGCCCAGGGCCTGGCAGGCCCGTTCGATACTGGCCTGGTTCCATGGTTTGCCGACCAGGGCGGCCTCGCAGGCACGGGCACGCTTGGGGATGGCCGCCATGCCGCCGAAGGCGATGCGTGCGTCGCTGACCACGCCATCCTCGATGCGCAAATTGAATGCGGCGCATACCGCCGAGATATCGTCGTCCAGGCGCTTGGACACCTTGTAGGCGCGGAACGCCCAGGCATCGCTGGCACGCGGCACGATGATCTTCTCGATGAACTCGCTGTCCTGGCGGGCGGTGATGCGGTAATCGATGAAGTAGTCCTCCAGCGCCAGGGTGCGCTGGTGTTCGCCCTGGCGCAGCACCACCTGGGCATCGAGGGCGATCAGCAGGGGTGGCGAGTCGCCGATCGGCGAGGCGTTGCCGATGTTGCCGCCGAGGGTGCCCTGGTTGCGGATCTGCAACGAGGCGAAGCGGTGCAGCAGCGCGCCGAAATCCGGATATTCCTCGTTGAGTGCGGTGTAGCAGTCGGTCAGCGGCGTGGCGGCGCCGAGCTCCAGGTGGGTCGCGGTCTTCTCGATGCGCTTGAGCTCGGCCACGTGGCCGACATAGATCATCACCGGCAGCGCCTTGTGGAACTGGGTGACCTCCAGGGCCAGGTCGGTGCCGCCGGCCAGCAGGCGCGCCTCGGGGTGCGAGCTGTACAAGTCGGCAAGGTCGGCCACGGTCAGCGGGACCAGGCAGCGTTTGTCGCCACTGTTGAGCTCGCCGGTCTCGGTCGGGGTGATCGCCTTCAGGCGCGCGATGGTCTGGGCCTGCTGTTCGTCGAACTGGTCGCGGCAGGGGCGGGCGCAGCTCTGCTCGGCGGCGGCGAGGATCGGGCGGTAGCCGGTGCAGCGGCACAGGTTGCCGGCCAGGGCTTCCTGGGCTTGGTGCAGGTCGTGGCCGTCGCTATTTTTCTGCAAGGCGAACAGGGACATGACGAAGCCTGGGGTACAGAAGCCGCACTGCGAACCATGGCAATCGGCCATGGCCTGTTGCACGCTGTGCAGCTCGCCTTGATGCTTGAGGCCTTCGACGCTAATCAATTGCTTGCCGTGCAAGGCCGAAACGAAGGTCAGGCACGAGTTGAGGCTGCGGTAGCGCAGGGTGTCGCGGCCCTGGTCGTCCTGGGCCAGCTCGCCCACCACCACGGTGCAGGCACCACAGTCGCCACTGGCGCAGCCTTCCTTGGTGCCGGGTTTGCCCAGGTGCTCACGCAGGTATTGCAGCACCGTCATGTTCGGGTCCAGGGCGTGCTCACTACGCAGCTCCTGGTTGACGAGAAACTGGATCACGGGGAAGGCCTCGCAATGGTTTTATTGTTGTTCGGGCGGACTCTAAGCAACGGCTGACCTTTTGGTCAATAATTTTCTGACTCAAAGGTCAAGAATTTGCCTGCGGCCCTGCCCGACGGCAATGATCGTCCTGTTCCAAGCATAGTGCCTGCCAGCGTCCAGGCGGGCCCCGCAGGTCGAATAAAGCGCGTCGATCCGCTGCGCGGCGGGCAGGCAATTACGCTACAATCGCCACCTTGTGCCCCGTTCAAAGATTCTGAAGGAAAACCATGACGTTCAAGGCGCCGGACAGCCTCTCCGAGCAGATTGCCCATTACCTGGCCGAGCGGATCATTCGCGGCGAACTCAAGCCGGGCGAACGCATCCAGGAGCAGAAGGTCACCCAGGCGCTCAATGTCAGCCGTGGTTCGGTGCGCGAGGCGCTGTTGATCCTCGAACGCCGGCACCTGATCGCCATCCTGCCGCGCCGTGGCGCCCACGTCACCGAGCTGGACGAACGTGGCGTGCGCAGCCTGTGCGCCCTGATGGGCGAGTTCTACATCCTGTTGGGCAATGCGGTGGCCAGGCACTGGCGCAGTGAAGCTGATCTCGAGCCGTTCCTGGAGATCCAGCAGCGGCTGCAGCAGGCCCATGCCCGGCAGGACATCGAGGCCTTCGTCGCCGACAGCTTCGCCGTGATGCGCGCGGCCTACCCGTTCGCCGACAACCCCTACCTGCAGGAAACCGTCGAGAACCTGCAGCCGGCCATGAGCCGCGCCTACTACCTGGCCCTGGACCAGCGCCAGGCCAACATGGTCGACTACCTGGAGCTGTTCGCCCGGCTGCTCGAAGCCGTGGTCGCCCGTGACCAGGTGCGCATCCGCGAAGTGCTGGTCGCCTATAGCCAGCGCAGTTGCGAGCTGGTGCTGGCGGCGCTGGCACGGATCTGATCGATGCGCCTGAAGTGCATTCGCCTGGCCGGGTTCAAGTCGTTCGTCGACCCGACCACGGTCAACTTCCCCAGCAACATGGCTGCCGTGGTGGGGCCCAACGGCTGCGGCAAATCCAACATCATCGACGCGGTGCGCTGGGTGATGGGCGAGAGTTCGGCCAAGAACCTGCGTGGCGAGTCGATGACCGACGTCATCTTCAACGGCTCATCCGGTCGCAAGCCCGTCAGCCAGGCCAGCATCGAGCTGGTATTCGACAACAGCGAAACCACGCTGCTGGGCGAATATGCCGCCTACGCCGAAATTTCCATCCGCCGCAAGGTCACCCGCGACGGGCAGAACACCTACTACCTCAACGGCACCAAGTGCCGGCGTCGGGACATTACCGACATCTTCCTCGGTACAGGCCTGGGGCCGCGCAGCTATTCGATCATCGAACAGGGCATGATCTCCAAGCTGATCGAAGCCAAGCCTGAGGAGTTGCGCAATTTCATCGAGGAAGCCGCGGGCATCTCCAAGTACAAGGAGCGCCGCCGCGAGACCGAGAACCGTATCCGCCGCACCCAGGAAAACCTCGCCCGCCTGACCGACCTGCGCGAAGAGCTGGAGCGCCAGCTCGAACGCCTGCACCGCCAGGCCCAGGCCGCCGAGAAGTACCGCGAATACAAAGCCCAGGAGCGCCAGCTCAAGGCGCGCCTGTCGGCGCTGCGTTGGCGAGACCTGGACGAGCGTGTGCGCCAGCGCGAGGCCGTCATCGGCGATCAAGAGGTAGCCTTCGAGGCCCTGATGGCCGAGCAGCGCAATGCCGATGCAAGCATCGAGCGCCTGCGTGATGGACATCATGAGCTGTCCGAGCGTTTCAATCAGGTTCAGGGCCGGTTCTATTCGGTCGCAGGCGACATCGCCCGGGTCGAGCAGAGCATCCAGCATGGCCAGCAACGCCTGCGCCAATTGCAGGATGACCTCAAGGAGGCCGAGCGTACGCGCCTGGAGACCGAGTCTCATCTGGGGCACGACCGCACCCTGCTGGCGACCTTGGGTGAAGAGCTGGCGATGCTCGAACCCGAGCAGGAGCTGACCTTGGCCGCGGCCGAGGAAGCCACCGCCCACCTTGAGGAGGCCGAGGCGGGCATGCAGGGCTGGCAGGAGCAGTGGGACACTTTCAACAGCCAGTCGGCTGAGCCGCGACGCCAAGCCGAAGTGCAGCAGTCGCGCCTTCAGCAGCTCGAAGCCAGCCTCGAACGCCTGTCAGAGCGTCAGCGCAAGCTGGGTGAAGAACGCGACCAGCTGGGTGCCGACCCGGAAGGCGAGGTGCTGCTCGAGCTGACAGAACAGCTTGCCGGTAGCGAGTTGTTGCTTGAAGAACTCCAGCTGGCCGAGCAACAGGTGGTCGAGCAGCTGGAAGATGTACGCGAGCAATTGCAGTCGGCCACCGAGACCCATCAGCAATCCCAGGGCGAGTTGCAGCGCCTGGGTGGGCGCCTGGCTTCCCTGGAGGCCTTGCAGCAAGCCGCCCTGGAGCCCGGCGCCGATGCCGCCGACTGGCTGCGCGGCCAGGGCCTGGCGCAACGGCCGCGCCTGGCCGAAGGGTTGCGGGTCGAGCCGGGGTGGGAGCTGGCCGTGGAAACCGTGCTCGGCGCCGACCTGCAGGCGGTGCTGGTCGATGATTTCGGCAATCTGGACTTCGCTGCCCTCGAGCAGGGCGAACTGCGCCTGACCCTGGAGCAGCCCCAAGGTACCCGGCTACCAGGCAGCCTCCTGGATAAAGTCGAAGGCCACACCGACCTTGCGCCCTGGCTCGGCCAGGTGCGCCCGGTGGAGAGCCTCGAGCAGGCCCTGGCGCTGCGCGAAGGCCTGGGCCAGGGCGATAGCCTGGTCAGCCGCGACGGCTACTGGGTCGGGCGGCATTTTCTGCGGGTCAATCGGGGGGGCGAGTCCCAGGGCGGCGTACTCGCCCGTGGCCAGGAGATCGAGCGCCTGGGCCTTGAGCAGCGCGAATTGGAAGAGCGCCTGGAGCACCTCGACCGCGAGGTCCAGGCTCGTCGCGAACAACAGCGCGAGCTGGAGGCGCAGCGTGAGCAACTGCACCGGCGCACCCAGGAGGCAAGCCGCCAGCAGGGCGAGCTCAAGGCGCGCCTGTCGGCTGGTCGCGCCCGTGCCGAGCAGGTGGCGTTGCGCCAACAGCGCCTGGGTGAAGAGCTGGCCGAGCTGCAAGAGCAACGCGCCCTCGAGCATGAACAACTAGGCGAGGCGCGCCTGGTGCTGCAGGAGGCCCTGGAGCAGATGGCCCAGGACACCGAACAGCGTGAGCAGCTGATGGCCCGCCGCGACACCCTGCGCGAGGGCCTGGACCGCATTCGCCAGGAGGCTCGCCAGCACAAGGATCACGCCCACCAGCTGGCCGTACGCCTGGGCTCGCTGCGTGCCCAGCACGACTCCACCCGCCAGGCCCTGGAGCGCCTGGAACTGCAGGCGGCGCGCCTGAGCGAGCGCCAGGAACAGCTGAACCTGAACCTGGAAGAAGGCGAGGCCCCGCTGGAGGCGTTGCGCCTGAAGCTCGAAGAGCTGCTCGAGCGGCGCATGGGCGTCGATGAAGAGATGCGCCAGGCCCGCCTGCACATGGACGAGGCCGACCGCGAACTGCGCGATGCCGAGCGTCGTCGTACCCAGGCAGAGCAGCAGGCCCAGTTGCTGCGTGGCCAGCTGGAGCAGTCGCGCCTGGAGTCCCAGGGCCTGGACGTGCGCCGCAAGACGCTGCAAGAGCAATTGCTGGCCGATGGCTATGATTTGCAGGGCGTACTCGCCACCCTCGAGCCCGAAGCCGGCGAGCAGGGCACCGAGCAGGAGCTGGAGCAACTGGACGGGCGGATCCAGCGCCTGGGGGCGATCAACCTGGCGGCGATCGAGGAGTACCAGCAGCAGTCCGAACGCAAGCGCTACCTGGACGCCCAGGACGCTGACCTGGTGGAAGCCCTGGAGACCCTTGAAAACGTCATTCGCAAGATCGACAAGGAGACCCGCAACCGCTTCAAGGATACCTTTGATCAGATAAATGCCGGTTTACAGGCACTTTTTCCAAAAGTTTTCGGTGGCGGCAGTGCCTACTTGGAACTGACGGGCGAAGATCTACTCGATACAGGGGTGACGATCATGGCGCGCCCGCCGGGCAAGAAAAACAGCACCATCCATCTGCTGTCCGGCGGCGAGAAGGCGTTGACCGCCCTGGCATTGGTGTTCGCCATCTTCAAGCTGAACCCGGCACCGTTCTGCATGCTCGACGAGGTCGATGCCCCGCTGGACGATGCCAACGTCGGGCGTTACGCCAGGTTGGTCAAGGAAATGAGCGAAAGCGTGCAGTTCATCTACATCACCCATAACAAGATCGCCATGGAAATGGCCGAACAATTGATGGGGGTGACGATGCACGAGCCGGGCTGTTCACGTCTTGTTGCAGTTGATGTGGAGGAAGCGCTGGCCATGGTCGACGCCTGATGAGAGAACAGAGGGCACAAACCAGAGGGAAATGCCCCCGACATGTGCGACAGACGGTGTAAAGTTGTCTTTGGTCGTGCTAGCTTAATGTCACTTGTTTTTTGCGTGGGTAAAACGCCTGTCAGAACATAGAGTTGGCGCCACGTGTTAAAGGGCTTTGAAGCCTTTGTTTTCAAGCATATTTTTTAGAGGCACGGGATTACATGGAAATCGGTCTGCGCGAGTGGCTGATCGTCATCGGCGTCATTGTCATCGCCGGTATTCTTTTCGACGGCTGGCGCCGCATGCGCGGCGGCAAGGGCAAGTTGAAATTCCGTCTGGATCGCAGTTATTCCAACCTGCCGGACGAAGAGGGCAGCGCCGAGGTGCTCGGCCCTGCTCGCGTACTGGAAACCCAGAAGGAGCCTGAGCTGGACGAGAGCGACCTGCCGTCGGTCAGCGCGCCGGCGCGCGAGCGCGAGCCCAAGCCGGCCAAGGCCGCCAAGCGTGGCAAGCGTGCTGGCGAGCCGCAGCAGGGCGACCTGAACCTGGCTGCCGAGCCGCGCGAGCCCGACCTGTTCGCCGATGCCGACGATGACTACCCGGCCGACAAACGCCACAGTGGCGCGGCGGGCAGCAATACCGTCAAGGAGCTGCCGCCGGCGGAGGAAGTGCTGGTGATCAGCGTGATCTCCCGTGACGAGGGTGGCTTCAAGGGTCCGGCCCTGTTGCAGAACATTCTCGAAAGCGGCCTGCGTTTCGGCGAGATGGACATCTTCCACCGCCACGAAAGCATGGCCGGCCACGGCGAGGTGCTGTTCTCCATGGCCAATGCGGTCAAGCCGGGCGTGTTCGACCTGGACGACATCGACCACTTCAGCACCCGCGCGGTGAGCTTCTTCCTGGGTTTGCCCGGGCCGCGTCATCCGAAGCAGGCCTTCGACGTGATGGTGGCTGCGGCGCGCAAGCTGGCCCACGAACTCAACGGCGAGCTCAAGGACGACCAGCGCAGCGTACTGACTGCCCAGACCATCGAGCACTACCGCCAGCGCATCGTCGAGTTCGAGCGCCGCGCGCTGACCCAGAAGCGCTGATGTACCCCAGCGGGCGGATCCGGCCTCCGGATCCGCCCGCGAGATTTCATCGAAAGAGTAGCCCGCAGAGGCTGATGCTGTTCACTTAAGCTATTTGTGACATTGGTTGGGGCTGCTATGCAGCCCATCGCGGGGCGAGCCCGCTCCTACAGCGATCACACCCGCGCCGTAGGAGCGGGCTCGCCCCGCGATGGGGCGCGTAGCGGCCCCAATTGCTTAGGTACACAGCATCAGCCCCAGGCTGCTCTTTTGCTTTGCAAGAGAAAACGGACGATGAACGACGAAAACCGTATCCATGAATTGCGTGCCGAGCTCGACCAGCACAACTACCGCTACTACGTGCTCGACGAGCCGAGCGTGCCCGACGCCGAATACGACCGCCTGTTCAACGAGCTCAAGGCCCTGGAGGCCGAGCACCCCCACCTGGTGACGCCCGACTCGCCGACCCAGCGGGTGGGTGGCGCGGCGCTGGCGGCGTTTAGTCAGGTTCGTCACGAAATCCCCATGCTCAGCCTGGGCAACGCCTTCGAGGAGGACGACCTGCGCGATTTCGATCGCCGGGTAGTGGAAGGCCTGGACCTGCCGTCAGGCGACCTGTTCGCCGAGGAGGCGGCCGTCGACTACAGCTGCGAGCCCAAGCTCGATGGCCTGGCGGTCAGCCTGCTGTACCGCGATGGCCTGCTGGTGCAGGGCGCCACCCGTGGCGATGGCACCACGGGCGAGGACATCAGTGCCAACGTGCGCACCGTGCGCAACATCCCGCTCAAACTGCAAGGCAGCGGCTGGCCGGCAGTGCTGGAGGTTCGTGGCGAGGTCTACATGAGCAAGGCCGGCTTCGAACGCCTCAACGCCGCCCAGGCCGAGAGCGGTGGCAAGACCTTCGCCAACCCACGCAACGCGGCCGCTGGCAGCCTGCGCCAGCTGGACCCGAAGATCACCGCCAGCCGCCCGCTGGAGTTTTGCTGCTATGGGGTGGGCCAGGTGTCCGAGACCATCGCCGACAGCCATATCGGGATCCTCGAGAAGCTCAAGGGCTGGGGCATGCCCATCAGCCGTGAGCTCAGGCATGCCGCCGGGGTCGAACAGTGCCTGGCCTACTATCGCGACATCGGCGCCCGGCGCAACGACCTGCCCTATGAAATCGACGGCGTGGTGTTCAAGGTCAACAGCCTGGCCGCCCAGCGTGAATTGGGCTTCCGTGCCCGCGAGCCACGTTGGGCCATCGCCCACAAGTTCCCGGCCATGGAAGAGCTCACCGAAGTGCTCGATGTCGAATTCCAGGTCGGCCGCACGGGCGCAGTGACGCCGGTGGCGCGGTTGAAGCCGGTCAAGGTGGCGGGTGTCACCGTTTCCAACGCCACCTTGCACAACATGGACGAAATCGCCCGCCTGGGCCTGATGATCGGTGACACCGTGATCATCCGGCGGGCCGGCGACGTCATCCCGCAGGTGATGCAGGTGGTGGCCGAGCGCCGCCCCGAGAATGCCCGGCCGGTGCAGGTGCCCAGCCAGTGCCCGGTCTGTGGTTCGCAGGTCGAGCGCACCCAGCTGGTCAAGCGCAGCAAAGGCAAGGAAACCACCAGTGAAGGCGCGGTATACCGTTGCGTCGGCCGCCTGGCCTGTGCGGCCCAGCTCAAGCAGGCGATCATCCACTACGTCTCGCGCCGTGCCATGGACATCGATGGCCTGGGCGAGAAGAGTGTCGAGCAGTTGGTCGATGAAGGCCTGATCCGCTCGCCGGCCGACCTGTACCGCCTGACCTTCGAGCAAGTGGTCGAGCTCGAAGGTTTCGCCGAGGTCTCCAGCAACAAGTTGCTGGACGCCATCGAGGCCAGCAAGCGGCCCAGCCTGGCGCGCTTCATCTTCGCCCTGGGGATCCCGGATGTCGGCGAGGAAACCGCCAAGGTCCTGGCCCGTTCCCTGGGCAGCCTGGCGCGGGTGCAGCAGGCCTTGCCGCAGGTATTGACCTACCTGCCGGACATCGGCCTGGAAGTCGCCTACGAGATCCACAACTTCTTCGAGGACGACCACAACCGCGACGTCATCCAGCAGTTGCTCGACAGCGGCCTGCAGTTGCAGGACGAAGGCGAGCTGGCCGCCGAGTTCGCCGCCAGTACCACCCTGGACGGCATGATCGCCAAGCTCGACATCCCCTCGGTCGGCCCGACCGGTGCGCAGAAGCTGGTGGCCAAGCTAGGCACCCTGGACAAGATCATCGCAGCCGACGGCATCGACCTGCGCCAGGCCTTGAACGCCAAACAGGCCGAGGCCGTGCGCGAGTTCTTCAAGGCGCCGGCCAACCAGCAACTGGCCCGTGACATCGAGGCGCAACTGCTGGCATTCGGCATGCACTGGGCCAGCGAGAAGAAGGTCGCAGAAGGCTTGCCCCTGGCCGGGCAGACCTGGGTCCTGACCGGCACCCTGGAGCGCATGAGCCGCGACGTCGCCAAGGACAAGCTGGAAAGCCTCGGCGCCAAGGTGGCCGGCTCGGTGTCCGGCAAGACCCATTGCGTGGTCGCCGGCCCCGGCGCCGGCTCCAAGCTGGCCAAGGCCAACGAACTGGGCCTCCAGGTGCTCGATGAAGATGCCTTCGTCAGCTTCCTCGAGGCCCAGGGCATCGCCGTCTGACCGACGAATGGGACAAGTCATTGAGAAATGATGGTTTTTTCTCGATGCAGAGGTTGTAACTTCGCCCCAGACCGGTACAATGGCGCGGCTCGTCACTTGGCGAGCCGCGTAGTGGTGGCCCCATCGGTCCCCCCGCAACGATTACCCGTTAACCTGGTCAGGCCCGGAAGGGAGCAGCCATAGCGGGAACATCGTGTGCCGGGGTGTGGCTGGTGGGGCCGCCTCCATTTTTGGCCTCTGCCAAAGCCGTTTCATCCTTCCGACCTTGCCTCGCACCCAGCCGTCAACGCCTGGTAATACCGCGCACCTTTCTCCCGCCCCTTCGCGCGCCTTATCATGCAAGGCATTCCGCCAGTCCGTTTTGGCCGCGAGGTAACGACCATGGACCACATAGACGACCAGACCCGCCACAAGATCCGTGAGTGGCAGGTGCGCCGCCTGGAGATCAAGGACCTGATGGCTGCCCATCCCGAGCGGGTGCTGGAGCTGACCAAGGTGCTTGACCAGATGGAAGAAGAGCACGAGCGCATACTGGGCGAGGCCGAGGTGGTGAGCAGCGCCAAGCCTGTTGTGACGAGCCCCGGTGGGTTCGAGCTGCAGTTGCGGGTTTCGGCCGGCAACGCCCGGCACCTGCGCAAGCTGCTGGAAATGGCGTTGTACGAGCTCGACGGGGTGATCGAGGCCGACGGCGAGGCGGGCGCGGGCCAGGCGCGGGAATACCCAGGCGGGATGAGTGGCAGCCTTGGGGCCTATGAATACGCATTGCAGGTGGCGGCTGGTGCCGAGCCGTGCGCTGTTGAATGATTTTGGCGTGAGCGCGTATGCAACCTGAACACTACGATTTCACCCGCCCGGTGTTCCTGCCGGTGACCGCAGAGGCTTGCCAAGGCCTGCTCGATGCACCTGGGCTGCCTGCGCTTGAGGCTCTGGACGATCCGCAGTTGGCTGCGGTGCTGGTCATCCAGCATCTTGCCGATGTCAAAGGGCAGGTGCTCGACCCGGCGGCTGCCGAAAAAGTGCTGGCCAAGCTGCTGGCCTGGGCGGTCGATGGGCGCCATTCGCCGGGCGTTGGGCTGCTGTCGGAAGCGCGTCGGTTGTTCGATGTGCGCAAGCTGTACTTCGGCCTCGAAGTCATGAAGGGGTCGAAGCTGCATCTGTTACCGGCGGACGAAGTCGATGCGCGCGATTATCTGTTGCCCGATGGCAAGTGGGATTTCGAATTCAAGGTCCGTCGGCACCTGAACAACAACCCGTTCCGCCAGCAGGCCATCACCGGCATGAACAAGGAGCGATGGCTCACCGATGCGCAGGACAAGCTGGTCCGGGTGGTGCGGGCCAACCCGGAGGAGGACCTGCATGTGCAAGGGTATGCAGGTATCGGCAAGAGCTATCTGCTCGGCGCCCTGATCGATTGCCTGCCGGCAGGCCGGGTACTGCCGTTGGCACGTACCACCGGGAAGCTGCAAACCCTGCGCCGTCGCCTTGGCGTGCAGGCCGACAGCAAGCGCGGCAGGACCTTCGGTGAGTTCGCCCAGGAGTTGCTGCAAGGTGCACGACGGCCTGCGGCCAAGCCAGCCCGGTTGCCGCGCAAACGCGCCCTGGCCGAGGAGCTGGGGATTCTCGGCGTTCGCCAATACGGGCCGGAGAAGGCGCTGGAGATCTGCCTGGAGGTACTGAAGGCCTACTGCGAATCGTGGGACTACAGCATCACTGCCCGCCACCTGCCGTTCTTCGAGCAGCCCTTGTCGAATGTCGACAGCCGCGTCCTGCTTGAATACGCCAGTCGCCTGTGGACGTACTTGCAGGCCAACCCAGCGTGGGACAGCTACAGCGGTTTTGCGCCACTGTTACTGGTCAAGCGCGCGAGCCTGGCCGGTTGCAGCGTGCCCGCGCACTACAGCCATGTGATCATCGACGAGAGCCAGGACGTGCCGGCGTCGCTGCTGCAGATCATCGAGCGTGGCCGCCAGGTGCTGATCACCCTGGGCGACGAATACCAGCGCGCCTGGGGGCCGGGTTTGCGCAGGCAACGCGAGGTACGCCAGCGCGAGATTGCCTTCTCCGTGCGCAGTGGGCCCCAGGTCGAGCGCTTGATCAACCCGCTGATCAGCGTGCATTCGCAGAAGTCCAAGCTCGCCTTCGAGGGCGCCGGCAGCGCCGAGGTCGGGATCGAGTTCTATCCGCAAGGGTTCGTGCCGCCGGTCGGGTGCGTGGTGTTGACGGCCTCGCACTGGGACACCATGAAATGGGCCATGGAGCTGGCGGGCAAGCGTTGCGCGTTTGGCTTTGCCGAACAGTCGGGCATGCCGGCCTTCATGGAGACCGCAGTCAAGCTGTTTCGCGGCGAGCATGATGGCGATACCTCGCACCCGTATTTTGCCCATAGCGCCGACTGGCGCCAGGTACAAGATGCTCACCGTTACGACGCGTCGTTCCTCTGGGTGCAGGCCCGGCTGCAGGAAAGCTTCAGGATGGCCGACCTGAACACGTTAAAGGCACAGGTGACCGGCCAGCCGGGTAGCATCCTGCTGATGCTGGCCGAAGAGGCCGGAGGGCTGGAGTTCGATCATGTGCTGCTGACGCCGGAACTGATGAGCACCGAGCCGTTCCAGGATGCCTATGCATTCGACGCTAGGGTCTGCGCGGTGTATATCGCCTTGTCGCGCGCCCGTCGGCAGCTGTACCTGCCCTACGATGTGCAGGAGTGGGTGGCCTATCACAAGGGCCAGCCGTTCCGAGAGTCTCACGGTTATTGAAGGGGGACTGTACCGGCCCAATCGCGGGGCAAGCCCGATCCCACATGACCCTGCACGTCGTAGCCTATGGTCGATAACCCACCTTGTCGGGCTGCGAACACCGACCCTGTGGGGGCGGGCTTGTCCCGCGATTGGGCCGGCGGGCTAACACCTGCGCACCTACTTCCCGTCCGCGTATTGAACATGCTGTGTATTGTCTCGGGTATTGCGTAGGAGTTGCCTTGCAGTAGGACCGGAGATTTCCGGCATCTACGTAGGAAATTAATCCTTATTATCCAAGCTCATCACAAGAACAAGCGGAGACGCAAACATGCAGATGAGCACAATGAAACAAGAAGAACTGACCCCGCTTCAGGGTGTCGCCATTGGCCTTGTCGTGTTGGGCATCATCATTTTTCTGAGCGCTGTTGCGCTTGCGTAGCAAGGCTCATCGATCGATGGCCTGGCGGGACGCGGCTGGTTGTATCGCAGGTGCGCCGTAGCGCTGGACGATCCGGTCGATCTGCCCTGACCGCTTCATGCGTGCCAGTGCCTCGAGGATGGGCCGGGTAGGAATAGCCGGGTCGTCGCGGACCATGCAGTGCAGGTCCTGTTCCTCCAGCACGGCCAGGGCCGGCAATTGCCCGGCGGGCGGCTGCTGGCGGTTGAACCAGTGCAGGGAGAGCGCATTGCTCACGGCATGGCGATAGCGCCCGGCCTGCAGTTTCTGCAAGACCAGCAGTTGGTTGCGGCTGTCTTCGCGGTGCAACTTGCCTTGGGCGAACAGGCCCTCCAGGGCAGGGTAGCTGTACCCCAGCACGGTGCCCACCGGTTGTTGCACCAGCTGGTCTGCCTGGGTGGGGCGGTGCGTGCCAGGGCTGCCGACCAGCAGGTCGCTCTGGCGAAGCAGGGGTACGCTCCACACGAAGTTGGCGAAGCGTTCGTTGAACCATTGGGGCGTGACGTAGCAGCGTACATCGATATCGCCGCTGTCCATGGCTTGCTTGAGCCGCAGACGGGCCATCAGGTGATAGCGTGGGCGCACGCCTGCTTCGCGGGCCAGGGCCTGCATCAGGTCGAACAGGATGCCTTCGACCGGCTGACCCTGCTCCAGGCGAATCAGCGGCATGCTCCAGCTTTCGGCCACGGAAAAACGCAGCATCGGCTGCTGCGCCAGGCTGTGGCTGGCCCAGAATATGAGGATGAGCAGGACTCGCCGCACGTCAATCCTCCCTGATCGCTGCCAGAGCGTGCCTGTTCATAGCGTAGACGAGTTCGGCAGGGTGCAATTTTGCCCCCGCTCCGCTAGCATTAGCGATCTTCCGCTCGTTCAGGTTGCGATGGTTTTTGATGAGTTATCAGGTTCTTGCACGTAAATGGCGCCCGCGCTCGTTCCGCGAAATGGTCGGCCAGACCCATGTGCTCAAGGCTTTGATCAACGCCCTGGACAACCAGCGCCTGCACCATGCCTATCTGTTCACCGGTACCCGCGGCGTGGGCAAGACCACCATCGCGCGTATCATCGCCAAGTGCCTGAACTGCGAGACCGGCATCACTTCCACGCCGTGCGGCACCTGCTCGGTATGCCGGGAGATCGACGAAGGCCGCTTTGTCGACCTGATCGAGATCGACGCCGCGAGCCGCACCAAGGTCGAAGACACCCGCGAGCTGCTCGACAACGTGCAGTACGCCCCCAGCCGTGGGCGCTTCAAGGTCTACCTGATCGACGAAGTGCACATGCTCTCGACCCACTCGTTCAACGCGCTGCTCAAGACGCTGGAAGAGCCGCCGCCCTACGTCAAGTTCATCCTGGCCACCACCGACCCGCAGAAGTTGCCGGCCACCATCCTCTCGCGCTGCCTGCAGTTCTCCTTGAAGAACATGAGCCCGGAGCGGGTGGTCGAGCACCTGAGCCATGTGCTCGGTGCCGAGAACGTGCCCTTCGAGGAAGATGCCCTGTGGCTGCTCGGCCGTGCGGCCGATGGCTCGATGCGCGATGCCATGAGCCTGACCGACCAGGCTATTGCCTTTGGCGAGGGCAAGGTCTTGGCCGCGGACGTACGGGCGATGCTCGGTACCCTCGACCATGGGCAGGTCTATGGCGTGCTCCAGGCCTTGCTCGAAGGCGATGCCCGGGCACTGCTCGAAGCGGTGCGCAACCTGGCCGAGCAGGGCCCGGACTGGAACGGCGTGCTGGCCGAGATGCTCAACGTGCTGCACCGCGTTGCCATCGCCCAGGCGTTGCCCGAGGCTGTCGACAACGGCCAGGGCGATCGCGACCGGGTGCTGGCCCTGGCTTCGGCACTGCCGGCCGAAGACGTGCAGTTCTATTACCAGATGGGCCTGATCGGTCGTCGCGACCTGCCACTGGCGCCGGACCCGCGCGGGGGCTTCGAGATGGTCCTGCTGCGAATGCTTGCCTTCCGCCCGGCGGATGCCGACGATGCACCGAAGCCGGTACTAAAGCCGGTGGGGATCAGCCAGGCCACAGCTGATCCGGCAACACCGGTGGCAGCCGCGGAGCCTGCCGTCGAGCCGGTTGGCGCCGTCGAGCCGGAGCCCACCGCTGCACCAGCGGACGTAGCGGCCGTGGCCGACCCCGTCGTCGAGCCTGTCGAGGCGTTGCAACAGGCGGCTGAACCCGCTCCGCCCGCGTACCCTGAGCGCGACCCCGAGCCTGAGGTGCAGGCCGAGGTCCACGCGCCAGAGCCGCAGGTGGAGGAGGTCATCGACCTGCCATGGGAGGCGCCTGTTGCCCCGCAAGCACCTGTCGCTGCGGCACCTGCCCCTGAGCCGGTACCTGCACCAGAGCCGAGCGTGGAGCAATCGAACGACGACGAGCCACCGTTCGACCCGTCTGCGTACGGCCCTGTCGGTATGGACCGGGACGATGAGCCTCCGCTGGACGAGGATTACTACACACCGGACAGTGACCCGGCAGCCTTCAGCTACCTGGACGAGCTGGCCGAGCATGTACATGAGGCCGAACCGGCCAAGGCGCCGGAGCCACTGCCAGCGGCCAAGCCCGCCACGGGCCTGGCCTTGCAATGGCTGGAATTATTCCCGCAATTGCCTGTGTCGGGCATGACAGGCAACATCGCCGCGAACTGCACGCTGATCGCCGCTGAGGGCGATGACTGGCTACTGCACCTGGATCCAGCCCAGGGCGCGCTGTTCAATTCGACCCAGCAGCGGCGTCTGAACGAAGCGCTCAACCAGCACCTGGGGCGCACCCTGCGTTTGAAGATCGAACTGATCCGGCCGGAGCAGGAGACGCCAGCCCAGGCTGCCGCACGCAAGCGTGCCGAGCGTCAGCGCGACGCAGAAGTGTCGATCGAGCAGGACCCGCTCATCCAGCAGATGATCCGGCAGTTCGGTGCGACGGTACGGCAGGATACTATTGAGCCTGTACAGGCCCTGGTCAGCCAGGACGAATAACGGATAACCATGCGCCCGGCGCTGCGTCGGCCGCATCACATGAACCAATCGAGGTGTACCCCATGATGAAAGGTGGCATGGCCGGCCTGATGAAGCAGGCCCAGCAAATGCAGGAAAAGATGCAGAAAATGCAGGAAGAGCTGGCCAACGCCGAAGTCACCGGCCAGTCTGGTGGCGGCCTGGTGAGCGTGGTGATGACCGGTCGTCACGACGTCAAGCGCGTCAGCATCGACCAGAGCCTGATGTCGACCGAAGAGGACGACAAGGAAGTACTGGAAGACCTGATCGCGGCGGCGCTGAACGACGCCGTACGCAAGGTCGAGCAGAACAGCCAGGAAAAGATGGGCAGCATGACCGCTGGCATGCAACTGCCGCCTGGCTTCAAGATGCCGTTCTGATGCGTTGCCGGTGTTGACCGGCTGCCTATGAAGTCCGGCGTAATTCTTGTATTGCCGGCGAAATCGCGCGCCGCCCACGCGGCGCATCGCGAGCTGCGCTCGCTCCTACGTTTGTTATGGGCCAGTAACGCCTGTGACGGGCGCGCGCGACCGCTTGGTTCGTACGACACAATCTTGCGTCAGGCGCTAAAGCGTCCGCGCGAAAATCCCACAGGAATACTTCGTCCGAAACAAACGTAGGAGCGAGCGCAGCTCGCGATGCGCCGCGCGGGCGGCGCTCGATCTCCCAGGCGCCACCTCACTACCGCCATACTCGTCCACCACCCGTACAATTCGTACCCGCGTCCATTTGACGTGAATGACCCTGATGGGTATAAACCGCCTCCTATTGATCTGTCAGGCCTTTCCCATGAGCTTCAGCCCCCTGATCCGCCAACTGATCGACGCCCTGCGCACCTTGCCCGGCGTCGGCCAGAAAACCGCCCAGCGCATGGCCCTGCAGCTGCTGGAGCGCGACCGCAGCGGCGGTCTGCGCCTGGCACAGGCCCTGAGCCAGGCCATGGAAGGCGTTGGCCACTGCCGCCAATGCCGCACCCTGACCGAGCAGGAGTTGTGCCCCCAGTGCGCCGATACTCGTCGCGACGACACCCAGCTGTGTGTGGTCGAAGGCCCGATGGACGTGTATGCGGTGGAGCAGACCGGGTACCGCGGTCGCTATTTCGTACTCAAGGGGCACCTGTCACCCCTGGATGGCCTGGGCCCAGAGGCCATTGGCATTCCGCAGCTGATGGCACGGATCGAAGAGCAGGGTACTTTCAGTGAGGTGATCCTGGCCACCAACCCCACCGTTGAAGGGGAGGCGACCGCCCACTACATCGCTCAACTGCTGGCCGAGAAAGGCCTGACCGCCTCGCGGATCGCCCACGGCGTGCCGCTGGGAGGGGAGCTGGAGATGGTGGATGGCGGGACCCTGGCTCATGCATTTGCAGGGCGAAAAGCCATTTCGTTGTAAGCCGATACGCCCCTCCCTGTAGGAGCGGGCTTGCCCCGCGATCGGGCCGCAAAGCGGCCCCGCAGGCATCAATATTCGCTGAGCGAAAACTCGGTCAGGCAGAAGGTCGGCACCCCGGCCGCCTGCAGGCGACGTGAACCTTCCAGTTCCGGCAGGTCGATGATCGCCGCTGCCTCGAACACTTCGGCGCCGGTACGCCGCACCAGGTTGGCAGCCGCCAGCAGGGTACCGCCGGTGGCGATCAGGTCATCGAAGATCAACACCGAATCGCCCTCGCACAGGCTGTCGGCATGCACTTCCAGGAAGGCTTCGCCGTATTCGGTCTGGTAGGCCTCCGACAGCACGTCTGCCGGTAGCTTGCCTTGTTTGCGGAACAGAATCAGTGGCTTGTTCAACTGGTGGGCAATGATCGAGCCGATCAGGAAGCCCCGGGCATCCATGGCACCAATGTGGCTGAACTCGGCCTCGACGTAGCGCTCGATGAACTGGTCGGCGACGTAGCGCAGCCCACGGGGCGACTGGAACAGCGGGGTGATGTCGCGGAAGATCACGCCCGGCTTGGGGAAGTCCGGGACCGGGCGGATCAGGGCTTTGAGGTCGAAGGTATCGCAGTGCATGTGGCTTTCCTGGAAAACGGATGCGCCAGTATACCTTGCCGGGGAGGCTTGTTCAGGCTTCCATCGCACCGCCCGCCAGCGCGCACAGCTGGATCGGGTCGAGGATGTGCACTTCCTTGCCTTCGGCCTTGATCAGGCCATTTTGCTGGAAGCGGGTGAAGACTCGCGACACGGTTTCCACCGCCAGGCCCAGGTAGTTGCCGATCTCGTTGCGCGACATGCTCAGGCGGAACTGGTTGGCCGAGTAGCCGCGGGCGCGGAAGCGCGCGGAGAGGTTGACCAGGAAGGTGGCGATGCGCTCATCGGCAGTCTTTTTCGACAGCAGCAGCATCATCTGCTGGTCATCGCGGATTTCGCGGCTCATCACACGCATCAACTGGCGACGCAGTTGCGGCAGTTGTACCGACAACTCGTCCAGGCGCTCGAACGGGATCTCGCAGACCGAAGTGGTCTCTTGTGCCTGGGCCGATACCGGGTATGCCTCGGTGTCCATGCCGGACAGGCCGACCAGTTCGCTGGGCAGGTGGAAGCCGGTGATCTGCTCTTCGCCGCTGTCGCTCAGGCTGAAGGTTTTCAGGGCGCCGGAGCGCACCGCATACACCGAGCCGAAATTGTCGCCCTGGCGGAACAGGAATTCCCCTTTCTTCAGCGGGCGACCGCGCTTGACGATCTCATCCAGTGCGTCCATGTCCTCCAGATTGAGGGACAGGGGCAGACACAGGGGCGCCAGGCTGCAATCCTTGCAGTGGGCCTGGTTGTGAGGGCGCAGTTTGACTGGCTCGGACATTTCAATCGATCCTTGTGGGAAAGCACACATAAGCTGTAAGGGTAACTCACAGCATGGGGTGTAGGCCAGCATGCGCTATTTTGGTGCGCGCTGACCAGGCCGTGGCGTATGGCTACCCAGGCCTGTCAATTGCCCATAGTGTCCCTGGCAAGGAGGTCTGTCCATGCGGTCGATCGACTCGTATCAGATCACCCGTGAAAAACGCTGGCGGTTGTGCATGGCCAGGTAGGCATCGAACACCATGCATACCGAACGTACCAGCAGGCGCCCGGCAGGGAGTACGCGGATGCCTCGGGTGTCCAGGCTGATCAGGCCGTCTCGCTGCATGGCTTGAAGCTCTGGCCACTGCTCGTTGAAGTAGCCGCGGAAATCGATGGTGAAGGCCTGTTCGATGGTCTCGAAATCCAACTCGAAGTGGCAGATCAACTGCTGGATCACGGCGCGCCGCACGCGGTCGTCCGGGGTGCATAGCAGGCCGCGCTGGGTCGCCAGCTGGGCGGTGGAGAGGGTTTCCTGGTACCTGGCCAGGTCATTGCTGTTCTGGCAGTAGAGGTCGCCGATCTGACTGATGGCCGATACGCCCAGGCCGATCAGGTCGCAATGGCCGTGGGTGGTGTAGCCCTGGAAGTTGCGTTGCAAGGTGCCTTCCTCCTGGGCGATGGCCAGCTCGTCATCGGGCAGGGCGAAGTGGTCCATGCCGATATAGCGGTAGCCGGCGGCCGTCAGCTGCTCGATGGTGCGGTGTAGCATCTCCAGCTTGGCACCAGGCGCCGGCAGCTCATTGCTGTCGATGCGCCGCTGGGGCATGAAGCGCTCGGGCAGGTGGGCGTAGTTGAACACCGAGAGACGGTCCGGTTGCAGACGGATCACTTCCTCGACGGTACGGGCGAAGCCGTCCGGCGTCTGCCGGGGCAGGCCGTAGATCAGGTCGAGGTTGACCGAACGAAACTGCAGGGTGCGTGCAGCCTCCACCAGCGTGCGGGTCTGCTCCAGGCTTTGCAGGCGGTTGATCGCCCGCTGAACGGCCGGGTCCAGGTCCTGCACGCCCAGGCTGACGCGGTTGAAGCCCAGTTCGCGCAGCAGGCCCATGGTCGACCAGTCGGCCTCGCGTGGGTCGATCTCGATGCCGTAGTCGCCGGAGTCGTCGTCCAGCAGGTGGAAATGCTGGCGCAGGGTCGCCATCAGGTGGCGCAACTCCACATGGCTGAGGAAGGTGGGGGTGCCGCCGCCGAAATGCAGTTGCTCGACGCGCTGGTTGGGGGCCAGGTGGCAGGCGACGAGCTGGATTTCCTGCTCGAGGCGTTGCAGGTAGGGCTGGGCGCGGGCGCGGTCCTTGGTGATGACCTTGTTACAGGCGCAGTAGTAGCAGATGTTGGCGCAGAACGGCACATGCACGTACAGCGACAATGGGCGAACTGCACGGCGGCTCTCGCGCAGGGCGTGGAGCAGGTCGAACGAGCCCACTTCGCCATGCAGTTGCACGGCGGTCGGGTATGAGGTGTAGCGTGGCCCGGCCAGATCGTAGCGGCGGATCAGGTCGGAGTCCCAGCGTAGGTCGTCGAGCATGGTGGTCCCCGGATAGAGCAGCAGAGTCCGGAGTCTAGGGGGCCGGTGAAAACGCCGTCTTGATTTGCATCAACGGGCTTCGGATGACGCACCCGGGCCGCAGCGCGGCCCGATCGCCGGCAAGCCGGCTCCCACAATTACGGCGGTGTCCTTGAAAACAGGGCAGGGCAGGTGGGAGCCGGCTTGCCGGCGATTGGGTTGCGTAGCGACCCCGATCAATGCCCCATCAACCAATGCTGATGCGGCCCTGGCAGCGTCCACAGGCCGAACAGGATCACCAGCAACCCGCCCGCCATGCGCACGCCACGCTTGCGCAGCACAGCGCCGACACGCTCGGCGGCAAGGCCTGTGGCTACCAGCACAGGCCAGGTCCCAAGCCCGAACGCCAGCATCAGCACGGCACTGTGGGCCGCATTGCCCTGGCTGGCCGCCCACAGCAGCGTGCTGTAGACCAGGCCGCACGGCAGCCAGCCCCACAGGGCACCAAGCAACAGGGCACGGGGCAGGCTCGATACCGGCAGCAAGCGCGTCGCAAGCGGTTGCACATGCCGCCACAGGCCGCGGCCAAGCGCTTCGATACGCGTCAGGCCGCTCCACCAGCCGGCCAGGTACAGCCCCATGGCAATGAGCAACAGCGCGGCTACCACGCGCAGCCCTTGGGCCAATGGGCTGCTGGCCAGCGCCACGCCGGCAAGGCCCAGCACCAGGCCGGCAGTGGCGTAGCTGAGGATGCGCCCCAGGTTGTAGGCCAGCAGCAGGCGCAGGCGTCGGCCGCGTTGCTCGGGCGGGATGGCGAGGGTCAGGGCGCCCATCAGGCCGCCGCACATGCCCAGGCAGTGGCCGCCGCCAAGCAGGCCCAGGACCAGCGCCGAGCCGAGGAGCGGGAGCAGGTCAGGCACGTGGTTTGGAATCCTTGTCTTCTTCGGCGGGGGCCTGGTCAGGTTTCACGGCAGCCTGGTGGCGCGGGTCCTGGTCATCGAACAGGATGCTGTGGGCCGGGCTGTCGAGGTCGTCGTACTGGCCACTGTCCACTGCCCAGAAGAAGATGTACACGGCCACGCCTACGATCAGCAGGGCCGCTGGGATCATGACGTAGAGGGCGGGCATAGCGGTTTCCTTCCGGGTGTCGAGGGCTCGTGTGCGGCCAGGCCCGCTGCGCTGGGCAGGCGGGTCAGGCGCAGGGCGTTGAGGACCACGATCAGCGAGCTGACCGACATGCCGATGGCCGCCCAGACCGGCGTGATCCAGCCCAGGGCGGCGAACGGCAACATGAGGCCATTATACAGGGTCGCCCAGAGCAGGTTCTCGAGGATGTTGCGGCGGGTACGACGGGCCAGCTCGAAGGCCTGCACCAGCGCTTCGAGGCGGTTTGACAACAGCACCGCGTCGGCGCAGGTCTTGGCCAGGTCCGTGGCCGATCCCATGGCGATGCTGATGTCGGCGGCGGCCAGCACTGGCACGTCGTTGACACCATCACCCAGCATCAGCACCTTGTGGCCTTCGGCCTGCAAGGCCTTGAGGCGGTCCAGCTTGTCGTCCGGGCGTAGGCCGCCGATAGCCTGCTCGATGCCCAGTTGCGTCGCCACTTCGGCAACCATCGGCGAACTGTCGCCGGACAGCAGCAGCGTCTTCCACCCTCGCGCTTTGCAGGCAGCCAGCAGGGCAGGGGCATCCTCGCGCAGGCGGTCATCGAGGCCGAACCAGGCCAGGGGGCCCTGGCTATCGCCCAGCAACAGCCATTGGCCACGCGGTTGCGGCACGCTCGGCACGGGCGCGCCGCTCAAGGCGCAGACGAATGTGGCCTGGCCGATGCGCAGGCGCTCGCCTTCGAACTGCCCCTCAAGGCCCAGCCCAGGCACCGTCTGGACATCTTCGGCGGCCGTGGCGGCACGACCGAAGGCACGTGCGATCGGGTGTTCCGAGCGGTTTTCGAGCGCGGCGGCCAGGGCCAGGCAACGATCGGCGGGCAAGGCGCCCAGCGGGTGGATGCTGCGCAGGGCCAGGCGGCCTTCGGTCAGTGTGCCGGTCTTGTCGAAGATCACCGTGTCGATCTGGTTCAGGCCCTCGAGTACATGACCGCGTGTTACCAGCAAGCCTAGCCGGTGCAGGGTGCCGGTGGCTGCGGTGAGGGCGGTGGGCGTGGCCAGGGACAGCGCACATGGGCAGGTTGCCACCAGCATGGCCAGGACGATCCAGAACGCTCGGGGCGCGTCGACCTGCCACCACAGCAAGCCAATGGCGACACTGGCCACCAGCGTGAACAGCAGGAACCACTGGGAGGCTCGGTCGGCGATCTCGGCCAGCCGGGGTTTTTCCGACTGGGCCCGTTCGAGCAGGCGGACGATGGCCGAGAGGCGCGAGTCCTGGCCCAGCGCCTCGACTTCCACGGTCAGGGTGCTTTCGACGTTCAGCGTGCCGCCGGTGACGCGGTCGCCGGCCTGGCGCGCCAAGGGCAGATATTCGCCGGTCAGCAGCGACTCGTCGATGCTGGAGCGGCCGTCGACGATGCGGCCATCGGCCGGGATCACCGCGCCGGGCAGCACCTGCACCCGATCACCTTGGCGCAAGTCCGCCAGCAGGATGCGCTCGCTGTGCCCGGCGGCATCCAGGCGCAGGCACGAGGCCGGTAGCAGGTTGACCAGCTGGGCAGTGGCGGCGGCGGTGCGCTCCCGGGCACGGCGTTCCAGGTAGCGGCCGGTGAGCAGGAACAGGGCGAACATGCCGACCGTGTCGAAATACAGCTCGCCGCTGCCGGTCATGGCTGTCCAGATTCCGGCGCCGTAGGCCAGGCCGATGGCCAGCGATACCGAGACGTCCATGGTCAGGTGGCGGGTGCGCAGGTCGCGGGCGGCGCCCTTGAAGAACGGTGCGCAACTGTAGAAAACGATGGGGGTGGTCAGGAACAGCGCGACCCAGCGCAGGATGGTATGCAGCTCGGGGCTCAGGTCGATGTTGAATTCGGGCCAGGTGGCCATGGTCGCCATCATCGCCTGGAACCACAGCAGGCCCGCCACGCCCAGGCGACGCAGGGCGCTGCGGTTCTCCCGGGCCAGTTGCTCGGCGGCCTGGTCGGGCTGGTAGGGGTGAGCGGCGTAGCCGATCTGGCGCAGCTCGGCCAGCAGGTGCGAGAGCGGTACCCGGCGATCGTCCCAGGCCACCAGCAGGCGATGATTGGACAGGTTCAGGCGCGCCTCGGCCACGCCCGGCAGGTTGCGCAAGTGTTTCTCGATCAGCCAGCCACAGGCGGCGCAGCTGATGCCTTCGATCATCAGCGTGGTTTCGCGAAGCTCGCCCTGCTGGCGGACGAAGCCCTGCTGCACATCGGCGCGGTCGTAGAGCGCCAGCTCGTCCTGCAACTGGCGTGGCAGGGCTTCTGGGTTGGCGCTGGTGTCGCTGCGGTGCTGGTAGTAGCTCTCCAGGCCACCGGCCACGATCGACTCGGCCACGGCCTGGCAGCCTGGGCAGCAGAACGACCGCGGTTCACCGAGGACCACGGCGGTGAAGCGGCTGCCGGCGGGGACGGGCAGGGCGCAGTGGTAGCAGGGGGTAGGGGAGGTCATTGTGATGATGTCTTATGCCATTGGATTGCTGGGGCGGCTATGCCGCCCATCGCGGGCAAGCCCGCTCCTACAGGAGCACACGGCCTTGTGCCGCGAAAGGGGCGCAACGCGCCCAGGTCATTCCTGGTGCTCGGCACCTTGCAGGGCTTCATCGCCCAGTTCCAGGTTCACCCCATGGGCGACCTTCTCCTCCTCGAACAGCCGCCACACGCGGCCGTCCTGGCTGCCCAGCAGTTCCACGAAGCGTCGGCCTTCTACCTTGTCTTCCAGCTGGCCGACATAACGGCCAGGTTCGGTACGGGTCAGTTGTACCTTGCGGTCGCGTTCCGGCTGGGTCGGCGAGATCAGGTTCAGTTCCAGCGCTTGTGGGTCGCTGTCGCCGCTCAGGCGTACCTGGACTTCGCCGGTCAGCTCGTCCAGGTGCACGCTCGCCTTGAGGTTGAGGGTCTGGGCCAGCAACTCGCGGTCCAGAGAGCGGTTGATGCCCTTGCCAGCCTCGTAGTAGTTGTCGTTCACCAGGTTGTCGGGGTTGCGTACGGCAATGCTGACCATGGCCAGGCTCAGGCACACCGAAGTGGTCAGGATGCCGATGATGATCCAGGGCCAGAGATGCTTGTACCAGGGGCTGGCGGCGGTTGCGGCAGGCATGTCGTTCTCTCTCAGCGGATTTGCGGGCCGATGAAGCGGCTCTTGGCTTCAACCTGGGTGGCGCTGTCGTCGGCGTCCCTGAGGATGAAGGTGATTTCGTTGGTGGTCGAAGGCAATTGCTCGGGCGCGACCGACAATTGCACCGGCAGGCTGACGATATCGCCGGCGGCGACACGCACCTCGCGGTGTCCTTCGAGCTGCAGGCCGGGCAGGCCGGCGGCGTCGAGCACGTATACGTGGTCGCGCTGGTCCTTGTTCATGACCTTGAGGCTGTACACGTTCTCGATCCGCCCCTGGGCGTTCTCGCGATATAGCACGCGGTCCTTGCTGACATCGAAGCCCACCAGCGAGCGGGTGGCGAATGCGGTGACCAGCAGGCCGATCATCACCAGCAGCACCAGGGCATAGCCGATCAGGCGCGGGCGCAACATGTGGGTCTTCTGCCCGGACAGGTTGTGTTCGGTGGTATAGCTGATCAGGCCCTTGGGGTAGTTCATCTTCTCCATGATGTTGTCGCAGGCGTCGATGCACGCCGCGCAGCCGATGCATTCGATCTGCAGGCCGTCGCGGATATCGATGCCGGTCGGGCAGACCTGCACGCACATGGTGCAGTCGATGCAGTCGCCCAGGCCCTTGGCCTTGTAGTCCATGTCCTTCTTGCGTGGCCCGCGGGTTTCGCCGCGGCGCGGGTCGTAGGAAACGATCAGGGTGTCCTTGTCGAACATCACGCTCTGGAAGCGCGCGTAGGGGCACATATGCACGCACACCTGTTCACGCAACCAGCCAGCATTGCCATAGGTGGCGAGGGTGAAGAAACCGACCCAGAAATAGGCCCAGCCATCGGCCTGGCCGGTGAAGAATTCGCCGACCAGTTCGCGGATCGGCGAGAAATAGCCGACGAAGGTCATACCGGTGACGAAGCCGATCAGCAGCCACAGGCTGTGCTTGGCGGTCTTGCGCAACAGCTTGTTGCCGCTCATCGGCGCCTTGTCCAGCTTCATGCGTTGGTTGCGGTCGCCCTCGGTGACTTTCTCGCACCACATGAAGATCCAGGTCCAGACGCTTTGCGGGCAGGTATAGCCGCACCACACGCGCCCGGCGAACACGGTGATGAAGAACAGGCCGAAGGCGGCGACGATCAACAGGCCCGAGAGCAGGATGAAGTCCTGGGGCCAGATGGTAGCGCCGAAGATGTAGAACTTGCGCTCGGGCAGGTTCCACCACACGGCCTGGTGGTCGCCCCAGTTCAGCCACACGGTGCCGAAGTAGAGCAGGAACAGGATGGCTCCGCCGACCATCCGCAGCCTGCGGAACACGCCGGTGAAGGCACGGGTGTAGATCTTTTCCCGGGAGGCATAGAGGTCGAGGGATTCCTGGCCTTTCTTGGCGGGCGGGGTGACATCATGTACCGGAATTTGCTTGCTCATCATCGTGTCCCACGGCAGTGGAGAAATGCCGCGGCCAGTACCTGCCGGCCGCAGTCCTACGCATTCTGCTAGCGCTCTGCGGCCCATGATACGCCTGTGCTGGCAGGCAGGGAGCGCGCCGCGACCTTTAGTCGCATTGGGTTTATGGATTGGATCGTGTAGTGGCAGCTGTCAATTGATCCAGGTCATCAAGGGTTGAATTGTCTGGCTTCATCGCCGGCATGCCGGCTCCCACAGGTTATGGCGGTGTCTCTGAAAACAGCGTGGGGCAGGTGAGGCTTGCCGGCGATAGCGCCGGAACCCCTGCTCAAGAAAAAGGCCCCGGCAGGGTCACTGGCGGGGCCTGGGTCACACACTCACTCGGCCTTGGCCGTTTCCTGTTCCTGGTGCGAAAGGCTGTAGACATAGGCCGCCAGCAGGTGGACCTTGTCGTTGCCCTGCATCTGCGCCTGGGCCGGCATCTGGCCCTGGCGACCGTAGCGGATGGTCTGTTGCAGTTGGGCGAAGCTCGAGCCGTAGATGAACGCCTGTGGGTGGGTCAGGTTCGGCGCGCCCATGGCCGGGGTGCCTTTGCCTTCAGGCCCGTGGCAGGCCACGCAGTTGGCGGCGAAGAGCTTCTGGCCATTGGTCGGGTCGGCCTTGGCGCCTTCCGGCAGGCTGCGCCCGTCCAGGTTGGTCAGCACGAAGGCGGCCACGTCGGCCACGCCCTGCTCGCCGAGCACTTCGGCCCAGGCTGGCATCACGCCATGGCGACCATTCATGATGGTGGTCTTGATGGTCTCCGGCTCGCCGCCCCAGCGCCAATCGTTGTCGGTCAGGTTGGGGAAGCCGTAGGCACCCTTGGCGTCAGAACCGTGGCACACCGAGCAGTTGGAGGCGAACAGGCGGCCGCCCATCTTCAGTGCTTGCGGGTCCTTGGCCACTTCCTCGATGGGCATGGCGGCGAACTTGGCGAAGATCGGCCCGAAGCGGGCGTCGGCCTTGGCCATTTCCTTTTCCCACTCGTGCACGCCGGTCCAGCCCGGCTGGCCGTTGCTGAACTCGGTCTTCTTCTCGTTATCCAGGTACTGGTAGCCGGGCAGGATGCCTTTCCAGTTACCCAGGCCCGGGTACAGCACCAGGTAGCCCAGGGCGAACACGATGGTGCCGACGAACAGCCAGAACCACCACTTGGGCAGCGGGTTGTCGTATTCCTCGATACCGTCGAAGGCATGGCCGACGGTCTCGTCGGTCGCTTCCTCGCGCTGGCCCTTGCGGGTGGAAAGCAACAGCCAGGTCAGAGAGAAGATGGTGCCCAGGGTCAGGACGGTGACGTACAGACTCCAGAAGGTTGTCATTGTTCGTTGCTCCTAGAAGCTTTCGCTTGCGCTTGCTCGACGTGCTGGCTGGCCTCGGGGTCATCGGCGAACGGCAACCGGGTCGCCTCGTCGAACTCCTTCTTGCGCCGTGGGTTGAACACCCACAGCGCCAGGCCAACGAAGGCCACCATCACCACGACGGTGCCCAGGCCGCGAATCATCCCGATATCCATCAGTGTCACCGCTTGCTCTTGATGATGGTGCCAAGGCCTTGCAGGTACGCCACGATGGCGTCCATCTCGGTCTTGCCCTTGACCGCGTCGCGGGCGCCGGCGATGTCCTCGTCGGTGTAGGGCACGCCCAGGGTGCGCAGGACTTCCATCTTCTTCGGCGTATCCTTGCCGTCGAGCTTGTTCTCTACCAGCCAGGGGTAGGACGGCATCTTCGACTCGGGCACGACGTTGCGCGGGTTGTACAGGTGTGCGCGGTGCCAGTCGTCGGAGTAGCGGCCACCGACGCGAGCCAGGTCAGGCCCGGTACGCTTGGAGCCCCACAGGAACGGGTGGTCCCAGACGCTCTCGCCAGCGACCGAGTAATGGCCGTAACGCTCGGTCTCGGCGCGGAACGGGCGGATCATCTGCGAGTGGCAGCCCACGCAACCTTCGCGGATGTAGATGTCGCGGCCTTCGAGCTCCAGCGCGGTTCGGGGCTTCATGCCTTCGACCGGCTTGTTGGTCACGTCCTGGAAGAACAGCGGGACGATCTGGGTCAGGCCGCCGATGCTGACGGCGATGACCATGAAGAAGGCCAGCAGGCCGATATTCTTCTCGACTGCTTCGTGTTTCATCAGTGAGCTCCCACGACGACGATCTTGGCGGCTTCCTCAGCTTCGGCCGGCTTCGAGGCGCGGACGGTGCGGTAGACGTTGTAGGCCATCAGCAGCATGCCGGAGGCGAAGAACGCACCGCCCAGGGCGCGGACGATGTAACCCGGGTGGCTGGCCTGGAGGGCTTCGACGAAGGAATAGGTGAGGGTGCCGTCGTCGTTGATGGCGCGCCACATCAGGCCCTGGGTGATGCCGTTGACCCACATCGAGGCGATGTACAGCACGGTGCCGATGGTCGCCAGCCAGAAGTGCGCGTTGATCAGGCCGACGCTGTGCATCTGCTGGCGGCCGTAGAGCTTGGGAATCATGTGGTAGACCGAGCCGATGGAAATCATCGCCACCCAGCCGAGGGCGCCGGCGTGGACGTGGCCGATGGTCCAGTCGGTGTAGTGCGACAGCGAGTTGACCGTCTTGATGGCCATCATCGGGCCTTCGAAGGTGGACATGCCGTAGAAGGCCAGCGACACCACCAAGAAACGCAGGATCGGGTCGGTGCGCAGTTTGTGCCAGGCGCCAGAGAGGGTCATCATGCCGTTGATCATGCCGCCCCAGCTCGGGGCCAGCAGGATGATCGACATCACCATGCCCAGCGACTGCGCCCAGTCAGGCAGCGCGGTGTAGTGCAAATGGTGCGGGCCGGCCCAGATGTACAGGGTGATCAGCGCCCAGAAGTGCACGATCGACAGGCGATAGGAGTAGATCGGGCGTTCGGCCTGCTTGGGCACGAAGTAGTACATCATCCCCAGGAAGCCGGTGGTCAGGAAGAAGCCCACGGCGTTGTGCCCGTACCACCATTGGATCATTGCGTCGGTGGCGCCGGAGTAGGCCGAGTACGACTTGAACCAGCTGACCGGCAGGGACATGTGGTTGACGATGTGCAGCATCGCCGTGACCACGATGAAGCCACCGTAGAACCAGTTGCCGACGTAGATGTGCTTGGTCTTGCGCTTGACGATGGTGCCGAAGAACACCAGGCCGTAGGTGACCCAGACGATGGCCAGGAGAATCGCCAGCGGCCATTCGAGCTCGGCGTATTCCTTGGTGGTGGTGTAGCCCATCGGCAGGGTGATCAGGGCGCCGACGATCACCGCCTGCCAACCCCAGAAGGTGAAGGCGGCCATGCTGTCGGAGATCAGCCGGGTCTGGCAGGTGCGCTGCACGACGTAGTAGGAGGTGGCGAACAGTGCGCAACCCCCGAAGGCGAAGATCACCAGGTTGGTGTGCAGCGGGCGAAGGCGGCCGAAGCTCGTCCATGGCAGGTCCAGGTTCAGCTGGGGCCATACCAGTTGCGAGGCGATGAAGACGCCGAGCCCCATGCCAAGGATCCCCCAGACCACCGTCATGATGGCGAACTGGCGGACGACCTTATAGTTATAAGCAGTCGGACTGATTACAGTGCTCATTCTAAGGTTCCACGGTTTAGGGTGTTCTTGTTGGTCGAAAATCGGCGCCAGTATCGATAACCACCAGGGTTATGGCAACGCAAGGATACCTGCGCCGACCCGTGTCCAGGCCCTTTCCACCACCGTCCCGCGGTTTAGGGGCTGGATGATTGTACACAAATAAATGTTTGTAATGTGTACCGTTTTTCGCCTTTTTCTGATCGATCGGTCAAGCTTTTTCTGTGCAGGCCTTGGAGTGCGGAACGGGCTTCCAGGGCCGCGGGTGATCGAGGTCGAAGACGTTGCACGGCGTCAGGCCCCACGCCGTGCCAGAGCGTCTCGCGATAAGCGAGGCTGCTGTGGCAACAAGCTTAGTTCCGTTCAGAGGGGGTGCAAGGAGGGATGAGGCGGGGAGGGCAGTGCTGAGGCCATTGACGGATGCGGTTCGTCCTGGCACTTCGGCGGGATTTTCGCGGGTAAACCCGCTCCCACTGGGACAGCGGTGATCCTTGTGGGGGCGGGTTTACCCGTGAAGGGTGTTACTTGGCGGACACGGTTTCGGACCCGACATCCTGCGACAGGCTATACACATAGGCGGCGAGCAAGTGGACCTTGTCGTTACCCTGGATCTCGCGCTGGGCCGGCATCTGGCCCTGGCGACCGTAGCGGATGGTCTGCTGCAGCTGGGCGAAGCTCGAACCGTAGATGAAGGCCTGCGGGTGGGTCAGGTCCGGTGCGCCCATGGCTGGGGTGCCTTTGCCCTCAGGGCCATGGCAGGCCACGCAGTTGGCGGCGAAGATCTCCTGGCCCTTGGCCGGGTCGGCCTTGGCGCCTTCCGGCAGGCTGCGCCCGTCCAGGTTGGTCAGCACGAAAGCAGCCACGTCGGCTACGCCCTGCTCGCCGATCACCTCGGCCCAGCCCGGCATCACGCCGTGACGCCCATCCATGATCGAGGCCTTGATGGTCTCCGGCTCGCCACCCCAACGCCAGTCCTTGTCGGTCAGGTTGGGGAAGCCATAGGCGCCCTTGGCGTCGGAGCCATGGCACACCGAGCAGTTCGAGGCGAACAGGCGGCTGCCCATCTTCAGGGCTTGCGGGTCCTTGGCCACTTCCTCCACGGGCATGGCGGCATACTTGGCGAAAATTGGCCCGAACTTGGCATCGGCCTTGTCCATCTCCTTCTGCCATTCGTTGACCTGGGTCCAGCCATTCTCGTAGCCCGGCAGAACGCCTTTCCAGTTGCCAAGGCCTGGGTAGAGGATCAAGTAGCCGACCGCGAACACCAGGGTGCCGACGAACAGCCAGAACCACCACTTGGGCAGTGGGTTGTCGTATTCCTCGATGCCATCGAAGCTGTGGCCCATGGTCTGGTCGGTGGTGTTCCTGCTCTGGCCCTTGCGGGTGCCGAGCAGCAGCCAGGTCAGGCCGATGAGGCTGCCGAGGGTCAGTACGCTGATGTACGTACTCCAGAAGGTGGTCATTACCGGTTACTCCTTGTGGCAGGTTCCTGCCCGGCCGGGGGCAGGCGGTCATCGACGAAGGGCAGCAGGCGCGCTTCGGCGAAGTCGCGGTCGCGGCGACGGTTGAATACCCACAGGCTCAGGCCGATGAAGGCGATCATCACCATCAGGGTGCCCAGGCCGCGGATCATGCCGATATCCAATGACAGTTCCATCACTTACCTCTTGTTCTTGATCGAGGTGCCCAGCACCTGCAGGTAGGCCACCAGGGCGTCCATCTCGGTCTTGCCCTTGACCGCGTCGCGGGCGCCGGCGATGTCCTCGTCGGTGTAGGGCACGCCTAGCGTGCGCAGGGTGCGCATCTTGGTGTCGGTATGGCTGTTGTCGACCTTCTGCGCCACCAGCCACGGGTAGGACGGCATCTTCGACTCGGGCACGACGTTGCGCGGGTTGTACAGGTGCGCACGGTGCCAGTCGTCGGAGTAGCGGCCACCGACGCGGGCCAGGTCAGGCCCGGTGCGCTTGGAACCCCACAGGAACGGGTGGTCCCAGACGCTTTCGCCGGCGACCGAGTAATGGCCGTAGCGCTCGGTCTCGGCGCGGAACGGGCGGATCATCTGCGAGTGGCAGCCCACGCAGCCTTCGCGGATGTAGATGTCGCGGCCTTCGAGCTGCAGGGCGGTATAGGGCTTCATGCCTTCGACCGGCTTGTTGGTCACGTCCTGGAAGAACAGCGGGACGATCTGGGTCAGGCCGCCGATGCTGACGGCAAATACCATCAACAATGCCAGCAGGCCTACGTTTTTCTCGATGACTTCGTGTTTCATCAGGCTTCTCTCCTCAGGCCAGCTGGGCGTTCGCAGGGGCGGCGGCGGTGGCTGGTGCGCGCACGGTGCGCCAGGTGTTCCAGGCCATCAGCAGCATGCCGGTGAGGAAGATCGCGCCGCCGACGAAGCGGACGATGAAGCCTGGGTGGCTGGCCACCAGGGTCTCGACGAAGGAATAGGTGAGCGTGCCGTCGGCGTTGACCGCGCGCCACATCAGGCCCTGGGCGATGCCGTTGACCCACATCGAGGCGATGTACAGCACGGTGCCGATGGTGGCCAGCCAGAAATGCGCGTTGATCAGGCCGATGCTGTACATGCGCTCCTTGCCGAACACTTTCGGGATGGTGTGGTACAGCGCGCCGATGGAGATCATCGCCACCCAGCCGAGTGCGCCGGCATGGACGTGGCCGATGGTCCAGTCGGTGTAGTGGGAGAGGGCGTTGACGGTCTTGATGGCCATCATCGGGCCTTCGAAGGTGGACATGCCGTAGAAGGCCAGCGACACCACCAGGAAACGCAGGATCGGGTCGCTGCGCAGTTTGTGCCAGGCCCCGGAGAGGGTCATCATGCCGTTGATCATGCCGCCCCAGCTCGGGGCCAGCAGGATCAGCGACATGATCATGCCCAGCGATTGCGCCCAGTCAGGCAGCGCGGTGTAGTGCAAATGGTGCGGGCCGGCCCAGATGTACAGGGTGATCAGCGCCCAGAAGTGCACGATCGACAGGCGATAGGAATACACCGGGCGCTCGGCCTGCTTGGGCACGTAGTAATACATCATGCCCAGGAAGCCTGCGGTCAGGAAGAAGCCCACGGCGTTGTGGCCGTACCACCATTGCACCATCGCGTCGGTGGCGCCGGCGTACAGCGAGTAGGACTTGGTCAGGCTGACCGGCATCTCCAGGTTGTTGACGATGTGCAACATCGCCACGGTGAGGATGAAGCCACCGTAGAACCAGTTGCCGACGTAGATGTGCTTGGTGTTGCGCTTGATCAGCGTGCCGAAGAACACCACGGCGTAGGCGACCCAGACGATGGTGATCAGAATGTCGATCGGCCATTCCAGTTCGGCGTACTCCTTGGAGCTGGTGTAGCCCAGTGGCAGGGTAATGGCTGCCAGCAGGATCACCAGTTGCCAGCCCCAGAACGTGAACGCCGCCAGGCGCGGCGCGAACAGGGTGGTCTGGCAGGTGCGTTGCACCGAATAATAGGAGGTGGCGAACAAGGCGCAGCCGCCGAAGGCGAAGATCACCGCATTGGTGTGCAGTGGTCGCAGGCGGCCGAAGCTGGTCCACGGGAGGTCGAGGTTCAGGGCGGGCCAGACGAGCTGTGCGGCGATGAATACGCCGAGCCCCATCCCGACGATTCCCCACACCACCGTCATGATGGCGAATTGGCGGACCACCTTGTAGTTGTAGGCGGTACTGCTGGTTGTGTTCATGTATGGGTTCCCATCCACGGTTATAGGCAGGCTAGATAGCGAGGCGAAGCATGAGTAATGGGCACATTGCCGGTATTGACGGGGATCAATGGGCGCAGGTGGGAAATGTCTCAGGCTTGCGCTGCGATCCACCTCGGGTGGGGGGCAGGGAGGGTTACAAAGGCTGCCTGATCCTGGCCCACGGCGCAGGCGCGCCGATGGACAGCGGTTTCATGGAGGACATGGCGCAAAGCCTCGCGGAGCAAGGGGTAGGGGTTGTGCGCTTCGAATTTCCCTACATGGCGCAGCGTCGCGTTGGGGGTGGCAAGCGACCGCCCAATCCGCAGCCGGTGCTGCTCGATTGCTGGCGCCAGGTGTATGCCCAGGTGCGGCCATTGGTCACGGGGCCGCTGGCGATCGGCGGCAAGTCCATGGGCGGGCGGATGGCGAGCCTTCTGGCCGATGAGCTGGGCGCTGACGCCCTGGTATGCCTGGGGTACCCGTTCTATGCGGTGGGCAAGCCTGACAAGCCTCGGGTCGAGCATCTGGCGGGGCTGCGTACGCGTACCTTGATCGTCCAGGGGGAGCGTGATGCCTTGGGTAACCGGGAGGCGGTGGAGGGTTATGTGCTTTCGCCTTCGATCCAGATCTGCTGGCTGACGGCCGGGGATCACGACCTCAAGCCGTTGAAGGCGTCGGGGTTCACCCACGAGCAGCATCTGCAGGCGGCGGCGCAGCGGGTGGCGGCGTTTCTGCAGATGTAGGTGCGTTGCGGCCTATCGCCGGCAAGCCGGCTCCCACCTGTCCTGCGCTGTTTCAAGGATACCGCCATACCGGGGGAACTGGCTTGCCAGCGATAGCCGGACAAGCAACTCAAGACAGTTGTTTCCACCTGTCCTGCGCTGTTTCAAGGACATCGCCGTACCTGTGGGAGCCGGCTTGCCGGCGATGAAAAAGGCCACCGCAAGGGTGGCCTTCTTGGAAGATGCGTTCAGTGTTGCCGGGCAACGCTTACTTGCGGTCCTTCAGGTCAACGATGTCACGCTGCTCGTGGCCGGTGTACAGCTGGCGCGGACGGCCGATCTTGTACGGGCTGGAGAGCATTTCCTTCCAGTGCGAGATCCAGCCCACGGTACGTGCCAGGGCGAAGATCACGGTGAACATGCTGGTCGGAATGCCGATCGCCTTGAGAATGATGCCCGAGTAGAAGTCGACGTTCGGGTACAGCGAGCGCTCGATGAAGTATGGATCGGTCAGGGCGATCTCTTCCAGGCGCATGGCCAGTTCCAGCTGCGGGTCGTTCTTGATGCCCAGTTCGCTCAGGACTTCGTCGCAGGTCTGCTTCATCACGGTGGCGCGCGGGTCGCGGTTCTTGTACACGCGGTGACCGAAGCCCATGAGCTTGAACGGATCGTTCTTGTCCTTGGCCTTGGCGATGTACTTGTCGATGTTCGAGACATCGCCAATTTCATCGAGCATGGTCAGCACGGCTTCGTTGGCGCCACCGTGGGCAGGGCCCCACAGCGCGGCGATGCCGGCAGCGATACAGGCGAACGGGTTGGCACCCGAGGAGCCCGCCAAGCGCACGGTGGAGGTGGAGGCGTTCTGCTCGTGGTCGGCATGGAGGATGAAGATCCGGTCCATCGCCTTGGCCAGTACCGGGCTGATCGGTTTGATCTCGCACGGGGTGTTGAACATCATGTGCAGGAAGTTCTCCGCGTACGACAGGTCGTTACGCGGGTACATCATCGGCTGGCCCATGGAGTACTTGTAGACCATCGCGGCCAGGGTCGGCATCTTGGCGACCAGGCGCACCGCGGAGATTTCGCGGTGCTGCGGGTTGTTGATGTCCAGGGAGTCGTGATAGAACGCCGAAAGGGCGCCGACCACGCCGCACATCACCGCCATCGGGTGGGCGTCGCGGCGGAAGCCGTTGAAGAAGGATTTCAGCTGCTCGTGAACCATGGTGTGGTTCTTCACGGTGCTGACGAACTGGGCCTTCTGCTCGGCATTGGGCAATTCGCCGTTGAGCAGCAGGTAGCAGGTTTCCAGGTAGTCCGATTTTTCGGCGAGCTGTTCGATGGGGTAGCCGCGGTGCAGCAGGACACCCTTGTCGCCGTCAATATAGGTAATCTTCGATTCGCACGAGGCGGTCGCCATGAAACCGGGGTCGAAGGTGAAGTGACCAGTAGCCCCCAACCCGCGGACGTCGATAACATCGGGACCAACGGTGCCGGTTAAAATGGGCAGCTCGACGGGGGCTGCGCCCTCGATGACCAACTGCGCTTTTTTGTCAGCCATGTGGCCTCCTATTAATGCTTGAAATCATCAGACAGACCCCCCACGCAGGGCCCGCACCACTATAGAGGGATAAATTCGAATGTCAATTTGCCTAAAGGCTGGTTGAAACGCCCTCTGAGCCCTGGTTTTTCGCGAAATTGTCGCCCATTTACGCCTTTTATCCATTAAAGGCAATGCGCTATTTGGGCGAGCCCCTCACGTTGTCATAAGCAGCCTAACTGTCTATACTCCGCAACCGACCGCCAGGGGCTTGCAAGCCCGTTCCGCTGGGGGTCGTCGCTCCCTGGGTGGTGGGTACCTGACCAGTACACTTACCAACAACTTTGCCCTGTTAGCTAGGGGCTCTTCAGTGTGAAAAAAGCCGTGAAAAGCCAACGACCTGTAAACCTAGACCTAAGGACCATCAAACTCCCGATCACCGCATACACGTCCATTCTTCACCGTATCTCCGGCGTCATCCTGTTCCTCGGCCTTGCCATCATGCTGTATGCACTGGGCAAGTCGCTGGGTTCCGAGGAAGGCTTTGCCGAGGTGAAGGCGTGTCTGACCAGCCCGCTGGCCAAGCTGGTGACCTGGGGCCTGCTGTCCGGCCTGCTGTATCACCTGGTGGCCGGCATTCGTCACCTGATCATGGACATGGGCGTCGGTGAGACGCTGGAAGGCGGCAAGCTGGGCTCGAAAATCGTGATCGTCATCTCCGTGGTGCTGATCGTTCTGGCGGGAGTTTGGGTATGGTAACTAATGTCACGAACCTGTCGCGTTCGGGCCTCTATGACTGGATGGCGCAGCGCGTATCTGCGGTCGTTCTCGCGGCTTACTTCATCTTCCTGATCGGCTACATCGCCGTTCACCCGGGTCTCGACTATGCCCAGTGGCACGGTCTGTTCTCCAACAACGCGATGCGAATCTTCAGTCTGCTGGCACTCGTTGCCCTGGGCGCCCACGCCTGGGTCGGCATGTGGACCATTGCCACCGACTACCTGACGCCGATGTCGTTCGGCAAGTCGGCGACTGCGATTCGTTTCCTGTTCCAGGCTGTATGCGGCGTTGCGATGTTCGCCTACTTCGTCTGGGGTGTGCAGATTCTCTGGGGTATCTGATCCATGGCTAAAATTCCAACGATTTCCTTCGACGCCATCATCATCGGTGGTGGCGGTGCCGGCATGCGCGCTGCGCTGCAGCTGGCCCAGGGCGGTCACAAGACTGCCGTGGTCACCAAGGTGTTCCCGACCCGTTCGCACACCGTTTCCGCCCAGGGCGGCATCACCTGCGCCATCGCTTCGGCCGACCCGAACGACGACTGGCGCTGGCACATGTACGATACCGTCAAGGGCTCCGACTACATCGGTGACCAGGACGCGATCGAATACATGTGTCAGGAAGGCCCGGCCGCGGTCTTCGAGCTGGACCACATGGGCCTGCCGTTCTCCCGTACCGAAACCGGCCGTATCTACCAGCGTCCGTTCGGTGGCCAGTCCAAGGACTTCGGCAAGGGTGGCCAGGCCGCCCGTACCTGCGCAGCCTCCGACCGTACCGGTCACGCGCTGCTGCACACCCTCTATCAGGGCAACCTGAAGGCGGGCACCACCTTCCTCAACGAGTACTACGCCGTTGACCTGGTGAAGAACCAGGACGGCGCCTTCGTCGGTGTGATCGCGATCTGCATCGAAACCGGCGAGACCATGTACATCAAGTCCAAGGCTACCGTTCTGGCTACCGGCGGTGCGGGCCGTATCTACGCCTCCACCACCAACGCCCTGATCAACACCGGCGACGGTGTCGGCATGGCCCTGCGCGCCGGCGTGCCGGTGCAGGACATCGAGATGTGGCAGTTCCACCCGACCGGCATCGCCGGCGCCGGTGTACTGGTCACCGAAGGTTGCCGCGGTGAGGGTGGCTACCTGATCAACGCCCACGGCGAGCGCTTCATGGAGCGTTACGCGCCGAACGCGAAGGACCTGGCTGGCCGCGACGTGGTCGCCCGTTCCATGGTCAAGGAAATCATCGCCGGCAACGGCGTGGGCCCGAACAAGGACCACGTACTGCTGAAGCTGGACCACCTGGGCGAGGAAGTGCTGCACAGCCGCCTGCCAGGTATCTGTGAACTGTCCAAGACCTTCGCCCACGTCGACCCTGTGGTCGCCCCGGTTCCGGTCATCCCGACCTGTCACTACATGATGGGCGGCGTTGCCACCAACATTCATGGCCAGGCCATCACCATGGACGCCCAAGGCAACGACCAGATCATTCCTGGCCTGTTCGCCGTAGGTGAAGTGGCGTGCGTATCGGTCCACGGTGCCAACCGCCTGGGCGGCAACTCGCTGCTCGACCTGGTCGTGTTCGGCCGTGCTGCCGGCCTGCACCTGGAAAAGGCGCTGACCGAAGGCGTCGAGTACCGCGATGCCAGCGACACCGACGTCGATGTTGCCCTGAACCGCCTGAGCAAGCTCAACGAGCGCACCACCGGCGAAGACGTTGCCAGCCTCAAGCGCGAGCTGCAGAGCTGCATGCAGAACTACTTCGGTGTATTCCGTACCGGCGAATACATGCAGAAGGGTATCGAGCAGCTGGCTGGCCTGCGCGACCGTATCGCCAACGTCAAGATCAACGACAAGTCCCAGGCCTTCAACACCGCGCGTATCGAAGCGCTGGAGCTGCAGAACCTGCTGGAAGTCGCTGAAGCGACCGCCATCGCGGCCGAAGCCCGCAAAGAGTCCCGCGGCGCTCACGCCCGTGAAGACTACGAAGACCGTGACGACGAGAACTGGCTGTGCCACACCCTGTACTACCCGGGTGAGAAGCGCGTCGCCAAGCGTGGCGTCAACTTTGCGCCGAAGACAGTTCCTGCCTTCGAACCAAAAGTCCGGACTTACTAAGGGTGGCCGCTATGTTGCAAGTCGAAGTTTATCGTTACAACCCGGACACCGATTCGGCACCGAAGATGCAGACCTTCCAGGTCGACACCGGTGGCAAGGATCTGATGGTCCTGGACGTGCTGGCATTGATCAAGGAGCAGGACGAGGGCTTCTCCTACCGTCGCTCCTGCCGTGAAGGCGTTTGCGGCTCCGATGGCATGAACATCAACGGCAAGAACGGCCTGGCCTGCATCACCCCGCTGTCGGCGGCGGTCAAGGGCAACAAGCTGGTCCTGCGCCCTCTGCCGGGCCTGCCGGTCATTCGTGACCTGGTCGTCGACATGAGCATCTTCTACAAGCAGTACGAGAAGGTGAAGCCGTTCCTGCAGAACGACACCCCGGCCCCAGCCATCGAGCGTCTGCAGTCGCCGGAAGACCGCGACAAGCTGGACGGTCTGTACGAGTGCATCCTGTGCGCCTGCTGCTCGACCTCCTGCCCGTCGTTCTGGTGGAACCCGGACAAGTTCCTGGGCCCCGCCGCTCTGCTGCAGGCCTATCGCTTCCTGGCCGACAGCCGTGACACCAAGACCCAGGAGCGCCTGGCGTCCCTGGATGACCCGTTCAGCGTATTCCGCTGCCGCGGGATCATGAACTGCGTAAACGTTTGCCCGAAAGGTCTGAACCCGACCAAGGCAATCGGTCACGTACGTAACATGCTGCTGCAAAGCGGCACCTGATCCAAAAATGTTGCACCAGCAGTAAGCCGAGGTGCGGGCGTTGAGCCCGCACCGAGGTAAAACCCGAGCAAGGGCCCACAAAGCCCGCGCTCATTACCTATGAAGATATGAGACCAGCAGGGGCTTCCGGGCTGGTACCCGGAAAATCTGCAGGATCCAGGTGGCGTGGTTCAGTCGCTGTGTTCGGACTTTTCCAGGTTTGCTGTGGCTCTTGCCGATCAGTCCCCTAACCGAGGGTGACCAAGCATGCAAGAAAGCGTGATGCAGCGCATGTGGGAAAGCGCCCACCTTTCAGGTGGTAACGCTGCATATGTGGAAGAGCTTTATGAGCTCTACCTGCACGACCCTAACGCTGTGCCAGAAGAGTGGCGCACCTACTTCCAGAAGTTGCCCGCCGACGGCAGCACCGCTACCGATGTATCGCACTCTACAATCCGCGACCATTTCGTACTGCTGGCAAAGAACCAGCGCCGCGCCCAACCGGTTTCCGCCGGGAGCGTGAGCAGTGAACACGAGAAGAAGCAGGTTGAAGTTCTGCGACTGATCCAGGCCTATCGTATGCGCGGCCATCAGGCTGCCAAGCTCGACCCGTTGGGGTTGTGGCAGCGCCCTGCGCCCGTAGACCTGTCGATCAATCACTACGGCTTGACCAATGCCGACCTTGATACGACCTTCCGTACCGGTGACCTGTTCATCGGCAAAGAGGAAGCGAGCCTACGCGAAATCTTCGATGCGCTGCAGAAGACATATTGTCGCACCATCGGCGCCGAGTTCACCCACATCGTCGATTCCGAACAGCGCAGCTGGTTCCAGCAGCGCCTGGAAAGCGTCCGTGGCCGTCCTGAATTCTCCGCCGACGTGCAGACTCACCTGCTCGAGCGCGTCACCGCAGGCGAAGGCCTGGAGAAATACCTGGGCACCAAGTACCCAGGCACCAAGCGTTTCGGCCTGGAGGGCGGCGAAAGCCTGATCCCGATGCTGGACGAGATGATCCAGCGCTCCGGCTCCTACGGCACCAAGGAGGTCGTGATCGGCATGGCCCACCGCGGCCGCCTCAACGTGCTGGTCAACACCTTCGGCAAGAACCCGCGCGAGCTGTTCGACGAGTTCGAAGGCAAGAAGATGAACGAGCTGGGCTCCGGTGACGTGAAGTATCACCAGGGCTTCTCCTCCAACGTGATGACCCCCGGTGGCGAAGTCCACCTGGCCATGGCGTTCAACCCATCCCACCTGGAAATCGTCTCGCCGGTGGTGGAAGGTTCGGTTCGCGCCCGCCAAGACCGTCGCAACGACACCGTCGGTGACAAGGTCCTGCCGATCTCGATCCACGGCGACGCCGCGTTCGCTGGCCAGGGCGTGGTCATGGAAACCTTCCAGATGTCGCAGACCCGCGGTTTCAAGACCGGCGGCACCGTGCACATCGTGATCAACAACCAGGTTGGTTTCACCATCTCCAACCCGCTGGACTCGCGCTCCACCGAGTACGCCACCGACGTCGCCAAGATGATCCAGGCGCCGATCCTGCACGTGAACGGCGATGATCCGGAAGCGGTCCTGTTCGTGACCCAGCTGGCCATCGACTACCGCATGCAGTTCAAGCGTGACGTGGTCATCGACCTGGTCTGCTACCGTCGTCGCGGCCACAACGAGGCCGACGAGCCGAACGGCACCCAGCCGCTGATGTACCAGCAGATCAGCAAGCAGCGCACCACCCGCGAGCTGTACGCCGAGGCCCTGATCCAGGCCGGGCGTATCGACGCCGAGCGTGCCCAGGCCAAGATCGACGAGTACCGCAACGCGCTGGACAACGGCCTGCACGTGGTCAAGAGCCTGGTCAAGGAGCCGAACCGCGAGCTGTTCGTCGACTGGCGTCCCTACCTGGGCCATGCCTGGACCGCGCGTCACGACACCCGCTTCGACCTCAAGACCCTGCAGGACCTCTCGGCCAAGCTGCTCGAGCTGCCGGAAGGCTTCGTGGTCCAGCGCCAGGTGGCGAAGATCTACGAAGACCGCCAGAAGATGCAGGCCGGCGGCCTGCCGATCAACTGGGGTTATGCAGAGACCATGGCCTACGCCACGCTGCAGTTCGAAGGCCACCCGATCCGCATGACCGGCCAGGACATCGGCCGTGGCACCTTCTCGCATCGCCACGCGGTGCTGCACAACCAGAAGGACGCCAGCACCTACGTACCGCTGCAGAACCTGTTCCCGGGCCAGCCGAAGTTCGAGCTGTACGACTCCTTCCTGTCGGAAGAAGCGGTACTGGCCTTCGAATACGGTTACTCGACCACCACGCCGAACGCGCTGGTGATCTGGGAAGCCCAGTTCGGTGACTTCGCCAACGGAGCCCAGGTGGTGATCGACCAGTTCATCACCAGCGGCGAGCACAAGTGGGGCCGTCTGTGCGGCCTGACCATGCTGCTGCCGCACGGTTACGAAGGGCAGGGGCCGGAGCACTCCTCCGCGCGTCTGGAGCGTTACCTGCAGCTGTGCGCCGAGCACAACATCCAGGTGTGCGTACCGACCACCCCGGCACAGATCTATCACCTGCTGCGCCGCCAGGTCATCCGCCCGCTGCGCAAGCCGCTGATCGTCCTGACGCCGAAGTCGCTGCTGCGCCACAAGCTGGCCGTCTCGACCTTGGAAGACCTGGCCGAAGGCTCGTTCCAGACCGTGATCCCGGAAATCGACAGCCTCGATCCGGCCAAGGTCGAACGCCTCGTGCTGTGCAGCGGCAAGGTCTACTACGACCTGCTGGAAAAGCGCCGTGCCGAAGGCCGCGAAGACATCGCCATCGTGCGTATCGAGCAGCTGTATCCGTTCCCTGAGGACGACCTGGTGGAAATCCTGGCGCCGTACACCAACCTCAAGCATGCGGTGTGGTGCCAGGAAGAACCGATGAACCAGGGCGCCTGGTACAGCAGCCAGCATCACATGCGCCGCATCCTGACCCGCCACAACAAGGCGCTGGTCCTGGAGTACGCCGGCCGCGACGCTTCCGCCGCGCCAGCCTGTGGTTACGCCTCGATGCACGCCGAGCAGCAGGAAAAACTGCTGCAGGATGCCTTCACTGTCTAACGCCTTCGCGCACCTGAAACCGAATTTAAGGAAACACTGACAATGGCTATTGAGATCAAAGCCCCAACCTTCCCGGAATCGGTCGCCGACGGCACCGTTGCCACCTGGCACAAGAAGCCGGGCGAAGCCGTCAAGCGTGACGAACTGATCGTCGACATCGAGACCGACAAGGTCGTCCTGGAAGTGCTGGCCACCGCCGATGGCGTGCTGGGCGACATCGTCAAGGGCGAGGGCGACACCGTCCTGTCCGACGAAGTTCTGGGCTCGATCGTTGAAGGTGGCGCTGCTGCCGCTCCGGCTGCCGCGCCTGCCGCTGCTGCTCCGGCTGCCGCTGCCACCGACGCTGGCGAAGACGACCCGGTTGCCGCCCCGGCCGCGCGCAAGCTGGCTGAAGAAAACGGCATCGACCTGGCTTCCGTTGCCGGCACCGGCAAGGGTGGCCGCGTGACCAAGGAAGACGTGGTTGCCGCCATCGCCAACAAGAAGGCCGCACCTGCCGCCGCCAAGCCTGCCGCCGCTGCTGCTGCCGCGCCTGTAGTCGCTGCCGCCGGCGATCGCACCGAGAAGCGCGTGCCGATGACCCGTCTGCGCGCCAAGATCGCCGAGCGCCTGGTCGAAGCCCAGTCGAACATGGCCATGCTGACCACCTTCAACGAAGTGGACATGACCGAAGTCATGGCCCTGCGTTCGAAGTACAAGGACCTGTTCGAGAAGACCCACAACGGTGTACGCCTGGGCTTCATGTCGTTCTTCGTCAAGGCCGCCACCGAGGCGCTCAAGCGCTTCCCGGCAGTCAACGCCTCGATCGACGGTAACGACATCGTCTACCACGGCTACGCTGACGTCGGCGTAGCCGTCTCCAGCGACCGTGGCCTGGTGGTGCCGGTCCTGCGTAACGCCGAGTCGATGTCGCTGGCCGAAATCGAGAACGGCATCGCCACCTTCGGCAAGAAGGCCCGTGAAGGCAAGCTGGCCATCGAAGAGATGACTGGCGGTACCTTCACCATCACCAACGGTGGTACCTTCGGCTCGATGATGTCGACCCCGATCGTCAACCCGCCGCAGGCGGCCATTCTGGGCATGCACAACATCATCCAGCGTCCTATGGCGATCAATGGCCAAGTGGTCATTCGCCCGATGATGTACCTGGCGCTGTCCTATGACCACCGCCTGATCGACGGCAAGGAAGCGGTAACCTTCCTGGTGACCATCAAGAACCTGCTGGAAGACCCGGCTCGTCTGCTGCTGGACATCTAACGCACAGCTGCAAGCGGCAAGTGGCTGCTCCCCTCGGGAGTGCGTCGCTTGCCGCTTGAGGCTTGCCGCTTGAAGCTTAAAAGGAATCTTTTATGACCCAGAAATTCGACGTGGTAGTGATTGGTGCAGGTCCTGGCGGCTACGTGGCCGCGATCAAGGCTGCTCAGCTCGGCCTCAAGACCGCCTGCATCGAGAAATACACCGACGCCGAGGGCAAGCTGGCCCTGGGCGGTACCTGCCTGAACGTGGGTTGCATTCCTTCCAAGGCCCTGCTGGACAGCTCCTGGAAGTACAAGGAAGCCAAAGAGAGCTTCAACGTCCACGGTATCTCCACTGGCGAAGTGAAGATGGACGTCGCCGCGATGGTTGGCCGCAAGGCTGGCATCGTCAAGAACCTGACCGGTGGCGTCGCCACCCTGTTCAAGGCCAACGGCGTGACCTCGATCCAGGGCCACGGCAAACTGCTGGCCGGCAAGAAGGTCGAAGTCACCAAGCCCGACGGCACCACCGAAGTCATCGAAGCCGAGAACGTGATCCTGGCCTCCGGTTCGCGTCCGATCGACATTCCGCCGGCTCCGGTCGACCAGAAAGTCATCGTCGACTCCACCGGCGCCCTGGAATTCCAGACCGTACCCAAGCGTCTGGGCGTCATCGGCGCTGGCGTGATCGGCCTGGAGCTGGGTTCGGTATGGTCGCGCCTGGGTGCCCAGGTCACCGTCCTGGAAGCCCTGGATACCTTCCTGATGGCCGCCGACACCGCGGTTTCCAAGGAAGCCCAGAAGACCCTGACCAAGCAGGGCCTGGACATCAAGCTGGGCGCCCGCGTGACCGGCTCGAAGGTCAACGGCGAAGAAGTCGAAGTCACCTACACCGACGCCAATGGCGAGCAGAAGATCGTCTTCGACAAGCTGATCGTCGCCGTCGGCCGTCGTCCTGTGACCACCGACCTGCTGGCCGCCGACAGCGGCGTGACCATCGACGAGCGTGGCTACATCTACGTCGATGACCACTGCGCCACCAGCGTACCGGGCGTCTACGCCATCGGTGACGTGGTGCGTGGCCTGATGCTGGCCCACAAGGCTTCGGAAGAGGGCATCATGGTCGTCGAGCGCATCAAGGGCCACAAAGCCCAGATGAACTACGACCTGATCCCGTCGGTCATCTATACCCACCCGGAAATCGCGTGGGTCGGCAAGACCGAACAGGCGTTGAAAGCCGAGGGCGTTGAGGTTAACGTGGGCACCTTCCCGTTCGCGGCCAGCGGCCGTGCGATGGCTGCCAACGACACCGGTGGTTTCGTCAAGGTCATCGCCGATGCCAAGACCGACCGCGTACTGGGCGTTCACGTGATCGGCCCATCGGCTGCCGAACTGGTGCAGCAGGGTGCGATCGCGATGGAATTCGGTACCAGCGCAGAAGACCTGGGCATGATGGTGTTCAGCCATCCGACCCTGTCCGAGGCGCTGCATGAAGCCGCGCTGGCCGTGAATGGCGGTGCCATCCACGTGGCCAACCGTAAGAAGCGTTAATTATAAGAAACCACGGCGGGCTGCCCGTCGTGGGTCTTGCGTGCAAGACTCACCGCGGAACGTCCGCCGGACCGGGCCACCGGGATAACCCGGGGCAAACGGTCACAGGTGGCGCGGCGCCAGAAATGGCGCAGCGCCGAAGCGCAGTACCTAACGAAGACGGTAAAAAGCATGAATCTTCACGAGTATCAGGGTAAACAGCTGTTCGCTGAATACGGCCTGCCAGTTTCCAAGGGTTTCGCAGTCGATACCCCTGAGCAAGCTGCAGAAGCCTGCGACAAGATCGGCGGCTCGGAGTGGGTGGTAAAAGCCCAGGTCCACGCCGGTGGTCGCGGTAAAGCGGGCGGCGTCAAGCTGGTTCGCAGCAAAGAAGACGCCAAGGCGTTCGCTGCGCAGTGGCTGGGCAAGAACCTGGTTACCTACCAGACCGACGCCAATGGTCAGCCAGTCTCCAAGATCCTGGTCGAATCCTGCACTGACATCGCCAAGGAACTGTACCTGGGCGCTGTAGTCGATCGTTCGAGCCGTCGTATCGTGTTCATGGCCTCCACCGAAGGTGGCGTGGACATCGAGAAGGTCGCTCACGAAACTCCCGAGAAGATCCTCAAGGCTACCATCGACCCGCTGGTCGGCGCCCAGCCGTTCCAGGGTCGTGAGCTGGCATTCCAGCTGGGCCTGGAAGGCAAGCAGGTTCAACAGTTCGCCAAGATCTTCGTAGGCCTGGCCAAGCTGTTCAAGGACCACGACCTGGCCCTGCTGGAAGTCAACCCGCTGGTCATCAAGGCCGACGGCGACCTCCACTGCCTCGATGCCAAGATCAACATCGACGCCAACGCCATGTACCGTCAGCCTAAGCTGAAAACCTTCCACGATCCTTCCCAGGACGACGCCCGCGAAGCTCACGCCGCCAAGTTCGAACTGAACTACGTGGCGCTGGAAGGCAACATCGGCTGCATGGTCAACGGTGCCGGCCTGGCCATGGGTACCATGGACATCGTCAACCTGCACGGCGGCAAGCCGGCCAACTTCCTCGACGTTGGCGGTGGCGCTACCAAGGAGCGTGTGACCGAAGCGTTCAAGATCATCCTGTCCGACAGCAATGTCGCGGCCGTTCTGGTCAACATCTTCGGCGGTATCGTTCGCTGCGACATGATTGCCGAAGGCATCATCGGTGCAGTGAAGGAAGTCGGCGTCAAGGTTCCGGTCGTCGTTCGCCTCGAAGGCAACAACGCCGAACTGGGCGCTAAAGTACTGGCAGAAAGCGGTTTGAACATCATTGCGGCAACCAGCCTGACCGACGCTGCTCAACAAGTTGTCAAAGCTGCGGAGGGCAAGTAATGAGCGTCCTGATCAATAAAGACACCAAGGTCATCTGCCAGGGCTTCACCGGCTCGCAGGGTACTTTCCACTCCGAACAAGCCATCGCCTATGGCACCAAGATGGTCGGCGGCGTAACCCCAGGCAAGGGTGGCACCACCCACCTGGGCCTGCCGGTGTTCAACACCGTCAAGGAAGCCGTCGAGGCGACCGGCGCCGAAGCTTCGGTGATCTACGTTCCGGCTCCATTCTGCAAGGACTCGATCCTGGAAGCGGCCTTCGGTGGCATCAAGCTGATCGTCTGCATCACCGAGGGTATTCCTACCCTCGACATGCTGGACGCCAAGGTCAAGTGCGACGAGCTGGGCGTACGCCTGATCGGCCCTAACTGCCCAGGTGTCATCACCCCGGGCGAGTGCAAGATCGGCATCATGCCAGGCCACATCCACCTGCCGGGCAAGGTCGGTATCGTTTCCCGCTCCGGCACCCTGACCTACGAAGCGGTCAAGCAGACCACCGACGCCGGCTTCGGCCAGTCGACCTGCGTCGGTATCGGCGGTGACCCGATCCCGGGCTCCAACTTCATCGACATCCTGAAGTTGTTCCAGGAAGACCCGCAGACCGAAGCGATCGTCATGATCGGTGAGATCGGCGGTTCGGCCGAAGAAGAAGCCGCGGCCTTCATCAAGGCCAACGTGACCAAGCCTGTCGTTTCCTACATCGCCGGTGTTACCGCACCTGCGGGCAAGCGCATGGGCCACGCTGGCGCCATCATTTCGGGTGGCAAGGGCACTGCGGACGAGAAGTTCGCCGCCCTGCAAGACGCCGGTGTCAAGACCGTGCGTTCCCTGGCTGACATCGGCAAGGCCCTGGCCGAGCTGACCGGCTGGGAAATCAAGAAGTAAGTAACACGCAATACCCCCCACGCAACACAAAGGCCACCTTCGGGTGGCCTTTGTGTTTTCAGGGCAGGTGCTGGCAACGATTTTTTCGATGGGTTTGATAGGTATTTTCTGACAGACGCTGGTCGATGCTCCGGTGAGAATAGCCGCTGTACAGAGTCACCCAGACGACAAGAACATACGCACATCGGACAAGCACGTCTGTCCCAGTGCGTTTGCCGGGTAAAACGGTTAACCTACGCCCTCACTCTGTGCCCGTCCCCCAAAAGGGAACGACACGCTAAACGGGTCTGGCTCACCAAGCCGGGCAGCATTTCCCTCACCCATGGGGAAATCCCCTCACGAATCCCGATTTCAGCAGTGTGGTACTTCCTTAAATGAAAGTGTTAAAAGGCCAGGATATCCTGGCACTTGGCTTTATGACGTTCGCATTGTTCGTCGGCGCCGGCAATATCATCTTCCCGCCCATCGTAGGCCTGCAGTCCGGCCCGCATGTATGGATGGCGGCCCTGGGCTTTCTGGTCACCGCAGTCGGCCTGCCGGTCATCACCGTGGTCGCCCTGGCCAAGGTGGGCGGCGGCATGGACGCGCTGAGCAGCCCGATCGGCAAGTTCTTCGGCGGCCTGCTGGCGGCTGTGTGCTACCTCTCGGTAGGCCCGCTGTTCGCGACTCCGCGCACCGCTACCGTGTCGTTCGAAGTGGGCGTGGCACCGCTGACCGGTGAAAGCCCGTTGGCGCTGTTCATCTATAGCCTGGTGTATTTCGCCGTGGTACTGGCCGTGTCGATGTACCCGACCAAGCTGCTCGACACTGTCGGCCGCTTCCTCGCGCCGCTGAAGATCATCGCCCTGGCGGTGCTCGGCATCGCCGCGTTCGCGCTGCCGGCCGGCACCATCGGCGAGGCGCAGCCGCAATACGTGGCCGCACCGTTCTCCCAAGGCTTCGTCAACGGCTACCTGACCATGGACACCCTGGGTGCCCTGGTATTCGGTATCGTCATCGTCAACGCCATCCGCTCGCGCGGTGTCGAGTCGCCGAAGCTGATCACCCGCTACGCTATCATCGCCGGCCTGATCGCCGGTGTCGGCCTGGCGTTGGTGTATATCAGCCTGTTCCGCCTGGGCGCGGGCAGCCATGACATCGCCATGGGTGCTTCCAATGGCGCGGCCGTCCTGCATGCCTACGTGCAGCACACCTTCGGTTCGCTGGGCAGCGGCTTCCTCGCGGTACTGATCGCCCTGGCCTGTCTGGTCACCGCCGTGGGCCTGACCTGCGCCTGTGCCGAGTACTTCAGCCAGATCCTGCCGCTGTCGTACCGCGCGCTGGTGGTGATTCTGGCTGGCTTCTCGCTGTTGATCTCCAACCTGGGCCTGACCAAGCTGATCATGTTCTCGATCCCGGTGCTGACGGCCATCTACCCGCCGTGCATCGTTGTCGTGGGCCTGAGCTTCGTCAAGGAGCTGTGGAACTCGCCCGTGCGTATCCTGGCACCGGTGATGCTGGTATCGCTGCTGTTTGGCCTGGTCGACGCGATCAAGGGCAGCAGCCTGGCACACATGCTGCCGGACGCCATGGCACACCTGCCGCTGAGCGACCAGGGCCTGGCCTGGCTGGTGCCTTCGGTGGTCACCCTGGGCCTGGCCGTGGCATGCGACCGCATGCTGGGCAAGCCGCGCGAGGCGTTGGCCTGATGTGTTGACGCCAACTGCTGGTGCCGGCCACAAGCCCGAGGGCGCCAGCCTTGGTTGAAACCCTGACCCCGTGTCCACCCGGACACGGGGTTTTTTATTTCCGGTGCGTGCCTTTTCCCGGCCCTGGGCGTCGAAAGCCGGTCTATATCATTCACCGTGCCTGAACGATAGGAACCTGCATGAACTTCATCCAAAGCAACCTGAGCAATGTGCTCGCCATCTGCTGGTTCGCCCTGTGCTGGGGCGGCTACACCCGCTACGCCATCTGGAAGGGCCGCGACACGGCCTGCCTGGCCAGCGTACTGCACTTGTACCGGGAAGACTGGATGCGACGCATGTTGCTGCGCGACAACCGCATCGCCGATGCCAGCGTGATCGGCAACCTGGAGCGCAACGCGTCGTTCTTCGCCTCGAGCACCCTGATCATCCTGGCGGGCATCCTGACGGTGCTGGGCGCCTCTGATCGTGCGCTGTCATTGCTGGCTGACCTGCCGTTGGTGCAGGAGGCGTCGCAAGGTGTTTCCGAGCTCAAACTGCTGTGCCTGGCAATGGTGTTCGTGTATGCGTTCTTCACGTTCAGCTGGTGCATGCGTCAATACAACTTTGCAGCGGTGTTGGTCGGGTCGGCGCCGATGATCGGCGAGCGCCTGGTCAATGAATTGGAACGCAAGGCATTTGCTTCCCGTGCCGCGCGTGTACTGTCGCTGGCGGCGAACCAGTTCAACTTCGGCCTGCGTTCCTATTATTTCGGCATGGCGATGCTGAGCTGGTTCATCAGCCCATGGTTGTTCATGGCCATGAGTGTGGGGGTGGTGTGCATTCTGTATCGCCGTGAATTCCATTCCGACGTGCTGGACGTCATGGTCTTCACGCCAACCGAAAGTGCGCCGGCGGAGGCGGGCAAGGACAACGTCACCGGCATAAGCTGAAACGTTTTATTAAAAAGGCCAGGCATAAAAAAACCCGGCGATCGCCGGGTTTTTTGTGGGTGTTGCTTACTGCTTGGCTGGCTCGCTTGGGGCGGCTTCCGGAGCAGGAGTGGCTTCTGGAGCCGGAGTAGCAGGAGCAGCTTCCGGAGCAGGAGCAGCCGGGGCAGCTTCTGGAGCCGGAGCAGCAGGAGCGGCTTCAGGAGCGGCTTGCTCGGTCTTGGTTTCCGGAGCTTTCTCTTCGTTCGCCTTGTCACAAGCGGCCAGGCCCATGGCAGCGGCCAGCATCAGGGCAAAAGCAAAAGGTTTACGCATGGGGGTGTCTCTCCTTGTGGAATAACTTACTTGTTCCATTTGAGCTCAAGTAAGCGGAATTAGTTCCGCGAAGATTACAGATATATCGCGAGCGGATCTAGATAGACTTTTCACTGAATTTGTGCAGAGTGAACATCTTCACGAAAAGATAAGGTTGCCCATGTCTGATAACGACCTGATGGCCATGGCCGAGCGCTTTCTTTCGGCATTGAAACATTGCCAGCGCTTGCAGATGCAGGTGCATCATGCCAATAGCGAAGGCATTACGCTGGTACTGCCCTGGTCGCCGTCGATCGTAGGTAATCCGCAAACGGGCGCGGTGCATGGCGGTGCCCTGACCACCTTGATGGATACCACCTGTGGCATGGCCACGCTCTGCGTGTTGCCCACGTTCGAAGTGTGCCCGACCCTCGATCTGCGCATCGACTACATGCACCCGGCACAAGCCGGCAAGCCTATATATGGCCATGCCCAATGCTACCGAGTGACCCGGGACGTGATCTTCACTCGCGGTACGGCCTACCAGGACGACCCGGCCCAGCCGATCTGCCATGTGGTTGGCACCTTCATGCGCCTGGGCCAGGACATCAAGGGCGGCATCCGCTTCGGCAATACGCTCAAGGAGGGCCGCCCATGATTCCCCGGGACGTTCGCCAGCGCCTCAATGAAGCGCATGCGGTAGGCGACTACGAGCCGTTGCTGGCGTTGATTCCCTACGCCGGGCTGATCGGCATCGAATGCGCGCGTGAGAACGACGACCTGCTGTTTCGCCTACCGGCGAACCCAGACAATATCGGCAACCCGCTGCTGCCAGCGATCCATGGCGGGGTGATCGCAGGCTTCATGGAGCTTTCGGCGGCGTTGTACCTGCTCATCTACAGCGAAAGTGCGAGCATTCCCAAGATCATCGATTTTTCCATCGATTACCTGCGCGCCGGCCATTACCGTGACACCTTCGCCCGCTGCCAGCTGTGGCGCCAGGGGCGGCGGGTGACCAATGTCGCCATTACCGCCTGGCAGGCCGACCCTGCGTCGCCGATCGCCACGGCACGGGCGCATTTCAAGATCGAACCGGAAAAGCCCTTGAAATAGTCCGTGCTGCCCCCATCTGCTGGACATCCGCCGCCGAAAGCAGCCTGACAGGGCGCAAGGCGACAACTGCCATCAGATCGGAGTGTTGAAGACCATGAGTGTGGAAACTCAAAAGGAAACCCTGGGCTTCCAGACCGAGGTGAAGCAGCTGCTGCACCTCATGATCCATTCGCTGTATTCGAACAAGGAGATCTTCCTGCGCGAGCTGATCTCCAACGCCTCCGACGCCGCCGACAAGCTGCGTTTCGAGGCCTTGGCCAAGCCGGAGCTGTTCGAGAATGATGCCGACCTGAAGATCCGCGTGAGCTTCGACAAGGACGCCGGCACCGTGACCCTCGAGGATAACGGCATCGGCATGAGTCGCGAGGACGTCATCACCCACCTGGGCACCATCGCCAAGTCCGGTACTGCCGACTTCATGAAGAACCTGACCGGTGACCAGAAGAAAGACTCGCACCTGATCGGCCAGTTCGGCGTCGGCTTCTATTCGGCGTTCATCGTCGCCGACAAGGTCGATGTCTTCAGCCGCCGCGCCGGCTTGCCGGCCGCCGAGGGCGTGCACTGGTCGTCCAAGGGCGAGGGCGAATTCGAAGTCGCCACCGTCGAGAAACCACAGCGCGGTACCCGCATCGTCCTGCACCTGAAAAAAGGCGAGGAAGAGTTCGCCGACGGCTGGCGCCTGCGCAACGTGGTCAAGAAGTACTCCGACCACATCGCCCTGCCGATCCAGCTGCCCAAGGAACAGGCTGTCGCAGAAGGCGAGGAGCAGCCAGCCGAGGAATGGGAGACCGTCAACCGCGCCAGCGCCCTGTGGACCCGTCCGCGTACCGAGATCAAGGACGAGGAATACCAGGAGTTCTACAAGCACATCGGTCATGACTTCGAGAACCCGCTGGCCTGGAGCCACAACAAGGTCGAAGGCAAGCTTGAATACAACTCGCTGCTGTACGTGCCGGCCCGTGCGCCGTTCGACCTGTACCAGCGCGAAGCGCCACGCGGCCTGAAGCTGTACGTGCAGCGCGTGTTCATCATGGACCAGGCCGAATCGTTCCTGCCGCTGTACCTGCGCTTCATCAAGGGTGTGGTCGACTCCAACGACCTTTCGCTGAACGTTTCCCGCGAGATCCTGCAGAAGGACCCGATCATCGATTCGATGAAGTCGGCCCTGACCAAGCGTGTGCTGGACATGCTGGAAAAATTGGCCAAGAACGAGCCGGAGCAGTACAAGGGCTTCTGGAAGAACTTCGGCCAGGTGATGAAGGAAGGCCCGGCCGAGGACTTCGCCAACAAGGAGAAGATCGCAGGCCTGTTGCGCTTCGCCTCGACCTCCGACGACAGCGGCGAGCAGAGCGTTGCCCTGGCCGACTACCTGGCTCGCGCCAAGGAAGGCCAGGACAAGATCTATTACCTGACCGGCGAGTCCTATGCTCAGGTCAAGAACAGCCCGCACCTGGAAGTCTTCCGCAAGAAAGGCATCGAGGTCCTGCTGCTGACCGACCGCATCGACGAGTGGCTGATGAGCTACCTCAACGAGTTCGATGGCAAGGCCTTCGTCGACGTCGCCCGTGGTGACCTGGACCTCGGTGCCCTGGATTCGGAGGAAGACAAGAGGGCCCAGGAAGAAGTCGCCAAGGAGAAGGAAGGCCTGGTCGAGCGCCTGAAGACTGCCTTGGGTGACAGCGTCGCCGAGGTACGCGTCTCGCACCGCCTGACCGACTCGCCGGCGATCCTGGCCATCGGTGAACAGGACCTGGGCCTGCAGATGCGCCAGATCCTCGAGGCCAGCGGCCAGAAGGTGCCTGAATCCAAGCCGATCTTCGAGTTCAACCCGGGCCACCCGCTGATCGAGAAACTGGACAACGAACAGAGCGAGGACCGCTTCGCGGAGCTGTCGCACATCCTGTTCGACCAGGCGGCCCTGGCGGCCGGCGACAGCCTGAAGGACCCGGCGGCCTACGTTCGTCGCTTGAACAAGCTGCTTGTCGAGTTGTCTGCTTGAGTTGATGCAAGGAAAGCCCGCTTCGGCGGGCTTTTTTCATGGTGCAAGGAGGAGTTTGATGAGCAAGGTAATCGTCGAGTCGCTGGTCTATCACCTGGCCGGCAAGGCCTACGAGAGTCGCCTGGTCTACGCGCCAGGTGCATTGCCGCAGCCGGGCCTGGTGATGGCGCCGAACTGGATGGGCATCGGTGAGGGCGCCGAGCGGATCGCCAAGGAAGTCGCCAGCCAGGGCTACGTGGTGTTGATCGCCGACCTGTACGGGCAGTCGCTGCGGCCTTCGAATGCGGACGAGGCCGGGGCGGCGATGATGCCGCTCAAGAACGACCGCGCCGAGCTGCGCAAGCGCATGGAAGAGGCCCTGGCGCAGCTGTTGGGGCAGTCCAAGGCATTGCTGGCTCCGGGCAAGGTCGCGACCTTCGGCTTCTGCTTCGGCGGTTGCTGTGCCCTGGAGCTGGCCCGTACCGGTGCCGACCTGCAGGCAGCGGTCTCGTTCCACGGCACCCTGGATACGCCGAACCCGGCAGATGCCAAGCGCATCAAGGGCTCGGTGCTGGTGCTGCATGGTGCGTCCGACCCGCTGGTGCCCAAGGAGCAGTTGCCGGCGTTCGAGGACGAGATGAACGCTGCCAAGGTGGACTGGCAGCTGCTGAGCTACGGCGGCGCGGTGCATTCGTTCACCGACCCTGCGGCCAATGTGCCAGGCAAGATGCAGTATGACCGGCGCACGTCCGAGCGCGCCTTCCGGGCGATGTTCAACCTGCTGGATGAAGTGTTCCAGAAGTAGTGCGTTACCTTCATCGCGGGGCAAGTCGGACCGCGATGAAGGCGGCTTGTTGTCGCGCCTAGCGCGGCAGTTCGATCCGCGAGGTCTCCCCCGGTACCTTGGGCCAATCTCCCGCAGCCCATCTGGCTCGGGCCTGCTCGATCAACTCCGGGTCGCTGGCCACGAAGTTCCAGTTCATCCGCCGCGGCCCGTCCAGCGGCGCACCACCGATCAACACCAGCTGGCATTCGCCTTGCGCGTACAGTGTCACTTCCTCGCCTTCCGGCAGCACCAGCAGATTGCAGGGCTCGACCTCGTCTTCTCCCACCAGCAGTTCGCCATCGAGCAGGTACAAGGCACGCTGGGCATGTTCGGTGGGCACCGTCAGCGTGGTCGCCGCCTGCATCTGCACCAGGGCATACAGGGTAGGGGAGAGCACCGGTACCGGGGATTGCAGGCAAAAGCCTTGGCCGGCAATCATGCAGATGCGCACGCCCAGGCTGTCGCTGACCGGCAGGCTGGCTGCCGGGTGATGGCTGTAGCTCGCAGGCCCTTGCTCGAGCGCCCTGGGTGAAGCCAGCCAGACCTGCAGACCGTGCAGGCGCGAGCCGGCGGCGAAGGCATCGGCCGGCGTACGTTCGACATGGGCCACGCCGCTGCCTGCGGTCATCCAGCTCACGTCGCCGGGCAGTACGCGCTGCTCGGAGCCCAGGCTGTCCTTGTGCAGGATCTGGCCTTCGAACAGGTAGGTCAGGGTCGACAGGCCGATATGCGGGTGCTGGCGGATGTCCATGCCGTTGCCGGGGGCGTAGTCGGTTTCCAGCATGTGATCGAAGAACACGAAGGGGCCGACGCTACGGCACTGGGCCGACGGCAGCGGGCGCAGGATGGGCTGGCCCTCGACCGATTCGGCGCGTGGGTGGATGACCAGGGGGCGGCTCATGGCAGGGCTCCAGGCAGGCAACGGATGTCCCTAGCATAGCGGGTTGGGGCGCAGCGCTGAACCGCCTGGCTTACCTGTCGGTCTACTGTTTTCGTACGCCCGAAAAGGACATTGCCCATGATTGTCAGAGCGCTGACTTGCTTGCTGTTGTCGGGAGGGTTGTGCCTGGCGGCGCAGGCTCGCGATTACCGCTACAGCGACGCTCACCTGCACTACGTCGATTTCTTCCAGGAAAGCGAAGGCATGCCGGCATTGCTCCAGGCGATGGATGCGGCAGGCATCGACCAGTCGATGATTTCCGGTATTCCGGTGGCCAAGAAATGGCACGAGGACGAGCCCAAGCGCCCCCGCTACTACGCAGGCGACGACGCCGAAGCCTACTGGTACAGCGCCACCGATCTCTATGTGGCCGCGGCGCTGGAGAAACTGCCGGCCGAGCAGCGGCGGCGCTTTCACCCGTTCATCAGTGGCTTCAACCCGGTGGACAAGAATGCCGTGCATCATGTCGAGCGAATGCTCGCACTCTATCCCGGCCTGTGGCAGGGCATCGGCGAGGTGTTCACCCGCCACGACGACCTGACCGCCTTGACCAGCGGCGATACCCCACGGGCCAATAACGAGGCCATGACCCGCATCTATCACCTGGCCGCCGAGCACGACCTGCCGGTGCTGATCCACTCCAACATTACCTCCAAGCGCGAACGCAACCCGCTCTACTTGGCTGAGATCGAGCAGCCGCTGCGCGACCATCCGCATACCCGCTTCATCTGGGCCCATGCCGGTACCAGCATGGAGATCCACCGGCACCAGACGCAGATGAAATTCCTTCTGCCTGTGGTCACCCGGCTGCTGGAGACCTACCCGAACCTGTATATCGACCTGTCCTGGAGCATGCGCGAGCCTTACCTGCTCGATGAGCATGGCAAACCGCGCAAGGCGTGGCTGGCGCTGGTCGAGCGCTTCCCCGAGCGCTTCATGCTCGGCTCCGATGTGGTGGGGCGCTTCTCCAGCCTCGGCGAGCAGATGAAGGGCTTCGACCCGTTCCTGGATGCGCTGCCTGACGAGGTGGCCGGCAAGGTGGCGCGGGAGAACTTCCTCAGCGTATTGCCTGGGGCGCACAAATGAAAACGCCCCGAACCAGTCGGGGCGTTTTCGTTACGGCAGCGTCAGCTGTTACTTGCCGGTCCAGCGTTTGAGCACCAGGGTGGCGTTGGTGCCACCGAAGCCGAAGCTGTTGCTCATGACCGTATCGATCTTGGCGTTTTCTTCGGTCTTGCGCAGGATCGGCAGGTCGGCGACCTCCGGGTCCAGCTCGTCGATGTTGGCGGAGCCGGCGATGAAGTTGTTTTCCATCATCAGCAGGCAGTAGATCGCCTCGTGCACGCCCGCGGCGCCCAGCGAGTGGCCCGACAGGCTCTTGGTCGAGCTGATCTTCGGTGCCTTGTCGCCGAACACTTCACGCACGCCCTTGATCTCGGCGACGTCGCCGACCGGGGTGGAGGTGCCGTGGGTGTTCAGGTAGTCGATCGGGGTGTCGACGGTGGACAGCGCCTGCTGCATGCAGCGGATCGCGCCTTCGCCGCTCGGAGCGACCATGTCGTAGCCGTCGGACGTCGCGCCGTAGCCAACGATTTCGGCGTAGATCTTGGCGCCACGGGCCAAGGCGTGTTCCAGCTCCTCGACCACCACCATGCCGCCGCCGCCTGCGATGACGAAGCCATCACGGTCGGCGTCGTAGGCGCGCGAAGCCAGTTCAGGGGTTTCGTTGCGCTTGGTCGACAGGGCGCCCATGGCATCGAACAGGAACGACTGGCTCCAGTGCTCTTCTTCACCGCCGCCGGCGAAGACGATGTCCTGTTTGCCCCACTGGATCTGCTCCAGGGCGGTGCCGATGCAGTGTGCCGAAGTGGCGCAGGCCGACGAGATCGAGTAGTTGATGCCCTTGATCTTGAACGGGGTGGCCAGGCACGCCGATACAGTGCTGCCCATGGTGCGGGTGACGCGGTACGGGCCGACGCGCTTGACGCCTTTCTCGCGCAGGGTGTCCAGGGCTTCCATCTGGTTCAGGGTGGAGGCACCGCCGGAACCTGCCACCAGGCCGGTACGCGGGTTGGAGACTTGCTCCTCGGTCAGGCCGGCGTCCTTGATCGCGTCCTGCATCGCCAGGTAGGCATAGGCAGCGGCGTGGCCGACGAAGCGATAGACCTTGCGGTCGATCAGCTCTTCGAGGTTGAGGTCGATGGAACCGGAAACCTGGCTACGCAGCCCCATTTCCTTGTATTCCGGGTTGTAACGGATACCCGGACGGCTGTTGCGCAGGTTTTCGGTGACGGTAGCTTTGTCATTGCCCAGGCACGATACGATGCCCAGACCAGTGATAACGACGCGGCGCATGCGAATAACCCTTAGAAATTGTCAGTGGAGGTGAACACGCCGACCCGCAGGCCTTCGGCGGTGTAGATCTCGCGACCGTCGACGCTGACCGAACCATCGGCGATGGCCATGTTCAGCTTGCCCTTCAGGACGCGCTTGATGTGAATGTTGTAGGTGACCTTCTGAGCCGACGGCAGTACCTGGCCGAAGAATTTCACTTCGCCCGAGCCCAGGGCGCGGCCACGGCCCGGCAGGCCCTGCCAGCCGAGGAAGAAGCCGACCAGCTGCCACATGGCGTCCAGGCCCAGGCAGCCCGGCATGACCGGATCGCCTTCGAAGTGGCAGGCGAAGAACCACAGGTCCGGATTGATATCCAGCTCGGCGACCAATTCACCTTTGCCGTACTTGCCGCCTTCGGCGCTGATATGGGTGATGCGATCGACCATCAGCATGTTCGGGGCGGGCAGTTGCGCATTACCTGGGCCGAACAGCTCACCGCGACTGCAGCGCAGCAAATCTTCCCGAGTAAAGGCGTTTTGTTTGGTCATGCGAGCTCCTCAATAATCCCCGTGCGGCTGGGGCTGAATCTTCCCGGCCGGCCCGGCGTGCGTTGAGTCCGGGGCGGCAGCCTACAAGTAGACTATTGCGTTGTGGTGAAAGTCACAGCGCACCTGGCAAAGAAGTACAGGTGTGCACTGAAACGCTTATTTTCAGGGCCTGGGCAGGTCCTGTCTAGTGGCCAGGGCGCGAATTCCGATGCTTGCGTCGCCAGGCGACCCCCTCCATGACATCGAACGAGCCTCGCCCGGGCCCCTATTTCCCCTAGACTGACGCATTTGCGCGCTAATCGCCAGTGGCGGCTGTCCGGCCGGACAACCAGTGTTGCAGCACCTGCTGCAATTCCGTGCGTTTGAACGGCTTGCTCAGGTAGTCGTTCATGCCCGCGGCCAGGCACCGCTCGCGATCGCCCTGCAACGCGTTGGCGGTCAGGGCGATGATCGGCAGCTGTGCGGTATCCGGCAGCAGCCGAATACGCCGGGTGGCCTCATAGCCGTCCACCACAGGCAGGCGGCAGTCCATCAGGACGGCGGCGAATGACTGCTGGGCGACCTGGTCCACCGCCTGGGCACCATCGCTGGCGATGCTGACATCGAAGCCCAGGCTGCGCAGCATGGCATCGATGACGCTCTGGTTGACCGGGTTGTCCTCCACCAGCAGGATGCGTCCGCCTTGCAGTGGCGTCTGGCGCTCCGTGCTGGTGCTGGGCAGGGCTGCCGAGGGCGAGGCCAGGGGCAGGGGGATTTCCAGGGTGAAGGTCGAACCCAGGCCCTCGCGGCTTTCACCACGCAGTTGCCCACCCATGCGTTCGGCCAGGGTGCGCGCGATCGCCAGGCCCAGGCCGGTACCGCCATAGCGCCGGGAAATCGAACTGTCGGCCTGCTGGAACGCCACGAACATCATTTCCAGCCGGTCGCTGTCGATGCCGATGCCGGTGTCGCGTACTGCACAGGTGAACCACGCCAGCTGCGGGTCGAGCATGTGCCAGCGGGCGTCCACCTCCACCTGGCCTTGTTCGGTGAACTTCAAGGCGTTGCCGATCAGGTTCAGCAGGATCTGGCGGATCCGGGTCGGGTCGCCGGTGACCTGCAACCGGTCGATCCCTGGCAGCAGTTGCAGGCGCAGGTCCAGCCCGCGCTGCTGGGCACTGTGCTGGAACGACTGCACGCAATTGGCGACCAGCTCGCCGAGGTTGAAGCCGATCTGCTCCAGCTCCACGGCGGTGCGCTCGATGCGCGAGAAATCGAGGATGTCGTTGATCACCTTGAGCAGGTGGCCGGTCGATTCGCTGGCCACTGCGGTGTAGTCGGCCTGCTCGCTGGTCAGCTGGGTGGTCTCGAGCAGCTGCAGCATGCCCAGCACGCCGTTCATGGGGGTACGCAGTTCGTGGCTCATCATCGCCAGGAAGTCCGACTTGGCCCGGTTGGCCTGCTCGGCCTCTTCGCGGGCCTGGGTCAGCTGGGCGATGGCCTGCTTCTGTTCGGCGCTGGCTTGGTCCAGGGCGCTGGCCAGGTTGTTGATGTGGCGAGCCAGGTGACCCAGTTCACTGTCGTCGACCACCGGCAACGGCACGTTGAATTCACCCTTCTGGATGGCCTTGACCGCATGCCCCATGTCGCTGATCGGCTTGGCCAGGCTCATGGCCAGGCGCCGCGCGAGGAGAAAGGTGAACAGCAGGGCGAACAAGGCCAGGATGCCCGCCTTGGTGACGATTTCCTGCTGGCGCTGGCTGAATGCGTCGTCTGACATGCCGACGATGACGCGGCCCAGGTAGTCGTCGCCGACGCTTGGGACGGGCGTGTTGCCCTCTTGCAGGAAGTCGTTGTCCAGGCGGATCTGCTGCAGGCGGATCGGCGCCTGGAACACTTCCACACGCTGGGCTCGGTTGATGTTCTCGCCGTTCTGCTCGACGTACACCAGGATATGGTTGCGGCTGTCCTGGACTTCCAGAAAACGCACGTGGGGAATGCTCAGCGTGGCCCGCATCAGGCTCTCCAGCACCTCGTTGTTGCCGGAGATCACGCCATACTCCGAAGCGGGCGCCAGCTGGTTGGCGATCAGCTGGCCGGTATGGTTGAGCTCCTGGCGCAAGTCCTGGATACGTACGAAGGTGAAGAAACTGATCAGCAGCAAGGTGAGCAGCAGGGCAGGGCCCAGGCTGATCATCTGGGTGCGGGTATGGATGTCCCAGCTCAGGCGGTTACTCATGGCAGGGGTTCTCCTTCGGCCAGCACCACGGCTGCGGCCTCGGCGTCGATCGGCTCAAGGCCCAGGGCTCGCGCCACCTGCTGGTTGCCGGTCACCCCATAGTGCGCGGGGTAGTGGCTGCGTGGCCAACTGGCTGGAGGGCGGTCGAGCAACTGATCGAGCACGGCCAGCCAGTCGTCCTGGTCGCTGAAGGTACTGGCCAGGGCACCGGCGCGGACGAAGCCGGCATTCGGGCCTACCAGCGCCATCTGCCGGCCATAGGTGCTGAGCAGGACGTTCTTGGCGGTCTTGGAGTTGTACAGGTCCGGGTCGTCGATCCCCAGCAGGACGTCGCTGTTACCCAGCAGGCGTTGCAGGGGCCGGCTGTCACGTGGGTCCGGCCAGTCCTGGGCGACGATCTCCAGGCCCAGCGGACGGGCTGCCAGGCGCAGCTCGTCAAGCAGGAAGCGGCTGTGCTCGCCATACAGCACACCGACCCGGCGTGCCTGGGGCAGCAGGTAACGAACCAGGCGCAACTGCCGAGCGGGCGGTGGGTCGCTCCACAACAGGCAGAGGTACGCCGGCCGCGACTTTCCCAGGCGTTGTTCGGCCTGTACACGGCTGACCCTCAGGGCCAGGGCAGGCGGCCCCGCAGCCTCGCCCAGGCGCCACTCCAGGGCCGCGACATCGAGCAGCACCAGACGTACGCCGGCCTTCAACTGGCCGGGCCGCGGCAGATCCGCCACGGCCTTGAAGTGCACCTGGTCCTGCGGGCGGTGAGTTTGCAGGGCGCTGACGAAGCTGCGGATGCCCGGTTGGTCGCTGGCCCCGACCAGCAGCACCTCACTGGCCGATACCGTGCCCAGCGGCCAGAGGCAGAACAGCAACAGGCGCAGCAACAGGCGCATCAGAACTCGAGCTCCGCGCTGACACTCAGGCGATGGCGGCTGTCGTAGCGGTTCTGTTCGAGGGTGACCGGCTCGTCGTCCAGGCGTTGCTGCCACAGTGCAGCCAGCTCGAGGCTGGTGCCCTGGAAGCGAAAGCGCTTGGCCAGGCGCAGGTCCATGCGCTCGTAGCGGTAGCCGTTGAGGGCGTCGTCGCCGTAGTAGAAGAGGGCGCTCGACCAGCCCTCGCCCCAATCGCGCATCCAGCCGGCCGAACCGCTGTTGCGCGCGCTGAGGCGGCGGTCGTTGGGGTTGCTGGCCCAAGCGTCGACGTAGGCGTAGGTCAGGCGCAGGCGGTCGTGCAGGGTCGGGCGCCAGTCCAGTTGCGCCTCGCTACCACTGAAACGGGCCTTGTTGGCATTGCTGGCGATGTACTGGTTGTTGCGCAACGGCTCGCTGATCATTCCGGTGATCTCGTCGTAGAACAGCTTCACATCCATGCTCAGGTCGATGTCGCTGAAGTTGCCGTTGTAGCCCAGCTCGCGCGAGCGCATGCGTTCCTGGTCGAGGTTGCCCGGGCCACGGGTCTTGACGAAATATTCGCCGCTGTTGAACCCGTAGATGTTGTTGCTGAGGTTGTCGACCGTGTAGCTCCAGTTGACATTGTTCTCGAACATGTCCGGCGAACGCACGGCCTCGGAATACACCGCGCGCAATCCATGGCGTGGGGTGATCAGGTAGTTGACGGCCATGCGTGGCGTCAGTGAACTGCCGGAAAGCCGCGAGTCTTCGAACATCGCACCGCCCTGGACGATCCAGTGTTCGTTCGCGCGCCATTCCAGTTGGCCGAACAGGCGCCAGGTCTGGTCGTCCAGGCTGCCGTTGAAGTAGGTCTGCGAGTCGGCCCGGTCGTAACGGTAGTTCATGCCGCTGAGCAGACGCAGGTTTTCGGTCAGGCTCAGGGTGTCCTGGATCTCCAGGTCGAAGCGGCTTTCGCGGGTACTTTGGTCGACATCGCCGCAGACGGTGTCGCTGGCACCGTTGCTCCATTCATTCTGGACCTGGTCGAGCAGGTCGTTGAGCACCGGGTCGCTCGTGGTGGGCAGGCTGTCCTTGCCCTTGTTGATGTTGCGCGCCACGCGTTCGGCGAAATTCGGGTCCAGTTGCCACATCCGCGTCATCTGCGGGCTGAACGCCAGCGCGGCATCACAGGCGCGCCAGACCTGCTCGCGCTCGAAATGCTGGGCCGAGCTCTGGATATAGAAGCTGTGCTCGGGGTTGAAGTCGATGTTCCAGCGTATCGAGCCTGCGTAGTCCTTGGCGTTGACGTCGGCATTGTCACCGGTGAGGGTGTTGCGAAACACCGGCTGGTAGGTGTACGGGCGCTGGTTGCTGCCTTCCTTGGCCGCCAGTTGCCACTCCAGGGTCTGGTTCATGGCCAGGTTGTGGCTGGCACTGAGGTTGAAGCGGTTCAGGCGACGGCTGTCACGGTAGTCGTTGCCGAACTGGTCCGAATCGAAGCCATCATCCTGCATGCCTGACAGCGACAGGCGCATGTCACCGCCTTCCCAGCCAAAGCCCTGGCTGGCGTAATAGTCATTGATGCCATCCTGGCCACGGGTCACCTTAAGCCGGGTGCCGTGGCTGTCGGCCGGATTGCGGGTGAGGATGTTCACCACCGCCATCAACGCATTGGCGCCATAGCTGACGGTATTGGGGCCGCGGAACACCTCGATGCGCTCGATGTCCTCGATGGCCAGCGGGATGTCGCTCCAGTCCACCGTGGCCAGGCCCGCGCGGTACACCGAGCGGCCATCGATCAGCACCTGCATGCGCCGGGCATCGCTGACGTTGCTGCCGTGGTAATTGACCGTCGGCTGGTTGCCGGCGCCGTAGCCGACCATCATGCCGGGCACCAGGCGCATCAGTTCGGGGATATCGCGCGCACCGCTGGCGCGGATCAGCTCGGCGTCGAGCACCGTCATGCTGCCGGGTACGGCCGCCGGGGATTGTTTGAGGCGGGTTGCGGTCAGAACCTGGGGCAGGTCCTGGTTGTCGAGGAACATGTCGTCGGCCACGGCCGGGCCGCCCACGAGGGCAGTCAGCAACAACAGGCGCGGGAAGGGTGGCGTGCCAGGGAACACGGTACGGCCTTGTTTCGGGGATGAAACAGGCATGTTAACCGACCGTTTGGGTTTTGCCAGTGCTCTATGCTGCCCATGACCTGTTTGCGACAGCTCTGACACTGGCCCTGTCGCATACGCACCGTATAATGCCTCGGTCGCCACTTAACTTATTGGCTTTAACGGATTGGATATGACTGAACAGCAACCTGTTGCAGTTCTGGGAGGCGGCAGCTTTGGCACCGCCGTGGCGAACCTGCTGGCGGAGAATGGCGTGCCGGTGCGCCAATGGATGCGTGACCCGGAGCAGGCCGAGGCCATGCGCGTCAATCGCGAGAATCCGCGCTACCTCAAGGGCATCCGCCTGCATGACGGGGTCGAGCCGGTCAATGACCTGCTGGTCACCCTGCAGGCTTGCGACCTGATCTTCGTCGCCCTGCCGTCCAGCGCCCTGCGCAGCGTGTTGGCGCCCCATGCCCAACTGCTGCGCGGCAAGGGCCTGGTGAGCCTGACCAAGGGCATCGAGGCGCAAAGCTTCAAGCTGATGAGCCAGATCCTCGAAGAGATCGCTCCCCAGGCCCGCATCGGCGTGCTCTCGGGGCCGAACCTGGCACGCGAGATCGCCGAGCACGCCCTGACCGCCACCGTCGTGGCGAGCGAGGATGAAGACCTCTGCCAGCGGGTCCAGGCCGTGTTGCACGGGCGCACCTTCCGCGTGTACGCCAGCGCCGACCGCTTCGGTGTCGAGCTGGGTGGGGCGCTGAAGAACGTCTACGCGATCATCGCTGGCATGGCCGTGGCCTTGGGCATGGGTGAGAACACCAAGAGCATGCTGATCACCCGTGCCCTGGCCGAGATGACCCGCTTCGCGGTGAGCCAGGGCGCCAACCCCATGACCTTCCTGGGCCTTGCCGGCGTCGGCGACCTGATCGTCACCTGCTCCTCGCCCAAAAGCCGCAACTACCAGGTTGGCCACGCCCTGGGCCAGGGCCTGAGCCTGGAGCAGGCGGTCAGCCGCCTGGGCGAGGTGGCCGAGGGCGTCAACACGCTCAAAGTGCTCAAGGCCAAGGCCCAGGAGGTTCAGGTGTACATGCCGCTGGTGGCCGGGCTGCATGCGATCCTGTTCGAAGGGCGTACCCTGAACCAGGTGATCGAGCACCTGATGCGTGCCGAACCCAAGACCGACGTCGATTTCATTTCCATCAGCGGTTTCAACTGACCCCGGAGCCAATCCATGAATGACCCTGTAAACCGCGCCGAGCGCGAATCGATCATCCTGCGGGTGCTGTGGATGCTGGTATTCCTGTTGGTTTGGCACGTGGCCCAGCTGCTGCTGGGCGGCCTGGTGCTGGTGCAGCTGATCTACCGCCTGGTCTATGGCGCGCCCAACGGCAGCCTGATGAACTTCGGCGACAGCCTCAGCCAATACCTGGCGCAGATCGGTCGCTTCGGCACCTTCCACAGCGACCAGAAGCCCTGGCCGTTCGCCGACTGGCCAGCGCCTCGCGCCCCGGAGGGCGAGCCACCCCATGAAGTGGCCGCGGCCGCCCACCCGGTGCGTGACGAGGAGCCCAAGCTGTGAAGCTCTGGGTGCTGCGCCATGGCGAGGCCGAGCCGCGGGCCAACACCGATGCCGAGCGGCGCCTGACCGCCCACGGGCGCGAGCAGGTCGTGCGCAGCGCTGCGCGCCTGTTGGGGCAGCCATTGGATGCGATCATCGCCAGCCCCTACGTGCGGGCCCAGCAGACGGCGGCGCTGGTACACGATGCGCTCGGGTTCGCCGAACCGGTGCGCACGGTTTCCTGGCTGACCCCTGACAGCGCTGCCGGCGAGGTGATCAGCGAGCTGGACAAGCTGGGCCTGGAGCATGTGCTGCTGGTGAGCCACCAACCCTTGGTGGGCAACCTGGTGGGCATGCTGGAGCATGGCCATGGCCAGCAACCGGCGCCCATGAGCACCGCCAGCCTGGCGGAGCTCGAAGGGGATTGGCCGCTGGCGGGGTTGATGACCTTGCGGGGGCTGCATCACGCGGGGTGAGTGGTCATGCTGTACATCTAAAGCGCCTCGGTGCTTGTCAGATCGAGCGCCGCCCGCGCGGCGCTCGATCTTTCGGGCAGCACCCGTCTCAAGGCCTACCCTGACCACCTTAAATAACAGACGAATCAGCACACAAGGGCCTCAAGTGCCATAAAGGTCCGCGAGTGGCCTGATCGCCGTCTCGGATGACTTTTCCGAACGTTGCCGCCCTTGTGCCCCTTGCCGAAAATGAACGCTCATTTTCCACGCAGACCCGGCCGTCATGTCGCAGCAGATCTTCTTCGCCCACGCCAACGGCTTCCCCTCGGCCACCTACGGCAAGCTGTTCGCCGCCCTGGCGCCGGACTATCAGGTCAAGCACCTGGCCCAGCATGCCCATGACCCGCGCTTCCCGGTCGACGACAACTGGCAGAACCTGGTCGATGGACTGCTGCACCACCTTGCTCGGCAAGAGCAGCCGGTGTGGGGCGTCGGCCATTCCCTGGGCGGGGTGCTGCACCTGCATGCGGCATTACGCTGCCCGCAGTACTACCGTGGCGTGGTGATGCTCGACTCCCCGGTGCTGACCCGTGCCGACCAGTGGTTGATCCGTGCGGCCAAGCGTTTTGGTTTCATCGACCGCATCACGCCGGCTGGGCGCACCCTGGGGCGACGCGAGGCCTTTCCCGATCGTGACAGCGCCCGGGCCTACTTCGCCAGCAAGACCCTGTTCCGCCACTTCGATCCCGAGTGCCTGGAGGCGTACCTCGAGCATGGCCTGCAGGCGACCGAGGAGGGGTTGCGCCTTTGCTTCGACCCGGACACCGAAATCCGCATCTACCGCAGCATTCCCCATGTTAGCCCGGCGCCCGCGCGCCGGTTGCAGGTGCCTTTGGCCATGGTGCGGGGCGATCACAGCGGGGTGATCCGCCGGCACCATGCCCTGGCCGTACGTACCCTGCCCAAGGGTGAGTACCACAGCATCCCGGGCGGGCACATGTTCCCGCTGGAGCGCCCGGGTGATACCGCCAGCCTGCTCAAGGGCCTGTTCGACCGCTGGAGCCGCCCATGAACACACAGGTCGAGGAGGTCCGCCTCGCCCTGGGCCACATCGAGCTGGCCGCGCACCTGTTCGGCCCGGCCGATGGCCTGCCGGTGATCGCCCTGCATGGCTGGCTGGACAACGCCAACAGCTTCATCCGCCTGGCGCCGCGCTTGAAAGGCCTGCGCATCGTCGCCCTGGACCTGGCCGGGCATGGGTATTCCGAACACCGCCCCCAAGGCGCCGGCTACGCCTTGACCGACTACGCCCATGACGTGCTGCGGGTGGCCGAGCAGTTGGGCTGGCAGCGCTTTGGCCTGCTTGGGCACTCTTTGGGGGCGATCATTTCGGTGCAGTTGGCCGGCGCCTTGCCAGACCGAGTCAGTCACCTGGCGCTGATCGACGGCGTGGTGCCGCCCACCGGGCGTGAACAGGACGCTGCCGAACGCCTGGGCATGGCCCTGCAGGCGCAGCTGCGCCTGGACGGCAAGCGCAAGTCGGTGTATGCGACCCTGGAGGAGGGTGTGCAGGCGCGCATGAAGGGCATGGTCGCGGTCAGCCGCGAAGCCGCCGAGCTGCTCGCCCAGCGTGGCCTGATGCCGGTCCCGGGTGGCTACAGCTGGCGCAGCGACAGCCGCCTGACCCTGCCATCGCCGATGCGCCTGAACGACGCCCAGGCCATGGCCTTCGTCCAGCGAGTCGCATGCCCGGCCTGCCTGGTGGTGGCTGCCGACGGCATGCTCGCCCGCCACACGGCCTTGCTGGAGCAGCTACCCTTCGAGCAGGTCACCTTGCCCGGTGGCCATCACCTGCACCTGAACGACGAACAGGGTGCAACCCTTGTTGCAGACTGTTTCAATCGCTTCTTCGGCTTTTCTTGACTTGCACCGGACAAGTGTCGAGGCTTGGCGGGTTGAACAGGGAGACAACCATGCACATGCCAGACATCCTGGACAGTTTCACCGGCGCCCTGGGCGAGAAGGGTGGCCGATGAGCGCACGTATTCTTATCGCCGCATGCCTGGGCCTGGCCAGCCCGTTTTCGTGGGCGGGCAGCCTGCCGGTGCCGGTGGACGCCAAGGTGGTCGACCAGCGGCCGGCCGTGGAGCAGGAACGGGTCTACCCCATGGGCCCGCTGCGCAAGATCAGCGGCCGGTTGCGGGTCGAGGAAAAAGTCGAAAGCCGCGGGCAGGTGAGCTCCGTCACCTATGAGCTGCCCGTGGAGCGCACTGCCCGTGAAGCCTTCACCAGCGCCCGCGAAGCCCTGCAGCGCGATGGCGGCTACCCGCTGTTCTGGTGCCAGGGCCGCGATTGCGGCGAGGCCAGCCTATGGGCCAACGAGGTGTTCGCCAACGCCCGGCTCAACGGCGGCGACGAGCAGCAGGCGTTCATCCTCCTGCGCCGCTCTGCCGACGAGGCCGACACCCTGGTCTCACTCTACAGCGTCACCCGGGGCAACCGCCGCGCCTATCTGCATGTCGAGGAGTTCGTCTCCGCCAGCCCGCTGGGCGAGCTGCTGCCGACCCCGGCCACGGTGCTGCGCGAGCTGCGCGACACCGGCAAGCTGGACTACCCTGACCTGGCCGCGCCGCAACCGGCGTGGGTGGCCTTGCTCGGGCGCAGCCTGAACCTGGACAGCACCTTGCGCGCCAGCCTCAGTGGCGCCCAGGCCGAAGCCTGGCGCGAGCAACTAGTGCAGGCTGGCGTGCGCGCCGCGCGCCTGGAGGTGGGCACTGCCACCACCGATGGGCTGCACCTGGAATTGATCCGTTGAGCGGAGTGCCATGATGGCCAACAATGACCGGCTGTTGATCCAGATCCTTCTCCTGGCTTTGCTCGGCGCCGGCCTGTGGGTCATGGCACCGTTCATCTCGGCGTTGCTGTGGGGCGCGATCCTGGCCTTTGCCAGCTGGCCGTTGATGCGCCTGCTCACGCGGGCCCTGGGTGGGCGGGAAACCCTCGCTGCGGGCCTGCTCACCGCCGTGTGGATTCTGCTGGTGGCCTTGCCCCTGGTGTGGCTGGGCTTCAACCTGGCCGACCACATCCGCGACGCCACCGCTTTCGTGCGCGACGTGCAGGTCGATGGCCTGCCCGATGCGCCGGCCTGGCTGGGCAACATGCCCTTCGTGGGTGAACGCCTGGTGGCTTGGTGGGCGTCCCTGGACCAACAGGGCGCTGCGCTGCTGGCGTCGGTCAAGCCGCACCTGGGCCAGGTGGGCAACTGGTTGCTGGCACGCAGCGCGCAGATCGGCAGCGGCGTACTCGAGCTGACCCTGAGCCTGGTGTTCGTGTTCTTCTTCTACCGCGATGGGCCACGCCTGGCGGCCTTCGTCCTGCGTCTGCTGCAGCGGCTGATGGGCGAGCGCGCCGAGTACTACCTGGACCTGGTGGCCGGGACCGTGCAGCGTGTGGTCAACGGCGTGATCGGCACCGCCGCCGCCCAGGGCCTGCTGGCCATGATCGGTTTCCTGATCGCCGGCGTACCGGGCGCCATCGTGCTGGGGCTGGTCACCTTCATGCTCAGCCTGATCCCCATGGGGCCGCCGCTGGCCTGGATACCTGCCACCGGCTGGCTGGTGTGGAAGGGCGAGTACGGCATGGCGGTGTTCCTCGGCTTGTGGGGCACCTTCATCATCAGTGGCGTGGACAACGTGCTCAAGCCCTATCTGATCAGCCGCGGCGGCAACCTGCCGTTGGTGATCGTGCTGCTCGGGGTGTTCGGTGGGTTGATCGCCTTCGGCTTCATCGGCCTGTTCATCGGCCCGACCTTGCTGGCCGTGGGCTACAGCCTGCTGCTGGACTGGAGCCGCAACGCCGGGCAGCAGCCCCCGCAGGCGTAGCCATAACGATAGCCCCACGCGGTTCCCTTGTAGGAGCGGCCTCGCGCCGCGAAAGGGCCGCGCGGCGGCCCCAGGATTTCATCGATAACGCCACGACAACTGGGGCCGCCTTGCGGCCCTTTCGCGGCACAAGGCCGCACCTACTTGTCCCGCGATTGGGCCGGTTCAGGCACCGAAAACAGCTGATCTTTACGCACTCTTTATGCCCTGACCCACCCCCCGATCTCGCCCCTTTACGCCCCTGACTCGGACAATTTCCCTAAAGCGGCCCAAGCCGTGGAACGGGAGATTCGCACATGAACATGCTCGATGGGGTGTCGCTGCTCTTGGCAGTGGCGTTGGCGGTTTACCTGCTGGTGGCGCTGCTGCGCGCCGATCGCGGTTAGGGAGCGGCCATGCACAGTTACGACTATGTCTTGCTGGCGGCATTCTTCGCCATCGTGCTTCTGCCGGCGCCTTGGCTTGGGCGGTTCTGCTTCAGGGTCATGGAAGGCCGGCGGACCTGGCTGTCACCGGTGCTCGGGCCGGTGGAGCGGGGGTGCTACCGCCTGGCTGGCGTACGTGCCGAGCAGGAACAGACCTGGAAGCAGTACACCTTGGCGCTGCTGGCGTTCAACCTGGTGGGCTTCGTGATCCTGTTTGCGGTACTGCTGCTGCAGGGCAGCCTGCCGCTCAACCCGCAACACCTGGCGGGCCAGGAGTGGTCGCTGGCGTTCAACACTGCCGTGAGCTTCATGACCAACACCAATTGGCAGGCCTATAGCGGCGAGGCCTCGGTCAGCTACCTGAGCCAGATGATCGGCCTGACCGTGCAGAACTTCGTCAGTGCTGCCACCGGCCTGGCTGTGCTGGTCGCCTTGTGCCGGGGCATCGCCCGGCGTTCGGCCACCACGGTGGGCAACTTCTGGGTGGACCTGACGCGCGCCACCCTCTACGTGCTGCTGCCGCTGTGCCTGGTGCTGGCCCTGCTGCTGGTATGGCAGGGCGTGCCGCAGACCTTCGCCGACTACACCCATGCCCTGACCCTGCAAGGCGCCGACCAGACCATCCCCCTGGGCCCGGCCGCCAGCCAGGTCGCCATCAAGCAACTGGGCACCAACGGTGGTGGCTTCTTCGGCGTCAACTCCGCCCACCCCTTCGAGAACCCCACGGCCTGGAGCAACCTGTTCGAGGTGGCCTCGATCATCCTCATTCCAGCAGCGCTGGTGTTCACGTTCGGCCACTACGTCAAGGACCTGCGCCAGAGCCGCGCCATCCTCGCCTGCATGCTCGGCTTGTTCCTGATCGGCGGTGCTGCGGCGCTGTGGTCCGAGCAACAGCCCAACCCGGCCCTGCAAAGCGCCCAGGTGCAACAAGCCGCACCGCTGGAAGGCAAGGAGAGCCGCTTCGGCACGACCGCCTCGGTGCTGTGGACGGTCACCACCACGGCTGCCTCCAACGGTTCGGTCAATGCCATGCATGACAGCCTCAACCCCCTGACCGGCATGGTAGCCATGGTCAACATGATGGTGGGCGAGGTGATCTTCGGCGGCGTGGGGGCTGGCCTGTACGGCATGTTGCTGTTCGTGCTGGTCGCCGTGTTCCTGGCGGGCCTGATGATCGGGCGCACGCCGGAGTACCTGGGCAAGAAACTCCAGGCGCGGGAGGTGCAACTGCTGGTGGCGACCTTGTTGGTGATGCCGGTCGGTGTGCTGGTGCTCGGTGCTCTCGCCGCCAGCCTGCCAGGCCCTGCTGGTGCGGTGACCAACCCGGGCCCCCACGGCTTCAGCCAGTTGCTCTATGCCTACACCTCGGGCACGGCCAACAACGGCTCGGCGTTCGCCGGCTTCGGCGCCAACACCCCGTACCACAACCTGATGATCGGCCTGGCCATGCTCCTCGGCCGCTTCGGCTACATCCTGCCGGTGCTGGCGCTGGCGGGCAGCCTGGCGGCGAAGCAGCGCGCCCCCCAAGGCTTGAACAGCTTCCCCACCCATGGCCCGCTGTTCACCGTCCTGCTGCTGGTGACCATCCTGCTGGTCGGTGGCCTGACCTTTCTGCCGACCCTGGCCCTGGGGCCGATCGCCGAATACCTGAGCCTGGGTTTCTGAGGAATCCTCCATGAACATGCCCATTTCCGATGTGAACACCCATCACGCTGCTGCCGACCAGACCCGTTTTGCCGCCCTCTGGCGCCCGGCCCTGGTGCAAGCCTTCGTCAAGCTCGACCCACGCCAGCTTAAGCGCTCGCCGGTGATGCTGGTGGTTGCGCTTACCGCCGTGCTGACCACCGTGCTGTGCATGGCCCCGGGCAGTGGTGTGAGCGTAGGCGTCGCAGTGCAGATCGCCCTGTGGCTGTGGTTCACCGTGTTGTTCGCCAACTTTGCCGAAGCCCTCGCCGAAGGCCGTGGCAAGGCCCGCGCCGACAGCCTCAAGGCCGGTAGCCAGGGCCTGGCCGCGAAACGACGTAGAAGCGACGGTTCGTTCGAAACCATCGCCGCCACCCAGCTGCGCAGGGGCGATGTGGTCAAGGTCGTCGCCGGCGAGTTGATTCCGGGCGATGGCGAGGTGCTCGACGGCATCGCCGCGGTCAACGAGGCGGCCATCACGGGGGAGTCGGCGCCGGTGATCCGCGAGTCCGGCGGTGACCGCTCGGCCGTCACCGGCAACACCCGCCTGGTCTCCGACTGGCTGCTGATCCTCATCACCAGCAACCCCGGCGAGTCGACCCTGGACCGCATGATCGCCCTGGTCGAAGGCGCCAAGCGCCAGAAGACACCCAACGAGATCGCCCTGGATATCCTGCTGATCGGCTTGACCCTGATCTTCCTGATCGTGGTGGTCACCCTGCAGCCGTTCGCCCATTTCGCCGGAGGTAGCCTGCCGCTGATCTTCCTCGCCGCGCTGCTGGTGACGCTGATCCCGACCACCATCGGTGGCCTGCTCTCGGCCATCGGCATCGCCGGCATGGATCGCCTGGTGCGGCTGAACGTCATCGCCCGTTCGGGCCGTGCCGTGGAGGCCGCCGGCGATGTGCACACGCTGATGCTCGACAAGACCGGCACCATCACCTTCGGCAACCGCCGCTGCAGCGCCCTGCATGCAGCACCGGGCATCACTGCGCGCGAGCTGGGGGAGGGGGCATTGCTTGCATCGCTCGCCGATGACACCGCCGAGGGCAAGTCGATCGTCGAGTACCTGCGCCAGCAGTACGACTTCGACGAGCCTGCTGCAGGCGAAGTCGAGCCGATTGCCTTCAGTGCCGAAACCCGCTTGTCCGGCATCGACTTTCAACAGCGCCGCTACCGCAAGGGCGCGGTGGATGCGGTGCTGGCCTTCGTCGGCATGCAACGTCTTGACATGCCGGCACCCCTGGCCCGCGAGGTGGAGCGTATCGCCCAGGGCGGCGGCACGCCGCTACTGGTTTGCCTGGACACGCGCTTGTTGGGGGTGATCCATCTCAAGGACGTGGTCAAACCCGGCATCCGCGAGCGCTTCGCCGAACTGCGCAAGCTGGGTATCCGTACGGTGATGGTCACCGGCGACAACCCGCTCACCGCCGCGGCTATCGCCGCCGAGGCCGGGGTGGACGATGTGCTCGCCGAAGCCACACCGGAGAAGAAGCTGGCGCGCATCCGCCAGGAACAAGGCGACGGTCGCCTGGTGGCCATGTGCGGTGATGGTGCCAACGATGCCCCGGCCCTGGCCCAGGCCGATGTCGGCATGGCCATGAACGATGGCACCCAGGCCGCACGCGAGGCGGCCAACATGGTCGACCTGGACAGCGACCCGACCAAGCTGCTGGACGTGGTACAGGTGGGCAAGGAGCTGCTGGTCACCCGTGGTGCGCTGACCACCTTCTCCATCGCCAATGACGTGGCGAAGTACTTCGCCATCCTGCCGGCGCTGTTCGCCTCGATCTACCCGCAACTGGGCGTACTCAACCTGATGCAACTGCAGAGCCCGCAGAGCGCGATCCTCTCGGCCATCGTGTTCAACGCCCTGATCATCATCGTGCTGATTCCGCTGGCCCTGCGCGGTGTGCGGGTGCAGGCCGCGAGCGCGGCCCAGCTGCTGCGGCGCAACCTGCTGATCTACGGCGTGGGCGGCATCATCGTGCCATTCGCCGGGATCAAACTGATCGACCTGCTGCTCAATGCCCTGCACCTGGTTTGAAGGAGACGAACATGACGACCTACCTGCGCCCGGCCCTGAGCCTGGCCCTGTTGCTGACGCTGATCACCGGCGCCCTCTATCCGCTGGCAGTGACCGGCATCGCCCAGGTGGCTTTCCCCGAACAGGCCAATGGCAGCCTGGTCCACGACGAGCAGGGCCGCGTGCGCGGCTCGACGCTGATCGCCCAGGCGTTCGAGGGCGATGCCTGGTTCCATTCACGGCCTTCGGCGGGCGGCTACGCCACGGTGGCCAGCAGCGCGAGCAATCTATCACCGAGCAATCCGGCGTTGGCCGAGCGGGTCAAGGCCGATGCGGCGGCGCTCTATCACGCAGGGCAGGGCCCTGTGCCGCTGGCTTTGCTGACCACTTCGGGCAGCGGTCTGGACCCGCATTTGCCTATGCAGGCCGTGGCCTACCAGCTCCCGCGCGTGGCGGCCGCGCGGCAGGTGCCGGTGGAGCGCTTGCAAGCCTTGCTCGAAGAGGCCACCCTCCACCCATTGATCGGCCCGCCTGTGGTCAATGTGCTGGCGCTGAACCAGGCCCTGGAGCGTTTGGCGCCTGTATCCCCGCGTGTAGGAGCGGCCGCGTACATGAAGGATGAAACATGAGTAACGCCACCCGCGCCGATGCGCTCTTGGCGGGCCTGCCGCGTGAAGGTCGCGGCAGGCTCAAGGTATTTCTCGGCGCAGCCCCGGGTGTAGGCAAGACGTTCGCCATGCTCCAGGCTGCCCACGCTCAGCAACGCCAGGGCATGAGGGTGCTGGCCGGGATGGTGGAAACCCACGGCCGCGCCGAGACCGAAGCACTGCTCGGCGGCCTGCCGCAACAGCCTTTGCTGCGCAGCGAATACCGCGGCGTCACCCTCGAGGAAATGGACCTCGATGGCCTGCTCAAGGCCACTGCATCCCTGGTGCTGGTCGACGAGCTGGCCCACACCAACGCCCCTGGCAGCCGCCACGCCAAGCGCTGGCAGGACGTCCAGGAATTGCTGGCCGCCGGTATCGACATCTACACCACGGTCAACGTCCAGCACCTGGAAAGCCTCAACGACAAGGTCCGCGACATCACCGGCGTGCAAGTGCGCGAAACCGTGCCGGACTGGGTGCTGCAGGAAGCCTTCGAACTGGTGCTCATCGACCTGCCGCCCCGCGAGCTGCTGGAGCGCCTGCGCGAGGGCAAGGTCTACGTGCCGGAGCAGGCGAGGGCAGCGATCGATGCCTTCTTCTCCCAAACCAACCTCACCGCCCTGCGTGAGCTGGCCATGCAGACTGCCGCTGCCCAGGTCGACGCGGACCTTGCCAGCGGCTACCGCCAGCGCGGCCAGGAGGCTCCGGCCTTGCGCGGGCGCTTGCTGGTGGGCGTCGATGGCGACGAGCAGGCCGAGCGCCTGGTACGTCATGCCAGCCGGGTTGCCCAGCGCCGACACTTGCCGTGGAGCCTGGTGCATGTCGACAGCGGCCGGCTGCGCGACGAGGTCGCTCGGCAACGCTTGCAGGCCGCGCAACAGCTCGCCGAACGCCTGGGCGGTGAAGTGGTGGTGCTGCGTGCGGGTGAAGTGACCCGCACATTGATCCAGCACGCCATCGAGCGCCGTGCCAGCCTGGTGCTGGTCGGCCAGTCCCGTGATCGCCTGCGTCGGCGTCTGTTCGGAGGCGGTGTGGCGATGCGCCTGCTGCGCGAAAGCCACGGCCTGGAAATCAATGTGCTCGATCGTGACGGCCAGCCCGAAAAAGCAGGTGCGGCGGCCAAGCGAGTGTGGGTGTGGCGCCATTATCTCCTGGCGTTGCTGGCGACCGTGCTGGCGGCTGGCGTGTCGTGGGCCGTGTCGAGCCTGTTGCCGCTGCCCAACATGTCTCTGGTGTTTCTCGTCGCGGTGCTGCTGGTGGCGGTGCGTAGCAGCCTGGGGCCGGCCCTGGCCTGTGCGGCCCTGTCATTCCTGAGCTACGACTTCCTGTTCATTCCGCCCACCTTTTCCTTCAGCATCCAGCGTGAAGAAGACGTACTGACCCTGGTGTTCTTCCTGCTCATGGCCGCCCTCACCGGCAACCTGGCCACCCGTCAGCGCCGGCAGCTACAGGCCTTGAAAGAAACCCAGGCCGAAACCACGCAATTGCTCGACCTGTCGCGCCGGCTGACCGTGGCCACCGACCGCCAGGCCGTGTTCAGCGCTGCTGGCCAGCACCTGGACGGTTGGCAGGACATGCAGGTGTGCCTGCTGGAGCGCGACAGCGACCGCCAGCTGCGCGCCGCCAGTGGCCACGAACCGCAACTGACCGACAACGAGCGCGCCGCTGCCGAATGGGCCTGGCAACACGGCCAGGCTGCCGGGCATGGCAGCGACACCTTGCCCGACGGGCGTTGGTGGTGGTGGCCGTTGTCGGTGGAGGACCAGCCCCTGGCCCTGCTCGGTGTGCGCCCACGCGCGGATGCTTCCCTGAGCACCCAGCGCCGTCGCTTGCTCATGGCCTTGGGGCAACCCCTGGCCCAGGCCCTGGCCCGCGCCCGGCTCGGCGAGCAGCTGGAGGCCGCGCGCCTGCATGGCGAGACCGAGCAATTGCGCAGCGCCTTGCTCGCCTCGGTGTCCCACGACCTGCGCACCCCCCTGACCGCCATGCGCGGCAGCATCGACAGCCTGCTGGCGCTGGGCGATGCCATCCCCCCGGACGACCGCCGCGAGCTGCTGGAGGGCACCCGCAACGAAGCCGAGCGCCTGGATCGCTATATCCAGAACCTGCTGGACATGACCCGCCTGGGCCACGGCACCCTCAAGCTCGCCCGTGACTGGGTAGCCCCGGCCGACATCGTCGGCAGCGCCCTCAATCGCCTGCGCGTGGTCCTGGCGCCCCTACGCGTGCATACCGACGTCCCCGCCGAACTGCCGTTGCTGTTCGTTCACGCAGCGTTGATCGAACAGGCCCTGATCAACGTGCTGGAAAATGCCGCGCGCTTCTCGCCTGCCAACGGCCGCCTGGAGCTGCGCGTCGCCCTCCAGAACGAGCAACTGTGCTTTGCCGTCAGCGACCAGGGCCCAGGCATCCCGGTGGCCGAGCGTGAAATGATCTTCGACATGTTCTACACCGCCGCCCGCGGCGACCGTGGCGGGCAGGGCACCGGCCTGGGCCTGGCGATCTGCCAGGGCATGATCGGTGCTCACGGCGGCAAGATCCTGGTCGACGATGGCATCGATGGCCAGGGCACCTGCATCACTCTATGCTTGCCGCTGCCCCCTCAACCCGAACCTGAAAGCGAAGCCTCATGAGTCAATCCGCCACCCTGCTGGTCATCGACGATGAACCACAGATCCGCAAGTTCCTGCGTATCAGCCTGGCCTCCCAGGGCTACAAGGTGCTCGAAGCCGCCACCGGCAGCGAAGGCCTGGCCCAGGCGGCGTTGGCCAAGCCGGACCTGGTGGTGCTCGACCTCGGCCTGCCGGACATGGACGGCCAGCAGGTATTGCGTGAGCTGCGTGAATGGAGCACCGTGCCCGTGCTGGTGCTGTCGGTGCGTGCCAGCGAAGTGCAGAAGGTCGACGCCCTGGACGGCGGTGCCAACGACTATGTGACCAAGCCCTTCGGCATCCAAGAGTTCCTCGCGCGTGTGCGCGCACTGCTGCGCCAGGCCCCCCAGACGGGCAGCGCGCTGTCGTCGGCGAGCTTCGGGCCACTGGTGGTGGATTTCGCGTTTCGCAAGGTGACGCTCGACGGCGCCGAGGTGGCGCTGACGCGCAAGGAGTACGCCTTCCTGGCCCAGCTGGCCGGCCATCCCGGGCGGGTGATCACCCAGCAGCAACTGCTCAAGGACATCTGGGGGCCGACCCATGTGGACGACACCCACTACCTGCGCATCGTCGTGGCGCATGTGCGGCAGAAGCTGGGGGATGATCCGACGGCGCCGCGGTTCATCATCACCGAGGCGGGTGTGGGTTATCGCCTGGTTGCGCCGACGGCTTGACTGGGGCTGCTTCACAAACCGATTATCAGCGGGGCACTAGACCCGGCGCATCATTCCCAGCTCCGCATCATCCATCAGCGCCTTGGCCAGCGCCGCCAGGTAATACGACGCCCAAACCAGCTGAGGTTTGTCTTCCATCACCCCGGTGAGGGTCATATCCCGCACATACCCCATCAACTCCGAAGCCTGCTCGCGTGCATAGTGGCAGGGAATGCCAGGCTCAATGCAAAACAGCGGCTCGGTCATGCCCGCGCCCTGATAGAACTTCGTCTTGCCAACGGTGGTTTTGGCCTTGGTGTCATCTGTGGTCATTTGCTCAATCTCCCTGAAATGCTCGCTGCCCAGCCGGCCCTATCGCTGGCAAGCCAGCTCCTGCAGGTGTGGCGGTGTCTCTGAACATAGCGCAGGACCGGTGGGAGCCGGCTTGCCGGCGATAGGGCTAGCCCAGACAACGAACAACTCGATCTATCAATGCAGCGTCCGCGGCCCTGCCGGTAGCTGCATCTGCTGCAGCGCCGACTCAAGCAACACACGCAGCGCTTCAAGCTCATGCATCGAGGCCATCATCAGCATCGAGACCGGTGACTTGGGCAGTAGCTGAATCGCCTGATGCGCCACGGTCTGCGCGCACAGGGCATACTCCGAGGCCTGGATTATCGTGTCTTCGAGGGAGTGGTGGTTCTGGGGTGGATCGGGAACGATCTTCGACATTGCATACGTCCTTTAAAGATGCGACCACCTGCCTGCTGTCAAACAGAAGGGTGGCAGCTGTACGTGGGTTGACAGACCGGCGGACATAGCGAGCTCCGGCGCACGCAAGCGTGCCCGCACGTACAGCCGCCATCAAGGACGAGCTGTTTGCCATGTACCGTTACGGCCTGTCAAAGCCGATCGCTGATCTCAGCGACACGCCGAGACTAGAGCGCCGCCAGAGCGACCGCAACGGAAAAAAGGCGACAGGAGTATGTTTGGGAAATGGACTACAGGGAAGGGGGGAAGTCTGATTTTTACTGTTCAGTTCCAACCCGGAATTGGTCCGCTTGGTAGGACCGTAGCTCCATAGGGTGGGCTGCTTTCGACCCATTGCGGATGCAGAGCGGTAGCGGATTTCGTAAATGCGACACGCACTCTGTGGGAGATTACCCAGCCCTTCGGGCTGCGCTGTCGCGCAGAGAACAAGCGGCCGATGCTTGCCCCTGTGGGAGCGGCGGTGCGGCGGTCCGACTTGTCCCGCGATCAAGGGCGAAGCCCTTGCCAGGCGACGGTGATATCGGGCCCGGCCTAATCGCGGGACAAGCCCGCTCCCACAGGGTGCCGCAAATCAAATGGTCATGCGTTGTTCTATGAGAGCGGGTTTACCCGCGAAGCAGGCGCTGCGGTGGATGGCACCGGCTTTGCCGGTGTTCGCGGGTGAACCCGCTCCCACAAAGATCACCTCTTACACGACTGGCAGCCATCGCTCAGCCCCTAGGACGGCTCTACGCAAATAGCCTTTTCACACACGGGGGCGGCTCGGTAGTTTCGTAGCCCTTACCCAGCACAAGTAGCCCATCTTCAAGTAACTTATGGAATGTGAATCAACCTGCTCCAACATAATCAATTGGAAAATTTATGAAGCTTGTTGCCGCACAAATCTCGTCCTACCAAGGGAACATTGAAGAAAATATCGCCAAACACATCGCCGTCATAGAACAGGCGGTAAGCTACGGAGCGGATGGTATTTTCTTCCCTGAACTGTCTCTGACCGCGTATGAACCCTTGCTTGCTGAGGGTTTGGCCATTCAGGTCGACGATCCGAGACTAGAGGTGTTTCAGCAGCTCAGCGACCGCTCCGGGATTTTGATTGCCGTAGGTGCACCACTACGCGTCGAGCATGGCGTTCAGATTGCCATGTTTTTCTTCCAGCCCAAATCGGAGCGAATCGTCTACGCCAAGCAGCTGCTGCATGCCGATGAGCAGCCCTTTTTCTCACCTGGTGGTACCCAGCAGTTATTCACCCACGCCAATGAGGTGCTGGTTCCGGCCATTTGCTATGAGTCGTTGCAACCCGGTCATGCACAACAAGCGTCGGAGGCGGAGTCAACCATTTACTTCACCAGTGTTGCCAAATCTTCAAGAGGAGTGACTGCGGCGTACAGCCATTATCCGCAGATAGCTCGGCAATATGGAATGGCAGTCGTGATGGCCAATTGTGTGGGGCCGGCGGATAACTACATCGCATCTGGTCGTTCGGGAATCTGGAGCCGTGAAGGTAACTTGGTTACCCAAGCGGGCGAGTGCGAGGAAGCGTTGGTTATCTACAATTCGCTAACTGGCGAAGGCACGCTTCTAAGCATCTAAGAGGATTTCGACACCGAAGGCCGGCTATTTGAGGGCGATAGCCAAAGACAGGAGCGACCGCTTCCCAAGCTGCCGCTCATGGAGACAGCAAAGGCCGAAGAAGCCAGTTGCAGCCGGTATGCCAATCGTCAGATCCGAAGCCTACGCCCAGGGCTAGGAACGCGAGCATCATGAGAGACAAGCCTAGGCAACCGGAACCGCCTCCAAGAATGCCGCCTCCAACAACTGCCGCGTATACGGATGCTGTGGCGCCTGGAAGATCGCCTGCGCATCCCCTTGTTCCACCACGTGCCCATGCTTGATCACCATCAGCTGGTGGCTGAGTGCCTTGACCACCGCCAGGTCATGGCTGATGAACAGGTACGTCAGGTTGTATTTGTGCTGTAGATTACGCAGCAACTCCACCACCTGCCGCTGCACGGTCCGGTCCAGCGCCGAGGTCGGCTCATCCAGCAGAATCAACGCAGGCTTGAGTACCAGCGCTCGGGCAATGGCGATGCGCTGGCGCTGGCCTCCGGAGAATTCATGCGGGTAGCGGTGACGCGTTCGCGGATCCAGCCCCACTTCCTCAAGCGCGGCAATGATCGCGGCTTCTTGTTCAGCAGGCGTGCCGATGCGGTGAATCCGTAAGCCTTCACCGACGATATCGGCCACGCACATGCGGGGGCTGAGGCTGCCGAAGGGGTCCTGGAACACCACCTGCATCTCCCGGCGCAGGGGGCGAACGTCCTTCTGGCTGAGCCCTTCGAGATTCTGGCCATGGAAGCGGATGCCGCCGCGGCTGGCGATCAGGCGTAGGATGGCAAGGCCCAGGGTGGACTTGCCCGAGCCGCTTTCACCCACGATGCCAAGGGTCTGCCCCTGGGGCAGGCTGAAGTCGATGCCATCCACGGCCTTGACGTGATCGACGGTGCGCCGCAGCAGGCCTTTCTTGATCGGGAACCACACCCGCAGGTCCTCGACTTCCAGCAGCGGCGACCCCACCGGGTTGTCCGCCGGCGCGCCGCTGGGCTCGGCATTGATCAGCATCTTGGTGTAGTGATGCTGCGGCGAACGGAACAGCGTCGCGCAATCGGCCTGTTCGACGATCTTGCCGCACTGCATCACGCACACCCGGTGGGCAATGCGCCGCACCAGGTTCAGGTCATGGCTGATCAGCAGCAAGGCCATCCCCAGGCGTGCTTGCAATGCCTTGAGCAGGTCGAGGATTTTCAACTGCACGGTCACGTCGAGCGCGGTGGTGGGCTCGTCGGCGATCAACAGCTCCGGCTCGTTGGCCAGCGCCATGGCGATCATCACGCGCTGGCGTTGGCCGCCAGACAGCTCGTGGGGCAGGGCCTTGAGGCGTTTGTGCGGCTCGGGGATGCCGACCATCTCCAGCAGTTCGAGGGTTCGCGCGGTGGCTTCCTTGCCGGTAAGGCCTTTGTGCAGCAGGAGGATTTCGTTGATCTGCTTCTCGATGGTATGCAGCGGGTTCAGCGAGGTCATCGGCTCCTGGAAGATCATCGCGATACGGTCACCGCGAATGCGCTGCATGGGCTTCTCGCCCAGTTGCAGCATGTCCTTGTCGCCATAGCGGATGCTCCCGCTGGGGTGGCGCGCCAGCGGGTAGGGCAGCAGGCGCAGGATGGAGTGGGCGGTGACGGACTTGCCTGAGCCGCTTTCGCCGACCAGGGCCAGGGTTTCGCCCTTGCGGATGTCGAAGCTGATGCCGTCGACCACCCGATGCACGTGCTCGCCGGTGACGAATTCCACGGCGAGGTCGCGCACTTCGATCAGGTTCTGTTCGCTCATGTCATTTCCTCGGGTCGAAGGCATCGCGGGCGGATTCGCCGATGAACACCAGCAGGCTCAGCATGATCGCCAGCACGGCGAAGGCGCTGATGCCGAGCCACGGCGCCTGCAGGTTGGACTTGCCCTGGGCCACCAGCTCGCCCAGCGAGGGCGCGCCGGGCGGCAGGCCGAAGCCGAGGAAGTCCAGGGCGGTGAGGGTGCCGATGGCGCCGGTGAGGATGAAGGGCATGAAGGTCATGGTCGAGATCATGGCGTTGGGCAGGATGTGCCGGTACATGATCGCGCCGTTGCGCATGCCCAGGGCACGGGCGGCGCGCACGTACTCGAGGTTGCGCCCACGCAGGAACTCGGCGCGCACCACGTCCACCAGGCTCATCCAGGAGAACAGCAGCATGATGCCCAGCAGCCACCAGAAGTTGGGTTGCACGAAGCTGGCCAGGATGATCAACAGGTACAGCACCGGCAGGCCCGACCAGATCTCCAGAAAGCGCTGGCCGGCCAGGTCCACCCAGCCGCCGTAGTAGCCCTGCAAGGCGCCAGCGATCACGCCGACGATGGAACTGAGCACGGTGAGCGTCAGGGCGAACAGCACCGACACGCGGAAGCCATAGATCACCCGCGCCAGCACGTCGCGACCCTGGTCGTCGGTGCCCAGCCAGTTGTCCGCCGAGGGCGGGGCGGGGGCGGGGACCTTGAGGTCGTAGTTGATGCTCTGGTAGCTGAACGGGATCGGTGCCCACAGCACGAAGCTGTCCTTCGCGGCAAGCAGCTCGCGGATGTAAGGGCTCTTGTAGTTGGCCTCCAGGGGGAACTCGCCGCCGAAGGTGGTCTCCGGGTAGCGCTTGAAGGCCGGGAAGTACCACTGGCCGTCGTAGCGCACGGCGATGGGCTTGTCGTTGGCGATCAGCTCGGCGCCCAGGCTCAGGCCGAACAGCACGATGAAGATCCACAGCGACCACCAGCCGCGGCGGTTGGCCTTGAAGCGCTCGAAGCGCCGGCGATTGAGAGGGGAGAGTGCCATGTCATTGCTCCCGGCTGGCGAAATCGATGCGGGGGTCGACCAGGGTGTAGGTCAGGTCGCCGATCAGCTTCACCACCAGCCCCAGCAGGGTGAAGATGAACAGGGTGCCGAAGACCACCGGGTAGTCGCGGTTGATCGCTGCCTCGAAGCTCATCAGGCCCAGGCCGTCGAGCGAGAAGATCACCTCGATGAGCAGGGAGCCTGTGAAGAAGATGCCGATGAACGCCGAGGGAAAACCGGCGATCACCAGCAGCATGGCGTTGCGGAACACATGGCCGTACAGCACCCGTGGCCGGCTCAGGCCCTTGGCCTTGGCGGTGATGACGTACTGCTTGTTGATCTCGTCGAGGAAGCTGTTCTTGGTCAGCAGGGTCATGGTGGCGAAGTTGCCGATGACCAGCGCGGTGATCGGCAGCACCAGGTGCCAGAAGTAGTCGAGCACCTTGCCGGTGGTGGAAAGCTCGTCGAAGTTGTTGGAGGTCAGGCCGCGCAGGGGGAACCAGTCGAAGTAGCTGCCGCCGGCGAACAGCACGATCAGGAGGATGGCGAACAGGAACGCCGGGATGGCGTAGCCGACGATGATCGCCGAGCTGGTCCAGACGTCGAAGTGGCTGCCGTGGCGCACGGCCTTGGCGACCCCCAGAGGGATCGACACCAGGTACATGATCAGCGTGCTCCATAGCCCGAGCGAGATGGACACGGGCATTTTTTCGATGATCAGGTCGATGACCTTGGCGTCACGGAAGAAGCTCTCGCCGAAGTCCAGCTGGGCGTAGTTCTTGATCATGATCCACAAGCGCTCGGGCGCCGACTTGTCGAAGCCGTACATGCGCTCGATCTCGGCGATCAGGGCCGGGTCCAGGCCCTGGGCACCGCGGTAGTTGGAACCGGCCACGGCCACTTCGGCGCCGCCGCCGGCGATACGGCTGGTGGCGCCTTCGAAGCCTTCGAGCTTGGCGATCATCTGCTCCACCGGGCCACCGGGGGCGGCCTGGACGATGATGAAGTTGATGATCAGGATGCCGAACAGGGTCGGGATGATCAGCAGCAGGCGGCGCAGGATGTAGGCGAGCATGTCAGTTCGCCTCGTCTTGTTGTGCCGCAGGCTCGGCCACCGCTGGGGTCACTTCGGGCTTGATCCACCAGGTGTTGATGCCGATGTCGTACTTGGGCGACACCTTCGGGTGGCCGATGTGGTTCCAGTAGGCCACGCGCCAGGTCTTGATGTGCCAGTTGGGGATCACGTAGTAGCCCCATAGCAGCACGCGGTCCAGGGCACGGGTATGGGCGATGAGGCTTTGCCGCGAGTCGGCGTTGATCAGTTGCTCCACCAACTGGTCGATGGCCGGGTCGCGCAGGCCGATGAAGTTGCGGCTGCCGGGGTTGTCGGCGGCGGCGCTGGTCCAGAATTCGCGCTGTTCGTTGCCAGGGGAGCTCGACTGCGGGTAGCCGCCGACGATCATGTCGAAGTCGCGCGAGCGCAGGCGGTTGATGTATTGCGAGACGTCCACGCGGCGGATGTTCAGCTCGATGCCGAGGTCGGCGAGGTTGCGCTTGAACGGCAACAGGATGCGCTCGAACTCGGTCTGGGCCAGCAGGAATTCGATGACCACCGGCTTGCCCTGGGCATCGACCATCTTGTCGTCGGCGATCTTCCAGCCGGCTTCCTGCAACAGCTTGTAGGCCTTGCGTTGCTGGTCGCGGATCATGCCGCTGCCGTCGCTGACCGGGTTGTGGAAGGGCTCGGTAAAGACCTGTTCGGGAATCTTGCCGCGCAGCGGTTCGAGGACCTTCAGTTCATCGGGCCCCGGCAGGCCCTCGGCGGCCATTTCGGAGTTCTCGAAATAGCTGCCGGTGCGGGTGTAGGCGCCGTTGAACAGCTGCTTGTTGGTCCACTCATAGTCCAGCAGCAGGCTCAGGGCCTGGCGTACGCGCACGTCCTGGAACACGGGGCGGCGCAGGTTGAAGATGAAGCCCTGCATGCCGGTGGGGTTGCCGTTGGCCAACTCCTCGCGGACCAGCCGGCCTTGCTCCACGGCGGGCACGTTGTAGGCCGTGGCCCAGTTCTTCGCGCTGGTTTCCAGCCAGTAGTCGAACTGCCCGGCCTTGAGCGCTTCCAGCGCGACGGTGTTGTCGCGGTAGGAATCGTAGGTCATCTGGTCGAAGTTGTAGTGGCCGCGGTTGATCGGCAAATCCTTGGCCCAGTAGTCCTTGACCCGCTCGTAGCGCACCGAGCGGCCGGCCTTGACCTCGGCGACCTTGTACGGGCCGCTGCCCAGGGGGATCTCCAGGTTGCCACGGTCGAAGTCCCGGCCTTGCCACCAGTGCTTGGGCAGTACCGGCAACTGGCCGAGGATCAGTGGCAGCTCGCGGTTGTTCTTGTGCTTGAACTTGAACAGGACGCGCAGCGGGTCTTCGGCGACCACCTCGGCGACGTCGGCGTAGTAGCCGCGAAACAGCGGGGCGCCTTTGCTCATCAGGGTATTGAAGGTGAACACCACGTCCTCGGCACGCATCGGGTGGCCGTCGTGGAAGCGCGCTTCGGGGCGCAGGTAGAAGCGCACCCAACTGTTGTCGGGGGCCTTTTCGATCTTGCCGGCCACCAGGCCGTACTCGGTGAAGGGCTCGTCCAGGCTCTGGCGCATCAGGGTGTCGTAGATGATGCTCACGTCATCGGCCGGCACGCCTTTGTTGATGAAGGGGTTGAGGCTGTCGAAGCTGCCGAAGCTGGACTGGCGGAAAGTGCCGCCCTTGGGCGCGTCGGGGTTGACGTAGTCGAAGTGCTTGAAATCGGCCGGGTACTTCGGTGGCTCATCGTACAGGGTGAGCGCATGCTGCGGTGCGGCCATCGCGGGCAGGCTCAGGCAGGCGAGCAGCAGGCTGCCGGCCAGCCGGCGCAGAGGGTGCGTTGGCATCATTGGGCTTTCTCCGAGGTCTTGAGCCACCAGCTGTTCAGGCCCAGGGTATAGGGCGGCGTGGTGACGAAGGCGAACCGGTTGCGGTAGGCCAGGCGGTGATTGTCGAGATACCAGTTGGGGATCATGTAGTACTGCCATGACAGCACCCGGTCCAGGGCGCGGGCGGCGGCGACCTGGTCGTCACGGGTGCGGGCGGCGAGCAGGGTGTCGAGCAGGTGGTCGACCACCGGGTCTTTCACACCTGCGTAGTTCTTGCTGCCCTTGACCGAGGCCTGGCTGGAATGGAAGTACAGCCATTGCTCCAGGCCTGGGCTCAAGGTCTGGCCCAGGGTCATGAGGATCATGTCGAAGTCGAACTGGTCCAGGCGCTGCTTGTACTGGGCACGATCGACCGTGCGCAGGCGCGCGTCGATACCCATGCTGGCCAGGTTCTCCACGTAGGGCTGGAGGATACGCTCCAGGTTCGGGTTGACCAGCAACAGCTCCAGGCGGAACTGCTGGCCCTTGGCATTGACCAGGCGCTGGCCGTCGAGCTTCCAGCCGGCCTTGGCGAACAGCGCCAGGGCCTGGCGCAGGGTCTTGCGGTCGATGCCGCGGCCATCGGTGTGGCTGACCCGGTAGGGCTCGGTGAACAGCCTGGCCGGCAATTCGTCACGGAACGGCGCCAGCAACAGCCATTCCTTACCTGTGGGCAGGCCGGTGGCGGCGAATTCGCTGTTGGGGTAATAGCTGGTCGAGCGGCGGTAGGCGCTGCTGAACAGAGCGCGGTTGGTCCACTCGAAGTCGAGCATCAGCCCCAGGGCCTGACGCACCCGTGGGTCGCTGAAGGCGGCCCGGCGGCTGTTCATGAACAGGCCCTGGGTCTGGGTGGGGATGCGATGAGGGATCTGCGCCTTGATCACTTCGCCACGGCGAATGGCCGGGAAGTTGTAGCCGTTGGCCCAGTTCTTGGCCTGATGCTCGATGTAGATGTCGAACTCGCCGGCCTTGAACGCTTCGAAGGCCACCGTGGCGTCGCGGTAGAACTCGTACTCGACGCGGTCGAAGTTGTACTTGCCACGGTTGACCGCCAGGTCCTTGCCCCAGTAGTTCTTCACCCGCTCGAACACCAGGCGCCGGCCAGGCTCCACCTGGGTGATGCGGTAGGGGCCACTGCCCAGTGGCGGCTCGAAGGTGGTGGCCTTGAAATCGCGGCCTTTCCAGTAATGCTTGGGCAGCACTGGCATTTCGCCCAGGCGCAGGATCAGCAAGGGGTTGCCGGCGCGTTTGAAGACGAAGCGGATGCGCTTGGGCCCGAGGATGTCCACCCGCCGCACTTCCTGCAGGTTGGTGCGGTACATCGGGTGGCCGTCCTTGAGCAGGGTGCGGTACGAGAACGCCACGTCTGCCGAGGTGATCGGGTGGCCATCGTGGAAGCGCGCTTCGGGGCGCAGGTTGAACACCACCCAGCTGCGGTCCTCGCTGTACTCCACCGAGCGGGCGATCAGGCCGTAGCTGGAGGTGGGCTCGTCGCCGGAGGGGGCGTACTGGCCGGTGCCGACCATCAGCGGCTCGTTCAGCTCGTTGATGCCGTATTGCAGGAAGTTCGGCGTGCTGACCGGGCTGGAACCCTTGAACGTATAGGGGTTGAGGGTATCGAAGGTTCCGAATGCCATGGCCCGCAAGGTACCGCCCTTGGGCGCTTGCGGGTTGACCCAGTCGAAATGGGTGAACGTGGCTGGATACTTGAGCGTGCCGAACTGCGCATAACCGTGGCTTTCGCTCACCGTCGCGACTGCGGGAAAGCTCAAGGCCAGGCTGAGGGACAGCAGGAGGGGACGTATCAAGTCGGCATCCGATCCAGGGGCGTTGGGCTTTGATCGGGCTACAGTAACAGCTTGTCTGGGATGGAAAAAGAGTGTGTGGCGGGGGTTTTGGCGGTGGGGTTTGTGACGGGTTTTTTCTCTGGGCTGCTTTGCAGCCCTTTCGTGGCGCAGGCCGCTCGGGGTGCGCCATACCTGTAGGAGCGGCCTTGTGCCGCGAAAGGGCCGCGCAGCGGCCCTGGGCACTCGGATCAGTGCGACAGGTAGACGGTCAGTGTCTGCCCAGGCTTGAGCGCATGCCCGCTGCGCGGGTTCCAGCGCTTGAGGTGTTTCATCTCGACATTGAAGCGCTTGGCTACCGCATAGAGCGAGTCACCCTTGCGGACCTTGTATTGGGTAGAACGCTGCTTGGACGACGCGACGCGGTTGGCGGCGCCGCTCGAACTGCCGCCGCGCAGGGCAAGCACCTGCCCGGCCTTGACGCGGTTGCCGGAAAGGCGGTTCCAGCGCTGCAGGTCACGTACCGAGACGCGGTGAGCCTTGGCGATGCTGCTCAGGTTGTCGCCACGCTTGACCCGATAGCTGCGCGCCTTCACCGGTGCCTTGGCCTCGGCCAGGGCGGCCTGGAACACTGCCTTGTTCGGTTGCAGGCTGACCAGTTCCTCAGGCTTGAGGTTGGACAGGCTGTCGGACAGCAACTGCGCCTTGGCGGTGGGCACCAGCAACTGCTTGGGACCGTCCACGGTCATGCGTTTCTTGAAGGCCGGGTTGAGCTGGATCAGCTCGTCTTCGTCGATATCGGCGAACGCGGCGACCCGGGACAGGTCCAGGCGTTCGTTGATGGCGACAGCTTCGAAGTAGGGCTCGTTGGCGATCGGGCTGAGGTTCACGCCATAGGCCTCGGGGGTCAGCACCACCTGCGAAAGGGCCAGCAGCTTGGGCACGTAGTCGCGGGTTTCCTGGGGCAGGGGCAGGTTCCAGTAGTCGGTGGGCAGGCCCAGGCGCTCGTTGCGCTCGATGGCCCGGCTGACCGTGCCTTCGCCGGCATTGTAGGCCGCCAGGGCCAGCAGCCAGTCGCCGTTGAACATGTCGTGCAGGCGGCCCAGGTAGTCCAGCGCGGCGTTGGTCGATGCGGTGATGTCGCGGCGCCCGTCATAGAAGTTGGTCTGGCGCAGCTTGAAGTGGCGGCCGGTGGACGGGATGAACTGCCACAGGCCGACCGCATGGGCGCGGGAATAGGCCATCGGGTTGTAGGCGCTCTCGATCGCCGGCAGCAGGGCCAGCTCCAGCGGCATGTCGCGTTCTTCGAGGCGCTCGACGATGTAGTGCAAGTAGAGGCTGCCGCGCTCGCCCGCGCTCTCCAGGAACGTAGGGTTGCTGGCGAACCACAGGCGCTGTTGCTCGATGCGCGGGTTGACCCCGATGTCGTCCTGCAGGGCGAAGCCCTGTCGCATGCGCTCCCAGACATCCTGCGGCGCCTGCTCGACTGGCTTGACCAGCAGTGGGGCAGGCTTGTGCTTGACCCGCGCCTGGTAGCTTGCGCGAACGCTGTCGGATTCGTCGTGCTGACGGCTGCTCTGGCAGCCCACCAGGGTGGCGGCCAGGGCCAGCGCACTGATTTGGGCCAGACGCGTCAGGGCGACGGATTGAGAGGTTCTGCGGCTACGGGAAGACATCGGCTGGGACAGGTTTCCGGGCGAAAAATTTCGGCGATTCTAGAAACCGGTCCCCGCGTGGTCAACCTTTGACCACGCCTTGCGATATATCGTGGGGTTATCAGAAGGTGTCTTTCCAAGACCTCAAGGCAGCAAAAACAGCGGCTTGGCTTGGATTGGAATGCCCCTTCCATTCGTCTGCTTTTTGTTTAACGGATGTTTCAGCCGTGCGAAGAAAGGGATTGGTAGCGCGTTCCAGAGCGATGGTGGATGGCAAAGTGATGCGATCGTTGGCGCGCAAGCGGGTAACGTCGTCGAACCGTTGACCCAGCTCGCGGTTCGAAGGTTCCACTGCCTTGGCAAAGCGCAGGTTGCTCAGGGTGTACTCATGGGTGCAATACACCTGGGTTTCGGCCGGCAGCGCGGCCAGGCGCGACAGGGACTGGTGCATCTGCTCGGGGGTGCCTTCGAACAATCGGCCGCAGCCGCCAGCGAACAGGGTATCGCCACAGAACAGCAGCGGCGCACCGTAGTAGGCGATGTGCCCCAGGGTGTGGCCTGGCACGGCGATGACCTGGAAGTCCATGCCCAGCACCTGGACCCGGTCGCCGTCGTCCAGCGCCAGGTCGCGGGCCGGGATGCGCTCGTTGGCCGGCCCGCAGACCCGCGCCCCGGTCGCTTGCTTGAGGGTTTGCACGCCGCCGACGTGGTCATGGTGATGATGGGTCACCAGGATGTCTTCCAGCACCCAGCCGGGGTGGGCCTCGAGCCATTCGAGCACAGGGCTGGCATCGCCTGGGTCGACCACCGCGCAGCGGCGTTTGGCAGTATCCTGTAACAGCCAGATGTAATTGTCGGAGAAAGCGGGAAGAGCATCGATCTGTATCATGTGCGTAACCGAATCGCCTGGCGTGAACATGAAGGCATCTTAACTGCGATGGCGCAGGGGGAGAACCTTCGAGGGAGAACGCAATGACCGACAAAGCCTTTGCCCAGGCCGATCCTGACTGGATCGAACTGACTTGCCTGGCCCGTGACTGGTTCGATGGGCCGCTGGGGCAGATGATGCTGCGCGAGGAGGAAAAACTCCTCGAGGACGAGCTTGGCCGCTTTTTCGGCGGCTTCCTGGTGCACTACGGCCCGTGCGCTGAACCGGCGCCCAACGCGCCGCAGGTACAGCGCAACGTGCGCCTCGGTGCGCCGTTGCCGGGGGTGGAGATCGTCTGCGAGGAGCAGGCCTGGCCGCTTTCCGAGCACGCCGCCGACGTGGTGGTGCTGCAACACGGCCTGGACTTCAGCCTGTCGCCCCACAGCCTGCTGCGCGAAGCGGCCAGCGCGGTACGCCCCGGTGGCCACCTGTTGATCGTCGGGATCAACCCTTGGAGCAGCTGGGGCATCCGCCACTGGTTCAGCCGCGGCGCCCTGCGCAAGGCGCGCTGCATCTCGCCTTCGCGGCTTGGCGACTGGCTCAACCTGCTGGGCTTCGCGCTGGAGAAACGCCGCTTCGGGTGCTATCGTCCGCCGCTTGCCTCGCCGGCCTGGCAACAACGCCTGGCCGGGTGGGAGCGCATGGCTGGTGGTTGGCAGGGCGCCGGCGGCGGCGTCTACCTGGTGGTGGCGCGCAAGATGGTGGTGGGCCTGCGGCCGCTGCGCCAGGAGCGGCGCGAGCCGATGGGCAAGCTGCTGCCGTTGCCGCTGGCCAAGGTCAACCGCCGCCATAGCGAGCCTTGAGGGCCTGGCGTCGATAACACAGAGCGAGTACATGAGCGATAGCGTCGAGATCTACACCGATGGTGCCTGCAAGGGCAACCCGGGCCCGGGTGGCTGGGGTGTGCTGATGATTTACAAGGGCGTCGAGAAGGAGCTGTGGGGCGGCGAGCGCGAGACCACCAACAACCGCATGGAGCTCATGGCGGCGATCCAGGGTTTGATGGCCCTCAAGCGCGAATGCGAGGTGGTGCTGACCACCGATTCGCAGTACGTGATGAAGGGCATCAACGAATGGATGGCCAACTGGAAGAAGCGCGGTTGGAAAACCGCCGCCAAGGAGCCGGTGAAGAACGCCGACCTGTGGCAACAGCTCGACGAGCAGGTCAATCGGCACAAAGTGACCTGGAAGTGGGTGCGCGGGCACATCGGCCACCCGGGCAACGAGCGCGCCGACCAACTGGCCAACCGCGGCGTCGACGAGGTCCGCGCCAAGCGTTGAATCACTGGAGTGGGGGCCGCTTCGCGCCCCATCGCCGGCAAGCCGGCTCCCACTTGTACTGTGCTATTTCAGAAACATCGCCATACCTGCTTGCCAGCGATGGGCCGAGACAAGCAATCCAAGACAGTTGCCCCTGCCTGTCTCGCTGGTCTTGCAAGCACCGCTGTACCTGTGGGAGCCGGCTTGCCGGCGATACCGCGAAGCTAATGTATGGGTGGAGCTTGCAGCCTGTCGTTTGGGTTACAATCCCCGGCTTCGTCATGTGATGCAAGTTGGAGCCACCCGCGTGGAGCAGCAAGTCAACCGGTACGTCGTCCTCGATACCGAAACCACCGGTATGCCGGTCAGTGAAGGCCATCGGATCATCGAGATCGGCTGCGTCGAGGTCATCGGCCGGCGCCTGACCGGGCGCAACTTCCACGTCTACCTGCAACCGGACCGCGAGAGTGACGAGGGCGCGATCGGGGTACACGGCATCACCGATGCCTTCCTGGTCGGCAAGCCGCGTTTCGCCGATGTCGCCGAAGAGTTCTTCGAATACATCCAGGGCGCGCACCTGGTCATCCACAACGCGGCGTTCGACGTTGGTTTCATCAACAACGAATTCGCCCTGCTGGGGCAGCACGACCGTGCCGACATATCCCAGCATTGCACCATCATCGATACCCTGATGCTGGCGCGGGCCCGCCACCCGGGCCAGCGCAACAGCCTCGACGCGTTGTGCAAACGCTACGGCATCGACAACTCCGGCCGTGAACTGCACGGCGCACTGCTCGACTCGGAGCTGCTGGCCGACGTCTACCTGGCGATGACCGGTGGCCAGACCAGCCTGTCGCTGGCGGCCCACGGTGTCGAGGGCGACGAAGGCGGTGAGGGTGGCACCGGCAGTGAGATCCGGCGGATCGTCGGGCGCCAGCCGGGGCGGGTGATCATGGCCAGCGCCGAAGAGCTCGAGGCCCATGCCGAGCGCCTGGCGGCGATCGCCAAGTCGGCGGGTGCGCCGTCGATGTGGCAGGCGTTGACCGAGCCTGCCGCAGGCTGACGTCTGGGGCCGTGTAGCGGCCCCCAGGTTCTTGGCCCAACTCGCAGCCTGATCGGCCAGCTTCTACCCTGAAAGGACGGACCCGTCCTTCGGAGGTAGTACCGCGCCATGTACAAGGACCTGAAATTCCCCATCCTCATCGTCCACCGCGCCATCAAGGCCGATAGCGTCGCCGGTGAGCGGGTGCGCGGCATCGCCGATGAGCTGGCCCAGGACGGTTTCGCCATTCTCGCGGCAGCCGACCAGGCAGAGGCCCGCCTGGTGGCTGCGACCCATCACGGCCTGGCCTGCATGCTGATCGCCGCCGAAGGCGTCGGAGAGGACACCCGCCTGCTGCAGAACATGGCCGAGCTGATCCGCCTGGCCCGGCAACGCGCCCCGAACCTGCCCATCTTCGCCCTCGGCGAACAGGTGACGCTGGAGAATGCCCCCGCCGAGGCCATGAGCGAGCTCAATCAGCTGCGTGGCATACTCTACCTGTTCGAAGATACCGTCCCTTTTCTCGCTCGCCAGGTGGCCCGCGCCGCGCACAACTACCTGGACGGCCTGCTGCCGCCATTCTTCAAGGCCCTGGTGCAGCACACCGCGCAATCGAACTACTCCTGGCATACGCCTGGCCACGGCGGTGGCGTGGCCTACCGCAAGAGCCCGGTAGGCCAGGCATTCCACCAGTTCTTCGGGGAAAACACCTTGCGCTCGGACCTGTCGGTCTCGGTGCCCGAGCTCGGCTCGCTGCTCGATCATACGGGCCCCCTGGCCGAGGCCGAAGCCAGGGCCGCGCGCAACTTCGGCGCCGACCACACCTTCTTCGTGATCAACGGCACCTCCACCGCCAACAAGATCGTGTGGCACGCCATGGTCGGGCGTGACGACCTGGTCCTGGTGGACCGCAACTGCCATAAGTCGGTGGTGCACGCCATCATCATGACCGGCGCCATCCCGCTCTACCTGTGCCCGGAACGCAACGAGCTGGGCATCATCGGGCCGATCCCGCTGGGCGAATTCAGCCCGGCGTCGATCCAGGCGAAGATCGACGCCAATCCACTGGCCCGGGGGCGAACGTCGCGCATCCGCCTGGCCGTGGTGACCAACTCGACCTACGACGGGCTGTGCTACCACGCCGGGCTGATCAAACAGGTACTGGGCACCCGGGTCGAGGTCCTGCATTTCGACGAGGCCTGGTTCGCCTACGCCGCATTCCACGAATTCTTCGCCGGCCGCTACGCCATGGGCACCCCGCGAGGCGAGGACAGCCCGTTGCTGTTCAGCACCCATTCCACCCACAAGCTGCTGGCGGCGTTCAGCCAGGCGTCGATGATCCACGTGCAGGACGGCAGCCTACGGCAGTTGGACTGCGACCGTTTCAACGAAGCCTTCATGATGCACATTTCCACCTCGCCGCAGTACAGCATCCTGGCGTCGCTGGACGTTGCCTCGACCATGATGGAGGGGCCGGCCGGCACCTCGCTGCTGCAGGAAATGTTCGACGAGGCCCTGAGCTTTCGCCGAGCCCTGGCCAACCTGCGCGAGCACATCGCTGCCGATGACTGGTGGTTCAGCATCTGGCAGCCGCCAGCGACCGAGGGTGCCCAGCGCCTGGCCGCCGAGGATTGGCTGCTGCAACCGGGCGCCGAGTGGCACGGCTTCGGCGAGGTTGGGCAGGACTACGTGCTGCTCGATCCACTGAAGGTCACCCTGGTGATGCCAGGGCTGACGGTGGGCGGTGCCTTGGGTGAGCACGGCATCCCGGCAGCGGTGGTGGGCAAGTTCCTCTGGGAGCGGGGGCTGGTGGTGGAGAAGACGGGCTTGTACAGCTTCCTGGTGCTGTTCTCCATGGGGATCACCAAGGGCAAGTGGAGCACCTTGCTCACCGAGTTGCTTGAGTTCAAGCGCCACTACGATGGCAACACGGCCCTGGGCCAATGCCTGCCGAGCGTGATGGCGGTCGACCCGTCACGCTACCAGGGCCTGGGGCTGCGCGATCTGTGCGACCAACTGCATGGGTGCTACTGGGCCAACGCCACGGCCAAGCAGCTCAAGCGCCTGTTCACCTGCTTGCCGGAAATGGCCATGACCCCGGCCCAGGCCTACGACCGGATGGTGCGCGGGGAGGTGGAGGCAGTGCCGATCGAGGCCTTGCTGGGGCGGGTGGCCGCCGTGATGCTCGTGCCGTACCCACCGGGCATCCCGTTGATCATGCCCGGCGAGCGCTTCACCGAGGCCACGCGTTCGATCATCGACTACCTGGCCTTCGCCCGGGCCTTCGACAGCGGCTTCCCTGGCTTCGTCGCCGATGTCCATGGCCTGCAGCGCGAGGATCATGGCCAGGGGCGGGTGTACACGGTCGACTGCATCAAGGAATGCGGATGAGTTCGACGCCGCTGTGGGCCAATTCGAAACGGTCTTCGCCCAGGTGGCGGACGCGGTCGCCGACAGGCAGGCGGTAGGTCACGATCGGCGCACCGAGGCTGCTGCCGTCGGCCTGGAGGGTGGACTCCTGGTACTCATGCACGGGGTAGATACGGCCCTCGGCGTCACGTGCGTGGAATTGGCCGACCAGTATTGCTGCCATTTGCGGGAAAACCTCTGAAATTTTTGGGAAATAGCTGCAGGCATAGACCCGTGCAGGCGGCTGGAAGTTTTCTGTTGATGGCAAAAAAACTCTGGTGGCGGGGATCGGTCATCTATAACTACAACTTTCCCTAGCCAGCAGAGGTTGCAAACACCATGAGCCAGGTCTATTCGGTAGCGGTCGTCGTCGGCAGCTTGCGCAAGGAGTCCTACAACCGCAAGGTGGCCCGGGCCCTCGGGGAGCTGGCGCCGTCCAGCCTCGCCCTGAAGATCGTCGAGATCGGCGACCTGCCGCTGTACAACGAAGACGTCGAGGCCGAGGGTGCACCGGAAGCCTGGACCCGTTTTCGCGATGAGATCCGCCGCAGCGACGCGGTGTTGTTCGTAACGCCCGAGTACAACCGTTCGGTGCCGGGCGGCCTGAAGAATGCTATCGATGTCGGCTCGCGGCCTTATGGCCAGAGCGCCTGGAGCGGCAAGCCGGCGGCGGTGGTGAGCGTCTCGCCCGGCGCCATCGGGGGCTTTGGCGCCAACCATGGCGTGCGCCAGTCCCTGGTGTTCCTGGACATGCCGTGCATGCAGATGCCCGAGGCGTACATCGGCGGGGCGGCGAGCCTGTTCGACGAATCGGGCAAGCTCAATGACAAGACCCGGCCGTTCCTGCAGGCGTTCATCGACAAGTTCGCGGCGTGGGTGAAGCTCAACCGCGCCGTTTGACCTGATCGGGGCTGCTTTGCAGCCCTTTCGCGGCACAAGGCCCACAGGAAGCGCGATGTACCTGTAGATACCGTCTTGACCCTCACCCCGCAAGGGCGATTTGAGGGTCAAACGGTTTACCGGACTTCACCACGCCATACACCAGGTGCAAAAGCTTGCGCATAGCAGCGCAAACTATCTGCTTATAGGCTTTACGCCGGCTGTTCAAACGCTCTGCCAGTGCCTTCACGACCGGGTTGTGTCTGATCGAGACCGTGCCTGACATCCACAAGCCGGCGCGCAGCCTCGGCGCTCCTGTGCGAGAAATGGTCGATTGGCCAATCTTCTCCCCCGATTGATGGATCATCGGGTTCAGACCTGCAAACGCAACAATGGCTGACGGGCTTTCGTATTTCAGCGGATCACCCAGTTCTGCGAGGATCAGTGCGGCTGTGGTATCACCCAGACCATCAATCGATGTAATCAGTTTTCGCCGTTGGCGCAGATCCGGATCGTCATCGATCGTCTGCTCAATCGCCTTGCGGGTTTTCTCTATTTCTTCGGTGATATGCCCAATTACAGCTCTGATTGACTCCTGCACAGCTGTCTGCGCCACATCCAGACGGTTCTGCTCCATCTGCTGCATTTCTTTCAGGTCGTCCAGACGCCGTACTAAGGCCCGCAAACGCCGCTGAGCTGGCGGCTCAGGCTCCCACTGACGGAGCTCATCCTGTTTTTGCTGGCCATAAGCAGCAATAACTTTGGCATCAGCCTTATCGGTTTTGACGCGTCGAAGGTCGGCCTCGGCAAACTTGGCAATTACGGCGGGATTCAGAATGCACACCCGGTAACCCTTGGCATGAAGGCAATCGGCAAGCGCCTCGTGATAAGTGCCAGTAGCCTCCATGACAACCCAGGCACGCGGTTCGGCATGTTTCTCAAGCCAGGTTGCGAACTGCTCAAAACCACTCGGATCATTGGACAGCTTGGCCTTGGTGCGAACCTTCCCATTGGGAAGTGGAGTCGCAATATCGAAGGATCGCTTGGCTACATCGACGCCAACAACAACAGACATGATCTTCTCCTTCAGACAACGAAAGTTCGATCACCCAGCACTCGGTTCAACCTTGTGAATGCGTGCTCACGCCGGGGGCGGGCACTAGATACCGTTCGAACTGTTCGAGTGGGGTTGGAGGGTCTGAGCGTTATCTACAATACGGGCTCGATGCCCTTGGAGCGGCTCCGCTTCATGACCCTCCCTCGATGATCAGTCGAGAACTTTCGCCTCTTGGAAGGCGAAAGTCGAGATACAAGGAGCGGCCTTGTGCCGCGAAAGGGCCGCAAAGCGGCCCCGGCATTACGACGCCTGCGGCATTTCGCCCTTGGCCAGGCGACGATTGATGTCGGCGATGACTTCGGGCAGCTCGTTGATGGTGTCGATCAGGTAGTGCGGGCGGGAGCTTTCGAACATCGCGTGGATGCGCTTGCGCTCGCTTTCCAGCTTCTCGGCGCTCAGGGCGCGGTAGCCTTCCCAGGTCAGGCCCAGGGCGTTGCCCGAGCATACCAGGGCAACGGTCCACATGCCGGCGCGACGGCCTTCGAGGATGCCCGGCACGGTGTCGTCGACTTTTACGCAAGCGGCCACATCATCGATGCCCAGGGCGATCACGTTGGCCAGGGCCTGGGCCGGCCATGGGCGGCCATTGGGGGTTTCGTCGGTGGCCACCACGTGGTCGGCGACATAGCCGTTCTGTTTGGCCAGCTCCACCACCTTGTCCATCACCACTTTCGGGTAGCCGGAGCAGGAGCCGATCTTCAGGCCGTCCTTGCGCAGGCCCGTGAGGGTGTCCAGGGCGCCGGGGATCAGCGCCGAATGCACGGCGATCTTCTCGATCTGCAGCGGCATGAAGCGCTCATAGATGGCCGTGACATCGTCGTCGGTCGGCGTACGGCCGAACACCTTGCGGTAGCGTTCGGCGATTTCGGGCACATTGCACAGGGTGCGGATGTGATCCCACTTGCCCATGCCCATCGGGCCACGGGCTTCTTCGATGGACACCTGGACGTCGAACTCGGCGAAGGCCTCGACGAAGATCTGGGTCGGGGCGAAGGAGCCGAAGTCGACCACGGTGCCGGCCCAGTCGAGGATGGCGGCTTGCAGCTGGGTGGGGTTGCTGTAGTTCATGTGCGCGGTTTCCTGGCAATTCGGGTCGGTCGTTGAGTTAGATGTCCAGCACTTCCATTTCCCGCAGCACTTCGGCTACGGCGTCGACGGCAGCTTGCATGCCTTCGGCTCCCACCACGCCGATGCAGCCGACGCGGAAGGTTTCCACCTGGGTCAGCTTGCCCGGGTAGAGGATGAAGCCCTTGGCCTTGACCCGCTCGTAGAAGTCCTTGAACTGGTAGCGGGCGTCTTTGGGGGCATGGAAGGTAACGATGATCGGTGCCTGGATCTCGGCGGGCAGGAAGCTGCGCAGGCCGATCTTGGCCATGCCATCGAGCAGGGTCTTGCAGTTATCGGCATAGCGCTGGTGGCGCGCTGGCAAGCCGCCTTCCTCGTTGTATTGCACCAGGGCTTCGTGCAGGGCGGCGACCACATGGGTCGGCGGGGTGAAGCGCCACTGGCCGGTCTTGGCCATGTACGCCTGCTGGTCCTGCAGGTCCATCGCCAAAGAATGGCTGTTGCCTTCGGCGGCGGCCAAGGCGTTCTTCTCAGCGAAGACGAAGCCCATGCCTGGCACACCTTCCAGGCACTTGCCGGAGGCAGCGATCAGGGCTTCGAACGGCACTTCGCTGGCATCGATCGGCAGGGCGCCGAAGGAACTCATGGCATCGATGACCAGGCGTTTGCCGTGGCGTTTGACCACCTGGGCGATCTCCGGCAGCGGGTTGAGGATGCCGGTGCTGGTTTCGCAGTGGATCAGCGCCACGTGGGTGACGGCGGGGTCGGCGGCCAGCAGGCGGTCGACATCGGCAGCGGTGGTCGGCTGGTCTTCGGCAGTCTCGAAGGTGCTGTAGGCACGGCCCAGGACCTTGCAGATCTTCGCCAGGCGCTGGCCATAGGCACCGTTGATCAATACCAGGACCTTGCCATCGCGCGGTACCAGGGTGCCGATGGCCGCTTCCACGGCGAAGGTGCCACTGCCTTGCAGCGGGACGCAGTGGTGGGTGGCGTTGCCGTTGACGATGGCCAGCAGTTGTTCGCACAGACTGGCGGTCAGTTGGTTGAAGTCGCGGTCCCAGGAGCCCCAGTCCACCAGCATGGCTTGGCGGGTGCGGGAAGAGGTGGTCAGTGGGCCGGGGGTCAGCAGGATCGGGGCGTTGCTCATTCCGTTATTCCTCACAAGCGGTGGGCTGAAACTACGGGGCCTAAGTTGCAATTTGCCGCTCCATCAATCAAATTGTTTGTTGTTATGCCAGCCATAAGTCAGGCCGATAGACATGAACCTGTTCCAGCTGCGTGCCTTCGATGCGGTGGCCCGTGAAGGCAGCTTCACCCGTGCTGCAGAGCGCCTGTTCATCAGCCAGCCGGCGGTGACCGGGCATGTGAAGGCCCTTGAAGAGCACTACCAGATCACCTTGTTGCGACGCACCGCACGGCGGGTGGAACTGACCGAGGAGGGCACGCGCCTGGCGGCCATCACCCGGGCGATGTTCAGCCTGGCCGAAGAAGCCCAGGCCATGCTCGAGGCCAACCGGCAGTTGCTGACCGGGCGCCTGGAAGTGGCGGCGGACGGGCCCCACCGGGTGATGCCGATGCTGGGCATGCTGAGGGCGCGCTACCCGGGTATCACCGTCAACCTGCGCCTGGGCAACGCCCAGGAAACCCTGGCGGCGCTGGTGTCCGAGCATGCCGACGTGGCGGTGCTGACCGAGGTCGAACCGCGCAAAGGCCTGTACCTGCAAAGCCTGGGCGAGTCGCGTATCTGTGCATTGTTGCCAGTGGGTCACCCGTGGGCGGTCGGCGAGGGGGACCTGCCCCTGGCGGAGCTGGACCGGCAGATCATGGTGTTGCGCGAGCCCAGTTCGATCACCCGGCGTACCTTCGACCAGGCCTGCGGCGAAGCCAAGGTGCAGCCTCGGGTGCTGCTGGAGCTGGACAGCCGCGAGGCGGTCACCGAGGCGGTGGCGGCGGAGCTGGGGATCGGTATCGTGTCGTCGATGGAGGTGGCCCATGACCCACGGGTGGTGGCGCGGCCGCTGGCGGGGGGAGGGTTGGTCAACCGGCACATGATCGGCTGCCTGGAGCGGCGCCGTGAGCTGCGGTTGATCCAGGCGTTCCTGGGGTTGGCGGCGAGCTTGTGAGCCTGTGCGGGCCCTATCGCGGGACGAGCCCGCTCCCACAGGTGCACCGCCGCCGTTAAGGGCAGTCCATACCTGTGGCGGCGGGCTCGTCCCGCGATAGGGCCCGCACTGGTAAGATCGGGGCTGAATAAACACAGGCGCTGGACGGCCAATGAGCGACAAAGACACCATTTCCATGCAACTGGTGCGCGAGGCACTGCTACAGACCTGCCCGGCCGGCCACCCCGATGCGCCCTTGCTGGCCCGCGCCGGCATCGATGCCGCCGAGCTCGAGCAGCCCGATGCCCGAGTCACCGCCGAGGCCTACGCCCGGCTCTGGCGCCTGTTGGCCCGGCGTTGCAACGACGAGTTCTTCGCCATGGACCCGCGCGGCCTGCGCACCGGGAGCCTGGCCTTCCTGTGCCGGGCGAGCATGGCGCAGCCAACGCTGGGCGCGGCGCTGGACACCGTGGTGAGTTTCCTCTCGCTGATGCTCGAAGACCTGCAACCGAGCCTGGTGCGCCAGCAGAGCCTGGCCGAGATCGTCATCTACGAGCCCCGTGACGAACCCCGGCGCGCCTTTACCTACTTCACTTTCTGGATGATCGTCCATGGCGTGGCCTGTTGGCTGGCCGGGCGGCGCATTCCGATCCTGGCCATCGACCTGCGTTGCGCCGAGCCGCCGTTCTGCGATGACTACCGGGTGATGTTTTCGGAAAACTTGCAGTTCGACCGGCCACGCACACGCATGATCTTCGCCGCCGATTGCCTGGACGTGCCCTTGCGCCGCACGCCTGAGGAACTGCAACGGTTCCTGGCCGAGGCGCCGGGCAATATCCTGGTCAAGTACCGCGACCCGGCCAGCTTGGCCCGGCGTATCCGCCACGACCTGCTGGCGCTGGACCCAGCCGCCTGGCCCGATGCCGAAGCGCTCGCGCGCCAGCTGTGCCTGTCCGTCTCGACCCTGCGTCGCCGCCTGGCCGATGAAGGCCAGACCTACCAGGGGCTCAAGGACAGCGTGCGGCGCCAGCTGGCAATTGCATGGCTGGCCGATTGCGAGGTGGCCTTGGGTACCATTGCCGAGCGCCTGGGCTTTGCCGACAGCAGCTCGTTCTACAAAGCGTTTCGCAAGTGGTTCGGTTGCAACCCTGGGCATTATCGCGAGCTGATCGGCGCCTGTGACGTCAAGCCATCGCCTTAGCCTGTCATCGCCGGCAAGCCGGCTCCCACAGGGATTTCGCAAGTCGTGAGAGCAGCGCAACCTCGGTGGGAGCTGGCGACAGCCTGCGATGGGCTGCAAAGCAGCCCCAAGCCCTCAAACGCTGGATCCCCAGGCTCAAGGAGCCGCTTTGCGGCCCATCGCAGGCTCCCACACATACGACGTCAGCGCTGGCCCTGCGGCCAAACCGGTCATCGCGATTGACAGGTTTGGCCATTGCCGGCCTGGGTGGTCGGCGCGAACATCGTCAGGCAACCAGTGCACTCCAATAAAAACAAGCAGGAGTCTGACGATGCGTGACTACGCTCAAGCCGCCCGTTCGTTCGATTACAGCCGGGCTGTCCAGCAGGCGCTACAAGGCAGCCTCGAGGCCATGAACGCCTGTGTCGAATGTTGCGACCGCCATGTCGGTGGCGACCGAACGGCGTTGGTCTGGGAAGATCGCGACGGCAACAGCGCGCGCTACAGTTTCGAGCAACTGCAGGCCCTGGCGGCGCGCTTGGCCAATGTCCTCAAGGGTCAGGGCGTGGCAGCGGGGGACCGGGTCGCCGGCCTGATGCCTCGTACCCCTGAATTGCTGGTGACCATCCTCGCCACCTGGCGCCTGGGCGCGGTCTACCAGCCACTGTTCACGGCGTTCGGCCCCAAGGCGATCGAGCACCGTCTTGAGCAATCCCATGCCCGGGTGGTGGTCACGGATCGCCACAACCGCCCCAAACTGGACGAGATGCAGGGCTGCCCGACGATCATCACCGTCGGTGCAACGGCCGGTGAGCTGGATTTCCACACCGCTGTCGACACTGCCGACGCTGACTGCGAGCCGGTGCTGCGCACAGGCGACGACCCGTTCCTGCTGATGTTCACCTCAGGCACCACAGGCCCCGCCAAGCCGCTGGAAGTGCCGCTGCGGGCCATCGTCGCGTTCCAGGGCTACATGCGCGATGCCATCGACCTGCGCCCGGAGGACCACTTCTGGAACCTGGCCGACCCCGGCTGGGCCTATGGCCTGTACTATGCGGTCACCGGCCCGTTGTCCCTGGGCCACGCCACTACGTTCTACGATGGCCCGTTCAGCGTCGAAAGCTGCGCGCGGATGATCGACAAACACGACATCAGCAACCTGGCCGGGTCGCCCACGGCCTATCGCCTGCTGATCGCTGCCGGCAGCGAGTTCTCGGCGCCGATCAAAGGCCGCCTGCGAGTGGTCAGTAGCGCCGGCGAGCCGCTCAACCCGGAGGTGATCCGCTGGTTCGCCGACGAGCTGGACGTGACCATTCACGACCATTACGGCCAGACCGAGCTGGGCATGGTGCTGTGCAATCACCACGCCCTGGTGCACTCGGTGCATCCCGGCTCGGCGGGTTTCGCTATTCCCGGCCACCGCATCGTGGTACTGGATGAGCAAGGCAATGAACGGCCGGCCGGGCAACCGGGGATCCTGGCGGTCGACCGCGAGCAATCGCCATTGTGCTGGTTCGGTGGCTACCACGGCCTGCCGACCAAGGCCTTCGTCGGCAAGTACTACCTGAGCGGCGACACCGTCGAGCTCAATATCGACGGCAGCATCAGCTTCGTCGGGCGCAGCGACGATGTGATCACCACATCCGGCTACCGGGTCGGGCCGTTCGATGTGGAAAGCGCGCTGATCGAACACCCCGCTGTGGTCGAGGCCGCCGTGATCGGCAAGCCCGACCCCGAGCGTACCGAGCTGATCAAGGCATTCGTGGTGCTGGCCAAGGGCGTCGAAGGCAGCGCCGAATTGCAAGAAACCTTGCGCCAGCATGTCCGCCAGCGCCTCTATGCCCATGCCTACCCCCGGGAAATCGAATTCGTCAGCGAGCTGCCCAAGACCCCGAGCGGCAAGCTGCAACGCTTCATCCTGCGCAACCAGGAAATCGCCCTACAACAAGCCGCGCTGGCCACCCGCGCCAGCGCCTGAAGGAACAACACCATGCACATAGCCAACAAACACTTCATCGTCAGCGGCGCCGCCTCCGGGCTCGGTGCTGCCACCGCGCAGATGCTGGTCGAAGCCGGCGCCAAGGTCATGCTGGTCGACCTCAATGCCGAGGCGGTCGCGGCCAAGGCCCGCGAGCTGGGCGAGCAGGCCCGCTTCGCTGTGGCCGACATCAGCGACGAGCAGGCCGCCCAGGCGGCGGTGCAGGCCGCCGTCAGCGCCTTCGGCAGCCTGCACGGGCTGGTCAACTGCGCCGGCATCGTCGGCGCTGAGAAGGTCCTGGGCAAACAAGGCCCCCATGGGCTGGCCAGTTTCGCCAAGGTCATCAACGTCAACTTGGTCGGCAGCTTCAACCTGCTGCGCCTGGCCGCCGCGGCCATGGCCGAGGGGCAGGCGGACGAAGGCGGCGAGCGTGGCGTGATCATCAACACCGCCTCCATCGCTGCCTACGACGGCCAGATCGGCCAGGCTGCCTATGCGGCCTCCAAGGGCGCCATCGCTAGCCTGACCTTGCCGGTCGCCCGTGAACTGGCGCGTTTCGGTATCCGCGTCATGACCATAGCCCCGGGCATCTTCGAAACGCCCATGATGGCCGGTATGACCCAGGAGGTCCGCGATTCGCTGGCCGCAGGCGTGCCATTCCCGCCGCGCCTGGGGCGCCCGCAGGAGTACGCAGCCCTGGCCCGCCATATCATCGAGAACAGCATGCTCAACGGCGAGGTGATCCGCCTCGACGGTGCCCTGCGCATGGCTGCCAAGTAAGGAGAACCGCACATGACTCTCGCCAACGACCCGATCGTCATTGTTAGCGCCGTGCGCACGCCCATGGGTGGCCTGCAGGGCGACCTCAAGAGCTTGACTGCACCGCAGCTGGGCGCCGCCGCCATTCGTGCAGCGGTCGAGCGCGCCGGTATCGCCAGCGACAGCGTCGAGCAGGTGCTGTTCGGCTGCGTGCTGCCGGCTGGGCTCGGCCAGGCGCCGGCCCGCCAGGCCGCCCTGGGTGCAGGTCTGGACAAGCACACCACCTGCACCACCTTGAACAAAATGTGCGGCTCGGGCATGCAGGCGGCGATCATGGCCCATGACCTGCTGCTGGCCGGCAGCGCCGATGTGGTGGTGGCCGGCGGCATGGAAAGCATGACCAATGCCCCGTACCTGCTGGACAAGGCCCGTGGCGGCTACCGCATGGGCCACGGCAAGATCATCGACCATATGTTCATGGATGGCCTGGAAGACGCCTACGACAAGGGGCGCCTGATGGGCACCTTCGCCGAGGATTGCGCCCAGGCCAATGGGTTCAGCCGCGAGGCCCAGGACCAGTTCGCCATCGCCTCGCTGACCCGCGCCCAGGACGCTATCAAGAACGGCCGCTTCGCCGCCGAGATCGTGCCGGTGGAGGTCACCGAGGGCAAGCAAATGCGCGTCATCCGTGACGACGAACAGCCGCCCAAGGCGCGCCTGGACAAGATCGCGCAACTGCGTCCGGCGTTCCGCGAAGGCGGTACGGTGACTGCCGCCAACTCCAGTTCCATCTCCGACGGTGCCGCTGCGTTGGTGCTGATGCGCCGCAGCGAAGCCGAAAAACGTGGCCTCAAGCCCTTGGCGGTGATCCACGGCCATGCGGCCTTCGCCGATACGCCGTCGCTGTTCCCCACCGCGCCGATCGGCGCCATCGACAAGCTGCTCAAACGCACCGGCTGGAACCTGGCCGAGGTGGACCTGTTCGAGATCAACGAAGCCTTCGCGGTGGTCACCCTGGCGGCCATGAAGCACCTGGACCTGCCCCACGAGAAGGTCAACATCCATGGCGGCGCCTGCGCCCTGGGCCACCCGATCGGCGCGTCCGGCGCACGGATCCTGGTGACCCTGCTGTCGGCCCTGCGCCAGAACAACCTGCGCCGTGGCGTGGCGGCCATCTGCATCGGCGGTGGCGAGGCCACGGCCATGGCCGTCGAATGCCTGTACTGAGGTGCGCCATGCTGGTAACTGACGAGCAACAACAGATCGCCGACGCCGTCCGCTCATTCGCGCAAGAGCGCCTGAAGCCCTTTGCCGAGCAATGGGACAAGGAACACCGCTTCCCCCGCGAGGCCATCGCCGAGATGGCTGACCTGGGCCTGTTCGGCATGCTGGTGCCAGAGCAGTGGGGTGGCAGCGACACGGGCTACGTGGCCTATGCCATGGCCCTGGAAGAAATCGCCGCCGGCGATGGTGCCTGCTCGACCATCATGAGCGTGCACAACTCGGTGGGTTGCGTGCCGATCCTGCGCTTTGGCAACGAGCAGCAGAAGACGCAGTTCCTGATGCCGTTGGCCAGCGGCCAGATGCTCGGGGCGTTCGCCCTGACCGAGCCCCAGGCCGGCTCCGACGCCAGCAGCCTGAAGACCCGGGCGCGCCGCGATGGCGACCACTATGTGCTCAGCGGTAGCAAACAGTTCATCACCTCCGGGCAGAACGCCGGGGTGGTGATCGTCTTTGCCGTGACCGACCCTGACGCCGGCAAGCGTGGCATCAGTGCGTTCATCGTGCCCACCGACTCACCGGGTTACCAGGTGGCGCGGGTCGAGGACAAGCTGGGCCAGCATGCCTCCGACACCTGCCAGATCGTGTTCGATGAAGTGCGTGTGCCGGTGGCGAACCGCCTGGGCGAGGAGGGCGAGGGCTACAAGATCGCCCTGGCCAACCTGGAAGGCGGGCGTATCGGCATCGCCGCCCAATCGGTGGGCATGGCCCGCGCGGCGTTCGAGGTGGCACGCGACTATGCCAACGAGCGACAGAGCTTCGGCAAGCCCCTGATCGAGCACCAGGCGGTGGCCTTCCGCCTGGCCGATATGGCCACGCGTATCGCCGTGGCCCGGCAGATGGTGCTGCATGCCGCGGCCCTGCGCGATGCTGGCCGCCCGGCGCTGGTGGAGGCGTCCATGGCGAAGCTTTTCGCCTCGGAAATGGCCGAAAAGGTCTGTTCGGACGCCTTGCAGACGCTCGGCGGATATGGCTATCTGAGTGACTTCCCGCTGGAACGGATCTACCGCGACGTTCGGGTCTGTCAGATCTACGAAGGCACCAGCGACATTCAGCGCATGGTCATTGCGCGCAATCTTTGAAGGAGCAGTCTGCATGGCATTCGAAACCATCCTGTTGGACATCCACGGCAAGGTCGGCCTGATCACCCTCAACCGCCCGCAGGCGCTCAACGCCCTGAACGCACAGATCGTCGGCGAGATCAACCAGGCCCTGGACCAACTCGAGCGAGACCCGAACATCGGCTGCGTGGTGCTCACCGGCTCCGCCAAGGCCTTCGCCGCAGGTGCCGACATCAAGGAAATGGCCGAGCTCAAGTACCCACAGATCTACGTAGAGGACCTGTTCAGCGACGCCGACCGCATCGCCAACCGCCGCAAGCCGATCATCGCCGCGGTGTCCGGCTTCGCCCTGGGCGGTGGTTGCGAACTGGCGATGATGTGCGACTTCATCCTGGCCGCCGATAACGCCAAGTTCGGCCAGCCGGAGATCAACCTGGGCGTGCTGCCGGGCATGGGCGGTACCCAGCGCCTGACCCGCGCGGTGGGCAAGGCCAAGGCCATGGAGCTGTGCCTGACCGGGCGCCTGATGGGTGCCGAAGAGGCCGAGCGCGCCGGGTTGGTGGCCCGCGTGGTGCCACAGGCTGAGCTGCTCGAGGAGGCCCTGAAGGTCGCCGCGACCATCGCCAGCAAATCCATCCCGGTGAGCATGATGGTCAAGGAAAGCGTCAACCGCGCCTTCGAAGTTACCCTGAGCGAGGGCGTGCGCTTCGAGCGTCGGGTGTTCCACGCAGCCTTCGCCACGGAGGATCAGAAAGAGGGCATGGCTGCCTTCATCGCCAAGCGCGAGGCGCAGTTCAAGGATCGGTGAGAACAGTCGGGGCGCCTGAAGGCGCCCCGGTCGTTTCAGACGTTGAAGAAGTACTGCTGCGCATCGGCCAGGGAAATCGGGCTGCGGTAGACCTCTTCGAGCTGCCCTGTGTCCGGTCGGTTGACCTGAGCGCCTTGGGCGTATCGCTGCGCGGCCGGCTTGAGGTGCCCGGCGACGAAGGCGCGCTTGTCGGCCTCGAGCGTGCGGTAGTGAAAATGCGCGACCCACAGCAATGAATCGTCCTTGTAGATCCCATAGTCATCCAGGTAGTCCGCAGGCCTGCCCTTGACCCGGGCGAGCAGTTTGCGCGGGCTCTCCACGCGGACGGTCACAATCCCCTGATCGATGAGAAAACGCAGCTCGGGCATACGTGGTTTTTGTTCCAGCGCCGCTTTGGTGCGCAACTCGATTGCTTTGCGGGTCAGTTGGGCGTCCAGGTCCTCCAGCGCCTTGATCGTCTCCGCGGCATCGCGGTTGCCACCGACCTCGTCCGTCTGGTTGTCCGCCGTCAGGTGCTGCTCGATCGCTTCGCGCAAGGTGCGCAGGCGGTCGCGCTGATGGTGCAGCAGTTCTTCGATCTCGATGGGCAGGTACTGGCTGAAGGTGCCGCCGTCCAGGCGTTGCAGTTCTTTGCGTGCGGTCTGCAGGCGCGCTTGGCTGTCCTTGAGCAGGTGTTTGAGTTTGCGCACGGCGGTGGGCTTGGCAGGTGCCTGCGCCGCAAGCTCCACCCAACGATCGTTCTCCAGTTTGTAGCTGCGTGAACTGGCATTGTTGGGTGCTGTCGGGATATCGACGACGGTGTCGTCGTCAGGGCGGGCATTGCCCAGCAGCACATCGCCTTCCTGGGTTTCGATCAGGCCTGGCACCTGCTTGCGCAGTTGGGTGACCGTGTTGCTGGGCAGCGTTGCTGCGTATTCGTCGAGCGTGGGTTGCAGCTCCTTGGCCGCGCTGTCGATGTCTTCTTGTAGTTGAGTGAGGGGCTGTTGGGCTGTGTCCAGGTTCAAATGGGCCTTGAGGTTGCCCAACCGGCGACGTGCGGTCTTGAAATGACCATCGATGCTGACGGCCAACCGACTGAGCACATCGTCATTGGGCTGCTCGAGGGCCAACAGTTGCTGTCGCTGGGCAAATGCCAGGTCAAGGCTTTCGCCAAAGCGTTGCAGCCAGTATTCGCTGTCGTCGTCGAGCGTTTCGAGCAGCGACAAGCGGTTGACGCAGGCCTCGATGCGCGACCAGCGCCACGTCAGCGGTGACTTGACCAGCTCCCAATCGATCGAGGCCGCGTCGCGGTATTCGATGATCTTCGGTTGAGAACGGCTGGCAAGGCGCTGAAGTTGCTCCATGCCATCGAGCAAGCGCTGGCTGTTGTCCAGCAACTTGCCCAGCAGCGGCAGCAATGTGTCGATGCGCTGGCCGAGGCTGCGCTTGTCGGCTTCGGTCAGCTCGTAACCCCCGTGCTGCAGCTTGATCATTTCATCGATCTGTTCCCGGATGGGCGCATGCAGCCAGGACAGGGTTTCATCGATCTTCTTTGCATAGTGCAACTGCTGGGACAGGGCATAGGCACGTTTGACTTTGTATTCGCGCAGCGGCTTGAGCCCATTGAACTGATTGATACGTTGCAAATGCTCTTGCCAGAACGTGGTGAAGTCCTCGAGCTTCGTCAGATAGTTGCGCAGGATGCTTTCAGGTGCCTTACGGTGGGCCAGCCGAGCCACCTTGTCGAGGTATTCGCGCTGGGTCTTCTGGTAGGTCACGTCCTGCTGGATCTGCGTCTGTAGCGTTGCCAGCTCCTGCTGGTTGGCGTTGCGCAGCTGCTCGACCCGACGATACAGCGGCATGCCGGCACGCAGGCGCAGCCCCAGATCCAGCTGCCAGCGACCGGCCTCATCGCGTCGCAACCAAGGGCCCTTGATCAGTTCGTCTTTGCTGTCGACGATGCGCGGACACTGTTGATTGGCGTCGTATTCGACCTGGTAGACCTTGTCGTCGAGGGCAACCCAGCTTCTGTCTTTGTAGAAATACAGGTCCTGCAAGGGGCCGTTGGGGATGGGCTTGCCCAACCGGGCCAGGGGCGTATCGGTACAAAATACCGCTAGGTTTCTTCGCTGTACGGGGTCGAGCGTGCGCTTGGGGTTCGCCCAGGAAAAGTCCAGGACCTGCTCCTGGGGCGACACGGTCAGCGTAGGCAAGGCCGGCAGCAAGGCCGTAGCAGGGTCGGTGCGAGATCGCCGGGAAGCGGCCTGGCGCAGCACCTCGATGCGCTTGAAGGCATGGTTGAGCAGGAGCAATGCCAGGTTGACGAGAAATTCCACGAGAGCAGCGATGCGTTCGCCAGCGCTCCGCTGTTGCTGTTCGCCCACCAGTTCGAGGAAGGCCGTTTCCAGCTGGATGGCCCAGATCGGCGCGGCCAATGGCTCGGCTGTGAAGGGCAGTGCAGTATTGAGCAGCAGCCAGCCCAGGGATTTCCATCGTTCCCAACGGGCCTGGGCGCTGGTCTGGGCATGGGCTTGGAACTGGTTGATGGTTTCATCGATGCACCCTTGGTAGACGGCGTGGGCAGGGTCGGCCAATGCCGGTTCCTGTGCCAGGGTGACCGGCGCGGGGGCACCGAACGGGACGGCCCAGTCGTCTTCCAGGGGGTGGAACAGGTGCGGTTCGAGGAAGCCGCCATGGGCATAGACCTTGCGGTCCTGTTCGGGCAAGCGATCGAGCAGATCGTCTTGCAGTGCACCGGGGGCAGCGATCGCGTCAAGCAGCGCCTGCCTGTCGTCGAACGCCAACAAGGGTTCGCTGTGCAACGGGCGGTACAGCAGGCACGGCTGCGAGGTGGCGGTTTGTGCCTCGATCAGCCATGTATTGAGCGGATGGTCGGGGCTGGCATCCAGGCTTCTGAGCAACCCGAACCGACGCAGTTGCCAGCAAGTGCTGCGTTGCGGGGCCTCGCCAAACACATCGCCGATACCTTTTATGACGTCGAAGTCTATCGGTTTGCCCTGCAGGTTCAGCGCCATGGCAAGGGCGGGCAGCTGGGTGTGCAGTTGCCGCCTGAGCAGCGATTCGCGGCGCGACCGCTGCGACGGATCGTCCAACAGGGTGGCGCGCAACATGGCGGGGTAGTGTTTCGCGACATCCGCTTCGGTGATGAGGTTGCGCAAGTAGGATTCATCGAACCAGTTCGGCACCGGCTTGCCGTCGAGCGCCTGCAGCGTGATCTTGCCTGGGCGCAGCAGCCCCAAGTTGCTGATCGCCAGTTGGGGGAGGGTGAATGTTTCGGTATGGAGCATGTTGTCCGTGACGATGCTTTCGTGGACAGGCAATGCACCGATGGTCGTTTGGGCGTTGACGACCCTGAGCATCGAGAGGTCCAGGTCGGCCTCGGGGTGATCGCTCTGGATGCGAGTCAGAAGCCGTTGCGTGGCGAAGGTCTGGGCATCGGCCACGCCATCGAGCCACGAGGTGTACTGGGCGTCATGATAGCCCTGAGCGATCTGGGTCAGCTGCGTGCTGTAGCGCAACAGTTTCTTCGGGGAAGCCTCTTTCAGCCAAGCGGGCAAATGGCTTGCCAGGCGCTCGTGCAAGCTGGCCTCGGCCGGGCTGCACAGGCCGAACATCGATGTCAGTCGGTCCAAGGCGATCGACAGATCGGCTGCGCTGACCAGATCGTCCCCCTGCCAGGCGGTCAGCTGCGATCCATGCAACTGCTGGCACAACACGCCGAGCGCCTGGTGTTGGAAGTATGGCAAAGTCGGGGATACCAAATGCACCTGCGGCCCGGAAACCCCGGACAACAGTGGCCAGGGCCTGGCGGCATGGCTCAGCAGCGTTTGGCGTGAAGGGAAGGACACCAATTTCCCGGTAGGGGTGTAGAGCAATGTCGTGCCCCGTTCGGCCGGGGCGTCACTGCGTTCGATCAAAAGGGCACTGGATAGCTCCGGGTCAAGTTGCCAGTTGCTCACGAAATCCATGCGCAGGTTGCTGACCCGAACCTGAAAGGGTTCCAGGCTGGCTTGCGTGCGTGGATCAGGATGCGCTTGCACCCATAGCGCTGTGCTCAGCGCCTCGGGAAGCAGCGTCGCGTCACGCTTGCCGTCCAGGACGGCCTGGGTGAACTGTTGCTGCAGGTAATCGCTGTACCAGTGCCAGGGCGTCTGTCCCTTGTCGTCGCTATCGCTCCAGAAGCTGATCAAGGCCTGTTGATACGCTTCCAGCATGAACGGGCCGCATTCATTGATCATGACTGTCAGAGGATCCAGATCCAGCGACAGCGCGTTCTTGGGGTCATGTTCCTGCACGAGGGAGACGTAGTCTTCGTGCGGCGTCAGGTTCAGCGTCCGGCGCAGGCAGTAGCGCTCGACGAGCACATGGCTCAATGGGCGGATAAAAGGGGGGGCCGACGCCGGCCCGAGGCTGACCAGAAACAGGTTGCGAGGGTCCGCGCTGGATGGCAGACGGCGTGTCAGCCATTGTTCGGCCAGCACCTGGGCGGCGATGTCGAGCAGGCTGGGACGGGCATTGAAGCGGATCGCTACCTGGCACTCCAGGCTTGGACTTGTGGGGCGTTGGGACGTGTTGCTCATGGACTGCTCCGGCTGTGGAATGGTCCATTAGCAAAGGCGTTTTCATGCCGCGGCGGTCGGTAGCCAGGTACTACTTTGCATACATCTCGCCTGGCTGTTGCACGTTACAGCGCAAAACCGACGAACTGTTGCCGTGGCGCTGGGCGCGATCGGAGGGATTTCGGTAAATTCACGGATCAATGGTGTTGCCCCTCGCGGCCTGCCGCCTTAGACTGCCGCCCCCTGTAAAAAGAGCCGGTTGGCGCTTTTAAGAATTTCGTTACCCACGCACGATCGTGGGTGACACCCGAAACGCCCAAAAGCCTATATTTTCATAGAGAAATCGATGACCAAGGAACAGTTGCTGGCCATGCCGGCCGATGACTACATGAACGCTGAACAGCTGGCATTCTTCACCGAGCTGCTGCAGGCAATGAAAGTCGAAACCCACGAGCGCATCGAGCTGAGCCGCAACACCATCGAAAGCCTGGATACGCCTTCGGACCCGGCCGATGTGGCCTCGGTGGAAGAAGAGCGCCACTGGCTGGTCAACGCCATCGAGCGTGACCAGCGTCTGCTCCCGCAGCTGGAAATGGCCCTGGGCCGTATCGCTGACGAAAGCTTCGGTTGGTGCGATGACAGCGGCGAACCGATCGGCCTGCAGCGCCTGCTGATCAGCCCGACCACCAAGTACTGCATCGAAGCCCAGGAGCGCCACGAACAGCTCGACCGCCACCAGCGCCAGGTCTGATCGTCACGGTTCCCAGAGGCCCCACGGAGCAATCCCTGGGGCTTTTTGCGTTTCTTCCTGGCGGCAACTCTCTGTTCCGGCCTCCTTCAACAGCAAGAAATGCGCTGGCCCTCTCGACGGATTTCAGTCTTTTCGTGCATATTCTTCCTCTGTAATGTGCTGATGGATATCGAGGCCCGTTCTGCCGAGGGCCTGCGCTATCTGTTGCATCTTTTCCTGCAATTTTGTTGTCAGACATTACGTTCCCTGTAGGGAATACTGCCGAAAAGCCGTCTTGAGGTCTTGGCTGGCAAGCTTGAGTAATAATTCCTGCCTGCCGCATCGCCTACCTGTACAGACGTTTCGCGCATCGCTTGATTAGTCTTTCAGACATCGACTTGAAATGATCGCGCCCCCACGTATTGGGTTGGGGGTGCCTGTAACCGGTTCGAGGAATTCTTCATTGGCAGTCAGTACTCTGGATACCCACGCGCTGTTCGCCCTGGGCGATTTGCGGGCCAAGTTGGCCAAACTGTTTCAAGGGCGTTTCATCTATGTCACCGAACAGAACCCCGATGGCCTGTACATGGCCGAGATCGACACCGATGACGCCTTGGTGGTCGATAACAAACAACACCTGGAATTGAAGGTCGGCGACCACTTTCGCGCTGCGGTATTGCCCAGTCGCGAGGGTGGCAAGCTGGAGCTGCGCTTTCGCGATATCAAGCTGAACGTCTATGGCGTCGGCGATTACGCCTTCGTCTCGGTGCCGGAAGGTGAAGGCATCGTGTTTCGCGAGGGCCATGGCGTGATGCTGGTGTTCGCCGCCCAGCAACAGGTGCAGGAAGGCCTGGGCAAGCTGCTCAAGGCGGTGACCGGCAAGGTCGCCAAATGGCGCAAGGGCGAGCTGACCACGTTCAAGGCCAGCGAATGAGCGACAAGGCGCCCACCGGTAGAGCGCATTTTCACCAGCAGCACCAGGCCCAGGCCGTGGCGCAGGCCGAGCGCCTGCTGGCCAGGCGTGAGGCGCTGGGGGCCGGCTGGTTGGCCTGGGTGGCAGGTGAGTTGTACCAGCTCAGCCCGCCCGAGTTCGCCGCCATGGTGCGGCGGGAGCTGCAACGCCTGACCCAGGGCTGAGGTATACCTGGCTTGCCCCAGGCAGTCAGCCTCAGTTGCCGTGGTCGCGCCCGCTGCTCACCTCTTCAGGCACCGGCTCGCCGGACATGCGCTTGCGAAACAGGGCCGCCCTGGCCAGCAGCAGCGTGGTCACTGGCACGGTAATGGACAGCAGGACCGGAATCAGCCAGGCATGCAGCACCGGGCCTTGCTTGACCCACGAGAAATACAGGATCGAAGCCAGGCAGACACACCAGGCGCCGAGGGTCGAAGCCAGGGCAGGTGGGTGCATGCGCTGGAAATAGTCCTTCAGGCGCAGCAGGCCGAGGGCGCCGATCAGGGCGAATAGGCTGCCGCCAAGCAACAGCAGTGCCGTGATCAGTTCCAGCCAGAATGGCAACTCCAGGGTTTCGTTCATTCGATCACCTCGCCGCGCAGCAGGAATTTGGCCAGGGCGAACGAGCCGACGAAGCCGAACAGGGCGATCAGCAGGGCGCCTTCGAAATAGGTATCGCTGGCGTAGCGGATACCCAGTACCAGCATCATCAGCATGCCGAGGATGTACAGGTAGTCCAGTGCCAGGACCCGGTCCTGGGCGCTGGGGCCGCGAAACAGCCTGACCAGCGCCAGAGCCATGGCAGTGGCGAAGATGAACAGGCTGGCGAGAATGGCGTTGGCGAGCAGGCCAGTCATTCGAAAATCTCCATCAGCGGGCGTTCGTAGGTGTGCTTGAAGTGCTCGATGAAAGCCGCTTCGTCCTCCAGGTCGAACACATGCAGCAGCAGGACGCTGCGGTCCAGCGCGAGCTCCGACCAGACCGTGCCAGGTACCACCGTGGTGATCATCGACAACGCTGCCAGGCCATGGGCGTCACGCAGGGCTAAAGGAATATGCACGAAGGCCGAGCGTGGCGGGCGTCTGCCGGCCATGAGCACACTGCGCGCCACCAACAGGTTGGAATGAATGACATCGAGGCCCACCCGGCCGATCAGCCGGGCGACCACCAATGGCCGGCGCACATGGGCGTGCTGAGGGCGCAGCGGGGCCATCAGCACCGGCGCCAGGATCGCAAGGACCGCCGCGAGCAGTAGGTTGCCTGGGCTGACCGACAGGTTCAGCAACAGCCACAAGACGAACAGCGACACGGAGAGCAGCGGGGCGGGGAACAGTCGCTTCATGGCTGCACCTGCGCATCGAGGGTGGTTGGGCCTGGCAGCGGGCGGGTCGCCATCACGGCTTCGATATAGGTATCGGGTGCCTGCAGGCTGGCCGCCGTGTCCTGGGTGTAGCGCAGCAAGGGTTCGGCCTGGATGCTGAGCAGGATGCACAAGCCCAGCAAGAGGACGATAGGCAGGCATTCATAGCGGCGCAGCAGTGGCGAGGGGCGCTCCTCGGGCTTCCAGAAACGCTGGATACCAACCCGCCCGAAGGCGATCAGCGAGGCCATGCCGGAGAGGATCAACAGGGCCACCAGGCCCCAGGCGGTAGCGGACAAGGGCTCATCGTTCGGCGTGCCCAGGCCCTGGGGGTTGAACAGCGCACTGATCAGGCTCAGCTTGCCGATGAAGCCCGACAACGGTGGCATGCCGATGATCAACAGGGCGCAGGCGATGAAGCTCAGGCCCAGGAAGGCCATGGTCCAGGGAATGACCTGGCCGATCACGGCCTTTTGTTCGTCGTCGAGGTTGATGCCCTTGGGCGGGTGCAGTGACTCCAAGGGAGGAGGGATGGCATCTTCCTCGTCGTCCAGGGGCGCTTCGTTGGCCGAGCGCGAGCGTTCTACCAGCTCGGCGAGCAGGAACAGTGTGCACAAGGCCAGGGTCGAGCTCACCAGGTAGAACAAGGCACTGCCGGTAAGGATCGGCTGGCCGAAGCCGACAGCCCCCAGCAGGGTGCCGGCCGATACCAGGATGCTCAGCGCGGCCAGGCGCTCCAGGCGCTGGGCGGCGAGGATCGACACAGCAGCGACCGCGAGGGTCGCCAGCCCACCATAGACCAGCCACTGGCCGCCGAAATGCGCCGATGCGCCGGCCTGGCCGGAAAACAGCAAAGTCCACAGGCGTAACACGGCGTACAGGCCGACCTTGGTCATGATGGCGAACAGCGCCGCCACCGGTGCGCTGGCCGAGGCATAGGCCGGTACCAGCCAGAAGTTCAGCGGCCAGATGCCGGCCTTGACCAGGAATGCCATGGCCAGGATCGCAGCCCCTGCATGCAGCAGGCCGCGATCGGCTTCCGGTACCAGCGGGATCTTCAACGCCAGGTCGGCCATGTTCAGGGTACCGGTGACTCCGTAGAGCATGGCAGCGCCGATCAGGAACAGCGACGAGGCGAACAGGTTGATGGCGATATAGTGCAGGCCTGCCTTGACCCGCGCCCGCCCCGAACCATGCAGCAGCAGGCCGTAGGAGGCGGCCAGCAGCACTTCGAAGAACACGAACAGGTTGAACAGGTCAGCGGTCAGGAAGGCGCCGTACAGGCCCATGAGCTGGATCTGGAACAGCGCGTGGAAGCTGGCTCCTGCGCCATCCCAGCGAGCCCTGGCGAACAGCAGTGCACTGACCCCGACGATGCCGGTAAGGGTCAGCATCAACGCGGACAGGTGGTCCACGACCAGGACGATGCCGAACGGCGCTGGCCAGTTGCCCGGCAGGTAAACACCGATGGATTCGGCCTGCCCCTGGCTGCGTACCCAGCCGAGCAGGGTGAGGGCGATGCCCAGGCCAGCCAGGGTCGACAACAGGTTCAGACGGCCCTTGAGCGGGCGCCGCTTCTCGCCGAGCAACAGCATCAACGCTGCCGTCACCAGTGGCAGCAGGATCGGGGCGATGATCAGTTGGTTCAACCCGCTCATTCCTCACGCTCCCGGCCGTCGACGTGGTCGGTGCCGGTCAGCCCGCGCGAGGCCAGCAGCACCACCAGGAACAGCGCGGTCATGGCGAAGCTGATGACGATGGCGGTGAGCACCAGAGCCTGGGGCAATGGGTCGGTGTAGTTGAGCAGGTCCTGGGGCACGCCGTCCTTGATGATGGGTTCCTTGCCGATGAACAGGCTGCCCATGCTGAAAATGAACAGGTTGACGCCATAGGACAACAGGCACAGGCCCATGATGACCTGGTAGGTCCGTGGACGCAGGATCAGCCAGACCCCGGAGGCGGCCAGAACACCGATGGCCACGGCAATGACTTCTTCCATCAGGCGGCTCCTGCTTGGCTGGACTTGGACGGGTTGCCCGGGCGATGGGCGCGCACCGACTGGTGCGCCAGGGCGGTGAGGATCAGCAGCGTGGAGCCGACCACGACGGTGTAGACGCCGATGTCGAAGAACAGCGCGCTGGCCACGTGCAGGTCACCGAGCACCGGTAGGTGCAGGTGGGCGGTGTGGGTGGTCAGGAACGGGTAGCCCAGGACCATTGCCCCGGCACCGGTCAAGGTGGCGCATAGGAGCCCTGTGCCCATCCAGCGCAGCGGGCGCAGGCTCATCTGTGCCTCGACCCACTGGGTGCCGGCGACCATGTACTGGAGGATGAACGCCACCGACATCACCAGCCCGGCGACGAAGCCGCCGCCAGGCTGGTTATGGCCGCGCATGAACAGGTACATCGACACCAGCAGGGCGATCGGCAGCAACAGGCGCACCAGGGCCGCAGGCACCATCATGAAGCCAAGGGCGGTGTCGGTGGCGTGGCGCGGGTTGATCAGGTCGGTGACCACGTCCGGTGCCAGCTGGCGCTGCTGGGCAGGCAATTGCATGCTCTCCTTCGGCGGGCGGAAGCGTCGCAGCAGGGCGAACACGGTCAGGGACACGGCCACCAGCACGGTGATCTCGCCCAAGGTGTCGAAGCCGCGGAAGTCCACCAGCATGACATTGACCACATTGGTGCCGCCGCCTTGGGGCAGTGCCCGGCTCAGGTAGAACGACGAGATGTCGTTGGGCGTCGGCCGGGTCAGCATGGCGTAGGAGAGCAGGGCCATGCCGCCGCCGACCAGCACGGCCAGCAACAGGTCGCGCAGGCGCCGCAGGCGTGCGCGCTCCTGGGTGCCCGCCAGGGGCGAGACACCTTCGATCCGTCGCGGCAGCCAGCGCAGGCCGAGCAGGATCAGCACCGTGGTCACCACCTCGACGGCGAGCTGGGTCAGGGCCAGATCCGGTGCCGAGAACCAGACGAACGTGATGCAGGTCATCAGGCCGCATACGCTGACCATGATCAAGGCTGCCAAGCGGTGATACTTGGCCTGCCAGGCCGCACCGATGGCACAGGCGATGGCGATCAGCCAGAGTGCGACGAACACGCCCGAACCCGGGATCTTTGGCCGGTCGCCCCAGCTCAGGCCGCTGTAGAGCATAGGCATGAGGCCGGCGATGAACGCAGCCAGGGTCAGCATGAACAGCTGCTTCTGCAGGCGCCGGGTGGTCAGCAGCCTTTCGATGCGACGGGCCAGCAGCATCAAGTGTACGAGGCCGCGTTCGAACAGGCGCTTGCCGTTGAAGCGCTCGATCAGCGGCGGGTGTGGGAAGCGGCCGCGGCGCAGTTGTTCACGCAGCAGCAGGTAGAGCACGATGCCGCCGCTCATGGCGATCAGGCTCATGATCAGCGGGGCGTTCCAGCCGTGCCAGATGGCCAGGCTGTATTCAGGCAAGGTGCCGCCCACCACGGGCAGCGCGGCGGCAGCCAGCAACGGGCCGACCGATTGCGCCGGGAAGATCCCCACCACCAGGCAGGTCAGTACCAGCAGCTCCACGGGAGCGCGCATCCAGCGGGGCGGCTCGTGGGGTGTGTGCGGCAGGTCCTGGGCGGTAGGGCCGAAGAACACGTCGACGGTGAAGCGCAGCGCATAAGCCACGCTGAAGGTGCCGGCCAGGGTGGCGATCACCGGCAATGCGGTCTCGACCCAGGCGGTGGACGAGATGAACACCGTTTCGGCGAAGAACATTTCCTTGGACAGGAAACCGTTCATCAAGGGCACGCCAGCCATCGAAGCGCTGGCCACCATGGCCAACGTGGCGGTGAAGGGGATCAGGCGGAACAAACCGCTCAGGCGGCGAATGTCGCGGGTGCCGCTTTCGTGGTCGATGATGCCGGCGGCCATGAACAGCGAGGCCTTGAAGGTGGCATGGTTGAGAATGTGGAACACGGCCGCCACGGCCGCGAGCGGGCTGTTCAGACCCAGCAGCAGAGTGATCAGGCCTAGATGACTGATGGTCGAATAGGCCAGCAGCCCTTTGAGGTCGTTCTGGAACATTGCCGCGAATGCGCCCAGTAGCAAGGTCAAGGCACCTGCGCCGCCGACGATCCAGAACCATTCTTCGCTGCCCGAGAGCACCGGCCACAGCCGTGCCAGCAGGAATACGCCAGCTTTGACCATGGTGGCTGAGTGCAGGTAGGCCGAAACCGGGGTGGGGGCCGCCATGGCGTGGGGCAGCCAGAACTGGAAGGGGAACTGCGCGCTCTTGCTCAGTGCGCCGATCAGGATCAAGGGCAGCAGCACCGAGTACAGCGTGTGCTCGCGGATCAGCTGGCCGGCAGCCAGGACCTTGTCCAGGTCGTAGCTGCCGACCACATGGCCGAGCAGCAGCACCCCCACCAGCATGCACAGGCCGCCCGCGCCAGTGACCATCAACGCCATGTAGGCACCGCGGCGGGCATCGCTGCGATGGTGCCAGTAGCCGATCAGCAGGAAGGAGAACAGGCTGGTCAGTTCCCAGAAGAACACCAGCTGGATCAGGTTGCCGGAAATCACCACCCCGAGCATGGCACCCATGAAGGCCAGGAAGAACGCGAAGAAGCGCGGCACCGGGTCCTGGGGAGACATATAGTAGCGTGCGTACAGCGACACCAGGGTGCCGATGCCCAGCACCAGCAGGGAGAACAGCCAAGCGAAGCCATCCATGCGCAGCACCAGGTTCAGGCCCAGGCTCGGCAGCCAGAGGAATTCCTCGCGAATCACGCCGCCGTGGGCGACCTGCGGGTACATCAACGCCACCTGGATGGTGCCAGCCAGGGCCACGAGCCCGGCAAGAATGGACTCTGTGTTACGTGCGTTGTGTGGCAGCACGGCTGCCAGGCAACTGCCCACGAACGGCAGAAGCAATAGCACTATCAAGGACATAGCGTTCTAATCTGGAGAAGTTTGGCAAAGATCATACGTGCCGCACGGGTGATCACCAACACGCAAGCGGCTGCACGATCCTCTAAATGCGGCGTGACAAGCTGTTTTTTTATAACAGTTTTTTTCAAAGCATAGCCGCTGACCAGCGCTTCACAGGCCCGGTTCACGCTCTGGATGGTCTTCGCGTTCCTGTACCACCGGGGCCTGGCTGGCACGGCGGATTTTCAGTTCGCTGACCACGACGGCAATCACGATCAGCAGGCCTCCGAGCAGCGCGACGCCCGGTAGGCGCTCGCCGGCGATGCGGCCGACGACGCCCGCCCAGACCGGCTCGCCGGCATAGATGAGGGTAGCTCGGGTGGGCGAAACGGATTTCTGCGCCCAGTTCATCGCCACCTGGATCACTGCGCTCATCGCCCCCAGGCCAAGGGCGCTGCAAAGCAGCAGCCAGGAGAAACCCGGCAGGGCTTCCTGGGTCGGAACGATCATCAGGAAGGCCAGGGCCGAGGCGGTCGCCAGTTGCACCACGGTGACCCGGCGCACATCGACCTGGCCGGCATAGCGGCTGATGAGAATGATTTCGCCAGCGATCGCCACGGCACTGACCAGGGTAACCAGCTCGCCTTCGCTGAAATGCAAGGTGCCACCGTTCGGGCCGGCCAACAGCACCAGCCCGACGAACGCCAGGCAGATGCCAAGGCTTGGCATCAGGCCGGGGCGGCGTCCGAGTACCAGCCATTGCAACAGTGGTACGAAGGGCACGTAGAGGGCCGTGATGAAGGCCGACTGGCTGCTGCTGATGGTTTGCAGGCCCATGGTCTGCAAACCATAGCCGAGCATGATCGACACACCGATGAGCATGCCGGCCTTGAGCTCCGTGAAAGTCAGCCCCGGCAGCGAGCGGGCCGACACCAGGCCGACGAACACGGCGGCCGCGGCAAAGCGCAGACCGACGAAGAACATCGGGCCACTGACGGTCATGACATTGTGCACCAGCAGGAAGGTGCCACCCCAGAGCATGGTAATGAATACCAGCACCAGTTCCGCCTTGCTCAGACGCAAGGAGACGGCGGATGGGGTGGGCAGGCTGGGCTGGCTCATGGGCTTGCTTACTCGACAGGGGCGGCGCACAATCGCCGCAAAGTGGGCAGTATACTGCGCAATCCCTACCTGTGAGCAATATAGTGCACAAAGATTCTTCGCACCGGGCATCGGTGCTGCAGCATGTCAGCCAGAACGTTCGCCAGTTACGCAGCGTTGCCGGGTTGAGCCAGACGGCACTGGCCGAGCGTTCTGGGGTCAGTCGGCGAATGTTGGTGGCCATCGAGGCGGGCGAAAAAAATGTCAGCCTCACCACCCTCGACCTGATCGCCGAAGCCCTGGGTGTGGCGTTCAGCACGCTCATCCAGGCCCCTGATCGCCGTGACCCCAGCCGCATCGATGAGCTGGCCTGGGCCGGCGAGCATGCCGGCAGCAAGGCCATCCTGCTGGGCAGCAGCCCGGCCCGGCGTGAGGTCGAGCTTTGGGAATGGACCCTGGCGCCGGGCGAGTCCTACGCCAGTGAGGCCGACGCCGAAGGGTGGAGCGAACAGATCTACGTGGCCGCAGGCTGCCTGACGTTGGTCATCGAGGGGCGTGAACGGCGCTTGCAGGCGGGCGAGTTTCACGTATTTCCCAGCAACTGCCGGTACGTGTATCGCAACGATGCCAGCGAGCCCACGCGGTTCGTGCGTAACGTCGTGATCTGAGCGCTTCAGCGGCGATATTCGGCGAGCAGTTGCTCGGTGCTCTCGACCCGGGCATAGGCGAAGGCCAGCGCCGCCATGGAGGCCGCCTGGACCTGCGCTGCGGGTACCTGCTTGCCGGCGAAGTCCAGGGGCAGGGTCGCGCAGGCATCATGGGCCACTGCCACTTGATAGCCATGGTCGGCCGCCGCGCGGGTGGCCGCGTCGATGCACATGTGGCTCATGCTGCCGACGATGGTCAGGGCCTGGACATCATGCTGGTCGAGCAGGGCCTTGAGGTTGGTGTCGCGAAAAGCATTGACCTGGTGCTTGGTGACCACGGCTTCGCCGCTGGCCGGCGCTACCTTGTGATGGATCTGCGCACCGTCCGAGCCCGGCGTGAAGAATGGCGCGTCGACGCTTTCGAATTCATGGCGCACGTGCACCACCAGGTCGCCCCGGCTGCGGGCCGCGTCCAGCAGGCGGGCAGCGTTGTCGGCGGCGCTCTCGGCACCGTCGAGGGTCCACTTGCCACCGGGGAAGTAGTCGTTCTGGATGTCGATGATGATCAGGGCCTGCTTGCTCATGCTGCCTCCTGTGGCAGTAGTGGTTGGTTGAGGATAGTTATAGGCTTGGGCGATGTTCCCTGGGATTGGCGCGATCGACACAATGACGGCAAAAACTGACAGCCCCGCTACCCTGGAAATCGGTGTTCTGGTCTATCCAGGTGCGCAAGGTGCCGCCGTGCACGGCCTGACTGACCTGTTCACGGTGGCCAACCGGGTCGCTGCCGAGCTGGGCGAAGGCAACCTGCCACGCCTGCGTGTCAGCCATTGGCAGCTCGACGATGAAGGGCGGCTGCAGGTTATCCACGACAGCCTGGCGCAACCTCGCCACGCGCTACGTGCCTTGGTGATCCCGCCGAGCCTGGAGTCGGCACCGGCCCCTGCGTTGCTCGAGCGTCACCGTACTGCCCTGTGCCAATGGCATGGGCAGGGCACCGTGCTCGCCTCGGTGTGCATCGGGGTGTTCTTCATTGCCGCCAGCGGGCTGCTCGATGGACGAGCGGCGAGTACCCACTGGAACTATGCGCAGGCACTGGGTGAGCGCTTCCCCAAGGTGCGGGTGGAGGCCAACCAACCGTTGCTCGATGACGGCGACATCGTGACATCTGCCGGGCTGATGGCCTGGACCGAGCTTGGCCTGCGCTTGCTGGAGCGTTTTCTCGGTGCGACCCTGGCCCGGGAAACTGCCCGTTACCTGGCCGTGGAGCCGTTGGCCAGCGCCTTGCCGGGCGCGCGTTTCAGCCCGCGGTTGGACCATGGTGACGAAGCGGTGCTCAAGGTCCAGCATTGGCTACAGGGCAACGGGGCGCAAGAGGCCGACCTGGCCAGCATGGCGTTATGCGCTGGCCTCGAACCACGAACCTTCCTGCGCCGCTTTCGCGCGGCCACCGGGCTGCGGCCGACCGAGTACTGTCAACAGGTGCGCGTGGTGCGGGCCTGTCGGTTGCTGGAGTTTACCCGACGCAGCGTGGACCAGATCGCCTGGGGCGTGGGCTACCAAGACCCGGGCGCGTTTCGCAAGGTGTTCCAGCGTATCGTCGGGTCGACCCCCAGCGATTACCGGCGACGCTTCATCGCCCAGCCCTGACATCTTCTAATGGGCGGGTGGATGCGGCCCGGGGCCCTGCTCGGCCAGGCGGTCGTGATGGTTGCGCAAGGGGCACTCCTTCAACGACAGGCAGCCGCAGCCGATGCAGCCGTCCAGCTGATCGCGCAGCAAGATCAGTTCGTCGATCCGCCGGCTGAGGTCGTCACGCCAGCGCGCCGATAGCCGGCCCCAGTCTTCGGCGCTGGGCGTGTGGTCCCTGGGCAGGGTATCCAGGGCCTGGGCGATGTCGGCCAGGGCGATGCCCAGGCGCTGGGCCATCTTGATCACCGCCACCCGGCGCAGCGTGGCCCTGGGATAGCGGCGCTGGTTGCCCGCATTGCGGGTACTGTGGATCAACCCCTTGGTCTCGTAGAAATGCAGCGCCGTGACGGCAACGCCGCTGCGTGCGGCCAGTTGGCCGACGCTCAGCAGCTTTTCTTCGCAAGGGGGCGTTTTGCCTGGCATGGGAAGAAATTCCTTGACCTTGACTTAACTCGAGGTTTTACCCTGCGAACCATCGCGCTGCAAGCGTCCGGAGCAAGGAGACAGTCCATGGCGGCCCAGCCCACGACCTTATGGTTCACCCAGATGATCGAATACGAAGTGCCAACGACCCGGCAGCAGGCGCTGGCCGAGGCATTGGTGGTGCGCAGCGAAGCGTTGGCGGCGCGTTGCGAGGGGCTGCTGGCGGTCAGTATCCAGGCCAGCGACGATGGCAGTCGGGTATTGCAGTACCTGCAATGGCAATCACGCCAGGCATGGGCCGCGGCGGCAGATTGCTTCGTGGAGGAGCCATTCCTCGACTTGCTGTGCCAGCACCAGGCGCGGGGCATCAATTTCGCTGCCTACCAGACCCTGCGCAGCCTTGTGCGGGGCGCCGGTGGCGAGTTGCAGTGCCAGGTGGGCGAGCCTCAGGCGTACCAGGGAGCGTAATGCGGATAGCGGTCCAGGCGTGCGCCTATGACCATCTCCTCGATCCAGGATGCGAGCATGGCGCTGTAGGCCTTCTGGCATTCCTCGCTGGAAAGGGCATGGTCGGCGCCGTCGACGATACGGTGAGTCAGCGAGTGGGCCGCGACGAACGCCGAGCGATAGCTCATCAGCGTATTGTGCGGCACATAGTCGTCGTTTTCGGACTCGACCAGCAGCACGTCACCGCCGAACTCGGCACAGGCGGCCAGGGCCCGATTGTCGGCAGGGCCCAGGATGCGCTGACGATAGCTGTTCAGGCGTTGCCGATCCAGGGCCTGCTTGGGCGTTTCCCAGTCATCGTCCCAATACAACGCCGGCACCCGCAGGGCCAGCCATTTGACAGGCCTCTGGGTCGTCAGCAGGGTCGCCAGGTAGCCGCCATAGCTGCTGCCGATCACGGCAATGGCGCCCGGGTCCACGGCTGGGTGGTTGGCTAGCTGGTCGTAGGCGGCCAGCACGTCGCCCAGGTTCTGCCGGCGGGTGACGGTCAGGCGCTGGCTTTCGGTCTTTTCGTGGCCGCGCAGGTCGAAGGTCATGCATACGCAGCCAAGCCCAGTGATGTTGCGTGCCCGGGCCAGGTCGCGTTGCTGGCTGCCGCCCCAGCCGTGGACGAAGAGAATGCCCGGCATCTTGCTGCCTGGGCTGACCACGGTGCCGGCGATGCGGTCGTCCTCGACCTGAAGCTCGACTGATTCACTCTGGATGGTCATGGTGGCGTATCCGTGCATACTTGCTGAGTTGTCCGAGTTCACTGTCGTTTCCCTGGTAGAAAAGTGTGGCGTCGGCAGGCAGTTCGGGAAGGCCGAAGACTTCATGGCTCGAGGCATGCACCCGTTGCAGGGCCGGGTCGTCGGCGAAGGCCTGCAGGGCCAGGATCTCGGCGCTGCTGGCCCCGCCCAGGCGCCAGGACTGTTCCAGCACCCCGCTGCGCAGGCGCTGCCGGTGGTCTCGGCCGCGGGCGATGTCATAGTTGCGGCGGGAAGCGATGAAGCCAGGAAAGTGCCGTTGCGCGGCGCGTTCATAAGTCATGGCCTGGTTGATGGCCAGGCGCAGGTGTTCTTCAAGCGGTAGCTGCAGCAGGGACGTATAGCCGCCTCGCACCACGACCAGGTCAGAACCGCCATAGACCTCGGTGCCCTGATGATCGCGGGTCAGGCGCTGGGTGCCATAGTAGCTGCACACCTGGTCGCCGACGCAGGCCTGGCCCACGCTATAGGTCTCGACGTCGTCCAGGTTCTCTTCCAGCACGAGCCCGACAAGCCCCAGTGTTGCGTCGTCCATCTGCGCCAGCAATGGCTCCAGGTCCTCGGCGTGCTCGACCACCTCCTGCCCACGCCCGGCGCAGGCCAGCACTGGCTTGACCCGGATCGGGCCTTCGCGCAGAAGCGTGGCCGCTGCTCGCCGGGCATCGGTCTTGCTGAACACCGTGTAGCCGCGCAACAGGGCGTCGCGGGCGTCGCGGGCGAACGCATCGGTCCAACCTGATGGGAAGCTCGCCCCGGTTGGCAGAGGGTGGGAAATAGCCTTGGTGGCCATGAAGGGGTGCGTGACCAGGCCGCCGAACAGGTCGTGCTCGTCCACGATTCCCAGGGGGCGGTAGCGCTGCGGGTCGACCAGGGTTTCGGTCGGCAGGTAGTAGTAGCGATCGTCGCTGCCTGGGGGCTGGTCAGGCGCGGCCTTGCCAATGCCGAGCAGGCGCGCCAGGTAGTCGACGAGCTTGAGGTGGACGGCGTGCTCGTGGTCGGGCGTGTGCTCGCGGGTATCGAGCAGTACGACGGCGGTCTTCGGATCACGGGGCATGGGCGATGGGTGTCCGCTAGGTATGTATGGTGTCTGAAGCCGCGTGACCGGCCAAAGTTCAGCGCAGTCGATCGGTGGCGGGTGGCTCGAATCGTTGGCTGGGAAACATTGCGTACCTCGTTGCGATTGCGGCGCTTGGCCGGCTGTTCCATTATCAGCGCCCTGGAATAGTCGAAGGTGTATCCGCAGGAGTGCGTATGAACAGTCAGTCCCCGATTCAGCAAAGCGTGCAGGCCCGCCTGGCACGTGTGCGCGAGGTGATGGCCAACGACGGGCTGGATGCCCTCCTGGTGCCCTCGGCCGATCCTCACTTGTCCGAATACCTGCCGGGGCACTGGCAGGGGCGCCAATGGTTGTCCGGGTTCCATGGGTCGGTGGGCACCCTGGTGGTGACGGCGGACTTTGCCGGGCTCTGGGCCGACAGCCGCTATTGGGAACAAGCGCAGCACGAGCTCGCCGGCAGTGGCATCGAACTGATGAAGCTGCTGCCTGGGCAGTCCGGGGCGCTGGAGTGGCTGGGCGAACACATTAGGTCCCAGGGCACGGTTGCCGTCGATGGTGCGGTCATGGCCCTGGCGTCCGCTCGGCTGTTGGAGGAGCGCCTCAACGCGAAGGAGGCGCGGCTGCGCACCGATCTGGACGTGCTGGGCCAGGTGTGGGATGACCGGCCGGCACTGCCGGGCAATGCGGTCTACCAGCACTTGCCACCCCATGCCAGCGTCAACCGTGCGCAGAAGCTCGTCGAGTTGCGTCGCACGCTGGTTGAGCGAGGCGCTGATTGGCATTTCCTCGCCACTCTCGATGACATCGCTTGGCTGTTCAACTTGCGGGGCAGTGATGTCTCCTACAACCCGGTGTTCGTTTCCTTCGCACTGATCGGGCAGGAACAAGCGACCCTGTTCGTCGGGCTGGACAAGGTCGATAAGCATCTTCGGCAGGTGTTGGCGGCAGATGGCATCGAGGTTCGCGATTATGCTGATGTGGGCCAGGCCCTGGGCAGGATCGCGCCGGGCAGCCGTCTGCTGGTGGATCCGGCGCGCGTCACTTGTGGCTTGCTGGGGCACTTGGATGGGGGCGTGCAATTGGTCGAGGGCGCCAACCCCACCACCTTGAGCAAAGCGCGCAAGGGCGAGGGTGACTTGGTGCATATCCGCCGGGTCATGGAGCACGATGGCGCCGCGTTATGTGAATTCTTCGCCTGGTTCGAGGCGAACCTGGGCAAGGAAACCATCACCGAGCTGACCATCGACGAGCGGTTGACCGCAGCCCGGGCGCGTCGGCCGGATTTCGTGTCGCTGAGCTTTTCCACCATTGCGGCGTTCAATGCCAATGGCGCCATGCCGCATTATCGGGCCACCGAACAATCCCATGCGGTGATCGAGGGCGATGGCTTGCTATTGATCGACTCGGGTGGCCAATACCTGGGGGGCACCACTGATATCACGCGGATGGTACCGATCGGCACGCCGAGCCTCGAGCAGCGCCGGGACTGCACGCGGGTGCTCAAGGGCATGATCGCGTTATCGCGGGCCAAGTTCCCACGAGGCATTCTTTCGCCCCTGCTCGACGCCATCGCCCGCGCGCCGATCTGGGCGGATCAGGTCGACTATGGCCATGGCACCGGTCATGGCGTGGGGTACTTCATGAATGTACACGAAGGGCCTCAGGTCATTGCCTATCAGGTTGCAACATTGCCGCAGACGGCGATGCAGGTGGGCATGATCAGTTCGATCGAGCCGGGCACCTACAGGCCGGGAGCCTGGGGCGTGCGTATCGAGAACCTGGTGGTCAACCGGGAAGTTGGCAAGAACGCCTTTGGCGATTTCCTGGCGTTCGAGACCCTGACCCTTTGTCCGATCGATACGCGCTGCCTGTTACCCGAGCTGTTGGGGCAGGAGGAGATCCAGTGGCTCAACGCCTACCACGCGACCGTGCGTGAGCGGTTGACGCCTTTGCTCCAAGGAGAGGCGCTGGCCTGGCTGGAGGCCCGAACGGCGCCGATCTGACCTGGCGGGCGGGCATCAACGAAAAAGGGCAGCCGTTTGGCTGCCCTTTTCAGTTCATTTGCACAGGACGATCATGCTACGGCTGGTGTAACCGGCCGGATTGATACCGAACAGGTAGTCGCCCGGTTCTTCGTCCGTATCCCCGGAGCGGGCGATGACCTTGTAACCGCGGTTGCCGCAGGACGTGGCTGCCTTGCTGTAGCATTTCTCCCAAGAGGAGGAGAGGCCGGAGCAATTGATATGCAGCCCTTTCTTCCCCCGCTTCACCTCGGTCTTGGCGGTGGCGGCGCATCCAGCAATGGCCAAGATGGCCAGGATGAGCAAAATACGTTTCATTCCTGTCCTTAAATGCAGGGCCGACCAGCATGCCTGGCCCCGTCGTTATCGCTCTTTTCTTCCTGGAATTTCCCCAACGTCCCTGTCTTGTACAGTAGATAGCGTAAAGATCAAATTTTTGTGACAGCTTAATCAGCCTAGGCTGGAGGGACAATGGGAAAAGTCCGGGCGAATGAAAATATTTCTCATGTCAATCCGCCGCTACGGCTGTCGGGGTCTCCTTGCGCATCGACAAGGTCGCCCCGACGGAAGCGGTGATAATCGCCAGAATGGCGAGCCATTGGGAAAGGGATAGGACTTCCCCCAGGAACAACAACCCTGAAAGCGCAGCGAATACGGGCTCGATGCTCATCAGGGTGCCGAAGGTGCGGGCGGGCATACGGGTCAGGGCGACCATCTCCAGGCTGTAGGGGAGGGCGGTGGAGAGCACTGCGACGCCTAGGGCCACCGGAATCAGGGCCGGTGCGAGCAATGCACTGCCAGCATGCGCGATGCCGATAGGCGCGACGAACAGCGCCGCCACCAGCACGCCCAGGGCGGCCGTCTGGATGCCGTGTTCTGCACCGGCGCGTTGGCCATAGAGGATATACAGTGCCCAGCACACCCCCGCTCCTAGCGCGTAGGCTGCGCCAACCAGGTCGACGGCCTGGCCGGATTGGCCGACAGGAATCAACAGCAGCAACCCGATGATCGCCAAGCCGATCCATAGGAAGTCCACCACCCGTCGCGAGGCCAGGATCGCGACGGCCAGTGGCCCGGTGAATTCCAGTGCCACGGCGATACCCAGCGGGACGGTACGCACGGACATATAGAACAGCAGGTTCATACCGCCCAATGCCAGGCCATAGATGACGACGCTGCGCAGCGTGGCGGCATTCATCCGTGCACGCCATGGGCGCAGCAATAGCAACATGATGATGCTGGCGAATACCAGGCGAAGGGCTGTGGTGCCTTGGGCTCCGACAGCAGGAAACATGCTTTTGGCCAGGGAGGCTCCTGACTGGATCGAGGCCATGGCGATCAGCAGCAGGCCGATGGGAAACAGCGTGGCGGCCAGACTGCGAGGCTGGTTGTTCATTGCAGGAGGGTAATCCTTATAAATGGAAGTGATACGGCTGAGCACTATAGTGCGCAATGGGCCCTGTCGTCGGCAAGAGCGGTTTGATAACGTTTTTTGAAAATAACGGTTGACGTGCCATTTCAGGGGCCTATAATGCGCCCCACTTCCGACGCAGTCGAAACGCAAAAATCCTTGAGATTCAATGAGTTGAACGCTTCAGGTAGTATCGGAAGGCTTCGGTCTCACAGATCGGCAGCGGTGAAAAAGGCAGTTGACAGCAGGTTTTAACGCTGTATGATTCGCCTCCCGCTACGAGAGATCGCAGCGTTGTTAAGCGGTTGAAGTTGAACGAAAAACTTCAAAATAAACGCTTGACAGACTCTGAGGTAAGCGTAGAATGCGCGGCCTCGGTTGAGCAAAGCGCTTAACCAAATCGCTCTTTAACAATCGAATCAAGCAATTCGTGTGGGTGCTTGTGAGTACGGACTGATAGTCGCCAAGATTATCAGCATCACAAGTGGCCATGCGAGAAATCACATAGTCATTTGAGATTGCTGAGCCAAGTTTAGGGTTTCTTAAAAACCCAAGCAGTATTGAACTGAAGAGTTTGATCATGGCTCAGATTGAACGCTGGCGGCAGGCCTAACACATGCAAGTCGAGCGGATGACGGGAGCTTGCTCCTTGATTCAGCGGCGGACGGGTGAGTAATGCCTAGGAATCTGCCTGGTAGTGGGGGACAACGTTCCGAAAGGGGCGCTAATACCGCATACGTCCTACGGGAGAAAGTGGGGGATCTTCGGACCTCACGCTATCAGATGAGCCTAGGTCGGATTAGCTAGTTGGTGAGGTAATGGCTCACCAAGGCGACGATCCGTAACTGGTCTGAGAGGATGATCAGTCACACTGGAACTGAGACACGGTCCAGACTCCTACGGGAGGCAGCAGTGGGGAATATTGGACAATGGGCGAAAGCCTGATCCAGCCATGCCGCGTGTGTGAAGAAGGTCTTCGGATTGTAAAGCACTTTAAGTTGGGAGGAAGGGCAGTAAGTTAATACCTTGCTGTTTTGACGTTACCGACAGAATAAGCACCGGCTAACTCTGTGCCAGCAGCCGCGGTAATACAGAGGGTGCAAGCGTTAATCGGAATTACTGGGCGTAAAGCGCGCGTAGGTGGTTCGTTAAGTTGGATGTGAAAGCCCCGGGCTCAACCTGGGAACTGCATCCAAAACTGGCGAGCTAGAGTATGGTAGAGGGTGGTGGAATTTCCTGTGTAGCGGTGAAATGCGTAGATATAGGAAGGAACACCAGTGGCGAAGGCGACCACCTGGACTGATACTGACACTGAGGTGCGAAAGCGTGGGGAGCAAACAGGATTAGATACCCTGGTAGTCCACGCCGTAAACGATGTCAACTAGCCGTTGGAATCCTTGAGATTTTAGTGGCGCAGCTAACGCATTAAGTTGACCGCCTGGGGAGTACGGCCGCAAGGTTAAAACTCAAATGAATTGACGGGGGCCCGCACAAGCGGTGGAGCATGTGGTTTAATTCGAAGCAACGCGAAGAACCTTACCAGGCCTTGACATGCAGAGAACTTTCCAGAGATGGATTGGTGCCTTCGGGAACTCTGACACAGGTGCTGCATGGCTGTCGTCAGCTCGTGTCGTGAGATGTTGGGTTAAGTCCCGTAACGAGCGCAACCCTTGTCCTTAGTTACCAGCACGTTATGGTGGGCACTCTAAGGAGACTGCCGGTGACAAACCGGAGGAAGGTGGGGATGACGTCAAGTCATCATGGCCCTTACGGCCTGGGCTACACACGTGCTACAATGGTCGGTACAGAGGGTTGCCAAGCCGCGAGGTGGAGCTAATCTCACAAAACCGATCGTAGTCCGGATCGCAGTCTGCAACTCGACTGCGTGAAGTCGGAATCGCTAGTAATCGCGAATCAGAATGTCGCGGTGAATACGTTCCCGGGCCTTGTACACACCGCCCGTCACACCATGGGAGTGGGTTGCACCAGAAGTAGCTAGTCTAACCTTCGGGAGGACGGTTACCACGGTGTGATTCATGACTGGGGTGAAGTCGTAACAAGGTAGCCGTAGGGGAACCTGCGGCTGGATCACCTCCTTAATCGAAGACATCAGCCTGCTGATGAGCTCCCACACGAATTGCTTGATTCCTTGAAGAAGACGATGCTGTAACGCGACCCTGTTATAGGTCTGTAGCTCAGTTGGTTAGAGCGCACCCCTGATAAGGGTGAGGTCGGCAGTTCAAATCTGCCCAGACCTACCATTCGCTGGGTGCAGAGACGACGGGGCCATAGCTCAGCTGGGAGAGCGCCTGCCTTGCACGCAGGAGGTCAGCGGTTCGATCCCGCTTGGCTCCACCATTTGCTTTGCTACGCAGTTACCTGCAGAACTTAGAAATGAGCATTCCGCTGTGAATGTTGATTTCTGACTTTTGTCAGATCGTTCTTTAAAAATTCGGATATGTGATAGATAGACTGATGACCACTTTCACTGGTGGGCCATCAGGCTAAGGTAAAATTTGTGAGTTCTGCGCGAACGCGCGACATGCGAATTTTCGGCGAATGTCGTCTTCACAGTATAACCAGATTGCTTGGGGTTATATGGTCAAGTGAAGAAGCGCATACGGTGGATGCCTTGGCAGTCAGAGGCGATGAAAGACGTGGTAGCCTGCGATAAGCTTTGGGGAGTCGGCAAACAGACTGTGATCCAGAGATCTCTGAATGGGGGAACCCACCTAGGATAACCTAGGTATCTTGCACTGAATACATAGGTGCAAGAGGCGAACCAGGGGAACTGAAACATCTAAGTACCCTGAGGAAAAGAAATCAACCGAGATTCCCTTAGTAGTGGCGAGCGAACGGGGACCAGCCCTTAAGCTGGTTTGAGATTAGTGGAACGCTCTGGAAAGTGCGGCCATAGTGGGTGATAGCCCCGTACACGAAAATCTCTTGCCAGTGAAATCGAGTAGGACGGAGCACGAGAAACTTTGTCTGAACATGGGGGGACCATCCTCCAAGGCTAAATACTACTGACTGACCGATAGTGAACCAGTACCGTGAGGGAAAGGCGAAAAGAACCCCGGAGAGGGGAGTGAAATAGAACCTGAAACCGTATGCGTACAAGCAGTGGGAGCCTACTTTGTTAGGTGACTGCGTACCTTTTGTATAATGGGTCAGCGACTTATATTCAGTGGCGAGCTTAACCGAATAGGGGAGGCGTAGCGAAAGCGAGTCTTAATAGGGCGTTTAGTCGCTGGGTATAGACCCGAAACCGGGCGATCTATCCATGGGCAGGTTGAAGGTTAGGTAACACTGACTGGAGGACCGAACCGACTACCGTTGAAAAGTTAGCGGATGACCTGTGGATCGGAGTGAAAGGCTAATCAAGCTCGGAGATAGCTGGTTCTCCTCGAAAGCTATTTAGGTAGCGCCTCATGTATCACTCCAGGGGGTAGAGCACTGTTTCGGCTAGGGGGTCATCCCGACTTACCAAACCGATGCAAACTCCGAATACCTGGAAGTGCCGAGCATGGGAGACACACGGCGGGTGCTAACGTCCGTCGTGAAAAGGGAAACAACCCAGACCGTCAGCTAAGGTCCCAAAGTCATGGTTAAGTGGGAAACGATGTGGGAAGGCTTAGACAGCTAGGAGGTTGGCTTAGAAGCAGCCATCCTTTAAAGAAAGCGTAATAGCTCACTAGTCGAGTCGGCCTGCGCGGAAGATGTAACGGGGCTCAAACCATGCACCGAAGCTACGGGTATCACCTTAGGGTGATGCGGTAGAGGAGCGTTCTGTAAGCCTGTGAAGGTGAGTTGAGAAGCTTGCTGGAGGTATCAGAAGTGCGAATGCTGACATGAGTAACGACAATGCGAGTGAAAAACTCGCACGCCGAAAGACCAAGGTTTCCTGCGCAACGTTAATCGACGCAGGGTTAGTCGGTCCCTAAGGCGAGGCTGAAAAGCGTAGTCGATGGAAAACAGGTTAATATTCCTGTACTTCCAGTTATTGCGATGGAGGGACGGAGAAGGCTAGGCCAGCTTGGCGTTGGTTGTCCAAGTTTAAGGTGGTAGGCTGAAATCTTAGGCAAATCCGGGATTTCCAGGCCGAGAGCTGATGACGAGTTGCCATTAGGCGACGAAGTGGTTGATGCCATGCTTCCAAGAAAAGCTCCTAAGCTTCAGATAACTGGGAACCGTACCCCAAACCGACACAGGTGGTCGGGTAGAGAATACCAAGGCGCTTGAGAGAACTCGGGTGAAGGAACTAGGCAAAATGGCACCGTAACTTCGGGAGAAGGTGCGCCGGCGAGGGTGAAGGACTTGCTCCGTAAGCCCATGCCGGTCGAAGATACCAGGCCGCTGCGACTGTTTATTAAAAACACAGCACTCTGCAAACACGAAAGTGGACGTATAGGGTGTGACGCCTGCCCGGTGCCGGAAGGTTAATTGATGGGGTTAGCGCAAGCGAAGCTCTTGATCGAAGCCCCGGTAAACGGCGGCCGTAACTATAACGGTCCTAAGGTAGCGAAATTCCTTGTCGGGTAAGTTCCGACCTGCACGAATGGCGTAACGATGGCGGCGCTGTCTCCACCCGAGACTCAGTGAAATTGAAATCGCTGTGAAGATGCAGTGTATCCGCGGCTAGACGGAAAGACCCCGTGAACCTTTACTATAGCTTTGCACTGGACTTTGAGCTTGCTTGTGTAGGATAGGTGGGAGGCTTTGAAGTGGGGACGCCAGTTCTCATGGAGCCATCCTTGAAATACCACCCTGGCAACCTTGAGGTTCTAACTCAGGTCCGTGATCCGGATCGAGGACAGTGTATGGTGGGTAGTTTGACTGGGGCGGTCTCCTCCCAAAGAGTAACGGAGGAGTACGAAGGTGCGCTCAGACCGGTCGGAAATCGGTCGCAGAGTATAAAGGCAAAAGCGCGCTTGACTGCGAGACCCACACGTCGAGCAGGTACGAAAGTAGGTCTTAGTGATCCGGTGGTTCTGTATGGAAGGGCCATCGCTCAACGGATAAAAGGTACTCCGGGGATAACAGGCTGATACCGCCCAAGAGTTCATATCGACGGCGGTGTTTGGCACCTCGATGTCGGCTCATCACATCCTGGGGCTGAAGCCGGTCCCAAGGGTATGGCTGTTCGCCATTTAAAGTGGTACGCGAGCTGGGTTTAGAACGTCGTGAGACAGTTCGGTCCCTATCTGCCGTGGACGTTTGAGATTTGAGAGGGGCTGCTCCTAGTACGAGAGGACCGGAGTGGACGAACCTCTGGTGTTCCGGTTGTCACGCCAGTGGCATTGCCGGGTAGCTATGTTCGGAAGAGATAACCGCTGAAAGCATCTAAGCGGGAAACTTGCCTCAAGATGAGATCTCACTGGGATCTTGAATCCCCTGAAGGGCCGTCGAAGACTACGACGTTGATAGGTCGGGTGTGTAAGCGCTGTGAGGCGTTGAGCTAACCGATACTAATTGCCCGTGAGGCTTGACCATATAACACCCAAGCAATTTGCTGTGCGAATTGCGGTGGTGAAGACGAACGAACCGAAAGTTTGCATCACAAATTCACATATCCGAATTGGCTGGCATGTCCATCTGGACGTTCTGGCAACAGAATTTCTTGACGACCATAGAGCATTGGAACCACCTGATCCCATCCCGAACTCAGCAGTGAAACGATGCATCGCCGATGGTAGTGTGGGGCTTCCCCATGTGAGAGTAGGTCATCGTCAAGATTCATTTCGCAAAACCCCTATCTGCGCGAGCAGGTAGGGGTTTTGTCTTTTCGCTTCCCGAACTGTGGGAGCGTCAGGATGACAGACCGGGCACAACGAATGATTTCAACTGCGCGCCAATTCCGCCAGGTGCGCTACAGCCTCTTCACTCTTGAGTACCAGTACATCCCCTTCGAGCGAATCGAGCACCACCTCGGAAGTATTGCCGATCAAGGCGCCTGAAATGCCTGTGCGGGCTACGGTACCTATTACCGTGACCACGGCATCGAGCTGCTTCTCCGTATAAGGAATCAATACATCCGCTGGCCCTTCGGCGATATGCAGATGGTCGTCGGGAACATCGAATTCCGCCTGAAAAGCCTTGCACGCTTCCCGGTAGCGTTGCTCGATGGTTTCCGAAAGCTGGTAGATCGGGTCGGATGCGGCGAGCATGGGAGAAGGGTGGGCGCTGATGACGTGCAATTGCCCCTTGGCCAACCCTGCTATGGCGTAGCCGTGGTCAATGATGCTGGCGTGCAGGCGGCGATGGTCTTCATCATTGTTGCCTACATCTACTGCCGCCAAGATCGCGCCGCCTGTCCATGGGCGCTCGCTCTTGACCATCAGTACCGCACACGGGCATTGACGCAGCAGCTTCCAGTCGCTGGGCGTGAGCAGTGCCTTGCGCAAGGGGTTGTCCGGGCGATGTTCTTTGATGACCAGCTCGCAGCCCTCGGCTTGCTGCACGTCGATGATGGACTCATGCAAGCTGTCATGCCAGGCCTGCTCATGGGTGACGTTATCGTACCCATCATCGTGCAGTTGGCTGCTGAGCAGGCTGAGCAAGGCGCTGTGGTTCTGTCGCTTGTCGCACATCAGCAGGTGCAGGCGTGCACCGGTGACGCCGGAAATGAGTTTGGCCCGGGCGAGGGCGCGACTATGGGCATGCTCGGGATCAAGGACGACGAGAATACTGCGGACGGCTTGCATGGGCGTGAGCTCCCTTGGTAAGTGACGGCCAGTGCCTGACTATAGTCGGCGTTGCGCGCAGTGCCGCTTGATGTGTATCAAGCATAGTCGCTGGCGATTACCGTCACCCCCGGTATAATCGCCGATCCTGCCGTTGGCCTGTAGTTTATGAGCTTATGTCCCTGATTCCCGAAATCGACGCCTTCCTCGGCTGCCCGACTCCTGACGCCTGGATCGAAGCGGCGCTCGCCGACCAGGAAACCCTGTTGATCGATCACAAGAACTGTGAATTCAAGGCTGCCAGCACGGCTTTGAGTCTGATTGCCAAGTACAACACGCACATTGACCTGATCAACATGATGTCGCGTCTGGCCCGCGAAGAGCTGGTCCATCACGAGCAGGTGCTGCGCTTGATGAAGCGCCGTGGTGTGCCGCTGCGGCCGGTTTCGGCAGGGCGCTACGCCTCTGGGTTGCGGCGCCTGGTACGGGCACACGAGCCGGTCAAGCTGGTCGATACCCTGGTGGTTGGCGCCTTCATCGAGGCCCGTAGCTGCGAACGTTTCGCGGCCCTGGTACCGCACCTGGACGAAGAACTGGGGACGTTCTATCACGGCCTGCTCAAAAGCGAGGCGCGTCATTACCAAGGCTACCTGAAGTTGGCTCACCAATATGGTGACGAAGCGGACATCGCACGTGTGGTGGAGCAGGTGCGCGAGGCAGAAACGCAGTTGATCCTCTCTGCCGACCAAGAACTGCGTTTCCACAGTGGCGTGCCTATGGCGCGAGCGGCCTGAACGCAATAGCGTCGCATGGCGATCAGCGACGCTGCCCCAACAATAGCCCAATGACCAGCCCTAGGCCTGCGGAAATCGCCACCGTCTGCCAGGGATGGCCGCCTATATAATCTTCAGCGGCTGCTACTGCAGGTTGCGCCTTGCTCCGCAGCCTGTTCACGGCCCGGTTCGCCTGGCGCAGCTTCAGGTTGACCTGGGCACGCAGCGTGTCGGCTTCATCGCCTACCAGGGCTGCGCTGTCATTCAGCAACCGCTCCGACTCTTCGATCAAGGCCTGCAACTCACTGAACACCTGGTCCTTGATTTGTTCATTGTCTGTTTGCGGGGCGCTTTTCCTGGCCATGAACACGTCCTCATTCGCTGATTGTCAGGGCAATGGATACCTGTGCCCCTGGAAAGTTGCGTCGGCGTACCGGTTGCTCGCCAGTACAGTGTAAGATAACGACCATTTTCAAGCGGCAGGTAATACCATGAGTTTCAATCTGGCCAACAGAAGCTTCGAGGAACGGGCACAGATCGAGGCGGAAAAGGCTCGGCTATTCGAGTATTGGCAGAACAACCTCGGCAAGGCCAAGGGCGAGGCCGCTCGGCTCATCGGCGAGAAACCTCGGCGCAAGAGCAAATGGGCCGAGTGGGTCCGCGCCGAGCTCGATGGCATGTCGCCTCCCGAATTCGTCAGCCTGGTGCGCAGCGAAGTCAACAGGATGATGGCTGCCGCCAGCAGTAACCGCTGATCGATCAGCGAACCAGGCTGCCCTCGGGCAGGTCGAGTGTGCCTTCGTCGGTGAAGCGCACAGTGCCCAGCGGGCCGCCAGCCATCTTGCCGCGCAGTACGTAGGGCAGGCCCTGCAGTGAATCCAGCCGGCTCAGGCCATAAGCTTGGCGCAACACGGCAAAGGCAGTGATGCTCACCGGCACCACCACCACCGCCTCGCCATAACGCCCAATGTGCCCTTTCTGGTCACTGACGCCGGCTGCCAGGGGCTGGTCGTTGACCTCAAGATTCAATGCAATGCCATTGAAGTCGACCGGCTTCTCGTTCGGGTTCTGCACGCGGATCTTTACCGCCATGCGCATTTCCAGCTCCTGGGACGGGAGTGGCTCGATGCCGACCACGCTGATGTTCAACGGGTCCCTGGGCTGGAACAGCGCGCAGGCGTTGAGCGTACAGGCAAGCAGGATAGTCAGCCAGAAACGGCTTGGTCGCAAGCTCATGGCATGTGCCTTGTATCCAGGTCGAAACTGCAGTGTGGCAAAACCAAGCGAACGTTGAAAGCACGAGGCATGATTCGGCGCTGCGCAGCGGGCTCCACGCGCCATACTGAAATATCAGGAATCATCTCTACCGTTATTCGCTCTTTCGCCGCGAACCTGTCACGTCTTAGGCTATCCAATGTTTGGGCGCGCCTTTTCGCAAAGGAGGTGAAGCATGCATTCGACACTGCCGGTCCTGGCCATCGGGCTGATGCTGAGCCTGCCGCTGCCAGCTGCGCCCTTGCCGCAACCGCTGTTCATCGCCAGCGACAGAAACAACCCCTACAACAGCCCGATCCAACGCGCCAACCCCAACAGCCGCCAGGGCAGCATGCCTGCGGCGCCGCCGATCCGAGGGCCGTCGACGCAACCCAACCCGCGGCCGCCAACCCTGGATAACCGCGGCATCGGCAATGGCGAAAACCTGCGCCGCGAGCAGCGCGTGCCCAACCTGGAACCCGCCCGGCCACCACGGGATAGCCAACGCCTGCCCTGAGCCGCCACCTGGAAGGACCCGAGCATGAAGTCACGCACCTGGTTTACCGCCTTGGCCATTTCAGCCCTGATGCCGCTGTTGGCACAGGCCGCCTCCGAACGCCAATTGCCCAGCGAGGAAGGCCAGCTGACCGTCAGTACTGTAGCCGATGGTCTACATCATCCCTGGGCCTTGGCCTTCCTACCCGAAGGCAAGGGCATGCTGGTCACTGAGCGGCCCGGCAACCTGCGCGTGGTCAGCCCGGACGGCAAGGTCGGTCCGGCCTTGAGCGGCGTACCCAAGGTCTGGGCCGAAGGGCAGGGTGGCCTGCTAGATGTCGCACTGTCACCGGAGTTCGCCAAGGATCGCACGGTCTACCTGTCGTTTGCCGAGCAGGGCGCCGATGGCAAGGGCGGTACTGCGGTCGGTCGCGGCCAACTGTCCCAGGACCTGGCCCGCCTTGAGAACTTCACTGTGATCTTCCGCCAGCAGCCCAAGCTGTCCGATGGCATCCACTTCGGTTCGCGGCTGGTATTCGATCATGACGGCTACTTGTTCGTCGCCTTGGGGGAGAACAACCAGCGCGCCACCGCCCAGGACTTGGACAAACTGCAGGGCAAGATCGTACGGATTCTGCCGGATGGCGAAGTGCCCAAGGACAACCCCTTCGTTGGCCAGGCCAATGTGCGGCCAGAAATCTGGTCCTACGGCCATCGCAACCAGCAGGGCGCCGCTCTCAACCCCTGGACCGGCCAGCTATGGACCCATGAACACGGCCCCCGAGGGGGCGACGAAATCAACATCCCGCAACCGGGCAAGAACTATGGGTGGCCGATCGCCACCCACGGAATCAACTATTCGTTGCTGCCAATTCCTGAGGCCAAGGGCACGCATGCGGAGGGCACCCAGCCCCCGCACCATGTATGGGAAAAATCGCCGGGCATCAGCGGCATGGCCTTCTATGACAGCCCGACCTTCAAGGCTTGGGACCATAACCTGTTCATCGGCGCGCTGGTATCCCGCGAACTGATCCGCTTGCAGCTCGACGGCGACAAGGTGGTTCACCAGGAGCGCCTGCTCGGGGAGTTGGAGGCACGCATCCGTGACGTGCGTGTAGGGCCGGATGGCTACCTGTATCTATTGACCGACGCCGAAGATGGCGCGTTGCTCAAGGTCGGCTTGAGCGAGCACTGACAAGCCACCGGCCCTGGATGCTGTAAATCGGCTGCCCATAGGGCTGCTGCGCCGGGTACCATGGCGCTTTTGCCCAGGGGCATCCAGCATGTCACTCGACCCGCAAACCCTCTACCGTCAGGCACTGGACGCGGATGGATTCGTCCCCGATGCCGCCCAGGCCCTGGCAGTTGGCGAGCTCCAGGCCTGCTTCGAGGCACTGCGCCAGGGCCGGCCCACACAGGGGGTCTATCTCTGGGGCCCGGTCGGGCGTGGCAAGACCTGGCTGATGGACCAGTTCCATCGAGCCCTGCAAATACCGGCGCGGCGCCAGCATTTCCACCATTTCATGGCCTGGGTGCATCAACGGCTGTTCCAGCTCAACGGCACTGCCGACCCGTTGCAGGCGTTGGCCCGGGCATTGGCGCAAGAGATCCGCGTGTTGTGCTTCGATGAGCTGTTCGTCAGCGATATTGGCGACGCGATCATCTTGGGCCGTCTGTTCCAGACCCTGTTCGACCAGGGCGTGGTGGTCGTGGCGACGTCCAACCAGCCTCCCGAGCAGCTCTACCGCGACGGCTTCAACCGCGAGCGCTTCCTGCCGGCCATCGCTGCCATCGAGCGGCATATGCGCGTCCTGCCCGTGGCCGGTGAACAGGACCATCGCCTGCACCCCGGTGCGTCGCACCCGCGCTACTGGGTGGCCGAACCGGGGCGACCCAGTGCTCTGCCTGCAATGTTTCACCAACTGAGCCAAGGCGATGCCGGCACCGAGGCGCCCCTGTCGATCGGCGTTCGCCAAGTCAACGTGGTACGACGCAGCGACGCCGTTGTGTGGTGTCGCTTCAGCGACCTGTGCGAGCAACCCCTGGCAGCCATGGAGTTCATGGCCCTGTGCGACCTGTTTTCGGCGATCCTGGTCGAAGGTATCCCGGCGCTCGGGGGGCAACAGCAGGCCGGGCGCATCGCCCGTGGCACCGAAGATGGCGCCGAACGAGTGGTTGCCGGGGACCGCGAACTGCCGACCCTGGCACCCAAGGACGACAGTGTGCGGCGCTTCATCGCCCTGGTCGACGAATGCTACGACCGTCGGGTCGCCCTGTACCTGGAAGCCGAAGTACCGCTCGAAGCACTCTACACTCAAGGGTATCTGGCGTTCCCGTTCCAGCGAACCCTGAGCCGGCTACGGGAGATGCAACTGCAACGCTTCGTCTGAAGGAGCCGACCATGGAGCCGCTGTCGCATCATCTGCTGACCCAGGCCTACAACAATGGCTGGGCCAACCATCGCCTGTACAAGGCGTGCCTGCAACTGACCCACGACGAGTTCGTCGCCCCCCGTTGCAGCTTCTTCCCTTCGATCAAGGCCACGCTCAACCATCTGTTGACGGTGGACTGGTTCTACCTGCACGCGCTGGAATGCGAGCAGCGCGGCGAAGCGCCAGGCCCGGACGGTGAGCGCTTTTTCGAGCCAGAGCAACCCTTTGCCACCTGCACCGACCTGCTCGCCGAGCAGGCCCAGGCCGATCATCGACTCATCGCCTATTGCCGGTCGCTGCAGGACGACCAGTTGCAGCGTTACGTGAGCATCGTGCGCCCGGATCGCTTGCAGCGCGAGTCCCGTCTGCGCCTGCTGGCGCACCTGTTCGAACACCAGATCCATCATCGGGGCCAGGTGCATGCGATGCTCAGCGATACCTCCGTGCATCCGCCGCAACTGGATGAGTTCTTCTGCGAAGAAGAGGCTAGCTTGCGGGCCGATGACTTTGCCGAGCTTGGTTGGAGCGAGGCGTTGATCTGGGGTGGGAGCTGAAGGCGCAGGGTACGTACCCTTGGCGACCAATCGCGGGGCAAGCCCCACACAGGTATAGCGGCGTCTGCCGGCGACCGGGCCTAGCGCTCCAGCCAATCGACCAACGCCTTGTGGAAGCGCGCCGGTTCCTCTATCTGTGGCGCATGCCCCAGGCCTTCGAATGTCGCCAGTTCCCCTTGAGGTATCAACTCGGCCACCTTCGGCCCCAGCGCCTTGTACTTGCCCAGCCGGGCCTTTACCTCGGGCGAGGCGATATCGCTGCCGATGGCCGTGGTGTCCTGGTCGCCGATCAGTAGCAGGGTCGGCATCTGCAGGTCCTTGAATTCGTAGTAAACCGGCTGGGTGAAGATCATGTCGTAGATCAGTGCCGAGTTCCACGCCACTGCCTCATGCCCCGGCCCTTGGTTCAGGCCGACCAGCATCTGTACCCAGCGTTCGTATTCCGGCTTCCAGCGCCCGGCGTAATAGGTGTTGCGCTCATAGTTGCGCACCCCGTCGGCATCGAGCTTGAGTTCGCGCTGGTACCACTGGTCCACGCTGCGATAGGGCACGCCCAGGGCCTTCCAGTCCTCCAGGCCGATCGGGTTGACCATGGCCAGGCGCTGGACCTGCGTGGGGTACATCAAGGCATAACGGGTGGCGAGCATGCCGCCGGTGGAGTGACCCAGGATGATCGCCTGCTTGATCCCCAGGTGCTCGAGCAAGGCATGGGTGTTTTGCGCCAGTTGCTGGAAGCTGTATTGATAGTGCGCCGGCTTGCTGGAGGTGCAAAAGCCGATCTGGTCCGGAGCGATGACGCGGTAGCCAGCCTGGCTCAACGCGTCCAGGGTGGTCTCCCAGGTAGCGGCACAGAAGTTCTTGCCGTGCATCAACACCACGCTGCGGCCATTGGCCTTGCCTTTTGCAGGCACGTCCATGTAGCCCATTTGCATCGCTTGGCCTTGGGACTGGAAGTCGTAGTGCTTGAGGGGATGCGGGTAGTCGAAACCTTCGAGTTGCTTGCCGTAGGTCGGCGCCGGGGCGGCGAGGACGGGGCTGCCGAGGAGGCAGGCCAGAGCCAGGGAGGTTGCGCGCAGCATGGGGGCACTCCGTGTAGGGCCATGTAGGAATAGGCGACTTTAGCAGTCAGTTGACGGCCCGATCGGCAAAAGATGTCACCGGCCGTGTAGCCAACCCAGGGTGAGCATGGCCAACATCAGGTAGCGTCCACCCTTGGCCAGGGTGACCAGCAGCACGAAACGCCAGAAGGGTTCGCGCATGATGCCGGCAATCAGGGTGAGGGGGTCGCCGATCACAGGCATCCAGCTCAACAGCAACGACCATTGCCCCCAGCGCCGGTAGCGTTGCTGCGCACGTTCGAGTTGAGAGGCGTTGAACGGGAACCAGCGTCGCTCGCGCAGGTGCTCGATCGCACGGCCCAGGAGCCAATTGACGATCGAACCCAACACGTTGCCCAGGGTGGCCACCAGCAGTAAGGTCGCCCAGGCGGCCGGCTCCCGCAACAACAGCCCCACCAGTACAGCTTCCGATTGCAACGGCAGCAGCGTGGCGGCGCCGAAGGCGCTGAGAAACAGCGCCCCGAGGCTGAGCATCAATAGTCGGCCAGTACTTCGTCCTTGCCCTCGCGGGTCAGGCCGATGACCTGGTAGTGGTCCTTGTGGTCGCCCATTTCCATACCGGGCGAGCCCATGGGCATGCCCGGGACCGCGATGCCCTTGAGGTCTTTGCGCTTGGCCAGCAGGCGAACCTGCTCGGCCGGCACATGACCTTCGACGAACTTGCCATCGATCACGCCGGTGTGGCACGAGGCCAGGCGCGGCGCCACGCCCAGGCGCTGCTTGACTTCGCTCATGTTCGGCTCGACATGGTCATTGACGGTGAAGCCGTTGTCGCGCAGGTGGCTGATCCACGCCTTGCAGCAGCCGCAATTGGGGTCGCGGTAGACATCGATGGTCTCGGCGGCCTGGGCCAGGCTGGAAATCGCCAGCAGGCCGAGGGGGAGCAGGTGTTTGCGCAGCATGGTGAAACTCCTCTTCAAACGCAGGCGTGCAGGCAGCCTGGCGGGTGTGGCCCGCAGCATAGCGCAAGCCGGCACCAGGTGCAGCGCGAGCGGTGGTCGATTGCGCTGGGTGCCATGCTCGCCTGTACCGGCTGTCATTGAGCTGAAGGCAGGATTACAGCGTTGTCAGGTGGCACTTTGCCCCGGGTCCAGGTCACGCATCAGCAAGCCATGCTCGAGCGGTACCTGCTCCGGGATCGGCAGATAGACCACATGGCCATCACCGGGAGCCACCTGGATCGCCTGTTGCTGGCGATCGCTCAGGCGATCCAGATCGAAGTGGTAGTTGCCGCGAGGTGTCATCAGCTCCAGGTGATCGCCCACGGCAAAACGGTTCTTGACCTTGACCTCGGCCAACCCGGCCACCCGAGCGCCGGTCAGTTCGCCGACGAATTGCTGGCGCTCGGATACGGAATTGCCACGCTGGTAGTTCTGATACTCGTCGTGCACATGGCGTCGCAGGAAGCCTTCGGTGTAGCCGCGTTGGGCCAGGGATTCCAGGTTGTCCATCAGTGCCAGGTCGAACGGGCGCCCGGCCACGGCATCATCGATGGCCTGGCGGTACGATTGCACGGCGCGTGCGCAGTAGAAGTGCGACTTGGTCCGGCCCTCGATCTTCAACGAGTGCACGCCCATGCGGGCCAGCCGTTCCACATGCTGGATGGCGCGCAGGTCCTTGGCATTCATGATGTAGGTGCCATGTTCGTCCTCGAAGGCGGGCAGGTCTTCGCCTGCGCGGTTGCCTTCCTGGAGCAGGAATACCTGGGCGGTGGGTGCCCCCAGGCCCAGGGTCGGTTCGACTTCGTGGACGATCTCGCCTGTGGCGTTCTCGGTGGCCGCTGTTGCCTGGTATTTCCAGCGGCAGGCATTGGTACAGGTGCCCTGGTTGGCATCGCGACGATTGAGGTAGCCCGACAACAGGCAACGCCCGGAATAGGCCATGCACAAGGCGCCGTGAACGAACACTTCCAGCTCCATGTCGGGCACCTCTCGGCGGATCTCCTCGATCTCCTCCAGCGACAGCTCGCGCGACAGAATTACCCGGGCCACGCCTTGGTGCTGCCAGAACTGGACGCTGGCCCAGTTCACGGTGTTGGCCTGCACCGAAAGGTGGATGGGCATGTCCGGGAAATGCCGGCGCACCAGCATGATCAGGCCAGGGTCGGACATTATCAGGGCATCCGGCGCCATTTCGATCACCGGTGCCAGGTCTTTGAGAAAGGTCTTGAGCTTGGCGTTGTGCGGGGCGATGTTGACGACCACGTAGAAACGCTTGCCCAGGGCATGGGCCTCCTGGATGCCCAGCGCCAGATTGGCATGGTCGAATTCGTTGTTGCGCACCCGCAGGCTGTAGCGCGGCTGGCCGGCATAGACCGCATCGGCACCATAGGCGAAGGCGTAGCGCATGGTCTTGAGGGTGCCGGCAGGGGCCAGCAATTCGGGCTTGGCAAGAAGGGTCATGGGCGCACCAGGGGCAAAAGGCGCGGATGCTACGGCCTGTTCGACGCGGCGATATTGACGTAGATCAACGGCACTTTTGGGCGCGGTGTGGGCACTAAATGATTGAGCCCACGAGGAATACCCATGAACGAGACCGCATTGCAGAACAAGGCCTTGGCCGTGCTCCTGGCGCTGGTGAGCATCGCCTTCGTGTGGATCCTGCTGCCGTTCTACGGCGCGGTGTTCTGGGCGGTGATCCTCGCTATCCTGTTTGCCCCGCTGCAACGTGACCTGGTGCTGCGCCTGGGGCGCCGACGCAACCTGGCGGCGGCGGTCACCCTGCTGGTGTGCCTGCTGATCGCCGTGCTGCCGGTGATCATCATCAGCGCCCTGCTGGTGCAAGAGGGCGCGACGATCTACCAGCGCATCGAGAAAGGCGAGCTGGACATCGCTGGCCACATCGAAGGGGTCAAGACGCTATTGCCCTCCTTCGCCCAAAACGGCCTGGAGCGCATGGGCATGGGCGATCTGGAGGGGCTGCGCGAGAAGATCACCAAATGGGCCATGCAAGGCAGCCAGTTCCTGGCCAGCCAGGCGTTCAGCTTTGGCCAGGGAACCTTCGACTTCCTGGTGAGCTTTGGCGTGATGCTCTATCTGTTGTTCTTCTTCCTGCGCGAGGGGGCGGAGCTGGCGCGCAAGGTGCGTATGGCCGTGCCATTGCCCGAACAGCAAAAGCGCCGCTTGCAGCTCAAGTTCAGCCGTGTGGTGCGGGCTACGGTCAAGGGCAACCTGCTCGTGGCGGTGACCCAGGGCGCCTTGGGCGGGCTGATCTTTTGGGTGCTGGGCATTCCCAGCGCGCTGGTGTGGGGCGTGCTGATGGCTTTTCTTTCATTGCTGCCGGCGGTGGGCTCCGCCATGGTCTGGGGGCCGGTGGCCGCTTACTTCCTTGCCACCGGCGCAATCGTGCCGGGTGTGGTGCTGATCGCCTTCGGCGTGCTGGTGATCGGCCTGGTGGACAACGTGCTGCGCCCTATCCTGGTGGGCAAGGATACTCGCATGCCCGATTACCTGATCCTGATTTCAACCATTGGCGGCCTGGCGGTATTTGGCCTGAACGGTTTCGTCATCGGGCCGCTGATCGCCGCGCTGTTCATGTCCAGCTGGGCGATCTTCACCGGCAGTCGGATGCAGGTGCAACTGCCGTCGTAACGGTCAGCGCAAGCTGTAGGACACACCCGCATACACGGCGAACCCTTCGCCGGGTGTGGAACGCGGCTTGTCCTGGCCTTGATCGTCATACCCAGGGGTGACTGTGGCGGCATAGCGTTTGTTGGTCAGGTTGCGCAGGTCCAGCCAGGTCTGCCAATCCTGCGTGGGCGAATTCCAGCCCAGCCGTGCACCGAGCAGGGCGTAGGCGTCGGCATGGTTGCTGTTGGCATAGTCGACCTGAACCTTGGACGCCATCTGGGTGTTGAGCCCGGCATAGAACCCGCTGGGCCAGTCGTAGCGCACCTCGGCCTGGTAGTAGTGCATGGGAATGCCCGGCAGGCGGTTGCCGCCGAACCTATCGTCGTCACGGTAGTGGAAGTCGCTGAACGTGTAGGCCTGGCGCAGAGAGAGCCTGCCGATACCGGCCTGCTCCCACAGGGTGCTGTCCAGGCCGGCCTCGATGCCTTGGTGGACGGTGGGGCTGGCGTTGAATTCCTTGGCTGGAGCACCTTGCACGATTTCCACGGCCAATAGTTCGTGACGTACCCGTGAGTAGTACCAGGCCAGGTCCCAATCGCCCAAGGCCGAATCGCCGCGCGCGCCCAGCTCCAGTGTGGTGGCGGTCTGGTTTTGCATTTCGATCGGCTGGGTGGCAACGGTCGAGCTCCAGATGAGCGACCACGGGTGTGGCGGCTCGACCGATCGGCTCAGGTTGCCATAGACCTGCAATTGCGGGTCGATGTCGTAACGCAGGCCCAGGCGCGGTGCATAGTCCCAGTCGTGTTGGCTGACCTTGTCGCCGTTGGCGGGGTAGGTGACGTCACTTTCGCGGCGGGTGTAGATCATTGCCAGGCCGGTGGTCAGCCAGAGGTCTGGCACCAGTTCCAGATCATTGCCAAGGTGAAATACGGTGTCCGACCCCTGGTAGCTGAAATCACGGCTGCGGGGGCCGAAGGCGTCGCCATCGCGTACGAACTGAGAAGCCCCACTGTTGGGTAGGTGCTTGGTCGTGCGCCAACCGACGGTGGTCTTGCTCTGATGGCCAAGCAGGGTATCGCGGCGTACATAGTTAAGTGTCCCGCTGACATCGGTATAGGCGACTTTCAGACGCATCGGGCCCTCGCGCAGATCCATCGGATAGTCGTGGTAGACCAACCCTGCCTCAAGGTGTGAATCATCGTCCAGGTAGAACGTGGTCTTGTTGGCCAACCAAGTGCTGCCTGGCTGTGGACGGCTGTCGTCACGCGTCAGGTACGCCGGGTTGGCCGCCCGTGGGTCGTGCTTGATCTGCTGCTTGGTCAAGCGCCCGGCCAACTCGTTCTCGGTCTCCCGGTAGCGCAGGTAGAAGCGCGTTTCCAGATTGGCGTTGAAGCGATAGCCGATATTGGCGGCAATGCCCTTGGCACTGCCGCTGCTGTGCGCCTGGTAACCGTCGTATTCGGTATCGGTCAGGGCGAGATAATAGTCCAGGTCACCCAGCACCTGGCCAGAGCTGATGTGCCGATGGGCGTAGCCGCGGCTGCCGACTTCATAACGCAGCTGCAAAGGCGCGGCGTCATGGCCGGTATGGGTCACATAGTTGATCGCGCCGCCCAGGGCCAAGGCGCCCTGGTCGAACCCGTTGGCGCCGCGCAGCACTTCGGCACGGCTCAGCCACAGTGGCTCGAACAGCTCATAGGGCGTGCCCCCGGGGCCGGTCAGCGGCAGGCCGTCGAACATCGTATAGACCCCGGAGCCGTGGGCTCCAGGGGCGCGGTTGATCCCCGAGCCACGGATCGACAGCTTGATGCCATCGTTGCCAGCTGATTGGGCGAAGACCCCTGGTTGATAGGCGAGCACGTCCTGGTTGGTGGCAACGCGCCCTTGATCCACCCGTTGCATGTCGACCAGGTTGGTTGCGCCGGGCGTTTCCCGCAGACGCTGCGCGGCCTGTTCCAGCTCGCCTTGCTGTTCCTGGATCAATACCTCGTCCAGCTCCACGGGAGCCGCCGCCAGATCAGGGCTGCAGGCGCAGATAGCCAGCACGCCGACAGCGCAAGTGACAGGTGAAACGGGACGCATCGTGGAACTCCAGGCAATTTTCAGGCGGAAACCTTCCTCAGACGCGCGAAAAATCCACCAGAGCACGTCGAATAATCCAAAAGCGCACGAGGTAAATGACCGGCGTTTTTGTCAGGCGCGCTTTTACAACTCCAAGTGCTGGAGTGAGCTGCTCTCTCATTCGTAAGGTGCATGCACAGCAACTGCGAAGCCCCTTTCGGGCGAGTTATGAACGTACGGAGAGCGTCCAATGAATCTGCAAAGCCAACTGAAGTCCGACTCTGTCGACGAGCAGTCCATCCACCTCACGCCAAGGGAAAAGGAAGTTCTGCTTTGGTGCGCTTATGGCAAGACCTCTTGGGAAATTGGCCAGATTGTGGGTTGTAAAGAGTCGACCGTTAACTTTCATATCAGCAATATCCTACGCAAGTTTGCTGTAAATACCCGGGTCGCGGCGGTGATCAAGGCCTTGCGGTATGGCCTGCTGAAAGACCAGTGAGAAGGAGGCCGCCGATGAACAGCAACGCTTCAGCAACTACCGAGGACGATTCCCAACTCCAGGGTTCGCGCTACCTGGCTTGCCACGATCTGTTCTGGCCACGTATCGAACTGGATGTATTGCGTAACCGCCTGCACCTTCCACCTGAAATCAGCGATACACAACTGGAAGTCGCTGCCAGGGCATCCGTTGAACTGGCAGCGCAGGAATTCGCCCAATGGCGGCGGTGCCTGCGTGAGCGTGGCTACAGGCGGCTCATCGATGTCGCCCGGCACGACCAGGGCAGGGCGCTTTCGACCTGTTACCTGCGGCTGGTGGAAGCGGGTACCCGCAGCGCCTTGGCTCGCCATGTCACCGAGGTTGCTCTGGGCGCGCCATTACGCAAGGAGGTGTCCCATGAATGACATGTTAGAGACAGCCCTGCCGATCCTGGAGCACCTCCAGGAGGTTGGCGGGCCGACCAGCCTGGACCTCAATGCCATGTTCGGCGCGATGCTGGGGGCCTGGCTGGTCAGCAGCTCACGACGTCGACTAAGGCATTGGGGCATTCTGAGCAACGATGATCGGTTGAAGGTCTGGCAACGCATGGTCGCCCTGGCATTGGCAGGTGGCGTTGGCTACCTCTTCACGCCGTTCGTGCTGTCATTGGTGCCCTCCCTGTCCAGCGGTGTCGCCGCATTCGTCGCAGCCCTGGTTGTCATTCCCATCAGCATCAAGGTCATGCACTGGGTGGACCACGCGGACCTGCAGGACATCATCCGGCGCTGGCGCAAGGGAGGCTAGTTCAATGACTGTCGGGACGGCTTGCAAGCTCTTCAAGGCGACGTTCCAACTGATAGATCCGCAGCTTGTCCTGCACGGTCGCGCGAATGGTTTGCAGGTCCAGGTCGGACAGCTCCCTCAATTGCACGAGCAGGTCCGCCTCCCAGCCTGATGTCGAGGTCTCCGCCTGTGGGGCTGTGGGTGTTCGAGCCTGGTTGCCATCGCCCAACAATAACCAGTCCAGTGACAAATCATGTTGTTCGGCCAGTGCGACACACAGTGAATACGGGATGCGCCCACGCACTTTCCAACTGCTCAGGGTTTGCGGGCTGATCCCCAACGTTTTGGCAAGCTCGATGTCGGTTGTGCAACCAGCAATCAGCTTCAGTCGATTCAATATCGCAGCAATGCAGGTTTTACTCATTGTGAATACCATGGAAGAGTAGTGATAAGATTTGTAGGCAAAGGTATGCAATATGAATATATTGGCGATATCTCACTCAGCGTGGATGGCACGAAATATGGCTGCGATGAAAAGGACTACATATATTTGGGTATGCGCCTACGATAATTCCCACGCAAGATTATGGAGTGATCTGGCGCGATAAGCTAAGAGGGCAGGGCTGCCCGGCTCTGTTGTTGCGATGCGGAAGTATTACTCAATATGAGTATCGTGTGATGGCTGTTGTTTCACTGCGATCAACGTTCATCCCATTACATTGGCAGGATTCCACTCAGCATAGAATGGTAAGTAATATGAATTTGTTGAAAACACTTATAGGTGCATTGGCATATGCTTACTGCAACTGTCGAATTTCCTTACGAGGGCTGTGCGAGGCGCTAAGTATGAGTGTGCAGGGCTGCCTCAAGGTGCTCAGCGGTTCGAAGATTTCCCTGAAGGACGGCGGGAGGCTCCTATGAGTAGCTACAAACTGGTATGCCCGCATTGCAGCGGCAAGATGCGGATCCGAACCAGTGAAGGGCGTCACGTCTTTCTCCGGATCGCTTACCTGCAATGTGTCAACGAAGCCTGCGGTTGGTCGGTCCGCGCCCAGTTCGAGATGACCCATGAGTTGTCTCCCAGCGGCATGCCGAACCCGGATGTCCACCTTCCAAGTGCGGGCGGTGAGTTGCGCCGGGCAGCCAATAATCCGGGGCGGCCACGAAAGACCGCCCGCAGCGTTACGACTGCTTCCGGTGCGGCGTGATCGCCAGCGCACCGTAATAAGAACTCCAAAACAAAACACCCCGCATGAGCGGGGTGTTTTGTTTTGGGTGGGTGATCAGCCGATCAGTTGCAGGCCGGCTTGTTGCACCATTTCCAGCAGAGGCTGCGGGTACACACCCAAGACGAAGGCAAGAATCGCGATGGCCAGCAGCATGACGCCGCCGGTGCGCTGTTCCCACTTCAGCGGGGCGTCGTGGCGACGCAGGTTCGGTTCGACCAGGTACAGGGTGACCATGACGCGCAGGTAGTAATAGACGCCGATGGCGCTACCGATCACCAGGGCGCCGACCAACCACCACAGGTGCGATTCGACGCCGGTGGCGATGATGTAGAACTTGCCGATGAAGCCTGCGGTCAGCGGGATACCGGCCAGCGACAGCATCATCACGGTCAGCACCGCGGTCAGGTACGGACGGCGCCAGAACAGGCCGCGGTACTCGTACAGGGCGTCGGCGTCACGGCCGGCATAAGGCGAGGACATCAGGGTGATCACGCCGAAGGCGCCCAGGCTGGTGATCACGTAGGTGACCAGGTAGACACCGATGGCCTCGGTCGCCAGGCCCTTGCTCGCCACCAGGGCGATGACCAGGTAGCCGAAGTGGGCGATGGACGAGTAACCGAGCAGGCGCTTGAGGTTGCTCTGGGTCAGCGCCAGCAAGTTGCCGATGATGATCGAGGCGACGGCGATCACGGCCAGCACGGTGCTCAGCACTCCGCTGCTGGCAGCGGGGGAGAGCATGAACAGGCGCACGACCACGGCGAATACCGCGACCTTGCTGGCCGTGGCCAGGAAGGCGGCGACCGGCGCCGGAGCACCTTCGTACACGTCTGGGGTCCACAGATGGAAGGGTACCAGCGACAGCTTGAACGCCAGGCCGACCAGCATCATGCCCAGGCCCAGCTGGGCCAGCAGGCTTGGCATGCTGGTGCTGGCCAGGGCCTTGCCGATCTGGTCGAAGGTCAGGCTGCCGGCGTCGGCGTACAGCAGGGCCATGCCGAACAGCAGGAAGGCCGAGCCTGCGGCCGAGAGCACCATGTACTTGATGCCGGCTTCCAGCGAACGCTTGTTGAAGAAGGCGTACGCCACCAGGCCGTAGACGGGTACCGACAGCAGCTCCAGGCCGATGAACAGGCCGGCCAGGTGGTTGGCGCTGACCAGCACCAGGCCGCCCAGGGCAGACATCAGCAGCAGCAGGTACAGCTCTTCACGGTTGCCCGGGTAGCCCTTGGCACCTTCGCCCAGGTAGGCGTGGGCAAGGGTGACGCAGGCGAGCGTGGCCACCAGGATCAGGGCCATGTACAGGCAGGCGAACTTGTCGATGGTCACCAGCGAGGTGACCGCCAGCGGCGCGACCTTCAGTGCCGGGAGGATCGACAGCAGGGCCAGGTTCAGGCCCACGGTGGACAGCAGGAAGGTCTGCGAGTGATTGCGCTTCCAGGCGATCGCCAGCATCACCACCACCGTGGTCACGGTGGTGATGAGCATCGGCGCCAATGCGATGAAGTGTTGAGTGGTGAATTCCATAGCGCTCTTACCGGGCCGAAGCGAGTTGAGTGAAAGCGGAACCGAGCCACTGCTGCACACCGCTCATGGTGGCGGCAGAGGTGTCCAGGAACGGCTGCGGGTACACGCCCAGCAGGATCAGCAGGCCCGCCAGGCCCAGGACCATGATCAGCTCGCGACCGTCCATGCCGGCCAGGACGGTATCGGCCTTGGCCGGGCCGAAGTAGGCGCGGTGGATCATGATCAGCGAGTAGACCGAACCGAAGACCAGGCCAGTGGTGGCGATCACGGTGATCCACGGTACGCTGGCGAAGCTGCCGATCAGGATCAGGAACTCGCCCACGAAGTTGCCGGTACCCGGCAGGCCCAGCGATGCAGCAGCGAAGAACAGGCTGATCGCCGGCAGGTAGGCGATGCGGTGCCACAGGCCGCCCATCTGGCGCATGTCACGGGTGTGCAGGCGCTCGTACAGCTGGCCGGCCAGGATGAACAGCGCGGCGGCCGACAGGCCGTGGGCCAGCATCTGGATCACGGCGCCTTGCAGGGCCTGCTGGCTGCCGGAGTAGATGCCGATCAGTACGAAGCCCATATGCGAAACGCTGGAGAATGCGACCAGGCGCTTGATGTCGGTTTGCGCAAAGGCCAGGAAGGCACCATAGAAGATGCCGATCAGGCCCAGGGTCATGGCGATTGGCGCGAACTCGGCCGAGGCGTTCGGGAACAGCGGCAGGGCGAAGCGCAGCAGGCCGTAGGCCGCAGTCTTCAGCAGAATACCTGCCAGGTCCACGGAGCCTGCGGTCGGTGCCTGGGCGTGAGCGTCAGGCAGCCAGGAGTGGAACGGCACCACCGGCAGCTTCACCGCGAAGGCGATGAAGAAGCCCAGCATCAGCAGGAACTCGGTGCCGGCTGGCAGCTCGGCCTTGAGCAGGTCGCTGTAGTTGAAGGTGATGACGCCGGTGGCGTTGTAGTTCACCAGCACCAGGCCAAGGATCGCCACCAGCATGATCAGGCCGCTGGCCTGGGTGAAGATGAAGAACTTGGTCGCGGCGTAGATCCGGGTCTTCTTGCCATCCGCGGAGCTGTGACCCCAGAGCGCGATGAGGAAGTACATCGGCACCAGCATCATTTCCCAGAAGAAGAAGAACAGGAACAGGTCCAGGGCCAGGAACACACCGACCACGCCACCGAGAATCCACATCAGGTTGAGGTGGAAGAAGCCGACGTGGCGCTGGATCTCTTTCCAGGAACACAGGACCGACAGCACACCCAGCAGGCCGGTGAGCAGGATCATCAGCAGCGACAGGCCATCGAGGGCCAGGTGGATGCTGATGCCGAAGCGCTTGATCCACTCGACCTTGTATTCGAGGGTCCAGGCAGGTTCGGCGCCCGGGGCCGGGGCCAGGGTGTAGTCGCCGTTACCCCACAGCCACAGGCCGATGCCGAGCAGCAGGGACATGGTCAGCAGCGCGATCCAGCGGGGCAGGGTGGTGCCGAAGCGCTCACCCAGCCAGCACAGGAGGCCGCCGATGAAGGGAATCAGGATCAGCCAAGGCAGAATCATGACGGGTTCGTTTCCTTTCGCAGAGTCGCAAGGTTCGCAAGGTTCATAGTCATACCGCCGCCACTACCACGGCGCCCAGTACCAGTACGGCACCCACGGCGATGGAGGCTGTGTACCAACGCAGCTGGCCGGTCTCGGTCTTGCTCATGGCGACGTGACCGCCGCGAGCCATCCGAGGAATCAGGCCGATGCTGCGGTCAACCGGGTCCTTGCGCAGGAGGTGGCTGATCAGCAGGTAAGGTTTGACGAACAGCTTGTCGTAGATCCAGTCGAAGCCCCAGGCAGCGAACCACCAGGCCGACAGGACGCGGCCGATGCCGCTGTTTGCGATGGCCGTGACCAGGGTACGCTTGCCCAGGAACAGCACCGCGGCCAACAGGATACCGGCGATGGCGATGGCACCGGAGACGATTTCCAGCGAGTGCTGGGCTTCGCCACCGGCATGGCCGACGCTCTGCGGCAGCACACCTGCCAGCGGTGGGTGGATCCAGGCGCCGACGAAGGTCGACAGCACGATCAGCACGCCCAGCGGCAGCCAGTGGGAAATCCCGTGACCGGCATGGGCCTCGGTCTTCGCTTCGCCGTGGAAGGCGATGAAGATCAGGCGGAAGGTGTACAGCGAGGTCATGAACGCACCGACCAGGCCAGCGTACAGCAGGCCGGTGTGGCCGCTGGCGAAGGCTTCCCAGAGGATCTCGTCCTTGGAATAGAAGCCGGCGGTCAGGATCGGCAGGGCGGCCAGGGCGGCGCCACCGACCACGAAGCTGGCGTAGGCCAGCGGCAGCTTCTTCCACAGCCCGCCCATCTTGAAGATGTTCTGCTCGTGGTGGCAGGCGACGATCACCGCACCGGAGGCAAGGAACAGCAGGGCCTTGAAGAAGGCGTGGGTCATCAGGTGGAAGATCGCGCCTTCCCAGGCACCGACGCCCAGGGCCAGGAACATGTAGCCGATCTGGCTCATGGTCGAGTAGGCGAGGATACGCTTGATGTCGGTCTGCACCAGCGCGGCGAAACCGGCCAGGACCAGGGTCACACCACCGACGATGCCTACCAGGTGCAGGATGTCCGGCGCCAGCAGGAACAGGCCATGGGTACGGGCGATCAGGTAGACGCCCGCGGTCACCATGGTGGCGGCGTGGATCAGCGCGGAGACCGGAGTCGGGCCGGCCATTGCGTCGGCCAGCCAGGTCTGCAGCGGCAGCTGGGCCGATTTACCGACCGCACCACCGAGCAGCATCAGGGTGGCCAGGATCATCCAGGTGTCGCCAGCCTGGAATTTCTGCGGTGCCAGCACCAGCAGTTCCTGCACGTTCAGCGTACCGAGCTGGGCGAACAGGATGAACAGGCCGATGGCCATGAACACGTCGCCGATACGGGTGACGATGAAGGCCTTCAGTGCCGCGTTACCGTTGTTGCGGTTGCTGTAGTAGAAACCGATCAACAGGTACGAGCACAGGCCCACGCCTTCCCAGCCGAAGTAGATGAACAGCAGGTTGTCGCCCAGCACCAGGAACAGCATGCTGGCGATGAACAGGTTGGTGTACGAGAAGAAGCGCGAGTAACCGGCTTCGCCGCGCATGTACCAGGAAGCGAACAGGTGGATCAGGAAGCCCACACCGGTGACCACGCCGAGCATGGTGACCGACAGGCCGTCCAGGTAAAGGGTGAAGTTCGGCGCGAAGCCGTCCACCGACATCCACTGCCACAGCAGCTGGCTGTACGCGCCACCTTCAGGCGGCGCGACATTGAACTGCCAGATCACGTAGGCGGCCACGGCGGCCGAGAGGCCGACAGAGCCGACGCCGATCAGCGCGGACAGGTTCTCCGAGAACCGCCCGCGGGAGAACGACAGCAGCAGGAAGCCGATCAGGGGGAAGACGAAAGTCAGGAAGAGAAGGTTCATCCGCGCATCTCACTGGCAGCATCGATGTCGAGAGTGTGGAAGCGGCGATACAGCTGCAGCAGGATCGCCAGGCCAATGCTGGCCTCGGCGGCTGCCAGGCTGATCACCAGAATGAACATCACCTGGCCGTCGGGTTGGACCCAACGGGCACCGGCGACGATGAACGCCAGGGCAGAGGCGTTCATCATGACTTCCAGGCTCATGAGTACGAAGAGGATGTTGCGGCGGACCATCAGGCCGACCAGACCGAGGCAGAACAGAATACCGGCGACTGCCAGACCGTGCTCGAGAGGGATAGCACCCATGATTTACTCCTTCGCCTCGTTGCGGCCCAGGTGGAAGGCCGTGACGGCTGCGGCGAGCAGCAGCATCGAGGCCAGTTCGACCACCAGCAGGTACGGGCCGAACAGGCTGATGCCCACGGCCTTGGCATCCACGGTGGTACCGCTGATGGCTGCGCCGCTTGGCTCGGCGAACAGCACGTAGAGCAGCTCGAGCAGCAGCAGGGCAGCCAGGACCACAGGCCCCGCCCAGATGCCTGGCTTGAGCCAGCCACGTTCCTGGGCGACCGAGGCCGGCCCGAGGTTGAGCATCATCACCACGAAGACGAACAGCACCATGATGGCGCCGGCATAGGCGATCACTTCCAGGGCGCCGGCGAACGGCGCACCCAGGGAGAAGAAGATCATCGCCACGGAGATCAGGGAAATGATCAGGTAGAGCAGGGCGTGCACGGGGTTGGTGCCGGTCACCACCCGAAGGGTGGAGACCACGGCGATCCCGGATGCGAAGTAGAAAGCGAATTCCATCTTTCTGTCCTTATGGGAGCAAGCTCTTCACGTTGATCGGCTCGGCCTCGTTCTGCGCAGCGCCTTTCGGCTTGCCAGCGATCGCCATACCCGCAACACGGTAGAAGTTGTAGTCAGGGTTCTTGCCGGGGCCGGAGATCAGGAGGTCTTCCTTCTCGTACACCAGGTCCTGACGCTTGAACTCGGCCATTTCGAAATCCGGAGTCAGCTGGATCGCGGTGGTCGGGCACGCTTCCTCGCACAGGCCGCAGAAGATGCAGCGCGAGAAGTTGATGCGGAAGAACTCCGGGTACCAGCGGCCGTCCTCGGTCTCGGCCTTCTGCAGCGAGATGCAGCCAACCGGGCAGGCCACCGCGCAGAGGTTGCAGGCCACGCAGCGCTCTTCGCCGTCGGGGTCTCGAGTCAGGACGATGCGGCCGCGATAGCGCGGCGGCAGGTACACGGGCTCTTCGGGGTATTGCAGGGTGTCGCGCTTGCGGAACCCGTGGGAGAACACCATGGCCAGGCTGCGCAGCTGGGTGCCGGTGCCCTTAACGATGTCGCCGATATACTTGAACATGGGTCAAATCCTCACTGGGCCGCGACGGCTGGCGTGTTGTAGAGCACGATCGCAGCGGTCACCAGCAAATTGATCAGGGTCAGCGGCAGGCAGAACTTCCAGCTGAAGTCCATCACCTGGTCATAGCGTGGGCGCGGGATCGAAGCGCGCAGCAGGATGAACAGCATGATGAAGAACGCGGTCTTGAGGGCGAACCACAGGAACGGAACCTGTGGCAGCAGGCCGAACGGGCCGTGCCAGCCGCCGAAGAACAGGGTCACCAGCAGCGCCGAGATCAGGATGATGCCGATGTACTCACCGACGAAGAACATGCCCCATTTCATGCCGGCATATTCGATGTGGTAGCCGTCGGCCAGTTCCTGTTCCGCTTCCGGCTGGTCGAACGGGTGACGGTGGGTCACGGCGACGCCAGCGATGAAGAAGGTGCAGAAGCCGAAGAACTGCGGAATGATGAACCACAGGTTCTGCGCCTGGTAGTCGACGATGTCGCGCATGTTGAACGAGCCGGCCTGAACCACCACGCCCATCAGCGCAAGGCCCAGGAACACTTCGTACGACACGGTCTGGGCCGAGGCACGCAGGCTGCCGAGCAGGGCGTACTTGTTGTTCGACGACCAGCCGGCGAACAGCACGGCGTACACCGACAGACCCGCCATGGCGAAGAAGAACAACAGGCCGATGTTCAGGTCCGCCACGCCCCACAATGGGGTGATCGGGATGATCACGAAGGCGATCAGCAGGGCGCTCATGGCCACCACCGGTGCCAGGGTGAAGATCATGCGATCGACGAAGGGCGGGTTCCAGTCTTCCTTGAAGAACATCTTCAGCATGTCGGCAGCGATCTGGAACATGCCGAACGGGCCGACACGGTTCGGACCGTAGCGGTCCTGCCACCAGCCCAGCAGGCGGCGCTCGACGAAGCTGAGCAGCGCGCCGCAGACCACCACCGCCAGCAGGACCACGATGGCCCGGACGACGGTGAGGATCACATCGATCACTTCGGGGGTGAACCAGCTCATTGTGCTGCCTCCTGCAGGCCTTCGACGGATGCGCCAAAGATGGCTGGCGGAATACCGGCCAGGCCTTTCGGCAGGGCGACCAGGCCTGCGCCCAGCTGTTCATTGATGCGCAGCGGCAGGCGCAGCGACACGCCGGCCACGTTCAGGCTCAGCAGGGCACCGTCGTTGACGCCCAGGCGGTCGGCCTCGGACTTGGCCAGGGCCACGTAGGCGGCCGGGATGCGCTCTTGTACCGGGGCTGCACGGGAGGAGGATTCCTCGCTGCCGAACAGGTGGTAGAACGGCACGGCAGTCCAGGTACCGCGGGCCGGGTTGAAGGCGCCCGGGATGGCAGTGAACCAGTTCAGGCGATCGCCCTGCGACTCGATCAGGCGTACACCCGGGTCGCCGGCGCGCAGGTGGCCACCGACCTCGTCCTGGAACTTGTTCCAGGCCTGGGGCGAGTTCCAGCCCGGGGACCAGGCGAACGGAACCTGCTGGCGCGGCTCGGCGCTGCCCGAGTAGCCTTCCATGGAGAAGGCGAAGGCGGTGTCCTTGTCCTGCGGGGTGCGCGGCTCGTGCACGCTGATGTTGGCGCGCATGGCGGTGCGGCCGGAGTAGCGCAGCGGTTCACGCGCCAGCTTCAGGCCCTTGATGCGGAACGCAGCGCTTGGCGCGGCATTGACGATGCCGGCGAGCTGCGGTGCGGCCTCGGCGCAGGCGCTGGTGACCTGGTCGAGCTGGGTCCAGTCGACCGGCTTGTTCAGCAGGGTGGCACGCAGGGCGTGCATCCAGCGCCAGCCTTCGTGGACCAGAATGCTGCTGTCCAGGTACTGCGGGTCGAACACCTGGAAGAAGCGCTGGGCACGGCCTTCCTGGCTGACCAGGGTGCCGTCGCCTTCGGCGAAGGTGGCGGCCGGCAGCACCAGGTGGGCGCGGTCGACGGTCGGGGTCTTGGAGTGGTCGGCGACGATCACTACTTTGGCCGCAGCCAGGGCTGCGTCGACCTTGGCGGCCGGTACGCGGGCGTACAGGTCGTTCTCCAGCACCACGATGGCGTCGGCTTTGCCGCTGATGACGGCGTCCAGCGCGGCGTCGACGGACTCACCGCCCATCATGGCCATGCCGAGGCTGTTGGCCTCAGGCACGACCAGGCTCAGCGAGCCGTTCTTCTCGCGCAGCTTCAGGGCCTTGGCGATGTTGGCGGCGGCTTCGATCAGTGCAGGGTCGGCCAGGGAAGTACCGGCGACCACCAATGGGCGGTTGGCGGCGACCAGGGCGTCGGCGATGCGCTGGGCCAGGGCCTTGGCTTCGTCGTCCAGGCCGGCAACGGCAGGCGCGCTCGGGTCGATGGCGTGGGCCACGGCGAAGCCCAGGCGGGCGAGGTCGGCAGGGGCGGCGTGCACGCACTCCTCGGCGACGTCGTCCAGCTTGGTTTCAGCCAGGCTGGCGATGAACAGCGGATACAGCGCGTGCTGGCCGATGTTCTTCACCGCGGCGTCGAGCCAGGGCTGTACGCGCATGGCGTCGGCCATGGCCTCGGCCTTGCCCTTGGTGGCCTGGCGCACGGCCAGGGCGACGCGGGCGGCGGTCTGGGTCAGGTCTTCACCGAGCACGAACACGGCGTCGTGGTCTTCGATGTCGCGCAGGGTCGGGACCGGCAGCGGGCTGTTGTTCAGCACGTCCAGTACCAGGCGTACGCGGGCCAGCTCGCCGGCTTCCATACCCGAGTAGAAGTAATCGGCGCCGACCAGCTCGCGCAGGCCGTAGTTGCTCTCGAGGCTCGCGCGCGGCGAGCCGATGCCGACGATGGTACGGCCGCGCAGCAGGTCGGCGGCCTTGTCCAGGGCAGCATCCAGGCCCAGCTTGGTGCCATCGGCCAGATGTGGCTGGCGCGGGCGGTCGGTGCGGTTGACGTAGCCATAGCCGAAGCGGCCGCGGTCGCACAGGAAATACTGGTTGACCGAACCGTTGAAGCGGTTCTCGACGCGGCGCAGTTCGCCGTAGCGCTCACCGGGGCTGATGTTGCAGCCGCTGGAGCAGCCATGGCAGATGCTCGGGGCGAACTGCATGTCCCACTTGCGGTTGTAGCGCTCGGAGTGAGTCTTGTCGGTGAACACACCGGTCGGGCAGACCTCGGTCAGGTTGCCGGAGAATTCGCTCTCCAGCACGCCATCCTCGACGCGACCGAAGTACACGTTGTCGTGGGCACCATAGACACCCAGGTCGGTGCCGCCGGCGTAGTCCTTGTAGTAGCGCACGCAGCGGTAGCAGGCGATGCAGCGGTTCATCTCGTGAGCGATGAACGGGCCGAGGTCCTGGTTCTGGTGGGTACGCTTGGTGAAACGGTAGCGGCGCTCGTTGTGGCCGGTCATTACCGTCATGTCCTGCAAGTGGCAGTGGCCGCCTTCCTCGCACACCGGGCAGTCGTGCGGGTGGTTGGTCATCAGCCATTCGACGACGCTGGCGCGGAACGCCTTGGACTCTTCATCGTCGATGGAGATCCAGGTGCCGTCGGAGGCAGGGGTCATGCAGGACATGACGATACGACCACGGGTGTCGTTCTCGTCGGTGTATTGCTTGACCGCACATTGCCGGCAGGCGCCGACGCTACCGAGCGCCGGATGCCAGCAGAAATAGGGGATGTCGAGGCCGAGCGACAGACAGGCCTGTAACAGGTTGTCTGCACCGTTGACTTCGAGCGCTTTGCCGTCTACGTGGATAGTGGCCATGGTTCAAAGTTCTTCGTTGGCCCGCGTGAGCGGGCGTGGCTAATGGAAATCGGTGTGCCTGCGGCTCGCGCCTGGGCGAGCCTGCTGGCGGGCGGATGGCATGGGCCATCCGCGATTCATCTTGTTATGCGCCGACCACGACCGGCCCGGCCGGGATAGGCTTTGCCAGGTTCGGGCGCAGGGCGTCGCCAGCCGCGGCTGGGGCGACACCGGCCTCGAATTCCGAGCGGAAGTACTTGATGGCGCTGCCCAGTGGCTCCACGGCGCCCGGTGCGTGGGCACAGAAGGTGCGGCCTGGGCCGAGGAAGTTGACCAGACCCAGCAGGGTCTCGATGTCTTCGGCGCGGCCCTGGCCTTTCTCCAAGGCGCGCAGCATTTTCACGCTCCAGGGCAGGCCGTCGCGGCAGGGGGTGCACCAGCCGCAGGACTCACGGGCGAAGAACTCTTCCATGTTGCGCAGCAGCGAGACCATGTTGACGCTGTCGTCGACCGCCATGGCCAGGCCTGTACCCATACGGGTGCCGACCTTGGCGATGCCACCGGCGTACATCTGCGCATCCAGGTGCTCAGGCAGCAGGAAGCCGGTACCGGCGCCGCCAGGCTGCCAGCACTTGAGCTTGTAGCCGTCGCGCATGCCGCCGGCGTAGTCCTCGAACAGCTCGCGGGCAGTGACGCCGAACGGCAGTTCCCACAGGCCCGGGTTCTTCACCTTGCCGGAGAAGCCCATCAGCTTGGTGCCGTGGTCCTCGCTGCCTTCGCGGGCGAGCGACTTGTACCAGTCGTTGCCGTTGGCGACGATGGCCGGGACGTTGCACAGGGTTTCGACGTTGTTCACACAGGTCGGCTTGCCCCACACGCCGACGGCGGCAGGGAAGGGCGGCTTGGAGCGCGGGTTGGCGCGGCGGCCTTCCAGGGAGTTGATCAGTGCGGTTTCTTCACCGCAGATGTAGCGCCCGGCACCGGTGTGCACGAACAACTCGAAGTCAAAGCCGCTGCCGAGGATGTTCTTGCCCAGAAGGCCCGCGGCCTTGGCTTCCTCGATGGCGCGGTTGAGGTGCTTCGCCGCGGTGGTGTATTCGCCACGCAGGAAGATGTAGCCGCGGTAGGCCTTCAGGGCGCGGGCGCTGATCAGCATGCCCTCGACCAGCAGATGGGGCTGTTGCTCCATCAGCATGCGGTCCTTCCAGGTGTTGGGCTCCATCTCGTCCGCGTTGCACAGCAGGTAGCGGATGTTCAGGGACTCGTCCTTGGGCATCAGGCCCCACTTCACGCCAGTGGGGAAGCCTGCGCCGCCACGGCCTTTGAGGCCGGAGTCCTTGACGCTCTGCACGATGTCGTCCGCGGACATCTGCGCCAGCGCCTTGCGGGCGGCGGCATAGCCGTTCTTGGCCTGGTATTCCTCGAGCCAGATCGGCTCGCCATCGTCTCGCAGGCGCCAGGTCAGCGGGTGGGTTTCAGCCGAACGCGCGATGCGGTTGGCCGGGCCGAAGGAAGTGATGGTCATACGTAGCCCTCCAGCAATTTGGCAACGCCGGCGGGCTGCACGTCGCCAAAGGTGTCGTCGTCGATCATCAGGGCCGGAGCCTTGTCGCAGTTGCCCAGGCAGCACACCGGCAGCAGGGTGAAACGCCCGTCGGGCGTGGTCTGGCCCAGGCCGATGCCCAGCTCGCTCTGGATCTGGCTGACCACCGACTCGTGGCCGCCGATGTAGCAGACCATGCTGTCGCAGACACGGATGATGTGGCGGCCGACCGGCTGGCGGAAGATCTGGCTGTAGAAGGTGGCCACACCTTCGACATCGCTGGCCGGGATGCCGAGCACTTCGCCGATGGCATAGATGGCGCCGTCCGGCACCCAGCCACGCTCCTTCTGGACGATCTTCAAGGCCTCGATGGACGCCGCGCGCGGGTCCTCGTAGTGGTGCATCTCGTGCTCGATGGCCGAGCGCTCGGTTTCGCTCAGGACGAAACGGTCGGTTTGGATAAGCGTGCTGTTCATGCTTAGCGGTCCACGTCAGCCATAACGAAGTCGATACTGCCCAGGTACGCAATGAGGTCCGCGACCATGCTGCCTTTGATCACCGAAGGGATCTGCTGCAGGTGCGGGTAGCTCGGGGTACGGATCCGGGTGCGGTAGCTCATGGTGCCGCCATCGCTCGTCAGGTAGTAACTGTTGATGCCCTTGGTCGCCTCGATCATCTGGAACGACTCGTTGGCCGGCATGACCGGGCCCCACGAGACCTGCAGGAAGTGGGTGATCAGGGTCTCGATGTGCTGCAGGGTGCGCTCTTTCGGTGGCGGCGTGGTCAGCGGGTGATCCGCCTTGTACGGGCCTTCCGGCATGTTGCGCAGGCACTGGTCGATGATGCGGATACTCTGGCGCATCTCCTCGACGCGGACCATGCAGCGATCGTAGGCATCGCCGTTGTGGGCCAGCGGCACTTCGAACTCGAAGTTCTCGTAGCCGGAGTAGGGGCGGGCTTTACGCAGGTCGAAGTCGCAACCGGTGGCACGCAGGCCGGCACCGGTGGTACCCCACGACAGCGCTTCCTGGGTGTTGTACGCGGCGACGCCGATGGTACGACCCTTGAGAATGCTGTTCTTGAGCGCAGCCTTTTCGTACTCGTCCAGGCGCTTGGGCAGCCATTCGACGAAGTCCTTGACCAGCTTGTCCCAGCCGCGCGGCAGGTCGTGGGCGACGCCACCGATGCGGTACCAGGCCGGGTGCAGGCGGAAACCGGTGATCGCTTCGATCACGGTGTAGGCACGCTGGCGGTCGGTGAAGGTGAAGAACACCGGAGTCATGGCGCCGACGTCCTGGATGTAGGTGCCCAGGAACAGCAGGTGGCTGGTGATCCGGAAGAACTCGGCCAGCATGACGCGAATGGTGTCGACCTTCTGCGGCACCTTGATGCCGGCCAGCTTCTCGACGGCCAGCACGTACGGCAGGTTGTTCATCACCCCGCCGAGGTAGTCGATACGGTCGGTGTAGGGGATGAAGCTGTGCCAGGACTGGCGCTCGGCCATCTTCTCGGCACCACGGTGGTGGTAGCCGATGTCCGGGACGCAGTCGACGATCTCTTCGCCGTCCAGCTGCAGGACGATCCGGAAGGCACCGTGGGCGGAAGGGTGGTTGGGGCCCAGGTTGAGGAACATGTAGTCCTCGTTGGCGCCATGGCGCTTCATGCCCCAGGCTTCGGGGTTGAAGCGTGCCGATTCCTCTTCAAGCTGCTGCTTGGCCAGGTTCAGGCTGTACGGGTCGAACTCGGTGGCGCGCGCCGGGAAGTCCTTGCGCAGCGGGTGACCTTCCCAGGTCGGCGGCATGAGGATGCGCGACAGGTGCGGGTGGCCGGCGAAGTCGATGCCGAACATGTCCCAGACTTCGCGCTCGTACCAGTTGGCGTTGGGCCAGATACCGGTGACCGACGGCAGGTTCAGGTCGCCTTCGCTCAAGGCCACCTTGATCATCACGTCGCTGTTACGCTCGACCGACAGCAGGTGGTAGAACACGCTGAAGTCGGCAGCCGGCAGGCCGCGGCGCTGGGTACGCAGGCGCTCGTCGACGCCATGCAGGTCGAACAGCATGCTGTACGGCTTGGCGACGTTGCGCAGGAAGGAGAGGACATCTTTGAGCTGGGCGCGGTTCACCCACAGGACCGGCATGCCGGTGCGGGTTTCCTGGGCGACGAAAGCGTCGGCGCCAAAACGGTTGTGCAGTTCGACGACCACATCCTGGTCGTCAGCCTTGTAAGGCGGAATATAAATAGCGGTGTCCGCTGTCATGGTCTCGGTCGCTTTGAGTCAACGTAGAGAATGAAGCCAGGCCGCCGGCTCCTTCCGGAACGGGCGGCATGTCGCTGGATCAGACTTCGTCGGGGCTGCGCAGGTTGGTGACCTGGATGCGCTGTTCACGACGCAGGTCTTTCTGGGCGGGCATCTCGGCACGGTAAATGCCTTGATCACCGACGACCCAGGAAAGCGGGCGTCGCTCCTGGCCGATCGACTCCTGCAGCAGCATCAGGCCCTGCAGGAAGGCTTCGGGGCGAGGCGGGCAGCCAGGCACGTAGACATCCACGGGGAGGAACTTGTCGACCCCCTGAACGACCGAGTAAATGTCGTACATGCCGCCGGAGTTGGCGCACGAGCCCATGGAGATCACCCACTTGGGTTCGAGCATCTGCTCATAGAGGCGCTGGATGATCGGCGCCATCTTGATGAAGCAGGTGCCAGCGACGACCATGAAGTCGGCCTGACGCGGCGAGGCCCGGATGACTTCGGCGCCGAAGCGGGCGATGTCGTGGGGTGCCGTGAAGGCCGTGGTCATTTCCACATAGCAGCAGGACAGGCCGAAGTTGTACGGCCAGAGGGAGTTCTTGCGACCCCAGTTGACCGCGCCACGCAGCACATCTTCGAGCTTGCCCATGAAGATGTTCTTGTGGACTTGGTCCTCTAGCAGCTGATCGGTGACGGTTTCCCGTTCACCGACAGGATACTGCTCGTTGGGCGCATCCGGATCGATTCTGGTGAGATTGTATTGCATGCCAAAGCCTCATTGTTTCAGCTTCGCTTGCCGCTTGCGGCGACCTTCGGGAGCCCAATCGAGCGCCCCGACGCGCCATAGGTAGACAAGACCAGCCAACAGAATTGCAATGAAAACGAGTGCTTCGACGAATCCGGTCCAGCCGCTTTCGCGGACGGACACAGACCATGCATACAGGAATAGGGCTTCGATATCGAAGATCACGAACAGCATCGCGACCAGATAGAATTTGGCGGACAGGCGCAGGCGGGCGCTGCCGACGGGCAGCATGCCGGATTCGAAGGGTTCGTTCTTGGCGCGGCCCCAAGCCTTGCTACCGAGCAGGCTGGACAGGCCGAGCATGAAGGCACACAGGCCGACGACACCCAGGAGGAAGATGGCAAAGCCCCAGTTATGGGCGATGAGTCCTACCGAATCGGACATGCTAGAAATCCTTATACAGAGACCCAGCTCTGCAGTCTGAAATAAGTAGAGCGGCGACGCGGTGTCGCGGTTGCAGTGACCAAATGTCGCAGCTGAATCAATCGGGCTGATTTTATGGGTAAACCCAGTGCAAGTAAAATTTCTGTGGCAAATTTATTCGTAGGATTAAGAACAAAAAATGTTCGTAAATGGCTGAAACCCTTGAGTTTCGGGCATTCCCGCCGCTTTTGTTAATTATGTTTCTTGCGTGGCGTAACGACACCCTGTTTATGTAATGATAATTACTATCATTTGAGGTGTTCTGCCATTTTTAACTTGGCCTGGTGCTTGCTAAGTTCATTTCAGCGGCGCCCCATCTTGCCAATGCGAAAGGGTCTCGTTCTAGCAGGCGTGCGCAGCCTTTGTACCGCTCTAGGTCAATACTTTATCGATTGAGCGGACGGCACCTGTGTGGTCTGTCCGCGCTGTGTATATAGAAGGTAGCGTAGCGCGGGCGTTCCGGGGGAAATCTTGTGGGCTGTGTGGTATGGCGACAGTCCTTTGTTGCCCTTCCGAGCGAGCGCCGCCCGCGCGGCGCATCGCGAGCTGCGCTCGCTCCTACGTTTGTTTACGGCCAGTAACGCCTGTGACAGGCGCGCGCGACCGCCTGGTGCGTACGTCACAATATCGCGTCATGCTCCAAGGCGTCCGCGCGAAAATCCCACAGGCATAATTGGCCCGAAACAAACGTAGGAGCGAGCGCAGCTCGCGATGCGCCGCGCGGGCGGCGCTCGGTTTCCCATACGGCGCCCATGGGCCGTTATGCGCCTCATCAGCCAGCAGCCCCACGGCAATGAAAAAAGCCTGAGATCCTTTCGAATCCCAGGCTTCTATTGGCCTCATTGCGCTATCAGTGGAACTGCTCTTCCTCGGTCGAGCCGGTCAGCGCGGTCACCGAAGACGCACCACCCTGGATCACGGTGGTCATGTCATCGAAGTAGCCGGTACCGACTTCCTGCTGGTGCGCCACGAAGGTATAGCCTTTGCTCGCGTCGGCGAACTCCTGCTCCTGCAGCTTCACGTAGGCGGTCATGTCGTTGCGGGCGTAGTCGTGCGCCAGGTTGAACATGCCGTGCCACATGTTGTGAATGCCTGCCAGGGTGATGAACTGGTGCTTGTAGCCCATGGCCGACAGCTCGCGCTGGAACTTGGCGATGGTGGCGTCGTCCAGGTTCTTCTTCCAGTTGAAGGACGGCGAGCAGTTGTACGACAGGATCTGGTCCGGGTATTCCTTCTTGATCGCCTCGGCGAAGCGGCGCGCTTCGTCCAGGTCCGGCTTGGCGGTTTCACACCAGATCAAATCGGCGTATGGGGCATAGGCCAGGCCGCGGGCGATGGCCTGGTCGAGGCCGGCGCGTACCTTGTAGAAGCCTTCGCGGGTGCGTTCGCCCACCACGAACGGCTGGTCGTACGGGTCGCAGTCGCTGGTCAGCAGGTCGGCGGCGTTGGCGTCGGTACGGGCCAGGATGATGGTCGGTACGCCAGCGACGTCGGCTGCCAGGCGTGCGGCAACCAGCTTCTGTACCGCTTCCTGGGTCGGCACCAGGACCTTGCCGCCCATGTGGCCGCATTTTTTCACCGAAGCCAGCTGGTCTTCGAAGTGCACGCCGGCGGCGCCTGCCTCGATCATGTTCTTCATCAGTTCGTAGGCGTTCAGTACGCCGCCGAAACCAGCCTCGGCGTCTGCCACGATCGGCGCGAAGTAATCGATGTAGCCATCGTCGCCTGGGTTCTTGCCGGCTTTCCACTGAATCTGGTCGGCGCGGCGGAAGGCGTTGTTGATGCGCTTGACCACGGTCGGCACCGAGTCGACCGGGTACAGCGACTGGTCAGGGTACATGGACTCGGCCGAGTTGTTGTCGGCGGCCACCTGCCAGCCAGACAGGTAGATGGCCTGGATGCCGGCCTTCACCTGCTGGACTGCCTGGCCGCCGGTCAGGGCGCCCATGCAGTTGACGAAATCTTTCTCGGGGCGGAAGGACGGGTGGGCACCTTCGGTGACCAGCTTCCACAGTTTTTCTGCACCCTGGCGGGCGAAGGTGTGTTCCGGCTGCAGGGAACCACGCAGGCGGACGACATCGGCGGCGGTATAGGTACGGGTCACGCCTTTCCAGCGCGGGTTCTCGGCCCAGTCTTTCTCAAGGGCTGCAATTTGCTGTTCGCGTGTCAGTGCCATGGAAATAAAACCTCGTCGCATCAGTCTTGTGAAGTAGGTGCTTGTGCTCGGCGCGGTCAGGGATCTGGCGGCTGTCTGCCCGGCGGGAAGCGCTTGCGAACGAGAGGCTCGAAGGGGGAAGGGGGAGCAGGCGGGCAGGGTGTGACTACAGGTCGGCTCGTGGTTGCCTTGCTGCGGTACGACAGGACTGCCGGTTGCTGCGGTGATGCGCTTCCGTCCCTCGGGACAACTTCTTCGTCGCAGTCGCAATCCCGTCGAACCGCCTTGTGGGCCGTATGGACACGAGACGCCTCCAAGGGGTAGGGAGGAGCGCATCTCGAAGGCCCTTGCCAGGGCCTCTGATTAGCGGGAGCGAGGCCATCATGCCCTTGGGAAAAAGTGCCTGTCAAATGTTTTGTAGTGCTTTTTTTCGCTTACTACATCTTTGGTCTAATGAGACTCTTCGGTCAGTTTCAAGGCCTTTGGTCGAGGCCTTGAATTGCCTGGGATCACTCTAGAAGGTCGACTTTGACCCGTAATGTCATGTTTTCACCCCGCTGGGTGCTGTAGGTGATGGCCGAGGCGCTTTGTCCGGCCTGGCTCTGCTGGTTGTGTCCGGCCAGGGTGATCCACTCGCCGAGCTTGCCGGTGACCGTCGTGTCGGTACTCTGGACTTTTACTACATCCTGTCGTTCGCTGCTCATTCGGTCATTATTGGTGCTTATTTGCAGACGAACCGTATCGCCGCTCAGGCTCGGGGTAACGTAGAAACCCTGGGTGACATTGCGGTATTCGGTGTCGCTCTGGAGGCGGCCGTAGCTGTCGGTGCTGGTACTTGTGATGGGGATGCTCTGGCCCACCTGGATCAGCGCCGGCTGACCTTCGCTGGCCTGTATCTGCTGCAGGCCGCCTTCGCGGTTGCTGGTGCCATATTGGATGACCCTGGCATTGCCGCGGTTGTCCTGGAAGTTGCTGTCGTCGTTGTCGACGCTGATCAGCAGGCGCTTGGGCGCGGTGTCGAGTTGCTGCAGCAGGGTGCGCAGGTCGTCGATGCGCTCAGGGCTGGCATTGACGATCAGTTTGTTCTCGAAGGCGCTGACGGTGCCATCCTTGCCCAGGAACGACTGGGCCGTCGGCAGCAGTTCGGCGCTGGTGCGGTGCTGCAGCGGCAGGACTTCGGTGGCGGCCAGCGCATTGAGGCTGGCGGCCAGCAGCAGGGAGGCGATGAGAGGGCGTAGCGGCATGTCCATGATCTCCGCGGGTGGAATGATCATGATGGCAAATTTGACGCAGATGTGCCGGGCCTGGATCACGGTGCCGGGCATTTTTGCCTGCCTGAGGCCATTCGCGGGTAAAACCATTCCCACAAGATTCTGTGGGAGCGGGCTTGCCCCGCGATAGGGCCCGCGCAGGCCACATGAACCTTTGCTCCGATCCGGCAGTCGCAGGCAGGGGAAGCCAACGGATTGTCACCTATGAAACCGGTTCTCGCGTTGCTGCTCTGCCTATTCGCATCCATCGCCAATGCCACCCAGGAGCCCCTGCGCATCAAGCAGCTGCAGCGTTGCGCCGACCTGCTCAGCGATGCTCCACAGCAATGGTGCCTGCGCGCCCAGGGCCTGGGGCAAGGCAAGCCGGCGGTATGGCTCGATGGCGTGCAGCTTTCCGAAACCCAGGTCCTTCGTGATGGCGACATGCTCAAGCTGACCCTCGATCGGCCTCGCCAGCGCAGTGCCCCGCTCTGGCTCCAGGCCCATGGCCAGCAGAGCAACCCGGTGTGGCTTACCCAACGGCGCAGCCACGTGATGGCAGCCGGCCCCGATCAGGTGGCGAAGAACATGGACGGCCTGACTACCTACCTGGACCTGGTCAGCCTGCTGATCGAGGAAAAGCACGACGGCCTGCCTGAGGCGCAGCGCATTGCCGCGAAGTACGGTGCCCAGGTGGTCGGTGCCATCCCGCCGTTGAACGTCTACCAGTTGCGCCTGCCGGTGCGCAACCTGGTGCAGCGCGATGCGCTGATCCTGCGTATGGGCAGCGAGACCAGTGTCGATGCCGTGATCATCGAGGAGTCCGCCGCGGAGCGGGGGGAGGAAAGCACCGAACACACGGCCAAGGCCATCGACCAGCAAGACGAGTGGGCGGCCAACCGCTTCCTGGATGCGCTGTATTTCTACCAGAGGCGCATCCCACTGTCGTCCATACCCGTCCAGCCGCTGCGCGTCGGTGTCATCGAGCGGGAGGTGGACTTCGATGCGCCGGCATTCAAAGCCTACCGCGGCAGTTGTGGCCAAGCGCCAGTGTGCCTCTACGCCCGCGATGGCGACCAGGCGGACAGCCATGGCAGCCATGTGGCCGGCATCCTGGCCGGGCGCGGGGAGGGTCTGCAGGGCGGTTTCTTCAGCGGCCTGGGCAAGGCCAGCCCGGGCTTCGAAGTGATCGTCGAGCGTAACGCGGATGCTGGCATCACGGCCAACATCGCCGCCTCGGTGAACCTGGTGGAAGATGGCGTGCGGGTGTTGAACTGGAGCTGGGGCATCCACCGCGTCGGCGCGAAAAATGTGCAAGGCGACGAGGTCGATTCCCTGGTGCGCTCGGGCCTGGCCATGAGCGGCTACGAAGAACTGCTGGAAGAATTCTTCCTCTGGCTGCGCAAGGCGCACCCTGATGTGGTGGTGGTCAACTCGGCAGGCAACGGGGCGTCCTGGTCCGGCACCGACGAGTACCGCTTGCCCTCATCGTTCGTCACCGAGCAGTTGCTGGTGGTCGGCGGCCACCAGCGCAGCGATCGCGCCGTTCCTGTGGAAGCCCCGGAACATGTGGTCAAGCGGCGCAGCTCCAACATCGACATGCGCGTGGATGTCAGTGCCGCGGCCTGCATTCGCCCGTCCCAGGCCGGCGACCCGCACTGTGGCACCTCCTACGCCACGCCGCTGGTGACCGCGACCGTGGCGGCCATGGTGTCGATCAATCCGCAACTGACCCCCGAGCAGGTGCGAATGCTGCTGCGCCGCAGTGCCCTGACCCTGGGCCCGCGGCAGGATTTCGAGGCCATGGATGCCGAGGACCTGACGGCGCCGATCCTGCCGTCGGAGCGCAACGGTCAGTTGCAGCACCCTGATCTGGGCCGCTCGGCACGCCTGGACATGCAGCGAGCCCTCGACCTCGCGATACAGAGCCGTGAGCGGGTGCGCTGAGGTCGCCGCGGTGGCTGCTCGAAGACAAATTTCGTAACATCGCGCCCCTCGATGTTCAGCCCGGGGGCCGTCGTCACATCCCCGGAAACCATAGGAAACCCATGAAACCCGCCCGACTCCGCGCCGACGTGCTCGCCGGCCTCACCACCTCGTTCGCCCTGGTGCCCGAGTGCATCGCCTTCGCCTTGGTGGCGCACCTCAACCCGCTCATGGGCCTGTATGGCGCCTTCATCATCTGTACCCTGACTGCGCTGTTCGGCGGCCGCCCGGGCATGATTTCCGGCGCTGCGGGCTCCATGGCCGTGGTCATCGTCGCGCTGGTGGTACAACACGGTGCCCAGTACCTGCTGGCCACGGTCCTGCTCGGTGGCGTGGTGATGATCCTGTTCGGTGTGCTGCGCCTGGGCAAGCTGGTGCGCCTGGTGCCGTACCCGGTGATGCTTGGCTTCGTCAACGGCCTGGCCATCGTCATCGCCCTGGCCCAGCTCGAGCACTTCAAGGACGGCGAGCACTGGCTCAGCGGCTCGCCCCTGTACCTGATGATCGGCCTGGTGGCCCTGACCATGCTGGTGGTCTACGTCCTGCCGCGCCTGACCCGTGCCGTGCCCCCGGCCCTGGTCGCGATCCTGGGGGTGGGCTTGCTGGTCTACCTGCTCGACCTGCCGACCCGCACCCTCGGCGACATGGCCCACATCGCCGGCGGCCTGCCGCAGCTGGCGTTGCCGCAGGTGCCCTGGAACCTGGAGACCCTGACGATCATCTGGCCCTATGCGGTGTTGATGGCCATGGTCGGCCTGCTGGAAACGCTGCTGACCCTGAACCTCACCGACGAGATCACCGAGAGCCGTGGCTATCCAGATCGCGAATGCGTAGCCCTGGGTGCGGCCAACATGGTTTCGGGGCTGTGCGGCGGCATGGGCGGCTGCGCGATGATCGGCCAGACCGTGATCAACCTCAGCTCCAATGGCCGAGGTCGGCTGTCGGGCGTGGTGGCCGGGGTGATGATCCTGTTGTTCGTGCTGTTCCTGTCGCCGCTGATCGAGCGCATCCCGCTGGCGGCGCTGGTGGGCGTGATGTTCGTGGTGGCCCAGCAGACCTTCGCCTGGGCGTCGCTGCGGGTGTTGAACAAGGTACCGGCGAGCGATGTGCTGGCGATCATCGCGGTGACCGTGGTCACGATCTTCACCGACCTGGCCGCCGCGGTGCTGTTCGGCATCGTCATCGCGGCGATCAATTTCGCCTGGCAGCACGCCCGCGAGCTGTATGCCGACAGCCATATCGATGACGAAGGCGGCAAGGTCTACCAGGTGCACGGCACCCTGTTTTTCGCCTCGACCACGCCGTTTCTCAACCAGTTCGACCCGGCGCAGGACCCGGCCAGCGTGACCCTGGACTGCAAGCACCTGAGCTTCGTGGACTATTCGGCAATCGCGGCATTGAAGACCTTGCGCGAACGTTATGCCAAGGCGGGCAAGCACCTGCGGGTGGTGCATCTTTCTGAACGCTGCAAGAAGCTGCTCAAGCGGGCGGGTGAGCAGCACTGACAAGCAGCCCTGTCTGACCTGATGCATTCGCGGGTAAACCCGCTCCCACAGGATTTCGCGATCCCTGTGGGAGATTACCCAGTCCTTCGGGCTGCGCTGTCGCGCACAGAACAAGCGGCCAATGCTGCCCCTGTGGGAGCGGCGGTGCGGCGGTCCGACTTGTCCCGCGATCAAGGGCGAAGCCCTTGTCAGGCGACGGTGATATCGGGTCCGGCCTAATCGCGGGACAAGCCCGCACAGGGATTTCGCAAATTTTGAGCGCGGCGCAATCTTGGTGGGAGCTGGCGACAGCCTGCGATGGGCTGCAAAGCAGCCCCAAGCCCTCAAACGGTGGAGCCCCTCCAGACTCAAGGGGGCCGCTTTGCGGCCCATCGCAGGCTCCGCCAGCTCCCACCAAGCACGCGGAGCCTGGGCCGTATTTGCACGGCTGGCTTGTTTAGCACCATAGAATCTCCCACAGGGTGCCGCAAATCAAATGGTCCTGCGTTGTTCTGTGGGAGCGGAGTTACCCGCGAATCGAGCGCGTAGCGCTCGCCTTATGACTCCCCGCGATTCTTCTTCACGATGGCATCGGCGATGCTCGCCGGCGCTTCGGCATAGCGGGTGAACTCCATCGAGAAACTGGCCCGACCCTGGGTCATCGAGCGCATCGAGGTGGCGTAGCCAAACATCTCGCCCAGCGGCACTTCGGCGCGGATCACCTTGCCCGCCGGGGTCTCGTCGCCGTCCTGGATCATCCCCCGGCGCCGGCTCAGGTCGCCGAGGATATCGCCCTGGTACTCTTCAGGGGTCACCACCTCGACCTTCATCACCGGCTCCAGCAGCACCGCTCCACCTTTTTGCGACAGCTGCTTGGTGGCCATCGATGCGGCGATCTTGTAGGCCATCTCGTTGGAGTCGACGTCGTGGTACGAGCCGTCGTACACAGCAGCCTTCAGGCTGATCAGCGGGTAGCCGGCTAGCACCCCGTTCTTCATCTGTTCCTCGATGCCTTTCTGGATCGCCGGGATGTACTCGCGTGGCACCACGCCCCCGACGATCTCGTTGACGAACTCCAGGCCTTCCTTGCCCTCGTCGCCTGGGGCGAAGCGGATCCAGCAGTGGCCATACTGGCCGCGCCCGCCGGACTGGCGCACGAACCGGCCCTCGATCTCGCAGGTGTTGCGGATCTTCTCACGGTAGGCCACCTGCGGCTTGCCGATATTCGCCTCGACGTTGAACTCGCGTTTCATGCGGTCGACGATGATGTCCAAGTGCAGCTCGCCCATGCCGGAGATGATCGTCTGGCCGGTTTCTTCATCGGTCTTGACCCGGAACGACGGGTCTTCCTGGGCCAGCTTGCCCAGGGCGATGCCCATCTTCTCCTGGTCGGCTTTGGTCTTGGGCTCGACGGCCACGGAGATCACCGGGTCGGGGAAGTCCATGCGTTCGAGGATGATCGGCTTGTCCATATCGCACAGCGTATCGCCGGTGGTCACGTCCTTCATGCCGATCAGTGCGGCGATATCGCCGGCGCACACGTCCTTGATCTCGGCGCGCTGGTTGGCATGCATCTGCACCATGCGGCCGATGCGCTCCTTCTTGCCCTTGACCGAGTTGAGCACGGCGTTGCCTGAACTGAGCACGCCGGAGTACACCCGGGCGAACGTCAAGGTGCCGACGAACGGGTCGGTGGCGATCTTGAAGGCCAGGGCCGAGAACGGCTCGTTGTCGTCGGCGTGGCGCTCCAGGTGCTTGCTCTCATCGTCCGGGTCGGTACCCTTGATCGCCGGAATTTCGCTGGGGGCGGGGAGATAGTCGATCACCGCGTCGAGCATCAGTGGTACGCCCTTGTTCTTGAACGACGAGCCGAGGATGGTCGGCACGATTTCGTTGTTCAGGGTGCGCTTGCGCAGACCGGCCTTGATCTCTTCGGTGCTCAGTTCTTCGCCTTCGAGAAACTTGCCGAGCAGCTCATCATCGGCCTCGGCTGCCGCCTCGACCATGTGCGCCCGCCATTCATCGGCCAGCGCCTGCAGTTCGGCAGGGATGGCTTCTTCGCGATAACTGGTGCCCTGGTCGGCGTCGTTCCAGTAGATGGCCTTCATCTTTACCAGGTCGATCTGGCCCTGGAAATTTTCCTCGCTGCCGATGGCCAGCTGGATCGGCACCGGATGGTGGCCCAGGCGCTGGTCGATCTGCCTGACCACGCGCAGGAAGTCAGCGCCCTGGCGGTCCATCTTGTTGACGTAGGCCAGGCGCGGGACATGGTACTTGTTGGCCTGGCGCCAGACCGTCTCGGACTGCGGTTCGACCCCGTCGGCGCCGCTGAACACCACCACCGCGCCGTCGAGCACGCGCAGCGAGCGTTCCACCTCGATGGTGAAGTCCACGTGGCCTGGGGTGTCGATGATGTTGAAGCGGTACTTGTTGGCGAACTGCTTGGTCGAGCCTTGCCAGAAGGCTGTGGTGGCCGCCGAAGTGATGGTGATGCCGCGCTCCTGTTCCTGGGCCATCCAGTCCATGGTGGCGGCGCCGTCATGGACCTCGCCCATCTTGTGGTTGACCCCGGTGTAGAACAGGATGCGTTCGGTGGTGGTGGTCTTGCCGGCGTCGACATGGGCGACGATGCCGATATTGCGGTACAGCTCGATGGGAGTCGTGCGGGCCATGGTCAGTCACCTGTGGGTGAACGGGTTCTCCCAAGGTAGCAGACGATGACGAACCTGACGGGGCCGTGGATGAGTATCCGACGGTTGCCAAGGCAAGGGCATGTGCCGCCTAATCCAAGGCTCGTTCGCTGACCTCCTGGAGTCGCCCATGGCCCTTGCCGTCCCGCTGGAAACCTGGTGCCAGCAGCACCCATTGATTGCCGACCTGGTGCGTCATGCGCAGGTTGCCTGGTTCAATCCGGGCGTCGTGCCCTGCGCCCAAGCGCTTGGCGATGTGCCGCTGGGCGCCGCCGATATCGCCCAGGCCAGCGCCCGACTTGAGCGTTTCGCGCCGTTCATCGCCTCGGCGTTCCCGCAGACGGCAGCGTCCGGTGGCCTGATCGAGTCGCCCTTGAGGCCCTTGCCCACGCTGCAGGCAGCGCTGTGCGACGAGCTGGGTATCGCACCCAGCGGCCGGCTATGGCTCAAGGCCGACAACCAGTTGCCCATTTCCGGTTCGATCAAGGCCCGCGGCGGTATCTACGAGGTGCTCAAGCATGCCGAGGACCTCGCCCTGGCCCACGGCCTGCTCAAGCCGGGCGATGACTACGCGGTGCTCGACAGCGACGCAGCGCGGGCTTTCTTCGGTCAATACAGCATCGCCGTCGGCTCGACCGGCAACCTGGGGCTGTCCATTGGCGTGATGGGGGCCCGGCTTGGGTTCCGTACCACAGTGCATATGTCCGCCGATGCCCGCCAGTGGAAGAAGGAGCGCCTACGCGCTTGTGGCGTGGAGGTGCGCGAGTACGAGGCCGACTACGGCGTTGCCGTGGCCCAGGGGCGGCGCGAAGCGGATGCCGACCCCAACTGCCATTTCGTCGATGATGAAAACTCCACCGACCTGTTCCTCGGCTATGCCGTGGCCGCCGAGCGCCTGTGCGGGCAGTTGCAGGGCGCAGGCATCCAGGTCGATGCCGATCACCCTCTGTTCGTCTACCTGCCGTGTGGCGTGGGCGGTGGGCCTGGCGGCGTGGCCTTTGGCCTGAAGCAGGCGTTCGGCGATGCGGTGCATTGCCTGTTCGCCGAGCCCACCCATTCGCCCTGCATGCTGCTGGGGGTCTATACCGGGTTGCATGAGCAGGTGTCGGTCTACGATTTCGGCCTGGATAACCATACCGCCGCCGACGGGCTGGCGGTCGGGCGGCCCTCAGGGTTCGTCGGGCGCAGCATGCAACGCCTGGTAGAGGGTTATTACACCGTCAGTGACGCAGAGCTGTTCCGCCTGCTGGCGCTGATGGACCGGCTCGAAGGCGAGCGGTTGGAGCCCTCGGCATTGGCGGGCGTGCCGGGCATGGGCCAGGTAGTGCTGGAAAAACAGGGGTTTCGCCAGCGCATGGGGCTGGACGAGCGGCGCATGGCCAATGCCACCCATCTGGTATGGGCGACGGGCGGCAGCATGGTGCCGGAGCAGGAGATGGAGGCGTACCTGGAGAAGGGGCGCGCCATCCTGCATGGCCGCCAGGGGCATTGAGCCCGAGCGGCCATCGGCGTGTGTCAGTCGGCCAGGGCCTGCAAATGCCACTGGCCGTCGCTTTCCCGGGCCAGGCCGCTGGCGGGCAGCAGGGCCAGCAGGCGCTCGTGCAGGGCAGCCTCGGTGAACGCCTTGACGGTGCCCAGGTCCAGCTCGCCCACTGGTTGCAGGTCGGTCTTGGTGTAGGACAGCCAGGCTTTCTTCAGCACCTGCAGCACATCGCTGGCGGCAGTGTTGGCGAAGCGCCGATGCAGCGTGCGGCCTTCCAGGGCGAAGGTGTGGCGGTGGGCGTAGCCGGTCTCGTCGCCGCTCAGGTCTATGCAGCGGTGGCAGCGGCAGGTGCCTTCAGCGAAGGCGTTGCGCAGGTAGCTGTTGAAATCCACGACGGGCTTGAGGGTCAGGCGTTTGTCGACCTCGAACAGGTCGGCGATCAGGGGTTCTTCGGCGCTCACTCGGAATCCTCGTGTGGTGTGGCGTGCATCGGCGGGCACCCTAACAGATTGAGGCGGGGGAGGCCATGTAGTAGGCAGAAGGATGTTGTCCTGCAATGCTGACCCAATCGCCGGCAAGCCGGCTCCCACAGGTTCGACGGTGTCTACAACTGCAGCACAATACAGGTGGGAATAACTGTCTTGAATTGCTTGCCTCCGACTCTATCGCCGGCGAGCCGGCTCTCACAGGTATGGCGGAGTCTTTGAAACAGCGCAGGACAGGTGGGAGCCGGCTTGCCGGCGATTGGGCCAATGCTGCCGGTGCAAATATTCCCGGCACCACTCGCGCCTGGTCGTCACCTGCCGTACCCTAGGCACCCCTGGCGCTTGCTGCGCCGTCCCAGTTCCCACGAGGCACCCTGATTGAGCAAATACCCGTACATCGCCACCGTAACCGTCAGCGCCGAAGACCGTGGGGGTGACGCCGAGGCGATGGAAAACCCAAACATGCGTGTCGGCCTGGAAGCGGTTACCGAGACCCTGAAGAAAGTGCATTTCGTCGGCACCCTGGCAGCGCCGGAAAAGCCCGCCACACATATCTGCGTGACCCTGGAAAACGGCCTGACCTACTACGGCCCAATCGTCAACGGCCACGCCGAGCTCGAAGGCGGCTGGATCGCCTTCGAGTCCGACATGCTCACGCCCGAGGAGCTGGGGCTTTAAGCGCAGCCCAGTTCGGCCAGGCACTGTTCGAGGATATCCAGGCCTTCCTCGAGCACATCAGGTTCGATCGTCAACGGGGCCAACAGGCGAATGATGTGTCGCGCCTTGCCGCTGGGCATCAGCAACAGCCCCTTGGCTCGCGCAGCCTCCATCACCTTGGCCAATTGCGCAGGTGCCGGGCTGCCGTCGGCATTGACGAACTCCAGGCCGCGCATGGCCCCGGTGCCTGTCAGGCGGCCCAGCGCCGAAGTCAGCCCGGACGCCTTCCAGCGTTCGTAGCGTGCGACGATGGCCTGTTCCTGGCGCTCGCCCCAGGTGGCCAGGTTCTCGTCGCTCATCTGCGCCAGGCTGGCCAGTGCCGCCGCGCAGGCGATCGGGTTGCCGGAATAGGTGCCGCCCAGGCCGCCCTTGGGCAGCGAGTCCATGATCGCCTTGCGCCCGACCACGGCCCCCAACGGCATGCCGCCGGCAATGCTCTTGGCCAGCAGCAACAGGTCTGGCTCGATCCCCAGGCGCGGGAAGGCGAAGCGCTGGCCGGTGCGGCCGAACCCGGACTGGATCTCATCGATGATGATCAGGATCCCATGCGCGTCGCAGAAACGGCGTAGCGCCTGGGCGAATGCCGGGTCCAGCGCCAGGAAGCCGCCTTCGCCCTGCACCGGCTCGAAGATGAATGCCGCCACGTCCTCCACGGCCAGCTCGACGCTGAATAGCCGGTCCATGGCCTTGAGCGCCTGTTCGCAGGTCACCCCGGTATCGGCGCTGGGGTAGGGCAGGTGGTAGACCGGTCCTGGCAGCTCGCCCACGCGTTGCTTGTAGGGCACCACCTTGCCGTTGAGGTTGAGGGTGGCCAAGGTACGGCCATGGAACCCTCCATCGAAGGCGACGATGGCGCGTTTGCCGGTCGCGCCACGCGCCACTTTCAGGGCATTTTCAGCCGCTTCCGCACCGCTGTTGGTGAGCATGCCCGCCAACGGGTAGCTGACCGGCACGAAGTGTCGCAGGCGTTCCATTAGCTCCAGGTACGGGCCATGGGGCGCTGCATTGAACGCGTAATGGGTCAGGCGGGTGGCTTGGGCCTGGATCGCCTCTACCACGGCAGGGTTGCAATGGCCCAGGTTGAGTACGCCGATACCCCCGACGAAATCGATATAACGCTTGCCATCGGTATCCCAGACTTCGGCATTGCGGCCATGGGAAAGTGTAATCGGGTGAACGATGGCAATGGAGTGGCTGATACTGTCCTGTTGCATAGGCACGCAAACCTTTTGTTTGGGTTTCTTATTATCGAAGCGTGCGGGCTCGGATTCGTGCAAACGAATTATTCGATTGCGGTCATTCCTTTAATTCTTGAATGAAGCAGGCCAGGTCGAACGGCTCCAGCGCGTTGAGGATATCTGGGTGCATGCATGGGTTATGTTCACCGGCCCCCTAAGCAAAAAAGGGAAGGAATTCATTCCGTAACGGAATTATGTGCTTCGAAAAGGTCGTTTGTTGACCTTGCCTTATAGATTAATACTGACCCGCGTCAACGATTACAACCCGCTGTCGATGTAGGAGAAAAACATGAAGGTTGTCGATCTGCCCGCGCCTGTTTCCGAATAAAACAACAACTCAGCAACTACGACTTACTCGCATCCTGCTCCATTTTTCAGCCGCCCCTTGCGGCGGCCGACCCATTCGAGGGTTCCCCATGGCATCGCAACAACAAAAGAAACAGCGTTCGCTGCAGCACGGCCTGACCTCACGTCAGGTATCCATGATTTCCATCGCCGGCATCATCGGCGCGGGCCTGTTCATCGGCTCCTCCAACGCCATCGCCACCGCCGGCCCGGCCATCCTCATCTCCTACGCCATGACCGGCCTGCTGGTGCTGCTGGTGATGCGCATGTTGGGTGAAATGGCCATCGCCAACCCCAACAGCGGTTCGTTCTCCACCTATGCCGCCGAGGCCATCGGCCCTTGGGCAGGCTTCACCATCGGCTGGCTGTACTGGTGGTTCTGGGTGTTGATCATCCCGGTCGAGGCCATTGCCGGCGCGGACATTCTCCACGCCTACTTCCCGGTGGTGCCGTCCTGGCTGTTCGCCTTCCTGATCATGATCGTGCTGTCGGGCACCAACCTCATCAGCGTGAAGAACTTCGGTGAGTTCGAATACTGGTTCGCCCTGGTCAAGGTGATCGCCATCCTGGCCTTCATCGGTATCTGCAGCTTGGCTGTGTTCGGTGTCTGGCCCCTGGCCGAGACCTCCGGCGTCAGCCAGCTGTGGGCCAACGGCGGTTTCATGCCCAATGGTTTTGGTACCGTGCTTGGGGGTGTGCTGATCACCATCTTCTCGTTCTTCGGCGCGGAAATCGTCACCATCGCGGCTGACGAGACCGCCAACCCCAAGGAGAAGATCCGCCGCGCGACCAACCTGGTGGTGTACCGCATCGCCATCTTCTACCTGGCGTCCATCTTCCTGGTGGTGTCGCTGGTGGCCTGGAACGACCCGGGCCTGAAAGCCGTCGGCTCGTTCCAGCGCGTGCTCGAGGTACTGAACGTGCCGGGTGCCAAGCTGATGGTCGACCTGGTGGTGCTGGTGGCGGTGACCAGTTGCATGAACTCGGGGCTCTACACCGCATCGCGCATGCTCTACTCCCTGGGCGCGCGGGGCGAGGCGCCGCGGATGATCAAGCGCATCTCAGGCAATGGCGTACCCACTGTGGCGGTGGTGCTGTCGACCCTGGCGGGTTTCGTCGGCTGCTTCGTCAACTACGTGTTCCCAGGCAAGGTGTTCGGCTTCCTGCTGTCGACTACCGGCGCCATCGCCTTGCTGGTGTACCTGGTGATCGCCGTGTCGCAGCTGCGCATGCGGGCCCGCGCCGAGCGCGAAGGCACGGAGCTGGCACTGAAGATGTGGCTTTTCCCCTGGCTGACCTGGCTGGTGATCGGCCTGATCGTCATGGTGCTGGGCTACATGCTGTTCAGCGATGCGTATCGCTACGAGACGTTGATGACCGCCGCAGTGACCTGCTTCATCCTGTTGATCGCCTTGACCCGTCGTCGTACGGCTGCAAGGGCCGCGCAGCCTGCCTGACTAGGTTCGTGAAGCAAGGCCCAGCTGCTGCAGGGCCTTGCCCGCGATCTGCCGGGTCAGCTCGCCCGCATCCAGGTGCTGCCCCAGGCGCAACGCCTGGCCTGCCCATAGGTTGCTGAAGTCGCTGTTGCCTTGGGGGTCGCGGATCGCCCGCAGTGGCATCAGCGCGCCCCCGGCAAGGGGGAAGCGCGGCGCCAGCGGGCTCATCGGCCCGAGCTCGCGCATGATGCGGTTGTTGATGCCCCGCGCCGGGCGGCCGGTGAACAGGTTGGTCAGTGCTGTGTCGCTGGCCGGGGCGCTGTCCAGCGCGCGGCGGTGGGCCGGCGATACCTTGGCCTGCGGGCAGAACAGATAGGCGGTGCCCACCTGTACCGCCGAGGCGCCCAGGGCCAGGGCGGCGACCAGGCCGCGGTGGTCGCCGATACCGCCGGCGGCGATCACTGGTACCCGCACCGCATCCACCACCTGGGGTACCAGTGCAAAGGTACCGACCTGGCTGGTGATGTCTTCGCTCAGGAACATGCCGCGGTGCCCACCCGCCTCGTAGCCCATGGCGATGACCGCGTCACAGCCATTGGCCTCCAGCCACACGGCTTCTTCCACCGTGGTGGCGCTGGACAGCACCTTGGCGCCACTGGCCTTGACTCGACGCAGCAGGTCGGCCTGGGGCAGGCCGAAGTGAAAGCTCACCACCTCGGGGCGCAGTTGCTCCACCAGCTGGCAGCTCTGCTCGTCGAACGGGGCACGGTTGGAGACCGGCGTCGGGGCGTCGAAGTCCGCGCCCACTTCCTCGTAATACGGCTTGAGCGCCTGCTTCCAGCGTCGGTCGCGCTCGGCATCGGGTGCCGGTGGCTGGTGGCAGAAGAAGTTCAGGTTGAGCGGGCCTTGGCAGCCGGCACGAAACGCCTCGATCTCGGCACGCACCTGCTCGGCACTGAGCATGGCGCAGGGCAGGGCGCCGAGCCCGCCGGCGTTACCTACGGCGATGGCCATGGCTGAGCCGGTGGCTCCCGCCATCGGGGCCTGGAGGATGGGCAACTGGATGTCCAGCAGATCGAGAATGCGTCGGTCGGGCCAGTTGCTCATGCGCTACTCCTTGTGGCGGGTTGTGGCGGGGTGGGCGAGGGATTACAGGGCCTTGCTGACCTGGATGTCGCTGATTTTCTCGGCGTCCTCGCCATGGATCTTGCGCAGCGCTTCCAGGGCCTGTTCCTGGGAGGCGTCGGGCATCAAGGCGAAGTCCCAGCGGCGCTCGCCGTCGAGCTTGTACTTGATCACGTATTTGATGGTCTGGGTCATGGCGGGGCCTTATCCGAGTCTGGAGGACGAACGGCGAATGATCTTGATCTTGTGGGTGAAGGTCGGCTTGCGCGTCACCGAGATCGGGCGCGGGCTCACGGTATCGATGGTGATGTTCCAGAAGCCGGTGCTGGGCACGGTGATCTTGGCCGGGAACTTGATGAAGTGCCCACCATGGTAGGTATGCCGGCCGCCGTTCTTGAAGCTGCGGAAGTTGGCGTCGTTCATCAGGCGGATATTACAGCGCTGGGAGCATTCGATGACGACCACGTCGTCCTCGTTCAGGTGCTCGCGCTGGTGTACGAATTTCATGGGGTGCTCCGCAAGGGTTGGTTCAGCAAAGGCAAACGATACCACGATGTCAGGATGGACTCGCGCCCGGATGGTCGGGCCGAAGATAAATCTGCCAAACCAGGGAGCAAATCCGCCCGGCTGTTGTCCAACCGTTTCTTGTCGATTCCGAGGGTGGTGCGAATGAAGTGGTTGGTGGCGGCGATGTCGGTGGTGGTGCTGGGCGGCTGTGTCAGTGTTTCGGAACTCGAACAATCCCGGGAGACCCTGGACGTGATGTCCGGCAAAACGCCTCGCCAGTATGCCGACTGCGTCAAGAACAAGCTGGCCGAAACCCGCGACCCTCTGGTCGAAGAGCCTCTCGGTGACGACGGCCTGCGCCTGATCGTGCCGCAGAAGCTCTCCGCAGGTGCCGGCCCTGCAGCCCTGGTGGATATCGACAAGCGTGGCAGCGGCAGCAGCATCAAGTTGCACGAGCGGCTGAACAACTTCCCGCTGCGCCTGGGTGACGTGCGCACCGCGGCGACCCAGTGCATCTCAGGATCTTGATCCAGCTCAGCCAATGAGCGATTAGCGGGCAAATTGCCATTTTCTTGTCCGGTGGGCGTTGTTCCCCATCGGGGATAGGCCTACTCTTTCTAGGCTTATATCGAATAAGCCTAAGCTTATAACAAGGAAAATGGAGCGTCCCTGATGAAACCGTTGAGTCGCGTCGTGATCGGCAGCCTGCTGATCCTGGCCTGGCCCACGGCGCATGCCGTCGATGGCCAGAAGATCTTCACCCAGGGTGGGCAAAACCCTGCCGCTATGGCTTGCTTGGGCTGCCATGGCCCGGACGGCAAAGGCATCGCTGCCGCCGGTTTCCCCCGCCTGGCTGGCCTGTCGGCCGGCTACCTGAGCAAACAGCTGGCCGATTTCCGCAATGGCAGCCGCAAACAGGCCGTCATGGAGCCGCTCGCCAAGGCCCTGGGCGAGGACGAAATCAAGGCCGTTAGCGCCTACCTCGCCAGCCTGCCTGCCGACCCCGCGCCAACCTTGCGCCGCCAGCAGATCGCCAAGGACCCGGTGTCGCGCCTGGCCTTGTATGGCGACTGGAGCCGCCAGATACCCGGCTGCGTGCAGTGCCACGGCCCGGGCGGTGGTGGTGTCGGTGAGCACTTCCCGCCGCTGGCCGGGCAGCCGGCCAGCTACCTGGTGGCGCAACTCAATGCCTGGCGCGACGGCAGCCGCAGCAACGACCCCAACCAGCTGATGGTCGGGGTGGCCAAGGCCATGACCGATGACGAGGTCAAGGCCATCGCCGCCTTCTTCGCCCAGCCCAGCAGCCAGGAGGCCCAGCCATGAAGCCGATTTACCCCGCCCTGTTGCTCCTGGCCCTGGGCACCGCCCAGGCGGCGCCGATCGCCATGGAAGACCAGTCGCAACTCAAGGTACCTGGCAGCCAGGCTGCACCAGTGTTCAGCCCGCCGGCCGAAAGCGACCTGCCCGACAATGCCTTCGGCCAGATGGTGCGCCAGGGGCATGCCCTGTTCGTCGACACCCGCCGGTTGATGCCCGAGGCGGTGGGCAATGGCATGAACTGCAGCAACTGCCACCTGGACCAGGGGCGGCTGGCCCATTCCGCGCCGTTGTGGGGCGCCTACCCGATGTACCCGGCGTATCGCAAGAAGAACGATAAGGTCAACACCTTCGCCGAGCGTATCCAGGGGTGCTTCCAGTTCAGCATGAACGGCAAGCCGCCGGCGGCCGACAGCCCGCAGATGACGGCGCTCAGTGTCTATGCCTACTGGCTGTCGACCCAGGCGCCTACGGGGGTCGAAACACCAGGGCGCGGCTACCCGGAGGTGGCGCAGCCGGCCGCCGGCTATGACTTCAAGCGCGGCGAGCAGGTCTATCGCGAGCAGTGCGCGCTCTGCCACGGTGACCAGGGCGAAGGCCAGAAGGTGGCCGGCGAGTACGTGATGCCGCCATTGTGGGGCAAGGATTCCTACAACTGGGGCGCCGGCATGCACCGGATCAACACCGCGGCCTCGTTCATCAAGCACAACATGCCCCTGGGACGCGCCGGCAGCCTGAGCGACCAGCAGGCCTGGGACGTGGCTGCCTGGATCAACCGCCATGAACGGCCCCAGGACCCGCGCCTGGTGGACGGCTCGATCGAGAAGACCCGGGTGAAGTACCACGCCAATGACGGCGTCAACCTGTACGGGCAGAAGGTCGATGGCGTGCTGATCGGGCAGGGCACCGGCAGCTGACGTGTCACACCCTTGACCCCGGCTTGTCACGGCCCTGCAATGGCCCCTGGGGTGCAATGGCCGCAATCTTCGAAAGGGAGTGCGGCCATGGAACTCTGTGTGATCGGGGCAGGGTATGTGGGGTTGGTCACGGCAGCCTGCTTCGCCGAAATGGGCAACCGTGTGGTATGCCTGGAGCGCGACCAGGCGCGCCTTGCGCAGTTGCGCCAAGGGCAGTGCCCGATCTACGAACCCGGGTTGCAAGCGTTGCTGCAGGCGGGCCTGGGTTCCGGCCAGCTGAGTTTCAGCGACCAGTGGGGCCAGGCCCTGGCACGTGCCGAGGTGGTGTTCATCGCCGTCGGCACGCCGAGCCAGGAGGATGGCTCGGCTGACCTGCAGCACGTGCTGGCCGTGGCCGACAGCCTTGGCCGTCACCTGGGCAGGGCATGCCTGGTGGTGAACAAGTCCACCGTGCCGGTAGGCACGGCCGAGCGCGTCGCCCGGCATATCGCCAATGGCCTGCGTGAACGGGGCGTGCGCTATGCCGTGGACGTGGCGAGCAACCCTGAGTTTCTCAAGGAAGGCAGCGCCGTGGACGACTTCATGCGACCCGACCGGGTCATCATCGGCAGCGACAGTGAGCTGGCCAGCCAGAGCCTGCAGCGCCTCTATGCGCCGTTCGTGCGCAACCGCGAGCGGGTGCTGCTGATGTCCACGCGCGCCGCCGAGTTCACCAAGTACGCGGCCAACGCCTTCCTCGCCACGCGCATCTCCTTCGTCAATGAACTGGCCGGGCTTTGCGCGCGCCTGGGCGTGGATATCGAACAGGTGCGCCGGGGTATCGGCAGCGACCGGCGTATCGGCAGCCATTTCATCTATGCCGGCTGTGGCTACGGCGGCTCCTGCTTCCCCAAGGACGTCCGTGCGTTGATCCATTGCGCCGAGCACCAGGGCTACCAGCCGGCCATTCTCCAGGCCGTACAGGCGCGCAACGAAACGCAGAAGACCTTGCTGTTCGAAGCCCTGCGCCAGCACTTCGGCGGTTTCCTGCGCGGGCGCAACGTGGCGATCTGGGGGCTGGCCTTCAAGCCCGGCACCGACGACCTGCGCGAGGCGCCCAGCCTGGTGTTGCTCGATGCCCTGCTGGCAGCCGGGGCGCGGGTGCAGGCCTGCGACCCGGCCGCCCTGGGCGGCGTCGCCGCGCGTTATCCGCAGGCGGTGGCCAGCGCCCAGTTGCGCCTGACACAGGACCCCTATGCCTGTGTCGAAGGCGCCGATGCGCTGGTGTTGGTGACCGAATGAAAGCAGTTCCGCCAACCGGATTTCTTGCGCGTACGGGGCCTTATGCGCATGCCGGTGCTGTTCGATGGTCGCAATATTTATGACCCATCGGAACTATCGGCACTGGGTTATCTCTATCATGGCATCGGTCGGCCAGGGGCAGGGCATTGTAAGGTGAGTGCCGCCTGATTAGACTGCGCCGAACTCCACAGGCCCAGCCTTTGTTTAAGGATGTATATGATCAAGAAATGCTTGTTCCCGGCAGCCGGCTACGGCACCCGCTTCCTGCCTGCTACCAAAGCCATGCCCAAGGAAATGCTGCCGGTGGTCAACAAGCCACTGATCCAGTATGGCGTCGAGGAGGCCCTGGATGCCGGCCTAAGCGAGATCTCCATCGTGACCGGCCGCGGCAAGCGCGCCCTGGAAGACCATTTCGACATCAGCTACGAGCTGGAAACTCAGATCAAGGGCACCGACAAGGAAAAATACCTGGTCGGTATCCGCCGTCTGCTGGACGAATGTTCCTTCTCCTACACCCGCCAGACCGAGATGAAAGGCCTGGGCCACGCCATCCTCACCGGCCGTCCGCTGATCGGCGACGAACCGTTCGCCGTGGTGCTGGCGGACGACCTGTGCGTCAACCCCGAAGGCGACGGCATCCTCACCCAGATGGTCAAGCTGTACAACCAGTTCCGTTGCTCGATCGTCGCCATCCAGGAAGTCGACCCGCAGGAAACCAACAAGTACGGCGTGATCGCCGGTGACATGATCCGCGATGACATCTACCGGGTGACCAACATGGTCGAGAAGCCCAAGCCCGAAGATGCCCCGTCGAACCTGGCGATCATCGGCCGCTATATCCTGACCCCGGATATCTTCGACATCATCCAGAACACCGAGCCAGGCAAGGGCGGCGAGATCCAGATTACCGACGCGCTGATGAAACAGGCCCAGGACGGCTGCGTGCTGGCGTATAAGTTCAAGGGCAAGCGTTTCGACTGCGGTGGCGCCGAAGGCTACATCGAGGCGACCAACTTCTGCTTCGAGAATTACTACAAGACCGGCAAGGCGTACTGATCCGTCCTGCGCTGGTACGAAAGCCACCCCTCGGGGTAATGCCTGTCAGTTAAGGCCTCATCGCCGGCAAGCCGGCTCCCACCTGTCCTGCGCTGCTGTTGTAGACACCGCGGAACCTGTGGGAGCCGGCTTGCCGGCGATGGACTGCGAAGCAGTCCAAATGCAGCCAATAAGGCTTAACTGACCGGCATTATCCTTCGGGGTGGCTTTTTTGTCCCCGGCGCGCAACGGCGGTATGCTGGGCGCCAGCCAAGGAGACTGAATGCATGGCCTACGATTTTGATCTGTTCGTGATTGGCGCCGGTTCCGGCGGTGTGCGTGCGGCGCGCTTCGCCGCGGGGTTCGGCGCCAAGGTGGCGGTGGCCGAGAGCCGCTACCTGGGAGGCACCTGCGTCAACGTCGGTTGCGTGCCCAAGAAGCTGCTGGTGTACGGGGCCCATGTGGCCGATGAACTCGAGCAGGCGGCAGGCTTCGGCTGGACCCTCGAGGAGGGGCACTTCGACTGGGCCACGCTGATCGCCAACAAGAACCGTGAAATCGAGCGCCTCAACGGTATCTACCGCAACCTGCTGGTCAACAGCGGTGTGACCCTGCTCCAGGGCCATGCGCGCATCACCGGCGCCCATGAGGTGGAGGTCGAAGGCCAGCGCTACAGCGCCCGGCATATCCTCATCGCCACCGGCGGCTGGCCGCAAATACCGGACATCCCGGGCAAGGAGCTGGCCATCACCTCCAACGAAGCGTTCTACCTCAAGGCATTGCCGCGACGCGTGCTGGTGGTCGGCGGCGGCTACATCGCCGTGGAGTTCGCCGGGATCTTCCAGGGCCTGGGCGCCGATACCACGCTGCTGTACCGCGGCGACCTGTTCCTGCGCGGCTTCGACGGCTCGGTGCGTACCCACCTCAAGGAAGAGCTGGAAAAGCGCGGCCTGAACCTGCAGTTCAACAGCGACATCCAGCGCATCGACCAGCAGGACGACGGCAGCCTCAAGGCCACCCTCAAGGACGGCCGCGAGCTGGTCGCCGACTGCGTGTTCTACGCCACCGGGCGCCGTCCGATGCTGGACAACCTGGGCCTGGAGAATACCGGTGTCGAACTCGATGCTCGCGGTTTCATCCGTGTCGATGAGCAGTACCAGACCACCGAGCCTTCGATCATCGCCATCGGCGACGTGATCGGCCGCGTCCAGCTCACCCCGGTGGCCCTGGCCGAAGGCATGGCTGTGGCGCGCCGTCTGTTCAAGCCCGAGCACTACCGGCCGGTCGACTACCAGAATATCCCCACCGCGGTGTTCAGCCAGCCGCCGATCGGCACCGTGGGCCTGACCGAGGAGCAGGCGCTGGAGGCCGGGCACAAGGTGCAGATCTTCGAGAGCCGCTTCCGTGCGATGAAGCTCACCCTGACCGATATCCAGGAGAAGACCCTGATGAAGCTGGTGGTCGATGCCGACACCGACAAGGTCCTGGGGTGCCACATGGTCGGGCCGGATGCCGGGGAGATCATCCAGGGCCTGGGTATCGCTCTCAAGGCCGGCGCCACCAAGCAGCAGTTCGACGAGACCATCGGTGTGCACCCGACGGCGGCCGAAGAGTTCGTCACCATGCGCACGGCCACGCGCTGACGCAAGGCCGCTCCCAGCAGATCCTGAGGGAGATTACCCAGCCCTTCGGGCTGCGCAGTCACGCGGAGAACCATTGATTAGCGCAGCCCTGTGGGAGCGGGCTTGTCCCGCGATCAAGGGCGAAGCCCTTGCCAGGCGACGGTGATATCGGGCCCGGCCTAATCGCGGGACAAGCCCGCCCCCACAGGGGGGCTACATTGGCCGCTTGTTCTCTACGCGACAGCGCAGCCCGAGGGCTGGGTAATCTCCCACAAGGACGCATCCCGTCGTGAATACCCGCAATCCTTTGCTCAGCCCAATCCCTTCTATTAATTATCCTCGCTTATAGCCAAAACCAATCACGAGCATGAGGTTTGCCAATGAGCGTTTATCGATCTCGTTGGTTAGGATTCTCTCCGTCAACTGATTTCAACCCCATGAAGGAGTGTCTCTCATGCCAATCATCAACAGCCAGGTCAAACCGTTCAACGCTACCGCCTACCACAAGGGCGAGTTCGTCCAGGTCAGCGAAGCCGACCTGAAGGGCAAGTGGTCCGTCGTGTTCTTCTACCCAGCCGACTTCACCTTCGTCTGCCCGACCGAACTGGGTGACCTGGCCGACAACTACGCCGAGTTCCAGAAGCTGGGCGTGGAAATCTACGGCGTGTCCACCGACACCCACTTCACCCACAAGGCCTGGCACGACACCTCGGAAACCATCGGCAAGATCCAGTACCCGCTGATCGGTGACCCGACCCACGTCATCGCCCGCAACTTCGACGTGCTGATCGAAGAAGCCGGCCTGGCCGATCGCGGTACCTTCGTGATCAACCCTGAAGGCCAGATCAAGATCGTCGAAATCAACGACGGTGGCGTAGGCCGCGATGCCAGCGAGCTGCTGCGCAAGGTCAAGGCTGCCCAGTACGTTGCCGCCCACCCGGGTGAAGTCTGCCCGGCCAAGTGGAAAGAAGGCGAGGCCACCCTGGCGCCGTCCCTGGACCTGGTCGGCAAGATCTGAGGCCATGCGTCAATCGCGGGCGGTAGCCAGCCGCCAAAGCTGAAGTAGCTGCCGCCCCGTCAAACGCCCGGGCGACCTCGCCTGGGCGTTTTTGTATCCGAGTTTTGAAAAAGGAATCGCCCGTATGTTGGACGCCACGCTTAAATCGCAACTGAAAACCTACCTGGAGCGGGTCACCCAGCCGATCGAGATCGTTGCTTCCCTCGACGACGGCGCGAAGTCCCGCGAATTGCACGACCTGCTGGTGGAGATCGCCGGCCTGTCGAACCTCATCACCCTGCGCGAGGACGGCAGCGACGCCCGTCGCCCTTCGTTCTCGCTCAACCGCCCGGGTGCCGACATCAGCCTGCGCTTCGCCGGCATCCCCATGGGCCATGAATTCACCTCCCTGGTGCTGGCGCTGCTGCAGGTCGGCGGCCACCCGTCCAAGGCCAGTGCCGACGTGATCGAGCAGATCCAGGCCCTGGAAGGCGAGTTCACCTTCGAAACCTATTTCTCGCTGTCGTGCCAGAACTGCCCAGACGTGGTCCAGGCGCTGAACCTGATGGCGGTGCTCAACCCCAACGTACGCCACGTGGCCATCGACGGTGCGCTGTTCCAGGATGAAGTCGAGGCGCGCAAGGTCATGGCGGTACCGAGCATCTACCTGAACGGTGAAGTCTTCGGCCAGGGCCGCATGGGCCTGGAGGAGATCCTCGGCAAGATCGACACCAACGCCGGCAGCCGCCAGGCCGAGAAGATCAACGCCAAGGACGCCTTCGACGTGCTGGTGGTCGGTGGTGGCCCGGCAGGCGCCTCGGCGGCCATCTACGCAGCGCGCAAAGGCATCCGTACCGGTGTCGCGGCCGAGCGTTTCGGTGGCCAGGTGCTCGACACCCTGGCGATCGAGAACTTCATCTCGGTGCAGGAAACCGAAGGCCCGAAACTGGCCACGGCGCTGGAAGAGCACGTCAAGCAGTACGACGTGGACATCATGAACCTGCAGCGCGGTGAAGCGCTGGTTCCAGCCACCGACGGCGGCCTGCACGAAGTGCGCCTGGCCAGTGGTGCGTCGCTCAAGGCCAAGACCGTGATCCTGGCCACCGGCGCCCGCTGGCGCGAGATGAACGTGCCCGGCGAGCAGCAATACCGCGCCCGTGGCGTAGCCTATTGCCCGCACTGTGACGGCCCGCTGTTCAAGGGCAAGCGCGTGGCGGTGATCGGTGGTGGCAACTCCGGCGTGGAAGCGGCCATCGACCTGGCAGGCATCGTCGCCCAGGTGACCCTGATCGAATTCGACAGCCAACTGCGTGCCGACGCCGTGCTGCAACGCAAGCTGCACAGCCTGGCGAACGTCAAGGTCATCACCAGCGCCTTGACCACCGAAGTGCTGGGCGATGGGGAAAAGGTCACCGGCCTGCGCTACAAGGACCGCAGCAACGACCAGGTGCATGACGTGGCGCTCGAGGGGATCTTCGTGCAGATCGGCTTGCTGCCGAACACCGATTGGCTCAAGGGCACCGTCGAGCTGTCGCCGCGTGGCGAGATCATCGTCGATGCCAAAGGCCAGACCAATATCCCGGGTGTGTTCGCCGCCGGTGATGTGACCACGGTGCCGTACAAGCAGATCGTCATCGCCGTGGGCGAGGGCGCCAAGGCCTCCCTGGCCGCCTTCGATCACCTGATCCGTACCTCGGCGCCGGCTTGAGGAGCCTGGGGCCGCCTTGCGGCCCTTTCGCGGGACAAGCCCGCTCCTACAAGAGGTGTAGGAGCGGGCTTGTCCCGCGAAAGAGCCTCGAGGCGTATCTGTCTATAGTGTTAGACAGACCCGCTGACGGACCACGCCCATGACCCTCATCAGCCGCGAACCCTGGTGGCTAGTGCCGCCCAAGCCCGGGCAGCAGGAGCAGGACCTGCACTGGGGCTATCTGGAAATCTATTCCGACGGCCGTACCGTGTTCGTCGACCAGCGCCCCAGCGATCGGGAGCTGGCCGAGCGCAAGAGCTGCCGCAACTTCCCCGACCCCGAACAGCCCTGACTCAGCCCTCGAGCTCGGCCAGGCGTGCCTCCAGCGCGGCGACCCGCGCCTCCAAGGCGTCGATCCGCTCTTGCGACACACTGCTGCCAGCGCTGCGCTCGCCGCCACCTTGCTGACGTGCGGCCAGGATCGCCTCGATGTCCGCCGGGTCGCCCAGGGCATGGGTGTAGCGGTCTTCACGCTGGCCGGCCTGGCGTGGCAGATGCAAGGCCAGGCCACGGGCGATCAGGCGCTCGAGCTGATGCTGGATCTGTTCCACATCGTCGAAGTCGTGCAGGCGGTTGCTGCGGGTCAGCAGTTCGCCGAGCGTCTGTGGCCCGCGCAGGAACATCAGCCCCATCAGCACCAGTTGCGCCGGCACCAGTTCCAGGGCCTTGTCTACCCGATGCTCCCAACGGTCGGCGCGGCTGCCCATCTGCAGGCGGGTCATGTCCTGGCCTTCCAGGATACGCAAGGCCTGGCCGACCTGGCCGGGCGAGAGGTTCATCACCGGCTCACGGCTGGTTTTCTGGTTGCAGGCCAGAACCAGGGCGTTGAGGGTCAGCGGGTAGGTTTCCGGGTTGGTGGCCTGTTTTTCGATCAGCGAGCCGAGTACACGGATTTCGATGCTGTTGAAGCGGCCTGCGCTTGCGGTTTCGTGTTCTGACATGGCCCTGTCTCATGGCGAGGAAAGGCCCCTAGCCTAGGTAATGCAGCTGCGTTAGGCAATCAGCTTGCCGTCTCGGCAGCCGGTTGCGGCGCACGATCGAGGGGAAAGCCCGCGCACGGCGCTAGCCGGCGCGGGAGGGGCGATCAGAAGCGATAGGCCACGCTCGCTTCCAGGGTCCGCGGCGCACCTGGGGTGATCAGGTCCACCGAACCGTGGGCGGAGGCGTAGTAGTCGCGGTCGAAGGCGTTCTTCAGGCGCAGCGCCATGTCCCAGTGTTGTTCGCTGTACAGCAGCGCGGCGTCGAAGGTGGTGTAGCCGGGCATCACCACCTGGTTGTCCAGGGCGGTGTAGCGCTCGTCCACGTAGTTGGCACCGGCGGCCACACGCCATTGCGGGGTGAGGGTGCGCACCAGCCACAGGTTCGCGCTGTTGCGTGGCGTCAGGGTCGGGGTCTGGCCCTCGTTGGAGACGCCGTTGGTCTTGGCGTTGGACTTGACGATCTCGGCATCCAGGAAGGCGTAGCCAGCGTAGACCTGCCACTTGTCCGAGAGCTGGCCGCTGATGGTGGCTTCGAAGCCGTCGGTGCGCTGCTCGCCGGCCAGGATGGTCAGGCCAGGGGTCACCGGGTCCGGAGTACGCATGTTGGTGCGTTCCAGGCGGAAGATCGCCGCGGTCACCGACAGCTTGCTGTCGAGCAGGTCCCACTTGGCGCCCAACTCGTAGTTGGTGGTTTTTTCAGGTTCCAGGTCGGCGTTGCCTGCGTTGACCGCGAACATTTCGCCCGAAGGCTGGTAGCTGCGGCTGACGGAGACGTAGTACGACTGGATCTGGTCCGGCTGGTAGACCAGGCCGACACGTGGGCTCCAGGTTTTGTCGGTGCGATCCAGATCGACGTCGGCTGCGCGGATGTCGTCGTATTCCTGGCCGAAGATGTCGTAGCGCACGCCGAGCAGGGCTTTCCATTGGTCGTTCAGCTCGATCAGGTCCTGCACATAGAAGCCCGCGGTCTGCTGATAGTTGGTGCCTTTGGACGACAGGTTGGCCGCATGTTCCGGTACCGGTACCAAGGCATCGCGATAGACCGGAACCTGGGCCACGTTGTTCTGGTTGAACACCCGCTGGTACTTGTCCTGGTAGCCCACTTCCACACCATAGAGCAGGTTGTGCTGCATGCCGGCCAGTTGTGCTTGCTGCTTGAGTTCGGTCTGGTTGAACACGCCGTACTCGTCGCGGGCTACGTTGCCGCGGTTGAGCTTGACCAGCAGTTCGCCGTTCGGCGCGGTGACGAAGCGAGTAGAGCTGCTGTCGGCCAGGGTGTTGTTACGGTCCAGGTCGTAGTGGTAGTAGCGGCTGGTATTGGTCAGCGTGAAATCGTCGTTGATGCGGTAGTCCAGGCTCGCGGTGAACGAGAACACCTCGCTGCGGGCATAGTCCTGGTCCGCATCGCCGGAGCCGAAGCGCTTGTCACGGTCGACGTCCACCGGGCGGTTGCCCAGGGCCGGGATGCCGAAGTCGATCAGGCGCTTGTCGTACAGGTAGGTGGCGCCGAGGTTCAGTTCCAGGTCGTCGGAGAGGCGGAAGTAGGCCGACGGAGCGATGGCCTTGCGGTCGATGTAGCCATCGTCGCGGAAGGTGTCGCTGTCTTCGAAGGCGCCGGTCAGGCGGTAGGCCTGGTTGCCTTGCGGGTCGGCCCAGCCGGTGTCGAACTGGGTACGGCGCTTGCCCTCGGTGTCCAGGGTCATGCCCACTTCATGCTTGGGGGCGAAGCCTGGCTTCTTGCTGACGCTGTTGATCAGGCCGCCGGACGAGCCACGGCCATAGAGCACGGCTGCCGGGCCCTTGATGACCTCGACGCGCTCGATGTTGGACAGGTCGCGGAAATACAGGGCGTCGTCGCGCACGCCATCGATGTACATGTCGCCAATGGCGTTGAAGCCACGGATGGTGACCTGGTCGCGCTGGCCGTCGCCGTTGGACAGGCCGACGCCAGGTACGTTCTTGAGTACGTCCTCCATGGACTGGGCACCCTGGTCCTTGATCACGCTTTCAGGGACGACATTGACGGTCTGGGGGATGTCGCGCAGGGGCGCGTCGATCTTCAGCGCGCTCTTGCTTTCGGTGGCCTTGTAGCTCTGCTGCTCGTAGGCACCGGTCACCGAAGTCGCCGGCAGGGCCAGCGTGTCCTGGGTTTCAGCGTGAACAGCAGGCACTGCCAGCAGGCCCAGCATCGACAGGGATGCTGGGGCGACGTACTTTTTTGCCATTGAGAATCACTCGCGTTGTTTTTATTGGGTGCGAATACTATCGATTCACAAATGTAAATCAAGTGTAAAGATGAACATTCGAACGAATACCCGGGCAATGGCGGGCACAAGCAAAACGGTGTCTTGAACAGTCAAGTCCGTGCGGGACAGGCACGCTGACCGCCTAGTCCGAATGGAGGGTGCGGGGTGGTTTTTGGAGGGGGTAGTGTCGGGCCCACAATCACCCGTCAAGGAAGGTGAACGCAGTGGACCTGGAACAACGCATCGACCGCCTGGAAGCCCTGGAGGCTATCCGCCAGCTCAAGCATCGCTACCTGAACGCCTGCGACCTGAAGGACGTGGCGGCCATCCGTGACTGCTTCGCCGGGGGCGAGGTGCTGATCGACTATGGGTCGCTGGGCCTCTTCCGCGACCGAGAGCCGTTCCTGGCGTTGTTCCGCGAGTTGGCCTGCGTGCCCAGGGTGATCGACCTGCACCATGCCGCCAACCCGGAGATCGACTTCCAGGACGCCGACAACGCCAGGGCCCGTTGGGCCCTGCATTACCAGAACCGCGACGGCGAGACCGGGGCGACCCGCCAGTTGGGCGGGTTCTACCAAGACCGCTACCAACGGGTGGAAGGGCAATGGCGCATTGTCGAAACGGTGTTTCGCGGTCACTTCGAAGTGGCTCGTCCAGGGATCGGTTGATCACTCCCTGGCCTTGTGGCCACCCTGGTCGCGGCCCACCTGGTTCGAGGCTTCCGGCAGCGAGGTCACCTTGATCGCCCGCGCCGGCACGGCGAATTTCGCGCCGATGCCGGCGAACTGTTCCAGCAGCTGGAAGTTGATCGCCTGCTGGATATCCATGTACAGGTTGTACCCCGGGTCGAGCACGATGTAGACGCATTCGAACTCCAGCGACTCCTTGCCGAAACCGCGCAGGTGGGCACGGTCGAAGCGCACCTTGTCCTGCTTCTGGATCACTTGCGCGACGATGCCCGGCGCCTTCTTCACCGCTTCGGTGGGGGTGTCGTAGGAAAGGCCGAACTCGAAGACGATGCGCCGCTCCTGCAGGCGCTTGTAGTTCTGGATGGTGCTGCTGATCATGCCGGCGTTGGCCATGACGATCTGCTCGCCGCCGAGGCTGCGGATGCGTGTGGTCTTCAGCCCGATGTGCTCCACCGTCCCGGCCAGCGGGCCGATGACGATGAAATCGCCCACTTCGAACGGCTTGTCCACGGCGATGGAAAGCGAGGCGAACAGGTCGCCGAGAATGTTCTGCACCGCCAGCGCCACGGCGATACCGCCCACGCCCAGGCTCGCGACGAAGGCGGTGATGTTCACCCCGAGGTTGGAGAGCATGGCCAGCAGCACCATCGACCAGAGCAGCACCCTGGCGCCCCAGGCGGACAGCGTGGCCAGGGCACTGCCCTGGTAGAGGCCGGCGCTGCTGTGCCGGGCGAAATAGCGGGACAGGCCAAGGGCGATGGCGCGGTTGGCCCACAGGCCGATCTGCAACGCTGCCACCACGAACCATAGGCTGCCGACCCGGTCCAGCCAGCGCTCCGGCAGGTCCAGCACGCTCAGGCCGATGAGCAGGGCGGCGAGGAACAACAAGACATTGCTGGTGCCTTCGAGCACCTTGGCCAGCACCTGGGCGAAGTGACCATCATGGGCGGACCAGCCCTGCACCCTGCGCTTGACGAAGCTGATGGCCCAGCGGGCGACCAGGAAGGTGACCAGGCTGACTCCCAGGGCCAGCAATCCGTTAAGGACAGAGATGCCAAAGATGGTCGAGTTCGTCAGCGAGTCCAACAAGCGTTCGTTCATTGTCGATTGCCCCTCCAAGGCGGTGATGCGCACATGGTCGTTAGAAGGGCGTGGGCTGCGGGGGTTGGGCTGGGTGGGTGGGAAGCTCGACGAATGGTCGAGTGTCGATCATGGGCTGTGCGGGCCGACAACCTGGCGCTGTTCGTGCCGCCTCGATCGCCGGCGAGCCGGCTCCCACGTGTATTGCGCTGCGGTCGTAGACGCCGCCGAACCTGTGGGAGCCGGCTTGCCGGCGATGGGGGCACGGGGCCCGCTAGGCTTCGCGCTTGGGCGCAAAGCGCAGGATGGCGCAGGCGATCAGTGCCGACAGCAGCGAGCCGAGGAGGATGCCGATCTTCGCTTCGTCGATACGCTCCGGCTGCCCCGGGAAGGCCAGTTCGCCAATGAACAGGCTCATGGTGAAGCCAATGCCGCAGAGCATGGCCACGCCATAGATCTGCAGCCAGCTGGCGCCGCGCGGTTTGGCCGCCAGGCCCGTCTTGACCGCCAGCAGCACCCCGGCGAACACCCCCAGTTGCTTGCCCAGCAGCAGGCCCAGGGCGATGCTCAGCGGCAGGGGGGCGAGTACGTCGCTCCAGCTCAGGTGGCTGAAGGACACACCGGCATTGGCGAAGCCGAAGGCCGGCACGATCAGGAAACCGACCCAAGGTGCCAGGCCATGCTCGAGCTTGAGCAACGGGCTGGCGTCGTCACCTTTGCCGGCCCCGGCGCTGTAGGGAATCAGCAGCGCGCCGACCACGCCGGCGATGGTGGCATGCACGCCGGAGAGCAGGGTCACGTACCACAGCGCGACGATGCCCAGCAGGTAGGGCCACAGCGGCACCACGCGCAAGCGGTTGAACGCCAGCAGGACAATGACGATCCCGGCTGCCGCCGCCAGGGCCATCAGGTTGATCGACGAGGTGTAGAACAAGGCGATGATCGCCACTGCGCCCATGTCGTCGATGATCGCCACCGAGACCAGCATCACCTTCAACGACAGCGGCGCATGCCGCCCCAGCAGCGCCAGGGCGCCGACGGCGAAGGCGATGTCAGTGGCGGCAGGGATCGCCCAGCCACCGGCAAGCCCCGGTTCGCTGCGCGAAAACGCCAGGTAGATCAGCGCCGGCACGGCCATGCCCATCAGTGCCGGCAAGGCCGGCAGGCGCCGTTGTTCCCAGGTGGCGAGCCGGCCGTCGACCAGCTCGCGCTTGATCTCCAGGCCCACCAGCAGGAAGAACACCGCCATCAGGCCGTCGTTGATCCACAGGTGCACGGTCATCGGCCCGAGCTTGTCGCTGAGCGTCGGCCCCACGGGCAGGTGCAGCAGGTGTTGGTAGGCCTCGGCCCAGGGGCTGTTGGCGATCACGATGGCCAGGGCTGCGGTGAACATCAACAACACGCCGCCTGCGGCTTCGCTGGCCAGCAAGCGGCGCAGCACCGATTGCGAGGTGAGGATGGGAAGGGGAGCATTCATCAAGGAGTCCTCGTTCATGGCGTCGCCTGCGCAAAAGCAGCGGTGCGTCGGAACGTGGACACAGCGAAACGATGGCGCCGGATGATCCGGACCACTGCAGCGAAAGGCGAGAAGAAGGGAAGGGTGTGGCGCATGGCCGTGCCGACCGCATGAAGGCGGAACAGCAAATGCCAGGAATGTGTGGAGGCTGCATGCAACATGGACTGACTCTCGGAAAACAAATGAATGTTCTCCGTATTCGGGAAGGCTCCCGGGCGCACGCAGCACACGCCAGGCAGCAATTCTACGGAGGCAGGTGGCGATTCGCCTGCGAAGTTTGCATCAAAATGTTGCCATTGCTATGCGGGTGGGGCGCTGCAGGGGTCATGCCGCTGTCATGCGCCCTTGGTAAGGTCCTGGCGCTTTTGCGTCCAACAACAAGAAGGTGGCCTTGATGGTGAGTACCGGCACGCTCCGCAAACAGATCATTCTCCGCTCCCGGGACATGCGCAGCGAGGCGTTCGGTGCTCTGTTCTCGCGCATGTTCGACAACCTCTACGCCGATTCGCTGGTGCTGTCGGACGACCTGCTCATCGGTGGCGTCTACGGTCGTCATGAGGGCGTCAGCTTTCGCCGCATGCACTACCAGGGCGATTGTTGCGTAACCTTCACCGACCCGCAGGACGAGATCACTTTCGTGTTGCCCAGCGCGGGCAAGGTGGTCTTCGGCCATCAGGGCGAAACCGTCGGGCTGCCTGGCATGGGCCTGGCCATCGAGAAAAGGGCGTTGCGTACCTTGCGCGTGAGCGACGGCCACGCCCAATGCGGCATGTCGATCCGCCGAAGCCTGATCACCGAGCGCTTGGCGACATTACTGGGCAAACCGGTGTTGCAGCCGATTCGCTTCGAGCCGGTGGTGTCGCTGGAGGTTGCTGCCTGTCATGGCATTCGCGCCTTGCTCGAGCTGGCCACCGGCAACGAGTTCGACCAGCTGATCCATGCCGGTGCGCTGATGCCGGTGCGTTTGCAGGAAATGCTGGTCGACGCGGTGCTCGAGGCTTGGCCGCACAACCATAGCCAAGCCTTGCGCCGGCCCGTGCCGCAGATCGCGCCACGGCATGTGAAGCTGGCCATGGACTGGATCCGTGCCCACCCATCGAGCGCGACCAGCGGCACGGACTTGGCGGCCCTCGCCAACGTCAGCTTGCGTGCGTTGCAGCAGGGGTTTCGCAGGTTCCTGGGGTGTTCGATCGTGGATTACCAACGGCAGGTGCGCTTGGAGCAGGCCTACGAGTCATTGGTGCATGGGGAGCCTGTTTCGGTGTCTCAGGTGGCGTTGCGTCATGGCTTCAGCAATGCGGGGCGGTTCGCGCAGTATTTCCAGCAGGCCTATGGCGTGAGCCCGGCGCAGGTTCGGCGCAGAGGGTAGGCCGTTGGGGGGCTGCTACGCAGCCCCGAACCGTCAAAACGCGTAGCTGGCCTTCAGGCTACCGCTCACCCCATGGCTGTCACCGCCACCGCCAGCCGCCACTTCAGCCCCCACGCTGAACGCTCCGAGGGAGGCCATCGCATTGACCCCGGCATTGAACAGGTCGCGGTTGTCGTACGCCGCGCGCTGTTCGATATCCAGCCCCAGCAGGTGGCCTTCGCTGTCGACCTGATGGTCGCCCAACACATGCTCGTACCCCAGCGTGAACCCCGGCACCAGCTGCCAGCCACCGCTCAGGTCCACCGGCGCCAGGCTGGCCTGGAGGTTGGCTACCGCGCTGCGCCGGGTTTCCTGGAGGCTGTCTACCTCCAGCGCCAGCTCGCTGCCTTTTTCCGTGAAGCCCGAACGGTCCACGTGGCTGACGCGTATGCCTAGGCTTGGCTCCAGCGTCAGGGTGCCCGCCTGCATCCGATAGCCCAGCGCCAAGCCGGCCCCGGCCAGGTTGCCATGGCTGTCGCCCTTGGCCCGGCCCAAGCCGTTACCCAGGTCGCGTTTGCTCTGGTAGTCGAACCAGCCGGCATGGGCATCGGCCTCGATGAACAGCCCTTGCTCAAGGCTGCCCGGCGCGAAGCGTGCGCCTGCGCTGAGGAAGGTCAGGTCGGTGTCCGCCTCGCCGCCGGCACCGCCGATGTTGCCGCGGCTGTAGCCGAAGCCTGCATGGGCGCTGAGCTGTTCGGAAAAGCGCTGGGTCAGGCCGATCATCAGGCCTTGGCTGTGCTCGTTGCTGCTGCGTGCGTGGGACGAGCCGTCGGTGCCCAGGTAGCTGGCCAGGGCTGTGCTCCACAACCGCGTCTGGCCGACCTTGAGGTCCGTGCCGCTGGCGAAGGGCGCGCTGGCCTGTTCGATCATCGTGCCCTGGCGCAGCAGGTAGCTGGCAGCGTCGGCATGCACCTGGCCACCGACGGTGGCCTCGACGCCGCCCAGGCTGCCGGCATCGATGGCCGATTGCAGGTAGTAGTTGTAGGCGCTGTAGGTGCCCGACAGGCGGCTGTCCTGTAGGCCCTGCAACAGCCGCGCGCCTGCCGCGGCGTTGCCTTGCAGGCCAGCCTGGCCGGGCAGGCTGTTGAAGCGGACCATCTTGCCACGCAGCACATAGAGGGTTTCCTGGGACAACCCCAGGCCTTGCTTGAGGTAGTTGTCCATGCTGCCGTAGCGTGCCTTCACCTCGTCCAGCCCTGCCTGCAGGTAGCTGGCCTCCACACCGATCAACGGCCCATAGATCTCGGCAAGGTTCGGCGGCAGCGAATCGAGGATCGCCGCCATGCGCTCGGCGGTGTAGGCGTTGGTGGCCAGGTAGTCCTGCATGATGGTGGCGTCGTCGACACCGGCGATGCTCTGCAGCAGCGCAGCGGTCCAGCCGGTGCGGTCCTTGCCGGCGGTGCAATGGAACAGCGCCGCGTCCTCGGTGCGGGCCAGCTCGTTGAACAGCACGGTGTACTGGCTGCGCATGCCGGCATCGTAGACGAAGGCACGGTTGGTCTCCTTCATCATCGCTTCGGCTTCGGCGGCGCTGTGGAACACCATGTCGGTGATGTTGGCCCCGGAGGTATTGTTGCCGATGATGTCGATGTTCCGGTAGGCCGCACCGGCCGGCAGGGTGTCGGGGGTGGCGGCGATCTCGCTGGGGGTTCGCAGGTCGAACACCGTGCCGATGCCCAGAGGGGCCAGGGCAGCCAGGTCCGAGGCGGTCGGGGTCACGGCGTTGGAGCGGTAGAACATCCCTGCGCGCAGGGTGCCGTCATGGGCGGTGCTGTAGGCGGTGGTGGTGCCGGCGATGTCACGGAAGTTGTCCATGCCCACCAGGCGCGGGGTATCGAGCGGCTCGGCGCCATGGGCGGCGGAAATGGCGAGGGTCAACAGGGACAGGGAGCAAAGGACACGTGGGTACACGGAGCTAGCCTCGTTGGTGTGTGATAGGCCAGCAACTATTAGCGTGATCGTCGACCGGTGTTAGCGCCTTGATCGCTGATGGCAACGATGAGTGCGCGATCGGTCCGCAGGGTGCGTGATTTGTCTCTCCAGACCCGGTTCGTGGGGTGTTTTTCGGGCCCTATCGCAGGCTGTCGCCAGCTCCCACGAAGTCTGTGGGAGTGAGCTTGCCCCGCGATAGGGCGCGTGCAATTACAGGCAGGCGTACACCACCAGCTCCACCAGCATTTCCTCGCGCGCCAAACCGGCCACCACGACGGCGGCGCGGTTGGGGTAGGGCGCCTGGAAATACTGGCCGTACAGGCTGTTGACCGTGGCCAGGTAGCTGCGGTCGGTGACGTAGATCAGCACTTGGGTCACGGCGTCCAGCGAGCTGCCTGCGGCGTCCAGGGTGTGGCGCAGGTTGTCCAGGGTCTGGCGGGTCTGTGCTTCGATGCCGCCGGTGACCACCTGGCCCTGGGCATCGATGGGGATCTGTGCGGTATAGAGCGTGCCGTTGCCGACGACCGCCCATTCCAGCGGGGCCTTTGAGGCGAACAGGTCGGTCTTGATGGCGTATTTCATGGGGACGGTTCCTGAAAAAAGTGGACGCGGGTCAGTCGGCATCGCTGCCGCCGCCGGCGCCATGTCGGCGTGAGGCTTCGGTGCTTTCGACCAGGATGTGCTCGGCCAGCTGCTTGAGCCGCTGCCAGGTCTGCTCGCTGACGGTGAAGCCGTCCGTGGGTAGGGCCAGGGGAACGGCTACGGGCCCGGTGTGCCGGGCAGGCCGGTTGAACAGCACTGTGATGCACTGTTCGGGCGTGGTGGAGGCGGCCTGTTCATCGCTGTGCAGCTCAGGGCGGACGGCACCGGCGGCGAAGGTCGCCACGTGTTGTTGGCGGGCATCGCCCCAGCGGGCCTGCACGTCGAGCCCCAGCTCTGCGGCCCGGCTCAAGTAGCCCAGCAGCAACAGGCGGTTGTGGCACCGGTGGATGCGCAACAGCGCCTGGCCAGTGCGCAAGGCCTTGCCCAGCGCCAGCTCCACCGCGGTCGCGGCACAGCGCAGCACGCTCTGGCCCTGGGCGTCGACCACCAGCACGGCGCTGTCCTCGTAGCGCAAGGCGTAGGGGCGGTCGGCTTCCCGTTGCAGGTAGTCCAGGGCTTTGGCCACGGTGCCGAGGCCATCGAGGCCTTGCAGGTGCAGCCAGCCGACCAGGTCGGCGGCATCCTCGCAATCGCCGGCGGCAAAGCCCATGCCTTCGAAGGCCTTGCGGCACATCACCTGGATTTCATTGAGCGATACACGCATGGTCACAGGTCTCCTTGCGGCATGACTGCGAAGTTCCAGTCGTCCGCGAACGGTTGGCCGATCTCGCTGACCAGCGGCGCGCCCTGGAACAGCGTGATGCGGACCCAACGGCTGGACTTGGGGTCGAACTTGCCGGCACCGAAGAACGCCAGCTTGCAGCGCAGCAGGTGGATCGGCAGCATGTCATGGGCCAGCAGGTTGGCGCGTATCTCGCCATAACGGGACTGCGCCATGCCTTGCAGGCGGCGCACCGTGCCCTTGAACGCCGGCTGGGCGATCAGGAAGTGCGCGGTCAGCGCCTGGGGCTGGGTGCGCAGGTGCTCGAGCACGGCGGCGTGGCAGTGCTGGAGATTGCGCGCGATGCCCAGCTGCATCTCCTTCTCGGCTCCCGGCTCCTCGGCGCGCATGCCGAGGCGAGGCTCTTCTTTTTCAGCCGAGCGATACCAGAAGAAGTGTTCGGCCTCCACGTCGCTGAAGTCATAGGCCAGGGCCCAGCCGTACTGCTGCTCGATCAGTGCCCGCAACTGCGTCAGGGGCATCTGCGCATCCAGGCGCCAGCCTTCGACCACGCCCATCTGGTCGGCCAGAGGGGTGACCTGTTCGGGGTACAGCTCCAGCAGCAGGCTGACCAACAGCTCCTGGCAACCCAGGCCCCCGTGGGCCTCGCTCCATGCCAGCAGACGAGGCCAGAGGTCGGCGCTCGCCGGTTGGCGTTCGAGCCATTCGGCCAGCGCGGCAAGCTCGGCCAGGGTGCACTGGTTTTGCCCATGCTGGCGCGGGTCTTCGGTCAAGGTCTGGGCGAGGTGCTGGTGGGCGCGCTGCAGCAGCGTATGCAGGCGTGCCAGGTGGACGGGCTCGGCCGCTTGCGACAGCACCTGGGCCAGTGCGGTTTCGCGCACGCTGACCCAACGTTCCACCAGTTGCGGGTGGTTGACCAGAAAAGGCGCCATGCCCAGCCCTGTGGCGTTGCCGACGCCCAGGTAGCGTTGCAGCGCCGGGGCCAGCTTCACCGCCCGTTGCGGGTCGAGCGCCCGGGCCATGTGCTCGATCTGCTCGATGCTGAAATGGCGCAGCAGGTACACGGTGAACATTTGCGCCGCGAATGGCTGGTCGAAGTCCGGGTTGCCTTGCAAGCAGGCAAAATCGGCGATGCCGAACTTGCCGTTGCCGTAGACGGCGGTGGTGCGGTAGAGGTAGCCGACCTCCGCCAGCTGGCGCGGGTCCGGCTGTCTGCCTTCGGCCAGCGCCGTCAGGAAGCGGTCGAAGTTGCGCAGGCTGCGGTTGGCCCGCGACAGCACCAGCACCCGGGCATCGAAGCGCCCGGCCTCCTGCAGCGGTACGTTGCGTGCAAGGTCGGCCTGTTGCGCCTCGTCCACATCCCCGGCCACCAGCACGAAGGTCACGTCCCACTGGTCGGCGATCACCCGGTCGCTGCGTTTCTCCGGCGGCAAGTAGGCCGAGAACAGCACGCAATGGTAGTGGGCGTTCGGTGTGTCGATACGATAGATGGCGGTGCCGAAGCCCTCACTGTCGAGGTCGAAGCGGCTGCGTTGGACCTGCCAGCGCTGGTTCATCATCCGCCGCATGCTGCTGCGCACGAAGCTCAGTGGGCTTTGGAAGTGGCTGCCCAGCCGGGCCAGGTCCATGACCTGGCTGGCGGGGCGCAGCGTGGGCGTTGCAAGCACGGTGTTGGACATTGTCGTTGTACCTGGATGCCTCATGTTCAGATGCCTTGTTCGCGGGCCATGTGCCGGGCGATGCGTACCGCATCCCACAGCGCTGGCAGGATCACCAGCGAAACCGGCACCGCGGTGATGACAATGAAGGACTGCAGGGCCGTCACACCGCCCGCGCCGATGGTGATCAGCACCACTGCCGCCAGGCCCATGCCGATGGCCCAGAAGCCGCACAGCCACTTCTTCGGTTTGTCGGTGCTGGACATCGCCAGCGCCACGGTGAACGCCATGGCATCGCCATTGGTGGCCACCGAGATGAAGCTCAGGAACAGGAACAGCGCGCTGACCAGGCCACCGAGCGGCAGGTTCTGGGTCACGCCCAGCAGCAGGTCTTCAGGCTGTGAGCCGTGGGCAGTGACGATACCTGGGGTCTGCAGTTCCAGGCCGATGCCCGCGCCGCCGACCACGGTGAACCAGAACATGGTCACCAGCGGGGCGATGATCGACAACGTCATGATGATCTCGCGAATGGTGCGGCCCCGTGAGATGCGCGCGACGTACAGCGCCACCATGGGCGCGTAGCCGATGAACCAGCCCCAGTAGAACACTGTCCACCAGTCCAGCCACTTAGGGTCGGCGCGGAACATCGTCATTGGGATGAAGTGCTCGATGTGCAGGGCGAACGCTGCCGGGAAGCCGCCGAGGATGAACAGCGTCGGGCCGAACACCACCATGAACACGGCGAGGCCAAGCATCAGCCACACGTTGATCTCGCTGACGAAGCGGATGCCCTTGAGCCCCACCAGGCACGAGACGGTGTACATCAGCGTGACCAGGATGATGGTGACCGACTGGGTGACGATGCCGTTGGGCACGCCCCAGACGGCATGCAGTGCGCTGCTGATCTGCAGGCCGAGAAAGCCGATAGGGCCGATGGTGCCGGCCACCACGGCGACGATCGAGGCGGCATCGGCCAGGGTGCCGATAGGGCCCTTGAGTGCCCGCTCGCCGAACAGCGGGTAGAGCAGGGTGCGCGGTGCCAGCGGCAGGCCCTTGTCGTAGTGCAGGTGCATCAGCACGATCGCCAGCAGGCTGCCGAGCACCGCCCAGGCCAGAAAGCCCCAGTGCACGAACGACTGCGCCAAGGCTGCGGTGGCCGCTGCTTCGCTGTGAGGCTGCAGGCCTGGGAACAGCGGGGGTGGGCTGGCGAAATGCATCAGCGGTTCGGCGGCGGCCCAGAAGGCGCCGCCACCGGCCAGCAGTGCGCACATGATCACCGCGATCCAGTTGAAGGTGCTGATATCCGGGCGTTGGGTCACGCCGCCCAGGCGTACGCGCCCGCACTTGGAAAAGCCAATGGCCAGACTGACCACGAAGGTCGCCAGCATCAACACCTGCCAGTACAGGCCAAAGGCCTTGGTCGACCAGGTGAACAGCGTGTTGACCAGGGCCGACACCCCATCGATGTCGATCAGGGCCGCCAACAGGAATGCGCCGAGGAAACCGCCGCTGATCAGAAACAGCGGCCAGTCGATGTCCCGCGACAGCGGCAGGCGCAGGGTCTGGTCGTCAGCCGGCAGGGTGGTTGGGTTTTTCATTTAGCCTCCGGAACCTGTGATTGTTGTTTTTGTAAGGCTGTCCGTGCGGGGGCTCAGGCCTGCGCCGTGGTGGCAGTTTCCAGCAGGCGCAACCAGTTCAGCCCCATGATCCTGCGCACGTCTTCCTCGGCAAAGCCTCGGGCGCGCAGGCCCTGGGCGATGTTGGGGAAGTCGCGGCTGTCGCGGAACCATTGCAACGGCGCTGGCCAGTTGGCGTTGTCCTTGGAGCCTTCGCCGTAGTCTTTCTCCTTGCTCCAGCGGCCGTTACGCATCCATTCGAGCACCGACAGCGGCTGTCCCTGGCACAGGTCGGTGCCGATGCCGATGTGCTCGACGCCCATCAGGTCGGCGGTACGCGCGACCATGTCGCAGAAGCTCTCCAGGGAGCACTCCGAAGCGCCCTTGAGGTGGAACGGGTAGGTGCTGAAGCCCAGCAGCCCGCCGGACTCGGCGATGGCACGCAGCACCGCGTCGGACTTGTTGCGCTTGGCGGCATGGAAGCTCGACGGGTTGGCGTGGGAAATGATCACCGGCCGGCTGGACAGTTCGATGGCCTCCAGGGTGCTGCGCTCGGCACTGTGGGACATGTCGATCAGCATGCCGACCCGGTTCATTTCGGCGATCACCTGGCGGCCGAAGCGGCTGATGCCGTTGTCTTCACGCTCGTAGCAGCCGCTGGCCAGCAGGCTCTGGTTGTTGTAGGTGAGCTGCATGACGAACACGCCCAGCTGGCGGAAGACCTCCACCAGGGCGATGTCGTCCTCGATGGGCGAGCAGTTCTGGAAACCGAAGAAGATCCCCACCCGGCCTTCCTCCTGGGCCAGGCGGATGTCGCTGGCCGTGCGCACCGGGCGGATCAGCTCGGGCCAGGTTTCGAAACGGCGGTTCCACTCGCCCAGGCGCGACAGGGTCTCGCGGGCGTTCTCGTGGTAGGCGATGGTGGCGTGTACCGCGCTCAGGCCACCGGCCTGCATCTGCTGGAATATCTCTGGGCTCCAGTTGGAATACTGCAGGCCGTCGATCATCAAGAGGTCGTGCATGGCGGGTATTCCTTTCAGGGGCGCAGGTAGGTGGTCTTGACCACGGTGTAGAAGTCGCGGGCGTACTGCCCCTGTTCGCGTGGGCCAAAGCTCGAGGCCTTGCGGCCGCCGAACGGCACGTGGTAGTCGGTGCCGGCGGTGGGCAGGTTGACCATCACGCAGCCGGTCTGGGCGCGGCGCTTGAACTCACTGGCGTGGCGCAGCGACTGGGTGATGATGCCGGCGGTGAGGCCGTAGCGGGTGTCGTTGAGCGTGGCCAGGGCCTCTTCGAAGTCCTGCACGCGGATTACGCAGGCGATGGGGCCGAAGACTTCCTCGCGGTTGATGCGCATGTCATTGCGGCTGTCGATGAACAGCGCCGGGCGCATGTAGTAGCCGTCGGTCTCCAGTTGCAGGCGCTCGCCACCCTCGACCAGGGTGGCGCCTTCGGCCTGGGCCAGGCGCAGGTATTCCAGGTTCTGTTCCAGTTGGCGGGCTTCGGCTACCGGGCCGATCTGCACGCCGGCGTGCAAGGCATGGCCGACCTTGAGCTGGCGCATGCGCAGGCGCAGGGCTTCGACGAAGCGGTCATGGATCGCGTCGCAGACGATCAGCCGCGAAGACGCCGTGCACTTCTGCCCGGTGCCGAAGAAGGCGCCGTTGAGCGCGCATTCCACCGCCAGGTCAAGGTCGGCGTCGTCCATCACCACCAGCGCGTTCTTGCTGCCCATCTCCAGCTGGCAGCGCACCAGGTTGCCGGCAGTGGCCATCGCCACGTGGCGACCGGTCTCCAGGGAGCCTGTGAAAGTCAGGGCGTCGATGTCGGCCGACTGCACGAGGGTTTCGCCGACGCTGGCGCCACTGCCCATGACCAGGTTGAAGGTACCCTCCGGCAGGCCCTGGCGGCTGATGATCTCGGTCAGCGCCCAGGCGCTGGCCGGTACCAGGTTGGCCGGCTTGAACACCACGGTATTGCCGAAGGCCAGGGCCGGGGCGATCTTCCAGGCCGCCGTGGCCATGGGGAAGTTCCATGGGGTGATGATGCCCACCACGCCCACCGGCTCGCGGTGCACTTCGATGTCGATGCCCGGGCGCACGGATGCGGCGGTCTCGCCCATCTGGCGCAGCACCTCGGCGGCGTAGTAGTGGAAAAACTGGCCGCTGCGGTGGACCTCGCCGATGCCTTCGGCCAGCGGCTTGCCTTCTTCTCGTGAGAGCAGTTCGCCAAGCTCTGCCTTGCGGGCGATCAGCTCGTCGCCGATGGCCATCAACACCTGCTGGCGAGCCTCCAGGCCGGTAGCGGCCCAGCGTGGCTGCGCGGCGCGGGCGGCCTGGATGGCCTGCCGGGTCTGTTCGGCGCTGGCCTGGTGATAGCGGCCGATCAGGTCGCCGGTGTCCGAAGGGCTGTGGTTGTCGACGGTGGCGTAGCCTTCGCACCACTGGCCATCGATGTAGTTCTTGTAGGTGTTGAGTGACATGGATGAAAGCCTCCGTTTGCCTGGCTTCCATCATGCGAGCATTATGGTGCAAATAAAAATTAATAAAAAAAATGCTTTGATAAGGATCGCTAACCATGTTGCCCGAGCTGAAGATCGCCCAGCTGCGCTATTTCGTGCTGGTGGCCGAGCTCAAGAGCTTCCACGCCGCTGCACGCCAGGCCTACCGTACCCAGCCCGCGATATCGCTGGCGGTGCGCGAACTCGAACAGAAACTGGGCCAGCCCTTGGTGGAGAAAGGCGGCGGCCGGGTCGAGCTGACGCCCTTCGGCGAGCATTGCCTGCCGCTGTTTCGCGGTTTGCTCGAACACCACGACCGCATCGCCCGTGAAGCCACGTTGCTGGCCCGGCACGAAATCGGCCAGGTCAGCATCGCCACCGTGCCGTCGGTGGCCAGCCGGCTGCTGCCTGGGCCATTGGCGCGTTTCGTTGCCGAGCACCCGAACGTTCAGGTGAGCATCCAGGACGGCACTGCCGAAAACGTCCAGCAGCTCCTGACCCAGGGGCGGGTGGATTTCGCGATCAGCAGCCTGTGGGTGACCGACGAGCAGATCGACTTCGCGCCGATCCTGCACGACCAGGTGGGCGTGGTCTGTCGGGCCGACCACCCGCTGGTGCAGGTGAACCAGGCGCTGCACTGGTCACAGCTGCGCGGCGTGGCAATGATCGGCAACGGTACCTCGCGCCTGCTCGAGGGCACCGAGGCCGAGTGCTTGCTGGAACACAGCCGGTTGTTCGTCTCGAACATGATTTCGTTGATCGCGATGCTGGAGGAGGGCGCGGGCGTCAGCACCTTGCCCTACTTGGCGTTCCCATTGGAGAACGAAAAACTCGCGTTCCTGCCCTTGGCTGAACCGAAGGTCGAGCGCCAGATCGGCATGCTGACCCGCAAGGGGCGCAGCCTGTCGCCGGCGGCGGGGGCGTTGATGGCGTTCTTGCGGGCCCACTTGCCTGGCGCCGAATGAAGCCAGGGCTACGCTGCCGTCAGCGAGCAAGTGGCTAACACTTCAGCCGGGCATATACGGCCCAGGCTCCGCTTGCTTCGTGGGAGATTACCCAGCCCTTCGGGCTGCGCTGTCGCGTAGGCCTCTGTGGGAGCGGGCTTGTCCCGCGATCAAGGGCGAAGCCCTTGCCCGGCGGCGGTGATATCGGGCCGGGCCTAATCGCGGGACAAGTCGGACCGCCGCACCGCCGCTCCCACAGGGTGCCGCAAATCAAATGGTCATGCGTTGTTCTATGAGAGCTGGCGGAACCTGCGATGGGCCGCAAAGCGGCCCCTTGGATCTGGCTCCACCGTTTGAGGGCTTGGGGCTGCTTTGCAGCCCATCGCAGGCTGTCGCCAGCTCCTACAGAGGGGGCTACAAATCCTGATCCGGATGGGTCAACGCGAGGTCTCGATGCGCAGTACCTCGGTATAGATCGCATCGACCGTCTGGCCGATCTGGAGGTTCTTCATGCGGGCCTGCAGGTCCGGGTCCTCGACCTTGACCACCTGCACCTTGCCCTCAGGCGGCAGCAAGGTCACCTCGTGCTTGTCCAGGTCGATCTTGCTGATCTTGGACGTCACCTTGACCTGGCGGAACGCCTCGCCGCCGGGGTTGGGGTTGTCCTTGGTGGCGCGGATGGTGCCGGCTTCCTCGCTCATCTTCGGTGCGCCACCGACGTCGGTATTGAGCTGGTAGGCCACCGCGCGGGTCACGTAGATGTCCACCTTGTCGCCGACTTTGAGGTTGGGCAGGGCCTTGGCCTTTTCGGTGAGCTGGAACGTCACCGGGTTCTTGTTGGCCCCTTCGACCGTCACCAGGTAGTTCGGTGCATCCACCGCCAGCACCTGGGTGGACACATGGCTTTCCAGGGCCTCGCTGCCCAGCGGCAGGTTGGCGGCGAAGGCCGTGGCGCAGGCCACGGACATCAGGGAGGCGAGGGCGACGGAGCGAATAGCGTTCATTGGGCTTCTTTCCATGTGATCGGTTCCAGTTAGGCGTGCGTTGCGCACGCCCACCAAGCATAGCCAGCCAATGGCGATATGCCCGCAGCGGTGCACCTGGGATTTTAACGAGGAATTATTTAGCGCCCCGTTGTATCTGATGCCATAGAACTCGCACAGCTACAGGGACTGGCCATGAAACCACGGAAAAAAACCGTCAAGCCGATCGGCTTGAAAGACATCACCATCGTCGACGATGCCAAGATGCGCAAGGCGATCACCGCCGCCGCGCTGGGCAACGCCATGGAGTGGTTCGACTTCGGCGTCTATGGGTTCGTCGCCTATGCCTTGGGCAAGGTGTTCTTTCCCAATGCCAGCCCAGGCGTACAGATGATTGCCGCCCTGGCGACTTTCTCGGTGCCGTTCCTGATACGCCCGCTGGGCGGACTGTTCTTCGGCGCCCTGGGCGATCGCTACGGTCGGCAGAAGATCCTGGCCGCGACCATCGTGATCATGTCCTTGAGTACCTTCGCCATCGGCCTGATTCCGTCCTACGCCTCGATCGGCATCTGGGCGCCCATTCTGCTGTTGCTGGCCAAGATGGCCCAGGGCTTCTCGGTAGGCGGGGAATACACCGGGGCGTCGATCTTCGTCGCCGAATACGCGCCCGATCGCAAGCGGGGCTTCCTGGGCAGTTGGCTGGACTTCGGCTCGATCGCAGGTTTCGTGCTCGGCGCAGGCCTGGTGGTGCTGATCTCCACCATACTCGGTGAAGCGCGGTTCCTCGACTGGGGGTGGCGCCTGCCGTTCTTCCTGGCCTTGCCATTGGGGCTCATCGGCCTGTATCTGCGCCACGCGCTCGAAGAAACCCCGGCCTTCCAGCAGCACGTCGACAAGCTCGAGCAGGGCGACCGCGAAGGCCTGGCCTCGGGCCCGAAGGTCTCGTTCAAGGAAGTCGCCACCCAGCACTGGCGCAGCCTGCTGACCTGCATCGGTGTGGTGATCGCCACCAACGTCACCTACTACATGCTGCTGACCTACATGCCCAGCTACCTGTCCCACAACCTGCACTATAGCGAAGACCACGGTGTGCTGATCATCATCGCGATCATGGTCGGCATGCTGTTCGTTCAGCCCATGATCGGCCTGCTCAGCGACAAGTTCGGCCGCCGGCCCTTCATCATCGCCGGCAGCGTGGGGCTGTTCGTCCTCGCCATCCCTGCCTTCATGCTGATCAACAGTGGCGTGCTGGGGGTGATCTTCGCAGGCTTGCTGATCCTGGCGGTGCTGCTCAATTTCTTCATTGGTGTCATGGCCTCGACGCTGCCGGCGATGTTCCCCACCCACATTCGCTACAGCGCCTTGGCCAGCGCCTTCAACATCTCGGTGCTGATCGCCGGCCTGACCCCGACCATCGCCGCCTGGTTGGTGGAGGGTACCCACAACCTGTACATGCCGGCCTACTACCTGATGGTGATCGCCGTGGTGGGCCTGGCCACGGGCCTGTCGATGAAGGAGACGGCCAACAAGCCTTTGCGCGGTGCGGCGCCGGCGGCCTCGGATATCGAAGAGGCGCGCGAACTGCTGCAGGAGCACCACGACACCATCGAGCAGAAGATCGAGGACATCGACGCGCAGATCGCCGAGCTCGAAGCCAAGCGCAAGCTGCTGGTGCAGCAGCACCCTCGCATCGAATAGCGGCTGGCACGAGGGTGCCGGGCTGCAGTGGGCTCGCCCGACACCCACCGTCACGGGGACATCCACTATGAAATCCAGGTGTGGCGAGGCTATGCATTAAAGGTCTCAAGTCTGTCGAATTATGACTTGGACGGTCTTGGTGGGCTGGGCTTAGGATTGCAGCCACTGGAGTTCACAACGACTCCCCACCAAAGGAAAACACTGCAATGAACCTCAAGTCCCTCATCGCCAACCCACTGGGCTTCGGTACCGCACCGCTGGGCAACATGTTCCGCAACGTGCCGGAAAGCGAAGTACAAGCCACCGTCGACGCTGCCTGGAACAACGGCGTGCGCTACTTCGACAGCGCCCCGTTCTACGGTGCCGGCCTGTCCGAAAGCCGCCTGGGCAATGCCCTGGTCGGCCGCCCTCGTGATGAGTACGTGCTCAGCACCAAGGTCGGTCGCATCATCCTCGACGAACTGGAAGATCCTACCAGCCGCGAGCTGGGCGAGAAGAGCGGCCTGTTCGAACACGGCAACCGCAACCGCATCGTCAACGACTACAGCGCCGACGCCACGCTGCGCTCTATCGAGGACAGCCTGCGCCGCCTGAAGACCGACCGCCTGGACATCGTCTGGATCCATGACATCGCCCAGGACTTCTACGGCGACGAATGGCTGAGCCAGTTCGAAACCGCCCGTACCGGTGCCTTCCGCGTACTGACCCGTCTGCGTGAAGAGGGCGTGATCAAGGCCTGGGGCCTGGGCGTCAACCGCGTCGAGCCGATCGAGCTGACCCTCGACCTGGAAGAAGCCCGTCCGGACGGCTTCCTGTTGGCCGGCCGCTACTCGCTGCTCGACCACGACCGCGCCCTGCAACGCGTCATGCCGCAAGCGGTGGAGCAGGGTGTAGGCATCGTCGTGGGTGGCCCGTACAGCTCGGGTGTCACCGCCGGCGGCGAGCACTTCGAGTACCAGAAAGCCACCCAGCCGGTGCTGGCCAAGCTCGAGCGCATCCGTGCCGTGGCCCGTGCCCATGGTGTGGATGTGAAGGCGGCTGCCCTGCAGTTTGCCCTGGCCCATCCGGCCGTGGTCTCGGTGATCCCGGGTGCCACCCGCCCGGCACACGCCAACGAAGACCTCGCGGCACTGAGCGACGTGATCCCGGCAGCCTTCTGGAACGAGCTGCGCCAACAAGGGTTGATCAATGCCCTGGCGCCCGTCCCGGCTGCTTGATGATGACAGGCAGGGCCGATTCGCGGCCCTGCCTGCGGTCGAACCATTCCTCACCGCGCCATACAGGGCGCGGTCCGCTTTCAAGGCCACTATGCTGGATTTCAGACAACTCCGTTATTTCGTCGCCGTGGCCGAGTTCGAGCACGTGGGCAAGGCGGCGGAGCACTTGCATATTTCCCAGTCACCCTTGAGCCGGCAGATCGCCCAGCTCGAAGAGCGCCTGGGTTTGCAACTGTTCGAACGCAGTCAGCAACGGCTGCGCATCACCTCGGACGGTCGCACCTTCCTTCACGAAGCCAAGGCCCTGCTCAAGCACGCTGAACGCCTGGAGTCGCTTGGCCGACGCTTGGGCCGGGGCGAGTCGGGCGGGCTGTGCATCGGCTATGTCAGCCACGCGATCCATGCCGGGGTGCTGCCCAAGGCGTTGCGCCAGGTACGCGAGGAGCGCCCGGGCATTCATATCGCTTTGTACAACCTCACCGCCCAGGAGCAGTTCGAGGGCTTGCGTCAACGCAGCCTCGACATCGCCCTGGTCTGCGAACCGATGCCGACAGACGATCCGGACCTGTTGGCAACGCCGGTATTCAAGGACCCGCTCTACCTGGCGCTGCCGCTGGGGCACCCCTTGGCGGGCAAGGCAAAGATCGACCCCGCCGACCTGCATGAGCAGGACTGGATCATGGTCGAGGGCCAGACCAACCCCAACCGCCGCGAGCGCTTCCTGGCCCGCTGCGTGGAGGCAGGCTTCACGCCGCAGATACGCCTGGAGGCGGCCGAGCCGCTGAGCGCGCTCGGGCTGGTGTCCGCGGGCCTGGGGTTGGCGTTGATCCAAGAGAGCATCGGCTGCGACACCAACCCGAACGTGGTGCTGCGCGAGCTGCCCTGGTTGCAGCAAAGCATCGGCCTGTGGGCGGCCTGGCACCGAGTTGACCTGCGGCCGATAGTAGGCGAGTTTCGTCAGATCGTATTGGCTGGCGCGGAGCATTGAGAGCCCCATGATTCCATCCCTGGACAGTATTTTCGCAAGGCTGCGCCTGCGTCAGTTGCGCCTGCTCATCGAGCTGGACCGCTGCGGCTCGCTGCACAAGGCTGCAGAAGCCATGGCCATCTCCCAACCCGGTGCGACCAAGGCGCTGCGCGAAGTCGAGGAAATCCTCGGCGTGCCGCTGTTCGTGCGCCAGCCCAGCGGCCTGATGGCCAACGATGCCGGGCGCTGCGTGGTGCGCTACGCGCGGCTGATCCACAGCGACCTGGGGCATCTGCGCGAGGAAGTGCTGGGGATCGTACAGGGAGAGGGCGGGCGCCTGGCGGTAGGCAGTATCATGGGCGCCATGCCGACCTTGGTGTGTGCGTTGGGGCGCTTGCGGCGCAAGCAGGCGCAGCTTGCGGTGGAAATCGCCGAAAACACCAGCGCCAACCTGCTGGCGCAACTGGATGAAGGGCGCCTGGACCTGGCGATCTGCCGCCCGAGCGTGGGACGCAACGCGGCGGACTACGGCTTCGTGGAGCTGGCCCAGGAACCCCTGGCGGTGGTTGCCCATCCCAAGCATCCACTGGCCGGGGCGCAGGCATTGGAAGTCGGTGACCTGAGCCACTTTCGCTGGATCGTGTACCCGGCCAACACCCCCATGCGCCAAGCCCTGGAGCGCGAGCTGAGCGAGGCGGGGGTGGAGGTGCCGCGCTATCCGCTGGAAACCTCATCCACCTTCGCCACCTTCATGCTGCTGGAGGAAGACCACAGCCTGGTGGCGGTAATCCCCAGCGCTGTGGCGGCGTTCGCCGAACAGCGTGGGTTGCTGGTGTCGCTGGCGGTGCGGCTTCGGGCCCTGAGCGAGCCGTTCGGGGTGGTGCACCGAGTGGCATCGCCGCTGTCCCATGCGGCGCAGCTGCTGGTCGATGAGCTGACCGCGCCTTAGGCGCAAGGCCTTGAATATCCTGTTGTGGGGGCGGCGGCACGAGGCCGCTCCCAGAGAACAACGCATGACCATTTGATCTGCGGCATCCTGTGGGAGCGGCGGTGCGGCGGTCCGACTTGTCCCGCGATTAGGCCGGGCCCGATATCACCGTCGCCTGGCAAGGGCTTCGCCCTTGATCGCGGGACAAGCCCGCTCCCATAGAGGCTGCGCAGCAGCCCGGAACATCCTCAGAACTGCCGTTCGCGGTAGTCGATCAGGCTCGAGAACAGCGCGATCAGCAATGCCGCCACCACGAAGAAGATCAACGCGTAGAAGTATTCGCCGGTGAACTGCACGATCAGGCCGATGGCGATGGGTACCAGCACCCCGGCCATGTTGCCGCAGAAGTTCATGGTCCCGCCCAATACACCGGTACGCGACGGGCCGCCGATGATTGCCGGCAGGCACCAATACATGCCGCACCAGCGGATGAAGAACATCGCCACGCACAGCAACGTGATCACCGGGCCCGTGCTGGCGACGAAGGCCGCTGCCAGGATGCACACCGCAGCGATCAGGGCCGAGCCGCTGAACATCGTGCGCATCACCAGATTCGGCGAGGCGCCGCTGGCCCGCCATTTGTCTCCGATCCAGCCACCGACCAGCTCGCCGATGAAACCGCACATGAAGATCAGGAAGGTCGCCCCGCCCATGGCCGAGATATCCAGGCCGTGGGCCTTGTGCAAATAGCTGGGCATCCAGGTCAGCAGACCGTAGAACACTGCCAGGATGCAGCTGTAGCCGGCGAACATGGCGAAGATCGAGCGGTCCTTGAGCAGCACGCGCAAGGGGATGCGGGCCTTGGTCGCCGCCGCATGGGCGCTGGCGTTGCCCTCGGTGATGTGCTGAAGCTCTGCCTCGTTGACGCCCGGGTGCTCACTGGGGTGGTTGCGGATGTACTTCCACGCCAGGATACCGGCCAGGATGGTGCCCACGCCTGCGACCACGAAGGCCAGGCGCCAGGAGCCGAGCCAGGCGATCAGCCCGGAGATCAGGATCGCACCCAAGGCACTGCCGAGCGGTGCGCCGCCGTCCACCAGGACCGCACCACGGCCCCGTTCGTTGGGCGTGAGCCAGGAACTGTTGAGCTTGGCGCCGGCGGGCATGATCGGTGACTCGGCCACGCCCAGGCCGATGCGTGTGAGCAGCAGCACCACCCAGTGGTGCGACGCTGCGCCCAGGGCCTGGAAGGCGCCCCAGGCGATGGTCGCGGCGCCGATGATGCCCCGGGTGTGGAAGCGATCGAGCAGCAGGCCGCCGGGGATCTGCATCAGCGCATAGGACCAGAAGAACGCACTGAGCATCAGCCCTTCCATGGCCGGTGTCAGGTTGAATTCCGGTGCGATCAACGGCAAGGCCACCGACAGCGAGGCGCGGTCGATGTAGTTGATCGCGGTGAGCAGCAACAGGATCAGGAAGATGCGCCAGCGCACCGTAGTCATGGGGGCGTTGGCGTCCAGCGCCAGGGCAGCCGGGGAGGAGGTCGTCTTCATCGCAGGTGCTCGTTCTTGTGATTATCGGGAGTTGCACCGGCTGGAGCCTGCGACGTGGGCATTGCCCGTGGCCATCGGCGGTCCGGCCCGTGTGCGCTCCGATTGTTGGAGGCCTGGGTAGACGCCAGGTAATGAAAAGAGCTGATCCGGGGATAACGCCTGCTTATCGATAAGCCACGGTTATTCCCGGATCAGCTCTTTTCATTATCTGGCGCCGGCCGGCGCCGCCTAGATTGCCCAGGCACGGCCCGCTGCGACTCACGGCGGGTTCAACAAGAACAACGCGGCTCCACGTGCCCGAGGACCTTCCATGAGCAATTTCCAGTTCCATTTCCCCACCCTCACCCGATGCGGTGAAGGCCTGGCCAACCAGGCCGGTGCGCTGCTCAAGCCCTATGTACAGGGCGCTCTGCTGGTGGTCACCGACCAGGGTTTGATCGACGCGGGTATCCTCGGCGGGTTCTTCGCCTCCCTGGAGCAGGCCGGTATCGACTACCACCTGTTCTCGGCGGTGCAGGCCAACCCCAGCACCGACGTGCTCGATGCCGCCGTGCGCCTGTTGCGCGAACATGATTGTCGGGCGGTGATCGGCGTGGGGGGTGGCAGCAGCATCGACACAGCCAAGGGCGTGGCGGCGATGGCCACCAACCCGGGCAACATCCTCGACTACGAGGGCTACGACAAGCTGGTCAACCCACCGCTGCCGATCTTCGCCATCCCCACCACCGCCGGCACCGGCAGCGAATGCACCGCCTCGACCGTGTTCACCAACACGCAGACGCTGTTCAAGACTGTCATCATCAGCCCGCAGCTGTTCCCGCGCCTGGCCATTCTGGACCCGGCGCTGACCTTGAAACTGCCGGCATCGATCACCGCCGCTACCGGCATGGATGCGCTGACCCATGCCATCGAGTCCTACGTTTCGCGCCAGGCCAACCCGATCAGCCAGTCCATGGCGCTGCAGGCGATCCGCATGATCGCGGGCAGCCTGGAGAAGTGCTATTTCGTCGGCACTGACATGGCCGCTCGCGAGCAGATGCTGCTGGGCTCGTTCCTGGCCGGCGTGGCGTTCTCCCAGTCCAAGCTGGGCAACGTGCATGCCATCTCGCACACCTTCGGTGGCGTGTTCAACATCCCCCACGGCATCGCCAACGCCGCGTTGCTGCCCTATGTGATCAAGTTCAACGTCCCGGCCTGCCCGGAGCGTTTCCGTGACATCGCCATTGCCCTGGGGGCCGATGTTACTGGCCTTGACCTGATGCAGGCGGCGGCCTGCACCGTGGAGCGTGTAGTGGCGCTCAACCGTGCCATCGGCATCCCGGCCACCATCCGCGAGCTGGGCGTGGACCTGGAGTTCCTGCCGCAGATGGTCAGCGATTCGATGCGCAGCGGCAACGTGCTGGTCAACCCACGCTTGACCACAGCCCGCGATGTCGAGCGGCTGATCACCGACGCCTACCACGGCCACCTCTGACCCCCCATTACCCTCCGCGTGCCCGGCTGCGGGCACGCCTGCCTAGGAAGCCTTGACCATGTTCTATGAAATGCGCACCTACACCCTGCACATCGGCAAGATGAAGGAATACCTGGAGCACTTCGAGAAAGAAGGCCTGCCGGTGATCTCGCGCTACGCCACCCTGGTGGGCTGGTGGTACACCGAGATCGGCGAACTCAACCAGGTGGTGCACATCTGGGCCTATGAAAGCCTGGATGACCGTATCCGCCGCCGCGCCGCACTCTATGAAGACCGCGACTGGCTCGAACGCTTCATTCCAAAGGCCTTCCCCATGCTGGTGCGCATGGAGTCGAAGCTGTTGATGCCGGCGGCCTTCTCGCCGATCAAGTGACCTTTGTTTTCTCGTGAGCGTATTTCCATGTCCGACGGATACAACTACATCGGTGGGCGCCGTAGCGGCTTGGGCACGGTGCTGTTGAGCAGCATCGATGCCCACAGCGGCGAGCGCCTGCCCGGCTTCTTCCATCAAGCCACCGAGCAAGAGGTGGATGCCGCGGCCCAGGCTGCGGCGAACGCCTACCCGGCCTACCGTGCCCTGGCGCCAGAGCGCCGAGCGTGTTTTCTGGAGGCCATCGCCGATGAACTGGACGCCTTGGGTGGAGACTTCATCGCCCTGGTCGGACGCGAGACTGCCTTGCCGGCCGCGCGGGTCAGCGGCGAATGCGCCCGCACCAGCGGCCAGCTGCGGTTGTTCGCCCAGGTGCTGCGTCGGGGCGATTTCCTCGGCGCGCGCATCGACCGCGCCTTGCCCGAGCGCCAACCGCTGCCGCGCCCGGACCTGCGCCAATACCGGCTGGGCGTCGGCCCTGTGGCGGTGTTCGGTGCCAGCAATTTCCCGTTGGCCTTCTCCACGGCAGGTGGCGACACCGCCGCCGCACTGGCCGCTGGCTGCCCCGTGGTGGTCAAGGCGCACAGTGGGCATATGGGGACGGCACAGCAAGTGGCCGATGCCATCGAGCGGGCCGCGCGCCGCACGCAGATGCCGGCAGGGGTCTTCAACATGATCTTCGGCAGCGGTGTCGGCGAGCGCCTGGTGCGTCACCCGGCGATCCAGGCGGTGGGCTTCACCGGGTCGCTCAAGGGCGGGCGTGCCCTTTGCGACTTGGCGGCGGCACGGCCACAGCCGATTCCGGTGTTCGCCGAAATGAGCAGCATCAACCCGGTGCTGGTGCTGCCCGAGGCCCTGGTGCAGCGCGGCGAGACCATCGCCCGGGACTTGAGCGCCTCGGTGGTGCAGGGGGCAGGGCAGTTCTGCACCAACCCTGGCCTGGTGATCGGGCTGCGTTCAGCCGCGTTCAGCGCCTTCGTCGAGGCCTTGGGCCGGCAGTTGGATGACCAGCCGGCGCAGACCATGCTCAACCCTGGCACCCTGGCCAGTTACGCCGCGGGGCTGCGCGCCTTGGAAGCGCACCCCCACGTGCAGCGCCTGAGCACCAGCCGCCACGACGGCCCGCAGGCGTCGGCGCAGCTGTTCAGGGCCGATGCCCGGTTGCTGCTGGAGGGCGACGAGCTGTTGCAGGAAGAGGTGTTCGGCCCGGCCACGGTGGTGGTCGAGGTGGATGATCGGCAGATGCTGCTGCAGGCCCTGGCCGGGCTGCGCGGGCAGCTGACTGCGACCTTGATCGGCGAACCTTCGGAGCTTGCCGAGGCAGGCGACTTGCTGGCGGTGCTGGAGCAGAAGGTCGGGCGGGTGCTGGTCAACGGCTACCCGACCGGTGTCGAGGTCTGTGACGCGATGGTCCACGGTGGCCCTTACCCGGCCACCTCCGATGCCCGGGGAACCTCGGTCGGCACCCTGGCCATCGACCGCTTCCTGCGGCCAGTGTGCTACCAGAACCTGCCGGACGCGTTGCTGCCCGATGCCCTGAAGAACGCCAACCCGCTGGGGATCGATCGACTTGTGGATGGGGTGTTCAACCGCAGCGCGTTGTAGCACCATCGGGGGCGAGTGGGGACAGCGACCGTTGTGGCAGTGGGCCGGCCCTGCGATCGGGCCCGCCCAGCCAAGGGCGTTGCCCGTTGATCGCTGGGCCAGCCCGCTCCCACAGCGCCGTACAACGTATTGGTAATTGGGAGTCAACATGGATCTGGGTATCAACGGCCGCTGGGCCATCGTCTGCGCCGCCAGCCAGGGGCTGGGCAAGGGGTGTGCCCAAGCCCTGGGCGGCGAAGGCGTCAACCTGGTGATCAACGCCCGCACCGCCACCACCCTGGCGCAGACAGCCGCTGAGTTGCGTGGCCTGTTCCCGGCCATCGAGGTGCGTACGGTGGTAGGCGACGTAGCCGAGCCAGCTGTGCGAAAGGCCCTGCTCGCGGCCTGCCCGCAGGTCGATATTCTGGTCAACAATGCCGGCGGCCCACCCCCGGGTGATTTTCGCGACTGGGGCCGGGACGACTGGCTCAAGGCGCTGGATGCCAACATGCTCACGCCCATCGAACTGATCAAGGCGGTGGTCGATGGCATGGCCGAGCGTGGTTTCGGGCGGGTGGTGAACATCACCTCCGGTGCGGTCAAGGCACCGATCGATATCCTTGGCCTGTCCAATGGCGCGCGTAGCGGCCTGACCGGCTTCATCGCCGGGCTTGCTCGTCAGCAACGTCTGGCCGGGCGCAACGTCACGCTGAACAACCTCCTGCCAGGCGCCTTCGACACCGCTCGCCTGCAAAAGACCCTGCAGGCTGCGAGCCAGGCCAGCGGTGACCTGCAGGCGACCACCCAGGCCCGTCGTCAGGCGATCCCGGCGGCGCGTTTCGGCAAGGCCGAAGAGTTCGGGGCGTATTGCGCGTTCCTGTGCAGCGCCCAGGGTGGCTATATCACCGGGCAGAACCTGCTGATCGACGGCGGGGCGTATCCAGGGACGTTCTGACGGGCTTCGGGCATCAAGATGCCCGAAGCCGAAATGAGAGGGGTATCAACGACGATAGTAGCGGCGGTCGTAATCGCGGTAGTCGCGGTCGTAGCGATGGTGCATCGCGCGATAGTGGTGACGCTCCCAGTCGCGGCGGCGCTCGGCTGCGCGGCGGGCCTGCTCGCGGCGCCAATGGTCGCGACGCCAATCACCTCGGCGGTCGTGCCAGCGGCCGTCGTGGTCGTGCCAGTAGCGGTCGTCATGGGCAAGCAGCGGTGCCGATTGCTGGTCGGCGGTGCTGGCCAGGTTGGCCCAGGGGTTGTCGGCGGCCTGGCGCGGAGCCTGGGGGGCTGCGACGTGCGGGGCAGCCGCAGGGGTGGACGCCTTCATTTGCGTTGCTGATGCCGAGCCCATTGCCGCGAACGCGAACAGGCCGAGCAGCACTATCCGTGGGACATGGAATTTCATGAGCGAAGACAACCTCTGGTGGACAATGGGATGTAGCCGGCTGGCAAATGGTTTGCCGAGCTTCGTGCCTATCCACATAGACCGATAAATAGAAAAAAGTTCTAGGCAGGCGCGTACAAATAGCTGCCGGGGCTTTTGTGAATGCAACCATGAACAGAAACGCCACCCGTTCGGGTGGCGTTCTGGCGACGCTCGGCGTCAGGCGATAATGGCCTGTGGGGGGGTATCGACGAAGAACTGGCGATACCACTTCCTCAATTCGAACAGTTGGCCATCCTCCTTGCACAGCAGCGGAGCCTCGCGGTACACCTTGTTCTCCCAGATCTCGACATCCTCGTAGAACGCTTTGTGGGCGAAACCTGCATATTCCTCGGCGATGGCGTCGATGTCGGTGATGGCCGGGTCGTGGCGCAGTTTCAGCCCATAGCACAAGTCCAGGCTCTGGTGGTCCACCGGCGTATGGAAGTTGACCTGCCGGCTTTCGTGGGTGCCTTGCATCTCGACGTGCATCAGGCCCGGCCCGAAGTAGGTCGCCACGGTCTCCAGCTGGTTGCCCAGCGTGGGGTGTCGGCCGATCAGCGAGATCTGCCGGGCGATGTGTCCGTCGTATTCGACGGTGATCTTGTCGATCGGCGACTGGTGGACGATGGCGAAGTGCGGGGTATCCACCAGGTTCTCGATGATCTCCTTGCCTTGGGTCTTGATCCGCCAGCGCTTGAAGTACCAGCGTGTCCAGCCGTCATCATCGTTCATCTCGGTGGAGCGCGGCACCTCCCATTCGGGCTCGCCCCCCTGCGGATCGAACCAGAGGTGGATCATCTGGTTCAGTTCGCACACCGGGTGCCACTTCAAGGCGCCTTCCTTTGCCTTGGGCGGAATGCGCTCGGCATAGGGGATGGCAGTGCATTTACCTTGCCGGTCGAACTGCCAGCCATGGAAAGGGCAACGAATGGTGTTGCCTACGCACTGGCCGCCGCCCAGGTGGGCGCCAAGGTGAGGGCAATGGGCATCGAGGATCGCGACCTCACCGTTTTCGCCTCGAAAGGCGACGTAGTCCCGATTGAAATACTTGAGCGACTTGACCTGCCCGATGGCCAGCTCATTCGAAAAGAGCACGCCAAACCAGCCCTTGGGAAAGCGTTCGGCAAAGAAATCTTTGTTCACGGCTGAATCTCCAGGTGTTTATTGTTTTTTTTCGCCCATCCACCCTAGGCGTCAGAAGGTGCCAGCTGGGCTTCCTGCTGCCTGACCGGCTGGCCGTCCAAGCCCACGCCGTGAACGTCCATCAGCCACTGCGCCGTGTCTGCACGTTCCCGCGAGATGAACACGCGTTTCTCGGCGGTCTTGGCAGGGACTTGGTCGCGGTCGAGATAGAACTGCTCATACCATTCGCGCAGCTGATAGACCGGCCCGTCGCCGCCACACAGGATGGGGTTGTCCACGCGTTTCTTGTTGTCCCAGATGCGCAGGTCCTGGAAGAACGTTTCCTGGCCGTTGGCAATATAGGCGGCGATGAGTTTCTGGTTTTCGGAGAACGACAAATTATCCAGCGCTCGTACTTTCATGCCGAAGTGCATCATGAAACGATCCTGGGTGATCGGCACGTTGCCGATCATCATGATGCATTCAAGTTTATGGCCCCACATTTCCGCTTCCATGTCGGCAATGACATAGGACGGGCCATAGTAGTAAGCAATGCTGCGCAGTGAATCGCCGGTGCCGATCAACTGGTTGCCGCCGGTCAACATCTGGCAATAGGTATGCCCCTGGGAGACATTGAGGTAACTGCTGACGGGGGAGCCATGCACCGGTTCGAAGTGGTAGACATCGGCCAGGTTATCGATAAGTTCGCGGCAATTGGTATTGGCCGGTTTGCTCAACACCACCCAGTCCGACCAGTTTTCTTCCTGGCAGCAGCGGTGCGGTGGAATGCGTTGCTCGGCCATGGGTGGCAAGCCTTCGTGGTCATGCCAGATGAACAACAATTCGTTTTCCACCATGCATTCCCATTGGCGAATTCGCGCCTTGGGCGGGATCTTCTCGCAGTAGGGGATCTTCTCGCAGTAGCCGCCATCGCCCCATTGCCATGAATGGAAGGGACACTCCAGGGTATTGCCCTTGACCGTACCGTTCGCCAGGTTGGCGCCCATGTGTGGGCAATAGGCATCGAAAACCCGAATGACACCGTCTTCGCCGCGAAAGGCCACCAGTTCCGTCCCGAACACTTCGAACGCGGTCACTTCGCCTTGCTTGATCGTGCGTTCCAAGCCAAAACAATGCCAGCCACGCGCATAACGACTGGGTGTCTTGGAAATGATCCGTGCAAACTCCACCATCGTCCTTCTTCCCCTTTTTTATATATTTCCAGGCTCCGCCGTTAGACGGTTCGGCGGGAAGAAAACTAGTGGCGCAGGCCAGGCCTGTAAATGTTCAAATTTGCACGCGTGTGTGCAATCGTGCACCGCTGGGCCAATCGCTGGCACTTTATTTTTCTCGGGGGAAACCCCGGCCAAATAGCGGTTTACAAGGCGATGCCACGCGGTTGACCCTGGCACGGGTGCGTGCTTTTATGCACCCCGTTCGCGCCCAATTGAATACTGTGGCCATGGTTGCCAAGGTGGGGCAGGCTACCCGGCGCGGCCCGATATCGTCGGCACCACATGGAGGGGCGCGAAGTGTTGGACTGGGATGATCTACGTTATTTTCTCGCCGCCGTGGAAGCGGGCTCCTACTTGGGGGGCGCCAAAGCGTTGGGCGTGAATCGGACTACCGTAGGTCGTCGTGTCGAAGCCTTGGAAAAGTGCATCGGCAGCCCGTTGTTCAAACAAACCGCCTCGGGTTACCACCCCACCGAAGTGGGGATCAAAGTCCTGAAGTGTGCCAAGCAGCTGGAAAAGCACGTGGCGCAACTGTCCACGGCCCTGGTCAACCATCAAGGCGCACTGCAAGGGCATGTACGCGTTGCCGTCGCCGCGGAGCTTGGCAGCGACTTGCTCGCCGAAATATTGCGATTCCAGCGCAACCACGGCGAGGTCACCGTGGAAGTCTCGAGTGTGCGTGATCCCGTCACCGCCTTGACCCAACGCAAGGCCGACATCGCCCTGGGCGCCTTGCGTGCCAAGCCTGAGTACCTGGCAGGGCAGTGCCTGGGGCGATTGTCGCTCGGCGTCTATGGTGCCGCGCAGGTGTCGCGCCATGGCATGGGCGCGCAGGACACCGCCTGGGTGGGATGGTCCGAAGACATGCAGGGCTGCCTGCTGGCCAGCCTGATGGCCAGCCACGTCGGCGAAGATGCCCGTACCGTCAGCTGGGTGGACTGCTGGGCGGTCCTCAAGGCAGCGACCTTGGCGGGTAGCAGCGTTGCCCTGATGTGGCAGGCCTTCGCCGAAACCGATCCAGGCCTGGTTCGCCTCCCGGGTTTGCTGCCCGGCCAAGGGCAGGGGGCCGATCTGTGGCTGTTGTCGCTCGAGGCGATCCCGCTGGATGCCTGCAAGAAGGCGATGTGCGACTTTCTATTCGCAAGCCTCCGGCAAACATTGGCCGCCGGGCCGGGTTTCACCGCCGCCGGTTGCTAGGGCGCCTACCCACGAGCGTTGGGCCATAGTCCCAATGGCCGATGCCTGCTCGGTGATCGCTGCCGAGAATGCTTTAGCACTCGTCCAACCAGACGTAGCGAGGAAAGGGTGATGATCGATCTGGGCGCGAACGTGACAATCGTGACCTGCGCCGCAACGGCCATTGGCCGTCGGGCTGCCTTGCACGTCGCCAAGGCAGGTACACTGCCTGGCAAGCCTCGTGCAATCGGCCAGAGGGCCTGATGGCAGTGCTTCCAACACCGTGTCAACGTCAACAAGAAAGCGGTTTTTCAATGCACAACCTCAGCGTCGAGTTGTTCAGTGACCTAGTCGGCAAACTCTATCAAGGGCCACGGGAGACCATTCCCTGGGCGACATTCCTCAACCAGCTCAATGTGCAAATGCGCAGCAAGTACGTCACCTTCATGCTGCGCCCGCCAAGCCACCTGGACGTCGGCCTGATGATCAATACCACCGGCTCCACGGCGGAGATCACCAGCTCGTACAACCAGTATTTCTTCGCCCTCGACCCCTTCGTCGATTTACCTAACCGCCAGGTGGTCACCAACTCGGAGTTCATCACCGACAACAACTGGCTGAATTCGGAGTTCTACAAGAGCTTCCTCGAGCCGTTGGACGTGTTCCATATCCTGGGGGCCGACATCACCACCTGTGACGGTGTCAATTGCCGGATCCGTATCAGCCGCAGCCGTAGCGCGCCCGCCTTTGGCGACGAAGAAAAGGCGCTGTTGGCGCAGTTCATCCCTCACCTCGAACGCTCGGTCGAGATCCACACCCAGCTCAATCGCATCGCCACCGAACGCAACCTGTATGCCGAGGCGGTGGACCAGCTCGAGGTCGGCACGATCCTGCTCGATGAGGCCGGCCGTGTCCTGCAGACCAACGAGGTCGCCAATGGCCTGATCCAGGCCAAGGATGGCATCAGGTTGGTCCAGGACTCGCTGGTGGTCGGCAGCAGCCGCGAGACCCAGGAGTTCCGCCGCCTGGTCAAGCGTTCCTTGCTCTCGCACAAGAGCAATACCCCGTCGGTGGTCGAGGCCCTGCGGGTCAAGCGTACATCCGGGCGCGCGGACCTGGGCATCATCGTGCGCTCGGTCCCGCCGCTGGAATGGAGCGAAGGCAAGCAGTGCCCGGCGGTGGTGATCTTCATCAGTGACCCGGAGCGGCATTCCAGCGCGCCGAAGGAAATCGTCAGCGCGCTGTTCAGCCTCACGCCTGCAGAAACCAGCCTGGCCATGTTGCTGGCCAACGGCTTGACCAAGGACGAAGCCTCCAAAGAGCTGGGCATCAGCACCAATACGGCACGTGCCCACCTGCGATCGATCTTCTCCAAGACCGGCGTGACGCGCCAGACGATGTTGGTACGGCTGATCCTGCGCAGTGTCGCGACCTTGGGTTGATGCGCACGACTGCCTGGCCGAGGCTACCCTCTGTATTATCCGAACCGACGACAGACCTCATCGGCGTTCGCCGCGTTGGACGAGGCGCTTCGTTACAGACGTTGACACACCTAGGCCGTGGAGCATGCCGTGAACCCTGGAGAAGCCAACGCCAACAATAGGCGCCATGCGGGCCAGGACCTGATCAAGTGGATCGCCCTGGTGACCATGGTGCTCGATCACATGCGCCTGGCCTGGCCGGCGCTCAGTGGCCTGTTCGTGCTTGGCCGGCTTTCGTTCCCCTTGTTCTGCCTGGCCATTGCGATCAATGTTTCGCGCACCCGGCCAGGCGAGCTGTTCACCCGGAGCAACGGCCGCTACCTTGCGCTGTTGGTGCTGTTCGCTGCGCTTTCAGAGGTGCCGTATCGCCTGATTGGCACCTCGGACACATTCAATGTGCTGGTGACCCTGGCCCTGGGCCTGCTGGTTGCCTGGGGGGCGCACCACCGAAGCGTCGAAAGCCTGGCTATGGCGGCCGCGGCGATGGCAGTCGCCTGTCTGCTGAACGCGCCGCTCATGTATGGTTTCTTTGGCGTGCTTCTTCCTTCGGCGTTGTTGCTGGCGATCAAGCGCCCGATGTGCTTTGCACTCGTGCCCGTTGCGCTGTGCGTCATCATCAACACGCGCACCGGGCTGTTCACGCGTGCCCTGCAGCTGGAACCCTATGCCATGCTGGCGTTGCTGGTTGCCGCGCTTGCGCCTGTACTTGGGCTGGCGCTGTTCGGATGCAGGTTACCCTTGCGGGTCATACCGGTCACGCGATGGAGCTATTGGTTCTACCCAGGCCACCTCGCTGTGCTACTCGGTATACGCGCTGTGCTCTAGCGCTTTTTCCACATGGCGTTGCTGCCGTTGGCCAATGGCAACAGGGCATTGTTCCACTTGCCGGTAGCTGCCACACTAGCGCCGGAGAGGACATGCACGGATGCTAGGCCTGAACAGTGGCACAGGTCCGTCTTTCGCTCTCGGGGCAGCGGTCGATCGACCCGCACCGACTATTCAAGGACTACAAGGAGTTGTGAATGAGCGTCACCGAAGGAACCCAGGAAACCGCGAGCTACAACGCAAAATGGCAGGAGCGATTTGCGTTCTTCGATGCCCACGGCGCGCCTAATTCGCCGGCCTACAAGCCTGCACTCAAGCAATTGCCTTTCAAGAAGAAGATCTTGGTCAACGCCAATATCATCGCTTTCTTCTTCGGCCCCATCTACCTCTTCATCCTCGGGCTCTGGAAAAAGAACCTGGCCTTGCTCGGGATCATGGTGGTCGCCTCCATCGTGATCGACCTGCTCTTCGGCCTGGCTGGCATGGAGGCGCCCAAAGCCGTCGATTTCGGCTTCGGTTTCGCCTTCAACTTGCTGTACGCCCTGGCCACCAACTATGCCTATTACCTGAAGGAGCGTAAGGGCGAGCAGGGGTGGAATCCGTTCAAAGGGATGCGCTGGTAAGTCATCGGGCCGGCTGGCCGCGGGCCTTGGCACCGACGGGCAGCCCGGCCTACTTGTGGAGTAGCGCGATGTTCAGACTCATCCAACGCGTGCGGGCGCTCCTGGGCAACGGAGCGTGCACGGGTGAGGCCCCGGCAAGCGCGCAGGGCGACGCTCGTACCCTTTCCAGGGTTGAGCAGAACCTGGCTCCAGGTGCCCGACCGACAGTCGATCGTTCTGCCCTGCGCTTTTGCGATGAGGCCGAGCTGTGGGAATACCCCGACCCCGAACTTGCCGACATCGATGAATTGCTGCGCTACCACGCGTTGCTCTACCCGAGCGGAGTCGCCATCAAAGCCTACGAGGTTCGCAAAAACACGCACTGGCCCGACTACTACGCCGTGGTCGAGCAGTTCTACGAACTGGCAGGCAAAGCCTGTTGGGTCGATGTGCATTACCTCCGGCACGGTGCCGAAGCCATGTTGGAAGATCCGTCATGCATCGCTCAAGCTGACCTGGCGCAGCTCAAGAGCCTGCTGACCTATTGCACGCGGGGAGAGCGCTTCTGCGACGGTCATTGGGGGACGATGATCGAGCAAGGCCATGTGCTGGCCATATTGCAGCGCCTGGCTGTGCTACGGAAACAGATGTAGCGTCGGACTTCGCTATCCCTCGCCCCTGTGTGCGGGCTTGTCCCGCGATCAAGGGCGAAGCGCTTGCCAGGCGGCTTGTCCGAAAGGTCCGGCAGGCGCCAGGGCAGTCACCCACCCCGGCGCCGCTCAATGGCAATCAGCGATTCTTGTCCCACTGCTGAGTGTCGCTTTGCGATCGCTGCCCACCCATGCGATCCCTGTCGGTGGGGTTCTGCTTGTCGGTCATGTCCTGGCCGCCCTGGCTTCCGGATTCCCGAGACCGATCCCAGTCCTTGTTCATCTTGTCCTCAGGCTTGCGGTCCGATTGCTGCCCACCTTTTTGCTGGTTAGGCATGCCGCTTCCCGGGCCCTGGCCACCTTGCTGGCCTGGGCCTGTGTTGTTGCCCATGCCGGTGTTGCTGTCGCCTTGGTTACCCTTGTCTTGATTGTTAGCCATGATCGCTTACCTCAAGTCAAACACAGGAAGATCTGTGTCCAATTTGGAGTGACCGGCTCCGTCTCGGTATGCATTTATCGCAACCTTTTCGGACCAAGCGCGTTAACAACCAGTGGGCCGGCATTTAAAGCGCCAAGCACAGGTTCGAACCGGCAAGACGAACGCTACACCTTCATCAGACGCTACGCGTCACCCCACCATCGACCCTGATGTTCTGCCCGGTGATATAGGCCGCGCCATCGCTGGCGAGGAAGGCGATGGTCGCGGCGACTTCCTCGCTGGTGCCGTATCGCTTGAGCGGCACGCTGTCGCGACGCTGTTCGGTGGCGGGCAGGCTGTCGATCCAGCCGGGGAGTACGTTGTTGATGCGCACGTTATCGGCGGCGAAGTTGTCCGCGAAGATCTTGCTGAATGCCGCCAGGCCAGAGCGGAACACCGCCGAGGTGGGGAACAGTTCACTCGGCTCGAAGGCCCAGGCCGTGGAGATGTTGATGATCACGCCGCCTTTTTGCCGCTGCATGATCGGCGTCACCAGGCGCGTAGGGCGGATGACGTTGAGCAAGTAGGTCTCCATGCCTTTGTGCCAGTCCTCGTCACTGATCTCGAGGATGGGCGCGCGAGGGCCGTGGCCGGCGCTGTTGACCAGCACGTCGATGCGGCCCCACTTCTCGACGACGGCATCGACCAGCCGCTGCAGGTCTTGCACCGACTGGTTGCTGCCGGTGACGCCGATACCGCCGAGCTCGGCGGCCAGCGCCTCACCCTTGCCCGAAGACGAAAGGATGCCGACCTTGAAGCCATCGGCCGCGAGACGGCGCGCCGCGGCTGCACCCATGCCACTGCCGCCGGCGGTGATGATCGCTACTTTTTCTACAGACATGCTACCTCCTGGGAATTGAAAACACGCTGTTGCAGTGGGTTCCACACTAGCAGTCGCAGGAGTAGCGAGGAAGGCAGCCCAGCTATGCCGAGCCAGTAGATTGACTTTCGTCTGCCTGGGCGTTGAGCCAGTGCCTGACGATATCCAGGGCGGCAGGCTGTTGCGCCTTGCGTGGCCATACAAGGTAGAACGCCTTGTCCAGACGCAAGTACTGGGGGAAAACCTGCACCAGCTTGCCTGCGGCGATATCGTCCTTGACGAAGGCATGGCTGGCCAGCGCAATGCCTTGCCTGCCAACGGCAGCTTCGATCGCTAGGGACGTCTGGTTGAAACGGACATGCCTGGCTGTCGTTGCGCGGTGGCCGGGAAATACGGTGGCGATGAACTGCGGCCAGTAGTCATGGGCATCGTGAAGCGCGACGTACCCTTGAAGGGCTTCGAAGCGATCAGGGTGGCCGCGTTCAGCCAGCAAGGCGGGGCTTGCCACCGCAACGATCCGTTGCTCCATCAACAGCTCTGTGTTCAGGCCGGGCCCGAAGGGTGGGTGGCCGTAGCGCACGGCGATATCGACGCCATCGGTATGGAAATGCGAAAGCCGCTCGGTGGCCAGCACCCGCAGGTCGATGTCCGGATGCGCCTGGGCGAAATGCCCCAGCTTCGGGATCAGCCATTTAGCGGCGAAGGTCGGTGTTACGCTGACGGTGAGGTGGGAAGGTTCTGGGCGCAATAGGCGGGTGGCCTCCTCGAGCATCGTCAGCGCACTGCGAACGTTCGCACTGTAGGCACGCCCGGCATCGGTCAGGCCAAGGCCGCGGGGCAGGCGGTCGAACAGGCGAACCTGCAGGCTCGCTTCCAGCCCACGGACCTGTTGAGCTACTGCAGCCTGGGTCACGCCGAGCTCCTCGGCGGCAAGACGAAAGTTCAGGTGACGCGCTGCCACTTCGAACACGCGCAGTGCGTTGAGCGAAGGCAAACCAGGAAAACCTGCGGGCATGGCAATGGGAATTCTATTGGGTAACGAGGGCTGAGTGTGGCACGTGCCTGTCTGCCAAGGGAAGCCGGGCCAATTGCGGGACAAGCCCGTCCGCAGGGGATTCGCAAGTCTTGAGAACAGCGCAATCTCGGTGGGCGCTGGCCGGGCATATTGCGCGGTGCCTGTGGGAGCGGGCTTGCCCCGCGATAGGGCCAGCCCAGGCAACGACCTCCCATATGGCACCGCAGCGTCGTGGTGTCAGAAGGTATATTTGGCGGTCAACATCAGGTTGCGCGGATCACCGAAGGTATCGCCGCCGTAGTCCACCGATTCGGAAATGGACGAGTAGTATTTCTTGTCGAATACATTATTGGCGTTGAGCTGCAGATCGAGATGCCGGTTCACCTGGTAGCCGGCCATCAGGTCGGTGACCGCATAGCTGCCCTGGATCAGTCGGTACTCACCGCCCTCGGTCGGGATGTCGTTGTACATGCGGCTCTGCCAGGTCACGCCACCCCCGATGCGCAGCTTCTCCAGCGGGCCCTGGAAACGGTACGTGGTGTACAGCTTGAATTGGTGTTCGGGGGTGTCGGTTTCAAGCGGCTTGTTGACCTTGGCGGGGGCATTGTCATCCTTGATGGTATGCACGCGGGCGTAGGTGTAGCCCGCACCGATCTGCCACTGGTCGGTCAGCGCACCTTGCAGTTCAAGATCGATACCTTGGCTGCGCACTTCGCCGGAGGCCTGGTAGCAGGTCAGTTGCGGGCAGCTCGGCAGCTTGACTTCGACCTGGCGGTTTTCCTGGTCGATCCGGAACAGCGCCAGGCTGGCATTCAGCGCGCCATCGAAGTACTCGCCCTTGATCCCGACCTCGTAGTTCTTGCCCACGATGGGCGTCACCGGCTGGCCGGTGCCATCCCGGCCACTTTGCGGGGTGAAGATATCGGTGTAGCTGGCGTAGACAGAATGGTGCTCGTCCAGGTCGTAGATCAGGCCACCATAGCGAGTGACCTTGCGCGTCACTTTGTAGTCGCCCGCGTCATTGTCTCGCTGGTCGTAGTCGTACCAGTCCAGTCGTCCGCCCAGGATCAGCTTGAGCGGGTCGGCCAGGCTCAGGCGGGTAGTGGTGTAGACACCTTCCTGGTTGATCAGGTAGCGGTTGTTGCCGGTATGCACGAAGTTGGGCTTGCCGCCGTCGAGAGGGTAGTCGGTGTCGTACGGGCTGTAGTTGTGCTCGTTCATGTCGTACAGGCGCTTGCTGGCGCCGACCACCAGCTCGTGGGTGCGGCCCAGGGCTTGGAACGGGCCGCTGGCGAAGGCATCCAGGCCCAGTTGGTTCTCGTCGTGCTTGGCCTGGTAGACGGTACGGCTCAAGGTCTTGGCCGTGTTCCAGCGCGATTGGTACGAGCCCCGGAACAGGGCGTTCTGCTCGCTGTAGTTGGCGTTGACCTGCAACTTCCAGTCATTGGCCAGCAGATGACGCAGTTCGGCGAACAGGGTATTGATTTCCTGGTCCTTGTTTTCCCAATCCGTGCCTGGGTTGTACGAGCGCGACACGTCCAGGTGGTGGCCGCTGAGATCGGTGGGGATGGCGCCCCAGAAGAAATTGGTCTTGTCCTTCTGGTGGGAGAAGCCGAGGGTGAGGGTGGTGTCCTCGCTCAGGTCGGCTTCGGTGATCGCATAGAACAGACCGTGATCTTCCTTCTGCCCATCTCGGAAGCTGTTGGCGTCACGGTACGAGGTGACCACCCGCCCACGCAACGTGCCGCTTTCGTTGAGCGGGCTGGAGGCGTCCAGTTCGCCCCGGTAGTTGTCCCAGCTGCCGGCAGCACCCGTCAGGGTGATCTTCCGTTCGGCCAGCGGGCGCTTGCGCACCAGGTTGATCGCCGCCGATGGCGTACCGGCCCCGGTGACCAGGCCGGTAGCGCCGCGCACCACTTCCACGCGATCGAACATCGCCAGGTTCGGTTGGGCGCCTACCACCCAGCCGGTGTACGAGCTGGGGATGCCGTCGTACATGATGCTGTCCACGTCGAAGCCACGGGCCGTATAGGACTGCCGGCCAGGGCCGCTGGATTGATTGAGGAACAGGCCGGGGGTGTACCTGGCCACATCGTTGATGCTGGTCATGTTCTGGTCATCCATGCGCTGGCGGGTGATGACGGTCACCGCCTGGGGTGTTTCGCGCATGGTCAGGGGGAGCTTGGTGGCGGTGGACATGCTGCCGGTGGTGTACGACTGCGACCCTTCGGTGGTGCTGCCCAGGCCCGTGTCCGTGATGGCCGTGGCGCCTAGCTCGAGCACCGCGGGCGCTGCGGGTTGCTCGCTGGCGACCGTGGGTGTGAGCGGCGCCACGCAGATGGCGATTGCCAACAGGCTGCGTGTGGGCGTGAAGCGTTGGGGCGAAGGGGCCTGGGACATGCTGTCATCCTTGTTGCTGATGATTATGATAATGATTAGCAATAAGCTTGTCAGAATGTGTCTCTTGCTGACAATGCATTCGAATGGGCGGAAGTGCGCTTGGGGTATTCAGGTGGAGGGTGAAACGCTGGTTAGGGGCGTCGCAGCCGATGCGGACCCTGTTCGATCATCGGCAACGCATATCAACAGAATGGACGACAAAAAAGCTCAACCCCCAGCACGATCAGGAACAGCATGAAGCACTGCCGAAAGCGCTTGGGGCTGATCCGCCTGCGTACAACCTGACCGGCCCACATCCCGGCCAATGCCGGAACGATGGCCAGCGTGGACGTGCCCAATTGCGCGACCTGAAACGCGCCGTGGGCGAGCAGCCCTGTCGCGAGCGCGAGGGTGGAAACGGTGAACGACAAGCCAAGCGCCTGCACCAACTCCTCGCGGCTCATGTGCAACGACCCAAGATAGGGAACCGCCGGCATCACGAACACGCCCGTAGCGCCGGTGACCATACCCGTGGTCAAACCGATCATCGGCGACAGCCATCGCTCGAGCTGCGCGGGCACGGAAAAGGCAGGCGTGATGAGCGCATACATGGCGTACACGATGAGCGCTACGCCAAGGGCGAACCCAGACCAGGCAGGATTCACCTTGACCAGCCATGCTGAACCGGCAACCGTTGCGAGCGTGATGCACAGCATCATGGGCCATAGGCGGCGCATCAGCCGCGCCACTGCTGGGCCGCAAAACAGCTGCCACACATTGGTCACCAAGGACGGAATGACCAGGATCGCGGCGGCACTGGCTGGGGGCATCATCGTTCCCAGCAGCCCCATGGCTACGGTAGGAAGCCCCATGCCTGTCACGCCTTTCACCATCCCTGCGACCAGGAAGGTGCCGATCAGCAGCAGGATGTTCAAAGCAGCGTCGTGCATCGCAGGCCTCTATAGCAATGTGTTTGAGCCAATTGAAGCCACGTGCGAGTCTGGGCACAATGCGGAAACATCAGCTGATGCTTCGGACATTCCGAAGGCAGGAGTAGGGTTCACATGCGCCTCGACTTGGCAGATCTGCAGCTGTTCCTGTGCATCGTGGATGCCGGCAGCATCACCGCCGGGGCCGCGAGCGCGAATCTCGCCCTGGCCTCGGCAAGCGAGCGTCTGCGCAACATCGAAAGCGCAGCCGGGGTGGCGTTGCTCGAGCGACGCCCCAGAGGCGTCGTCACCACGGAAGCCGGCGAGGCGCTGGCCCATCACGCCCGCCTGATACTCAGGCAGCAAGAGATGCTCAAGGGCGAGCTTCAAGACTTCGCCGCAGGCGCCCGGGGAACGCTGCACCTCTATGCCAATACCGCCGCGCTCATCGAGTTCCTGCCCAGCCGTCTTGCGCCATGGCTGGCCGCCCGGCCTCGTTTGCGTATCGAACTCAAGGAGCGCACCAGCACCGAGATCGTTCGCGCCGTTGCCGCGGGGTTGATCGAGGCGGGTGTGATTTCAGATGCCATTGCGGCGGATGGGCTGCAAGTGCAGGCCGTGGCACGGGACCACTTGGTCGTGATCACGGCTGCACAGAACACCTACGCCCTCGGCAAGCAGGTGACGTTCGCGGACGTGCTGGGGCTGCCCTTCGTGGGCCTGTCCCAAGGAAGCGCATTGCAAGACCACATCGACGAGCATGCCCGTGCAGCGGGTAGGCCGCTCGACCTTCGAATCCGCATGAAGACATTCGAAGGGTTATGCGAAATGGTCGCGCATGGCGTTGGCATCGGGATCGTGCCGCAGAGCATTGCCAAGCGCTATCGGCGGCGCTATTCCCTTCACGTGGTTGCATTGCAAGACAGTTGGGCGCAGCGTCAGCTGTGCTTGTGCTTCAAGGCGTGGGGCGAACTGAGCGGGCCCATGCAAAGCTTGCTTGCCCACTTGGGCGGGAGCCCTGGGGTTGTATGAGGGGCCGCTTTAGGAGCGCAACGGATCATTGCGCGGTAAAGGCGATGATGATCGGTCCGCAGACAGCCAGCAGGACGTTGGAAATGGCATAACACACGGTAAAGCCGATCACGGGTGTGTTGCTACCCGATTGTTCAATGATTTTGTTCATCGAGGCGGCTTCGGTCTGCGCACCTGCCAGGGCGCCAAGCAGGATCATCGGATGCAAGCGCAGCACGTAATGGCCAAAATACAAGGCTACAAGGGGAGGAAGCAGGGTCACTGCTACCCCAGAAATCAGTATCGCCAAACCTTGCTCCTGCAACGCGGCGAGGGCAGCGGGACCGGCCAGCAGGCCCACCACCGCACCAAACGCAGTCAGTCCGAATTCGGAGAAAGCCCATTGCGCTGCCGGTGGCAGCGTACCGACATCCGGATGTCGAGAGTTGTACCAGCCAATGACAAGGCCGGCTACCAGCACCCCGCCGCCGATCCCCAGCTCGACGGGGATCAACCCAACATGGGTGGACATCATGCCAGCCAGCGAGCCCAGCACCATGCCGAGCGCATGGATGGCGATGTCACTTTTGTAGTTTCCCTGGCGAACCCGGCCGATTTGCTGGGCCAGTGCTTCAACGCTGGTTGTACGGCCCACCAAGGTAATGACATCCCCTTTGCGCAACACCGTCTGTGGCAACAACGGGAGTTCCAGACCCTGGCGGGTGATTGTCTTGATATAGCAGCCCATGCGCTCAGCGCCCACCAGGTCATGCTTTATCTGTTGAACCGTTCTATTCGCCAGAGTCCGTGAAGTCAGGGCGATCTCGGCGGTCAAGGTCGGGAAGGACATCGATTCGGGGTGATCCAGCTCTGGCCCGATCCATTCGCTCAGGTGGGGTACGGCCTCGCGCAACGCGAACACGCCAAGAACATCCTCTTTTTCCAGGCGCAGGCTGGGATCTCGGTCGAGGACTTGGCTGCCACGCACGACCCGCTCCACGCTCATGGATGGGTGCAATGCCTCGACATCGCTGACAGTCAAACCATGCATCGACGGGGACGCAAGCCGATAGGCGCGCACCACGATGCGGGTGTACGGGATGCTCAGAGCATCTTCTTCGCGCTCGACGCCGAGTTCTTGTTCCAACGCTCGCGCCGATTCGACGAGATCGATACGCAAGAGGCGGGGTGCAACGCTTCCTACGAAAACGACCAGGCCAATGGTGCCAAACAAATAGGTGATCGCGTAGGCCACGGCCATATGGCTGTTCAGCTGAGCCTTGGCGGCCTCGCCCAACGGGAGCTGGGCGATGGCACTGCTGGCGGTCCCCATGATGGCAGTGTCGGTCAAGGCACCGGCCCCAAGCCCTGCGGTGAGGCCTGCATCAAAACCATAGAATCGGCACAAAACAAGGATAGTGGCCAAGGCCGTGGCGCAAAGCACGATCGATAGCAATACCAGTTTGAACGTCCCACGGTTCAGGCTGCCGAAAAACTCCGGCCCGCTTTTGAAGCCGACGGCATAGATGAACAAAGCGAAAAATACCGACTTCAGCTCATGGGGTACCGTCAGCCCGATCTGTCCGATCAGAAGGCCAACCAACAAGGCGCCGGCGACCGAGCCCAAGTGAAAACTACCCAGACGAATACGTCCGATCAGGATGCCCAATGCGATGGTCAAGAACACCGCGATTTCTGGATTGGTGCGTAGGGCGTTGAGCAAGAAGCTTGTCATTTGCAGCAAGTCCTTGGTGCGAGGTCTCAATCAAAAGGCACAGGCGTTGCCCGCTGGCAAAAGCTCCTTTGGGCCGATAGCGGCCGGTCCTGCATGGCCGCTATCGATCCAACACTGATGTTTCGTTCAAGCAGTCCCCCGTGCGGGGTAGCACCAATAGCCTGCGCAGCCTATTTTTTTAAAGCCTGGAAGGACCTAACCATGTCCTGTGCCCAAGCATCGAGCACCGCTCGGGCATCCTTGGCCTGCATCACCTGCGAGGAATTCTCCAGCTCCGCTCCGGCGCCCTTGCGCACCACTTCAGCCACCAACTCGTTACTGGTCCCATCGATGAACGCCGCCTCGGTAGCGACGCTGGTGTCCTGGTCGCGAATACCGGTGGCGGTGCTGATGCCGGCCGCCACCAGGGCGATCGGGATCACCTCGTAGGGGCGCAGACCCTTGGTGGAGGCGCTTACGGCGGTAATCGCCGGGCGTACCACCAGCACGCCAGGGCCAGGGCTGGTGGCCAGCGGCAGCACTTTGGAGAACTGCGTCTTCAGGGCCTGGTCGTAGTACTGGGTGATGCCCTGCAGGGTGGTCTGTGGGATCTTCTCGGTCGGCTGCGGGCGTGGGTAGAGCTGGCTGGGCTCGATATAGACGCTGGTGTAATCGTTGGCGTTCACGCCAGGCTTGATCCAGCGCATCACTGGGGCGCCGGTGGGGGACTTTTCTTCCTTGAGGATGCTGTAGTCCTTCAGAAAGCCTGAATACTGATCGGATTCCACGTACTTGCTCGCACAACCGCTGAGCAATAACGAGGAAAGGCACACGGTAGTAGCGAACGACTTGAGTTTCATGCAGTTTCTCCTTGGGACATTCGGCGATGCGTTGCGACCTTGCAGTTCGGTGCGCGAGAGTCGGGTCAGAAGCGCCAGGTCGCGCCTCCTCCAATGATGTGCAGGGCACTGTTATCGAAGCTGCCGGACAAGGTATTGCCCGAGCGCGCCTTGGTCTGGTCCACGTCCATGTCACCCAGCCACACGAGGGTGTAGGCCAGGTGCAGGTCGAGGCCGTCGTCGACCGCGTAGTTCACACTGGTGGCCAGGCGCCAGCTCTCGCCCATGGGGTTGTCGACAGTGCGGTCCTCGTCGTCCACCGCCGAGCTGTCGTAGCCCAGCCCCATGCTCCAGCGCACACGGGGCGTGGCCTGGTATTGGGCGCCGATGGAGGCGTGCCAGGTATCCTTGTACTTGCGGTCGACGGAGCGGCTGACACCGCCGTTGTTGGCGTCGACATCCACGCCGACATCGCCGAAGTCGCTCCAGTCTTGCCAGCCGAGGCTGCCCAGCAGCGTCCATTGCTCGTCCAGCTCGTGGGCCACGCTGAGTGTCACCGTCTGTGGCACATTCAGGTCCAGCTCCAGTGAGTCGACGTCCAGACGGCGCAAGCCTGCGTTGATGATTGGGTTGCTGATATCGCTCAGGTGGGGGCTGTCCTCGAACTCCAGCTTGATCTTGCTGGTGTAGGCCAGGCCCAGCTTGGTGCGAGGGGAGAGTTGGTAGAGCACACCCAGGTTGACGCCGGTGCCGACGTCGGTGTCTTTGTATTCCAGCTGGCCGTCGGGCCGATCGCGCAGGCCCAGCAGGTTGTTGTCGATGGCCATTTCGGTGCGGTAGTAGCCGTACATGATGCGCGGGCCGATGCCCACGGAGAGGTCATCGGTGAACTTGTACGCCAACGTGGGCTGGAAGGAGACGCCGATGATCGCGGCCTCCTGGGTGAAGTAGCGCCCGGCCCAGTCGTCATCGTAGTCCAGTGCCAGGCCGAAGTTGCCGTACATGCCGAAGCCGATGGCCGCGCGATCGTCGATCTGGTGGCTGATGAACAGGCTGGCGCCGGGCAGGTACTGGAGGGCGTTGCCCCCTTCGTTGCCGTCGAACTGGTTGTTGCGGTCTCGCGAAAAACGCAGGTCGCCCAGGATCACTTGGGCATTGGCGCTGACCTGGGTGCCGTGCAATTGGGTAAGGCCTGCCGGGTTGCTCATCAGCACACTGGGGTCTCTGGCCAGCGCTGCCGAGCCGGCGTTGGCCAGGCCGTTGCCTTCCTGGCCGGCCTCGTAGATCAGGATCCCGCCGGCATTTGCGGCGCTGCAGCCCAGCAGCAAGGCGCACGCGGCGGCCTTGGCCCGCCGGTGACTCTTTTGTTGATGCACTGCTTCAACTCGATCACTCGTCATGTGCGTCAGTCCGTACAGAACAATGTTGAAGAGGTCGCGCTCTTGATGGTGTGTTACTCGCAAACACAGGCCGTCATTAACCACGTCGAAGCGGTGGTTTTGTTCCGGGCCAGGTTATCGGTGCAACGTGTGTGTGCGCTTTGATCATTGGTGATAACGAGCACGTGGTAGGGGACTTGCACGGCCGCTGCCCCGCACAAGGGGCGAATAGCATCAAGGCGCATTCAGGCATCATCGACGCGTCGTGATCGTGTGCTCTGACCACGTGCTCGAACAGGGAAGCGCGACAGGGGGAGGCATGAGAACGAATTGGCAACGACCTTCATTACAAGCTCCTTTTGAATGGCTGCATTGCCCCAACTAGAGAGGACAGATCAATTGAGCATAGCGAGCTTTGAACGCTTTCTCGGCGGTGTGGCTGTACTCTTTTGGCGACAAGGAGTCAACGCAAGTACTGGTATGTTTGCCGAGCCTTTTCCAGGGAAGGCCTGCCAGGTGCCCGAGTAAGCTGTCATCAAATGGGTATATCGTCGTGTGTGGCTACATCAACTGCTTTCGCGCTTATCGAATTTCTGGCGATGCTCCAACGGCGTGCACTCATACCAGCGATAATGCGCACGGCAGAATGAAGCCGGTCGCCGGTAACCCAGCTCCTGGGCGATCTGGGCAACCCCCAGGGAGGTGTGATGCAGCAACTGCCTGGCCTGTTGGCAGCGCACCTGCTCGACCAACTGTTCGAACTCCACGCCGTTGCTGGCCAGGCGCCGCTGCAGTGTCCTGACGTGGACTCCCAGTAACAGTGCCACCTGCTCCAGGCTGCAACGCTGCTTGGGCAGCAGTATCTGTATTTGCTGTTTCACCTTCTCGAGCAGTTCGGTCTCGGCCCCGTATTGGTTCTCCAGATAGAACCGCACGATATCGTGCAAGGCGGGGTCGTACTGGACGCAGCGGTATTGCAGGTCTTCGGCATCCATGACGAGTGCATCGTGTTCTTGCCCGAACAGTACCGGGCAACCGAAATAGCGTTGATACACGGCCATGTGCGCCAGGGGCAGGTGCCTGAACAGCACGGTCTTGGGTACGAACGAGCCACCTTGGAGTTCATTGATCAACAGGCCGCCTTGCAGTACCGATTTCTCGATGATCTGTGGTGTCTCCCGGCTGTCGGGCAGCGAGTTCTGGAAGTACAGCAGCGCACGGCCGGGTCGACGTTCCAGGCTGTAGTGGATCGACGGGCTGTACACGCGCATGTAGCGGATCACCGCGATCAGGGCATCGCCGACCGTGGGCGCCGAGCGCGCCAGGTGCTGGAGCGGGCCGAGCAGGGTGAGCCCCTGGCGCGTCGCCAGCTCCAGGCCGAAATTCGGTAGGTGCAGGGCCCGTGCGCTGCCTTCGAAGATCTGCACCAGGCTCTTGTAGGCGAAGCGTTTTTCGTAGTTGCCGACCACGTCCAGGCCGATGCGGTGGGGCGCCAGGTAATCACGCAGGTTGGCGCCATGGGCGGCGAGCAGCTCGCCGTATTGGAGGAAGGCGGTACCACGGATGCTGTCCATATCGTTCCCTTGCGTTCAGGTGGCACGGGTACAAGCGCAACGCTTTCGAGTATGGCTGCTGCGCCGATGCCGCGTACGGTGAACCGATGACCGTTCACTCGATCATGTGGTGGGTGTATTAAAGGCCAGGCGAGCGCGTATCTCCAGTATCCACCGGATGAATTGCGGCAGGGTTCGCAGTCGGCGGCGGGTCAGAAGCCGCTTTCACGCATGAATACCGCCGCCAGGTGCATCAGGCCCTCGGCCAGTAGGCTACGACGCTGGCCCTCGATCTGCAGGTGGCCCCGGGTTTCACGCAAGGAGGGCGGTGCCGTGTCGAGCTGAACCAGCAAGTGGAACAGCGGCGAGCTGGGAACCCGCGCCTCACCTTCGCCAACGACCTCCAACGGCCCGCCGTGCCGGGAGGCCAGCGCTTGTTGGGGGAGTTGGCTGATGCGGGTGGTGCCGATTTGCATGACCTTGCCGGCGATGGCCTGGGGCACGCCTTCGGGGTAGAAGCGTACCGGGCTACCCTCGCGCAGCCGCTGGACCTCGTCTGGCCCCACATAGGCATCCACCTGCCAGCTGCGCGGGTCGATGAGCACGCCCAGCGGTTCGCGGGTCCCGACCCACTGGCCGCTGCGCCAGTCCGGGTTGAGGTCCAGCCATTGCCCGGTGAAGGGGGCCTGCAGGTTCAGGCGGGCGATCTCCGAGCGGGCGGCGCGCACTTCTTGGTACTGCACGCCATAGCGCTGGCGGGTCGCGGCCGCTTCGGCCAGGCCTGCAGGGTCGGCCAGCAAACCGGCCAGGCGCTCGTTGTAGCCGCGCATGCCGGCTTCGCTGCCCGCCAGGCGGGTGGCGATATCGGGTTGGGCGAGCTCCACCAGGGTTTGCCCGGCCTGTACCGGACCGGCTTGATGCACACGTTGCAGCAGGGCTGGGAAGGGGGCGTACAGGCGTATCTGGTGCTCTGCGCGGGCAAGGCCCACCGCATGGATCTGGCTGCGCCAAGGCACCGCCACCAGCAGCAGGGCCAGCGCCAGCAGGCTCCAGAACACCTGGCGACGGCCAGGCAGCACGGCGCTTCGGTGGTGCCACCAGTGTTTGAGTTCGCGCCCGATCGGTTGCAGGATGAACCAGGTGATTTCCACGGCGAAGAGAAAGATCCCGAGCAGTTTGAAGAAGAACAGGTACACCGTGACCGCGATGCCGAGGAACAGCACCAGGCGGTATACCCAGGTCAGCATGGCGAATGCCACCAGCAGCCTGCGCTGCGCGGGTGGGAACGGCTCCGGCCAAGGTTCGTCCAGGCCCAGCAGGGTGCGCCGCAGGGTCACCTTGGCCAGGGCGGTGGCGCGTTCGTGCAGGTTGGGGAAATCCAACAGGTCAGAGAGGATGAAGTAGCCGTCGAAGCGCATGAACGGGCTGGCATTGAGCGCCAGCGACAGCGCCCAACTGGTGGTGGCCAGGTACAGCAGTGCATTGCGCAGCGCCCCCGGGTCGCACAGCGCCCAGCCCAGGGTGGCCAGCCCCGCCAGCCCCAGCTCGGTAACGATGCCGGCGCTGGAGATCGCCAGGCGCTGGCGGGGGCTGCGCAGTTTCCAGCTTTCGCCGGTGTCGGTGTAGAGCATCGGCCACATCACCACGAAAGCGATGCCCATGTGGGCTACCTTCAGCCCCAGGCGGGTGGCCACCAGGGCGTGGCCCAGTTCATGCAGCGTTTTGGCCACCACCAGGGCGAGGGCGAAGCTGAGCAGCCCTTCGGCGGAGAACGACTCCACCACGTCGTGGCGGAAAGTGTCCCACTGGTGCGCCACCAGTACGATGCCCAGCAAGCCAAGGCCGGCGACCAGCGCACCCGTCAAGGGATGGAACAGCCAGCCCAGCCGGTGCGCGAGGCGCCGCAGATGGCGTTGCGGATGCATCAGAGGCACACGGAAGAACAGGTAGTGGTGCAGCCACCATTTCCAGGTCAGCCATTGCCGGCCCTCGCTGGCCTGGCGAAGGCGCTCCAGTGCCTGGGCACCGGGGTGTACCAGTTGATGGCGCTCGAGAAAGGCGCGAAAACCCAGTACTTGCTCCGGGTCAGGCTTGAGTGCGGTCTGTTCGGCGATCTGCTCGGCGATACGTCGCGGTGTCTGCTCCCAGCGCAGCAGGCATTCGAACTCCAGCCAGCCGATGCGGAAAAAGCGGTTGGTGACGCTGTCGTGGATCACCCATGCAGGTTCGCCTTCGCGGTTGCTGTGGGCTTCGGCGATGTCGAGGTCATCGCGCAATGGCGGCGTCGGCAGGTCTTCGGCGCTCGTGTTCATCACCATCCCGTCCAGGCTCGGGCAGCCGCCAGCGGGCGACGCAGCAGGTAATAGCCCAGGGGCACGCGTTCGCCATACAGCTTGGCGGTACCGTGCAAGCCCAGGCGGGCGTGTTCAGGCGAGCCTTCGACGCTGGCCAGCAGGCGGTAGGCGGCCACGCCATCATCGCCGGGGCGGGCTTCGTAGCTGGTCTCCAGGACCGCTCCGTGCAGCGGCGAGAGAGGGTAGGCGGTGAGGAACAGGGTGACCGGCGCGCCGCTGTCCAGGGCGATCGCATCAGCCACCGGCAGATGGATACGCAGGCCGGGCTGGCTTGGGTCGGCGACCTGCAGGATACGCTCGCCGATGACCACCGGCTTGCCCAGCCAGTCGTTGGGGTCGCTGTACACGGCCACCCCGGCGCGTGGCGAGAGCACGGTGGTACGTGCCAGCTGCGCCTGCACCGCGGCAAGCTCGGCGCGGCGTTGGCGTAGCGTGCCGTTGAGCACGGCCAGTTCGCCTTTGCTCTGGGGGTTGTCGAAGGCGCGCTGGTTGGCCGCCAGCAGCTCGGCGTCGGCCACGGCGACTTCCTTGGCCAGCACTTGGGCACGGCTGCGCAGGGTGGTTTCGTCGAGCGCGAACAGGGGCGTGCCGACGTCCACCGGTTGGTTGGGCCGGACCAGCATGCGGGCGATCACCCCATCGATCGGCGAGCTGATCACCTGGGCGTTGCGCGACACGACTTCCGCCGGTGCCAAGGCGGTCTGGCGCACCGGTACCAGCAGCAAGGCGGCCAGCACGGCGGCGCCGACCAGCAACTGGCGCCGGCTCGGGCGCCAGAAACGCAGCGACCGGGGCTTGCCGAACGCGGCCCAGCAGTGCGCCCAGGTCTGGAACACGCCCTGCAAGAGGCTCACCATCGAGGGCGCCGGCGCCTCGTCGAGCAAAAATACCAACAGCCCCAGGCGCTGGCCATGGCGGTCGTGCAGCGGGACGCACCACAGGCCGCTGGGCCACCATTCGGCCCAGCCATCGGCGATATCGTCGGGCAGCTGCAGACCCTCGCGCGCCAGCCAGGTGGGCGAGGGCTCGCTGAGCTGGGCGTTGAGCCAGCGGCAGGCGCGGCGCAACCACACCAGGTAGGGGGAGTCTTCGGTGGGCCGCGCCAGGCCAGAGAGGCACAGCAACTCCAGTTGGTCGCTGTGTCGGGCCAGCACCAATGCCTGGCGAAAGCGCAGCAGGGCATAGAGGTCGTTGGCCATTGAGAAGGCCAGAGCGTTGAGGCTCTCGGCCGCCAGGGCACGATCACGCAGGTTGGCCAGGCTCAGCAGCAGTTGCGGCGGCGGCAACAGTTCGCTCATGGCCGCTTACTCGTGCGCATCGGGGAAGCGTGCAACGCCACTCATGCCCGCGATCAGCTCCGGGTAGGCGGCGTCCAGGCGGGCCTCCAGCTCCACGGTTTGCGCCACGGCATCGACCCGGGCGTTGATCGCGCTGACTTTCGCCGGGTAGTGCTTGCCGGTTTCGTGAATCTGTACCTCCAGGGGCATGTCCGGTTTGAGCCGGGGGAGCAGGGTGGAGGGCACGTTCAGGCGAACCTTCAGTGCACTGTCGCTGACCAGGTCGAACAGCGGCGCGCCGGCCTGCACGGTCTGGTAGGGCTTGACGTAGACCTTGACCACCCGCCCTTCGAACGGTGCCTGCACCTGGCAGTAGCCGGCCTGGGCTTTGGCCAGCGTGAGGGCGCCTTCGGCCTTGCTCACCTCGGTGTTGGCCATGGCCACCTCCAGGTCGCCGGCGGCGTCGAGCTTGCGCAGGTTGCGCTTGGCCTCGAGGTTCTGCCGTGCCATGTTCAGCTCGGCACCGGCCACCTTGGCCCGGGCTTGTACCTCCACGCATTGCAGCTTGGCCAGGGTGGCGTGCTTGGCGACCTGTTGGCCGAGGCTGGCATCGAGCGCGCCCAGGGTGCCGTTCATCTGGCTGGACAACGTGGTCTCCAGGTCGGACGCCAGCAGGACGCGAATGGCGTTGGCATCGTCCTCGGCCGCTTCGCTGGCCAAGGCCAATGGCGCGCAGGCCAGGCACAGCGACAGCAGGGACCATGACAGGGACTTATGGCTTGGCGACATTGGTGCTTCCTTGGTTGCTGGCGGTGAGCAGGTGGCTGCTGGTCTGTTGTTCCAGGGTGCGCTGGATCTCCTGGGCCAGGGTCTTGACGTCGTGGTCCTGGACCTTGTCGGGCAGCACGGCGAAGCCTACCGAGTTGTACAGCCGGCCCCAGGCCGCCTGCGCGTCGGAGTAGGCGGCCTCGCGCTGGTAGCGCGAGAGCAGGTAGCGGCCTTCGGCGCGGATCAACTCGAGTTCGGTGCCCAAGGCCGCGCTACGGGCTTTTTGTGCATAGTCGAGCAGGCTCTTGTCCACGCGCAGGCTGTCGTCGGCGAACTGTACTTCCTGGCTGGCCAGCTGGTAGCGCAACAGGCCCACCCGTACCTGGGTGAGGATCGCCATGGACAGGGCGGTGCGGCGCATGTCGTCGGTCTTGGCCTGGCTCTGCTCGGCGGTCTTGAGGGCCGGGTACTGCAGCAGGCGCAGCAGGTTCACCGACACCTGCAGGCCGGTGTCGTTCCAGTGGTTGTTGTACAGGTACTTGTTGGAGTCGTAGGTGTAGCTGTAGTTGACGCTGACGTTGGGCCAGAGCTGGGCCTTGGCAATCTTCAGGTCGTTCTGGTCGACGCGCTTGCGGTACCACTCCTCCATGATCTCCGGGCGGTTGCGCAAGGACAGCTGTTCCAGCGCATCGACGTTCTGGGTCACCTGCGGCAGCGGTGCTTCAAGGTTGTCAGCCAGTTCCATGCGGGAGTTGGGCGGCAACGACATCAAGGCCGCCAGCTCGGCGCGGGCGAACTCCAGGTCCTGGCGGCGCACGGTGAGCATGTACACCGAGTCGAGCAGGGCGCGTTGGTAGGCGAGGATGTCCTGGCGCGGCAGCAAGCCCTTGGTCTCGGCCTCACGCGCGGCGGTCAGGGCGCGGTGGGTGCGCATCAGCAGGCTATCGACCTCCGGCAGCAGGCGTTGGGCGCCAAGGGCGCGCCAATAGGCGTTGCGCACATCCTGCAGGACGTTCTGCGCCACGCGCTCGCGGCGCTCTTCGGCCATGAGGATCTGGTCGGCCTTCTGCTGGGTGCGGTAGTAGGCTACGCCGAAGTCGAGCAGGCTCCAGCTCAGCCCCAGGCTGTCGATGGTGCGGTAACGCTCCTCGGAGGTAGAGGGGCGCAAGCTGACCTGGCGGTCCTGGATGCCGATGGAGGTGCCGCCGGAGTCATTGTTGCGCCCGGCGTAGCCGGCCGAGGCCACCAGGCGCGGGAGCATCTCGTGGGCGGTGACATCCCGCAGGTCGGAGGCCAGCGCGCTTTCCAGCAGCTTGAGGCGGTAATCGAGGTTGTACTTCAACGCCCTGGCGGCAGCTTCGTAGAAGGTGATGGGCGTGGTGACCGGCTCCTGTTCACGGTACATGCGCGCCTGGTCGTCGATGACGCGCTGGCGCATCTCCTGTTCGTCGTAGGGCTCGGCCTCCTTCAGGGCCGAGCAGGCGCCCATCAGGAGGCTGGCGGCGATGATTGCACTCAAGGCTGTGACACGGTGTCCAGGCATATACGGTCCTTGATTTACGCGTGGTCTTTTCAGGTTGTTCATGGGCGCGGCCCTCGGCGTTGTGCGGCGTCCTGCAACTGGGCGCGCAGACCGGGGGCGGTCTGTGGGCGGTCGGCGGCAGGCACCATGTCCGCAGGCAGCGGCGCCCACAGCGACGGGTCGCTGAGCAGGCCGTCGGCGCTCAGGCCGGTGACGCCGTTGCGGCCCTGCACCCACAGGGTGTCGAGTTCGCTCCTCTGGCGGCTTTCGGCCACCGCCTGGGCGACGAACTGTCCGGGTACCAGGTCCAGGTCGGGGGCGATCCTGGCGCGGATCTCGGGCGCGGCGAACAGGCTGGCGGCATCGCCGTTGGCGCCCCGAATGATCTGCTGGCGGGCAATGTCGATACGGCGGATCTCCGGCTCCACGTACAGCGCCGGTTCAAAATCCAGAGGTGGTTCGGCGAAGGCGTTGCGCCCGGCATCGCGATCCAGGTAGGGCCCTGGTGGGATATAGGGCGAGGCGATGTCCAGGTTGATGGTCAACTGCGCCTGGTCGGTGGCCCCGGCGAGGTCGGCGATGGTGTAGGTGAATACATCCTGCAGCACCTGGCCGAGCCCCGCCGCGGCGAGCACCTCGGGGTTGCTCTGGTCGATGGTGTAGGTGTAGCTGCCATCGGCGTTGAGGGTCAGGAAACCGTAGCGGCCGGCCAGCACCTGGCCGACGCTGCCCTGGGTGCCGCCCGCTTGTTCGGCGCCGGTGCGCACGCCCACCACGGTGAGGCGATCGCCGCCGTCGACATCGCTGTCGTTGGGCAGCACGTTGCCGCTGCTTTGCGGTGCCTGGACCTGGTCGCTGGCGACATTGCTGTCGTCGCGGGCCACCGGGTTGTCGTCCGCGCCCTGGACGGTCACGTTCAATTGAGCGGTGGAGGTCGCCCCGGCAGCATCGCGCATCTGGTAGGTGAACACCTCGCGCAGGGTTTCGCCGGCGCTGCGCAAGGCCTGCACGCGCGGGTCGGCATTGTTCACTTCGTAGCGGTAGCTGCCGTCGGCGTTGAGCCGAAGGGTGCCGTAGCGCCCCTGCAGGAGCATGCCTGCGGCCGCCGATTGCCCGGTTTCGCTGGTGACGGTGAGCACCTGGCGGGTTTCGCCATTGGCCAGGCTGTCCACGTCGGTATCGTTGGTCAGCACGTTGCCGGTCGGGTCGACGCCGGGGCGGGTGTTGTTCACACCGCCCGCTTCGACGGCGATGGCCGTGTCATCCTGGGCGACGGGCGTGTCGTTGGCGCCACGGATGACGATCACCAGTTGCGTGCTGCCAGTCGAGGTCCAGCGGTCCTGGACCACGTAGGTGAACACGTCGGTCAAGGTCTGGGAGGCGGTACGCAGGGCCTGCACGGCTGGGTTGTCGTTGTCCAGCTGGTAGTGCCAGGTGCCATCGGCATCGAGCACCAGCGTGCCGTACTGGCCTTTGAGCGGTTGCCCCGGCACGCCGTCGGGCGCGCCGCTCGGGTCGGTGCCGGTACGGACTTCCACCACCGTCATCGCATCGCCTTCGGCATCGCGGTCGTTGCCCAGCACGTTGCCGCTGGGGTCCACCCCCGGGGTTGTGTTGTTCAGGCCGCCGGCCTCGACAGCCTCGGCAGTGTCCGGGTTGGCGTCCGGCGGCGAGTTGCGAGCGAAGACCACGATGTGGATCTGCGCCTGGTCGACCAGGCCGCCTGCGTCGCGCACTTCATAAGTGAAGTAGTCGCTGAGGGTTTCCAGCAGGCCCAGGGCCAGGACCGCCGGGTTGCTGTTGTCGACGCGATAGGTGAAGGTGCCGTCGGCACCGATGATCAGTTGCCCGTAGCGTCCATCGATGAGGGTGCCGTTGCTGTTGTCGGTGCCGGCGTTGACTCCGGTCAGCGTGCCGCCGGCCGATTCCTGGCCGGTACGGATACCGTTGACGCGCTTGCTGTCGCCGGCATCCACGTCGGTGTCGTTGCCCAGCACGTTGCCGCTGGGGTCGAAACCGTTGTTGATGTTGGGCTTGGCCGCCAGGGCCAGGGCAAGGTCGTCGTTGGCCACGGGGGCGTCGTAGGCCCCCTGCAGGGTGATGGTGAGCTGGGCGATATCGCTGGCCCCGGCGGTGTCGTGCATCCGGTAGGTGAATGTCTCGACCAGCGTCTGCCCGGCCTTGAGCGCCTGGACCCGGGCGTCGTTGTTGTTCACCCGGTAGCTGTAGCGGCCATTGGCGTCGATGGTCAGTACGCCGTACACGCCATTGACCACCTGGTTGCCGCTGACCGTGACGAACGTGCCGCCAGCAGCCTCGCTGCCGGTACGGATGCCATCGACCTGCTTGCTGTCGCCGGCGTCCACGTCGGTGTCGTTGGCCAGCACGTTGCCGCTGGGGTCCAGCCCCGAGGTACCGTTGGCAGTACCGCCGCGTTCGATGGCCGTGGCCTGGTCGTCGCTCGCCACGGGGTTGTCATTGCGGCCTTGGATGGTGATGGTCAGGATCGATGTGGTGGTGGCGCCGGCAAGGTCGCGAACGGTGTAGACGAAGCGCTCCTGCAGGGTTTCGCCGGAGGTCCGCAGGGCCTGCACCAGCGGGTTGCTGTCATCTACCACGTAGGTGAAGCTGCCATCGGCGCGCAGGGTCAGGGTGCCGTAGGCGGCCGTGAAGGCGCTGCCCACCTTGCCGGTGGCCAGGCCCTGGTGGACCCCGATCACGCCCATCAGGTCGCGGCTGTCGACATCACTGTCATTGCCCAGGACATTGCCGGTGGCATTGCGCCCGGGCGTGGTGTTGGCCACGCCGCCTGCCTCCACGGCCGTCGCATTATCGGGGCGGGCCACCGGGGTATCGTTGGCACCGGTGATGGTGATGCGCAGGGCGGCCTGGTCGGTGGCGCCGGCAGTGTCGATCACGGTATAGGTGAAGGTATCGACCAAGGTATTGCCGCTGGTGCGCAGCGCCTGCACCGCGGCGTTGTCGTTGTCCAGGCGGTAGCGGTAGGTGCCGTCGGCATTGAGGGTCAGCCAGCCATAGGTGCCGCGCAGCTCGGTACCGAGGCTGCCGGTGCTGCCGCTGGCGTTCTCGGCCCCGGTACGTACGGCGTTGACGGACTTGGTCTCCTCGTTGAGCACCGAGTCGACGTCACGGTCGTTGGTCAGCACGTTACCGGTCGGGTCGCGCCCTGGCTGGTTGTTGCCCACGCCACCGGCCTCGATCGCCGTGGCACCGTCGTCGGCAGCCACCGGGTTGTCGTTCTGGCCTTCGATGAGGATGAACAGGAACGCAGGGTCGGAGAAGCCGCCCTTGCCGTCGGTGACTTCGTAGCTGAAGGTATCGATCAACCGGTCGGCATCGGTGCGCAAGCCCTGGACGGTGGGGTTGCTGTTGTCCAGCACATAGGTATAGGTGCCATCGGGGTTGATGGTCAGGGTGCCGTACTGGCCGATCAGCGTGGTACTGCCGTTGACGGGCGTGGTGGTGGTCGTGCCGGTGCCGATGGCGGACACGGTGATCGGGTCGCCGTCCGGGTCGTGGGAGGTGCGGGTCACGTCGCCGCTGGGGTTGATGCCCGGCAGCTGGTTGTTCACGCCACCTTGCTCGACCGCACGGCCAACCACGATCTGGGCCACGGGTGGGTCGTTGACGCCATGGATGGTGATGACCAGCTGGGCGCGGTCGGTGAGGCCTTCGGTGTCGGTGATTTCGTAGGTATAGATCACCTGCACGGTCTGCCCGGCGGCCAGGCCTTGGATGGTCGCGTTGGCACTGTTGACGTCGAAGACGAACGACCCGTTGGCACCGATGGTCAGGGTGCCGAAGGCGGCCGGGTCGATGACCTGCACACCGTTCTGCTCGGCGTAGACGGCGTCGATCACCCGGCCATTGCCGGCGTTGCTGCCGACCGGGACCGAGGTCATGCCAGGGTTGGAGAGCTCGGTCGCCGAGCTGATGCCGGTGACGTTCAGGCGCGTGCTGGGGCGGTCGGCGCGATCGACGTCGAGGTCGACGCCGTTGCCGCCGGGTTGGTTAAGGCCGCCCCCGCGGCTGGGGAAGAGGATCACGTTGCCGACGGGGTTGCTTTCTTCGCCCGGGGTGTTGGTCGCGGCCGCCTGGGCCACGGCGCGGTCGTCACTGGCCACCGGGTTGTCATAGGCGCCCTTGATGGTGATGCGCAGTTCGGCCAGGTCGCTGAGGTTGCCGGCATCGGTCACCCGGTAGGTGAAGTACTCGATCAACTGGTCGTTGGCGCCAAGGCGCTGCACGGCGGTGTTGCTGTTGTCCACCACATAGGTGTAGGCGCCGTTGGCGCTGATGGTCAGGGTGCCGTAGGTGCCGTTGATCACCACCGGCGCGTTGGTGACCGGCACGATGGCGCCGGAGGCGCTCTCGCGCAGGTTGCGCACCCCGGTGACGGTCTTGGTCTCGCCGTTCTGGTCCACGTCGGTGTCGTTGCTCAGCACGTTGCCGACGGCATTGCTGCCGGGCGTGCCGTTGTTGACGCCGCCAGCCTCGAGCGCCTGGCCGTCGTCGTTCACGGCCACCGGGGTGTCGTTGGCCCCCTGGATGGTGACGGTGAGCGTCGAGGCACTGGTAGCGCCGGCCAGGTCGCTGATGGTGTAGGTGAAGACCTCTTGCAGGGTGTTGCCGGACAGGCGCAGTGCCTGCACCGCAGGGTCGTCGTTGTCGACGATATAGGTGCTGCCGCCGGCCGAGGAAATGACCAGCTTCCCGTACAGGCCGACGATCTCCACCGTACCGTTGACCGGTACGCCCAGCTGCGTGCCGCCTTGCAGCCCGGCGCGGATCACCCGGATGGCATCGCCATTGGTGGCGATATCGACGTCGCTGTCGTTGGCCAGCACATTGCCGCTGGGGTCGCTGCCCGGGGTCTGGTTGCGGGTGCCACCGGCTTCGACGGCGATGGCGCTGTCGGGCCGGGCCACCGGGGTATCGTTGACCGGGTCGACGATCAGCTGCACGGTATCGGTGTCGCTCAGCGCATCCTGCGGGTTCTGCCCGGGGATGCCGTCGTGGTTGGCATCACCGAAATTGCCCCGGTCGTTGGTGACCATGGTCAGGGTTTCGCTGGTGCCGGCGGTGTTGAAGTCCTGGTTACCCTTGTAGTAGAGCTGCGAGAGCAGGGCGTTGAGCTGCGACAGGGTGCCGGTCAAAGTCAGGGTGCCGCTGGCCCCCGCGGGTGGGGTGGCGCCGGGCGCGGGCGGCGTGGCGCTTTGCCAGAGCACGCCGTGGCGCACGGTCAAGGTGACGGACATCACCCCGCTGCCAGCGTCCGAGTCGCTGACGGCCAGGCCGTTCAGGTGCAATACAGTGTCTTCCTGGCCGCGTTGGCCGGGGAGGGTGTTGACCGGTGCTTCGTTCAGGTGCACGTAGCCGGCGTTGGCGGTGCCGGTGCCGCCCTCGGCCAGTGTCACGCTGACATTGCCCAGGCCGCTGACACTGGTGCCGGTGTCGGTATCGATGCGCACCGCGAAGCGATTGCTGGCCGACAGCTGCAGCGACTGGGGCACGGCCACCAGGTAGTTGCCTGCCGGCAGCAGGGCGAACTGGTAGCGCCCGTTGCTGTCGGTCTGGGTGGAGAACACGCGGTCATCGGCGTTGCCGAACACCCCGTCAGCGCCGGCCCAAGTGACCTGTACACGCTGCCCGGCCAGGCCCGGGCCATCGGGAGTGGTGCTGCTGGTCGCCGAGTTTGTGTCGTTCCACAGCGTGCCCTGCACGACGCCGAGGCCGGCGCCTTCGCTGAGGATGTAGTTGTTCAGCCCGCTCGTGCCGTCCTGCCCGGTACGTTCGCCATCAGCGGTGCCGCCGGTGCCGGGGCGCGAGCCGCCCCAGCCACCGGTCTCGAAGCTGGTCGGCAGGCTGCTCCAGGTGAGCACTGCGGCACTGGCGGCGTTGTCCGGCACCACGGCATTGGGCACGGTGACGCGGTAGACCACCTGCACCCGGTCACCCACCACCAGGCGGTCGAAGTCCACCGACAGAGCGCCGCTGGAGGTGACCCTTACCCCGGCGGGCAGGTTCGCCAGGTCTAGTGCGCTGCCGTTGACCAGGATGCTTTGCACCTGGTAGTTGCTGCCATTGGGAAACTGGTCCTGCAAATGGACGTTGTAGGCGGGGATGTCGCCGTTCTGGGTGAAGCCCACCGACACCGTGGCAGTGGTGCTGCCGGTGCCCGGCAGGATGTCGATGACGTGTTTGTCCAGGCCGGTGAAGCTCGGTTCCACCACTCGCTCGAAGAGCTGTTCGCTCTTGCCCCGGTCTACATCCTGGCCCGGCAGGCCGACATGCTCGAACGCCTGCACGCCCAGTGAAGCACCGCTCTGGTTGCTCGCCACGTTGGTGACGCGCACGTTGAACTCGAGGATCACGCCTTCGGCATTGGTGTCGGAGGTTTCGCTGTTGCGCACGTTCCCCAGGTTGAAGGTGACCGTCTGGCTGCCGTTGGCATTGGTGACGATACTGAGGTTGCTGGCATTGCCGTCGAATACGCCGTTGGGCCTGACCCCGCTGAGGTCGGCATTGATCGGTTGGGACACCGCGCTGTCCTGGTCGCCGGGCATCCACAGGGTGCCGCCCTTGATCAGGTCGGCATCGGTGGTCAGACCGTTGAAGGTGTTGGACACCATGGCGATGAGGATGTTGTTGAGGTCGGCAGGGATGAACGACAACCCCGCACCCAGTTCGATGCGAATCTGGTAGTTGGGGTTGTCGCCCACCGGCACCAGTACCGACACGCGGTAGCGGATCACTTCGCCCACGGCAACGTTCTCGCTGATGCCGGCGGTATCGACGTTGCCGGATGCATCCCGGGGTGGGGGCGTATCGGGCAGGCCGCCGACGTGGGAGATACGGACCCCGTTGGTGACCGGGAATACCAGGGCGGAGTCGAGCCGGTAGTCGTTCAGCGTACCGCCGTTGAGCACGCCGTCGGCGCCGGTGCGTTCAGCGGTGTGGTTGCCGTCCAGGCTGGTCCAGCGAACCTGGGCGTTGTTGGTGAAGGCGGCCAGGCCGGCGGCGGTCGCATTCACCGTACCGCGCAGGTGCAGGACGATGCTGCCGCCCTTGGCGATGTCGATATTGGCACCCGTGGCCGTGCGCAGCTGGCCACCCTGGATGACAAAGTCCACGCCACCATTGTTGGTGGCTCCTTGGTAGACCACGCCGGTGATGGTCACGCCGTCGAGCTGGCTGGGCAGGTTGTCCAGCAGGCTGATGTCGAAGGCATCGAAATCGCTCGAGGCCGTGCCGTTGCGCAGGGTGAGGGTGAAATCGATGATGTCGCCTTGGTCGAAGCCGCCGAAATCGGGGGTGGTGTCGATGTTCTGGATGATCTGCAAGGTCGGCTCGCGCAGGGTGACTGTGGGCGCGCCGCCGCTGAGGTTTACCTGGCGATCGAGCGCGACCGTGCCGTTGGGGGTGTTGCCGTCGATGTCCTGGTAACGCAGGGTGGCGCTGTTCTGCAGCGAGCGGTTGGCTTGGTTGCCGCTGACGTTGCTGGCTACCAGGCGCACACGGATCACGAAGGCATTGTTGCCGGTGTTGTTGTCGGCGCTGGTGGCCGAAACACTGAAGGTAAAGCGCGCGTCGACCCCATCGCTACCTAATGTGCCCCCGACGCCGCCGACTGCGCTGATGACTACGCTGCCAGCGAAGTCCTGGCTCAGGCTGCCGCCGCTGCCCAGTGCCGTGAGGATCTGCTGGTAGCCCAGGTTGTTGTTGAAGGTGGTATCCAGGCGCATGCCTGGCGGGATCAGGTCGTCGATGCTGAGGTTGCGTGTGGTGCCTTCCGGCAGACGCACGATGATGTCATAGAGCATGCTTTCGCCGACCACCAGGTTGCTGCCGGTGGTGTGACCGGCGCTGGAGTCGCCGTTGTCCAAGCTGCCGCCGGCGAAGGTCTTGCTGATCACTGGGGCGGCGACTTGTTGGTTGGCGACCTCGGTCAGGTCCACGGGGGTGAAGTCGGTGCCGCCTTCGACACTGGCGTAGTGGCTCAGGGTGGCCGTGCTGCGCAGGGTACGGCTGGCGGCCACGCTGTTATTGACGGTGACGTCATAGGTGATGACGACGATGTTCTGGCCGCTGCTGTCGGCGGTTGTCCCGGCGCGCCCCGGCAGCAGGGTGGGCTGGGCGCCGGCATCGAGGAAGGTGATCTGGTTGCCGCTGACGCGGTAGTCCACGCCCGCGCGCAGCTGGGTGCCATCACCGCGGTAGATCTGCAGGTTGGCCGCGGCCAGGCTGCCGCCGATGAAGGTCAGCTCCGGGGGCAGGGTGATGCTGGTCACTACGTCATAGGCGCCACCGCCGCCGCTGTTCTCGATGGCCGTGGCCAGGCGCAGCCTGTCGCCGCCATCGATGCCCGAGACATCGCCGTTGATCGCGGACAGCTCGGTGACGCTACCGGTGAACGGGCGCCCGCCAGTGCCGGGCTGGGTCCAGCTGCCGGTGGTGCCGGTGACGCTGCCGTTGCTGCTGGAGACCACACCGTGGCGGATGTCCAGCACCGGTTCTGCGACTGACACCACCACGGCCACGTCCGAGCTCAGCAACGGGTCTTTGTTGATCGTGGTGGTCTGGCTGGACTGCGCCAGCACGTCCAGCGAGCGCTGGTCGGCGAAGGGCTGGTCGCCTACGCGCAGGGTGAAGGTGAGCTCGATGCGCCCACCGGCGGCCTGGTTGACGCTGTACTGGCCGAAGTCGAACACTACCGAGTTGCCGGGCCCGCTGGACACGGTGACCGCCCGCGACGGGTCGCTCTCGCCAGGGCCGAAGCTCCATTGGCCGACACCGTTGCCGACAGTCCATGTCACGCCACTGACGTCGAGTAGCGGCAAGGGCAGGTAGGCGGTGAGCTGGAAGTTTTCGTAGTCGCCGGTGACCAGGTCATAGGAGAGTTGGAACGTTATCAGGTCGCCGGGGCGGATCTCGCCGCTGGTCGGAGGCGTGCCGTTGTTCACTTTGAGGATGTCGATGTCGACCTGGCTGGTCGGCACGGTGCTGACGGTGCTGGAGCCGTCGGTCTGGAGGCCTGTCCCCAGGTTCACGGCATCGAGCAGCACGGTAGCGCTCAGGGTGGCATTGTTGCCGACGCTGTCGCCTTCGTTGATGTCCTTGTGCGGTGGGTAGTTGCTGACATAGGCCTGGCTGATCACCGCGTTGTAGCTGATCACTGCCAGGGTGGCTGACGTGCGGGTGTCGTCGAAGGCCAGGTCGCCGAACAGGGCGCCGAGCGTGCCCGATGCCCGGCGCAGCGACTCGGCCATGTCGATCACCAGGGTGGTGGTGCCATCGGCGTTCGGGGTTTGCGTATAGACCAGCTGGATCGTGCCACTGGCTCCGTCCTGGCTCACGGTCATGGTCAGCGGCCCGCTTATGGTCTGGCCGTCGGCCAGGGTGTCGACGATACGGAACTGACCGTTCTGCAGGATATTGCTGCCGAAGGCGAAATAGTCCGACAGCGCCACGTTGAGCACATAGCGCAGGGTATCGCCCGGGCTCAGGCCGGTGCTGCCGAGGTCGGTCTGCAGCACGGCTTGCTTCTGCAGGGTGATGGACTTGGCGACGAACTGCGCGCCGGTACCGTCGCCGGTGGTGCTGAAATCCACCTCGGTGGCCGGCGGGTTGAGGTCGCGTGGGTCCAGGGGTGTCCATTCGCCAGTGGCAGTGGGGGTACCGAAGGCGATGGTCACCGGGTTACCGGTGCTGGGGTCGAGCACGGCGTTGCCCGCGCCGCCCACCTCTGGCACATAGAACGTCACCCGGGAGGTGGCGGGGGCACTGAGGCTGTCATAGGTGATGCTGTAGGCGGTGATGAACACGCTGTCACTGTTGATCGCCGCGGCGATCAGCGCAGGGTTGGTCAGCACCGTGCCATTGCGCAGGGTGACGGAGGTGAGGGTGCCCCCCGCGCCGGGGGTGATGGCCGTGACCTGGACTTGGTCCGGCACGTTCTGGGTGACCACTACGTTGTGCAGGGTCTGCCCGCTCGCCGGGGTGACGGTGACGGTCTGGTTGTGGGTGAAGTTCGGGCCGGTGGCGGTTTCGCCTTCGGTCATGTCCAGGTTCTGGGTCAGTTCCACCAGGGTGGGGTTGACCACCAGCGCGTGCAGGCTGGCTTCCACCAGGCTCGGGTCGACGGTGGGGTTGTTCAGCGAGTCGTTGCCGTATTCGAAACCGGCACGGGTATTGATGGTCAGGGCCGGGCTGCCATTGGTGTTGCTGGTGTCGGCCAGGTTGCTCAGGCGCGCGGTGACCTGCACGGTGATGTCCGGCTGGTCCTGGGAAACACTGGCATAGGGCACCTGCAGCACCACGAACTGATCGCCCGGGCGCATGCCCACACTGGCGGCGGTGACCACCAACGGCTTGCCGTCGGCCCCTTTGGCCAGCGGGTGGGTGGCGTTGCCGGCGGCGTCGAAGGTGACCACGTAGCTGGTCAGGGCCTGGCCCAGGTAGGAGGCGCCGACGAAGCTGATACCGTCGTCGCCGTCCTTGCCGGTGGTGGGCAAGAACAGGTCGATGTACGGGGCATAGCCGACCTGGCTTGCACCGTTGCGCAGGTCCACCTCGAAGGTGAAGGTGTTGCCGATCAGCACGTCGTTGCTGGGCATGCTGATGCTGGTGGTTGGCGCGGCATTGGCCAGCAGGCCTTGGAACCGTTCCAGGCTGGCGGCCGAAAGGGCGATGCCCTGGTCGATCACGCCGTTGCGTACCTCTAGCGCCCAGTCGCCACCTGCGGCGCGGCTGCCGGTGGCGTTGCTGGAGGCGCCCACGTCGGCGCCGGTCCAGCGCGCCAGGCGGTCCACCAGTGCCTGGCCGGCCGCCCCGGCACCGATGTCACAGCCATAGAGCTGGATATCGGCTCCGGCGCTGAGCTCGGCCTGCCACTGGCCCAAGGTGCTACCGAACTGGTCGAGGTTGGCGGCGGTGAAGGTCTGGTTGCCCAAGGTGAACTGCCCGGCAGCGCCGTGGGAGAATACTTGGATCGAATCGACCGTGCCCATCTGGGCGAGGGCGGCGCTGATGGCCGCCAGGGCATCCTGGCCGGCATCGACCACCAGGGTGAGGGTGTCCGCGCCGAGGCCGGTGGTCAGTTGCTCGCGATTCTCCACGCGGCTGTCGAGTACCACCAGGGTTTTCGGCACCGTCGATGTTGGGCCTGTGGCTGTGCGTTGGTCCGGGGTGGACGGATGAGCGTCGGCCTGTGCGGCGTCGCCTGTATCCTGGTGATGCTGGTCAGCCGCGGCGCTCGCGGCGGCGCCATCGAACAGGATTCTCGGTTCAAGGGCCAGGGTCTGGCTCTGCGGGCGGAAAACCTTTGCGTTGTGTCCCATATCCATTTGCAATCCATCCTGAGAAAGGGGCGCACCCCGGTACTTCGCGCGGATCAACGCTCGCTTGGGTGGGTATCGGCCAGCTCGTCGTCGGGCAGGGTGTCGGCCTTTCCAGGCGCGGCCGAGGCCTGGCCGACCCAGGAATTGAACAGCTCATAGCCGATGGCCAGGATCACCGGCCCGATGAACAGGCCGATGAAGCCGTGGCTGATCATCCCGCCGAGGGCGCCGATCAGCACCACGGGCATCGGTACCGACACCCCGCGGCCGAGCATCAAGGGCTTGAGCACGTTGTCCGAGAGCCCGGCGGCGATGGTCCAGATGGCGAACACGATGGTCGCGGCATTGGCGCCTTGCTGGCTGAACACATAGATGACGATGGGCAAGGTGACCAGCAGCACCGGCAGTTGCATGATCCCCAGCAACAGCACCAGCAGGGCCAGCAGCCCGGCGGCGGGGATGCCCATCACCACCAGGCCGATGCCGACCAGCAGCATTTGGATGAAGGCGATGCCCACCACGCCCTGCGCCACCGCACGGATGGTGGCGGCGCATAGGCTGGCCAGTTCGGCGCCCCGTTCGGGGTTGAAGATTCGCTGGGAAATAGCCACGGCCCGGCGTGCGCTGCGTTCGCCATTGGCCAGGAACAGCCCGGCGATGATCAGCGCCAGGATGAACACCAGGACACCACTGCCCACACCGGCCAGCTTGAGCAACACCAGGCGGCTCACGTCCTTGAGGTGCGGTGCGGCTTGCTGGAAGGCCCAGGAAAGGTCTTCGGAGGCATGTAGCCAGATGCGGTACAGCGGCTCGCCGATCAGTGGCCAGCCTTGCACGGCCTCCGAGGGCGCGGGGATGGCGAGGTTCCATTCATGGACCGACTGCAGGGCAGCCTGGATCGAGCCGGCCATGGACTCACCGAGAAAGCCCAGCGGCACCATGAGGCAGAGCAGGATCAACAGCACCAGCAGGGTGGCGGCCTTGCCCACGGAAACGCCCAGCCATTGAGCGATGCGCAGGTTGAGTGGGTTCAAGGTCACCGCCAGGATCACGGCCCAGATCATGACACCGAGGAAGGGATAGAAGATCTGGTAGCAGAACAACGCCAGGACGGTGATCAACCCCGCCCGTATCAATACATCCAGCAGCTCTTTGGGGCTGGTCGTAGCGGGGGTCTTGTTGCTTGCCATGGTCCGTTCGCGTCCTTTGCCGTTCCGTTTGACGCAACAGTCTGGATCAGACTTGCACGGGGCATCGGCCCAGTACTCTCCGATCACGACAGCTTTTTCGGCGTAAGCCACCTTGGCGGGCCGGTATTGCGTGGGTGACCTGAATGCCTGCCGAGCATGGGCCGGCCTGCAGGGCTTGGTGGCGTGGGGACGAGGAGCGAACGCGGGGTGCGCCGGGCTTGCGCGGCGTGGTGTCATGCATTGGTTATCGGTCCGACGCAGTCAACCGAAATTTGACTACGCTAAAGTCCATTCGGTCGGTAGAACGTGAAGCGGATCATCCGAGGGGACAAGGAGCGTGGGAATGAGGTGCTGGATCAGCATGAAGTCGCTGCTGTTGCTCGGTGCGTTGTTGTCGCTGTTCATGTTTGCTTCATCCCCTGCGATGGCCGAGGACAGCACCTCGGTGGAGGGCGTGCTGGGGGAGCCGGCCCAATTGAAGATCGCCAACCGACCCATCATGACGTTCCATGCCACCTTGCTGGGCGAAACACCCGCGGCCCGTGCCAAGCGCGCCGCAGCGGTGGTCGACGAGGCCTTGCAAGGGGCGGACGACACGCTCGAAGTGCGCGTCGAGCCGGTCCTCAACAGCTACCTGATACTGCTCGGTGATCGCCGGGCCTTCATCATCGCGCCGCTGGACGTGCTGCCCGGCAGCGTGTCGGTGCGTGAAGCGGCAGAGCAGGCAGCCAGCAACCTGCGCACCGTGGTGACCGAGACCGGCCAGGCACGCAGCCTGCATTTCCTGTTGAAGGCCGCAGGCTATTCGGCATTGGCGACCTTCATCTACCTGCTGCTGCTCAAGGGCACTCGAGCGATCCGGCGCAAGCTGCTCGGCCTGCTGCTGCCCCTGATGGGCAAGCATTCGCAGGTGTTCCGGGTAGGGCAGATGCCCTTGTTCGACCTGCAGAACCTCTATTACCTGGTCGATCGCCTGCTGTGGTTGCTGTACTGGCTGCTGCTGTTGCTGTTCAGCTACCAGTGGATGAGCTTCGTGCTGTCGCAGTTCCCCTATACCCGACCATGGGGAGAGAGCCTGAACGTGTATCTGCTGCGGCTGGTCGACTACCTGCTGTCGGGGATACTCGACGCGATCCCGGGCGTGGCCGTGGCGCTGTCGATCTTCTTCATCGCCCGGGGTGTCAGCGGGTTCTGCAAGCGCGCCCTGGAGCGCATGTCGCGCCCCGGGACCCTGCGCTGGCTGACGGCCGAAACCTTGCAACCCACCACGCGCCTGGTGTCGCTGGCCATCTGGCTGTTCGCCCTGGTCATGGCCTACCCGTACCTGCCGGGGTCGGACAGCGACGCCTTCAAGGGCCTGTCGGTGCTGCTGGGCCTGATGATTTCGCTGGGCGCGACCAGTGTGGTAGGCCAGGGCGTGGCCGGCCTGATCCTCACCTACACCCGTACCCTGCGGGTGGGGGAATTCGTGCGGGTAGGCGAGTACGAGGGCACAGTGATGGAAGTGGGGATGTTCACCACTACCATCCGCACCGGCCTGGGCGAGGTGCTGACCATCCCCAACTCGATGATCACCGGGTCCGTCACGAAGAACTACTCGCGCATCGTCGTCGGCCAAGGGTACATCGTCGATACGGTGGTAACCATCGGCTATGACACGCCATGGCGCCAGGTGCACGCCATGCTGGTCGAGGCGGCGCGGCGTACCCACGGCATCCTCGAACAGCCCGCGCCCCAGGTGTTCCAGACTGCGTTGAGCGACTTCTACCCCGAATACCGCCTGGTCGCCCAGGCCGTCCCCAGCGAGCCGCGCCCGCGCGCGGAACTGCTGAGCATGCTGCACGCCAACATCCAGGACGTGTTCAACGAATATGGTGTGCAGATCATGTCGCCTCACTACCTGGCAGACCCACAAGAGGCCAAGTTCGTCCCGCCGGAGCGTTGGCACACGGCCCCGGCAGTGCCGGAGCAGGACGGGTGAAACCCGCCATCGAAGGCATCCCTGCCGATTCATCACCCTCATCGCGCATGAGTAAGGAAACCGAGTGTATCGTCACCCCCTGTTGATGCTGTTGTGCCTGTTGCTGTTCGCGCCCATGGCCACCTGGGCGCAGCAGGCCGGGACCTCCCCGGGCCAGGCGAAGGACCGGGAGGGCTATGCCGACGCCTCCAGCTGCAAGGGGTGCCACCAGGCGCAGGCCGCGCAATGGAAGGATTCGGACCATGCCTGGGCCATGCGCGTGGCCAGCGCCCAGAGCGTGCTGGGCGCCTTCGATGGCCGTAGCTTCGAGGAGGACGGGGTCAAGGCGCGGTTCCAGCGCAAGGGCGAGGGCTATTACGTGCGTACCGAGGGCCCCGATGGCAAGCCCGCAGACTTCAAGGTGCGCTACACCTTCGGCTACCACCCGTTGCAGCAATACCTGGTGGAACTGCCCGGCGGGCGCCTGCAGGCGCTGACCATCGCCTGGGACACCCGACCCAAGGCACAGGGCGGGCAACGCTGGTTCTCCCTGTACCCCGGGCAGCGCTTCGCTCCCGACGATGCGCTGCACTGGACCGGGCGCTACCAGAACTGGAATGCCATGTGCGCCGATTGCCACTCCACGCGGTTGCTCAAGCACTACGATGACAAGCAGGACAGCTATGCCACCACCTGGCAGGAGCAAACCGTGGGTTGCCAGGGCTGCCATGGCCCCTCCCAGGCCCATGTGGACTGGGCCAAACAGGCCAAAGACGAGGCCAAGGGCGGCGTCACGCCGGCCCAGATGGGGCTGGCGGTGGACTTCAAGGGCCTCGACGGTAAGGGCCTGATCGAGCAATGCGCCTTTTGCCACAGCCGCCGGCAATCCCTGGGCATGGGCCAGCAGCCGGGCAAGCCCCAGCTCGATGCCTCGCTGCCGGCGACCTTGCGCGAGGGCCTGTACCACGCCGACGGGCAGATCGATGGCGAGGTGTACGTGTATGGCTCCTTCACCCAGAGCAAGATGTACGCCGCCGGGGTGAGCTGCACCGACTGTCACGATCCGCATACCACCCGGGTGAAGATCGAGGGCAATGGCCTCTGTCAGCAATGCCACAACACCCACCCACCCACCAGCCGCTTTCCCAGCCTGCAGGCCAAGGACTACGACAGCCCGGCGCACCATCACCACGCCCAGGGCTCACCGGGTGCGCAATGCGTCAACTGCCATATGCCGAGCAAGACCTACATGGTGGTCGACCCTCGGCGTGACCACAGCCTGCGGATACCACGACCGGACCTGGCGGACAAGACCGCCAGCCCCGATGCCTGCACCGCCTGCCACACCGACAGGCAACCTGCATGGGCCGCCACGGCGATCGAGGGTTGGTTCGGCACACCCCAGCGCCCGCCCCATTACGGAGAGACCTTGCATGCTGTGCGCACCGGCCAGGGCGACCGCCTGAGCTTGTTGACGGCGGTCATCGCCGATATCGGCAAGCCAGCGCTCGTGCGGGCGACGGCAGCTCAGCAACTGACAGAGCTGGGCGCACCGGCCATCACCCCGTTGAGCTGGGCGCTCAACTCCAAGGAGGGCGTGGTGCGCGCCTATGCCGCTGCGGGCTTCGCCCGGGTTCCGCCCGAAGCCCGCGTCAAGCAGTTGCTGCCATTGCTCGACGACCCGCTGCTGGCGGTGCGCGACGAAGCCGTGCGCGCTCTGGCCGATGTGCCGGCGCAAGCGCTGCCGGCCGAGCGCCGGGAGGGCTACGCGGCACAGCTGGCCGACTACGAGCGGCGCCTGCGCGACAACGCCGACCTGCCCGGCGGCCGGCTCAACCTGGCCGTGCTGCTGCAGCGTCTGGGCCGCCAGGCTGAGGCCATCGAGCAGTATCACCAGGCGCTGCGCCTGGACGCCCACTTCTCACCCGCCAGGGTCAACCTGGTCACCCTGTACAGTGGCGCGGGGCAACTCGACCAGGCACAGACGGTGCTGCGCCAAGGCCTGGCACTCAAGGACATGCCGGCGGGCGATCACGGCAACCTCGCCTACATGCTGGCGTTGCTGCTGGTCGAGCAGGGCAAGGCGCAGGAGAGCCTACCCTGGCTGGACGTTGCCGCCCGGGAGATGCCGGGCAACGCGCGGGTCTATTACAACCAAGGGCTGCTGCTGGCCCAGCTGAACCGGCGCGACGAGGCGCTGCGGACCTTGCACAAGGGCCTGGAGGCGGCGCCTGAAGACCCGGACCTGCTCTACGCCCTGGTCTACCTGCATGCCACGGCCGGTGAAACCCGCCAGGCCGACGCGTACGCACAGCGCATGCGCAAGGTTGCGCCGCAGGACCCACGCCTGCCACCGGCACAGCCATAGTTGCAGCCGATAAGGATTGACTGGCGAGGGATGTTCTTTACACGACAGCCGCCTGAGTATTTTTCGATGGCGAACAAGGACATGTGAACTAGATTTACCAAGCATCTTCATCTGCACGGTGGCTGGGCCGTGTGCCCGGGCGGTTCACCCCGGGCACGTCACCGCAGGGAAGTCGACTCATCGCGCAGTTGACGCAAGCCAAGGACAAACGACAGTGACCATTCGTGAAGAGATCACCAGCCTGGAGGCCCAGGTGGGGCTTCAGGTACTGGGCCAGGAACGGACCATCCGCCATATCATGTTGGGCCTGCTGGCCAACGGGCATGTGCTGCTCGAAAGCCTGCCCGGTCTGGCCAAGACCCGCACGGTCAAGGCCCTGGCAACCCACCTGGACGCACGCATGAGCCGCATCCAGTTCACCCCCGACCTGCTGCCGTCGGACATTACCGGTGGCGAGATCCTCCAGCAGACCGATACCGGCAACCAGCTCAAGTTCCAGCCCGGCCCGCTGTTCGGCAACGTGATCCTCGCCGACGAGATCAACCGCGCACCGGCCAAGGTCCAGGCGGCACTGCTCGAGGCCATGGAGGAGCGACAGATCACCGTGTCGGGGGAAACCCACCCGATGTCCGGGCTGTTCATGGTGCTGGCCACGCAGAACCCTATCGAACAGGAGGGGACCTACCCGTTGCCCGAAGCGCAGATGGACCGCTTCCTGATGAAGCTGCTGATCGACTACCCCAAGGTCGAGGACGAGACGCAGGTGTTGCGGCTGGTACGTGGAGAGGAACAGCGCCAGCAGGCCGGTGGCCATGGCGAAACCGCAACGCCCGTGGCGCAGGAGACGATCTTCGCGGCGCGCCGCGAAGTCGGGGCGGTGCATGTGTCCGAAGCCATCGACCGCTACCTGATCGACCTGATCAACGCCACCCGCCACCCGGCGGACTACGACGCCGACCTGCAGCGCTGGATCAAGGTCGGAGCCAGCCCCCGTGGCGGCATCAGCCTGGACCGGGTCGCCCGGGCTCATGCCTGGTTGGCAGGCAGCGACTATGTGACGCCAGACGATGTGCGCGCGGTGTTGCACCCGGTGTTGCGCCACCGTCTGCTGTTGTCCTATGACGCCGTGGCCGATGGCATCGGCGCCGACCAAGTGCTGGACCGCCTGCTCGACACCGTCGCGGTCCCGGCCTGAGGGGGCGCCATGCACAAGCCCGTGGTCGCCGACGGCGCCGTCTACGCCTCGCTGGAGCAGCTGATGCTGCTGGAGCATCGCGTGCGCGGCCTGAGCTTCCTGTCACGCCAACCGCTGTCCAGCGTGCTCTCCGGTAGCCATGCCGCGCGCCTGCGCGGCCGTGGGCTGAGCTTCGACGAACTGCGCCAGTACACCCCCGGGGACGACCTGCGTCACCTGGACTGGCGGGCATCGCTGCGCTACAGCAAACCGTTCGTGCGCAGCTACACCGAGGAGCGCGACCGCCCGACGCTGCTGCTGGTGGACCAGCGCATGAGCATGTATTTCGGTTCGCAGCGCAGCTTCAAGTCGGTCACCGCTGCCGAACTGGGGGCGATCGGGGCCTGGATGGCGCTGCATGCCGGCGATCGGGTGGGCGGGCTGGTGTTCGGTGACCAGACCATCGAGACGATCCGCCCGCTGCGCAGCCGGGCGCGGGTGGAGGCATTGTGCGCGGCGATCGTGCGCCACAACCAGGCACTGCATGCCTCGCAAACCGACGAGGAACAGCCGGGTCAGCTCGACAGGGTGTTGCGCCAGTGCCTGGGCATCGCCGGGCACGATCACTTGATCGTCATCGTCAGCGACTTCGCCGGCGTGTCGCCGCAGACCCTGCAACTGCTGCGTCAGCTGGGCGCGCACAACGATGTCCTGGCCCTGCAGGTGTTCGATCCGATCGCCCTGCAGTTGCCCGACCGTGGGCGGGTGACTGTGACCCAGGGCCAGGTCCAGGTGGAGTTGGAGATTGAGCGGCGCCAGGTGCACCGCCCGCTTGGGGACTTCCTCTCGGGGCGGCTCAAGGACGTCGCCACGCTGCTTCGGCGCAGCCAGGTACCGCTGATGATGTTCAGCACCGGGCGCGACAGCCTGGAGCAGCTGCGTGCGGAACTGGGCCGGCTTTCGGCGGTGACGCGATGAGCCAGGTGAGCACGCCGAGCATCGACCAGTTGCGCGAACTGCCGCTGCCGGCGATCGACGTCAGCTATTGGCCGCAGACCTGGGGGTGGTTGGTGCTGCTGGTGGCGGTGTTGGCTCTGGCCGGAGGCCTGGCCACTTGGCGCTACCTGCGCTGGCGGCGCAATCTCTATCGCCGCGAGGCCCTGGCTCGCCTGGAGGTGCTGGCCCAAGCGCTGAACGATCCTGTGCAACGCCTGGCGGCCCTGCGCGAAGTGCCGCAACTGCTCAAGCGCGTGGCGCTCTCGATGCCCGGTCAGGGGCCGGTCGCGACCTTGGGCGGCGATGACTGGCAAGCCTTCCTGCAACGCCATAGTCGAGTACAGCTGCCCGGGCAGCTGGCGCGACGGCTGGCACTGCTGGCCTATGCCCCGGCGGACCAGGTAGTGGCAATGGCCGACAGCGACATTCAGACACTGATCGCGACCTGCCGGCAATGGATCGAGGTGCACCATGTGGCAACTTGAGTACCCCTGGCTGCTGTTGCTGCTGCCCTTGCCCTGGCTGGCCTGGCGTTACCTGGCCACCTACCGCGAGTCGCGCAGCGCCTTGCGCGTGCCGTTCTTCGCTGCCATGAGCCGTGCCGTGGGCCAGGAGCCGGGCACCGCCCGTGCGGGCGGCGGGCGCTGGCAACTGCTGCTGAACCTGTCGGTGTGGGTGCTGCTGCTGGTGGCCTGCGCACGGCCGGTGCTGGTGGAAAAGCCCATCGAGCGCGAGCGGCCGGTGCGCGACCTGATGTTGGCGATCGACATATCCCAATCCATGGCCACCACCGACTACACCGACCCATCCGGCCAACGCGTGGACCGGCTGCAGGCGGTCAAAGGGGTTGTGCGGGATTTCATCGCCCGGCGCAAGGACGACCGTATCGGCCTGATCGTGTTCGGCACCGGTGCCTACCCACAGGCGCCGCTGACCCTGGACCACGCCAGCCTGGGCATCCTGCTCGATGAGGTCGGTATCGGCATGGCCGGCCCCAATACTGCCCTGGGTGACGCGATTGGGCTGACCATCAAGCTGCTGGACAAGGCCAAGGAGCAGGAGAAGGTGCTGATCCTGCTGACCGACGGCAACGACACCGGCAGCGCCATCACACCGGACCACGCCGCCCGCATGGCCCGGGATCGCGGCATCGTGGTGCACACCATCGGCATTGGTGACCCCGAAGCCAGCGGCGAGGCGAAGGTCGACCTGCAGGCACTGCAGGACATCGCCCAGGCCACTGGCGGCCGGTTCTTCCGTGCCGGTGACCGGGACGCGCTGCAGCAGGTCTATGCCACGCTCGACCACATCACGCCGCACCGGGTGAAGACCTTCAGCCACCAACCCAGGCGCGACCTGTTCTGGTGGCCGCTGGGTGCTGCGCTGCTGGCCCTGTTGCTGGGCCATGGCGTGGCTGCCCTGGCCACTGCGCGCCGGGCGAGCCCTGCACACCTGACCAGGACCGAGCGTTGATATGGACATCGATCTGAGTGCCTTTCATTTCCTGCGGCCGCTCTGGTTGCTGCTGATCGTCCCGGGCCTGCTGCTGCCCTGGTTGTGGGCACGCCGCCACAACCTGCTGCGACGCCTGGAGGGCATCATCGCCCCGCACCTGGTCGAGCATCTGCTGATCACGCCCGGGGAGCAGCAGCGTTTTCGCCCGGTGCACCTGCTGGGAGCGATGCTGGCCCTGGGTGCGGTCGCCATGGCCGGGCCGACCTGGGAGCAGGACAAACCGGCCTTCCTGGACAATCGGGCAGCGATGATCCTGGCCCTGGATCTTTCGCCCTCGATGGACGCCGACGATGTCCCGCCTTCACGCTTGGCTGCCGCGCGCAACAAGCTGCATGACCTGATCCAGCGGCGCGCCGGCAGCCGCACGGCGCTCATCGCATATGCCGGCAGCGCCCACCTGGTGCTGCCACCGACCGACGACCCAGCCTTGCTCGACAGCTTCCTCCAGGCCTTGTCCACCACGCTGATCGACAAACCCGGCAAGGATGCCCTCGGCGCGGTGGTTCTGGCCAAGCGCCTGCTGGTGGCCGAGAACGCCCCCGGCACGCTGGTGCTGGTCACCGATGGTGCCGACGCCAGCCAGTTCGACGCGATCGGCAAGCAGGTGCGCGGCAGTGGTTTGCAGGTGCTGGTGCTTGCCGTCGGTACCCCTCAGGCCGGGGTGGTGCATGACGCCCAGGGCCGCCCCAGCACCGACGCCAGTGGCCGGACCCAGCGCGCCACCTTCGATGCCGAGGGTTTGAAGCAGCTCGCCGAGGCCGCGGACGCGCCCCTGGGCAGCCTGACCCTGGACGATGACGACCTCGACTGGATCGAGCTGCATGCCCAGCAGCATTTCCAGGCCGCCCAGGACGACGGGCAGCCACTGCACTGGAAAGACGCAGGCTACTGGCTGTGCTGGCCGCTGCTGGCGTTGGCGTTGCTGGGCATGCGCCGTGGCTGGCGCGTGCACTGGCTGGGAGCCTGGCTGGTCGCGTTGGGCGTTGCTTCAGGCCCGCAGCCGGCCCACGCCGGCGCGCTGGCCGACGCCTTCTTTACGCCCGACCAACAGGGGCGCTGGGCATACGAGCAGCAGCACTACCCCGAGGCGGCCGAGCACTTTGCCAACCCTTACTGGAAGGGCGTGGCGGCCTACCACGCGGCCGACTACGACACGGCCCTGGACACCTTGGCGCAGCTGGACACGGCCATTGCGTACTTCTACCAAGGCAATGCCTACGTGCGCTTGTCGAAGTTCGACCAGGCGATCGCGGCCTATCAGCAGGCTTTGCAGCGCCAGGCGCAGTTCCCCGAGGCCAGCGCCAACCTGGCCCTGGCCCAGGCGCTGCTAAAGGACCGCGAAGCCCAGCAGGAGGCGGGGCCGCCAGACGAGAAGGCCGACAAGGTGCTGCTCGACAACGCCTCCGGGAAAGGCAAGGACGTCCAGCGCACCGCGGCCGGGCAGGGCTCAGACCAGGCGTGGCTGGACAACCTCAACACCTCGCCGGCCCAGTTCCTCAAGCGCAAGTTCCTGCTCCAGGACGCCGCTCGCCCAACCGCCACGGAGGCTATGCCATGAAACGCCTGTTGTGGATACTGCTGGTGCCACTGTTGGTGCAGGCCGCAGAGCCCGAGGTGCGCGTGCGCAGCCAACTGCTGCCGGCCGATACGGTGCTGGTCGGCGGCACGGTGAGCTTGCAGGTCGACCTGCTGGTCGATACCTGGTTCGATGCCGCGCCGCAGCTGCCGGCCTTGAAACTGGACGGAGCCGTCGTGGCCGCGCCCAGCAGTGAAGCCACGCACCTGAACGAGCGGATCGATGGCAAGGCGTTCTTCGGTTTGCGCCTGAGCTACCAGATCACGCCGCAGCAGGCCAAACCGTTCGATATCCCGGCGTTGGCCATCCAGGTCACACCAGGGCAGGGCAGTGGGCCGGTGATGGTGAAGAGCCCGCCACAACACTTCGTCGCCCGGCAGCCCGCCGGGGCCGGGCAGGGGCGGCATCTGGTCGCCCGCGCGCTGCAGTTCACGCAGCAACTGGAACATTCCCATCAGCCGCTGCGCGTGGGCGACAGTGTCACCCGGCGGCTGCAGGTACGGGCCGAAGGTGCCCAGGCAATGTTGATTCCTGCGCCGGCCTTCAGCGAGATCGACGGGCTGCGACGCTATGTGCAGCCTCCGGTGGTCGCGCCGTTGAGCGATGGCCGTGGCGGTATCAGCGGCGGCCAGCGCGAGGATGCCGTCACCTATGTGGTGACCGAGGCCGGGCACTACCGCCTGCCGCCCATCGAACTGCAGTGGTGGGATGCCGACAGCGGCGAAGCCCACTCGGCGAGCGTGCCCGCGCTGGAACTAGAGGCTTCGGACGCCGCGGTATACCAGGCACCGTTTTCCATAAGCGACGACTTGCGTGCGCTGGGCCGGACAGCTCGGGTTCATATCGCCAGCCATTGGCTGCTGGCGGCCTGTGCGTTGGTGCTGCTGGGCGGCCTGGTCTATTTCGGGCGGGGTTGGTATCTGACGTTGCGGGACGCTTGGGGGCGCTGGCGGCAACGGCGCAAGGCGGCCTGGTTGGCCAGCGCTGAGCATGCCTGGCGGCAGATACCCGGCCAGTTGCGCCAGGAACCGCCACAACTGAGCGCCCTGTACCTATGGATCAGGCGCACGACAGGGTGTCGCGAAATGAGTACAGGTCTTCCTTCGTTACCCGCTGCTGTTTCCAAATGTTTGCTAGCTTTCTTGGGAGCCCGTTACGGCGCTTCGCTTCGGCAGGCCGCCACAGCAGCCCAGGTGGTAGACACGTTGCCGGTGCTGCGACGGACGGTTACCGAGCAAAACCGGCCATCATCCGGCCGACATGGCCTGAAGAAGCTCAACCCCTGAATTCGGCGTCATGCCTGCTGCATCGATCAAGGAAGTTACATGCACTTGAATTTCGCTTCGCGCCCGGCGCGCTGGTTGTTCACCCTCTGCCTGCTGCTGCCCTTGGCGGCCCACGCGGCCGAGCCTCTGCCCTCGTGGAACGACGGCGCCTCGCGCGAGGCGATCGTGGCGTTCGTCGAGGCGGTGACCGATGAGCAGGGCAAGGACTATGTCCCGAGCGCCGAGCGTATCGCCGTGTTCGACAACGATGGCACGCTGTGGAGCGAGCAGCCCCTGTACTTCCAGGTGCTGTTCGCCCTGGCCGAGGTCAAGCGCCTGGCCCCGCAGCACCCGGAGTGGAAGACCCAGCAGCCGTTCAAGGCGGTGCTCGAAGACGATCGCAAGACCCTGGCCGAAAGCGGTATGCGTGGCCTGATGCAGATCGTCACCGCCACCCACACCGGCATCAGCAACGACACCTTCGAGCAGAACGCACGTCGCTGGCTGGCCAGCAGCGTGCACCCGCGCAGCCAAAAGCCCTATACCGAGATGGTCTTCCAACCGATGTTGGAGCTGTTGGCCTACCTGCGCGCCAACGGTTTCAAGACCTACATCGTCTCCGGCGGCGAAGTGGCGTTCATGCGCACCTTCGCCGAGGAAGTCTACGGCATCCCGCCGGAGCAGGTGATCGGCACCACCTTCGCCACCCGCTTCCAGGACCAGGAGGGGCAGCTCTCCATACAGCGCCTGGCCAAGCTCACCCACAACGACGATGGCGCCGGCAAGCCGGAAAGTATCGACGCCTATATCGGCCGTCGGCCGATCCTCGCCTTCGGCAACTCCGACGGCGACCTGCAAATGCTGCAGTGGACCATGGCCGGCCCTGGCCGCCGGTTCGCAGGCCTGGTGCACCACACCGATGCCAAGCGCGAATGGGCTTATGACCGTCAGAGCCAGGTCGGCCGGCTGGACAAGGCACTGGACGAAGCCAGGAACAAAGACTGGGTGATCGTGGACATGGCCAGGGAGTGGAACCGGGTCTATCCCTTCGATCAGGACGTCAACCAGCACTGATAACCACAGCGACATCGAGAGAGCGCCAGTGTGCGGTCGGGCCTCTCGACTGACGTGCAGTCGTGGATCACGACAAGTCACTGGAACGGAGAAGCACCAATGAAACGCAGAGGAAGGTGGTTATCGCAGTTCGCACTCGCGGCGACGGCGATAGTGGGGTGTTCGATGGCGGTGGCCGCGGACAAGCCGAACATTCTGGTGATATTCGGCGATGACATCGGCCAGACCAACATCAGTGCGTATTCGCATGGGGTGGTCGGCTACAAGACGCCGAACATCGATCGTATCGCCAAGGAAGGCATGATGTTCACCGACTATTATGCCGAGAACAGCTGCACGGCTGGGCGCTCGACCTTCATCACCGGCCAGACGGCCTTGCGCACCGGCTTGTCCAAGGTCGGCATGCCCGGGGTCAAGGTCGGCCTGCAGGATCGCGACGTGACCATCGCCCAGGCGCTCAAGGCCCTGGGCTATGCCACCGGCCAGTTCGGCAAGAACCACCTGGGCGACCGTGACGAGTACCTGCCGACCAACCATGGCTTCGACGAGTTCTTCGGCAACCTCTATCACCTCAACGCCGAAGAGGAGCCTGAGCGCCCCTACTGGCCGAAAGACCCCAACGATCCCTTCGTCAAGTCCACCACGCCTCGTGGGGTGATCCACTCCACCGCCGACGGCAAGATCGAGGATACCGGTGCGCTGAACAGCAAGCGCATGGAAACCATCGACGATGACACCACCCAGGCCGCGATCAACTTCATCGACAAGCAGGCCAAGGCCGACAAACCGTTCTTCGTATGGATGAACACCACACGCATGCACGCCTTCACCCACGTGCGTGAGTCGATGCAGGGCCAGAGTGGCATGCCGGGCAACGAATATGCCGATGGCATGCTCGAGCACGATGGCGATGTGGGCAAGCTGCTCAAGAAACTCGATGACCTCAAGCTCACCGACAACACCATCGTGGTCTATACCACCGACAACGGCCCGAACCAGTGGTCGTGGCCGGATGCGGCCACCACGCCGTTCCGCAACGAGAAGAACTCCAACTGGGAAGGCGCCTACCGGGTGCCGGCCATGGTGCGCTGGCCAGGCAAGATCAAGCCGGGCGAAGTGACCACCGAGATGTTCTCCGGCCTGGACTGGTTCCCGACCTTGCTGGCCGCAGCGGGTGATACCACCATCAAGGATCGTCTGCTCAAAGGCACCGACGTCGGTGGCAAGAACTTCAAGGTGCACCTGGATGGCTTCAACCAGCTCGACTTCCTGACCGGCAAGGCCGACAAGAGCGCGCGTACCGAGTTCTACTATTTCAACGACGACGGCGAACTGGTGTCGATGCGCTTCGGCGACTGGAAGATCGTGTTCTGCGAGCAGCGTGCCCCGGGTGGCTTCGCTGTCTGGAGCGAGCCGTTCACCTGCTTGCGCGCACCGAAACTGTTCAACCTGCGCATGGATCCTTACGAGCGGGCCGACGTGGTCTCGGACCAGTACTACGACTGGCTGACCAAGAACGACTACCTGCTGTTCCAGGGGACTCAAAAGGCGGCCGCCTTCCTGCAGACGTTCGTCGACTACCCACCCAGCCAGCGTCCGGCGAGCTTCAGCATCGACCAGATCCGTGCCGACGTGGACAAGCAGATCGAGGCCAAGATGAACAAAGGCGCCAAGTAAGCGCCGACCTGGACCGGGCGCAGGCCATGCCTGCGTTCGCCTTCTGGCCTGCGGCGGTGTACCGGCGCAGGCCTCTTTCGCACGATAAGGCGTCCCAATGTCTTCAGCCGCCAGTCAATCCCGTTCACGCCCTCGTGGCGCGGCAGTTCAGGAAACCTCGACCATGGCGCGACCCCAGCTGGCGATAGCCGCCTTGCTGATGTTCCTTTCCGGCGCCGCGGCCCTGGTCTACCAGGTGCTGTGGGTCAAACAACTTTCCCTGGTGGTGGGGGTGGAGGTGTACGCCGTCACGACCGCCATCAGTGCCTTTTTCGCGGGCCTTGCGCTGGGCGGCCTGGCGTTCGGCCGCTGGGCCGACCGCCTGCGTCGCCCCGTATTGCTCTATGCCGGGCTGGAAGTGCTGGTGGCGATCCTCGGGGTAGCCGCCACCTTGGCGCTCGGCGTCGCGGCAGGCCCCTTTGCCCGGCTGGAGGACAGCCTCGGGCCGCTGGCCTGGGGGCTGCCGTTGCTGTTGGTGGGCCTGCCGGCTTTCTTCATGGGCGGCACCTTGCCTGTGCTGGTACGTGCCCTGGCCCCGGTGCAGGGGCAGGTGGGGCGTGCCGGCGGCGGGTTGTATGCGGCCAACACCGCTGGTGCCATCGCTGGCACCCTGGCTGCCGCATTCATGCTGTTGCCATCGCTTGGCGTGCTGGCCAGTGCCTGCGCCGCCGCGCTGCTCAATGTGCTAGCCGCCGGGGCGGCATTGCCGCTGGCCCGCACTACCGCCGAACCGTTGCAAGGCACTGCCGTCGGCCCGGTCTCGCGCAGCCCGTCGGCCCGGCTGGCCATCGCCCTGTATTGTCTGGCCGGTGGCGTGGCGCTGGGCTATGAGGTGGTCTGGACGCAATCGATCGTACAGTTCATGAGCACCCGGGCGTTCGCCTTCGCCGTGGTGCTGGCCACCTACCTCTGCGGCCTGGTGCTGGGCAGTGCGCTCCATGCCCGGCATGCCGACCGTATCCGTGACCCTTGGGGGGCGTTCGGCCTGCTGATCGCCTCGGCCGGGCTGCTGGCGATCCTCCAGGTGGCCGGGCTGGGCCAATGGTTGGTTGGCGCGCAGAGCCAGGCCGAGCGCTGGGTGCTGGCCCTGGGCGGCAGTGAACTGACCGGGATGTCGGCGCGTTTCGCGGTTGCCGGGCTGAGCGTGGTGTTCCTGCCGACCACCCTGCTGGGCGCGGCGTTCCCTCTGGCCCTGCGCCTGGCGGTGGACAGCGCCCATGTGGGGCGTGACGTCGGCGCGGTGGTCGCGCTCAATACCCTGGGCGGGATCCTGGGCGTGATGCTCACAGGGTTCGTGCTGGTCCCCGAACTGGGGCTGGTGCGCAGCCTGGCCGTGCTCGCCGTGCTTGCGGCGGCCATCGGCGCCTTGGCTGCCTGGCGCGGTGTCCAGGTGAGCCGGCGCCTGCGCGTGGGTGTCGCGCTCGCCGGTGGCGCCACCCTGGCCTGCGGGCTGCTGGTCTCGCCCGAGCACCTGGCGCAGTTGATGCCGGCGACTCGCAGTGGGCAGTTGAGCTTCTACGAGGAAGGCCGGGGCGGCACCGTGGCCGTGGTGGAGCAGGGGGCAGGGCAAAAGCGGTTCAGCCGCCTGTACATCCAGGGGGTATCCAATACCGGCGATGCCATGCCGTCGCTGCGCTACATGCGCCTGCAGGCGCTGCTGCCGCTGCTGGTACACCGGGGCGAGCCACGCTCGGCGCTGGTGATCGGCTTCGGCACCGGCATCACTGCCGGTGCCATGCTCCGATATCATGGCCTGCAGCACCCGGTGGTGGCCGAGCTGCTGCCGGAAGTGCTACGGGCGGCGCCGCATTTTCGTGGTACCTTCGACGCGATCGCTGATCCGCGCCTGGACATCCGCCTGCGCGACGGTCGTCGCGAGCTGCTGCGCAGCGCCACCCGCTACGACATGATCACCCTGGAGCCGCCGCCTCCCTCGGCCGCCGGCGTGGTCAACCTCTACTCCCGCGACTTCTATGCCCTGGCCGCCAGCCGCCTGGGCGAGCATGGTCTGGTGGCCCAGTGGCTGCCGTTGCCGACACAGAACGACGAGGACAGCCGCTCGCTGGTGCGCAGCTTCATCGATGTATTCCCCCACGCCGCGTTGTGGACCACCGAGTTCCACGAAATGCTGATGATCGGTTCGTTGCAGCCGCTGGAGCTGGATGCCGTGCGGATCCAGGAACGCTTCGCGCAGCCGGAGGTGGCCGCGGCACTGGCCGAGGTGGGTGTCGACTCCCCTGCGGCCCTGCTGGCGACCTGGATCACCGATCGCCAGGGCCTGGAGCGCTATGCCGGCGATGCGCGCCCGGTGACGGACGACCAGCCGCGCATCGAATACGCACCGTGGGTGCGCAGCCGCGAGATCACCCGCGTGTTGCCGGTGCTGCTGGCACTGCGCCGCGAGCCGCCTTTGCTGAACGCCAGCCCGGCCTTCCTGGGCGAGGTCGATGACCAGTGGCGCAGCCTGCGCCGGTTCTATGGCGTGAGCCTGCTGGCCTACCGCGGCGACCGCCAGGGCTGGGCCCGGGAGGTGAGGGCGGTGATGCGGGAGGATGGCGATAATCCGTACTACCGCTGGTTCCTGCCCAGCCAGCCATAACGCCGCATGCCATACGGGCAATCCTTGGCTAGCCTTGCAAGCGAGCACCACGAGCGATGGAGAGGATGGTGAAGCAGGACGTGATCATCTGTGAATACTGCGACGCGGTGTACCAGCGCAATGCACTGGGCAAGCACCAACGGGCAGTGTGCCTGCGCTGCGCCGGCGTGCTCGACCGGCACACCGCCCTGAGCGTGCAGCAACGCCTGGCCCTGGGGGTGACTGGCGCGATCCTGCTGGCCTTCGCCAACCTCTACCCGGTGATGACCATCAGCATGCAAGGCCTGAGCAACAGCGCCACGCTGTGGGACTCGGTGCTGATCCTCAGCCATGGCACCATCACCTTCATCGCCCTGGTGGTGGCGCTGGCGGTGATCCTCGCCCCGACGTTGCAGGTCGGTTTGTTGATCTGGGTGCTCGTCTTTGCCGTGGCGGGCAGGCGTGCGCCGGCATTCGCCTTGTGCATGCGCGGCCTGGAGGCATTGCGACCTTGGAGCATGCTGGAAGTGTGCCTGTTGGGGGCCCTGGTGGCGGTGATCAAGCTGGCCGGCCTGCTGGACGTGATCCCGGGCATCGGCCTGCTGGCGATGGCGGCGCTCAGCGTGTTGCTGATCGCTATCGCCGGCCGCGACATCCGTGACCTGTGGAGGCTGGTATGAGCCGGCCGCCGCGGGCATCCGAGCTGGGCCTGTGCCTGTGCCATGGCTGCGGTCATGCCTGCGACCTCGGCCTGCGCCTGCACCATTGCGAGCGCTGCGGCGCGCCGTTGCATGCGCGCAAGACCCAGGCCGTCACCCGGGCCTGGGCCTACCTGCTGACAGCCCTGGTGTTCTACGTGCCGGCCAACCTGTTGCCGGTGATGCATACCGAGATGCTGGGGCAGGGCAGCGACAGCACCATCGGCGGTGGCGTGCTGGAGTTCTGGGAAAGCGGGGCTTGGGACATTGCCCTGATCATCTTCATCGCCAGCATCGGCGTACCGGCGATCAAGTTCATCGCCATGCTGATGCTGCTGGTCACTGTGCAGCGCCACAGCGCCTGGGCGTGTCGGCAGCGTACCAAGCTGTATCGTTTCGTGGAGCTGATCGGCTACTGGTCGATGCTCGATGTGCTGGTGGTGGCGTTGGTCGCGGCGCTGGTGCAGATGCGCGAGCTAGGCACCATCGAGCCGCGTGCCGGCATCCTGTTCTTCGGCTTGGTGGTGGTATTCACCATGCTTTCGGCCATGAGTTTCGACCCGCGACTGATCTGGGACAATGCTTCACACACGGAGGACTCCTGATGGAGCAAGGCAGCGAACGGCAGCCCACGGCGGGGCCGGCAGATATCCATACCCGGCGCTGGAATGTCTCGTTGGTATGGATCGTGCCGATCATCGCGCTGTTGATCGGCGCGTCCCTGGTCGTGCGCAGCTGGATGCAGGAGGGGCCGGTGATCACCCTGTCCTTCAAGACCGGCGAAGGCCTGGTGGCACACAAGACGCCGGTCAAGTACCGCAGCGTGGTGATCGGCGAAGTGACCTCGGTCGAGCTGGCCAAGGACAAGAAGAGCGTGGTCGCCAAGGTGCAGCTGTCCAAGGAGGCCGAGTCGTTCGCCACCGAGGGCGCGCAGTTCTGGGTGGTCAGACCGCGCATCGGTGCTGGCGGCGTCACGGGGGTCGATACCTTGTTGTCGGGCAACTTCATCGGCGCCGACGCTGGCCAGTCGACCAAGCCGGCCAAGGTGTTCACTGGGCTCGAGTCGCCGCCGCCGATCACCTACGGCGAGAAGGGCAAGCGCTTCACCCTCCATGCCAAGGACCTGGGGTCGCTCGATATCGGCTCGTCGATCTACTACCGCAAGATCCCGGTGGGGCAGGTGATCTCCTACGCCTTGCAGCCGGACGGCAAAGGGGTGGACATCGGCATCTTCATCCAGGCCCCCAACGATGCCTTCGTCACCCGCAATACGCGATTCTGGAATGCCAGCGGCATCGATGTGGACCTGGGCGCCAATGGCCTCAAGGTCAACACCGAGTCCTTGTCGTCGATTCTGGTCGGTGGCCTGGTGTTCGGTGAGCCAGAGTCGGCCGGCCAGGCCGAGCCGGCCCAGGATCAGCAGGCGTTCGAGCTGTATGCCGACCGCGATACCGCGCTGGCCCCGCCGACCGGCAAGCAGCAGTTTCTACGTTTGCGTTTCGACCAGTCCATGCGTGGCCTGGCGGTGGGCGCCCCGGTGGAGTTCATGGGCGTGGAGTTCGGCAGGGTCACGGCGGTGGAGCTGGACTACGACGAGCAGAAGCAGAGCTTCCCGGTGATGGTCGATGCAGTGGTCTACCCGCAGCGGCTGGGGGCGGTCTACCAGAAAATGTTCAAAGGGCTCAAGCGTCCACCGGGCGACGAGGAGGCGGGCAATCACCTGATCGGCAGCTTCGTCGAGCATGGCCTGCGGGCACAGGCGCGTACGGGCAACCTGCTGACCGGGCAGCTGTATGTGTCCCTGGACTTCTATGCCGACGCGCCCAAGGTCACGTTCGATGCCTCGCAACGCCCGCTGCGGATCCCCACCGTGCCCGGCAGCCTGGACAAGCTGCAGGAGCAGTTGCAGCGGGTGATCGCACGCCTGGGCGAGCTGCCGATCGAGAGCATCGCCGGCAACCTGGATGCCAGCCTGCGGGAGCTGCAGGCCAGCCTCAAGCAGTTCAACAGCCAGACCCTGCCAGGCATCAGCCGTACCCTGGAAGAGGTGCGCAGCACGCTCAAGAGTGCGGACTCGGCATTCGCGCAAGGGTCGCCGCAACGCGAAAAGATGAGCGACACCCTCAACGAACTGGAACGCATGTCACGTTCGCTGCGCGACTTGTCCGACTACCTCGGCCGGCATCCCGAGTCGCTGATCCGCGGACGCCCCAAAGCCATCGACGCCACCCGACTGCGGAACTGAACCAAGGAGTGACCTGACATGCGCAAGATGCCAAAGCTGTTGTGGACCTTGATGGCCATCGCACTGCAGGGGTGCAGCAGCGCGCCGATCAACTACCACACCCTGGTGCCTGCCCAGCCGGCGGCACGCCCGGCTGGCGTGAACATCGAGATCGAGAAGGTGCTGATGCCACCGCAGGTCGATCGCGCCCAGATGGTGGTGCGCCAGGGCGACAGCGGGTTGGCGATCCTGGAGACCGAATGGTGGGGCGCCAACCTCGTCGACGAGTTCCGCAACGCTCTGGAGGACCAGTTGGGCGCGCCGACCGGCGCCTCACCTCGAACAGCGTTGCGCGTGGAGGTGCAGCGCTTCGATTCGGTGCCCGGGCGCTATGCCCTGCTGGACGCGACCTGGCGACTGAGGCCTGCGGGTACGAACACCGGGCTGACCTGTCACAGCACGCTGCAGGCACCGGCCGATGCCACGATCAGTGGCCTGGTCGCGGCCCACCAGGCCAACCTGAGGCAGCTGGCTGCGACGATCGCGCAAACGAGCCGGGCAGGTACGACACACTGCCCGGCGTCGGCTCGCTAGCGGCAGGCGCTTGCAGGTACTGGGCAGGAGCCACCGATGACGCTACGCAAAAGATTGTTCTGGCTGTTCGGGCCTCCGCTGGCCGTGGCGCTGCTGGTGGTCTACCTGCTGGCCCATGGCTTGATCCTGAACCGCCTGGACCGTGAGGACGACACCCTGCTGGTGGCCGAGGCGGAACAGGTGCGGGCGTTGTTGGACAATCTGTTCGAGCGCGACCGTGATCGGCTGCAGAACTTCGTCTCCTCGCTGGCGCCTGCCGCGACGGATATCCTGCCGGTGACGCCGCGGCTGTTGAGCCGCATGAACTTCGACTTCCTGGTCCACCTCGATGGGCAGGGCAAGGTGAGCGCGGCCCAGTGGCAGGCCCTGGAACCCTCTGCCATCGCGACCTTGGAAGGCGTGCCGCAGCCTGGCGTGCAAGCTCTGCACGACGACGTGCTGCGGTTGGTCCAGCACCTGGAACGGGCGGGCAACACCCGGCACTACACGGGCCAGCTGGTGGCCGTGCAGGGCGCGGCGATGATCCTGGTGGCGGTGGACATCGGCCAGTTGCAGCCCGGCGCGAGCGGTGCCCTGTTCGCCGGGCATTTCCTGAGCAGCACGCGCACCCTGGACCTGGAGCGCAAGCTCAACGGCAAGCTGCGCTTGCGCCCGCCTCCGGCGAGCCCTGCGCAAAGCGCGTTGTTCGAAGGCCATGAACAGATCACCATCAGCCCCCGCCAGGTCGTGGACGATAACCGCCAGCGCATCTTCCTGCAGTTCAGCAACAGCCTGGACGAGCCGCAACTGATGCTCGAGCTGCCTCGCGAGCGGCATCTATATGTGGAGGGGCGCCAGCAGATCGACCTGTTCCTCGGGGTGATCACCCTGGTTGTGGTGCTGGCCTGGTTGCTGGTCTACCTGGGGCTGGATGTGGTCCTGCTGCGGCGGGTCTCGAGGATGCACCAGGAGTTCCTGGCCATCGGACCAGAGTCGGCCGGCCGGCGCCTGAGCGACCGGGGGGCGGACGAGCTGGGGGCGCTCAGCCGTGAAGCCAACCGCATGCTCGACCGCCTGGAGCAGAGCGAAGCGCGGGACCGGGCGATTCTGCAGGCCATGCAGGAAGGCTATTTCGAGCTGGACAGCGCCGGGCTGCTGTTGACCGTCAACCCGGCATTCTCCAGGCGCCTGGGGCTGCCGGGCGAATCACTGGTCGGCCGCCCGGCCAGCGACTGGCTGGAGGGCTGCGATGAAACCCGGTTGCGCGAAGTGTTCGGTGCCCACCGGGCCCTGGGCGCGCCGGTGCTGGCGGGGCGCATGCACCGCGCCGATGGCAGCCAGGGGCACTACGAGACGCACCTGTCGCAGATCATCGACGCCCAGGACCAGCTGCGTGGCTACCGGGGCATCCTGCATGACATCAGCGACCACGTCGAATACCAGAACCAGCTGTTCGACATGGCGTACCGGGACGCCTTGACGGGGCTGGGCAACCGCAAGGCCTTCTACGAACACCTCGAGCGCTGCGTGGCTGCGAGCACAGGGCCGCTGGCACTGCTGTTCATCGACCTGGACCGCTTCAAGCAGGTGAACGACACCTTCGGCCATGACATTGGCGACAGCCTGCTGGTGCAGATGGCCAACCGCCTGCGCGAGGGCGTGCGCAAGCCTGATCGCGCCTACCGCCTGGGCGGGGACGAGTTCACTTTGATCCTGCCCGGTACCCACGCCGACGAAGCCCAGCGTCTGGCCATGCGCCTGTTGAGGGCACTGGGCGAGCCGGTGCAGGTGGGGCAGCAAACCATCGACTTCGTCACCCCCAGCATCGGCATCGCGCTGTACCCTCAGCATGCGGGCGACCTCGACGGCCTGGTCAAGGCTGCCGACCAGGCGATGTACGAGGCCAAGCAGCAACGCAACCAGGTGTGCCTGTTCAGTGCGCAAGACACGCCGATCGATGGGCGGTGAAGGCGATGATGAGGGCCCCGTAGTCGCCAGAAACCCGTTGGAGACGGCATAGCACACGCTGTTCTGGAGCCTAGGGTGGCGAAGCATGCCCAGGGACGGAAGGCTGGGGAATCGTCTGCCCATTGGCAATGGCACTGGCCTCGAGCTTCGCACGCTCCGCTTCAAGAAAAACATACGTGGCTTGCAGGGTGGCTATCTTCGTTTGAATGTCGGCCATCTTGCTGGCGACCAGGGCCGCGCCTTGCGCGCAATTGATCGTGTTACCCCGTTTGGCCGTGAGGATCTCGCCAATTTCGGCGAGTGAAAACCCAGCGCCCTGGGCACGCTGGATGAACACCAGGTCGACAACGGTCTGCTCGCTGTAGTTGCGGTAGTTGTTGGCCTGCCGATGGGCCACGATCAGCCCGAGCTGCTCGTAGTAGCGCAATGCGTGGCGACCGAGACCACTGCGGCGCTCCAGCTCTCCAATGTTCACGGAAAAAACGCCTTGACTGTAGAGTGAGCTCTATACCTTAGCCTGCGCCCATCATCCAGACAAGGAACCGAGCATGAGCGTGGAATGCTTCGTCACAGGCGGCAGTGGGTTCGTGGGGCAACATCTGCTGGCCCGTCTTACTGCGACAGGGCACAAGGCCTGGGTGCTGATGCGCAACCCTGGGAATATCGAGCGCCTCAGAGAGCAGGTAGGCCGCTTGGGCGGCAACCCTGCGCGTCTCCAGGCCGTTGAGGGCGATATCGGCAGGGAAGGGTTGGGGCTCAGCGAGGCGGACCATCAGCGCGTGTCTTCAGCCTCTGTGGCCTTCCATCTCGCCGCGGAGTTCTCCTGGGGCCTGACCATGGAGCGCGCCCGCGCAATCAATGTGCAAGGGGCGTTGAGGGTCGCCAGGCTTGCGGCGAGCCAGCGCATGCGATTGCTGATGGTCGGCGGCTTCATGCTGCAGAATCTGCCTTACCTTGCCCGCATCGGAATCGATAGCGAGCACCCTGAAAACACCGATTGGCCTGCAGTCTACGGCCGTGTGGGTGGCTACGAAGGCAGCAAGTTCGAGTCCCATTTCGAGGTTATCCGTTATATGCAGGCCGCGGGTGCGGATTACACGATCGTGCACCCCGCCACGGTATGCGGCCACAGCGAGAGTGGGCACATCGTGGAAGGGCAACCGCTGGCCGAACTCATCCGGAACCTGGCACAAGGCCGGTTCAAGGCGGTTCCCGGTTCCGCCAGGCACTGGTTGCCATTGGTCAGCGTCGATTACCTGGTGGCGATGATCACCTGCGTGGCGTTCGACCCTTCGATGGCCAACCGGCAGGTCCTGGCGCTCCATGAGCACACGCCGAACCTGAAGGAGATGCTCGAGCAGATGGCAGGCACGCTCGGGGTCAAGGCGCCTCGGCGCCATGTGCCGACGGGGGTACTCAGGTGGCTGTTGGCGATTCCCGGGCTGGCGGCGCGGCTGGCAGTCAGCGCCGAGTCGTTGAACTTCATCCAGACGCAGCGCTTCGACATGCGTCATAGCGAGCAACTGGAACGACAATATCGATTGGCACACCCCGATATGGCCCGAGCGTTGGAAAAGACGGTGCGCTACGTCATGGGCACTTGATCCATCGAGGCAACCCAGGCGATCTTCGATGATTCCCTGAGGGCAGATCGGCTAATGTCAGTCAGTTAAGCTTATCGGCTGCACTTGGGGCTGCTACGCAGCCCATCGCCGGCAAGCCGGCTCCCACAAGTAGCGCGTGAGCTTCGAGGACAGCACTGTCCCTGTGGGAGCCGGCTTGCCGGCGATGGGCGTGCAGTGCCCTGGGTCCTTAACTGACAGGCATTAGCAGATCGGCCCCTATCGCTGAAAGAGACTTGTATGGAGCTACGTCAACTTCGCTATTTCCTGAGTGTATTGGAGCACGGCAGCCTTGGCAGGGCTGCGCTCGAGCTTGGGGTCGGCGCCTCTGCATTGAGCCAGCAACTGTCGAAGCTGGAGAGCGAAGTGAGCACTCGGCTGCTGACCCGTTCCAGTACCGGCGTATCGCCGACGGCGGCGGGCCTGGCTTTCGAGTACCACGCGCGCCTGGCTCTTCGCCAGGCGGAGCATGCGGTCCTGGCGGCGCAAAGCGGTCGCATGAGCGGGTATGCCAGCGTTGGGCTGGCGCCTACCACCGCATCGATCCTTGGCCTGGCGTTGATCGACAGGATGCGTGAACGCTACCCGGACATCCGTCTGCACCTGGTGGAAATGCTGTCGGGTTACCTGATGAACCAACTCAACACCAGGCACCTTGACCTGGCGGTGCTGTTCCAGGCGGAGACGGGGCCGCGGCTGGATGTTCGTCCGCTTCTTAACGAGCGGCTGTTCGTGCTGGTCCCGGCCCCGCTGGTCCAGGGCGATTGGGGTGAGGCCCTTACCCTGGGGCAGATCGCGACGTTGCCGCTGGTGATGCCCAGCACGCAGCACGGTTTGCGCTCGACATTGCGCTCGATCTTCGAGCGGGCGGGGCTGGAGGCCCGCATCGTGATGGAGGTCGATGGCTTGTCGCTGTTGATGGATTGCGTCTGTGCAGGCCATGCCGCCACCATCCAGCCCGGTGCGACGGTGGCCAGGGCGCACCAGGCGGGCTTGCGCGTGTTTGCCATCGATCAGGCCCAGGCGCAGCGTCGCAATGTGATCGTCAGCCTGACCGAGGACGAACTTTCGCCGGCGGCGTTGGCGACCCGGATCGTGCTGCAGGATGTCGCTCGCGACCTGGTGGAGCAAGGCCGATGGCCGGGAGCCCGGTTGCTTTGAAGCTGGCCTGTGGTATCTCCAGGGTCGCGCTTTAGAAAAACTGAATGCCTCCCCCCGGCAATCGCGTTTCGCCCCCTTTGCCCGCTCATTAGAGTCCGTGGTCACGAGGAGCACCCGAACATTCGACTCCTCATGACCTGGAGGCGAAATGATCGATGTGCTAGTCATCGGAGGGGGCAATGCCGCTCTCTGTGCCGCGCTGATGGCGCGGGAGGCTGGGGCCAGCGTGATGCTGCTCGAAGCAGCCCCTCGCGCTTGGCGAGGCGGAAACTCCCAACACACCCGCAACCTGCGCTGCATGCATGACGCGCCGCAGGACGTGCTGGTCGGGTCCTACCCGGAAGAAGAGTTCTGGCAGGACCTGCTCAAGGTCACCGGTGGCCAGACCGACGAAACGCTCGCACGCCTGGTGATACGGGCGTCCTCGACCTGTCGCGGGTGGATGCGCCGCCATGGCGTGCACTTCCAGCCATCGTTGTCCGGCGCGCTGCACACTGCACGGACCAATGCCTTCTTCATGGGCGGTGGCAAGGCACTGGTCAATGCCTACTTTCGCAGCGCCGAGAACCTGGGTGTACAGGTACGCTACGACACCCCGGTTGCCGATATCGAACTGCAGGACGGACGCTTCGTTGCAGCACAGGTGCCGGCGCGGGAGGTTCGTGGGCAGCCATTGCCCGCCGAACGTATCGAGGCGCGCAGCTGCGTGCTCGCCGCCGGTGGTTTCGAGTCCAACCGCCAGTGGCTGCGCGAGGCCTGGGGGCAGAACGCGCGAGGGGAGTGGCCTTCGGACAATTTCCTGATCCGCGGTACGCGATTCAATGACGGGGTTCTGTTGCGCCGCATGATCGAACAGGGCGCCGACACGATCGGCGACCCGACCCAGGCGCACATGGTGGCGATCGACGCCCGTGCGCCGTTGTACGACGGCGGCATCTGCACGCGCATCGATTGTGTGTCGCTGGGCGTGGTGGTCAACCGCGACGGGCAGCGCTTCTATGACGAAGGCGAGGATTTCTGGCCCAAGCGCTACGCCATCTGGGGGCGTCTTGTGGCCCATCAGCCCGGGCAGGTGGGGTTCTCGATCATCGACCAGAAAGCCCTCGGTCGCTTCATGCCCCCGGTCTTCCCTGGCGCCACCGCCGACTCCCTGGAAGCGCTGGCCGGCCTGCTCGGCCTGCCCGTGCAGGCCTTCGTCGAGACCGTACGTGCCTACAACCGGGCCTGCCAGGTCGGCACCTTCGACCACACCCGGCTGGACGATTGCCATACCGTGGGCCTGGAGCCTGTGAAAAGCCATTGGGCGCAGCCGATCGATACGCCGCCTTACTACGGCTACCCACTGCGCCCTGGCGTGACCTTCACCTACCTGGGGCTGCGTACCGATGAAACCGCCGCTGTGCATTTCGGTGGCCGGCCCAGCCCGAACCTGTTCGTCGCTGGCGAGATGATGGCGGGCAATGTACTGGGCAAGGGCTACACCGCAGGTGTCGGCATGTCCATCGGCACCGCCTTCGGCCGCATCGCCGGCACCCGCGCTGCAGCGGTTGCAGGGCACGCATATCCAAAAGAAGAGAATCGCCATGACCGCGCAACTGCCTGACCCTCGCCAGCCTGCTCCCGCCCAGCCGGCCCTCGATCTGATTCCGGTGCTGAACCTGGAGGAGCAGGAAGTGGACCGGCAAATGCGCATCTGCAATGCCTGCCGTTATTGCGAGGGCTTCTGCGCCGTGTTCCCGGCGATGACCCGCAGGCTGCAGTTCGGCAAAGCCGATATCCATTACCTGGCCAACCTGTGCCACAACTGCGGCGCCTGCCTGCATGCCTGCCAGTATGCCCAACCTCACGCGTTCGCCGTCAACGTGCCCCAGGCGATGGCCAAGGTGCGCGGGCAGACCTATGCCGAGTATGCCTGGCCGAGCCCGTTCGGGCGCTTGTATCGGCGCAACGGCGTCTATGTCGCCAGTGCGCTGGCAGTGGCCTTGTCGCTGTTCCTGCTGCTGGCCTTGTTGGTCAACGGCACGCTGCTGCCTGGGCGGTTGGCAGGGAATTTCTATGCGGTCTTCCCGCACAACACCCTGGCGCTGATGTTCGGCAGCGTCTTCGCCGTAGCAACGTTGGCGCTGAGCGTGGCGGTGCGTCGTTTCTGGCGCTCGGTGTCGCCCGCCAACATGCAGGCGCAACCGGCCAAGGGGGCGGTGTTCGAGGCGTCACATGCCGCTCTGACGCTCAAGTACCTGGACGGCGGGCATGGCCAGGGCTGCAACAACGCCGACGATCGCTACACCCTCTGGCGTCGACGCTTCCATCACTTCACCTTCTATGGCTTTCTGTTGTGCTTCGCCGCGACGGTGGTCGCCACCGGGTATCACTACCTGCTGGGCTACCCGGCACCGTACCCGTTGCTGAGCGCACCGGTGCTGCTCGGAACCTTGGGCGGTGTTGGCCTGATCGTCGGGCCGGCCGGGCTGTTGCTGCTGAACCTGCGCAGGGCGCCGGAGCAGGGCGATGGTGCCCAGCGGCCCATGGACCGCGCGTTCATCCTGTTTCTGCTGTTGGTCAGTGCCACGGGCCTTGCGCTGCTGGGCCTGCGCGATACCGCCGCGATGGCGATCCTGCTGGCGATACACCTGGGCACGGTCATGGCGCTGTTCATCACGCTGCCCTACGGCAAGTTCGCCCATGGCCTGTTCCGCAGCGCGGCACTGCTCAAGTTCGCGATCGAGAAGCGCCGGCCCAATGACTTGGGTCTGGGAGGGAAGTGAGCTATGAATGCAGCTGGTTTCTCCCCTGTACCGTCCTGCGCGTTTCGTTCACCGGTTGGGCCATTTGTCCAACAGGATCGACACGAACTTCTCTGCCGCCGGCGACAGCGATGCCCCGCGTCGGTAGACCAGCCCCAGGGTGCGGGTGACCTGGGGTTCGATCAGCGGCACGCTGACCAGCGTCGGGTGGTCGGCGCTGGGCATGGCCAGGCTGGGCATTGCCGATACGCCCAGCCCAGCCTCGACCATGCCCAGTGAGGTGGACAGGTGCTGGACCTCATAGAACCACTTGGGCCGCAGGTTGAGCCCGGCCAGGGCATGGTCCAGCAGCATCCGGTTACCGCTCAGGCGACCCACGCCGATCAGGCGGTAGTCGGCCAGCTCGGTCCAAGTGACGGCCTCGCGGTTCGCCAGCTTGTGGTCACGACGGCAGGCCAGGACGAAATGCTCCTGCACCAGCGAGACGAACTCGATGTCAGGGTGCTGGCCGCTCATCATGTTGATGCCGAAATCGGCCTCGCCCCGCAGCACGGCCTCGAGCCCGTCGTTGGCACTGAGATCCAGAAGGCGGATGCGGATCTTGGGGTATTGCTCGTTGTAGTCGCGGATCACCGACGGCAGGAAATAGAACGCTGCAGTCGGGATGCAGGCCAGGGTGACCTGGCCGGTCTGTCGTTCGGCGAGCTCGCGAATGCTCAGGATCGAGTCTTCGAAGTCATCCAGCAGGCGCCTGGCCTTGGGCAGAAAGTCACGGCCGACGCTGGTCAGGCTGACGCGACGGGTCGTGCGCTCGAGCAGCGACGTACCCAACCCTTCTTCTAGCTTCTTGATCCGCCGGCTCAAGGCTGGCTGGGATAGGTGCAGCGCTTCTGCGGCCTCATGAAAGCTGCCGAGTTCGGCGATTTTCACGAAAGATCGTATGTCTTGTAGCTCATATTCCATCTCGAATCACTCTTTGACCCTGGTCGTCGATTGATTAACCAATCGCAATAATACCTACGATATTTGCATTGGATTGATTTATTCATCCCTGTCAGTCTTGTGTCTACAACATCAATGATCGTTATTGATCAACAAGAGTGCGAAATCATGCAACGAATTCCTTGCGTACTCATGCGCGGTGGCACCTCAAAAGGGCCTTTTTTCCACGCCTGGGATCTTCCTTCCAATGTGGTCGAACGCGACGAATTGCTGATCAACCTGATGGGGTCCGGGCATGAACTGGAAATCGACGGCATCGGCGGCGGTAGCCCGCAGACCAGCAAGGTGGCGATCATCAGCCCCTCGCTGCATGCCGACGCCGACGTCGACTACCTGTTCGTGCAGGTCATGGTCGCCCAACGCCGTGTCGATACCGCGCCCAACTGCGGCAACATGCTCTGCGCCGTAGGCCCCTTCGCTATCGAGCAAGGGTTGGTCAAGGCCCAGGATGGCAAGACCTTGGTACGCATCCGCAACCTCAACACCAACACCTTCGTCAATTCGCTGGTGGAAACACCCGGCGGCATCGTGCGCTACGAAGGCCGTACTGCAATCGACGGTGTTCCAGGCACCGCCGCCCCGGTGCACCTGACCTTCCTCGACGCGGTGGGCAGCAAGACCGGCAAGCTGTTCCCCACGGGCCGGGCCCAGGATGTGATCGACGGTGTGCCGGTGACCTGCATCGACATGGCCATGCCGATGATGATCGTCGAGGCCAGCCAGCTGGGCGTGACCGGTTCCGAGACCCCGGCACAGCTGGATGCCGACACGCGCTTGCTGAAGCGCCTGGAGGCCTTGCGCCTGAAGGCCGGCAAAGCCATGGGGCTGGGTGATGTCAGCGGCATGGTGATTCCCAAGCCGGTGCTGGTTTCTCCAGCTCGTCATGACGGCACGCTGCAGGTGCGCTACTTCATGCCTCACAATTGCCACCGCGCCTTGGCCATCACCGGTGCGATCGGCCTGGCAACGGCCTGCGTCAGCCCAGGCACGGTGATCATGGACATGCTGGGAGAACACGCGCAGCACCTGGAGGAAGTCCGCCTGGAGCACCCGAGTGGTGGCATCGACGTGGCGCTTTCGCGCAGCGGTGCCGATGGCAAGACGCTCCAGGCCTCTGTGGTACGAACCGCCCGCCGGCTGTTTTCAGGCTTCGTCTACGCCCCGACCATGCGCAGGCGGGCGGGGTAGGCAGGGCCTGCAGCACACCGGCACCTCGCACATCCGCACAATTTCAACAATGGGTGATGCCTCATGAAACTCGCGAAGTCACTGTATTTCCAGATCCTCTGCGCCGTCCTGCTGGGCGTGGTGGTCGGTCACTTCTGGGCGCAACAGGCCGTTGCGCTCAAGCCGCTGGGTGACGCGTTCATCAAGCTGATCAAGATGATGATCGCCCCGGTCGTCTTCTGCACCATCGTGACCGGCATCGCCGGCATGACCGACAAGCGCACGCTGGGTCGGTTGATGAGCAAGACCTTGCTGTTGTTCCTGGGGTTGACGATCGTCAGCCTGGTCATCGGCCTGGCAGCGGTGTACCTGTTCCGTCCGGGCGTTGGCATGAACATCGACCCGGCCACCCTCAGCACCGAGGGGCTCGGCCAGTACGCTGCCTCCGCGGCCAAGCTCAGCGTGGTCGACTTCTTCATGCACATCATCCCCGACACGTTCATCGGTGCGTTCAACAAGGGGGAAGTGTTGCCGGTACTGTTCATTGCAGTGCTCAGCGGTTTTGCCCTGTCGTCGATGGGCGAGAAAGGCAAGCCGGTACTCGACGTACTCGAGTCTACCTCGACCATGGTGTTCCGCATCTTCGGCTACCTGATGCGCTTTGCCCCGGTCGGTGCCTTTGGTGCGCTGGCCTTTACCGTCGGGCAGTACGGTGTGACCTCCCTCGGGGCATTGGCCAAGCTGGTGGGGACGCTGTACATCGCCTGCGCGTTCTTCGTACTGGTGGTGCTCGGCGGCATCTGCCGTGCCCATGGCTTCAGCCTGTGGAAGCTGCTGCGCTATTTCCGCGAGGAGTTTCTGGTGGTGCTCGGCACCTCGTCCACCGAGCCCGTGCTGCCGCGCATGCTGGAAAAACTGGAAAAGCTTGGCTGCAAGAAAGGTGTGGTCGGGCTGGTGCTGCCAACCGGCTATTCGTTCAACCTCGACGGTACCGCCATCTACCTGTCGTTGGCGGCGGTGTTCATCGCTCAGGCCTGCAACATCGACCTGAGCCTCGGCCAGACGGTGACGATGCTGGCGATCATGCTGCTGTCGTCCAAAGGCGCTGCGGGCGTGACCGGCAGTGGTTTCGTGGCGTTGGCCTCGACCTTGACGGTCATCCATGACATCCCGTTGGCGGGGCTTGCCTTGTTGATCGGCATCGATCGCTTCATGTCCGAGGCACGTGCCCTGACCAGCCTGGCCAGCAACGCCGTGGCCACCGTAGTCATTTCACTGTCGGAGAACGCCTGTGAACGGGAAACCTTGCTACGCCGCCTGAACCGCACCCCGGCTGCACCGGCTGAGGCGGGCACTGTGCAGGCCGATTGGTCTGCCGAGCCTCGGCATCACAGCTGAGAGCCTCTTCCACCTCCCATCGTTGACTTAGAATCCCGCCCGACATCCCGGCGATGTCGAGTGGGGTAGGGGGCCGTCTGCCTTGCCGATGGCCGCAAAGAATAAAAACAAGAGAGAAGACCATGCTTGCACTCCTGGGCCTGATGATGGTGGTGACCTTCACCTACCTGATCATGAGTAAACGCCTGTCGCCGATCGTTGCGCTCACCGTGGTACCCATCGTCTTCGCGGTGATCGGTGGTTTTGCCCCCGAGTTGGGCAAGATGATGCTCGATGGCTTGAAGATGGTGGCGCCTTCGGCGGCCCTGTTGCTGTTCGCCATTCTGTTCTTCGGCCTGATGATCGATGCCGGGCTGTTCGACCCGCTGATCCGCAAGATCCTCAAGCGCGTCAATGGTGACCCGATCAAGATCGCCATCGGCACAGCGCTGCTGTCGCTGCTGGTGGCGCTCGACGGTGACGGTACCACCACCTACATGATCACCTGCGCCGCGATGCTGCCGCTGTACAAGCGCATTGGCATGAACCCGATGATCCTGGCCACGGTGTCGATGCTGTCGCTGAGCATCATGAGCGGTATGAGTCCCTGGGGCGGGCCGGCCACCCGGGCCATTGCCGCGCTCGGGCTGGACGCGACCGAGTACTTCATCCCGATGCTGCCCACCGTGATCGGCGGTGCGGCGTGGGTGGTGTTCACCGCCTACCTGCTGGGCCGCGCCGAGCGTCGGCGCATCGGCAACATCGCCCTGGAGTCCGGTGGCGGCAATTGCTACATCAAGGAAATCCTCGGCGACAACCCGCACAAGCGCCCACGGCTGGCGTACGTGAACCTGGTGCTGGTGATCGCCGTCATGACGGCCTTGGTGATGGGCGTGATGCATTCCGCGCTGCTGTTCATGATCGGTTTCGTCGCGGCACTGATGATCAACTACCCGCAGCTGGACCTGCAGAAGGAGCGCATCCTCGCCCACTCGGGCAACGCCATGACCGTGGTGCTGCTGGTGTTCGCCGCAGGCATCTTCGCCGGGATCTTCTCCGGCACCAAGATGGTCGATGCCCTGGCGCAGACCCTGGTCGACTGGATCCCCGAGGCATGGAGCCACTGGTTCCCGCTGGTGGTGGCGCTGACCAGCATGCCGCTGACCTTCGTGCTGTCCAACGATGCCTACTACTTCGGCGTGGTGCCGATCCTTGCCAACGCCGCCGCGGCCTATGGCATCGACCCGGTGGAAATCGCCCGCGCGTCGGTGCTGGGGCAGCCGGTGCACCTGATGAGCCCATTGGTGGCCTCGACCTTGTTGCTGGTCGGTATGGTCGATCGCGATATCGGCGACTTCCAGAAGGCCACCGTCAAATGGGCGGTACTCACCTCGCTGGTGATCACGGCACTGGCGTTGCTCACGGGGGCGCTGTCCTTCTTCGTCTGAGTCGCATCGGGCGCAGCCGGCGCCCACTTCCACCCAATAACAACAACAGAGTACCGAACATGTCCCGAGCTGTTTTCCGTGGGGCCACTTGTGGCCTGCTCTGCGGCTGGCTGCCTGTGGCCGGCGCTGTCGGATTCATCGACGACAGCAAGCTCAAGCTGCAGCTGCGCAATGTCTATTTCAACGAAAACTTTCGCGACGAGCAGGGTATGAGCGCCCGCGCTGCCGCGACTGCCAAGAGCGAGCGGGTGGAGTGGGCGCAGGGTTTTCTGCTCGACTACCAGTCAGGCTTCACCCAGGGGCCGCTGGGCCTGGGGCTCGATGCCCTGGGGCTGGTGGGGGTCCGGCTCGATTCGGGCCGAAGCCGCAGCGGTACCGGCCTGCTGCCGGTTCACGACGATGGCCGCGCCGCGGATGAGTTCGCCAGTGCCGGCGTGACGGCCAAGGCGCGCCTGGGGCAGACCATGGTCAAGCATGGCACCTTGCTGCCCAAGACACCGGTGCTGGTCTACAACGATGCGCGGCTGCTGCCACAGACCTATCAAGGCACACAACTGACCAGCACCGATATCGAGGGCCTGACCCTGACCGCCGGCCACCTGGAGCGCTTCAAGCAGCGCGACTCCTCCGATAGCACCGGCCTCTACCTGGATGGCTATGGCGGCAGCGAGTCTGGCGATTTCAGCTTTGCCGGTGCCGACTACGCCGTCAGCAAGCAGCTGCGCCTGAGCTATTTCCATGGCCAGCTCGAACACTTCTACCGCCAGGACTATGCGGGCCTGGTACACGAACTGCCGTTGGCCGGCGGGGTGTTCACCACCGACCTGCGCTACTTCAAGAGCCGCGACAGCGGAGCCGCCTATGGCGGCCGGATCGACAACGACATGATCAGTGGCCAGGTGGCGTACAGCCACTCGGGGCACACCGTCGGAGCCGGTTACCAGGTGCTCGACGGCGAGGCGGGGCTGCCGTACATCAGTGGGGCGACGGTCTATTCGTTCAGTAACGTCGGCATCGGCAAGTTCATCGAGGAAGAAGAGAAGACCTGGATGGCGAGCTACGCCTACAACTTCGCCGCGGCCGGGATCCCTGGGCTCACCTTCATGACCCGCTACCTTAGCGGCGACAACGGCCGCTCTGCTGACGCCGGGCTCAGCGAATGGGAGCGTGACATGGAGCTTGCCTACGTTGTGCAATCCGGGCCGATGAAGGGCTTGGGCGTGAAACTGCGTAACTACGTCTACCGTTCTGATTTCTCCCGAGGGCGTGACAGCAACCGGATCTACCTGACCTACGACATTGCTTTGTGGTAGATGCGCCGGCATGAGCAGGCGCACCTCGGTATGCCTGCTCGTGTCGGGTGTATGGCGTTTTACCAGCCAATCTGTATCTAACGCCCCGCCCTGAAGCTGCGTACCATCGTCCGCTCCCTCCAGGAGTGACGCCATGCCCGAACTGTCCAATGTGCTTGCCTATGGCCTGGTCTCACTTGGCATGGTGCTGACCCCCGGCCCGAACATGGTCTATCTCATTTCGCGGTCGATCTGCCAGGGGCGCATGGCCGGGCTGGTTTCCCTGGGCGGGGTGGCGTTGGGTTTCGTTGTCTATATGGTGTGCGCCGCATTGGGTATCACCGCCTTGGTCCTGGCGGTCCCCTATGCGTACGACGCCCTGCGCCTCGGTGGCGCGCTGTACCTTCTCTACCTTGCCTGGCAGGCGGTAAAACCCGGAGGCCGCTCGGTGTTCCAGGTGCGTGAGCTGCCCAAGGACAGCCCGCGCAAGCTGTTCATGATGGGCTTTATCACCAACGTGCTGAACCCCAAGATCGCGGTCATGTACTTGTCGCTGCTGCCCCAGTTCATCACGCCTGCCGACAACGGCAGCGTGCTTGCGCAATCCATCGTGCTTGGCGTGACGCAGATCGTCATCAGCGTGAGCGTGAACGCGCTGATCGTCATCATGGCGGGTTCCATCGCGATATTTCTCGCCGGCAGGCCCGTATGGCAGATCGTGCAGCGTTGGCTGATGGGAGCGGTCCTCGCCGGCTTGGCCATGCGCATGGCCGTCGAAGGGCGACGCTGAATCGGGCGAGGGAGGTGGGGCTCAAGCCCGCAAGGGCTGACGGCTTGAGCCCGACGCAGGTCAGACCAGGCCTTCGGCCTGCAATGTCTTATGCACGGCGGGGCGGTTGGCGACCCGTTGCTGGAACTGCGCCACCGTTGGCCAGGGTGAGAGGTCAATCTTCAGCATCGGCGCCCAGTTCACGATGGTGAACAGGTAGGCATCGGCCACGCTGAAGATGTTGCCGGTCAGGTAGTCCTTACCTTGCAAGGCCTGCTCCACGAAGTCCAGGCGTTTACCGAAGGTATCGATGGTTTTGCTCCTGGCCTCCGGGGTAATGCTCGGGTTGAACAAGGCGGCGAGGGTCTTGTGCACCTCGGTGCCGATGAAGTGCAACCATTCCTGTACCCGCGCGCGCTCCAGCGAGCCTGCAGGGGGTAGCAGGTTGGCCTGGGGTTTCTGGTCGGCCAGGTATTGGACGATGGCCGGGCCCTCGGTGAGGACTTCACCGTTGTCCAGTTGCAAGGCTGGAACATAGCCCTTGGGATTGATCGTGTAGTAGTCCGCGCCGTCGGCGGTCGTGTGGCGCTTGAGGTCGACTTTTTCGACGGAGTAGGGCAGGCCCAGTTCGTTGAGTACGATGTGCGGCGAGAGTGAACAGGCACCTGGCGAGTAAAAGAGCTTCATTTCCTTCTCCCATTGTGTGGGTCAGCCGTGGGACGGCTGGCGAGGTGAGGCACTGTGCAGCTCGCTGGTTATGACACCAAAGCGGGATTTCATGCAAGTTGGCTTTTGATTGGGAACGGCAGCTATTGGTCGTTGGGCAGGGCAGGGTGCAGAGTCCGTTTTGGGACGACAAATAACGGTCATGGATGACCGCTTTCGACCCAAAGCGGCCGCTCATGAAAGTTTGGTGGCAATTCGAAGCCTAGGCTCCGCATTCCGTTAAATCTTAGAAGTACCAATATCGTTCATTTACTTAATTTTAGTTCGAGAATGTCATCTCCAGAGTCATCTCTTTCCCCTGTTGGGCTCCACCCCAGATGCCGATAGAATCCATAAGACCTAACATCCGGATCGCTGGAACAAGCCAAGAACACGCGAGGAAGCCCTTGGTTTTTGAGTTGATCCACCATCATCGCAAGCAGCGTTTTGCCGATTCCCAGGCCCTCGTACGATGGAAGAAGGGCTAGAACAACAATCTCGCCGGTATCCCGATCTCCAAAGCAGTAGCCAATCATCCGGCCATCTTCACACGCTACGAAGCCAGGGCAACTGCCGTCTCGGATGCCAGTGCTCCAAGATTCGGTGGTAATGCCTAGCGCATGCAGTTCCTCTGATGAGAATGCATTTTCTCGCGTCAACCCTCGGATTTTGATACACAGGGAGGCGTCATCCGGGTGGGCAGGCCGATAGGTTATATTAGTCATGAATTTATCACTGTATTGACGAATTTATAGTTCAACGGATATGAAATGCCTGCAATAGCTGATATCCAATTCAATCCCAACATTCGTCTAACCGTTTCGTAATGTCAAACGACTCGATGTTTTAAAATGTAATTCCGCTCAGACACTCCCAATGTCCGCTTTGGGTCGACAGCTGACGGACGTGAAATGACAGCTTTCAACCGAAGCTGGCTTTAGGGAACGCGAAACAAGTCAGTGGCGATCCTTCAGTACCCGGTAGGTCAACTCCGCGAACCCACTACCAACCATCGTTGCCGAAAGCAGGGTAAGGCCGGGGCTCAGGAGCCGTCGCGGAAACAGCGGTTTCCCGGCGCCAAGCGTTACGGAGCCGATTTGCACGATGATCTCGTCCAACAATCCGGCGTCATGGAACTGCGCGGCAAGGTCGCCGCCGCCCATGATCCATACATTCCTGCCATTGGCAGCCGCGATCATTTGAGCGTGAGCCGCACGCACGTCGCCGTTGGCAAACGTCACATTGGCACCTTCCATCGTGGGCAACCTGCGGCTGGTAAAGACCCAGGTCGGTTGGGTGTATGGCCACGCCGTGCCTGTTTGTTCGGAGACGGTACCTGCATTGCGCAGGATCCATTCGTAGGTCGACGACCCCATCGCGATCGCGCCTACAGCCTCGATGAAGGATGGGTAGCTGGTCTGGTTGATGTCGCCAAGCGGAAACAGCCATTCCAGTGAATCATCTTCAGTGGCAAGAAAGCCATCGAGGCTGGCTGAGGTGTAGTACTGCGTCTTCAACGTAGCATCCTCCTTGAGAGCAGATCTGGAAACCGACCTGAAACCACCTGTCCTACTCGGTTGCACCAAAGGCCTCGTGATACGCCACGACCCCTTCAGGCACCACGCCCGAAAAAGCCAGCGCCTGGAAGTATTCAGGCGCAACGTTGGGCAAGGTCAGCCCGGTGTTGGCCTGGAAGCCGAAACGCCCATAGTAGCCAGGGTCGCCCAAGACCACGCAGCCCGCGCCGCCCAGGTGCTGGAGCTGGGTGAGTGCAGCTTTCGTCAACGCCGCGCCGATACCTTGGCCTTGGCGGTCCGGCCGCACGGACACCGGGCCGATGCCATACCACCCGGTTGCGCCGGACGAAACCGTGACGGGGGAGGCGGCGATATGACCGACGATGGCGTCGTTCTCGACCGCGACCAGGGAAACGGTCAGCTGACCTGCCCGGCGCAGGGCATCGACAATGAACTGTTCGGTATGGCTGGTGTGGGGCGCCTGCTCGAACGCCGCTTGGGTCAGCCGGGCGATGGCATCGATGTCCTGGATGCGCTCGCTACGGATCGTCATGGTCATGCTGATGTTCTCCCTGGTGTTCATATCGGAACGGACAACCCCACTTTCACCTTGTCGAGCACGATGAGTGTCCGGTAGGTCAGGATATCTTCGTTGTCTGCGAAGTGCTTCCTGACCAGCTTTTCGAAGTGCGCCACGTCGCGGGCGACCATGACGATGATGAACGACACGCCGCCGTTGACGAAATAGCATTGCTGCACCTCGTCCACCCCTGCGAAGTAACGCTTGGCACGGTCCATCACGATCGAGCGGTCTTCGCGCAGGCGTGACTCGACGATGGCGGTCAGGTGCTGGCCCACCGCTTCCGGCGCGAGCACGGCAGTGTTGGCGAGGATGACCCCGCTGGCCTCCATCTGGGCGACGCGGCGTTGAACGGCCGGGGTGGACAGGCCGATGGCCTCTGCGATGACCCGTTGCGAGGTCTTGTTGTCCTGCTGGAGCATCTTGAGTATTGCGTGGTCGAAAGCGTCCAGCGGACGCTTGGTGAGGTCGCTCATGTGTCCTGCCCAAAAAAAGCAATTGGCTCGTCAAGCGGCTATTTTCACAGCAATTCGATCAAAGGCCGAGCACTAAAATGGCCCATCGAAACATGCTGGAGATTTGCGTGGACTCACCTGACGCTCGCGCTTTCGCGCCCATCGGCGCCGCCCTGGCGGCGCTCGTGTCCGTACAGACAGGCGCTGCCGTGGCCAAGACCCTGTTCCCCATGGTAGGCCCCGATGGTGTGGCGGCACTCCGGCTGGGGTTGTCGGCCGTCATCCTGCTGGCGGTGCTGCGGCCATGGCGCATCTGGCGGCAGGCGAGCATGCCGCGGCTTGTGGCCTATGGGCTGATGATGGGCCTGATGAACATCCTGATCTACCGGGCCTTCCTCTACATTCCGGTCGGGATCGCGGTGTCGATCGAAGTCATCGGTCCGCTGGGGGCTGCCTTGTTGTCTTCCCGGCGCAAGATCGATTTGCTCTGGATCGGCCTGTCGGCACTGGGCCTGACGTTGCTGCCGTGGGGGCTGGACAGCCACGGCCTGGACCTGCGCGGCGTGCTGTATGCGCTGGCGGCAGCCTTGGCGTGGGGGTTGTATGTGGTACTGGGCAGCAAGGTCGCTGTCCATGGCCGCCAGGCCGTTGCCTCCGGCATGCTGTTCGGGGCGTTGCTGGGGGTGCCGCTTGGCGTGAGCCAGGCCGGCAGCCAGTTGTTCGAGCCGTGGGTGTTGTTGATCGGCCTGTGCGTTGCCTTGCTGTCGAGCGCCGTGCCGTTCTTGCTCGACATGTACGCGATGCGGTATTTGCCGGCGAGCATCTTCGGCGTGTTGCTCAGCGCCTCGCCCGCGGCGGGGGCCATCGCGGGTTGGCTGATCCTCGATGAGGTCCTCACCTTGGTGCAATGGTCGGGTATCGTCGCCATTGCCCTGGCATGCGCCGGTGCGGCCCTGATTGGGCATAAACGGTAGCGCACCGAAGCGGCTGCGCAGGGCAATGCCCTGGCCTCCTTTTACAGTGGGTACTGGCTGGTAGGCAGCACGCCCAACTGATCGAAGTCGATGAACCGTTGGCAGCTGTCCATCATCACCGCGAGGTTGTGCTGGAACTTCGCCGCATCGCCCGGTGCATCGAAGAACGCCTGCGGGTCGCTCATGGCGGCGGGTGGGAAGCACTCCTCGACGATGGCCGCCAGCGGCGCGGCGGTGGGGGTGAGCACCTGCACCACCAGGTTCTGCACGTACTCGAAGTTATCCTGGGTATCGATGGCCACCCGGGTGTGGTGGTTCTGCCACACCTCGAGCCAGGCCTCGTGAGTCAGGCGTGCCGGCCGCTGAAGGAAGGCCAGTTGCGAGAACCCATGGGTGCGCTGGCCGGCGTGGGCGGGGAAGCGGGTGTTGCGGATAGGCACCGATTCGCAGACCAGGTACCCGGCGATGCGTGCACAATGGGCTTGCAGGAGGTCGTCAAACGGGCGACGGAATTCGGCGACGGCGGTGTCGAGCCAGAAGCTCAGCACGGCCTGGGGCAGGGGGCCAGCCTGTTCCTGGCGCAGGCCCTGGGCGGGGCTGACGTCGGCATCGGCGAGGTTCAGTTGTAGGTGTCGGGCGCCGAGGGTCTGCAGGCGGTCGGCGAGGGGGCCGGCCAGGGCGGCGGCGAACGACTCGAAGGTGTCTTGCTCAGGTTGCCAAAGCAGGTAGATGACTTTCTGCACGACGTTCTCCTTACACACGCGTGGTCGGGAATGACCTTGAGCGGGCCATGGTCGGCCTTCGATGTGGCGTGGGAATCCTCTGAACGGACTAGACGGTGAAGCTGCGTTCGGATCAGTAGCGGGGCCGGCACGATCCGCCGCATGGCGGTGAAGCCGACGAACTGCTCCGGTAAGTCGTTGATAGCTATGAAGTGTTCGTCGTCAGACTGAATGTCGTTCGGTTGCCCGGCTGATAATCCGCCGAATAACAACAATTAGGAAACGCCCGTGAAGCTGGAAACGCGAAGTATCGAGTTCGTCCCCCACGCCGAACGCTATGGTTCACCCAAACGGCTGTTCACGATCTGGTTCAGCTCCAATTTCCAGGTGACGGCGCTGATGGTCGGCACCTTGGGCATCGCCTCTGGCTTGAGCTTTGCCTGGACGTTGCTCGGCCTGCTGGTCGGCAACCTGGTGGGCACCATCTTCATGGCCGCGCACTCCGCCCAGGGGCCTCACCTGGGTGTGCCGCAGATGATCCAGAGCCGGGCGCAGTTCGGCGTGCATGGCGCGGCGATTCCATTATTGGTGATGGTCACTGCAGCGGTGCTGTTCCTGGCCGCCAGCGGCGTGCTCATGCGCGACGCCCTGAAGGCGCTGCTGCCGATCAGCGACGACCAGGCGATCATCCTGGTCGGTGTGCTGACCTTCGTCATCGGCTTCATCGGCTACGAGCTGATCCACCGCCTGGGCGCATGGATGAGCCTGCTGTCCACCCTGGTGTTTGGCGGTGCCCTGGTGCTGATCCTGCTGCACCCCGGCGAGGCCGCGGTGAATACCTCGCTCAGCAGCGGTTTCTCCTGGACGGCCTTCAACCTGGTGGTGGCGCAGGCGGCCTCCTGGACGCTCGGGTATGGCCCCTACGTAGCCGACTACTCGCGCTACCTGCCGGCCAACGTGAACACCCGCACCACGTTCTGGACAACCTATTGCGGCTGCGCGCTGGGCTCGTTCGCCATGATGGCCCTGGGCGCCTTGCTGGCCGTCGCCATCCCATCCGCGCTCGGCCACGACCCTGCCACCGCCATCGCCACCTTGTTCGGGCCCTGGGCACCGCTGGCGCTGGGCGTGATTGCGCTGGGCGTCATCCAGTACAACGTGCTCTGCCTGTACAGCGCCTACATGTCGACGGTGACGATCTTCGGTGCCTTCGGTGAGCTGCGCCGTGTCACGTCGTCGGCAAAGGCGCTGATCATGGCCGTGCTGACCGTCGCGGCGACGTTGATCGCCATCGCCACCCAGTACCGGTTCGACACCTTCTTCGCCGACATCCTGATCGGCCAGCTCTACCTGCTGATTCCATGGAGTGCGATCAACCTGGCCGACTACTACTGGGTTTGCCGCGGCCAGTATGAAGTCGGTGAGCTGTACAACGCCAAGGGGCGCTACGGGCGCTTCAATCGCCGCACGCTGGCGGTGTACGCCGTGTCGATCATCGGCACCATCCCGTTCATGAAACTGTCGTTCTACACCGGCTTCGTCGCCAACTGGCTGGGGGCGGACATCAGCTGGGCGGTGGGCCTGGTCCTGACGGGGGCGCTGTATTGCATGGTCAACAGCCAGCCTGCGGCCAAGTCTGCAGCGCTGCGGGCGTCCGTTCCGGACTGAGGGCCAACCTGGCGCCGCTGCCCCTCTGTGTGGCGGAGCCTGCGATGGGCCGCAAAGCGGCCCCTTGAGTTTAAGGCTCTACCGTTTGAGGGCTTGGGGCTGCTTTGCAGCCCATCGCAGGCTGCCGCCAGCTCCCACCGAGATTGCGCCGCTCTCAAGGCTTGCGAAAATCACTGTGGGCTTGGCCGATGGCTGCGAGCGCTTAGCTACGGATGAACGCCAGCAGGTCGGCGTTTATCACCTCGGCATGGGTTGTCGGCATGCCGTGGGGGAACCCTGCGTAGGTTTTCAATGTGCCATTGCGCAGCAGCTTGGCCGATAGCGGCCCCGAGTTCTCATAAGGCACGATCTGGTCGTCGTCACCGTGCATCACCAGCACCTGGGCGGTCACGCTTTTCAGGGCTTCGGTGAAGTCGGTCTGGGAGAAGGCGACAATGCCGTCGTAATGCGCCTTGGCGCTGCCCATCATGCCCTGGCGCCACCAGTTCAGGATCACGCCCTGGGACGGTTTCCCGCCCGGACGGTTGTAGCCGTAGAACGGGCCTGACGGAATGTCATGGTAGAACTGCGCCCGGTTGGCCTGAACCTGAGCCTGGAAGTCATCGAACACCGACTTGGGCAGCCCGCCGGGGTTGCTGGCAGTCTTCACCATCAAGGGTGGGACGGCTGCGATGATGACTGCCTTGGCCACCGGGTCCTCGGTATGCCGGGCCAGGTAATGGATGACTTCTCCACCTCCCGTGGAGTGCCCCACATGCACCGCGCCCCGCACGCCCAGGTGCTGGACCACCGCCGCCACGTCGTCGGCGTAATGGTCCATGTCGTGCCCGTCCCAGACCTGGCTGGAGCGCCCGTGGCCGCGCCGGTCATGGGCGACCACCCGGTAGCCGTGGGCGAGAAAGAACAGCATCTGGGCGTCCCAGTCATCGGCACTCAGTGGCCAGCCGTGATGGAAATGGATGACCTGGGCATCGCGCGGGCCCCAGTCCTTGTAGAAGATCTCTACACCGTCTTGCGTTGTGACGTATCCCATTTCGCGTCTCCTGTGATGAGGTGTGCAGGCTGCCGCCACGCCGGTCAAGAGGCTTGGCCGCCGAGTGACTGTAGGATTAAAGTGCACTTCAAGGTCAACCCACTTCCTAAGGTGCCTCATGAGAATAGGAGAGCTTGCCAAGATTACCGGTCTTGCACCTTCTCGCATCCGCTTCTATGAAGCCAGTGGCCTGATTCAGTCGGTCGCACGCAAGGCCAATGGTTATCGTGATTACGCGGCAGACGCCGTCTGGGTGCTGGAAATGATCACCTGCGCCCAGGCGGCGGGGTTCTCGCTGGAGGAAATTCGCCATCTGCTGCCTGACGATGGCAACGGTTGGCCGCACGACGAACTGCTCGCCGGTCTCAAGCGCAAGGTCGAGGAGATCGAGGTACTGCAACAGCGCCTGGCCCGTAACAAAGCGCAGCTGTTGCTGGTGATCGACGGTATAGAAAGCAAGCCTGACGGCATGGCCTGCGCAGACAACTCGCAACGGGTGCTGGGCCGGTTGCGTCAGGACATCGCGGCGGGCAAGACAGCCGACACCTGCGCCGACCATCGTAGGCGCGGTCCTGTGTTGCGTTAATGGCAGTCTCGTTACCCCTGCAATCGCAGTCAGGCTCGTGCTCACAGGGGCTTGGGCTGGGTTCGAAAAGCACCTGTTGACCTTGAAGTTGACTTTAAGGATATGGTCCGCAGCACCATCCCTTCGAGGTGCTTGCCATGAACCTGTTCGCCCCCCTGACGCTCCCCAACGGCTCCATCCTCGCCAACCGCATCGCCAAGGCGGCCATGGAAGAAAACATGGCCGATGCAGCCCATGCTCCATCCCCCCAGTTGATCCGCCTGTACCAGGCTTGGGCTGAGGGCGGGGCGGGTTTGCTGATTTCCGGCAATGTGATGGTGGACAACCACGCCATGACCGGGCCGGGTGGCGTGGTTCTGGAAGATGACCAGCACATCGAAGCATTCCGACAATGGGCCCAAGCCGGGCAGTCCCGGGGGGCGCAGTTCTGGTTGCAGATCAACCACCCGGGCCGGCAGATGCAGGCCAACCTCGGGCAACCGACTTGGGCGCCTTCGGCCGTACCGTTGACGCTGGGCTCGATGTCCAGGCTTTTCAATACCCCCCAGGCCATGACCCCGCAGGTCATCGAAGCCGTCATCGGCCGTTTCGCCAACACGGCGCGGCTGGCGGAACTGGCCGGGTTCGATGGCGTGCAGATCCATGCCGCCCACGGCTACCTGCTCAGCCAGTTTCTCTCGCCCCTGACCAACCGGCGCAACGACCAGTGGGGCGGGCCCCTGGAAAACCGTGCCCGGCTGCTGCTGGATATCGTCAAGGCCGTGCGTGCCGTGGTATCCCCCGGCTTTGCCGTAGCGGTCAAGCTCAACTCGGCCGACTTCCAGCGTGGCGGATTCACCGGTGACGACGCCCGGCAGGTGGTGCGCATGCTCAACGGGCTCGCGGTGGACCTGGTGGAGTTGTCCGGCGGCAGCTACGAAGCGCCTGCCATGCAGGGGCAAGCCCGGGACGGTCGTACGCTGGCCCGCGAGGCGTATTTCCTGGAGTTCGCCCGCGACATTCGTGCGGTGGCGACCCTGCCGGTGATGGTGACCGGTGGCATTCGGCGGCGGCCGGTGGCCGAGCAGGTGATCGCCAGCGGGGTGGACATGGTGGGCATCGGTACGGCATTGGCGATCGACCCCGCATTGCCCCGTGACTGGCTGGCAGGCAAGCCCAGCGCGCCCGAGCTTGCGCCGATCACCTGGAAGAACAAGACCCTGGCCTCCCTCGCCAACATGGCGGTCGTCAAGTTCCAGCTGAGCCGGCTGAGCCGAGGCAAGGCAAGCCATCCCCGGGTTTGGCCCTGGTGGGCGTTGTTGGTGCAGCAATGGGGCAACGCCCTGCGCACCCGCCAATACCGGCGGCGGATGACCGCCCGTTGAGCGAGCAGGTAGGCGAGGCATCGGCAGGAAAGGGGAAGCAGATTGCCATGAATCGCCCATACTCAATTTCACATTTTCCGGCGTGGTGCTGAGCGTGCCTGGTCCGGTGGTGCCCAGACGATATCTGACAGGGTCGCAGAGGGGGTGTGAATGCCTCATGACGGTAGCCTGTTGCAGGCGACGGTTGTGTTCTTGCTGGCCATTGTCATGCTCGTGCCGTTGCTGCAGCGGCTGAAGCTGGGCGCGGTGCCGGGTTACCTGCTTGCCGGCATGGTGATCGGGCCGGCGTTGCTCGGGCTGATCGACAACCCGCAGAACGTGGCGCGGCTCTCGGAGATGGGCGTGGTGATGCTGTTGTTCGTCATTGGCCTGGAGCTTTCGCCGCGCCGGCTATGGCGAATGCGCCGCTCCTTGTTCGGCGTGGGCTCGCTGCAGGTGGGGCTCACGGCGCTGGTGCTCGGCTTTCTAGCGTACCTGGTGTTCGGCCAGTCGCCGGGTGCAGCCCTGGTGCTGGGCGTGGGCCTGGCGCTATCGTCCACCGCCTTTGGCCTGCAGGTGCTGGCCGAGCGCAAGGAACTGGGTAAGCCGCACGGACGGGTAGCGGTGGGTATTCTGTTGTTTCAGGACATTGCGGCCATTCCGCTGATCGCCATGGTGCCGCTGCTGGCCGGAGGCGGCAGCGCACCGGCTGAGGGCGCGCGGCCATTGTTGGCGGTCGCGGTGGGCATCGGCATCGTGATCGTCGGGGGGCGTTACCTGCTGCAACCGGTATTTCTCTGGGTAACCCGCTCGGGGTTGCACGAGCTGTCCACCGCCACTGCACTGCTGGCCGTGCTGGGCACGGCCTGGGTGATGGAGCATGTGGGCGTGTCCATGGCGCTGGGGGCTTTTCTGGCGGGCGTGCTGATGGCCGAGTCTCCGTTCCGGCACGAACTCGAAGCGCAGATCGAACCGCTCAAAGGCCTGCTGCTCGGGCTGTTCTTCGTCGGCGTGGGCATGACCGCCGACTTGCGCCTGCTGCTCGGCATGCCATTGCAGGTGCTGGGGCTGACGGTGCTGCTGGTGGCGATCAAGTTGCCGCTGCTGTTCGGGGTGGGCCGCGCTGTCGGTGGCCTGGGCCGGGCCCAGGCATTGTGCCTGGCAGTGGTGCTGGCATCCGGCGGCGAATTCGCCTTCGTGGTGTTCAAGCTGGCGCTGGAGTACAGGTTGCTGGCACAGCAGGTACATGACGTGTTGGTGCTCGCCATCACCTTGTCGATGGCGGTGGTGCCCTTGGTGATGCTGCTGCTGGCGCGCCGGCTGCGTGACGAGCGCCCGGTGGCCGAAGCGCCCGGCACCCTGCCGGTGGTGGACGAGGCGCCACAGGTGGTGGTGGCAGGCCTTGGCCGCATGGGGGGCGCTATTGCTCGCATGTTGCATGCCGAAGGCGTGCGTCTGGTGGCCTTGGACACTTCCCTCGAAGCCCTTGGGCGCAACGCCGGAAAGCAAGGGCCGGCGGCGTTCTATGGCGACCCGTCGCGCGCGGAGATCCTGCGCGCGGCCAAGGTGGGCGAGGCGGGGTTGGTGATCGTGGCCACCGACGATGCCCAGGTCAACTTCAAGGCAGTCGAACTGCTGGCCCAGCACTATCCGCAGGTCCCCGTCATTGCCGCAGCACGCAACCATGAAGACGTGCTGCGCCTGCTCGACCTAGGTGCCAACCCGGTCCGCGAAACCTTCCACTCCAGCCTGGAGATGGCCCGCCGTGCCTTCATTGCCCTGGGCCAGGACGAGGACCAGGCCGCCGCCTGGGTACGGCGCTACCAGCGGCAGGAGGCGCAGTGGCTGCTCGCGTTGCATCGGCAGGCGCAGGCTGAAGGGAAGGATGACGACTTGCCGGCCAGCGACAGCCGACCCCAGGCCTAGCGATACGGCTCAACCGGAGGTGGACCATGCAGCCAAGTTTCAAGCTGGACAGCGCCCTGTCGCGGGGCCTGCTCGATGTGCTCATCAAGGCAGGGCTGGTGGCAGGCCTGGTGATGTTCGCCTTCCAAGTGTTCCAGCCGTTCATGGAGCTGATGCTCTGGGCGGTCATTCTCGCGGTCACTCTTTACCCACTGCATTGCCGGATCAAGCGGCGCATGGGGCTCAGGGACGGCCATGCCGCCACCTTGGTGGTGCTGCTGGTGCTGGTGGTATTGCTGGTGCCGATCTACCTGGTGGTGGTGTCCATCGGCGAGTCGGTGGACAGCCTGGTGACACTGCTCAAGAGTGGCGCCTGGAGCGTGCCGCCGCCGCCCGACTCGGTGGCTACCTGGCCCTTGGTCGGCGCCCGCGTCCATGGGCTGTGGCTGGCCGCCTCGGAAAGCCTGAGTGGGGTGTTGAACACCCTGATGCCCCATCTCAAGGAGGCTGGGCGCACGGTGCTGGGCGCGGTTGCCAGTGCCGGTGGTGCATTCTTGCTGTTCATCGCCGCCATCATCATCTCCGGCGTGATCATGGCCTTCGGCGAGCGTGGCGAGCGGGCGGCCCAGCGTATTGCCATTCGGGTCTCGGGCGAGGAGCGGGGCAGGCCGATCGTCAGGCTGTGTACCGCGACCATCCGCGCCGTCGCACAGGGCGTCATCGGCATCGCCTTCATCCAGATGCTGCTGATCGGTGTCGGTTTCGTGATCAAGGGCGTCCCCGGCGCCGGGATGCTGGCCATCGCCATCCTGATGCTGGGAATCGCCCAGGCGCCGGCGACGCTCATCACCCTGCCGGTCATCGTGTATATCTTCAGCACCGAAGGCTTCACCGTCGGGACCATCGTGTTCGCCATCTATACCTTCATCGCCGGGCTTGCCGACAACGTGCTCAAACCTTTGCTGCTGGGCAGGGGCGTGGATGTGCCAATGCCCGTGGTGCTGATCGGTGCCCTGGGTGGCATGGTGGTCAAGGGCATCATCGGCCTGTTCATTGGCCCGGTGATCCTGGCCGTGGCCTACAACCTGTTCTGGCAGTGGGTGGCGCAGCAGGTGCCGGAAGAACCCACCGGCTCGGCGACCTGAGCCTGGGCCGCCCATGCTGAGGCGCCTTCGCTGTCGTGCCCTGGGCCTGGCAGCCCTGCTGGGTGGCTGTACCCAGGTGGGCCCGGACTTCCAGCTCGTCCCGGCCCCCTGGCTGGAGCACTGGAGCACGCCCCAGCTGGAGCAGGCCAGCCGCTTGGCCGGCACCGATTCGCGCCAGTGGTGGGTGGTATTCGCCGACCCGACGCTCGATGCGCTGATCGCCGAGGCCGACGCCCATAATACCGACCTGCGCGTGGCCGGCCTGCGCGTCGCCGAAGCGCGCGCGCAATTGGCGATCGCCCAGACCGGGCGCTACCCCCAGGTGCAGCAGTTTCGGGGCGAGCATCTCTACCTCAAACAGGACCAGTTTGGCAGCGCCAATGCCCGTGACTCGGTGTTCTGGCAGTCGAGCCTGGGCTTCGACATTGCCTGGGAAATCGATTTCTGGGGGCGCTTCAGCCGCGCCGTCGAGGCAGCCGATGCGCTGTACTTCGCCTCCCAGGCCAACTACGCCGATGCCATGGTGTTGTTACGCGCCCAGGTGGCCGATACCTATTTCAGCCTACGCACCGTCGAGGCGCGCCTGGATATCGCCCACGAAAACGCCCAGCGCCAGGCACGTAGCCTGCAGATCACCGAGCGCTTGTTCCGTCATGGTGAGCATGACGAGCTCGACTGGCAGCAGGCACGCACCCAGTACCTGGCCACCCAGGCGACCATCCCTGAGCTGGAAAACCAGTTGAATGCCCTGCGTAATGTGCTGTGCGCGCTGTTGGGGCGGCCACCGGGGCCTATGCCGGAACTAGCAGCCCGCCATGCTCAGCTGCCCGTGCCGGACAAGGCCGTGCTCCGGGATGTGCCCGCCAGCCTGCTGCAGCGTCGCCCCGACATCCGCGCCGCCGAGCAGGCGGTGGTGGCGCAATCGGCCCTGGTGGGCGTGACCGAGGCCGACCTGTACCCGTCGTTGAGCCTGCTGGGCAGCATCGGCTGGACGTTCGTCTCGGCCAGCCAGTTGCCCGACAGCTTGCAGCTGGCCACTGGCCCCAGCCTGGTCTGGAACCCGTTCGACTATGGCCGGCGCAGGAACGCCGTGCGCGTGGAAGACGCCCGCCTGCAGCAACTGATCGAGCAGTACCAGCGCGGTGTACGTGAAGCGGCGCGTGAGGCCGATGACGCCGCTAGTGGCTTGGTGCGCTCGCTGCAGAGCGCCGAGATTCGCCAGCAGGCCGCGCAGGCTGCGCAGCGTTCGTTGGCGCTGGCCAGTTCGCAGTACCGCGAGGGCTTCGCCGATTTCCAGCGGGTGCTCGATGCCCAGCAATTGCTGTTACAGCAGCAGGACGGATATCTGGTCAGCCGTGGCAATGCGGTCGGCAGCCTGGTGGCCCTGTACAAGGCGCTCGGGGGGGGCTGGGACCCGCAACGTCCTGTCATCGCCCCCGATACCCGCCAACAGATGCAACAACGTACCGACTGGGGGGACCTGCTCGACAGCCGGGCCCCGGCAGGCCATGACACCGGTGAGACGAAATGAGCGAAGCCCCAGCCCCTGCGCCGACACCCGCCAAGCCCGACCAGAGCATGCGCTGGGTGCTGCTGGCGATCGCCGTGAGCTTGCTCTGGTACCTGCTCGCCGACCGCTTCACGCCCTATACCCAGCAAGCCCGCTTGCAAGCCTACGTGGTGCCGGTGAGCGCCGAGGTGGCCGGGCAAGTCAAGCGGGTGGCGGTGGGCAACAACCAGGAGGTGCGCAAGGGTCAGGTGTTGTTCGAACTGGACCAGGCCCAGTACCGCATTGCCCTGGCGCGGGTCGAGGCCGAGCTCGACACCGTGCGCCGGCAGATCGGCGCCCACACCGCCGGTATCGACGTGGCCCAGGCCTCGCTGGCTGCCGCCCAGGCGAACGCGCGCAAGGCGCACCAGGATGCCGAGCGCCTGCAGCGGTTGTATCAGGAAGACCCGGGTACGGTTTCTGTAAGGCGCCTGGAAGCCGCGCAGGCGACACGGGAACAGGCCGCCAGCCAGGTGGTCGCCGCCCGTGCCGAGGTCGAGCGGGCCCGTGAGCAGCAGGGCGGCGGCGAGGCGGACAACGCCCAGGTGCGCAGCGCCGTGGCCAATGTGGAAAAAGCCCGGTTGGATCTGGCCCGTACGGTCGTACGCGCCGACGTAGATGGCTTGATCACCGACTTGCGCACCGATGTCGGCCATTATGTCGGCGCCGGCAGCCCGGTGATGACCCTGATCACGATCCATGACGTGTGGATCAGCGCCGACATGACCGAGAACAACCTGGGCCACCTGCGCCCTGGCACGCCGGTGCTGGTGGTGCTCGATGCCTTGCCGGGCGAGTTGCTGCGTGGGCGGGTGCGCAGCATCGGCTATGGCGTGAGCACCGGCCAGAGCCCGCCGCCGGGCTCGCTGCCCCAGGTGCAGAACAGCCGCGAGTGGTTGCGTTCGGCGCAGCGCTTCCCAGTGATCGTCGAGCTCGACCGTGACCCGCGGGTGAACGTGGCCAGCCTGCGTGTCGGTGGGCAGGCCGAGGTCATGGCCCTGCCGCGCGAGGGCAACCCGTTGAACCTGCTGGGCCGGGCTTTCATGTGGCTGATGAGCTGGTTGTCCTATGCCTACTGACCTGCGTCGCCTGCGTGCCCTGCGCCTGGCCTGGGGGAGCGCGCTGGCGCTCGCCGCAAGCTTCGGCCTGGGCCTGCCGGTGCCGATCCTGGCACCGGTGTTCGCGGTGTTGCTGCTGGCCATGCGCAGCCAGCCGCTGCCCTTGCGTGCCGCGCCCTTGTTGGGCCTGTTGGTGCTGCTTGCCTGTGGCAGTGGTCTGCTGTTGATCCCACTGCTGCGCCACGCCCCGGTCAGTGGCGTACTGCTGGTCGGCGTCGGGCTGTTCCTGGTGTTCCGCTATGCCTTGCGTGGCGGCAACGGGCTGGTGGCGAACCTGCTGGTGATCGGCCTGACCATGATCGCCGCTGCCGGCACCCACGATTTCACTTTGGCGTTGTCGGTGGTCGAAGCCCTGGCCAAGGGCATGTTGCTGGCGGCCCTTGGCTGCGCGCTCGCCCATGCCTTGTTTCCGGAACCACCCAGCCAGGGCAGCGCTGCACGGGCCGCACAGCTGGACACCGAGGAGGTCGATTGGGTCGCTTTCCGCGCCACGCTCATCGTCATGCCGGCGTTCCTACTGGCGCTGGTGGCGCCGGACCGTTTCATGCCGCTGATCATGAAGGCGGTGAGCCTGGGCCAGCAGGCCGAGGAAACCGATGCCCGGCATGCCGCCCGGGAGCTGGTCGGCTCCACGCTGCTGGCTGGGGTGCTCGCGGTGTTGCTGTGGGGAGCGCTCAGCGTTTTCGTTCATGTGTGGATGTTCTTTCTCTGGGTGTTGCTGTTCGCCCTCTGGCAGGCGCGCCGCTTGTACGGGCAGGTGAAGAGCGGTCAACGGCCGGCGTTTTGGGTCGGCTGCCTGACCACCATGCTGATTCTGCTGGGGCAGTCGGTACAGGACAGCGCGGCCGGCCAGGATGTGTACCGTGCATTTGCCATACGGTTCGCGCTGTTCCTGGCGGTGTCGGTGTATGCAAGCGCCATGCTGGTGTGGTTCGACAGCCGCCGTGCCCGCCGGCGCACAGCGTAGGGGCAGGGGAGGCGCTACGCTGTGTGTTGGGACTTCCTTGCGCGGAGATACGCCATGGGTACGTTCACATGGGGTTACCTGGGCTTGCTGCTGTTCGCGCTGCCCGTTCAGGCACAGACCGTCGTGCCGTTGAACGGCCAGAGCAGCCAGCAGACCCAGCAGGATATGGATTATTGCAATAGCGTCGCCAGCAATTCGGCGAGCGCCAGCACGACCTCCACCCCGCATGTCGGTGGCCGCCTGCGTGGTGCGGCTGCCGGGGCCGCGGCCGGCGCGGTGGGGGCCGAGGTGCGCGGTCGGCAGCATGAAGAGCTCTACGACAGGGTGGGTGACGACGCCAAGCAGCAGTATCGGCAGAACCGCGCCGGCGAAGTAGCAGCGGCTGGCGCGGCAGTGGGCGGGATGCGCCAACGCCAGGAGCGCCGCCAGGACCGGCGCAGCCAGGGCCAGGCCCAGGATTCGGCCCAGGCCAGTGCCTACAGCAGTTGCCTGCAGGGGCGCGGGTACCAGGTCAATCCGTGACGTGATGATGTAATCGCGGGGGCGGCCTACCGCCGCTCCCGCGAGCCTTGCCGGGCCGCGGGACACAGGGCATGACCAAATGGCCACGGTTCCCCCAGGCAACCAACCCCGTTATCCTCTTGCACTTCAAAGCAGGCACTCCAGGACGGTGACCATGACCAGGCACTGGCTGGTGCCGAGCATGGCGCTGCTTTTCTGCCCCATGCTGTTGGCCCAGCAGATCCAGCGCGAACTGGGCGATTTCGACTTCAAACTGGGCACGACCGCTTCACGCAGCATGGCCCAGGGGCTGATTTCCCCCAGTGCCATTGGCGCCTTCCACGGTGGCCTGGACCTCAGTCACCCCAGCGGCTGGTACTTCGGCCAGTTCGCCCCCAGCATGGGCCTGACTCCCACCTCGACCCTGCGCCTGGACAGCTACCTGGGCTACAAGCGGCGCTTCGACGACAGCCTGGGCCTGGAGGCCGGGTTGATCCACTACAGCCAGCCGAACCTCGCCGACAGCGACAGCTATGCGCTGTACGGCGGCATTTCGGTATTGGGCAGCCGTTTCGGCGGCGCCCTGCGCGACAACCCCGGCAACCGCACCGGCACGTTGTTCGCCGATTTCGGCCGGTTGCCGCTGTTCGATGTCGACGTCTCCGTCAAGCTTGCCCATCACCGCCTCGGCACGCCTTTCACCATCGGCGATGGCAGCCATGTCGACACGTTCAACGATTGGTCCTTGGAACTCTCGCGCCCCTGGCTGGGCATTGACCTCAACCTGATCTACAGCAGCTCCGACCTGCGCGGTGGCGGCTGCGACGCCTATGCGGGCATCAACAGCTATTGCGAAGGTAGGGTGACACTCAAGGCGCAGCGCAGCTTCTTCTGAGGTAGCCACGGTCGGTTGCGGTCCTGCTCACAGTTTGATGTGAAAAGGATGGCACTTTTCCCAGGATGGCCTACACCTGTTAGCAAGGAAGACGGTCAATGCTCGACAGGAGTCGACATGCGCCATTTCTCGTCTCTTCATGTCCTTTCCCTTCTGGTCGCCCCCGTTCTCGTCGCGGGGGGCGGCCGCGTTCGTCCCGGCGGCACCGCCAAGGAGGCCCACGACCCAGCCCAGCCGTGAAGCCGGCCTTGGCCTACGCCAGGGCCCACCAACAACAATGATGGAAGCCCCGCATTGGTGGGCAAGGGCCCGAGCGATGCCCGGCTTGTGCGATCAAGGAGATCCGTGATGAACCCGTTCCAAGGAAAGCCAGCAGCCTTGGCCATGACGGCCGCCCTGTTCAGCCTCGCGGCCCAGGCCGGCACCTACCCGGATTATGGCTATGCACCGCCCGAGAGCTACAAGGGCCCCACCTTCACCCTCAGCCAGAGCTACCCCAGCACGCCACCCCAGGGCACCTTGCCAGCGTTCTTCAAGCTGCTGCCGGGCAAACCGGACAACAACTTCGAGACCTGGCGCGCCTACATGGACGCGGCGAAGGCCTATTGCCTGGAAGGCAACGTCGAGGCCGACTGGTACGTGCAGAACAACAAGGTGCGCAACTGGTACCACATGCCCTGGCAGCACTACGGGCCGCTGGGGCGCGAAGGAATCCACGGCCTGACCAAGGAAGCGCAGATCCAGGCCAGGCAACTGGCGGCGGGGCAGACCGCGACCGGGCAGACCTACGCGGTGGGTATCTACAACGACATCGGCGCCTACACCCTCGGCCAGGTCTGGAAGGACCCGCAGAATCCCGACCCAAGCTTCACCTCCAAGCCCAACAGCTTCGCCAACGGCACCGTGGTGTGCAAGGCGCTGTTCGCCGATATCGACCGCAGCACGGTGCCGTTCCTGGCCAACCCGGTGCTGTGGCAGGGCTATATCACCGAGACCTTTCAGTCCGCCAACCGCCAGGTGAAGGAGGTGGCGCTGATCCAGATGGACATCGCCGTGCGTGATACCCGCATGAGCGACACCGGCTGGCTGTTCGGCACCTTCCAGTACAACGGCGCCAAGACCGGCAAGGCCGGTTGGGACAACCTGGTGCCGGTGGGCATCATGTGGGGCAATGACCCGCAGGTCACCAGCAACGACTACACCAACCCGGAGCCGACCGTCACCAAGATCAACCCCGCGCTGCAGCAGACCGCGATCAACGCCGACACCCAAGAGTTGCCGCCGACCCACCTGGGCTGGAACGGCCGGCTCAACGGGCCGGTGGACAACCCCAACAGCTCCTGCCTGAGCTGCCACATGACCGCCGAGGCGCCCCAGGTGGCGATCATGAACCCGCTGTTCCAGGCGAACCCGCCAGCGGTAGGGTCGGATGAGTGGATGAAATGGTTCCAGAACATCCCGGCGGGGGTACCGTTCACGGCAGGCACCCAGAGCACCGACTACAGCCTGCAGATGTCGGGCGGCCTGGTGAACTTCTACCAATGGAAATGTGACATGAGCGGCATCTACGCCGACGGCGGCAACGCCTGTGCCAAGGTCGCGAGCATGAAGCTGAAGATGGCCAAGCCCGGCCATGCCGCGCCACAGCCGATGCAGCGGGTGATCCGCGACCCGAGCCTGGAACAGTTGCTGGAATGACCCAGGCATGCCTCCGGGCACGGGTTGCCCGGAGGCATGAAAAGTTAGCCGTTTCGCCGCAAAACCCGGATAATGGCAGCCATTTTGTTCTGCTTTTTATCACGGTATTCCCGCATGGAAATCAAGGTCAACTTTCTCGACAACCTTCGTCTTGAAGCCAAGTTCGATGACTTCACGGTCGTGGCCGACCAGCCCATCCGCTACAAGGGTGATGGTTCGGCCCCTGGCCCGTTCGACTACTTCCTGGCGTCGTCGGCCTTGTGTGCGGCGTACTTCGTGAAGGTGTACTGCAACGCGCGCAACATTCCCACCGATAACATCCGCCTGTCGCAGAACAACATCGTCGACCCGGAGAACCGCTACAACCAGATCTTCAAGATCCAGGTCGAGCTGCCGGCCGACATCAGCGAGAAAGACCGTCAGGGCATCCTGCGCTCCATCGACCGTTGCACGGTCAAGAAAGTGGTGCAGACCGGGCCGCAGTTCATCATCGAGGAAGTCGAGAACCTGGACGCCGACGCCCAGGCGCTGCTGATGGTGAACCCTGGCGACGACACCCGCACCTTCATCGCGGGCAAGGACCTGCCGCTGGAGCAGACCATCGCCAACATGTCGCAGATCCTTGCCGACCTGGGGATGAAGATCGAGATCGCCTCCTGGCGCAACATCGTGCCCAATGTGTGGTCGCTGCACATCCGTGACGCACAGTCGCCGCTGTGCTTCACCAACGGCAAGGGCGCCACCAAGGAAAGCGCCCTGGCGTCGGCCCTGGGTGAATTCATCGAGCGCCTGAATTGCAACTTCTTCTACAACGACCAGTTCTGGGGCGAGGAAATCGCCAACGCTGATTTCGTCCACTACCCGGACGAGCGCTGGTTCAAGCCGGGCCGCAAGGATGCGTTGCCGGCAGAGATCCTCGACCCGTACTGCCGGGAAATCTACGACCCGGAGGGCGAGCTGCGGGGTTCTCACCTGTATGACACCAACTCGGGCAACGTCGAGCGCGGTATCTGCTCGCTGCCGTACGTGCGCCAGTCCGATGGCGAGGTGGTGTACTTCCCCTCGAACCTGATCGAAAACCTGTTCCTGAGCAACGGCATGAGCGCCGGTAACACGCTGGCCGAGGCGCAGGTGCAGTGCCTGTCGGAGATCTTCGAGCGGGCGGTCAAGCGTGAGATCCTCGAGGGCGAGTTGGCCCTGCCGGATGTGCCGCAGGAGGTCCTGGCCAAGTATCCCGGCATCCTGGCCGGTATCCAGGGCCTGGAAGAGCAGGGCTTCCCGGTGCTGGTCAAGGATGCCTCGCTGGGCGGCGAATTCCCGGTGATGTGCGTCACCCTGATGAACCCGCGCACCGGTGGCGTGTTCGCCTCGTTCGGCGCCCACCCAAGCTTCGAGGTGGCGCTCGAGCGCAGCCTGACCGAGCTGCTGCAGGGGCGTAGTTTCGAAGGCCTGAACGACCTGCCGCAGCCTACCTTCGAAAGCCATGCGTTGACCGAGCCGAACAACTTCGTCGAACACTTCATCGATTCCAGCGGCGTGGTGTCGTGGCGCTTCTTCAGTGCCAAGGCCGACTTCGAGTTCGTCGAGTGGGACTTCTCCGGCCAGGGCGAGGACTCCAACGCCGAGGAAGCCGCGACCCTGTTCGGCATTCTCGAGTCGATGGGCAAGGAGGTGTACATGGCGGTATACGAACACCTCGGGGCAACCGCCTGTCGCATCCTGGTACCGGGCTATTCGGAAATCTACCCGGTGGAAGACCTGATCTGGGACAACACCAACAAGGCCCTGGCGTTCCGTGCCGACATCCTCAACCTGCACCGCCTCGACGACGAGGCCCTGCAAGCCCTGGTCGAGCGGCTGGAGGACAGCGAGCTGGACGACTACACCGATATCAAGACCCTGATCGGCGTCGAGTTCGATGACAACACCGCCTGGGGCCAGCTGACCATCCTCGAGCTCAAGCTGCTGATCTACCTGGCCTTGCAGGAGTTCGAAGCGGCCAAGGAGCTGGTCGAGGCGTTCTTGCAGTTCAACGACAACACCGTCGAGCGCGGGCTGTTCTACCAGGCCTTGAACGTGGTGCTGGAAGTGACCCTGGACGATGAGCTGGAGCTGGCCGATTACGAGGTCAACTTCCGCCGGATGTTCGGCGATGCGCGGATGGATGCGGTGCTGGGTTCGGTGCAGGGCAGTGTGCGCTTCCATGGGCTGACGCCGACCAGCCTGAAGCTCGAAGGGCTCGACCGGCATCTGCGTCTGGTCGAAAGCTACAAGAAGCTGCACCGTGCCCGGGCCAATGCGGTGGCGCAGGCTCGCTGACGGTGCACTGAGGCGCTTGCAGTCCAATCGCCGGCAAGCCGGCTCCCACAGGACTTCGCAAGTCTTGAGAGCGGTGCAATCTCGGTGGGAGCAGGCGACAGCCTGCGATGGGCTGCAAAGCAGCCCCAAGCCCTCAATTGCTGTTAAGAGGCCGCTTTGCGTCCAATCGCCGGCAAGCCGGCTCCCACAGGGATTTCGCAGGTCTTGAGAGCGGCGCAACCTCGGTGGGAGCCGGCTTGCCGGCGATTGGGCACAGGAAAGCGTCTGGCTCAGCCTGCCGGCAGGATCACCCGGAAGCAGGTGCCGTGGGCATGGCTGGACTCCACCTCGATACGCCCACCGTGGCCCTCGACGATCTCCGAGACGATGAACAGGCCCAAGCCCAGCCCGGTGGGCTTTTTCTGTTTGTCCGTGTACTGGGTGTAACGCGCCTTGGGGCTGAACAGTGAGGGCAGGGCGCTGGCGGGAATCGGTTCGCCGAAGTTGTGCACCTCGAGGATCACCCGGTCGACGTCGCCGCCAAGCAGGACCCTGATCGGCTTGCGCGCTTCGCCATGACGGACCGCATTACCGATCAGGTTCGAGAACACCTGGGACATCCGCGCGCCGTCGAATGCGCCGACGATGCTCCGCTCATCGACCTGCACGATGTCGAGCCCGGGGTTGCCGGCCTTGATTTCCTCGATGACAGCCTTGCAGACCCGGTTCAGCTCCGTGGGCGCGCGAACGATCGGGATGCCGGTACCCAGGTTGCAGTGCGCAAGGTCCAGCAGGTCCTTGACCATCTGGTTCGCCCGTTGTGCGCTAGCGGCGATCTGGGCCGCGATGTCTTTCTCGCGGCTACTCAATTGTGGGCTCTTGGTCAGCAGGGCCGAGCCCATGAGTACGGCGGTCAAGGGGGAGCGCAGGTCATGGCCGAGCACGCCAAGCACGGTTTTGCGTGTCGACTCGACTTCCTGCCCATAAGCACCGATCGATTCGACCAGCGCCTGGTCGATCGCCTCGTTGAAGCGGATCATGTCGTCGACCTGGTAGCTGTGCTGCGCCGGGTCTTGTGCCAACCACAGGCGCAAGACGCTCGATCTCAGGGCGCGGTACTCCGACACCATCTGGTCGAGGGTGAAGCCGTCGATGAGGCGAAGCACCGCATGGGTCTGGGCGGGGGTCTCATGGCGCGAAGATGGCCCCAGGCCATGGGACTTGGCGATCTGCTGCTGCTCTGTCTGCGGCGTGCGCATGTCCTGGGCCACCGTGCGCAGGATGTACTCGGCATGGTTGCGCAGGCCATTGGCGCTCAAGCTCCGGTTCGGTGTCTCTACGGACCGGGCGAACGCTTCCCACGTTTGCAGGATGCTTTCCATGTTGTCCAGGATGAACGTTGAAAGTCGCATGGCAGACCTTATGCATCAATGCGTCTGGTGATCGTGTGTCTTGCTCGGTGCATGAACAGTGCGCGATACCGCTCATGGGCACAGGCATGCTGGAGACAGGTTGTTAATGCTAGAACGGGTTTGGGCGCCGAGCCATATTATCAAAGTGATATCACGCTAGCCGTCCGCGCCCTCCTTCAGGCTGGCAACCATTGACCTATAGGGCCTCAAGAGGCACCGCCACGCCATCATCACCGAAATGCTCAAGGCGCCCGATTGCAGGCGTCAGCGCCGGCTTGACGCGGCCTTGGCACATGCACTAGAAACACACACACCCTCGCCGTCGGGCTATGCTCAAGCCCGTATGAACCGGACCCCGCCGACCTATGCCCGTTGACCTGCAAGCGCTGTACCCACGGCTTATCCACCTGATGCTGGATACGGTCTTCGTGGTCGATCGGGACAACCAGATCGTGTTCGTCAGCGATGCCTGCCAGGCGCTGCTGGGCTACCGGCCCGAGGAGCTGGTCGGCACGCCCATCACCCAATACATGCACCCGGACGACCTGGCGGCGACCCGCGCGTCGATCATTCGCATCATGAACGGCCACCCCCACATCGATTTTCGTAACCGTTACATTCGCAAGGATGGCGCTATCGTGCACATCCTGTGGGCGGCTTCCTGGTCGGAGGAGGTGGGTGCGCGGATCGGCGTTGCGCGCAACGTGACGGCCCTGACCCAGGCCGAGGAGGAGCTGCGGTTCCTGGCCCACCACGACCCGCTGACGAAGCTGACCAACCGCTCGGTGTTCAATGTGCGCCTGGACGCAGCCCTGCGCGCGGCGCGCCGCCACGGCAGCACCCTGGCGTTGCTGTTCCTCGATATCGATGACTTCAAGGGCATCAACGATGTTCACGGCCATGCCACCGGCGACCGGGTGCTGTGCGAGGTCGCCCGGCGCCTGGAGGGCTGCGTGCGCGAGACCGATACCGTGGCGCGGATGGGCGGCGACGAGTTCACCGTGTTGTTGACGGACCTTGATGCCCCAGGCGCCGTCTACGAGAAGGTCGAGCAGATCCTCGCCGCCATGGCCGAGCCGCCGGGCGGCGAGCTTGGCGGGTTGAAGATGCCGTCTTGCAGCATCGGTGTGGCCTGCTACCCGGGCGATGGCGAGGACGCCGATACCTTGCTCAGCCGTGCCGATGGCGAGATGTACCGGGTGAAGCGGTACCGTTCAGCAACGGGATGAACACGCGTTTTTTACGCTCTTTTTACGCCTAGGCTCATGGCGGGAAGCGATACTGGGCGCGGTTTACCGTCTGCCCAGAGAAGTCATCCGTGAGCGAAGCCGCGACTGCTGCGAATCATTCCCCTTCTTCGAAAACCACAGGCCTTGGCCTGCTCGTCGCCGCTGCTGGTGTGGTCTATGGCGACATCGGCACCAGCCCGTTGTACACGCTCAAGGAAGTGTTCGCCGGGCATTACGGCGTGCAGCCCACCCCGGAAGGCGTGCTCGGGGTCTTGTCGCTGGTGTTCTGGTCGCTGATCTGGGTCGTGTCGATCAAGTACGTCCTGTTCATCCTGCGCGCCAGCAACCAGGGCGAGGGCGGCATCATGGCCCTCACCGCGCTGGCGCGGCGGGCCGCGGCGCCCTATCCGCAGCTGAGCCGAGTGCTGGTGCTGCTGGGCCTGTTCGGTGCGGCGCTGTTCTATGGCGACAGCATGATCACCCCGGCCATTTCCGTGCTTTCGGCCGTGGAGGGGCTGGAGCTTGCCTTCGACGGGATCGGGCATTGGGTCGTGCCGCTTTCGTTGATCGTGTTGGTGGGGTTGTTCCTGATCCAGAAGCACGGGACCGCGCGCATCGGCATCCTGTTCGGGCCGGTGATGGTGCTGTGGTTCGTCGTGCTAGGGGCGTTGGGGGTGCATGGGATCGTGCAACGCCCCGAGGTGCTGCAGGCGCTCAACCCCGCCTGGGCGGTGCGTTTCTTCGTCCTGCACCCAGGCGTGGGCGTGGCCATCCTGGGGGCGGTGGTGCTGGCCCTGACCGGCGCCGAGGCACTGTATGCAGACATGGGACATTTCGGCCGCAAGCCCATCGCCCGAGCGTGGTTCATGCTGGTGCTGCCGGGGCTGGTGCTGAACTATTTCGGGCAGGGCGCGCTGATTCTCGGCAACCCCGAGGCGGTGCGCAACCCGTTCTACCTGCTGGCCCCCGGCTGGGCGTTGCTGCCGATGGTCGCTCTGGCCACGCTGGCCACCATCATTGCCTCCCAGGCGGTGATTTCCGGCGCCTTTTCGCTGACGCGCCAGGCCATTCAGCTGGGCTATGTGCCGCGTATGTTCATCCAGCACACCTCCAGCGAGGAGCAGGGGCAGATCTACATCGGAACGGTGAACTGGGCGTTGATGGTCGGCGTGGTACTGCTGGTGATCGGCTTCGAGTCCTCGGGCGCACTGGCGGCGGCCTACGGTGTGGCCGTAACGGGCACCATGCTGATCACCACGCTGCTGTCGTCCGCGGTGGTGCTGCTGGCCTGGAAAACCCCGCGCTGGCTGGCCATCCCTATGCTGCTGGGCTTCCTGCTGGTCGACAGCCTGTATTTCGCCGCCAATGCGCCGAAGATCCTGCAGGGCGGTGCATTTCCGGTGGTCGCCGGGGTGGCGCTGTTCATCCTGATGACCACCTGGAAGCGCGGGCGCAAGATCATCGTCGAGCGCCTGGACGAAGCGGCGTTGCCGCTGGATTTGTTCATCGCCAGCTTGCAGGCCCAGCCGCCCCATCGTGTGCAGGGCACGGCCGTGTTCCTGTGTGCCCGTACCGATGCCGTGCCGCATGCGTTGCTGCACAATCTGTTGCACAACCAGGTACTGCACGAGCAGGTGGTGGTGCTGACCGTGGTGTCGGAAGACGAGCCACGGGTCAGTGCCGACAAACGCTGTGAGGTCGAAGCCTTCGGCGAAGGGTTCTTCCGTGTCACCTTGCATTTCGGCTTCATCGAGGAGCCCGATGTACCACTGGCCTTGAGCCTGTGCCAGCGTGAAGGATTGGACTTCAGCCCAATGCGCACCACCTATTTCCTCAGCCGCGAGACGGTGATCGCCACCCGGCGCATGGGCATGGCGCGGTGGCGCGAGCAATTGTTCGCGTTCTTGTTGAAGAATGCCAACAGCAACCTGAAGTACTTCCAGTTGCCGCTCAACCGGGTGATCGAATTGGGTACCCAGGTCGAGATGTGACGTGAGTACCGCTTAGGTTGGTGCGCATGAAGGCGATGGCCCGTTGTACCCGGCCATGCTGGTGCAGGCTGTCGTTCGAGGCTGTGTTTCAGTGGCCAGCCAACGTGCGCAACAGGAAGTCGGCGCGTTCGGCGACAGGGGTTTTGGGCAGCAGCGATACCTGGTAGCCGAGGGCAGGATAGACGCCCTGCAACTGCTCGTACTCCTCCAGTGCAGCCTGCATGCCGTGGCGCCGCTCTGCATCCTGCACATAGATCTCCGGCCAAGGCGGCGTCAGGAATACCTGCCGGTGATAACGGCAGGACTCGGCCACGGCCGCCAGCACGGGCTCGCCCGTAAGGCGCTCCAGGGCCGCGGCGGCATCGATCACGCCACGGTCGAAGAACACCCACGGCGTAGTGTTCTGCGCAGCCGACCTGTAGTCGGCCAGGGCCATGTCCATGACCCTGCGCAGGAAGCCGACCAGGTCGAGCCAGGGCAGCGCCTGGCCCTGGTCGCGAACTTGCTGCTGCACCACGCGCCGTCCGGGTTCTTCGATCACAGCATGGCCGCGTCGCTTGAGCTGCGTCAGCAGCGTGGACTTGCCGCCACCTGAACAGCCGGAAATGATCACGAAATTGTCCATGGATCCTTTTCCTTCACTTCCTCGCCATGTCCAAGCGCGAGTTCGGGTTGCCGCCGCGGACCTTCCAGCAACCGCATCGGTAGGCCTGGGCCTGTGGCAACGCCGCAGGCTCGGCAGGGTAGGTATCACCTGACCACGTGCAGGTAATGCAGGTGACGCTCGTACTGGTCGAGAATATCGCCGATCACGTCGTCACGGCCCCAACCCATGATGTCGTAGTCCTGGCCGCCTTCGCGCAGGTGCACTTCGGCGCGGAAGTACTTGCGCGCATCGGTTGCGTCCTCGGTATCACGCATGACGAAGCTGGGTGTGTTGAAGGCACGCGGGCGTACTTCATACAAGAATCGCCCTTCGCCGGCGTGGGACAGTTCGAGGGTCACACGCCCGTCGTCGCGCTCGTTCACCGTTACCTCATAGCCTTGCTTGCGCAGCTCGACGGCCACCTCTTCGCAGGCGGGCTTGACCACCTCGGCGATGAAGCGGGTGACATGGGCCCGGCGCGGCATCATGGCGATATTGCGCAGGCGCCGCTGCCAGCCTCCGTGAGGCTGACGGGTGTGCCGAGGTGCGGGCAACGCTTGGTTGCGCAGGCCGCGGCGTGTCGCGTCCAGGTTCAAGGCCTTGAACAAGCCCCAGATCGCGGTCAGCAGGATGACTGCGAAGGGCAGCGCACTGGCGATGGTCGCTGTCTGCAGCGCCTTGAGCCCATTGGCCAACAGCAGCGCGATGGCGACCGCACCGATGCTTACCGACCAGAAGATGCGTTGCCACAGCGGCGAATGGCCTTGCCCGGAGGAGGCCAGCATGTCCACCACCAGCGCCCCGGAGTCGGCCGATGTGACGAAGAACACCACGACCATCAGTACGGCGATCAGTGAAACGATGCTGGAAAACGGGAACCGCTCGAGAAACACGAACAGTGCCAGGGAGCTGTCCTGGCCGACCACCGTCGCCAGCTCCTTCACGCCGTCGTTGAGGATCATGTGGATCGCCGAGTCGCCGAATACGGTCATCCATAGCAGAGTGAAACCTGCCGGCACGAACAACACGCCGCAGACGAACTCACGGATGGTCCGGCCGCGGGAAATGCGCGCGATGAACAGGCCGACGAAGGGCGACCAGGACAACCACCAGCCCCAATACAGCAAGGTCCAGCCGCCGATCCAGTCGGTGGGCTCGTAGGCGTAGAGGTTGAATGTCTTGTTGACGATATCCGAGAGGTAGGCCCCCGTGTTCTGGACATAGGTCTGCAGCAGGAACACGGTCGGCCCGAGCAGCAGCACGAACAGCATCAGCACCACGGCCAGGCCCAGGTTGAGCTCGGAGAGGATGCGGATGCCCTTGTCCAGCCCGCTGGCCACCGACAGCGTGGCCAGGGCGCAGGTGGCGGTGATCAGGATCACCTGGACCGTCGGGTTCACTGGCAGGCCGAACACATGGTGAAAACCGCTGTTGATCTGCAGCACACCATAGCCCAACGAGGTCGCCACGCCGAATACGGTGCCGAGGATGGCGAAGACATCCACGGCATGGCCGATCGGCCCGTGAATCCGCTCGCCGATCAATGGGTAGAGTGCCGAGCGCAAGGTCAGGGGCAGGCCGTTGCGAAAGCTGAAGTAGGCCAGGATCAGGGCGACGATGGCATAGATCGCCCAGGCGTGAAGCCCCCAGTGGAAGAAGGTGATCTTCATGGCTTCGCGCGCGGCGGCCACGGTACCGGGGTCACCTACCGGGGGGCTGGTGAAATGCATGACCGGTTCGGCCACGCCGAAGAACATGAGGCCGATGCCCATGCCGGCGGAAAAGAGCATGGCGAACCAGGTGCTCTTGCGGTAGTCCGGTTCGCTGTGGTCGGGGCCCAGCTTGATATCGCCATAGCGGCTGACGGCGAGGAACACCACGCTGATCAATACCAGCGCCACGGTGAGGATGTAGAACCAGCTGGCATTGGTGACGATCCAGGCCTGGACGTGTTCGAACAGTGTTTGGGCATGTTCCTGAAATGCGGTGGCATACAGGACGAGCAGAAAGATGAGTATGGCGCTGCTGTAGAAGACGGGAGGGTTGAGGGTGCTCCTGGGTTTGGCGGCTGCAGTCATTGCGGCAGTTTTCTCCTTTTAAAACAGTGAGCATCGCGCACCTGGGCACGTAGGCATTTTCCAAGGCTAGCACCTTGAATGAACGCCGTTGCCCAGACTGGCGAGCTCGAAGGAAGCAGAAACCGTACCTTCCATGGCGAAATTTCTCAAATGCCTTTCCCCTTCGGGGGACGAAAGACGCCCTGCCCTGGGGCCATTTTGGCGTTGCAGGGATGGCTATGCCTGCTTTACTTCAAACGGGCTTCGCTTGTAATCGAGGCTGCCGGAAGCCTTGTCCGGGGGCCCCGGCCTCGCCCTGTTTCTGAACGCTGGAGTAGCAGCATGTGGGCCAAGACACCTTCTGAAGTCGCCTCGTGGGGCCTGTGTGCCTTGCTCATCATCAGCCTGGCCAGCACCGCCGGCTGTACTCGAAAAGCGAGCACTACGCGTTATGTCGCCGCCACCCAAGGTTCGAACTGCTTCGCCAAGGCATTGCCGACGGCAGGCGAGGGCGGCCTGGCCTGGGGCGCGAGCCTTGGCATCGCCCGGCAGAAATCCCTCAACAATTGCATCCGCTACGCCGGCCGTTCCGGCGGTACGCCCAACACCTGCCAAGTGGTATTGGCGCGGTGCAAGCGCTAGCCGCTAGCCCCGCCGCGCCTCGGCGCGACAGCAAAGGCGCGACAAGTTGCCCGCTTGACTTTGCCAGGCGAGCGGTGAGTGCGTTAAACTTGACGCCGAGGTCAGTTTTTGTGGTCCCCACTCCGACCTTGCTTTCGGAACGTCAATGATTCCGCCCTCCGAGCTATCAAGTACCAGAATACGTCATGGGCAGGCGCGCTCTGCCCAGAGGATGAAGCATGACCAACCGTGATATTTCCCGGCGCGCCTTCCTGCAAGGCGGCGTGATCGCTGGCGTGGGGGTGACCCTCGCGCCGCTCGGCAGCCAGGCGTTCGCCGCCCTGATGGAAAACAGTGTCACCACTTCGCCGCAGAAGTGGATGAGCCATGATGGCAAGGCACGCTTTCGCAACGATGCGCTGTCTAAGGTGTGCGGCAACAAGGTGTTCGCCCGCGACATCCGCGCCAAGGACATGCCCGGCTGGCCCCAGCAGCAGGGCCACGCCTTGTTGCTCAAGACCACCAAGGCCGACCGCATCTATGCAGGCCATGACCTGGCGTGGCTGGGCGCCGACCTGCAGCCGGACCGTGTCGTCACCGCGGCCGACCTGGAAAAGGACGGCATCGCCTGGCCTGAGGCCCATTCGCCGGATCCTCTGTTGCCACCTGGCAAGGTGCCGATGTTCATCGGTCACCCCGTGGCGATCCTGATCTGGCACGACTTCGAGCGTTTCCGCCAGGCCAAGCTCAAGCTGCAGTTCAACGACAAGGCGATCCGCTATGGCGCCCAGGCGCCGCTGTACCAGCGTGACCCTTATGGCAGCTTCCGTTTCGTGCGGGTCGGCGGCCAGACGCCGTTCGACGAGGACACGTTCTCCAGCCTGAAGAACTCCATGCTGTTCCCCACCATCCTTGCGCGCAAGCCGGTGTGGACCGCCGAGCCCAAGCAGCACGGCACCCTGACCGAGCAAGGGATGTTCTATGCCCAGCGCATGGATGAGCAGCTCAAGCAGCCGCCGCAGGACTGGTTGCTGTTCGACGAGCGCTACAAGACTCCATCGATCGAGCCTGCAGCGCTGGAGCCGGACAACGGCAACGGCTGGTACGACCCGGCCACCGGCACCCTGCATTTCGTTGTGGCCACCCAATGCCCGTTCGAAGTGGCGCAGGAATGCGTGCACATGATCAAGCCGTCGCGCTTCGCGCTGAACAACTTGAACATGCACCCCGGCTACACCGTCGGCTACGGCTCCAAGGACAACAACATCTTCGTGTTCTACGCCGCCGTCGCCGCCTTGTATGGGGCCGGTGTGCCTATCCGCCTGGCCAACGATCGCTACGAGCAGTTCCAGAGCGGCATCAAGCGCCACCCGTTCGACATCCGCTACCAGCTGGCCGTGGACAAGAACGACATGAGCTTCAAGATCTTCCGCGCCGACATGAGTGTCGACGGAGGCGGGCGCATCAACTACAGCCCGTCGGTGGCTGCAGTGGGGGCCACTGCCGCGCAGTCGATCTACTACATGCCGCAGAGCGACCTGGCGGTGACCGTCTACCATTCCCGAGGTGTCGAAGCCGGCTCCATGCGTGGCTACGGGACGCTGCAGAGCATGGCGGCCACCGAGATGATGGTCGATGAGGTCGCCAACCGCCTCGGCGTCGACGCCATTGAGCTGCGCCGCAAGAATGCGCTCAAGTCGGGTATGAAGAACACCCAGGGCGCCGTGCCCGCCGGTGCCCTGCGCCTGCACGAGATCCTCGACAAGGCCAGCGCACACGAGGTGTGGAAAAACCGCGACGCGCACAAGAAAGCGATGGAAGCCAAGGACCCGCACAATTGGTACGGCGTCGGCTTCGCCATTTGCCAGAAAGACTTCGGCACCGGTGCCGAAGCGCCCATGGCCAGTATCGAGTTCACCGCCGATGGCCGTATCAGCCTGCGCCACATCGGCACTGAGCTGGGCACCGGCATGTCGACCTCCCAGGCTTTCGTGGTCAGCGACTTCCTGGGACGCCCGGCCGATGAGGTGACCACTGCCGAAACCGAATGGCCGGAGCTGAAACTGGCCACCAGCGGCAACCCTTACCTGATGAGCCAGGCCGAGCAGGATGCCGCGCTGCGCGATCCGCGCTGGGTCGGCAAGCTGGCCTCGCCATCCTCGGCGACCAACTCGGCCTTCTATTTCAGCCACGCCACCCGCGAAGCGGCGCGTGTGCTGTTCAACCATGGTCTGTGGCCAGCGGCGCTTTCGCTGTGGCGTCAGGGCCCGTATGGCGGCCAGGCCAACCCGCTGGTGGTGCGCCGCGAGAACGCGGTGTGGGTCAACGGCGAGCTCACCGGCAACGGCCTGTCGCCCATTCCGTTCGCGGAGCTGGCGAAAAAGGCCCATGAGATGGGCCTGGTCACTGGCGTCAGTGTGCACGCATTCAACCGCTGGAGCTGGGCTGAAGCCGACTTCGTCATCGACGGCGTGCGCGAGCGCCTGCCGCTCGATGCGCTGGCGGTCAAGTACGGCGACGGTGCCCCGAACGCGAAGAAGGCGCAGATGAACAGCGCCAACTACCACCTGTTGGACCGGCAGAACGCGGCCTACCCGGCCACCCAGCTGAACAACGCCATGGTGACCTACTACAGCCCGGTGGCGACGTTGGTGGAAGTGAAGGTGAACAAAGGCAGCGGCGAAGTCCAGGTGCTCAACCACCACAGTTGGGTGGAGTGCGGCCGGGTGCTGGTGCCGGAACTGGTCAAGGGCCAGCTCGAAGGCGGTATCGCCATGGGCATCGGCCATGCCTTGACCGAAGAGATGCCGCTGTACGAGGGCGGCCCGGGCGAGGGGAACTGGAACTTCAACCGCTATCGCCTGCCGATGGCCAAGGACGTGGCGGTGTGGAAGCAGACCAGCGAAATCCTGCCGCCGTTGTCACCCACCGACCCTTCCAAGGGCATCGCCGAAGTGGTGATGATCCCGGTGGTCGGTGCCATCGGCAATGCCGTGGCCCATGCCATCGGCAAGCGTGTTCGCGACCTGCCCATCACTCCAGCCCGCGTCAAGGAGGCCCTCAATGGCTAACCGTCCGCTCCAGATGACCCTCAACGGTCAACCCGTCGGTCCGGCCGAGGTCCCCGAGGACCTGGCGATGATCGACTACCTGCACGAATACCAGAACCTCACCGGCTCGCGCCTGGGCTGCGGCCAGGGCATCTGCCACGCTTGCGTGGTGATCGTCGACAACCCCGACGGCACCAGCGAGGAAGTGCGCACCTGCATCACCGGCGCGCACTACTTCGAAGGCAAGAAAGTGCGCACCATCGAAGGCCATGCCAAGCATGACGAGGCCGGCAACCTCAGCGAACTGAACCCGATCCAGCAGAAGTTCGTCGACCGCTTCGCCTTCCAGTGCAGCTATTGCGCGCCGGGCTTCGTCAACGCCGCCACCGTGCTGGTGGAGAAGGCCCAGCGTCAACCGCTGAAGAAAAGCGAGCTGGAGGGGGCCATCGAAGCCAGCCTCGGCCATCACATCTGCCGCTGCACCGGGTACGTGCGTTACTACGACGCCACCCGCGAGGTGCTCAGCGACCTCGGCCTGGTCAAGGAGGGTTGAGCATGCTGCGAGTTCTTTCCGGCCTCGCCCTGGCCGTGGGCGCGGTGTTGTCGCTCGGGGCCCAGGCGGCCGACCAGGCCCAGGTCAAGCGTGGCGAATACCTGGCCCGCGCCGCCGACTGCATGGCCTGCCACACTGCCGAAGGTGGGGCGCCGTTCGCCGGTGGCCTGCCGATCCATTCGCCGTTCGGCACCATCTACGGCACCAACATCACCTCGGACAAGCAGTACGGCATCGGTGACTACAGCAGCGACGAATTCTTCGCCGCCCTCACCGAGGGCAAGCGCAAGGACGGCGCCAACCTGTACCCGGCCATGCCCTATACCTCCTACCACTTGCTCAAGCGTGAAGACGCCGATGCCATCCATGCCTACTTGATGACGGTGCCGCCGATCAACCGGCCGGCGCCCGAAACCAGCCTGAGCTTCCCGTTCAACGTGCGCATGGGCCTTGCCGGGTGGAACATGCTGTATGGCAAGAGCGTCCAGCTGCAGCCTACCGAAGGCAAGAGCGAGGCCTGGCAGCGCGGGCAATACATGGTGGAAGTGCTTGGCCATTGCGGTGAGTGCCATACCCCACGCAACAGTATCGGGGCCCTGGAGCAGGACAAGCGCCTGACCGGTGGCCTGCTCGGTGGCTACCTGGCGCCCAGCCTGCTGGCCCAGGACCTGGCCGAGCGTGGCTGGACCCAGCCGGACCTGACCACCTTCCTCAAGCACGGCATCAGCGCCCAGGGCAGCATGTTCAACGAGATGTTCCCGGTGGTGCACCACAGCACCCAGCACCTGGAGGATGCCGACCTGGCCGCGATGGCCACCTACTTGCTGGGTGACCAGCCGCCCGCGGCCAAGGTGGTGCAGGCCGTGCCAGTGGACAAGCTCGGCGAAAGCGCCCTGCGCGGCCGCCAGCAGTACCTCAACGTCTGCGCCGGTTGTCATGGTGTCGAAGGCGAGGGCAAGCCGCACATCGCGGTGGCCATGCAGGGCAATACCGTGCTGCGCCAGGCCGACTCGCGCAACCTGGCCAAGGTGATTCTCGAAGGCATCCGTGAGCAGCAGTTCACCGGGTTCGAGCGCATGCAGCCGATGCCGGGCTTTGCCGACAAGCTCGACGACCAGCAGGTCGCCGACCTGGTCAACTACCTGCGCGAGGCCTGGGGTGGTTTGCCGGGCGACTTCAGTGCGCAGCAGCTTGCGCACCTGAACGCGGAGTGAGCCGTGCAGCATCTTGACCTGCAAGTGGTGCGCCAGGCCTTGCAATGGTCTGGCGCCGGCCAACGTGTATGGCTGTGCAGCGTGCTCTTCACCTACGGCTCGGCGCCTCGTGCGCCGGGCTCGCTGCTGGCGGTCAACGACCAAGGGCACTGGGTGGGATCGTTGTCCGGTGGTTGTGTCGAGGAGGATTTCCTCGCCCGGGTCGCCGAAGGCGAGTTCGCAGAGCCTGCCACCGTGGTGCGCTATGGCGATGGCAGTGACACACGTTCCAATATCCGCCTGCCCTGCGGTGGCGTGTTGGATGTACTGGTGGAGAACCTGCCAGCCGATTGCCAGGTACAGGCGCATTTACGTGAGTTGGAGTCGGCGCTGCTTGGACAGCGCCGGCTGCTTCGCGAAGTGGACCTGCACGATGGCCAGCGTCGGCTGAGCGACGACCACAGCCAGGGCCCAAGGGTGGCCTACGACACCGATACCGTTCGCCTGCGGGTAGGTGCGGCCCAGCGCCTGCTGCTGGCGGGGTATTCCAGCGTTGCGCATTTCTGCGCTGAGTTCGGCAAGGGGTTGGGGTTCGAGGTCATCCTCTGCGACCCCCGCGACGAGGTGCTCGAAGGCGTGGTGCTCGAGGGCATCGAGGTCCGCCGCGAGCTGCCTTCGGTGTTCATCGCCAATGGCGGTTGCCATGGCGACACGGCGGTGGTGGCGCTGACCCATGACCCGAAGATCGATGACCTGGCGATGCTCGAGGCCGTGCGCACCGAGGCGTTCTATATCGGCGTGATGGGCTCGCGCACCACCTCGGACAAACGCCGTGAGCGCCTGCAGCGCATCGGAGGCCTGGACGAGGGGCAGTTGGCCCGCATCCATGCGCCCATTGGGTTGAACCTGGGCAGCAAGACACCTGCGGAAATCGCCTTGGCGGTGCTCGCCGACATTCTGCGGACCCGTAGCGGCATCGCCCGCGAGGCGCTGTGACGGTCGTTGCGTTGGTCCTGGCGGCCGGGCGCAGCGCGCGCTTTGGCGGTGACAAGCGTCGTGCTGTCCTGGCGCAGGGTACCCGCGTGCTGGGGCAGAGTGTCGAACATGCTTTGGCGGTGTTCGGGGAGGTCAGGGTGGTGCTGCGGCCAGGTGAGGTGGCGCAAGACCTGGGGCTGCCAGCTGCCTGCCAGGTGGTGCACAGCCCTGATGCCGCCCTTGGCATGGGGCATAGCCTGGCGGCTGGGGTTGCCTCGCTCGGCGACAGCCCGGCAGAGGCGGTTGCCATCCTGCTGGGCGATATGCCTTGGATCGCTCCTTCGACGTTGCGCCAGTTGGCCGATGCCGCCTCGGCGGACAGCATCCTGTTGCCCCGTTACCAGGGCCAGCCAGGGCACCCGGTATTGTTTGGCCGTGCCTTCTGGCCACAGCTGATGCAGCTGACGGGCGACGAAGGCGCACGGTCGGTAGTCCGGGCGCATCGGGCGCATTGCGCTTGGGTGGATGTGGAGGATGCGGGCGTGCTGCGCGACGTGGACACGCCGCTAGGGCTGCTGGACTGACCTCGAGGGCACGGACCCTCCTGGACCTTCGGCCTGGTCGGCATCCATGTCCTGCTCGGCCTGCTCTGGGCGGTCGTCCTGATCGCCGCGACCCAGCCGCTGGCTGCTGCACTGCGTCGTGGGCCGGTGATCAAGTGGACGGACCGTGCCACCGGCCTGGTGTTCGTGGTATTTGCCGCCCACCTGGCCCTGAGTCGGCGTTAACCGGCTCCCACTTCAGCTGCGCAGGGGCAGCTCGACACGCGCCAATAACCCACCGCCGTCGCGATTGCTCAACGTCAGCTCGCCACCCTGTTCACGCACGATCGCCCTCGCCGCCGACAGCCCCAACCCGACGCCACCGGTATCGCGGTTGCGCGAGGCCTCGAGGCGGAAGAACGGGTCGAATACCCGCTGCAGGGCCTCCTGCGGGATGCCCGGCCCCTGGTCGCTGACGTCGATACGTACCCCGTGTCCGTTTTGCCTGAGCGAGATGCTGGGATGCTGCCCATACTTGACTGCATTTTCCAGAAGGTTCACCAGCACACGCTTGATGCCCAGCGGGCGACCATCGTAGACCAGGTGCGCAGGCCCATCGAAGCCGATGGCGATGTCCTGGTCGCGGTAATCGTCGACGATGGTCTGCAGCAACTCGGAAAGGTCGAACGCGGTGGGTTGCTCCCGGTGCGTGTCCTCGCGGAAGAAAGCGAGGGCGGCGTTGATCATCGATTGCATTTCATCCACGTCGCGAACTAGCTTGCGCTGATGGTCTTCGTCCTCCATGAACTCGCTGCGCAACCGCATGCGTGTCAACGGGGCGCGCAGGTCGTGGGAAATCGCCGCGAGCATGTGCGTGCGTTCGCCGACGAAATGCTGGATCTGCGCCTGCATGGTGTTGAAGGCAATAATGGCCTGGCGGATCTCCTCGGGGCCTTCGACATCGATGGGCGGCGCCTGCAGGTCGTCGCCGAAGCGCCGCGCGGCAGTGGTGAAGCGCTGCAGTGGGTTGGCCAGCTGGCGGGTGGCGAGCCAGGCGACCAGCAAGGTGGCGACCAGCCCCAAGGCGATGATCACGGCGATACGCGCGCCTGCGTCCAAGCCCCAGCTGCGCTCAGGGGGCGTGAAGGACAACCAGCTGCCATCGACGAGCTGCACCAGCGCCATGTAGTGCCCCTGGGCACTTGCGCGCGACCAGTCGTCGGGATTGAACGCATACATGATCCTGTCCGGTCCCAGCAGTCGGCGCAGCACCGGAACCTTGCCGGTATCGATATGCATGCCCAGGGTAGGCAGGTTGAACTGGCTGCGCTCGGCTTGCCAGGCCACCCCCAGGGTCGGGTTGCTCGCCGCGCTCGCCAACCGTGGGCGCAGATCGGCAGGCGCGGCTTCGATCACCCGCGCAGTCGCGGCGATCTGCTCAAGCAGGCCGGTACGTTCGATGGGCGGGCGTGCCCAGGTGCCGGCCACCTGGATGAACAAGGCATTGAGGGCCAGCGAGGCGAGCATCGCCGCAAGGATGGTCAGGGCAATCCGGCGCCTGAGGGTGTCGCGGCGCAAGAGTCGATGGATCATGCGCGCGTGACCTTGGCGGTGAACATGTAGCCGCCGTTGCGCACGGTACGGATCAGGTCCGGGCGCTTGCTGTCCGGTTCGATCTTGCGTCGCAGGCGGCTGACCTGGACATCGATGCTGCGGTCATACGCGTCATGGCCCTGGCCGTGGGCGAGGTCGATCAACTGCTCGCGGGTGAGGATGCGCTGGGGGTGCTCGAGAAACACCACCAGCAGGTCGAATTCGCCGCCGGACAGCGGAATCATCACGCCTTCGGGCGAACGCAGTTCGCGGCAAGTGATATCCAGGTGCCAGCCGGCGAACGCGATGATCGGGCGGGAGGGTTCCCTGGCCGGGCTGCCTTGTTCGCCGGCGCGGCGCTGCAGGGCGCGCACGCGAGCGAGCAGTTCCCGGGGCGCGAAAGGCTTGGTCAGGTAATCATCGGCCCCCAGTTCCAGGCCGACGATGCGATCGCTCAGCTCGGCCATGGCGGTGAGCATGATGATCGGGATCGCGCCCTGGGCCCGCACCTTCTGGCACAGGCTCAAGCCGCCTTCGCCGGGTAGCATCAGGTCGAGAATGATGGTGTCCGGCCGATTTCTCGCGATGGCCGCCCACATGGCTTCGCCATCGGGCGCCACGTCCACTTCGTAGGCGTGCTGAACGAAGAACTTCTTCAACAGCGCGAGGATTTCCACGTCATCGTCGACGATCAGCAGTCTGCTCACGTGCACAGGGTCCGGGTATAGAAAAGCGCTATCTAAAACCATTCCGGCGCCCAGGTCATATATTTCAGCCGAGCAACATTTCATCTGGCGTGACATGTGCCGGACATCCTCTGGCAAAGAACCTGCGGCACCCTGCGCGCATTCATTTCCGTAGGGGGTTGCATGAGCATTCTGGACAGCCGGTATAGCGACGAGACACGCGACGGCGAGCGCCCGTTGATCCTGGCCCAGCGCACCAGCGCGCAAGGGCCCGACACACCGATTCTTTTCCAGCAATCCTGCCTGGGCCTGGCCCAGGACCAGGAGCGGGTGGTCCTTCGGCGATACTTCGAACGCTATAGCCCAGACGGTGGGCATTGGGTCGAGTATGTGCATTCGGTTCCGACGGCCGATTTCATCCAGTGGATCATGACCCACGGGCAGCTGCAGGTGGCCTGTTCGGACGGTACGCCGGACATCGCGGCCAGGGTGGAAGCCATGGACGGTTGGCAGAAGAAGGAAGCCCATTGATGCGTCGTCATCGTTCATGGGCCTGGCTGCTGATGGCCGGCCTGGGCCTGTTTGGTTGCAGCAGCAAGCAGGTCTCGCCGCAGATGTACACCGGGTTCCTGCAGGACTACAGCATCTTGACCGAGCGCAAGACCCCGTCCGGGCAGACAGTGTTGGGCTGGGTCAGCCCTGGGTTGAAAGCGGGCGGCTACAAGCAGGTGTACCTGGAGCCCAGCCAGGTCTACCCGCGACCTGAGCCGAGCGAGCGTATTCCGCCCAGCACCTTGATCAACATGACCGGCTACTACGACGCTGCCCTGCGGCTGGAGTTGGGCAAGGTCGTGCCCCTGGCGGCCAAGCCTGGCCCGGGCACGCTGGTGGTGCGGCCTGCCATCACCCGGGTGGCCACCCGTACCCAGGGGCTGCGTTTCTATGAATGGCTGCCCGTCACCCTGGTCGCTGCGGGCGTGAGCACGGCGACGGGAATCCGCGACCAAGACAGCGAGATCGCCACCGAGGTGTCGTTCGAGGACGGCGAGACGGGCGCGGTGGTCGCCGAACTGGTGCGCATGGGCACCGGCGTGCCGCTGGAGGACGATAAGCAGGTAATGACCGCCTACAACGTCAAAGCCGTGCTCGATGGCTGGGCCGGTGATTTGCGTACGGCCTACATGGCGTATCGTCGATAGCGTACGCAAGGCGGTTCTGCGCGTCATTGGTTCAGCTTGATGGGTTCCCCTTCGATGCGGGTTTCCCCTGTGCTTTGGCTATGGATGGCGTCGGCCTTGAGCGTGATGGCCTGGGGTGTAAGGGTCAGGCTGCTGTTGCCGACGCGCAGGGTGATATGGGTGTTGGCCTGGATCTCGACATGCTTTTGCGTGACCGCCAGGGAATAAGCGCCTTGCGTGATGGTCACCTGCGCATCCTGCTGGACGGTCTGGTACTGGTTACCACCGACGACGATGCTGCGGTCGTTGCCGACGCTATGGGTCTCGTCCAGTTCCACCTCGGTGTCCAGGCAGCGTTCGGCGTGCACGAGCAGTTGCTCGGCGCCTTGTTTGTCGTCGAAACGGATGAAGTTGGCCGCGTCGGAGCCGCTCTTGGTGGAGCGGGTGAGGAACCCGCTTTGGGTCTTGTTCTGTGGCAATGACCATGGGGGCATGTTCTGGCTGTTGTAGAGGCTGCCGGTGACCAGGGGGCGGTCGGGATTGCCCTCGAGAAAGGAGACCACCACTTCGTCACCGACCCTGGGGATCTGGATGCTGCCGAAGCCGCCACTGGCCCAGGCCTGGGCGACACGCACCCAGCAGGAGCTGTTGTCGTCGTGCTGGCCGTAGCGGTCCCAGTGGAACTGCAGCTTCACCCGGCCGAGGCTGTCGGTGAAGATTTCCTCGCCGGGAGGGCCGACCACGATGGCGGTCTGTGGGCCATGCAGCAGTGGGCGCTCGGTAGTGGGCTGGGGGCGGTAGGGGATCTTGCTGCGGATGCAGGTGAAATGGTTGCGGTAGTAGGCCCCGGCACTCTTGGCATGGCGGTAGTTGTTGGCGCCTTCGTGGCGCAGCGCCAGGAGCAGGAAGCGCCGGTCATCGGGGCTGTCCTGGTCGTGGTCGTAATGGTGTTGCAGTTCGAAGGTATGGCCTGTGCGCATGGCGCGGCAGTTGCTGCTGCCTGCGAAGACCTTGGCCTGCACCTCGAGGGCTTCCAGGCGGTTGCGCACCAGGCGTTCGCCCGCGTCATAGTCGCCATGGGTGTACTGGCCAGGGAAGTCGAAGATCTCGAAAGGCGCCACATCGCCTTGCTGGTTGATGCTGTCCATGACTACCGGCAGCGCGTTACGCGGTTGCTTGTAGTCGAAGGTTTGTACGGCCATGCGACTGGGCAGCAATTGGCGTGACCCGCTCCAGTGGGTGATGGCGTCGGCGGTCTCGGTGACCGATGTGCTGTGGAAACGAATCCTGGGCTGTTCGGGCAGGGCGGTGAGCAAGGTGGAGTTGTCACCTATCACCAGCGTGTGCTGTTCATGGCTGTGTTCGAAATAGTAGAACAGGCCTTCCTGGTCCAGCAGACGCTGGACGAAGTTGAAGTCGCTCTCGCGGTACTGGGTGATGTAGCTGTGGGGCTTGAGCGGCCGGGTGAGGTTGAACTGGACGCTGGGCAGGGAGCCGTAGCCGGCGAACACCTGGGTAAGCACCTGCTCGACGGTCTGGTCCTGGAAGATACGTGAGTCGAAGCGCCGGCTGAGCATCCAGAGCCAGGGCACCAAGGTCGCCGAATAATAGGCCAGGCCCCCGTCGCTGCCGCCGCTGGCGAAATCGTTGACATAGCCATGGATCAACCGCGCGCCGCCCTCGGCCAGCTCGATCTCCAGCAGGGCCGGCTTGCCGATCAGTGACTTGAGTTCGATACGCGCGTCCTGGCTGATCAGCGACAGGTCGTAGTGGAACAGTGTGGAAAGGCCTTCATTGCCGACGAAGGTATCGACCAGCAGTTCCTGGTCGGCAGAGAGTGGCGTGGTCAGTTTGATCAGTCTTCGGTTCTGCGGAGCGAAGAGCGCAGCAATGTCTTCCATTAGCATGTGATTTCTCCTGAGTAGCGGCGCGGGCCGATTGAAGGCACTGACCTATCGTTGCCTGCTGACGAGGTTGTTGAAGGCGATGAACAGGCGTGCGGCCCAAGAACGGGCGCGTATGGCTTGGATTTCTTCGAGGTTGGAGAAGGTGTAGCGCACGCCCTTGCGGCGTTCTTCTGCGCGTAGGTGGGCTAGGCCGGCTACTGTGCGCCAGATGCTTATGATCACAATCGAAGGTAGGATTATGCACATCACAAGCGTCGCGGTGGGATATTCAGTCAACAATGGGCCAACAGCGCCACTGCTAAGAGTAGAAAGACCAGCCCAAACTGGAGAAACATAGTGGCTTCGGCGAGAAGTGACATGAACTCTTCCATCGCGTATCTCGTAAGGCAAAGTTTTCAATTTTAAACGGGAAGCTAGGACGTAAGTCATCCCGGTCAGAAGCTGTGCAGCGAAAAACAACAAAAAGCCTAGAAGCCATCCCCACCTTGCGGAGGCGAGAGTGTAGGTATACGTGCCAAATATGAAGACGAACATAGAGAACAAATAGATTATGAGCTGCACGCAAAAATAACTATAACTATCACTTACATAAGCACACTGGCTTCTCGTCCAAAGTATGAAAGCAGAAGCAATTAGAGCAGGTGCAAGCAGCCACTCGGACTCCATGCAGGCAAGGAGCAGACAAGCGACTGTAAACATCATGCCGTAGCGAGTAGCCTTGAAAACTTCATAGGCCTCCGAAAATGGCATTTCACATCCTGCCTCTTGTTAGCCAATCACCATATTTTTTGTCTAACCCGCGCTCGAGGAATATCTTTTGAGCTATTGTGCTAGCTATGAAAGACATGCCGATTACAATTACTAATGGGGCCCCAATTGAGCTAAGCGCTACCGTAGCCAACACGCCCCCAGCAAAGGCCGCTGCATTAGCGGATTGGCTATACGCAGACCGCTCCCAGAACTCACCTAATGACTGGGAAGCCCTGGCATCGATAACGGCTTGTGGGCCGAACGACAATAGAGCACCCACTGCATTGCTTGAAATAATCTTCGCGAATCCCTGCGAGCCATAGGTTCGTGGATCAAGCCCTACGCGACTGTTCAGTAATCGTTGAGCCTGGTGAACCGGCATATGGATATTGTTCCCCACCCGCAACGACCTGATGTTGTAATAGGCCGCCCCCTTCATCACCGGCACCTGGAACTTGAGTGCACCGCCCACGTGCACCAACGTGATCCGGCGCTGAAACGACTTGCGCGCTGAGCGGCTGCCTGCACGGCCGCGCTCCGCGGCCCAGGCCTTGAGGTCTTTCTTCAGAGGTTCGGGCAGGTCCAGCAGGTCGATCAAGCGCTTGGTGTTCGACGCCGCATACACCAGATGGATGACAGTGCCCAGCGTGCTGGGGAGGCTGGCGGGAGAGAACCAGAGCGGCCCTAGGGTCGGGATTGACTCGGCGCGTTCGCGCAGGGCTTCCAGCTCCTGGACAGTATTCTGGCCGGCGTTTTCCAGCCTGGCGAACAGGCTGAGCAGGAGTGTAAGCGACTCCTGGGCCTCGTCTGCCGACATCTCAGCGTCGGGCATCGCTAGCTCATTGGCCAGGAACATCGCTGCACTGTAGTCGTCGGTGTTATACCAGCCTTCGATATCGATCAATGACGGGAAGGCCCGAGCGGCGAGCAGTTCAGGCCAGGGCAATTCGCCTTTGCCGAGTAGGCCGCGGGGGTTTTCGCCCCAGGGGTTGGTGCGTGTGCAAAGCGGGGGGATGTAGTACATGGTCTGCATTCCTTACTGTGCATGTTGATTCATGCCCTGCGTCCTGCAGGAATGGGTAAGTGGTGTGCAGAGAAGTAGAAAATAGCAAGGAACTTCAGTCAATGAACTACACGTTGTTTTTGACTGGGTAAATTTTAATTGCGTATTTCGAAATGTAGGACGTTAATTGATTTGTTGTGGGAATGGTCTTTGTTGTAGGTTTTATTGCGCGTGGTGCTTGCCGTTTTTAAAAGGGTAGTGTTGGGGGATGGGGGTATAAGGGGCTGCTTTGCAGCCCATCGCGGCACAAGGCCGCTCCTACAGACCCATCGCGGCCTTGTGCCGCGATGGGGTGCCAAGCTGTGGGGTGGTCAGTCCCAGGTCGGCGCCAGGCCGTCGGGGCTGACTTCACGGCCATTGCGCTCGAGCGTGGCTATACGTGCCATGTCTTCGTCGTCCAGGCGCAGGTCGCGGGCGAGCAGGTTGCTGGCCAGGTTTTCCGGCTTGGTGGAGGATGGGATGACCGCGTAACCCAGTTGCAGGGCCCAGGCCAGAGCAACTTGTGCCACGGTGGCCTTGTGCTTGGCGGCGATCTCGGCGAGCAGCGGGTCCTTGAGCACCTTGCCGTAGGCCAGGGTCATGTAGGAGGTCACTGCAATGCCTTGCGCCTTCAGGAAGGCGGTCAGCTTGGTATTCTGCAGGTACGGGCTGAGCTCGATCTGGTTGGTCGCGATCTCGCCTTCGCCAACCACTTCGATGGCCTGACGGGTCAGCTCGATATTGAAGTTGGAGACGCCGATCTGGCGGGTCAGGCCTTGTTTCTTGGCTTCGGCCAGGGCAGTCATGTATTCGACCAGTTCGACGCCATTACCCGGCGCCGGCCAGTGGATCAGCAGCAGGTCGACATAGTCGGTGCGAAGCTTGGCCAGGCTTTCGCGCAGGCTGGGGATCAGCTTGTCGGCCGCGTAGTTGTCGACCCAGATCTTGGTGGTAATGAACAGCTCGCTACGGGGCACGCCGCTTTCGGCGATGGCCTGGCCGACGTCGGCTTCGTTGCCGTAGATCTGCGCGGTGTCGATGACGCGGTAGCCCAGCTCCAGTGCGGACTTGACCGAGTCGATGACGGCCTGGCCGGTAAGGCGGAAGGTGCCGAGGCCGAAGGATGGAATGCTCATGGATCTGCTCCTGGTGAGTGAGGGGGAACCGAACCGAGCTTGGTCGCTGGGGTTCGATCTCGCTTCGTGTGGGATGCAGTGTGCGGGTTTCGGGGGGATAGATTAAGGCAGGGCAGGGCCAAGGTCATTTGATTCACGATCAAGAATCAACAATCAAGTCGTGATTTTGTTGCGGGGAAATCGATTTATCCAGCGATGGCCTATTCGCGGGTAAACCCGCTCCCACACAGTAGCTGTTACCGCAAAAGGACCGACGACGCTGTACCCGCGTAAGAGCCGACACAGAAAACGAAACGGCCCGCCATAGAGGCGGGCCGTCTGGCATCGCAGGCGACGATCAGCGGCGACGGAACAGCGGCAGCGGCTCGTCGGTGGCGCCCTGGTAGGTCACCGAGAAGTCCTTCAGACCTTGCAGCGCGTCTTCCGGGTCCTTATCGGCGCGGATGGCGAAGGCGTCGAAGCCGCAGCGGGCCATGTAGAACAGTTGGTCGCGCAGCACGTCGCCGATGGCGCGCAGCTCACCCTTGAACTTGTAGCGGTCACGCAGCAGGCGCGCATTGGAATAGTTGCGCCCGTCTGTGAACGCCGGGAAGTTCAGGGCAATGACCTGGAAGTGCTGCACGTCGTCACCGATTTCCTCGGCTTCCTCGTCGCTGTCCAGCCACACACCCAGGCCGCCGTCGCGGGCCTTGAGGGCATGGGCATGGTCGCGCCACATCTGCAGGGGGACGATGTAGTCGTCGCAGTTGGTCAGCTCGTCGAACGAAGTGTCCTTGGGCAACAGGTGCCAGGTTTCGTCGACCAGTTGGTTGTTCTTAATGATTCGCTGCATAGACGCGTTCCTTGAAAGGGTCGATACCGATGCGCTGGTAGGTGTCGATGAAGCGTTCTTCCTCGGTACGTTGTTCCACGTACACGTCGATCAGCTTCTCGATCACGTCGGCCATTTCGTCCTGGGCGAAGGATGGGCCGAGGATCTTGCCCAGGCTGGCATCGCGCGCGGCATTGCCGCCCAGGGAAACCTGGTAGAACTCCTCGCCCTTCTTGTCCACGCCGAGGATGCCGATGTGGCCGACGTGGTGGTGACCGCAGGCGTTCATGCAACCAGAGATGTTCAGGTCGATCTCGCCGATATCGAACAGGTAGTCCAGGTCGTCGAAGCGGCGCTGGATGGACTCGGCGATCGGGATCGACTTGGCGTTGGCCAGGGAGCAGTAGTCGCCGCCCGGGCAGCAGATGATGTCGGTCAACAGGCCGACGTTCGGCGTGGCGAAGCCCAGCTCGCGCAGTTCCAGCCACAGGGCGTGCAGCTGGCGCTGCTCGACATCGGCGAGGATGATGTTCTGCTCGTGGGACGTACGCAGGAAGCCGAAGCTATAGCGCTCGGCGAGGTCGGCCACGGCGTCGAGCTGTTTGTCGCTGATGTCGCCCGGGGCGACGCCGGTGGGCTTGAGCGACAGGGTGACGGCCACATAGCCAGGTTTCTTGTGGGCGCGGGTGTTGCGCGCACGCCAGCGGGCGAAGCCTGGGTAGTCCTGGTCGAGCGAGGTGTAATCAACGTTGTCCAGGGCCAGGTAGGCCGGGTCGACGAAGTGGCGCGAGACGCGCTGCAGTTCCGCTTCGGTCAGGGTGGTCGGGCCGCCGCGCAGGTGGACCATCTCGGCCTCGACCTTCTCGGCGAACACTTCAGGCGTCAGGGCCTTGACCAGGATCTTGATCCGCGCCTTGTACTTGTTGTCACGGCGACCGTAACGGTTGTACACGCGCAGGATGGCATCCAGGTAGCTGATCAGGTCCTGCCAGGGCAGGAACTCATTGATGAACGAGCCCACCACTGGAGTACGGCCCAGGCCGCCGCCGACCAGGACGCGGAAGCCCAGCTCGCCGGCCTCGTTGTACACAGGCTCCAGGCCGATGTCGTGCACTTCGATGGCCGCGCGATCTTCCTTCGAGCCGTTGATGGCAATCTTGAACTTGCGCGGCAGGTAGGCGAATTCCGGGTGGAAGGTGGTCCACTGGCGGACGATCTCGCACCACGGGCGAGGGTCGATCACCTCGTCGGCGGCGACACCGGCGAACTGGTCGGTGGTGGTGTTGCGCAGGCAGTTGCCGCTGGTCTGGATCGCATGCATCTGCACGGTGGCCAGCTCGGCCAGGATATCCGGGATGTCTTCCAGCGCCGGCCAGTTGAACTGCACGTTCTGGCGGGTACTGATGTGGGCGTAGCCCTTGTCGTAGTCGCGGGCGATCTTGGCCAGCACGCGAACCTGACGGGCGTTGAGCTGGCCATACGGCACGGCGACCCGCAGCATCGGGGCGAAACGCTGGATATAAAGGCCGTTCTGCAGGCGCAGAGGGCGGAATTCTTCTTCGCTCAGCTCACCGGCCAGGTAGCGGCGGGTCTGATCCCGGAACTGCTTGACGCGGTCCTCGATGATCCGCTGGTCGTACTCGTCGTATACGTACATATAAGTCCTGTCTCAGGCTGCAGGCAGCAATTCGCGCGCACGGCCGCGCACTCCGCATCGGAGCCGAGGCACGATATCAGGTTGTGTTTATGCGCTAAAGTGATGTTTTTGCATATGAAAAGAACCAATTGGACTAAGTGAGACTGACTGCCATTTGCTCGCGCAAGCACAGGGTCTGTTTATAATCCCGGGTTTGCTTCGCAGGGATGTATTCGCATGCTCAAGGCCTTGTGCCGGGGCCTGTGCCTGAGCCTGCCCTTGGCAGCGGCGAGCGCACAGGCCGCCTCCGTGGTGTTCCTCAACCCGGGCTATTCCAACGAAACGTTCTGGGTGGGTTATTCACGCTTCATGCAGGCGGCGGCCGATGAGTTGGGCATGGACCTGCAGATCGAATACAGCGAGCGGCGTACGGACCTCGCCCTGACCCAGGCCAAGGCCGTGCTGGCAGGCCCCCGGCGGCCCGATTATCTGGTGCTGGTCAACGAACAGTATTTGGCCCCTGAAATCATTCGTCTGTCTCGAGGCCTTGGGGTCAAGTTGTTCCTGGTCAATAACGGCTTGACCCAGGCCCAGGCGCAGAGCGTCCAGGCCCAGCCGGACAAGTATGCGCCCTTGCTCGGTACCCTGACCGGCAACGATGAGCAGGCCGGGTACCAAATGTTGCGGGAGATGGTCGCGCTGTTACCGCCAGGTGCCGGCCCGGTGGACCTGGTGGCGTTCGCCGGGGTCAAGACCACGCCGGCGTCGCAGTTGCGCGAGCAGGGTATGCGCCGCGCCCTGGCCGACCTTCCCCAGGTGCGCCTGCGCCAGGTGGTCTACGGCGGCTGGAGCCGCCAGCGTGCCTACGAGCAGGCCCAGGTGCTGCAGGCGCGTTACCCGCGCACGCAACTGGTGTGGTCGGCCAACGACGAGATGGCCTTCGGGGCCATGCAGGCCTTCGAGGAGGCGGGGCGCAAGCCTGGCCGGGACGTGATCTTCAGTGCTATCAACAGCTCGCCCGAGGCCCTGCGCGCCCGTATCGAAGGGCGCCTGGGGGTGCTGATGGGCGGGCATTTCACCTTGGGCGGCTGGGCCATGGTGATGCTTCACGATGACGCCCAGGGGCTGGCGATCAACCGTGATGGGCTGGCCGAGCACCACATTCCGGTGCTGCAATTGATCGACCAGGCCAAGGCGCGGCGTTGGCTTGACCTGCTGCAGCAGGACGACCTGGGCGTCGATTTTCGCCGTTACAGCGCCCAGGGCCGCCCGGTCGACTTTCACTACCCTTTCCTGACGTCGCCCGTCGAGTATTGAAAACCCTGCTTGAGGGAAGGGCATTGCTGGTCTTAACTGCTGGTTGAAGTGCATTCCCATAACCACTACAAGAGGCAATGCAATGGGAAATTCGACCAAGTTGCGCAAAGCTGACAGCAGTGTCGACGCCTGGGCGATCCTCTGCCTGATCATCCTCGTCGTCGTGGCCGCCGTGTATTGGGTCAGCCACCAGTAACGCCGAACCTAAGACCATGAGCAAAACCAGAACCGCCCGCGGAAGGGATATCCGCGGGCGGCATGCGTTCTAGCGAGCGGTCAGGTGCAGGGCCAGTTGCACCAGGCCCACCAGCACGAGGATGAAAACCAGGGTGAACAAGGTGCCCAGCACGATGAAGTGGCTGGCCTTGCCGTGGGTGAAGTCGCGGGCGCGGTTCTTGCCGCTTTGCACGCCGAAGGCGGCGGCGAGGATGCTTTGCAGCATCTGCCAGAAAGTGGGGGCTTTGCCTGGGTCGTTGTCGTCCATGAAGGGCTCCTTGAAACAGAGGCAATCAGGGACAGTGTAGACAGGTGTATGGGGGGCTGCCTTGCAGCCCTTTCGCGGCACAAGGCCGCTCCTACAAGGCTGGCGCATCATCCTGTAGGAGCGGCCTTGTGCCGTGAAAGGGCCGCAAAGCGGCCCCATGCACGATCAGCTGTCGTAACCCAGGTTAGGCGCCAGCCAGCGCTCGCTCACGCTGACGTCCTGCCCCTTGCGCGCGCTGTAGCGCTCGATCTGGTCCTTGTCGACCTTGCCCACGGCGAAATACTGGGCCTGAGGATGGGCAAAGTACCAGCCGCTCACCGCTGCCGCCGGGAACATGGCGAAGTGCTCGGTCAGGTATACGCCGCTGGGGCCGGCCTCGCCGATGGCGGTGCCATCGAGCAGGCGGAACAGCGTGGCCTTCTCGGTATGGTCCGGGCAGGCCGGATACCCCGGGGCAGGGCGGATGCCGCTGTACTGCTCCTTGATCAGCGCCTCGTTGTCCAGCTGCTCGTCCTTGGCATAGCCCCAGTACTGCTTGCGCACTTGCTCGTGCAGCCATTCGGCGCAGGCCTCTGCGAGGCGGTCGGCCAGGGCCTTGACCATGATCGAGTTGTAGTCGTCGCCCTTGTCCTGGTAGGCCTTGGCCACCTCCTCGGCGCCGATGCCGGCGGTGGTGATGAAGCCGCCGACATAGTCGGTCAGGCCGCTGTCCTTGGGCGCGACGAAGTCGGCCAGGGAGAAGTTGGGCTTGCCATCCGGCTTGATGGTCTGCTGGCGCAGGTGGTGCAGGGTGGCCAGTTTCTCGCCGTTGTCGCCGTACACCTCGATGTCATCATGGGCGACTTGGTTGGCCGGCCAGAAGCCGAACACTGCCCGGGCACTGATCAGCTTCTCGTCGATCAGCTTGTCGAGCATCTCGCGGGCGTCCTTGTACAGCGCCGTGGCGGCCTCGCCGACCACCTCGTCGGTGAGGATGCGCGGGAACTTGCCGGCCAGGTCCCAGGAGATGAAGAACGGCGTCCAGTCGATGTATTCGGCCAGCACGCGCAGGTCGATGTCTTCCAGCACCTTGACGCCGGTGAAGGAGGGCACCGCCGGGGTGTAGCCAGCCCAGTCGTATTGCGGCTTGGCGGCGATGGCCTGGTCGTAGCCCAGGCGTTCGGTCCGGGCGCTGCGGTTGGCGGTGCGCTCGCGCACCTCCACGTATTCCTGGCGGGTCTTCTCGACGAAGGCCGGCTTGAGTTCCTTGGACAACAGCTGGGTAGCCACGCCCACCGCGCGCGAGGCGTCAGTGACGTAGACCACGGCGTCATTGCTGTACTTGGGCTCGATCTTGACGGCAGTGTGTGCCTTGGATGTGGTGGCGCCGCCGATCATCAGCGGCAGGTCGAAGCCTTGGCGCTGCATCTCGCGGGCGACATGGACCATCTCGTCCAGCGATGGGGTGATCAGGCCGGAGAGGCCGATGATGTCGCAGTTCTGCTCGCGGGCGGTCTGCAGGATCTTCTCGGCGGGCACCATCACGCCCAGGTCGACGATGTCGTAGCCGTTGCAACCGAGCACCACGCCGACGATGTTCTTGCCGATGTCGTGCACATCGCCCTTGACCGTGGCCATGAGGATCTTGCCCTTGGCCTCGGGGGTGTCGCCTTTCTCGGCCTCGATGAAGGGGATCAGGTGGGCCACGGCCTGCTTCATCACCCGGGCGGACTTGACCACCTGGGGCAGGAACATCTTGCCGGCGCCGAACAGGTCGCCGACCACGTTCATGCCGCTCATCAGCGGGCCCTCGATGACCTCGATGGGGCGCGCGCACTGCAGGCGGCACTCCTCGGTGTCCTCGACGATGAAGGCGGTGATGCCCTTGACCAACGCGTGCTCAAGACGCTTTTCCACCGGCAGCGTGCGCCATTCTTCGTTTTCCACTTCCTTGGCCGCGCCGCCGCCCTTGTAGTCGTCGGCAATGGCCAACAGGGCGTCGGTGCCGTGCGGGGTGCGGTTGAGCACCACGTCCTCGACCTTCTCGCGCAGCGCGGCGGGGATCTCGTCGTAGATCTCCAGCTGGCCGGCGTTGACGATGCCCATGGTCAGGCCGTTCTTGATAGCGTGGTAGAGGAATACCGAGTGGATCGCCTCGCGCACCGGGTTGTTGCCGCGGAAGGAGAACGACACGTTGGACACGCCGCCGCTCGACAAGGCGAATGGCAGATGGTCGCGGATGTAGGCGCAGGCCTCGATGAAGTCCACGGCATAGTTGTTGTGTTCCTCGATCCCGGTGGCCACGGCGAAGATGTTCGGATCGAAGATGATGTCTTCCGGTGGGAAGCCCACTTCATTGACCAGGATGTCGTAGCTGCGCTGGCAGATCTCCTTCTTGCGCGCGGCGGTGTCGGCCTGGCCGACTTCGTCGAACGCCATCACCACCACCGCGGCGCCATAGCGCTTGCACAGGCGGGCGTGATGCTTGAACTGCTCGACGCCTTCCTTCATCGAAATCGAGTTGACGATGCCCTTGCCCTGGATGCACTTGAGACCAGCCTCGATCACCTCCCACTTGGAGGAGTCGATCATGATCGGCACCCGGGAGATGTCCGGCTCGCCGGCGATCAGGTTGAGGAAACGGACCATGGCAGCCTTCGAATCGAGCATGCCTTCGTCCATGTTGATGTCGATCACCTGGGCACCGGCCTCGACCTGCTGCAGGGCCACTTCCAGGGCTTCGGTGTAGTTCTCCTCGCGGATCAGCCGGGCGAACTTGGCGGAGCCGGTGATGTTGGTGCGCTCGCCGACGTTGACGAACAGCGACTGGCGATCGATGGTGAACGGCTCCAGGCCCGACAAGCGGCAGGCCTTGGGGATGTCCGGGATATGACGGGGCTTGTACTTGGCCACGGCCTCGGCGATGGCCTGGATGTGCGGTGGGGTGGTGCCGCAGCAGCCGCCGATGATATTGAGGAAGCCGCTGGCGGCGAACTCCTCGACCACCGCGGCCATTTCCGCCGGGGTTTCGTCGTATTCGCCGAAGGCGTTGGGCAGGCCGGCGTTGGGGTGGGCCGAGACGTGGGTGTCGGCCTTGGTGGCCAGCTCTTCCAGGTACGGGCGCAGGTCCTTCGCGCCCAGGGCGCAGTTCAGGCCCACCGAGATCGGCTTGGCGTGGCGCACCGAGTTCCAGAACGCCTCGGTGGTCTGCCCGGACAGGGTGCGACCGGAGGCGTCGGTGATGGTGCCGGAGATCATGATCGGCAGCTCGACGCCGTCTTCCTCGAATACCTGCTGCACGGCGAAGATCGCCGCCTTGGCGTTGAGGGTATCGAAGATGGTCTCGATCAGCAGCAGGTCGGCGCCGCCCTCGATCAGGCCTCGGGTGGCCTCGGTGTAGTTCTTCACCAGCTCGTCGAAGGTGACGTTGCGGTAGCCTGGGTCATTGACGTCCGGCGAGATCGAGCAGGTGCGGCTGGTCGGGCCGAGCACGCCGGCGACGAAGCGGGGCTTGTCCGGGGTTTCCAGGGTCTTGGCGTCGGCGACCTGGCGGGCGATGCGCGCACCTTCGACGTTCAGTTCGTACACCAGCGCTTCCATGCCGTAGTCGGCCTGGGAAATTTGCGTGGCGTTGAAGGTGTTGGTCTCGAGGATATCGGCGCCGGCGTCGAGGTAGGCCTTCTCGATCGAGGCGATGACATCGGGCCGGGTGAGCAACAGCAAATCGTTGTTGCCCTTGACGTCGCTTGGCCAATCGGCGAAGCGCGTGCCACGATAGTCGTGTTCCTCCAGACGGTAGCTTTGGATCATAGTACCCATGCCGCCGTCGAGGATCAGTATGCGCTCCTTGAGTGCGTGCTGGAGTGCTTGGAAACGAGCGCTGCGGTCGGACATAGGAACTACCTGGTCGGGCAAATTTCGGAAGGTGCTGAATAATAACAAAGCTGCACGGATTTTAGACGTGTTGGCCATTTGCATGAATTTGCTTCATGTTGACGGGCACGTAGCAAGCACCCAGGGACCGGACAGGCAAATCGTGATGGCTTTCAAGAACCAGGACATTCGGCACATGGTGCATCGTTTACTTGCTGGCGCCTTCGCCCTGCTCATCAGCGGCGTGGCGGTCGGGCAAGCCCCCCAATCGAGCTCGGCGATTTCATACACCCGGGACATCCAACCCATCTTCACCGAGAAATGCGTGGCCTGCCATGCGTGCAACGACGCGGCCTGCCAGCTCAAGCTGGAAAGCCCCGAAGGCGCGGTGCGCGGCGCGTCCAAGACGCCGGTGTACCAGGGCGAGCGCAGCAAGGCCGTGCCGACCACGCGCCTGTTCTACGATGCCCACAGTGAAGAGGCCTGGCGCAAGAAGGGCTTCTATTCGGTGCTCGACAACCAGGGCAGCCAGGCGGCCTTGATGGCGCGCATGCTCGAGTTGGGCCACCGTACACCGCTCACGCCCAATGCCAAGCTGCCCGAGGAAATCGTCCTGGGGTTGAACCGCAACAACATGTGCCCCTTGCCCCACGAGTTCGATGCCTACGCCGGCGCCCATCCGAAAGAGGGCATGCCGTTGGCGGTCACCGGCCTGACCGATACCGAGTACCAGACGATGCAACGCTGGCTGGCTGCCGGTGCGCCGGTCGAATACCAGCCGATCCAGCCAAGCCCGGCCGAGGCCAGGCAGATCGCCGAATGGGAAGAGCTGTTCAACCGCCCCGGCTCCACCGAGGCGCTGGTCGGCCGTTGGCTGTACGAGCACCTGTTCCTGGCGCACATCCATTTCGTTGGCGGTGAGCCAGGCCACTTCTTCCAGTGGGTGCGTTCGCGCACGCCCAGCGGCCAGCCGGTCGACCTGATCGCCACGCGCCGCCCCAACGACCCGCCGGGCACCGATTTCTACTATCGCCTGGTTCCGGTGCAGGGCGTGATCGTGCACAAGACCCACATCACCTACCCGATGGGCCCGCAGAAGCTAAAGCGGGTCAAGCAGCTGTTCTACAGCGGCGATTGGCACGCCACCGCCTTGCCCGGCTACGGCCCGCGCCACCGCTCCAACCCGTTCGAGACCTTCGAAGCGATCCCGGCGGTGGCGCGCTACCAGTTCATGCTGGATAACGCCGAGTATTTCGTGCGCACCTTCATTCGCGGCCCGGTGTGCCGTGGTCAGATTGCCACCGATGTGATCCGCGACAACTTCTGGGCGCTGTTCCAGGAGCCGGCGCATGATCGCTATGTCACCGATGCCCAATACCGCGGCGAGGCCACGCCATTGCTGGCGATGCCCGGGCAGATCGACGACGTGGGCAGCGTGCTGAGCCTCTGGCACGCCTACCGCGACAAGCGCAACGAGTACGAGAAGCTGCGCCGCAAGGCCTATGCCGACATGCCGGCTCCAGGCTGGTCTACCTTGTGGGCCGGCAACGACAACGCGTTGCTGACCATCTTCCGCCACTTCGACAGCGCTGCAGTGAGCAAGGGCCTGATCGGTGACGTGCCGCTGACCATCTGGCTGTTCGACTACCCGTTGTTCGAGCGTACCTATTACCAGCTGGCGGTGAACTTCGACGTATTCGGCAACGTTTCGCACCAGTTGCAGACGCGCTTGTACTTCGACCTGATCCGCAACGGCGCCGAGGTCAACTTCCTGCGCCTGATGCCAGCCGACCAACGTGGCGCGATCCTCGGCGACTGGTACCAGAACAGTGGCAAGGTGAAGATGTGGCTGGACTACGAGGACATCGACACCAGCACCCCGAGCGGCCTGGTGCTCGATACCAAGAACCCCAAGCGTGACTTTGGCCTGAAGCTGCTGCAGCGTACCGGCAGCCTCAATGCCGCCCCTGACCCGATCAACCGCTGCCAGGGCGCCCACTGCTCGCGCGCGCAGATGAGCGCCGAGTTCCAGGACGCCGAGCAGAGCCTCAGCCGCCTGGTATCGCGCCCGGCCGCTGGCCTCAAGGTGATCGGCCAGTTGCCGGAGGCGACCATGCTGCGCATCGAAGGGCAGGGCGGCCAGCGTCAGGTCTACAGCCTGCTGCGCAACCGCGCCCACAGCAACGTGGCCTTCCTGCTGGGTGAGGCCTACCGCTACCAGCCAGGGCTGGACACCCTGACGTTGTACCCTGGCGTGCTCAGCAGCTACCCGAACTTCATCTTCAACATCCCTACCCGGGATGTGCCGGAGTTCGTCGAAGACATGGAGGCGGCGCGCGACGATACCGCCAAGTTCGAACGGATCGTCCAGCGCTGGGGCGTGCGCCGCAGCCACCCGCAGTTCTGGCGCTACTTCCACGACCTGAACGCCTTCATCAAGGAGACCGAGCCGGTGGAGGCGGGGGTGCTGGACATGAACCGCTACGAGAACCTTTGATCGATTGCCGGGGAGGGCGCCTGACCTTTCCCGGCTTTTTGCAGTCGGACCCCTGGGTGGTTCCGGATGCAAATGGGGCTGCGTTGCAGCCCATCGTGGGACAAGCCCGCTCCTACAGGGATCGCCACAAACCTTGTGGGAGCGGGCTTGTCCCGCGATCGAGCGCGAAGCGTTCGCCTACCTGCACTGGGCCTCAATGCACCGAAAACCGCAGGAACCGACATGCTGTATTCGCTTCAGGCTCTCCGGGCGTTCGCCGCCTGGGTGGTTGTGTGCCACCACTTCATGCAAATCTTCTTCGACTTCCACGCCACCGGCCCCATCGGCCAACTGCTTGCCGACCGGGGCGCTGTTGGCGTGGACATCTTCTTCGTCATCAGTGGCCTGGTGATCTATCTCTCGACCCGCGACAAACCCATGGCGCCCGGGCAGTTTCTGCTCAACCGGGTATTGCGCATCGTGCCAGCCTACTGGTTCTACACGCTGCTCATGGGCGCGCTGATGCTGGTGGCCAGCCGCTGGATGCCGCACCAGGTGTTCGATTGGCAGCACCTGCTGCTGTCATTGCTGTTCATACCGGCCGAGAACCCCGGCGGCTACGGCTTGTACCCGACCCTCAACGTCGGTTGGACACTGAATTTCGAGATGTTCTTCTACCTGCTGTTCGGCCTGGCTTTCCTGGTGCGGCGGCGCCACCACCTGTTGCTGGTCACTGGCGCACTGTTGTTGGTCAGCGAGGTGCTGGGGCGGGTCGGGGTGCTCAGTCGTTTCTACAATAACGGCATCATTTATGAATTCCTGCTGGGTATCGGCATCGGCGTGCTGTATCGCCGGGGCCTGGTGCGCGAAGGGCTGTGGCTGCCACTGCTGGTGCTTGGCCTGGCCGGCCTGGCCCTCTATCACCTGGATGCCTCGGTACGCTTGCTGCACTGGGGCCTGCCCAGCGCGCTGGTGGTGCTGGCCTTCGTCGCGCTCGAGCCGTACTTCCACGGCAACCGTGCACTCAAGGCCCTGGGCGACTGCTCCTATTCGGTGTACCTGATGCATGTGCTGGTGCTGTATGGTGGCTGGTTCGCCAGCCAACGCCTGGGCCTGGACCCCTACGGCGTGTTCGTCGCCTGTGTGCTGTCCATTGGACTAATGTCGTGGCTCAGCTACCAGTGGCTCGAACGTGGCCTGCACCGGCGCCTGCAGGCCTGGTTGCAGGCGCGCGGGGAGCAACGGCAGGCGTTCGCGCTTTCCCGAGTCAAATACTAGGACTTTGTTCGAAGGCCAGGTTGGCGTACACTTGGCCGCAAGTCTGTGAGGAACTTCCATGAGCGCTATAACCATTACCGACGCCGCCCATGATTACCTGGCCGATCTGCTCTCCAAGCAGAACACTCCGGGTATCGGCATTCGTATTTTCATCACCCAGCCGGGTACCCAGTACGCCGAAACCTGCATCGCCTACTGCAAGCCGGGCGAAGAGAAGCCCGATGATACCGCCGTCGGCCTGAAGAGCTTCACCGCCTACATCGACGCGGTCAGCGAACCATTCCTCGAGGACGCACTGGTCGACTACGCCACCGACCGCATGGGCGGCCAGCTGACCATCAAGGCGCCGAACGCCAAGGTGCCGATGGTCAACGAGGACAGCCCGCTCAACGAGCGCATCAACTACTACCTGCAGACCGAGATCAACCCGGGCCTGGCCAGCCACGGCGGTGCCGTGAGCCTGGTGGACGTGGTCGACGACGGCATCGCCGTGTTGCAGTTCGGTGGCGGGTGCCAGGGCTGCGGCCAGGCCGACGTCACCCTCAAGGACGGTATCGAGCGCACCCTGCTCGAGCGCATCCCGGAGCTCAAGGGCGTGCGCGACGTGACCGACCACAGCAACAAGGAAAACGCGTACTACTGATCCTGTTCGCAGGTCAACAGTCTGGGGCTGCTGTGCAGCCCTTTCGCGGCGCAAGGCCGCTCCTACAGAAGCTGCGCCGCGCCAGGGCTGGACAGGTTTTTTTTGATCTTGTGGGAGCGGGCTTGTCCCGCGATGGGGACTGGCGCCGATATCAGGTACGCTGCGCAAGCGCGCCCATGGCCATGAACAGCGCGGCGATGGCCCGGGCTTCATGCAGTTCGCCACGCGCCACCAAGGCAGGGACCTCGGCCCACGGCACCATCACGCATTCCAAGGGCTCAGGCTCGTCACCCCCATCATGGCTGCAGGGGCTGAGTTGTTCGGCCAGTACCACCCGGCAGCGGTGGCACAGATGCCCAGGCGCCAGGGTCAGCTCGCCCAGCTCGGTGAGGCGGCTGGCACGCAGGCCTACTTCTTCCCCCAGTTCCCGCTGCGCCGCCTCCAGGTAGCTTTCCCCCGTGTCGGCTCCGCCCTTGGGCAGGCCGAGGATGGTTCCTTCCACACCCACGGCGTATTCACGAACCATCAGCACATGCGCAGGATCAGGCATGACCACCAGCAGCACCGAGCGGTAGCCGGTGCCGCGCAAGCGCTCGTACACCCGGCGCTGCCCATTGCTGAACTGCAGGTGCAGGGCTTCGATCTGGAAATGGCTGCTTTCGGCCAGCAGTTCGGTCTTGAGAATGGTAGGGCTCTGGCGCATGGCGGGGCCTCTGCAAACGGTAGGCGTCAGCGCTACTGTGCGCCGCCTGCCGGCGCCTGCCATCGTCCGAGCGGACGATGGCAGCCACACGGCGTCAGCCGAGGGTGGCGACGCTGCGCAGGATCAAGCGCACGAGCATGGTCTGGCGGGTGACGCCGGTCTTGGAGAAGGTCGAGCGCAGGTGCGCCCGCGAGGTGTTGCGGCTGATGCCCAGCTCCTCGGAGGCTTCGTCCAGGGTCAGGCCGTTGGCCAACAGCATGGCCAGCTGGGTTTCGGCAGGGGTGAAGTCGAACAGCGCGCGGACGATTTCCTGGGGCGCCGAAGATTGCTGCTCCGGGTCGCTGATGAAGATCACCACCGTCGGGCACTGCTTGCCTTCGCTCCATGCGGCCAGGGGCACCGAACGCACGATGATGCCGAGGTCTGCGCGCCCGGATGGGCGCTTGACGCGCATGGCCTCGACCACCGAGGCCTGGTTGCCTTTCTGGGAGAGCATGGCTTGGCGCACCAGGCGGCGAAACTCCTGGGTGTCGCGAGCGCTGCCGACCTGTAGGCCGTCATTGACCTGTTTGATCCCGTCCTTCTCCTGCAGCAGCCGTTCGGCCACCTGGTTGGTCTGCAGGACCTTGCCGGTCTCGTCGAGGATGATGGTGCCCACGGCCATCTGGTCGACGGCACCGGCATACAGGTTGCGTTCGGTCTCGATGCGGTTGAGCTGCATGTGCACCTTGACCGAACGTTCCAGGTGCGGGATGAAACGCGCCAGCAAATGCTTCTCGGAGTCGACGAAGGCTGGGTCGTCGCGCCCGCGGCTGATGCGCAGGCGGCATTGGGCGCCGTCGCTGGTATTGATGTCCACGCCCAGGATATGGAACACGTCCACCGGCTCCAGGAAGTTGCGGAAGAACTCCGACTGCTTGAGCTCGGCATCCGGCAGGTAGTCGGCCAGGGCGACCACCTCGCGGTTGGGCAGGCCGACGAATGGGTCCAGAGCGTAGAAATGCTTGTTGTAGGAGGTGGTGGCTTCCGTGGACGTGCCGTTGGTGCTGACCATCAGGCCATCGACCTGGCTGCTGGGCGGGCGCAGGATGAACGTCACGTGCTTGCTGTGCAGAAGGCTGTTGAGCTGCGTAAGGAAGGTCACCCAGGGGATGTTCTCCAAGGGGCCCTGGTAGAGCTGGCCGACCAGCTCGCTGAAGTCTTCGAGCGTGAGACTCTGCATGGGTGGGTACCGATTTTCTTGTTATTAGCATTGGCGTCGGCGAGCATAAACGGCGTCCTTGTCCGCGCGCAATGTCATGTTGCAAGGCCCGGCCAACGGTCGGAACCGACCGTGCCGGGTTGTGCCAGGGGTGTCGCTGTCAGGCGCGCTCGCCGCTGCGTACGACGAACTGCTTGCTGTCACGGGTGTCATCGGCCAGCAGTTCGACATCGGTATAGAACTGCTCGTACCAGCGGCGCAGCTGGTACACCGGGCCGTCGCCGTCGCACAGCAGTGGGTTGTCGACGCGGGTCTTGGTGTGCCAGATGGCCACATCCTCATAGAACGCCGCCTGGGCCTGTTGCACATAAGCCTTGGCGATGGCCTGGTTCTCTTCCTCGCTCAGCCCCGGGATCTTCTTCACCAGCACGCCATAACGCAGGGTGAAGCTGTTCAGGTCGATCGGCACATGGCAGTTGAGGAGGATCGAATGGATCGGCTGGCCGCCCATGGCACCGGTCATCTCGGTGATCTGGTAGGCCGGGCCATAGTAGGTGGCCACGGTGTTCAGCTCGCTGTCGCCAGACAGGCGCTCGCTGCGTGCACGCATGATCTGGGACGCGGTGTGGCCCTCGAAGACGTTGCTGAATTCATCGACCGGCGCGCCATGCACAGTGCCGAAGTGCGCCATGTCGGCCACGTTGTCGATCAGCTCGCGGCAGTTGGTATCGATCTTCAGCTCGGCGATTTCCCAGTGCGCCCAGGCTTCGTCGTAGCAGGCATCGATGCGCGGGATGGCCTGTTCGGCGATCGGCGGGTTGCCTTGCGGGTCGTTCCAGACGAACAACAGGTGGTTCTGCTCCATGATCGGCCAGCGCTTGATCTTGGCCCGTGGCGGGATGCGCTTGGCGTAGGGAATGTCGTCGCACACGCCTTCGGCGTTCCAGCGCCAGCTGTGGAAGGGACAGCGGATGGCGTTGCCTTCGATGCAGCCGGTGCTCAGGTCGGCGCCCATGTGCGGGCAGTAGCCGTCGAGGATGTTCAGCTGGCCGTCTTCGCCCTGGAAGGCCACCAGGCGGGTGCCGAACACGTCCAGGCGATGGGCCTTGCCATCGCGGTACTGGGCGGCCAGGCCCAGGCAGTGCCAACCGCGCGCGTAGCGGTCCTCCAGCAGTTTGGCTTCGATACGGTGCAGCGTGCTCATGTTGTTGTTCTCCATGCTGTGTAGGGGCCGCCGACTGTTTCGCGCCATTGCGGTCACTGGCGACATGTCTGGCTGTACCAAGTCGATTCTGCCGCCCATGGCGTAGCGGTCATCGTCTGAACGGACGATGGCTGGCGTCGGCCGGGCCGATCTACTGGCAGCCATCAGCCACGGGCAGGAGAACAAGATGGCGGGACAGGTAGCAGTGATCACCGGTGCGGCCAGCGGTATCGGCCGGGGCCTGGCCGAGCATGCGGCGCAGCTGGGCCTGCGCCTGGTGCTGGCGGATGTCGATGAGCGCAGCCTCGTGGCCTTGGCCGCATCGCTGCAGGGGCAAGGGGCTGACGTGCTGGCCTGCGTCACTGACGTGGGCGATGCCGAACAGGTCGCGCGGTTGCGCGACGCGGCGGTGGCGCGCTTCGGCGGCGTCGACCTGTTGTTCAACAACGCCGGCGTGATGCAGACCGGCTACAGCTGGGAAATCGACGCTGCGCAGTGGCAGCGCATGCTCGACATCAACCTGCGCGGGGTGATCAACGGCGTGCGCTGTTTCGTGCCGCTGCTGCTGGCCCAGGGGCGCCCGGCCCATGTGATCAACACCGCCTCGCTGGCCGGCCTGATCAGCAGCCCGATGCTCGGCCCCTACAACGTGACCAAGCAAGCGGTGGTGGCGTTGTCCGAGACCCTGCACTACGAGCTGCTGCAACTGGGGGCGCCGGTGTCGGTCTCGGTGCTGTGTCCGGGGCCGGTGGCCAGCGCCATCATGGCCTCGGATTCGGCAGGCGAGGGCCCTGCGGCGTCGCTGAACGCCATGCTCGATTCCAGCATCCGCGCCGGCATGGCGCCGCGTGAGCTGGCCGCTCTGGTGTTCGAGGCGATCGCCCAGCAGCGTTTCTGGATTCTCCCACACAAGGATTTCAAGCCCGCCCTGGAACTGCGCCTGCGCAGCATCCTCGAGGAAACCAACCCACGTTTTGCCATGGTCGACGTACAAGGAGAGACCCATGCCGCTCGATAGCCAGCTTGCCGCCGTGCTCCAGGGCTTCACCGCCCAAGGCGAGCCCGACTACGCCAGCCTCGACGCCCGTCAGTATCGCCTGCATGCCGACAACCTGATGCCGCCGTTGCCGGGGGCCGACATGGCGGAGGTTCGCGAACTGCAGGTCGCAGGTGCCGCAGGCATGCTGGCGGCGCGCCTGTATCGGCCGGTGGCGCGGGACGACTTGCCGCTGCTGGTGTTTTTCCATGGCGGGGGCTTTGTCATCGGCAACCTGGACACCCATGACAATCTGTGTCGTACCCTGGCCCTGGAAACCAGCGCTGTGGTGGTGTCGGTGGCCTATCGCCTGGCGCCGGAGGCCCGTTTTCCGGCAGCTCCGGAGGACTGCTACGCCGCGACGTGCTGGCTGGTGGAACGTGCTCAGGACCTTGGCGTGGATGGCAGCCGCGTGGCGCTCGCCGGTGACAGCGCCGGGGGCAACCTGGCCATCGCGGTCAGCCGCCTTGCCCGTGAGCGACAAGGGCCGGCCATCCGTCATCAGTGCCTGTTCTACCCGGTCACGGACGCTGCCTGCGACAGCGCTTCCTATGCCGACTTCGCCGAAGGCTACCTGCTTTCCCGAGCCATGATGGGCTGGTTCTGGGCGCAGTACCTGGAGCATGCCGGGCAGGGCGATGACCCCCTGGCTTCGCCCCTGCGCGATGAGTACCTGCAAGGGCTGCCGCCCACCACCTTGCTGACCGCCGAGTACGACCCCTTGCGCGATGAAGGCGAGGCCTTCGCCGAGCGCCTGCAGGCCGCAGGTGTGGCGGTGCGCCTGGCGCGTTGCGAGGGCATGGTGCATGGGTTCGTCAGCATGGCGCCGTTCGTCGAGGCGGCGGCCCGTGCCTTGCAGGGCGCCTGCGCCGATATCCGCCGGGCATTGTACTGAGCGTTGCCGCCTCGTCCGTTTGGACGAGGCGGGCGGCGCGCGGCAATTCTAGTCTGGCTTCACACGTCCCCCTCCTGCGTAGAGGAATGGCCATGAAAACAACAACAAGATGCTGCCTGACCCTGATCGTGTGTGCCTTCGCTGCCATCTATGTGGCTGCGTTGACACGCCCCCTGCCCATGCCATTGAGTGTGGCCTATTACTGCCAGCCCAACTTCCAGCCCTGCTACATGCCGGTGCCCAGCGCCATGCGCCTGCTGCCGTGAACGTTTTACGCGGCGAGGTGGAGCAACAGGCGCACCTGGTTGCGGATCTGCGCTTCTTCGGCGGGTACCAGGCAATAGGCCAGGCATAGCCGGCTGACCAGGGCAACGCAGTCGGTCAAGTTGGCAGCACCGCCGTGGCGTGCGGCACAGGCCTCGAACGGGCCGGCCAGCACTTGCTGCCACAGCGGCGCGATGTCCTCGAGGATATAGGCGAATACCTCGGGGCTGGCCGCCTTGGCCAGGTAGCCCTGGTGAAAACCACCCCGATGCTGGTCGCGGTAGCGCACGGCGAAGCACAGGCATTCCTCCAGGTAGCGCTCGAAGTTGTCTTCGAAGGCGCTCAATTGCTGCTGCATGGCGCTGAAAAACGCGGCGTTCTCGCTGCTGATCACGGCCTGGACCAGCTCGTGCTTGGTTGCGAAGTAACGGTACAGCGTGCGCCGGGAAATATTCGCGCGGCGGGCCACGTCATCGATGGCGAAGCCGTCTGGGCCCAGTTCGATCATCGCAGCCAGTGCGCATTCCAGGATCTGCTGACGCCCTTGCTCGGCACTGTCCATGCGGCTGGCGTCACCCCAGCGCAGTTGTCGGGTCATGGCGACACACCTTCATCTGTTCTCGATCGACCGCGATTGTCGCAGCAAATGGCACGGCTGCAAATTTTTGTGACATGCAATGACTCAAATTGTAAATGATGTGACATAGTGGTTTTCCATGGAATGCCATGCGGCCCTGTGGCCGCCAACGGGGGAGGTGCATCGATGAACAATGACAACACCCATGCCGTGCACTGGGATGCCGTGTACGACGTGGTCGTGGTCGGCTCTGGGGCCGGAGCCATGACCGCAGCGCTACGGGCCCATGATCAGGGCCTGTCGGTACTGATGGTGGAAAAGGCGGCTGAGTACGGGGGCACCACGGCGATTTCCGGCGGGGGTATCTGGATCCCGTGCAACGACCAGATCGAAGGGCTCGGCGGCAGCGACTCACGGGAAGAAGCCCAAGCCTACTTGCGTGCGACTGTAGGTGAGGACTATGACCCTGCGCGCATGGAGGCCTACCTGGAACAGGGGCCGAGGATGGTCGGTTACCTGGCCGCCCAGGCCCAGACCTACTTCCGAGCAGTGCCGCGCTACCCTGATTACTACCCCGAGCTCGAGGGCGGTAAGCCTGGCTATCGCACCATGGAGCCGGCCAGCTTCGATGCGGCGCGCCTGGGCGAGGAATTCCAACGCCTGCGTGCGCCGTCGCCCGCGACCTTGATCGCCGGGCGCATTGCCATGACCCAGGTGGAGGCCCATACCATCCTGGCCAAGGAACCCGGCTGGCTCTGGCTCACCGCGCGCCTGGGCCTTGGCTACATGGCTGACCTGCGTTGGCGCCGACGCACGCCCCGGGATCGACGGCTGACCCTGGGCAACGCCTTGGTCGCCAGCCTGCGTGCGGCGATGCTGGCGCGGGGTATCGAGTTGTGGTTGCAGACGCCGATGCGCGCCTTGCACAGCCATGGCGGCAAGGTCAGCGGCGTGCTGGTCGAACGCCAGGGCAGGCCGCTGAATGTGCGGGCCGCATTCGGCGTCATCCTGGGGTGCGGTGGTTTCGAGGCCAACCAGTTGATGCGTGAGCAATACCTCCCCAGCCCGACCCGTGCCGAATGGACTGCGGCACCGCCGATCAACAATGGCGACGGGATCCGCGCGGGCTTGGAGCAGGGCGCCGGGCTGGCGTTGATGAGCCATACCTGGGGCGCGCCCACCGTGCATGTGCCGGGCGAGGAGAAGCAGCGCGCGTTGTTCGTCGAACGGGCATTCCCCCGCTGCATCATGGTCAACGTCAACGGCCGGCGGTTCGTCAACGAGGCCGCGCCCTATCCGGACATCATCTACGCGATGTACACCGACCAGCAGCTCAGCGGGGCCAACGTGCCGGCGTGGCTGATCTTCGATGCCGAATACCGCAAGCGCTACCCCTGCGGCGTGCTATTGCCTGGCTCGGTACAGCCGGACAGCAAGATCCCCGAGGGCTGGCTGGACAAAGTGATCTACCGCGCCGACAGCCTGGCGGCATTGGCGGGGAAGATCGGGGTGGATGCCGCGGGGTTGGAGCAGAGTGTACGCCGCCTCAACCAGCAGGCCGCCCAGGGTGTCGACGAGGACTTCGGCAAGGGCGCCAGCCTGTTCGACCGTTACTACGGCGACAGCAACTGCCGGCCTAATCCGTGCCTGGGGCCGCTGGAGCGGGCGCCTTACTATGCGCTGCGTATCGATGCCGGTGAACTGGGCACCAAGGGGGGGCTGTGCACCGATGCCGATGCTCGCGTGCTGCGCCCTGACGGCTCGGTGATCGAGGGCCTGTACGCTATCGGCAACACCAGTGCGGCACTGATGGGCAAGACCTACCCGGGCCCAGGCTCGACCATCGGCCCGGCCATGACCTTCGGCTACATCGCGGCGAACCACCTGGCGCGCCAGGTACCCATCGAACAGCCGGACATGCTGACCGAGGGCGCCGTGCGTTGACTCAATCGCGGGACAAGCCCGCTCCCACCGAGATTGCGCCGCTTTCAAGACTTGCGGAGTCCCTGTGGGAGCGGGCTTGTCCCGCGATCAAGGGCGCCGCCCTTGCCAGGCGACCCCGCAGGTCAACCGAACGTGGTCCCCGCCAGCATGCCGCCGTCGATGATGAACTCCGAACCCGTGCAATAGCTGGACTCGTCGCTGGCCAGGAACAGCACCAGGTTGGCGACTTCTTCCGGCTGGCCGATGCGCGGGATCGGCAAGCCCTTGTAGACCTGCGCCGGGTCGAAGTCGGCCATTTCCGGCGGTCGCGCCATCACGGTGTCGATCCCTCCCGGGTGCACCGAATTGACACGAATGCCGCTGGCACCGAGCTCCAGCGCTGCCGACTTGGTCATGCCGCGCACGGCGAACTTGCTCGCCGAATAGGCCGTGCCATAGGCCACACCCTCCATGCCGGCAGTCGACGACACATTGATGATCGAACCGCCGCCCGCCTGGCGCATGGCGGCCAGCACCGACTTCATGCCCAGCCAGCAGCCGACCTGGTTGACCTCGATGACCTGCCGATAGTCCGCCAGCGAACAATGGTCCAGCGGCGCCATGCGCAGGATCGCGGCATTGTTGACCAGCACATCGAGCTTGCCGAAGTGCGCAACCGTGACCTCCACGGCAGCCTGCCACTGCTCGGCACTCGTCACGTCCAATGGCTGGAAGCGCGCCGCGTCGCCCAGTTCGGCGGCCAGGGCCCGGCCTTCCTGCTCGAGCACATCGGCGATCACCACCTGCGCACCTTCGGCGACGAAGCGCCGGGCCTCCGCCGCGCCCTGGCCGCGTGCTGCGCCCGTGATCAGGGCAACTTTGCCTGCCAATCGACTCATCATGAAAGCTCCTTTCTTGTGGGGAAATGGCCCAGGCGCCCTGCACCTGGGCAGGGGGAACACTCAGGCGCCGATGACACGGATCGGCTGTTCGCCATCCCAGTCACGTGCCTGAGCGATGCCGTGGTCGATCATCTGGCGCAGGCCTGCGCCCTCGATGACTTCGAACAGCACGCCAGGCTCGGCGGGGTTTTCCAAATAGCACACGCGGGTGGCGGCATTGCCGGCTTCGAACACCGGCTGCAGTCCGCGCTCGCGCAGGCCGGTGATGGCGCTGTCAAGGTCGTCGACCAGCCAGGCCATGTGGTGCATGCCCTGGACGCCACGGTAAGGCGAAGGGCCCTGGCTGGTGGTCTGGATCAGTTCGATTTGCAGGTCACCGCGGTACGCGAGGCCTACGTTCATGCTCACCTGCACCGGTTGGCCGTAATAGGTGCCCTGCAGCTGGATGTCGCGGAACACTGTCCAGGGTCCGACGCCCAGATGTTGCAGCCAGTGGTGGATGCTCTGGTCGAGGTTGTCGACCACGAAGCCGATCTGGTCGAAGGCCTGTGTGGCGCAGTAGTGCATCGGGGCATCCTTTATGTGGCACATATTTATATTTGTGTGACTTGTATTGGCACAAAATATATAAAATGTGTCATTGTGGGTCGACCGAAGCGGTTACCGGGCACGCCGAAACGGCTTGACTCACCCGCCGAGCAACCGCAGGGTGACCTCCTGTTGGTCTCGCCCGCGCTCGATCAACCACCGCTGGAACGCACGGCAGTGGCTGCGGTGGATGCTTTCCTGGTTCCACGTCAAGTAATAGGAGGCTGGCATCGGCAATGCCCGCCGGCACGGCAACACCAGCCGGCCGCTGTCCACGTCCCGGCTGATCATCGAGTACTGCGCCAGGACGATGCCTTGCCCTTCGATGGCTGCCTGGATGGCCATCGAGGACAACGAGTAGATCCGGTAATTGGTGATCTGCACCCCATCGACGCCCGCGTCGGCGAACCATTGCTCCCAGGCGGGCGGTGAATCGAACTTCGGTCGCCAGTCGATGGTGAGCAGGGGCTGCCCGAGCAGGCGCCCGGCATCCACTGGTGTGGTCATCAGGGCCGGGCTGCAGGCTGGCACCACGCAATCGCGAAACAGTTCGATGGTGTGCTGCTCGTCATGCATGCCTTCGCCGTAGCTCAGGCGAAAGTCCACCCCATTGGCCTGGGCCTCGGACGGCTCGGTATGGGTACCGTCCAGGTAGACACTCAACTGCGGGAACGCCGCCTGCCACTCGGCCACCAGCGGTGCCAGCCATTTCGACAGCAGCGAGGGCAGGGCGCTGATATAGAGGCTGCTGGCGGTCTTGGAGCGTTCCAGCTCCGCATAGGCCGCACGCAAGCGCTCGAACGCCTGGCCGCAGCCTTCGTGAAAACGCTGGCCGGCCGCGTTCAGGCGCAGGCGCTGGCCCTCCTTGACCATCAGGCTCTGGCCGACGGCCTCCTCGAGGATCTTCATCTGTTGACTCACAGCGCCGGCGGAGATGCCCAGGCGCTTGGCCGCCTGGGTGATGCCCCCGCACAGGCCGACGGCTTCGAAGACTTCCAGTGCACGCAATGGGGGGAGTTGGCTCATGACGTTTCTCTCGGAGGGCGAGCAGTATTTTTAGTTTAGGAAAACTTAACAAATCAACAGAAAACGCCATCTATTCTTTTGTTCGACCCAGGCCTAGGCTGTGTTCCAGGAACTTGATGCAGCCCAAGAGAACAACAACAGGAGCCTCATGCCATGTTCTTGAAAAATGCCTGGTACGCCGCCGCCTGGGACACCGAGGTGAAGCAGGCCCTGCATGCCACCACCCTGCTCGGCGAACCCGTCGTGCTTTACCGCAAGGCCGACGGCGCGGTGGTTGCGCTGGAAGATGCCTGCCCGCACCGCAAGCTGCCGCTGTCGATGGGGCGCTTGCAAGGCGACGTGGTCGAATGTGGCTACCATGGGCTGACGTTCGATGGAGCCGGCACCTGCGTGAAGGCTTCGTGCGTATCACGCATCCCGCAGGCCGCGAAGGTTCGCAGCTACCCGGTGGAGGAGCGATACGGCCTGGTCTGGTTGTGGATGGGCGAGCCGGCCCTGGCCGACCGCGGCAAGCTGCTGGACATCCCCGAGTGGAACGACCCGGCCTGGGGCGTCAACCGTGGCGACTCGATGACCATCGACTGCCACTACCTGTACATGACCGACAACCTGCTCGACCCCTCTCACGTGGCCTGGGTGCACCAGAGCACGTTCGGTATCGCGGCTTGCGAGTCGGAGCCATTGCAGACCCAGGTGAACGATGACGGCGTGGTGGTTTCGCGCTGGCTGCGCGACATCGACGTGGCGCCGTTCTATCGTCAGTACCTGAAATTCGAAGGCCGTTGCGACCGCTTGCAGTACTACGAGGTGCGTTACCCGGCCCACGCAATTATCAAGGGCGTGCACACCCCGGCCGGCACTGGCGGTGACGGTGCTGCGCTGCCTGAGCAGGCGTTCTTGATGGATTCGTACAACTTCATGACGCCCGTCGACGAGAACCGCACCCGCTACTACTGGTTCCAACTGCGCAACTTCGATGCCGACGACCAGGATGTGTCTCGCCAGTTCGCCGCCGACGTGCGCCGGGCCTTCGAAGAGGACCGCGTGGTGCTGGCCGCCGTGCATGCTGGCATGAAACACCGCCAGACGCCCAACATCGACCTGGCCATCGACTCGGGCCCGCTGCGTTTTCGCCGTGGCATGGAACGCTTGATCCGCGAGGAGCGCCAGGCTGCCGAGGGCTTGATCGACGCCATCGAGGTGACCGCCCATGCTTGATGCCATTCCCGCCGCGAAGGGCTTCGCGCGCTTCCAGGTGACAGGGAAGGTGCGCGAGAGTGCAACCATCACCTCGCTGCTGCTCGAGCCGGCCGCGCGTCACGGCCGTGTGGCGTTTCGCCCGGGGCAGTTCATCGTGGTGCGTATCCCCCAGGCCAGCGGCAGCCAGTTACTGCGCGCCTACAGCCTGTCCAGCGACCCGGATGCGCCAGAGCAACTGCGTATCTCGGTGAAGCACGAATTGGCGCCGGCGCATCTGCCCGACGTGCCGGCCGGGGTGGGGTCGAGCTTTCTCCATGAGGCGTTGGAGGTGGGCGGGCAGTTGGACATCGCCGGCCCATCCGGCACCTTCGTGCTCGACGAGGACAGCTCCCGCCCGGTGCTGTTGTTCAGCGGCGGGGTCGGCCTGACGCCCATGGTGAGCATGCTGCATCGCCTGGCGACGCGCTCGACTCGGCCGGTGTACTTCCTCCATGCCTGCGAGAACGGCAGCGTGCATGCCCTGCGTGAGGAAGTGCTGGCGCTGGCGGCCAAGCGTGCCGGGATCCAGGTGCATTTCTGCTACCGGGCGCCCTCCGAGCAGGACCTCGAACACGGCCATCATCACAGCAGTGGCCTGGTCAGCCGTCACACCCTGCAGGCGCTGTTGCCACTGGACGACTACGACGTCTACTTGTGCGGGCCCAGGCCGTTCATGCAAGCCAACTGGCGGCTGCTGCGCGGCCTGGGTATCGCTCGGGAGCGGATCCGCTACGAGTTCTTCGGCCCGGCGACCATCCTCGACGAGGACGAAGCCCCTGTGCAGGCCCCCGTGGCCACGCCGCAGGCTCCGGCGGCAGGTGCGCTGATGGTGCGTTTCGAGCCGTCGGGCCCGGCCATCGCCTGGGACGCATCTTGCCCATCGTTGCTCGACTGTGCCGAACAGGCTGGTCTGTCGCCGCCTTTCAGCTGTCGTGCCGGCTTGTGCAGCGCCTGCATGACGCCCCTGCTCAGCGGCACTGTGGAATACCCCGAAGCCCCCTTGGCCGAACCTGAATCGGGCCAGGTACTGCTGTGCTGTGCTCGACCGACCTCGCCCGTGGTACTGGCCCTGAGCGGGCGCTAGGCCAATCGAAGGAGGCAACACCCCCGGCGAAACTCGCTTCGCTCTACACCCGCCTTGCCCTGTGTGCTCATTACGACCTTCGTGGTCTCGCATCGGAGAATAAGAATGAACAACAAGAAAATCGGATTCGCCGCCTGCTCGCTGATGATGGTACTGGCCAGCTTCAATGCCCCGGCCAAGGATTGGGACAGCATCCAGATCGCCACCGAAGGCGTCTACGAACCCTGGAACAGTACACGCCCGGACGGCACCTTCGACGGCTTCGAACCGGAGATGGCCAAGGTACTGTGCGAGCGCATGCAGGTACGCTGTACGCTCGTCGCCCAGGATTGGGACGGTTTGATCCCAGGTCTGAAGGCCGGCAAGTTCGACGTGGTCATGGATGCCTTGGCGATCAGCCCGCAGCGGCGCCAGGTGATCGACTTCTCCCGCCCCTACACCAAGGCCCCGGCCACCTTCATTGCCCTGCGCTCCAGTGGCATCGACCTCGGCAGTGGCGCCTTGCAGCTCAAGGGCGACCCCGCGCAGGACAAGCCAGTGGTCGATGCCTTGCGCAAACGGCTCGACGGCAAGCTGATCGGTATCGTCTCTGGCACTGTGTACAGCAAGTTCATCCATGACCAGTTCGGCCAGGTGGCGACCATCCGCGAATACAAGACCCCGCCGGAGCCGCTGATGGACCTGAAGAACGGCCGGGTGGACGTGGTCTTCGAGGACTTGGGTTTTCTCGCCGGGGAGATGCAGCGCGTCGACAGCCAGGTGGTGCTGGTAGGCCCGGCGATCAATGGGCCGATCTGGGGCGAGGGCGAGGCCTTTGGCATCCGCCAGGGCGAGCCGGAGCTCAAGGCCAAGCTGGATGCGGCAATCGCCTCGTTGATCGCCGACGGGACCATCAGCCAGCTGAGCCGCAAGTGGTTCAAGCACGACTTCACACCGCCCACGCACTGACCTGCGGGCCGTTCCGGGCGTCACCCTCGATGCCCGGTGACACTGCACGCGGCGGCCCAGGCCGACCGTTCCCTGACATGGCTATGGGTGGGTATGCACGTGATCGACTTGATCGGATTCGGCGCAAAGGGCTGGGGTGGCGTGCTGCTGCTGGCCGCGCTCATGACGCTGTTGGTGACCTTGGCGGCCTTGCTGGTGGGAGCGCTGCTCGGCGCACTGGTGGCGGCGGCAAAGCTCCAGGACAACGGCCTGCTGCGGGTGATGGGCGATGCCTACACCACGGTGTTCCGCGGTGTGCCTGAGCTGTTGGTGATCTACCTGTTCTTCTATGGCGGTTCGGCCCTGGTCAGCCAGGTCGGCCAGTTGTTCGGCGCTGACGGATTCATCGGCATGCCTGCCTTCCTGGTGGGGGCGCTGGCGGTGGGTGTGGTGTCAGGTGCCTACCAGGCGGAGGTCTACCGTGGCGCCTTCCAGGCCGTGTCGCGCAGCGAACTGGAGGCAGCCAAGGCGATCGGTATGCCACTGTTGATGCGCTTTCGCCGGATCATCGCGCCGCAGGTACTGCGATTTGCCCTGCCGGGGCTGGGCGGGGTGTGGCAGATCAGCCTGAAGGACTCGGCGCTGATCTCGGTAACCGGGCTGGTCGAGCTGATGCGCGCCAGCCGCGTGGCGGGGGCTTCCACGGGGCAGTTCGTGCTGTTTTTCATCACCGGGTGTGCGCTCTATCTGCTACTCACGGGGTGTTCCAACCTGGTGTTCTCGCGTGCCGAGCTGCGGCTTGGCAGAACCTTGCGACGCGGTTGAAAGGGAGCCGGACATGTCGATCGACTTTGCGTTTCTCTGCGACACCCTGCTGCAATTGCTGCGGGCACTGCCCACCACCCTGGTGTTGTTCGCCGCGTCGGTGGCCGTCGGCACGCTGCTGGCGTTGCTGGTGGTATGGGCGCGGGTGTGCCCGGTAGCGGTGCTGCGCCACCTGGCGCGTGGCTACATCTTCCTGTTCCGTGGCTCGCCGCTGCTGATCCAGCTGTTCCTGTTGTACTACGGCCTGAGCCAGTTCCCCGAGGTGCGCCAGAGCCCGCTGTGGCCGGTGCTGCGCGACCCGATGGCCTGTGCGGTCATCGCCTTGGCGCTGTGCACGGCCGGCTACATGGCGGAGATCTTCCGCGGCGGCCTGCTGGCGGTGCCGGCACAACAGGTGGAGGCGGGGCGTGCGGCAGGTATGTCGGGATGGCTGCTGGCACGACGGATCATCATCCCGATCGCCCTGCGCAGCTGCCTGCCGGCCTACTCGACGGAAATCATCCTGATGATGAAGGCCACGTCGCTGGCCAGCCTGGTGACCGTCTACGAGGTGTCCGGCGTGGCCCAGCGGATCATCTCGGAAACCTACCGCACGCTCGAGGTGTTCCTCTGCGCGGCGCTGATCTACCTGGTCCTGAACTTTTTGATCGTCCGCGTCTTGGCGTGGGTCGAGCGCAGGTTGTCTCCCCGACAGCCTGCAGCCAGGCGAACAACAACGAGAAAGTACGCATTGAGCGTGCGAGGGGGCAATTGAGATGACGACTGGCAATGACCCGGTGCTGCAGGTCAAGCACATCCGTAAATCGTTCGGCAACCTGGAGGTGCTCAAGGGCATCTCGCTGGAGGCGCATCAGGGCGACGTGGTATCCATCCTCGGTGCCAGCGGTTCGGGCAAGAGTACCTTCCTGCGTTGCATCAATTTGCTGGAGACGCCGGATGCCGGCGAGATTCACGTCGCGGGTGAGCAGATCGCCTTCAAGCGAGGCCGCCATCGGTTGCCGGTGCCCGCCGACCGACGCCAGGTGGACCGCCTGCGGCCGGAGCTGGGCATGGTGTTCCAGAGCTTTGGCCTGTGGTCGCACATGACCGTGTTGCAGAACGTCATCGAAGGGCCGCTGCATGTGCAGAAGCGCCCGCGCGCCGAGTGCATCGAACAGGCCGAGGCGCTGCTGGAGAAGGTCGGCATGGCGGACAAGCGCGACCACTACCCGGCGTTTCTCTCGGGCGGTCAGCAGCAGCGCGTGGCCATCGCCCGTACCTTGGCAATGCGGCCACGGGTCATCCTGTTCGACGAGCCCACCTCGGCGCTGGATCCGGAGCTGGTTGGCGAGGTGCTCAAGGTGATGCGTGCGCTCGCCGAGGAGGGCCGCACCATGCTGGTGGTGACCCATGAAATGGGCTTTGCCCGCAATGTCTCCAACCGAGTGGTGTTCATGCACCAGGGCCTGATCGAGGCCCAGGGCACGCCGGAGGAGATGTTCAAGGACCTGCGCTCGGAGCGCTTCGGCAGGTTCATTCTCAGCCAGGCGTGATGCGCCTTTGACCCGATATTTTTTCGCCTGTCCCGCACAGGACGGGCTCCCTGCGCCCTGAAAAAGGCCACTGAGTAGAGAGAGCAGAGCAATGCGTATTCACCCTAAAGATATTTCCACCGTCGTCCTGGATGATGCCAAGCCTTCCCTCGATGAGTTCATCGCGGTGGCCCGTTACTCGGCCAAGGTGCAGTTCTCCGCGGCCTATCGTGCCCGTGTCGACCGCTCTCGTGCCCTGGTCGAGCGGTTCCTGGCGGAGAACCGCCTGGTCTATGGCGTGACCACCGGCTTTGGCGACAACGTGCGCCATGTCATCTCACCGGAAGATGCCCAGACCCTGCAGGTGAACATCGTCCGCTCTCACGCAGTGTCGGTGGGCGAGCCGCTCGAGCGCGAGCAGGTGCGGGCGATCCAGCTGATGATCCTGGTCAGCCTGGGCAAAGGGTTCTCCGGTGTGCGCATGGCCTTGCTCGAGCAGATCGCCGGCCTGCTCAACCACGACGTCATGCCGTTCGCGCCCGGCGAGGGCTCGGTGGGTTACCTCGGCCCTGAAGGCCACCTGGCCCTGGTATTGATCGGCGAGGGCCAGGCCCGGGTCGCGGGCGGGGCGTGGGTCGATGGCGCGACGGCACTGCGCCAGGTGGGCCTGCAACCGATCGAGTTGCAGTGCAAGGAAGGCCTGGCGATGCTCAACGGCACCACCTCGGTCACCGCCATTGCCACCTTGGCCCAGTACAACGCCAACCAGGCCGCCCAGGCGGCAGACGTGGCTGCGGCGATTTCACTGCAGGTGCTCAAGGGCACCATCCGTGCCTTCGATCCACGCTACCACTCGGTCAAGGCCTACGCCGAGCAAGCCCAGACCGCCAACTACATCAAGCGGCTGCTGGGTGATAGCCGATTGATCGAGGAGAACATCGACTACCGCCTGCAGGACACCTACAGCCTGCGCGCGATCCCTCAAGTTCACGGTGCCTCCAAGCGTTTCATCGCCTATGCCCAGGCGTGCATCGACAACGAAATCGCCTCGTCCGGCGACAACCCGGTGATCTACCCGACGGTCGAGGGCAATGGCATCGCCATTTCCGGGGCGAACTTCGACGGCTCGTTCGTGGGCATGGCCGCCGACACGCTGTGCAACGCGATGACCAACCTGGCGAAGATCTCCGAGCGGCGCACCGACCGCATGGTCAATTCGCACTTCAGCGAAATGCCGGCGTTCCTGGTGCGCAACCCGGGCCTGAACAATGGCTACATGATCATTCAGTACACCGCGGCAGGGTTGCTGGGCGAGATGAAGGTGCTGTCGCACCCGGCGACGATCGACAGTGTTTCCACCTGCGGTAACCAGGAAGACCCGGTGAGCTTCGCTTTCAACGCGGCGATCAAGGCCTACCAGGTATCGCGCAAGCTGGAGTCGGTGTTGGCGATCGAATTGCTGGTCGGCTGCCAGGCGCTGGACTTCCATGAACCGGCCAAAGCCTCCAGCGCCACCCGTGCCCTGTACGAGCTGGTGCGCAGCCGGGTGCCAGTGGCGGACGAGGACCGGGCGTTCTACGCGGATATCGTGGCAGTGACCGAGCAGTTGCGTTCCGGGGAGGTGAGGGCTGTGGTCGAGAACGTGCTGGACAACCTGTAAGGAGTACCGGGTTCAGGGGGCTGCCTTGCAGCCCTCTTACAGGTACCGCATTGATTTCAGGGGCTGTGCGTACGTGTGGGAGTGGGCTGTCCGCGATTGCGCCGCACAGCAGCCTCCGGCATTCTCGGCCTCGACGCTTGCCCCCGCCCCGGAACCTTGGCACCCTTTGCCGGCCAATTCATGTCGCCAACACAGCGAAAGAAGGAACCGCCAAGGTGAGCTGGGAAAAAGTCGGGAAGGCCCTCGTGGGCGTGCTGGTCGTCGCGACCTCGGTCGCGGCGCTTTATGCGCTGCTCAAGGACGACGCCGGTCTGGAGGCGCGCCTGACCTACGCCTACCTGACCTACCCCAGCCAGTTCAGCGAACGCATCAGTACCACCAATGACCTGCTCAAGTACGAACGCCTGCACGAGCAGGTGAGTGCCATCGGCAAGGGGGCGCTCAGCCACCAACAGGTCGACAAGCTTGTCGAGCTGGCCCAGGCGCCTTACCTGCAGTTGTTCGCCAAGCCTTTCGAAGCAGGCTTGGTGGACCATCGCACCGGGCTGCTCATCGAATTGCGCAACAAGGGCCAGACCCCATTGAAGAAGGTGCAGATCCGCCTGCCGGCCAAGGGGCTGGTGCAGATTCGCGACGATGCCGGCAACGATACCATCGTCCAGGCACCGACCAGCATGATCGAGATCGACGCCATCAGGCGCGAGGGGGCGAGCAAGGTGTGGGTCTATTTCGACTCGGACTATTCACTGATCCGTCAGGGCGGGATCAGCATCCGCCATGACGGCGGCGCGGCCGATGTGCAGGTCTACCGGGAGTTCGTCGGCTTTCCGGCCTGGGCCGGGCGCTATGGCCGGGAACTGGTAGCAGCACTGGCCGTGCTGGTCGTGGCCGTGCTCGGGCTGGGGGCGGTGTGCTTCCGGCAGCGGCGCAGGGCCTGCGGCGATGGGCTTGCCCGCCGGTAGGCCGACGGTTCTCCTGCTGGCCTCGCAAGGCGGGCGTTACTGCAGGCTTGCCTGCAGCGCCTCGATGAAGGTTTCTTCTGCGCGGCTCATGCGCTGCTCACGGTTCCACAGCAGGTGGATGTCCACATCGGCGATGCCCTCCAGCGGCGGCAGCTTCCACAGCAGCCCCGCCTCCACATCCGGGGCTACCACATGCTCGGGCAGGCAGCCGATACCAAACCCTGCGATCACCAGGCGGCGCACTTCTTCGAGGCTTGGCGAGGAGGCGATGACGCGCCCGGCGAAGCCCTGTTGGTCACGGAAGATGGTCAGCGGCGAGAGCATGCCGCCGATCTGGTCGCTGCTGAAGCTGACGAAGCTTTCTTGCTGCAGATCGCCCTCCAGCTGGCCGAACAGCCGGTGGTGCTTGCCGCAGAAGAAGGCGTAGCGCTGGCGATGGAACAGCCGCTGCTCCAGGCGGGGCTGCGGGCGCCGGTTCAGGCTCAGGCCGGCGGTGGCGGTCTTCTCCTGCAGGGCCGCGACGATGTCGGCGCTGCGCATCACCTCGATCTCGAGCTCGACCCGGGGATATTGGTGGTGGAACCGAGCCAGGCATTCGTCGAAGCGGGCATCGACCACGCGGCTGACCATCAGCAGGCGCACCTTGCCCACCAGCTCGGTGGCCGGTTGTTCCAGCAGGCTGCCGATCTGCGCCATCTGGCCATATATCTCGCCGGCCAGCTGGAACAGTTGCTCGCCTACCTCAGTGAGCACGAAGCGCGGCCCGCGGCGGGCGATGAGCTGGCGCCCGAGCTGCTCCTCAAGGCGCTTGAGCGCCTGGCTCACGGCAGGTTGGGTCAGGTGCAGGCGCGCGGCGGCGCGGCTGATGGACAGCTCTTGCCCGATCACGCGGAAAGTGCGCAGCAGGTTCCAGTCGAGGCGGTCGGTGAGCAGGCGGTCGGGCATGGCGAAGGATAAGTAGGGCTAATGGTAGAAAGGGTAACCAGAAAGCGGGTCGATCATGGTTCAGGGCCGACAGTCGGCGCCTGGGCCCCGCCTCGGCGTACATGCTTGACCAACACCTTCTCCAGCAGCGCCCACATCGCAGGGTCGGTACTGAATGCCACATTGAAGCGCATCCAGCCCGTGGCCTGGGTATCGACCATGAACAACTGCCCGGGGCCCAGCATGATGCCTTGCTCCAGGGCATCGTCCAGCAGCGCGGCACTGTCAGGCAGGGCCGGGTGGCGGGTCCAGATGTACATGCCTTCGTCCGACTCGATGAACAACTCGAAGCCCAACCGGTGCAGATGGCGGCCCACGTCCTGGTGCGCCTGCGCCAGGCGCTGGCGCAGGCGCTTGAGGTGCTTGCGCCAGCGGCCATCGATGATGGCCGCATACACCACGCGCTCCATCACCTGCGAGGTGGTGAGCCCCGAACGCATCTTCAGGTGCAGCAATTGCTGCATCAGGTCGGCGTTGGCCAACAGGTAGCCGACCCGTACGTTGGGTGAAATGCTCTTGGAATAACTGCCGACGTAAACGACCTGTTGCAGTGGGTCGAGGCTGGCCAGGCACGGCTGTGGCTCGGCGATCATATCGGCGTAGAGGTTGTTTTCCACCAAGCGGAAGTTGTGCCGCGTGGCCAGTTGCAACAGGCGATGCAGTTGCGCCAGCGGTGTGCGCGAGCACGTCGGGCTGTGCAGGTGGGGCTGGGTGAAGAAGACCGTGGGCCGGTGATGGGCCAGCAGGCGCTCCAGCAGGTCCAGGTCGTACCCACTCGGGGTTCGTGGCACACCCATCAAGGTAGCGCCCTGGGTGCGCAGGATGCTCATCAGGTTGGGATAGCCGGGGTCATCCACCAGCACCACATCCCCGGGGCGTACCAGGGTGCGCACGGCCAGGTCCAAGGCCTGGCTGGCGCCATGGGTCAGCATCAACTGCGCCGGATTGGCGACGATCGACAGTTCCTGTTGCAGGTTCTGTGCGGTCAGGGCGCGCAGCTCCGGCAGGCCCATCGGGTCGCCGTAGCCGGAAAGCTCCAGCGGGCTGCCGGCCACCTGGCGCAGGCCGCGGCGCAGCCCGTCCTCGTACATCCAGTCGTTGGGCAGCCAGCCGCAGCCTGGCTTGAACGGCAGTTGGCGGGTTTCGAAGATTTGTTGCAGGTACCACTCGGAATTGAACGTCGGCCGGGTGGTGCCAAGCGCTTGGCCCTGGGTGTCCAGCAGCTCGCCCGCCGCACGATTGACGAAGAACCCCGCATTGCCGCGGCTGACCAGCAGGCCTTGGGCGACCAGGCGATCATAGGCCTCGACCACGGTGAAGGTGCTCACCGAATAGGTCGCGGCAAAGGCGCGGATCGATGGGACCTTGGCGCCGGGCTTGAGGGTCTGGTTGTCGATCAGCTCGCGCAACCCGTCGATGATCTGGTTGACCAGCGGGGTGGAGGAGTCCGGATGTAGCTGGAGCATTGGGGTGCCTTCAGGTGTGCGTATCGCAAGGTGGCGCGTGCGGTCGATTCGCGTGGCGAACCAACCGTTCAGCTCCCCGGCGTCGGCAAGGTGTCGCAGGTGTATTGCATTGGCGGCCTGTACAGTGCAGTGCGTTTTTCATGCCACTGTGCATGGCTCTGTGTGCCAGACATTTTTACATTACGTGTCAGATATCGCCACAGCATACCTGTCAGCGTCATGCACAATCATAAATTCGCTGCTTTACCGTCGAGGTCCGCCTCGCACCTTCATTGCGCCGCGCCGAGCCGCCGAAGCCCGGCCGGCATACCGTTCAGTTCGTCCGCAGGTTTGCCTCCGGACGCGTAAGCAGGCCGCCACGGAAGGCCTGCGTGTGCCTGGCGCACACCTCCTGCCCGCTTGAGTACTGATGTCAGGTGAGACCGATAGCCATCGGGGTTTCACAGTTTTTCCTTGGATAAAAAGAAGCACGGGGTACATAACTGATGGACGCAACATCCACATCCACCACTGCGAAAGGTGAGCACGAGAGCAAGCTCAGCGCCTCGCTCAAGTCGCGTCACCTGACGATGATGTCGATCGCCGGGGTCATCGGCGGCGCCTTGTTCGTCGGCTCCGGCAGCGTGATCCACAGCGCAGGCCCGGCCGCGGTCCTGGCGTACCTGGCCGGTGGCATCCTGGTGGTGCTGATCATGCGCATGCTGGGCGAGATGGCGACTTCCTCGCCGGATACCGGCTCGTTCTCCACCTACGCCGACCGCGCCATTGGGCGCTGGGCCGGTTTCACCATCGGCTGGCTGTACTGGTGGTACTGGGTCATCCTCATGGCCTGGGAAGCGTACGTGGCGGGCAAGATCCTGCATGGCTGGTTCCCGGGTGTCAGCGTCAACGTGTTCGTGCTGGCCACGACCCTGCTGCTGATCACGGTCAACTTCTTCAACGTCAAGCACTATGGCGAGTTCGAGTTCTGGTTCGCCTTGATCAAGGTGGTGGCCATCGTCTGCTTCCTGATCGTGTGCACCGCGGCGGTGTTCAATGTCTGGCAATTCGGTGAGGTGCGTGGCATCAGCCACCTGACGGCCGAAGGCTTCATGCCCAATGGCATCACCACGGTGGTCGGCGCGCTGCTGGGGGTGATGTTCGCCTTCCTCGGTGCCGAGATCGTCACCATCGCTGCCTCCGAATCCAAGGACCCGTCCACCCAGATCGTCAAGGCCACCAACTCGGTGGTGTGGCGTGTATGCCTGTTCTACGTAGGCTCGATCTTCCTGATCGTCTGCCTGGTGCCATGGAACGACCCGCACCTGGGCGAGTCCGGCTATGGCGCCTACCGTCGTACCCTGGAGCTGCTGGGCGTGCCATACGCCGAGCTGCTGATGAACTTCGTGGTGCTGACCTCGGTAAGCAGTTGCCTGATCTCCGGCCACTACACCGCGTCGCGCATGTTGTTCTCCCTGGGCCAGCGTGGCGACGCACCTTCGTTCTTCAAGATCACCCGGGCCGGCACCGGTGTGCCTGTGTACGCGATCATGGGGTCGTGCGCGGTAGCGATCTTCTGCGCCCTGATCAATTTCAGCGAAACCCTGCGCCCGAAGGATGTGCTGGAAACGCTGATGAACACCACCGGCATGATCGCCCTGTTGGTGTACCTGGTGATCGCCTTCTCGCAGTTGCGCATGCGTCGCAAGCTGCAGGCCGAAGGCAAGGAGATCCGCCTGCAGATGTGGCTGTTCCCTTGGCTGACCTACCTGGTGATCGCCTTCATCGTGGTCTGCCTGGTGGTGATGGCGTTCATGCCTGACTACCAGATCCTGGTGATCTCCACGGGTATCGCGGCTGCTATCGTGGTGGCCATGGGCGTGGTCCACCAGATCCGGACCAGCAAGCGCCACTGAGGCGTCCTGTAGCACAGCGCGGCCGGCTCCCTGGGGACCCGGCCGCGTTTCATTTCTGCCTGTCGACCTTGCTGACCACGGTGAGCCAGCGGGTAAAGCGATGCACGCTGATTGGCAGGTCGGCTTGCAGGTCGGCCAGGGCCTGGTCGCTGTCGTCCTGGGGGAGGTCGTAGGAAACGCGTAGGCCTTGCAGGGCCTCCCGGTCGAACAGCAGCACGCCCTGGCGATGGCGGGCCAGGCGTTCGAGGGTGGTGACCAGGGGCTGGCCAGCCGCAGGCAGGCGCTGCAGGTGCCAGGCCGCCTGCAGCATGCCGGTGTCCACCGCCTCCAGCGTGCCGGGCTCGCCCGCGCTGAAGCGCAGTTGCTGGCCCCGGGTCAGCGACAGGTGCCGCCCAGCTCCCAGCAGTTCGACCCTGCCATGCAGCACGCTGACCTGGGTGGCGTTGCCCAGATGCTCGATGATCAGACGGGCATCCAGCGGGCGCAAGGTACCTTCGGGTGTACCGACCCGGAAGGGGCGCTGGTCGCCTGGGGCCACCTCCAGCAGCACCTGGCCAGCGAGCAGTTGCAGGTGGCGCTGCCGGGCATCGAAGTCCACATCCACCGAGGAGCTGGCGTCCAGGGTCAACAGGCTGCCGTCTTCCAGCTGGCGGGTGAGGCGGTGCTGGCTGTCGGTGGACAGGTCAGCCAACTCGAAGCCTTGGCCCATCCAGGGCGAGGCAAGCAATGCACAGGCCGCGACCAGGGCGAGAATGGCCAGGGGCAGGGCGAGGCGGGGGAGCAGGTTCATAGGCGGTGGGGCGTATCTTCCTTGGAGGGTTACCTAAGGATAGACGCTGAGACCCATTTACCGGGGCTGTATGGCAAGTCGCGATTCAATGCACCGTTTGGCGTTGCTTCACACAGGCCTGTGCCTGCAAGGCCAGAGCATCCAGGCGTTCATCGCGCTGTTTTTCCGCGTCGAGCATGGCCTCGTCGCCGTGCTGCTTGACCAGGTAGGCGTGGATCTGCCGTACCTCGGTGGTGCGGTAGATCGGTGCGATGTCCAGGCGGCCGACCAAGGCACCGCTGGCCTGCCCGGTACTGCTCATCAATACCTGGGGGCCCGCGGCGGCGACGACCTGCAGGCCCATCGCCTCGAACCAGGGCACCTGGCCTGCGAAGGCATTGAGTTCGACACAGGCGTGGCGTGCCTGGATGTCGGCTACCAACGCACGGGCGATGCCTTGGCGGCGATGGCTGGGCTGCACGGCGAGGAAGGCCAGGACACACGCCTGGTCATTGTCCTGGGCGGGCAGGGCCAGGGCGAAACCGAGCAGCTGATCCGGCGCTTCGGCATCCAGGGCGAGGGTCAGCTCCACCGCCAGGCCGCGTGTGCCGTCGAGCGCTTGCAGGTATTGGTGCACTTCCAGGCCGACGCCGTACTGGTACAGCGGATACAACGGGTTGTCCGCGGTGATGGCCACGCTGCTCAACTCGCCGACATGATCGATCACCAGTTGACGGATCTGGTTCTGGAAGGATTCGGGGGGCACGCCGTCGAGACGGCTGAGGATGAACATCGGGCAAGCTCCAGCTAGGGTCGAATCGTGCCGCGCCGCACAGCGCGAGGTGCACAGTCTAACCCAGGCCGGCGTGCATCCGCGCGCGATCCTGGCGTCTGGCCGAATCCTCGTGGACGGCTATGCTTTTCGCTGCGTCGAGCCGTCCAGGCGCTTGCCAGAAGTCCGGTTTTTCCAAAGGAGAAGGCTCCATGAAATCCATGACACTGCTGATGATCGCGACCGTCTTGAGCGTTGCCGCCCACGCCGAATCCGGCCCCGAAACCAACTGCGCCGCGAAGATCAAGGAACTCGAGGACATCCACAGGACCGATGGCCAGGCCTTGCATGGCGGCATGGCCCAGGACTACCAGAAACTGCTCACCCAGGCCAAGGATGCCCAGGCCGCCGGCGACATGATCAAATGCCAGGCTTCGGCCGACCGCGCCAAGACCATCTACAACAAGGCGCGAGGCAGATAGCGCATCCCTCTGGTTTCGCCGCCCCTCATTCGTGCTGTGCACGTGCGGGGTGGGCGAAGCCGGGCGCCAGGGCGTTCCGGTATGGCCATGGTCTCGGGTAAGCTTTGCGCTACAGCGATAGCGCCAAGAGATTGCGCATGCCCCAGACTACCCTTGCCCTTGACTGCCTGCTCGAGCAACGCCAGGTCGAAGACTGGGCCCCACGCCTGGAAGGAGCCGCCCGTGGCCTATGATGTGGATGATCGGCTGGTGGTCGGCGTGGCGTCCAGCGCGGTTTTCGACCTCAGCGAGTCCGATGCCGTGTTCCGCCGTGAGGGCGAGGCGCAGTACCGCAAATACCAGGAACAGCACCTGCACACGCCCTTGGGCAAGGGCATCGCCTATCCCTTCATCAAGCGTCTGTTGGCGCTCAATGACTTGCGCGAAGACCCCAACGACCCGTTGGTCGAGGTGGTATTGCTGTCGCAGAACGACCCGGACACCGGCCTGCGGGTGATGAAGACCATCGAGCATTACGGTCTGAACATGACCCGGGCGATCTTCATGCAGGGGCGGTCGCCGTATGAATATATCCCGGCGCTGAATATCGCCCTGTTCCTCTCTGCCGACAAGAAACATGTGGATGCCGCGATCCAGGCTGGCTACCCGGCCGGCCAGGTGCTCGATTCGCAGTTCGACGATGACGAAAGCGACGACAGCCTGCGCATCGCCTTCGACTTCGATGGCGTGCTGGCCGGTGACGAGTCGGAAGCCGTGATGCAGCGCGATGGCCTGCTGGGCTTTCATGCCCACGAGGTGACCAATGTCACCCAGCCCCACAACCCAGGGCCGCTCAAGGAGTTCTTCGTGCGGATCGCGAGGATCCAGGCGATCGAAGAGCAGTACAAGCTCAAGCACGAAAGCTACGAGAACCGCCTGCGGGTCTCCATTGTCACCGCCCGCAACGCGCCATCCCACGAGCGCGCCCTCAATACGCTCAAGAGCTGGGGGGTGATGGCCAACGATGCGTTCTTCCTGGGCGGCATTGAAAAGCGCCGGGTGTTGCAGGTGCTCAAGCCGCACATCTTCTTCGACGACCAGTCCGGGCACCTGAAGGGTACCCGCACCGTGGTGCCCTCTGTGCACATCCCGTTCGGTGTCACCAACCAGACCGGGTAGGCGGCGGGCTGCACGCTGTGGGCGCAGGCTTGCCTTGCGAACACCGGCCGAGCCGGTGCTCCAGCGAGTCGAATGGTTCGCGGGTAAACCCGCTCCCACAGATGCGGGATGGCCCGCAAGAGGACCTTAGAACCAGCGGTCGTTGCGCTTGCGCCCGCGGGTCAGGGCCGGCAGGATCAGGCCGGCGAGCAGGCCGGCACCGGCGATGCTGCCGCCGTACACCATGTAGCGCATCATCACCTGCTTGTTCTCGTCACCCAGGCGTGCCTGGGTATCGCGCAGGGACGACTGGGCCTGGTCGAGCTGTTCGTTGAGCGACTTGTTGCGCGCTTCCAGCTCGTCGATCAGCGCCTTGCGCGAGTCGAGGGTTTCCTGCATGCCTTGCACGCGGTTCTTCCAGCTGTCGTCGATGGTCTTGAGCTGGTCGGACAGCTGCGCCACCTTGGCATCCAGTGCCGGCAGGCGCTCGGCCTGGCCGGGTACCGACTGCAGGTCGCTGGTGAGGATCCACACCAGGTCGCCGTTCTGGCCGCGCACCTGGCTGTAGTTGCCCTGGGTGTCGACCAGAGTGACCTTCTGCCCGGCCTTGACCGAGCCGACGATGCGGTGGCCGTTGGTCGGGCCGCTGCGCACATAGGTGCTCAGGCTGTCGCTGACCCAGCGCGCGTCGCTGGCCGGTTCTTCGGCATGTACGGGGCCGGCGAGGGCAACCAGGGCGGCGGCGAACAGGGTGGCAAGGGCAGGGGAGACTGGGCGGAAGTCGGGCATGGTGGTCTTCGCTGAAACAGGACAAAAGGAGGCCCGGTGACTGGGCCGATGAACCGGTCGGTGGTTTGACCGTCAGCGAAAGACCGTTTTTATCGAAGCAGGTTCACTGCTTTGTGTAGGAAATGTCTGCAGGATGTTGCGGCGGGGGACCGAAGGGTTGCCGGTTTCGCCCTATCGCCGGCAAGCCGGCTCCCACCTGTCCTGCGCTGCCTTCTCAAGCCGCGCTTGCCTGTGGGAGCCGGCTTGCCGGCGATGCAAGAGGGCAGTCAGGCCAGGCTGCCCCTATGAATGGCATAAGGCCTCAGGTCACGACCTGATAGCACGGCACATACGCCGCCCCACCCGGCAACTTCATCCGGTGCTGGTCGACGAACGCTTGCAGCAATCGGCCCAGCGGATCCAGCACGGCGCTGTCACCGCGGATCTGGTACGGCCCGTGTTCCTCGATCAGGCGAATGCCCTTGTCCTTGACGTTGCCCGCCACCACCCCGGAAAACGCCCGGCGCAGGTTGGCCGCCAGCTCATGGGGTGGCAGCTCCCGGCGCAGGTCCAGGTTGGCCATGTTTTCGTGGGTCGGGTCGAACGGGCGCTGGAAGCCTTCCTCGATCTTGAGCAGCCAGTTGAAGTGGAAGGCGTCATTGCGTTCGCGCCGGAACTGCTTGACCGCCGTGAGCCCCTCGACCATGTGCCGGGCGACCTCGGCCGGGTCGTCGATGATGATCGTGTAGTGGCGCTGGGCTGTTTCGCCCAAGGTGGCGCCGACGAAGGCGTGCAGCTGTTGCAGGTAGGCCTCGGCGCTGCGTGGGCCGGTGAGGATGACCGGGAAGGGCAGGTCCTGGTTGTCTGGGTGCATGAGGATACCCAGCAGGTACAGGAATTCCTCGGCGGTACCCGCGCCGCCGGGGAAGATGATGATGCCGTGGCCGACCCGCACGAAGGCCTCCAGGCGCTTCTCGATGTCCGGCAGGATCACCAGTTCGTTGACGATCGGGTTGGGCGCCTCGGCGGCGATGATGCCCGGCTCGGTCAGGCCCAGGTAGCGGCTACCATGCATGCGCTGCTTGGCGTGGGCGATGGTCGCACCCTTCATCGGGCCTTTCATCACGCCCGGGCCGCAACCGGTGCAGACGTCCAGCTTGCGCAGGCCCAGCTCGTGGCCGACCTTCTTGGTGTACTGGTATTCCTCGCTGCTGATCGAGTGGCCACCCCAGCACACCACCATCTTCGGCTCGACGCCTGGGCGCAGGGTGCGGGCGTTGCGCAGCAGGTGGAAGACATAGTCGGTGATGCCCTGGGAACTCTCCAGGTCGATACGCTGGCTGGCCAGCTCGCTTTCTGTGTAGACGATGTCGCGCAGGGCGCTGAAGAGCATCTCGCGGGTGCTGGCGATCATCTCGCCATCGACGAAGGCGTCGGCGGGGGCGTTGAGCAGCTCCAGGCGCACGCCACGGTCTTGCTGGTGGATGCGTACCTCGAAGTCCTGGTAGGCCTCGAGGATGGTCTTGGCATTGTCGACATGGGCGCCGGTGTTGAGAATGGCCAGGGCGCACTGGCGGAACAGGGTGTACAGACTGCCGGTACCGACTTCGCTCAGTTGCTGGACTTCACGTTGCGACAGCGTCTCCAGGCTGCCTTTGGGGCTGACGGATGCGTTGATGACATTGCGTTGGGGCATCTAAGTCTTTCCTGTGCGTGTAAAACTCCTACTTGGACACCACCATACCGACAAATGTGCGCGGCAACGAGGGGGGCACCGAAAAAGCCTAGCCAAGCAGACGTTGCACACCCAGGGTGATCGCCAGGCCGCCGCCGACCAGCCAGAGGTTCAGCAGCGCCCCGGTGAGCAAGGCGCGCGGGCCTGCCTGGCGGATCTGGCTGAAGCGGGTTTCCATGCCCAGGGCGGTCATGGCCATGGTCAGGGCGAAGGTGTCCAGGCTGTTGATCGAGGTGACCAGCGGCGCAGGCAGTACCTGCAACGAGTTGACCAGCACCAGCAGCAGGAAACCGAAGGCGAACCAGGGCACTGCGATACGACCGCCACCCTGGGCCTGGCCTGGTTTGCGCGAGCGGCTGATCCACACGCCGACCACCAGCAGCACCGGTACCAGCAGCAGGACCCGGGTCATCTTGACGATGGTGGCGATATGGGTAGCTTGCGGGCTCACGTTGCTAGCTGCACCTACGACCTGGGCCACCTCATGCAGGGTGCCGCCGAAGAACAGGCCCACGCCCAGGGTGTCGAGCGGTACCCAGCCGGCGCTCACCATCAGCGGATAGAGGAACATCGACAGCGTACCGAACAGCACCACGCTGCCCACGGCCATGGCGGCCTTGTGCGGTTGCGAGCGCAGCGCCGACTCGAACGCCAGCACTGCCGCCGCGCCGCAGATCGCGCTGCCGGCGGCTGTGAGCAGGGCGGTGTCGCGGTCCAGCTTCATCACCCCCATGCCGACCCACAGGCCGACCAGCAGCGTGCTGACGACCACCAACAACGAGACGGTGAGCCCCGACCAGCCCACCTGGACGATTTCCTGCAGGCTGACGCGCAGGCCGAAGAAGGCCACCGCCAGGCGCAGCAGGTTGCGCGCGGAAAAGTTCACGCCGGCCGCCCAGCTCGCCGGCAGGCCGTGGCGCAAGGCATTGCCATACACGGCACCCGTGACGATACCGACAATGAGTGGGCTGATGCCCAGCCCGGCGATGGCGGGCAAGGCTGCCAGCTGGGTGACCGCGAAGGCGAACAGCGCAACGAACAGGATGCCATTGAGCCGCCCACGGGTGGAGTGGGTGGGCTCAAGGGCCGGGGTGGCAGGGGCCGTGGTCATGGTAGGACCTCCGAACGGTGACGAGATAAGGTCTACGTTAATTCAGTTATAAGCTTATAAAAAATCGTACTTTGAGATGCAAAGTATCCGTTTAGCTGATATTTTTGCGAAATGACCCCTGAACAACTGATAACATTCGCCACGGTTGCCGAACACGGCAACATCAGCCATGCCGCGAACGCACTGCATTTGTCCCAGCCGGCCGTCTCGGGCCAGCTCAAGCTGTTGCAGGAAGCCTTCGGCGAGCCGTTGTACCAACGCGCGGGCCGTGGCGTACGCCTGACCGCAGCTGGTGAACAGTTGCTTGGGCATGCCGAGCGCCTGCGCGACACCTTCCGCCAGGCCCAGGCCCTGCGTGATGCCATGCGCGGCCTTGAGCGCGGCACGTTGCGCATTGGTGCGAGCACCACGCCGGCCAGCTACCTGCTGCCATACCTGCTCGCGGACTTCCATGGGCGCTACCCGGATGTGGTGGTCACCACCACCAATGGCAACACCTCGGAAATCGTTGCGGCGCTGGAAACCCTCGACATTGCCCTGATCGAAGGCCCCCCTGGCCAGGAGCTGGCGTTGGGCACCGAAGTCACGGCCTGGCGCGAAGATGAGATCGTCGCCATCGTCCCGAGCAACCACCCCTTGGCGAGCGCTGGCCAGACGCAACCGCTCGACGTGCTGGGGGCTTACCCAGTGGTGCTGCGCGAAATCGGTTCGGGTGTGCGGCAATTGGTGGAGCGCGCCTTCGCCCGCGAGGGCGTGGCGATGCGCGTGGCGCTGGAGATCGCCGGGGTGGAGGGGGTGAAGGAGGCGGTCAGGGCAGGGATGGGTATCGGCTTTGTGTCTGCAATGTCGATCCGTCATGAAGACAATGCCCTGCACCGCCTGGGCATTGCGCCGCAGCCCCTGACACGCCATTTCTCGATCCTGATGCCCCATGCCGCGACACCTTCGCGGGCGGCGGCGCGGTTCATGGCGCTGTGCCTGGGCCAATAGCTTCTCATCGCCGGCATGCGTGGGTCCTGCAGTGCGGGCTGGTTCTGGAACACAACGCTGCCTCAGGTGTCTTCTCTCTTTGCGGTGTCTATAGCCAAGCCTTGCACAATGCTTGGGTGGCCTCCTATCAGGAGTGCCTGTACGTGTGCAGTACGGGTGTGGGCGATGATCGAGGATTGGCATTCAGTCCTGGAGAACCTCATGGATACATCGCTTTTCAGTTGCACGCCTACGGTCAAGGTCTTCGATAACCGCGGCTTGACCGTTCGAGATATCGAGTTTCACCGCCATCCCGACTCACCGAGAACGACGGACAGGCGCCTCACCCATCATCAACACGATGCGCGCAGTTTCTTTGTTCAGAGCGCTGACCCACGACTGCATGCCCGTGGATTGGCGAATTTCACTTACTGGACGGATCTTGCCGGTACCGCATTGCGCACGCGCAGTGTCGATGCGGGTATTTCGCTGTTTCTGGCCGATGCCGCTGGCCGTCCTGTCATGGCTGTGAAGGAGGTCGGTATCGATGAGGCCGGCGGAGCGGATAAAAGCAGGGCGATCACGCGGACCTGGCAGTACGAAGCCCGAGCGCTGGCCGGCCGACCGCTGAGCGTGACGGAGCAGGTGGCCGACAGCGAGGTGCGGATTGCCGAGCGGTTCGTCTGGGCACAGGTTACGCAACAGGCACGGGACCATAATCTGCTCGGGCAGGTGACCCACCATTACGACCCGGCGGGTCTGGTGCAGGCGAACAGCGTTGCCCTGACGGGTGTGCCGATCTCAACGACCCGGCAACTGCTCAAGGATGCCGACCATCCGGATATCGTCGCCGACTGGCAGGGCGAAGAGGCGGCGGAATGGGACACCCGACTGGCCCCCGAGGCCTATACGGCCCAGACCACGGCAGACGCCACGGGCGCGATGCTGACGACCCTGGATGCCGCAGGCAACCTGCAACGGGTGGCCTACGACGTGGCCGGCCAGCTCAGTGGCAGCTGGCTGACGATCGCGGGCAAGGCCGAGCAGGTCATCGTCCAGTCCCTGAGCTACTCCGCCGCCGGGCAGAAACTGCGCGAGGTGCATGGCAACGGTGTGGTGACCACCTACACCTACGAGCCCGACACCCAGCGCCTGTCATCCATCAAGACCGAGCGCCAGGGCACTGGCGCGAAGGTGCTGCAGGACCTGCGCTATGCCTACGACCCGGTGGGTAACGTGCTGAAGATCCGCAACGACGCCGAGGCCACCCGGTTCTGGCGCAACCAGAAAGTGGTGCCGGAAAACACCTACCGCTACGACAGCCTCTACCAACTGGCCAGTGCCACGGGTCGCGAAATGGCCAACGCCGGCCAACCACGCCGCCACCTCCCGCACGTCACTCCCATCGACAGCGCCACTTACACCCCGTACACCCGCACGTACCGCTACGACACCGCAGGCAACCTGCTGCAGATCCGCCACAGCGCCCCTGCCAGCAACAACAGCTACACCACCGACCTCACCGTCAGCGACCGCAGCAACCGGGCTGTGCTGAGCACGCTGGCCCAGGAGCCGTCGGCGGTCGAGGCGCTGTTCACCCCAGGCGGCCAGCAGGCCGTGCTGTTGCCGGGGCAACCCTTGGCCTGGACTTCGAGAGCCGAACTCGAGCAGGTCGTGTCGGTGAAGCGCGAAGGTGCTACGGACGACCGTGAAAGCTACCGCTATGACAGCCATAGCCAGCGCGTGCTGAAAGCCAGCACCCAGCAAACGGCTAAAAGCACCCAGGCCCAGCGGGTGATCTACCTGCCGGGGCTGGAGCTGCGTACCCACACCAACGGCGACACACTCACGCAAAAGCTGCAGGTGATGACGGTCGGGCAGGCCGGTCGTGCGCAAGTGCGGGTACTGCACTGGGCGGCAGGAAAGCCCGACGACCTACCGAACGACCAACTGCGCTACAGCTACGACAATTTGCTGGGCAGCAGTGCGCTGGAAGTCGATGGTGCCGGCAACCTGATCAGCCAGGAAGAGTACTACCCCTTTGGCGGCACGGCGGTATGGGTGGCGCGTAATGAAATCGAAGCGAGCTACAAGACCGTGCGTTATTCAGGCAAAGAGCGTGATGCCACAGGGCTGTATTACTACGGCTATCGCTATTACCAGCCTTGGGCGGGGCGCTGGTTGAGCGCGGATCCGGCCGGTACGGTGGACGGGCTGAATCTGTTCAGAATGATAAGCAACAATCCTACGACATTGGTGGATAAACAGGGCTTGGTAGAAGAGCATGCCAACCCGTCGACAAAAACTTGGACGCCCGCCACCGGCTATCTGGCCCGGAGAGCTGACCCGGCCGAGCAAGCGGAACCTGTTTCGGTGCCCGCTTTCACCGAAGAGGGGTTAAAGGCCATTTTTGTGCAATTGAACCTACAGGAAGGAGCGGCCGCATCCCCACCGACGCGGGCAGGCAGGATCGACAACAATGCCATCACCCTCTGGGAGCAGGAAAAAGGTAGTCATGACGTGGTGTTCTACGCAGATTTTCTGGGGACGGGGCTCGCGGCGTTCGCGACGCATGGTGGCGACGATGGAAGCTTGATGAATGCCCAGGGGGAGTATCGGCCGGCACGTGAAGTTGCAGAAAAGGATATCAAGCCCTGGCTGGAGGGTATTGGTTATGAAGAGGGCAAGGAGTTCATTCTGTTGGCATGCCGTGCGGGACGTACCGGTGCCGCTCTTGAAGTTGCAAAAACATTGGGGAAATACCAGGTCCGAGGCTACCTGAAGACCATTTTCGTCAATGCACCTGAATACATGAAAAAGGAGAATATCAGCCCTCTTCATTCCAGCACTACATTGCCGACGGAAAAGAAATCTATTTATTCGAGATTCTTTGGTAAGAAGGGACCGTTCATGGACAAGCCGAAGAGACAGTTAGCGAGTTACAAAGTCTTCGATGGCACAGGACGTACGATCAAACCGCGCAACCAGAGTCATTGAGTTACGCTGCTCGTGATTCCACTATCGGGCTCGCCCGGCGCTGTTCTGCCGCAACGCCTTGGCCACCTGCGCTTCGATCTTGTAGGCCGGCGCCTCGAGGTCATCGTAGTTGCGCGTATACCGTCGGGCGAATTCCTCGACACCCAGTTCCTGGTACTGCTGTACGTGCTTGAGTTCATGGGCCCAGAGCGCGACATTGTCCTCGGCATCCCGCGCATGGCGGAAGATGATCGTGTCGATCAAGGTCACCGCGTTCACGTCCGGGTTTTGCAACACCGCATTGGCCGCGCTCATCTGCTGTTCGTTGCCCACGCGATAACGCGCCGCATCGAGCACGGCGAAGTCGTACCAGGGCTCGAGCTGGGCGCGGATGTGCAGGGGGATCGGCTGGGTGCCGGCTGCGGTCGCCTCGTCGCGGGCCTGGCGCAAGGCAAAGGCCAGGCTGCCGGAGGCCATGGTTTCCATGTCCTTGAGGATCTGGCCCGCCTGGCCGGGGTCGATCGGCGCGCAAAAGCAGCCCATCAGGCACACCTCGTATTGGCCGGGCGGGCAGGTGGTTTGCGCGAATACAGGAAGAGCGAGCAGGAGGCCGAACAGGAGACTAGCGTGCTTCATGCAAGGCCCTAACGATAAAAACCGCCACCATAACATAGCGTTCGTTTATTCATGATCGTCTCAACCCGAGGCCGCCATGACAGCACGACAGGACGTGTTCGTCGAGGTGACGTTGGGCTGAGGCGGCTTCGTGGAACCTGGAGGGCTGCCTGTCAGTTAAGGACGCGGGGCGCTGCACGCCTATCGCCGGCAAGCCGGCTCCCACCTGTCCTGCGCTGTTTTCAGAGACACCGCCCTACCTGTGGGGGATTCTATGGTGCTGGACAAGCTCAAATTGCCTTCGGTTGGTTTTCCCAGCCGTGCCAATACGGCCCAGGCTCCGCTTGCTTGGTGGGAGCTGGCGGAGCCTGCGATGGGCTGCGCAGCAGCCCCAGGCACCGATCAGAAGTTGGCCGGGGTGTTGGCGCTGATGATCTCGGCTTCGTCGGGGCCGATGTTCTTGAAACTGTGCGGCAAGGTGGTGGGGATGTAGTACCCGTCGCCGGAATTGAGAATGCTCACATGCCCATCGACCCATAATTCCACGGTACCGCGGGTGACCAGGCCGCATTCTTCACCTTCGGAGTGCACGATCGGCTCGCCGGAGTCGGCGCCCGGGGCATAGAGCTCGCGCAGCATGCGCATCTGACGACCTTCGACGCTGGCACCGACCAGCAGCATGCGCAGGCCGTTGCGGCCGAGGTCCGGTTGTTCGCCGGCACGGAACACGTAGCGCTCTTCGCGCACGGGCTCGTCGAAACTGAAGAACTCGGCCAGGGACATGGGGATCCCTTCGAGCAGCTTTTTCAGGGAACTGACCGAAGGACTGACACGGTTCTGTTCGATCTGCGAAATCGTCGAGTTGGTCAGGCCACTGCGGCGGGCCAGTTCCCGTTGGGAGAGGTTGTTGCGTTCACGCACCAGTTTGAGTCGTGTCCCCGTGTCCATAGCCGCCTTGTTAGATAGAGAGGTGTCAAAAATAATGGGCGACGCATTAAAGCACACTCTGGGCGGCAACGCGCTGTGCTTGTCAGTGGCGTTGGTCGGTGGGCGTTGGCCACACGCCGATCACCAGTAACAGCATGCCCACCGCCAGGAAGGGCAGACGTGGGTCCAGGGCATAGACCAAGGTGCCGGCCAGCGGCCCGATCACCGCGCCCATGCCCTGGGCGGCGCCAACGGAACCGGCGGTCGCGCCTTGTTCCGAGGCATGCATGGCATTGGCCGCCAAGGCCGAGAAGGCGGGGAAGACAAAGCCCATGCCACCAGCCGCGACGAAGAACGAAGCCCACAGCCAGGGTGCGCTGGCGGCCAGTGCGGCACAGGCGAAGCCCAGGGCCGAGACGCTGGCACCGATGCGGATCATCTTCAGCGGCGGCCACTCCAAACGCCGCAGCAGCACTTGCACCAGTATCAGCGCCACGCCGACCATGGTCAGGGCGATGCCGGCAGCCTGGGCGGCATCGGCCGGGCCCAGTTGCAGGCGATCGAGTGCGAAGAAGCCGACGGTGATCTGCGACACCGTCACGCTGAGCATGGCGCTGAAGGCGACCAACAAGGGGCGGCGCAGGCGTCGGTCACCCAGCCGTACCGGGCTAGGCCCATGGCTGTGCGCCAAGGGTGGCGGCTTGAGCTTGAACAGCAGCACGAGGAAGGCGCCCGCTGGCAGCAGCGACATCACATAGAAGGGCATGCTCAAACTGTGGCGCGCCAGCAGCGCCGCCAGTGCCGGGCCCAGCACCAGCCCCACGGCATTGGCAGCACCCAGCGAAGCCATGGCGCGCACCCGGCGTTGCGGCTCGACATGGTCGGCGATCAGGGCATTGGCGCTGACCGGCAAGGCAGCATAGAAGGCGCCGATCAGGCCGCGGGTGAGCATCAGGCCGACGAATGCCAGGGTCGCCCCCGGCATCCAGCGCAGCGCGCCGTCGATGAAAAGGCACAGCGACCAATAGGAAAGCGTGAACCCCGCGCTGCCCAGCAGCAGGATGCGCCTGCGCCCGTAGCGGTCGGCGGCGCGCCCCCAGGGCTGGGCCAACATTACCCAGACCACGCCCGCAACGGTGACCGCAGCGCCGGCCTGCCAGGTGGCCATGCCCAGCTGGCGGGCGATCGGGCCGATCAACGACACGAAGGCCATCATCGACAGGGTGCACGCACCGCTGATCAGCAGCAGTGGGCGCAGGTCCAGGGTCGCAGGAGGCGTTGGAGCAGCAGGGTCCTTTGCAACGGTCATGGGCAGTCCAGTCGGTTGGAGGTCGATGCCCAGTTTGCCCCGCAACGCTCATTCGCCGCGGCGCACAGGGCCAGGCCACATGCTACGCAATACGCCGTCCCGGCGCACCCAGGCATGCATCAAGGCCGCTCCCAGGTGCACGAGGATGGTGGCGAACAGCAGGTAGCCGGCCCAGCCGTGGGCCTGACGCAGCGCTGCGTACAGTTGCAGGTTATGCGGGGCGATGGCCGGCAGTTGCAGCGGGCGCGGGTAGTCACCGGCCGACAGCATGGCCCAGCCCAGCAGCGGCATGGCCAGCATCAGGGCATACAGCAGCAGGTGCGAGGCACCGGCGGCCAGGCGCTGGATCGCTGGCAGGTCACGTGGCAAGGGGGGATGGGGCAGCACCAGGCGCAGGGCGATGCGCAACACCACCAGCATCAGCAAGGCCAGGCCCGTGGCCTTGTGCAGCTCGACCATCAGTGGATGGCGGGGCGACAGGTCGCCGACCATGCTCACGCCGATGAACAGCATTGCCAGGATCAGCACGGCCATCAGCCAGTGCACCAGCCGGGCGAGGGGATGGAAGACAGTGACGGTCATGGACGGGCTCCGGTATCGAGGGACTCGCGGCTGCGGCGATTGAAGGACTCCGAATACGCGGCCGAGCGGGCCGCCAGGATCGGGTCGGCGGAAGGCGTGATGCCCGGGGGCAGGATCAGCGGGTCGAAGTTGATGTCGCGGCAGGCGCCTTGCTCGGGCGCGTCGACCTGTTCGATGACCAGGGTGCCAGCATCGACGCGGCGTCGTTCGGCGGGCCAGGGGCGCGAGGCGTCGTCCTGCGGGTCGCCCGGCTCGGCGAGTACCAGGATCAGGCTCCAGCGCAGCGGGCCCTGGCTCAGGCGCTGTTGCAGATCGTGTTGCAGGAACTGCTTGTCGTCGATCTGCGCTGGCAGCGGGGCGAAGGGGGTCTGGGGCTCCAGCTGCCAGCGCACCGGATGGGCTTTGTCGCCGCCGTCCCTGAGCACGAAGGCATTGATGCTGTGATACTGGGTGCTGGCGAAGCTGTCGCTGGGTTTGTAGCTGGCGGCCCACTGACGAAAGGCCGCACTCTCCGGATGCGCAGCGAAGAAGGCTTGCAACTTTGCCGGATTCGGTTTGCCAGTGGCCGGATCCGGCGCCATGGCCAGGACCTGTTCGTAGAACGCTTGCGGCGTGCCGATCGCGAGCACTGGCGGGTTGTTCATGCCGGTCCGCCAGATGTGTCCGTCATCGGTGCTGAACTGCAGGGCCAGGCTGCGTACCGGGATGCTGGTGTCCGGGGCGAACGGGTTGGCGCCACCGATGGCAAAGCGGCCAATGACCGGCACCCGGGACTGGCTGAACACCCTCGCGCTGGACAGCGGCTCGGCCAGCCCACTGCTCTGGAAATAGCCGCTCACGCACAGGCCTTTGGCGTGGTTCTTGCGATAGCCCGGGTAATGGCCGGCCTGGGCTTCGAAGGTATCGATGATGCGCTGAGGCGTCAGCGCCGGGGCGCCGATCCAGCCGGCGGCGTAGGCGAAGCCGGCGCCCAGGGCCAGCAGGGCCGCGCCGATGGCCGTCAGGCGCAAGGCCTTGGCCGGGCCGTGCAGAGGAGTGGTCATGGTCAGGTTCCACGCAGTGAATGAGCCGGTACGACGGGCTGGCCGGAGATTTATTCCCGCCGTGGGAATAAATGTCGTGCGGGCGCGTCTGCCCCTTTAGACTGACCCCCAAAGGCCCGGGACCTGACCATGCATGACCTGGATGAACAACAGTGGCGCGAACTGCTGCAACGGCTGCGCCGCTTCGCGTTGTGGCTGTGCCGTGAGTCGGGCAGCGCCGACGATCTGGTCCAGGCCACCGTCGAGCGCGCCCTGCGCCGCAGCGGGCAGCAGCGTGACGCCGACAGCCTGCGCGCCTGGCTGTTCACCATCCTTTATCGCCTGTTTCTCGACGGCAAGCGCCGCGAGCGCCTGCATGCCCGCTGGCTGGCCTGGTTCGGGCGTGGCCAGGAGGACGCGGTGGGTGGCGAAACCGAGCGCATCGTCCTGGCCCATGCCGATCTCGCGGCCTTCGCCCGACTGTCCACCGAACAGCGTGCGCTGCTGTTGCTGGTGAGTGTCGAAGGGTTGAGCTACAAGGAGGCCGCCCAAGCCTTGGGCATCCCCATCGGTACGGTCATGTCGCGTCTGTCGCGTGCCCGTGCCGCCCTGCGCGATCTGACCGAGGGTCAGCCCACGCCCCCGGCTTTGCGGAGACTGAAATGACCCTGTTGATTCCCACCGAACATGAGCTGCATGCCTACGTCGATGACCGGCTCGACCCGGTGCGCAGAGCCCAGGTTCAGGCCTGGCTGGCAGCCAATCCACAAGAGTCGGCGCGGGTGGACGCGTGGCGCAACGACGCCCGGCGCCTGCGCGCGGCCCTGGCCGGCTTCGAGCAGAACAGCACTGCTACCGACTTGGACCTGGGCCAGTTGAGACGGCGTTTGCGTCGGCGTCGCCAGCGGCAGTGGGCATCGGCTACGCTGCTGCTTCTGGCGCTGGGCGTGGGTGGGTTCGGTGGCTGGCAAGCCCGTGAAGCGATGCTGGTGGCCGATACCCTGCCGATGGCGGACGCCGTGCAGGCCCATCGTCTGTTTGCAGGGGCGGCCACACTGGATGTCCAGGCCGGTGACCCGCAGCACCTGCAGGCTTGGCTCGAACACCATTTCGACCACGTGGGGCAGTTGCCGGATCTTGCCGCATATGGGTTCCGGCCGGTCGGGGCACGGCTGCTGAGCAACGAACAGGGCCCGGCGGCCTTGTTGGTATTCCAGGACGATAAGGGGGAGCGGGTCAGCCTGTTCCTGCGCTCGCCCAGCGAACGGTTTGCACGCATGCCCAGCGGGCAGCGGACGGAGGGGCAGCTCGAAGCGCGCTATTGGTCCCATGGCGCTTACAACTTTGCCTTGGTCGGCGCCGCCGACGATGGACGTGCCGATCAATTGCGTCAGGCGTTGGGTGTGAGCCTGTAGTCGCTGGCTCGCCAGGCGTAACTATTTAACGCGTGTGCCTGGACCGTCCTCTCTAGCCTCACCGCTTCATTTATCGGTGGGGGTTCGCGGTATGGGTAACGTCAGTGTCAACGCGCAATCGACGGCCATGGACATGATGGCCATTGCGCAGCAGTTCCAGGATCAAATGATCGCCAAGCGCCTGCCCGGCTGGATGGGCAAGGTCCGGACTTCTGATTTCACGCTATTGAGGGATGCGCTGGCCGAAGGGCTGCAAAGCCGTCAGCGATTGGCCAAGTGCTGGAGCAAGATCGAAAGCCTCGACAGCTTCTGCATCACGCGCTTGAACACTGCGCTGCAAGAGAAGTTCGACACTGGTCTGGATGCAAAACAGCACTTCCTGCGCCAGTGGTATACCTACACGAGCCCTGAGCACAGTTACTACACCAGCCACTACCCGACGCCTGCGAGCGATTATTTCGACGTGTCACTGCTCAGCGCGGCAATGTCCAACTTCAGCAAGGCCCAGGCTGCCGAAGGCGGGCAGCATGCGCGTAACACGCTGGTCAATGGACCTGGTGTCACTGTCGAGACCCCCTCGGTATTGGAGTTTGCAGGGTTTTGCCGGGAACTGGACCTGGGAGGGCAGTACCAGAGCCACCTTGAAGCGGTACTCGAGGCCAAAGAGCAGCAGGAGGCCCAGGACTGCAAAGCTTTGCTGAAGATGCAATATCGCTCGAACCTGTTGGTGGATGCCTTCAAGGCTCACGCCGAAGGTGTGCTCAGGGACGCCGAGCTCGAACTGATCATCGGTCTGTATACCGACGGCAAGCTGGGGCGGCTCGAAGGCGCATCGGTGGTCGCCAAGCAGCTCAAGGCATTCAACTGTCACCTAGAGCAGATCGTGGTGTTGGACGTGATCGACGAAAGCCTGCTGCTCAACAGCAGCAAGCGGGTGCTGGTTTATATCCCAGGGGATCGACAAGGTGCCTGGTGCGTCGCCCAGGACCTGGAAAGCTTCGCCAGGAAGGTCTTGGGCAAGCGCCTGCGTGATGAGAACTACCGGCAGTTCTTCGAGCGTTTCGTCCCCCAGCGCGACCGCCCTACATTCTTTGCCAGTGTCAAACAGCGGGTGGGCGATGTGACCGACTGGGCCACGCGAGAGCTGGACCAGCACATGAAGGTCTACCCGACGCCCTTGTTCGAGCACCTGGCGACGATGCGCATCCAGCAAATCAAGGACGATGCGACAGTATTCGCCACACCCGTCGCGAGGATCGACGGTGATACTGCATTGGCCAAGAGCGAGCGCCGGCATGCGCAGGGGATGGCACTGTTGGCGCTTGCAGGGCTGTTCATCCCGGCCGTCGGTGCGGCCTTGCTGGCGGTGATGGCCTGGGAACTGCTCAGCGAGGTGTTCCAGTCGGTCAAGGACTGGCGGGAGGGGGACACCAACGCGGCCCTGGACCATCTGGTGAACGTAGGTAAGGACATAGCCCTGCTGGCTGCTACGACTGCCGGGATCGCGGCGGCGCGGACGCTGTGGACGCGCAGCATCATCGTGGATGGTCTAGTACCGGCGATGCTCGAAGATGGCAGCGAGAAACTCTGGAACCAGGACTTGGCGCCGTACGTCAGCGAACCGCCACCTGCGCAGGCGATTGCCGATCAACGCGGGGTCTACCGCCTGGGCGAGCAATCCTGGGTCGAAATGGAGGGGTATTACTATCCGGTGTACCAAACGGAAGAAAGCGAAGATTGGTACCTGGTACCTTACGAAAATCATGCTCCACTGCTCGAACACAATGGGGCCGGCGCCTGGCGGCTGTGGAGCGAACGGCCCGCGGAGTGGCGAGGTACCGAGCGCATGTTTCGCAGGCTTGGCGTCGTGTATGGAAGCCTGAGCGATAAACAGATTGAGCAGGCCCTGCTGGCCCACGGCCTCGAGGAAGACCACCTGCGGGCTGTGCATGTCTTTGCCAATGCGCCCGAGGCAGAGCTGACCGATACGGTGAACCGCTTCGTGCTGGCCAATCGCATCGTAGAACTCAGGGAACGCTTGCAGACAGGCGGGACTGTGACGGACGAGGCGCTGCTTCAGGAAGCATGGGCCCTGCGAGGGGCTACAGGGCTGAAAGACGAGGCCCTGGCCGAGTTGGTCTGGGACCAGCGACGGTTTTTGCTACAGAGCCTCTACGACAAGAGCAACGCAACCGAGGATGCTTCGGTGCAGGCGTTGCGCCGAGATTTTCCCAGCCTGCATCGGCTCGCTGCCGAGCAATTGTTGAGCGAGGCAAGCGATGGTGACCGCCAATTGCTCGCCGAAACCGGGCGCGTGCCCTTGTCCCTGGCCCAGGCCGCTCGACAACGGGCATTGCGTATCCGAGTGGCACGGGTTTTCGAAGGCCTGTTCATCGATACTCCGCAAACACTCGACTTTGCCCGTGGCGTCGTCAAACTTATCGATACACTACCGGGCGCGCCTCAGGGCCGGCATTGGATGCTGTTCGATGAAAACAACCTGCTGCTATCTCGCCCTGCAGACCCGGCAAGTGAGACGATCTACCTCAGTCACCAAGACGGCATATTCTTACTACGTGATGAGCGTGACAATGGGCTTGATCAGCCCGGCGAGTTGTTCGAGGTGTTGGCTGACGCGTTCACCGAGGCGCAGCGAAGGGCGATGAACATTGGTGAGCCGTTCGCCCAACAGCTTCGCCGGGCGTTGGCCGAACATGTGGCTTCCCGTCGTAAGGAGCTGGCCGGACTGATGGGGCGAGAACAGCCCACTCCGTCGTTTCTGGTCCCGCTGCGGCTGGACGATGGCCGGATCGGCTACCCCTTGAGCGGAGGCCGGCGGCTGTTTGGCTTTGGCAGCTCAAGGTCTGTAGTGGCCAAGCTTCGATACTTGTATCCCAGTTACAGCGACACCGAAATCGCCCAATGGCTAGACTCCATGGACCAGACGGCTCTGGGCGTGGAGCATGAGCTCAATGAATTGGAAATACAGTACGAGTTACTCCGATCCACCCTCACGACCTGGCAGCGAAAAGGCATCCTTCAATTGGAAGGGCGCTCACGGTATCACACACGCAAGGAACTGATTCGCTGCTGGCGGCTGCTGATACCCGAGCGGGCTAAATCCGTGGAGGAAAAAACACGATATCGGTTTTCCCTCAGGGGGCAGGATGTGACCCGATTGCCGGAGTTGCCCGACCCGATCGAGTTCTCGCATGTCACGGCAATCGATTTACGCGCCATGAAACTGACGACAATCCCCGATGGGTTCGTGCGGGCTTTCCCGAACCTGGTCACACTGGAAATCACTCACTGCAAGCTCAAGCGGTTCCCGTTGTTGACTGACGTTCGCGAACGTATGCGGATTATCGACCTGTCGGATAACGACATCCGCCTGGATGCCGAGCAGGTCGGATTAATCGATACGTGCAAAGCATTGGTGTATCTCAATCTTTCGCGTAACCCGCTAGACCTCCCGTTTTCGCTCACGCACCTGCCAAGATTGACGACGTTGGTGTTGCGTAACGCTCATCTGCATAGAATGCCTCTTGGCGTGGAGACGCACCCGCAGCTGAATGAGTTGGACATGCTCGGCAACAATCTGAGGACCCTGCCTGAGCACTTTACCGAGTCGAGGCTCTGGCGCCTGGGGCGGGTGCGTTTCGACAGCGAATCTCTGGGCCTGTCGACGATGGAAGTTTCACCTTGGTACAAACCAGAGGATGGCACCCTTCCGGCTCGGTTGCAGTGGCTGGACCGGATCGATGCTGACGATCGGGATGAGATGACACGGCTCTGGCAAATGATCGCTAGCTATCCAGAGTCGTCGGACTTCATCGATTTGCTTGGGCGTTTGACCCTGTCTAGAGAGTTTGCAAGCGACATCGCCGCTCGTAATCTGGCCTATCGCATCTTCTATCTGCTCGAAACCATGGAAGAAAACGAAGTGCTGCGGACGAATCTATTCCTGGCTTCGGAGATACGCACCTGCGGTGACAATGCCATCCTGCGCTTCAGCGATCTTGAAACCTGGGTACTGGCCTGGGCGGCGGAAAACGGCGAGTACGAGACGGACCCCGAAGCAGGGTTGCTGCGTCTAGGCGCTCAACTATGGCGACAAAGTGCGGTGGATGGCCATGCGAGGCAATTTATCAGAGCGCTGAATGAGAAAATGAAGGCCACTCGGGAAGAGGCTCGGTTGGCTGCAGCAGCGGGGCGGGAGGGGGCTGAGTCGGTCGCAGGAGAGGGGCCAGGGGAGGGCGCTGTCCGGAATGAGCCGAATCCGCAGGAGGCGCGGGAGGAGGACCTTTTCAAGGAGGAGGTTGAGGTCGTACTGCTCTTCCGTGGGCGATTGTTCACAGACTTGGACTTGCCTGGTGAACAGAGTCAGATGCGTTTCGAAAATACCATCGAGGAGCTGGAGGGAATAGACAAGGCGATAAATGATGCCCGTACGAGGATCCTGGCCGATCAGAGCGAAGATACCCTCGCATTGTGGATGGTCGAACAACCGTTTTGGACGAAGTACCTTCAGCATGCTTATGGCTCCAAGCTGAAATTACCGACCGGATTTCGCAAGGAGGAACAGGCGTTGAGCAAGAACAACGCACCTGCTGAGCAGTTCGAAGCGTTGCAGAACAGGGTCGATCAATGGCGGCTCAACCGTCAGCTTTCGTTGACCACGGCCGCGATGGCGCGGGTGACGCCTGGGTGGCGTCTGCCAGTACACCATGGAATGTAAGAGGGGCGTTCCGAGTTATCCCAAGGCCCGTCCCAGGCCCCCTACCAATAAGCTTTCCATCAAGCCCTGGGCCTGAGCGTCGTCTAGCCCGCGCTCACGCAAAAGCCCTGGCAGTTGTTTCAGCAAGGTGGCCACCACATGCCCGGTGGCGGCCAAGGCCTGGCCTTGCAGCCGGGCCTGTGGCGCGATCAGGTGCAGCAGGCCTTTCTCGTAGCGCGCCCGTACATTGGCCAGACGGGCCTGCTGGTCTTCGCTCAGGCAGCAGAAATCCCGTTCGGCCAGGCGGAACTGCAGGGGGCGCTCCTGATGCAGTTGCCAATGTGCGGCAACCAGGCAAGGCAGCACTGCCTGGCCGCGCGCGAGCGCCCTCCGGCCTTGATCGAGGGTTGCCTGCAGCTCTTCATAGAGCTCCTCGATCAAGTCGTACAACAGGTCCTGCTTGCTGGGGAAGTGGTGATACAGCGAACCTGGGGTCAGGCCGACATGCGCCGCCAGCTCGCGCATGCTGACCTGCCCAAAGCCCTTCTCCGCGAAGAGGGCCATGGCTTTGTCGCGGCGTTCTTCGAAATTCGCACAGTGCAGGGCGGCATTGACTGGCATGGCGCTCGCTCCCGATCAGTAGGTGAAGAAACCGCGACCGCTTTTACGCCCCAGGTAGCCGGCGGCGACCATCTCCTTGAGCAGCGGGGCAGGACGGTACTTGCTGTCGTTGAAACCCTCGTGGAAGGCCTCCATGATCGCCAGCAAGGTATCCAGGCCGATCAGGTCGGCCAGGGCCAGCGGGCCGATCGGCTGGTTGCAGCCCAGGCGCATGCCGGTGTCGATGTCCTCGGCGCTGGCCAGGCCTTCCTGGCGCACGAAGATCGCCTCGTTGATCATCGGCACCAGGATGCGGTTGACCACGAAGCCTGGGCGGTTGCCGGCGGTGATGGGTGTCTTGCCCAGTTTTTCGGTCACCACCAGCGCCTGGGCATAGGTGCCGTCGCTGGTCTGCAAGCCGCGGATGATCTCCACCAGGGCCATCATTGGCACCGGGTTGAAGAAGTGTACGCCGATGAAGCGCTCCGGGTGCTCGATGCTGGCGGCAAGGGCAGTGACCGACAGCGACGAGGTATTGGTGGCGATCAGGCAATCATCGGCCACATGGGCGGCGACCTGCTTGAGGATGCGTTGCTTGAGCTCGAGGTTCTCGGTGGCGGCCTCGATCACCAACTGCGCGCTGACCAGCTCGGCGTAGTCGGTGCTGGTGCGGATGCGCGTCCTGGCCGCCTGGGCCTTGTCGGCGTCCAGGGTACCTTTGTTGACCTGGCGTTCCAGGTTCTTGCCCAGGGTCGCCACGCCGCGCTCCAGCGCCGCCTCGGACACATCGATCAGCAGCACCTGGTAGCCCGCCACGGCACAGACCTGGGCGATGCCGTTACCCATGGTGCCAGCGCCGATCACGGCAATCTGTTGAATGCTCACGTCCAGACTCCTCAAACGCGCTCGAAGACCACGGCGATGCCTTGGCCGCCGCCGATGCACATGGTGGCCAGGGCATAGCGGCCCTGGGTGCGGTGCAGTTCATGGATGGCCTTGGTGGCGATGATCGCACCGGTGGCACCGACCGGGTGGCCGAGGGAGATGCCCGAGCCGTTCGGGTTGACCTTCTCCGGGTCGAAATCCAGCGCGCGGGCCACGGCACAGGCCTGGGCGGCGAAGGCTTCGTTGGACTCGATCACGTCCAGGTCATGAATGGCCAGGCCGGCCTTTTCCAGCACCTTACGCGTGGCCGGGATCGGGCCCAGGCCCATCAGCTCCGGCTCGACGCCAGCGTGGGCGTAGGCCACCAGCCGCGCCAGGGGCTTGAGGCCCAGGCGACGCACGGCGTCACCGCTGGCCAGGACCAGGCCGGCTGCACCGTCGTTGATACCGCTGGCATTACCGGCGGTGACGCTGCCGTCCTTCTTGAACACCGGCTTCATGCCGGCCAGTTGCTCGGCGGTCACCTCGGCGCGCACGTGCTCGTCGGTGCTGAACTGCACGCTGCCTTTGCGGGTTTTCAGCTCGATAGGGACGATCTGGCTGGTGAAACGGCCTTCGGCAATGGCGCGGGCGGCGCGGCGCTGGCTGGTCAGGGCCAGCTCATCCTGCATCTCCCGGGTGATGCCGTGCTTGGCCGCGACGTTCTCGGCGGTGATGCCCATATGGAAGTGCTCGAAGGGGTCCTGCAACACGCCCACGGTATAGTCGATGCCTTGCAGGTCGCCCATGCGTGCGCCCCAGCGGGCTTGCGGCAGCAGGTAGGGGCCACGGCTCATGGACTCGGCGCCAGCGGCCAGGGCCACGTCGGTATCCCCCAGCAGCAGGGTCTGCGCCGCCGAGACGATGGCCTGCAGGCCCGAGCCGCACAGGCGGTTGACGTTGAAGGCCGGGGTTTCCTTGGGCACGCCGGCATTCATCGAGGCGACACGGCTGAGGTAGGCATCGCGGGGCTCGGTGGGGATGACGGTCCCCATCACCACATGGCCAATGTCGGTGGCGGCCACCCCCGAACGCTCGATGGCGGCGCGGCTGATGGCGCTGGCCAAGTCTGCCAGCGGCAGGTCCTTGAGTGACCCACCGAAACCACCGATGGCCGAACGGACTGCGCTTACGACGTAGATCTCTGCGTTGCTCATGGAAGGCTCCGATTGCAAAGGCATGGCGGGACCGGCACAGGCTCTGCGAGAATGGCCGGCGTTCCCGGAATGGGTCGAGTCTAGGCAAACGCCTGGGCCCGGCCTATGCCGGATCTGTTCAGTAAACCTGGCATTTTTTGCCACCCAGCATAGACAGTGAAAACCAGCCATGCGCGATAGCGATTCGGTCGCGGTGTACTTTCTCAACGCCATGCTGCACAGCCTGCGCGAGCGCCCCGACGAGCGCGATGCCTACCTGCGCGCGGTGGGCATCGACCCGGCAGTGCTCGCCCAGCCCCAGGCACGGGTGCCGGCCAAGGCCTTCGCTCAGCTGTGGCTGGAGCTGATCCATGTGCTGGACGACGAGTTCTTCCACCTGGACAGCCATGGCATGCCCATCGGCAGCTTCGCGCTGATCTGCCGTGGCCTGATCCAGGAGCCCACCCTGGAAAAGGCCCTGCGCCAGTGTCTGGGCAATTTCGCCTTGTTCATGCGTGACCTGCGCGGCGGGTTCTCGGTGCGAGGTGGCCGGGTGGTGATCAGCGTGCAGTCGACCATCGCCGACCCGCTGACCCGGGTGTACGCCGAGGAGACCTTCCTGGTGCTGGTGGTCGGCTTGCTTTGCTGGCTCGCCGGGCGGCGCATCGCCATCGACCGTACCGAACTCGCGGTGGCCCGCCCGGCCCAGGAGGACGACAGCCTGCTATGGGGGCCTGACCTGCGTCTGGGCAGCGGGCGTACCGAGGTGGAGTTCGACAGCGCCTACTTGCGCCTGCCGGTGGTGCAAGACCTGGCCGCCCTGAAAACCTTCCTGCGCAGCGCCCCCCAAGGGCTGGTGATCCGCTTTCGCAACCAGAACGGCCTGGCGGCGGTGGTCTATCGCCACCTGCGTGCCCGGCGCTACGGCCAGTGGCCGACCCTGCAGGCCATGGCCGAGCAGCAAGGCATCAGTGCCAGCACGTTCCGCCGCCAGCTGGAGCGGGAAGGGCGCTCATACCAGCAGATCAAGGACGAGGTGCGCCGGGCCATGGCCTTCGAGCGCTTGCGCGAAGGGGTACTGAGCATCGCCGAGATCGCCGAGCAGGCCGGCTTCCAGGAGCCCAGCGCCTTTCATCGAGCCTTCAAGAAGTGGACCGGGTACAGCCCGGGCAGCTATCGGGCGCGATTGGCCGGGCGCTAGTGGGTTGGGGCCGCTAGGCGGCCCTTCGCGGCGCAAGGCCGCTCCGGGTAGCGCTGCATTCAATGGTAGGAGCGGGCTTGTCCCGCGATTGAGCCCGCTCGGTCCGTCAGGCCGGCACCATGGCAAAGCCCACGCCGAAACGGTTCCAGGCATTGATGGTGGCGATGGCCAGGGTCAGGTTGGCTACCTCTGCCGGTTCGAAGTGCGCCTGCAGGGCTTCGTACTCCGCCTGTGGCGCGCCCCGCTCGGGGAGGCGGGTGAGGCTTTCCACCCAGGCCAGGGCGGCGCGTTCGCGTGGGGTGAAGTACTGGGTCTCGCGCCAGGCGCAAAGGGTCTGCAGGCGGGCTTCGGTTTCCCCGGCCTTGCGCGCATCGTTGGCATGCATGTTGATGCAATAGGCGCAGCCGTTGATCTGCGAGGCGCGCAGACGGATCAGTTCGAGCAGCGAGTTTTCCAGGCCGCTGTTGGCCAGGGCCTGCTCCAGGCCGATCATGGCTTTGTAGGCTTGCGGGGCGTGCTTGGCCCATTCGATACGGTCGTGCATGGTGGACTCCGGTGTGAGGATGGATAGTGTTCTCGGCCGCGGTGCAACCGATCGCGGGACGCGCCCGCTCCCACTGGGACATACCTTAGCGCCGTGGCGATGGATCGCCCGATAGCCAATCTTCGGTTTTGCCAGGGGACCAATCGATCCATTCAGGTGGCCACTGACCTGCATCCAATCTCTTCATTTTGGCGCGCCTGGCCAAGGCGGGATAATGACCGGGTCTTGCACCCGGAGAGTCCAACGATGTCCGATGAACGTTTCATGCGCGAAGCCCTCGACCTGGCCCGCGCCAACATCCAGGCCGGCGGGCGCCCGTTCGGTGCCGTGCTGGTGTACCAAGGCAAGGTGCTGGCCCGTGCCGTCAATGAGATCCACAGCACCCAGGACCCGACCACCCACGCCGAAATGCAGGCGATCCGCAAGGCTGCCCAGGCCTTGGGGCAACCCCGCCTGGAGGGCGCCGAGATCTATGCCAGCGGCCATCCGTGCCCGATGTGCCTGGCCGCCATGCACCTATGCGGCATCGAACGGGCCTGGTTCGCCTATGACAACGACGAAGGCGAGCCCTATGGCCTGTCCACGGCGGCCGTATACGCACAGATGGCGCGCCCGCCTCAGCAGCAGAGCCTGCCCCTGAAGCCGCTCAAGCCTGCCGGCGAGACCGACCTGTACCTTCAATGGAAGCAGGCGCACCAGGCATGAGAGGCGCACTGAACCTGTTGTTGGTGCTGCTGTTGGCACTGAACCTGCGGCCGATCCTCACCAGTATCGGCCCGCTGCTGGAACCCATGCGCGCCAGTACCGGCCTTGGCTACCAGCAAGCTGCCCTGCTGACAGCGCTGCCGGTGCTGTGCATGGGCCTGATCCCCTTGCTGCAACCCTGGTTGCGCCGCTGGCTGAGCGAGCATGGCGGCATGCTCATGGGGCTGGCGGCGATCGCCCTGGCGTGCCTGTGGCGCCTGCAGCTCGACAGCGCCTGGGCGCTGATCGCCAGTGCGGTGTTGGCCGGGCTGGGGGTGGCTGTCGTCCAGGGCATGATGCCGGGCCTGGTCAACCGTTGGTTCCCCACGCGCTTGGCGACCACCATGGGCTTGTATTCGGCGGCCTTGATGAGCGGAGGCGGCCTGGCCGCGGTGCTCGGGCCTTCGATCAGCGAGGCCAGCGGCCGCTGGCAGGCCGGCCTGGGCGTCTGGGCACTGCCCGCTGTGCTGGCGGTGCTGGCCTGGCTGGTGCTCAGGCCACGGCACAACACGCCGAAGCTGGCCGGCGGCGGCGGTGGGCATTGGTTTGGCAACCGTCGGGCCTGGCTACTGGCCAGCTACTTCGGCCTGATCAACGGTGGCTACACCAGCATGGTGGCCTGGTTGCCGGCCTACCATATCGAGCATGGCGGCACCGCCCAAGGCGGTGGTGAGCTGGTGGGCCTGATGACCATCTTTCAGGTCACCGGCGCCTTGGGCCTGCCGCTGTTGCTGCGCAGCCTGGCGGACCGTCGGCCAGGCCTGTGGCTGGCGTTGTCGATCCAGTTGCTGGGCTTCCTTGGCCTGCTGCTGGCACCGACCCTGGCCATGGGCGTCTGGGTGGCGATGATCGGCCTTGGCCTGGGAGCGTGCTTCAGCCTGAGCCTGACCTTGACCCTCGAGCACCTGAAGAAGGACCCCGCGCAAGCGGGCAGCCTGGCTGCGTTCGTCCAGGGCATCGGTTTCATCATCACCGGTGTCGTGCCGTACATCACCGGTTGGCTGCGTGATGTGACCGGGGACTTCCAGGCCTCCTGGACATTACTGGCCATCACTGTGGTAGCGATGCTGCTGGTGACTGTGCGCTTCGTCCCACGGGGCTATGCCAGCGCCATTGCCCGCCCTGGGCAAACGGTGCAGGCGACGGTCAGCTGAGGCCCTGCAAGGTATCGCGGACCCGGTCCAGCGCCGGGTCGATGTCCAGCAGTTCGATGGCCCCGAAGCCGAACAGCAGCCCCGGGCGCACCGGGGCTTCGCTGAAGAACGGGGCCAGTGAATAGAGACCCACTTCGACCTTGCGCGCCAGGGTTACCAGCAGTTCCACATCTATCCCGGGCCTTGCCAGCGCACTGAGGTGAAAGCCTGCGTTGGCCGGCACCGCGGTCAGCCAGGGCGCGAGGTCGCTGCCCAGGCGTGCCAGGATCCGTTCGCGACGGGCGCTGTACACCTCATGGCAGCGGCGGATGTGTTTATTCAGGTGCCCCTCGCTGATGAAACGCGCCAATGCCCATTGCTGCAGCGGCGGGCTGTGCCAGTCGGTCAGGTGCTTGGCTGCACAGGCCGCTCGCAACACGCTTGGCGGCAGCACGGCATAGCCCAGGCGCAGCTCCGGTAGCAAGGTCTTGGAGAAGGTTCCGACATAGGCCACCAGGCCGTGTCGGTCGAGCCGCTGCAAGGCATCGCTGGCAGGCCCCTGGTAGCGGAATTCACAGTCGTAGTCGTCTTCGATGATCAGGGCCCCAAGCCCGGCCGCGCGGGCCAGCAAGGCGGTGCGGCGCCGCTCGCTCATGGGCATGCCCAAAGGGAACTGGTGCGAGGGCGTCACGTAGATCAGCCGCGTGCCATCGGCGATCTGTTCCACGCACATGCCTTCATCGTCCACCGGCACCGCTTGCACGTGCGCGCCCAAGGCCAGGAACAGCTGGCGCGCCGGGGGGTAGCCGGGGTCTTCCATGGCCACCTGGCAGCCCGGTTCGATCAGCACCCGGGCGATCAGGTCCAGGGCCTGTTGGGCGCCGTTGCACACCAGTACATCCGCTGCACTGCAGTGCACACCGCGGGCGAAGGCGATGTGGTGGGCGATGGCTTCGCGCAGTTCCGGCAGACCCTGGGCGGGGAAGTGCCGCTGGGGGTGACGTTGGCTGCGCCGCAGGGCGTATTGCAGGCAACTGCGCCATTGGTCGAAGGGAAACTGCGCCTTGCTCGAAGCGCCGCCGACGAAGTCATGGCGCGAGGGCGCCTCCTGGGCCTGCCCGGCCAGCACCGTGGCGCGCTGCTGCCAGCGTTGCAGCGTATCGGCGGCAGCCAGGGGGATGGGCTGGGCGTCGCTGGCCTGCAACGGCTTGCGCGGGGTGATGAAGGTACCGCGGCCGACCACGCCGCTGAGCAGGTTGTCGTAGGTCAGGCGCGAATAGGCTTCGGCCACGGTCTTGCGTGACACGCCCAGTTGTTCGGCGAGCAGGCGGGTGGGCGGCAACTGGGTGCCGGCGGCCAGGTGGCCGCTGTCGATGCCGGCCCGTAACTGTTGGTAGAGCTGGTCGGCCAGGCCTTTGCGGCCTTGCAGGCGGATGTGCAGTTCCATAGGGATGTCCGGAGTACAGGATGATCGAAGCTTCGGGTTTTGCGGGCCTGGGTGCAAGAGGCCGGTCTGCTCCGTTCTGTCCCCAAAGGACTGCCTCACGCTGACATGGCGGGACTGGGCGGTCGCTCAAAGGGCAGCCTCGACGATTTCGATCCAATGGCGCACCGGTGTGCGCCCGGCGCTGCCCAGGTGTGCCTGGCAGCCGATGTTGGCGGTGGCGATGACCTCGGGGTGGCCGCTTTCCAGGGCTGTGAGGCGCTCGTCCCGCAGCTGGCGCGCGAGGGTGGGTTGGGTCAGCGAATAGGTTCCTGCCGAGCCGCAACACAGGTGGCCGTCGGGAACCGGCGTCACGGTGAAGCCCAGGCGGGTTAGCAACTGCTCCACCGCGCCGCCAAGTTTCAGGGCATGCTGGAGCGTGCAGGGGCAATGGAAGGCCAGACGCTGTTCGGCGCACACGCCCAGGCGCTCGACCGGCTCGGCCTGTATCACTTCCACCAGGTCCCGGGCCAGGGCACTGACCCGGGCAGCCTTGGCGGCGTAGCGTGGGTCGTTTTCCAGCAAGTGGCCGTAATCGCGGACGAACGCCCCGCAGCCGCTGGCCGTCTGCACGATCGCCTCGACACCGGCTTCGATCGCCGGCCACCAGGCGTCGATGTTGCGGCGGGCACGTGCCAGCCCTTGTGCCTGGGCATTGAGGTGATAATCCACGGCGCCGCAGCAACCGGCGTCCCGGGCCGGCTCGACACTGATGCCCAGGCGGTCCAGCAGGCGTGCCGCGGCGGCATTGGTGTTGGGTGACAAGGTCGGCTGCACGCAGCCTTCGAGCAGCAATACGCGGCGGGCATGGCGCGGTGCCGGTCGTTCACCGGGGTGGGGCACCTGGCTCGGCAACTTTGCCTCGACCGTTGCCGGTAGCAGTGGGCGCAGAGCCTGCCCAGCGCGAACGAGCGCCGCGAACAGTGCAGGACGCGGTACCACGGCACGCAAGCCCTGGCGCAGCAGACGTTCGCCCAAGGGGCGCGGGGTCTGTTGCTCGACCACGGGGCGGCCGATGTCCAGCAGGTCGTGGTACCTCACGCCCGAAGGGCAGGTGGTTTCGCAGTTGCGACAGCTCAGGCAGCGGTCCAGGTGCAACCGTGTGCTGGCGCTGGCCGGCATGCCTTCGAGCACTTGCTTGATCAGGTAGATGCGCCCGCGTGGCCCGTCCAGCTCGTCGCCCAGCACCTGGTAGGTGGGGCAGGTCGCGGTGCAGAAGCCACAGTGCACGCAACTGCGCAGGATGCGCTCGGCTTCGTCGGCACGGGCCAGGCGCTTGGCGGCATCGCTCAGGTTGGTTTGCATGGTTTCGCCTCACAGGTCCGGGTACAGGCGCCCTGGGTTGAAGATCCCCTGGGGGTCGAGTTGGTGCTTGAGGGCGCGGTGGTAGCGCATCAATGCCTGGGGCAAGGGCGACATGCTGTCGTCGCCGGGGGCGTAGGCAGTGGCATGGCCGCCCACCTTGGCGACCTGCTCGCGGATCAATGTCGCAGGGGCTGAAGATTTCAACCAGCGCTGCGCGCCGCCCCAATCGATCAACTGCCGGCCAGGCAGGTCGAGTTCGCCGGTAATGGTCGGCAGCGATAACCGCCACAACGGCGCGGGGTCGTCGAAAAACGGCAGCCGCTGCTCGCGCAGGTCTGTCCAGAACTGGCTCGCAACCGTCTCGCCCCCCAAGCGCTGGCTTGCCGACAGCACCGACCCTTCACCGCCCTCCAGGCGCAGGTAGAGTGCCTGGCCGTCGTGGCAGGCGGCACTGATCGGCAGCGGCTGCTGGCCCCATTCGGCCAACTCGGCCAGGGCCTGGCGTACCGTCATCTGCAGGCGCAGGCTCAGGCACTGACGGGGGCGCGGCAGCACCTTCAACGACACCTCGGTCAGCAGGCCCAGGCAACCGAAGCTTCCCGCCAACAGCCGGGACACATCATAGCCAGCGACGTTCTTCATCACCTCGCCACCAAAGCGCAGCAGCTTGCCATGGCCGGTGATCACCCGGGTGCCCAGCACATAGTCCCGTACCGAACCGGCCCAGGGCCGACGTGGGCCCGACAAGCCTGCCGCGACCATCCCACCCAGGGTGGCGTTGGGGCCCAGGTGAGGGGGTTCGCACGGCAGCATCTGCCCAGCTTCGTGCAGCGCTGCTTCGATCTGACGCAATGGCGTGCCGGCGCGGGCGCTGATCACCAGTTCGGTGGGGTCGTAATGGACGATGCCGCGATGTCCGCGGGTGTCGAGTATCTCTCCGGCGACCGGGCGGCCGAGCATGGCCTTGCTGTTGCTTCCCTGGATGCGCAACGGAGTGTCCATCGCCAGGGCCTGGTTGACCTGTTCCAGCAGGCTTTCGCTGAGGTCACGATCCTGGTCCATCAGAAGCGCTCCAGGTCGGGGAAGGGCAGTTGCCCGTGATGCACGTGCATCGCACCGAATTCGGCGCAGCGCTGCAGGGTGGGGATGTTCTTGCCTGGGTTGAGCAAGCCGTTGGGGTCGAATGCCGCCTTCACCGCATGGAACAGGGTGATTTCGTCGTCATTGAATTGCACGCACATCTGGTTGATCTTCTCGCGTCCGACACCGTGCTCGCCGGTGATGCTGCCGCCCACCGCCACGCACAGCTCGAGGATCTTGCCACCGAGCGCTTCGGCGCGCTCCAGCTCGCCGGGCAGGTTGGCATCGAACAGGATCAACGGGTGCATGTTGCCGTCGCCGGCATGGAACACGTTGGCCACCCGCAGGCCATAGGCCTCGGACAACGCGGCGATGCCCTCGAGCACCCTGGGCAGTTCACGGCGGGGGATGGTGCCGTCCATGCAGTAATAGTCGGGCGAGATACGCCCTACCGCAGGGAAGGCGTTCTTGCGCCCGGCCCAGAAGCGTGCACGTTCGGCTTCGTCGCAGGCCAGGCGCACGTCACGGGCACCGGCCTGGCGCAGCACAGCATCGACCCGTTGGCAATCGTCCTGCACGTCGGCTTCGACGCCGTCCAGTTCGCATAACAGAATGGCCGCAGCTTCCACCGGGTAGCCTGCGTGGATGAAGTCCTCGGCGGCGCGGATCGCCAGGTTGTCCATCATTTCCAGGCCTGCGGGGACGATACCGGCGTCGAGGATGCCGGCCACTGCACGGCCGGCGTCCTCGACCTTGTCGAAGCTGGCCAGCAGCACCCGCGCCACCTGGGGCTTGGGCAACAGCTTGACGGTGACTTCGATGACGATGCCGAGCATGCCTTCTGAGCCGGTGAACAGGGCCAGCAGGTCGAAGCCGGGGCTGTCCAGCGCGTCGCTGCCCAGGGTCAGGTGTTCGCCTTCGAGGGTGAGGATATCGACCTTGAGCAGGTTATGGACGGTCAGGCCGTATTTCAGGCAATGCACGCCACCGGCATTTTCCGCGACGTTGCCGCCGATCGAGCAGGCGATCTGCGACGAGGGGTCTGGTGCGTAGTACAGGCCATGTGGGGCGGCGGCCTGGGAAATGGCCAGGTTGCGCACACCGGGCTGGATCCTGGCGTAGCGGCCTTGCGGGTTGACCTCGAGGATGCGATTGAAGCGCGCCATCACCAGCAGGATGCCTTGCGCCAAAGGTAGGGCGCCGCCGGACAGGCCGGTGCCGGCGCCGCGTGCCACCACGGGGACGCCGCGCCGGTGGCACAGGCGCAGCAGGGCCTGGACCTGCTCGATGCGTTCGGGCAGTACCACCAGCAACGGGACGGTGCGGTAGGCCGAGAGACCGTCGCACTCGTAGGGCTTGAGGTCTTCGGTGCGGTGGAGGACCTGAAGGTCCGGCAGGGTGCTGTGCAGTTCGGCCAGCAATTGGGCCTTGTCGACCGTGGGCAACGGGCCATCAAGGCGGTCATCGTAGAGGATGTTCATGTGTCGTTCGCCGAATGGTTCTTGTCATGGCTGTACCGGCCCAATCGCTGGCAAGCCAGCTTCCACAGGTGGCGGTGTCTCTGAAGCAGTGCTGGCCCGGTGGGAGCCGGCTTGCCGGCGATTGGGCGGCTAGGCAACGCCCCTCACTGCGCCAGGCGCCGGATCATCGCCACCGTCAGGTACAGCCGTGGGGCGATGCTGGCGAGCTCGATGTATTCGTCCTCGGCATGCAATCCGGCACCGACCACGCCCATGGTCTCCAGCACCGCCGGCTTGGCGCTGCCGGGCACATAGGCATAGCCAGCGTCGGTGCCGAAGCGCATGGCGATGGGTTCGAGGGTGTGGTCGATCTGGCTATACAGCTCCCGGGCCGTTTCGGCCAACTGGCGGGAGCCTTCGTTGCGGGCCAGGGGTGGGCGGCCTTTTTCCAGGGTCACGGTGGCCTGGGTGTCCTCGACCAGGTGTTTTTGTGCGATACGCTTGGCATCGGCCGCCACCCGCTCGGTTTCGCTGAGGTCCGAATAGCGCATGTCCGCTTCCGCGCTCGCCAGGGCCGGGATGATGTTGGCTTTCTCGCCAGCCTTGGCCAGGGTCCAGTTCACTGTGGTGCCTTTGCTGGCATCGCCCAGGTCCTTGAGTTGGAGGAGCTGGTGAGCCAGTTCGGTCAAGGCGTTGCGACCTTGCTCGGGGGCGGAGCCGGCATGCGAGGAGCGCCCTTTCACTTCGAGCTTGAGGCGGTTGATGCCGTTGGTGGCGACGGTCACCGCGTCTTTGTCTGGCGGCTCGTAGGAAAAGACATAGTCATGCTCGCGGGCGAGCTGTGCGATGAGCTGTTTCGAGCCTGCCGAGCCCATTTCCTCGTCCGGGTTGAACAGCACGGTGAGGGTGCGATAGCCCTTGAACTGCTGGTCCTGCAGCAGCTTGAGCGCATGCAGGATCATCGCCACGCCGCCCTTGGCATCGGCGACGCCCGGGCCATAGGCGCGCTCGCCTTCCACCCGGAACGGCCGCTTGGCCACGGTGCCTGGGCCGAACACCGTGTCGTAGTGCACCATCAGCAGAAAATCCTTGCTGCCGTTGCCTTTGAATGTCCCGACGATGTTGTCGCCCACCGACGGCTTGGCCGGGCTGGTGTGCACCTCGGCACCCAGGGCCTTCAGGCGCTTGGCCAGTTCGGCGCCGACCTGGGCCAGGCCGGCTTGCGTACCGGTACCGGTATCGACCGACACCAGGGTCTTGAGGGTGGCGAGGTAGGCCGGTTGCTCGGCCTGGGCCTGCGTGAGCAGGTCCTGGGGGGAGGATTCGGCGGCGAGCGCCGGGGAGCAGGCGATGCACAGCGCCAGGGCCATGGCATGGGGCGGGCGTGACAAAAGCATGGGCTTGGGCCTCTTTTCCTTGTGGTCAAGAGGTACAGCCTAGACCACTGCGCGCGGTGCCGGCCCGCAGGCGGGCACCGGCGCAGTCGGTGTTACAGGTCGAGCACCAGGCGGGCGCTGCGGGCGCGGGACACGCACAGCATCATGGTTTGCTGCGAGGCTTTTTCCTCATCGCTCAGATACTGGTCGAAATGCTCGGCCTCGCCTTCGAGAATGGCCGTCTCGCAGGTGCCGCACACGCCTTCACGGCACAGGCATTCGACCTTGGCAGCCTTGGACTTCTCGATGGCCTGGAGGATGGTCATGCCTTCCTCGACCTGGAGTTCCGTGCCGGACTTGGCCAGTACCACGGTGAACGCGGCACCGGCGGCAGGTGCTGCAGCGGCGAACTGTTCCCAGTGTACGCGCGATTCGTGGATGCCTGCGGCGGCGGCAGTGGCGATCACCGCATCGATCAGCGGCTTGGGCCCGCACACGTACAGGTGCGCATCATCGGCCAGGCCCGCACATAGGCCGGCCAGGTCCAGCTTGCGGTCCAGGCTGTCGATGTAGAAACGGGTGCTTGGCGCATGGGGGCCGTTTTCCAGGTCAGCCTGGAAGGCGCCATGTTCCGGCGCGCGGAAGGCGTAGTGCAGTTCGTAGGGAGTATCGCTGCCTTCGAGTTCATGCAGCTGCGCCAGGAACGGGGTGATGCCGATGCCGCCGGCGATCAGCACATGGCGGCCAGCCGACGGGTCGAGGGCGAACAGGTTGTTGGGGGTGGAGATGGTCAGTTCGCTGCCCACCTCGACCTGGTTGTGCATGAACGCCGAGCCGCCCTTGGACTGCTCTTCCAGGCGCACGCCGATCTGGTAGCGGGAGAGGTCGCGCGGGTCGCTCATCAGCGAATAGGCGTTGCTGAACTGGTTGCCGCAGGCCGACTGCATCTGCACGATCACGTGGCTGCCGCCGGTGAAGGCGGGCAGGGCGGCGCCGTCTTCGCGGGCCAGGGTGAAGCGCTTGATCAGCGGCGTGGCCTGTTCCACGTCGGTGACTCGCACCTTGAACATTTCGTATTGCTTGGCCATGGTTCACCTCGACTTGCAGCACACGCGGCAGGCCCTGCCGCGTGGCACGGATACTGGCCCGCTCAGACGGCGAGGCACAGGTACTTGATTTCCAGATAGTCCTCGATGCCGTACTTGGAGCCTTCGCGGCCCAGGCCCGATTGCTTGACGCCACCGAAGGGCGCGACCTCGTTGGAGATCAGCCCGGTGTTGATGCCGACCATGCCGTACTCCAGGCGCTCGGCCACGCGGAACACGCGGGCCAGGTCGCGGCTGTAGAAGTACGCCGCCAGGCCATATTGGGTGGCGTTGGCCAGCGCGATCACTTCGTCGTCGGTGGTGAAGCGCACCAGCGCGGCCACCGGGCCGAAGATCTCTTCCTGCAGCAGCTCCATGCCGGGGGCGATGTCGGCCAGCACGGTCGGCTCGAAGAACTGCCCGCCCAGCCCGTGGGCCTTGCCACCGAGCAGCACGCTGGCTCCTTTGCCAACGGCGTCGTCGATCAGGCTGCGCACCTTGGCCACGGCCTTGTCGCTGATCAGCGGGCCGATCTGCGTGCCTTCGGCATTGCCGTGGCCGACCGCCAGGGCGCGTACGCGCTCGACGAAGCGCTGGGCGAAACGCTCGTAGACGCTGTCGTGTACATAGAAACGGTTGACGCACACGCAGGTCTGCCCGGCGTTGCGGTACTTGGCGATCAGCGCGCCGTCGACCGCAGCGTCGATGTCGGCGTCATCGAAGACGATGAACGGCGCGTTGCCGCCCAGCTCCAGGCTGACCTTCTTGATGGTTTCTGCGCATTGGCCCATGAGCAGGCGGCCCACCGGCGTGGAGCCGGTGAAGCTGAGCTTGCGCACGCTCGGGTGGCCGGTGAACTGCGCGCCGATGGCCGGGGCATCGCCGGTGACCACGCTGAACACGCCGGCCGGGATGCCGGCGCGCTCGGCCAGCTCGACCAGGGCCAGGGCACTGAACGGGGTTTCGTTGGCCGGCTTGACCACGATGGTGCATCCGGCGGCCAGGGCCGGGGCGACCTTGCGGGTGATCATCGCCGCCGGGAAGTTCCATGGGGTGATCGCGGTGCACACGCCGATGCCTTGCTTGATCACCAGCAGGCGTTTGTCATTGGCAGGGCTTGGGATCACGTCGCCGTAGATGCGCTTGCCTTCTTCGGCGAACCACTCGACGAAGGAGGCGGCGTAGCGGATCTCGCCCAGGGCCTCATGCAACGGCTTGCCCTGTTCGCGGGTCATCAGCAGGGCGAGGTCCTGCTCGTGCTCGAGCAGCAATTCGAACCAGCGGCGCAGGATGTTCGCCCGTTCCTTGGCCGTACGGCCACGCCAGTCGGCCAGGGCCGCCTCGGCCGCTTCGATGGCGCGCACGGCTTCGGCGGCGCCCATCAGCGGTACATGGCCGAGCAGCTCGCCACTGGCCGGGTCGTTGACCGCTAGGGTCTGCTGGCCGTCGGCATCGCACCAGCGCCCGGCGATATAGGCCTGCTGGCGGAACAGCTTGTTGTCTTGAAGTTTCACGCAAGGCTCTCCGAAGGCCGCCGACCGTCGGGCCGGCGGCCGGGTGCATCAGTCCAGGTGGGCGACGGCGATCAGGTTGTGGAAGTGGGCTATACCGTGTTCGCTCACACCGCTGCGCTGCTGGTCGACCATGATCCGGCCCTGGCCGCGGTAGCCGCGGGACTTGAGGCCTTTCTGAACGCTTTCCACCAGGCGCAGGTCTTCCGGGCGGAAGACTTCGCGGTACCAGTCGATCAGCTTGAGCTGCTCTTCGGTGAGGTCCTTGTTCAGGAAGTAGATGTCATAGTGTTGCAGGGTGGTTTCGGCATCGACCGGGAATTCATAGATCACGGTCATGAAATTCGCCCCTGGCGGCACGTTGAACATGGTGCACGGCCAGGCCCAGAAGCCGGCGAAGGACGGGTCCTTGACCGATTCGTCGAACTTGAACGACTGCTCCGAAGGCTTGGCCAGGCCGTACTGCAGGGTCCAGTTGCCATGCAGGCTGTGGTTGTACTGGCCGACGTCCACCGAGTCGGAGAAGCCTGGGTGGGCCGGGGCGCAGTGGTAGCACTCCAGGTAGTTGTCGACGATCGACTTCCAGTTGGCCGGGGTGTCGCTGACGAAGCGCGCGGCCAGGTGCAGGTCGTCGATCACGGCGCAGGCTTCGCGCATGCGCTTCTGCAGGCCTGGCAGCTGGTCTTCGACGCTGCCGGCATCCATGTCCATGTTGATGAAGATGAAGCCTGCGTATTCTTCGACGCGCAGCTGCACCAGGGTGGAGTTCTCCTTGTCGAAGCTGGCGACGTTCTCGCAGTTGCGGGCGTGCGCCAGCTCGCCGTCGAGCTTGAAGGTCCAGGCGTGGTAGGGGCAGGTGATCACGTTCTTGGCCTTGCCGCTGCCTTCGAGCAGCTGGTGGCCACGGTGCGGGCAGACGTTGTAGAAGGCTCGCAGCACGTCATCGCGACCACGCACGACGATGATGCTTTCACCGATCACCTCGCGGGTGATGTAGGCGTTCTTTTCGGCGACTTCGCTGCGGTGACCGACGCAGATCCAGCTCTTGGCGAAGATCGCTTCCTTCTCGTGCTCGAACACCGCGGCCTGGGTGTAGAAATTGGCCGGAAGGGTGAAGGCTACTTCAGGGTTGGCGCAGAAATCGGCGGGCAGGCGTTTGAAATCGTTCATGGCTCTATCTCGGTTTTACTTATTGGTTAACGCGTATCTGTTGGTTAACAGTTCGGGCAAAAAAATTTGGAACTTGCAGGCTGCTTTATGGGCAACGACGTCTTGCCTGCACTGGCCCTACCGCTGGCGAGCCAGCTCCCACACGACGCCTGCTTCCCACAGGAGTGGCGGGTTGCCGAGGCCCTGTGGGAGCCGGCTTGCCGGCGATAGAGGCGTTACTTTCCTTAATGCACGGCAGCAGTGCTGCGTGGTGCTTGCTCGGCCGGCTCCTCACCAGCCAGGCGCGCGGCCTCTTCCTCGATCCGGTAGGCCGGAACCTGGCCGTAGTCGGCGGCCAGCCACTTGAAGAAGCCGTAGATCTTCACCAGCAGGATCAGCATGAAGGGGATGGCGGTGAGCACCACGGCGGTCTTCATGGTCGACAACGATGCCTTGGCGAACAGCATGGCCAGCGGCACCAGGGTCAGCACGATGCACCAGAACAGGCGCAGGGTCGGGCTCGGGTCCTCGCCTTCGCGCAGGTTGCGGGTGCTGGTGGCCGCTACGGCATAGGCCGCCGCGTCCATGTGCGAGGCGCAGAATACCGCCATGATGAACAGGTACACCGCCAGGAACAGCGTGCCCCATGGCAAGGCCAGCAACAGGTCGGTCACCGCCGCTTCGCCACCGACGCTGCTGAGCAACTTCGGTACATCGATCTGGCCGTTGATGAATTGGTGCATGCTGTAGCTTTCCAGGGCGCCGAAGAAGAACCAGCACCCGAAGCTGCCACCCATCAGCAGGGCGAACACCACTTCCTTGATCTGCCGGCCGCGCGACACCCGGGCGACGAACATGGCCACGCCCGGTGCATAGGACACCCACCACAGCCAGTAGAACACGGTCCAGTTACGGGTGAAGGCACCATCGCCGGCAGGGTCGGTGAACAGGCTCATGTGCACGTACTGCTGGATCATCAGGCCAATGGCATTGGCGGTGTTGTTGACCGTGAACTGGGTCGGGCCGACCAGCAGCACCACCACGGCGAACAGCAGGGCGCCCACGCAGACCATCTTCGACAGGCGTTGCAGGCCGCCGTCGATGCCGATGTAGGAGCTGAGCGAGAACAGCAGCGCCACCGCACCGATCACCATCAGTTGCACGGTGAAGGTGTTGGGGGTGCCGGCAAGGTCCGACAGGCCGCGGGTCAGGGTGGAGGCGGTCAGGGCCAGGGAAACGGTCAGCGCGCCCATCATGGTCAGCAGGAAGATCAGGTCCACGGTGCGGCCGATGGGGCCGGTGGCCTTGAAGCCGGTGACTGCCTCGATGATCGAGGCCAGGTTCAGGCCGCTCTTCTTGCGTACATGGAAGTGGTAGGCCATGGCCAGGGACGCCAGGGCATAGATCGACCAGGCGCTGATGCCCCAATGGAAGAAGGAGTAGCTGACGCTGTATTCCAGCGCCTGGGCCGACATCGGCGCGATGTTCAGGCCGGGCGTCTGGTAGTAGTAGGCCCATTCCATGACGCCCCAGTACAGGGTCGAGGAACCCATGCCGGCGCAGATGAACATGAACACCCAGGTCGCGGTGGAGTATTCGGGCTTGCCGGCGCCCAGGCGAATATTGCCGTACTTGCTGAACGCCAGGTACAGCACGGCCAGGGAGCTGCCGAAGACCAGCACCTGGACGCTGGTGCCGAAGGTACGGGTGGACAGTTCGAACAGCTGGTTGGCCATGCGTTCCGATTGCTCGGGGAAGGCAGCAAGGCCGATGACGGTGAGCAGTACGGCGATCAGGCTCACAGTGATCAGGAATACATCAATCTTTTTATTCTTGTGGGACATCAATTGTCTCCTGGAGCGTTTGGAATGCTAAGCGCTTGGGAAATCCTTGTCAGGTATAGCTTTTTCCTCGTTTTGTTAACCTAAAGTTTACGCATATCTTTTGGTTAACGAAGTGTGCATTGAATTGTCACGTACTGCAAGCCGACTGTCTGACAATCCTGACAGTCGGCCCAGGTTTATCGATTAAGCGCCCAGCAGTTCGGCGATGGCCTGACCTACTTCCTGCGTCGAACGGCTGCCGCCCATGTCGCGGGTGGTATCGCCGTTGGCGATGACCGTCTCGATGGCCTTGAGAATGTCGTCATGGGCGGCCTGGTAACGGGCATCGTCGCCGTCCTTGCCGAGGAACTCGAGCATCAGTGCGCCGGACCAGATCATGGCGATCGGGTTGGCGATGTTCTTGCCGTAGATGTCCGGTGCCGAACCGTGGACCGGTTCGAACAGCGACGGGAACTTGCGCTCGGGGTTGAGGTTGGCCGACGGCGCGATGCCGATGGTGCCGGCGCAGGCCGGGCCCAGGTCGGAGAGGATGTCGCCGAACAGGTTGGAAGCCACCACCACGTCGAAGCGCTCCGGTTGCAGCACGAAGCGGGCGCAGAGGATGTCGATGTGCTGCTTGTCCCAGCTGATCCCTGGGTAGTGTGCGGCCATCGCGGCGGTGCGTTCGTCCCAGTAAGGCATGCTCACGGCCATGCCGTTGGATTTGGTCGCCGAGGTCACGTGCTTGCGTTCGCGGGTCTGGGCCACGTCGAAAGCGTACTTGAGGATGCGGTCGACACCGCGGCGGGTGAACACCGACTCCTGCAGCACGAACTCGTTCTCGGTGTTCTCGAACATGCGACCGCCCAGGGACGAATACTCGCCCTCGGTGTTTTCGCGGATCACCACGAAGTCGATGTCGCCAGGGGCCTTGTTTGCCAGCGGGCAGGGTACGCCAGGGAACAGGCGCACCGGGCGGATGTTCACGTACTGGTCGAAGTCGCGGCGGAACTTGAGCAGCGAGCCCCACAGGGAGATATGGTCAGGTACCTTGTCCGGCCAGCCGACAGCGCCGAAGTACAGGGCGTCGAAGCCCTTGAGCTGCTCGAACCAGTCGTCGGGCATCATCTTGCCGTGGGCCAGGTAGTAGTCGCAGCTGGCCCACTCGAAGTATTCGATCTCAAGGCTCAAGCCGTGCTTGCGCGCGGCCGCTTCGACCACGCGGATGCCTTCGGGGAGGACTTCGTTGCCGATGCCGTCTCCGGGGATGGCGGCGATTTTGAAGGTCTTGCTCATGGGGCGCACTCGCTGTTCTGGGTAACGGATGCAGGCCATGCTATAAGGACGTGTTCCGGAGATAATCCGGTGATTCATCAATTCTTGGTGCACGAATCGTGAATAATCTGCCGAACCTGGACGACCTCGATATCTTCCTGCAGGTGGCGCGCCGCGCCAGCTTCGCCGCGGTGGCGGATGAGCGGGGAATGTCTGCGGCCTTCGTCAGCAAGCGCATCCGCCTGCTCGAGGAGAACCTCGGCGTGCGCCTGCTGCACCGCACCACTCGACGGGTGACCGTGAGCGAGGAGGGCGAGCGGGTGTACCAGTGGGCGCAGCAGATCTTCGAAGCCCTGCAGCGTATGGACGACGACCTCAATGCCGGCCAGCGCGAGCCTGCTGGGCAACTGCGTATCGCCAGTAGCCTGGGCCTGGGCCGGCGCTTCGTGGCGCCGGCGCTGTCGGAGCTGGCGGCGCGCTACCCGAAGCTGGACATCCGCCTGGATGTGCACGACCGCCTGGTGGACCTGATCGCCGAAGGGGTGGACCTGGACATCCGGGTCGGCAACGTCATCGCCCCGAACCTGATCGCCAAGCCGCTGGCACGCAACCGACGGGTGCTGTGCGCGGCCCCCCAGTACTTGGCACGGCGCGGTACGCCGAAAAGCCTGGCGGACCTGGCCAGCCATGATTGCCTGGTGATCAAGGAACGTGACCACCCCTTCGGTGTGTGGCACCTGGAGGGCCCCGATGGCGAAGAGAGCGTACGGGTGACCGGTGCGTTGTCGAGCAACCATGGCGAGGTGGCGCACCAATGGTGCCTGGATGGGCGGGGCATCCTGTTGCGTTCATGGTGGGACGTGCACGACAACATCGCCGACGGGCGCCTGGTGCAGGTGTTGGAGGATTACCAGCAGGCCGCGGATATCTGGGCGGTGTACACCACGCCCCTGGCTGGCTCCGCCAAGGTGCGGGTGGCGGTGGAATTCTTCCGGCAATACTTTGCCGAGCGGTATCGGTTGCCTGCGTAGGCAGTTGGTTTTTCCGTTGCTTTCACCGCTCCATCGCGGGACAAGCCGCTCCCACAAAATGCAGCACAAGCTTCAAGAAATGCGCTGCCCCTGTGGGAACGAGCTTGTCCCGCGATGGGGCGATGTGATCAATGGGCGCCCGCGGCCTTGTTCAAGTCGCTTTCGGCCCACTCGGTGTAGGTGCAGGCATCGGCCACTGCCCAACGCACCTTCACGCTGTCGCCAGGCTGCATCGCCATTCCTGCCGCCGACAGGGCCTTTACGGTCATTTCCGTGCCTCCTGCGGTCAGCACATGGCAGGTCTGGCTTTCGCCGAGGAACAGGACCTCCAGCACCTTGGCCGAAACCTCGTTCCAGCCTGCCGGCAATACCTCGCGCGTCGCCTGGTCGGCCGTCAGGGCCAGGGCCTTCTCCGGACGTACCATGATCAGCGCATCCTGGCCGACCGTCAGCCCGGCGGTCAGGCGGATCGCCAACGACTGCCCCTCGAAGCTGGCCGCGCCGTTGGCGGTGGCCTTGACCCGAAGGAAGTTGGAATTGCCCAGGAACGAGGCGACGAAGGCATTCGGTGGGTTCTGGTACAGATCGAAGCCGCTGCCCAGGCCGACGATCTTGCCATGGCTGAAGATCGCGATGCGCTGGGACAGGCGCATGGCTTCTTCCTGGTCGTGGGTCACGTAGACGATGGTGATGCCCAGGCGTCGGTGCAGCTGGCGCAGCTCGTCCTGCAGGTCTTCGCGCAGTTTCTTGTCCAAGGCGCCGAGGGGTTCGTCCATCAGCAGGATGCGTGGCTCGTACACCAGCGCCCGGGCAATGGCCACACGCTGCTGCTGGCCACCGGAAAGCTGCGCGGGGCGGCGATGGGCGAACTGCTCGAGCTGCACCAGCTTGAGCATGGCGTCGACCCGCTTGGCGGTCTCGGCGGCACTGTGCTTGCGGATCGCCAGGGGAAAGGCAATGTTGTCGCGCACCGACAGGTGCGGGAACAGCGAGTAGCGCTGGAACACCATGCCGATGTCGCGTTTGTGCGGCGGCACCTTCACCAGCGACTGGCCGTCGACCAGGATCTCGCCGCTGCTGGGTGTCTCGAAGCCGGCCAGCATCGACAAGGTGGTGGACTTGCCCGAACCGCTGGAGCCGAGGAAGGTCAGGAATTCGCCGTCCTGGATGTCCAGGCTGATGTTGTCCACGGCGGCGAAGTCACCGTAGTGCTTGTTCAGGTTGCGCAGGCTGACCAGGGTCTTGGCGGGCGCGGCATCTTTGATCACTGCACTCATTGTTATTGTCTCCGAGCGCTCAGGCGCTGACTTCGTTGCGCCGGCGCAAGGCGGCGGCGATGACCATGACCAGGACCGACAGGCCGATCAACAACGTCGAGGCGACGGCGATCACCGGGGTCAGGTCCTGGCGCAAGGTGGTCCACATCTTCACGGGCAGGGTCTGCAGGGTGGGGCTGGCCATCATCACGCTGAGCACCACCTCGTCCCAGGAGACCAGGAAGGCGAACAGACCACCGGCGATCATCCCCGGGCGGATCGCCGGGAAGGTCACCTTGAAGATCGCCTGCAAGCGCGAGGCGCCGCAGATCACCGCGGCGTCCTCGATCGATTGGTCGAACAGCTTCAGCGAGTTGATGATCGAGATGATGGTGAACGGCAGGGCGACGATCACGTGGCTGACCACGAAGGAAAACAGCGTGCCGGTGTAGCCGAGCTTGAGGAACAGGGCATACACCGCCACGGCGATGATCACCAGCGGCACGATCATCGGCAGGGTGAACAGGCCATAGAGCAACTCGCGGCCCGGGAAACGCCCGCGCACCAGGGCGAAAGCCGTAGGCAGGCCCAGCAGCACGGCGCACACGGTGGTGAGCACGGCGACCTTGAGGCTGGCCAGGGCGGCGTCCATCCACTCGGGGTTGGAGAAGAACTGTTCGTACCATTTGAAGGTCCAGCCCGGGGGCGGGAATACCAGCCACTGGGACGAGCCGAACGACAGCAGCACGATGAACAGGATCGGCAGCAACAGGAAGGCCGCGATCACCCCGGTGGTCAGGTACAGGCCCGTGCGCAGCGGCCGGCCCATGGCATTGGGAGTCAGGAGCATGGCGTTTACCTCGCGTTGCCGACCGGGGATTCCGGCTGCAGCTTCAGGTAGAAGTAGAAGAGCACCAGGGTGATCAGCACCAGCAACGCAGCGGCGGCGCTGGCCAGGCCCCAGTTGAGGAACGACTGCACCTGCTGGACGATGAATTCAGGCAACATCATGTTCTGCGCGCCGCCGAGCAGGGCGGGTGTCACGTAGTAACCGAGCGACATGACGAACACCATCAGCGCACCGGAGAACAGCCCCGAGCGGCACAGCGGGATGAACACCTTCCAGAAGTTGGTCCAGGGGCTGGCACCGCAGATGGAGCCGGCTTGCAGCACCATCGGGTCGATGGCCTGCATGGTCGCCTGCAGCGGCAGCACGATGAACGGGATCATGATGTAGCTCATGCCGATCACCACGCCGGTGAGGTTGTGCACCATCTCCAGCGGCGCATCGATGATGCCGAGGGCCATCAACACCTTGTTGATCACCCCCGAGGCCTGCAGCAGCACCAGCCAGGAGTAGGTGCGGGCCAGCAGGCTGGTCCACATCGACAACAGCACGATGTTCAGCAACCAGCGGCCCCAGCCTCGCGGCACCAGGGTGATCGCCCAGGCCAGTGGAAAGCCCAGTAGGACGCTGATCACGGTCACCAGGCCGGCCACGGAAAAGGTGTTGAGCAATACCCGCGTATAGGCTGAGTTGGCGAACAGCTGCTCGTAGTTGCCCAGCCCCGGTACCGGTTCCAGCACGCCGCGCAGCAACAGGCCGATCAACGGCGCGAAAAAGAACAGGCCAAGGAACGCCAGGGCCGGCAGCAGGTTGCGGCTGCCGCGCCAGCGTTGGCTCAAGGTCGGGCGGCGCACGGCCGCCCCCGGCGAGCCGGTGCCGCTGGGGGCACCTTGCGCGTTGTGCAGGGCATTGATGGCGACTTTCATTTGACCAACCACTCATTCCAGCGGGCCGCGATGGCCTGGCCGTTCTTCGCCCAGTAGGCGAAGTCGAGGGTCACCTGGTCCTGGGCATAGGCAGTCGGCAGGTTCGGGGCGAGCTCGGGCTTGAGCTGGGCGATGCTGTCAAGGTTGACCGGGGCGTAGGCGGTCAGGTTGGCGAAGTCGGCCTGGCCCTTGGCGCTGCTGGCGTTGGCCAGGAACTTCATGGCCGCGTCCTTGTTCTTGGCGCCCTTGGGGATGACCAGGAAATCGGCCATGACCAGGTTCTGCTTCCAGCTCACACCCACGGGTGCGCCATCCTGCTGCAGGGCGTAGACCCGGCCGTTCCAGAACTGGCCGAGGGAGGCTTCGCCGGAGGCCAGCAACTGTTGGGACTGGGCACCACCACCCCACCAGACGATGTCCTTCTTGATGGTGTCGAGCTTCTTGAAGGCGCGGTCCAGGTCCAGCGGGTAAAGCTTGTCGGCCGGGACACCATCGGCCAGCAAGGCCAGTTCGAGCACGCCTGGGCTTGGCCACTTGTACAGGGCGCGTTTGCCTGGGTAGGTCTTGGTGTCGAACAGTGCCGTCCAGTCGACCGGCTTGTTGGCGCCGAGCTTGCCCTCGTTGTAGCCGAGCACGAAGGAGAAGAAGAACGAGCCCACGCCATGGTCGGAGACGAAGCGCGGGTCGATGCGATCACGCTGGATGGCGGTGAAGTCCAAGGGCTCGAGCAGGCCTTCGCTGGCGGCGCGCAGGGCGAAATCGGCCTCGACGTCGACCACGTCCCATTGCACGTTGCCGCTCTCGACCATGGCCTTGAGCTTGCCGTAGTCGGTGGGGCCGTCCTGCACGACCTTGATCTTGGTGCTGTCGCTGAAGGGTTCGGCCCATGCCTGTTTCTGGGCGTCCTGGGTGGTGCCGCCCCAGCTGACGAAATTCAGGCTGTCGGCGGCCAGGGTGGCTTGGCAGGCCAGGGACAGCAGGCTGGCGGACAGCACAGCGGTGACTCGTTTGCTTAACAGCATGGTTGACGCCCTCATGATCTTGTTATTCGAGCGGGCTTCCTGTCGCCCGCCATGTAGTGGGGGAGCAGCTATCCAACGATGTCGCTTGGCCAGTTGTTGTCAGTGTAGGTGGCCAAGAATTCAAGGTCTACGGGATATCATATTATGGTATTCCAAACTTTTCGCAAGAGGTTGAGGGCGACCGGCCATCACCAAAACACCGTATGTCCAGACAGCAGAACGCCACGCTTCCCCTGTAGGAGCGTGGCGTCTTTGGGTTCAGATGGCCTCGGCAGGTTCGAACGGAATGCTTTGCACCACCTCCAGCTCATACCCGGCAAGCCCCGCGTACTTCAACGGCGGGCCGAGGTGGCGCAGCTTGCCCACGCCCAGGTCCTGGAGAATCTGCGCGCCGGTGCCGACTTCCGAATACACCTTCGACTGGCCACGTTGGAACGGCTTGGCCGGCTGGGTCAGGTGCGGCACGCGTTCGAGCAACGCCTGGGAGGATTCGTGGTTGGCCAGGATCACCACCACGCCCGCGCCTTCGGCGGCGATCTTCTGCAGTGCCGCCCACAACGTCCAGTTGGCGGGGCCCGCATATTCGGCGCCAACCAGGTCGCGCAGCGGGTCGATCACGTGCACCCGCACCAACGTCGGCTGGTCGCGGCGGATATCGCCCATCACCATGGCCATGTGTACGCCGCCCTCGATGCGGTCTTCGTAGGTCACCAGGCGGAAGGTGCCATGCACGGTGGGCAGTTCGCGCTCGCCGATGCGCTTGATGGTCTGCTCGGTGCTTAGGCGGTAGTGGATCAGGTCGGCGATGGTGCCGATCTTGATGCCGTGGTGTTCGGCGAACCGCTCCAGGTCCGGGCGCCGGGCCATGGTGCCGTCGTCGTTGAGCACCTCGACGATCACTGAGGCAGGGGCGAAGCCGGCCAGGCGGGCCAGGTCGCAACCGGCCTCGGTGTGCCCGGCACGGGTCAACACACCGCCTTCGCGGGCGCGCAGCGGGAAGATATGGCCAGGTTGCACCAGGTCTTCGGGGCGGGCGTCGGGGGCCATGGCTGCCGCCACGGTCCGGGCTCGGTCGGCGGCGGAGATGCCAGTGGTGACGCCTGTGGCGGCCTCGATGGACACGGTGAAGGCGGTGCTGAACACGCTGCCGTTGGCCGGCACCATCTGTTCCAGGCCCAGGCGCTGGCAATGCTCGTCAGTCAGGGTCAGGCAGATCAACCCGCGCGCGTGGCGGGCCATGAAGTTGATGGCCTGGGCGTCACAGCGTTCGGCGGCGATCAGCAGGTCGCCCTCGTTTTCACGGTCCTCATCGTCCACCAGCAAGACCATCTTGCCGTGCCGGTATTCCTCGAGGAGTTCTTCGATGCTGTTGAAAGCCATGTTGCACACTCGCTGTGGTAGGGTGATTTTTATGGTATACCATCATACACAAATATCCTTTTCAGGAGAGTGATGGATGAAGGCTTACTGGATCGCCCACGTAGATGTCACCGACCCCGAGCAGTACCAGCAGTACACCCAACGCGCCCCGGCGGCCTTCGCTGCGTTTGGCGGCCGCCTGCTGGCCCGTGGCGGGCGCAGCGAGGCGATGGAGGGAAGGCCTACCCCACAGCGTAGCGTGGTGATCGAGTTCGACTCGTACGAGCAGGCGTTGGCATGCTACCGGTCCGAGGCGTACCAGGAGGCGTGCGGGTATCGGCAAGGTGTGGCGAGGGCCGAGGTGATCATTGTCGAGGGCGTCGCGCCTTGAGAACGCCATGGGGCCAGGTTCGGTCCTTCCGCGACGCAAGGTCGCTCGCCGCACAGAAAGACCCGTGCAACGGCCTTTCAGTCGATGTATCCTTCATTTGATGTTTTTTTATCACCAAATGAGGTGAATATGATCGAGACGACCAAGAAGGCACCTGCTCGTCGTGCGCGTTACGCCACGATCGAGGGCGGGCGCAAGGCAGCGCTCGAGGTCCGCGAGGCGGGCGGTGTGTTCTGGGGCTATTCCAAGGCCCACGATCAGTTGACCGAGGCCCAGCGTCTGGTACAGATCCGCGACGGTTTGCCGGCCAAGCTTTATCAGGAGGTCAAGCGCCTGTTCAGCCTGCCGGAAAAACAGTTGGCGGCGCTGTTCAATGCATCGATCTCGACCCTCGAGCGTCGTGTGCGCGACAACCAGCCGCTCGATGCCGTGGCCTCCGAGCGCCTGGACCGCATCGCCGAAATCACCCATCAGGCGGTGGCGGTCTTCGAAGGCGAAGCGCCGGCCGTGGCGTGGATGTCCCGGCCCAACGATGCGCTTGGCGGTATGGCCCCGGTGATGCTGTGCGAGACCGAGCTCGGTGCCAAGCAGGTACGCCGGGCGCTGGTGGCCCTGGAATGGGGTGGCGTCGTCTGATGCTGGCCTGGCGCGTCGCCAAGGCTTCCCGGGCGGATGATCTCAGCGGTAGGGGCGCGGCGATCGTGGGCGGGCGCTGGAACCAGATCGACGTGCCGGCGCTGTACATGGGCTTGTCGCCGGCGATCTGTACGTTGGAGACCTTCGTCCATGCGGCCGGTCGCCCGCAGTTTCCCCTCAAGATCACCTGTTTCGAGCTGCCCGACGATCCGGCGCTGTACCTGGAACCTGCCGCCGATGAACTGCCTGCCGGCTGGGATGCGCTACCGGCCGACAACCCCAGCATGCTGTTCGGCACGCGCTGGCTCGAAGCGCGCAGCCACCTGGGGCTCATCGTGCCTTCGGTGGTGCTGCAACTGGAGCGCAACCTGGTGATCAACCCACTGCACCCGGCGGTACGCGAGGTCCGTGTGCGCGAGGTGTTCGATTTCGCCTATGACGAGCGGATGTTCAAGGTTCGCACGGGTTGACCCGGCCCAATCGCCGGCAAGCCGGCTCCCACAGGTACGACGGTGCCTCTGGAAATAGCGCAGGCAGGTGGGAGCCGGCTTGCCGGCGATCAGGCCGCAGCGCAGCCTACAATTGCCAACCTATCAGCGGATGAAGTGCACCTTGCCGGTATCGTCGTTGCCCATGTAGATGCCATACACCCCGGCCTGACGCTCGAGGATGTAGCGCTCGAGGATCTGGCGGATGGCAGGGTAGTAGATCTCGTCCCAGGGAATCTCGTCGGGCGCGAAGAAGCGGTAGGCGAGGGTCTCGGGACCGTACTGGCCGGTCTCTTCCGTGGCGATGGCGCGGAAGATGATGTACACCTCGCTGATCTTGGGCACGCTGAAGATCGAATAGGGCGAGACGATCTCGCCGCGCACGCCGCTTTCCTCCCAGACCTCGCGCAAGGCGGCCTGTTCGGTGGTTTCGCCGGCCTCCATGAAGCCGGCCGGCAAGGTCCAGGTGCCCGGGCGAGGAGGGATGGCGCGTTGGCACAACAGATACTTGCCATCGCGCTCTATGATGCAGCCAGCGATGATCTTGGGGTTGATGTAGTGGACATAGCCACACCCAGCGCAATGCAGACGCTCATGGGTGTCGCCGCTGGGAACGCCCCGGGCGAGCTCCGTTGTGCAGTGCGGGCAATAGCGCGGGGCGGGGGGCATGGTCAGCGGCCTATGCGGGGGTCTTTGAGGGGCAGGGGTTCGACGATGTCGCGGACCTTGGTGTTGTCTTCCTGCTTCTGGCGCAGGTAGTCCAGGGCCACCTTGGCGGCGGCGCGTACATGGTCGACCGAGGCTTGATGTGCGCGCTGCGGGTCGCCGCTCTTGATCGCCTCGACGATCTTTTCCATTTCCTGGTTGCTGGCGCCGCGACGGTTTTCCTGGGATACCGACGTGGCACGCAGGTAGCTGATGCGGGCCTGCAACTGGCGCAGCTGCTGGGCGGCGACCTGGTTGCCGGAGCCTTCCAGAAGGACGTCGTAGAACCCTTGCACCGACTCCAGCACCTGTTGCAGTTCGCCTTCCTCCAAGGCTTGGCGGTTGACCTCCAGGGCACGCTCCAGCGCGCGGATGTCCTTGGCCTTGGCATTGAGCGTGAACAGCTGGACGATCAGCCCTTCGAGCACGCAGCGCAGCTCATAGATGTCGCGGGCATCTTCCAGGGTGATGATCGCCACCCGTGGGCCCTTGGCGTCGGCGAACTCCACCAGGCCCTCGGATTCGAGGTGGCGCAGTGCTTCGCGGACCGAGGTGCGGCTGACCCCGAGGCGGTCGCAGAGGTCGCGTTCGACCAGGCGATCACCGGGCAGCAGGTGGAAGTTCATGATCGCCCCGCGCAGTTTGTCGAGCACGATTTCGCGCAGGGTAACGGGGTTGCGGTTGACCTTGAAGCTGTCGTCGAGGGGCTGGCGTTTCATCGAGTGCGCTCTGAATGAGGCTGCCCGGCCGCGATCAGGGGAGCACCACGAACCTGGGGCGCTCTCCTTGCGTGGTTCGAACAGCCCGCTGTTAACGGGTTGACTCCGCATCGGCTTCGGCGAACGCCTCGCGGGCCAGGCGGAAGCTGTCCACCGCCGCGGGTACGCCGCAATAAATGCCGACCTGGAGCAGGATCTCGCGAATTTGTTCACGGCTCAGGCCATTTCGCAAGGCGCCGCGGATGTGCAGCTTGAGCTCGTGGGGCCGGTTGAGCGCGGAAATCATGGCCAAGTTTATCATGCTGCGCTCTTTGAGCGACAAGCCATCGCGGCCCCAGACATGGCCCCAGCAATATTCGGTGACCAGCTCCTGCAGCGGCTTGGTGAAGTCGTCGGCGTTCTGGATCGAACGATTGACATAGTCCTCACCCAGCACCTGGGTGCGGATCTGCAGGCCTTTCTCGTATTTCTCGTTGCTCATGTGCCGTGCTCCTGCGTGAAAAAAGGGGGCCGCAACCGAAGGTGAGGGGGTATGCGCGGCCCCCGGAAACAGTGGGGCCGCGTCGCGGCCCCGTGATTCAGCCTAGCGTTGGCAGCGCGCCGAGCTTGCCCTTGTGATACACCATCGGGGTCACCGGCTCGGTGGGCAGGATCAGGTTCTTCACCTGGCCGACGATGATCGCATGGTCGCCACCGTCGTACTCGCGCCACAGTTCGCACTCGATGATCGCCGTGGCCTTGGCCAGCAGGGGGTTGCCCAGCTCGCTCAGGTGCCACTGCACACCTTTGGCCTTGTCCTTGCCCTTGCCGGCGAAGGCATAAGCCTCGGCGGTCTGGTCGGCAGACAACAGGTGGATGGCGAACTGCTTGCTGTCACGCAGGACGGGGTAGGTGTCGGAGGCGTAGTTGGGGCAGAACAGCACCAGCGCCGGGTCGATCGACAGCGCGCTGAAGGCACTGGCGGTGATGCCGACGATGGCGCCGTCGGCGTCCAGGGTGGTGACCACCGTGACGCCGGACGGGAAGGAGCCCATCACGTCTTTGTAGATGCCTGGTTCGATCATCTTCGTGCCCTCGGTCAACGCATCACGAACGGGTCGGGCATGGGCGCGGTGGAGAGGTTGATCCACACCGTCTTGAGCTCCGTATAGGCGAGCACCGAATCGATGCCGCTTTCGCGGCCGTAGCCGCTGTTCTTGAAGCCACCGATCGGAGCCATGGCCGAGACCGCGCGGTAGGTATTGACCCAGATGATGCCTGAGCGCACGTCGCGGGCCAGGCGGTGGGCACGGCCCAGGTCGCGGGTCCAGATACCGGCGGCGAGGCCGAACTGCGAGTCGTTGGCGATGGCCAGGGCCTCTTGTTCGGTCTTGAAGCGGATTACCGCCGCCACCGGGCCGAATACTTCCTCCTGCATGATCTTCATCGAATTGCTGTCGCACTCGAACAGGGTGGGCTCATAGAACCAGCCATCACCCTCGACCTCGGCGCGCTTGCCGCCCAGGTGCAGCTTGGCGCCCTCGGCCTTGGCCGCGGCGACCAAGCCTTCGACCACGGCCAGCTGTTGGGCGGTGGCCATCGGGCCCATCTCGCTGGCGTCATCCTGAGGGTTGCCGATGCGGATGCGCTTGGCACGCTCCAACAGGCGTGCGACGAACTCATCGAAGATCTCGTCCTGCACCAGCAGGCGCGAACCTGCCACGCAGCTTTGCCCGGAAGCGGCATAGATGCCGGCGACGGCGCCGTTGATGGCGCTGTCCAGGTCGGCGTCGGCGAAGATGATGTTCGGCGACTTGCCACCCAGTTCCAGCGACAGCTTGGCGAAGTTCTCGGCGCTGCTGCGCACCACGTGGCGGGCGGTTGCAGCGCCGCCGGTGAAGGCGATCTTGCGCACCAGTGGGTGGCGGGTCAACGCCGCACCAGTACTGGGGCCGAAGCCTGTGACCACGTTGACCACACCTGCCGGGAAGCCGGCTTCATGGGCCAGCCGCGCCAGCTCCAGGATGGTCGCAGAAGCATGCTCGGACGGCTTGAGGACGATGGTGTTACCGGCGGCGAGGGCCGGGGCAAGCTTGATCGCGGTCAGGTACAGCGGGCTGTTCCAAGGGATGATCCCGGCCACCACACCGATAGGTTCGTGCACGGTGTAGGCGAACAGGTCCGGCTTGTCCAGGGGCAGGGTGCCGCCTTCGAGCTTGTCGGCAAGGCCTGCGGTGTAATGGAAGAACTCGGGCAGGTAGCCGACTTGGCCGCGGGTTTCGCGGATCAGCTTGCCGTTGTCACGGCTCTCCAGCTGGGCCAGGTGCTCCTTGTTCTCGGCGATCAGGTCGCCCAGGCGGCGCAGCAGCTTGCCTCGCGCAGTGGCGGTCAGGCCACGCCAGGCCGGGTGTTCGAAGGCACGCTGGGCGGCCTGCACGGCCAGCTCGACATCGGCTTCATCGGCATCGGGCAGCTGCGCCCAAGGGCGCGCGGTCGCCGGGTCGAGGCTGTCGAAGGTCTTGGCGCTTTGCGCATCGCACCATTGGCCGTCGATGCACATCTGGAAACGTACGAGGGTCATGCCACTATCCCCTTGGCGGATTCGGTGAACGTGCGGGCTTGCTTGAGGAAGTCCAGCAGCATCTTGTTGACTTCGCGCGGCGCCTCCACCGGCATCATGTGCCGCTGCTCGGCCAGCACCACGCTGCGTGCCCCTGGGATACGCGCCGCCAGCTGGCGGGCCATGTCCGGGGTCGAGCCCAGGTCGTGCTCGCCGGTGGCGATCAGTGCCGGTACCTGGATGCTGCCCAGGTCCTCGGCGCGGTACATGTCCTGGGTGGCAAACAATTTATAGGTGGTCAGGTAGCCCTGCGGGTCGTTGCCGGCCAGGGTCTGACGAATGGCCGCGACCTGAGCTGGATTGGCGGCCTGGTATTCGCGGCTGAACCAACGCGCCAGCGCCGCTTCGGCATTGGCGTCGGGGCCGTGCTCGGCGGCCTGGGCGGCACGGGCGATGACACCGGCGCTCTGCTCGGGGCTGCGGTTGAACACGCTGTTGAGCACCACCAGCGCCGACAGGCGTGCAGGGTAGTGCAGGGCGAAGGCGCGGGCGACCAGGCCACCCATGGAGAAGCCGATGACCGTGGCCTGTGCAATCTGCAGGTGGTCGAGCAGTTCGGCCAGTTGCGCGGCGTAACCGGCAAGGTCGGTATCGGCGGCAGGGCGTGGGCTCTGGCCGTGGCCGAGCATGTCGTAGGCAATGACGCGATAGTCGCTGGACAGGCCGACGAACTGCCCGCCCCACATTTCCTTGTTAAGGCCCACGCCGTGGATCAGCACCACGGGCTGGCCCTGGCCGAGGTTCAGGTAACTGGTCCCGGCGGGTGTACGTTCAGCAACAGGCTGAATCATGGAGGGCGCTCCTCGAAGGTCGGGCGTGGCGCCAGTGCTTGCGCGCAACGCCCCGGCCCGTCTGGTTGTTGTTATTGAGCGTTGGCCTTCTCGGCGGCCAGTTCTTCCAGGTCGATGTAACGGTTGCCGATGCGTGGGTGCAGGCGGCCACCATCGGCCGCGCCCAGGACCACGACGATCTCGTCGGCGCGCGGGGCGTCTTCGATCTGCATCTCCAGGGTGATGTAGTGCGAACGCAGGCCTTCGTCGTCCTTCTGCATCATCGGGATCTGGATCGAGGTGCCCGGGCCGCCGCGCTTGTTGGTGAAGCTCAGGTAGCTCTTGGCCTGGACAGCTTCGCGGTAGTGGTTGCCGAAGCGCAGGGTGTGGATGACGGCCGACGCGTGCTCGATCTCACCGTCGGCACCGACCACGGCCGCCTTGCCATAGGCCTCGATCTTGTCGGCACCACCGATGGCCGCGCACAGGCGCTCGACCATCAGCGCACCGAGGTCGGAGCAGTTGGCGCGGATTTCCGGCTTGAGGTCCTCGACGAAACCGCGACCGGCCCATGGGTTCTTGATCACCACGGCCAGGCCGACCATGGTCACCGGCTTGTCGGTGGCCTTGCCGCCTTCGATACGGGTTTCTTCGGAGTAGGTGACGATCTTGCGGATTTCGAAACTCATGGAGGGCTCCAGGTGAGGGTTATCAGCTCTTGTTGTCTGATGGTATACCATAATATTGGTAGTGCAAGAGGTTGCCTGAAATTTATGTGGCGGGGCGGATGAAAGGCGGGTTGGGGGGATTTGCTGCGCCTGGAAAATCGAGCGCAGCCCGCGCGGCGCATCGCGAGCTGCGCACAACTGACAGAACTCAGGCGAACGCCGGCACCACTTCCTTGATGAACAGGTCCAGCGACTTCTTCTTCTCGGCATGGGGCAGGCTGTTGTCACACCAGAAGCTGAATTCGTCGACGCCCAGTTCCTGGTAGTACTTGATGCGCGCGATGATCTGCTCGGGCGTACCGATCATGGTGTTCTTGCGGATGTTCTCCAGCTCGAACGCTGGTACCTCGGCGAACTTCGACTCCGGGCTGGGCTCCAGGAAGCCGTTGACCGGGGTGGTCTTGTTGCCGAACCAGGCATCGAAGGTACGGTAGAAGCGCGAGATGGCCTGGGCGCCGACTTTCCAGCCCTCGGGTTCGTCCGGGCTGTGCACATGGGTGTGGCGCAGCACCATCAGTTGCGGGCGAGGCACCTCGGGGTTGTTGTCCAGGGCTGCCTGGAACTTGTTCTTCAGGTCCAGGACCTCCTCGTCACCCTTCATCAGCGGGGTGACCATGACGTTGCAGCCGTGCTTGACCGCGAAGTTGTGCGAGTCCGGGTCGCGGGCGGCGATCCACATCGGCGGCATGCCTGCCTGTACCGGCTTGGGCACGCTGGTGGAGGTCGGGAACTTGTATACCTCGCCTTCGTGGGCATAGTCGCCCTGCCACAGCTGGCGTACCGCCGGAACCATTTCGCGCAGGGCCTTGCCGCCGTCTGTGGCGGGCATGCCGTTGGCCATGCGGTCGAACTCGAACTGGTAGGCACCCCGGGCCAGGCCCACTTCCATGCGCCCGTTGCTGATCACATCGAGCAGGGCGCATTCGCCGGCCACGCGGATCGGGTTCCAGAACGGCGCGATGATGGTGCCGGCGCCCAGGCGGATGGTCTCGGTGCGCGCGGCCAGATAGGCCAGCAGCGGCATGGGGCTGGGCGAAATGGTGTATTCCATGGCGTGGTGTTCGCCGATCCATACGGTGCTGAAACCGCCGCGCTCGGCCATCAGGGTCAGTTCGGTCAGGTCTTCGAACAGCTGGCGGTGGCTGACCTGCTCATCCCAACGTTCCATGTGCACGAACAACGAAAATTTCATGGGGGGTTTCCTCGAAGCTTGTTGTTATCGCCTGCCGGGGCAGGCGGTCAGATCAGATGCACGACCAGCGGGCAATCCCGCGGGTGGTTCAGGCGAAGGCGGGCAGGCTGGCCATCTTGCCGCGGCAATACACCATTGGCCGTGGTGCTTCCTCGGGCACGATCAGGTTATGCACCTTGCCGACCATGATGGCGTGGTCGCCGCCTTCGTATTCACGCCACAGCTCGCACTCGATGATCGCGGTCGCGTTGGCCAGCAGCGGGTTGCCCAGCTCGCTCAGCGACCACTCGATGCCGGCGGCCTTGTCCTTGCCTTTCTTGGCGAAAGCGTAGGCTTCGGCCTGCTGTTCGCCGGAAAGCAGGTGGATGGCGAAGCGCTTCTGCTTGATCAGCACGGGGTAGGAGTCGGAGCTGTAGTTGGGGCAGAACAGCACCAGCGGCGGGTCCATGGACAGGGACGAGAAGGCACTGGCAGTGAGGCCGACGATCGAGCCGTCGTCGTCCAGGGTGGTGATGACCGTGACGCCGGACGGGAAGGAGCCCAGGACGTTCTTGTACACGGTTGCGTCGATCATGGCGTGTTCCTCGGGTAGGGCAGCGGTGGTCCGCATTTTTATCGTTGATGTGTCTGATGGTATACCGTAATACCTCGATTGCAAGCAGAATTTTTTCTGCAGGCTCAGAGGCGATAAACGGTCAAAGCCCCGAGTTCAGTGGGTTTGTCAGCCAGGCGGACACTTCGAGGCGGGGCGTGAAGCGGATCAGATGCGCTGAAAAAGCGCGGCGCAGTGTTGTCAAAAGCTTGGAATACCATAATATGGTGTGCAGCTGAGAGGCCGCCTCGAGCGGTTTCCTACAAAGATAAAAAACGACCTTTCGAGCTGAAAACCATGTCCCAACCGTCGTCGCAACACCAGTTTGTCGAAAATCACACGGTCGATTACGTTCCACCTGCCGAGCGCCACGGGAAGGCGCGTGACCTGTTCACCCTCTGGTTCAGCACCAACATCGCGCCGCTGCCTATCGTCACCGGTGCCATGGTGGTCCAAGTGTTCCACCTGAACCTGGTGTGGGGATTGGTGGCCATCGTGCTGGGGCATCTGCTGGGCGGCGTGGTCATCGCCCTGGCCTCTGCGCAGGGGCCGCAGTTGGGCATCCCGCAGATGGTGCAGAGCCGCGGGCAGTTCGGGCGTTACGGCGCCTTGCTGATCGTATTCTTCACCGCGTTGATCTATGTCGGGTTCTTCATTTCCAACATCGTGCTGGCGGGCAAGTCGATTCATGGCATCGCCCCCAGCGTGCCGATGCCCACGGCGATCGTCATCGGCGCTCTGAGTGCCACGGCCATCGGCGTGATCGGCTACCGCTTCATCCATACCCTCAACCGCATCGGTACCTGGGTGATGGGGTCGGCGCTGTTGGCAGGCTTCATCATGATGTTCAGCCAGGCGCTGCCGACGGACTTCTTCAGCCGCGGTGCGTTCAACCTGTCCGGCTTCGTCGCCACCGTGTCGTTGGGGGTGATCTGGCAGATCAGCTTCTCGCCCTATACCTCCGACTATTCGCGCTACTTGCCGCGTGAAGTGGGCATCGCCAAGCCGTTCTGGGCCACCTATTTCGGCGCCACCCTGGGGACCATCCTGTGCTTCACCTTCGGGGCAGTGGCGGTGCTGTGCGTGCCGGAGGGCACTGACGCCATGGCGGCGGTGGAGCAGGCGACGGGGTGGTTGGGGCCGGTGTTGATGGTGCTGTTCCTGTGCAACATCATCAGCCACAACGCGCTCAACCTGTACGGTGCGGTGCTGTCGATCGTCACCGCCATCCAGACCTTCGCGGCCCAGTGGACGCCAAGCGTCAAGGTGCGGGTGATGCTGGCCACGGTGATCCTGGCGGCGTGCGGGCTGGTGGCGCTCAACGCCTCGGCCGACTTCATCGGCCAGTTCATCGGGCTGATCCTGGCGCTGCTGCTGGTGCTGGTGCCCTGGGCGTCGATCAACCTGATCGACTTCTACTTGATCAAGAAGGGCGTGTACGACATTGCCTCGATCTTTCGCGCCGATGGCGGCATCTATGGGCGCTTCAACCACCACGCGATCATTGCCTATGCCTGCGGCATCCTGGTGCAGTTGCCGTTCGCCAACACGTCGTTGTATGTCGGGCCGTATTCGAACCTGGTGGAAGGGGCGGACCTGTCGTGGCTGTTCGGATTGCTGGTGACGTGCCCGCTGTATTACTGCCTGGCGACCCGGAGCAAGAAACCAAGCGGTGTGGTGCGGGCCGTGCGTGTGAATGACTGATACCAGGGGCTGCCATGCAGCCCAATCGCCGGCAAGCCGGCTCCCACAATGGGCTGGACTTCGCCTCTGTGGGAGTGGGCTTGCTCCGCGAGAGGGCCGCAGCGCGGCCCCACTGGCTCACAGCTTGAACTGAGCCACCATCGCGTTCAACTCCACCGCCAACCGCGACAGGTCCTGGGCTGCGGCGCTGGTCTGGTTGGCCCCCGCCGATGTCTGCATGGCCAGGTCGCGAATATTGACCAGGTTGCGGTCCACCTCTCGGGCCACCTGGGCCTGCTCTTCCGAGGCGCTGGCGATCACCAAGTTGCGTTGGTTGATCGAGGCGATGGCCTCGGCGATCACTTCCAATGCCTGGCCAGCCGACTGGGCCACCTCCAGCGTACCGTTGGCGCGGCCCTGGCTGGTGTGCATGGCGCTCACTGCGCGCTCCGTACCGGATTGGATGCCGCTGATCATCTGCTCGATTTCCGCCGTGGACTGCTGGGTACGGTGGGCAAGGGCGCGCACTTCATCGGCCACGACGGCGAACCCGCGGCCGGCCTCGCCGGCACGGGCCGCTTCGATGGCCGCGTTGAGCGCCAGCAGGTTGGTCTGCCCGGCGATGGCGCCGATCACATCCAGCACCCGGCTGATCTCGTTGGCATTGCTGGCCAGTTGTTCGATTTCCTCGGAGGTCCCGGTTACGTCGTTGACCAGATGTTGGATAGACGCCAGCGCCTGGTTGACCTGGTCACGGCCGTCGCGGGTGGTCTGGTCGGCGCCCTTGGACGCATCGGCGGTGCTCACCGCGTTGTTGGCCACTTCCTCGACGGCGGCGGTCATCTGGTTGACTGCCGTGGCGGCCTGGTCGATTTCGGCGCTTTGCTGGTGCAGCCCGCGGCTGGTGTCCTCGGTGACCGTGTGCAGTTCCTCGGAGGCAGAAGCCAGCTGGTCGGAGGAGGCGGCGATCTTGCGCAGGGTCTCGCGCAGGCTCTGTTGCATGCGGCCCAGGGCGCGCAGCAGTTGTGCCGGCTCGTCGCGGCCGACCACTTGGATATCGCGGGTCAGGTCGCCGGTGGCCACCCGTTCGGCGACCTGCACGGCGTCGGCCAGGGGCAGGACGATGCTGCGGGTGAGCAGCAGGGCGATGGCGACCAGGGCGAGCAGAATCACCACCAGGGTGCCCACGATCAGCGCGAAGGCTTCATCGGACGTCGTACTGCTGCGCAGCGATGACTGTTCGGCGTGATGGGCGTTGTACTGGATGACTGCACCCAGCGCCTTCATCATGCTGTCGGCGTATTCGGCCAGGGAACCGTTGATCAGCCGGCGCGCTTCATCGACCTGCCCGGCGGCGACGGCGTCGCGGATGGAACGCTGCAGGCCGTGGTAGCGTTCGCTCAATTGCATGAAGCTGTTGAACAGCGCACGATCGTCATCGGCGACGATGGTGCCCTCGTATACCTTGAGGTCTTTTTCAAGCTTCTGGTTGATCTCGGTGATTTTGTCCAGGGCAGCCTTGCGCGCGGCGGGTTGTTCTTCCAGGACGCTGCGCAAGGTCAAGGCCCGTGCTCGGCCCAGGCTGTTGCTGATGTCGCCCAGCGATATGATCGCGGGCATCCAGTTCACGCGGATCTCGTCCGTGGCGCTGTCCATCTTGCGGGTTTCGTACAGCGCGATCAGGCCCATGGTCAGGACCAGAAGACCCAACAAGGCGAACACGCCGGCTGCCCGTATGCCGATTTTCAGATTCCGTAGTTGCATGTGAGATTTCCTTGGCGGTAGCGGCATCACGAGCACGGACAAGACGGCACGGGTCGGGTGTTTGCGCTCATGATGCGCTGAGAATTGAAATTAAGTCCTTACCATCCTTATTGTTTTTAGCAGAATGATGACATATAGCCATCATTTATGGGTAGGCGCTTAACGACGCTTTGGCGCCCTCAAACGACCTCGACGAAAGTCCTTGGGCCATTGACCAGGCCCTGCACCAGGCGGGCAGGGCGACGCCTGGTCGATGCATGGCTTATGCTGACTATTCAGTTCGCCGAAGGAGCCTGTCATGACGTGGTCCGCTACCCAATATTCCCTGTTCGAGGACGAGCGTACCCGCGCCGTGCGCGACCTGCTGGCCGCAGTGCCGCCACGCCCGGTGCGTCATGCCACCGACCTTGGGTGCGGCCCGGGCAACTCCACCGAAGTGCTGCGTGGCCAACACCCCGATGCCATGGTGGTGGCCCTGGATAGCGATCCGGACATGATCGACAAAGCGCGTCAGCGGCGGCGTCTGTGCGTACCCCAGGTGCGCTGCGAAATCGGTGACATCGCCAGCTGGACGGCCAGCGAGCCGCAGGACCTGATCCTGGCCAACGCTTCGCTGCAATGGGTACCCGACCATGGCACCTTGTACCCACATCTGGTGCGGCAATTGACCGAAGGCGGCAGCCTGGCTGTGCAAACACCGGACAACATCGATGAACCGGCCCATCGGCAATTGCGCGAGATCGCCAGCCAAGGGCCATGGGCGGGCAAATTCGCCGACTTTTCGCTGCCGCCACGGCACAATGCGGCGTTCTACTACGACCTGCTCAGCCCTCTGTGTTCCCGGGTGGATGTGTGGCGCACGACCTACCATCACCCGATGGCCGGTGGTGCCGAAGCGGTCGTGGAGTGGTTCAAGGGCTCGGCCCTGCGCCCATACCTGGCACGGCTGGATGAACGGGAGCAGGCGGATTTCCTGCAGCTCTACCTGCAGGCGATGCAGCAGGACTACCCGCCTGCCAGCGATGGCAAGGTGCTGTTGCCGTTCCCTCGGCTGTTCGTGGTCGCTACCCGCTAGCGCGGCGCCAGCGCCAGGCCACGTAGCCATACACGGCCAGGTTCAGCAGCAGTACGAACATGCCCAGCAGGAGCTGGATTTGCGGCGTCAGCCCGGCGGGGTAGATCAACGGCCAGATGTAGTGCTCGATGAAGCCGCCCGGGTAGCCGGCCTGGCCTGCGGCGGCACGCAGGCGGTTTTCCCAGACGGTCAACGGGCAGCCCAGGTGCAGGCATTCCACAGCCAGGCCCCAGGCCATGGCCGGCAGGTGGATGAACAGGGCAGGGCGCCACTTGAGCACCAGCAGGCCGCCGAACAACACCAGCAGGATGAAGGCCAGGTGCAGGAGGACCAGGGCGTCGGCGGCGAGGCGGGGGAGCATGCTGGGAGTCCGCGAAGAAGCGTTACCTGAGCATAGGTCTCTTGCCAGTACGATGGAAATTGTCTCTGGCCCATCGCCGGCAAGCCGGCTCCCACCTGTCCTGCGCTGTTTCAGAGATTCCGCCAGACCTGTGGGAGCCGGCTTGCCGGCGATGAGGGCTCAGGGGTGTTCACGGACCATTTCCAGGAAGGTCGCCACCACCCGCCGGGTGCGCTGTTCGCTCAGGCATACCAGGGTCTCGGTCAGGTGCCGTTGGCAGTCGAGGATCGGCAGTGCGCATACCCGGGCATCGGCACCGAACTCGGCGGCCGACACCACGCCCACGCCAATGCCTACCACCACCGCTTCCCGTGCGGCCTCGCGGCCTTCGACCTGGATCGCCGGGCGGATGCGCAGGCCGGCACGCTGCATTTCTTCCTCGAGCGTCTGGCGGGTCACCGAACCCGGTTCGCGCAGCACCAGCGGAGTATCGTCCAGGTCGGCGAGGGTGATCGAGCTGCGGCTGGCCCAGGGGTGGTTGCGCGAGACGAACGCTACCATCGGGTCGCGGCGCATGGGTACGCAGAACAGCCGCTCGTCATCGACATCGCGCCCGAGCAAGGCCAGGTCGGCCTGGTAACTGAACAGGCGGGCCAGGGATTCGTCGGTGTTGCCCGTTTCGATCTTCACTTGGATACCTGGGTAGCGCTGGCAGAACCGGGCGATCTGCGGCAGTACATGGACCGGGGCATCCACGGCCAGCACCAGGCTGCCGGTGTGCAGGGCGCGGGAGTCCTGCAGCAGCTCCACCGCCTCGGTTTCGCAGGCGAACAGCCGCTGAGTGACGCCCAGCAGGCGCTCGCCCAGGTCGGTCAGTTGCACCGAACGTTTGTTGCGATGGAACAGCAGCACACCGAAACGTTCCTCGAGCTTGCGCACCTGGTCGGAGACTGCCGGCTGGGTGAGGAACAGTTTTTCCGCGGCACGGGTGAAGCTGCCTTGCTCGGCAACTGCGTGAAAGGCCTTGAGTTGAGCGTGGGAGACCGACATGACCACTCCGTAACAAGCTGAGCTTATGTGTGAAATACGATAAATCGATTTTATTTATCAGTCACCAACTGGTTCCATGTTCGACAGCCCAGCGGCGTTGCCAAAAGCAACCACCGGGGCCATGGCACTTCCCCGGTCACGCCCGACCGCCGGTGCCATCTGACCAATGACGGTCCTACTCGTCATGCAGTGCGCAACACAACAACAAAACAGGCGTTTTTTCACATTCTGCCGGCACACTCGAGCAAGAGGTCAGAGTCACATGAATCAATCCCTAGCGGCCATGAAGCGCTGGCGCGTCCAGATCTTCGCAATCACTTGGCTGGCATACGCCGCCTTCTATTTCACTCGCAAGGCCTTCTCGGTCGCCAAGCTCGGCATCGGCGAAGATCCCTCGTTCATGCTCGACAAGGCCGCCATGGCCAACCTCGATGCGATCTACCTGGCGGCCTACGCCGTGGGCCAATTCACCTGGGGCATGCTTGCCGACCGCTTCGGCCCGCGCGTGGTGGTGCTCGGCGGCCTGCTGATCTCTGCCGCCGCGGCAGTGGTGATGGGCAGCTACGCGACCTTCCCGATCTTCGCCACCTGCATGCTGGTCCAGGGCTTGGCCCAGTCCACCGGGTGGGCGGGGCTGTGCAAGAACATCGGCAGCTTCTTCCCGGCGGTGCAACGCGGGCGGGTGCTGGGCCTGTGGAGTTCGTGCTACGCCTTCGGTGGCCTGGTGGCTTCGCCGTTCGCCGGCTGGTGGGCCTATACCCTGGTCGGCACCTGGCACGCGGCGTTCTTCTCCAGCGCCGCAGTGGTGGCGGGCGTGGCGGTCTTGTTCTTCATCTTCCAGCGCAACAAGCCCGAAGACGTCGGCCTGCAGCCGGTGGAACCCGAGCCACAAAGCATGGCGCTGGGCTCGAACCTGTGCAGCGTCTGGGCGCCGTTGAAGGAGATCCTGCGCAACCGCACGGTGCTGACCTTGGGGCTTGCCTACTTCATGCTCAAGCCTGCGCGCTACGCCATTCTGCTGTGGGGCCCGGTGATCGTCTTCGAACACATGCCGTCGGTGGGCAAGGTGGGGGCGGCCATCATTCCGACTGCCTTCGAGCTGGCCGGCCTGCTCGGGCCGATCATCATCGGCGTTGCCTCCGACAAACTGTTCGGGGCACGGCGTGTGCCCGCCTGCGTGATCAGCCTGGTGCTGCTGACCCTGGTGCTGGCGGGCTTCATGGGCGCCATGCAAACCGGCAGCGTGGTCCTGGTCGTGGCCTTGCTGTTCGTGATGGGCCTGACCCTGTACGGGCCTGACTCGATGATCAGCGGCGCGGCCGCGATCGATTTCGGCACGGCCAAGGCAGGTGCTACCGCGGCAGGCTTCGTCAACGGTTGCGGCTCGGTGGGCGCGGTACTCGGCGGCCTGCTGCCTGGCTACTTCGACAGCGTCACGGTGTTCATCATCTTTGCCTGCACCGCGCTGTTCTCCGCCCTTGTGCTCCTGCCGCACTGGAACAGCCGCCCGGCCAGCCTGGTGGCGGCCAATGACGTGGCCCCGAACACTGCGATGGCGATCAAGCCCGCACGCACCTGAGGAATGCAATAGATGAGACCCTTCTGGCTGCAACAGGCCCTGGACATCGAAGACGAGGCACCATGCCCGCCGCTCGCCGGTGACGCACGCTGCGACGTGTGCATCGTCGGGGGCGGCTACACCGGCCTATGGACCGCCTTGATGATCAAGGAACAGGCACCCTCGCTGGATGTACTGCTGATCGAGGCGGATATCTGCGGTGCCGGGGCCAGCGGCCGGAACGGGGGGTGTGCATTGTCGTGGTCGGCCAAGTACTTCACCCTCGAGCGACTGTTCGGGGCGGCCGAGGCGGTGCGCCTGGTGCGCGAGTCGGAGCGCAGCATCACTGCCATCGGTGCGTTCTGCGCGGCCAATGGCATCCAGTGCGACTACCGCCTGGACGGCACCTTGTATACCGCGACCAACCAGGCCCAGGTCGGCAGCACCGATGCGGTGATCGCCGCCCTGGAGAACAAAGGGATCAATTCGTTCCAACGTCTGCCGCTGGAACAGGTGCAACGCCTCGCCGGGTCCACCCGGCATCTGGAAGGCTGGTATTCGCCCGCCGCTGCCACGGTGCAACCGGGCCGACTGGTGCGCGGCCTGCGGCGAGTGGCCTTGGCACGCGGGGTGCGCATCCATGAAGGCACGGCGATGACGGGCCTGGAGCATGGCGCACCGGTACAGGTGCGCACCCGCCAGGGGACCATTCGCGCCGACCGTGTGGTGCTGGGCCTCAACGCCTGGATGGCAAGGGCCTTCCCGCAGTTCGAGCGCAGCGTGGCGATCGTCTCCAGCGATATGGTGATCACCGAGCCGTGCCCGGAACTGCTGCGTGAAATTGGCCTGGTCAGCGGCGTGAGCGTTCTCGATTCACGGATTTTCGTGCACTACTACCACAACACCAGCGACGGGCGGCTGATGCTCGGCAAAGGGGGCAACACCTTCGCTTATGGCGGGCGTATGTTGCCGGTGTTCGACCAACCATCGCCTTACCGACCACTGCTGCGCGAAAGCCTTGGTGCGTTTTTCCCGGCGCTGGCCGACGTGCCGCTGGCGGCCAGTTGGAACGGCCCGTCTGACCGCTCGGTGACCGGCCTGCCATTCTTCGGCCGGCTGGATGGGCAGGGCAATGTGTTCTATGGCTTTGGCTATTCCGGCAGCGGCGTGGGGCCATGCCATATGGGTGGGCAGATCCTGTCGTCGCTGGCCCTGGGGCAGGACAACCCCTGGACCCGTTCACCGCTGGTCAAGGGGCCGCTGGGCCAGTTCCCGCCGGAGCCTATCCGCTATCTGGGATCATTGATGGTGCGCAATGCCATCCGTCGCAAGGAGCGCGCCGAGGACCGCGGTGTACGGCCACGGCACCTGGACGTGCGCCTGTCGCGGTTCGCGGCGGCGGCGGGCAAGGCCGACAAAGCCTGATTTTCTGCCCTGATCGCGGGGCCTGTGTCGAGATTTCTTGTCGATCCAACCGGCGAGGGCGTATAAACTGCTCCCACTTTTTGGCCGGTCGCTTCCTGAACCGGCCGCTGAAACAAAGAGAGTCGACATGGGCGCACAGTGGAAAGCCAAGCATAAAGAAGCCGCAGCCAACGCCAAGGGCAAGATCATGGGCAAGCTGGCCAAGGAAATTCAGATCGCTGCCAAGTCCGGCGCCGACCCGGACATGAACCCGCGCCTGCGCCTGGCCGTGGAACAGGCCAAGAAGGCCTCGATGACCCGTGAAACCCTCGAGCGCGCCATCCGCAAGGGCGCAGGCCTGGACGGCGACTCGGTGCAGTATCACGCAGTGACCTATGAAGGGTTCGCCCCGCACCAGGTGCCGCTGATCGTCGAATGCCTGACCGACAACATCAACCGTACCGTCGCCGAGATCCGCGTGGCCTTCCGCAAGGGCCAGCTCGGTGCCAGCGGCTCGGTCGCCTGGGACTTCAACCATGTCGGCTTGATCGAGGCGACACCCAACGGCGATGCCGACCCTGAACTTGCCGCCATCGAGGCCGGTGCCCAGGACTTCGAGGAAGGCGAGGAAGAGGGGGCGACCCTGTTCATCACCGACACCACCGACCTGGACGCCGTGCAGAAGGCCCTGCCGGAGCACGGCTTCACCGTAATCTCGGCGAAGATCGGCTACACCCCGAAGAACCCGGTCAGCGCAGCCAGCCTGAGCGCCGAGGCCCTGGCCGAGGTCGAGGCCTTCCTCGAGGCCATCGACAACCATGACGACGTACAGAACGTCTATGTCGGCCTGACGGACTGATCCACGGGCCCCCATCACGGGGCAAGCCCGCTCCCGCAGGTCTATTGCAGCCCTAGTGGGAGCGGGCTTGCCCCGCGATCGAGGGCGCCGTCCTCGCCGGACCCCTCATCGATGAATCCCACCTTCGCCTCCCTCAGCCTCGCGCACCTGCGCACCCTCGACTGCCTCTTGCAGCTGAAGAACCTCAGCCGCGCCGCTGAGCGTCTGGGCTGCAGCCAGTCGGCCTTGAGCCGGCAATTGGCCAATCTGCGCGACGCCTTCGACGATCCCTTGCTGGTACGCCAAGGCCGCGGCTACGTGCTCAGCGAGCATGCCGAGTCGTTGGTCGAGCCCCTGCGCCAAGTGCTGGAAGAATTGCAAGCCCTGCGCCAACCGGCGGTCTTCGACCCGGCGCGCTGCGAGCGACGATTCTGCCTGGCGGCCTCGGACTATGTGGCCGAGCACATGCTGCCATTGCTGGTAACGGCCCTGGAGCGCGAAGCGCCCGGCGTCACCCTGGAGTATCGCACCTGGCAGGCGGGGCAATACGCCTTGCTGGCCAGCGGCGAGATCGACCTGGCCACCACCTTGTTCGACGAGTCGCCGCCCAATCTGCACGGGCGCTTGCTGGGCGAGGACCGGGCAGTATGCCTGATGCGCCAGGATCACCCATTGACTGCCCATGCCAGCGTAAGCCAGGACGACTACCTGGCGTTCAAGCATGTGCGCATTTCAGGCGGTGGCGACAAGGACAGTTTCATCGACCGGCACCTGCGCGCTCAGGGCTTGCAGCGACGGATCGGCCTGCAGGTGCCGTTCTTCTGCGCCGCGGTGCAGGTGATCAGCAACGGCCAGGCCCTGGCCACGGTGCCCGAGCACATTGCCCGTCAGCTGTGCCGCTTGCACCCGCTGGCCTGGCGGCCACTGGGTTTCATTGCCCATACCCAGCGCTACTGGGTGGTCTGGCATCAGCGACTGCAGGCCTCGGCCGAGCACCGTTGGTTGCGCAATCGGGTATTCGAGTTGTGGCGCCAGTCGCAGTTCGGTGTGCACGGCGGGCATGCGCCTTCGCCATAGCAGCTATGCGCCAAGCGGGGTTCTTTGCGCAGGGAGAGGGCGCCTAGACTCTCGGTACGACGCAGGTCCAATCGCGGGACAAGCCCGCTCCTACAAACGAATCGCTGCCCCATGGGTCGGCCGCCGGTTTTTTTGTAGGAGCGGGCTTGCCCCGCGATTGGGCCTGCACTGACCACCAAGATGCCCAGGAGCGCGCCCATGACCCCAGAAGACTTCCGCAAATACGGCCACCAACTGATCGACCTGATTGCCGACTACCGCCAAGGCGTCGCCGAGCGTCCGGTCATGGCCCAGGTCGAGCCTGGCTACCTCAAGGCCGCGTTGCCCGCGGCGGCTCCGCAACAGGGCGAGCCGTTCGAGGCGATCCTCGCCGATGTCGACAAGCTGCTGATGCCTGGCCTGTCCCACTGGCAACATCCGGACTTCTACGGCTATTTCCCCTCCAACGGTACCTTGTCGTCGGTGCTGGGCGATTTTCTCAGCACCGGCCTGGGCGTGCTGGGCCTGTCGTGGCAGTCCAGCCCGGCGCTGAGCGAGCTGGAGGAAACCACCCTCGACTGGCTACGCCAGCTGCTGGGGCTATCCGCGCACTGGAGCGGGGTGATCCAGGACACCGCGTCCACCAGCACCTTGGTCGCGTTGATCTGTGCACGTGAGCGGGCCACCGACTACGCCCTGGTGCGTGGCGGGTTGCAGGCCCAGGAGAAACCCCTGGTGGTCTATGTCAGTGCTCATGCCCATAGCTCGGTGGACAAGGCCGCGCTGCTGGCCGGCTTCGGTCGCCAGAACATTCGCCTGATCCCCACCGACGAATGTTTCGCCATGCGTCCGGAGGCGCTGCAGGCCGCTATCGAGGAAGACCTGGCCGCTGGTAACCAACCCTGTGCCGTCGTCGCCACGACCGGTACCACGGCCACCACCGCGCTCGACCCATTGGCCGCGATCGGTGCCATTACCCAGGCGCACCAGCTGTGGTTGCATGTCGATTCGGCCATGGCGGGCTCGGCGATGATCCTGCCCGAATGCCGTTGGATGTGGGAAGGCATCGAGCTGGCCGACTCGGTGGTGGTCAATGCCCACAAGTGGTTGGGCGTGGCCTTCGATTGCTCGATCTACTACGTGCGCGACCCCCAGCACCTGATTCGGGTGATGAGCACCAACCCCAGCTACCTGCAGTCGACCGTGGACGGGGAGGTGAAGAACCTGCGTGATTGGGGTATCCCCTTGGGGCGCCGGTTCCGTGCCCTGAAGCTGTGGTTCATGCTGCGCAGTGAAGGCATCGAGGCCCTGCAGCAACGTTTGCGCCGCGACCTGGACAACGCCCGATGGCTGGCCGAGCAGATCGAAGCCACACCAGGGTGGGAGCTGCTGGCGCCCGTACAGCTGCAGACCCTGTGTATTCGCCATCGACCAACGGGGCTGGAAGGTGAAGCACTGGATGCACATACCCGCGCCTGGGCGGATCGGCTCAATGGCTCCGGCAATGCCTATGTGACGCCGGCGATGCTGGATGGGCGTTGGATGGTGCGGATATCGGTGGGCGCACTGCCGACCGAGCGGGCGCATGTGGAACGGTTATGGGCGAACCTGCAAGGTATCGTCAAGGCTTGAGCCCATGTTGGTTTGCCTGAACGCAGGCATAGGCACCAGCTGGCCTGGTGATCGGGTTGCCCAGCAGCCCGGTCACCCCGCAGCGATTACCCGTGCAGCAATGACGTTTATCTGCTGTGAAAGAGATTCTTCAATACACCTGTTACTTCTGCCAGTTAGTACCGGTGCCGTCCTTGGCTACCATCCGTATCGCTGGTTGAGAGGTTGAATGTAGCGGCTCAATACAGGGAAGAACGGGTGGTTCGATGCCCGGTTTAATTGTATGGACGAATGAGAGGATATGTGATCAGGATGAACTAACGCCCCGTGCACTTCACAGGGCAAACAGTCAAATGTTTTTACCGGCACCGTCAGCGGTGTTGTCCTTTCTTCGCCCCCGCCTTTTTTCCTCCGTTGTAATGTCTGGTGTGTGCGACGGAACTGCGCCTCCTTCAATAAAAAATTATTTGCTTCAGGCGAGCGCCTTGCCTGTACAGGGTCGACACATTGTTGGGCTTCGGCCGACGGCCGTGTCAGGGGGCGTGCCTGCTCATGATTAAATGAGGCTGGATTATGTCGCGGAAAGAATTTGATGTATCCGCTGCCGTCGATCTGACGGCGGCGGCTGGGTTGCGCGCTTGCGCGGAACTGCATGCCGAGCTGGGCACGGAACTCACCTTGTGCCAGTTGCACACGTTGCACCAGGCCGCCCGCAAGGCATGCAACGATGCTTTGATAAACGAGAAAAAGATCCTGACTAGAGCCTCGCCGCTATTGCCCCAGGCGATCAAGCTCGGCATCCAGCATCCGGATGTTTCGTTGCACGACTACAAAGAGTGGTTCGGCGGCCGCGCAGCGAAGTTCGCCGCCCCGGGCAGCGTCGCCTCGATGTTCTCGCCAGCGGCCTACCTGGTGACGCTGTACCGGGAAGCGAAAAAACTCTACCCCGAAGGCAGCGCCTGGCATATCGACACACGTCGCCCTGACCTGAAGCACCTGGTGCTCAGCCAGGTGAACCTGGATACACCGGTCAGTGCCCTGAGCCTGTCCAACGCCATCCTGCTGGAGCGGCTGGGTGAATACGGCGATACCCTCAAAGACTTGTCGAGCCACGTCGGCTTCGGGGCCACGCCCTATCACCACCAGCACACTCGCCTGCGCCAGGCCTACCGCCTGAAAGACCCGGATTCCAAGCACCTGTGGGCGGCGCCCGACGTTGCCAAGCACGTCGAGGCGCCCTCGCTGGCGGGGCTCGGCCATGATATCCCACCCGCCCTGTACCGGCTGTTGACCGATGAGATCACCGATGAAGACGTCGACGAGCAGTTCGCGACGTATTTCCCCGGCACCGTGCCGGAGGACATGCTGCGCCCAGCCCGCTTGCGCGACTGGTTCGGCTTGAGCGACCAGGCCCTGAAGGCCTTCATCGGCGGCGGCGCCCAGGTCGAGGACGAGCGCTGGGGGTCGCAGACCAACGTCTCGGAACTGCTCAATACCGAAGGCGTCATCTACCAGCTGGGCGTCGGTTCGGCCAGCCCGGCGATTCACTACGCCTACCTGTTCTTCCTGGGCGGCGACCGCTGGCAGCTGAGCTTCAGCCTCAAGGAGACCGGGGCGATCGAGTTCATTCTGGAGGAAGTGCACCACCTGAGGTTGTTCCCCGGGATGCTGAAGGTCGATGCCTTCGCGCCGGACAAAGACTACAGCTATGAATTCGACTGGAAGGGGCCGAACGAAGGCCGTTCCTATGCCACCTACAGGGTCAAGTTCACCGCCGAGGCCGATCAGGGCCATGTGCTGAGTGCCCGTTTCGTCACCCCGAAGCTGACGCCGGCACGGTTCCTGCTCAGGCTCAACAAGGTGATCAGGCTGCACAAGGCCACAGGCCTGGGGGCCGAGGCGCTGGAGGGCATCCTGCACAGCGTGGACCCGGTGGCCATCAGCGAGCGGTCGCTGGCGGTGCTGACGCAGACCGTGCGTTTGGCCAAGCGCTACGCCATCCCCCATGAGCAGGCGCTGGTCATGGGCCGGCAACTGATCGCGGCGAGTGCTCGCGCCGGCGAGCTGAGCCAGTACGACCGGCTGTTCAACGACCCGGCGCTGGTCGAAGGCGGGCTGGACCCGGAAAACTACGTCGTGATCGACCTGCGCCCCGGCAAGGCCTCGGAGCAGGCCGCTATCAAGGCCACGCTCAAGCGTGCCTGCCAGGTCGACGACGAAGGGCTGTACCAACTGGGCCGCTTCCTTGCGCTGGCGCCAAAAACGCAGGCCAGCGACGCGGACGGCGATGAGGTGCGCTTCGACACCACGCTCGACAAGTTGTCCGGCCTCTATACCCTGAGCCTGTGGGCCCGCCTGCACGGCCTGGCGCCTGGCGAGCTGGGACTGTTGCTGGAGACCTTCGGCGCACCACGGGACCTGAGCGCAGCTCCGGTCGAGGAATGGTTGCGTTTGCTGGGCTGTGTGGAGCGTTTGTCGAGCTGGCTGCAGGCCCAGGGCTGGACCGTGGCAGACCTGGTGCTGATGACCCGGGGCGTGGACGATATTCCACCGAGCCCCGAGATCAGCAACCTGATCAAGGAAATGCAAGCGGCGATCGCCAATGCACCGTTCCCCGAGGCGGCAGAGGGCGAAGCCCCCGTGGAGCCGGACACCGACGATTACCTGCGCGCGCTGAGCTCACTGATCGCCTCGACCTTTGGCCTGAGCGGTGAAACCGCGGCCCGGGCCCTGCTGATCTGGGCGGACCGTGGCAAGCCCGGTGGGCTTTCGCTGCAAGAGGTGGGCGAGCGTCTGGAGCCGGAAGAGCCAGAGGCGTCGGAAGAGCCGGAAGAGCCAGAAGAACCGGAAGAGCCAGAAGAACCTTACGACCCGGTAGCCGATCCTCAGATAATCGCCTTCACCTACGGCCTGGCGCAAATGGCGCTGATCGTGCACGCCAGCGGCGTGACCGCCGACGTGCTGGCCGTGCTGGTGGAACAGCCCCATTTGCTCGCCGGAACCGTGGACAACATCGAGCCCAGGCTGACCACCCTGCAGCGCAGCGTGGCCACGGTCGTGGCCCTGACGGACTTCAGCACCTGGCTGAAAGCACGACCGGAGTCGGCCAGCGCGCTGATGGCCGCGCTGACGGACACAGGCGTACCGCCCGCGCTGCTGGCCAAGGCCACCGGCCAGGCAGAAGGGCTGGTCGCCGAGGCCGCCAGGCAGGCCGCCTTGAAGAAGGATGTTGCAGACGCCTCGGCCCTGGCCAATTGGCAGGAGATCGCCGTGGTCCGGCAATGGGCCGACCTGGCGACAACGCTGGGTGTCCAGCCCGCAAACCTGGCGGAGTTGCTGGTGTTCCCGCAGGAGTGGGATGAATGGCAAGCCCTGGCGGACAGTTTCGAAGCGGGGCTGAGCCCGTCGCAGGTCAAGCGGGCGCAGGCAGCCAGCGAGGAGCCGTTGAGCAAGGCACTGGCCGGTGTGCTGGCGGCGCGGGCCAACCTGGGCGTGGAAACGCTGAACCAGCACCTGCTGCTCGACAGCCTGAACAGTGCCCAGGTGACCACCTCGCGCATCGCCGAGGCGATGGCGGCGCTGCAGCTGTTCATCCACCGCACCTTGTCGGAGCCTGAAGACAAGAACGCCCTGGTCACCGCCGTGCTGGACCGGCCCTTCTTCCGCGACTGGACCCGCTGGAACGCCCGCTACGCCACCTGGTCGGCCGGGCAGATGCTGATGTACTACCCGGAGAACTACATCGACCCGACCGTGCGCCTGGGCCAGACCAAGGCGATGGACGACATGCTGCAGGTGCTGGGGCAGGCACAGATCAACGGCGAAACGGTGGGCGATGCCTTCCACGGCTACCTCAGTGCTTTCGAGGAAGTGGCCAACCTGGAGACGATCAGCGGCTACTACAACGGCCGGGAGCCGCAGACCCATGATGAATCGTTGGGCAAGACCTGGTTCATCGGGCGCAGCCGCGGCGAGCCGCGGGAGTACTGGTGGCGGACGGTGGACGAGAGCAAGCGTGACAAAGACACCGGTGCGCTGCCGGCCAACGCCTGGCGCGGCTGGACGAAGATCGATCTGGCGCCCCAGGTGGTGGGCCGGCTGATCCGGCCGGTGATCTACCGTGAGCGGCTGTACCTGATGTGGGTGGAGCGGCAGGAGAATATCCTGACCCGCGACGAGGAGGGCAAGCCCGACAAGAAGGAACATGTGTGGTCGTACAAGCTGGCGTGGTTGCGCTATGACGGGACCTGGAGCGCACCGCTGGACTACCCGATGCCGGCCGAGGTGGTGGAACAGATTGAATGCGCAGAGGGCTCGAGTTGTAAAAAGATCGATATAGAAAAACTGTCGTTGTTCCTGGCCTATGCTCCGGCGCTGAATATACTCGTGGCAGGCCTTTATGAGCAGACCGGCGCCTTGCTCAGAGTCTTTGGCGGTATCGAGATCCAGGAAACACTAAGTTGCAAGCAAAGGGACCTAGGCGACTTCAGTGCTGACCTGGTGCAGAACAGGCATTGGTTGGATAGCGGTAGCCATGCCGGATTGTGCGCCATGCTGTATAGAACAGGGCAGGTTGTGGAGGACGGAATTGTTGTCAGCTCGGGCATACCGAAAAAATTCAAGTCGTTCGATATCGCCAATGCGAAAGTGAAGGCCATTGATACATCGGCTGACAAGGCGGATAGCTATAGCCTTTACCTCGACACGACCTTGTCGGTCGAAGCCCGGCGTCCGGCAATTGAAAATCCGTGGATGACGGCATTGGTCGGGGAATATGCGCAGCTCAAACAGGAAACCCGGAAACTGAGGGTATTGGTGCGAGGGCCGAAGGGGGCGTTCTTGTTACGTGAGGAACAAGGACAATACTGGGCGTACTTCTGTGTCGACGCTATACATTTATCAGAGTGTTTTCCTGCCCATAATCGGTACATCCACTCTGTTTGTGATGTGCCGCTGCCGGATGAAGCGCAAGAGCTCAACAATGGCGAGGCGCCTGAAGGACGTTATCGTTTTGCACGGTTTCGGATCAATATCGATTACTGGTTGCCCGGAATCAACATAAAATTCGGTTTGGCCACCGGTGGCGGTGGCTATACCGATGCAATCAATGTCGCGCAGTTGTTGCAACATCCGGGTGAGGCTGACACTGTCGTGCCGGCGGAGTACGCAGACCCATTAGGGAAAGTGCTAGGTCAGGATGTGAAGCGTGTCGTCAAGCGCGCCAATGGACAGGATGGCATCACTGAATCAGCGGAGAACGACTTCGATCTGGCGCAGGGCATGCAGCAGGTCAAGTTTACCAGTGTACTGGCCGTCGGCATGACGTCGGACTGGACAGATCAGAAACAGGCCTCGCATCTGCTACGTCTTCAATTTGGCGAGGGCTATACCCGAGACTGGCGAATCAATCTAATCCGCAAGAGCGATGGCTCGGAAGATGGCGATGAACGCTCTCAATGGCTGGCTCAGCTCGAAGAGGTTTCCGTAAATACCGCCTACATCGACGAGACCAGCGAGGGTGCCCAGTACTTCAAACGCGGCACCTGGGTTACCCGGCTCAATACGCTGTTCGCCCGCCAACTCACCGAGCGTGCGGTGCTGGGGATCGACAGCATCCTGAGCTACGAGACCCAACAGATCCGCGAGCCCGAAATCGAGGGCAGTGGCCCCCGTCCGATGATGGATTTTGGCGGTGCCAACGCGCTGTATTTCTGGGAACTGTTCTACTACACGCCGATGATGGTGATGCAGCGCTTCCTGCAGGAAGAGCGTTTCGACCTGGCCGAGCAATGGCTCAAGTACATTTTCAACCCGGCTGGCTACACGGTGAATGGCCATTACACGCCGCGCCTGTGGAACGTGCGCCCGCTGGAAGAGGACACCGCCTGGAACGACGAGCCACTGGAGGTGCTGGACCCGGACGCAGTAGCGCAGAACGATCCGATGCACTACAAGCTCAATGCCTTCATGCGCTTGTTGGACATCACCCTGGGCCGTGGCGATGCGGCGTATCGCAAGCTCGAGCGCGACACCCTGAGCGAAGCGAAGGTGTGGTACCAGCGCGCCTTGCGCCTGCTGGGCGACGAGCCCTGGATCGAGCCGAACACCGACTGGGACGACCCGCAGCTGGGCGAGGTGGCTGCGCAACAAGTGCTCGACGATCGGCTGGATGCCTTGGCGATGATGGCCGAAGGCATACGCGCCGAGGATGTGGCGCAGCTGCGCGCGATGGGGTCGGCCCGCGCCGTGGCGGGCAGGACGCTGTTCCTGCCCGAGGCCAACCGCATGCTGCTCGACTACTGGGAAGCGCTGCGCATCCGCCTGTACAACCTGCGGCACAACCTGACGCTGGACGGCCAGCCCTTGAACCTGCCGCTGTATGCCACGCCGGCCGACCCGAAGGCGCTATGGGCCGACGCGGTGGCCGCCGAGGCGGGCGGGGCCAATGCCTTGCCGACCATCGACAACGTGCCGGCGTTGCGCTTCATTCCGCTGATGGAAGGGGCACGGACCATGGCGTCCCACCTCATGCTGTTCGGCAATGCCATGCGGCTCATTCTCGAGCGCCAGGATGCCGAAGGGTTGCTGGAACTGCTCAGTACCCAAGGGGTGGAACTGGCGGCCAGAAGCGTGGAGCTGCAAGAGCAGGCCCTCAAGGAGCTGGATGTTGAACGCAAACGTATAACGGCGCTTATGGAGGTCGCCCGGACGCGCCGGGACCATTACCGCTCCCTGTATGACGAGAACATGAACACAGGTGAAAAACTGGCACTAGGTTTCGCCCAAACGAGAAAAGCCTTGACCGGCGTTTGGGGATCGCTCGCCGTGACGGCGGGACTGGTGAATACATTCCCGAATGTTTTCGGCACATCCAACGGTGGTGGACGTCCCAGCGGCCCACTGCAGGCGGCAGGGACGGTTGCTGGCCTGACGATGACCGGCTTGGAGATCGCCAGCGAGACGATCGATAAATGCGAGGCCTATCGACGTCGGCGCCAGGACTGGGAGATTCAGTACAAGAATGCCGCAGGATTCATGGCGGCATTCCAGGTGCAACTGGAAGCGCTGACGGTGCGTGAAACCTCTATCAACCTGCAGATCGCCCACGCGCGGTCCCAAGAGATGAATGCTCAGGTACAACTTGCTTACCATCAAGGCAAGGCGACCAGCAAAGCACTGTACAGTTGGTTGCGCGCGCGCCTGGCAAGTATCTTTTATACCTACTACGACCTGACGGTTACGCGCTGCCTGATGGCGCAGAAGGCGTTGCAATGGGAAATGGGTGACAACACCCGCTACCTGCGCACGGGCACTTGGAATGGCGCTTGGTCGGGGCTGTTGTGCGGAGAGGGGCTGATGTTGGCGTTGGGGCAGATGGAGGATGCCTGGGTGAGATGGCAAAAGCGTGAGTTGGAGGTGACCCGCGACGTGTCGCTGGCCAAGGTCTTCGATGGCAAGCTTCTCGTGGATGAGGAGGCAGTCAAGCTGCAGGATGCCATTCAGAGCGTGCAGGACGGAAAGGAGATCGGTTGCACGCTTCCGCTGGGCAGTTTGACGTTCGAGTCGAACAAGCTGTCTATACAGTTCGGCCTCAAGGATCTGGGCTTGGCGCAAGAGTTCGAAGACGGCATATGCCGCATTCGTCGCATAGCGGTGAGCCTTGACGGGCCGCATGTCGAATCTTCCGAGCAGGTCCGGGCGCGTTTGATGACCAACTACCTCGGCTTGCCGTCCGGTTGCCACCAAAGCGTCATATCCCATGCCCGCAAGGACGACGGTCTATTCTCTCAGGAGGGCGGCAACGCGGCCACCCGATGGTTGCCGTTCGAAGGGCTGCCTATCGCGTCGGCCAATGACGAGGATGACAAGACGTTACTGAGTCTGACCTTCGCCGATGCCAAGGATCAGCAGGTACTGAAAGAGCTAAGCGACATTACCTTGCACATCCAGTTCACCGTCCGCTGACACCTTAGGGAGGGCACACAGGTGCCCTCCCGCTTCCCTGTACGGCCCCGCTCGCGGATAATCCCACGTCATTGAAGACAACAGCCTGCGAGTGGGTATGAGTGATTCGGTAGTCAATCTCGGGCAATCCGGGATCGAAGGGGAGCGCAAGCCGCGCAAGCACAACCCCGAGAAAACGCGCGAGGACATCCTCCAGGCCGCCATCCATGAGTTCGTGCAGCAAGGCCTTGCCGGTGCGCGGGTCGATGCCATCGCCGAGCGCACCGCCACCTCCAAGCGCATGATCTACTACTACTTCGGCAGCAAGGAGCAGTTGTACATCGAGTGCCTGGTCAAGCTCTACGGCGACATCCGCAAGACCGAGCACAGCCTTGACCTGGAGTCGCTGCCGGCCGTACAGGCCATCGAACGTGTGGTGGACTTCACCTTCGACCACCATGACCATAATGTCGATTTCGTGCGCATCGTCTGCACCGAGAACATCCACTACGGCGAGTACATCAAGCAATCACCGGCGATTCGCGAAATGAGCAGCCTCGTGCTGCAAGGGCTGGCCCGCACCCTGCAACGAGGTGTGGAAGAGGGCGTGTTCCGGCCAGGCATCGACGTCATCGACCTGCACATGCTGATGAGCTCGTTCTGCTTCTACCGCGTGTCCAACCGGCATACCTTCGGCGAGCTCTTCCAGATCGACCTCTGCGAGCAGGAGGTCAAGCGGCGCCACAAGCAGATGATTCGCGAAGCGGTCTTGGGTTACATCCGTGCTTGAACGGGCTGCCAGCGGCCTCACTCGCCCAGGCGCTGCTCCCGTGATGGCGGGTAGCCGAAATAGGCCGCATAGCACTTGCTGAAGTGCGATACCGAGACGAAACCGCAGGCGACCGCGACTTCCATTACCGAGAGGTCGGAATATTGCAGCAACCGACGACTCTTGGTGATGCGCAGTTCCATGTAGTAGCGCCGCGGCGAGGTGCCGAGCTGGGCCTGGAACAGGCGGTCGATCTGGCGCCGTGAGCGGCCACTGTAGGCGGCGAGCTGGTCCAGGCTGAGGGTTTCCTCGAGGTTGTTCTCCATCAGCTCGACGATGGTACGCAAGTGCAGGCTCATGGACTTCTTCGCCCCAGGGCCAACCTGGCGATAGCGGGCCCCGGAGAACGACAGGATTTCCTCGACACCTTCGGCCAGTGCGTCGCCGTAGAGACGTCGAACCAGGCCGAGCATCAGCTCCATGGCGCCATTGGGGCTGGCGGCGGTGAGCCGGTCCCGGTCCAGGGTGAAGCTGGCCGGTGTGAGGCGGGTCTGTGGGCTGCGTTCAGCCAGGCTGGCACGCTGTTCAGGGTGAATGCTGCAGCCGTAGTCGTCCAGCACACCTGCGCGGCCAAGGAACCAGGCGCCGTTCCACAAGCCGCCCAGCGCCATGCCATGGGCTGCGCAGTCGCCCAGCATGCGGTCGAGTTCAGGGTATTTGAGTGGCGTGCGCAAGCCGCCGCAGATCACCAGCAGGTCCAGCTCCTTCAGGCTGGCTGCATCGAGTTCGCTGGCCACCAGCTCCAGGCCCAGGTCGCTGAGCACCCGGTCGCCCTTGGGTGAGAGCGGGTTGAAGCGGAAGCTATCGGCACGCAGCAGGTTGGCGGTGACCAGCACGTCCATCGCCACGGTAAAACTGGCCATGGAGAAGTGTTCGAGAAGGACGAAGTCGACTCGATAGGGCACCTGGCCGTTACCGGAGGCGGATTTTAGCCGCAGCATGTTGCTGGTGCTGGTCTTCTGGCTGAACTGACGTGGCGTGGACACTGCTGACTCCGACTCCTGGCTGGCCCGATGAGTTTGCTGGGAGCGTGAGGGAAAGACAACTGGATCGCACGCGCGGGCAGGATCGGACTGAACCCTGGCGGCTGGCTGGCACCCAAAGCACTACATGCCTATTGGGAGAGCGCTCATGGAAATCGGAACGATCTGGATCATTCTCGCAGCCATTCTGATCCTCTTGGAGATCTTCGCCATCTGGCACATCATCGGCAGCGACCGGCGCGCTGAACGGAAGATGCTATGGATCGTCTTCGTGGTCTACGTACCCTTGCCCGGCTTGATCGTCTGGGCCTGGATGGGGCCTCGGGCCGTGAAGGGGCGGGCGGTGCTCGAGGAAAAATAGAACACCAGGGGCTGATGCCTGTCAGTCAAGGACACGGAACGCTGCACGCCCTATCGCCGGCAAGCCGGCTCTCATAGAACAACGCATGACCATTTGATTTGCGGCACCCTGTGGGAGCGGGCTTGTCCCGCGATTAGGCCGGGCCCGATATCACCGCCGCCTGGCAAGGGCTTCGCCCTTGATCGCGGGACAAGCCCGCTCCCACAGGGGCAAGGCATTACAGGTTTCGCATCCTGGCACATCTCTTCTAGAATCCGCACAGTAAACCCGCCGACCGACCGGCCGTGCGGTTCCCGGCGCGAGTGTGCGCCACCGCCGAGAATGCCATGAGTGCCAGTACCCCGCTGTCCGGAGTCAACCAACCGCTGCGCGGCATCGCCCTGGTGGTGGTGGCGACTTTCCTGTTCGCCAGCCACGACGCCCTTTCCAAATTCCTGGGCGGCCTGTACCCGATCATCATGGTGGTCTGGGCACGCTACCTGGTACATACCCTGCTGATGGCCGGGATCTTCCTTCCCAAGGCCGGTATGGCTGTATTGCGCACGCGCCGCCCGGTCTTGCAGACGTTGCGTGCGCTGAGCCTGTTGAGCACGAGTTTGCTGTTCACCACAGGCCTGCAGTACCTGCCTTTGGCCGAAGCGACATCCGTCAACTTTCTCGCTCCGGTGCTGGTCACCGCGCTTTCGGTGCCGCTGCTCAAGGAGCGCGTCAGCGTCGGCCAGTGGGTAGCGGTGGTGATGGGCTTTATCGGCGTGCTGGTCGTGGTGCACCCTGGGGGGGCGATGTTCACGCCGGCGATCCTGTTCCCCTTTGGGTCGGCCCTGGGCTTTTGCTTCTACCAATTGCTGACCCGAAAGCTGGCCGTCTACGACAGCCCAACCACCAGCAACTTCTTCGCCGGGCTGTGCAATACCTTGATCCTGAGCGTGCTGGTGCCGTTCTTCTGGCACGCGCCGCAATGGAAGCACGTCGTCTTGATGCTGGCCCTCGGCGGCTGCGGCATGACCGCGCACCTGTTGCTGACCCAGGCCTTCCGGCTGGCCGCCCCGGCATTGCTGGCACCTTTCAGCTATTGCCAGATCGTCTTCGCCGGCTTGCTGGGGCTGCTGATCTTCGGCCAGGTGCCGGATATCGCCAGCCTGGTGGGCATCGCCATCATCTGCCTGAGTGGTTTGGGGGCGGCCTGGATGCAACGCGGCAAGTGACAATGCTGCTGACAGTTTTGGCCTATCGACCCTAGACAATTGCCCTATTAGAAACCTGGCTGCGCTCGGCTAGGCTTCACTCTGCCCCAAGAAAACGGCATGCAGGCATGGGCAGGGACACCCCTGATGCCTGTTCCACTTCCGTGCGAAAGGTACACGCAGATGTCGAACGAATCGAAATGCCCGTTTCATCAGACCGCCGGTGGCGGCACGAGCAACCGTGACTGGTGGCCCGATCAGCTGAACCTGCGGATCCTCCATCAACATTCGTCCAAGTCCGACCCGATGGACCCGGACTTCGACTATGCCAAGGCGTTCAAACAACTCGATTTCCAGGCCCTCAAGCAAGACCTGCGAGCCTTGATGACCGACTCCCAGGACTGGTGGCCCGCGGACTTCGGCCACTATGGCCCGCTGTTCATCCGCATGGCCTGGCACAGTGCTGGCACCTACCGTATCGGCGACGGCCGGGGTGGCGCAGGCTCCGGCCAGCAGCGTTTCGCCCCGCTCAACAGCTGGCCGGACAACGTCAGCCTGGACAAGGCCCGACGCTTGCTATGGCCGATCAAGCAGAAGTACGGGCGCAACATTTCCTGGGCCGACCTGATCGTGTTGACGGGCAATGTGGCCCTGGAATCCATGGGTTTCAAGACCTTCGGCTTCTCCGGTGGGCGCGCCGATGTGTGGGAGCCGGATGAAGATGTGTATTGGGGCTCGGAAAAGGTCTGGCTGGGCGGTGACACCCGTTACGGCAAGGCGCAACCCCCCGGCAAGGGCGACCTGGTGGCCGAACCGCAGAAGCACGAAGAAGAACAAGGGCGCGCCCTGGGCGGCGAGCGAAACCTGGAAAACCCCTTGGCCGCCGTGCAGATGGGGCTGATCTACGTCAACCCGGAAGGCCCCGAGGGTAACCCCGACCCGGTGGCTTCCGGCAAGGACATCCGTGAGACCTTCGGCCGCATGGCCATGAATGATGAGGAGACCGTGGCCCTGATCGCCGGCGGCCATGCATTCGGCAAGACCCACGGTGCAGGCCCTGCCGACAACGTCGGGCCCGAGCCAGAAGCGGCAGGCCTGGAGTTGCAGGGGCTGGGTTGGCAAAACAGCTACGGCACCGGCAAGGGCGGCGACACCATCACCAGCGGCCTGGAAGTGACCTGGACTTCGACCCCGACGAAGTGGAGCAACGAATACCTGGAGAACCTGTTCAACTACGACTGGGAACTGACCAAAAGCCCCGCCGGCGCCCACCAGTGGCGGCCGAAGAACGGTGCCGGAGCAGGGCGGATTCCCGACGCCCATGACCCTGGCAAACGCCATGCGCCATCGATGCTCACCTCCGACCTGGCCCTGCGTTTCGACCCGATCTACGAGCCCATCGCCCGTCGCTTCAAGGAACACCCCGAGCAGCTGGCCGATGCCTTCGCCCGTGCCTGGTACAAGCTCATCCACCGGGACATGGGCCCTTTGGCGCGTTATCTGGGGCCGGAGATGCCCAAAGAGGAGCTGCTCTGGCAGGACCCGATCCCGAAAGTCGACCACCCGCTGGTGAACGAGCAGGACATCGCCATCCTCAAGGCCAAGGTCCTGGCCTCGGGGCTCAGCGTGGCGGAACTGGTGTCCACCGCCTGGGCCGCAGCTTCGACCTTCCGTGGCTCGGACAAGCGCGGCGGCGCCAACGGCGGGCGACTGCGCCTGGCACCGCAGAGGTTCTGGGCGGCCAACCAACCTGAGCAATTGGACAAGGTGTTGCAGGCATTGGAGAGGATCCAGGGCGAATTCAATGCCTTGGGCAAGCGGATTTCCCTGGCCGATCTGATCGTGCTCGCAGGTAGCGCCGCAGTTGAAAAAGCCGCCAGGGACGCCGGGCATGACGTCAACGTGCCGTTCAGGCCCGGGCGCATGGATGCCTCCCAGGCGCAGACCGACGTTGAATCCTTCGGTGTACTCGAGCCGTTGGCCGATGGTTTCCGCAATTTCTCCAAGGCGCGCTACAGCGTCAAGGCCGAGAAACTGTTGTTGGACAAGGCCCAGTTGCTGACGCTCACCGCTCCTGAAATGACCGTGCTGGTCGGCGGCCTGCGGGTGCTGGGGGCCAATACCGGTGGCAGCGCGCATGGCGTGTTCACCCACAGGCCTGGCACGCTGAGCAACGACTTCTTCTGCAACCTGCTGGACATGGGGGTGGAGTGGAAACCCACCTCGGCGGACAACGAGACCTTCGAGGGCCGTGACCGCAAGACCGGCCAACTGAAATGGACGGGCACCCGGGTCGACCTGGTGTTCGGCTCCCATGCCCAGCTGCGCGCCCTGGCCGAGGTGTACGGCAGCAGCGATGGAGGGGGCAAGTTCGTCAAGGACTTCGTCGCGGCATGGGTCAAGGTCATGGAGCTCGATCGCTTCGACCTGAGGTGATCGCCGGCAAGTGCGCCAACGAGCGACGCGATCGCGGGGTTGCCCCGCGATCGCGCTGCGCGCAGAACAGCTCTAGCCCACCGTCGCGGTGCGGCCCGCCAGGCGCAGCCGACGCCACAGCCAGTGGTCCAGGCTCAGGCGGCCTGCGCCCTTGAGCAGCAGTGGCAGCAAGGCCACGAGGTAGATCAGCGGCAGCTTGAAGTTGCCGTAGCCCTGATCGGTGATCACATAGCCCCGGGCCAGCTCGGCGAGGGTCGACCAATGCTCCGGCCAATGCACGGCGGCTATCGCCACCACGGTGACCACCATCAGCACCGCCGAGGCCAGGCGAGTGCCCAGGCCAAGCAACAGCAACAGCGGGCAGATCAGCTCCGCCCACAGCGAGAGCTGCCAGTTCAAGCCCGCAGGCAGCTCGTTGAATGGAAACGGAAAGCTCGACTGCAGGTCGGTGAACCAGTTGGCGCCATTGAATTTCTCAAGGCCGGACTCGAAGAACTCCCAGGCCAGGAACAGGCGCAGGGGCAGGTCAGCGCCCCAGCTGGCGACGCGATCGAGCAGGGTGAGTGGTTTCCAGCCTGAGGGGTGGGCGAGGGTGTTCATCAGCAGGTCTCCCGAATATGCAGTGTGTACGCAAGTGTGCTGGAGTGGCGTATCTGCAATGTGTCGGGCGGGCAGTGGTTATGTATCTTCGTGTAGATCGGTGCCGCTCAGGGCGCCTCATGTCAACTCGATTTGCGCGCACAACCCACCTGCCGGGCGATTGGTCAAGGTCAGGCGCCCACCCATGGCCTGGGTCAGCTGATGGGCGATGGCCAACCCCAGGCCGGTCCCGCCAGTGCTGCGGTTGCGCGAGCCCTCGACGCGGTAGAAGGGCTTGAGTACCTCCTCGAGCTCTGCAGCCGGAATGCCGGGGCCTTCGTCCAGAACGCGAATGAAGGTACGGGTGCCTGCGTGCTCGACCTCAAGCTGTGCCGCCCCAGCGAACTTCAGGGCGTTGTCCACCAGGTTCACCAATACCCGGCGCAGGGCATGGGGGCGGGTCTGCAGGGTGACGTTGGTGGCACCGAGGCATTCGACCTTCGCGCCGCTGTCCTGGTAGTCGAACACCAGGCTGTCGAGAAAGGCGTCGAGCTTGACCCGGCAGGGCGCCTCGGTGCTGCTGTCCATGCTGCGGGCATAGGCGACGCCTTCGCGCACCAGGTGCTCCATGGCCGTCAGGTCGCTCCACAGCTTGTCCTTCTCCGTGCCATCGTCCATGACCTCGACACGCAGTTTCATGCGCGTGATCGGGGTTTGCAGGTCATGGGAAATGGCCGCCAGCAGCTGCATGCGTTCCTTGAGGTAGGCGGCGATGCGAGCCTGTAGCGCATTGAACGCCACGGCGGCATAGCGCACCTCCCGTGGGCCGCTTTCGTCCAGTTGCGGGCCTGGCTTGTCCGGGTCCAGGTCGTCCACTGCCCGGGCCAGGCGGGTCAGAGGGCGGATGGCCAGGCGCACCGCGAGCCAGGTGCAGACCAACAACACCGCCAGCTGGATCAACAGCACCACAGGCAACCACTTGGCCACTGGCACGCCGGAAGGCGTGACGTCGAGGGTCAGGGGGGCGCCGTCGGCCAGGCGCAGGTGTACCTGGAAATGTGGAGTAGGGCCTGGAATCTCGAGGAAGGTCAGGCGGTAGTCCCGGCCGATCGCCTTGACGATGGACTCGGCGGCCATGGGTGGGTCTTCGCTGGGCATGGCCTGGCCGCCGAGGCCTTGGCCCAACTGGTAGCGATAGCTGTGGCGCTGCAGGCGGGGCAGCCAGGCGGCACGTTCCTCGGCCGGTAGGCGGTCGAGGATGGCCACCGATGTGGCGACGTCCTGCTCCAGGTTGCTCAGCATCATCGAGCGGCTGCTGACATAGCGCTCGTAGAACTGCAGGCTGAACGACAGGCCATAGGCCAGCACCAGGCCGGTGAGGAAGATCAGGGCCAGGCGCGACGCCAGGGTACGCGGCCACCTCATGCGGGCGACTCGAGCAATTGCACGGGCAGGGAGAACACATAGCCTTCGCTGCGCACGGTCTTGATGCAGTTGGGCTCGCGGGCGTCGTCGCCCAGGCGCTGGCGCAGGCGGCTGACCAGCAGGTCGATGGAGCGGTCGAAGATGTCCGCTTCACGGCCCTGGGTGAGGTTGAGCAGTTGCTCGCGGCTGAGCACCCGCTGCGGGTGGTCGAGGAACACCCGCAGCAGGCGGTATTCGGCGCCGCTCAGGGCCACCAGCGTGCCGTCATTGTCGAGCAGGTGGCGGGCTGTGGTGTCCAGCCGCCATTGGCCGAAGCCGATCAGCCGGCTGCTTTCGCTGATGGTCAGATTCGGCGGCAGCATGCGGGTACGGCGCAGCACGGCGTTGATCCGGGCCAGCAGCTCACGGGCCGAGAAGGGTTTGGTCAGGTAGTCGTCGGCGCCCATCTCGAGGCCGATGATGCGGTCGGTCTCGTCGTTGCGGGCAGTCAACATCAGCACCGGGGTGTTGCGGTGCTTGCCGGCGCGCAGTTCGCGGCACAGCAGCAGGCCGTCATCGCCCGGCATCATGATGTCGAGCACCACCAGGTCGACGGTATTGTTCTCCAGGAAGGCTCGCATCTGTCGGCCATCGGCAACGATGCTGGTACGCAGGCCGTTCTTCTTCAGGTAGTTGCCGACCAGTTCGCGGATCTCGCGGTCGTCGTCGACGATCAGGATGTGATCGACGTGTTCCATCGCAGGGTTCCTGTACGAGTAAAGATGCAGGCAAGTGTACCGAGCGTCGCAGTGCTTGCCTGCCGGGGTTTGTATTGCAGTGTATCTGCCTATGGCAGGGATACAGGAAAATGCACACCTGGCCCTGTGCAGACACATCCGCGATACCCAGCAGGCCTGTAATGGCTCTCGACCGGGGAACCCACTCCCCATTTGCACAGGAGAGATGCCATGACCTTCAAGACTTTTGCCAATGCAGCCCTGTTCGCGTTGTTCGGCGTTGCCGCCATTTCCGCCCAGGCCAGCAGCGAACCGATGAGCGACAGCGTGATGCAGTATCGCTATGGCGACCGGCTGGACGTGCAGAAAGTGCTGTCGATCAAGGATGACCAGAGCAATGCCTGCGGCGTGGTGAATACGCGCATGGACTACCTCGATTCCCATGGCCGTAGACAAAGCCTGGAGTATCGTACTTACGCCACCGGGGGCTGCCATGACAACTGACCGACGCCGGTGGCTGAAGGTTGCTGGGTGGGGGCTGGGCCTGCTGGGGCTTGGCCTGGCGGGCTACCTGGCAGCCCAGGGCAGGGAGAAGCCCATGCCCTCGCTGGCCGGTGCCAGCCAATGGCTCAATTCGCCGCCGTTGGACGATGCCGCCCTCAAGGGCAAGGTGGTGCTGGTGGATTTCTGGACCTGGGACTGCGTGAACTGCCAGCGCAGCCTGCCTCACGTCGATGACTGGGCCCGGCGCTACGCCGACCAGGGCTTGGTGGTGGTAGGGGTGCACACCCCGGAGTACGACTATGAGCATGACCTGGGCACCCTGCGCGAGAAGGTGGCCAGGCTCGGCATCGGCTACCCGGTCGCCGTGGACAACGACTACCGGGTCTGGAACGCCTGGGGCAACCAGTTCTGGCCTGCGCACTATTTCGTCGATCGCCAGGGGCAGGTGCGCCATGTGCATTTCGGTGAGGGTGACTATGCCGGACAGGAGCGCGTGATCCAGGCACTGCTGGCGGAATGACCTCGTCGGGTAGGCGGCGGCCTTTTCGACTGCAATCGCGGGGCAGCCAACCGATCAGGCTGGTGCTTTCTTGCAAAATTGTAATGTTCATGCCACCGCGACGATAGGCGCCCCGCCCTAGAGTCCCTCGCCAAGCTTTCCGACGCTTGTCGACGAGGACCTCACCGTGCCGTGCAACCGTGCCACACCCCGCAATGCTGCCTTGTTTGGCCTGCTACTGGCCTTGCTTGCCATGCCGCAGCTACAGGCAGCGCAAGGCTTGAGCCTGCCCCAGGCGCTCGACGCCGCTTTCGCCCAGAACCCCGAACTGGCCGCCGCTGGCCGTGAAATCGGTATCGCCGAGGGCGAGCGGCGCCAGGCCGGGCTGATCCCCAACCCTGAATTGTCCTGGGAGGTCGAAGACACCCGCCGCGACACCAGCACCACCACCGTGACCCTCAGCCAGGCCCTGGAACTCGGCGGCAAACGTGGTGCACGGATCGAGCTGGCCAGCGCCGGCCAGAGCGTTGCGCAGCTCGAACTCGAGCGCCAGCGCAACGGCCTGCGCGCCGATGTGGTCCAGGCCTTCCATGCCGCGCTGCGGGCGCAGACCGCGCTGGAGCTGGCGCAGCAGTCCCAGGCCTTGACCGAGCGCGGCCTGCAGGTGGTGCAGGGGCGGGTCAAGGCCGGCCAGTCCTCACCGGTCGAGGTCACCCGTGCCCAGGTACAGTTGGCCCAGGCACGTGCCCAGGTGCGCCGTGCCGAGTCCCAGCGTACGGTCGCCTACCAGGCCTTGGCGCGCCTGACCGGCAGCCCGTTGGCCTCCTTCGACCGCCTCGATGCCAGCCACCTGTCGCCAGGGCCTGCGCCCCGTGCCGAGGCCTTGCTCGACAAGATTGCCCGAACCGCCGAATGGCGCCTGGCCGAGGCGCAGATCCAGCGGGGCGAGGCGGCTTTGGGCTCGGAGAAGGCCCAGCGCATCCCCGACCTCACGGTGAGCCTGGGCAGCCAGTACAGCCGCGAAGACCGCGAACGGGTGAACGTGGTTGGCCTGTCGATGCCGCTGCCTTTGTTCGATCGCAACCAGGGCAACGTGCTGGCTGCCGCCCGGCGTGCCGACCAGGCCCGCGACCTGCGCAACGCCGTCGAACTGCGCCTGCGCAGCGACACACGTAGCGCCGTCAGCCAGTGGGCCGCCGCCATGGAGGACGTGCAAGCCTACGACCGCACCATCCTGCCGTCGGCCCAGCAGGCGGTCGACACCGCCACGCGAGGGTTCGAAATGGGCAAGTTCGGCTTCCTCGATGTGCTCGACGCCCAGCGCACGCTGATCGAGGCGCGCGGGCTGTACCTGGATGCCCTGGCCTCGGCTACCGATGCCAGGGCGCAGGTGGAACGTATCTATGGCGATCTGGGTGAGGGGTTCTGATTGGCGCTGCGTTGCAGCCCCAGGTCCCCAGAACGGCCCATCTTTTCAGGAGTAACGATGAATAACACCCGCAAGATAGCCCTCCTGGCCGCCGCCATCGCCGTGTTCGGCCTTGGCGGCCTGGCCTGGACCAACACCGCTGGCAAGGTCCGCGATGACCGTGGCGAACACACCCATGCCCATGATGGCAAGCAGGATGACGGCCATGGCGAGGAGGATGGCGAGGCACACGCCGAGCAGACCGGTAGCCTGCACCTCAGCGCCGCCCAGATCGAAGCTGCCGGCGTGCAGTTGGTCGTTGCCGGGCCAATGACATTGGGCACGGCCATCAGCTTCCCAGGCGAAATTCGCTTTGACGAAGACCACACCGCCCATGTGGTGCCAAGGGTGCCTGGGGTGGTCGAAGCGGTACAAGCCGAACTGGGCCAAGCGGTCAAGCGCGGCCAGGTGCTGGCGGTGATCGCCAGCCAGCAGATCTCCGAGCTGCGCAGCGAACAACAGGCCGCCCAACGGCGCCTGGAGTTGGCGCGGTTGACCTTCAAGCGCGAACAACAGTTGTGGCAGGAGCGCATCAGCGCCGAGCAGGACTACCTGCAAGCTCGCCAGGCGTTGCAGGAAGCTGAGATCGCCCTGGCCAACGCCCGGCAGAAAGTCGCTGCCGTGGCGCCGGCAGGGGCCGGCAACCGCTATGAACTGCGCGCACCGTTCGATGCAGTGGTGGTGGAAAAGCACCTGACCGTAGGTGAGGTGGTCGATGAAACCAGCAATGCCTTCACCCTCTCGGACCTCAGCCGGGTATGGGCGACCTTCGCCGTCACGCCTGGCGACCTGGGCCGGGTGACCACCGGGCGGAACGTGACCGTCAGTGCACCGGACCTGGGAGCCGAAGTGCAAGGCAAGGTCAACTATGTCGGAAACCTGCTCGGCGAGCAGAACCGTGCCGCCACCGCCCGAGCCACTCTGGCCAACCCTGACGGCGCCTGGCGCCCAGGGCTGTTCGTGACGATCGCGGTGAACATCGAGCGCTTCGACGCCGCCGTGGTGGTGCCGGAAGCGGCCCTGCAGACCTGGGAAGAGAAGACGGTGGTCTTCGCCCGTACCGAGGAGGGCTTCGAGGCCCGCCCGGTCAAGATCGGCCGGCGCGATGCCGGCCAGGTGGAAATCACCGAAGGGCTGGCCGCCGGTACCCAGGTGGCGGCCGCCGGCAGCTTCGTCCTCAAGTCCGAGCTCGGCAAGGGCTCGGCCGAGCACAGCCACTGACCCAGGAACGTATCCATGTTCGAACGCCTGATCCAATTCGCCATCGAGCAGCGCCTGGTGGTCATGCTCGCGGTGGTGCTGATGGCCGCCGTGGGCATCAACAGCTATCAGAAGCTGCCCATCGACGCGGTACCGGACATCACCAACGTCCAGGTACAGATCAACACCGCCGCGCCCGGCTATTCGCCGCTGGAAACCGAGCAGCGCATCACCTTCGCCATCGAGACGGCCATGGCCGGCCTGCCTGGGCTCAAGCAGACCCGCTCGTTGTCGCGCTCGGGCTTGTCCCAGGTGACGGTCATCTTCGATGACGGCACCGATATCTTTTTCGCCCGGCAGCTGGTGAACGAGCGCCTGCAAGTGGCTCGCGAGCAACTGCCTGAGGGCATCGAGGCGGCCATGGGGCCGATTTCCACGGGCCTGGGCGAGATCTTCCTATGGACCGTCGAGGCCGAGCCGGGAGCACTCAAGGAGGACGGTACGCCCTACACCGCCACTGACTTGCGGGTGATCCAGGACTGGATCATCAAGCCGCAATTGCGCAACGTGCCCGGCGTGGCGGAGGTCAACACCATCGGTGGACATGCCAAGCAGTACCTGATTGCACCGGACCCCAAGCGCCTGGCGGCCTACAAGCTCACGCTCAATGACCTGATCGGCGCCCTGGAAAGCAACAACGCCAACGTGGGTGCCGGCTACATCGAGCGCAACGGCGAGCAGCTGCTGATTCGCGCTCCGGGCCAGGTGGCGTCGGCCCAGGATATCGCCAACATCGTCATCTCCAGTACCGATGGCGCGCCCATCCGGGTCAGCCATGTCGCCCGGGTCGGGTTGGGCCAGGAGCTGCGTTCGGGCGCGGCCACCGAAAATGGCCGCGAGGTGGTGCTGGGCACGGTGTTCATGCTGATCGGCGAAAACAGCCGCACAGTGTCCCAGGCCGTGGCGGCCAAGCTCGCCGAGGTCAACCGCAGCCTGCCCGAGGGGGTGGTAGCCGTGACGGTGTACGACCGCACCAACCTGGTTGAAAAGGCCATCGCCACGGTGAAGAAGAACCTGGTGGAAGGCGCGATCCTGGTGATTGCCGTGCTGTTCCTGTTCCTGGGCAATATCCGTGCGGCATTGATCACGGCCATGGTCATCCCGCTGTCGATGCTGTTCACCTTCACCGGCATGTTCAGCAACAAAGTCAGCGCCAACTTGATGAGCCTGGGGGCCCTGGACTTCGGCATCATCGTCGATGGCGCAGTGGTGATCGTCGAGAACGCCATCCGCCGGTTGGCCCATGCGCAGCAGCGCCATGGGCGCATGCTGACCCGCAGCGAGCGCTTCCACGAAGTGTTCGCCGCTGCTCGCGAGGCGCGCAGGCCCTTGGTCTATGGCCAGTTGATCATCATGGTCGTGTACCTGCCGATCTTTGCCCTGACCGGTGTCGAAGGCAAGATGTTCCACCCCATGGCCTTCACCGTGGTGATGGCCCTGCTGGGCGCGATGATCCTGTCGGTTACCTTCGTCCCGGCAGCCATCGCGTTGTTCGTCACCGGCAAGGTGAAGGAAGAAGAGGGCGTGGTGATGCGTACCGCACGCCAGCGCTACGCGCCGGTACTGGGCTGGGTGCTGGGCCATCGCAACCTGGCGTTCGCCGGGGCTGCAGCCCTGGTGCTGTTGTCGGGTGTGCTGGCCAACCGTATGGGCAGCGAGTTCATTCCCAGCCTCAGCGAAGGCGACTTCGCCCTGCAGGCCCTGCGCGTGCCGGGTACCAGCCTGAGCCAGTCGGTGCAGATGCAGCAACAGCTGGAAACGGTCATCATCGCCCAGGTGCCCGAGGTGGAGCGGGTATTCGCCCGCACGGGTACCGCTGAGATCGCTTCCGACCCGATGCCGCCGAACATCTCCGATGCCTATGTGATGCTCAAACCGCGCGAGCAATGGGCCGACCCGGGCAAGCCGCGCGAAGCGCTGATCGCCGAGGTGCAGCGCGCCGCGGCCAGCGTACCGGGCAGCAACTACGAGTTGTCCCAGCCGATCCAGCTGCGTTTCAACGAGCTGATTTCCGGCGTGCGCAGCGATGTGGCGGTGAAGGTGTTCGGCGACGACATGGCAACGCTCAACCGCACCGCCGCGCAGATCGCCGCCACCTTGCAACAGGTGCCGGGAGCTTCGGAGGTGAAGGTCGAACAGACTACCGGGCTGCCGGTGCTGACCATCGATATCGACCGCGACAAGGCCGCCCGCCATGGCTTGAACATCGGTGATGTGCAAGATGCCATCGCCATTGCCGTCGGCGGCCGAACGGCCGGTACCCTGTACGAAGGCGACCGGCGTTTCGACATGGTGGTGCGCCTGCCCGAGGCCCTGCGTACCGATGTCGACGGGCTTTCGAACCTGCTCATCCCGGTGCCGGCCAGCGCAGCGGCAGGGACAACGCAGATCGGTTTCATCCCACTGTCCCAGGTGGCCACGCTCAACCTGCAACTGGGCCCGAACCAGGTCAGCCGTGAGGATGGCAAGCGGGTGGTGGTGGTCAGTGCCAACGTGCGTGGTCGCGACCTGGGTTCGTTCGTCGAAGAGGCCGAGCAGACCTTGATCGACCAGGTGCAGGTGCCGCCGGGCTATTGGACACGTTGGGGCGGCCAGTTCGAGCAATTGCAATCGGCCGCCGAGCGCTTGCAGGTGGTGGTGCCGGTGGCGCTGCTGCTGGTGATGGCATTGCTGCTGATGATGTTCAACAACCTCAAGGATGGCCTGCTGGTGTTCACCGGCATTCCGTTCGCCCTCACCGGCGGGGTGCTGGCGCTGTGGCTGCGGGATATCCCGCTGTCGATCTCCGCCGGGGTCGGTTTCATCGCGTTGTCTGGGGTGGCGGTGCTCAATGGCTTGGTGATGATCGCCTTCATCCGCAACCTGCGCGAGGAGGGCCGGTCGCTGGGCACGGCCATCGAGGAGGGGGCGCTGACCCGGTTGCGGCCGGTGCTGATGACCGCGTTGGTGGCGTCGTTGGGGTTCATTCCGATGGCGCTGGCCACCGGTACCGGGGCGGAGGTGCAGCGGCCGCTGGCGACCGTGGTGATCGGGGGCATCCTTTCGTCCACCGCGTTGACCTTGTTGGTACTGCCGGCGCTGTACCAGTGGGCGCACCGGCGTGAGGAGGGAGAGCCTGGTTGAAGGGCTTGGGGCGCTGCACGCCCATCGCCGGCAAGCCGGCTCCCACACGTAACGCGTCAGTCTTGACGATAGCGCTGTTCCTGTGGGGGCCGGCTTGCCGGCGATAAGGCCCTTGAGTCTACGTCGCTTCAGCCTGACGCTCACCGATTTCATCATGCAACGAAATCCGCGAAGTCTCCGGCAGTGCCAAGCCACCGACCAACGCCACCAGGGCGATCGCCACCAGGTAGAACGCCGGCGCCAGGCTGCTGCCGGTCTGGCTGATCAGCCAGGTCGCCACCAGCGGTGCGGTGCCTCCGAACAGGGTATAGGCCACGTTGTAGGTGATCGCCGAGGCGGTGTAGCGGGTGCGGGTCGGGAAGCTTTCCGAGAGCAGCGCGGCGGTGACCACGCCGCTTAGCAGGGCGCCGATCGCCAGCAGGATCACCCCCAGCAAGGCGCCTGACATCGACCCCGAGCTGGCCAGCCAGTAGGCCGGAAACACCGCCACCATCACCCACAGGCAGGTAAAGCCAATGGTCTTGCGCCGCCCGACGCGGTCGGAGAACGCACCGGCCAGGGGGCAGCCGACGGCAGCCACCAGTAGCGCCACGGTAGACACCAGCAGCGACTGGGCACGGGTCAGGTTGCCGACCATCTGCAGGTAGGTGGAGAAATAGGTGGTGAACATGTAGAACGATAGTGCGGTCAGGGAAATGAATGCCCCGAGGTTGCGGATTGCCCGGCCGTGATGGCGCAGGGTGTCCTTGAGCGGCGAACGGCTGTGTTCCTTGCCCTCTGCCATGGCCTCGCGGAAGGCTGGGGTTTCCTCCATGCGCCAGCGCAGGTATAGGCCCACCAGCCCCAGCGGTGCCGCGATCAGGAAGGGAACCCGCCAACCCCAGCTGCTCATCGCCTCGGGCGTCAGGCTGGCTTCCAGGGCATAGGCGATCACCGCTGCGCAGGCGAAGGCCGAAAAGGTCGACACCGGCACGAAGCTGCCGTAGAAGGCACGTTTGTCCTGGGGCGCATGCTCCATCAGGTAGGCGCAGGCGCCGGCATATTCGCCACCGGCCGAAAAGCCCTGCAGGCACCGTGCCAGGGTCAGCAGCAAGGGCGCTGCCAGGCCGATGCTGGCGTAGGTCGGCAGCAGGCCGATCAGGGTCGTGGAGCCGGCCATGAGCAGGATCGTCAGCGACAGGATGCGCTTGCGCCCCAGGCGATCGCCCAGGGCGCCGAACACGATGCCGCCCAACGGGCGCAGGGCGAACGCCACGGCGAACACCGCGAAGGTCTTGAGCAGGGCGATACTCGAATCCTCGCCGGTGAAGAACAGGCTGGCGATCAGCGTGGCGAGGAAACCATAGACGGCGAAGTCGAACCATTCGACGAAGTTGCCAATGGCCGAGGCGGCGATCACCCGGCGCAGGGTGGCGGGGGATACCTCATGGGGTAGGGGCATGGGGGTGTTCTCCGGTCTTCATGGGCAGCTTGGACGAAAGTGCCGCGGTCGGGCCGCGGCATCGTTGTTATGAGGCCCAGTAGAGCGGCAGGTGGGGCGAGGCGCTTTTTCATGGACGACATCGGGATACCTGATCTGGCCCTGTCGCGGGGCAAGCCCGCCCCCATCTGTTCTGCGCTGTTTTCAGAAGCATCGCCGTACCGGTGGTTGCTGGCTTGCCAGCGATAGGGCCGGGGCAGTCCGCTGGCCAGGGCCGATTTTCGTACAGGCCCTAGAACCGCAGGTCCATCGCCACCTCGAACGTGCGCGGTGCGCCCATGTAGTACTGCGTGCCATACGCCTGCTTGGCATACAGCTCATCGGTCAGGTTACGTACTCGTGCGGTGATCGCGGTGTGTTCGTCCAGGCGATAGCGGGTGAACACACCGAACAGGGTATAGGCAGGAGCTTGGAGCGTATTGGCGTTGTCGGCGTACACCGAGTCGACATAGCGCATGTCCATCCCTGCGCTCCAGGCCGGGGTGAAGGCATAGGTGAGCCACAGGTTGGCGACGTTGGCCGGGACGTTGACCGGGGTGTTGCCCTTGCGCGATACCGACTTGCCGCCGACCGCTTCGTTGAATTCGTCATACCTGGCATCGACATAGGCATAGTTGGCCTCGGCCAACAGCCTAGGCGTGACCTGCAGCCGGCCGGACAGCTCGATACCGCGCGAAGTCTGCTGGCCCGCCTGGACGGTCACGTTGGGGTCGTTGGCGTCGCGTACCGCGAAGTCCTTGCGCACGATCTGGTACACCGCCAGTGTCGCTGCGCCGCGCCCGTCGAGGAAGTCGAACTTGCTGCCAGCTTCCCACTGCTCGCCCTTGGACAGGTCGAACAAACCCACGTTGGAGTAGGTGGCAGACGCCAAGGAGCCGGCCGGCAGGTCGGCGGCGGTACTGTATTGCAGGTACACGCTGGCCGACGGCGTCAAGGCGTAGGTCAGGCCGACACGCCCACTCAGGGGCTCCCAGCGGCGTTCGAAGTAGGCCGGGCTGGTGGCTGAGATCGGGCCATAGTTGTGCACCTGCATGTCCAGGTAGTCGTAGCGCAGGCCGCTCAGCAGGGCCAGGCGCTCAGTGAGCTGCAGGCGGTTTTCGGCGAACAAGGCGCGGTTGGTCACTTCGTGGTGGCGTTGCTTGGTCAGGCCATTGTTCACGCCAGGGATGTCCCCGAAGCTACCGGGGTCGAAGTGGTCCGGGTCGACCACATCGCTCCAATTGTTGGACGTCGGGTAGAGCGTCTGGCGCATGCGCGAATAGTCCAGGCCCAGCGCCCATTGGCTGGCCAGGCCGAACAGCACGTTGTCGTGGCGCAGTTCGATACGGTCGCCCAGCACCCGTTGTTCGTGACGCTGCAGGTAGGGCCCGGAGCGCACGACGTTGCCGGCGTCGTTGTAGGCGTAGCGCTCCAGGTTGCGATAGTCGCGCTGGGCTCGGTAGTGATACAGGGTGTTCTGCACGCGGGTGCTGTCGCTGAGCTGGTAGTCCAGGATCGAGCGCAGCCAGCGTACGCGCTGCTCGTAACGGCCATCGGCGACGTTGTAGTTCTCGAAGCGCCGCTGCCGGTCGATCTTCATGGTGCTGCGCCCCGGCAAGATCGGCGCGCCCCAGTAGGGGCTGTCTTCCTTGTCTTGTTGGTATTCCAGGGCCAGGGTATGGGTCAGGTTGGGTGACAGGTCGCTGAGCAGCGAGAATGCCAGGCTGTCGGTCCAGCGCTCGTTACGATCGACATAGCCATTGCCGTGGCTACGGCTGAAGTCCAGACGGGCGAAATGCCGGGCCTCGGCCGGGTTGCCGGCCAGGGCCTGGTTGATGCCGAAGGCGACTTCCGAGTCGTCGTAGCTGCCATAGCGCACCCGTGCATCGACGGTCTGCTCGTCGCGGCTGGCCAGCTTGGTGATGTAGTTGATCGACCCGCCCACGGCACCGGCGCCATGCAGGAACGATGAGGGCCCGCCAAGCAGCTCGACCCGGTCGATGGTCCAGGCGTCCACAGGGCGGGTGGCGCTGCTGTAGCCCAGGTTGATGCCATTGTAGAGTTGGGTGATCTGGTTCTGGGTAAAGCCGCGGTAGGACACGTAGCCGCCATAGCCGGGGTTGGCCGAGGCATTGACGCCGGTCATGGCGTTGATCACATCCTGGGTGTCCTTGGCGCCGCGCTCCTCGATCACGCGGCGGTCCGAGACACTCACCGAGGCCGGGGTTTCCCGGGCGCTGAGGCCGAGCCGGGAGCCGGTGCGAATCGGTTCGTCCAGCTGAACGCCGGTGGGTGCCTGGCGTTCGCCATCGACGGTGGTGGCGGTCAGTTCGATAGGGGCGGTACCCGCCCAGGCGTAGCTGCAGGTGCCCATCAGGAGCACCAGGGAGGTCTTGCGAATCATGTTGTCAGGGTTTCCACGCAAAGGTCATGGCTGACCACCAGCGCGCACGGCTGGCGTCAGGCGAAGGTCGCTGCTGCGGGGAAGGCGATGGGAGAGGCGCGGGGGTTGAGGGCGGGGCGCAGGTAGCGTGGCGGCGGTTGCGCCCAACTGCGTGCGACGATGGGTGAGGGCGTGTGGCCCCTGGCCCGGAAAAGGACCCAGCCGTGGCTGGCCAGTGGTACGGCCAGGGCGAAGGATGAGCACACCGGGCAATCGAGCTGGGCCATGTGCTGGTCGCTGCCGCTGTCGCCCAGATCGATGGCCGGGCCATGGTCGCTGGAGAGCGAGCAGAAACCACCCTCCAGCCCGGCCAGGCGCAGACCGCTCATCTGGCCATGGTGCAAGCCGCACAACAATAGGCTGAACAGGACGCTGGCATAGAGCGCCCAGGCAGTCAGCGAACGTGTCTGGCGGGAGGTGTTCATGGTTGGCGAATCTACCATTCGAGTGGATGAACGGTATAACGCGCAGGTGTGGTGGAATGTCGCAGCAATGCCGGTGGGCCGCAAAGCGGCCCCTTGAGTCTGAAGGGGGCCAGCGTTAAGGGCTTGGGGCGAATGCCTGTCAGTTAAGGCCCCATCGCCGGCAAGCCGGCTCCCACCTGTCCTGCGCTGCTGTTGTAGACACTGCGGAACCTGTGGGAGATTCTATGGTTGTGGGCAAGCATTTTTAGCTGTTCTGGTGACGTATTCGCCCTGGCTCTTCAGTAGGGCGAATGCGACTCTGGCGAGCTTTCTGGCCAAGATCACCAGGGCCTCAGTAGTGGCCTTACCCTTGCCCCTATGGTGTGCATAAACGTCTTTCCAGACCGCTGATCGACTAGCTGACATGGCCGCATTGTGCAAAAGGCGTCGTATCTCAGAACAACCCCGTTTGGTGAGCCGCCGACGGCCAGTTTTTTGCCCGGAGTCAGAGATTTGCAAGTCCATGCCCAAGAAAGCGATGAATGAATCACCATTCTTGAAATCCCCCCGGATAAACGCTGTCACCAACCCCACAGCGGTCAAAAATCCGATGCCTTCTATCTTTTGGCAACGGGCGACCTGCTCGCTTAATCCTGCTTCGCGTACCAACTCCTTGAGCTTTTTCTGAAGCAGTACATCGAGTTTCTCCATGCTCTTGGCAAAGGATTTGAACACGGTCTCAAGGCTTCTCTCATTGGACCAGCTTTGCGTCAAGGCGGTGCGTGCCGAGACCAGCGAGGCGCGGCGACGCAGAAGGCTCTGGAGCTTGCCGTAGACGGCTGGAGGTGGGCTCCAAGGACGTAGTCCACTGCCTTCGCGGGAAAGATAGCGAGAGAGTAGATAAGCGTCAGAGGCGTCCGTCTTCACCCGACCACCGACGCTCTTTCGATAGTTACTGAGCTGGAAGCCATCGACCACGTAGACTTCAAAGCCTTTTTCATAAGCCATCTCCACTAGGTCGAGATGGTAGGTATTCGTTGCTTCGACGCAGATAGCGGTATTGGCGGGTTGTTGTCCCAGCCATTTCTTGATTTCGGGTTTGGTATTTTTCAGCGAGGACTGTTCATCACGGTCTTCGAAATGGACAACCAATTCGACTTTGGCCACATCCACACCAATGATGAATTGGCTTACCTGCATTGCCATTGGCCACACTCCCACGTATGGTTTTTCTGCTTGGAGGGGTTTTCACCAAGAGGCGCTGGCTTGCTTCTATCGTCGCTTGCAAACGATGCATTCTTTATCGGCGCTTTGGTGAAGGGGTGGGGCGATGTCTCCCACGGTCTGTACTGCGGCTAACAGTCAGAATCGGCTTTTTCGTCCCACCACCCCTTCAAGTATCACCATACAAGCCGGCTTGCCGGCGATGGGCTTGTGCCGCGATCAAAGGCGAAGCCCTTCGATGCAGGGCCGCCTAGAGCGAATCGTCGTTGCGCGGGGCCCCGCCACCTGGGCTGCCGGAATCATCCAGGTCGCCACTGTTGCCGGTGCCGGGCCCTGCCTCTCCGGGCTTGCCCTGGGCGGTGCCGTCGCCGCCGGTGTTGTCGGTGTCGTTGGCATCGGTGCCGGTACCTATACCCAGGCCATCGCCCGGTGTGCCGGCGCCCATTGGCCCCCCGTCACGGTCGATGGTGCCGGTGCCGGGTACCTGTTCGGTCGGGGTGCGCTGGGTGTTCGGCTCGTTCGCTGCCAGGGCCTGGGAGGCGCCCAGGCAGAGGGCCAGGCCCAGGAAAAGGACGCGTGTATGTTTCATCGGGAATCTCCCATCCAGGTGTCTTCTGTGTTCGAGCGGGCCCAGGCTTGCGCAGTGCCGATGCCCTGACGGATGGAGCAGGCAGCACCTTCAGCGGGCGTGCTCGGCAACCACCCGGTTGCGGCCGGCCTGCTTGGCCGCATACAGCGCCCGATCGGCACGGTTGAGCACATCGGCCGGGGTTTCATCCCCTTGCGCGTCCCAGCGGGCGACCCCTAGCGAGAGGGTAATGACACCCAGCGCCTCGATCGGCGTGTCCTGCATCCCCTTGCGCAGGCGCTCGGCCACGGCCGTCGCCACTTCCAGGCCATGGGGCATCAGGAGCGGCAGCGCAGGGCGTTCACCGCTTGGTCTGTTCCAGTTCGAGCAGGTCCTGCTCGACCTGCTGCATGCGCTGTTCGGCCAGCGCCTGGGCTTTCTCATCGTTGGCACTTTCACGCATCAGGGCGGTGAGCTTTTCGCTCAACTGCCTGCCCTGTTCGGTTTCCTCCAGCGCCCTGGCCTTGGCGGGATCCTGGGTGGCGGTGACGATCAGGTCGAACTCGGCATCGCTGAAATGCGCCTCGCTGTAGAGTTTGAACAGGTCCTGGCGTTGGTCTTCGACGGTCAGGTGCTTGCGCACCACGGCCTGGATCTGTTCCTCGGACAGGCCGGGGTGCTTGGGTGCGAGCAGCGCGGCGATCTTGTCGATGTTGTGCACGTAGGCCTCCTGCAGGGGCAGGTTGGCCAGAATCTTTTCTTCGCGGCTGGGCGCCTGGTCGCAAGCGGCCAGGGCTGCGAGCAGGAGCATCGGGAACAGGCGTCTGGGAGGGCGGGGCATCGATCGGGCCTTGGGTTGGTCTGGCGGGCAGTTTACTGCAGATCTCAGCGCCCGCCACCCAACGGGTATTCCACGGCCAGGCGTATCTGGTCGGCATCCAGCTCCGCCTGGGCGGTATTGCCGCGGTGGACGTCGTACCGTACCGAGAACGCCATGCCCTTGGCTGCGCCGTCCTGCACCACGTACCGCGCTTCCAGGTCTCGCTCCCAATGCCTGCCGCCCTTGCCGTAGCCCAGGTAGGCGTAGCCGCCGGCCGGGTCGATGTGGCTGCCATCGATATCGAACCCGCGCACATACAAGGCCGTCAGGTTCAGGCCGGGGATGCCGAAGGTTGCCATGTTCAGGTCATAGCGCGCTTGCCACGACTTCTCGTTGGGTGCGTTGAAATCGGACAGCTGCACGGCATTGCCCAGGTAGATCGCGCCGCGGGTGACATAGTCGAACGGTGTATCGCCATCGACCTGCTGCCAACCGAGGCTGAACGTGTGCGGGCCGTGGGTATAGCGTGAGAGCAGGTTCCAGGTGGTGTTGTCGATACGCCCGGACAAGGCCTTGCCGGTATCGGTGGTGCGGTACAGGTTCAGTTCCAGGCTCAGGCTGCGGTGTTCATCCAGGGCATGGCTGAGGGTACTGCCCAGGTAATGTTGACGCCAGGTATCCGCGTAACGCGACGTATAGAGGCTGGCGTTAACGGCGCTGTTCGGGGTCCACACCATGCCTGCCAGGTCGAAGCTGTCGCCCTGGTGTGCGTTCGAGTAGTTCACCGCGAAACCCTGGTCATGGCTCGAGGCATTGCGGTCGGTGTTTTCGTTGAAATGGCCGGCCACCAGCTTGAGCGTGTCGATCTCGTTGCTGGTGACGAACAGGCCCGTAGCAGTCTCGGGCAGCAGGCGGCTGTCGGAGGAACTGAACACCGGTGTCTTCACCCGTTGCTCACCGATGGACAGCACGGTGTCGGCCAGCCGCAGCTTGAGCGCCGCGCCGCCACGGCTGTAGTTGCCCTTGGGGTGGCCGTCGTTGTCCAGGGCCAGCAGGCGCGCCTTGCCGGCACGGCCGCCACCGCTGTCCAGTTGTACACCGAGGTAGGCGTGGGCATCGACACCGACGCCCAGCAACCCTTGGGTGAACCCGGACTGGAAGGTGCCCATCAGGCCATAGGCCCATTCCTCGGCTTTGCCGCTGCGCTCGCTGCGTGGTTTGTAGGCATTGCGGGCTGCACCGTTACGGCCGCCATGACGATAGTCGCGCTGGTCGAACACGGTACGGTTGAGCAAGCTCCAGGTGCTGTCTTCGATAAAGCCGTCGGACCGCGCCTGGGCCGATTCCGACAAGGCCACGGGCGAGGCGCCGAGCAGTGGCAGCAGCAGGGCGACGCGCAACGACTGCCGAGGCCCGGAATTGATGCAGGCATGCATGGGGCTGGGCTCCTGCCGCCTTAGAAGTACTTGAGCCAGGCGATGTCGCGGCGGCGGGCCTTGAGCCGGGCGAATGCGCGCACTGGCAGGAACAACCCGAGGGCGAGCAGGAACGCACCAAGCCAGACCGCCCCGATGCCATCGAAGCCGAAATAGTCCCCCTGGTTCAGGCCCCACAGCGCGACGCTGGCCAGGTACAACAGCTTCAGCACGTAAAGGTGCAACAGGTAGAAGAACATGGGCGCTGCGCCAAACACTGCCAGCACCCCGATCCAGCGAGCCTGCCCGGCCCGTTCGAAGGCGCGCAGCAACAGCAGGCCCAGGCCCAGGGTCAGGGCCAGGAACAACAGCGACGGTGGGTACTTGGTGATGTTGAAGAAGCTCATCAGGGTCTGGGTCGCGGTCGGGTAGCCGCTCCATGGGGCCTCGCCATAGCCGTTGAACAGGCGCAGGGCGAAGAACCCCAGCAGCACGCCGATACCGAGCAGCAGCAGGCAATGCTGGCGGGCCCCGGCATCGCTGCCCCGGGCGAACCAGGGGCCCAGGCCATAGCCCAGGGCGATCACGCCGATCCATGGCAATACCGGGTAGGAGGTGCGCAGGCGCAGATGTTCGTTGAGCTCCAGCCAGCCTCGGTCATGCAGGATCGCCCAAGGAACGTGCAGGGCCGAACCAGGTTCGAAGTGCAACCCGTCGAGCAGGTTGTGCCCGGCGACAAGGGTGATACCGACGGCCAGCAGCGCCGGGCGGGGGAGCCAGACCAGCAGCGACAGGGCGATCATGCTGACACCGATGGCCCAGATCACCTGTAGGTAGATCACGGTCGGCGGCAGTTGGAAGGTCCAGGCGAAGTTCACAAGCGTAAATTCCAGCGCTACCAGGAACAGACCGCGCTTGAACAGGAAGGCCGATACATCGCCGCGGCCCTGGTGCTTTTCGCCATAGAGCCACGCCGAGAGGCCGGTCAGTAGAACGAAGACCGGTGCGCACAGGTGGGCCAGGGTACGGCTGATGAACAGGGTGGGTTCGGTGGAATCGATGGTCATCGGGTCGCTGACCTGGCGATGCAGGAAGAAGGTTTCACGGACGTGGTCCAGGAGCATGAACAGGATCACCAAGCCGCGCAGGGCATCGATGCTCTGCAGGCGCTGGGTGAGTTGGGCGGGGGTGGCGCAGGCGCTTGTCATAATTGAATGCGGACGGATCTGTCGTTGAATTGAAATGTTATCTTATAACCTTTTCAGCGCGACAGCACAGTGATTTTTCTTGGTTTGCGTGTGCAGAGGGGCGAGCAGGCGCCGACACTGTCGCGTCGAACCTCAGGGTGCCCCGAGTATTCCCACGACCTTGTCCCGAAGCTGGTCGATCCCGAACGGCTTGCCGATCATGTGCATCCCCTCTGGCACATTCAGCGTTTCGGCATAACCGCTGGCAAACAGCACCGGCAGCATCGGGCGCAGTTCACGGGCCTTGGCGGCCAGGTCCTCGCCGCGCATGTCCGGCAGGCCCACGTCGGTCATCAGCAATGCCAGGTCCCGGTCCCGATCCTCGAGCACTGCCAAGGCGGCAGCGGCACTGTCGGCCTCGATCGCGGTATAGCCCAAGTCGCCGAGCACTTCGACTATCAGCATGCGTACGATGTCGTCGTCTTCGACTACCAGTAGCTGCATTGTGTGGATCCTGTTCATGGGGTGGTCTTTATTGGGTGCCCCGGCGGGCAGCAGAAGTTCCCCAGCATAACGGGCCCTGCACATCGATGGAACGATTGGTGCAAGCAGCCTTCAAATACTGGCTAAGTGCCCTGCCAGAGCCGGTAAAGCTGGTTAGACTCGCTATGAACCGGTGGCGCAGCGGCCACCCACCCAATGGATACTTTTCGCGCGGGCGTTTTCAAATGATTCAAGCAGCCTCTATGGACCAGCAGAGCTTTCGCAAGCTCTTGCGCCGCAATGTCGGCTTGCCCCTTGGCGTAGGCCTGCTGGGGGCCGTGGCGTTTGTCGCGGTGATCAACTACCTGCTCTCGGCCATGCAATGGGTCGAGCACACCGATCGGGTGATCGGCAATGCCAACGAGACAGCCAAGCTTGCGATCGACATGGAAACAGGTATGCGCGGCTTCCTGATTTCCGGGGAGGAACGTTTCCTCGATCCCTACGAGGTGGCCAAGCCGCGGATCTTCAACAGCCTCCAGGCGCTGCGCTCGATGGTGATGGACAACCCGCAACAGGTTGAGCGCATCGACCGCTTGATCGCCTTGCAACGGGCCTGGAACGACTTCGGTGCCGAGATGATTGCCTTGCGCCGCAACCAGGGCGATTACCAGGTCGCCATTGCCGATGGCCGCGGCAAACGCCTGAGCGACGGGATCCGCAAGGAATACGACGACCTGATCGCCGCCGAACAGCAGCTGCGCATGACCCGCAACGAAACCGTGAGTACCGTGACGGTGCTGCTCAGCAGCGCGTTCGTGCTGTTCATCGTGGCCCTGACAGCCCTGTTGGCCTATCTCGGCCGCCGCGACCTGCTCGCGCTGTCGGAGAGCTACGTGGCGAACCTGCAGGCCCAGCGACAGGCCACCGAACGCCTGGAACACCAAGCCTGGTTGCGCAACGGCCAGACCCAACTGGCGGAGCAGGTGCTTGGGCAACTGACCCTGCCCATGCTCGGCGACAATATCCTGCGCTTCTTCGCCGGGTACCTGGGCAGTGTGGTCGGCGCCTTCTATGTGCGCGACGAACAAGGGCAGCTGGTGCGTGTGGCCAGCTACGGCCTGGGCGCCGAGCAGCAAGCCCGCGGCGAGCGAGTGGCCAGCCATGACGGGTTGCTGGCGGAAGTGGTACGCCAGGTCCGCCCGCTGCGCCTGGATGACCTGCCCGCCGATTACCTGCGCTTGAGTTCGGGCCTGGGCGATGGCCTGCCGCGCAGCGCGTTGCTGATGCCGACCAGTGATGACGGGCAGGTCAATGGCGTGCTCGAGCTGGGCTTTCTCAGGCCGCTGCAGGAGCGTGATGCGGAGCTGTTGCAGCAGGTCGGCGGTAACCTGGGGATCTCCATCGAAAGCGCACGCAACCGCCAACGCCTTCAGGAAGCGCTGGCCGAGACCCAGCAGCTCAACGAAGAACTGCAGGTACAGCAGGAGGAGCTCAAGACCGCCAATGAGGAGCTTGAGGAGCAATCGCGTATCCTCAAGGAGTCCCAGGCGCATCTGGAGACCCAACAAGCGGAGCTGGAACAGACCAACGAGCAGTTGGCCGAGCGCACCGACGCCCTGGACCGCAAGAACGGCGAACTGAACTTGGCGCAGTTGGAACTGCAGGCTCGCGCAGAAGACCTGCAGCGCACCAACCGCTACAAATCCGAGTTCCTGGCCAACATGTCCCATGAACTGCGTACGCCGCTCAATAGCTCGCTGATCCTGGCCAAGCTTTTGGCGGAAAACGGCGAGGGCAACCTCAGCGATGAACAGGTGAAGTTCGCCGAGTCCATCTATTCGGCCGGCAACGACCTGCTCAACCTGATCAACGACATCCTCGATATCGCCAAGGTAGAAGCCGGCAAGCTCGATGTGCGCGCCCAGGTCACCCAGGTCGAGGGGCTGGTGGAGGGGGTGCGAGCCATGTTCGAGCCCTTGGCCCGGGACAAGGGCCTGGACTTTGCGGTGCAGGTCGAGCCGCAGGTGCCGGCGACCCTGTTCACCGACCGCCAACGCCTGGAGCAGATCCTCAAGAACCTGTTGTCCAATGCGATCAAGTTCACCGAGCATGGCCAGGTCAGCCTGACCATCGGCCGCGAGGCCGGCCGGGGCGTGCGCTTCAGCGTACGCGACAGCGGCATCGGCATTGCGGCCGACCAGCAACAGGCGATCTTCGAGGCGTTCCACCAAGTCGATGGCACCAGCAATCGACGCTACGGTGGTACCGGTCTGGGCTTGTCGATTTCCCGAGACCTGGCCCGTCTGCTGGGCGGGCAGATCGCGGTGCAGAGCACGCCAGGGCAGGGCAGTACATTCAGCCTGACCCTGCCGGAACAGTACGAGGGCGCACCGGCCGAGGCCCAGGTGCCGCAAGTTGCCAAACCGGTGGCCCAGGTTGCTGCGCCGGTGCCGCCGGCACCCCGGGGGCCGGCCTTCGCCGACGACCGCGAGCACGCGCCCTTTGCCAGCCGCTGCATCCTGGTGGTGGAGGACGAGCCGAACTTCGCCCGCATCCTCTTTGATCTGGCCCACGAGCTGGGCTACAGCTGCCTGGTGGCGCAAAGTGCCGACGAGGGTTACGAACTGGCTGCCCAGTACACGCCGGATGCCATCCTGCTGGACATGCGCCTGCCGGACCATTCGGGCCTGACGGTGCTGCAGCGGCTCAAGGAGCAAGCCACTACCCGACACATCCCGGTGCATGTCATCTCGGTGGAGGATCGTGTAGAGGCCGCCATGCACCTAGGGGCAGTGGGGTACGCAGTCAAGCCTACCAGCCGAGAGGAGCTCAAGGCGGTATTCGGTCGGCTGGAGGCCAAGCTGACCCAGAAGCTCAAGCACATCCTGCTGGTGGAGGACGACGACCTGCAGCGAGAAAGCATCGCCCGGCTGATCGGCGACGACGACATCGAGATCACTGCCGTGGCCTTGGCCCAGGACGCCCTGACGCTGTTGCGCGAGAACATCTACGACTGCATGATCATCGACCTGAAGCTGCCGGACATGCTTGGCGACGAGCTGCTCAAGCGCATGACCTGCGAACAGATCCGGGCCTTCCCGCCGGTGATCGTCTACACCGGACGCAACCTCACACGCGAGGAAGAGGCCGAGCTTCGCAAGTACTCCCACTCGATCATCATCAAGGGTGCTCGCTCGCCGGAGCGCCTGCTCGACGAAGTCACGCTGTTCCTGCACAAAGTCGAAGCGCAGCTGTCCCATGAACGCCAGCGCATGCTCAAGACCGCACGCAGCCGCGACAAGGTGTTCGAAGGGCGCAAGATCCTCCTGGTCGATGACGATGTGCGCAACATCTTCGCCTTGACCAGTGCCCTCGAGCACAAAGGTGCCATTGTCGAGATCGGCCGTAACGGGCGCGAAGCCATCGAACGGCTGGAACAGCACGAGGATATCGACCTGGTGTTGATGGACGTGATGATGCCAGAGATGGATGGCTACGAGGCGACACGGCTGATTCGCCAGCAACCCCGCTGGCGCAAACTGCCGATCATCGCCGTGACCGCCAAGGCCATGAAGGACGACCAGCAGCGTTGCCTGCAGGCCGGTGCCAACGATTACCTGGCCAAGCCGATCGAGCTGGAACGGCTGTTCTCGCTGATCCGTGTCTGGCTGCCACAACTGGAGCGAATTTGACTAGCGAACGTAGTACCGACATCGAGATCCGGCTGCTGATCGAGGCGATCTACCTCAAGTACAGCTACGATTTCCGCGACTATTCCGGCGCTTCGATCAAGCGCCGGATCCTGCATGCCGTGCGGCAATTCGATTGCGCCACGATCTCGGCGTTGCAGGAGCGGGTGTTGCACGACCCGAGCATGTTCATGCAACTGCTGCAGTACCTGACGATCCCGGTCAGCGAGATGTTCCGCGACCCTGGGCACTTCCTCGCCTTGCGTAATGAAGTGGTGCCGCTGCTGCGCACTTGGCCGTCGCTCAAGGTGTGGATCGCCGGCTGCAGTACGGGCGAGGAGGTGTATTCGATGGCCATCCTGCTACGCGAGGAAGGGTTGCTCGAGCGCACCATCCTCTATGCCACCGATATCAACCCATACTCGCTGGAAAAGGCCAAGCAAGGCATCTATGCGATGCACGACATGCAGGCCTATGCCGAAAACTACCGCCAGGCCGGTGGCCGCCGGGATTTCGCCGAGTACTACACCGCAGCCTACGGCAACGCCATCATGGACAGCAGCCTGCGCGACAACGTGACCTTCGCCGACCATAGCCTGGCCACCGACAGCGTGTTCTCCGAGACGCAACTGGTGTCCTGCCGCAACGTGCTGATCTATTTCAACAAGCAGCTGCAGGATCGCGCCCTGGGTCTGTTCCATGAATCGTTGTGTCACCGTGGCTTTCTGGTCCTGGGCAGCAAGGAATCGGTGGATTTTTCCGTCTACAGCGACCGATTCGAGGCACTGATGCGGCCTGAACGGATCTACCGTAAGTCATGAACGGTGTACAGGCGGTGGTCATCGGCGCCTCGGCGGGTGGCGTCGCGGCGTTGTTCGCGGTGCTTGGCGCACTGCCGGAGCGCTTTGCCATCCCAGTGTTGTGTGTCCTGCACCTGCCTGACGACCGCCACAGCCAACTGGCCGAGGTGCTGCAGCGGCGGCTGCGTCGGCCGGTATGCGAGGCCTGCGACAAAGCGCGTATCGAGCCTGGGTGGATCTATGTGGCCGGGCCGGGCTACCACCTGTCGGTGGAGCGCGACCGCAGCCTGTCGTTGAGCCAGGAGGAGGCGGTGCATTTCTCTCGTCCGGCGATCGATTTCCTGTTCCAGTCGGCGGCCGACGCCTACGGCCCTGGCCTGCTCGGCGTGCTGCTCACGGGGGCCAACGAAGATGGCGCCCAGGGGCTGCTTCATATCAAGAACAGCGGAGGCCGGACCGTGGTCCAGGACCCTCGCGACGCACAGGTCGCACTGATGCCGGAGGCCGCATTGGCCCTGCACCAGCCCGACCATATCCTTTCCCTGAGTGGTATCGGGCAACTGCTCGCGACCCTGGAACCCAGCGCATGCTAAGCAATATCATCGCCAAACTGCTGATCGTCGACGACCTGCCGGAAAACCTGCTGGCCCTCCGTGCCTTGATCCAGGGTGACGACCGTGAAGTGCACCAGGCTCAGTCTGCCGAACAGGCGCTGTCGCTGTTGCTCGAGCATGAGTTCGCCCTGGCCATCCTCGATGTGCAGATGCCGGGCATGAACGGTTTCGAACTGGCCGAACTGATGCGTGGCACCGAGAAGACCAAGAACATCCCGATTGTGTTCGTCAGCGCCGCAGCCCGTGAAATGAACTATGCCTTCAAAGGGTATGAGAGCGGTGCGGTGGATTTTCTGCACAAGCCGCTGGATACCCTGGCGGTCAAGAGCAAGGTCTCGGTGTTCGTCGACCTGTTCCGCCAGCGCAAGGCCTTGGGGCGTCAATTGGAGGCCCTGGAGCACAGTCGCCAGGAGCAGGCGCAATTGCTGGCCGAGCTCGAGGTGGCGCGGGGCGAGCTCGAGCGCGCGGTACGCATGCGTGATGACTTCATGTCGATCGTCTCACACGAGGTGCGCACGCCGCTCAATGGCCTGATCCTCGAGACCCAGCTGCGCAAGATGCACCTGGCCAAGGGCAACCTCGACGCCTTTACCCCGAATCGCCTGCAGGCCATGGTCGAGCGTGACGAGCGCCAGATCAACAGCCTGATCCGCCTGATCGAGGACATGCTCGATGTTTCGCGCATCCGCACCGGCAAGTTGTCGATACGGCCCAAGGCTTTCGACCTCGGTCAGTTGGTGCGCGGGCTGGTGGAGAACTTCACCGCTCAGGCCGCAGCCTTCGACACCCATATCGAACTGGAGCGCTGCGAGGCGTTACCGGGCGAGTGGGATGAATTTCGTATCGAGCAGGTGGTGGCCAATCTGCTGTCCAATGCGCTGCGCTATGGTGAGCGGCGACCGGTGCGTGTTCGTGTGTTCGAGCAGGGCGGTAGGGCTTGGGTACAGGTCCAGGACCAGGGGATCGGTATCAGTGCCGCCAATCAGCAGCGGATCTTCCAGCAGTTCGAACGGGTCGCGGCGCAGCAGGCCAGTGGGGGGCTGGGGTTGGGGCTGTATATTTCCGAGCAGATCGTCCAGGCCCATGGTGGACATATCCGGGTCGACAGCGAGGAAGGCAAGGGTGCAACCTTCAGCCTGTGCCTGCCGTTGGCGGCTGCACGACTGCAAAGCGACCAGGCGCAGGCAACCTCTGCCTGAGCCTGGGGTCTGATGGCCAACCTATTGAATTCCAAGGCGAAGTCATGAGTGAAGATGCACAAGATGTGGTACTGGTCGTCGAGGATGAACCGGCGATTCGCATGATCCTGCGCGATTACCTCGCCGGGGAGGGCTACCACGTATTGGTGGCCGAGGACGGCGAGCAGGCGTTCGCCATCCTGGCGAGCAAGCCACACCTGGACTTGATGGTCACGGACTTTCGCCTGCCAGGTGGGATCTCGGGGGTGGACATCGCCGAGCCGGCCGTCAAGTTGCGGCCTGACCTGAAGGTGATCTTCATCAGCGGGTATCCAGCCGAGATCCTTGAAAGCCAGAGCCCGATTGCGCGCACGGCACCCATTTTGGCCAAGCCGTTCGACCTGGACAGCCTGCGCGAACAGATCCAGAGGCTTTTACAGTAAAGCCTGCTTGTTCGCTTAAGCCGCTGCGACGGACATCGTCTACAGGCTCAAGCGAGCTCCAGCCAGATCGGCGCGTGATCGGAAGGCTTCTCCATCGCGCGCAGTTCATAATCGACACCCGCCGCCTTGAGCCGTGGTACCAGCCCTTGGGACGCCATGATCAGGTCGATCCGCAGCCCCCGCTTGGGCTCATCCTCGAACCCACGGCTGCGATAGTCGAACCAGCTGAAGCGGTCGGCCACTTCAGGATGCAGGTGTCGGAAGCTGTCGACCAACCCCCAACCCTTGAGTCGCTCCAGCCATTCGCGCTCTTCCGGCAGGAAGCTGCATTTGCCGGTACGCAGCCAACGTTTGGCGTTGTCCGCGCCGATGCCGATGTCGCAGTCCTGGGGCGAGATGTTCATGTCGCCCATCACCAGCAGCGGTTGATCGCTGCGGAACTGAGCTTCCAGCAGACCTTGCAAGTCGCTGTAGAAGCGCTGCTTGGCCGGGAACTTGGTGGGGTGGTCGCGGCTTTCGCCCTGCGGGAAGTAGCCATTCATGACGGTGATGGGCGTGCCGTGCGCATCGGCGAAGGTGCCCCAGATGAAGCGCCGCTGGGCATCTTCCTCGTCGTTGGCGAAGCCCTTGAACAGGTCCAGCGGTTCGCGCCGCGACAACAGCGCCACGCCGTAGTGGCCCTTCTGGCCATGGTAGTGCACGTGATAACCCAGGGCCTGGACATCAGCCAACGGGAACTGATCGTCGCTGACCTTGGTTTCCTGCAGGCCAATCACGTCCGGCTGGTGCTTTTCGATCAGCGCCGCCAGTTGGTGCGGGCGCGCGCGCAGGCCGTTGATGTTGAACGAGACGATCTTCATGAAAAGACAATCCTGACAAAAATTGGGATGCTATCCGACATCCGCCCCAGCTGCCAGCATGGCACCTTCCGGCCTGCGCTGCTAATGTACCGAAGACACGATGTATGGCACGGCGCTTGCTCCGCTACATCACGGTAATTTCAAAAGGATCTCGCAATGCCCGACGCCAACGCCGAGCCAGTTCGCATCTGCCAGCTGGATGACGGTTATCGTGGCGAGGTCCGCTCAGTGCTCTACCATGCCTACCGCCATGACCCTACTTTCGCCTATGTGCTCGAAGCCCAGCGGCCGGGCTACGAGCGACGCCTGCGGGCAATGTTGCGGGCCTGGGTAGGCCAGCATTTTCACTTGCAGCTGCCTGCCATTGGCTTGCTGATCGATGACCGCTTGGTCGGGTTGGCGCTGATCGTGCCGCCGACTCGGCGCTTGGGTGTGGTCGACAGTTGGGCATGGCGGCTGCGCATGGTCCTGGGTACCGGCGTAGGCTGTACCCGCCGTTATCTGGATTTTCAGGCTGCCTTGGCGACCTGTCTGCCCCAGGGCAAGGTGCATGTACTGTCGTTGCTCGGGGTGCAGCCGCAATTTCAGGGGCAGCGCTACGGCGAACAATTGTTACAAGCTGTGCATCAATGGTGCGCCGAAACACCTGGTTGCGCAGGCGTGGTACTCAACACCGGAAATGCGCATTCCCTGGCGTTCTACCAGCGCCAGGGCTATCAGCAAGCGGGAGAAATCGCCGTCGGCCCTATTCGCGAACGGGTGTTTTTCCGCCCGCAGCCGGTCTCGCCAGGGCCGGACATTGCATGATCCGCTCGCCGAGCGGCACCCTGGAGGGCCCGCCTCTGGTAGCATGCGCCGCATGACGTATTCAGGAAGACTAAGCTGGGGCCTGATTCTTTGGGTCGCCAGTACCACCGTATGGGCGCAGAGCGAATTGCTGGTGCGGGTGAAACCGGCCAACAAGGCGCTCAAAAGCAATGTCGAAGGCTATATCGGCAGCCTCGGGAACCGTGACGAGGAGGCCTTGTTGCGGTTCAGCCGTGGGGCCCAGGAACAGGCGCGCAAGGCCGCCCAGGCCCTGGGCTTCTACCAGGCGCAGATCGACACCGAGGTCAAGCCGCCGAGCGCGCAGGGCAAGCCACCGCAACTGATCATCCACATCGAGCCGGGCGAGCCTGTGCACCTGCGCAATGTGACCGTGCGCATCGAAGGGCCGGCCAGCGAACTCGCGGCGTTTCGCGTGCCTGACAGCAAGGCCTTGCGCCCAGGCGAGCAGCTCAACCATGGCACCTACGAGGATGCCAAGCGGCTGATCCAGAACCAGGCCTCGCGCTATGGGTTCTTCAGTGGCCACTTCACCCGCCAGCGTCTGGCAATCGACCCCCAGGCCGGTATCGCCGACATCGAACTCATCTACCAGAGCGGCCCGCGTTATCGCATGGGCGCAGTGACCTTCGGTGGCGATACGCCGCTGGACAACGACCTGCTGCAGCGCATGGTCTCTTTCAAACCCGGCACCCCCTACGATTCCGAGCTGATCGCCGAGCTCAACAACGACCTGCAATCGAGCGGCTACTTCGAAGGCGTGCGGGTCGACGCGGCGCCGACCGCCGCTGTCAACGAAGAGATCCCGGTGGATGTCCACCTGCAAACCCGCAAGCCACGCACCATGGGCCTTGGCCTGGGTTTTTCGACGGACGTCGGCCCGCGCGGCAAGGCCAACTGGACCCGCCACTGGGTCAACCCCCAGGGGCACAGCTATGGCTGGGAGACCGAACTGTCGGCTCCTCGGCAGAACGTCGGCCTGTGGTACGACATTCCCCTGGACCCGCCGCTGACCGACAAGCTGCGCTTTGCCGGCGGGTACCAGAACGAAGAGATCGCCGGCACCGATACCTTGAGCAAGCTGCTGACGGTCGGCCCGGAGTGGCACAGCAAGTTGCCCAGTGGCTGGCAGCGGGTGATCTCGCTCAAATACCAGCGCGAGGAGTACCGGCTGGGCGACGATTCGGGGCTGAGCAATCTGTTGATGCCGGGCGTGAGTTTCTCCTACCTGCGCAGCGATAATCGCATCGACCCGCACAATGGCTATCGCTTGCAGTTCGACTTGCAAGGGGCCAAGGACGGGTTGGTGTCGGACACCAATCTATTGCATGGCAACGTGCTGCTCAAGGGCCTGACCACCCTGGGGCAGAACCATCGCGTGCTCGGCCGCGTACAGTTCGGCGGCAGTGCCACCAACGGCTACAAGCAGAACGTTCCGCCATCGTTGCGCTTCTTCGCCGGCGGCGACCAGAGCGTGCGCGGCTACGACTACCAGAGCCTGTCACCGAAGAACAGCGATGGCGACCGCATCGGCGGCCGCTACCTGGTGGCCGGGAGCGTCGAATACCAATATTCGGTGGCGGACAAGTGGCGTGTGGCGACATTCGTCGACCAGGGCAACTCGTTCAACTCGCTGGAACTGCCCAGCCTCAAGACCGGTGTCGGTATCGGCGTGCGTTGGGTTTCACCGGTCGGGCCACTGCGCCTGGACCTGGCCCATGCGTTGGACGACGACGGTGGTATCCGTTTGCACTTCTCCATGGGGCCTGAGCTGTGACGCGTGTGTTCAAACCCATTCTCCTGGCGTTGCTGGGGCTGCTGTTGCTGATCGCCCTGGTGTCGGGCCTGCTCCTGGGAAGCGAGGCAGGCAGCCGCTGGGCCCTCGGGCGCGTCCCTGGGCTTGAGGTCACCCACTTTCAGGGTCGCCTGGGTGGCAGCTGGCAGGCCGAGCGACTGGTATGGACCGACGGCGCGAGCCAGGTCGAGGTACAGGCCGTGCGGTTGGCGTGGTCGCCGCTGTGTCTGCTGCGCGCCACCTTGTGCCTGGAGCGGGTGCAGGCCGACCAGGTCGACATGGTGTTCGCCCAGGACGAGGCACAGGCGGACGGTGGGCCGCTGCAACTGCCCAGCTTGAAGCTGCCCATTGCCATCGAACTGGGTGAGGTCAAGCTCGGGCGGTTGCGCCTGGATGGCAACGACCTGTTGGGTGATATGCAACTGGCGGCTCATTGGGCGGCCAACGGCCTGCGCATCGATACCCTGCGGCTGCAGCGCGACGACCTGCGCCTGGAGCTGCAAGGTGATCTCAAACCCGAAGCCGATTGGCCCCTGCAGGTGACCGGCACGCTGCAGCTGCCCGAGGTGCAAGGCAAGCCCTGGCAACTGGCGTTGGCCATCGAGGGTGAGCTGCAGCAGTCGCTCGTCATCGATGCCACCAGCAGCGGTTATCTCGACGCCCGCCTGGAAGGCCGTCTGCAGGCCTTGGCCGAACATTTGCCGGCCACCCTGAGCATCCGCGCCGACGCCTTCAAGCCCGCGGCATCGTTGCCGGATACCGTGCAACTGAACCAGCTGCAGCTGGAGGCCAAGGGCGACCTGCTCAGCGGCTACCAACTGGCGGGTTCGGCCAGCCTGCCAGCCGAGCAAGGTCCCATCGGCCTGGCGCTGGGCGGCAGGGTTGATGCCAAGGGCGCTCGCCTCGATGCCCTGGACCTCAATGCCAGCGACACCAAGCGGGTCAAGCTGCAAGCCAGCGCTGACTGGCAGCAGGGGCTGGAGGCCGATGCCCAGGTCGACTGGCTGGACTTCCCCTGGTTGCGCCTGTACCCCATGGAGCCGGCACCGCAGGTCACCCTCAAGCGTTTCAACGCCCAGGTGCACTACCGTGATGACAGCTACACGGGCGCCTTCAAGGGTGACCTCGATGGACCGGCAGGTGCCTTCAGCGTAGCCAGCCCGTTCGACGGTGACCTGACCCAGGTACGTTTGCCTGCGCTGGCAGTGAGCGCCGGGCAGGGCAGGGCTGCCGGCAATGTGGCGATCCGCTTCGCCGATACCCTGGCCTGGGATGTCGACCTTCAATTGTCGGCGCTCGACCCGGCCTATTGGCTGGCGGAATTGCCAGGGTCCCTGGCCGGGCCGTTACGCAGCAAGGGCGAGCTGAAGAACGAGCGTCTGCAGCTGCAGGCGCAGCTCGACCTCAAGGGGCGCCTGCGCGGGCAACCGGCGGTGCTCAAGGTCGAGACCGAAGGGGCAGGGGAGAACTGGACCCTCGGCAGCCTGGCGGTGCAGTTGGGCGACAACCGTATCAACGGCAGTGCCAGCCTGCAGCAGCGCCTGGCCGGGCGAATCGACCTCGACCTGCCGCGTTTGGGGCAGCTCTGGCCCAGGTTACAAGGACAGGCCAAGGGGCGCCTGGACCTGGCCGGTACCTTGGCTGCTCCGCAAGGCACGCTGACGCTGCAAGGCCAACAGCTGGGCCAGGCCGAAAACCGTATCCAGCGCCTGGGTCTGGAGGCGCGCCTGGACAGTGCCCAACGCGGGCGGGTCACGCTCAAGGCCGGCAATATCCGCCTAGGCGAAACCGCATTGGGCAACCTGGACATCGACGGCAAGGGCGATATCCGCCAGCAAGCCGCCACCCTGGCCCTCGATGGGCCGCAGCTCAAGCTCGACCTGGCCTTGGACGGCCAGCTGGCCAAGGGCGATTGGCGGGGGCGCCTGGCCTCCGGGCGTATCCAGGCAGGCGGCCAGGACTGGCGCTTGCAGGCCCCGGCCAAGCTGCAGCGCCTGGCCAGCGGGCAACTGGACTTCGGCGCCCATTGCTGGCGCTCCGGTCAGGCGAGCCTGTGCGGCGAAGACCAACGCCTGGCGCCGGAGCCACGGCTGCGCTACCACCTCAAGCAGTTCCCGCTGGACAGCCTGGCGCAATGGTTGCCCAAGGACTTTGCCTGGCAGGGCCTGCTCAATGCCGACATCAACCTGGATATCCCCGCCGGCGGGCCCAAGGGCACCTTGCGGGTGGACGCCGGCGATGGGACGTTGCGTATTCGCGACAATGGCCGCTGGGTCGATTTCCCGTATCAGGTCCTGCGCCTGGACAGCACCCTTGCCCCGCGCCGCGTCGACACCCGCCTGGATTTTCGTGGCCAGCGCCTGGGCGAGCTGTCCCTGGTTACCCGGCTCGACCCGTTGGGCAAGGACAAACCGCTGAGCGGCGACTTCCGCCTGGCCGGCCTGGACCTGCCGATCGCCCGGCCATTCGTGCCGATGGTCGAGCGCCTGGCCGGCCAGCTCGATGGCAGCGGCCGGTTGTCTGGCACGCTGCTGAGCCCTCAGGTCACGGGCAACCTGGCGTTGAGCGGCGGCGAAGTGAGTGGGGCCGAGCTGCCGGTCAGTCTCGAAGACCTCTCGGTGCAGGCGCTGATCGCTGGCGAGCAGGTACAGTTGCAGGGGAGCTGGCAGAGTGGGCCGGCCGGCCGTGGCCGGCTCGAGGGCAACCTGACCTGGGGGCAGGCACTGGCAATGGACCTACGCTTGCGTGGCCAGCAATTGCCGGTGCATGTCGAACCTTACGCAGACCTGGAGGTTGCCCCTGACCTGAACATCCGCCTGGTCGATGAGCGACTGGCGATCGCCGGCAAGGTGCAGGTGCCCAAGGGCAAGATCACCGTGCGCGAACTGCCGCCCTCGACCGTCAAGGTCTCCGATGACACGGTGATCGTCGGTGAGCAGACCGAAGAAGGCAAGCCGCCGATGGCCATGGACATGGACATCGATGTCGAGGTGGGGCGTGACAAGCTGTCGTTCAAAGGCTTTGGCTTGACTGCCAACCTGCTCGGCCATGTGCATATCGGCAACAACATGGACACCCGCGGTGAGCTCAGCCTTGCCGAAGGACGTTATCGCAAATATGGCCAGAACCTGATCATCCGGCGGGCACGCTTGTTGTTTGCCGGGCCCATCGACCAGCCGTACCTGGATATCGAGGCGATCCGTCGGGTCGATGACGTGATCGCGGGTATTCGCCTGAGCGGAAGCGCCGAGCAGCCGACCACCAAGGTGTTTTCCGAACCTGCCATGGGCCAGGAGCAGGCGTTGTCCTACCTGGTGTTGGGCAGGCCTTTGGCGACCAGTGGCGAAGACAACAACATGTTGGCCCAGGCAGCCCTGGGGCTGGGGTTGCTAGGCGGCGAGGAGCTGACCGGTGGGCTGGCCTCGAGCCTTGGCATCGAGGACTTCCAGTTGGGTTCCGAAGGGACGGGCAACAGCACCAGTGTGGTCGCCAGCGGCAACATCACCGAGCGGCTGAGCTTGCGCTATGGCGTCGGCGTGTTCGAGCCCGCCAACACCATCGCCTTGCGTTACAAACTGAGCAAGAAGGTCTACCTGGAGGCGGCCAGCGGCTTGGCCAGTTCGCTGGACATCTTCTACAAACGGGACTTCTAGCGCTCAGCGAACGGTCGCTGCCTCAATGAACTCATTGGACGCCTCATCCCTCGTGGATGGGGCGTTCTGGCGCTGGGGCACGATGAGGTTGGTGTATTCCTCGATCAAGCGGTTGATCGCCTCGGGCGGTTCGCACGCCTGGAACTGCATGCGGATCTGCACTTCGTCCGGGTCGCGCTGGTCCCCGCGACGGCCATTGGCCCCGACGGTGACCTGGAAGCGGGCCGTGCCATTGTCATGGGTATCCTTGTGCGGGTCGCCCGCATCTATCCCGTTGACCCTGACCGAGAGGTCGACCTGCATGCGCTCCAGAGCCAGGCCTCGCGGCGACACCAGGGCGATCAATGGAATCTGCAAGGTATGCTGGCCGTCCATGGCGATCTCTACCATCTTGGCTTTCATAGGGGCCCCCAGTTGCTCGGGGTCGTAGTCGAAGAATTGGTCGAACAGCTTGATGTATTGTTGCGCGATCAACGTATTGGTGGCGGCTGCTGCTTCCTGCAGGCCACGGGTGATGTCGGATAGATCGCTCGATGTCATGGGGGCTTGGCAGGTGGGGCGGGTATCCACGCGAAAGGTTCCTCAGGCTGCACGGGCTCCCGCCGTTGGGCGGGAGCAGGTCAAGGGGCTAGGCGAAACCATCAGGTATTAAGGCGATGGGCTGGGTGCGGCACCCGATCCGTTGCCAGGGCCGGCAACGGGTGTCCCGCCTGGTGCAGGAGTGGCTGATGCGTTGGCGTTGGCAGGCGGGTTCGCGCCTGGTGCAGGAGTGGCTGATGCGTTGGTATTGGCAGGCGAGTTCGCGCCTTGGGCAGTCTCATCGACCAGTACTGGCTTGGTAGCGGCATCGGTCAGAAAGTCCATGACCCGCTGCAGTGCTTCAGGCGGTTCCTGGCGACGGATCGTGGTATTGAACGCATAGCGTGCGCGTGTGTCGGTCCGGCGGGTCTGCTCCGATTTGTGGCTTGCGCTGGCTCTTACGTTAAGCTTGAACGGCCCCCACCCCAGAGAGGCATTCCCGCTTCCGGAGACATTGGTGGCGGATTTGTCTTCGGCGAACTGATTGATGGTCAATTCGAAATCGACCCGGCCCTCTTCGATACAGATGTTGGGGTGGGAGAGGGCGGCCATCAGCGGGATCTGCATTTTCCGACTGACAGTGCCTTGTGATTGCCCCGCTTCATCGACCACGGTTTCGTCGTAGTTGAATTCGATGGCGACGGCCTTGCCCTCTTGGATACAGACCTGCATGAGGAAATCTGCATAGGACTTGCTGGCGGTGACCTGGGCATCGATCATCGCCTGCAGCGGCGCGGCGATCATGCGATCCATGGGCAAGGCGTTGATGATAGAACCAATGAGGCTGTTGTCGATTGGCATGGTAGGGATTCCTTTTGGTTGGGAGGATCAGCGTGCGTGGTTTTCCTGGCGACGGATATTGCCGATCTGGCGCAGGCTGAGGCCGTACTTGTCGGCTAGTAGGCTGCGCGATAGGCCGTTGGCGCTTTCCTGTTGGATCTGCAGGTTGCGCAGTTGGCGCAGGAAATGGTCCGGCTTAGGAATTTCCAGTGCCACGCCGGCGAAGCGCTTGATCAAAGCCTGCAGCGCGTTGGCCGGCAGCACGTCCGCGAGCTTGGTGCGTTCGCAGTGTTTGGGGATGTACTTGGGACGACCGCCATAGGCGCAGGTAAGGCGATAGGCGTTTTCGATGCCGATGCATTCGATCAGTGATTGCAAAGAGTGGGGCAATTGGGAAATGTCGATGCGATTGAGGTCTGGCAATTCCATATGGGGTTCCCTCGAAAATGAGCTGGCAGCGGGTGTGAAGTCCCTGGTGGCGCAGGCTGTCGGCGGTGTGCCGTTAGGGCGATCTGTCCGATCACTGAGTCGATTCTCAGACAGTGCCCAGTGGATCTGCTAGGCGCCAAGCGGATCGCAGGATGTAGCCTCAGGCCCCGAGTATTTGCAGGCAGCGGTGGTTGTCCATGTAGGAGATGCCTTCAGTTGCGGCCCACAAGCCTCGAATACTCGTTTCTTGCTGCGTCGCGGACTTCTAAGGGTGGTAGTACCTCATAGGCAAGGGTACCCCTGCAGCAAGCCGACCATGCCCAAGTAGCCCTTCGGTGCATGGGCCAGGGATTGCGGAACGGCTCGCCAGTCGACTTCCAGGCAAAGGGCACTGAAACGCTCGGTATCGAGTCGTCCGATGATCAGGGGGCTGAAGTCCTTGCGATATCGAACCCGGGCCTTGTCCAGGGGATCGGCTTGGTCGGCCTCGGCCAGCGTCTGGCGGGCCAGGGCAGGCAGTCGGGCTTGCGGTATGGCCAGGTGCAGTTGGCCGGGGCGGGAACTGAAGAAACCGGCTCGGCGCATGTTCTGCCAGAGCTGTTGCCATTGGCTGGAGCCGGCGCGAGGTTCCAGCTCACGGGCGAGCTGGCGCAGTTGGTCGTTGGATAACATCGTGGTGTCCAATGCCATGGCGGCAGGGGACATCAACAGAAGCATGCAGTAGATCAAGCGGGCAGTGCGCATCGGGTGGCCTCCGAACAAGGGATAGGGGAGACCGGATGCTTTCAGGTGGGGAAAGGCGTAGGCAGCAGGAAATGCGGCCGGTGACGTTGTATCATGGCCGCGGCTCGACGCGAGCCTCACGTCCCTGATGTCGCAAGGAACCTTCGATGACACATGTGCAACGCCTGAAATATTCCATCCTGATCATCTTGGTGGTGCTGGGCCTCATGCTGGGCCTGTCCTATCTGCAGAAACAGGGGACCATCAGCGAGCAGACCTTCCAGTACATCGCCATCGCCATCGCGGTGGTCGTGGTGGTGATCAACGGTATCCTGCGCCGCAAGGTCGGGCCGAAGCCCTGAGCCTGCCAGGCCGGCCAACCCTGGCCGGCCATGCCTTCAGCTCGACACGGGCTGTTCCAATACCGCTCGTGCTTCGGGGTTGAGGCTGTAGCATTTGTCGCTGCCCAGGCGAATCACGCCCTCGGCGCACAATCGCTTGAGCACCTCGCGTACGCTGAGGAACGACAACGGGATATCCAACTGCTCGAGTTGCGCATGAACGCCGCGCACGCCAATGCTGCGGCCGTCCCGATCAGCCGCATGCAAGGCATCGATGACCTTCAGGCGGATCAGGCTGGTGCGCAGCCCAAAGGCCCGCAGCAATTCGCGAATCTGTTCATTGCCGGCGCGTGCGGGAGTGCCGGGGATTGGCCCGGCACTGCTGGGGCCCGGGTTGCGGGCGCTCTGCAATGCAGGTTGTGGGTTATACATGTGAATGCTCCTTTTCGTGGACTGTCCCGAAAACAAGGGTGCCTCATTGGGTATGACGAATGAGACGGGCAAAACTGCAGCCCACGATGAAAAAATAATGTTCGGGTCCTGTTCATGACGATGCAGGGCCTTGGCCTAATGCCAGTCAGTTAAGCCTTATCGGCTGCATTTGGGGCTGCTTCGCAGCCCATCGCCGGCAAGTCGGCTCCCACAGGTTCCGCGGTGTGTACAACAGCAGCGCAGGACAGGTGGGAGCAACTGTCTTGAGTTGCTTGTCTGCTGGCAAGTCAGTTCCCCTGGTATGGCGGTGTCTTTGAAACAGCGCGGGACAGGTGGGAGCCGGCTTGCCGGCGATGGGGTCTTAACGGACAGGCGTTCCGCCTTGGCCTGCGTAAAATTTCCACTGAGCTGTTCGTCTGTACGGGATATCCCCAATTCCAGGAGTGCCCGTGCGTACATTTTCGCGTCCTATGACCCGTCTTGGCCTGGCAGCCGTATTGATTGCAGCTGGCTTGGCAGCCCAGGCGCGGGAAGCCGCTGGCGAGGTCTCGGCACAGATCCGCCGTACCAGTTTCGGTGTTCCGCACATCCTGGCTGAAGACGAACGAGGTCTGGGCTATGGCATCGGCTATGCCTACGCCCAGGACAACCTGTGCCTGTTGGCCAATGAGGTCGTGACCGTCAACGGCGAGCGTTCCCGTTACTTCGGCGCCCAGGGCAGAACCGTGGAGCAGCGTGCGAACCTGGACAGTGACTTCTTCTTCGCCTGGCTCAATGCAGACTCTGCGGTCAAGGGTTTCCTCGCAGCCCAGCCAGCGCCGGTGCGCGACTTGCTGGAGGGCTATGCCCAGGGCTACAACCGCGCGCTGGTCGAGCGTCGGGCAGAGGGCTTGCCTGCTGAGTGTGGCCAGGGGGACTGGTTGCGGCCGATCAGCAGCCTCGATCTGGTCAAGCTGACCCGTCGGCTCCTGGTTGAAGGCGGAGTTGGCCAATTCGCCGAGGCGCTGGTGGCGGCCGCTCCGCCTGAGCGGGTTGCGCGCCTGGGCAAGGAAGACTTCAGCCTGGCCCTGGGCCGTCAGGCGCAGTTCGCCATGGCCCGTGGCAGCAACGCGGTGGCGGTAGGGGCGCAACGATCGGCCAACGGTGGTGGCTTGTTGCTGGCCAATCCGCATTTCCCCTGGATGGGCGGCCTGCGGTTCTACCAGATGCAACTGACCATCCCAGGCCAGCTGGATGTCATGGGCGCCGCCTTGCCAGGCTTGCCGGTGGTCAATATCGGCTTCAACCGCCACCTGGCCTGGACCCATACGGTCGATACCTCGAAGCATTTCACGCTGTACAGGTTGCAGCTCGACCCGAAGGACCCGACACGCTACTTGCTCGATGGAAAATCCTTGCCACTGAGCCGCCAGACCTTGAGCGTCGCGGTCAAAGGCGAGGACGGCCAATTGCAGCAGGTCGAGCGACAGGTCTACGCCTCGACGTTCGGCCCTGTGGTGCGCTGGCCGGGCCGGCTGGATTGGGACAACCGGTTCGCCTACAGCCTGCGCGATGCCAACCTGGACAATACCCGGGTACTGCAGCAGTGGTACGCCATCAACCATGCCGACAGCCTGGATGGCCTGAAGCGTACGGTGGCGCAGTTGCAGGGCATCCCTTGGGTCAACACCCTGGCGGTCGATGCCGGTGGCCAGGCGACCTACCTGAACCAGTCCGTAGTGCCGCATGTGGACCAGGAGCTGCTCGCTCGCTGCAGCGACTCCTCGGCCGCCGGCCCGCTGGTGGTACTTGATGGCTCGCGCAGCGCATGTCAATGGAAGACCGACGCCCAGGCAGCCCAGCCGGGTATTTTCCCGGCGCGGCTACTGCCGAGCCTTGTGCGCGAAGACTTCGTGCAGAACTCCAACGACCCGGCCTGGATGGCCAACCCTGCGCAACCGCTGACCGGTTTTTCCCCGTTGGTCAGCCGTGAGGGCCAACCGCTGGGCCTGCGCAGCCGTTTTGCGCTGCAGCGGCTTCAGGGCAATGGCAAGCTGACGCTGGAAGACCTGCAGCGCATGGTGCTGGACGATGAGGTGTACGCAGCCAGCCTGGTGCTACCGGACCTGCTGGCCTGGTGCAAGACCGCGCCCGCCGACGTCCAGGCGGTATGTGCAAGCCTGGCAGCCTGGGACGGCAAGGCTGACATGGCCAGTGGCATCGGCCTGTTGCATTTCGCCAATATCTTCGACGCGCTGGTGGCCCAATCAAATATATGGCGGGTGGCCTTCGACCCAGTCGATCCCCTGCATACCCCGCGCGGGCTTGCGGTGGAGCAGGCAGCGGTGCGCCAACGCGTACACGAGGCCGCATTGGCTTCCCAGGAGCAGGTAGGCAAGGCCGGGATTGCGAGCGACAGCCGCTGGGGGCAGGTGCAGCAGTCGGCCGATGGCACTCCGGTGCCAGGTGGCCCCCAGGAACTGGGCGTGTACAACGCCATGTACAGCGTGCCCGATGGGGCAGGCAAGCGTCTGGTGGTCAGCGGTACCAGCTACTTACAGTTGGTCAGTTTCAACGAGCAGGGGCCGCAAGCGTTCGGATTGCTGGCGTTCTCCCAGTCCAGCGAGGCGGAATCGGCCCATGCAAACGATCAGACCCGGGCATTCGCGGCCAAGCAATTGGCTCCGATTCCCTTCACCGAGGCGCAGATCAAGGCCGACCCACAGTACCGTCGGTATGTGATCAGTGAGGCTGACAAGGGCATGGCAGTGGGCATCACCCGCTGACATAGGCTATGCCCTATCGCGGGACAAGCCCGCTCCCACACGATTCTGCCAAGCCTGGATCTTGATCGGCTAGGCACCTGTGGGGGCGGGCTCGCCCCGCACTGAAAGGGGTAGCAGCCTTGCCAGGGCGCCGAGTCAGCGCAAGCCGAACGGCGCCAGCTGGAAGCCTTGCTCGTCGACCTGCAACGCCCAGCCCTGACGATCCCAGTCACCCAACACGATACGCCGGGCAGGCTGGCCATCGACCGTCAGCTTGTGGATCGCTGGCCGGTGGGTATGGCCATGGATCAGAGTGCGAACACCATGGGCCGCCATCACCTTGGGCACTTCTTCAGGCGTGACATCCACGATTTCTGTTGATTTCATGCGTGTTTGCGAGCGGCTTTCGCTACGCAGCTTGCGCGCCAGCTTCTGCCGGGTGGACAGCGGCAGGTGCCGCAGGATCCACAGGCTCAGCGGGTTACGCAGGTAGCGGCGTAGTTTCATGTAGGCCAGGTCGCGGGTGCACAGGGTATCGCCGTGCATCAGCAACACAGCCTCGCCACCGAGCTGTACCACGCAGGGATCGTCCAGCAACGTGCAGCCCGCGGCTTCACAGAAGGCCTGGCCGATCAGGAAGTCGCGGTTGCCGTGCATCAGGTAAACCGCCGTACCGCTGTCGCTCAGCCGTCGCAGGGCCTGGCAGATCGACTGCTGGAAGGACGTCATGGCGTCGTCGCCGATCCAGGCCTCGAAGAAGTCACCGAGGATGTACAGCGCCTTGGCATGGCGGGCGCGGCCATCGAGCAGATCAAGAAACGCCCGGGTGATGTCCGGGCGTTCTTCTTGCAGGTGCAGATCGGAGATCAGCAGGATCACTCAATGATCTCGGCTTTCTCGATGATCACGTCGTCCTTCGGCACGTCCTGGTGGCCGGCCTTGGAACCGGTGGACACGCCTTTGATGGCATCGACCACTTCACGGCCTTCGATCACTTCGCCGAACACCGCGTAGCCCCAGCCCTGGACGTTCTTGCCGCTGTGGTTGAGGAAGTCGTTGTCGGCGACGTTGATGAAGAACTGTGCCGAAGCGGAGTGCGGCTCCATGGTGCGGGCCATGGCGATGCTGTACTTGGCATTCTTCAGGCCGTTGTCGGCTTCGTTCTGGATCGGCGCACGGGTCGGTTTCTGCTTCATGCCGGCTTCGAAACCACCGCCCTGGATCATGAAGTTATTGATCACGCGGTGGAAGACGGTGCCGTCGTAGTGGCCGTCCTTGACGTATTGAATGAAGTTCTCGGTGGTTTTCGGTGCCTTTTCGGCGTCCAGTTGCAGGACGATGTCGCCGTGGTTGGTGCTCAGTTTGACTTTGGACATGCTGGAATTCGCTCTTTCAAGGCATTCGGGAATAGGGTGCGCAGGGCGCGTACTTGTCACCTGACGCAGGATCGGGCGACCACGACACAAGGCGCGCGGCGGCCATTTTGCCAGCTTGCGACAAATAGCTGCGATAAATCGCGCCTGTTTGTCCGAGCCCGGCTGTCAGCAGCTTGACTGCTTCGGCTATGATAGGCCCTTTGATTCAATCGGCCTACCCAGGCCGAACACCAGCATTCAAGGATCCTATGAGCAAGCCCACTGCCGACAACGCGCCCAACGCCGCTGCCAAAGGCGCTCCCGCCGTCCCTGCGAACTTCCTGCGGCCGATCGTCCAGGCCGACCTGGACTCGGGCAAGCACAGCAGCATCGTCACCCGCTTCCCGCCGGAGCCCAACGGCTACCTGCACATCGGCCATGCCAAGTCGATCTGCGTGAACTTCGGCCTGGCCAAGGAGTTCGGTGGTGTCTGCCACCTGCGTTTCGATGACACCAACCCGGCCAAGGAAGACCAGGAGTACATCGATGCCATCCAGCGTGACGTCAAGTGGCTGGGCTTCGAGTGGGCCGGCCCGGTGCGCTTCGCCTCGGACTACTTCGACCAGCTGCACGACTGGGCGGTCGAGCTGATCAAGTCGGGCAATGCCTATGTCTGCGACCTGACCCCCGAGCAGGCCAAGGAATACCGCGGCAGCCTGACCGAGCCAGGCAAGAACAGCCCGTTCCGCGAGCGCAGTGTCGAGGAGAACCTGGACCTGTTCGCACGCATGAAGGCCGGCGAGTTCAAGGATGGCGAGCGCGTGCTGCGCGCCAAGATCGACATGGCCTCGCCGAACATGAACCTGCGCGACCCGATCCTGTACCGCATCCGCCATGCCCACCACCACCAGACCGGTGACAAGTGGTGCATCTACCCGAACTACGACTTCACCCATGGCCAGTCGGACGCCATCGAAGGCATCACCCACTCGATCTGCACCCTGGAGTTCGAAAGCCATCGTCCGTTGTACGACTGGTTCCTCGACAAGCTGCCGGTGCCGGCGCGCCCGCGCCAGTACGAGTTCAGCCGCCTGAACCTGAACTACACCATCACCTCCAAGCGCAAGCTCAAGCAACTGGTGGACGAGAAGCACGTCGATGCCTGGGACGACCCGCGTATGTCGACCCTGTCGGGCTTCCGTCGCCGCGGCTACACGCCGGCCTCGATCCGCAACTTCTGCGAAATGATCGGCACCAACCGTTCCGACGGCGTGGTCGACATGTCGATGCTCGAGTTCAGCATCCGTGACGACCTCGACCGCACCGCGCCGCGTGCCATGTGCGTGCTGCGCCCGCTGAAGGTGGTCATCACCAACTACCCAGAGGGCCAGGTGGAGCAGCTCGAGTTGCCGCGTCATCCCAAGGAAGACATGGGCGTGCGCGTGCTGCCATTTTCCCGCGAGCTGTACATCGACCGCGACGACTTCATGGAAGAGCCACCGAAAGGCTACAAGCGCCTGGAGCCGGCCGGCGAGGTGCGCCTGCGTGGCAGCTACGTGATCCGTGCCGACGAAGCCATCAAGGACGCCGAAGGCAACATCGTCGAGCTGCGCTGCTCGTACGACCCCGACACCCTGGGCAAGAACCCCGAGGGCCGCAAGGTCAAGGGCGTGATCCACTGGGTGCCGGCCGAAGGCAGCGTCGAATGCGAAGTGCGCCTGTACGACCGCCTGTTCCGCTCGCCGAACCCGGAGAAGACCGAGGAGGGCGGCAGCTTCCTGGACAACATCAACCCGAATTCGCTGCAAGTGCTGACCGGCTGCCGCGCCGAGCCGTCGCTGGCCCAGGCCGCGCCTGAGGACCGCTTCCAGTTCGAGCGCGAAGGCTACTTCTGCGCCGACCTCAAGGACAGCCAGCCGGGCCGTCCGGTGTTCAACCGCACCGTCACCCTGCGTGACTCCTGGGGCAGCTAAGGAATCGCCGTGCTTACCATCTACAACACCCTGAGCAAGACCAAGGAAGCCTTCAAGCCCCTGGACGGCAACAAGGTGCGCATGTACGTGTGCGGCATGACCGTATACGACTACTGCCACTTGGGCCATGGCCGCAGCATGGTGGCCTTCGACCTGATCACCCGTTGGCTGCGCAAGAGCGGCTACGAGCTGACCTATGTGCGCAACATCACCGACATCGACGACAAGATCATCAACCGCGCCAATGAAAACGGCGAGCGTTTCGATGAGCTGACCGCGCGCATGATCGATGCCATGCACGAGGACGAGCGCCGCCTGAACATCCTGCCACCAGACCAGGAGCCGCGTGCCACCGACCACATCCCCGGCATGCACGCGATGATCCAGACCCTGATCGACAAGGGCTACGCCTACGCGCCGGGTAATGGCGACGTGTACTACCGGGTCGGCAAGTTCGTCGGCTACGGCAAGCTGTCGCGGCGCAAGATCGAAGACCTGCGCATCGGTGCGCGGATCGAAGTCGGTGAGGCCAAGCAGGACCCGCTGGACTTCGTCCTGTGGAAGGCCGCCAAGCCGGGCGAGCCGAGCTGGGAGTCGCCGTGGGGGCCAGGCCGTCCGGGCTGGCACATCGAGTGCTCGGTGATGTCCACGTGCTGCCTGGGCGAGAGCTTCGACATCCATGGCGGCGGCAGCGACCTGGAGTTCCCGCACCATGAGAACGAGATCGCCCAGAGCGAGGCGGCTACCGGCAAACCGTACGCCAATGCCTGGATGCACTGCGGCATGATCCGGATCAACGGCGAGAAGATGTCCAAATCGTTGAACAACTTCTTCACCATCCGCGACGTGCTCGATAAGTACCACCCGGAGGTGGTGCGCTACCTGCTGGTGGCCAGCCACTACCGTAGCGCCATCAACTATTCCGAAGACAGCCTGCGCGAGTCCAAGGGCGCCCTGGAGCGCTTCTACCATGCGCTGCGTGGGCTGCCGCGGGTGGCGGCCAAGGGCGGCGAGGAATTCGTCGAGCGCTTCAGCGTTGCCATGAACGATGACTTCGGTACGCCCGAAGCCTGTGCGGTGCTGTTCGACCTGGTGCGCGAGATCAACCGCCTGCGCGATGTCGACCCGCAGGCCGCCGCAGGCCTGGCAGGCCGCCTGCGCGAACTGGGCGATGTGCTGGGTGTGCTGCAGCTGGAGGCCGATGACTTCCTGCGTGCCGGTGCCGAAGGCAAGGTCGATGCGGCCGAAGTAGAAGCGCTGATCCAGGCGCGCCTGCAGGCGCGTGCGGACAAGAACTGGGCCGAGTCCGATCGTATCCGCGACCAGCTGACCGGCATGGGCGTGGTGCTGGAGGATGGCAAGGGCGGGACCACCTGGCGCCTGGCCGACTGATCCATCGAGCGGGGCTGCTTTGCAGCCCAATCGCGGGGCAAGCCCGCTCCTACAGGTTGTTCACCGATCCCAAGGGTCATGGAGAATCTGTGGGAGCGGGCTTGCCCCGCGATTGGGCCGCAATGCGGCCCCATTCGTTATTTGGGTAGACCACCTGTAGGGCAATGCAGCACCAGCTTCGCCCCACCCAGCTCGCTGGCCCCTACCTCCAGTCGGAACCCATGCAGGTCGACGATCGCCGCGACGATCGACAAGCCCAACCCGAACCCTGGGTGACGATGACCTTCCTCGCTGCGATAGAAGCGCTTCAAAACTGCTGCGCGCTCATCCTCGGGAATGCCCGGCCCGCTGTCCTCGATGGCGATATGCACGCCAGTGGCATCATGGCTGGCGTGGATGCGTACCTGCCCGCCGTCGGGGGTGAACTTGATGCCATTGCCTACCAGGTTCGCCAGTGCCTCGAACAACAGTTCCCGGTCGCCATGCAGGGGCGGTAGCTGCTCCGGTTGCACGAGCGCCAGACGAATGCCGCCATCCTCGGCCAGGGGCAGGTAGAAGTCGTGCAGCTCCACCAGCAAGGCGTGCGGGTCCAGTTCGACGAAGCCCGCGCGTCGCTGGCGATCTTCCAGCTCGCTGATGCGCAGTAGGCCACGGAAGCGCGCCATCAACGTATCGGTTTCGCCGATGGCCTGGTCCAGGGCCTGCGCCTCGGGAGCGTGGTCGCCGCTTTGCTGGCGGATCCGATACAACTGGGCCCGCAGGCGGGTCAGCGGTGTGCGCAGATCGTGGGCGATGTTGTCGCAGACGCCCTTGACCTCGTGCATCAACCGTTCGATGCGATCGAGCATGGCATTGACGATGGCTGCCAGCATGTCCAGCTCGTCACGCCGGGCCGATAGGGGTAGGCGATGGGTGAGATCACCGGCGACGATCAGCTCGGCCTGGGCCTGGATCGCGCGGATGCGCTTGAGTGGCCTGCGGCGTAGCAGGTACCAGCCGGCGAAGCCGGGGATCAGGGTCAGGGAAATGCCCCAGAGCAGGGCATGGAGGATGATCCGGGTGACCACGAACAAGGAGCCGTTGTCACGCACCAGCACCAGCCAGCGTCCGTCCTTGACCTGGATCGCCACCGCATCGCAGCTGTCGCGGGGTACGTGTGGGTCGTCGGCGTCCAGGCAGCGCTTGAGCTCATGCACCTGGCCGTCCAGGCCGAGTTCTGGCGGAATGGCGCGGATCCGGCCGCTGATCGGGTTGAGCTGGGCGTCGAACAGGCCGTAGGCATCGAAGCTGCGCTCCTCGAAGGCCTGGCTTGCGATCAAGGCATCGTCCAGCTGCTTACCGGTCATATGGGCGAACAGATGCTGGCGTTGCAGCATGGAATGGCGGGTGAGCTTGTTCAGGTAGCTGGACACTTCGAAGTACAGCACTCCCATGAGGATGCTGCTCCAGGCCACGAACAGAAAGCTGTACAGTGCCAGCAGGCGGCTGGTCGAAGAACTCCAGCCCTTAGACGGGTTCGGCAATGGCATAGCCGGAGCCCCGCACGGTACGGATGAGCGGGCTCTGGCCGGGCGGGTCGATCTTCTTGCGCAGGCGGCCGATGTGCACATCGATCAGGTTGGTGCCCGGATCGAAGTGATAGCCCCAGACTTCCTCGAAGATCATCATCCGGGTGATCACCTGGCCGGCATGGCGCATCAGGTACTCCAGCAGCTTGTACTCGGTGGGCAGCAGGTTGAGGGTCTGCTCGCCACGGCGGGCCTCGTGGCTGATCAGGTCCAGCTCCAGGTCGGCTACCTGCAGCCGGGTCTGGGTCATGGGCACGCTGTTGCGACGCAGCAGCACCTCGACCCGGGCGGCCATCTCGTCGGAGGCGAAGGGCTTGGTCAGGTAGTCGTCACCCCCGGCACGCAGGCCCCGCACCCGCTCGTCGACATCGGACAGCGCGCTGATCATCAGGATCGGGGTGGCGATCTTCAGGTTGCGCAAGGTGGTGACGATGGTCAGGCCATCGACCTCCGGCAACATACGGTCCAGGGTGATCAGGTCATAGCCACCGCCGATGGCCTTGGACAGGCCCTCACGGCCATTGTCGGCCCAGTCCACCTCCAGGCCATGGCTGGACAGTTCGGCGACGATCTCCTGGGCGGTGACGGCGTCGTCTTCGATGGTCAGTACGCGGGGCATGCTAGTACCTGGGCAGCGATTGGAGACTCGATTGTGCCAAAGAATAGACAACGGCGGATTTAAGAAAAATTCATCTGGCGCCCAGAACGCGATCGCCAAACGGAAACGGGGCATGCCATTGCTGGCATGCCCCGTTTTCCAGGGGATGGCGAAGCCTCAGGCGACCTTGACGATCCAGCCTGCTGGCGCTTCGACGTCACCGCTCTGGATACCGGTCAGCTCGTTGTAGAGCTTCTGGGTAACCGGGCCGACTTTTTCCAGGTCGTGGAACACGTGCAGCTTGCCGTTGTACTCGATACCACCGATCGGCGTGATCACCGCAGCAGTACCGCAGGCACCGGCTTCGATGAAGCGGTCGAGCTTGTTGATCTCGACGTCGCCCTCGACCACTTTCAAGCCCAGGCGCGAGGCAGCCAGTTCCATCAGCGACAGGCGGGTGATACCTGGCAGCACGGAGGCCGACTTCGGCGTGACGAACTCGTTGTCTTTGGTGATGCCGAAGAAGTTGGCCGAGCCGACTTCCTCGATCTTGCTGTGGGTCAGCGGGTCCAGGTAGATGGCGTCGGCGAAGTTGTTCTTCTTGGCCTCGGCGCCTGGCATCAGGCTGGCTGCATAGTTACCACCGACCTTGGCTGCGCCGGTGCCTTGCGGGGCCGCGCGGTCGTAGCTGGAGATCACAAAGTTGTGCGGCTTCATGCCACCTTTGAAGTACGAGCCGACCGGGATGGCGAAGATCGAGAAGATGAACTCGGGGGCGGTGCGCACGCCGATGTTGTCGCCGGTGCCGATCACGAACGGGCGCAGGTACAGGGCACCCTTGCCGTGCGGCGGCACGAAGCGCTCGTTGGCCTTGACCACTTGCTTGCAGGCCTCGATGAACACGTCGGTCGGCACCTGCGGCATCAGCAGGCGGGCGCAGCTGCGCTGCATGCGGGCGGCGTTCTGGTCGGGGCGGAACAGGTTGATCGAACCGTCCTTGCAACGATAGGCCTTCAGGCCTTCGAAGCATTGCTGGCCATAGTGCAGGGCGGTAGAGCCTTCACTGATGTGCAGCACATTGTCTTCGGTCAGGGTGCCTTTGTCCCACTCGCCGTTGCGCCATACGGACAGGTAGCGCTTGTCGGTCTTGATATAGTCGAAGCCCAGCTTGTCCCAGTTAATGCTCTCGTTACTCATGACACCCTCTTGTATTGCCTAGGGCCTGATCGCTCAGGCTGCTTTTATATGCGCACCTCGCCACGATAATACATCCGCCGCGGATCGGAAACGTCCAGTCATGAATTGACGCCAGGTTGTATCGGCTTGGATCTGCAACGCGTTACGCAAAGGGCATGAAAGGTTTCATCAAGGTTCACCTGCAAAGTTGGCCCACTCCCTGCTATATCCCAGCCAGCGAATATTGATCGAATGGTCAGGCCAGCGTCGCTGCATGACGTTGTGCACGACCTTTCCGATGGCCGTGAGGCCCGGTACAGCAAGGGTTACAGGATGTCGTTGGCAGAGCAGGTCGAACAGAACGGGCAGGCGGCTGGCTGGCATGCGCAGTTGCAATTGCGCTTCATCCAGCGTCAGGGCATGACCTGCCTTGGTGCGCGGCGGCACGTCGGTCCTCTTTTGGTGCAGCGCCCGTTTCACCCCGAAGGCGCGCCGTGCCATGTCTATGTGTTGCATCCGCCTGGCGGCATCGTCGCCGGTGACCGGCTGGCACTGGATGTTCACCTCGAACCGGGCAGCCACGCGCTGTTGACCATGCCGGGGGCGAGCAAGTTCTACCGCAGCATCGGCCCGACCGCGCAGCTCGTGCAGCGTTTCCACCTGGCCGCCGGCAGCACCCTGGAATGGCTGCCTCAGGACAGCATCTTCTTCGACGGGGCCAGGGCCCGCCTCGATAGCCGCTTCACCCTCGAACCCGGCGCCCGCTTGCTGGCCTGGGAGACCCTGTGCCTGGGCCGACCGGTGATGGGCGAGCGCTTCGCGCAGGGGGCCCTGGACAGTCGCCTGCATATCGAAATGCCAGACGACATCGGCCTGCACGAGCGGCTGCGTATCGAAGACGGTCGGCTGGAGAAGCTGGGCGGTCATCCCTTGGTCGCCACTTTCTGCGCCGCGCCTGCAACTGGCGCTGTGCTGGAGAAGGCCAGGCAAGTGCTCGAAGGCCTGGGCAATCCGGCCGGCGCAACCTTGCTTGGGCAGCTACTGGTGATTCGTTTGCTCGACCATGACAACCAACACCTGCAACACACCCTGCAGCGCCTCTGGCACATGCTGCGTCCGGCCGTCCTTGGCCTGGCGCCGTGTCCGCCGCGCATCTGGGCCACCTGAGAGAGACGCCATGGAGCTGACCCCGAGAGAGAAAGACAAACTGCTGCTATTCACCGCCGCGCTGTTGGCCGAGCGGCGCCTGGCACGTGGTTTGAGGCTCAACTACCCCGAGGCGGTAGCGCTGATCAGCGCCGCAGTGCTGGAGGGTGCGCGCGATGGGCGCAGTGTGGCCGAGCTGATGAGCCTGGGCCGTGAGGTGCTGCAGCGAGAACAGGTCATGGAAGGCGTGCCTGAGATGCTGCATGACGTGCAGGTCGAGGCGACCTTTCCCGACGGCACCAAGCTGGTGACCGTGCATGACCCCATCGTCTAAGGAGCCGAGCATGATTCCCGGAGAAGTCCAGGTCGTAGAGGGCGACATCGAGCTCAATGTCGGCCGCGAAACCCTCCGCCTCAGCGTGGCCAACCATGGCGACCGGCCGGTGCAGGTCGGCTCGCATTACCACTTTCATGAAGTCAACCCATGCCTGGTCTTCGAGCGTGCGGCGGCATTCGGGTTTCGCCTCGACATCCCCGCTGGCACCGCGGTGCGCTTCGAGCCAGGGCAGGCGCGGACCGTGCAACTGGTGGCCTATGCCGGCAAGCGCGAGGTCTTCGGCTTCCAAGGCAAGGTGATGGGCGCATTGGAGGGCAGGGCATGAGCCGCATTTCCCGGCAAGCCTATGCCGACATGTTCGGCCCTACCGTGGGCGATCGCGTGCGCCTGGCCGATACCGCTTTGTGGGTCGAAGTGGAAAAGGACTTCACGATCTACGGCGAGGAGGTCAAGTTCGGCGGCGGCAAGGTCATCCGCGACGGCATGGGGCAAGGCCAGATGCGCGCCGCCGAAGCCATGGACCTGGTGCTCACCAATGCCCTGATCATCGACCATTGGGGCATCGTCAAGGCCGACATCGGCGTGCGCAGCGGGCGTATCGCCGCCATCGGCAAAGCGGGCAACCCCGACGTGCAGCCCGGTGTCACCGTGCCGATCGGCCCGGGCACGGAAGTGATCGCCGCCGAGGGCAAGATCGTCACCGCAGGCGGCATCGACTCGCATATCCATTTCATCTGCCCGCAGCAGGTGGAGGAAGCATTGACCAGCGGCGTCACCACCTTCATCGGCGGCGGTACCGGGCCGGCCACGGGCACCAATGCCACCACCTGCACCCCCGGGCCCTGGTACCTGGCGCGCATGCTCCAGGCCGCCGACAGCCTGCCGATCAACATCGGCCTGCTGGGCAAGGGCAACGCTTCACGCCCCGAAGCGCTGCGCGAACAGATCGCCGCCGGCGCGGTGGGCCTGAAGCTGCATGAGGACTGGGGCTCCACGCCCGCCGCCATCGATTGCTGCCTGGGCGTGGCCGAGGAGCTGGACATCCAGGTGGCGATCCATACCGACACCCTCAACGAGTCCGGCTGCATCGAAGACACCTTGGCGGCCATCGGCGATCGCACCATCCATACCTTCCACACCGAAGGCGCCGGCGGTGGCCATGCGCCGGACATCATCCGCGCGGCGGGGCAGGCCAACGTGCTGCCGTCGTCCACCAACCCGACCTTGCCCTATACGGTCAACACCGTGGACGAGCATCTGGACATGCTGATGGTCTGCCATCACCTGGACCCGAGCATCGCCGAAGACGTGGCCTTCGCCGAATCGCGCATTCGCCGCGAAACCATCGCCGCAGAGGACATCCTCCACGACCTGGGCGCCTTCGCCATGACCTCGTCCGACTCCCAGGCCATGGGCCGGGTCGGCGAGGTGGTGCTGCGCACCTGGCAGGTGGCCCACCAGATGAAGCTACGCCGCGGGCCTCTGGCACCGGACAGCGGCTACAGCGACAACTTCAGGGTCAAGCGCTACATCGCCAAGTACACCATCAACCCGGCTCGGACCCACGGCATCGCCCATGAAGTGGGCTCGGTGGAAGTGGGCAAGCTGGCGGACCTTGTGCTGTGGTCGCCAGCGTTCTTCGCGGTCAAGCCGGCCCTGGTCATCAAGGGCGGGATGATCGCCACGGCGCCGATGGGCGACATCAACGGTTCGATCCCGACCCCGCAGCCGGTGCATTACCGGCCCATGTTCGGTGCCCTGGGCGCGGCGCGGCATGCCACGCGCATGACCTTTCTGCCACAGCTGGCGATGGACCGTGGGCTGGCCGACGAGCTGGGCCTGCGCAGCCTGATCGGCGTGGCCCACGGCTGCCGGCGGGTGCGCAAGGCCGACATGATCCACAACAGCCTGCAGCCCCATATCGAGGTGGATGCCCAAACCTACCAGGTACGGGCCGATGGGGAGTTGCTGGTGTGCGAACCGGCCCGCGAGCTGCCGCTGGCCCAACGTTATTTCCTGTTCTGAAGGAGTGCCCATGATTGTCCTGACCCGCCGGATCGCCGAGGCCGACACGGTGACCGGTACCGTAACCCTGGATGTGGACCGGCGCATCAAGAGCCGTTTGCGCGTAACCCTGGACGATGGGCGCGAAGCCGGGCTGATGCTCGAGCGCGGCCACCTGCTGCGTGGCGGCGAACTGCTCGCCGATGCCCTAGGTTCGCAGGTGGTGAGGGTCGTGGCGGCCCCCGAGCAGGTGTCCACGGTGCGCTGTGTGGACCCGTTGCTGCTGGCCCGTGCTGCCTATCACCTGGGCAATCGCCACGTGCCGCTGCAGATCGAGCCGGGCCTGTTGCGCTACCAGCACGACCCGGTGCTGGACGACATGCTGTACGGCCTGGGCCTGGCCGTGATCACCGAAGAGGCGCCGTTCGAACCTGAAGCGGGCGCCTACCAAAGTACCCCCCACACCCACGGGCATCCGTTCGTGCGCTTGCCTGCCCATTCCTGACCTCAAGGCGTTTTCGATGAAAAAGATTTTCACCCTGGTTCTTCTGCTGGTGGCGCTACCGGCGGTCGCCCACCCAGGCCATGACGGCAATCCCCTGCAAGATGGCCTGCTGCATCCGCTGACCGGTCTCGATCACCTGCTCATGCTGCTGGGCACCGGCGTACTGGCGGCCTTGACCCGGCGCAGCCTGAGCTTGCCGCTGGCCACCCTGGCGGCGATGTTCACGGGCGCTGTGTGCGGGCATTTCTTCGGTGATGTGGTGGGCATGGAGACGATGATCGCCGTGTCCCTGTTGGTGGCCGCCGGCGCCGTGTTGCTGCCCAGCCGCCAGTTGATGTTGGCGCTCGCCATGCCGTTGTTCGCCCTGTTCCATGGCTGGGCCCATGGCGTGGAAGCGACGCCAAGCGCTTTCTGGCTGTTCAGTGCCGGCTTCGTCACGGTCAGCGGCTTGCTGTTGCTGGCTGGTTTCGCGGTGGGGTGCCTGTTGCGCCGCCATCAACGGCTGCAGAAAGCCTTCGGTGGCGGCCTGCTGGCTGGTGCGGCCTTGGTGCTGGCCGGCTGATGAAGAACGATATGGCGCTGTTGCGCCTGCTGCAACTGGCGAGCCCCGGCCTGCCGGTGGGCGGCTTCACCTATTCCCAAGGCCTGGAATGGGCTGTGGAGGCCGGCTGGGTGCACGATGTCGCGAGCTTCTACGCCTGGCAACGCGAGCAGTTGCACGACACCCTCGGTTTTCTCGATTGGCCGGTGCTGGCACGGCTCTACCAGGCTTGCCTGGACGATGATGCCGAATGCTTCGACCACTGGAGCCGCTTCCTGCTGGCCAATCGGGAAACCGCCGAGCTACGGCTGGAAGAGCAGCAGCGTGGCAGCGCGTTGGCGCGCATGCTCGACGGTTGGCAGCTGGGCCAGGCACCGGTCTGGCGTGCAAGCCTTGAGCGCTGTCAGTTGGGCGGCATGGCCTGGCTTGGCGCGCATTGGGCGATCCCACTGCGCCAGTTGGCCCTGGGCCATGGCTATGCCTGGCTGGAAGGGGCGGTGATGGCGGGCGTCAAGCTGGTGCCGTTCGGCCAGCAAGCCGCCCAGACGCTCCTGCGGGACCTGGGCGAGGCGCTACCTGCCGTACTCGAAGACGCCCTGGCCCTTGATGACGAGCAGCTCGGCGGCGGCCTGCCGCTGCTGGCGATCGCCTCGTCACGCCACGAAACCCAATACACCCGTTTGTTCCGATCCTGAGGACTGCCTTGATGCAACACTACCAGCAACCCCTGCGCGTCGGTGTCGGCGGCCCCGTCGGCTCCGGCAAGACTGCACTGCTCGAAGCCCTGTGCAAGGCCATGCGCGATCGCTACCAGATCGCCGTGGTGACCAACGACATCTACACCAAGGAGGACCAGCGCATCCTCACCGAGGCCGGCGCCCTGGAGCCCGAGCGCATCGTCGGTGTGGAGACCGGCGGCTGCCCGCATACCGCCATTCGCGAAGATGCCTCGATGAACCTCGCTGCCGTGGAAGCGCTGGCACGGAAGTTCGGCAACCTCGAGGTGATCTTCGTGGAGAGCGGCGGCGACAACCTGAGTGCGACATTCAGCCCGGAGCTGGCAGACCTGACCATCTATGTGATCGATGTGGCCGAGGGCGAGAAGATCCCGCGCAAGGGTGGGCCTGGCATCACCAAATCGGATTTCCTGGTGATCAACAAGACGGACCTGGCCCCCTATGTCGGCGCTTCGCTCGAGGTCATGGCCAGTGACACCCGACGTATGCGGCCGGAGCGGCCCTGGACCTTCAGCAACCTCAAGCAGGGCGAAGGGGTGCAGACGGTGATCGATTTCATCGTCGAACGTGGGATGCTGGGCGTCAGGCACTGAGTGCCCTCGGGTGCACGTCAAAGCCCTTTGCGTGCATCCGTCGGGTGGCCTTGTAGCGAGCCTTCGAGCTTGAGGGTCGTCCCGTCGGCCAGGGTCAGGACCAGATCCTCGATGGTCCCGGCCAGGCGATCCGGGAAGATCGGCTGACCGTCGGGGTCGACATCGTCGTAATAGAACCGCGTGCCCTCAAGCCAACCGAGGGCGGTCTGCAGGTCGGGGCCGAGGTAGTACTTGCCGTCGAGGAAGAAGCCGGTGAACTGCCAGGTACGCTCTTCGTTATCCACTGTATAGCGTTCGCCAGGTTGCATGCCGGTTTTGGGATCGAGCATTCGATGAGCCTCCGAGGGTGGTAGGTACTGGGTAGAAAACACCCCCTGCGCAGAGGTTCCTTACAAAAGACGGAAGTGTTTCTGACTGTGGCGCGATGGAATCGCTGGCAGCCTGCGCAGTCCCACCTGATAGGTGGGCATGTATGAAGCCCGATATCCCTCGCCATGGAGAAATGTCATGAAAGCAGTGGTAATGACCGCATTGCTGGCCACCGCCGGCCTCGCCCAGGCCGCCCAGACGGTGGAATTGAAACTGGCCGGCCCGGATGGCCCGGGCAAGCCGATCGGCACGGTCACCCTCGAACAGGGCAAGTACGGCACCTTGCTCACCCCGAACCTCAAGGACCTGCCACCCGGTGTGCACGGTTTCCATTTGCACCAGCGCCCCTCGTGCGACCCTGCCGAGGAAAACGGCAAGCCAGTGCCGGCCGGTGCCGCAGGCGGGCATTGGGACCCGGATGCGACCAATGCGCACAAGGGCCCCTATGACGACAGCGGCCACCGCGGCGACCTGCCGGCGCTGTATGTCGGCGCCGACGGCAAGGCCATGACGCCGGTATTGGCGCCCCGGCTCAAGGCCGAGGATTTCAAGGGCCATGCCCTGATGGTGCATGCCGGCGGCGACAACCACAGCGATCACCCCGAGAAGCTGGGCGGCGGTGGCGCCCGGGTTGCCTGCGGGGTCGTTCAGTAGGGGGGCTGCAGGGCCTGTAGGAGCGGGCTTGTCCCGCGATCAAGGGCGACGCCCTTGCCATGCAAGCGCGGTAACCGGGCCGGCCAATCGCGGGGCAAGCCCGCTCCTACAGGCTCCATGGAAAATATGCTCAAGCCATAGGCAAATCCTTGGCCACCGAAGCGCCGGCCAGCCCGGCGCTAAGGTATGGTGGCAGGAAAAATCCCGCGCGCCGCCCACGGCGCCAGAGAGGTGCCTGTGGCTTCCTATACCTTGCGTCAACTCAAGTACTTCGTCACCACCGTGGAAGCGGGCAGTGTCGCCGAGGCGTCACGCCAGCTGTACATCGCCCAGCCGTCCATCTCCACGGCCATCAAGAGCCTGGAAGAAAGCTTCGGTGTGCAATTGTTCATCCGTCACCATGCCCAGGGCGTGTCGTTGACACCCAGCGGCAAGCGCTTCTATGCCAAGACCAAGGCCCTGCTGCAGATGACCCATGAATTCGAGCAGAACGCCCTGGCCGACAACGACACCGTGGCCGGGCAGATCGACATCGGGTGTTTCGAGACCGTGGCGCCGTTGTACCTGCCCAGGTTGATCGCCGGCTTTCGCGAGCGCTACCCAGGCGTGGATATCCGTTTGCGCGATGGTGAGCAGCAGGACCTGATCCAAGGGTTGACTGCCGGTACCTTCGACCTGGCATTGCTCTACGACCATGACCTCGATGGCACCATCGAGGCCGAGCCACTGATGGCGCCGCAGAAGCCCTACGTATTGCTGCCGGAGAAACACCGCTTCGCCGGCCAGGCCCAGGTGTCCCTGCGTGACTTGTGTCCGGAGCCGATGATCTTGCTCGACGTGGCGCCGAGCCGAACCTATTTCGTCAGCCTGTTCAACGAGATGGGCCTGACACCGAACATCGTCTTCAGCTCGCCGTCGATCGAGATGGTGCGGGGGATGGTGGGGCAGGGGTTCGGTTTTTCGCTGTTGGTGACCCGGCCGCATTCGCCATACACCTACGATGGCCAGCGCTTGGTGACCGTGGATATCGCCGAGCCGGTGGCATTGTCGGGGCTCGCGGCGGCGCGGCTGAAGCGCGTGCAACTGACCAAGCCGGCGCAGTTGTTCGTGGAGTTCTGCCGGGAGCAGTTGGAGCAGCTATAAGAACATCGCGGGACAAGCCCGGGCCCACATCCTTGTACCGGGCTTGCCCCGCGATTGGGCCGCAGGGCGGCCCTTGTCGCATCACACCTGATCAGGCACCACGGCGATCACATCGATTTCCATCAACCATTCAGCCTGTGCCAACCCCGCCACCACCAACCCGGTGGAAATCGGGAACACGCCCTTGAGCCACTTGCCGACTTCCTGGTACACCGGCTCACGAAAGCGTGGGTCGGTGATGTAGGTGGTGGTCTTGACGATGTGCGACAAGTCCGAGCCTGCTTCTTCAAGCAACTGCTTGACGTTCTTCATCGCCTGTTCGGCCTGGGCCCGGGGGTCGCCCAGGCCTACCAGACGCCCTTCGAAATCGGTGCCGACCTGTCCCCGAACATAGACGGTGTTGCCGGCGCGTACCGCCTGGCAGAGGTCATTGTCCAGCGTCTGGTTGGGGTAGGTCGCCTTGGTGTTGAACATGCGGATACGGGTATGGGTAGGCATCAGAGTGCTCCGAAGGTGCTGACTTTCTTGATCGAGGAAGGCGTCTGTTCGGCATCCGCTTCGCGCTGCCGGCGATCGCGGTAGGCCTGGTAGGTCCGTTGGGTGGCGATGTGGCCGGCCACATGCTTGGCGTCGTGCCACACACCCCAGATGAACGATGAGCCGCGACGTGACAGCCAGGGCAGGCCGAGGAAGTACACGCCAGGTTCGCGGGATACCCCGCGTTGGTGCTGTGGCTTGCCGTTGGCGTCGAAGGTGTCGACCTGCAGCCAGCTGAAGTCCACGCCATAGCCGGTGGCCCAGATGACGGTGCTCACGCCTGCCTTGGCCAGGTCCAGGTCACGCAGCGGGTTGGTGATGCAGTCGGGGTCCGGCAGGCGCTTGCGGGCCTCGGGCTCCTCCGGCAGGTCCAGGCCGTTGCGCTCGACGTAGGCATCGGCCGCGTCCAACAAGGTCAGGTAGTTTTCGTCGCCACGACGGATGTTGTCGGCCAGATCGGCCTGGAAGCGCACCACGCCGTTGTCGAACGACTGGGTCAGGCCGACCAGGGTCATGCCCTGGTGGGCCAGGGCGCGGAAGTCCACGGTATGCCCGCCGCGGGCACCACTGACGGCAATGGTCACGTGTTCACGGCCGGGCTTGGCGATCTCGGCGTCCCATTCACCGAGCACACCCAGCCACCAGCAGAAATCGCGGTTGCGGTAGCTGCGCGGTGGCCGGTCATGGGCACCCACCGACAAATACACCTGGCGCCCGGCGCGCATCAGCTCTTCGGCGATCTGCACCCCGGAAGAGCCCGCGCCAACCACCAGCACGGCGCCCTCGGGCAGTTGCGCGGGGTTGTAGTAGGCGGCGGAGTGGATCTGGTGCAGGCGTTCGTCCTTCGGCGCGATGGCTGGGATCACCGGACGTTGGAACGGCCCGGTGGCGGCTACCACGCGGTTGGCGCGGACCACCCCTTCACTGGTTTCGATGGTGAAGCCCGGGCGATCGGTGTTGCGTACCACGCGCTTCACGTCGACGCCGGTGCGCACGGGCAGGTTGTACGTGCGGACATAGGTCTCGAAATAATCGGCGACCTGGTCCTTGCCGGCGAAGGCGTCCGGGTCCAGGTCGAATTCAAGGCCGGGGAAGCGGTCGTGCCAGACGGGGCCGTTGGCCACCAGCGAATCCCAGCGCCCGGTGCGCCAGGCTTCGGCGATGCGCTTGCGTTCGAGCACCAGGTGCGGCACGCCGAGTTTGCTCAGGTGTTCGCTCATGGCCACACCGGCCTGGCCGGCGCCGACCACGAGGGTGTCGATTTCAAGAGTGTTCAATGTCATGTCAAAGCCCTTCTTCGAAGGCGGTTTTATTCAGGTCGGTGGGGTACCGCCTTTGCCTGGGGCCAGACTAGGGACGCCGCTTGGATCGCGAAAATATTATTTAGCTAATGCTTGCCCATAAATTAACGAAGGCCTTGACCTGCGGGACTTTAAGGTGTGTTCAGAGGCTTTGGGGGTGCGCATTTCCTCTGTTTTATTGACGTAGTTTTTTGCTTGCCAAGTCCTAGGAAAAAGTTGGTTTCGTGGGCCGTTGGCTTTTGCCCAGAATGCATTTACCCGCGCGAAAAGCTGTTGTTTGGCGGGCATCGAACAGACCCTCAGGAGCCTTGGAACATGACCTTTTCCATCATCGGCCGCTGCCCGGAAACCGGACAGCTCGGTATCGCCATCAGCTCGTCGAGCATCGCCGTGGGGGCTCGTTGCCCCTGGGTGCGCGCAGGCGTGGGCGCGGTGGCCACGCAAAACATCACGTTGCCGGCCTTGGGCCCTCAAGTCCTGGACGCCCTGGAGCACGGGCAGGCGCCGAGCACAGCCCTGGAACAGGTGCTCAGGGCCAACGGCTGGAGCGAGTACCGCCAGGTGACGGTGATCGACAGCCAGGGCCAGGTGGCCCTGTTCACCGGCAGGGAGGCGCTGGGTGTGCACAACGCGGTGGCCGGCCTGCAATGTGCGGCAGCGGGTAACTTGTTGTCCTCCATCCATGTGATCGAGGCGATGGTCGAGGCGTTCGAACAGGCTGCGGGGCACCTGGGCGACCGATTGCTGGCGGCCATGCACGCCGCAATGGCGGCTGGTGGCGAAGCGGGGCCGGTGCATTCGGCGGCGATGAAGATTGCCGGGGACCTGACCTGGCCGCTGGTCGACCTGCGGGTCGACTGGGCCGACGACGACCCCATCGGCGCCTTGGGCAAACTGTGGCAAGCCTATCGTCCACAGATGCAGGCTTACGTGACCCGGGCGCTGGACCCTACCGCTGCGCCCAGCTATGGGGTGCCGGGCGATGAATGAGTCAAGCAGCCGCGACCTGCTGGCGCGGCTGGTGGGTTTTGCCACCGTCAGCCGCGACTCGAACCTGGAGCTGATCGATTTCATTGGCGATTACCTCGCCGGGTTGGGAGTGGCGTGCGAGCTGTTTCTCAACGACGAAGGCAGCAAGGCCAACCTGTTCGCCACCATCGGCCCTCAGGACTGCGGCGGTGTGGTGCTGTCCGGGCATACCGACGTGGTACCGGTGGACGGGCAGGCCTGGACAGTCGAACCCTTCACCTTGACCGAGCGAGATGGACGTCTCTACGGGCGTGGCACCGCCGACATGAAAGGCTTTATCGCATCGGTGCTCGCGGCGGTGCCGGCATTCCTCGCCCAGCCATTGAAACTGCCGGTGCACCTGGCGTTTTCCTACGACGAAGAGGTCGGCTGCCTGGGCGTGCGCTCCATGCTCGCCGCCCTCGAGCAACGTGCGCACAAGCCACGGCTGTGCCTGATCGGTGAGCCCACTGAACTCAGGCCGGTGCTCGGACACAAGGGCAAGCTGGCCATGCGCTGCCAGGTACAGGGCGCAGCCTGCCATTCGGCCTATGCACCCTATGGTGTAAATGCCATCGAATACGCTGCGCGGTTGATCGGTAAGCTGGGCCAGATCGGTGACAGCCTGGCTCGACCCGAGCACCATGATGAACGCTTCGATCCGCCGTTTTCGACTGTACAGACCGGTGTGATCAAAGGGGGCAGGGCGTTGAACATCGTCCCGGCCGACTGCGCGTTCGACTTCGAGGTGCGCGCCTTGCCCGGTTTCGAGGCCCAGACCGTGGTCGACCAGCTGCAGGCCTATGCCCATGCCGAGTTGTTGCCGCGTATGCGTGCGGTGAGCGCCGACAGCGACATCTACTGGCAACCGCTCAGTGCCTACCCAGGATTGGCGACGCCGGCCGACAGCGAGGCGGCGCAACTGGTGGCGCTGCTCAGTGGTACGGATGCGTTCGGCACCGTGGCATTCGGCACCGAAGGTGGGCTGTTCGACCAGGCGGGTATCCCGACCGTGGTATGCGGGCCGGGCAGCATGGACCAAGGGCACAAGCCAGATGAGTTCATCAGTCTCGAGCAGTTGCGTGGGTGCGATGCAATGTTGTTGCGGTTGGTGAAGCGCCTGAGCGTTGGCTGAGGTTTGTACTGACGCTATCGCGGGCTTGCCCCGCGACAGCGTCAGTTCAGCCAACAAAAGCCGGCCAGGTTCACATCGCCTCAGGCTTGAACAGCGGCTTCTTCATCACACCCTTGATCCACACCACCGCGATCAGCGAAACGACCGCCAGCACCACCCCGGCAACGCCAAAGATCCTGCCGCTCATCTCGGGGCTCGGCGAGGCATACCAGATCGCATACAGCATCCCGCCAATGCCGAACACTTGCGGCAGTGGATAGAACGGCGTGCGGAACGGACGCGCCAACTGCGGGTAGCGCTGGCGCAGGGCAATGACATCCAGGTGCACGATGATGTACGCCAGCAACCAGGCCAGAGCAGCGGAAAGCAGCAGCAGGTTGATGGCGGCGGCGTTCTGGCCCATCACCAGGATCGGCAGGCCGGTGATGGCCGCGACGAACAGTACCGCTACCCAGGGCGTATTGGCGCGGACGCTGAGCCGCTTGAACTGCGGGAACGCCTGGCCATTGCAGGCCATGCCGTAGAGCATCCGCGGAATGGCTGCCAGCGAGGTGTTGAGGGTACTGCAGGTGGCGGTGACCGCCGCGATCACCAGGAACACTTCGCCGGTCTTGCCGAACACGGTGGTGGCGAACAGGTAATGCGGCAGGGCATCGGTAGACAGTGCCTGGCGTGGCACCAGGAACAGCGCACCCAGGCCGTACAGGGCGATGGTGGCGAAAATCACGGTCAGGCCAATCATCATCGAACGTGGGATATTGCGCTCCGGCTTGCGGGTTTCCTCGACCAGCGAACAGACGAACTCGGCGCCGACGAAGCCCCACACGGCCATCGCCGTCAATGCCAGCACGCCAGCACCCATGGGGTTCCAATCGCCCTGCAGCAGCGCATGGGTAGCACCGGCGTCATGGCCTTCATGGATGGCCGCGATGCCAAGGATCAGCAGCACGATGACCATCACCACCGCCATGGCGTTCTGCAGCTTGGCGAAGATGTCGATGCCCATGAGGTTGAGCACGGTGAACAGGCCAAGCACGGCGAAGGCTACCGAGAATTGCGGGAAGACGCCCGGGTAGACCTTGCCGACGATCAGGTCGAGCAGCAGCAGTTCGGCCGACAGGGCGAACATGGCCACCACCACATAGCCGGAAAAGGTCGCCAGGATGGCCGGGAAGTGGCCCAGGGCGACTTCGGTGTAGCTGGAGAGGCTGCCGGCGCGGGGTATGAGCAAGGCCAGCTCGGAGAACGAACAGGCATAGCTCAGCGCCAGCAAATAGGCCAGGCCCAGCGGCACGATGAAGCCAAGGCCTGCGGCACCGACGCCTTGCAACATCATCACCATCACACCCTGTGACACCACCAGGCCGATGGCCACGGCCAACAACGAACCTAACCCCAATACCCGGCGAAAGCCGGCTTGATTCGCCTGCGCGGTGGCAGGCATGGACGCACTCGTACTCATCGTGTTCACCGCTCTTTGTTGTTGTAGTTGCGGCGAATACTGGAGCAGGGGACGGGAACGGAAAATTATTAAAAATATGTTCGGTAGGTAGGAAAAAGTTGGGTAGCCATGGCAACGCCCCTCTAGGTGCAACCTTGTGCCGCGATGCCCGCAAAGCGGCACAAGGCACGGTTCAGAACGTCGCCTTGATCTGCAGCCCCACGACCAGCGCATTGTCGATGTCTTGCCCGGAGAAGGCCCCCGGCTCGATGATGTACTGCACATCCGGCCGCAGGTTCAGCCACGGCGTGGCCTGGTAGCCATAGCTCAGCTCGATCAGTTGCTCGGCACTGTCGAGGTCGGGGAAGCCTTGCCCGGCAGCCAGCGCCGCATCCTGTAGCACATCGCGGCTACGCGGGTTGGGCACCGCGCGGCCATAACCCAGGGCCAGGGTGTCGCGTGGGCGACCCTCGAACGGCTTGTACAGCACCACGCCCGCGCCGTACCACTTGGTGAACGGTGACGCGGCCTTGCTCGAGGCTGAGTACTGGCCAAAGGCATGCAGGGTGCGCCCAGGCGATGTGGGGTCGTTCCACACAGCCTGGTCGACCAGCAGGTAATGGCCACCACGACCGGAGACTTCCTTGTCGCTGCCGATGCGCTTCACGTCGGAGCTGTCGTAGTAGTAGCCGAGCTTGTACTCGCCGGGCAATTCGCCCTGCAGCTTGTACACCAGCTCCACTGGTACCACGGTCCCGGTGGTGTGCCGCGGCCCCAGGTGCCAGGCGCGGCTGGAATCGCCGTTGCTTTCGGGGTCGACATTGAACGCCGCCACGCGCAATTGCCAGGCGGGCGACAGGTCGTACTTCACCCGCACGCCCAGGTGGGCGTTGGGGTAGTTGGTCCAACCGCTGCCACCGGACATGTTCAGCGGGTGGCCACAGAAGCCTGCGTTCATGAAGTTGCACAGGATGCCGCTGTCCAACCCGCCCAGGTCGTTGCCCATGGCCATGTAGCCGAGCTTGACGTTCAGGGCCGGGGTGAACAGCGTGCGCTCGTAGCTCAGTTCGGTCAGGCGGGTATACAGGCCGCCGTAGTTTTCCTGGATCGGCAGGCGGTTGCCCACGAGGTCTTCGGAGGCGCTGTTGCCGCGGCGATCGTTGAGGGTCAGCTGGACCTTGCCGCCGTTGTCCAGGCCGTAGAGCCTGGAGAGGTCGAACTGCACGCCGAGCTTGAGGTTCTGTGAGTAGCGCGCAGAACGGTGCAGGCCGCCATGGGCGTTGTAGGCGGTTTCGCCGCTGTAGTCGCCGGTGAACCTGATGCCGTCTTCTTCGAGCTGGTGGCGCAGGCCGCCCCAGTCACCGGTCAGGGTGTTGCGGGTCGTCAGGTCGCTGCTGGCCAGGGCGGTGGTACTGGCCAGGGTCAAGAACAGGGCAGTGGGGATGACGCGAAAAACGGGTGGCATTGCAAAATCTCGGGTTGTCAGTAAGAGGCTAATCGCCGGCAAGCCGGCTCCCACAGATTCCACTGTTACAGGTGGCGCACAGACGTTGTGGGAGCCGGCTTGCCGGCGATTGGGGCGGTGATCTATGGCAAGGCGTAGGCCATCACATAGTCGCCACGGTCGGTGGACTGCCGCGCACCGCCTGCCGTAACCACCACGTACTGCTTGCCGGTCTTGGGCGAGACGTAGGTCATCGGGCCGCCCTGGCTGCCCACGGGCAGGCGGGCCTTCCAGATCTCGTTGCCGTTGCTGCTGTCGTAGGCGCGCAGGTAGAAGTCCTGGGTGCCGGCGATGAACACCAGGCCGCCTTGGGTGGACAGGGTGCCGCCGAGGGTCGGCAGGCCGATCTTGATCGGCAGGTGCATGCGGATACCGAGGGGGCCGGTGTCTTCGACGGTGCCCACCGGTACTTGCCAGGCCACCTGGCGGGTCTTCATGTCGATGGCGGTAAGGGTGCCGAACGGCGGCGCCTGGCACGGGATACCAGCCACCGACAGGAAGCGGTTCTTGTTCACCGCGTAAGGGGTCCCCTTGAGCGGCACGGCGCCCATACCGGTGTTCAGCGCTTCACCCCCGGAGGCGGCCTGGCCTTTGTTCTGCGACGGGATCATCTGGATCCACAGGCCCAGGCGCATGTCATTGACGAAGATGAAACCATGCACCGGATCGGTGGAAATGCTGCCCCAGTTCATGCCGCCCAGCGAGCCGGGGAAGCTCAGCGACAGATCGGTACCCGGCGCGGTGTACAGGCCGTCGTAGCGCATCTGCTTGAAGTCGATGCGGCACAGCAGCTGGTCATAGGGGGTGGCACCCCACATATCCGACTCGGTGAGGGTCTGCGCGCCGATCTGTGGCATGCCGACAGACTTCGGTTGGGTCGGCGAGTACGGCTCGTTGGGGATGTTGCCTGGCTTGACCGGTACTTCATCGACCTGGGTCAGCGGTGCGCCGGTGGCGCGGTCCAGTACGTAGATCTGGCCGGCCTTGGTGCCGATTACCACGGCCGGAACGGTCTTGCCATCGTCCCGGGTGAAGTCGATCAGGCTCGGCTGCATCGGCAGGTCGAAGTCCCACAGGTCGTTGTGCACGGTCTGGAACACCCATTTCTGATCGCCTGTGCTGGCGTCCAGGGCCAGTACCGAAGCGCCGTAGGTGTGGTCCAACCGGCTGCGCTCGACACCATAGATGTCGGTGGAAGAACTGCCCATCGGCAGGAAGACGGTATTCATCGAGGGGTCGTAGGACATCGGCGCCCAGCTGTTGGGCGTGCTGCGCACGTAGGTGGCGTCGCCTTGCGGCGCGTTACGCTGCTGCGGGTTGCCGGGGTCGAAGGCCCAGCGCATTTGCCCGGTGATCACATCGAAACCACGGATGACACCGCCTGGCATATCGGTCTGGACGTTGTCGGCCACACGGCCGCGGACCACCACGGTGGTGCCCGCCATCAGCGGGGCGGAGGAGAGCTGGTAGTACGAGTCCGGGACATCGCCCAGGCCCGCCTTCAGGTCGACCTGGCCGTTGTCGCCGAAACCTTCGCAGAATGCGCCGCTGTCGGCGTCGACCGCGATCAACCGGCCGTCGATGGTATTGGTCAGCAGCCGGCGCTGGCAGTTCGCGCCGGCCGGTACATGAGCGGTGGCGATTGGCGAGCTGTCGGGTTGGGTGGGCTGGGCGATCGGTGCGGTGGCGTCGAAGTAGGCCATGCCGCGGCAACGCTGCCAGACTTTGGACTGGGCGTTGATCGCGTGCTTCCAGATTTCCTTGCCGGTGTCGGCATCCAATGCGATGAGGTTGTTGTGCGGGGTGCAGACGAACACCTTGTCACCCACTTGCAGCGGTGTCAGTTGGTCTTCGGCGCCGTTGCCGTCGCTCAGCGCCACATCGCCTGTGCGGTAGGTCCAGGCGACCTGCAGCTTGTCGACATTGTCGCGGTTGATCTGGTCCAGCGCGGCGAAACGGCTGCCGCCTTCGCTGTTGCCATAGTGGGCCCAGTCTTTCTGCGCCTTGGCCGGCTCGACGGGAGTCAGGCCCGGGCCCTTGCCGGTCGGGGCAACGCTTGGGTGGGCGACGAACATGTTGCCGGCAGCAACCGCCAACGCAACGGCCAGTACCGCCGCCACGCGGTATGCGCCTGGACCGGCCTTGCCACCATTGGCGCGTACCAGTACCGGGTACACCAGCGCGACCACCAGGCCGATGGCTGCGAACATGAACAGCCGCGAGAACAGCGGCCAGAACACCAGGCCCGCATCGAGCACGGCCCAGATGGCCGTGCCGATCAAGAATGCAGCGAACAGCCAGGCGCCTGCCGGCTTGCGCCGTGCGATTAGCACGCCGGAAATGGCCATGGCCAAGCCGCCGATCAGGAAGTACCAAGAGCTTCCCAACCCCGCCAGTTTGACGCCGCCAGCGGCCAGGAGAAGGCCGAGCAGGGCGATGACCACGCCCAGGCCGACCAGGAGGAAAGTTGAAGCGCCAAGGGCGCGAGGTGATTGTGACATTGCCAGTGTTCTCGCAGGTGGGACGGTGCGCAGTTTAGGCCTTTCAAAAGATAATTAACAAGTTAGTACATAATTTTTCGAGACGAATTGTCGCAGGGGGAGTGACCCGGTTTTGTCACGAACAGGCGATGAAAAAATAGATTTTCGCTGGAAAGCTGGCGCTAATTCATGCTTTTGAACAATGGTCGCATTGCCTGGAAATCAGCGGCGCAACCCCTCCATCAGGCACTTCAAAGCCCCCTTGACCTGTTCTGCCGCCGCTTGTGGGTCGTCCTGGGCGACCACCCACATGCCACTCTCACCCATGGCACCATTGATCAGGTGCGCCATGGCGACCGGGTCGAAGTCCCGCAGCACGCCGGCTCGTTGCAGCTGCGCCAGCCCTTCGACCATTGGCCCTATATAACTTTGCTCTTCCAGTTCGCGCAGGCGTGGGCCGAGCACTGCCGGGGCATCTTGCAGGAGGATGCGGCGCAGGGCGGGGTCGTGGAGCAGGTCGTAGTAATACAGACAGGTGTCGAGGTAACCGTCCCAGGGATCGCTGTGGGTGGCGAAGCGTTCATCCAGGGCCAGGTTGATCTCATCGAGCAACGCGGTCACCACCGCCGTGAACAGGCCGGCTTTGCCGCCGAAGTGGTGGTGCAGGGCGCCACGGGTCAGGTCGGCTTCGGCACACAAGTCGTCCATGACCACTGCTGCAAAGCCTTTCTCCGCGAACTGGCGGCGCGCGACGGCGATCAGGCGTTCTGTGGTCTCTGTGCTCATGGCAGCGCGGCTGCGGCGGGTAACAGGCATGGGTGGCGTCCGGCGGGATACGATGCGCTGAAATTAACATACGTTGCGTATGTAATTAACAGCTATTAGCATACGCAGCGTATGTAAATAGAGGTTCGTGCCATGTCTGCAACGCTTCAGCGCCGAAAAACCACTTGGCTGGATGAGCTCCCCGCCCTGTTGCGTCTGGCCCTGCCCTTGGTGCTTGGCCTTTCTGCCAGTGAGCTGATCAGCCTGACCGATACGCTGATGCTCGCTTCGCTCGGGACGGTGGTGCTGGCCTGTGTATCCCTCGCCGCCAGTACCGGCTTGATCTTCCATGCAGGCTTGTACGGCATGCTCGCCACCCTCAGCGTGCGTGTGGGGCATGCCTTCGGTGCTGGCGACACCGCTGCCGTGGCGCGAACGTTGCGCGCCGGCCTGGGCTACGGGTTGCTGGCAGGTATTCTGGGCTGCCTGGCCATGCTCGCCCTCCTGCCGGTGTTGCAATGGGCGGGCGTACCGTTGCCGGATGGGCAGTTGCTCACGCCTTATTGGCAGGCAATGGCTGTGTTCCTGATCCCGTTCTGCCTGGCGGTGGTGTTCAAGGACGTACTGGAAGCCATTGGCCGGCCCTGGGTGGCAGTGGTGATCGTGATGAGCGCCGTGGTGTTCAACGTTCCCCTGAGCTATGCCTTGATCCATGGCCATTTCGGCTTGCCGGCGCTGGGGTTGCTGGGCGCCGGCATTGCCAGCGTATTGGCCGAATCCCTGGCGGTGCTGCTGGCATTCACGTACTGGTGGCTGGCGCCGTCGTTGGCGATTTATCGGTGCTCGGCACGCGGACAGCAGTTGACCTGGCGCACATTGTTGAACGAGGGCTGGCCGCTGGGCCTGGGTTACCTGGCCGAAGCCGGTGCGGTGGTGATCGCCGCCTGGATGCTGGGATGGTTGGGCTCCGCGGCGTTGGCAGCCAACCAGATCGTGCAGTCGATCGGCTCGTTGTTGTACATGCTGCCGCTGGGCATGGCCGCTGCGGTGAGCATCCGTATCAGCCAGGCTCAGGGGCGCGGTGAGCATGCGCGGATCAACGCCATCGGCAGCGCCACCTTCACCAGCGTGACAGCCTGGATGGTTGGCAGCACCCTGCTGCTGGCGTTGTTCGGCCGGCGTATCGCCGAGGCCATGAGCGATGACCCTCAGGTCATCGCTATCGCCGTGCCGATGTTCGTGGTCGTGGCGGCCATGCAGGTGGCCGATGGTTTGCAATCCACCGCCTTGGGCGCCTTGCGCGGCTTGCAGGATTACCGCTGGCCGGTGGGGGTAACGCTGGTCAGCTATTGGTTGCTGGCGTTGCCGTTGAGCTTCGGCCTGGCGTTTCATTCGCCGTTGGGCGCTGTCGGCGTGTGGGTCGGCTTTGCCTGTGGCCTGGCGGTGGCTGCGGTTCTGCTGCCGTGGCGCTTCTACCGCTTACAGTCACATGGCTTCAACGCCCCAACGGCAAGGCCACGCCGATCAATGCGAACAATGTCCCGCAGCAGCGGTTGAAGCCGCGCCCGCCCTTGGTCAGCCAGGGGCGTACGCCCAGGGCCAGGCGCGCCAGCAGGTACTCGACGAGAAACTCCACGCTGACGAACGTTGCGGCCATGATCAAGAACTGAATCGCCAGCCCGCGTTGCGGGTCGATGAATTGCGGCAGGAAGGCGCCGTAGAACAGCAGTACCTTGGGGTTGGCCACGGCGCAGAGGAAACCCTGGCGGAACAAGCCACCATTGCCCACGCGTGGGCTGCCGACGGCCAGTTCCAGACGCATGGCCGGGCTGCGCCAGAGTTGGATGCCCAGCCATAGCAGATAGGCCCCGCCAACCCACTTGAGCACCTGCAGCAACGAGGCCGAGGTGTGCAGCAAGGCGCTCAGGCCGAACATGGCCAGGGCGATCAGGGCGCTGAAGCCGAACACGCCACCTACGATCGTGAACAACGTGCGGCGGGCGCCATAGAGCGCGCCATGGGTCAGGGCCAGCAGGCTGTTCGGACCGGGGGTCAACGACAGGCCTATGCTGGCCAGCAGGTAGAGAAGCCAGGTATCCAATGCCATGAGCAGCGCCTTAGGGTAGGGACGGGCGCCAGTCTAGAGCACGAAGCATCGTTTGAAGGGTAATATTCGGACATTCCATAGCGTTTTCTGGACGTGTTTTTCAATGACACCCGATATCCGACTGTTGATCCTTCCCCTGCCGGAATTCGCCTTGCTGCCGTTCGGCGCCTTCCTCGACAAGTTGCGTTTCAGCGCCGACGATGAGGATTACAGCCGCCAGCGTTATTGCAGTTGGGCATTGTTGGGCCTGGACGCGCAGCCCGTGTCCTCAAGCAGCGGTGCGGTGGTGCAGGTGGACGTGATCGCGCAGCAGATGGCGTTCAAGGGCTACGATTACCTGGTGCTGTTCGGCGGGCGCAGTGCCGCTGCAACGGCTGCCCTGGCGCCGTCTTACCGGGCACTGCTCAAACGTGCCGTGCGCGCTGGAGTGAAGCTGGTTTGCGTCGATAACGCAGCGTTTCTCCTGGCCGCTTGCGGCCTGCTCGATGGCCACAAAGTCGTGGTGCATTGGCGGCACGAAGCTGAATTTCGCGCAGCGTTCCCTCACCTGCAGGTGCAACGCGAGCAGCTGTACTGTTTCGATGGTGCACGTATCAGCTGTGCCGGCGGGACCGCAGCCATCGACCTGGCCGTGGAACTGCTGTCACGGGCCTGCGGGCGAGCCCGCGCACTCAAGGGCCTGGCTGACATGCTGGTGGACGAGACCCGAGACAGCCGTCATGCCTTGCGTTCGCTGGACGCCGGGGCAGGGCAGCAGGGGCGTCAGGTCCAGCGTGCCACTGCGCTGATGCGCCATCACTTGGGCGCCTCGCTGTCGATCGAGCAATTGGCGGCTGAGCTGGGCATCAGCCGCCGCCAGTTGGACCGCCAGTTCCAGGCCAGCCACGGGATGAGCGCCAAGGCCTGGTGGCAGGAGCTGCGCCTGCAGCAGGCGCGCTGGCGATTGATCAACACAAGCCACAGCCTGGCGCAGATTGCCGATGAGGTGGGGTTGGGAGATGCCAGCTACCTGGGCAAGTGCGTACGGCGACGGTTTGGTTGTACAGCGTTGGCGTTGCGGCAGGGTGTGCCGCGGCAGCCGCGGGGACGGTAAGGTCGAGCGCCGCTCTCGATGCGCCGCGCGGGCGGCGCGCGCTCACAGGCCTCATCATGCCCGCAAAGGTCATTGCGGCGAGGTGAACACGCCTGTCCAGTAGATCCCGGCGTCGCTCTTCGGGTCCACGGCATAGGCGGCGCCTAGCTCGCGAAACTCAGGGTTCATCAGGATGGCGCAATGGCCGGGGCTTGCCAGCCAGCCGTCCACGACCTTGCGTGGCGTGTCGCGCCCGGCGGCAATGGTTTCGCCGATTTGCTGGTACAGGTAGCCGGCAAGCTCTGCGCGATCACCTGGGGTGCGCCCGTCGCGGTCCAGGTGGTCGAAGAAGTTCTGGTTGGCCATCGCTCGGGTATGGTTGGCGGCAACCCCAGCCAAGGTGGCGTTCCAGCCCAACGCCGGCGCCGCTGCGAAGGGTTGGCCGCCACACTGGCGCGGTACCTTGCGTGCGGCATTGATTTCCTGCAACAGTTTCTGCCCTTCGGCCTGCCAGTCGCCCAGGCGCCCGCTGAGCAAAGGGCGGGCGAGGACGATACGCCAGTCACGACCCTCCTGGCTGACCCCGATATCGACGAACTGCGGGTCGAGCACCACCTGGCAGAAGCTTTCCTCGATGGCCCGCATCGCGGCCTGGGCATCGCGTGGGCCGGACAGGCTGATGGCTTGTACGTTGACCATCGGATAGGCGGCGCGGGTCATGGCCTGCTGCAGGTCGCGGGTGCCTTCGGGCGACAAGGCCAGGCGGGTGTCGCTGTTGAGCGGGGGCAACTCCAGCGAAGCCTCCCCGCCGCAACGCTGGGCCTGGCTGCGGTAGGCGTTGATCGACTCGATCAGCTGCCCCTCTTCGCCACTGAAGGCCAGGGCATTGGCGCACGCCACCAGGCCCAGCGACAGGACGGCAAGACGGGCAACGGATGACAGGACGCGCATGAAGATCTCCCTATGAACTGGCAGCGCCTAGGTTGCGCTGCTCATCCTACACAAGCGCAGGGCTTTTGGCCCTGCCTTGTGCACTGCGAATAACGGCCGGCAATCGATTGCAACTCGGCAAAAGAGGGGGTAGACCACCGCTTGCCGGAAAAGTGCGGCACGTCATTGGCGTTTTCATCCAGGCGATCCCTGCCTCATGAACTTGGACAGGGAAAGATCTATGCTTGCTCCATGACCAGCACCCAGTTACCCCTTCGCCAACCCTGCCCGCCGGGCGCCTGCAATTGTGGGCGCGAGCGGCTGCACGAAGGGCCGCCTCAGGCGCAACGTATCCTGTTGCTGACCCGCCAGGAGGAAAAGCGCCTGCTCGAGCGCCTGGAAAACCTCAAGGACCTGGAAGACCTGCAGCGCCTGCAGGTGCGCCTGTACGAGCAACTGGGCATTCGGGTGCGTATCGCGCCGGGCTACAACGAAGTGCGCACCATGCGCGGCATCGTCATCGAACTGGACGAACAACCGGGGCTGTGCCGCAAGACGCGCCAGTCGATCCCCGCCGCGATCCGTCGTGGGCTGGAGCGTAACCCGCAGGTTGCCTTCCGCCTGCTCGATGCCCACGACCTGTTGCGTGACGCCTGAACCTCAGCGCATCGCCGCCAGCTTGATGCCGAACCCCACCAGGCAGGCGCCTGCCAGGCGCTCGAGGAGGTTGCTGATGCGTGGGTTGGCACGCATGCGCTCGGCCAGGTGATGGGTCAGCACCACCGCAACCAAACCATAGAGAAAAGTCAGTGCCGCCACGGTGACCGCCATGAAAGCGAAGGTGACCACGCCCTGGTGATGCACCGGGTCCACGAACAACGGAAAGAACGCCATGTAGAACATGATCGCCTTGGGGTTGAGCAAGGTGATCATCATGGTCTGGCGCAGGTAATGCCCATTGGCCATGCGGCTTTCCCGTGGGGCTGCGCCAGGCTTGCTCAACACCATGCGCAGGCCGAGCCAGGCCAGGTAGGCCGCCCCCACCCACTGCACCACGTGGAAGGCGGCGGGGTAGGCGGCCAGCAGCGTGGCGACCCCGGCCACCGCCAGCCACATCAGCACCTGATCGCCCAGGATCACCCCACAGGTGGCGGCCAGGCCAGCCTTGATACCGCCTTTGCCGGTAGCCGTGATCAGGGCGAAGTTGCCGGGCCCCGGAATGGCCAGCAGGATGAGGAAAGCAACGACGAATGCGCCGTAGTCGGTTACGCCGAGCATGAGAAAACGCTCCATTAAGGGAAGCTCGATATATGCCACCATCGGCGCCGCTTGCAAAGGCAGGCGATTAATTTTTCCCGCTCGCCCTTCGTTTGATGGAGAGCCGCCCTGCGCACTGCGCATCGGCCTTCAACATTCAAGGAGACAGGCAATGACGTCCGTATTCGACCGCGACGATATCGTGTTCCAGGTAGTGGTCAACCACGAAGAGCAATATTCCATCTGGCCAGACTACAAGGCCATCCCCAACGGCTGGCGCGCGGTGGGCAAGAGCGGTTTCAAGCAGGAGTGCCTGGCCTATATCGATGAAGTCTGGACCGACATGCGCCCGCTGAGCCTGCGTCAGAAGATGGCGCAGGCCCAGGCGCAATGAGGCGTTGCCGGTGACCGAGGTGAACCTGTTGTGCCTGCCTTATTCCGGCGCCAGCGCCATGGTCTACAGCCGCTGGCGCCGCAAGGTGCCGGCCTGGTTGCGAGTATGCCCGGTGGAGCTGCCCGGGCGTGGTGCGCGCCTGGGCGAGCCGCTGCAGACCGACATGCAGGCCCTGGCCCGGCAACTGGCCACCGAACAGCGCCTGCAGGCCAATGCGCCTTATGCCTTGCTCGGCCATAGCCTGGGGGCGTTGCTGGCCTTCGAGCTCGCCCATGAACTGCAGGCCGTGGGTTGCCCGCCGCCGCTGGCGCTGTTCGCCTGTGGCACCGCGGCGCCGACTCGCCGGGAAGACTACGAGGCCGGCCACTGGCGCGAGCCCAGGCCTGATCACGCTCTGATCGCAGAACTGCGTGACTTGCAGGGTACCCCGGAGGAAGTGCTGGCCAACCAGGAGCTGATGAGCCTGACCTTGCCGGTCCTGCGCGCCGACTTCCTGCTATGTGGCCGATATACCTACCGCCACCGCCCCTTGCTACGCTGCCCGTTGCATGTGCTCGGCGGCGAGGACGACCGGGCCAGCCAGGAACAATTGCTGGCCTGGCGCCAGGAGACGGTGGGCGACTTTTCCCTGGAGGTATTCCCCGGCGGGCATTTCTTCATCCACGAGCACGAAGACCGTGTTCTGGCCGTGCTGGCCAACGCTCTCGGCGCCTATCGGCGTTGCGCATGATTGACGCCACCCCCTTGCCTCGGCCAGCCTAGTAGCCTTCGTGGCCTACGGCAGGCCGCTACGTTCCCAGGCAAGGGGCAGTCAATGCTGATCGATTCTCACAAGGCCACGCTGCTGGTCGTCGATATCCAGGAAAAACTCATAGGCGCCATGAGCGACCCGGAGGGCACGCGGGCGCGGGCGCGTTGGTTGCTGGCCGCGACCGCCGAACTGGAAGTGCCCACGGTGATTTCCGAGCAGTATCCCAAGGGCTTGGGGCATACCCTGGCCGAGCTGCTGGCAGCAGCGCCGGCCGCCGAAGTGGTGGAGAAACAGCATTTTTCCTGCGTGGCCGCGCAGTGCCTGCCGGCGAGCCTGATGGCGCGCGAGCAGGTGATTGTCTGTGGCATGGAAACGCACGTCTGTGTGTTGCAGACCGTGCTCGGCCTGTTGGCCCTGGGCAAGCAGGTGTTCGTGGTCGAGGATGCCTGCGACAGCCGCAGCCCGGCCAGCAAGGCGGCGGGCCTGGCACGCATGCGCGATGCCGGGGCCCAGGTGGTCACCCGTGAGATGGTGCTGTTCGAATGGATGGGCAGCGCCGCCCATCCATTGTTCCGCCATATCAGCAAGACCTATCTGGTGGGCGAGCAGCCTTGAAGAAAATGATCGACCGGCGGCTGGTGGCTTGCGGGCTGGCCATCCTCGTACTGATGCAAGGCTGTGCCACCCCACCGCGAGCGCCTGAGGCCGACCCGGCCAAGGTCCAGGCCCAGGTCAAGCGCCTGCTGCCGGCCTCGACCAGGGACCGGGACGGTTGGGCTCAGGACATCCAGGTCGCCTTCGCTGCCCAGCGTATCGCTCCCAGTAAGAGCAACCTATGCGCCGTGCTGGCCGTCACCGAGCAGGAGTCGACCTTCAATGCAGACCCGCAGGTGCCGAACCTGGGCCGCATCGCCCGGGAGGAAATCGACCGCCGTGCCGCGCGCCTGCACATCCCCAGGTTGCTGGTCGATGGCGCGCTGAAGACCCCATCGCCCAATGGCCAAACCTACCAGCAACGGTTGCTCGCGGTACGCAGCGAGAAGCAACTGAGCGGCCTGTTCGACGATTTCATCTCCGGCCTGCCCTTGGGAAGAACCCTGCTCGGTGGGCTTAACCCGGTGCGCACCGGAGGGCCGATGCAGGTGAGCATCGACTTCGCCGAGCGTAACGCAAGGGATTACCCCTACAGCCACTCGGGGACGATCCGCCAGGAAGTGTTCACCCGCCGTGGTGGGATGTACTTCGGTATTGCCCACCTGCTGGGCTACCCCAGCCATTACCAGCGTCAGCTGTATCGCTTCGCCGATTTCAACGCCGGCTGGTACGCCAGCCGCAATGCTGCGTTCCAGGCAGCCCTGAGCCGTGCGACCGGGGAGCGGTTGGCGCTCGACGGCGACCTGATCGCGCCGGGTTCGATCATGCCTGGCAGTACCGAACGGGCCGCCCGCAAGCTCGGGGTCAAGCTTGGTTTGCGCAATACGCAGATCCGCAGCCAGCTGGAGAAGGGCGATAGCCTCGCGTTCGAGGACACCGAGCTGTATGAGGGTGTGTTCGCCCTCGCTGATGCCGCGGCTGGTAAACCTATGCCGCGAGCGGTGTTGCCGGGGATCGAGCTCAAGAGCCCGAAGATCACCCGCAAGCTGACCACTGCATGGTTTGCCGGCAGGGTGGACGAGCGTTACCAGCGCTGCATGAAACGTTGATAAGGCTTTGCGGGAGCTGCGGTGGTATGGCAAGGGCTTCGCCCTTGATCGCGGGACAAGCCCGCTCCTACAGGTCAGTGTGATGCTGCCTTTGTGTGGCGACGAGGGTTCATGAACGCCCCGGCTGGCCATACGCCTGGCTGATCCGGTCGATGACCATCGCTAGCGCGACGATCGCCAGCCCGGCTTCGACCCCTTGGCCGACATTGAGCGTCTGGATGCCGGCCAGCACATCTTCGCCCAGCCCCCGTGCCCCGATCATCGAGGCCACCACCACCATCGACAACGCCATCATCACCGACTGGTTCAACCCGGCCATGATGCTCGGCAACGCCAGGGGTAGGGCGATGCGCCGCAACCGCTGCCAACGATTGGCGCCCAGGCCATGGGCGGCCTGCAGCAACGAGGGGTCGATCTGTGCCAGGCCCAATTGCGTCAGGCGTACCAAGGGCGGGAGGGCATACACCAGGGTGGCGAACACGGCGGGCACCTTGCCCAGGCCGAACAGCATCAGCACCGGGATCAGGTAGACGAATGCCGGCAAGGTCTGCATCACGTCCAGCACCGGTAACAGCAGGCGCCGGGCCAGCGGCCGGGTCGCCAGTACGATCCCCAGCGGCACGCCCACCAACACACACAGGCCCGTGCTGACCAGTACCAGGGCCAGTGTCTGCAGCAGTTTGTCCCAGAGCCCAAGCATACCGATCAGCGCCAGCAAGGCGCACAGCACCATCGCTCGCAGCAGGCTACGGCTGGCATGCCAGGCGAGCAGCCCTACTACCAGCAGCAACAGCCACCATGGCAGCAGGCGCAAGCCGTTTTCCAGGCTTACCAGGACCTGCAGCAGCTGGTCCGAGACATGACGCAGCTGGTTGCCGTAGTGCAGCACCAGCCAATCGACCAGGCGGTTGACCCATGCGGCGAAAGAGAATTGCAGTGCCTCGGGAAAGCCTGCGCTCACAACGCCCCCTCGACCTTGGCGGCGGCCTCGGCAGGCAACCAGGCCTTCCACACCGCCGGGTTGTCGCGCAGGAACGCCAGGGCCGCATCACGCGGTGGCTGTCGGGTTTCGCTCATTCGTGCCAGGGCCTTGTTCAGTCGGTCGATCGGCAGGTCGACCTTCTCGAATACCGCGACCAGGTCCGGGTATTGCTGGCGGAAGGGCGCCGACACGCCGATCGACAGCTTGGCCGGCAATGAGCGGCTGCCCTTGGGCGCCGGGTGCTTGGCATCGGTCAGGGTGGCCCAGGCAGCTGCGTCGAAAGGTGGCTCCTCCAGGCGCACCAGGTCGTAGCGCCCCATCAGCGGCGTCGGGCTCCAGTAATAGAAAAGCACCGGCTGGCCGCGCCGGATCGCCGAGCCGATCTCCGCATCCAGGGCTGCGCCCGAGCCGCTGCGGAAATTGTTGTAGAGGGTGTCGAGGCCATAGGCCTTGAGTTTCTGGCTGTTGACCGTCTCGGATGTCCAGCCGCTGGGGCTGTTGAGGAAGCGGCCTTTGTCCGGCGCCTCTGGGTCGCGAAATACCTGAGGGTAGCGCTTGAGATCATCGACGGTGCGCAGGTCGGGGGCCAGCGGCGCGAGCTTGCGTGCGGGGTCGCCCTTGATCACGTAGGCCGGCACCCACCAGCCTTCCTCGGCGTTCTTTACCGTGTCGCCGAGCGCGAATACCTGGCCGGCCTGCTCGGCCTTGACCCAGGCGGGGCTGCGCCCGGCCCATTCTTCGGCGATCACCTGCAGGTCGTTGCGTGCCAGGGCCACTTCCATGCTGACGGTGCTACCCGGCAAGGTGTCGGTGGGGTAGCCGTAACCGTGCTCGACGATCAGCCGCAGGATCTCGGTGGTCAATGCACCGCTTTCCCAGCCGATGGCGCCGAAGTGGATGGGCGCGCGTTCGTCGGCTGCGGCACTGTCGGTGCTGGCCAGGCCGACGGCAAGGACCAGGCCGGCCAGCAGCGTGGAAATCTTCTTCATCTGTGCCTCTCGGTCGCCAGTCTCGGGGTTCGGGCAAGTGTAGACGACACAGGTTCGTCACCCTGGTTGGGCGCGGCGGGAAGGGCTTCAGGCAGCGGCAATGCCTGCGCAGGTGAGAATAGATTGGCGAGCTCGCCTACTGGGAGGAGGGCAGTTCCACCCGGCGTGCGATGGGTTGTAAAAGGAGGGGGCGCTTTGCACCCCGATTGCAGGACAGGTCCGGCCGCCGCTTCTACAGGCGGCCGGTTATGGCACTCAGACGCGGAACTGGTCCATCAGCCCTTGCTGCTGGTTGGCCAGGGCGTTCAGCGACTGGCTGACCCGTGCCGACTCGTTGGCCTGCCCGGACAGCGACTCGGTGACATCGCGAATGGTCGCCACATTGTGGTTGATCTCCTCGGCCACTGCGCTCTGCTCTTCGGCGGCCGAGGCGATCTGCAGGTTCATGTCGGTGATCACCGTTACCGCCTGGCCGATGCGTTGCAGTGCGGTCACCGCTTGGCCGACCTGCTCGACGCCACCCTGGGCCTGGCGGTGGCTGTTGTCCATGGCGCCGACCACTTCCTGGGTGCCGGCCTGCAGCGTCTCGATCACTTGGCGGGTTTCTTCCACCGACTCCTGGGTACGCCGGGCCAGGTTGCGTACTTCGTCGGCGACCACTGCGAAGCCGCGCCCGGCCTCGCCGGCCCGGGCGGCCTCGATGGCGGCATTGAGGGCCAGCAGGTTGGTCTGTTCGGCAATCGAGCGAATCACCTCCAGCACCGAGCCGATCTTCTCGCTGTTCTGGGCCAGGCCTTCGACCTGGGCCATGGCGCCGCTCATGTCGGCCGCCAGCGCATCGATGCTGTGGGTGGTGCGGTCGATCACCGCCAGGCCTTCACGGGTGGCCTGGTCGGCCTCGCGAGCGGCCTGGGCGGCTTGCGCAGCGCTGCGGGCCACGTCCTGGGCAGTGGCACTCATCTCATGGGAGGCGGTGGCCACCTGGTCGACCTGACGGTACTGCTGCTCCATCCCGGCGCTGGTCTGGGCGGCAATGGCTGCCGACTGGTCTGCTGTGCCACGGGCGGCATGTACCGAACGTTTGACCTCGGCGATGGTTGGCTGCAGCTTGTCGAGGAAGCGGTTGAACCAGCCGGCCAGCTCACCCAGTTCGTCGCGCTTGTCGTAGGCCAGGCGACGGGTCAGGTCGCCTTCGCCGCTGGCGATGTCCTTGAGCATGGCCGCAACACCAAGAATCGGCCGGGTGACACCGCGGGCCATCAGCCACACCAGCAACAGCCCTGCGATCGCGACAGCCAGGCCAAGGCCGAGCTCGAGCAAGGTGCCGCTGGTATTGAGGGCGTCGAGCTCCTGCTTGAGCGCTTCGGCCGGGCCGGTCAGGGCGCTTTGCGGGACATCGAGCAGCACGCCCCAGGGCTTGCCGCCCGGGATCGGCTCGAAGGCGGCCAGCACCTTCAGGCGCTGTTCATGGCGCACGACCTGCAGCTTGCCGTCCGGCAGCTTGCGCACCAGTTCTGCGCCCTGGGCCGGGTCGACCTGGTCGAAGCGCTGGGCCAGCTTGCCAGCATCGGCGCTGTAGCCGGCCAGAAGGCCCGCGGGGCTGAGGATGCCGACCGTGGTACGGCCTTCGTAGAGGCTTCGGCTGGCGCGTTCGCTCAGGGCCTGGAGGCTGTTGAGGTTGATATCGATGGAGAGGGTGGCGATGACTTTGTCCGCCACGATCAATGGGAACACGATGCTGGTCATCAGCACCTGTTGGCCATCGATGGTATAGAAGTAGGGCTCGCTCACGCACACTTTGCGCGTGCTGCGCGGGCATACCCACCAAGTGTTGGCCGGCTCGCCGCTGGGGCCGATCTCGGTGTTGGCCATGTCCTGTTCCGGCAATGCCATGGCCGTCAGCTGGCCGGCGCGTGGCTGCGACCAGTACAAGGCAAAACGCCCGGTTTCGTTGCTGCCCAGCTCGGCCTGGCCGTTGAACAGGCTGTCCTTGCCATCCAGCGCATCAGGCTCGAAGACCAGCGACAGGCCGAGCAGCTCGGGGTTGGCCTGCAGAGCCGTGCGCACCTGCCGGGTCATGTCCTCGCGCAGGTCATAGGCATCGAGAAAACGCTTTTCGGCCTGCTCGCGCAGGAACAACACCTGGCGGGCGAAACCGGCGCCGTACTGGTACGCATCCATGAACTGGCGGCGGATATCCAGGGCCTGCACCTCGCCCTGGGACTCGATGCGAGCCTGGGCCGACTCGGTGAGCATCTGCATGCTGCTGGCCTTGACCAGGTCCGAACTGTGATCCATGCGGTACAACGAAAGACCGATCAGCACCGTGACGATGGTCGCCAGGCACAGGCCGGCCAACAGGGTGATCTTCCATTGGATGGAAAGTTGACGCAAAGGCATTTGGGGATCCCTTGTTAAGAGGTCTTGGCCAGTGCCAGTCGGTCTAGTCGCGGCTGATTGGCAGCAGAGCCTGGGGCTGCCCTTTATGTCGGCGAGCCGGTCCTTTTCTTTATCCATACGTTCAATAAAAAACCGTACTTTCAGGCACTTCTGACACGAGTCACGGTCTTGACGGCTTTGACAAGCGCCCAGGTGTGCTTCAGAGTGTGCGCCCTTCATAACAACATCCCCTGGCCCGGCCACTGCCCGCATGCAGCCTGTCGCCGGCGCACTCGCTTTTCGTCTGTCGTAACGAGGTAAACCACACCATGAATGCAGTCATTGCCGCGGTTGGCGTCATGCTGGTATTGAGCCTGTCCCGCGTGCATGTGGTCATCGCCCTGATCGTCGGCGCCCTGACCGGTGGCCTGGTCGGCGGCCTGGGCACCGAAGGCACGCTCAAGGCCTTCAACAGTGGCTTGGGCGGTGGTGCCACGGTGGCGCTGTCCTACGCGCTGCTCGGCGCTTTTGCCGTCGCCATTGCCAAATCCGGCCTGGCCCATGCCTTGGCCGACCGCGCCTTGGCGATGGTCGACCGGCAGGGGCATGCCAACAACGGTGCGCTCAAGTGGGTGCTGGTCGGGCTGATGCTGGTGGTGGCTGTCTGCTCGCAGAACATCCTGCCTATCCATATCGCCTTCATTCCGCTGTTGGTACCGCCGCTGCTGTACGTGCTGACCCGGCTGCGCATCGACCGGCGGCTGATCGCCTGCGTGATCACCTTCGGCTTGATCACCCCGTACATGTTCCTGCCGGTGGGCTTTGGCAACATCTTCCTCAACGAGATCCTGCTGGCCAACGTCGCCCGTGCCGGCGTGGATGTCAGTGGCGTCAACGTCACCCATGCCATGGCCATTCCGGCCGCGGGCATGCTCGCCGGGCTGTTGCTGGCCGTGTTCGTCAGCTACCGCAAGAAGCGTGACTACGACCTAGACCGCATCGAACAGGTCGAGCAGGTCAGCGTCCGCTACAACCCCCTGACCCTGCTGGTAGCCGGCGCCGCGATTGCCGCAGCGTTCATCATCCAGTTGTGGCTGGACTCGATGATCATCGGTGCCATGGTCGGCTTTTTGATCTTCTCGCTGTCGGGCATCGTGCGCTGGAAGGACACCGACGACCTGTTCACCGAAGGCATGAAGATGATGGCCATGATCGGCTTCATCATGATCGCCGCGTCCGGGTTTGCCGAGGTGATGAAGGCCACCGGTGAAGTGAACGGCCTGGTCGAGGCTTCGGCACAGTGGATCGACCACAGTAAGGGCGTCGGTGCCTTGCTCATGCTGCTGGTGGGGCTGCTGGTGACCATGGGCATCGGCTCGTCGTTCTCCACCGTGCCGATCCTGGCGGCGATCTTCGTGCCGCTGTGCGTGCAACTGGGCTTCGACCCGCTGGCCACTGTGTGCATCGTGGGTACCGCCGGGGCGCTGGGCGACGCCGGGTCGCCTGCATCGGATTCCACCCTCGGCCCGACTTCGGGGCTGAACGTGGATGGCCAGCATCACCATATCTGGGACACCGTGGTACCGACCTTCATTCACTACAACCTGCCGCTGCTGGCGTTTGGCTGGTTGGCGGCGATGGTGCTTTGAGCGGAGGCAGGGCTTGAGCGGGTTGGTAGCTGTGAAAGCGAGCGCCGCCCGCGCGGCGCTCGATTTCAAAGGCGCCGAAGCTGTTGCGGCGAACGCTTCAGGCTCACCCTCGGCTGGCCGGTGGGGAGATGCGATTGAGCACGGTGCTGCCGTCCTGGCTACGCGTCAAGTAGACCGGTAGCACCTTCGGCAGGTTATCCACCAGGCGCTCCACCTCGTCGATGCTGTACACCCCGCTGACGCGGATCTTGCCCGTGCTCTCGTCGGCCAGGCGCAAGGGCTTGTCCAGGTAGCGGTTGATCACTGGCAAGGCCTGGGCCAGGGTGAGGTTGTCCAGGATCAGCTTGCCGCTGCGCCAGGCCAGGCTGTTGCCGGAATCGTCGGTTTGCGCCAGTACCGGCTCGAAGTCACCGGTGCGGTAGCTGGCCTGCATGCCAGGGCCAAGGCGGTAGCCGTCATCGGCGCCATGGCTGGTGACCAGCACCGAGCCTTCCACCAGTGTCACCCTGACCTGGTCTTCATGCTTCCAGACATTGAACTGGGTCCCGGTGACCCGGGTCTGGCCGCTGCCTGCTCGGACGATGAACGGGTGGCGGCTGTCGTGCTTGACCTTGAAGAACGCCTCGCCCTTGACCAAGGTGACCTGGCGCCGGTCCTTGTAGTTCAGGTAGCGCAACTCGGTGTGCAGGTTGAGCTCGACCACGCTGCCGTCGCTCAGGGTCACCTGCTGCACCTGGCCGTCGCTTTCGACGTGCTGGTAGCGGTTGGGCAGCCAGCCTTGTTCCCAGCCGACCCAGCCAGCCAGGGGCAGGGCGAGCAGGAGCACTGCTGCAGCCGAAGCCAGCGGGCGCCAGGTGTGTTGGCGTGCTACAGGCCGTGCACGCGGGTTGAAGTCCACCATTGTGGCGGTAGGGGGCAAGTGTTCGGCGGTATGCCAGATCTCCAGCATCGCCTGATACTCCTCCTGGTGCCGTGGGTCGGCCGCCAGCCAGCGCTGGAATGCCTCGCGCTCGGCTGCCGTGCAGTCGTCGGCATGCAGCCGCATGCACCAGTGGGCGGCTGCGTCGGCGAGGGCATCGTCTGGGGTGGGGGTCAAGCGATCGTGGTTCATTGCGGCTCCCGGTTTTGCGCATTCTACCCTCGACCGGGGAGTGTCGAGAACCAAGATAATGGCGAACGACTATCAGATGCCCGTTTTTTCATCGCGATTCCGGCGGATCCAGGCGATCTGATAGAGCGTCTTGCCGAACTTTTAAATAGCAGGCTAATCAAGGCTTTGACATTCACTGCCTAGGCAGTAATATTTCTACACATATTGCCCCGGGCCTTCGTCATGTCTCATTTCTCGCCGGAAAACTTCCAGACCTGCGCCATCGGCATGCTCTTGGGGCGTGCCGCGTTGCTCAAGGACCGCATCCTCGATTGGCACCTGGAAGCAGACGGCGTCACTGCTGCGCAGTTCAAGGTGCTGATCATCGTCACCCAGTACGACGTGGATACCCCAGCCGAACTGTGCCGCTACCTCGGCCTGGACAGCGGCTCGATGACCCGCATGCTCGATCGCCTCGAGCAGAAGGGCCTCATCCTGCGCAACCGTTGCCCCGAGGATCGCCGCCAGGTTCGCCTGGCGTTGACCGAAGATGGCCAGCGCCTGGCCGATCGGCTGCCGGAGATCGGTGCCGCGGCAATGAATGAGCTGGTCGGTGCCTTGCAGCCCGAGGAGCTCAAGACCCTCGAGGGCCTGCTGGCCAAGGTGCTGCTGAGCGCCGGCGACCCCCTGACGATTCGCCGTTTCGGCAACGCTTGATCCTCCCACGACTCTTTCCAAGGTATTGTCATGGCCACTTCCGCTGACACTCCCACCCCAGCACCTGCGCCGGACAACACGCGCACGCGCAAGGCCTGGCTGCTGGGCTTGCTGCTGGTGCTGATCCTGGCAGGCGCCGCCACCTGGGCCTGGTATGCCCTGGTCGGGCGCTGGCACGAAAGCACCGATGACGCCTACGTCAACGGCAACGTGGTGGAAATCACACCGCTGGTGACCGGCACTGTCACCAGCATCGGTGCCGACGATGGCGATCTGGTGCACGAAGGCCAGGTGCTGTTGCGTTTCGACCCCGCTGACAGCGAGGTGGCCTTACAGGCCGCCGAAGCCAGACTGGCGCGCACCGTACGCCAGGTGCGCGGGCTGTACAGCAATGTCGATGCCCTCAAGGCCCAGTTGCAGACGCGCCAGGCCGAGTTGCAGAAGGCTCAGGACAACTACCGGCGGCGCAAGGTGCTGGCCGACAGCGGGGCGATCGCAGCCGAGGAAATATCCCATGCGCGCGATGATCTGAGCGTTGCGCAGAGCGCCCTGAACAGCGCGCGTCAACAGCTCAATACCAGCACTGCACTGGTCGACGACACCGTGGTGTCGTCGCACCCTGAAGTCTTGGCCGCCGCCGCCGACCTGCGCCAGGCCTACCTCGACCATGCCCGCACCACGCTGGTGGCGCCGGTGACCGGCTACGTGGCCAAACGTACCGTGCAATTGGGCCAGCGCCTGCAACCGGGTGTGGCGACCATGGCGGTGATTCCCTTGGACCAGGTCTGGATCGACGCCAACTTCAAGGAAACTCAGCTGCGCGATATGCGCATCGGCCAGCCGGTGGAGATTTCCGCCGACCTGTACGGCAGCGACGTGAAGTACAGTGGCACGGTCGATAGCCTTGGTGCCGGTACCGGCAGCGCCTTCGCGCTGTTGCCGGCACAGAATGCCACCGGTAACTGGATCAAGATCGTCCAGCGGGTACCGGTGCGTATCCACATCAACCCCGAGCAGCTCAAGCAACACCCGCTGCGTATCGGCCTGTCCACGGTGGTGGAGGTCGACCTGCACGATCAGAGCGGCCCGGCATTGGCCCAGCAGCCTCCGCAGCAGGCCAGCTATGCCACCCAGGTGTATGACCGCCAGCTGGCCGAAGCCGATGAGCTGATCGCCCGGCTGATCCACGAGAACAGCGCCAGCGGCAAGACGGCCCAGCGATGAGCAACGACGCGCCCGCGCAGTTCACCCCGCCGAGCCTGCTGCTGACCACTATCGGCCTGTCGTTGGCCACCTTCATGCAGGTGCTCGATACCACCATCGCCAACGTAGCCCTGCCGACCATCTCGGGCAACCTCGGCGTGAGCTATGAGCAGGGCACCTGGGTGATCACCTCGTTCGCCGTGAGCAACGCTATCGCCTTGCCGCTGACCGGCTGGTTGAGCCGGCGCTTCGGCGAAGTGAAGCTGTTCATCTGGGCCACCTTGTTGTTCGTGCTGGCTTCGTTCCTGTGCGGGATCGCCCAGTCGATGCCGGAGCTGGTGGCTTTTCGCGTGCTCCAGGGCGTGGTCGCGGGGCCGCTGTACCCCATGACCCAGACCTTGCTGATCGCCGTGTACCCACCCGCCAAGCGAGGCATGGCGCTGGCCTTGCTGGCCATGGTCACGGTAGTGGCGCCGATTGCCGGGCCGATTCTCGGCGGCTGGATCACCGACAGCTACAGCTGGCCGTGGATCTTCTTCATCAACGTGCCCATCGGCCTGTTCGCCGCCGCGGTGGTGCGCCAGCAGATGCGTTCGCGGCCGGTCACCACCAGCCGCCAGCCGATGGACTACATCGGCCTGCTGACCTTGATCATCGGTGTCGGGGCGTTGCAGGTGGTACTGGACAAGGGCAACGACCTGGACTGGTTCGAGTCGTCGTTCATCGTCGTGGGCAGCCTGGTCTCGGTGGTATTCCTGGCGATCTTCGTGATCTGGGAGCTGACCGACCGCCATCCGGTGGTCAACTTGCGGCTGTTCGTGCACCGCAACTTCCGCGTGGGCACCCTGGTGATGGTCGGTGGCTACGCCGGCTTCTTCGGCATCAACCTGATCCTGCCGCAATGGTTGCAGACGCAGATGGGCTATACCGCCACCTGGGCGGGCCTTGCGGTAGCGCCGATCGGCCTGTTGCCGGTGGTCCTGTCGCCCTTCGTGGGCAAGTACGCGCATCGGGTCGACCTGCGCCTGCTGGCGGGCCTGGCCTTCCTGGCGATCGGTGCCAGCTGCTACATGCGCGCAGGCTTCACCAACGAAGTGGACTTCCAGCACGTGGCGCTGGTGCAGCTATTCATGGGCATTGGCGTGGCGCTGTTCTTCATGCCGACCTTGAGCATCCTGCTGTCGGACCTGCCGCCGCACCAGATCGCCGACGGCTCGGGGCTCGCGACCTTCCTGCGCACCCTGGGCGGTAGCTTCGCCGCATCGCTGACCACCTGGATATGGATCCGCCGCGCCGAGCAACACCATGCCTACCTGAGCGAGCACATCAGCGAGTACGACCCGGCGACCCAGCATGCCCTGGGGCAGCTGGGCGGGGACAACCCACAGAGCTATGCGCAACTGGAGCGCATCCTCAACGGCCAGGCCTACATGATGTCCACGGTGGACTATTTCACCTTGATGACCTGGGTATTCGCCGGCCTGATCCTGCTGGTGTGGTTGGCGCGTCCGCCGTTCACCGCCAAGGCGGCGCCGGCTTCGGCCGGGCATTGATAGCTGTGTGAAGCCTGTGGGAGCCGCTTTCGCCCTGCGCCCTTCGAGGGCATTCACAAGCATCGCCTTTTCCCCTATTGTCGGGAATCCATTCCCAGAGCAATTGGCGGATTCATGGAGAAGGTCATCGTCATCACCGGTGCCAGCCGTGGCATCGGCGCTGCCACGGCGCTGCTGGCGGCACAACAGGGCTACCGCATCTGCATCAACTACCACGCTGACGACCAGGCCGCTGAACAGGTACTGGCCCAGGTGCGCGCGTTGGGCGCCACGGCCATCGCCGTGCGTGCCGATGCCAGTGTCGAGGATGAAGTGTCCCAGCTGTTCCATCGCGTCGACCAGGAGCTTGGCCCGGTTACCGCGCTGGTCAACAACGCCGGGACCATCGGCCAGCAGAGCCGGGTCGAGGAAATGTCCGAATTTCGCCTGCTCAAGGTGATGAAGACCAACGTGGTCGGGCCGATGCTGTGTGCCAAGCACGCCTTGCTGCGCATGGCCCGTCGCCATGGCGGGCAGGGCGGGGCGATCGTCAACGTGTCGTCGGTGGCGGCACGGCTTGGCTCGCCCAATGAGTACGTCGACTATGCCGCCTCCAAGGGAGCGCTGGATACCTTCACGCTGGGGCTGGCCAAGGAAGTGGCAGGCGAGGGCGTGCGGGTCAATGGCGTACGCCCCGGCTATATCCACACCGGCTTCCATGCCCTGAGCGGTGACTCGGACCGCGTGGCCAAGCTCGAGCCTGGCCTGCCGATGGGGCGGGGCGGGCGGCCTGAAGAGGTGGCCGAGGCGATCATATGGCTGCTGTCGGACAAGGCATCCTATTCGACAGGCAGCTTCATCGATCTGGGGGGCGGGCGCTAGGCCGCTTCCCGTAGCTGGCAGGCAGGTCTGTCAGAATGACCTGATGATCTTCCCCAAAGTCTCCATGGCCTGTTCCGCGGTGTCGTGCCAAGGGCTGCCGTAGTTCAGGCGAATGCAATTGCCAAAGCGTCGGGTCGGCGAGAAGATCGGCCCCGGTGCGATGCTGATGCCTTGGGCCAGGGCTAGGTGGAACAGCTTGAGGGCGTCCATCTGTTCGGGCAGTTCCAGCCACAGGAAATAACCACCGGTGGGGTGGCTGACCCGGGTCTGGGTCGGAAAGTGCCGGGCGATTGCGCCGAGCATGCTCAGTTGCTGGCCCTCCAAGGCGTAGCGCAGTTTGCGCAGATGCCGGTCGTAGCCGCCGTGCTGCAGATAGTCGGCAATGGCCGCCTGGGCCGGCATCGAGGCGCACAATGAGGTCATCAGCTTGAGCCGTTCGATCTTCTGGGCGAAACGTCCGGCCGCCACCCAGCCGATGCGGTAGCCGGGTGCCAGGCTCTTGGAGAACGAGCTGCAATGCATCACCAGCCCATCGGTATCGAATGCTTTGGCCGGCTTGGGCGATTGCTGCGAATAATAGAGTTCCGCGTAGACATCGTCTTCGATCAGCGGCACCTGGTGGTGGCGCAACAGTTCGACCAGTTCCTGTTTCTTCGCCTCCGGCATGCTGGCACCTACCGGGTTCTGGAAATTCGTCATGCACCACACGGCCTTGATCGGGTGTTTCTCCAGGGTCTGGGCCAACGCCCCCAGGTCCATGCCTTCGCGTGGATGGACCGGAACTTCCACGGCCTTTAGTTTGAGCCGTTCCAGTACCTGCAGGCAGGCATAGAAAGCCGGTGCCTCGATGGCCACCAGGTCGCCGGGCTGGGTGACCGCCTGCAGGCACAGGTTCAGGGCTTCCAGCGCGCCATTGGTGATCAGCAGCTCCTCCATCGGCAACATCAGGCCTGTGACCATGTAGCGCAGGGCGATTTGCCGCCGTAGCTGTGGATTGCCCGGCGACAGGTCGGTGACCACCATCTGCGGGTCCATGGCGCGGCTGGCACTGGCCAGTGAGCGCGACAGACGTTGCAGCGGAAACAGTTCCGGGCTGGGGAAGGCCGAGCCGAACGGCACGGTGTGCGGGTCCTTGATCGAGTCGAGGATGGAAAACACCAAGGCACTGACATCCACGTCGGTGGACTCACTGACCGGTGCCTGGGCTAGAGGTTCACTGAACTGGCGTGGCGCGTGGACATTGACGAAATAGCCCGAGCGCGGCCGGGCCCGGATCAGGCCGCGACGCTCGAGCAGGTAGTAGGCCTGGAACACCGTGGACGGGCTGACCCCATGGGTCTGGCTCGCGTAGCGCACCGAGGGCACGCGCTGGCCAGGGGCGAGCACCCCGGAGCGGATCAGTTCGGCAATGTCGTCGGCGAATCGTTCGTAGCGTTTCATCGTGGCTCGGCAGGCAGGTGACACATCAGTGTAAGGGATCAGCGGTGCAGTGGTGCGACGAAGCGGCTACGGGCCTGGCTGCAGGTCGATGGCGCGCCCATTGCGCAGACTTCGAAGATCAGTTCCTGGGTCAGGGCCCAGTGCACCGCCTGGCAACCGTTGCAGTTCCGCCAGGCGGTGCTGAGGAACCGTACGAACCACGCACCGGCAAGCCGGTGCTCAGGTTGCGTACAGGCTTTGTCCACTATGGATCGTGGCCCGTTTTCAATACAGGCCCAGGTGGCGCGATAAAAACCGTATCAGATGGTCGTGGATTGTCGCGCAGCCCTTAGATCACGGAGCCTGGCGCGCTGGCCTTCAGATGCCTGCGACTATCTAGCGCACCGGCCACGGTGAGCGCGTCGGCTTCGGCCTCGGTGATGGGGACGCGTTGGCCGGCAAGCAGCGCCACGGACATGCGCAGCTGTTCATCGGTCACGATCTCGATGTCCGGGCCTTCGGCCTCAAGGCGCAGGTTCTCGCCGATCAGGGTGCAGCGGCGGGTGGTTTCATCGATTTCAACGGGCATGGCGAATTCCTCCTGTGGCAGTCATCGGTTGTGACCGCACCAGGTTCGCGGTTGCTGCATCGTTCCGCTCGGCGGGGCCGATCGCACTCCGGGCAGGCACAACGGTCAACCTACAGGGGAACGGTGCATACAAGGGCGGTGCGCAACCTGGGAGGCACAGCATGGATCCTTGGTGGTACACGATATGGCAGGCGATACAGGCTGAATTCGCCGACATCACCGATGTGCGCGAGGTCACCCAGGTCCTCGTGCGCTTGATCATGGCGGCGCTTCTCGGCGCGGTGCTGGGTTTCGAGCGCGAGCACAAGGGCAAGTCGGCGGGCGTGCGCACGCATATGCTGGTATCCCTGGGCGCGGCGCTGTTCGTACTGGCGCCGAGCATGGCGGGTGCGGACGAACAGGCATTGAGCCGAGTGATCCAGGGCATTGTCGCGGGCATCGGCTTTCTCGGTGCCGGTACCATTCTCAAGGGAAACGGCACGGACACCAGCCATGTGAAAGGGCTGACCACCGCCGCAGGGCTGTGGATGACGGCTGCCATCGGTACTGCCGCCGGTATGGGCCGTGAGGCCACGGCAGTGATCAGCACGGTGTTGGCGCTGTTGGTGCTGGGCAGCATGCCGGTGCTGGTGGAGAAGATCGAGGGCGAGGAGGAGAAGCTGGAAGGGGATGACAGGAAGCACTGAGGGGAGCCGAAGCTCCCCTCATAAGCGTTGTTGCCTGCTCTTTTTTTATTATTGGAGGCTGGCCTGTTGTTGTTTTTGTCAGCCTTTTGCCTCTGTACCGCGGTTGGCCCCCACTCGGGGCACAAGAGCAAACGTATTTTTTTGAGCGCCGACCCGCTTCCATCATTGCTGATCCGAACCTGGCTGCCGCTACCTGAAGGTAGTTTTATTGTTCTGTGCCAGACCGCGGGGCGAACCCCTGAAAAGCGTGTTTACTCCAAAAAAATCTGCTTGCTACGCCTCTGCCGTGTTGTTCTTGTTATGTCAGAGCCGTTACCTATTGTTTTTATTGGGTATCGCGTTTTTGTTCTTGTTATGCCAGAGATAAAGCAGGTGCCGTGCCAACTTTTCAAAATCCTTTAAAATCAATGACTTGCATGCAATCTAAAAAATCTGAGCCCCTGAAAATCTGCCGATTTGTTTCCCTGTTACCCGATTTTCCGCTGGCAAACGTGGGGGAGGTAACACTCCACCCACACGAATGTGACACCTCGATGATTCATCGTGCGCTATAGGCCCGTGCGACCCGCGACCCATTGTCGCGGCCCAGCACCGTGCTGATGCGCTGGCCAGCGGCGATCAGTTGTGCAAGGTCGATGCCGGTCTCGATGCCCAGGCCTTGCATCAGGTAGACCACGTCCTCGGTCGCGATGTTGCCGGTAGCACCCTTGGCATAGGGGCAGCCGCCCAGGCCTGCGACTGAGCTGTCGAACACCTGGATGCCTTCGAGCAGGCTGGCATAGACATTGGCCAGGGCCTGGCCGTAGGTGTCATGGAAATGCCCGGCCAACCGCTCGCGCGGCACATGGGCCGAAACCACCTCGAACAACCGGCGGGTGTCGCCTGCGGTACCGGTGCCGATGGTGTCGCCCAGGGAAACTTCGTAGCAGCCCATCTCGTGCAATGCACGGGCCACTGGCGCGACCTGCTCGGCACTGACCTTGCCTTCATAGGGGCAGCCCAGCACGCAGGAGACATAGCCACGCACACGTACGCCGTGGTTGCGCGCTGCGTCCATGATCGGCTCGAAGCGCTTGAGGCTGTCACTGATCGAGCAGTTGATGTTGCGCTGGGAAAACGCCTCGGAGGCGGCCGCGAATACCGCCACCTCCTTCACGCCCGCCGCCAGGGCATCTTCGAAGCCGCGCAGGTTGGGCGCCAGTGCGGCATAGGTCACGCCTGCACGCTGCCTGATCGCCGCGAATACCTCGGCCGAGCCCGCCATCTGCGGTACCCACTTGGGCGAGACGAAACTGCCCACTTCGATATAGGACAGCCCAGCATCGGTCAAGTCGTCCACCAGCCGGACCTTGTCGGCGACGCTGATGGGCTGGGCTTCGTTCTGCAGGCCGTCGCGTGGGCCGACCTCGACCAGGCGGACATTCTGGGGCAATGACATGGCGGGATTCCTGTGGCGGATCAATGGCTGTTGTTGTGGTGCTGCTTGTTCAAGGTGGCGGCCAGGGCCTGTTCACAGCGCTCCTGGGCGGTGTCCAGCTCCAGGTGCATCTGCTGGATGTCGAGCATCTGCTGCTCCAGCTGCGCGCGACGTTCGGCGATCTTGGCGAGCATGCTGGTCAGCTGCTTGAGGTTGCCGCCGCTGGGGTCGTACAACTCGATCAGCTCACGGCACTCGGCCAATGAAAAACCAATGCGTTTGCCTCGCAGGATCAATTTCAGGGTGACCTTGTCACGCGCTGAATAGATGCGCTCCAGCCCCCGACGCTCAGGGCTGAGCAGGCCTTGTTCCTCATAGAAGCGGATCGCGCGCGTGGTGATGTCCAGCTCGCGGGACAGGTCGGAAATGCTGTAGGTCTGGGTGCTCATGCTCGGGCTCGGAAGAGTGGATAGCCGTAAGCTAAAGGCAGGTTGACGTATACGTCAAGCAAGCCGTTCCGGGCCATGTTCCGACAGGGAAGGCGGAACATCGTAAAGAGCAGCGGTTCGCACGAGCACTGTGGGAGCAGTGGGAGAACCTACTTTTCCAATAGCGACACCATCTCCCGATAACCACGCTGGCGCGCATGTTCCAAGGCCGTCACGCCATCCTTGTCGGTGATCATCCGGTCCGCACCGGCCGCCAGCAGACGACGCACGATCTCCACATGACGTGGGCCGCCGTCGCCGAGGATCACCGCTTCGAGCAGGGCGGTCCAGTGCAGCCGGTTGAGGTGGTCCACGTCGACGCCGGCATCGATCAGCAGCTGCACGGTCTCGACATGCCCGCGCTCGGCAGCGGGGATCAATGCCGTGCCGCCGTAGCGGTTGGTGCTCTTGAGGTCGGCCCCGTGATCCAGGGTCAGGCGCAGGATGTCGTTCAGGCCGCGGGCGCCGGCATACAGGTAGGGGCTGTCTTGGATATTGTCCTTGGCGTTGACGTCGGCGCCGGCCTCGATGAGCTCCTTGGCCGCTTCCACGCGGTTGGCGTGGGTGGCGACCAGCAGCGCCGTACGGTCCTGGCTGTCGCGGGCATCCACTGTGGCCCCCTGGTCGAGCAGGTGGCGTACGGCTGTGGCATCGCCACGTTGGGCGGCATCGAGCAACTGGGTATCCATGGCAGAGGTCTCGGCGTGGGCAGCGAAGCTTGTGAACAAGGCGAAGAGGGCAGTGGCGAACGGCAAGCGCATGGGCTGGGCTCCTGAGTGACCGGCTTTCATCCTAGGAAAACCACGGGCTGGCTTGGAAGTTAATTATCCGCATGGCATGCAGTGCATTTCTTGATACGAGTCGCTTTGCAGCTTTTCACGCAGGTTCGGCTAAAATCGCTGTTTTTGGCACGTGTTGCCCCTCGATTACAGGACGTCACGCTTGAAAAGGCCTTCGCACACACTGCCGCTTGCTCTCTGCTGCCTCCTGGCCCTGACCAGTTGCGGCTGGGGCGGGCGGGCAGGGCCGCCTTCCCTGCCACCTGCACCGGAACTTGCGTCCGGCTATCGTGCAGGCCTGGTACCCACTCAGGCCAGCCGCCATATGGCCGCTGCAGCCAACCCGCTGGCCAGCGAGGCGGGGCGAGCCATGTTGCGTGCCGGTGGCAGCGCCATCGATGCGGCAATCGCCATGCAGGCGGTGCTCACCTTGGTCGAGCCGCAGTCCAGCGGCATTGGCGGTGGGGCGTTCATTCTGTATTGGGACGGCCGGAGCGTGCAGGCCTTCGATGGTCGCGAAAGCGCCCCCAGCGGTGTCACTCCAGACCTGTTCCTCAAGCCGGACGGCACACCCATGGCCTTCAGGGATGCCCAGATCGGCGGTCGCTCGGTCGCGGTGCCTGGCGTGCTGCGGGCGCTGAAACTGGCCCATGAGCAGCATGGCAGGTTGCCGTGGCGCGACCTCTTCGCGCCTGCCATCGAATTGGCGCGCGAGGGCTTCCCGGTTTCCAGCCGCCTGCATACATTGCTGGCCTCCGACGCCTTCATTGCCGGTTCGCCGAGCATGGCTCGCTATTTCCTCGATGCCCAGGGCAAGCCTCTGGCGGTTGGCGCACTGCTGAAAAACCCCGAGCTTGCCCAGACCCTGGAACTGATCGCCGAACAGGGCCCGGATGGGTTCTACACCGGAGAGGTTGCCGAGGCGATGGTGGCCGCCGTGCGTGGTCACGCCAACCCGGGTGTCTTGTCACTCGAGGACCTGCGCCAGTACCGGGCCAAGCCCCGCACCGCCTTGTGTGGCCCCTACAAGGCCTGGCGTATCTGCGGCATGCCGCCGCCGTCTTCCGGTGCGGTTGCCGTGCTGCAGACACTGGGCATTCTCGAAGCGCTGCAAACGGCGACGCCCCGGCTGGACCTCGCACGCATGCCGCCCGTGCCGGTACCGTCCCTGGCGGGCCTGGAGCCGACGCCCACGGCGGTTCACCTGATTGCCGAGGCCGAACGTCTGGCCTATGCCGATCGCGCCCAGTACCTGGGCGACAGTGACTATGTCCCGGTCAATACCCAGGGCCTGCTCGACAAGGCCTACCTGGCCGAACGCGCCAGGCTGATCGGTGCGCTGAGCATGAAGCACGCGCAGGCCGGGTCCCCACCTGGCGCCGACCTGTCGCTGGCCCCGGACCGCTCGCCGTTGCGCGTCGCCACGTCCCATGTCTCGGCGGTCGACGAGCAGGGCGGGGCCGTCGCCATGACCACCTCGGTGGAAGCCGCGTTCGGCTCGCACCTGTTCGTCAAAGGGTTCGTCCTGAACAATCACCTCACCGATTTCTCCTTCGTGCCGAGCGAAGGTGGCCGGTTGGTCGCCAACCGCGTCGAGGCGGGCAAACGGCCGCTGTCGTCCATGTCGCCGATGTTGGTGTTTTCCCGCCAGAGCGGTGAGCTGGTGGCCAGCCTCGGCTCGCCCGGTGGCTCGCAGATCATCGGCTACGTGAACAAGGCGCTGATCGGGCTGCTGGATTGGCAGCTCGACCCTCAGCAGGCCATCAATCTGCCCAATTTCGGCAGCCGCAATGTCGGCACCGAAGTGGAGGCGGGCCTGGTCAGCCCGAAGTTGGTGCATGCGCTCCAGACGCTGGGCCATGAGGTAACGCCCATGACGATGACCAGCGGTACCCAGGTCATCCAACGCACGGCTGATGGCTGGTCGGCCGGCGCCGACCCGCGCCGCGAAGGGGTGGCGCTGGGCGACTGATTCCTTGGGTGCTGTTGCCCGCCATGGGCAGGCGTGCTAGAAGTCGAGCCTGCCATTCAAAAGTTGAATAGTTCCATGTCTATCAGCGTTAAATCGAATAGGGCTCTTTTCGACCTGGACTTGTTGCGTGCCATTGTCGTGGTGGCTGACTGCGGCAGTTTCACCACCGCCGCGACACGCCTGCACTCGACCCAGTCCACCATCAGCCAGAAGGTGCGCCGGCTGGAAGACATGGTCGGCCATCGTCTGCTGGTGCGAGGCAACCGCGACGTGCTGCCCACCGATGCGGGGCAGACGCTGCTCGGTTATGCCCGCCACATGCTCGCGCTCAATGACCAGATGCTCGAAGCCCTGGCCGGTGCCATGGTGGGCGTGACCGTACGCCTCGGGGTCCCCGAGGATTTCGTTGGCGGGCGCACCACCAATGCCTTGTCGGCGTTCAGCCGGCGCCACCCCGAGGTCAAGCTGGAAGTGACCAGCGGGCTGTGCCGCGACCTCAGCCAGGCCTACGACAATGGCGAGCTGGACCTGGTGCTGCTCAAGCAGCGCCGCAATGCGCGTGAGGGCGTGGCCTGCTGGCCGGAGCGCCTGCAATGGATCGACAGCGTGCGGACCCCGGCATTCGAGCTGGACCCCATTCCCTTGGTGACCTTTCCGCCCCGGGGGCTATACCGGGACGACATGATCACCGCCATCGAGGGGATGGGGCGGCGATGGCGCATCAGTTTCACCAGCTCCAGCCTGAGCGGGATACAGGCTGCGGTGGCCGACGGCATGGGCATCAGCCTGTTGCCGCCGCGCGCGGCGACTGTCGAGCACAGGGTACTGGGCGCAGGGCAAGGGCTGCCGGAGGTGGACAGCTACGAGATCGTGGTCGTGCACCGCCCCACTGCGGATGCCATGGTGCGGGCGCTGGCCGACGTACTCACGGAGCTTCTCGCTGCCCATGAAATCTGATGGGTGCAACTCTCTCTGTTTGCTCGGTGGTGATTTTTTAAGGTAATTCCTACATAAAAGGTGCAACCACTCCTCGGGCGGGGCTATGCAAGTGCAACCCGATCAGCGCACAATCGCGCCCCTCTTTTTCGGTTGAGGTGCGCGAGGCCCCGTGTTTCGCCACTCTCAGCCTGTTGCAGTCTTGCGAGTGGAGTTGCACCCGGAATGAATGAGCAGGCCCCAAGCGTCGAACAGCGCTTCGAAGAATCGACCCCCGCTACCCTTGGCAGCTGGTCGCGACAAGACACCACCTGGATGCTGGGCCTGTTTGGCACGGCGATCGGTGCCGGGACCTTGTTCCTGCCGATCAACGCCGGCCTTGGCGGTTTCTGGCCGCTGCTGATCCTGGCTGTGCTGGCCTTCCCGATGACCTACTACGCCCACCGTGGCCTGACCCGTTTCGTCCTTTCCGGGCGCAGTGGCGATATCACCGACGTAGTGGAAGAACACTTCGGGCTCAAGGCCGGTGCCTTGATCACCGTGCTGTACTTCTTCGCCATCTTCCCGATCCTGCTGATCTATAGCGTTGCCCTGACTAACACCGTCAGCAGCTTCATGGAGCACCAACTGCACATGACCCCGCCACCGCGAGCGATCCTGTCGTTCGTGCTGATCCTGGGCCTGTTGGCGATCGTGCGTTGCGGCGAGCAGGCCACGGTCAAGGTCATGAGCCTGCTGGTATATCCGTTCATCGTTGCCCTGGCCTTGCTGGCCCTGTACCTGGTGCCGCACTGGAACGGCGGCATCCTGGACAGCGCCACCACGCTGCCGACCGGTTCGGCCTTCCTGCATACCCTGTGGCTGGCGATTCCGGTGATGGTGTTCTCCTTCAACCACTCGCCGATCATTTCGGCCTTCGCGGTCGACCAGAAGCGCCGCTATGGTGAGCATGCCGACCAGCGCAGTGGCCAGATCCTGGCCCGTGCCCACCTGCTGATGGTGGCCATGGTGCTGTTCTTCGTCTTCAGTTGCGTGCTGACCCTCAGCAGCGCACAGCTGGCCGAGGCCAAGGCGCAGAACCTGTCGATCCTGTCTTACCTGGCCAACCACTTCAGCAACCCGGCCATTGCCTTTGCGGCGCCGCTGATTGCTTTCATCGCCATCGCCAAGTCGTTCCTGGGCCATTACATCGGTGCCAGCGAAGGCCTCAAGGGCATCATCGCCAAGGCTGGTCTGCGCCCCGGCGCCAAGGCCCTGGACCGCGTGGTCGCCGCGCTGATGCTGGTGGTGTGCTGGGTCGTCGCCACCCTGAACCCGAGCATCCTGGGCATGATCGAGTCCCTGGGCGGCCCGATCATCGCGGCGCTGCTGTTCCTGATGCCGATGTACGCCATCCGTCGCGTGCCGTCGATGCGCAAGTACAGCGGCGCGATGTCCAACGTCTTCGTCGTGGTGCTTGGCCTGATCGCCATGTCTTCGGTGCTCTACTCTGTGGTGGGCAGCCTGCTGGGCTGAGCCGCTGAACAAAGGTGCCCAGGCAGTTTTGTTGCTGCCTGGGTATTTTTTTGTCCACAAAAAAAGCCAGGAAATAGAACAATTTAACTTTTCCGATAGGCACCTGAGCGCCTTCATGCTTAACTCAGGCTCCTTTTCAAACCGCGTACAAGGATTTCGTCATGGCTCAAGTGACCCTCAAAGGCAACCCAGTCAAGGTCAACGGCAACCTGCCACAGGCGGGCGCTCAGGCACCGGCTTTCTCCCTGGTCGGTGAAGGCCTGGCCGACAAGTCGCTGAAGGACTACGCCGGCAAGCGCAAGGTGCTGAACATCTTCCCAAGCGTCGACACCCCGACCTGCGCGACGTCCGTGCGCAAGTTCAATGCCCAGGCCAACGACCTCGCCAACACCGTGGTGCTGTGCATCTCCGCCGACCTGCCGTTCGCCCAGGCCCGTTTCTGCGGTGCCGAAGGCCTGGAGAACGTGCAGAACCTGTCGACCCTGCGTGGTCGCGAGTTCCTGGAGAACTACGGCGTGGCCATCGCCGACGGCCCGCTGGCTGGCCTGGCTGCCCGCGCGGTGGTGGTGCTGGACGAGAACGACAAGGTCCTGCACAGCGAGCTGGTGGGCGAGATCGCCGACGAGCCGAACTACGACGCGGCGCTGGCTGTCCTGAAGTAAGCGTACCGGGGCGCTTCGCGCCCCATCGTTGACTCTGGGCTTTGCCCTTGATCGCGGGGCAGGTCGGGCCGCCGCTCCCACGGAGCCCTACGAGATCAACATGACGGCCTGGAACGATTTCCAGGCCGTTTTCATTTAAAGTTCAGCATCTTGGCAACGTAAGGCGAAGGTAAATGCCTGGTAAAGGTGCTTTGCTAACACCGAGTCAGTGCTTATCGTTCAATCTCCCCAAGTCGTTATCACCGAACAAGGTTCGTTCAACCCATGCAAGCTTCCGTCTCTCGTTCCCCTCGTCGCTGGCTCTTCGGCCTGCTGATCCTGCTGCTGGTGGCCTTGCTGGCCTGGTGGCTGTGGCCCGCGACGCCGCCCCACCAGGCCCAGCCCAGCGGCCGGCCGGGGAAGGGCATGGGCATGGGAATGGGCGGGCGCCCAGGCTTTGGCGCCTCCAGTGATCCGGTGCCGGTGCGTGTGGCGCCGGTGCATGTCGGTGACTTCCCGCTGTACTACAAGGCCTTGGGTACCGTTACCGCGACCAACACCGTCAACGTACGCAGCCGTGTGGCCGGTGAGCTGGTCAAGATCCACTTCAAGGAGGGGCAGCAGGTCAAGGCCGGTGATCTGCTGGCCGAGATCGACCCACGCCCGTACCGCATCGCCTTGCAACAGGCCGAAGGCACCCTGGCGCAGAACCAGGCCCAATTGAAGAATGCCCAGGTCGACCTGGCGCGCTACAAAGGCCTGTACGCCGAGGACAGCATCGCCAAGCAGACCCTCGACACCGCCGAGGCCCAGGTGGCGCAGTTCCAGGGGCTGGTCAAGACCAACCAGGCCGCGGTCGCCGACGCTCGCCTGAACCTGGACTTCACCCAGATCCGCGCCCCGATCAGCGGTCGCGTCGGCCTGCGCCAGCTCGACCTGGGCAACCTGGTGGCAGCCAACGACACCACTGCCCTGGTGGTCATCACCCAGACCGAGCCGATCAGTGTCGCCTTCACCCTGCCGGAAACCGAACTCTCCACGGTACTCGCGCGCTACCGCAGCGGTGCCAGCCTGCCGGTCGAGGCGTGGGACCGCGCAGACAGCAAACTGCAGTCCACCGGTGTGCTGGGCAGCCTCGACAACCAGATCGATACAACCACCGGTACCCTGAAGTTCAAGGCCCGGTTCGATAACCAGGACCAGGCGCTGTTCCCCAACCAGTTCGTCAATGTGCGCCTGCTGGCCGACACGCTCAAGCAGGTGGTGCTGGCTCCGGCCGCGACGATCCAGTTCGGCAATGACGGTACCTTCGCCTACGTGGTCAACGCCGAAAGCAAAGTCACTATCCGCAAGGTCAAGGTCGGCGCCAGCGATGGTGAGCAGAGCGTGATCCTGGAAGGCTTGGCCGCAGGCGATCGCCTGGTGCTCGAAGGCACCGACCGCCTGCGCGAAGGCAGCAAGGTCGAAGTGGTGGAAGACAGCTCGCAAGTACCGACCACCCCCGGCCAACACCTGCAGGGCCAGGATGCCAAGGGCTCGGCCCAGGCCGGTGAATCGGGCAAGGCCGGCGCATGAACCTCTCGCGCCTGTTCATCCTGCGGCCGGTCGCCACCACGCTGAGCATGCTGGCCATCGTCCTGGCCGGCCTGATCGCCTACAAGCTGCTGCCGGTCTCGGCGCTGCCCCAAGTCGACTACCCGACCATCCGCGTCATGACCCTGTACCCCGGCGCCAGCCCACAGGTCATGACCAGTGCGGTCACCGCTCCGCTGGAACGCCAGTTCGGCCAGATGCCCGGCCTGACCCAGATGGCCTCGACCAGCTCCGGTGGCGCCTCGGTACTGACCCTGCGCTTCAACCTCGACATGAACATGGACGTCGCCGAACAGCAGGTACAGGCTGCGATCAACGCCGCCACCAACCTGCTGCCCAGCGACCTGCCAGCGCCGCCGGTGTACAACAAGGTCAACCCGGCCGACACCCCGGTGCTGACCCTGGCCATTGCTTCCAAAACCATGCCGCTGCCCAAGCTCAACGACCTGGTCGATACCCGTGTGGCGCAGAAGCTGGCGCAGATCAGCGGCGTTGGCATGGTCAGCATCGCCGGTGGCCAGCGCCAGGCGGTGCGCATCAAGGTCAACGTCGACGCCCTGGCGGCCAACGGCCTGAACCTCGAGGATGTGCGCACCCTGATCGGGGCATCCAACGTCAACCAGCCCAAGGGCAACTTCGATGGCCCGACCCGTGTATCGATGCTCGACGCCAACGACCAGCTGCGCTCGCCTGAGGAATACGCCAACCTGATCCTGGCCTACAACAATGGGGCACCGCTGCGCCTGAAGGATGTCGCCGAGATCGTCGATGGCGCCGAGAACGAGCGCCTGGCGGCCTGGGCCAACGAGAACCAGGCGGTGCTGCTGAACATCCAGCGCCAGCCCGGGGCCAACGTCATTGAAGTGGTCGACCTGATCAAGGCCATGCTGCCGTCGATCACCGACAACCTGCCGGCCGGCCTGGACGTGATGGTCCTGACCGACCGTACCCAGACCATCCGTGCCGCGGTCAAGGATGTGCAGCACGAACTGCTGATCGCCATCGCCCTGGTGGTCATGGTCACCTTCGTCTTCCTGCGCCGCTTCAGCGCCACCATCATCCCGTCGATCGCCGTGCCGCTGTCGCTGATCGGTACCTTCGGCGTGATGTACCTGGCCGGCTTCTCGGTCAACAACCTGACCCTGATGGCCCTGACCATCGCCACCGGCTTCGTGGTGGATGACGCCATCGTCATGCTGGAGAACATCTCGCGGCACATCGAGGAGGGCGAGACGCCGATGCAGGCGGCGCTCAAGGGCGCTCGGCAGATCGGCTTCACCTTGGTTTCGCTGACCTTCTCGTTGATCGCGGTGCTGATCCCGCTGCTGTTCATGGCCGATGTGGTCGGCCGCCTGTTCCGCGAGTTCGCCATCACCCTGGCGGTGGCGATCCTGATCTCCCTGGTGGTGTCGCTGACCCTCACGCCGATGATGTGCGCACGCCTGCTCAAGCGCGAGCCCAAGGAAGAGGAACAGGGGCGCTTCTACCGTGCCAGCGGCGCCTGGATCGACTGGCTGATCGAGCGCTATGGCCGTGGCCTGCAGTGGGTCCTCAAGCACCAGCCGCTGACCTTGCTGGTCGCTGTCGCCAGCCTGGCGCTGACGGTGTTCCTCTACATCATCGTGCCCAAGGGTTTCTTCCCGGTGCAGGACACCGGGGTGATCCAGGGCATTTCCGAAGCACCGCAATCCACCTCGTTCGCCGCCATGAGCGAACGCCAGCAGGCCCTGAGCAAGGTGATCCTGCAGGACCCGGCTGTGCAGAGCCTGTCGTCCTATATCGGCGTGGACGGCGACAACGCCACCCTCAACAGCGGCCGCCTGCTGATCAACCTCAAGCCCCACGGCGAGCGCGATGTCACCGCCAGCGAGGTGATCGAGCGCCTGCAACCGCAGCTCGACACGCTGGTGGGCATTCGCCTGTTCATGCAGCCGGTGCAGGACCTGAGCATCGAGGACCGGGTCAGCCGTACCCAGTACCAGTTCAGCCTGTCGTCCCCGGACGCCGATCTGCTCGCCGAATGGAGCGGCAAGCTGGTCCAGGCTCTGCAGCAACGTCCCGAACTCCAGGACGTGGCCAGCGATCTGCAGGACAAGGGCCTGCAGGTATACCTGGTGATCGACCGTGACATGGCCAGCCGCCTGGGCATCAGCGTGTCGCAGATCACCAATGCCTTGTACGACGCGTTCGGCCAGCGGCAGATCTCCACCATCTACACCCAGGCCAGCCAGTACCGCGTGGTGCTGCAGTCGCAGACCGCCTCGAGCATCGGCCCGCAGGCGCTGGAGTCGATCCACGTCAAGGCCAGCGACGGGGGCCAGGTGCGTCTCTCGGCGCTCGCCCGCATCGAGCAGCGCCAGGCGCAGCTGGCGATTTCCCATATCGGCCAGTTCCCAGCGGTGATGATGTCGTTCAACCTGGCCCAAGGCGCCTCCCTGGGCGAGGCGGTCAAGGTCATCGAGCAGGTGCAGCAGCAGATCGGCATGCCGCTGGGCGTGCAGACGCGCTTCCAGGGCGCCGCCGAAGCGTTCCAGGCCTCGTTGTCGAGCACCTTGCTGCTGATCCTGGCGGCGGTGGTGACCATGTACATCGTGTTGGGCGTGCTCTACGAGAGCTACATTCATCCGGTGACCATCCTCTCGACATTGCCGTCGGCGGCGGTCGGTGCGTTGCTGGCCTTGCTGTTGAGCGGCAATGACCTGGGCATGATCGCCATCATCGGCATCATCCTGCTGATCGGCATCGTCAAGAAGAACGCCATCATGATGATCGACTTCGCCCTGGAGGCCGAGCGCCACCAGGGCATGTCCCCACGCGAGGCGATCTACCAGGCTGCGCTGCTGCGCTTCCGGCCGATCCTGATGACCACCCTGGCTGCATTGTTCGGTGCTGTGCCGCTGATGCTCGCCACCGGCTCCGGCGCCGAGCTGCGCCAGCCGCTGGGGCTGGTGATGGTCGGCGGCCTGCTGGTCAGCCAGGTGTTGACGCTGTTCACCACGCCGGTCATCTACCTGTACTTCGACCGCCTGGCTCGCCGCTGGCGCCCGGCCACCGACACGCAGCAGGCCGAGGCATGAATCTCTCCGGGCCTTTCATCCGCCGGCCGGTGGCGACCATGCTGCTGAGCCTGGCGATCATGCTGCTCGGTGGCGTGAGCTTCGGCCTGCTACCGGTGTCGCCTTTGCCGCAAATGGATTTCCCGGTGATCGTGGTGCAGGCCAACCTGCCGGGCGCCAGCCCCGAAGTCATGGCCGCGACGGTGGCCACGCCGCTGGAGCGCAAGCTGGGCAGTATCGCCGGCGTCACCACGCTGACCAGCAGCTCCAACCAGGGCTCGACCCGCGTGATCATCGGCTTCGAGATGGGCCGCGATATCGATGGTGCGGCGCGCGAGGTGCAGGCGGCGATCAATGCCACGCGCAACCTCTTGCCCAGCGGCATGCGCAGCATGCCTACCTACCGCAAGATCAACCCGTCGCAGGCGCCGATCATGGTGCTGTCGCTGACCTCCGATGTGCTGCAGAAAGGCCAGCTGTACGACCTGGCCGATACCATCCTGGCCCAGAGCCTGTCCCAGGTCAGTGGGGTGGGGGAAGTGCAGATCGGCGGCAGTTCGCTGCCGGCGGTGCGCATCGCCGTGGAGCCACAGTTGCTCAACCAGTACGGCCTGTCACTGGACGAGGTGCGCACGGCGGTGGCAAACGCCAACCAGCGCCGGCCCATGGGGTTCGTCGAGGACGCCGAGCGCAACTGGCAGGTGCGGGCCAACGACCAGCTGGAAAAAGCCGACGACTACAAGCCGGTGGTGATCCGTCAGCAGGACGGTTCGATCCTGCGCCTGTCCGATGTGGCCACCATCACCGATGGCGTGGAGAACCGCTACAACAGCGGCTTCTTCAATGACCAGAGCGCCGTGCTGCTGGTGGTCAACCGCCAGTCCGGCGCCAACATCATCCAGACGGTCGAGCAGATCAAGACCCAGCTGCCCGCCTTGCAGTCGCTGCTGCCGGCCAGCGTCAAGCTGGACGTGGCCATGGACCGCTCGCCGGTGATCAAGGCCACCCTCAAGGAAGCCGAGCACACCTTGCTGATCGCTGTGGTGCTGGTGATTCTGGTGGTCTACCTGTTCCTGGGTAACCTGCGTGCGTCGCTGATCCCCAGCCTGGCCGTGCCGGTGTCGCTGGTCGGCACCTTTGCGGTCATGTACCTGTGCGGCTTTTCCCTGAACAACTTGTCGCTGATGGCGCTGATTCTCGCCACGGGCCTGGTGGTCGACGATGCCATCGTCGTGCTGGAGAACATCTCCCGGCACATCGAAGAGGGCCAGCCGCCCATGCGTGCGGCGTTCCTGGGGGCCAAGGAGGTGGGGTTCACGCTGCTGTCGATGAACGTCTCGCTGGTGGCGGTGTTCGTCTCGATCCTGTTCATGGGGGGCATCGTCCGCGGCTTGTTCCTGGAGTTTTCCATCACCCTGGCAGCCGCCATCCTGGTTTCGCTGCTGGTGTCGTTGACGCTGACGCCAATGCTGTGCTCGCGCTGGCTCAAGCCCCACGCCCAGGAGCAGAACCGCCTGCAGCAGTGGAGCGACCGCGTGCACCAACGCATGGTTGTGGTCTATGACCGCAGCCTGGGCTGGGCCCTGCGGCACAAGCGCCTGACCCTGCTTAGCCTGCTGGTGACCATCGGCGTCAATATCGCCTTGTACGTGGTGGTGCCCAAGACCCTCATGCCGCAGCAGGACACCGGTCAACTGCAGGGCTTCATCCGGGGCGACGATGGCCTGTCGTTCAGCGTGATGCAGCCGAAGATGGAAATCTATCGCCGGGCCCTGCTGGCAGACCCTGCGGTGCAGAGCGTGGCCGGCTTCATCGGTGGCAACAGCGGCACCAACAATGCCTTCGTGCTGGTACGCCTCAAGCCGATCGCCGAGCGCAAGCTGTCGGCCCAGCAGGTGATCGAGCGCCTGCGCAAGGAAATGCCCAAGGTGCCCGGCGGGCGTTTGTTCCTGATGGCTGACCAGGACCTGCAGTTGGGCAGCGCCGGGCGCGACCAGTCCACTTCGCAGTACCTCTATACCCTGCAGAGCGGTGACCTGGCGGCACTGCGCGAATGGTTCCCGAAGGTGGTCGCTGCCTTGCGCGCCTTGCCGCAACTGACCGCCATCGATGCCCGTGATGGCGCCGGCACCCAGCAGGTGACGCTGGTGGTCGATCGCGACCAGGCCAAGCGCCTGGGTATCGACATGGACATGGTCACCACAGTGCTGAACAATGCCTACAGCCAGCGGCAGATTTCGACCATCTACGACAGCCTCAACCAGTACCAGGTGGTGCTGGAGATCAACCCCAGGTATGCCTGGGACCCCAAGACCCTGGAACAGGTGCAGGTGATCACTGCCGATGGTGCCCGCGTGCCGCTGTCCACCTTCGCCCATTACGAGAACAGCCTGGCCAATGACCGCGTCAGCCATGAGGGCCAGTTCGCCTCCGAGAACATTGCCTTCGACGTTGCCGAAGGCTACAGCCCGGACCAGGCGATGGCGGCGGTGGAGCGCGCGGTGGCCACGCTCGGCCTGCCGGAAGAAGTGATTGCCAAGCTCGGTGGTACGGCCGACGTGTTCGCCAAGACCACCCAGGGCCAGCCACTGATGATCCTCGGCGCCCTGGTGCTGGTGTACCTGGTGCTGGGAATCCTCTACGAGAGCTATATCCATCCACTGACCATCCTCTCCACCTTGCCGTCGGCCGGTGTCGGCGCCTTGCTCGCACTGTATGCCACGGGTGGCGAGTTCAGCTTGATCTCGCTGCTGGGGCTGTTCCTGCTGATCGGGGTGGTGAAGAAGAATGCCATTCTGATGATCGACCTGGCCTTGCAGCTGGAGCGCCATGATGGCCTGAGCCCGGAGGAGTCCATCCGTCGGGCGTGCCTGCTGCGCCTGCGCCCGATCCTGATGACCACCCTGGCGGCCATTCTCGGCGCGCTTCCGTTGCTGCTCAGCCGTGCCGAGGGTGCCGAAATGCGCCAGCCCTTGGGCCTGACCATCATCGGTGGCCTGGTATTCAGCCAGGTCCTGACCCTCTACACCACGCCGGTGGTCTATTTGTACCTCGACCGCCTGCGCCACCGTTTCAACCGTTGGCGCGGCGTGCGCACCGACGCTGCACTGGATACCCCGCTATGAATTTCGCCCAGACCCCACTTCACCGCGCCCTGCAGAGGCTGACCCGCGGGCGCGGCTCGCGCCTGGTCGGCGCTGGCCTGTGCGCAGCACTGCTCAGTGCCTGTACCTTGAGCCCGGACTATCACCGCCCAGCGCTTGCGACCCCGGCACAGTTCAAGCAGGCCGAAGGCTGGACCCAGGCCAACCCCTCCGACGCCATCGCCCGAGGGGCTTGGTGGGAAATCTACGGTGACAGCGGGCTGAACGCGCTGGTCGATGAGCTCAACCGCAGCAACCAGACCGTTGCCCAGTACGAAGCCCAGTACCGCCAAGCCCAGGCTCTGGTGCGCAGCAGCCGGGGCGCGCTGTTCCCCAGCCTCGACCTGTCGGTGGGCAAGACCCGTTCGGCCCAGGGCACCGGCAGCAGCAGCTCGAGCTTGTCCAACAACAGCAGCGGTATTCGCAACACCTACAATGCCCAGCTTGGCGTGAGTTGGGAGATCGACCTGTGGGGCAAGCTGCGCGAAACCTTGAATGCCAACGAGGCCAGTGCCGAGGCGAGCCTGGCGGACCTGGCTGGTATTCGCCTGAGCCTGCAATCGGAACTGGTGCAGAACTACCTGCAGTTGCGTGTCATCGATGAACACAAGCGCCTGCTGGAAGCCACCGTGGCGGCCTACGAGCGCTCGTTGCGGATGAACCAGAACCAGTACCGGGCAGGTGTCGTCGGGCCTGACGCCGTCGCCCAGGCGCGAACCCAGCTCAAGAGCACCCAGGCGGACCTCATCGACCTGGCCTGGCAGCGTGCCCAGTACGAGAATGCCATTGCCGTTTTGCTGGGCAAGGCGCCGGCGGACTTTGCCCTGGCCGACAGCAAGGCCATTCCGGCATTGCCGCAGATTCCACTGTCGCTGCCTTCGCAATTACTGGAACGCCGCCCCGACATCGCAGCGGCCGAGCGCAACGTGATGGCCGCCAACGCCAACATCGGCGTGGCCCGCGCGGCCTATTTCCCGGACCTGAGCCTGAGCATGAGCGGTGGCTATTCCAGCAGCAGTTTCAGCAATTGGATCGAGCTGCCCAACCGTTATTGGTCGGTGGGCCCCTCGCTGGCCATGACGCTGTTCGACGCCGGCAGGCGCAGTGCCGAGGTCGACCGCACCGTCGCGGTATACGACCAAACCGTGGCCCAGTACCGTCAAACCGTGCTCGATGGGTTCAAGGAAGTGGAAAACTACCTGGTACAGCTGAAGGTATACGGCGACGAAGCGGTGGTACGCCAGGAGGCGCTGGAGGCGGCCCGCGAATCGTTGCGCCTGACCGAGAACCAGTATCGCGCCGGCCTGATCAGCTACCTGGATGTGGTCAATGTGCAGACCACCGCGCTGAGCAATGAGCGCAGCGTGCTTAGCTTGCTGCAGGGCAGGTTGATTGCCAGCGTACAGCTGATCGCCGCGCTGGGGGGAGGCTGGGATGCCAAGCAGGCCCTGGCCGAGGCTGGTCAAGGGCGCTGATGGCGGTGGCAAGGCAGATACTTCAGCAGTTAATAAATGTCGTCTTCATTTCATACTGATTGAAATGAATAGGCAGGATACATGAATATAAATAATTAATGACCTCGTAGTGTTGCTGGTTATGGCAAGGGAGGTGTGGCTCTAAGCTTTTCCATATAAATGCATCCGCAGCGTACGGCGTTGTGTGGTTTTACAACCCGCAGACGTCCACGAAGGGGGTGCACATTTTAAATCAATCGATTTTCCGCATACCGACTGGGAGGCGTGAGGTTGCTTGGTTTGAACAAGTCGCAAGGCTATATATGGAAAGGATATAGATGATGCCGAAAACTACTCACTCGCCGGTTGCGATATGTGCAAAAGCCGGTGTTCGTTCATTGGCACCTGTTGGTCTTCTGAGTGGTGCGCAGTTGCGCAAGTTGGACGATACACTCACGTCGAGCGACGTGCAGGTATTGCACGCGGCCGCGACCAAGGCCAACCAGGATGCGGTACTGCTGGAAAAGAAAATCCTCACCCGCGCCTCGCCGCTGTTGCCCCAGGCGATCAAGCTCGGCATCCAGCATCCGGACGTTTCGTTGGATGACTACAAAGAATGGTTCGGCGGCCGCGCGGCGAAATTTGCCGCCCCAGGCAGCGTCGCCTCGATGTTCTCGCCGGCCGCCTACCTGGCAACCCTGTACCGGGAAGCGAAGAAGCTCTACAAGGAAGGTACATCCTGGCATATCGACACACGTCGCCCTGACCTGAAGCACCTGGTGCTCAGCCAGGTGAACCTGGATACACCGGTCAGTGCCCTGAGCCTGTCCAACGCCATCCTGATGGAGCGACTGGGCGAGCACGGCGACACCCTCGAAGGCTTGTCGAACCACGTTGGCTTCGGCGCCACGCCCTATCACCACCAGCACACGCGCCTGCGCCAGGCCTACCGCCTGAAAGACCCGGACTTCAAGCACCTGTGGGCGGCGCCCGACGTTGCCAAGCACGTCCAGGCGGCTTCGCTGGCGGGGCTCTGCCACGATATCCCGCCCGCCCTGTACCGGCTGCTGACCGATGAAATCACCGATGAAAACGTCGACGAGCAGTTCGCGAAGTATTTCCCCGGCACCGTGCCGGAGGACATGCTGCGCCCGGCCCGGTTGCGCGACTGGTTCGGCCTGAGCGACCAGGCCCTGAAGGCCTTCATCGGCGGCGGCGCCCAGGTCGAGGACGAGCGCTGGGGGTCGCAGACCAACGTCTCGGAACTGCTCAATACCGAAGGCGTCATCTACCAGCTGGGCGTCGGTTCGGCCAGCCCGGCGATTCACTACGCCTACCTGTTCTTCCTGGGCGGCGACCGCTGGCAGCTGAGCTTCAGCCTCAAGGAGACCGGGGCGATCGAGTTCATTCTGGAGGACGTGCACCAGCTGAAGTTGTTCCCCGGGATGCTGAAGGTCGATGCCTTCAAGCCGAACACCGACTATAGCTATGAATTCGACTGGAAGGGGCCGAACGAAGACCGTTCCTATGCCGCCTACAGGGTCAAGTTCACCGCCGAGGCCGACCAGGGCCGTGTGCTGAATGCCCGTTTCGTCACCCCGAAGCTGACGCCGGCACGGTTCCTGCTCAGGCTCAACAAGGTGATCAGGCTGCACAAGGCCACAGGCCTGGGGGCCGAGGCGCTGGAGGGCATCCTGCACAGCGTGGACCCGGTGGCCATCAGCGAGCGGTCGCTGGCGGTGCTGACGCAGACCGTGCGCCTGGCCAAGCGCTACGCCATCCCCCATGAGCAGGCGCTGGTCATGGGCCGGCAGTTGATCGCGGTAAGCGCCCGTGCCGGCGAGCTGAGCCAGTACGACCGGCTGTTCAACGACCCTGCGCTGGTCGAAGGCGGGCTGGACCCGGAAGACTACGTCGTGATCGACCTGCGCCCCGGCAAGGCCTCGGAGCAGGCCGCTATCAAGGCCACGCTCAAGCGTGCCTGCCAGGTAGACGACGAGGGGCTGTACCAGCTGGGCCGCTTCCTTGCGCTGCCACCAAAAGAGCAGGCCAGCGACGCGGACGGCGATGAGGTGCGCTTCGCCACCACGCTCGACAGGTTGTCCGGCCTCTACACCCTGAGCCTGTGGGCCCGCCTGCACGGCCTGGCGCCTGGCGAGCTGGGGCTGTTGCTGGAGACCTTCGGCGCGCCACGGGACCTGAGCGCAGCCTCGGCCGCGGAATGGTTGCGTTTGCTGGCCTGCATGGAGCGTTTGTCGAGCTGGCTGCAAGCGCAGGGCTGGAGCGTGCCGGACCTGGTGCTGATGACCCGGGGCGTGGAGGATATTCCACCGGGTCCCGAGATCACCAACCTGATCAAGGAAATGCAAGCGGCGATCGCCAATGCTGAACTGCCTGGCGAGCCCGTCACGGAAGACTACCTGCGCGCACTGACCCCGCTGATCGCCTCGACCTTTGGCCTGAGCGGTGAAACCGCGGCCCGGGCCCTGCTGACCTGGGCGGACCGTGGCAAGCCCGGTGAGCTTTCGCTGCAAGAGGTGGGCGAACGCCTCGAGCTAGAAGACCCGGTAGCCGACCTCCAGATGATCGCCTTCACCTACGGTTTGGCCCAGATGGCCCTGATCGTGCACGCCAGCGGTGTGACTGCCGATCTGCTGGCACTCTTGGTGGAGCGGCCCGATTTGTTGCTCGCCAAGACTGTGAACAGTATCGAGGCCAGCGATGCCCTGCAACGCAATGTGGCCATGGTCGTGGCCCTGACGGACTTCAGCACCTGGCTGAAAACACGACCGGAGTCGGCCAGCGCGCTGATGGCCGCGCTGGTGGCAGGGGGCGTACCGCCCGCGCTGCTGGCCAAGGCCACCGGCCAGGCAGCAGCGCTGATCGCCGAAGCCGCGGAGCAGGCAGCCCTGAAGAAGGATGTCGGAAACCCCTCGGCCCTGGCCAATTGGCAGGAGATCGCCGTGGTCCGGCAATGGGCCGACCTGGCGACAACGCTGGGCGTGCAGCCCACAAGCCTGGCGGCGTTGCTGGTGTTCCCGCCGGCATGGGATGAGTGGCAAGCCCTGGCGAACAGTTTCGAGGCGGGGCTGAGCCCGTCGCAGGTCAAGCGGGCGCAGGCGGCCAGCGAGGAGCCGCTGAGCAAGGCACTGGCCGGTGTATTGGCTGCGCGCATCAACCTGGGCGTGGAAGCGCTGAACCAGTACCTGCTGCTCGACAGCCTGAACAGTGCCCAGGTGACGACCACGCGCATCGCCGAGGCGATGGCGGCGCTGCAGCTGTTCGTCCACCGCACCTTGTCGGAGCCTGAAGACACGAACGCCCTACGAACCGGCGAGCTGGCCCAGCCCTTCTTCCGCGACTGGACCCGCTGGAACGCCCGCTACGCGACCTGGTCGGCCGGGCAGATGCTGATGTACTACCCGGAGAACTACATCGACCCGACCGTACGCCTGGGCCAGACCAAGGCGATGGACGACATGCTGCAGGTGCTGGGGCAGGCGCAGATCAACGGCGATACCGTGGGCGATGCCTTCCACGGCTACCTCAGTGCTTTCGAGGAGGTGGCCAACCTGGAGACGATCAGCGGCTACTACAACGGCCGGGAGCCGCAGACGACTGATGAATCGTTGGGCAAGACCTGGTTCATCGGGCGCAGCCGTGGCGAGCCGCGGGAGTACTGGTGGCGGACGGTGGACGAGAGCAAGCGTGACAAGGACACCGGCGCGTTGCCGGCCAACGCCTGGCGCGGCTGGACAAAGATCGACCTGGCGCCCCAGGTAGTGGGCCGGCTGATCCGGCCGGTGGTCTACCGTGAGCGGCTGTACCTGATGTGGGTGGAGCGCCAGGAGCATATCCTGACCCGCGACGAGCAGGGCCAGCCCGACAAGAAGGAGCAGGTGTGGTCGTACAAGCTGGCGTGGCTGCGCTATGACGGGACCTGGAGCGCACCGCAGGGCTACCCGATCGCTGATGCCTACGTGAACAAGCTGGAAAGGCTGGAAGGCTGGGACGAGAACAAAGGGAAAGAGGGTGAAACGTCACCAGCGGTCGATTACGAAAACTACTCGCTGTTCCTGGCCAGCCTGTCGGATCTGAACGGCCTGGTGGCCGGTATCTATGACCGGAGCGTCGGCGCCGGCGAACAGGCCACGGAGTACGGCGGCCTCGAGATCCATGACGACTTCACCAGCACGTCCATTGCGCTGTTGAATGACCTGCAACAGGTTCCGCATTGGCTGGACACGGCGGGTCATACAGGGCTGTGCAGCGTATTCGTTCGCCAAGACCGGCCCGTGGCGGAGGGGATCGAGCCGAAGACGGGCGTCCCGAACGGGTTCGTGTCGTTCGACCTGTCCGATGCGAGCGTGAGGCTCATCGACACCTCTACTCCCGAAGCGGACAGCTATAGCCTGCGGCTGGATACGACGTTGTCGGTGGAAGCTTTGCGTCCGGAGGTGGCTAACCCATGGATTACCAATCTAGTCAATGGCTTCGAGGGGCTTGCCAAGCAAACCACCCCAATCAGAGCACTGGCATGGGCAAGCTTCGGTGCCTTCCTGGTCCGTCATGAGGATGGGCATGATTGGGGCTATCTGTGTGCCAGTCACGGCATACTGCAAGTATTTAAAATCCATTATGAGGCAGCGACGGATGTCTATGATGTGCCTGTCGGTAGCGGCGGGGAGATCAAACATGGGGAGTCTTATATTCTTTGCCGATTCAAGATAGGCACGGCTAACTACCCGCTCCCCTCCATAAATATAAAGTTTCGTTACGGACAGTATTTGACGAGTGCTGAAATAAATGTCGCGAAGTTGATTGCGTATTTCGGGGTTGGCCAAGAGCATATAACGCCTAGCCGCTATCTGAGTCCGCCGGGCAAGGTCGGCAAGTCGGATATTCGCCGTATCGTCTATCGCGCCAATGGAGAAGACCCTGTCAGCGAGCCTGCTAATATCGATTTCGATCTGGCCTTGGGTCTGCAGCAGGCCAGGTTCTCCAGCGTTCTGAACGTTGGGCAGATGTCAGAGTGGCCTGATAAAAATCAAACTTCGCATACGATGATGCTGACGGTCGGCGAAGTGCAACGCCACTGGCGGATCAACCTGTATAAGCAACCCGGTACCGAGCCCAGTCCGCCCGAATGGGCGGTGACGCTCGAAGAGATCACTCCGGTGAAAAGCCCCATCATCGGTGAAACTGCCGAAGGGGCCCAGTACTTCCAGCGCGACGCCTGGGTCACCCGGCTCAATACCCTGTTCGCCCGCGATCTCACCGGTCTTGCGGCGAAGGGGATCGACCATATCCTGAGCTACGAGGCCCAGACTATGCCGGAACCGGTCATCGACAACGGCGATGACGAACCGAAGATGGACTTCAGTGGTGCCAACGCGCTGTATTTCTGGGAACTGTTCTACTACACGCCAATGATGGTGATGCAGCGCTTCCTGCAGGAAGAGCGTTTCGACCTGGCCGAGCACTGGCTCAAGTACATCTTCAACCCGGCCGGCTACACGGTGGAGGGGCAGTACACGACGCGCATGTGGAACGTACGCCCGTTGGAAGACGACACCTCCTGGAACGACGAGCCGCTGGCGGTGCTGGACCCGGACGCGGTGGCACAGAACGACCCGATGCACTACAAGCTCAACGCCTTCATGCGCTTGCTGGACATCACCCTGGGGCGTGGCGATGCGGCGTATCGCAAGCTCGAGCGCGACACCCTGAGCGAAGCGAAGGTGTGGTACCAGCGCGCCTTGCGTCTGCTGGGCGACGAGCCCTGGATCGAGCCGAACACCGACTGGGACGACCCGCAGCTGGGCGAGGTGGCTGCGCAACAGGTGCTCGAGGACCGGTTGGATGCCTTGGCGATGATGGCTGAAGGCATACGCGCTGCGGATGTGGCGCAGTTGCGCGCGATGGGGCCGGCACGCGCCGTGGCGGGCAGGACGCTGTTCCTGCCCGAGGCCAACCGCATGCTGCTCGACTACTGGGAAGCGCTGCGCATCCGCTTGTATAACCTGCGGCACAACCTGACGCTGGACGGCCAGCCCTTGAACCTGCCGCTGTATGCCGCGCCGGCCGACCCGAAGGCCCTGTGGGCCGACGCGGTGGCCGCCGAGGCGGGTGGGGCCAATGCCTTGCCGACCATCGACAACGTGCCGGCGTTGCGCTTCATTCCGCTGATGGAAGGGGCGCGGACCATGGCCTCCCAGCTCATTCAGTTCGGTAGCTCCATGCAGAACATCCTGGAGCGCCAGGATGCCGAAGCGTTGGCGGAACTGCTCAATACCCAAGGGGTGGAGTTGGCCGACAGCAGTGTGAAGCTGCAGCAGCAAACCCTGAATGAACTGGCCGCCGAGCGTGAAGTGCTAACGGCCTCCTATGCAACCGCCAGCTTGCGTTACAGCCATTACCATCGGCTCTACGAAGAGGACATCAACGGCCGTGAACAGCTGGTGTTGAATATGTCCACTTCATCCCAGACCATTCGGGCGGCTGCGAAGGGCCTGCATATGGTGGCCTCGCTCGCGGATGTGGCGCCGAACATTTTTGGTCTGGCCACTGGTGGTAGCCGCTGGAGTGCGCCCTTCAATGCTGCAGCCATTGGTGCAAGCCTGGCGTCCGATGCGCTTGATATCGCCTCGTGGCGTATCGGACAGGAGGAAATGTACCGTCGCCGTCGCCAGGACTGGGAGGTCCAGTACAAGGCGGCCGAACAGGAAATGAACGTCATCCAGGCCCAGCTCGACGCCCTGGCCGTGCGCGAGACCTCGGCCAACATGCAGATTGCCCATATGCAGACCCAGTCGACCCATGCCCAGGCACAGCTGGAACTGCTGCGCGGCAAGTTCACCGGCAAGAAGATGTACAGCTGGCTGCGCTCGCGCCTGGCCACGATTTTCTACACCTATTACGACCTGACGGCATCGCGCTGCATGATGGCGCAGAAGGCCTTGCAATGGGAAATGGGTGACGATACCCGCTACCTGCGCACCGGCACCTGGAATGGGGCCTGGGCCGGGTTGCTGTGTGGCGAGGGGCTGATGCTCGCCCTGGGGCAGATGGAAAACGCCTGGGTGAAATGGCAGAAGCGAGAGCTGGAAGTGACCCGCACAGTGTCGTTGGCACAGCTCTTCGAAGGCCGGCTCGGCAAGGATCAGGACGACCGGGCTCGGACGCTCAATGGTGCCCTGCGCGCGCTGATCGATGGCAAGGAGACGGAAATTCTGGTCGCCGACTTGCCATTGAGCAAACTGGAAATGGTAAGTACGGGTGACCTGGCAGTCCATTTCGGCTTGCCGGAGCTGGGCCTGGCAGGCGATTTCGACCGCAAGGTGCGCAGGGTGCGCAGCATCGCCGTCTCCCTGCCGGCATTGCTCGGCCCTTACCAGAATGTGCGTGCACGTTTGCGCACGGACGCCCAGGGGCTGCCGCATGGTTGCGAGGAGACGGTGATCTCCCATGGCATGCAGGACAAAGGGCTGTTCTCACCGGATGGCGGTGACTCCCATCCGCGTTGGGGCGCCCAGTGGCTGCCTTTCGAAGGGTTGCACATTGCAGAGGTTAACGCCGATGACCAGCAACCCGGTGCCAAAACCGTGATGACCCTCAGCTTTGCCGATGCCCAAGGCGACCAGAAAGCGTTGCTGGAGAGCTTGAGCGACATCATCGTGCACGTGCAATTTACCGTGCGCTGAACAGGGCGGGGAGGGGCAACCCCTCCCTTGCTCGCCTGCAACCACGGCGCGTTCGTGGTGCCATGCCGCGCAGTCCGATGGGCTGCGCGGCCTTTTCGTCCAGCTATCCCCCTCCTCGAAAGCCCGTGCGTTTCACCCGCGCTCCAGTACAATGAGCGGCTTTTTCCGGACTCATGTACAGCGCTGGCTGGGATTCGAATGCTGATCGGTAGCTACTCCTCTTCCCTTGTGTTGATTTCATTGTGCGTGGCCATCCTGGCGTCCTATACCGCCCTGGACCTGACTGGTCGCATCGCCACGGCCAAGGGCCGTTCGGCCTACCTGTGGATGGGAGGAGGTGCCTTCGCCCTGGGCGTGGGCATCTGGTCGATGCATTTCATCGGCATGCTCGCCTTCAGCCTGCCCATCGAGCTGGGCTATGACCTGACCCTGACCACGTTGTCGCTGCTGATCGCTGTGCTGTCCTCGGCCTTCGCCCTGTGGTTGGTGAGCCAGCCGAGCCTGCCCTGGCTGCAGCTGGGGCTGGGGGCATCGATCATGGGCGGCGGGATCGCCAGTATGCACTACACCGGCATGGCGGCCCTGCGCATGCTGCCGGGCATCGACTATGACCCGACGTTGTTCCGCGTGTCCCTGGGCATCGCCGTCGGGGCTTCGGCGGCGGCATTGTGGATCGCCTTCCGCCTGCGCCAGCATACGCCCTATGTGCGTCATATCCGGGGTGCGGCAGCGGTGGTGATGGGCATCGCCATCGTGGGCATGCACTATACCGGCATGGCGGCAGCCAATTTTCCGGAAGGCAGTTTCTGTGGCGCGCTGGCCGGTGGCCTGCGCGGCGACGGCCTGGCCTACCTGGTGTTGATCACCACCTTGGCGGTGCTGGCGGTGGCGCTGCTCACCTCGGTGCTGGATGCGCGCCTGGAGGCGCGTACCTCGGCACTGGCGCATTCGCTGACCCTGGCCAACCAGGAGCTGACCCAGCTGGCCCTGCACGACACCCTGACCGGCCTGCCCAACCGCACCCTGTTGGCCGAGCGCATCGAACAGGCGATCAGCAAGGTCGCGGAGCAGGGTGGCTGTTTCGCCCTGATGTTCATCGACCTGGATGGCTTCAAGCCGGTCAACGATGCCTTTGGCCACCATGTCGGCGACCAGCTGCTCAAGGCCGTGGCGGCGCGCCTGCGTGGTCATTTGCACAGCCAGGACACCCTGGCGCGTATCGGTGGCGACGAGTTCGTCCTGCTGGTGGCGCTGGACGAACCGGCCGATGCCATGGACGTGGCGGTCAAGCAGGTCGACCTGGTGGCCCGGCCCTACCGTGTGGCCGAGCATGACCTGCAGCTGTCGGCAAGCGTGGGCATCGTCCTGTACCCCGGCAACGGGCAGGACCAGCACGAACTGCTGCGCAATGCCGATGCTGCCATGTACCACGCCAAGAGCGCCGGCAAGAACGGCTACAGTTTCTTCGACGTTTCCATGAATACCAATGCACGCCAGCAACTGCAACTGTTGCAGGACCTGCGTGCGGCCCTGCAGCACGGCCAGTTCCGCCTGCACTACCAGCCCAAGTTCGACGCAGTTGCCCGCCAGCCGATCGGTGCCGAGGCGCTGCTGCGCTGGGAGCACCCGCAACATGGCCTGCTGTTGCCGGACCGTTTCATCGGCCTTGCGGAAAAGACCGGGTTGATCATCCCGATCGGTGACTGGGTGCTCGACGAAGCCTGTCGGCAGATGCGGGTGTGGCTTGACCAAGGGCGCAGCGACTGGCGCATTGCGGTGAACCTGTCGGCCATCCAGTTCTGTCACTCGGGGCTGGTCGACAGCGTGGCCCGCGCGCTGGAGGACAACAATCTGCCGGCCAATCGCCTGACCCTGGAAATCACCGAGACCACCGCCATGCGCGACGCCGATGCCAGCCTGGCGGTACTGCAGAAACTGTCCGGTATGGGGGTGGATCTATCTATCGATGACTTCGGCACGGGCTATTCCAGCCTGATGTACCTCAAGCGCCTGCCGGCCAACGAACTGAAGATCGACCGCGGGTTCGTCCGCGACCTGGAGCAGGACAGCGACGATGCGGCGATCGTCTCGGCCATCGTCGCCCTGGGCCAGGCCCTGGACCTGCGCATCGTCGCCGAAGGCGTGGAGACCAATCGCCAGCAGGAGTTCCTCACCCGGCTGGGTTGCGATTCGTTGCAGGGTTACCTGCTCGGCCAACCCGTGCCGGCCGAGCAGTTCATGGCACGGCTAGAAGCCATGGGCCAGCCTGGCGACGAGGTTCGGGCTGGCTAGACCGCGTCCCGCAAGACATAGGAAGGTTCGAACGCTTCCATCTCGGCCTCGACGGCCTCGATGATACGCTCCACGTCCGCTGCGGGCATGATCGCGGCGCAGGGGATGCCGGCGATGGCCAGCAGGGTCTCGCCGGTCGCGCGGTCGAACAGCCGTGCCACCATGCTGCGGGGGGCATCCATACTGGCCTCGAAGCCCAATGGGTGGAAATGCCAGCGCATCACCTGGCAGGCGTTGGGGAACGTCATCTTGTTCATGCCAGCCTCCTTGTTCTGATCCTGAACCCGGTGATCGGCCGCTCACTCGGCCGGTGGGAATCTAACCATAGCACCTGTATCGCCAGTGTCTCGCGCCGAACATGACAAAAATGCCATTGCTTGACGTACGTCACACGCGAGCGGTGGCTGGCCGTGCGGCGCAAGCCGCCGGGGCAAACGTTTTTCCGAGGCAGGACCGGTCGGTCTGAAGGTTCCGGCCATTGATCGAGAAACGCTGCACTTTCAGACCAGCGGGCCGCCGGGCAGGTCGCCACCCGCATCAGGTACAGCCATCCGACGGGAGGAGCTTGGGGCGATCCTGGGTTCGAACAGTGGGCGGCTAATGGGGTACCATCACCAACCGTGCCACCGGCAGCCCCCTGAATATCGAAGTGATGGCACGGGCTGGGGCTCGATGACCTGTCCATTTTTGTTGTCGCGCTGATTTATTAACCCAGTCGTAATGACTCGCTTCATGCCATACCCTGCTCGAAGCTCCCGCTACAGGATCCACGTTTTGTCCGATCACCTGCACAATCCCCTGCTGCAGTACTTGGCCCGCCTGGCCCCCTCCAGCCAGCTGACCATGCGCTATATCCTCCAGGACGCAGCCGACCGCCTGGGTTTCGTCGACTGCGATATCACCGAGGTGCCGTGGCATTTGCTCGAGCCTGGCCATGTGGTTGCCCTGGTGGCGGCGCTGCGCGCCGATGGCTACGCGCCCAATACCTCGTCGTTGTATGTGAACGCGGTACGTGGCGTGATGAACGAAGCGTGGCGCCAGGGGCTGATAGACCATGAAAAGCTGATGCACATCCGCGAGGTCAAACCGGCCAGCGGCAGCCGCCTGCCACCGGGGCGTAACCTGCGGCGCAGCCTGATCCGCGAGCTGATGGACGTGTGTGCGGCCGACCCGCGCCCACAGGGCGTGCGCGATGCCGCGATCATCGCGCTGTTGTATGGCACGGGCATGCGCAAGTCCGAATCGGTGGACATCGACCTGGCCCAGGTGGACTTCCAGGCACGCAGCCTGCAGGTAGTGGGCAAGGGCAACCGGCAGCTGATCAAGTACGCACCGGCCTGGGCCTTCGAGAAGCTGCAGGCCTGGCTGGACCTGCGCCGCGCGCACCTGCCGGCGGGCGAGGCCGACGATGCGTTCCTGTTCAACCGTATCCGGCGCGGCAGCCACATTACCCGGGCGCGCATCACCAAGCATGCGATCTACTACATCGCGCGCCAGCGTGGGTCGCAGGTGGGGGTGAAGATCATGCCCCACGACTTCCGCCGGGCATTCATTACCCGGGTGATCGAGGAGCATGACCTGTCGATTGCCCAGAAGCTGGCGCACCACGCCAATATCCAGACCACCGCCAGCTATGACCGGCGTGACGACAACGAGCGGCGTCGGGCGGTGGACCGCTTCGACTATTGACCTGATCCGCTCCTACAAAGGGCTCGCGATCGGTCGCGCAGCGGCCGCAAACCGGGCGCCCCCGGTCCTTCAGGGCCGGCGTGGGTTTCAATGAATACTTGAAGCCAGCTCGAAGATCGGCATGTACATGAGGATCACGATCAGGCCGATCAGCAGCCCGATGAAGGTCATCAGCAACGGCTCGAACAGGCGCACGAACCATTCCACCCAGCGGCCGATCTCCTGGTCATGGAAGTCGGCGCAGCGCTCGAGCATCTCGCCCAGGTTGCCTGAGCGCTCGCCCGCCCGCAGCAGACGTAGCGATACCGGCGTCACCAGCTGCCCCGCCTCCAGCGCATCGGACAGCGGCAGGCCTTCGCCCACACGTCGGCAGGCCTGTTCCAGGCCTTGCGCAGCGGCGCTGCCGAGCAGGCCTCGGGCCATGCCCATGGCGGTGAGGATAGGGATGCCGCCCTGCAAGAGAATGCCCAGCGAGCGATAGAAGCGGGCAAGCTCATACATCACCAGGCGCTGGTGCAAGGCCGGCAGGCGCCGCAACTGGCGGCTGGCCCAGCGGCGCACGGCAGGGTGGCGCCGCAGCAGCGCCAAGGCGCAAAGGCCACCCAGTGCCGCCGATGCCAGGGGCAACTGCTGCGCATGCAGGAACAGACCGACCTGCATCAAGACCCGCGACAGCCAAGGCAGCTCGTTGCCCATGCCCTCGAATACCAAGCTGAAGCGAGGCACCACGTAGCCGAGCAGGAACAGCACCACGCCGCCGCCCACCAGCAACAGCAGCAACGGATAGACCGAGGCACCGACCAGCTTCTGCCGAACCAGGTCCAGGCGTTGTCGGTAACCGATATAGCGTGCCAGCGCATCGCCCAGCGCGCCGGTGCGTTCGCTCGATTGCACCAATGCTACATACAGGGCGGGGAATATCTTCGCCTGCTGGCCGAGGGCCTGGGACAGCGAGTGGCCCTCGTAGAGCTGGCGTACCAAGGCTTCCAGGACCTGGCGCGCCGAAGGGGTAGGGGTCTTCTCGGCCAGGCTCTCCAAGGCTTCGATCAATGGCAGGCCGGCACTGAGCAAGGTGCCCAGTTCCTGGCTGAACAACACCAGGTCGAAACGTGCCGTGCGGCGCCAAGGCAGCGAGTGCAAGCTGCCGCCCTGGCTGCGCAGGCTGACCACCCGTAGGCCCTGTGCCTCGGCGTGACGCCGCGCCTGGCCGGCATCCTCGGCCTCGACCTGCAATTGGACGATGCCCTGCGGGCCCAGGGCCTTGAGGCTGTAGCGCATGGCGGCTCTCCTCATTGCCAACTGGTGATTTCGGCATTTTCTCCGTCTCCGCCGGGCTGGCCGTCCTTGCCCATCGAGAGCAGGTCGTATTCGCCGCCGTTTTCACCGGGTTGGCGGTAGATATAGGGGCGCCCCCAGGGGTCCTGAGGCACGGCCTTCTGCAAGTAGGGGCCCGACCAGCGTTGTTCGCCGCTCGGTGCAGTTACCAATGCCTGCAGGCCCTGCTCGCTGCTGGGGTAGTGGCCGACCTCCAGGCGGTACAGGTCCAGTGCCTTGCCCAGGCCTTCGATCTGCGCTCGGGCGACCTTGGCCTCCGAGCGGCCGAGCTGGCTGAAGTACTTGGGTGCGACGATGCCGGCCAGAAGGCCGAGTACCACCAGGACCACCAACAGTTCGAGCAGGGTGAAGCCGCGTTGGGTGATGGATCTGCGCTGCATGGTGAAACCCTCCAGTGCGTTCGGGCAGGTTCGCCTTCGCCATGCAACAGCCGTGCACGTCTGGCTCGGGGCCTTGCGCCATGGGCCATGGCAAGCGGCACAGTGCTTGCGTTCCAGCTGGAAACCCTGGGTTTTCCGGGGCATTTCCCCCACATCGGGGGCCACGACGGGGAGGCAGCCGACATGCGTGGAATCATCCTGGGACTGGTCTGGTTGGCGGCAGGTGCCGCCCAGGCCGACATGTACATCGCCATCGATGCCAAGGGCGGCTATGTGCTGTCCAACGTGCATCGGCCAGGGCGGCACTATGAAAGGGTCATCAGCGAGCCCCAAGCCCACGCCGGGCCGGTCGATGCGCAACTGATCACCGGGCGCCCCTACGCTGACCTGGTGGCCGCCGCCGCGCGTACCCATGGCGTGCCGCAAGCGCTGCTGCATGCGCTGATCAAGGCCGAATCCGGCTACAACCCCAAGGCACGCTCGCCCCAGGGCGCGGCTGGGCTCATGCAACTGATGCCCGGCACGGCGAAGGAAATGGGCGTCAAGGATGTGCTCGACCCCGCAGCCAACCTGCAAGGCGGTGCACGCTACCTCAAGCGCATGCTCACGTTGTTCGACAACGACATAACGCTGGCCGTGGCCGCCTACAATGCCGGCCCGGAAGCTGTGCTCAGCCGGGGGCGGGTGGTGCCGCCGTTCGCCGAGACGCAGAAGTACGTGCCCAATGTACTGCGTGACTACCGCCGCTTGCAGGGGCTGGCCGAAGATGCGCCGCTCTACAGCGGGTGGTGAAGCCGGAGCGTGTGGCGTTTTGCCAGGAACCTGTTCGGTGAGCAGCGGGCGAACCCCCAACTCTGGGCTATAACCTTCAGAAGGTGCCCCAGCCGTTGGAGTCCGTCATGGACCTCGCCCCACGTTCCGACACACTCGAAGTGCCCGCAGGTGGTGATGGCGGTACGGCCCATAAGCCGTTCGACCTGTTGCGCTGGTATGCCTGGGTCAGCCTGGCGATCATCGTCTCGGTGGCCGTGGGTCTGGGCCTGATTTCCAGCCGTTTCATCATCAACGAGAGCGTCGAACGCGATGCGCTGCTCTCTGCGCAGTTCATCCAAGCCATCGCCGACGCCGAAGTGCGCCACGTGTCCATCCCCAATGTGCGCACCATGGGCGACCTGCTCGATTCGCGCATGGACCTGGCCATGCCCGATGTCGACCCGGATGCACGGCGCCGCGCCCGTGGCGAGTTCCTTGACCATATCGCCCACTTGCCGGATGTGCTGCTGGCCAATATCTACGCGCCCGACCGTACGGTGATCTGGTCGAGCAACCCGGCATTGATCGGCAAGATGATCGAGTCCGACGACGACCTTGAGCGTGCCTTCGAATACAAGATGCAGGTGTCGGCCAGCTACCACGATTTCGACGATGCGCGCAGCGAGCAGAAATTCGTGACCCCACCCAAGCAGCTGTTCATCGAGAACTATATTCCGCTGTTCGACGCCGACGGCCAGCGGGTCGCGGCCATGGTCGAGATCTACAAGGAGCCCCATGACCTGATCGTGCGCATCGAACACGGCCTGCTGTTGATCTGGCTGGCCATCGCCATCGGGGCGAGCCTGGTCTACCTGGGCCTGTACGGCATCATGCGGCGTGCCGCCCGAGTGATGGCGGTGCAGCAGAAGCGGCTGATCAGCAACGAGACCTTCGTGGCGCTGGGTGAGATGTCCTCGGCGGTCGCCCACAGCCTGCGCAACCCGCTGGCCAGCATCCGTTCAAGCGCCGAACTGGCCCAGGCGTTCGACGAAGGGCCGGCGCAGAAGAACATCAACGACATCATCAGCCAGGTCGATCGAATGTCCCAGTGGGTGCGCCAACTGCTGCAATCGCTGCGCCCGCTCAATGACGATGCGGTCCCGGTGGACCTGTCGCAAACGCTGCAGGATAGCTTGCAGGCCTTCGCCGTGCCGCTGGGGCGCAGTGGTGTGAGCCTGGATCTCAAGCCCTTGCCGCCACACCAGGTGCTAGGGCATCCGGTGTTGCTGGGGCAGATCTTCAACAGCTTGATCGCCAATGCCCTGGAGTCAATGGAGCAGGGTGGCCAGTTGCGAGTGGAGGTGGTGCGCCAGGACCGTCGCAGCTTGACCTTGCGGCTTTCGGACACCGGCAGAGGTATGAGCGAACAGCAGCAGCGCATGGCCTTTCGGCCCTTCTTCACCACCAAGCAAGGTGGGCTTGGGGTTGGGCTGGTGTTGGTCAAGCGGATCATGGAGCGCTTCGGTGGCTCGGTCCGGCTAAGCAGCCGGGAAGGCGTGGGTACGAGCGTTTCCTTGAGCTTTCGGCTGATCAAGAGTTAAAGCAACGCAGCATATAGTTTTTATAACAAATTGTTTTGTAAGGTATTTTTGTTTTTGGGTGAAGAATACCCCAATTGTGGGTCCTTGATCTCGATTCAAGGTTATAAATGTTTCGTAACTTACTGTTTTATTTTGATATTTAATTTTCAGAACGGATTGGCCGGTTTCTTGCTGCGCCCTTTGACGACAGACGGCGGCGGCAGCGCAGCAGGCAAAGTGCTATCACCTTGCTACAGGCGGTAACGACGCCTTGCTTCCTTCGATGAGATCTCAGAGCGGGAACCCCACCCATGCAGACGCTGGATCATGATGTTCCCGACAAGACGTCGCCTGGCTCGAGCGGGCTGGCCGCGCCGCTGCGTGAATTCAACTTGCTACGCTGGTTTTCGGTGATCAGTCTGCTGGTGATCGCCGCCGTGGCCGGTGGGCTGGGTTACTTCTCCACCCGCTTCGTGGTGCGCGACAGCGTCGAGCGCGACGCGATGCTCACTGCCCAGTTCATCCAGGCCATGGCCCAGGCCGAGGTCCGTCATTCGCAATTGCCGCCCGGCACCACCATGGGCGAGTTGCTCGACCCGCGGCTGGACGAGCAGCACTTGCAGATCGCGCCGGCCCTGGTCAAGTCGACCCGGGTGGAATTCCTCGACCATGTCGAGCACCTGCCTGACACGTTGCTGGCCAATGTCTATGCCCACGACCGCACGATCGTCTGGTCGACCAACCCGGAATTGCTAGGCAAGCGCATCGCCGAGGACGACGACCTGGACCACGCCTTCCATTCGCGCAAGCCGGTGTCGGCCAGCTACCACAAGGCCGACGAGGACCGCGAGGAGCAGAAGTTCCAGCGTGAGCCGCAGTACCTGTTCATCGAGAACTACATCCCGTTGTTCGACAGCCAGGGCGAGCAGGTGTTGTCGATGGTCGAGATCTACAAAGAGCCCCAGGACCTGGTCCGGCGTATCCAGCGCGGCTACGTGCTGATCTGGGTGTCGACCTTGCTGGGCGGGGCGCTGGTCTATTTTGGCCTGTTCTGGATCGTACGCCGCGCCGCCGGCATGCTCCACCACCAGCAAGACCGCCTGGTGGCCAGCGAGACCTATGTCGCCCTTGGCGAGATGTCCTCGGCGGTGGCTCACAGCCTGCGCAACCCGCTGGCCAATATCCGCTCCAGTGCCGAACTGGCCCAGGAAATCGCCAGCGAGCCGGCACGCAAGAACATCGCCGACATCATCAGCCAGGTCGACCGCATGTCGCGCTGGGTGCGTGACCTGCTGGTGTCGTTGCGCCCGACCAGCGACGAGCCCGAGGCGGTGGACCTGGTAGCGGCGATCGATGACACCCGGCTGGCGTTCCTGCAGCAGATCGAACGCAACGGCGTGCAGTTCAGCTTCGAAGGGCCTACCCAGCTTTGGGTGGCCAGCCAGCCGTTGCAGTTGACCCAGATCCTCAACAGCCTGTTCGCCAATGCCCTGGAGGCCATGCCCAAGGGCGGCCTGTTGTGCGCCGAGGTCAGCAACCTGGAGGGGCAGCAGGTGAAGCTGGTGCTCAGCGATACCGGCAAAGGCATGAGCCAGCAACAGGAGCGGATGGTCTTCAAGCCGTTCTTCACCACCAAGCAGGGCGGCCTCGGTGTTGGCCTGGCCCTGGTCAAGCGCATCATGGAACGCTTTGGCGGCTCGGTCAGCTTGAGCAGCCGCGAAGAGGAAGGAACCCGCGTCAGCCTTGTCTTCAATATCGCAGCGGGAGGGGACCATGGGGCCCAGCATTCTGGTGGTCGAGGATGACGAGATCCTCGCTGACAACATACGTACATACCTGGGCCTGAAGGGCTTCGAGGTCACGGTCTGCCATAGCGCCGAGCAGGCATTGGAGCAGATTCGGCAGGGCCTGCCCGACGCAGTGTTGACCGACAACTCATTGCCGGGCATGAGCGGCCACGACTTGCTGCGCAATCTGGTGGCCCAGGCGCCGGATCTGAAAGTGATCATGATGACCGGCTACGGCAACGTGGAAGATGCCGTGCTGGCGATGAAGGAGGGCGCCTTCCACTACTTGACCAAGCCGGTGGTGCTCGCTGAGCTCAAGCTGATGCTGGACAAGGCGTTGGCCGCCGAGCGGATGGAGCGTACCTTGTCGTTCTACCAGGAGCGCGAGGCGCAGAAATCCGGGTTGCAGGCTTTGATCGGCGAGTCGCCGGTGATGCAGAGCCTCAAGCACACCTTGCGCCAGTTGCTCGATGCCGAGCGGCGCATGGCCAGCGACGACCTGCCGCCGGTGCTGGTCGAAGGCGAGACAGGCACTGGCAAGGAACTGGTAGCCCGTGCGCTGCATTTCGATGGCGCGCGCAGCAAGGGCCCGTTCATTGAGTTCAACTGCGCTTCGATCCCGGCCAACCTCCTGGAGGCCGAACTGTTCGGCCATGAAAAAGGCGCGTTCACCGACGCCAAGGAACGCCGGGTGGGCCTGGTCGAGGCGGCCGACGGTGGTACGTTGTTCCTCGATGAGATCGGCGAGATGGACCTGGTGCTTCAGGCCAAATTGCTCAAGCTTCTCGAAGACCGCAGCATTCGGCGCATTGGTGCGGTGAAGGAGCGCAAGGTCGACCTACGGGTGATCAGTGCCACCAACTGCAACCTCGAACAGATGGTGCAGCAGGGCAAGTTCCGTCGCGACCTGTTCTTCCGCTTGCGCATCATTGCCCTGAAGGTGCCGCGGCTGTATGCCCGAGGGCAGGATATCCTGCTGCTGGCCCGGCACTTCCTGGCCCATCACGGCCGCCGCTATGGCAAGCCCAACCTGCGCTTCAGCGCTGAGGCCGAGGCCTTGATGCTCGCCTACAGCTGGCCGGGCAACGTGCGCGAGCTGCGCAACATGCTCGAGCAAACCGTGCTGCTGGCGCCCAGCGACGTGATCGCCGCCCACCAGCTGAACCTGTGCATGACGCTTGTCGATGAACCCATGGCCCAGCCGATGCCCACAGCATTCGAGCTGCCGCGTCAGGAGCCGGAGCCTGGCACCAGCCTGCCGGACATGGAGCGCGACCTGGTGTGCAAGACCCTGGATCGGACCGATTGGAACGTCACCAAGTCGGCGCGCCTGCTGGGGTTATCGCGGGACATGCTGCGTTATCGGATCGAGAAGCTGGGGTTGACCCGGCCCGACAAGCGTCAGTGGTGAGGCTTGGCTCGTGATATAGGCGCCGCAAAACCAGTAGTTTTGCGTTGTTCCGTGCGCACGCCTCAGGGCTGGCCGCTATCGCCGCCGCGCGTCCCGCTGCCATCGCCATGCCCGCGCATCCCTTCCGATCCGCCACCATCCATCCCGGGCAGGTCGCGATTGTCGTTCTGTTCGGCGGGCGGGCTGTCCGGGTCATTGCCCTGGATCCGCGGGTCGGTGTCGCGCGGCATGGGTTTTTCGATCGGGTTGAGCGTGCTGTCGGCGCCGGGCTGGGGCGCGGGGTTGTGCGGGTCGTCCGGGTGGGTCGGCCCGGTACCCGCCGCCAGGGCCAGGGGAGAGGCCAGCAGGGCGGCGAGCAGGCAGGTACGGTGCAGTTTCATGGGGGGCTCCTTGCAAATGACCTGTACCGGGTTGGGCTACAGGCCTGCCGCAAGGTGCCACCACCACGATGAACGGTCAGACCACCGTCGAAAGCAGCATGATGAAGATGATGCCCACCACCGAAAGGATGGTTTCCATCATGCTCCAGGTCTTGAACGTTTCGGCCACGGTCATGTTGAAGTACTGCTTGACCAGCCAGAAACCCGCGTCGTTGACGTGGGACAGGATCAGCGACCCCGCACCGGTGGCGAGCACCAGCAGTTCGCGGTTCACCCCGGGAACCAAGTCCACCACTGGGGCGACGATGCCGGCGCCGGTGATGGTCGCCACGGTGGCCGAACCGGTGGCGATACGGATCACCGCCGCCACCAGCCACGCCAGGAGGATCGGCGAGATCTCGGCCTGTACCGCCATCTGCCCGATCACGTTGCCGACACCGGTGTCCACCAGCATCTGCTTGAAGCCGCCGCCGGCACCAACGATCAGTACGATGGCGGCGGTGGGCGCCAGGCTCTGGTCGAGCATCTTCATGATCTGCTGGCGGGAGAAGCCGCGGGCAGAGCCGAAGGTGTAGAACGCCAGCAGCAGGGCGGCGAGCAGGGCGGTGATCGGGTGGCCGATCAGGTCCATCCACTGGCGCACGATGTGTTCGGCCGGCAGCACCACGTCGGCAAAGGTCTTGAGCAACATCAGCGCCACCGGCAACAGCACGGTGAGCAGGGTGATGCCGAAGCTTGGCAGGTTCTGCTGGTGGGTTTCGCGGGCGATCTGGTCCATCAGCTCCTGGGACGGGTTGCCCGGGATGTAGCGGGAGATGAAATTACCGAACAGCGGGCCGGCGATCACGGCGGTCGGCAGCGCGACCAGCAGGCCGTAGAAGATGGTCTTGCCGATATCGGCATGGAAAATACCGATCGCCAACAGCGGGCCCGGGTGCGGCGGTACCAGGCCATGGACCACGGAAAGGCCGGCCAGCAGCGGGATGCCGATCTTCACCAGGGATACCCCGGAGCGGCGTGCGACGATGAACACCAGCGGGATGAGCAGCACGAAGCCGATCTCGAAGAACAGCGGGATCCCCACCAGGAAGGCGGCGAACATCATGGCCCAGTGCACCTTCTGCTTGCCGAAGGCGCGGATCAGGGTCTGGGCGATCTGGTCGGCGCCGCCGGAATCGGCCATCAGCTTGCCGAGCATGGTGCCCAGCGCCAGCACGATGCCGACGAAGCCAAGCACGCCGCCGAAGCCGTCCTGGAATGACTTCATGACCTTGGCCACCGGCATGCCGGAGGTCAGGCCGAGAAAACCCGCGGCCAGGGTCAGGGCGACGAAGGGGTGGACCTTGAAATGGGTAATCAGCAGGATGAGCCCGACGATGGTCACCAGGGCGTCGAGCAGCAGGAAGGTATCAGTAGCCAGTCCGAACATGGTTGAAGTGCCTCGATCTTATCGTTGTTTTGGCGAAACGTTCGACACGCTCAGGTGTCGAGACAGCGCTGTCTTTGGTGAGCCGGAAAAACCGCCGGCATCAGGCAGTTCGCGCCAGTCTCCGGTCACCGCAGGGCTTTAGCCAGGTATCTACGGCCTGGGCCATGGTCTCGATCGGCTGGGTGGCGTCCAGCGTCAGGGTCAGCGGTTCGCCATGGGGCGGCTCGAGGGCGGCGAACTGGCTGTCGATCAGGCTGGCCGGCATGAAGTGGCCAGGCCGGGCGAGCACGCGTTTCTCGGCTTCGGCCGGGGTCAGCTCCAGGAATACGAAACCAAGACCCGGCACGGCCTGACGTAGGGTTTCGCGATAGCGGCGCTTGAGCGCAGAGCAGGTGAGGATGGGGCGTTCGCCGGCCTGGAGCGTGGCTTGCAGTTCCTGGCCCAGGCGCACCAGCCAACCGGCACGGTCATCGTCGTCCAGGGGAATGCCGGCGCTCATCTTGCGAATGTTCTCGGCAGGGTGAAAGGCATCGCCTTCGATCAGGCGACCGCCGCTGGTGCTGGCAATGGCCGAACCGATGCAGCTCTTGCCGCAGCCAGCCACACCCATCACCACTATTGCAGACAGGGGAGAGTTCATCAGTACCTCCTGCGGGGTAAGATAGCGCTGTCTCGCTGACGACGAAACGAGGTTGCAAGCGCCACCCTCCCGGGTGTTATTGGTCTTGTCTTCACGCAGTATGGACGCTGGGCACATAGCCGCTAAAGTTTTACGTTGCCTGTGTCCTGAGACAGCGCTACCTTAGTGGCCGTTCCCCTTTCTGGCAAGTAGTAAAATTACAACTCCCATGTCCCGCACAGGCTCGCGTACCACCGGTCGCCCCACTCTGGCAGAAGTCGCCAGGCTCTCCGGTGTTTCCCCCATCACCGCCTCGCGCGCCTTGCGCGGCATCAGTACCGTCGCCCCGGAGCTGGTCGAGAAAGTCATGGTCGCCGCTGCCAGCCTTGGCTATGTGGCCAACCCGGCTGCGCGGGCGCTGGCGTCGGCGCGCAGCCAATCGGTGGTGGTGCTGATCCCATCGCTGTCCAACCAGCTGTTCATCGATACCCTCGAAGCGATCCACGAGGTGATGCGCCCGCGCGGGCTGGAAGTGCTGATCGGCAACTATCACTACGACACTGCCGAAGAAGAAAACCTTATCCGCAATTACTTGGCCTACCAGCCCTGCGGCATGTTGCTCACCGGCTTCGAGCGCAGCGACGCCGCGCGGCAGATGCTGATGGCCAGCGGGGTGCCCTGCGTGCACATGATGGAGCTGGGCGGCGAGGCGGGCCAGCTGTCGGTGGGGTTCTCCCAGCAGCAGGCCGGGCGTGCAGCGGCACGCCACTTGATCGATCGAGGCCGGCGGCGCCTGGCGTTCATCGCCGCCCAGCTCGACCCGCGGGTGATGCAGCGCGCCGAGGGCTTTCGCCAGGCCCTGGCCGAAGCCGGCCTGCACGCACCGGAGCTGGAGCTGCTGGCGCCGCAGCCTTCGTCCATCGCCCTTGGCAGCGAGTTGTTCAGCCGTTTGCTTGTGCAGTCGCCGGACGTGGATGGCATCTTCTTCTGTAACGACGACCTCGCCCAGGGCGCGGTGCTGCAGGCGTTGCGCCAAGGGATTCAGGTGCCGCATCAGGTGGCGATGGTTGGCTTCAACGACCTGCCGGCTTCGGCACACATGGTGCCGCGCCTGACCTCGATCCGCACGCCGAGGGCCGCTGTCGGCCGTGGTGCGGCCCAGGCGTTGCTGGCCCTGCTCGATGGCAAGCGGGTGGCGACCGAGCAGCAGGACCTGGGGTTCGAGCTGATGGTTCGCGAAAGCACCTGAGGTTCGGCAGGCCGAGGGGTCAAGCCGACGTATCGAGCCTGTCGAGACTTTCCCGCAACTCGCGCAGCAGGATTTCCAGGCTGGCTTCCAGGCGGTGCAACGCGGCCCCGCTTGGCTGGCCCTGGGCGATGGCGTGCTCGACCGCTTCGCAATCGCCTACCACGCCACGTACCTTGAGCATCTTGGCCCCTCCTTTGATACGGTGAGCCAGGGCGCGGGTCGCTTCGTCTTCGGGCGTGTCGCCCAGAGCCCGCAGCGCGGTGAGGTCTTCGCTGGCGCTATGGGCAAGCTGGTCCAGCAGGCGACGAATGAGTGTCTCGTCATCCTGGGTCAGGTGACGCAGCTCATTGAGGTTGAAGCCAGTGGCCGGGACGTCGACCGGGCTGGGTTCCTCAGGCGCTGGCGGTCCGGAGGTCGGCAACGGCTGCGGTCGCGCCTGGGGCAGGTGGGCCTTGAGTGCTTGCAGACCGATGGGCTTGAACAGGCAATCGTCCATCCCGCTGGCCAGGCACCGGGCCTTTTCCTCGGCCTGGGCATTGGCCGTGATGCCAAGCATCCGGCAAGGCGGTAAATTGCGCTCACGTTCCAGGGCGCGGATCCGCCGGGTCAGCTCATGGCCATCCATCACGGGCATGCTGCAGTCGGTCAACACCACATCGAAGCTGCCGGCTTCCCATAGCGCCAAGGCTGCCGCACCGTGTTCGGCCAGGGTGACCCGATGCCCCAGGGTCGCCAACTGCTTGTCCAGCAGCAGGAGGTTGGCCGGATAGTCGTCGACCACCAGGATATTCAATGGCCTGCTCGCCTGTGATGGGGGGGCTTCGGGGTGTTCTTGCCGGGGCAGTGGCGTGGCAGGCGGCAGGGAAAGCTCCACTTCGATCCGGGTGCCCATGCCTTCCACGCTTTGCAGGTGCAACTGGCCGCCCATGAGCTCGGCCAGGGTGCGGCTGATCACCAGCCCCAAGCCTGCGCCCTGGCGGGCCTGGGGCCCGTTTACCTGGGCGAAGGTATTGAATAGCCTCGCCTGGTTCTCAGGGCTTATGCCGATACCCGTGTCCTGTACGGCCAACGCAACGCGAACTGGTGCCCCGGGCGCATCCGGAGCAAGCCTCAGGCTGACCTTCACGCTGCCGTGGTCGGTGAACTTGATGGCATTGCTGATTAGGTTGGAGAGAATCTGCTTAAGGCGCACCGGGTCGGCTTGCAGCCAGGCCGGAGCCTGGGGCAGTTCGGCGTCCAGAAGCAGGCCTTTGATGCGGGCATTGCCTTCGAACACACGCAAGGTCGAGCGGACCAGCTCGACCAGGTCCGTGGGCGCCGGTTGCAGGGTCAGGTGGCCGGACTCGATGCGCGAAATGTCGAGGATGTCGCCGATCAACTCAAGCAGGCCTACCGCCGAGCCGTGTGCGGTTTGTAGCGCCTGTGTGTCGCTGCGGCCGTGACGGCTGTCTTCCAGCGCGAGCTCGAGCAGGCCGATCACGGCATTCATGGGCGTGCGGATTTCGTGGCTCATGATCGCCAGGAAGGTGCTCTTGGCCTGGCTGGCCTGCTCGGCTTCGTCCTTGGCTTGGCGCAATTGCTCCAGCAAGCTCCGGCTCAGGGCCAGCTGGGCCTGCAGGGCACGTTCGGCCTCGGTGCGCTGGTGAATGAGCTTGCGCAGGTAGGTGTTCCAGAACACCACGCCGGCCAGCAGCAGGACGGCCAGCGCGACGACTTGCAAGACCAGGTTGCGGTAGTTGCGCCACGGGCTGTCGCTGACCACGGTGGTGGTGCGCCAGCGATTGACCACCTGATCCAGCTCCTCGGGCGGTATGCTCAACAGTGTCTTGTTCAGGATCGATTGCAACAGTGGCTGGTTGGGCGCCACCGCGAAGGCCGCCACCGCCGGTTCGTCACTCTGCAGGCCGGCGATGCGCAAGGTGTTCTTGAACACATGGGCGATGTAATAGCTGGCATTGATGTGCGAACTGAGCGCGACATCCGCCTCGCCATTGGCCACTGCTTCCATCAGCTCCAGGTGAGTGTCCACCTCGACCAGGCGTGCACGAGGGTATTTCTGCCGCAGCGTCTCTCGCTGTGGGGCGCCGCGCAGCAGAGCGACCCGTCGCCCGTCCAAGGCGGTGGGGGCGCCGGCCCAGTAAGCATCGCTGCGGGTGACCAGGACCCTTGGGCTCACCAGGTAAGGACGGGTATAGCGCAGGCGTGCCGCCCGCTCGGGGCCATAGCCCAGGGCGCCGATCATCTCGGCTTTACCCTCGGCCACCTGGTCGACCATTTCCTGGATCGAGTCGCGTTCGACGATTTCGAAGCGCAGGCCGGTCAACAGGCGGATCTGCTTGAGCAGGTCGATCGTGATACCGCTGGGGTGATGCGCGGCGTCATTGAAGGTCAGGGGGGCGAGCGAACTGTTTACCAGTACGCGGATTTTCGGGGTTTGCTTGATCCAGTCCTGCTCTTCGGCGGTCAGGGCCCCGGTGTGGTTCTTCAGTAGCAGGCTGGTGTTGCCGGTGCTCCAGCGGCGCAATATGTCCAGCCGTTCACTGTCACTGATTCTGGCGAGGGCGCTATCGACCAGTCGCTGTAGGCGAGGGTTGTCGCGAGCCAGGGCAAAGGCGAAGACATCCGTCGCCAGCGGGCTGAAATGGTCGATCTTCACCAGGCCCTGCAGACTCTTGCCAACCAGGTAGTCGGTGCTGATGGCATCGCCCAGGTAGGCATCCACCTCGCCCAGCGCCACGGCGGAGAGCCCTGCCAGGGTCGAGCGATACAGGCGTAGCTGCGCCTGGGGATATTGCTTGCGGACCTCGGATTCCGGCAGGTAGTGATCGACCATCGCCAAGCGCAAGCCGGCCAGGTCCTTGGCGTGCCGGGCGAGCATCCGGTCTTGCCGGCTGACGATCACTGGCAGGTCATCGGCATAAGGTTGGCTGAGCACCAATTGGGCATCGGCGGCCTCGAACGCGTTCGAGCTGCCCAGCAGGTCGATGCTGCCTGCGCGGAGTGCCTCGATGGCTGCCTGGCGATCGGGGAAGCGTCGGACTTCGATCGCCACACCCAACTGTTCGGCGATCAGGCCGGCATAGTCGGCGCTGATTCCTTCGTAATCGGTGAGGCTGGTGTTGATCTCGAACGGTGGGTAGTCCGGCTTCGAACTCCCGAGCACCAGGGTCTTGCGCCGCTCCAGCCATTGCCGATCGACCGGGTCCATCGGCAAGGGCGGTGCGACGCTCAGGGACCGGGCCAGTAAGTGGCGGGCCTCGCTGTCCGCGCTTGCCGCAGGCGAGGTGGCTACCAGGCATAAGCCCAATAGAAGAACGCCCAGCGCCCTCCTCATAGAGAGTGCGCTCAAGCGACCTGGTTGCGCTTGGCCAAGTCAACCATCTCGACCAGCGACTCGGTCTTGAGCTTGTCCATGATCCGGCCCCGGTAGGTGCTGATGGTCTTGGCGCTGAGGTTCATGCATTCGCCGATGAATTTGTTGTTCTCCCCTCGGCTGAGGCGACGCAGCACTTCCATTTCGCGATTCGAAAGGCTCCCTAGACGTTCGCACTCGCTCTCCAGCGAACTGCTGTTGACCGACATCTGTGGAAAGGTCGAGTAACCCTTGACCAGCGCCTTCAAGGCGAACACCAGGGCATCGAGGTCTTCATCCTTGTTGACGAAGGCGGCAATCCCGGCATCCAGGCAGCGACGTACATAAAGGTCGGCAGGTTGGCCGGTGAGCACCATGATCTTCGGTGCAGGCTCAAGCAATTGCAGCCGCTTGATCACTTCCATGCCGTCGAGGCCCGGTAGGCCGATGTCGAGGATCACCACGTCGGGGCGAAGTGAGCGTGCTTTCTGCACGGCATCGATACCGTCTCCTGATTCACCGATGACGCGAAAACGTTCGCGTTCGAGCAACATGCGTACCGCGAGTCGAACGGTTGGATGGTCGTCAACCATCAGAACGGCTGTCATTGGATAACTCCTGTAGGAATGTGGTCCGTTTCCTGAAATCCCGCAGGAATACCCTCTGGGACCTGCGCGGAGCGCGCAAGATACGTTTATTCGGGTGGCATAGTAATAGGAAGCGTAGGGGCGTTGAATAAACGAAGCGTATTTGTTGAAAAGTCCTACAAGCGGTATGGCAATGATACAAGTCGGCCGGTCATCGTCAACCCGCGGTCCCTATCCGCCGGCCTGGGTGCATCGGCTATGGGGCTTGATGACGCGCTGGCCTGAGGCCGGGTTGTCCAGCAGGGCGGTTCCGACTCGTGTTGGCCGGGGGACCAGCTGACCACCACAATTCGGGCAACGTCCCTGGAAATGCTCCTCGTCGCAGGCCCGGCAAAAGGTGCATTCGAACGAGCAGATCCTTGCGTCCGGGCTGTCGCCTGGCAGGTCGATGTCGCAGCATTCGCAGTTGGGGCGCAGTTCGAGCATCTGTGTAACCTCATTGTGTTTTTTGTAGGAATGATCTTGGGCTTCAACCCAAGGGGCGATAGAGGTGAGCGTGCCCGGCCCGGTACAAGGCCGACTCGGCGAATGGGGTGTCGCCCAGTACATGACCCACCAGGATCAATGCCGTGCGCCGGAAGCCTTTGGCTGCCGTGAGCGCGACGATATCCTGCAAGGTCCCTCGCACCCAGTCCTGGTCCGGCCAGGTGGCGCGGTGCACCACGGCAGCCGGGCAATCCGGGCCGTAGTGGGGCAACAGCTCGGCGACGATGCGCTCAAGGTGCTTGACGCCCAGGTGGATCGCCAGGGTGCTGCGGTGCCGGGCCAGGTCGGCCAACTGCTCGCCCGCGGGCATGGGCGAGCTGTCCCCGTAGCGGGTGAGGATCACTGTCTGCGCCACTTGCGGCAAGGTCAGCTCGCAGCCGAGCAAGGCTGCGCTGGCGGCAGTGGCCGTGACGCCCGGGATCACCTGGTAGTCGATACCCAGCTCGCGCAGGTGGCGGATCTGCTCGCCGATCGCCCCGTACAGGCTCGGATCGCCACTGTGCACGCGGGCGACATCATGGCCTTGTTCATGGGCGTTGCGCATGGCTGCGATGATCTGGTCGAGGTGCAGTTCGGCGCTGTTGATCACCGTATGGGCATTATGGCCCTGCAGGACGGCTGCGGGCACCAGGGAGCCGGCATAGATGATCACCGGGCACTGACGGATCAGGCGCTGGCCCTTGATCGTGATCAGTTCCGGATCGCCGGGGCCGGCACCGATGAAGAAGACCGTCATGGAAAATCCTTGCAGTAGGGCAATAGAAAGCGGCGATTATCGGCTGCACGCCAAGGCAACGGTAGCCCGGTCGCCTACTTGGCGTGGCACCAGCAACCGGGGCGTCCCTTGTTTTTGTGCGGCCAACGCCAATGCTGCACTTTCGGCGACCCCCCAGCAGCCGCTGTGGTTGAATGCGGCGGCCGAGCGATGGCTGAGCAATGGTTCGAAGGTATGCAATTGTACGGACGGAAACAGCGTCAGGGCGAGCCCGAGGCGGCTGGCCAGTGCCTGCAACCCGGCTTCTTCGGCCTTGAGGTCGATGCTGGTGATGCCGCGCAATTGCGCCAGTTGCAGGCCATGGGCAGCCAGTGTGTCACGCAGGAGCCGCTCGAGGTGGTCGGCCGGGCATCCTCTGCGGCACCCAAAGCCGGCGTAGAACGCCGGCAACAGGGGAGGGCGAGTCATCAGGCCTGGCTGGAACGACGATAAAGCCAGGCGCTGAGCAGGCCGAGGGCGAGCCAGAAGGCCGCGTTGGTCAACCAGGAGGCAAGCTTGAATTGGGCTTCCAGGGCCTCGGGGGCCAGGCTCTCATGGACGGTTGGTTGTGGGGCGCCGACCAGGTGGGGAATCGCCAGCAAGGCCACGCCGAGCGTCTTGAACAGCCAGTGCCGAGCGAACACCGCCAGTGCCAGGCCTGCGGCGGTGGCAGCCGCTGTGCTGGCCCACCAGGCCTGACGTTGGCCCAGGTCGGCCGCGACAGTGCCTGGCAGTTCCGGGGGCAGCCCGAGGGTCGGCGCCAGGCAGAACACCGCAAAGCCGGCCAGCCCCCATAGCGCACCGGTGCTCAACGTGCGGGGCTCGCGCAGGCTGTACAGCGCAGCAAGGACCAGGGCGAAGCCGACGGCCACCACCAGGTTGCCACCGGTCGTGGACACTAGGCGTTGCCAGCCGTCTTCAGGGGCCCAGGCTTCGGCGTCGTGGGTGTGGGCGGCCACGCCATCGTCATGCGCGTGGTGCTCGGCGCTCGGGGCGTTGTTCTCGTAGGTTTCCGCCTGGAGAATCAGCGGCGTGACCCAGAGACTCTGCAACAAGGTCAGCAACAGGGCAGCGAGCAGCCCGCTGAAGCCGGCGGTTCGGGCAATGCGCTTGATCATGCAGGCGTACTCAGTGGCAAGGGAAGGCGGCGCTGTGGCGGGTATCGTGGGCGGCGTTGTGCACGGCCTCGATGTGCGAGAAGCCGGCGAAGTAGACCAGGCACAGGCCTAGCAGGCTGGCGCCGATGGCGAGGAGCACGCGCTGGCTGAGGCTGACGGGAGTGGCGATGCTGTGTTTGGCGCTGGTGACGGACATGACGCGTTCCTCTGCTTTTTTATGGGCGACGGGCACGGGCGTCACGCCTGGGCAGAGCTTGCCCAAGGCACACGACAGCACCCGCCCACCGCGGGGTGTTCATTCGTCGTCAGGCCGGTCTCCGGGCTGGCGAGGAGGAGGCAGGCTCCCTGGACAGCGTCACCTTCCCATGCCATACGACGCGGCACAGTGGTCAAGACGCGCACTCGCTTACCGTTGCGGGGGCAGCACCGGCCTTGCCCGGCCCCTTGGGGCCTGCGACGCACCGGTTTCCCGTTTCACCCCCCGAGGGGGCACCTGAACGCAAGGTGCAAGCAAAGCATGCGGCCGATGCTCCGTCAATTGGTGCCGTAGGAGCATCTCCTGTGGGTGCGGGTAAACCCGCTCCCACAAAATCCGTTCTCTATGGAGATGGAGGGAATACTGCGCTGATGGTTGACCGCCTACCCACCACTGCGTAGCCTTGCCGCTTCGAGGTTCTGCGGCGTCGGCCGCAGCTAAGACGGGAACGCGGTCCAAGCCGCGGCTGCCCCCGCAACTGTAGGCACTGAACAGGATCGACACAGCCACTGCGCTCCGCGTGGGAAGGCGTCGCTCCACCGGCTACGGCCGGTACGGTGCAAGCCAGGAGACCTGCCTCGTGACGTTTTCGACTTTCAACCGGGCGGGGTGATCCGGTGGCGAACGAGCCCGGCCGACAAGCCCGAGGCTTTCGTCCTGCATGCCCGCGCCATCCTGCCAAGGGCATCGCGACATGAAAACACTGGCCAAGCTCCCCGTCACCATCGTCACCGGCTTCCTCGGCTCGGGCAAGACCACCCTGCTTCGGCACATGCTCGACAACGCCCAGGGCCGGCGCATCGCGGTCATCGTCAACGAGTTCGGCGAACTGGGCATCGATGGCGAAATCCTCAAGCAATGCAGCATCGGTTGCACCGAGGAGGAAGCCAGTGGCCGTGTCTACGAACTGGCCAACGGTTGCCTGTGCTGCACCGTGCAGGAAGAGTTCTTCCCGGTCATGCGTGAACTGGTGGCACGCCGCGCTGACCTGGACCACATTCTCATCGAAACCAGCGGCCTGGCCTTGCCCAAGCCACTGGTACAGGCCTTCCAGTGGCCGGAAATCCGCAACGCCTGCACCGTCGACGCAGTGATCACCGTGGTCGACAGCCCGGCGGTGGCCGCCGGTACCTTCGCGGCCTATCCCGACCAGGTGGATGCCCAGCGCAAGCTCGACCCCAACCTGGACCATGAGTCGCCTCTGCACGAGCTGTTCGCCGACCAGTTGGCCAGCGCCGACCTGGTGGTGCTCAACAAGGCTGACCTGATCGATGCTACAGGCCTGGCCAAGGTCCGTGCCGAGGTGCTGGAGGAGCTGCCGCCGGCGGTCAAGGTCATCGAGGCCAGCAGCGGCCGCCTGCCGCTTGAGGTGCTGCTTGGTGTAGGGGCCGAAGCCGAGGCGCACATCGACGGTCGCCGTACCCACCATGATGCCCATCACGACGGCGATGACCATGACGATCACGACCACGATGCCTTCGACTCCATTTCCATCGACCTGCCGGAGGCGGACGAGAGCCTGCTGCTCGACGCCCTGACCCAACTGGTGGTGGAGTTCGGCATCCTGCGCGCCAAGGGCTTCGCCGCCATCCCCGGCAAGCCCATGCGCTTGCTGATCCAGGGCGTCGGCACCCGCTTCGACAAGCACTTCGACCGTGCCTGGCGCGCCGAAGAGCCGCGCATCACGCGCCTGGTGCTGATCGGCCAGGACCTGGACGCCGCGCAGCTGGAAGCGCGCCTGCGCCAAGCCCTGGGCGCCTGACCCATGCACCTGCTGCGGACCCAGCCCGGCGGCTTCGTGCCGGACGACAGCATCGCCGACCTCGGCCAGACGCCGGCCGAACTGGTGATTCTCTGCAGCGGTGACTCGCACCTGGCGCTGCTCGCCGAAACCGCCGAGCAGCTGCCGGAGGGCTTCCCCAGCCTGCGCCTGGCCAACCCCATGCAGGTGCAGAACCACGCCTCGGTCGACCTTTATGTGGACCAGGTGCTGCGCCATGCGAAGGTGATTCTGGTGTCGTTGCACGGTGGGGTCGGCTATTGGCGCTATGGTGTCGAGCAGCTGGTGGCCCTGGCCGCCCGTGGCGTCCAGCTGATCCTGGTGCCTGGGGACGACCGCCCGGACCCTGAACTGACCGGCCTGGGCACGGTGACCGGTGCACAGGCCGAACGCCTGTGGCATTACCTGCGCCAGGGTGGCAAGGCCAATGCCCTGAACCTGTTCAACTGCCTGGCCAGCCTGTGGCTGGAGCGCGACTACGCCTGGGAAGAACCGCAACCCTTGCCGCGTACCAGCGTGTACCACCCCAGCAAGCCCAGCGCGACCCTCCAGGATTGGTACGCCCAATGGCACCCCGACCAACCTGTAGCGCCGGTGCTGTTCTATCGATCGCACCTGCAGGCGGCCAACACCTCGTTCGTCGATGTGTTCTGCCAGCGCCTGCAGGCCGCAGGGCTCAACCCGCTGCCGATCGCCGTGGCCAGCCTCAAGGAGGCCGCCTGCCTCGCGCAGGTCGAGGCCTGGCTGGACGAGGCCGGCGCCGAAGTGGTGATCAATACCACCGGTTTTGCCCTGTCCAGCCCGGAGCAGCCCAACCTGCGCCCGCTGCGGCGCGACATCCCGGTGCTCCAGGCGATCTGCGCCCAGGACAACCAGCCGGCCTGGGAGGCCAGCGAACAGGGCCTGGGCGCTCGTGACTTGGCCATGCACATCGTCTTGCCGGAGCTGGATGGGCGTATCATCACTCGGCCGGTCAGCTTCAAGGACCTGGCCTGGCGCAGCGAGCGCAGCCAGTCGGACGTGGTCTGCTACCGCGCCCACCCCGAGCGCATGGACTTCATCGCCGAACTGGCACGTCGCTGGGTGACGCTGGCGCGCCTGCCCAACGCGCAGAAGCGTGTGGCCCTGGTGCTGGCCAATTACCCGACCCGCGACGGGCGCATCGGCAACGGCGTTGGCCTGGATACCCCAGGCGCCGCGCTGAATATCCTCCTGGCCCTGCAGGGGCAGGGCTACCCGGTAGAGGGCCTGCCGCCGAGCGGCACTGCGTTGATCCACCAATTGCTGGGCGGTGTGACCAACGACCTGGACCACCTCGACCAGCGCCCCTGTGCCCAGAGCCTGAGCATGGCCGACTACCAGCAGGCCTTCGCCTCGCTGCCACAGGCCAACCAGCAGGCCGTGCTGGAGCGTTGGGGGCCGCCGGAGCAGGACCCGATGTTCCGCAGCGGCCGGATGATGATCGCCGGCCTGCGCTATGGCCTGACCTTTGTCGGCATCCAGCCCGCCCGGGGCTATCAGGCGGACCCCAGCGCGGTCTACCACGACCCGGACCTGGTGCCGCCGCATGGCTACCTGGCGTTCCATTTCTGGCTGCGCAACGGCTATGCCGCCGACGCCGTGGTTCATGTCGGCAAGCACGGCAACCTCGAATGGCTACCCGGCAAGGGCGTCGGGTTGTCGGCCGAGTGCTGGCCGGACGCATTGCTCGGCCCGCTGCCGAATATCTATCCGTTCATCGTCAACGACCCGGGCGAGGGTGCCCAGGCCAAGCGCCGAACCCAGGCGGTGATCATCGACCACCTCATGCCGCCGCTGACCCGTGCCGAAACCTACGGCCCGCTGCGCCACCTGGAGCGCCTGGCCGACGAATACTACGATGCGCAACTGCTCGACCCGCGTCGGGCCCGCGAACTGCAGCGCGATATTCTCGAACTGCTCAAGGCCAACCATATCGACCGCGAACTTCAGCTCGAGGGGCAATTGGACGATGCTTCACTGTGGCTGCCACGGTTGGATACCTACCTGTGCGACCTCAAGGAGTCACAGATCCGCGATGGCCTGCATGTGTTCGGGCAGTCGCCGCAAGGGCGTTTGCGCCGCGACACCTTGCTGGCGCTGCTGCGTGTCGAGCGCGGCGATGGCAAAGGCGCCAACGCCAGCCTTGTCCGCGCCCTGGCCAAAGCCATGGCCCTGGGCTTCGACCCGCTGGACTGTGACCTCGGCCAACCGTGGCATGGGCCGCGCCCGCAACATTTGCTGGCGCTCGACGACGCGATCTGGCGCACTTGCGGCGATACCCGCGAACGCCTCGAGCTCCTGGCGCTGTTGCTGATCGAGCAGGCCTTGGCGGGGCACCTGCAATTGCCCGGCGAGCCCGCCTGGCAACCGGTCGCGACAGTCCTCCAAACGTTGGTCGACACGCTGGCGCCGACCCTGGATGGCTGTGGTGCAGCGGAAATCGACGGCCTGCTGGCGGCCCTGAGCGGGCGCTTCGTTCCGGCAGGCCCGAGCGGCGCGCCCAGTCGTGGCCGCCTGGACGTGCTGCCCACGGGCCGCAACTTCTATACCGTGGACGTACGCAACTTGCCCACGACCACTGCCTGGCGCCTGGGCTTCGCCTCGGCCAACCTGATTCTCGAGCGCCATCTGCAGGATCATGGTGACCATTTGCGGCAGCTCGGCCTGTCGGTGTGGGGCACCGCGACCATGCGCACCGGAGGCGACGACATCGCCCAAGCCATGGCCTTGATGGGCGTGCGCCCGGTGTGGGCCACCGGCAGCCAGCGGGTCGACGATTTCGAGATCCTGCCCCTTAGCCTCCTCGACCGCCCACGGGTCGACGTGACCCTGCGCGTATCGGGCTTTTTCCGCGATGCCTTCGGCAACCTGATCCGCCTGTTCGACGCCGCGGTACAGGCGGTGGCAGCCTTGGACGAGCCCGAGGACCTCAACCCCCTGGCCGCCCGCGTGCGACGCGAACGCGAGGCGTTGCTGGCCGAAGGCTTGCAGCCCGAGCAAGCCGCGCGCCAGGCCGGCTGGCGGGTCTTCGGCGCCAAGCCCGGCAGCTATGGCGCCGGTGTGCAGAACGCCATCGATGGTCGGCTCTGGCAGACCCGCGACGACTTGGCCGAGGTCTACCTCAACCATGGCGGCTACGCCTATGGCGGCGCTGACGAAGGCACCCCGGCCCGAGCCGCGTTCGCCCGGCGCCTGGGCCAGGTGCAAGCGGTGCTGCACAACCAGGACAATCACGAGCACGACCTGCTCGATTCCAACGACTACTACCAGTTCCAGGGCGGCATGCTCGCAGCCTCCGAAACCCTGGCCGGCAGAACGCTGGCCAGCTACCACGGCGACCACAGCCAGGCCGACCGCCCACGCATCCGGACTCTCAAGGAAGAACTGAACCGGGTGATCCGCGCCCGGGTCCTGAACCCCAAGTGGATCGACGGTGCCAAGCGCCACGGCTACAAGGGTGCTTTCGAGCTGGCGGCGACGGTCGACAACCTGTTCGCCTTCGACGCCACCACGCACCTGATCGACGACCACCATTACCAGTCCCTGGCCGATGCCTATGTGCTCGACCCCGCGACCCGTGACTTCATGCGCCAGCACAATCCCGAGGCCCTGCGCGACCTCACCGAGCGCTTGCTCGAAGCCCAGCAGCGCGGCTTGTGGGAGACGCCGGGTGACTACCGCCAAGCGCTCGAAGAGCAATTGCTCGATGGCGAGGAACAAGCCTGAAATGAATGACCCCTTGCAATTCCCGCTGGCCGCCGTAGTGGGGGCCGACGAACTCAAGCTGGCCCTGTGCCTGACCGCCATCGACCCCAAGATCGGGGGTGTGCTGATCGAAGGCCCCCGGGGCATGGCCAAGAGCACGCTGGCCCGCGGTCTGGCCGACCTGCTGCAAGCGCCTGGGCACACACCGCCGTTCGTGACCCTGCCACTGGGTGCCACCGAGGAACGCTTGGTCGGCACCCTGGACCTGGATGCCGCGCTGGGGCAGGGCAAGGCGCAGTTTTCTCCCGGCGTGTTGGCCCAGGCCGATGGCGGCGTGCTCTACGTCGATGAGGTCAACCTGTTGCCCGACCCATTGGTGGACCTGCTGCTGGACGTAGCCGCCAGCGGCACCAACCGCATTGAGCGCGATGGTATCTCGCACCGTCACGACGCCCGCTTCGTGCTCATCGGCACCATGAACCCTGAGGAAGGCGAGCTGCGCCCGCAGCTGCTCGACCGTTTCGGCCTGAACGTCGCCCTCGAAGGCCTGCCGCCGCCAGAGGCCCGGCAGCAGATCATTCGCCGCCGGTTGGCCTTCGACAGCGACCCGCAGGCGTTCTGCACGCAGTGGGCCGATGCCCAGGCGCAGCTGCGCGAGCGCTGCCAGGCTGCACGTCAGCGCCTGGCGCAGATTCCGCTGGATGACCAGGCCCTGGCCTGGATCACCGAAGGCTGCTTCAGTGCAGGGGTCGACGGCCTGCGTGCCGACCTGGTCTGGTTACGCGCGGCTCGGGCCCACGCAGCCTGGCGAGGGGGGGAGACGATCGAGCAGGGCGACGTGCAGGCCGTGGCGGAATTCGCCTTGCGCCATCGGCGCCGCGAGCTGCCGACGGCCGATGCCCCGACCACAGCGCCGGCCCCGAGCGGTGGCCATGCAGGCCCTCAGGGCGGTGAGGGCGACTGGGGCGCGTTGGCACCGCAGGCGGTCGGCAGCGGCGTCCGGCGCGAGGTGCCGAACTGGGCAAAAAAGCCCTGAGCATCCGCCCGCCCGCTGCACAGGCGGCGGATGCCAGGCCCCAGGCAGGAGCGCTCGCCGGTGTGACCCGGGGCCGGGCCCGTAATGGTGGTTCGGCGCGGGTCGCCTGGCTGCCCACCTTGCTCAAGGGGCGACCGCGGCAACGCCAGGACCTGTGCTGGCAACAGCGCCAGGCCAAGGCGCCGGAGCTGTGGCTGGTGATCGTCGACGCCTCGGCGTCCACCCGGCGCAACCAGGCGCTGGCCCAGGCCAAGGGCCTGCTGGCCGAGCTGTTCGACCAGGCCTACCGTCAGCGTGCCCGCCTGGCCCTGCTGACGGCCAGCGGTGGTGCGCCGCGCTGGCAGCGTCATGGGCTCAAGGCATCGGCGGCGCTGCAGCCGTGGTTGCAGGCACTCGGTGCAGGCGGCGGTACGCCATTGATCGCTGCATTGGAAGAAGCGCGCCGCTGGTTGCTGGCGCGTGAAAAGCGACACCCTCAGGAAACCCGGCGCTGCCTGGTCGTCACCGATGGTCGCCTGCAGCGTTGGAGCCCGCTGCACCCGATGCCGTGCGCGACGGTGCTGGTGGACATCGAACGGGCGGCGGTGCGTGTGGGGCGGGGGCAGCAACTGGCGGCGCAACTGCAGGCCGATTATCGGCACATCGAGCAGTTCAAGCCGTTGGCTTGAACGTGCTGAAGACGTGCGGGCTGCGACAATAAGCCGCAAATAAAAAGTTGCCGACAGGGCAGAGGGAAAGTTGCACAAGTGCGTGAGCGGGCCACGCACATGTGTGGGGCGTCGATATTATTCAGGCATCGACCAGGGTTGCAGATCATAACCTTTTTCGCAAAGTTCGGCACGCACTTCCTCGATCAAGCTGGCCCATTGCGCAGGGTCGGAATAGATACGCGAAGATACTTGCTTGCTGCCGATACGCGTGCTGGTCCGGTCGATCACTGCCAGGCTCAGCTCACCAGTACCATTGGGTGCATCCCAGGCTACGCACTGGAAGGGTTCGAAGGCGTGGTCGGCGATCAGCAGTGCTTCGTTGACACGGAGCGGGGCGTTCATGGTTCGGTCTCTCTATGGTCCCAAACAGCGAAGTGATGTCCGCGTTGCTTGATATCCAGAGATGCGCAGCGCGGGGTTATTCGTACTGATGCTCCAAGTTGGGGTTGAAGTCACACAGCCATTAAAAAATTTTTCAAAGGGTGCGCGATAAGTAGCGCAACCTGTGCGCCTGTGACGCCCGAAACTTCCAAAGATTCCCAGATGACCGGTAGGTGACCACCATTGGCGGACAAACGGTCGTGGGGTGGTCGAGGTTCATTGCTACTGTTAATTCGGACGTTGCAACTTACTGTTTCTACTTAAAAAACCACTTTCTGGCGCCAAGGAACAGTCATGCCCGAACCGACCGCTCAACGCCGCCTGCTGATCGTCGACCCGTGCGACGATTGCCACCGTCTACTACCGGGCCTGCGCAGCGTCGGTTGGGATGTCCACAGCTGTACCCTGGCCTCGGCCCTGGAACAGCCGTGCGATGTCGGCCTGCTGCGCCTGCAGCCTTCGCACCTGCGCCATCCCGAGGCGGTCAAGGACCTCATCACCCGCAGCAACACCGAATGGATCGCTGTGCTCAGCGCCGAAGAGCTGCGTACGCAGAACATCGGTGATTTCGTTTGCGAGTGGTTTTTCGATTTTCATACCTTGCCGTTCGACGTATCGCGGGTCCAGGTCACCCTCGGACGGGCCTTTGGCATGGCGCGTCTGCGTGGCAAGGGTTCGGTGCGGGTCGACGAGCCTGAGCACGAACTGCTCGGCGACAGCCGGCCTATCCGCGAACTGCGCCGGCTGCTTGGCAAACTGGCGCCCACCGAGTCGCCAGTGCTGATCCGGGGAGAGAGTGGTACGGGCAAGGAGCTGGTGGCCCGTACTCTGCATCGCCAGTCGCAACGTAGCGACAAACCGTTCATTGCCATCAATTGCGGCGCCATCCCCGAGCACCTGATCCAGTCGGAACTGTTCGGCCATGAAAAAGGCGCCTTTACCGGTGCCCACCAGCGCAAGGTAGGGCGTATCGAGGCGGCCAACGGCGGTACGCTGTTTCTCGACGAGATCGGCGACCTGCCTTTGGAGCTGCAGGCCAACCTGCTGCGGTTCCTGCAGGAAAAACACATCGAGCGGGTCGGCGGGGACCAACCTATCCCCGTGGACGTCCGGGTACTGGCCGCAACCCATGTGGACCTGGAGAAGGCGATCCTCCAGGGGCGCTTTCGAGAAGACCTCTACTACCGGCTGAATGTGTTGCAGGTGGTCACCGCGCCACTGCGTGACCGGCATGGCGACCTGTCGATGCTGGCCAGCCATTTCGCCCAGTTCTACAGCGTGGAGACCGGCAGGCGCCCACGCTCGTTCAGTGACCATGCCTTGGCGGTCATGGGTCGCCACGACTGGCCCGGAAACGTTCGCGAGCTGGCCAACCGGGTACGGCGCGGCCTGGTGCTGGCCGAAGGGCGGCAGATCGAGGCGCAGGACCTGGGGCTACAGGGTACCGAGCAGGAAGATCAGCCCCTGGGCACCCTGGAGGACTACAAGCACCGCGCTGAACGCCAGGCGCTGTGCGATGTGCTCGACCGGCACAGTGACAACCTCAGTATTGCCGCCAAGGTACTCGGCGTGTCCCGGCCCACCTTCTACCGGCTGCTGCACAAGCACCAGATCCGCTGAGGTCAAGAAAACAGCGTGGCCTACATGGCAGCGTTGGGGCTGTCACGGTCAGCGCCCCTGGCACTTGAGGCTGGCCAACAGGCGCGTCAAACCTTGTTCCAGGCCCGTTACCGTCGGTAGGGTGAACTGGCCCAGCAGGCGGCTGTTGTCGGCACGGGAATGACGGATATCGCCCGGGCGCTCGGCATCGTAGCGCAGTTCTGGAGACTTGCCGGTGGCCTGGCTCAAGGCCGCGACCAGGTCGTTGAGGCTGGTGGCGCGGTTGAGCCCTACATTCACAGGCTCCGGGCAGGGCGCCGGGCTTTCCAGGGCCTGGATCAGGACCTGCACCAAGTCGGCGACATAGACGAAGTCGCGGGTCTGCTCGCCATCGCCGAAGATGGTGATCGGGCTGTCGGCGTTCACCCGCTCGCTGAAGATGCTGATGACCCCGGAATAGGGCGAACTTGGGTCCTGGCGTGGGCCGAAGATGTTGAAAAAGCGCAGGATCACCGGCTCCAGCCCGTGCTGGCGCTGGTAGAACCCTAGGCAATGCTCGCTGGCGAGCTTGTCGAAGGCGTAGGGGGTCAACGGCATCTTGGGGGTGTCTTCATGGATGGCACTGCCCTGGCCGTTGCTGCCGTAGATGGCCGCGCTGGAGGCGAACACCACCCGCTTGATCGCTCGCTCACGCATTGCCTCGCACAGGTTCAAGGTACCGATGAAATTGCTTTGGTGGGTGCGCAGTGGGTCGTCCACCGACGCCTGCACCGATGCCACGGCGGCCAAGTGGACCACCGCCGTGCAGTTCTTCAGGGTCTGGGCCACCGTCTCGGCATCGGCGACATCGCCGATGATCACGCTCAGGCGTGGATTGTCGACGGGCAGGTTGCTCAGCTTGCCCGTCGACAGGTCGTCCAGTACCCGCACGCAGTAACCCTTTTCCAACAGGGCTTCGACCAGGTGCGAGCCGATGAAGCCGGCGCCGCCGGTAACCAGGATTTTCTCGGAAGGCATTGATGCGTACTCCACGATTGGATGAGACCCGCCGGGTCAATCGAAGCCCAGGGCGCGCTTCCAGTTGGTGGGGAAGCGTACATGCAAGGGCAACTGGTCGATGCGCCAGCGCGCCGACAGTGGCTGGTCGAAGCGCGCCGCCACCTGCAGGCCCATCTCGCTGGCGGCGAACGGGCCGCGCAGCACCACTGGCGTGCGGCCGGCGCTGTCCACGGCCTGCACCACATGGGCATCGAGCCAGTTGCCGTCCGGCATACGGACCTGCAGCGGCTGGCCGACGCCGGCGTAGCTGATGTTGTGAGGCTCCAGGTAGATCCACAGCAGCGGATCGCCGACGCGCTCCAGGCGCATCAGCAACGTGCCCGGGCCGACATTTTCACCCGGCGTAACCAGTACCTCGGCAATACGCCCAGGCTCGGGGGCGACCAGCGACAGCGCCTGCAAACGGGTCTGCAGCCATTGCCGTTCGGCGTTCTGCTCGATCAGCTGGCGATCGAATTCGCGCGGTTGGCGGGTCAGCTGTTCGCGGCGCTCGAAGGCTGCCAGCTCGGCCTGGCGCCGGTCCTGTTCCGCCTGCGCGGCCATCAGTTCGCCGCGGGTGGCCGCGCCTTGGGCGAGCAGGGCAGACAGTTCTTGTACCCGCTGGCCGGCACGCCCGGCGCTGGCACGCAGCGACTGCCTTTCGCGGCTCACCCATTCGGAGTCGGTGGCAGTCGGCATCTCGGTGGGCATGGCGGCCAGTTGTTGCAGGCGTACGCGCCATTCCGGGTTGTCCAGGTTCACCAGCAACTGGCCGGGCTGGACCTGCTCGCCGGCCGTTACATGCAACCGCTCGACCCTGCCGGCATCACGGGCGCGCACTTCCTCGATGGGCAGGCGCAATTGCGCCGGAGCATCGATCAGCACCAGGCTGAACAAGAGCTTGCCCAGCAACCACAGCAGCGGGCTGGCGACCAGGAACAGGATCAGGTACCAACGCAGGCGAAACGCCATGCGCTTGCCCGGTGCGTAGAGCACCTTCAAGCCATGGTCATGGGTCGGGTTCAGTTCCTTGGGGCTGTCAAAGCGAATGTTCATGGGCCGTTCACCGTTTGGGATAGTCAGCCCAGGCTTGCCAGTCGATCCCGGCGATGCCCTGGGGGGATAAGTGTTTGCGCCACGTAGCGACCTGTTGTTGCAAATGCGCCGGCGGCTGCCCGGCCCAGCTCTCGCTCTTGAGCAACTGCGGTTCGACGCTCTGGGCCAGGCGGAAGCGCAGGTCGGGCCAACGCTTGGCGATGGCGTTGGCCCGCTGGATGCCACGCTCGCTGTTGCTGGTGTAGATCATCACGCTCACCTGGCGTACGCCGAGGCCGGGCAACGCACAGGGCACGCAGGTCTTGGCGGGCGGGTCGGGTTCGAACCAGCGTGGGTGGCTGGCGATTTCCACCGGCCATGGGCTGGCCTGTACGGCGGCCTTGAGCGTGTCCAACCAATCGCGCAGGCGCTGCTCGGGCACCGGCCAGCCGAGCTGTTCGACTTCAAGGTCCAGGTGCAGGCTGTCGAAGGCCAGGCCGTCGAGTTTCTTGACCAGTTCGATCAGTTCATGACGCTGGGCCGGTTCAATCCAACTGGGGTCGCCGAGCAGCAGGCTCACCTGAAGACCTTGGCGCGAGGCTTGCGCGAGCAGTTGCTCCAGGGCCTGGCGGGTGGCAGACAGGTTGCGCACCTGCGCTGCATCCAGGCCCAGGTAGATCTTCTGCATGCCGGCCTGCTGCAAGGCTTGCAGTTCGGCAGGGCGACGGCGTGGGTCGAGCAGCGCAGCACTGTTCCAGACATAGGTGCCCTGGTTCCAGCCGTCAGTGCGTGTGGGCGTGTCGCGCACGGCGGAGATGGGCAGCAGCGGCGGTGCAGCGGCCAGGGTCAGCGGGGCCGCGGTATCATTCAAGGCGGTCCATTGCTGCCGATCGCGCCCCAGCAGTTGATCGGCCTGGGGCGCATCTTCGAGCAACAGGTCGAGGTTGGCCTGGCGCAACCAGGCGGCGTGCCAGGCCGCGATCAGGTCCAGGCCGCTCTGGTAGTAGAGTCGCTGGGCCATCATCTGGCCGTCGAAGCCATCATCGCCACCGCCGATGTTGCGCCGTTTTTCCTCTTCCAGGGCCTGGGCGACGACGCTGCGCTGCTGGCGCCGCTGCTCGAGGGTGAGCTGCCCGGCGCGCTGTGCACGCAGTGCCTTGTTGAGCTCAAGGCCCAGGGTCTGGCGTTCTGCCTCGAGGCGTTCGCTGGCCGCATCATAACGGGCCTGGGCCAGTTGCTTGCGCGCACGGCTGTTGCCAACCACGTCGAAGGGCATGGAGAAGTTCAACGCCACCAACAGGCCGCTGCCGGACTTGTCCGAGCCGCTGCGGTACTCCTTGCTGCCGGCGAGGATCACATCCGAGTCGATGGCGTTGTACCAAGGGCTGTCACGCTGGGCGTCGGCCTGGGCGAGCAGGTTCTGCTTCTCGCTGATACGGGGATGGCGGCCCAGCACGGCTTGCCAGCGATCGAGCGGCTCCGGTGCCAGGGCCAGGGGTTCGGCCGCCGCCTGGGCGCCCTCGGGTACCGGTTGGCCGCTGAGCAGGGCAAGGTCGGCGCGTATGTCCGCCTCCAGCTGGGGTAACCCATCGCAACGCTGGGTCATGGCCTGCCATTCACTCAGGCGCAGTTGTGCCTGGGAGTCGCGCAGCCAGCCTTTTTCACGGCGCATACGGATCTTGCCCGCGGCATCCGAGGCACCGGCCTTGAGCGATCGGCACAGCGCAAGCTCCTGTTGCGCCCGCCACCAGTCGGCATAGGCGCTGCGCAATGCCAGACGCCGGCTGGAACGCTCAAGGGCCTGGCGCATCTGCTGGCGTTGTTGCTCGTACTGGTTGTTCTCCAGCAGCTCGAGCTGACGGTTGAGGCTGCCAAGCAGGGGGTGGCGCACCCCCAGGTTGAGGTTACGCCCATAGTAGTCGTCGCGGATGTCTTCGGTGACCAGCTCTTCGAAGCGGCCGACGCTGGCGCCGGCGAACACCTGCCAGCCGGCGCGGTCTTCGTGCAGCTTGGCTTCGGCCTGCAAGGCGCGTAGGTCGGCCGCGCCTGCCCGGGTCAGGGGGTTGTCCTGCTGCCTGTCGAGCAGTTCCTGCAGGGTCAAGAGCTGCCCTTGGGCCAGACCGCTGGTCATGGACAACGTCAATACCAGGAGAAATGAACGCATCTAGAACCTCGTGGCTTTCTTGAGGACCCACCAAGGCGCCATGCTGCTTTCCTCATGGCCGCGACGGAAAATTTCATTGAGCATGGCCACCGCACTCCAGCAGCGCATGACCAGCATGAACAACGGGAATACCGGCACCAGCACGGCCAGGCGTGCATCCTGGCGTGTCCGGTCGGACACCATCAGCAGCATCACCAGGAACAGCACCAAGGTGATCGACAGGTACAGCAGGTAGATCAATGCCGCGAGCACGCACAGGGTGGTGGCCGGCAGCACGAACACGGCCAGCAGCAGGTAGCCGAGGATGATGAACGGCAGTACCAGCTGGAAGAAGAAGCCGCTGAGCAGGATCATGATGAAGGTCGGCCAGCCCAGCAGCGACGGGTTGATGTTGTGGTTGTGCTTGCGCACATAGAGGAAGAACAGGTCGCCGTCCCAGCGCAGGCGCTGCATGAGGAATTGGCGGAAGGTCACGGGCGCGTCGGTATGTCCGATGGCCTGAGGCTCGAAGGGAATGCGCAGGTCGTGGCGGGCGAAGTAGCTCTTGATTCGCAGGGTCAGGTCCAGGTCTTCTGCGGTGTGGGTGTTCCAGCCGCCGATCTTGACCAGGAAGCTGCGCCTGAACGCGCCGAAGGCACCGGACACGTTGTTGACCAGGTTCCATTCTGCCAGGCCGATCTTGGACATGTGAATCGACAGCAAGTATTCCAGCGCCTGCATCGCCGTCGACACCGACGCCCAGGTGTTGCGTACTCGCAGGCTGCCGGCCACCGCCGGTACCGAAGGGTCGGCGAAATGACGGACGATCGAGCTGACCATGTTGTTGTCGAACGAGGTGTCGCCATCGAGGGCCATGACGATTTCGCCACTGGCCAGCGACAGCCCCGCATTGAGCGACGATACGCGCCCGCCGCGCTGCCATTTGGCGATCGGCCGCAGGTGGCGCTTGGGATACAGGTGCGAATCGAGGCGGAAGCTGCGCACGGCCTGCAGCGTCGGCTGGTTGACGGTGGCGCCATCGACCACGGGTATCAACTCGATGTGCCCCGGGTAGGTCTGTTCGCACAAACTGAGCAGGGTCTTCTGTACATCCATCCCTTCGCTGTAGCAGGTGATGATGCACGAGACCCGTGGGCGGTACAGGGACGCCTGGGGCGTGGAGGCGTGGCGGCGCACGAACCAGCGCAGTACGCCCAGCAACACCAGCAGGGTCAGGGGCAGTTCCAGCATCAGGAAGTAGGGAAACAGCATCAGGAACACGCGGCTCAGGCCATCGGGCCCGGTCAGCGGGTACAACGCGTTGTACAGCTGCTCGAAAAACGGCGGCATGGCGCTCTCCTCATGCCAGCCCGCTGGCCACGCGGGCCAGCAGCAGTTCGGCATTCTCGTCGCCATGAAGGTCCTGGGGAGCGGTCAGGCTGGAGATGCGCAGGCTGATGCTGCTCACCTCGGGGTCGCTGAACAGCTCCGCGACTTGACCCAGGCGCCGCTTGACCGTCTCCAGCCCATCTGCACCGGTATGGGGCAGCAAGACCCAGAGAATTTCCTCCGTGCCACGCGAGCAGCGGTCGGTTTCGCGCAGCGCTTCCTGCAGGCGTGCCACCAGGCTGTCGATGAAGGCGTGCCCGCGGTGTTCGCCCAGGCGCAGGAGCGTCTGGCCGAGGTTGATGAAGCGCAAGCCCAGTACCGAGAAGGTCGAAGTGTCATAGCGCCGCACGATCTGCAATTGCCAGCTCAGCAGGTCGTGGAAGGCGTGTCCGCCCAGCAGGTTCAGCCGGTTGAAGTGGCTGATGTCGCCGCTCACGCTGTCCAGCCCCTGGCGGCAGCGCAGGCGACCGGCCTCGGTCAGCCTGTAGTGGCGTATCTCACGGACGCGCAAGCGCTCCGGTGCATGGGCCTGGCCACAATCCATGCAGCGTGCTTGCACGGTGGCGTCGACGAAGAACGCCTTGCAGCTGCGGCAGCAGTAGTTTTCCAGGGGGCGATCGTAATCGCTGCCAATGTGGCGCAGCTGCTTGAGGCAGTTGGGGCACAGCAGCATCGCGTTCTTCAGAAACGCATCCTGGGGCGCCACGTGGCCGCAGGTGAAGCAGTGCAGCGCCGGTTGCCGGGAAATGTCCAGGTCCTGGCATTCGGGGCAGACGTCGACGAAATTCAAACGCCCGCTGCCGCATTCGCCACACAGGCGGATGCGGTCGAGCATGTCGCCTTCCTCGAGCCAGTCTTGCTGCGCCATCAGGCTCAGCCAGGCAAAGCTGTTGACATGCTCTTCACCGGCCAGGGCCTCGAGCAGCGGGTAGCGGTAGTGCTGGGCGACATGCGGGTCGCGCACGGCGAGGATCTGCGCACTGGCGCGCATCCACAGCCAGGCCAGTATACGGCCCTCGAAGCGATCGGCAGCCAGCGATGACTCGAAGCGGGCAAAGCGCGACTGCCACAATTGCCAGCGCATGGACAATTCGTTCTGGTCCGCAGGCACCGGCCCATCGCTCAGCGCGTGGCAGCCATCGTCCAGGTCGCGGCAACAGTAGATCAGGTGGAAACGGTAGGGGCTGTCGTTGCGTAAAGCATGCAGGGAGCGGTTGGCAACCGCGGCGGGCTGGTCGATCAACAGCACATCGAATAAAGGCGCGGCCAGCAGGTTGTCCAGGTCGGCGAAGCAGTCCAGTGTCGCGCCCCCATGGCTCGACACCAGCCCGCCCAGTACCGCGATACGAGGAGTCGGGTTCGGCATGTCGTATTTCCTTGTAGGTCCAAAGAACAACGTGCAGCCAGAAACCCGGCGACTATAGAGTGAGCGTCAAAAACCTGCTAATAATTTTTAGTGCTTAGCAAATATGACGTTAATTTGACTTTCCTGGCGAGCAGTAGGCTCACGGCTGAGACACGGTGGTTCAGCGATTTAGCGTGAATACTTAGGAAACGTGGTGAGAAAAGCCCTTTTTCGCTAGAAAAATGACGGCATCAAAACACACCCTTGTGCGCACACCTGGGCAGGTTTCTTTCTTTCTGCAACGGCACAGGGCATCGCGAGGCAGAGGCCTTGCGTTGCCTGGGTACGTCACGCCAGTGCCTCGGTACGACGTGTTGGGGTTGCAACCGGCAAACGGATTGAAATGGCCCTGATCAGACCGTTATAAGGACGCTTCCATCCCTTTTGGAACCCTACCCATGACCGTTGAATTTCGTCCGGCGCGCCGCTCGGATGCCCGTGATATCGCTCGGCTGTTCCAGATCACTTCCGAAGGGGTGGCCGATTACATCTGGAGCCAGCTGGCCGAGCCAGGGCAGGCGTTACTGGATGTCGGTGCCATCCGTTATGCCCGGGACGATGTGGATTTTTCGTACCAGAACTGCCTGATCGCCGAAGCACAAGGGCGGGTGATCGGCATGATGCACAGCTATGCGATGTATCACGACCCGGAAGCCGAGCCTGTGACCGACCCAGTGCTGGCACCCTACGCCGACATGGAAGTACCGGACACGCTTTACATTTCCAGCTTGGCGCTGCATGACGGTTGGCGTAACCAGGGCCTGGGCGCGCGCTTTCTCGAACTCGCCCAGGCACGTGCTGACCAACTGGGGCTCAAAGGCCTGAGCCTGATCGACTATGCCGAGAACACCGGGGCACGGCGCTTCTATGAGCGCAAGGGCTTCGGCATCGTCAAGACCTGCCGGATCGCGCCACATCCGATGGTTCGAGTGTCGGGGGACGCCTACCTGATGTATCGGCCCAGCGCCGGTGCCGTGCAGGCCTGACATCGACCCTGGTATTCGATGCCGGCCACCGGGTTCGCAACGGGCCCGGCGGCCGGAACGGTATCACCAGTTGTGCGTATAGCTGGCCGTCAGCACGGTCCCGGGTGCCGGCAGGTGGCTGGTGTTGTTGTTATTGCGCAGCAATTGGCTGTAGAGCGGGTAGTAGTCACGATTGAACAGGTTCTGGATGCCGATGCTCACCTGGTCATCGGGGGTTAGCCGATACTGGCTCACCAGGTCCACTGTCGTGTAGGTGCTGACCTGATGGCGGCCGAAGCTGTCGACACCATCGAGGCGATAGTCCTTGGAATCGAAGAACGTGGCCTGGAGCCGGTTGTTCCATTCGAAGGTCGGCTTGTACTGGATGTAGGCGGTCAGCTTCAACGGCGGCACGCGATAACCGGTCATGTCCTGCCAGCCCTTGCCGTCCGGCTTCTCGCGCCCTTGCATCCAGGTCGCGCTACCGCCTGCGCCCCACACTTCGTCATCGGCGAGCCAGTCTGCACTGGCTTCGACGCCGTACACACGCTCTTTGGTCCGGGTGAGAATCAGGCCGTTGTTGAAGCTTTGTACATCGCCCAGCTTGGAGGTGGTGTAGAACAGCGCCAGGGTACCCAGGGTGTTGCTGCCCAGCTCGCCGCGCCAGCCAAGCTCGTAGTTGTTGGTCTTGACCGGCTCCAGGTTCGAAGCGCCGAGGTCGAAACCACGGCGCGCATTGCGCAGCTGGATACCGATGTCAGGCAACTGGAAGCCCTGGCTGAAGGAGGCGTAGAGCTCCTGGCCGGCGACCGGCGAATAGACGATGCCGATGTTCGACAGCAGCGCATCGTAGTCGATGTCGCCGCCCTTGACCGTGGCCGGCGAAGCCGCCTTGGATTCGGACAATGGCACGAAGTCATCGAACTTGGCCGTGGAATACTCGTAGCGCAGGCCGCCGTCGATCGACCAATGTTCGTTGAAACGGTGTTGCAGCTGGGCGAACGCGCCAGCGCTTCGGGTTTTGAGCGGCGGCATGTAGGTAAGCTTGCCGGTCTTGTCGAACACCAGGCCGCCACTGGCGTCGTAGGCGTCCGGGTCGAACACGTCCAGCGGCATGTCGCTGCGTTCCTGGTTGTAATCGCCGCCCCACACCAGTTCGGTGTTGCCGCTCTCGCCAAGCGGGGTGCGCAGGGTCAGGCGGCTGCCGAACACTTCGCTGTTCTGCATCACCTGGTCGACATTGCCGCCACGGGTTGCGACGGCGCGGGCGTCGAAGGGGGTGAAGCGGGTGAAGTAGTCCCGGTAGTACAGCTGGGCGGAGAGCCGGCTGCCGAGAATGTCCAGGTTCTCGTACTCAAGGTTCACCAAGGTGTTGCGAATGCGGTTCTGCTCGTCCAGGTCCAGGCCTTTGATCGCATTGGCCGGGACCGAACCTGGCGGGAGCTTGGCAACGCTCGGGTCGGTGGCGTAGTCGGTGTCCTGGCGTGCGTCGTAGTGGCTGACTGCGAGCTGGACCCGTTGGTCCTCGTCGATGTGCAGCCCGAGTTTGCCCCCTATGTTGTAGATGTTCGAGTCGAACAGGTCGCCCTGGCTGGGTTCGGGCGCGATGCGGTCGCCGTTCGCATCGTACGAGGCGCCGACGTGGCGGGTACCGAAATCGAACGCGTAGTCCACCGCCCCCTGGGAGCCTGCAACGTACTGCTGGAACTGGCCGCCCAGCCCGTCGCTGCCCAGGCGGGTCAAGGGCGAGGTGGCGCTCAGGCTGGTTTCGGCCCGGAACTCGCCACCAGCGGGGCGGGTGGTGATGGAAATGATGCCGCCGGTGGCGCCGCTGCCATAGATGGCGCTGCTGCCGCGAATGACTTCGACCCGCTCGATCAGGGCAGGGTCGATATTGGCCAGGTTGCGCGAGGAGTCGCGGTTGGTATTGAGGGGCACGCCATCGACCATGATCAGCATGCTGCGCCCGCGCAGGGTCTGGCCGTATTCGGTGATCGTGCGGCTGGAGTCGGACATGCCCGGGACCACCTTGGCCAGCACCGTGGCCAGGCTGTCGGAACCCTGGCGCAGCTCCTGCAACTGGGCGTGGTCGATGACGGTGGACTGGCGGGTGGCCGAGACCAGGTCGCTGCTGGTGCGTGAGGCGGTGATTTCCATTTGCGCCATTTCCAGGGGTTGGCTCGGCGCGGTCGCGGCGGCTTCCTGGGGCGCGCTGGACGGAAGGATGATGAAGGTATGTTCGTCTTTGGCTTGCGCTTGCAGGCCGCTGTCCTGAAGCAACTTCTGCAGGGCTTCCTCCGGCGTGAACCGGCCTTTGATCGCAGGGGCCTGGCGGCCTGCACCCAGGTCGCCGGCAAAGATGATCTGCACCGAGGACTGGTGGGCGAGGGTGTTGATGGCCTGGCCGAGCGGGGCGGCGGGCAAGTCCACATCAACCTTTTCCCGACCCTGGGCCGACATCGCGATGAGCAGGCTGCTGGCCAGCAACGACAGGCGTAGGGAGCGATTCTTGAAAGAAGAATGCACGTCTGGAATTCCTTTGTAGGTTGGCTTTTTCCAAATAGCCGCCCTGGGAATCGCGAAACCCTACCTGCTTCTGAGAATTATTTTCTTGTCGTTTTGCGTTGGACCTGGACGGTGCCATCCGTTTGGCGCAGGACGGCAACGGGGAGGATGCTCGGCAGCAGGTCGAGCAGTCGATCGACCTTGTGCGCGTCGAAGACGCCCGTCACCTTGAGCGCGGCCAGGCTTGGGTCACCCATCTCGATGGGCGCCTTGCGATAGTGGCGCAACACCGCGATTGCCTCGTCCAGGGGCGTCTGCTCGAACACGATGCGGTCATCCTTCCAGGCCATGGCGGTGGCGGCATCGACCTTGGCGACCGGCGTCAACTGCCCGGCGATCGAATCGACCTGTTGTCCCGGCATCAAGAGGGCCGGAGCGTGCGCTGCGTTTGCCGGCACGACTTCGACGCGCCCGCGGGCCAAGGTCACTCGCACGTTGTCGTTATCCAGGCGCCGGACATTGAACAAGGTGCCGAGCACTTCGATCCGCGTGGCGCCGGCTGATACCACGAAAGGGCGGTACACGGCTGCAGCGACATCGAACAGCGCCTGGCCAGCCTGCAGGTCGACCTGGCGGCTGAGCATGCGCCAACGCACCTCGACATCGCTGGCGCTGTCGAGCAGCAGCGTGCTGCCATCGTCCAGGACCACGGTGCGTCGCTCGCCGATGGCGGTAGCGAAGCGCTCGGTCTTGTACGCTGGGTTCAGCCAGGCCAGGGCTCCACTGGCGATCACGATCGCCAGGGCGATGCCGGCAACCTTGGCCGACCTGCGCCGCCTGGGTTCGCAAGCCGGCAGTGGAAACAGGGTTTTCAACGTTTCCCGATGACGCCCCAGGGCTTCGTCTACAGGCGCTTGCCCGGTCTTGTGCGAAGGGGGGCGGGTCATGGTCGAGCCTCGCCACGGCCAAGCCGCGCCCTGCAGGCCACCATCCCCAGGCGCAGGTGCTTTTCGACGGTCTTGATGGAGACCCCAAGGCGGGTGGCAACTTCCGCCTGGGGAATTTCGTGGATCTTGTGCATGACGAATACGGCCTGGCAACGCGGGGGAAGGGCGGCGATGGCGTCGACGAGCTGTTGAAACTCGTGCTCGGCCTCATGGCGGCCCACGGGTGTCGCGGCCATGCAGGCGACCTCGGGAAGCTCCGCAACAGCCTCCACCCACACGGCCCGGCGACGTTCGCTTCGATAGCGATTGATCGCCGTATCGTGGGAAATTTTTCGCAACAGGGCAAGAGGCGTGCGTACGTCCTCCTTGTCATCGCGCTCGAGCAATTGCACGCACACATCATGCACCACGTCGCGCGCCGTGTTTCGGTCGCCGAAGCGACGGCGAACGTGGTCCACAAGCTCGTCGTAGTGGCGTACCAGGGTGGACAACAGCGTTGGTTTGGCGGGATCGAGCGACACGAATGCACCCAGGAAAGGAGCTTGGCTTCGGGGAGGTGGCTGAGTGTAAATGAGAAATAATTGCGAATAAACACCCGCTATCCGCGGATGCATGTCAGGCCGAGACCGCCGGTAGGAGGGAACCGGAGGTGCAAGGGTGTGTCAATACAATGACTATATTTGATTGTTGTATATTATTTGTTCGTTTTTGTGGCGGAAAATTGACCTTGCAGGTATAGTCACCCGGCTTCTGCCGACAGGATCGTTTGTTTGACTGACAGGGATTTATCAGTATGCCGAACTCCACCCCTCGCATTGCGGTGTCCACTGGACTGATATCAAGCCATGGTGGCACGACATCGAACCGCCTTGCCGCCGTCGTTGCTACCGCAACTCCCTCCTTGTATGCCTCGCGCAGCGCAGGACGCTGCCACCAAGGTTCGCCCGGTGTCTTGACCGGTGCGGGCGCTGCGTTGCGCCCGTCGACGGGCCGATGCCGGCCGGCATGGGCAAGCTGAAGACCAAGCCCTGAAACAAAGGCAACGCTTACGCCAACACGCCCGAGCGTGACCGACGGCGGCGCTTGCCTGCGATTCATGCCTTGATATCCGACCCGGTCGGCCTTGCCGCAGAGGTCTTCATCTATACGTTGACCCGAACATTTCTTATGCGAAGTTTTGATGATGTTCCAACTGTGCCGGCTTTCTGGCGGGCACGTTCGCGGGCCCTTTCAGGCGGTGCGTGCGCTACCTGGGTCGCCGGGTTGCTGTTGTGCACCCCCTGGGCCCAGGCACAGGACGGCTATGACGCCCTGGTGATCAAAGCGCGGGCCGGCGATCATGCGCCGGCCCTGGATTACCTGGCGCGCCAGCCGGTGACGCCGCGCTATCTCAATGACCATGTCGCCATCGCCAGCTGGGCCGGTCGCGATCAGGAAGTGGTGCAGGTCTACGAGGCCAACCGGGGCAAAGGCATGTTGAGCGTCGACTCGCAGGCCCTTGTGGCCCGCGCCTACCGCAACCTGAAACGCTGGAACGAGGCCTTGGCGGTGTACCGCCAAGGATTGGCCCAGGCGCCACGACACAGTGGCTTGCGGGTGGGGGAGGTGATGACCCTGGCCGATGCCGGGCAGAACGACCAGGCCCTGCGCCGCGGGCAGGCGCTGGTGCGCGCGCTGCCTGGGGAGGCCGACGCGCACATTGCCCTGGCTTACGCCCATACCCGTGCGGGCCAGCCCTATGCGGCGCTGTCCGAGCTGGACAAGGCGAACAGCCTGGCCCCGGGGAAGGGGTACGTACGCAGTGAGTACATGCGTGGCCTGGAGGGGGCCAACCTGCCCGAGGCGGCGCTGCGCGAGGGCATGGCGCAGCCTGGGCTGGTCGACGACGCCCAAGCCCGACGCCTGCAAGCCGATGCCTTGGCGCGCCAGGTGCGCTTTGCCCTGCTTCCGGTACGTCGCGAGGCCGATCGGTTCGTGATCGCCGATCGTGCCATCGCGCGCTCGGACACCTTGCTGGAAGCATGGAAGGCGTTGCCGGGCGCCGAGCAGGAGCGCAACCGCGTGCGCATCGACCGCCTGGGCGCGTTGTACGCACGCATGCGGATGCAACAGGTGGTGCAGGAACACCAGCAACTGCGCCAGGCGCAGGTCGAGCTGCCGGCCTACGCCGAACGCTGGGTCGCCGGCGCCTACCTGTACCTGCGTCAGCCCGCCGCTGCGGCTGAGCTGTACCGCAAGGTACTGACCGGCGAGTCGCCGAAGGACCTGGAATGGACGGAAGACAACCAAGGGTTGTTCTATGCCCTGGTGGAAAGCGAGCAGCTCGAGCCTGTCCAGCCGATGACCGAACACTTGGTCGCGCAGCAGCCGGTGCTGACCTACCCGCAGGGCGCCGCCGTCGGCGTGCCCAACCCGGACCGCCTGGACGCGAAGGTGATGCAGGCCAATGCCTACCTGTACCGTGACCAGCTGGAGCAGGCGCAGCAGGCCTTCGAGGCGCTGACCCATGCGGCGCCGGCGAATGGCGGGCTCAATACCGGGCTGGCCAGTGTCTACTTGGCGCGTGGTTGGCCGCGCCGGGCCGAGGATGTGCTCAAGAGCGCCGAATCCCTCGGCCCGCGAGAAGCCGCGCTGGAGGTGCAGCAGGGGCTTACCGCCTTGGCGCTTCAGGAGTGGCGACAGGCCGACCTGCTGGCCGATGACGTCATCCAGCGTTTCCCCGAACAACTGCCAGCGCAGCGCCTGGACAAGCTGCGCAAGGTGCACCACATGTTCGAGCTGCAGGTGAGCGCCTATGCCGGGCGCAGCAACGGTGGCGGTGACGCGGTCGGCAACCGCGACTTCGGCATCGACAGCGTGCTCTACAGTCCACCGATGGACGACAACTGGCGCGTCTTCGCTGGTGTCGGCTACGCCACCGGTGACTTTCTCGAGGGCACCGGCCATTACCGCTACCAGCGCGCGGGGCTGGAGTGGCGTGACCGTGGCAACACGGTCGAAGGCGAGCTCTCGCACAACGCCTATGGCGATGGCGACAAGCCTGGCGCGCGCCTTTCCGGCAGCCACGAGATCGACGATCACTGGCAGTACGGCTGGAGTGCCGAATACCTGTCGCGCGAAACCCCTTTGCGCGCGCTCAACAGTGGCATCCGCTCCAACGCCGGCAGTGCCTGGCTGGCCTGGCGTCAGGATGAGACCCGCGAGGCGAGGCTCGCCTTCACCCCACAGCGCTTCAGCGACGGCAACCAGCGCATAGGCCTGGTACTGACCGGCCGGCAGCAGGTCTACAACCAGCCCTACCTGAAAGCCGATATCGGCCTGGAAGTGGGCGCCAGCCACAACAGCAAGTCGGACGACGTTCCGTACTACAACCCCAAGCGCGACCTCAGCGTGCTGCCGACCCTGGATATCGACCACATCCTCTATCGGCATTACCAGACCGTCTGGAGCCAGCAGGCGCAGGTCGGCGTCGGCACCTACAGCCAGCAGGGGCATGGCACCAAGCCGATTGCCCTGGTCGGCTATGGGCAGCGCCTGAAGTTCGACGACCGCTTCGATGGCGGCGTGAACCTCACGGCCATGAGCCGCCCCTACGACGGCGATCGCGAAATGGACTACCGCCTGATGCTCGACATCAACTACCGCTTCTGAGGATCTTTGGACATGAATGTCTTGTTTCGCATTCTCTGCCTGGCCGCGCTGTTGACCGGCTGCGCCGCCGAAGCGCCGCCCTTCGTTGCACCCAAGGAGCGCCCGGTGGCCATCAGCGAGTCGCCTTGGCCGTCCGGTCGCCTGTTGACCCTGGCCTACCACGATGTGGATGACATCGACAGCAACCAGGCCTACATCACCACCCGTACCGCTCACCTGATCGACCAGTTGGCATGGCTGCGCGAGCAAGGTTTCCAGGCCGTCTCCGTCGATCAGATCATCGCCGCTCGTGAAGGCCGCGCGCCATTGCCGGACAAGCCGCTGTTGCTCAGTTTCGATGATGGCTACAGCAGCTTCCATAGCCGCGTGCTGCCGATACTCAAGGCCTATGGATGGCCGGCGATCATGGCGCCGGTGGGTGTCTGGCTCAAGACTGCGCCGAACCGGGCGGTGGACTTTGGCGGCTTGCCCACCCCGCGCGAGCGTTTCCTGACGGTGGAGCAGGTGCGTGAGTTGGCGCAGTCGAACCTGGTGGAGATCGGCGCACACACCTACGCGTCGCACCTTGGCCTGCTGGCCAACCCCCAGGGCAATACGCTTCCGGCGGTGGCCAACCGCCTGTACCTGGCCAAGGAGCAGCGCTACGAGACCGACGCCGAGCTACACCAGCGCCTGGACACGGACGTCGCTGCCATCAGCGCCACGCTCAAGGCCATCACTGGCAAGGCCCCGCGCGTGTGGGTCTGGCCCTACGGTGCCGCCGGCGGCACTACCCTGCAGATCGTGGGCGAGCATGGCTATGGCCTGGCGCTGACGCTCGACGACGGCCTTGGTAGCGTGGACGACCTGATGAGCGTGCCGCGCTACCTGGTCAATGGCGACCCGGAGATGCGCACCTTCGCCGCCGACATCAACAGCGTGCAGGAGCAAGGCCCGCTGCGCGTTGCCCATGTCGACCTGGACTATGTCTACGACCCTGACCCTGCGCGCACCGACGCCAATGTCGGCACACTGGTGCAGCGGATCGCCGACCTGGGCGTCAACACCGTGTTCCTGCAGGCCTTCGCCGACCCGAAGGGCGACGGTAACATCCACGCCCTGTACTTCCCCAACCGGCACCTGCCGATGCGTGCGGACCTGTTCAACCGTGTCGCCTGGCAACTGCGCACCCGGGCAGGTGCCAGCGTCTATGCATGGATGCCGGTCCTGGCCTTCGAACTGGACGACGCCTTGCCGCGGGTGCAGGCCTGGGACCCGCAGACCGGCAGCGTGGCGGTCGCCCCGGATCAATACCGGCGTTTGTCGCCGTTCGATCCGCGGGTGCGCCAGCAGATCGGCGAGATCTACGAAGACCTGGCCAAGCACGCCAGCTTCCAGGGCATCCTGTTCCATGACGATGCGGTGCTGTCGGACTTCGAGGATGCCAGCCCCGGCGCCCTGGCGGCCTATCGCCAGGCCGGCTTGCCGGGCGACCTGCATGCATTGCGCGGCGACGAACAGACCCTGCAGCGCTGGACACGCTACAAGAGCCGCTACCTGATCGACCTGACCCGCGAGCTGGCGGCCAAGGTCCGGGCGATCCGTGGGCCACAGGTGCTGACGGCGCGCAACATCTTCGCCCAGCCGATTCTCGACCCGCAGGCCGAAACCTGGTTCGCGCAGAACCTCGACGACTTCCTCGCCACCTACGACTGGACGGCGCCGATGGCCATGCCACTGATGGAAGGGGAGACGCTGGAAGCATCGAACGCCTGGCTTGACCGGTTGGTGCAGCAGGTGGCCAAGCGCCCGGGTGCGCTGGAGCGCAGTGTATTCGAACTGCAAGCGCGTGACTGGCGCCCGGGCCATGAGGCACCGATCGAGGCACGGCAATTGGCCGAGTGGGCGAAGCGCCTGCGTTGGAACGGCGTGCGCCACTACGGCTACTACCCGGACGACTTCTTCAACGACCAGCCCGGCCTTGAAACCACACGTGCTGCCTTCTCCTCTTCCTGGTATCCGAAACTATGACCGATCGAATCGTAGCCCTGCTGATCCTGGTGGTGATACTGGGCGCCCCCGTTGGAATGGCGCTGGTCGTCACGGGTGAACTGTTGCTTAACTTCGTGTTTTTCTACCCGCTGTTCATGTCGGCGTTGTGGATGGCCGGCGGCACCTATTTCTGGCTGCACTGGGAGCGCCATTGGCCGTGGCGCCAGGGCGTGCCTGGGCTCAGTGGCAACCCGCTGGTGAGCATTCTCATCCCTTGCTACAACGAAGGCCCGAACGCGCGGGAAACCATCGGCGCGGCCTTGGCGCAGCGCTATGAACATGTAGAGGTGATCGCCATCAATGATGGCTCCAAGGACGATACCCGCGAGGTGCTCGACGCCCTGGCCGTGCAGCATCCGCGCCTGCGGGTGCTGCACCTGGCGCAGAACCAGGGCAAGGCGGTGGCGCTGCGCATGGGCGCCTTGGCGGCGCACAGCGAATACCTGGTGTGCATCGACGGCGACGCACTGCTCGACCCTGACGCCGTCTCCTACCTGGTGGCGCCGCTGATCGACAACCCGCGCGTCGGGGCAGTCACCGGCAACCCCCGCATCCGCACGCGCTCGACGTTGGTCGGGCGCGTCCAGGTCGGCGAGTTTTCCTCGATCATCGGGCTGATCAAGCGCACCCAGCGCGTCTACGGCCGGGTCTTCACCGTTTCCGGCGTGGTCGCGGCGTTCCGTCGTAGCGCGCTCGATCGGGTCGGCTTCTGGAGCCCGGACATGATCACCGAGGACATCGACATCAGCTGGAAGCTGCAGCTCGATCATTGGTCGATCTTCTACGAGCCGCGTGCGCTGTGCTGGATCCTCATGCCCGAGACGCTGCGTGGGCTGTGGAAGCAGCGTTTGCGCTGGGCCCAGGGCGGTGCCGAGGTGCTGCTCAAGAACATCCGGACGATCTGGCGCTGGCGCCTGCGCTACATGTGGCCGCTGCTGATCGAGTTCTGCCTGTCGGCGACCTGGGCCTTCACCTTCGCCCTGACGCTTCTGCTGTGGGGCGTCGGCTATCTGGTCGAGCTGCCGCCAGAATTGCGCGTGGCCGGCATCGTACCGCCAGCCTTCACCGGCATGCTGCTGGCGGTGGTCTGCCTGCTGCAGTTCGCCTTGAGCCTGCTGATCGAGCGACGTTACGAAAAACGCCTGGGCAGGAACCTGTTCTGGGTCATCTGGTACCCCTTCGCCTTCTGGTTGGTGACCCTCATGACCACCTTGGTCAGCTTCCCCAAGGTCATGCTCAAGGTGCGCCAGCAGCGCGCACGCTGGACCAGCCCGGACCGTGGAATCAAAAGGAACCCTACTGCATGACGCTGATCAAGACTTCGCAGCATTGGCTGCATCGGATGATCGACCTGGTGCTCACCCTGGCGGCGTGGGCAGCATTCACCTTTCTGCTGGTGCGTGGCCTGAAGGCCATGGCTGAAGCATCGCGCAGTGGCGCGCAGCAGGACCTGACGGAACAAATGGTACATACCTTCGGCACCCTGATGGTCTATACGCTGTGCGCCGTATTGATCGGCTTGGCGCTGTTCGCCTGGGCCAAGTACAACGAAATGCGCGCCCGGCGTTTCGACCGACGCACACGCGTGTCGGACATCGGCGAGCGGACGCTGATGAGAAGCTTTGGCGTCACCTCTGAAACCTACCGGCGCCTGAGGGCGCAGCAGGTGGTCGTCCTGCACAACGATGAGATCGGCGATCTGGTATGGGTAGAAGACCCTGTTTTCGAGGTGAGCGAGAGATCGAGCATGGTCTGAGAAGGGCGCGGCTCTTCCCGGAACTCGCTGTGCCTGGTCCGCTCCGCGATGGCTGGCTCCGGCCAGCCATTGCCGCAAGCTGCTTTGCAAGGGCACGCGGTAGGCTGTTGCCACACCAGGCACCAAGCAAAGCGGTATTTGTAGCCTACGCTATGCTTTCTCCAGAACTTGCTAGACGAGTTCACTTTCCAGTTTCTTCCATAGAGGATTCAATGCATGAAAGCCCTCACAGCGCTTCTGATTGCTTCATTTCTAAGCTTTGGAGCACAGGCCGACGACACGGCAATGATCAATTGCAACGCCAAGGTCAAGAAGTTGGAAGATACCCATAAGACGGACGGTGCAGCCATTGGCGGAGGGAAGGTCGAGGAGTTCCGGGCATTGCTGAAACAGGCCAAGGACGCCCAGAGTGCAGGTGATATCAAGGGGTGTAATGCCGCGGCTGATCGAGCGCAGACCATCTACAACACAGCCCGAGGAAAGAAGTAGAAGCGCAGGCAGCCTGGGCGACGATGTGTACTGCGTCGCCGCCTTGGTGGCTGCATCCGTCTCAAGCCATCTTGGGCTGACGTTCGGCCCGGTGGGGTTGTCTGTCAGAACGTACCTTCAAGCGGCCATTCGATCACCACATACACCCGATCAAGATCAGGCCCCGCCTGGCTTTCATTGGCTCGATGGCTTACATGCGACAGCGCCACTGACAGGCCTTTGGCAGGTCCGCCCTGCACGATGTAGCGCAGGTCGATATCTCGCTCCCAGTGCTTGCCTCCATCGCCTTGTGCAGGCACGAAGCCTCCAGTATCTGGATCGAACAGGTTGTATGCACCACCACCAGGTGCATGCGTGCCGTCAATACCTTTACCGGTGACGTAGCGCGTCGAGAAGGTCAGGCCCGGTATGCCCGCGGCTGCTGCGTCCCACTGATACCGTGCTTGCCACGATTGCTCCCCCGGGCCGTTGAAGTCGGCAAACTTGATGGAGTTGGCCAGGTAGATGGAGTCGCCGCCGACAAAGTCAAAAGGTGTGCTGCCTTCAATTTTCTGATAACCCAGGCTCAGCGTGTGGCTCGTTATTCTGAGAGATGCCAGGATGCTGTAGGCCAAGGTGTCGATCTTTCCCGCCTTGGCTTGCCCTAGGTCGCGCACTTTGTAGAGGTTGCCATCCACCGAAAGGACATCAGTGCTGGCATTCAGATTCAGGTAGCTCTGTTGCCAGACGTCTTCCAGCTGCCCGCCGAACACGGAGGCGCCCCAGTTGAAGTCCTCGCGCCTGGTCTTGTAGAGCAGGCCCGCCAGGCTGATCGCATTATGTTCAGTCGTAGCGCCGTAGCCTTCGAAGTCCTCATGCGATGAGCTGCCGGCCTGGTTCTTGAATGCGGTGAATCGTCCTGCCTGCAGCTTCCAGTCCGACGACAGTGCACTGTCCAGGAACCAGCCCGTGGCATGTTCCGGTTGCAGGCGCTTGTCGCCCGTATCGAAGACCGGCGTCTCTACCTGCATTTCGCCGTAGCGCACAATGGTACTTCCGACTTTCAGTTTCAGCGCCCCGCCAGCGTCTGAATATTCCGATTCTGCCCGACCATCGCTATCCACCGGCAGTAGACCAACCCCTGCGTGTCCTCGGCCGCCATCCAGCTTTATACCCACGAAGCCGTGAAGGTCGACACCCAGCCCTAGGGTCCCTGGGGTGTAGGCCGAGCTCAGGGAAGCAATGAATCCTTGAGCCCATTCTCGGCGCCTGCCGGGTGCTCCGGGTTGGGTGTTGCGAAGGTCACTGTCGAGCATGAAGTTTCGTGATAGCAATGACCACTCGCCCAAGGGCTCGTTCGCGTGGGTGGGAGCCGCGAACAGGCACAGCCAGGTGCAGGCGAACGTGCGTACGCTGATCATGATGTAGGCCTATATGTCCGCCGAGTAACCGCAACCAAGAGCATGCCAGCGGAGGATCCCGGGTCGCCCATGAAACGGTAGGGCGCGCAGCTTGCTCTGGTTCGTGGTGTTTTCATGCAGGTGACTATCGGCCCTTCAGCCAAGTGGCGAACAGGCGTGTTGCCCACGGCATGAAGATATAGACCACCAACAAGACAATAGTCAGCGTGATCAGCACGTTGCTGGCGACATATCCTCCCAGCCAGGGCCATCGAGTGAATAAAGGCTGCCATAGCAAAGGCACCCCCAAGCTTAGCGGCAGGATGACCAGGAAGGTGACGCATGCCTGTTTCCAACGCGCAGGCACGGTACTTTCTTCAGAGGGGGTGAACCAGAACTCACGGTTGGCATTGGCCTCGGTTCGATCACCATCGATCAGCAGTGGGGTCACTTCGGCAACAAGCGCTCGGCGTTCGTCGGAGTCCAGCCACGCCTGCAGTTGTACGGTCGTGGCGAAACGGATCACCGATGTGAACTGGTGCTGATCACCGTCCCGGTTGCGCATGACGTCGACGCCCAAATGGCCGGGGTATCGCTTCGCTGCGGTGACGGTACGGCGCAGCCATTGCTCGTACGCCTGTTCGGCATCGCGTTTCACGCAATGGCGTACAAGCAAGGTTGCGATGTCGTGTTGAGGAAGGTCGTCGCTCATCGGTCTGCCGCCTACGTAGGGTGTTGTTGGATACGGTAGCTCTGGGGTTGCCGAGTTTCTTGAAGGAATGTGTCAGTTTTGGATGTATGTGCGCTCGGTGTGGAGGCCCTGACGTTGCAAGCGTCGCCAGCCAGCCGGTGGTATGCCGACCTGTTTGAAAAATACACGCGAAAAATGTGCCTGGTCGGTGAAGCCACACTCCAGTCCGATCTGGGCGAGTTTCAAATCAGAATTCGCAATCAGGGCCTTTGCCTTTTCGATACGTAGGTTCATGAGCCATTCGTGGGGCGATTGCCCAGTGCTTTGTTTGAAGGCACGGGTAAAGTAGCTGCGCGACAGCGAGCATTCCTTTGCCAACAACGCTACCGATAGCCCTTCGCAGAGATGGTGGGCCATCAGTTCTTTGGCTCGGCGTAACTGCCAGGGGGAAAGGCCTTTGGTCTTTTCCGTGGCAAGGATGGATTTGCCGTAGCGCTCGTCGAGGTGGGTCAGCAGGGCGAGCATGACGTGGTCGATGAACAGTTCGTTCTTTTCGCTCGGTGTCGTCAATGTCGGCAGCAACGCCTGGGCCAGATGGTAGGCAACGGGGTCGATGGTGCTCTGTACCAAATCAAGCCCTTGAGTCGCTGAACCTCCAGCTTCATAGAATATCGACTGGATCGTAGCGCGCGGCAGTATGAACTTGAGGTTGTCGTAGGCGGCCCGATGCTGGCAGCGGATTTCGTCTCCGAGATCTACCACCGAGATACTCTGGCGGGTGTGCCCGCCGACATAGGCGAGCTCCTGGCCGCGCCACAAGCGATGCGCGGCGAAGTCCTTGAGTTGGACAATGACCGAATATGCGTCGGCGCATGGAATATTGACCTGGAGGTCGGGATCAGGATGGTCTTCGCGGCTTCGGATGATGGAATAGTTTCCCGTCCTGGCGCTTTTGGGTGTGCCGCCGGCAAAAACGGGGTGCTTGGGGGGCAGGGTAAAGCGCATCAAGGTGCTCCTTCATGGTGTACACGCTGGCCAGGCAGTGCTAGGGCGCTTTGTATCTTTTGGCTTCGTCTTCGAGTGCTTTCGAATACACCAGAATAGTATTGAGATCGGTCAAGGCGATGAATAGAATGAATGGCATTTCATCTATTCTATTTTTTAATGAAGAATCTTCCTGACCTGGAGGCCTGGGCGATATTTGCCCAGGTGGCCAAAAGCGGTTCATTTGCTGGCGCAGCGCAGGCGCTAGGTATCTCGCAGCCCACAGTGTCCAAGGCCATCGGGCGATTGGAACAGCGTTTGGGCATTGCCCTCTTGCACCGCACGTCTCGTTCTCTGGGGTTGACAGGGGCTGGCATGCAGATGTGGGAACGGGCTCAGTATCTGCTCGAGGAGGGGCGAGCGATCGAGGCCGAGGCGACGCTTCAAGCCAGCACTCCCAGCGGCACGATACGGTTGGCGGCGCCCATGTCGTTTGGTCTTAAGTACCTCGCTCCGCTGCTGCCTGTCTTTCGCCACCAGTACCCACAGATCGAACTCGAGCTGTCTCTGGACGATCGTGTCGTCGATCTGTTGGCTGGCCGGTATGACATGGCATTGCGCATTGCGGAATTGCCAGACTCCTCATTGCGGTCACGCAGGCTCTTTGCCGTGCGTCGTCTGCTGGTGGCAAGCCCACAGTACTTGGCGCGTCACGGTCGTCCGGCTCATCCCAAGGAGCTGGAGCAGCACCAGTGCCTCATCTATACCAACCTGCCCACACCTGAGCGTTGGCGGTTCTGGCATTCGACGCTTGGCGAAGTCACTGTGCCGGTGCATGGGGGCGTACGTGCCAATAGCGCTGACGTTTTGCAGCCTGCCTTGTTGGCTGGGCAAGGGTTGGCACTGCAACCAGAATTCCTGGTGTGGGAGGCCTTGCAAAAGGGGGAGCTGGTAGCGGTGCTGGATGATTGGCATTTTGCGGACATCGCCATTCAGCTGGTCACGCCGCCGAGTGGTCTTCGCCCTGCGCGTGTGAGCCTGCTGCTGGAGTTCCTGGCATCCAACCTGACTCGGGCACCTTGGTTGAAAGAGGACGCTTTGCACTGAGCCTGCGTTGATTTGTTCAGAGCACAAACGTGCAAATTGGGACCATCCATGCAAGACGCTCCTGGTCCGGCTGACACACAGTTGGTGCTCGACAACACAACCAGAGGCTATCTCTCATGGCTATTGCAAAAGCTGCGCCTGGCAAAACCCTGCTCGATCCTAGCAACCATACCTTGATCATGATCGACCATCAGTCGCAGATGTCCTTCGCCACCAAGTCGATCGACGCGGTGTCGTTGCGCAACAACGCGGCTCTGGTATCCAAGGCGGCCAAAGAGTTCCAGGTTTCCACCATCCTCACCACCGTGGCGGAAAAAAGCTTCTCTGGCCCCATTTTCGACGAAATCCGCTCGGTCTTCCCGGATCATCAGGTGATCGACCGTACCACCATGAACACCTGGGAGGACGAGCGCATTGCCGTTGAGGTCAACAAGATCGGCAAGCAGAAGATCGTCCTGGCTGGTCTGTGGACGTCGGTGTGTATCGTTGGCCCGGCACTTTCGGCACTGGATCAGGGCTTCGAAGTCTATGTCATCGCCGACGCCTGCGGTGATGTATCCCACGAAGCCCACCAGCACGCCATGGAGCGCATGATCCAGCTCGGTGCCCGCCCCATGACGTCGTTGCAATACCTGCTCGAGCTGCAGCGTGACTGGGCACGTGGCGAGACCTACAACGAGACCGTGCAAACCTCCATTGCCCACGGTGGTGCTTATGGTCTGGGGCTGATCTACGCGAAGACGATGTTCAACGCCTCCGAAGGTCATTGATCCCAAGGCCCACCGAGGGTCCCGCAAGCCTTGGTGGGCTGCTTTTGCGCGAGGGCAGACTCTGCCAGTTCCTTGTACGGCGTGTCGGACAAAATGAGCGTTCACACAAGGGCGGCTAATCTGCATTGTTGACGCCGACTTATGTCGGCTTTGCGAGTAGGACGCCATGAAACAGGATCCACCCAGCAACAGCCGCCGTCATTTCCTTGCCGCTACCACTGTGCTCGGTGCCGCGGGCGCGCTCTGGTCGTCGCTCCCGTTCGCCGCTGCCAGCGACCCGACACATACCAGTCACCCAGGAGGTTCCATGACTGCCGACCTGATACTGTTCAATGGCCGTTTTCACACCGTCGACCCAGACAAACCCAGTGCCACTGCTGTTGCCATCAAGGATGGTCGATTCCTGGCGGTAGGCAGCGATGCCGAGGTCATGGCCCTGCGCAGCGACACCACGCGCGCCATCGACCTCAACAGGCGCACGGTCGTGCCTGGCCTGAACGACTCCCACCTGCACCTTATCCGTGGGGGCCTGAACTACAACCTGGAGTTGCGCTGGGAGGGTGTGCCATCCCTGGCCGATGCGCTACGGATGCTCAAGGATCAAGCTGACCGCACCCCGGCTCCGCAGTGGGTGAGGGTGGTCGGAGGCTGGACAGAGTTTCAGTTCGCTGAAAAGCGCATGCCAACCCTCGAGGAATTGAACAAAGCCGCACCCGATACGCCGGTATTCGTCTTGCACTTGTATGACCGTGCGCTGCTCAACCGTGCGGCGTTGAAGGTTGTGGGCTATGACCGTAATACGCCCAACCCGCCTGGTGGCGAGATACAGCGTGATGCCAACGGTGAGCCGACCGGTATGCTGATCGCTCGGCCGAATGCAATGATTCTCTACGCGACCTTGGCCAAGGGGCCGAAGTTGCCGTTGGAATACCAGGTCAACTCCACCCGACAGTTCATGCGCGAACTGAATCGCCTGGGCGTGACCAGTGCCATCGACGCCGGAGGCGGTTTCCAGAACTACCCCGATGACTACCAGGTGATCCAGGAGCTGGCCAACAAAGGCCAGTTGACGGTGCGCATCGCCTACAACCTGTTCACCCAGAAGCCCAAGGAAGAGCTGGGCGATTTCCAGAACTGGAGCAAGATCGTCAAGCCGGGTGACGGCTCGGACTTCTTCCGTCACAACGGTGCTGGCGAGATGCTGGTGTTCTCCGCGGCCGATTTCGAAGACTTCCTCGAGCCGCGTCCGGATCTGCCGGCAACCATGGAGCAGGAACTGGAGCCGGTGGTGCGCCATCTGGTGGAGCAGCGTTGGCCGTTCCGCCTGCATGCGACCTATGACGAATCCATTTCTCGCATGCTCGATGTGTTCGAGAAGGTCAACCGCGATATCCCGTTCAATGGGCTGCCGTGGTTCTTCGACCACGCCGAGACGGTCACCCCGCAGAACATCGAGCGTATCAGGGCGCTGGGCGGTGGTATTGCCATCCAGCACCGCATGGCATTCCAGGGCGAATACTTCGTCGACCGCTACGGCGCCAAGGCTGCGCAGCACACTCCGCCGATCCAGCGCATGCTGGCAGAAGGCGTACCGGTAGGGGCCGGTACCGATGCCACGCGGGTCGCCAGCTACAACCCATGGACAGCCTTGTACTGGCTGGTCAGTGGCAAGACGGTGGGCGGGCTGGAACTGTACCCTCAAGGCCTTTCCCGCGAAACGGCGCTGCAGCTCTTCACCCATGGCAGTGCCTGGTTCTCCAGCGAGCAAGGGAAGAAAGGGCAGATCAAGGTCGGCCAGTTCGCTGACCTGATCGCGCTGTCGGCTGATTTCTTCAGTGTCGATGAAGAGGCGATCAAATGGCTCGAGTCGGTGCTCACAGTGGTGGATGGCAAAGTCGTCCATGCAGCGGCCGAGTTCGACAAGCTTTCGCCGCCTGCGCTGCCGGTCATGCCGGATTGGTCGCCAGTGAACAAAGTCCCCGGGCATTGGAAACCGGCCGCGCCGCTGACGGCCCAGGTGCACCAATGTGTGGGGCCCTGCGCGGTTCATTCGCATCAACATGACCGGGCGCGTCGGTCGAATGTGCCGGTCAGTGATTTTCAGGGCTTCTGGGGCGCTTTCGGCTGTTCGTGCTTTGCGTTTTGAGGCCCTGACAGCGAGCCAGGTTGCTGGCTCGCGGTTCTTGTCGTCGAGCATTCTATGAAAGGTTGGCCCTGACTTATGAATACGCCTGTCTCGTCTGCCTGGAGCCCGTTGCGTCAGAAGACGTTCCGCTGGCTGTGGTTGGCCAGCATCGCATCGAACATCGGTACATGGATGCATGAAGTCGGTGCCGGTTGGTTGATGACATCCCTGTCTGCCAACCCATTGCATGTGGCCCTGGTCCAGGTCGCAGGTTCGCTACCCATGTTCTTCCTGGCTCTCCCCGCAGGGGCGTTGGCCGATATCGTCGACAAGCGCAGGTACCTGCTTGGGGTGCAGTTGTGGATGGCGACGGTGGCGGTACTGCTGGCGGGCCTGAGCCTGACCGGTGCGATTGGGGTCTGGCTGCTGCTGACGTTGACCCTGTGCATGGGCATTGGCACCGCACTGATGATGCCTGCCTGGAGCGCGACGACACCGGAACTGGTGGACAAGGCTGACCTGCCCGCGGCCATCGCGCTGTCCAGCGTGGGTGTGAACCTGGCACGGGCGACCGGTCCGGCCATTGCCGGTGTCTTGGTCAGCATGGTGGGCCCCTGGCTGACATTCGCGCTCAATGGCCTTTCGTTTTTTGCAGTGATCATCGTTCTGATGACCTGGAAGCGCGAAACGGTGGCGAGCGTGCTGCCCGCAGAGCGGCTGTTCGGGGCTTTGCGCGCAGGCTGGCGCTACAGCCGTAGTTCGCGTCCGTTGCAAGCGGTACTGGTGCGGGCCTTCGCGTTCTTCATCGGTGCCAGTGCGGGTACCTCCTTGCTGCCCGTTGTGGTACGCAGCCAGCTTCAAGGCGATGCCACGGTCTTTGGCCTTTTGCTCGCCAGCGTGGGCGTCGGTGCGGTACTGGGCGCAATGAAGCTGCCGGCCCTGCGCGAGCGCTTGGGTACCGAGCGCCTGGTGCTGTCGGCGACGATCCTCTATGTCTTGGTACTGCTGGCGCTGGCATCGTTCGACAACCTGTATGTGTTGGTCCCCGTCATGTTCCTGAGCGGGGTGGCATGGATCGCCGTGCTGTCGAGCTTCCAGGTCGCGGCGCAAACATCGGTACCGGCCTGGGTTCGAGCCAGGGGCCTGGCGGTGTATATCCTGGTGTTCTTTGGCAGCATGGCTGCTGGCGGGACGCTTTGGGGGACAGTCGCGACTCATGTCGGCATCTCGCTGGCCCTGATCTGTGCGAGTGGCGTGCTGCTGCTGGGGACGCTGGCGTCCGTGTTCTACAAGTTGCCAAGTACCGAGGCAGATGATGTGGCGCCTTCATTGCACTGGCCCGCTCCCATTCTCGCGCAGGAGATGGACCGGGAGCGTGGCCCGGTGATGGTCACCGTCGAATATGACATCGAGCCGAGGCATGCTGCCGACTTCCAGAGCGCGATGGTGCATGTCCGTGGGATGCGCTTGCGCAATGGAGCGATTTCATGGGGGTTGGTGCAAAACAGCGAAAACCCGAATCAGTGGCTGGAGTTCTTCTTCGATGAATCCTGGTTGGAACATCTGAGGCATCATCAGCGGGTCACGCGAGCCGAATTGAAGCTCGAAGCTGCGGCCCGTCGATACCAGACCCCCGGAGTGGAGGTCCGTATACAGCACTTCATCAACGGCGTCGCGTGAGTCCGGAAACGTCTGTGGCATGTTGCTGTAGCAGGGGCAGGCGGATGACGAATGTCGTACCCTGGCCGACCTGGCTCTGGCAGCCGATCTCGCCGCCATGGCGGTCGACCACGGTCTTCACCATCGCCAGGCCCAGGCCGAGGCCGGTGCTGCCCTCGGCTGACGTCAAGCGCTGGTAGGGGGCGAACAGGCGCGGCAGTTCCTGCGCCGCGATACCTTTGCCCTGGTCAGTGATCCGGCAGGCCAGCCAGTCGCCTTGCAAATGGATAGCCAGGGTGATGCGTGTGCCTGCCGGGCTGTATTTGACGGCGTTTTCCAGCAGGTTGAACAGTGCCCGGGTAAGCAGGCCGGGGTCGGCCCAGACCATCGGCTCCTGTGTATCGTCCCAGTCGCGCTGCAGGTCGATGTGTTTGTGCTGCGCCAGCGGCCAGAGCTGGTCGGCGGCATCCATCGCCAGCATGGTGAACATGCACGGTTCGAAGTGGTAGGCGTCGGACTCGGCCTTGGACAGTTGCACGAAGGCGTCGGTCAAGCCCAAGGCACGCTGGACCTGCTGCGCAATCTGCCGGTAGACCTGCCGCTCGTTCTGGTCCCTGGCGGAATGGACATCGAGCAGGGCGAGGATCGCCGAGTGGGGGGCGCGCAGGTCGTGGGAGAGAAAACGCAGCAGGGTGGCGCGTTGGCGTTCGGCGTCACGTTCGGCGCTCAGGTCGATCAGGCTGACCAACCAACCGATGGCGGTTTCGCTATGCACTGGCAGCAGGCGTGCCAGGTGGACCTGCAGGTCGCGCTCGCGGTGGTCATGGAATTCGACCGCTTCCAGGGTTTCCAGGGCCGGGCGCGCACCGCCCGCGAGGCTCGGGTGGCCGAGCTCGGCCAGGCGTTCGCGCAGTTCATCGCCGCGCAGTGGCTGCCCGAACAGCTCGCGCGCCTTGCGGTTGGCCAGCAGGATCTGGCCTTCTGGGGCGCAGATCAGCGTCGCCACCGGCAGGCCTTCCAGGCCGTCGGCCATGAACCGGCGGGCGTCGCGGGTGCGGCTGATCGCCTGTTCCAAGGCGGCGATGCGGTTTTGCAGCGGGTCGTTGCCCGGCATCGGCGGGGCGGCCCGCTCGGGAAGTACCTTGGGCTCTTGGTCCAGGCGCGCCAGCTCCCAGCCGAAATAGGCGACCACTGCGTTCAGCCGGCGCCAGCTCCAGACCAGGTAGGCCAGCAGCAGGCCGACCAAGGTGGCCAGCGGCGACCACCACCACCCATTGAGCAGCAAGGCCCAAGAGCCCCCCAGGGCGAGCGCCGCGCAGGCCAACGCCAGGGCCAGCGCATGGCGCGAGCGGAACAGCATCAGGCCCAGGAGCAGGGCGACGCCAGCGGCGCTGAGCAGGGCGCCCAGCCAGGGTGGCAGGTCGATACTGGTGCGCTGTTGCAGGAGGCCGTTGAGGATGTTCGCCTGGATCTCCACGCCCGGCGTGGTGCCCAGGCTGGCTGAGAGCGGGGTGACGTAGCGGTCGCCGAGACCCGGCGCGGAGGCACCGATCAGCACCAGGCGGTCGCGCAGCAGTTCGTTGGGCACCTCGCCGCGCAACACACTGACGTACGACACGCTGGGGAAGCCCGCGTCGGCGTCGATGAAGGGAATACGGATGGCGTGGTCGCGCTGCCAGCCGGGCAGGTTGCGCATGGTGTCCAGCCCCGGCATGGCGGCTTCGTGGTTGCCGGCGAAGGCCTGCCAGGCGAGCAGGGGGCGCGGCGCCCCAAGCGGCCCTTCGCGCAGGTAGACGCTGCGCAGGGTGCCATCGCTGTCGGCTTCGACATTGATATGTCCGATACCCGCCGCGCACTGCGTCAGTGTCTGGGTGGGCGGTATTTCCCGCGGCGGCTCGCCATGACGCGGGATGCTTTCGCGCAGCAGCGGCAGCAGCACGTTGCCTGCCCGGCACAGCGATTGCGCCAGTTGACGGTCCTCGTCCGGGTTGCTGGAAGGTTCGCTGAAGATCACATCGAACAGCACGCTGCGCGCGCCAGCGGTGGTCAGGCGGTCCAGCAGTTCGGCGTGCACGCTGCGTGGCCAGGGCCAGCGGCCGAGGCTCTGCAGGCTGCGGTCGTCGATGTTGACGATGAGGATACGGGGGTCGACCGCCAATGGTGTGAGGCTGCGCAGGCGATCATAGAGCAGGTTGTTCAGCGACAGGTGGGTGGCGAGCGAGAGCAGTGCGGTGAGCGGCACCAGCAACAGGCTGACCAGCAACCATTCACGCACCAGGCTGTGGAACAGGCGCTGCGCCTGGCTGGGCTCGTCCTGGCGGGCGAACGGTTTCATCGGCGCAGCTCCGATCCTTTATTGCGCATCGCTGCGCCGCGGGTAGTAGAGAATATCGTAGACGCTGGTTTGGCCTTCCAGGCCCTCACTGTCGAAGGCCGAAAGGCGCACATGGTAGAACGCAGCCTCGAGGTCGCTGAAGCTGACCTGCGGTGTGCTCGAGAAGCGCTCCTGCTGGATATGCAGGAAGTCCGGGTCGCTGGCCACCTGGGCGCGGTAGCGCTTGGCGCCCTGGACCGGTGCCAGGTACAGCGTCCACTGGCGCGACTGGCCGTGTTCACCGCCTTGGCCGCGCAACTGCGGGGCGGGCAGCAGGTCGACCGGGGTCAGCTTGCCGTGTGCCTTGATCTTCAAGCCGCGGCGGGCGTCGAGCAGCACGTCGTCGTCGGGCTCGGCGCGGGCCTGCGGCAGCTTGCGGGGCGGGCGCTTGCCGGCGACCGGCAGGTCGTCGTTGGTCAAGTCGCGGTTGACCGCGACGCGCCCGTCGAGCACTTCGGCCAAGGCCTGCCGGTCTTCGATGCGTGCGCGGAAATGGGTACCGCGCACGCCCAGCACGCCGACCGGCGTCAGCACTTGGAAGCGGTCGTGGTCGCTGATTCTTTTCAGGACATAGGATTCGACCTGACCCGCGCGCAGGGCGACTTGCGCGATTCCTTTCTGTTCATCGAGGTGCAGGGTGACGTGCGAGCTCGAGGGCAGGACGATGCGGCTGCCATCGCCGAGCAGCAGGCTGACGAAGGCGGTAGGGGAGGTTTTCACGCCTTCCTGCTCGTCGATGGCCATGCCTTCTTCGAGCGGGGTCTGGTTACCTTTGGCGTCGACCTTCCAGGCATCGCCTGCAAGGTACAGCACGCTCGCGGGCAGCGGCTGGGGCAGGCACGCCTGGCCCAGTTCGATGTACGGCGGCCGTTCGGTCTTGGCCGGGGCGGCCGGTGCAGGGCCGGCAAGCAGCGTCAGCAGGCCGCCGAACGCCAGGGCGAGGCCGGCAGGGCGCAGCGGCAGGGAAACAAGGTTCGAAGCAAAGAGGAGGGCAGTCATGGGCTTCACTGGGCAGCGGGTCAGGTATCGCTGGCGATCCGGTCAGGTTGCAATCTGCCTGATCGAGCGCCGGTTTCGCAATCCTTGCAGCACCATCGGGCGCACGAAGCGCCCTCAGCCTTCTCTGGCAATTGCGCCTGGCGCAGTGCCAGGCGCATCGGCTCAATCGTTCTTGTCGCCGCCTAGGCGGTAGGCCAGGGCACCGAGCACGGCCCCCAGGATCGGCGCGACCCAGAACAGCCACAGCTGGGCGATGGCCCAGTCACCGACGTACAGCGCCACCGCGGTGCTGCGTGCCGGGTTCACCGAGGTGTTGGTGACCGGGATGCTGATCAGGTGGATCAGGGTCAGGGTCAGGCCGATGGCGATCGGTGCAAAGCCCTGGGGCGCACGCTTGGAGGTGGCGCCAAGGATGATCAGCAGGAACAGTGCAGTCAGTACTACCTCGCTGATCAGCGCCGCCTGCAGCGCATAACCACCTGGGGAGTGCTCGCCGTAGCCGTTGGAGGCGAAGCCGGCAGCCAGGTCGAAGCCGGCCTTGCCGCTGGCGATCAGGTACAGCACGCCCCCGGCGGCGAGGCCGCCGAGCACCTGGGCGACGATGTAGGGCAGCAGTTGGCTGGCGGGGAAGCGTCCGCCGACCCACAGGCCAATGGACACGGCCGGGTTCAGGTGCGCGCCGGAGATCGAGCCGATGGCATAGGCCATGGTCAGTACGCTGAGGCCGAAGGCCAGGGCGACGCCGAGGTAGCCGATACCCAGTTCCGGTACACCGGCGGCGAGGACGGCGCTGCCGCAACCGCCCAGTACCAGCCAGAAAGTGCCGAAGAACTCGGCTCCGTATGCTTTCATGATGAGGTCCTTGTCAGATCCAGAGGTGAAACGCGCAACGCGTCATCCAGTGGTTGGAATGGCTCGGGAGGGGAAGAGGAGATGACACGTCCTTGTGTCGGAGCCGGCCCAGGGAGGAAGCGGCTCGGTTGCCTGGGGCGATCATCCTTTATCGGCCCTGACCCGGGTTCGAGTTGCCTCGTCCCGTTGGTGAAGTAGGTTTACACATCCGTGTGTCGGGGCCGTCCATTTGCCCCTCGTCCTGCTCAACGGTTGGCAATCTACCAAGCGGGCTTCAGCTGCTGCGGGATTTGCCATATTTCTTCAGATTCTTTCGCTGATATTTCAGATTCGGCCGATTCAAAATACCCAGCGCGGGTCATCCTGCACGCTGACAGCGCCGCTGACTTCCCATAGGTCGCCACGCACATGGGGGCGCGAGTCGAGACCCAGCGGGGCGGCGAAGGCGGGGCTGGCAGTGCCTTGGCCGACCACCGACGCCAAGGCGGGCGCCTGCGTATGGCTGCTCGAGCCGATGCCCAGGAGCAAGGCCATGCAGGAAACCGCGGCGAGGGCTCGCAGGTTGATGTCACGCATACGTTGACGAATTGGCCGAGAACCCATGGCTGTTGCTCCTTGAACGGTCAGGCCGGTGCTGTATCTGGCCCGATGGCGATTTGAGATCAGGCTATCAAGGGCTGGTTGCGACCCGCCTGATCCGCCACAATTCTTCAGATTCGTGATCCACCGTTCATGGAGCGAAAACAGGGCGCTGGCCCATTGGAACAGGACAAGTTTTTTCATGCGTATCGCGATACTGGACGATGAGCCGGCCGAACTGGATCGGGTCGAGCACACCCTGCAGCAGATACCCGCGCACGGCGAACAAGCCTGGGTCGTGCATCGCTTCATGCGTGGCGAGGACCTGCTCAGGCAACTGAAGCGGGAAACCTTCGACCTCTTGGTGCTCGACTGGCAGTTGCCAGATGTGAGCGGCCTGCAAGTACTGCGCTGGAGCCGCGAGCACCTCGACGCACCGCCGCCGGTGATCATGCTGACCAGCCGTGACACCGAGCAGGACATCGTGCAGGCGCTGAACTGCGGGGCCGACGACTACGTCAGCAAGCCGTTCCGGCCCAACGAACTGAAAGCACGGGTGGGGGCCGTGCTGCGCCGCCATGCGCCGACACGTCCGGCGCAAAATGAAGTACAGACCTTCAACGATCTGCGTTTCGATGATGCCGAGCTGACCGTGACCCGCGCCGGCGCACCGATCAACCTGACCGAACGGGAGTACCGCCTGGCCCGCTGCCTGTTCGCCAACCTGGGCCGCCCATTGTCGCGTGAGTACCTCTACGAGCGTTTCTGGCCCCACGAAGAAGTGCTCTCCTCACGGCCACTGGATACGCATATCTATCGCCTGCGCAACAAGCTCGGGTTGAGTGCCGAGCGCGGTTGGCAATTGCTGACCATCTACGGATACGGCTATCGGCTGGAGCGCGTGGCGGCGGGCGAGTGAGCGTCAGGCACGAAGCGTCAGGAAGATCGTCGAGGGCTCCTGCCCATCGTCTGGTGGCCGGCCACCGGCATTGGCTTTCTGCGCCCGCTGTAGCGTGATGGCGTTGGCGATTTCCGTGCGAGATTCGATGCCCCGTGCCACGGCGCCTACCGAACGATCTCCGCAGCCCAGCAGCGAGCAGCCGTTGTTGATGAACACGAAGAACGCAATCACCCAGAATGACCCGGCGCTCACGATGCCAGCCCCTGGGTATTGGCGGCCAACGCGACGAGGACGAGCAGGGTGTAGCCTAGGATCGCCAGGTAGGCGCCTTGCTTGAGTGAGTGGAGAAGGGTCGTGCCCATGGTGGTGGCTCCGGGTTTCGCTTGTGGAGCCAAGGGTGATGCAAAGGCAGGTCGATAAAAAACAATCTGGAGCGATTCAGATTATCGACTCGCTTGATTATTGAGCGGGATTATCGGGGCGATAGATAGTGCCTGCGCTTGGGTCATCGAAGTGCTGGCTTCGATGAAGAACTAATGGCTGGCCGATTGAGCCTCAGGGCCTACTTGGCTTTTTCTCGAACGCAGCCTCCAGAGCCTGCTCGATCTCGGCGAGCGTGCATGCGGTGCCAGCCCCCACGACCGCCGTACGCTTGGCGCAGTCGACCACAAGCTCCAGCGCAGCAGGACGATGGTCGCCCGGAAACTTGCGAAGCACGAAGTGCGCGACTGCATCGCCGTGCCAAGTGACGCGGTCCATGGACCAACGAGGGTCGGCGAATGTGAAGATGACAGCCTGGGTGTGCACGTCGAGGAGCGTTGGCACATACACCCACTGGGTATTGCGCGCTTCCCAGGCCTCGACCCTGACCGCGAACATGCCGCCTGGGGCGGTGATCGTTTCTATTTCTTCCATGTCGACTCTTTCCATTCAATAGGCACCTTCAACCCGTTGCACTGAGCGCCTTCAATCGATCAGGTCGTAGATCCGCGGGGCCGATGAGTCTCAGAGACTGTCGGGATCGCCGAAGAACATTACTACCATGTTCCCGGTAACACAAAACGGCTCGATGCTTTTCGCCGTGAAGTTATCGGAGCATGGAGGCAGGCCCTCAAACGACGGAGTCAACGACACCGGTTGAATTGGGAGCGTATGACTGCGCTGGCAAGGTTGATCATTCCTTACCCGCGTGAGCTAAGAATGCATCCTTATCCCATAACGCGCTTAGGCGTCAAAACCCAAGGCAGGAGCCGTATGCGGTAATTCTGCACGTACGGATCTGCGCGGGGGGGGGGCAGGCGACTGCCATTCCTACCGCGACCTCTGCATCGGCACGATGTCGAGTTGTTCGCTGGTTTGCTCGCCAATCACGTGTTTGCGGCAACCGCAGGCGCAAGTCAGTTCGTGCTCGGGCAAGTCATGAATGACTTCAATGCGTGGCAGGTCAGCCGACAGTGGTTTGCGTTTGCCGCGCTGCATGGTCGGCGCAACAACTTCTTCGTCGGCCTCATCCGCGGCAGGTACCCACTGGCTTTCGGGTTCGTTGAACAACGCCAGTTGGGGCGTGTTGGATTCGACGGTTTGCTCGGACTTGCGATTGAACAATCGGTCGCGCAGCAGCTTGACCTGTTCTTTAAGATCGACGATCTGGCCTTTGTCGACCGTGCGCTCGGCCAACAACTGCGCAAGCAGTTATTTGAGCGCGGCAGGGTCGTCAGGAAGGTCATCGGGCGAGGTTTTGAAACGCTCGGCTTCGAGGCGCTTGAGCCAAAGGCAGAAGCCGTTGCGCTCCCAGAACAACACCTTGATACGGTTGCGAGCTTTATTGAGGAACACGAAAAGTACGGGGTCGAATACCGCGACTTTGATATCCAACTCAACCAGAACAGTGAGACCATCAATGGATTTTCGAAAGTCCACGGGCTTAGGGTAGAGGAAGACTTTTTCGACTTTGCTGTCGGGGCGCATCATGGCGGGCTGGCTCCAGAAAGAAATCGGGAGCGCAGCACCGGGAATCAGATGGACACTTGGAATGTGGGGATGATGGATCCCTTACGTTGTATCTTGGAAGCAGCGCTCTGGGCGGCGTGGAATACGGACAATTTCAGGGATGCGATTCTGTTGGCGGCCAATCTTGCCGATGAAGCCGACAGTGTGGCGGCGACGGCGGGGCAGATTGCCGGAGCCTTGTATGGCGTGTCGGGCATGCCGCCTGACTGGGTGGCCAAGGCGGCCTGGTCACAGCATATTTGTGATTTGGCGAGCCGGCTATTTGAGCGTGCGCCACCAGGTGATGAGCTAGACGAGCTCACGTACGACCAGCTCAGAGAACTTCTCAGTGAGGTAGGTCGGCCCACTGATGTCGGGCCGAAGTACCAGCGTCATTGATCACTGAGACTCCAGGATGACAGGATCATGCGCGCAAGCATTTCCTTCATCCCTGCGGAGGCTTCTCCCCCATGTGCGCCTTGAGCTTGCGCAGGGTAGGGGATTCGCCTCCCGTCAGCTCGATACGGAGCTCGGCGAAGGCGTGCTCGAGATCGGCGTACTGCTGCAGCCCTTCTTCGGTGAACAGGTAGCGCCCGGGGATGTCGCGCCATTCCATCGGAGTGCGGATGCGTTCCTGATCTGCCGCCTTCAGTAGTGGCTCCAGTTCGACGCTAAGCTTCATCGCGGCAGGGTCTTGCGCCTTCAGGCTGTCGATGATCAAGCGAAGCTTGAGTGACTTCTGTTTGAGTGTTTCGGTGTTCATGGTCAGCCCTAGTTGGAGATGGTGCCCATTAGTTTCGGAGTGCCCCATTCGCCGCGATTGGGCGTGAGGTACTGCATCGCTTCGCCGCTGCGTGAGTTTGTTGGACATTTCGGCCTGCAATCGGGCGCTACGTATGGCAATGTTTTCCATGCTGCTCATGATGCCGGCCTTCATCTGCCCCCGGGTCAGATACGTGACGATGGCCGTCAGTAACAGCAGCACCGACTGCTCCTGCCTGCGAGCAAGCTGGCGTGCCGCGCGTTCGACACGCTCCTGAGCCTGCGCCGCGGAACCTCCGCTTGGGTCCAGGCCAGCAGGCTTGAGGCCATCTTCGGCAAACCAGGCCGTGGCCATGCCTTGCTGCAAGGTCGACAGGCGCGCTGGCAAGCCTTGATAGAAATACTCGGCGATGGCGGACAACCCCAGGCCCATGAGGATTCAGGTTGCCGACCTGCAGGCCGATACCGGCACCGGCCACCGCGCCTGGCGCCGCGCCGACACCAAAGGCGAACGCCCCGGCCACGCCGCCAGCGAGCGAGCCCACCGCCACGCTGCCGCCGAGGATCATCGACACCTCTTTGACCAGTTGCAGCAGTACCGGCAGGATCTGGTCAATGCCGATCGAGGACCACTTGCGCTTGAGGTTGTCCTGGATGATCGGATAGGACAGCGCCATGGCCTGGCGCACGTTGTCGATGCGCTGCCCGCCGAGGTAGCCATGAGCCTGGTTGGCGCCATTGCTCACCCGCCGGCTGAATCCGTCCCAGGCGGACGCCTCGAGGAGAAGTAGTAGGTGTCCCCCTCATTAAGGCGCGCAGCTTATGGCTTGGACTCGCGCCAGTCGCTACGCGCAGCTGCAATCAGCGTATCCCAGTCATCAGGAGGGTGGCCACGGCCCAACATCTTCTCGAATACGGCGTAGGGATCGGATTTGCTGCCTGCAGACCGTAGGGTGTTTTCGTCGTTTACCCATGCATAGACGATAACCTTGGATCTTGAGTCATAGCGAAAGAACAGCCGAAAGCGCCTACCGATTTTTACCCGCCGCCAATGTCGGTAGGCGGTGCCCAGCGTGTTGCCTTGGCGGAACTCATCACGGCCCGGGTCGGCAGGCACAGCCTCCATGATCAGATGGCTCAATGCCCGAAACAGTTTGACGTTGGCGTTGCTCTCAAAACCTTGCGGGTCGTTCTGCTCGGCCCGGGCGGCGGCTTCTTGCAATTTGCGTAGCTGTAAAGTCACACCTTCATGGAACAGCAGCGTCCAGCCATGTCGCAGCATCAGATCGCGACCTCACCATCGATATCTTCGTCCAGGTTTACGGAGTGGTTTGCGTTGGCGAGCATGGTTTGCGCCAGGTCCTCCGGCAGAGCGGTGATGTTGCGTCCGCTTCGGATATCAGCCTCCAGCAAACCCAGGAAAGCACCGATAGCAGGGTCTTCATGGATGGTATCTACGCGGCTGACCACGATTTCACCCCCGCGTACGTCGAATGCAATCTTGCCACCTGTGTCAATGCCCAGTAGCTGGCGAACGGATTTGGGCAGTGTGACCTGCCCCTTCGAGGTCAATGTGGCGATTTCGTGGATGGCAGGCATGAGTATTCTCCCGGATGTATTGATTGGATGGTAAGGAATAATCCTTACTTGGTCAATCTTGGTTTTCTGCTGATCAAGCATGGGCGGGGAGGACGCTCAATAGCGCCGCAAGATGAGTTACACACTTCCAGGGACAGGATCGGCGCGAAGCCCCTAAAGACTGTCAGGATCGCCAAAGAACATCTGTATCCGGGACCGCAACCACCGCTCCGCCGGGTCGTTGTCCTGGGCGCCGCGCCAGGCCATGTGCAGCTCGAAGCTGCGCACCTCCAGGGGCAGCTCTTCGGCGCGCAGGCCGCCGGCGGCAGTCAGGGCGTCGGCGGTGTAGTCGGGGACGGTGGCGACGATGTCGGTGCCGGCCAGCAGGCTGCCCAGGCCGTTGAACTGCGGCACGGCCAGGACCACGTGGCGCTTACGGCCGATTTCGTCCAGGGCTTCGTCGATGAAGCCGGAAAGGTCGCCCGCGAACGACACCAACGCATGGGGGCGGGCGCAGAAGTCATCCAGGCTGATGGCGCCGGGCATGCTGTCGGCGCGCAGCAGTTTGGGCTTGCTGCGGCGCAACACTTTGCGCTTGGCGTTGGCCGGCAACTCGTTGGTGTAGCTCACGCCGACCGAAATCTCGCCCGACGCCAGCAGCGTGGGCATCAGCAGGTAGTTGACCCGGCGCACCACCAGCACGATGCCCGGCGCCTCGGCGCGGATGCGCTTGAGCAACTGTGGCAGCAAGGCGAATTCGGCATCGTCGGACAAGCCGATGCGAAACACCGAGGTACTGGTGGCAGGGTCGAACTCGGCGGCGCGGCTGACGGCGGTGGAGATCGAGTCCAGCGCCGGGGAGAGCAGGGCGAAGATCTCGTGGGCCCGGGCCGAGGGTTCCATGCTGCGCCCGGTGCGCACGAACAGCGGGTCGTCGAACAGGTTGCGCAGGCGCGACAAGGCCGCGCTGATGGCCGGCTGGCCGAGGAACAGCTTCTCGGCTGCACGGGTCACGCTGCGCTCGTGCATGAGCGTCTCGAACACGATCAGCAGGTTCAGGTCTACGCGACGCAGGTCGTTACGGTTCATCGATACGCTTCGCCTTGAAGGGGGCAGGGGTGAATCTTAAGGCCAAAGGCTGTTACCCTGCACCGATTTCCGGGTGCCAATGCAGGGAAATGCCAGGGGCCCAATCGATGACAGGCATGTCGACTATTAATAGCCACTGATGGTCTAACGGCAAAAGCCCGGATAAAGTCCGTGGTAATACGAGATTCACACAGGCGAGGTATGCGATGTCCCGCATGATCCGTTTCCACAAGTTCGGCGCGGCCGATGTGCTCCGTTGCGAGGAGCAGGCCGAGCCGTCCCCAGCGGCGGGCGAGGTGCAGATCCGCGTCGAGGCGATCGGCGTCAGCTGGTACGACGTGCTGTGGCGGCAGAACCTGGCGCCGTCCCAGGCGCGCCTGCCGGCGGGTATCGGCCATGAGATGGCCGGTGTGGTGATGGCGGTCGGCGAGGGCGTCGAAGACATTGCGGTCGGTGACCGTGTGGCCAGTTTCCCGGCTACCAGCGCCAACGACCACCCCGTCTACGGCGATGTCATCGTCCTGCCGCGCACGGCCATCACCCGCTATCCTGACGTGCTCACGCCCATCGAGGCCAGCGTCCATTACACCCCGCTGCTGATCGCCTATTTCGCCTATGTCGACCTGGCCCGGGCCAAAGCCGGCCAGACGGCCTTGGTTACCGATGCCAGCCACTGTGCGGGCCCTGCGTTCGTGCAACTGGGCAAGGCGCTGGGCCTTAGGGTATTCGCCGCCACCAAGGACCCGGAGCAGCGCGACTACCTGCTGGGCCTGGGCGCCGAAAAGGTGATCGTCACCGAGGAGCAGGACCTGCTCATGCAGGTCGGCAAATACACCGATGGCCGGGGTGTGGACATGGTCCTCGACGGTATGGGCGGGCCGCAGATGTCGCTGCTGGGGGACGTCCTGGCGCCGCGCGGCAGCCTGGTACTGTATGGCCTGCAAGGCGGCAACCAGACGCCGTTCCCGGCGTGTGCCGCGTTCCAGAAGAACATCCAGTTCTACGTGCATTGCATCAGCAACTTCACCGGCAAGCCGGAGCTGGGAATCTGCCAGGACCAGGTGGCGCTGCAGCGCGCGCTACGCGATATCAACCAGTTCACGGCCGACCAACTGCTGACGCCACAGATCGTCAAGGTGTATCCGTTCGACCAGGTGGTCGAGGCCCATCGCTACATGGATGGTTGCCCTTGTGGTGGGCGGATCGTACTGACGATGGAGTGATCCGTCCGTAGCGCCGTGTGCGTCCAGGGCCATTGGCGTCACCTCCCGACTGCCTATGAAGCCGCCCCGCAGTGCGACGATACTGCGGGAGCGGCTTTTTAGCTGAGACATGATGCACTTCTCCTGAGTATCAGAATATTCCTACGCAACTAAAGCTAATATCTGACAACTTTTGTTTAAGTTGAAATTTATGGCGTAAAGTTTTGCCAGGCAGCGAAGGGGTATTTCGATGAGATCCGCGCTGGTCGTTATTAAAGTCCGACGTCGCTGAATGGTTTTTTTACCAGGATCTGTATCTTTTATTCGTACCGCAACTTTCGATAATGAAGCCGTGTCAGTGATTGCAAGGAGCAGAACATGCGCTTGGGACGGCTTGTGTACAGGGGTGGGAAGGTTCGGGGCTGGTCGGTGTGGCCAACAGGGCCCAATGGAATGGTGTTTTTCGATAGGTCTTGCGTTATTTCCCAAGTGTCTGTGGGAAAAGTCTGCAAAGTAAAAAGTGTACGCGCTTGCAGTCAATACTTGTCGTGGATGCGACGCACTGAAGGACAAGGAGTTATTCAATGAGCAGACTACATGACCAAGCCATGCACTCAATCTACCAACAGGTGGTGGAGCGCGTTAACGCGCATATGCCACGGGCGCAGCAAGCCTCGTTGCAACTGCTGGTCCACCGGCTGGAAATGGCCGCCGGCGGGCGGGAATACCTCGACCGGCTCCGGTTGTTGATGGTGCTGGGCGGCGACCGGCGTAGTGCCCAACTGCTGGCCTGCGTGCGTGCGGCCCAGTTGAACCTGGCCTTGCGCTACGGCAGCACGTTCCGCCTGCGCGTGGTGGTGGCGTGCCTGCCGGGCATGGACGCCAAGACGCTGCAGCGGCACGATCAGCGCTTCAGTGCACTGGTCATGCAGGACGATCCGCGGGTGGAACTGCTCATGGTCGAGGACGACCAGTTGGTGCCGTTCAGTTGCCGTCAACCGGAGATCGCGGCGCAGTGGTCGGGAGCGCGTGAAGCCATGCTGCTGTTCGGCCACCTTGCCGAGGCGGCGCCTGCCGCGCTGTTGGGCGCCCGCCTGCATCTGCAGTTGGCCGATGCCCTGCGCCTGGCGCTCGCCTGCAGCGATGGCGCCGACACCCTGGTGACGGCGTGGTCGGGCCACCAGCGTCGCCGATTCCTGGCGTGGGGGCGTCGGATCCTACGTCTTGCGAAGCAGCCGGGCCTGGACACTGCCGATCGCTGCGCGGCTGCGCTGCTGGAGGGGCTGGGGCGGTTGCAGATGGTGCTCGGGGCGCCCACAGGGCGCTTCGTCAGCGCCCCGGCTGCGCTGGCGTGTGAACATAGAGTCAACGTCCTGACGCTCGACGACCTGCTGCCCCTCTCGGCCGGCATGGGTGGCCTGGATGGCATGCTGGGTCTTGCGGACGGTCCGGGCAATGCCAAGGAGAACACGCTCGAACCTCACCTTGTGCGGAACTTATGCACGCTCAAGGCCCGGCTACGCGCGGATGAAGGCCAGGACGCACGCTTGTCGCTCAAAGGCCCGCGACTGACCTGGTGGCTGCGGGCGCAGCAACAGGTACGGGCGCCGTTTCTGCAGGCCCATGGGTTGAACGAGGCACAACTGGCTTGCCTGCTGTTCGCGCCTTTTGCCGATCATGGCCGCGACCTTGCGTATTTCTTGCAACGTTGTCATCCCTGCATGCAGGTTGCCTTGCCGTATCTGCACAAAGCACTGCAGGGCAAGGCATGCCCCGAGGCAGTCAAGCGCTGGCTGGTGGATACCAGCGGCCTCAGCCTGACGCAGCTCCAGGCGATCTACGCCGGGCGGCTTGGCGCGCCTGTTCGGCGGGTGTTGGCCAACCTGGCGCGGCGCGACATCGACCTGCGACTGGTGCCACGCGCCTCACCCCCCGCTGCGACGGTGCGCCAGGCGGCGCTCTGATGGGGCGCTGCGGGCGAGGCGAGTTCGCCTACCAGGCCGTGTGTCGCTACATTGAAGCGCTCATCAACCAGGCCGACCCCACCGAGGAGGGGCGCTTGCCCTCGTTGCGAGACCTGGCGGTACGTCTGAAGGTATCGCTGGCCACCGTGCAGAATGCCTACAGCCTGCTGGAGCATCAGGGGCGGGTACGGTCGGTTCCCAAGTCTGGCTATTTCGTGGCGTTCGACGCCAGGGAACGCGAACAATCGGCCTGGCCACGGTCGCGGCCGGTGTTCGCGTTACCGATGGCAACCCCCATGGCGCTCGAGCGAGCCTTGTTCGCCCAGGAACGGCGGCTATCCCGTCAATCAGGGCCCTCGAGCTGGCGTTCAGGCAAGGGCGCATTGCTGCGCCACGTGCTCGCTGCCCGTTACACGCGTTCCTCCGGGCACAGCTGGAGTGCCGAGCATGTTCATTTGGCAACGGATGTACAGGCGTTGTTGGTGACGTTGTTGCGGGCCTTGCGCTTGCAGGGGGCGACCGCCGTGGTGGCCACGCCATGCTGCCGGCGCCTGCTCGAGGCATTGCGCTGGGCCGGGATGCGGGTCCTTGAAGTGCCGGCGGGCGATGACGGCGCGTTGGACCTGGACCGTCTGGCGCAGTTGCTCGCCTGTGAGCTCGTGCGCCTGGTGGTGCTGCCGTCCTGCCTTGCCGTGCCCTTGGGGCGCAGGGTCTCGCTTTCCGACCAGCAGGCTGTGGCCCAGCTGCTCGCCGACCACCCGGCCTGGTTGCTCGAAAACGACCTGGACAGCGAGCATTGTTTTGGCGAGCCGCCAGCCATGCGTCTTCGCGATGGGGTCGACATCGGCCGGCTGTTGGTGCTGGGGTCGCTGGAAGCCACGGTAGGTGCTGAAGGGCCTTACGCCTACCTACTCTGCCGTCAGACGGATGTGGAAGAGGCCATCGCCCGTCGTGGCTTCCTGATTCCGCCATTGCGCCAGCAGGCTATCGCCCAGATCTATGCCAAAGGGGAGGTGGAGGCGTGGTTGCCGCGCATGCGTAGCGAGCTGCAGGCCTCCATGGACCATTTGTTTCTACAGGTCGAGTCATGCCTGGGGGGCAAGCTGGTGGTTACCAGGCCCGAGGGTGGCCGGGTGCTATGGGGCCGCTTGAGGCAACCGGTGAATCATGGCCATGCGCAGGTGGCCGTGGCCGGCACGGGATTGACGATCACACCCGGGGAACGGTTCAGCCTGCAGGGAAACCATAGGGGGTATGTGGCCCTGACGTGGCAGGGCGCTCCCTGGGAGGGATTGGAGCAGGCGCTGCACCGGCTGGACCGGGCCTTGGCGCGACCGCCGGCTGATGACGTAGCTGAGTGACCGCCGATCCGGAGCGCTTGTCAGCGGGGTGGGTCTGTATGTATAACCAGTGCCTGTCCCGCTATGTGCCCGTTCACCGTGATTGCCCATTCTGTCGATGACCCCTTCTATTACCTGTGCAACTTCAGGCAGGTCTTGGCATGGGTCCAGCAGCGCTATGCCGATGTGCTCGATGAGGCCGAGCAGGGTTTCCTGCGCGCTTTCGCCGGGCTGCCCGAGCCTGCCCAGGCCATGCTGGTGCGCATGGTCATGCGCAAAGGGGAGCTGTTTCGCAGTGACCGGCTCGACTATGCCGAAATCGGCCCATGGCAGGTGGCGCTCGAGCCGCTGCTGCAGCTTGGGTGGGTGTGTGACCGTTCGATGCTGGCCTTGGAGCAACTGTTCGGTGTGCTGCGCAAGGAAGAACTCGTTCAATGTTTCGCCGCGCAACTGAGTCGGCCCCGGGCGGCAAAGGCGGAATTGTTGGCGCAATTATTGCCACTGGCGCTTGCGCCCCGGCCATTGGCGCAATGGTTCCCGGCGTGCCCTGTGCGTATTTTTCATTGGCGCCTGCAACCGTTGTGCGATCGCCTGCGTCTGTTGTTCTTCGGCAACTTGTACCAGGACTGGTCGGAGTTCGTGCTTGCCGACCTGGGTGTGCTGCGCTATGAACAGGTACCGTTCAGCGCCGACTCCCGCGCATTGCGCCAACGCGCCGAGGTCGACCTGGCCATGGCCTTGCACCAGTGCGCCGAACGTCTCGAGCAGGGCGAGGCGCCAGGCGTCGTGCTGGCTGCTTTGGAAGGGCTGCACAGCGACAACCCCTGGCTTGCCCGGCGCCATTCCCGGGTCTTGTATGGCATAGGCCAACGGTGCGAGCGGCTAGGCGACTGGGACCAAGCCTTCGAAGTGTACGGCCAGAGCAACCACCCCGAGGCGCGCATCCGTCAGGTACGCACCCTGGAGCGTAGCGAGCGCTGGGCGCAGGCCCATGCACTGGCGTCGAAAATGGCCGCCGCTCCGGCCAATGCCCTTGAGTCCCAGGCAGTGGCCCGCATGCTGCCGCGCCTTGGGCGCAAACTGGGCGGGCCGCCGCGGGCGCGCCGCCGTGCGGCGGACCTCGAGCTGATCGAGCTGCAGCTGCCAGCGGCGCTCGCGCACCTCGGCGTCGAGGAGGCGGTTCGCCTGCACCTGGAGCAGGGCGGGGGTACTTGTCATTACGTGGAGAACACGCTGTTCAACAGCCTGTTCGGCCTGTTGTGCTGGGAGGCGATCTTCGCCCCGGTACCCGGCGCTTTCTTCCACCCGTTCCAGGCCGGCCCCCAGGACCTGCATGACGACGATTTCCGACAACGCCGCGCCACCCTGTTCGACGCCTGCCTCGGTCGGCTCGACGATGGCAGCTATAGGCAGGCCATCGGCCAGTGCTTTGTGGCCAAGCACGGCTTGCAATCGCCCTTCGTGTTCTGGTCGATGCTCACGCCCGAGCTGCTCGACCAGGCCTTGGCCTGCGTGCCGGCGACGCACCTGAAGCAGTGTTTCCTGCGCCTGTTGCAGGATATCCGCAACAACCGCGCCGGCATGCCTGACCTGGTCCAGTTCTGGCCCGAGGAAGGCCGATACCGCATGGTCGAGGTCAAGGGGCCCGGAGACCGCTTGCAGGACAACCAGCTGCGCTGGCTGGAGTTCTGCCGTGAGCACGGTTTGCCGGTCGTGGTCTGCCATGTCCGCTGGAGCGACACGGCATGACCTACACCGTGGCGGTGCGCGCGCTGTGCGAATTCAGCGCCAAGGTCGCAGACCTGGACCTGCGCTTCACGCCTTCGCCCACGGCCCAGGAAGGTATTGCCGGCCACCGCCGGGTGGTGGCAAGACGCGGGCCAGGGTACGAGTCCGAGGTGGCGCTGCAAGGCCGATACCAAGGGCTCGAAGTGCGAGGCCGGGCCGATGGCTATGACCCGGCGGCCAACCGCCTGGAGGAAATCAAGACGCACCGTGGCGACCTGTCACGTCAGCCGGCCAACCATCGACAGCTGCATTGGGCCCAGGCCAAGGTCTACGGCTGGTTGCTGTGCCAGGCACGCCGATTGGACTCGATCGAGGTCGCGCTGGTGTACCTGGACGTGGACAGCGACCACCAGACTGTATTCAGCGAGCAGCATGCCGCGACCGACCTGCAACGTTTCTTCGAACGCCAATGCCGCTGCTTCCTGGCCTGGGCCCAGGCCCAGGAGCGGCGCCTGGCCGAGCGCGACTGCGACCTCGAGGCACTGGGCTTTCCCTACCCACAGTTTCGCCAGGGCCAGCGCCAGTTGGCCGAGACTTTGTACAAAGCGGTCAGCACCGGCCGCTGCCTGATGGCCCAGGCCAGTACCGGGATCGGCAAGACCCTCGGCACCTTGTTCCCGTTGCTCAAGGCCATGGTGCCGCAGCGACTGGACAAACTGTTCTTCCTCACCGCCAAGACCCCAGGCCGGGCCCTGGCCCTCGACGCCCTGCGCCAGATCACCGAAGCCACGCCGCAACCGGCTCTGCGTACCCTGGAACTGATCGCCCGGGACAAAGCCTGCGAGCATCCGGGAAGCGCCTGCCATGGCGAGTCCTGCCCGCTGGCACGCGGCTTCTATGATCGCCTGCCTGCTGCACGTGAGGCCGCGGCGCAACGGCCACTGCTCGACCGTGCCGGCCTGCGCGAAGTGGCCCTGGCGCACCAGGTCTGCCCGTACTACCTGGGGCAGGAAATGGCGCGTTGGGTCGATGTGTTGGTCGCCGACTACAACTACTACTTCGATGCCCACGCCCTGCTGCATGCCCTGACCCAGGCCAATCAGTGGCGGGTCGCGGTATTGGTGGACGAGGCCCACAACCTGGTGGAGCGGGGCCGGGGGATGTACAGCGCAAGCCTCGACCAGGGCCAGCTGCAGGCCTTGCGCCAAGGCAAGCCGGCGGGTCTTGGCAGCGCCCTGGAGCGGCTCAATCGCCAGTGGAACGCGTTGTACAAGACGCAACGAGCGCCCTACGAGGCCAGCGATCAGTTGCCCGGGGCATTCCTTGGCGCGTTGCAGCATTGCACCGGGCAGATCCAGGCGCGTCTTGAACAGGCCCCGGGCGAGGTGGAACCGGCCGTCTTGCAGTTCTACTTCCAGGCCTTGCAGTTCAGCCGGGTCGCGGAATTGTTCGACGAGCATTTCATCTTCGATGTAAGCGTGCGCAACGGCCCGCGCAAGCGTCGGCTGGCCACCCTGTGCCTGCGCAACGTGGTTCCGGCGCGCCTGTTGGGCCCGCGCATGAGCGCGGCACGTAGCGTCACGTTGTTCTCCGCCACCCTCAATCCCCGGCATTTCTATACCGACCTGCTGGGCATGCCGGCTGACACCGCCTGGCTGGAGGTGGCGGCGCCGTTTCGGGCCGAGCAACTGCAGGTGCGCGTCGTCAGCCAGATTTGCACCCGTTACCGCGAGCGGCACGCCTCCTTGGCCCCGATCGTGGAATTGATCGCCGATCAGTACCGGCGTGCACCAGGCAACTACCTGGCCTTCTTCAGCAGCTTCGAGTACCTCGGGCAGGTGGCCACGCTGCTGGCCGAGCGTTACCCGGCCATCCCGCGCTGGGAACAGGCCCCAGGCATGGACGAAGGGGCGCGGGAGGCGTTTCTCGCCCGCTTCGTGCCCGATGGCCAGGGTGTCGGGTTCGCGGTTTTGGGCGGCGCCTTTGGCGAAGGCGTCGACCTGCCCGGCAGCCGGCTGATCGGTGCCTTCGTCGCCACCTTGGGGCTGCCCCAGGTCAACCCGGTCAACGAGCAGTTCAAGCAGCGCCTGGGGCGACAGTTCGGTGCGGGCTTCGATTACGCCTACCTGTACCCGGGCGTGCGCAAGGTCATCCAGGCCGCTGGCCGGGTGATCCGTGGCGACCAGGACCAGGGCGTGCTGCTGCTGATCGACGAACGCTTCGCCGAGCCGCGGGTGCGGCAGATGTTCCCCGGTTGGTGGCAGGTGGTGAGCGAATAATCGCCGCGGGCCCCATCGCATGGCGTTGCAACTCCCAGTACACTGCGCGTTCCAACACCTACATCCGTTGAACTCGAGGTTCTTGCATGACGCTCAGTCCTTTGGCAGGCAAGCCGGCTCCGGCCAGCGTGCTGGTCGATATTCCCCGCCTGCTCACCGCTTACTACACCGGCCGCCCCGACGCTGCCGTGGCGGCCCAGCGCGTGGCCTTCGGCACCTCCGGGCACCGGGGCACCTCGCTCGAGCTGAGCTTCAACGAAGATCATGTGCTGGCGATCACCCAGGCCATCTGCCTGTACCGCCAGGAAAAAGGCATCGATGGCCCGCTGTTCGTCGGTGCCGACACCCATGCGCTGTCCGCGCCGGCTGCCGCCAGCGCGTTGGAGGTGCTGGCCGCCAATGGCGTGCAGGTGATGTTGTCCAAGGACGATGAATACACCCCGACCCCGGCGGTGTCCCATGCCATCCTCTGCCACAACCGTGGCCGTCAGCAGGGCCTTGCCGATGGCGTGGTCATCACGCCGTCGCACAACCCGCCCCAGAGCGGTGGTTTCAAGTACAACCCGCCCAACGGCGGCCCGGCCGACAGCGATGTCACCAAGTGGATCGAAGCCAAAGCCAACGAGCTGCTGGCCGCCGGCCTTGCCGGCGTCAAGCGCATGGACCATGCCCAGGCCCTGCAGGCGGCGACCACCCAGCGTTACGACTATGTGGGCCGCTACGTGGCGGACCTGGAGAATGTCATCGACTTCGACGTCATCCGCAACGCCAAGCTGCGCCTGGGCGTCGACCCCCTGGGCGGTGCCGGGGTACGTTACTGGCAGGCCATCGCCGAGCACTACCGTCTGGACCTGGAAGTGGTCAATACCGAAGTGGACCCCACGTTCCGCTTCATGACCGTCGACTGGGACGGGCAGATCCGCATGGACCCATCCTCGCCCCATGCCATGCAGGGCCTGATCGGCCTGCGCGAACGCTTCGACGTGGCGTTCGCCTGCGACCCGGACCACGACCGCCACGGCATCGTCACCCCGGACGGCCTGCTGCAGCCGAACAATTACCTGGCCGTGGCCATCGACTACCTGTTCCGCCATCGTCCGCAGTGGCGCAGCGACGCCGCCGTGGGCAAGACGGTGGTCAGCAGCGCACTGATCGACCGCGTCACCGCGCGCCTGGGCCGTGAGCTGTACGAAGTGCCGGTGGGCTTCAAGTTCTTCGCTCAGGGGCTGTTCGACGGTTCGCTGGGCTTTGGTGGCGAGGAGAGTGCCGGCGCGTCGTTCCTGCGCAAGGATGGTAGCGTCTGGGCCACCGACAAGGACGGTTTGATCCCGGCGCTGCTCGCTGCAGAGATGACCGCCCGCACCGGGCGCAACCCGAGCCAGGCCTACGCCGACCTGACCGCCGAACTGGGCAAGCCGTTCGCCACCCGTGTCGAGGCCAAGGCCGATGCCCGGCAGAAGGCTCTGTTGAGCAAACTGGCTGCTGAGCAGGTGACGTCCACGGAGCTGGCCGGCGAGTCGATCGAGCAAATCCTCAGCCATGCGCCGGGCAACGGCCAGGCCATCGGTGGTTTGAAAGTGATGACCGCCAACGGCTGGTTCGCCGCGCGGCCATCGGGCACCGAGGATATCTACAAGATCTACGCCGAGAGCTTCGTCAGCGAAGAGCACCTGCAGCGCCTGGTGCGCGAGGCCCAAGTACTGGTGGACGCGGCGATCGCCTGATCGCCGGTGGTGTAGGATCGGTCTGTGGGAGCGGGTTTACCCGCGAAGCGTGCGACGGGGTGCTTGGCACCGGCTCTGCCGGTGATCGCGGGACAAGCCCGCTCCTACAGGGGCCGTGCGACGGGGCGTATCAGCCGCCCCCGGCAACACCGGTGATCACGCTGAAATCACTGACCTGCACTTCCCCGCCGCCATACCCCAGCAGGTGGAAGGAGAACGCCTTGCGTGCCGAGGGGTTGTCGAAGCCGAACTCAAGTTCCAGCGGCCGGTCGGCCGTCACGATGATTTCTTCCGGTAGTCCCAACGGTACATCCTGTTCGTACTCCTTGGCCTTGAGCTGGATATAGGCATCATGCTTGGGGTCCAGGGAGCGTACGATCACCCGTACGCGGGTATGGGAGCCTTCGGGCATTTCCAGGTATTGCGCACCGATCAGGTTGTCGGCCCACTCGTCACGGATGCGCTTGCGCAGCTGGATCGCCGCCGGCCCGCCAAACTGGTAGCGCAGGTTCAACGGTGTGTGCAGCAATGATTGGTCCAGGGTACTGGCCAGGGCGGTGAGCTGTTGGCCGGTGGTGTCCGTGGCACGGTCCATGTACTCGGCCTGGTCGGCGATGAAGCCGTCGCTGGCGTAGCGCCGGCAACGTTGCTGGAAGTCACATTCGGTGAAGGTGCCGTGGCCATCGTGGTAGCGCAGCATGCCGTTGGTGTAGGCAATCATCTCGCGGCCGGTGTCGTAGTCACGGAACAGCGAGCGCCCGCTCAAGGCGGCCGGGATCGGCAGGGCATAGTAGTCGAGCAGCGACGTGGCCATGTCCACATGGCCGTAAGTTCCGCGCTTGAGCCGCGGCAACTGGGCCTGTTCGGGAGCCAGGACCAGGCTGAAGCCCCAGGAGGAGGCCAGGCGAACCCCGTCGATACCGTGGGACTCATCCGACGTGATGATCACCAGGGTGTCCTTGAGCACACCCTGGCGTTCCAGGTTCATCAGGAAGGCATCGAGGGCATCGTCCAGGTAGGCCACCGCTGCCTGCTTGGTCGTGTCGTAGCGCTGCAGGTAGCGCTGCGGTGCGGAATACGGTTGGTGGGTGCCGACGGTCAGCAGGGTCAGCATCCAGGGCTGTTTCTGCTTGCGCAACTGCTTCACGTACTTCTGTGCGCCTTCGAAGAAGGCCCGGTCGTCCTTGCCCCAGCGAAAAGGCAGGTAGTTCTTGTTGCTGAACCACTCCTGGCCGTGCACCGCGTCGAAGCCGATGTGCGGCATGATCCGATCCTTGGCCATGAAGCGCAGGCCCGCACCTTGCAGGTAATGGGTACTGAACCCCGCCTGGCGCAGCTGTGCCGGCAGGCAGGCCTGGTTGCGCACCTCCTGGGTCAGCATCTCCATGCCTTTTGGTGTGCCGTTGGCCAGCTTGTCGTAGTCACCGCACAGCAGCGCGTACAGGCCGCGGATGGTTTGGTGGGTGTGCAGCACGTAGTCGGGCGTGTTCATGCCGCGCTCGGCCCAGCGGCTGAGCTTGGGCATCAGGTCTTCGTCGAAGCTGCTGTGCAAGGCCTGGCGGTTGGCGCGGATATAGGCACCGGGGATGCCTTCCAGGACGATCACCAGGACGTTATGCGCCTGCCCAGGCGCTTTGAGCAGCTTTTGACCGTTGAGGTCGGACTGGGTCAGGCCCGTGGAGGGCAGGGGGGCGAAGGTGGGTTTTTCGCCGAAACGCTCAACGGCCTGGCGTTGGAGGTCACCCACCCCGGCCGAGAGCAACTGGTGCGAGAGGTTGTACTGACGCCATTGGTCGGCATCGGACGGCGCCAGGTGCTGGCTGCCCCAATGCACGCCGAACAATAGCAGGGGGATCGCCCAGGCCTTGCGTGGCAGGGTGGCACTGGGGCTGCCACGGCTGTACCAGACGCTGCCCAGCCAGGCCACCAAGCCGGCACCGAGCACCCAGGGCAGCCAGGGGTGGGCGAGGCCGCCGCCGGTGGAGTTTTCCATGAACTGCGCATCGAACAGGTAGTTCAGGTCAGCACTGGTGGGCAGACGGCCCACGGCGCTGACCAGCTCGGCGCTGGCGACGATCAGGCTGGCCCAGGCCAGCAGCAAGGGCAACGCCAGCCACCAGGCGCGGCGCTGCAGCAAGAGCACCAATACGCTGCCGATGGCCAGGTCGGAGACATAGCCCAGGGGGGTGGACCAGCCGAGCGCGGCCCGGATGCCCAGTGGGATCGCCAACACCAGCGTGGCCAATGCCACGAGCCGGGTGCTGGAGCGACCGAGCAGTTTTTTCACAAAGACTTCCTTCTTGTCATGAAACAGTCACTCAAGTGTGCTTCATGATAACAGGCACTTGGCGGCAGGCGCGGATTGCAGACGGGATGCAGGCATGATCAGGGGGCCCTGCACCTGCCTGCACCTGTAGGTGCGGCCGTGCAGCGCGGGGCTGCGAAGCAGCCCCAGGAAGTGGAAGAGTGGTCGCTCAGAAGTAGTACGGGAATTTCAGGCTGAAGGTGAAGTCCGGCGCATCGTCGGTCAGGCCAATCGACAGGTTGGGCACGATGGTCAGGTTGTCGGTCGCAGCCAGGGTCATGCCGATGTTGAAGTAGCCGGCGTTGGCGTCGCTGCTCTTGACGTCGGCCCACTCGTCGCCGGTCTCGGCGGACTTGATCCGTGAACGGCGGGCGATCAGTTCGGACACCGAGAATGACATCGACATCTTCTCGTTCAGGGCAAAGGCCACGCCTGCACCGATCTGGAAGCTGTCGCCGATCTTCACCTTGCCCGGGATCTTCTGGTTGACCGTGGAACTGACGTCGCTGAACTTCTCCTCGAAGGTATGGGTGTAAGACAGGCTGCCGAACAGCACCGCCGGGTCGTAGGTCTTGACCAGCGAGATACCCGGGGTGATCGACCAGACGCCGTTGCCGGTAGGCAGGTCTTCGGGGTAGGTGAGGTTGTCGTTGAGCGGGTCGCGGATCAGCTTGATGCCGAAGGGGTCCTTGCCGGTGGGGGCCTTGACTCTCACGCTGAACACCGCATCGGGGGTGTTCTCCGACTCGTCGAGGAACTTGTAGGCCACACCGAAGTTGACGTCGCCCAGCGCAGGGTCGCGGGTGACGGTATGTTCGGAGACATCGTTGGAGGCACCACCGACGCCGCCGGACTGGTAGGTAGACTCGCGGTAGACGATCGGCACGTTGACGTCAAACTGCCAGCGCTGGTCGTAGTTGTAGCGGGCGGTCAGGTCCAGGGTCCAGTTGTCGGCCTTGATCCGGTCGAGGTTGATATTGCCCAGGAAGATCGAGTCCAGTGCCAGGAACCCGTTGAGGATCAACTGGCGGGTGTCGTAGCGGGCGTAGGTGATGCCGGTCTCGAGGCTGAACTTGCCACCGCCGAAGAAGCCGCTGGCCTCGTCATACAGGTTGGACACGCTCTGGGCCGGCTCCGAGTCATCCTTGAGCGATTCACCGTAGGAGGACCCCGTTGCCCCTGCAGCCCCGCCGGAGGCGGCGATGGCCTGGTTGTTGCGTGGCTGAGAGGCAGGGGAGCGGGTCAGGCGCTTGGGTGGGGGGGCGACGGGTTGTTCTTCGACCTGGCGGACCCGTTGCTCCAGCACCATGAGGGCTTGCTGCTGGGCTTCGTAACGTTCCTTCAATGCTGCCAGTTCGGCCTTCAGGACTTCGACCTGCGGATCGGCGGCGGCATAGAGCAGGGTGGAAGGCACCAGGGTGCCCAGACAGACAAGTGCTTTCAACGACATGAATCGATGCATAAGTTAGCCGTCCCTACGAATACTACGATGGTGAGACGAAGCGTAGATCAATAGCCGGTGATTCGAAGGCCCTTGAGTTGATCGAGATTGCAGTTCAGTGCGCCGGCTGACGGTAGGTTGTCGCGCAGCACCACATTGAGCTGGGTCATGTTGCTGACCGCGTTGTTGCCGCCAAGCAGCGTCGTGGCTTGCAGCAGGCCGCCGTCGGACAGGCGCTGCAGGCTCGAGCCTTGGTTGTTGTTGGCCTGGATGGCCATCTGGATGCCTTTGCCGGTATTCGACACGCTCAGGGTGCCGGCATTGTTGCTGCTGGTCAGGGTCTTGCCCGATGCCAGTACCTGGCCTTGTGGCGTGGTAGCAGGCCCCTTGCCGCCTTCACTGACATTGATCGCGACATCGTTGTAGGCGCTGTTGTTGTCGCCGGCCGCGCGGACCGATTGGGTCACGCCCTGGGTATTGCCCAGGCCGCTGCCGCCTGTGACCACGCCATGGCCTTGGCCTGGGGCGACGCCGCCACCGTTCTTGCCGGTCATGGAGACGTAGAACTGCGGCTTGAAGCTGTTGTGCTGCACCTGCATCGTCGTGGTCGCGCCGATGCGGTCGCCGGCAGCGTTCTGCCAGGTGCTGCTCATGACCACGCCGAAGCTGATGATCCGCCCCGGCATCACGTAGCGCCCACGCAACTGGGCCAGCTCCTGGTCCTTGACTTCGATGGGCTTGAACGTCTGCGCCTGGGTCGGGAGGCTGGCAGCCAGGCATGCCGCTACCAGCCAGTTGATTGTCTTCATCGCTGCTCCCCGGAGCTCCGTGCCCCTTTGTAATCACTAGAAGAAGTCGCTCTGGATGAACCCGAATTCCATCAATTGGGCATCGTCCACCGGGTAGAACCCATTGATGCGGTTCCTGGCGGTGACCGGAGCCGGTGGGTCGAGCAGGGCGTTGGCCTTGTCGTAGCCGGGGCCGATGACGGCGAAGATGATGCCGTTCCAGCCTTTGACGAAATCGTCGAACTTGTAGCGCTTGTGGCCCAGCACCGGGTCGCCGATGTACACCCAGCCCCGGTTGATGCGTTGGAGCACGACGAAGTGCTTGTAGCCACGAATGTCCATCAGCACCACCACCGGAATGCTCACCCGGTGCAGGCTGTCGGCTTCGACCCGGTAGCCCCGGGCGCGCATGCCGATGCTTTCCACGTAGCGCTTCATATCCAGCATGGAAAAGCCCTGGACCTTGACCAGGTCCGGATCGGCGTGGGCGAGCATGCCTTCGATGACCTGGCTTTCATCGACATCGAGCCAATACGCTTGCTTGAGGATGGTGGCCAGGGCGGCGGCGCCGCAGCTGAAATCGGTCTTCTGTTGCACCAGGTCGGCGAAGCGACGCTCGCGGATGCTCTGTACCGGCTTGTACACCAAGGTCCCGCCTGGCATCGCCGCGATCGGCATCTGCGTGGCCTCGACCAGGCCGGCCAGGAACATGAGTGCGGCAAGCAGAACTGCGCGCATGGCCTTCTCCCCCGACGCGAAACAGGAAAGGGGCCCCGAAGGGCCCCGATTGGCTGTGTTACAGGCCGGTGCAGGCTTTGCAACCTGCGGCGATGGACAGCGAGTTGCTCTGCTGGTTGCCCGAACCTGCCGAGACGTTGGCGCCCACGTTACCCGACACGCCGTTGAGCGAGTTGCTCATGGTGGCGGTGTTGGTCACAGGGTTTTTCCAGCCGTTGGGGGTCAGCACCTGGTAGGTGGCGACACCGGCCAGGCCGAAGGTGCCTTCTTCGTGGAACTTCAGAGGGTCCTTGTCGGTTTTGCCCTTGTCATGGCCGTGGCCCCAGCCTTTTTCGTCTTCAACATAGCCCCAGCCGTCACCCTTGTACTGGCCATAGGCTTTGAAGCTGGCCTGCAGGGTTTCCTTGTCCATCTTGCGGTCAGCGTTGTTTTCGACGTTCAAGCCCGTAGTGGCCTGGGTGGCGGTGGAGGCGGCCATCGCTACACGGCCACCGGACACGGCGATCGCCAGGTTGTTTTTCTGCTGGTTGAAGTCACCGGCGGTGACGTTGACGCCGATATTGCCCGAGCTGCCATTGGCCGAGTCGACCAGGTTGGCGGTGTTGCTGGTGGAGAAGTTCTTGACGTTGTTGCCGGCGTTGACCTGGGTGGCGGTGGAGATAGCCATGGCGCTGCCGAAGATGAAACGCTCATCGGCAGTGGCGATGGCGGCCACGTTGTCCTGCTGGTTGCCGTCACCGGCAGCCACGTTGGCGCCCAGGTTGCCGTTGGAGCGGTTGGCGGAGTCTTCCATCGCCGCGTCGTTCTCGGTCGCCTCGTTACGCACGGTGTTGCCGGTGTTGACCTGGGTATCGGTCACCGTGGCGGCCGCACCCGCGCTGACCAACAGCTGCAGAAGGACATTGTCATGGTTGTTGTGATGGCCATGGTGGCCGTTGTTATGCCGGTTATCGGCTTGTGCAGCAACTGCCATGACCGCTGCGAGGGCGAATACCAGAGGCTTGAGTGCCATTTTAGGTTTCATGGTGTTTCTCCACTTGTTTCTCGTTGTTAAGTGTTGTGTTGAAGCCACTTTGGGTCAGTCAGCGACCCGTACGCTCAGGGTGTTGCCCATTCGGTTGCCCACCCCGGCGCTCTGATTCAACTGGATCACGCCACGGCTGCCGGTGAAGGCCTGGTCACTGGTAGTGACCTGGCGACTGCCGGGAGCGCGATCCGTTGCCTCGGAGCCATTGGCCAGCGAGACGTTCTGCTGGCTGAGAATGCTGTCGTCGATGCTTTGCGGGACGGCACTGATGCCGATCCGTACTGCGTTGGCCTGCTGCGTGGCGGCGCCGGCGGACTGGTTGATACCGAGCAGGCCGTTGCCGTTGCTGAAGGCGTTGCCGTGGATGCTGGCGCGACTGTCCCGGGCCGGGTCGGCAAGAAAGTCAGTGCGCTGGCGAACCTCGGTGGTGGCCTTGGCATTGGTGCCGATAGCCATGGCCCGGACGTTGGCCTGCTGCTGGGCATCGCCCGCCGCCTGGTTGATGCCGAGGTTGCCCTGGTAGGTGCGGCCGCTGGCGCCAAGGGTGGCGTTGTCCACCACTGGCGAGCCGGCCAGCGCCAGGCTGGGGCCCAGCGCCAGGCACAGCAGGGAGAGCTTGAGTGCGCGCATGTCATTGGCCCCGGGTGAGGATCTGCAGCGGCGCCAGGCCGCGCTGGACGTTCTGGTTGACCGTGTTGGAGATGGTGTTGCCACCGCCGGCCCCGGCACCCGATCCGCCGGCCATGCCAGGTAGCCGGGACTGGACGGTGTCCAGGCCGCGCAAGCTGCCCGAGTGGTCGGTGGTGAGCAGGCGATTGACTGTCGAGCCGCTGGCGATGCGGGCGAAGTCACCGTCGGTCAACTCGTTGGTCTGGGCTTTCACCCGGGCCGATTCGTTGGTATTGACGGTAGTGGGGTAGGGGTCGGGGGTACCGGTCTTCCGAGCGGCTTGGCGAGCCTGGACATCACGGGTCAGGACGATGATCCCGTTGCCCTCGGCGCTGGCGGGAAGGGGGAAGGCTGCGGCGGTCAGGCAACCCAGGACGAGCAGTGCAGGCAGTGTCTTGTTCTTGGTCCCCACGGCGATGCTCCCTTCTCTGTGCGCTGGCCTTTGAGCGTTGACAGAGGTAGAGCGAAAGTCGTGCCGCTTTCATTTTTTATAGTTAAATCAAGGTGTTGGGTGGTTCAGGGGGCCGTTCGGTGTTTTTCTGTTTCACGGCTGATACAGAAAAACCGTCCATCGCCCTACAGGCCTTGAAAACCCACGCGGCCCGGGGTAACGGCAGTAGCTGTATCACGTTTGAAACAGTTTCCCCAGGTCTGTGGCAAAGCCCCCAACAATGGGGGGCCTAGCTGGCTGTACAGTTACAAAAAATTAACACTCGGTGGCGCAGGCGGGCGCTTGGCCGTCAAGTAGACGCGCCACCGCTGCCAGGGCCTGGGCCTGGCGGGTGGGCCAGTCGCCTTCGAGTACTTGAAAGGGTTTCTGGTGAGTGCGCAGCCAGTGCAGGCTATCCTCGAAGAATCTTTGCCGCTCTTCCAGGCGGGGTTGGCAGCGCTGGCCGTCGCCGACCCAATCGACACCTTGCGGGCTGAGTAGCAGGTGCAGGTCATAGTGGCGTTCGAGCAGGGCCTGCTCGAGCCAGGCGGGGCAGTCTGCGAACAGTACCCGGCTCCAAAGGATGTTGCTGAGTAGGTGGGTGTCGAGGATCAACAGGTCGGGCGCGTGTCGGCGGCTCTGGTCCTCCCAGGCAAGCTGGCCGCGGGCGATGGCGGGAATATCGGCATAGCAGGTTTCGCGCTGTTCCCGCTCGATGAAGTGGCGGACGTATTCACCGACCACCACACCGCCGAAATGCGCCTGGATTTCGCCACTCAGCCAGCTCTTGCCGCTGGACTCCGGCCCGCATAGCACCAGGACCTTCATGCGGGTGCCAATGCCGGGTCGCGGCGCCATTGCACCCAGCCGCGCACGGCGATGAGGGTGAACAGTGCGTAGAGCGCTGCGGTGAGGTAAAGGCCCTTGTAGAGGAACAGCCCCACGAAGACCACGTCCAGCACCATCCACAGCGCCCAGCATTGCACACGCTTCTGCGCCATCCACACCTGCGCCACCAGGCTGAAGCCAGTCAGGGCCGCATCGAGCCAGGGCTGTGCTGCGTCGGTCCAGTGCGCCATGGCGGCGCCCAGGCACAGGCTCGCCAGCAGGCCTGCGCCAAGGCCGATGAATACCTGCCCGGCCCCCAGGCTGGAAACCTGGCGTGCGTCTTCCACATGGTCAGGCCGGGTCCATTGCCACCAGCCGTACAGTTGCAACACGGCGTAGACCAGTTGCAGGAGCATGTCGGAATACAGCTTCACTTCGTAGAAGATCCAGCTGTAGAGCAGCACCATCACCAGGCCGATCGGCCAGCACCACGGGTTCTGCTTGACCGTGAGCCACACGGCGATGACGCCGAGCACGGCGGCGAAGAGTTCGAGGCCGGACATCGGCGATCCTTGGGCAGGGGTAGAGGGCGCGATTGTAGCCTGTAGGGCGGGGAAGCTGTAGGGGCGCGCCGCGATGGCATCGGCTGGGCAGCGGCAGTGCCTGGGCTGACGCCATCGCGGGGCAAGCCCGCTCCTACAGGAGGCGCGTGGGTTTGACGAAGGGCAGTATCAAACCCGGAACTGGCGCAGCAACTGTTCAAGCTCCTCGCTCAACCGCGCCAGGGCTGCGCCGGCATCACTGGATTGGCGCGCCGCGTCGGCGGTTTGTTGGGACAGCCCGGCGGTATCCAGCACATTGCGGTTGATTTCCTCCACCACATGGGCCTGCTGCAGCGTAGCGCTGGCGATCGAGGCGTTGAGGGCGGTGAGGTTGTGCAGCGCCTGGCTGATGGCATCCAGGCTGGAGCCCGCCTCACGGGCCTGCTCGACGGTCTGGCGCGAGGCTTCGCTGCTGGTGCCGATCGCCCTGACAGCCGCTTCCGACTGGCCTTGCAGGTGCTCGATCATGGTCTGGATCTCGGCGGTCGACTGGGCGGTGCGCTGGGCCAACAGCCGGACCTCGTCGGCAACCACGGCAAACCCCCGGCCCTGCTCGCCGGCGCGGGCCGCCTCGATGGCGGCGTTGAGCGCGAGCAAATTGGTCTGCTCGGCAATCGAGCGGATCACTTCCAGTACACCGCCGATCCGCGTGCTGTGCCCGGCCAGCTCGCCGATCACCTGCACGGCCTGGTCGATGGTGCTGGAGAGTCGGTCGATCTGCTGCAGGCTGCCATGGATCGCCTGCTGGCCATGGTCCACCTGGCGCTGCGCCGCCTGCATCTCGCTGGCGGCCTGCTCGGCGGTCTTGGCCACGTCCTGCACGGCATAGGTGACTTCATTGACCGCCGTGGCCACCTGGTCCATCTGCAGCGATTGCTGGGCACTGTGCGCCTGGGCCTGGCCTGCGTTGTCGCCCACGTGTTCGGCCGATTGGGCAAGAGCATGGGCGGCGCCCTGCAGTTGGCCGACCACACCCTGCAGCTTGCCGTTGAAGCGGTTGAAATGCTCACCGAGGCGGGTGACTTCGTCGCGCCCATGGGTATCCAGGCGGCGGGTGAGATCGCTTTCGCCGCTGGCGATATTACCCATGGCCTGCACCGCCTCCTGCAACGGGCGGGCGATGCTGCGGGCGATCAGCATGACCAACAGCGCCATCAACACGGCGATACCCAGGCCCGCCAGGGAGGCGTCCCGTACCTGGCGGGCGAACTCGGCCTGCACGTCATCGACATACACGCCCGACCCGATGATCCAGCCCCAGGGTTTGAACAGCTGGATGTATGACGTCTTGGCGGCCGGCTCACTGGCACCGGGCTTGGGCCAGCGGTAGTCCACCGGGCCTGCGCCCTGGCTGCGTGCCAGGCTGGCCATCTCGTTGAACACGGCGAAACCGTCGGGGTCACGAATGCCGGAAAGGTCCTGGCCGTCGAGCTTGGGGTTGGTCGGGTGCATGACCATCCTGGGCGCCAGGTCATTGATCCAGAAGTAGTCGTCCTTGTCGTAGCGCAGGCTGCGCACGGCCTGCAGGGCCTGCTGCTGGGCCGCTTCGCGGGTGAGCGTGCCGGCTGCCTCCAACCCCTGGTAGTAGGCCAGCACGCCGGCGGCAGTCTGCACCACGTGCCGGGTCTTCTCGGCCTTGGCCTGGTACAGGTCGCCATGCAGCTGGCGCAGCATCAGCAGGGCGAAGGCCACCAGCATGCCCACCGCGACCAGCAGGATCAGCGACAGGCGCCGGCTGATCGACATCGACCTCAAGGTCTTCATCAAAGGTACTCCCGTTGTTCTTGTTATCAGGTGTATCCAAGCATGCCGGGGCCGGTGCGGCACACTCGACCAAGGGCTAGGCCAGGCGTTTGCTGTCGCATGCCGCGCGAGCCATCGACAGGCTGCTCTGATAGGATCTCGGCCGCGCAAGATGAAACCTTTAGGTATCTAGGCCTTTTCCGCTGGCATTGGCCCCGTAGGGGCTGTAAAACGGCCGGGCCTTCGCGGCAACCAAATGCAAATCAAGAACAAGGGGCCTGCATGCAGCAGCGCCTCATCGGGGGAACAATGGATTTTTGGAGTGCCTTTCAGGCAATCATCTTAGGGATCGTCGAAGGTTTGACGGAGTTTCTGCCCATCTCCAGCACCGGGCACCAGATCATCGTCGCCGACCTGATCGACTTCGGTGGCGAGCGGGCCATGGCCTTCAACATCATCATCCAGCTCGGCGCGATCCTCGCCGTGGTCTGGGAGTTCCGGCGCAAGATCTTCGACGTGGTGCTGGGGCTGTCCAGCCAGCCCACAGCGCGTCGCTTCACGGCCAACCTGCTGATCGCGTTCTTTCCGGCGGTGATCCTGGGCGTGCTGTTCGCCGACCTGATCCACGAATACCTGTTCAATCCGGTCACCGTGGCGGCGGCGCTGGTGGTGGGCGGGGTGATCATGCTGTGGGCCGAGCGTCGCGACCACCGCATCGAGGTCGATCACGTCGATGACATGCGCTGGAGCCATGCCCTGAAGATCGGCTTCGTGCAGTGCCTGGCAATGATCCCCGGCACCTCGCGCTCCGGCTCGACCATCATCGGTGGCCTGCTGTTCGGCCTGTCGCGCAAGGCGGCGACCGAATTCTCGTTCTTCCTGGCCATGCCGACCATGGTGGGGGCGGCGGTGTACTCGGGCTACAAGTACCGTGACCTGTTCCAGCCGGGTGACCTGCCGGTGTTCGCCATCGGGTTCGTGGTCTCGTTCATCTTCGCCATGATCGCTGTACGCGGCCTGCTCAAGTTCATCGCCAACCACAGCTATGCAGCCTTTGCCTGGTACCGCATCGTCTTCGGCCTACTGATCCTGGCGACCTGGCAGTTCGGCTGGGTCAACTGGGCCACGGCGCACGGTTGATATGGCACGCACCCAGCGCGCGCCACGCCGTGGCGTCGAACGCACCCAGGATGCCGTTCACAACCTGCGCCTGAAACTGCTGGTGCTCGTGGGTCTGTGCCTGCTGCCGCTGGTGGGCGCTGCGCAGATGGCCTGGAGCGGGCAGTCCTGGCTGCCCCTGGCGTTGTACCCGGCGGTGAGCCTGGTCAGCCTGATGCTGTATTGGCAAGACAAGCACCAAGCGCGTACCGGGGCCTGGCGCACACCCGAAAAGGTCCTGCATGCCAGTGAGCTGTGTGGCGGCTGGCCAGGGGCATTGCTCGCCCAGCAGCTGTTCCGGCACAAGACGCGCAAGGTGTCCTACCAAATGACGTTCTGGGGCATCGTGGCGGTGCATCAGGTGTTCTGGGTCGACCACTTGCTGTTGGGCGGGCGCTGGTTGGGTGGGGTATTGGAAGGCTTCTGAGGGGGCAGGGATGGGCTCGAAATCTGATGTATCACTACCTCGGTCAGTGGGTTGGTGTCTCTGTGTTAAAATCTGCCCGAGGTTGAGCGAGAAAGGGCCGTGTGCCTAAGGCTGAACGCTAGCCATTCTGGAGAATACGTATGCTTGGACTGCTCTTCAAAGCGAGTAAACGAGAGAGGGAGATCCTTGACTCACTGCGCGAGCTGCGCACTTTGCGCATCAGTGATCGTGGTGGCATGTCGATAGATTCTCGGGAAATCCTGATGAGTGAGCGCTTCATCGAGGCGAGTAAAAAAGCGAAGAAAATCGTGGCCAATGGCTGATGGGACTGCTTCTTATCCTGCCAATCCTAGTTAGTGGTTATCTCTATTGCAACGGAAGCACCTATCGACAAGCGACGATGAGCCGCTACGATGGGCAACTTCTGTACATGCTCATCGCAAAGACAGGCATCTTTATTTTCTCCATGGCATGCCTTGCGAGCTTCGGATTGATGTATGCGAGCAAGCACAGTGTCCTCGCCCCCTATCTTGGCGAATACCGCGACCACGCGGACTACATCAAGTACGTCAAGGGATTCCTGACGCGCAACGAAATCACTGACACCAAGGGCGCACCCGTATGGGCATTCTTGGCACAAGCTTCGGTGTTATCGTTCCTATTGGCGTGGCTGTTTCCTCGTCTGTTTACACTGATGCTCATGGTGAGATATCGGGCGTCGGCGAGGGCGATTAAGGGGTTGATACTGACATCCAAAGTGCCCACCCGACCTTTGACACGACAACTCATGGAGTCGATGCGGGACACAAACAATCTCTACATGTTCTCCATGGATGACCGTAAAGTTTACGTTGGGCGTGTATCCGACATCGGTGATCTGCATGAAGCGGGGGGGATGGACGAAGATTTCGAGATTGTCCCTACTATGAGTGGTTATCGAGACAAGGACACATTGAAGGTCACGTACACCACCGACTACTCTGCGGTCGTAGAGGAAATGATGCTCAAGGGGCGAGAAATCGGCTTTGAAATCGTTCTCTCACAAAAAAATATTGTGTCGGTGAGCCGATTTGAGGATGAGATCTGGAGCAAATTCAAAGCACGCCAGGAGCTATCCGAAAAATAAAATCTCATGCCTAAGCAACGATGAGAAATCCCAAAGCCTAAAATGCAGGCTGGACAACACCGTTTCACCGTTTTTCGGACAAGAGGGGCGCTAGGCCCTTTGAATGGGCTCCATCGCGGGGCCAGTCGGACCTCGATTATTGTCATCAATGTGCGTGGGACGCCTGCGCCTCACACATAGCGCTCCCCACAGGCCTCGAACGAAGCCGCCAGATGGTCGATCCACACACGCACGGCCGGCAGCAGGCCACGTCGGTGCGGGTATACCGCCTGCAGCCAACCGCCAGGCAGGGACCAGTCCGGCAGCAGGCGCACCAGTTCGCCGCGCGCCAATTCCTCTTCGCAGTACATGCTCGGCAGGGCAGTGAAGCCGAGCCCCGCACCTACGGCAGCCTTTCGCACCACGAAGTCGTCAATGGCCAGGCGCGGTTCCAGGGCGACTTCCTGCTGTTCGCCCCCCGGTCCGATCAGGCGAAAATGCACCAGGCGATCCGCCTCAGTAGCACCCAGCACCGGCAGGCCGGCGAGCTGTGATGGGTGATGCAGGTGGTCGGCAAAGCCCGGTGCAGCCACCAGTTGCATCTGCGCCTGGCGCAGACGGCGGGTGACCAGGGCCGGGTCCTCGTCGCCCAGGTCGCGCACGCGCAAAGCCACGTCGATGCCCTCGGAAATCAGGTCGACCCGTCGGTTGAGCAGCACCATATCCAGTTGTACCAGCGGATACTGCTCCAGAAAGCGGCTGACCACTTGCGGCAGGAAGGCGTGGGCCAAGGCGACGGGGCAGGACACTCGCAAACGCCCCCGCGGCTCGCTGCTCATGCTGGCCACCGCTTCGTCGGCCGCCTCTGCCTCCAGTAGCATGGCCTGGCAATGGTGCAGGTAGCGTTCCCCCACGGCGGTGAGCTTCAGTTGCCGGGTGGTGCGCTGCAGCAGGCGTGTGCCCAGGCGCTCCTCCAGCTCGGCGATGCGCCGGGAAAGCCGGGACTTGGGAATGCCCAACTGGCGGCCAGCGGCGGCGAAACCACCGGCCTCGACCACGCGGGCGAAGTAGAAGAGGTCGTTGAGGTCTTGCATCGGGGTATCCCATTGTCCTACTGGTAGGACAAACTAACGCATTTTTACGGGCTTATCAGCTATTCGTTGGCCCTATAGGATTCTCTCCATCGTGATCGCCCACCGTCGCGGTCTTCATTCACAGGAGAATCCCATGAAACTGTTGCATATCGATTCGAGCATCCTGGGCGACAATTCCGCCTCCCGCCAGCTGAGCCGCGAAGTCGTCGAAGCCTGGAAAGCCGCCGACCCGAGCATCGAAGTGGTCTACCGTGACCTGGCGGCCGACGCCATCAGCCACTTCTCCGCCGCCACCCTGGTTGCCGCAGGTACCCCGGAAGAGGTGCGCGATGCCGCCCAGGCCCACGAAGCCAAGCTGAGCGCCGAGACCCTGGAAGAATTCCTCGCCGCCGACGCCGTGGTGATCGGTGCGCCGATGTACAACTTCAGCGTGCCGACCCAGCTCAAGGCCTGGATCGACCGCGTCGCCGTCGCCGGCAAGACCTTCCGCTACACCGAGGCAGGCCCGGAAGGCCTGTGCGGTGACAAGAAAGTGATCCTGGTGTCCACCGCCGGTGGCCTGCACCATGGCCAGCCGACCGGCGTGGGCCACGAGGACTTCCTCAAGGTCTTCCTTGGCTTCATCGGTGTCACCGACCTTGAGATCGTCCGCGCCCACGGCTTGGCCTATGGCCCGGAACACCGCAGCCAGGCCATCGATGCCGCCCAGGCACAGATTGCCAACGAGCTGTTCGCTGCCGCCTGATCGCGTTGAATGAAAAACCGGCTGTGGCCCTGGGCTGCAGCCGGTTTTTTCGTTTTCAATGGCCCTGGCCGCGACGGGCCAGCAGCAACACCAGGCCCACGCCCGCCAAGGCAAGCAGGGCCGCCACGGAAAAGATCGAGGTATACCCCAGGCGTACAGCTACCGCGCCCATCACCGGGCCGGCGATGGCCAAGGCCAGGTCGAAGAACACCGCGTAGGCGCCCAGCCCGGCCCCCCGACTGCTGCTGGGGACCTGCTTGATGGCCTCGACGCCGAGGGCCGGATATACCAGTGACAAGCCGAACCCCGTCAGCCCTGCGCCCACCAGGGCCGCGGCCGGAGAAGGCGCCAGCCACAGCAGGGTCAGCCCCACGACCTCGGTAGCCATGCAGGCCATGGCGACGCTGTAGCCGCCGAAGCGGTTGACGGCATTGACGAACAGCAGCCGCGAGACGATGAAGCACAGGCCGAATGCGCTCAGGCACCAGGCCGCACCGACCCAGCCGCGTTCCAGGTAATAGAGGGTGACGAAGGTGGTCAGGGTACCGTAGCCGATCGATGCCAGGGTGAGCCCCAGGCCAAAGGGCGCCACCCGGCTGAAGGCCGACCAGAACGGCAACCGTTCGCCGCGCAGCACCACCGCGTCCGGGCGCGTGCGCAGCATCAGCAGGGTCATCACGGCCAATACCACCAGGGCGACGCCGAGCACGCTGAAGCCCAGCGCGTTCACCAGCAGCACGCCGGCCGGTGCGCCGATGGCGATGGCGCCGTAGGAGGCGATACCGTTCCAGGAAATCACCCGTGCCGTGTGTTCGCTGCCCACCTGGCCGATACCCCAGCTCAAGGTGGCGACACCGATCAAGCCCTGGGCGATGCCAAGGCACAGGCGCCCGGCCAGCAACAGCAGCAGGCTCAGCCAGGGCAGGGCGACCGTCCAGGCCGACAGCAGGGTCAGCCCGCCACAGCCTGCGATGCCGTATAGCCCGTAGCGAATCGCCCGCTTGCCACCCAGGCCATCGGCTACCCGCCCGGCAAAGGGGCGGCTGAGCAACGTGGCGAGGTACTGCAGGCCGATGGTCAGCCCCGCGACCACCGCGCCGAAGCCGAGCTGGTCGTGGACATAGCTGGGCAGCACTGCGATCGGCAGGCCGATGCACAGGAAGGCGATGAAGGTATAGAAGACGATCGAGAGGATCTGCAGGGTGATGCCGGAGGCAGGTGGTTGGGCGGTCATGGGGGCGTTCGCGGATAGGCGGTGGAATGCCAGTCAGTCAAGCCTTATCGGCTGCACTTGGGGCTGCTACGCAGCCCATCGCCGGCAAGCCGGCTCCCACAGCGACAGTGCTGTCCTCGAGGCTGACGCATGACCTGTGGGAGCCGGCTTGCCGGCGATGGGCGCGCAGCGCCCCGCGTAGGAGCGGCGAAAGGCAGGGGTTAGACCACTACGCCCTGGCTGCGCAGGTAATCGTCGTAGGTGCCGCTGAAGTCCACCACACCGTCGGGCGTCAGCTCGATGATGCGGGTGGCCAGCGACGACACGAACTCGCGGTCATGGCTGACGAAAACCAGGGTCCCGGGGTAGTTCTCCAGCGCCAGGTTCAGCGCCTCGATCGATTCCATGTCCAGGTGGTTGGTCGGCTCGTCCATGACCAGCACGTTGGGCTTTTGCAGGATCAGCTTGCCGAACAGCATGCGGCCTTGCTCGCCACCGGAGATCACCTTCACCGACTTGAGGATTTCGTCGTTGGAGAACAGCATGCGGCCCAGGGTGCCACGAATCAGCTGCTCGCCCTGGGTCCACTGGCCCATCCAGTCGAACAGGCTCACGTCGTCTTCGAAGTCGTGGGCGTGGTCCTGGGCGTAGTAGCCCACTTCTGCGCTGTCGGTCCACTTCACCGCGCCGGCATCGGGTTTCATCTCACCGACCAGGGTACGCAGCAGGGTGGTCTTGCCGATACCGTTGGGGCCGATGATCGCCACACGCTCGCCGGCTTCGACGGTGAAGCTGAAGTCCTTGAACAGGACCTTGCCCTCGAAGCCCTTGGAAACCTTCTCCACGGTGACCGCCTGGCGATGCAGCTTCTTGGTCTGCTCGAACCGGATGAACGGGCTGACCCGGCTCGACGGCTTGACCTCGGCCAGCTGGATCTTGTCGATCTGCTTGGCGCGCGAGGTAGCCTGCTTGGCCTTGGAGGCGTTGGCCGAGAAGCGGCTGACGAAGGTCTGCAGCTCGGCGATCTGGGCCTTCTTCTTGGCGTTGTCGGCCAGCAGCTGCTCGCGCGCCTGGGTGGCGGCGGTCATGTACTCGTCGTAGTTGCCCGGGAACAGGCGCAGCTCGCCGTAGTCCAGGTCCGCCATGTGGGTGCAGACGCTGTTGAGGAAGTGCCGGTCGTGGGAAATGATCACCATGGTGCTGTTACGCGCCGTGAGGATGCTTTCCAGCCAGCGGATGGTGTTGATGTCCAGGTGGTTGGTCGGTTCGTCCAGCAGCAGCACGTCCGGGTCCGAGAACAACGCCTGGGCCAGCAGCACACGCAGCTTCCAGCCTGGCGCCACTTCGCTCATCGGGCCGAAGTGCTGCTCCAGCGGAATGCCCAGGCCCAGCAGCAGTTCACCGGCACGGGACTCGGCGGTATAGCCGTCCATCTCGGCGAACTCGGTCTCGAGCTCGGCGACGGCCATGCCGTCTTCCTCGGTCATTTCCGGCAGGGAATAGATACGGTCACGCTCGGCCTTGACCTTCCACAGCTGCTCGTGGCCCATGATCACCGTGTCGATGACGGTGAATTCCTCATAGGCGAACTGGTCCTGGCGCAGTTTGCCCAGGCGGGTGTTCTGCTCGAGCATCACCTGGCCGGCGGACGGCTCCAGGTCACCGCCGAGGATCTTCATGAAGGTCGACTTGCCGCAGCCGTTGGCGCCGATCAGGCCGTAGCGGTTGCCGTTGTTGAATTTGACCGAGACGTTTTCGAAGAGCGGCTTGGCGCCGAATTGCATGGTGATGTTAGCGGTGGAGATCAAAGCGCTTACCTATCAGTAACTTACGCGGCTGGAGGGTCAGCGATCCTGAGCGTTTCCAGCGCGCTCCAGTCGGAGCTTGAGTTGAGCCAACAGGCGTGCGTCGACAGCAGCATGTGCATGCTGTGACCCAGCTGTTGGGCGATGAATGCGGGGGTTGAGGCCGGACATTGCGCGTATTGTCGCATAGGTGCGACGGCAGTTGTACGGGGGCGCTAAATCCGATGCCAAGGCCCCTGATGAGCGGGGCCGGCATCCAGCACCGCGAGTCGCCACGGTGCTGGGTTCGGGCTGGCGGGCGGTTCTAGCCGCGAAGGTGCTCCAGCCGAGCACGTCCAGCCTCTGTGATCGAATGTTCTCCCTGGTCGCTGATCCGATAACGCCCAGATGCCATTTGCGTTATCGAGAACCTTACCAGGCCACTTTGAGCCAGGGCCTGGCCCACTTCGAAGCTCATTGCGCGCTCCAGGTCGAACACTTTTATCTCGCCGATCTTGAAGCGGTAGAACGCAATCAAAGCCAGATCCAGAGCTTCCTGACTTGTTGCTTGAACACGTTGCATTTGACCTCCCAGGTCGTGAATGGCCGGGTCCGTGGGCTTGCAGGCAAGGCACCAGGCAGTACGTTCGAGGCGCACCGTACTATGGCCTGCCGCGGATCGGTACTGGCTTTGCATCCAAGCTGGATAGGCGGACAGGAGTCATGGCCAAGGTGCACACACAAACACGTTGACAGGGCATTAGCCAGCGCTACGTCCTGTGGTAGATTCCGCCCATCAACGAGGAGGACAGGCATGAAGCGTTTTGCAGTGTTGGCCCTGGCGACGGCGATGATCTACGGCTGCTCCGACGAAGGCCCATGGGAAGGCCCCGCAGGCACGAAAATGGGCCTCAAGCGCGAGCAGATCGAGCGGCATGCCATCTTGCAGAAGGTCGGCACCAACAATGTAGGGGCCTTGATCTACACGTCCAAACAGGCGCCGAAGCTCGACGCCCAGGCCGATGGCTACAACTACGTGTTCAGCAAGGATGACGAGCTGTGCCTGGTACAGATGCGCTTCGACCGGTCGAATCGTGCCAGTGGGGCGCTGCTGGACGAATTGAAGACCAGGTATGGCATGCCGGACCAGGATGAGCGGGTCGCCCGAGGTGTGGTCTGGTCGTCCAGTGCGTTCAAGTTGAGCGACGACATTGCCGAGATCAGCAGCGAATTCACCGGACGAGAGCCGCGTGCCGCCTTGGTCAGTTTCTCGTTCGCCAACTTCGACACCTGCAAGGCCACCGAGTGACGCCTCGCCCATGCCGATGATGCCAGGGTAGTCAGTACCCTGGCGGGCCATGGATAATCCCGGCCTTCATCGGCAAGGTATTGCAATTGTGGAAACGAAAAGCGTGATGGCTGAGGTGTTCTTCAGCCTGCCCCTGCACATCTGGGTATTACCGTTGGCGGCGGTGATCGCCTTCTTTGGCTTGAAGATGGCGGACGCGTCGCGCGAACGGCAAAACGTGCTGCGCATGGCCACCTATGGCGCACTGCTGGTGTTGGCGCTGGTGCCCAACGGCGTCTACGCGATCTTCCCGCCAAGCCCTGATCCGGTCGCGCCCGGACAGGCACTGCCCAACTACCAAGGCCTGTTCTACCTCGATGCCTTTTTCGTATTCGCAGGTTGGGCGATCAGTGCAGTGATCCGCAGTCGGTAATGGGCGTTTTCTGAGAACTCGCTCCAACGTTTACAACGGATCTTTTCAAGTTGCAGATAACCAGGCCAAGCCAGGGAACTTTTCCCATGACCATCGTCTACAGTGCAGGGGATCCACCCTCACGGAAGGAAGCAGTTATGGCCAAGTCTCGCGCTATCGTGATTGCAGTGACTTCGTTTGCGTTGGCTGTCGGCCCATGCCTGGGCTTTGCCGATCCGGGCAACGGGAAGGGGCAAGGCCAAGGGCATGGCAAGAACCAGGTCCAGCACGCCCCGGGCAACAGCCACTCCGGCGGTGGCAACAAGGGGGGCGGCAACCCAGGCGGCGGTCACAAAGGGGGGGGCGGCTACGACAATGATTACCGCGGCGATCATTACCGCGGCCCCTCCATCGACCATGGCGATGTGTTGGGCATATTGAGCGGCTACCGGAACTACTGGAGCCCTGGGCCAGCCCTGCCGCCGGGCATCCAGAAGAACCTGGCACGTGGCAAGCCGCTCCCTCCGGGCATCGCCAAGAAGCTCGACGGCAGGTTGCTCGGCCATCTCCCCCACTACGACGGCTACGAATGGATGCAGGCCGGCGCGGACCTGCTCCTGGTCGCGGTAGCGACCGGCATCATCTACGAGGTGCTCGACGGCGCGTTCCACTAAGCCAAGACGCAGTCTCCAGAGGCGACGGACCTTTTGCAGCTATCGCAGGTCCAGAAGCAGGAAGCCCAGAACAGTGAACCCAAAAGGCTTCCTGCTGCCCTTGTTGTGCAACATTGGAAGACAAGCCAATGCCTGAAAGAGAAAAGCGTTACCGTGCCTACCACCTGTTGAGGGAGCTCGACGCGTTGACCTCCTCGACCATGAACCAGATCGCCTACGGCCGCGTTGGCGGCCCCGAATGGAAAGGGATGTGCCAGGCCCATCGCAAGGCATTCGAAGAGTGGATGACGTTCGCCGAATCGCTACTTGAGCCAGGCTGCGAGAAAACCCCCGACACCTGATTCCCCATAATTGGGTCACGCCGGTTGTCTGATTGTGCCCGCCATTGCGCGCAATGCGGTTGCGTGCCGGTGTGCTTCCGCTATGGTGCCTCTACCAACACATATAAGACTAAAGTCGTAGGAGGCGGCATGAAAATTCGTGGAGACGTGTTCTGGTCATGGGCAGACCCTACCCTTCATCATCGCGGGCACGACGAGACCCTCGATTGTGGTACTTGCATCGACGTGCAGGTGAGGTTGTCCCGTACCGGTGCCACGCAGATGTTCATTGGTGTCTACGCACCCTCGGGCATGGCCTTGCATGAAGAAGCATTCGACTCCCGCCCTGGCGAGTCGATGACCCGGGCACTGGCCTGGGGCGTCGGGCGCGCCAGGAAGGTGGCTGGCGAGCCGGCCCTGCAATCGTGCCGCCGTACTGCCAGGCCCAGCGTCGTGGCGGCTTGCGCGGGGCGTTGAGCGTCGATGGCTGCGCGGGCAAGAAAGCGGATGCGCAGAAGGGCTACCGGGCGTAGAGTGCCGGCATCCGTTTTCTCGTTCGAGGCCCATCGATGTCCAGTGCCTTCACCCTCATGCAATCACCTGTAGGCACCTTGACGCTGGTCGCGCGCGGCGACTGCCTGGCGGCGGTGCTGTGGGAGCAGGAGCGGGAGAACCGCGTGCGCCTGGGCGAGCTGCACCGCAGCGACACCCACCCGACCTTGACGGAAACGGCTCGCCAACTGGGTGAGTACTTCGCCGGCCAACGCCAGCGTTTCGAATTGCCATTGGATTTTCTCGGCACCGAGTTCCAGCGCCAAGTCTGGGCGGCGCTGCTGACCATTCCCTTCGGTGAAACCCGCAGCTACAGCGAAATCGCCCGGCAGATCGGCAACCCCAGTGCCGTACGGGCAGTAGGGGCCGCCAATGGACGCAACCCGATATCGATCATCGCCCCTTGCCACAGGGTGATCGGTGCTTCGGGCAGCCTGACCGGCTTTGCCGGTGGTCTGCAGGCCAAGCAATACCTGCTCGCCCTCGAGGGCCGCCAGAGCTTGGCGCTTGGTTTTTGACGCCAGGCCTCTCAGCCCAGCCAATACAGCAACAGGCAACCCACCGCCGCCAGCACCGAGCCCACCGCAAGGCTGTATTGGCGGCGTGAGCGCCGGGCGTATCGCTCTACCTTGCGCAGGTATTCCCCCGGTCGCGGGGCATCGGGCCGGTGCCGCAGGCCTTCGGCGATATCCGCCAGGCGGCCCTGGATCAACAGGCCGGTGAGGTAATAGGTGCAGGCGTAGCTGACCAGGGCCGCGAGCAAGTACTTCATTGCCTCAGGCCTCGCAGTTGCGGGGGGAAGGGGTCATGTCGTCCATCCATGGGAATAGAAAGCCCGAGCATACCCCGCGGGAGCGGCGTTGTGTCGCGAATGTTCGAAGCGTACCGCGACCTGCATGGTCAGGGCGGCGTGTGCCATGCTGTCGAGTACCCGCATCATCGTGACGGCACAGGCGAGGGCGGTACGCATGACGCACTTCCATTCCAAGCCTGCCGTCGGCACCGCAATAGAGGATCGATGCAATGAGCCGTTTTCGGCGGGTAGCCGCCAATACCCGGGGACGCGACCTGGCCGTGGGCGATATCCATGGGCATTTCGCGCGTCTACAGCAATGCCTGGACACCGTGGGTTTCGATCCGTCGGTCGACCGGCTGTTCAGTGTCGGCGATCTGGTCGACCGAGGCCCGGACAGCACCCAGGCGCTGGAATGGCTGGCACAGCCTTGGTTTCACGCTGTGCAGGGCAACCATGAGGCGCTGGCCATCGCCCACCTGCGCGGTGGGCGGGTCGAGCTGGACATGTACCGTGCCGCGGGCGGGGCCTGGTTTCTCGACCTGCCCGAGGCCGACCAGCAGCGCTACGTGGAAGGATTCGCCCGGATGCCGCTGGGCATGGAAGTACAGACCCCCGCTGGTTTGGTGGGGTTGCTGCATGCCGACAGCCCGTTTCCTGACTGGCCGACCTTGCGGGAGAGACTGGAGGCAGCGGACGACCCGGATGTACGGGAGGTTTGCCAATGGTCGCGGCGTCGCCTGCGCGAAGGCGATACGGCGCCGGTCGCCGGCCTGCGTGCCTTGCTGGTGGGGCATACACCGGTGGTGCAGGCCAAGTGCTTGGGCAACGTCTGGCACTTGGATACCGGCGGCTGGGCCAGGGGCTTCTTCAGCGTCATGGACCTGCATACCCTGGCATTGGTCAGCCCCATGCCAGGTGCATGAGCACAACGCTGGCCAGGAGTATCAGCATGGCGCCCGAGGCACGCTCCAGCCAGGGCAACACGCGGGCGAACCGGCGCAGCACACGGCGGTTGCCGATGGCCATGGCCACCAGCAAGTCCCAGACTGCCACGACGGTGAACATCCACGCGGCATAGGCGATCTTCCAGACAACGCTGGTCGTGGCGACCATGCTCGCCAGGCTGGCATAGAACAGGGCGTTCTTCGGGTTGAGCATGCCTGAGAGGAAACCTTGAGCAAGGCTGTGCAGCCAGCCGCGCGAGGGTTGGACGAGGCCGTTGTCGCTGGCCGCCAGGCTGCTGTGCCCGGCGTGACGCAGGAACAGAGCGCCGATGTACAACAGATAGGCACAGCCGGCCAGTTGCAGGGCGACGAACAGCGTGCTGCCCTCGCGCAAGATCGAGACGCCAGCGAACGCGGTAACGATGAACAGTCCGTTGGCTAGGGCGATACCCAGGCAGGCGCCGCTGGCCACCCGCCAACCGGCATTGGCCGAGGTGCGGGCCACCAGGAAGAAATCGGGGCCTGGGGAGAGCAGGGCGAGGAAGTGGGCGGCGGCGACCATCAAGAATTGCTCCATGGGGCTGGGCTTCTGCAGTGGGGAAAGCCGCAGTCTGTTCGCCGGGTGCTCGTCTGTATTGAAGAAAATTGCAGGCTGCACGGCCCAACCGCGGGACGAGCCCTACAGAGCACCCCATAACCACTTGATTTTGCGGCCCATTGTGGGAGCGGGCTTGTCCCGCGATTGGGCCCGACGTGATATCGCCTTCGCCCGGGCCAGTGCACCACCCGTTAGGCGGCCCCGCTGCGATAACGCCCTGGCGTCACGCCTGCATGGGCCTTGAACACCCGCTGGAAATGGGCTTGGTCGGCGAACCCCAGCTCATGGGCGACCTCCGCCAGCGCCTTGCCTTGGCCGAGCAGGTGACGAGCGCGATTGACGCGGGCGTTGAGCAGGTAGGCATGGGGCGTGAGCCCGGTGGCGGCGCGCAATGTCCGGATCAGCTGGTAACGGCCGAGGCCCGCCTGGGCGGCCAGCTGGCTCAAGCTCATCCCAGCCGAACCCTGCGCCTCGATCATCTCAAGCAGCTCACGCAACGCCGGTTCCCCTAGGGTCGGTACCGGCGCCGCATCGAGGGTGTCATGGGCGGCAAGATCAAGGTCACCGATGAATGCCACCAGTGCCGCTTCCTTCTCCGCCGCCCCTGCTTCGGAAAACAACAGTTCATTGAGGTGGCAGAACCGGCGGTACACCGAAGCTGACCGGCTGATTCGCGCCGGTGCCCCGGGTTCACTGGCCGCTACCCCAGCCTCCAACCGCAGCTGCTGCAGCCATTGAGCATCCAGGTGCAGCATCTGATAGCTCCAGGCCTGCCCCGGCAATGGGTTACAGGCATGTACACGCTGCGCCGGAACCAGCACCAGGGTGCCAGGCGTCAGCCGTTCATGGCCTTCGCCGGCGCCGGTGAAATCGCTCAGGCCGGTATCTACCGCCCCGATGGAAAACGTTGGGTGACTGTGGGCTTTGTAGCAGGCCCGGCTATGGCAGGCGCGGCGGCTTTCCACGAACGGCAGCGCCGGGTCACGCCAGATTTCGCTGTGTGGACGGGTCATGCAAAGCCTGCCTTGCCGGATACCAAGGTCCGCATTCTAAACGCTGGGCACTGTTACGGCCATTTCCCTTGTGACTGTGCTTGACGCCACCCGCTCGGCGGCGCGAGGCTTTCGCGTCCTGATGGAGAAGAATAATGGACCTGTCGAGCCTGCTGCTGTTCATCCCCGCCTGCTTCGCCCTGAACATGGCGCCGGGCCCCAACAACCTGTTGTCGCTGCACAACGCCAGCCGCTATGGCCTGCGCACCGCCTGCGTGGCCGGTGGCGGGCGCATCCTGGCTTTCAGCGGCATGATCGCCTTGGCTGCCATGGGCCTGGCGGTGGTGCTGCACACCAGCGAATACCTGTTCCTGGCGATCAAAGTGGTGGGCGCCGCGTACCTGTTCTACATCGCCTGGCAGTTGTGGCGTGCGCCGGTGGGCGAAGCCGTGGTGAGCGCCGATCACCCGCGGGGTACCTGGCGGTTGGCGCGACAAGAGTTCTGGGTGGCCGCGGGCAACCCTAAAGCGATTCTCATCTTCACAGCCTTCCTGCCGCAGTTCGTCTCGGTGGGCAGCCCTACGCCCGTGGCCGAGCAGTTCCTCTGGCTGGGCGTGCTGTTCCTGCTCCTGGAGTGGGCGGCGATCGCCATCTATGCGGGCCTTGGCGCCTATCTGCAGCGCTGGTTCAGCCGCCCTGGGCCGCGCCGGTTGTTCAACCGCGTCAGTGCCTCGCTGCTCGGTTGCGCCGGGTTGGGTCTGCTGGCGGCGCGGCGCTGAGGGTCAGTCGCGGTAGAACGTCTGCACCAGGTGGTAGCCGAACTTGGTCTTGATCGGCCCGTGCACCACGCGCAAGGCCTTTTTGAAGATCACCTGGTCGATGGCGCCCACCAGTTGGCCGGGGCGTACTTCGCCCAGGTCTCCGCCGCGCTTGCCCGAGGGGCAGGTCGAGAATTTCTTTGCCAGTACATCGAAGGCTTCGCCCTTGGCGAGGCGTTGCTTGAGCTGTTCGGCTTCGGCAGCGGTCTTGACCAGGATGTGACGGGCTTGGGCTTTCATGGGACCACCTGTGCTTCTGGCAAAAAAGGGCGCCATTATGCCTGATCGCGCAGCTCCGCGCGGTCCCGGAATTGCGCCAGGGCCTCCGGGTTGGCCAGGGCATCGGTGTTCTTCACCGGCAGGCCGTGCACCACGTTGCGGATGGCCAGTTCCACCAGCTTGCCGCTGATGGTGCGCGGAATGTCCGTGACCTGGGCGATGACGGCGGGTACGTGGCGCGGTGTGGTGTACTGGCGGATCACCTGGCGGATACGCTGGCGCAAGGCATCGTCCAGCTGCAGGCCATCGCGCAGGCGCACGAACAGCACCACCCGCACGTCGTTGTGCCAGTCCTGGCCGATGGCGACGCTTTCCACGACCTCCGCGACCTTTTCCACCTGGCGGTAGATCTCCGCCGTACCGATGCGTACCCCTCCGGGGTTGAGCACCGCATCGGAACGGCCGTGGATGACCAGGCCGCCTTCGGCGTGCTCCTCGGCGTAGTCGCCTTGGGCCCAGACGCCGGGGTACTGGCTGAAATAGGCGTCGTGGTAGCGGCTGCCATCATCGTCGCCCCAGAAGCCCACCGGCATGCAGGGAAAGTTGCGGGTACATACCAGCTCGCCTTTTTCGCCGATCACCGGTCGGCCGGCCTCGTTCCAGACCTCCACGGCCATGCCCAGGCCCTTGCACTGGATCTGGCCGCGGCGCACCGGCAATACCGGGTTGCCGAGCACGAAGCAGGAGACGATATCGGTGCCGCCGGACATCGAGGCCAGGCACAGGTCCGGTTTGATCTTGCGATAGACGTAGTCATAGCTGTGGGGCGAGAGCGGCGAGCCGGTGGACATGATCAGGCGCAGGTGGTCGAGGCGATGGCTGTCGGCGGGCACGATGCCTTCCTGCTCAAGGGCTGCCAGGTACTTGGCGCTGGTCCCGAAGGCGTGGATACCTTCGGCGTCGATCAGATCGAGCAGGCGCTCGGGCCCGGGGTAGAACGGTGAGCCATCGTACAACACCAAGGTGGCGCCGACGGCCAGGCCGCTGGCGAGCCAGTTCCACATCATCCAGCCGCAGGTGGTGTAGTAGAACAGGACGTCGTTGGCCTTCAGGTCGTTGTGCAGGCCATGTTCCTTCATATGCTGCAGCAGGACACCACCGGCGCGATGGACGATGCACTTGGGCACGCCCGTGGTGCCGCTGGAGTAGAGGATGTACAGCGGGTGGTCGAAGGGCAGCCCTGCGAAGTGCGGCTCCCCCCCCGGCTGATAGAAGTCGTCCCACAGGCTGACCCGTTGCGCGGCGAATTCGTCGGCGCGTGTATGCGGGCGGGTGTAGGGTACGATCAACAGGTGCTCCAGGTTGGGTAGCTGGGCCGTGACCTGGTTGATCTTCTCCACTTGGTCGATGGCCTTGCCGGCGTACTGGTAGCCTGCGCAGGCGATCAGCAGCTTGGGCGTGATCTGGCCGAAACGGTCGATGATGCCGTGCAGGCCGAACTCGGGCGACGAGCTGGACCAGATCGCGCCGAGGCTGGCGCAGGCCAGCATGGTCACCAGGGTTTCCCAGGTGTTGGGCATGACCGAGGCGACCCGGTCACCTGCCTGGATACCGAGACCTTGCAGAGCCTTCTGCATGCCAGCGACATGGGCCGCCAGTTGCGCATGGGTCAAGGCCTGGCGCTGGCCATCCTCGCGCACGGCGATCACGGCCGGACGGTCGTCGCGGCGCTGCAGCAGGTGTTCGGCGTAGTTCAGGGTGGCCCCGGGGAACCAGTGCGCATCGGGCATGTGCGGGCCCTCGTCGAGTACCTGGGAGGGCGGGGTGTGCCATTGGACCTGAAAATATTCGGCAAGGGCCTGCCAGAAGGCCGGGCGTTGTTCGACGCTCCAGCGGTGCAGGGCAGCGTAGTCGTCGAGCTGGAGGTTGAACCTCAGGTTGACCCGGCGGCGGAAGGCGTCCATACGGCTGGCCTGGACCTGCGCCGTGGAGGGGCGCCAGAGCACATCGTTCATGCCGAAACCTCCCATTCCCGTTCAAGGGGGCCGTGTGGGAGCGGGCTTGCCCCGCGATTGTGCCTGCCAGGCAGCAATGGCACTGACAGGTCCGGCTCGATCGCGGGGCAAGCCCGCTCCCACAGGGGTATCGCTAAATCACTGTTTACTCCACTTTAGCCTTTTGTACGTCGTCGGATGCCGACCAGACGCGATAGCGCACCTCGATGCCTTCCGGCACGTACACCACCACTGGCAGCTTGCTGTTGTAGCGCAGCATGAAGCCTTCGCCGACCACTGGCACGAAGGCCTCGGTCTTCTTGCCATCCGGGCAGGCCATCAGGGTGCTCATGGGCCCGGCGACCTTCTCCAGGCGGTAGTAGCTGTAGCCCCAGCCTTCGAGGTTGTGCGCTTCGAGCTTGCCGCCCAGGCGCTGCTTGTTGCAGTCGACCGTGAGGGTCTTGCCGGCGAGGATCTCCAGTTGGTGGGCCGACTCGTCGGTTTGTGCCGGCAGGTGGATGACCTGCCGGGTGAAGCCTTTTTCCGCCTCGGGGTAGGGCGCGACATCCTTGAGCCCGGCGGCCATCGCAGGTGCTGCGCAGGCCATGGTCAGGGAAAGGATCGCGGTCAATGGGAATGGGCGCATGAGGCCTCCTTGCTGATTAAAGACAAACACAAAGCCGCGCCAGATCCCGGCGGGCCCTCACTGGGCCAGCCAACCGCCATCGACGTTCCAGGCGGCACCACGGACCTGGCTACCGGCTTCGCTGCACAGGAACAATACCAGCTCTCCGAGGTGCTGAGGTGTTACAAATGTCACGGAAGGCTGCTTTTCAGCCAACAGATCGTGTTGCGCCTGCTGTGGGTCAATGCCTGAGGCGGCGCGGTCGTCGATCTGTTTCTGCACCAGCGGCGTGAGCACCCACCCTGGGCAGATGGCGTTGCAGGTGATGTTGCTGGTAGCGGTTTCCAGGCCCACGACCTTGGTCAACCCCACCACGCCATGCTTGGCTGCCACATAGGCGGCCTTGCCGGTGGAGCCCACCAGGCCATGTACCGATGCGATGTTGACGATTCGCCCCCAGCTGCGCGCGCGCATGCCGGGCAGCGCCAGGCGGGTGCCATGGAACACGGCGCTGAGGTTAAGGGCGATGATCTTGTCCCAGGTCTCGATGGGGAACTGCTCCACCGGCGCCACGTGCTGGATGCCCGCGTTATTGACCAGGATGTCGACACCACCGAATTCGCGCTCGGCCAGGGCGAACAGCGCCTCGATCTGGGCCACATCGGACAGGTCGGCCGGGTGATGAATGGCCGGCACGCCCAGCCGGGCGATCTCGGCCAGTGCCGGTGCCGGGTCGCCGAAGCCGTTCAACACGATATTCGCGCCTGCGCCGGCCAGCACCTGGGCTATCCCCAGGCCGATGCCGCTGGTGGAACCTGTGACCAGTGCGGTCTTGCCGTTGAGTGTCATGCCAGTCTCCTTAGACGATGCCGGTGGCGTAGAACGTGGCGATGACCACGAAAACCGCCAGGGTCTTGATCAGGGTAATACCGAAAATGTCCTTGTAGGCTTCGCGATGGGTCAGCCCGGTGACGGCCAACAAGGTGATCACCGCACCGTTGTGCGGCAGGGTATCCATTCCGCCGCTGGCCATGGCGGCCACCCGGTGCAGCACATCGAGGGGAATGTCGGCGGCGTGGGCGGCGGCGATGAAACTCTCGCTCATGGCTGCAAGAGCAATGCTCATGCCGCCGGACGCCGAGCCGGTGATGCCTGCCAGCAGCGTGACGGTGATCGCTTCGTTGACCAGTGGGTTGGGGATGGCGCGCAGAGCGTCGGCCAGTACCAGAAAGCCTGGCAGCGAGGCGATCACCGCGCCGAAGCCATACTCCGAGGCGGTATTCATGGCTGCCAACAGAGCGCCGCCGACCGCGCTCTTGGTGCCCTCGGCCAGGCGCTGGCGGATGGCGCCGAAGGCGCACACCAGCACCATCAGGATGCCGACCAACAAGGCGGCCTGCACTGCCCAGATGGCGGTCAGCTTGGCTACGTCGCTTTGCACCGGCGCGCTCATGCCCGGCAGTTGCAGGGTATGGGTCGCGCCGTACCACTGGGGGATCCAGTGGGTGAACAGCAGGTTCATCACGCCCACCAGCACCAGCGGCGAAAGGGCCAGCCATGGGTTGGGCAAAGCCAGGTCGTCTGCGGTTTCCGGCTCGTTGCGCAGGTCATTGCCGTAGCCTTCGCCCGCGCGCTGGGCCTTGTTGCGCTGGCGACGCAGGTAGAGCATGCCGGCGCTGAACACGAACAGGGTGCCGATCAGCCCGAGCCAGGGCGCGGCCCAGGCGGTGGTGTTGAAGAAGGTGCTGGGGATGATGTTCTGGATCTGCGGGGTACCGGGCAGGGCGTCCATGGTGAAGGAGAACGCGCCCAGGGCGATGGTCGCCGGAATCAGCCGCTTGGGGATGTCGCTCTGGCGGAACATTTCGGCTGCGAACGGGTACACCGCGAATACCACGACGAACAACGACACGCCGCCGTAGGTGAGCAGCGCGCACACCAGAACGATCACCAACATGGCCTGGCGCGTGCCCAGCAAGCGAATGGCGGCTGCGACGATCGAGCGCGAGAAGCCGGAGAGCTCGATCAGCTTGCCGAACACGGCGCCGAGCAAGAACACCGGGAAGTACAACTTGATGAAGCCGACCATCTTCTCCATGAACACGCCCGTGAAGGTCGGGGCCACGGCCGCAGGGTCGGTGAGCAGGACGGCGCCGAGGGCGGCGATGGGGGCGAAGAGGATGACGCTGTAGCCGCGATAGGCGGCCAACATCAATAGGGCCAAGGCAGCGAGGGCGATGAGCACAGTCATCGAGGGAGTCTCCAGGTCGTTGTTTTTATGGTTGAACGAGGAGATAGCGGGATCCGTGCCAGATTTATAACTTATTGATTTATATGGAGTTTAAATAACATTTGCGTGCATGCGTCTCGCTTTTGAGACTGCTGGGGCTGCTGCGCAGCCCATCGCAGGCTTCGCCAGCTCCCACTCAAAAGGCCGTCTCCAGTTTGAGAGTAAAGTCTCTTTATTGAGACTGGATCCCCAAAGCGATCATCTTCTTGTACAGCGTCGACCGCCCCAACCCCAGCGCCTTCGCGGCTTGCGGCACATTCCCAGCGCAACTGGCCAGGGCATCGGCGATCAATCTGCGCTCGAATGCCTCGCACGCCTGACGGTACCCCTGAGGTACTGCACCCATCGGCGCGAGAGGGGTCAACGGCCCAAGCGCCGAGCGTACATCGTCCACCCCCAGGCGCGGCTGATCCGCCAGCAGCGTCGCACGCTCCAGCACATTGCGCAGTTCACGGATATTGCCAGGCCAGGCGTGGCGTGCCAGCAACGCCTGGGCGTCGGGTTCGAGCTCGTACTGGCTGCCCAGCTCGGCCAGGATTGCCTCGCACAGCGCCGGCAGATCGCCCAGGCGTTCGCGCAGGGGCGGTACTTCGATGGGCAGCACGTTGAGCCGGTAATACAGGTCGGCGCGAAACGCGCCGCTGGCCATGGCCGCCTGCAGGTCGATCGACGTGGCTGCAATGACGCGTACGTCGCTGCGCAGCATCTGGTTGGAGCCGACCGGCTCGTACTCCTTCTCCTGCAGTACCCGCAGCAACTTGCTTTGCAGGGCCAGCGGCATATCGCCGATTTCATCGAGGAACAGGGTGCCGCCTTCAGCCAGTTGCAGCTTGCCGCTGCGCCCTTTGCGGTCGGCACCGGTGAAGGCGCCCGGGGCGGTGCCGAAGAACTCGGCTTCCAGCAAGGTCTCCGGAATGGCTGCGCTGTTGATGCTGACGAATGCCTTGTGCGCCCGTGGCGAGGCGGCATGGATCGCGTGGGCCAAGAGTTCCTTGCCGGTACCGGTCTCGCCCAGCAGCAGAACCGGGGAATCGCTGCCCGCGCCGCGGCGTGCCCGGCGCTTGGCCTCCAGGCTTGCGGCACTGGTGCCGACGAACTGGGCGAAGCTGTACTTGGCCTGGCGTGCCTTCAGTTGCGAACGTGTCGACGCCAGTTCCTGCTGCATGCTCGAATAGCGCTTGAGCAACGGCGAGAGACTGCGCAGCTCGTCGAACAGGGCGAAGCCGATGGCGCCGATCAGCTCGCCGCGCTCATCGTGGATCGGCAGGCGCATCACCACCAACGGCTCGTTGGGCGTGTCGAGCATGTCCAGCAGGATCGGTCGCCCGTTGCTGACCACCTCGCGCATCAGGCTACCGGGGATCACCGCCTCGCAGGGCTGGCCGATGGCGCTGGCCGCATCCACCAGGCCAAAGCGCCGGGCGTAGCGCTCGTTCATCCAGACGATGCGTGCCTGGCGATCGACGATCACCGTGCCCTCGCTGGATTGCTCGATGATCTCGAACAACGAGCGGATCGCCAGTTGGCGAACCTTGGGATAGTCCTTGAGGCTGTCGCTTTGTTGCATGGGGCCGGGCCTTTGGAATGCGGTGGCAAGGATTATGGCTATAAGTGCCGCCCTTGTGGGAGCGGGCTTGTCCCGCGATCAAGGGCGAAGCCCTTGCCATGCAGCCTCGATACTGTGTCGCTCCTATCGCGGGGCAAGCCCGCTCCCACAGAGGTTTGTGTGGGCGGCTATGCCCGTGGGTCGAATGCCTCGCGCAGGGCATCGCCGATGAACACCAGCAGCGAGAGAATCAGCGCCAAGGCAAAGAATGCCGTGAAGCCCAGCCAGGGCGCCTCCAGGTGCTGCTTGCCCTGGGTCACCAGCTCGCCCAGCGAGGCACTGCCCGCCGGCATGCCGAAGCCGAGGAAGTCCAGGGCTGTCAGGGTGGTGATGGCCCCGGTGAGCATGAACGGTACGTAGGTCAGGGTGGCGTTCATGGCGTTGGGCAGGATGTGCCGCAGCATCACCTGCCCATCCGGCAAGCCCAGGGCCCGTGCAGCTTTCACGTACTCCAGGTTGCGCCCACGGAGGAACTCGGCGCGCACCACGTCCACCAGGGTCAGCCAGGAGAACAACGCCATGATTCCCAGCAACCACCAGAAATCCGGTTCGACGAAACCGCTGAGGATGATCAGTAGATAGAGCACCGGCAACCCTGACCAGACCTCCAGCAAACGCTGGCCGAGCAGGTCCACCCAGCCGCCGTGGTAGCCCTGCAGCGCCCCCGCGGTGACGCCGATCAGCACGCTGACCAGCGTCAAGGCGAAGGCGAACAGTAGCGACACACGCGTGCCGTACAACACCCGCGCCAGCACATCACGGCCCTGGTCATCGGTGCCCAGCCAATTGCTGGCACTCGGCGGGCTGGGCGTGGGCACTTGCAGGTCGTAGTTGGGGGTATCGGCGCTGAACGGAATCGGTGCGAACAGCATCCAGCCACCCTTGCCTTCGATCAGCTGGCGCACATAGGTGCTGCGGTAGTCCGGCTGGAAGGGCAGTTGGCCACCGAACTGCTGCTCGGTGTAGCGCTTGAGTGCCGGGGTGTAGAGCTCGCCCTTGTAGGAGAGCAGCAGCGGCTTGTCGTTGGCCACCAACTCCGCCCCCAGGCTCAGCAGCAGGATGCCGGTGAACAGCCACAACGAGACCCAACCCAGACGGTTGCGCCGGAAACACCGCAAGCGCCGACGGGCGACCGGGGAGAGCATCAGTGCGCCCTCGTGTCGAAATCGATGCGTGGGTCGAGCAGGGTATAGCCAAGGTCGCCCGCCAGGCGGATCAACAGCCCGGCCAAGGTGAAGATGAACAGGGTGCCGAACACCACCGGGTAGTCCCGCGACACGGCGGCTTCATAGCTCATGCGGCCCAGGCCGTCGAGGGAGAAGATCACCTCGATCAGCAGCGAGCCTGCGAAGAACACCGTGATCAGCGCCTGGGGCAGCCCGGCCAGAACCAGCAGCATGGCGTTGCGCAGCACATGGCCATAGAGTACCCGCCTCTCGCTCAGGCCCTTGGCCCGGGCGGTGACCACATACTGGCGGGAGATCTCGTCGAGGAAGGCGTTCTTGGTCAGCAGCGTCAGGGTGGCGAAGCCGCCGATCACCAGGGCCCCGACCGGCAGCACCAGGTGCCAGAAATAGTCGGCGACCTTGCCCAGCACACTGAGCTGGTCGAAGTCCTCCGAGACCAGCCCGCGCACCGGGAACCAGTTCAGCGACGTGCCCCCGGCGAACAGCACGATCAACAGCAGGGCGAACAGGAACGAGGGCAGGGCATAGCCGACGATGATCAAGGCACTGCTCCAGGCATCGAAGCGGCTGCCATGGCGTACGGCCTTGCGGATGCCCAGGGGGATCGACACCAGGTAAGTGATCAGCGTGGCCCAGAAGCCCAGCGACAGGGTTACTGGGAGCTTTTCCAAAATCAGGTCGGTGACTTTCGCCCCTCGGAAGAAACTCTGGCCGAAGTCCAGGCGGGCATATTGGCCAAGCATCAACCACAGGCGCTCGGGGGCGGACTTGTCGAAGCCATACTGACGTTTGATCGCCTCGATCAGCTTGGGGTCCAACCCACGGCTCGCGCGGGACTCGCCCTGCACCGTCTCGGCCCGCGCACCCGGTGCGCCTCCGCCGATACCCTGCAGGCGCGCCACCGCCTGCTCCACTGGCCCGCCGGGGGCCGCCTGGACGATGGCGAAGTTGACCAGCAGGATCGCCAGCAACGTGGGGATGATCAACAGCAGCCGGCGCAGGATGTAGGCCGTCATGGGGTGGCCTTCAAGCGTTCGGCCATCTGGGCATCGGTCAGCGGCGTCGGGCTGATTTCCCACCAGGTATCCAGGCCCTCGTCATAGGCTGCCTGCACCTTGGGCAGGCCGAAGCGGTTCCACCAGACCGTGGAGCTGCCCGGCGGGTAGTAATTGGGGATCCAGTAGTAGTTCCACTGCAGCACCCGGTCCAAGGCGCGGGCATGGTGCAGCATGTCGGCCTGGGTGTCGGCGCGCACCAGGCCATCGAGCAGCGTGTCCACGGCCAGGTCGCGCAGCACCATGAGGTTGTTCGAGCCAGGGTCCTTGGCGGCGGCCGAGCCGAAATAGTTGTACAGCTCGGCACCGGGTGAGAGGGTGACCGGGTAGCCGGTGACGATCATGTCGTAGTCGCGCGCCATCAGGCGGTTGACGTACTGGGCCGAGTCGACGTTGCGGATGTTCAGGGTGATGCCGATCTGCGCCAGGTTACGCTTCCACGGCAACAACAGGCGCTCCAGGCCCGACTGGCCATTGAGGAAGGTGAAGCTCAGGGGCTCGCCCATGGCATTCACCAGGCGGTCCTCGTGTGGCCGCCAGCCGGCCGCTTGCAGCAAAGCCAGGGCCTGCAACTGCTGGGGGCGGATGATGCCCGAGCCATCGGTCACCGGCGCCTGGAAGACCTGGGTGAAGACTTCGTCCGGCACCCGGCCGCGCAGCGGCTCGAGCAGCTTCAGCTCGGCGGCATCAGGCAATTGGCGTGCGGCCAGCGGGGTATTGGAGAACACGCTCTGCTGGCGGATGTACAGGTTGCGCATCATCTGCCGGTTGCTCCATTCGAAGTCCCAGAGCATGGCCAGGGCCTGGCGCACGCGGCGGTCCTGAAACATCGGTCGTTCCAGGTTGAACACGAAACCCTGGGCGGTCTGCGGCTTGGCCGGGCCCAGGTGCGCCCGCTGCAGGCGGCCGTCATCCAGGGCCTCGCCGTTGTAGCCGAGGGTGAACGCGGTGGCGGAGAATTCACGGTTGTAGTCGTAGCCACCGCCACGCAGGACCTGGCGGGCGACCTCGGTATCGCCGAAGTACTCGATGCGGATGCGCTCGAAATTGTAGCGCCCGCGGCTTGCGGGCAGGTCCCGGGCCCACCAGGTCGGGTCGCGCTCGAAGGTGATGCTGCGGCCGTTGTCGATCCGCCCGATGCGGTAGGGGCCACTGCCCACCGGTTTGTCGAAGCCTGCGCCATTGGCGAAGTCGCGCTGCTGCCAGTCATGTTCGGGCAGCACTGGCAGACTGGCCAAGTCCAGGGGCAGGGTGCGGCCGTGGGGTTGCCTGAAGTCGAAACGCACCGTGCGTGGGCCTTCGACCACCACGGCGGCGACATCGGCGAACTGGGTGCGGTAGCGCAGGCTACCCTTGCTCATCAACAGCTCGAAGGTAAAGCGCACGTCTTCGGCGCGTACCGGCTTGCCATCGGCGAAGCGCGCGCGCGGGTCGATCTCCAGACGCAGCCAGGCATCGTCGGGGCCGCGCTCCATGTGTCGGGCGATCAAGCCATAGACGGTATAGGGCTCGTCGAACGAGCGCACCGCCAGCGGAGCATAGAGCCAACCATCGACTTCGCTGACGCCGATGCCCTTGTCGATGTACGGCAGGATATGGTCGAACTGGCCGATTTCCAGCGCCGAGCGACGCAAAGTGCCGCCCTTGGGGGCGTCGGGGTTGACGTAATCGAAGTGGCCGAAGGAGGCGGAATAGCGCGGGGTTTGGCCGTAGACGGTGAGGGCGTGGGTAGGCGCGGCGTGGCCTGTCGAGGGCAGGCCGAGGAACCAGACGATGCACCACGCTATCGAGCGACGCATGCCCCTGTGGGAGCGGGCTTGCCCCGCGACTGCGCCAGCAGGGGCGACACCGTTGCCGCCGCTGGCGCAATCGCGGGGCAAGCCCGCTCCCACAGAGGGGAGGCGGGCAGGCAGGGCCAAGTCTGGCTCAGTCCTGGCGGCTGGTCACTTCCAACAGGTGGTAGCCGAACTGGGTCTTGACCGGGCCTTGCACGGTGTTGACCGGGGCGCTGAACACCACGGTGTCGAATTCCTTGACCATCTGGCCCGGGCCGAACGAGCCCAGGTCGCCGCCCTGGCGGCTGGATGGGCAAGTGGAGTTGGCCTTGGCGACTTCGGCGAAGTCGGCACCGGCTTCGATCTGCGCCTTGAGTTCGTTGCACTTCTCTTCGGTGCTGACCAGGATGTGGCGGGCAGTGGCACGTGCCATGGGAAGGTACTCCTTGGGTGAAAAAGGCAAGCCTAGCGCACTTATCCGGGGTATGTCTCGCCAGGCTTGCCCTTGCCTCACAAACGCTCGGCCGCGCGTCGCAGCAATGCCTCGGTGGCGTCCCAGCCCAGGCAGCCGTCGGTGATCGACACGCCGTATTGCAACGGGCCCTTGCCCAGCGTCTGACAGCCGTCGAACAAATGGCCCTCGAGCATCATGCCGATGATCGAGCGGTCACCTTGTACACGCTGCTCCAGCACATCCTCGAACACCGCTGGCTGGCGAGCCGGGTCCTTGCCGCTGTTGGCGTGGCTGCAATCGACCATGATGCGTGCGGTCAAGCCGGCCTTGGCCAGCCCCTGGCGGGCCTGGGCGATGCTGGCGGCATCATAGTTGGGGCCCTGGTGCCCGCCCCGCAGGACCAGGTGGGTATCGGCGTTGCCCAGGGTCTCGATGATCGCCGGGTGGCCTTGGGCATCCATGCCGAAATGGCGGTGCGGGTGGGCGGCGCTGCGCATGGCGTCGCAGGCGATGCCGACGCCACCGTCGGTGCCGTTCTTGAAGCCCACCGGGAGTTCCAGGCCACTGACCATCTCGCGGTGGATCTGCGACTCGGTGGTACGTGCGCCAATGGCGGCCCAGCCCAGCAGGTCGTCGAAGTAGCCGGCGGCCATCGGTTGCAGCAACTCGGTGGCGACCGGCAGGCCGCGCTCGATCATGCCCAGCATCAACCCGCGGGACAGGGCGATACCGCCATGCATGTCGTCGCTGCCGTCCAGGTGCGGGTCGTAGGCCAGGCCTTTCCAGCCCACCGTGGTACGCGGCTTCTCGACGTAGGCACGCATCACCAGCAGCAGCTTGTCGTCCACTTCGCGGCTGAGGGCCGCCAGGCGGTCGGCGTATTCGAGTGCCGAGCGTGGATCGTGCAGCGAGCATGGGCCGACCACCACCAGCAGGCGTGGGTCGAGGCCTTCGAGAATGGCGCGTATGGCCTGGCGATGTTGCTGGACTTGCTGGGCGAGGGCGCTGCCCAGTGGCATCTGCTGCTTGAGCAGGTGCGGGCTTGGCAGGCGTTGGCTGACGGCGGTGTTGGCAGCCTGGGGCTGGGTCAGGGGCAGTGCGAGGTTCGACGAGTGCATGGCTTGTTTCCCTGGGCGGACGGCGGGTTCAGGCCCGCGCGGTCGGCCCTATCGAGGTGTTCGACAGATATTCGGTGTGGTACTGCGTACGGCGTTGCCACCCAGGAGCGACCGAACGGAGGCGGCAGGCTGGCCCGAACGGGATTGGCTAAATCGCCAGGCGTAGGTGTCTGCGTAGTGATAGGTGATGGCGTTCATGAATCTGTCCTCAATGTGAATCGGTGTTTTTCAAAAGCCTGGAAAAGCAAAACCCCCGGGGCGGGGAGCCGACCGGGGGTTTGAGTATTCTCGTGTTCGGCGGCCCCTCGAAGGTGGGCGCCGTGTGGGTATCAGCGGCGCCTAGTGGCTAAACCAATACCCAAAATAGAAGCTGGCAACGGCCTGGCAGCGAGCAACGGCCAGCACTGGGCGCGCGGTGCGACCGGTGTGGTTGGCGTGGTTGCGGATGCTGTGGGTCATGTTGCTCTCCAGTGAATGAGCCCGAGCTTACTGCACCTTCGGCAGTGTGTTCAATGGATAAATGCTATGGCGCCGATCATCGTTGTACCGTGCACGCCCCATTTCCCCAGGAGGGGCGTGCATCGCCTGTCGCTCAGAGGGCGTATTGCTTGAGCTCCCGCGCGATCAACATGCGCTGGATTTCGCTGGAACCCTCGTAGATCTGCGTGATGCGCGCATCGCGGTAGTAGCGCTCCACCGGGTAGTCCTCCAGGTAGCCGTAGCCACCATGCACCTGGATCGCCATCGAGCACACCCGTTCGGCCATCTCCGAGGCGAACAGCTTGGCCTGTGACGCTTCGGACAGGCACGGCTTGCCGGCGCTGCGCAGGCGCGCGGCGTGGAGGATCAACAGGCGTGCGGCATTGACCTGCACCTGCATGTCGGCCAGCAGGTTGGCGATGCTCTGGTGTTCATTGATCGGCTTGCCGAACTGCACGCGATCGCGGGAATAGGCCAATGCCGCCTCGAACGCGGCGCGGGCGATACCCAGGGCCTGCGCGGCGATGCCGATACGCCCGCCCTCGAGGTTGGACAGGGCGATGGCCAGGCCCTTGCCACGCTCGCCCAGTAGGTTGGCGGCCGGGATGCGGCAGTTGTCCAGGGTCACCGCGCAGGTGTCGGAGGCACGGATACCCATCTTGTGCTCGCTGCGGTCGACCTTGAAACCGGGGGTATCGGTGGGCACCAGAAACGCCGAGAGGCCTTTCTTGCCAAGCTCAGGGTCGGTCACCGCGAAGACGATGGCCAGCCCTGCGCGGCGGGCGTTGCTGACGAACTGCTTGGCGCCGTTGATCACCCAGTGGCCGTCCACCAGCTCGGCGCGGGTGCGCAGGTTGTGGGCTTCGGAGCCGGCCTGGGGTTCGGTCAGGCAGAAGCAGCCGATCACCTCGCCGCTGGCCAGGCGCGGCAGCCAGGCCTGTTGCTGCTCAGGCGTGCCATAGGCCAGCAGCGGGCCGCAGCCAACCGAGTTGTGGATGCTCATCAAGGCACCGGTGGCGCCGTCACCGGCGGCGATTTCCTCGACCGCCAGGGCATAGGCCACGTAGTCGGTGTAGCTGCCGCCGAAGTCTTCCGGCACCACCATGCCGAGCAGGCCCAGCTCGCCCATCTTGCGGACCACGCCGTCGTCGATCCAGGCGGCTTTTTCCCACGCCTGGGCGTTGGGTGCGATCTCGCCACGGGCGAAGTCCCGGGCCATGTCGCGGATCATGATCTGTTCTTCGCTCAGTTCCAGGTCTTGCATCTGTGTACTCCCCGGCTCACAGGCCTTCGAAGAATTGGTCCACGCGCTGGCGGTCGAGGCCGGCGAGGGTCGGCGGGTTCCAGCGTGGCTGCTTGTCCTTGTCGATGATCAGCGCGCGCACGCCCTCGATGATGTCGCCGTATTCGAACCACTGGCGGTCCAGGTGCAGCTCCATGGCGAAGCATGCCTCCAGGTCCAGATGGCGCCCGCGACGCAGCATCTCCAATGTAACCGCCATGGCCAGGGGCGAGCGGCTTTCCAGCTGGTCGGCGGTAGCCAGGGCCCATTGGTGACTGTCGCCGATGCTCACGGCGCGCAATTGTTCGATGATGCTGGGCAGGTCGGGCAGGGCGAAGAAGTGGTCGATCACCGGGCGCAGCTTGGCCAAGGGGGCATCGTCCAGCACCTGGGTGCCGAGCTTGGCCAACAGGCCTTGCAGGTCCTTGAGTGGGTGGTCGCCGAAGCCCAGGCGGTCGAGGCCGGCATCCAGGGCGGCGAGCTTGTCGCTCTCCAGGTACCAGTCGGCCAGGCCGCAATACAGTGCATCGGCGGCCTGGATCTGTGTGCCGCTGACGCCCAGGTAGGTGCCCAGCTCACCGGGAACGCGTGACAGGAAGTAGCTGCCGCCGACATCCGGGAAATAACCGATGGCCACTTCCGGCATGCCCAGGCGACTGCGCTCGGTGACCACGCGCAGGTCGGCCCCCTGGGCCAGGCCCATGCCACCCCCGAGGGTGAAGCCGTCCATCAGGACCATCACCGGTTTGCGGTAGTGATGGATGCACAGGTCCAGGGCGTACTCTTCGACGAAGAAATCCCGGTGCAGGCTCGTGCCGGCCTTGAAGCTGTCGTGCAGCGACCGGATGTCACCGCCGGCGCAGAAGCCCTTGGGGCCTTCGCCACGCAGGACCACCGCGTATACCTGCGGGTCTTTGGCCCACTGGTCGAGGTGACGTTGCAGGCTGCGCACCATGTCGAGGGTCAGGGCATTGAGGCCGGCGGGGCGGTTGAGGGTCAGGTGGCCGATATGGTTGCGGATTTCGGCCAGCACATGGGCCTCGGAATGAGCGTGCGCGTTCATCGCGGTCTCCCTGCTTTGTTATTGATTTTCCAAGTGAAGTTTGGCGTGCGCTGGAGGATCGCAGGATCCTGGCATGCGAATATGCCATGCACAATCGACAAATCTGCAGTGCCTGTCTGCATTTTTGCTTGGTACGGTTCTCCAGGCCCGTTCTGTCACTTTAGCCCGTGGGGCGCAGCTGCCCGTTTCAGTCACCCGCAGCGGGGCTTCGGGCCTGGGTGGCGTCCAACGTATGGCCGCGGCTGACCCACCAGCCGAATGCCGCAGCGGTGAAGAACATGATCAGGCTGTAGAGTGCTGCGGGCACCGCCATGGTGGCGTTGTTCAGCAGGGAAGGGCTCAGGGCCAGGGCAATGGCCAGGGTGCCGTTGTGAATGCCGATCTCCATGCCGATGGCGATCGCCTGCCGGCGCGGAATGTCGAGCATTCGTGGCACCCAATAGCCCACGCCCAGGCTAAGCAGGTTGAACAACAGCGCTGCGCCACCCACCACCGGTGCGTACTCGACCACGGTCTGCCAGTCCTTGGCCAGCGCCAGGATGATGGTGAAGGCCAGGAACAACGCCGCCAGCAGCTTCATGGGTTTCTCCATGCGGTTGGCGAAGGCGGGCGCCCAGCGGCGGACCAGCATGCCCAGGGCCACCGGCAGCAGGACGATGGCGAACACCTGCATGACCTTGGCAAATTGCAGGGGGATGGCCTGGTCCGAGGCCATGAACCACATCAGCGACAGGTTCACCAGCAGCGGCATGGTCAGGATGGCGATCAGCGAATTGACCGCAGTGAGGGTGATGTTCAGCGCCACGTCGCCATGGGCCAGGTGGCTGAACAGGTTGGCCGTGGTGCCGCCCGGGGACGCGGCCAGCAGCATCAGGCCCACTGCCAGGGCCGACTCCAGGCCCAGGCCGTTGGCGATCAGGAAGCACACCAGCGGCAGCAGCAGGATCTGGCATGCCAGGCCCACCACCACCGGCTTGGGGTATTTCACCACCCGGGCGAAATCGGCCAGGGTGAGCGAGAGCCCCAGCCCAAGCATGATGATGCCCAGGGCGATGGGCAGGACAGCGGTGAGCAGCGGTGACGCGGTCATGGTGGCGTTCCTTTGGCGAGATGAAAGCAGTCTAGCCACTCCCTGACATGCGGCACGTTGCAGTCGTGCGAACGCTGAAGCGGATCGCTGCGCCTGCCCCGAGTCGATTTGCCGCTTGAAGGCTGCGCCGCACGGCTCTAGCATTCCCGCTTTTGCATTACGCGCCTACCCCGAGGATTAGCCATATATGCCGTTCCAGCAAGGTCTGCTTGCCACGCCCGTTCCCGCCCACGCCCGCCACCTGTTCTTCGCCGTGCAGTCGGTCGAGGCGCTGCCTGCGGCCCTCGATGCCTTGTTGCCCCAGGTCGATGGGCAGAGCCTGATCCTCTGTGTCGGCGCGCCCTTGGTCAAGGCCCTGGGCCGAGAGGTTCCGGGCCTGCGCGCCTTCCCTCAGCTGGATGCAGCGGTCGAGAACCCCAGCACCCAGCACGCCCTGTGGCTGTGGCTACGCGGCGAGCAACGGGGCGACCTGTTCCTGCGCGCCCAGGCCCTGGAGCAGGCGCTGGCCCCGGCGTTGCGTTTGGTGGACAGCGTCGACGGCTTCCTGCACCGCGGCGGCCACGACCTGAGCGGCTACGAGGATGGCACGGAAAACCCAGTGGACGAAGCGGCCGTCGAAGCGGCCATTGTCGCCGGTGACCAGGCCGGCCTGGCCGGCTCCAGCTTCGCCGCCTTCCAGCTGTGGAAGCACGACCTGAACTACTTCAAGTCGCTGCCCCAGGCAGAGCAGGACAACATCATCGGCCGCCGCCTCAGCGACAACGAAGAGCTGGACGACGCCCCCGCATCGGCCCACGTCAAGCGGACCGCCCAGGAAAGCTTCGCCCCGGAGGCGTTCGTCGTGCGTCGCTCCGTGGCCTGGGCCGACGAGCGTGGTGCAGGCCTGGCGTTCGTGGCCCTGGGCCATTCGCTGGACGCCTTCGAGGTGCAGCTGCGGCGCATGAGCGGCCTGGAAGATGGCATCATCGATGGCTTGTACCGCTTCAGCCGCCCGCTGACCGGTGGCTACTACTGGTGCCCGCCCATGGGCCAGGCCGGTGTCGACCTGAGCCTGTTGCTGCAGGCCTGACCTTCAAACGCCGCCGGTCACATGCCGGCGGCTGCCTGCCCCCACCATCCATCGGCTAACCCGCGCCACCCTTCAAACCCGCGCTCGACCCTGTCCTCTACCGTTGTGCAACCGACGGAACTTTTCCCAGAACAGAGGAGGACACCCCATGAAAGTTTCCGAAATCATGAGCCGTGACGTCCAGGTCGTGAGCCCCGACACCAGCCTGCGCGAGGCCGCCCAGCTGATGCGTGAGCAGGATATCGGCTCGCTGGTGGTCGGCGACAACGACCGGATGATTGGCGTCATCACCGACCGCGACATCGTCATCCGCGGTGTGGCTGACGGCCGCTCGCTGGACAGCGCCGTGCAATCGTTGATGAGCGACAAGGTCTGCTACTGCTTCGACAGCGACGACGTGGAGTCGGTGGCGGCGAACATGGCCGACATCGAGAAGCGCCGCCTGCCGGTGGTCGACAGCGAAAAACGCCTGGTCGGCATCGTTTCGCTGGGCAACCTGGCCAGTGCGCGGCAGAACCACGTCTGCGGCGAAGTGCTCCAGGGTGTGGCCAAGGCCCATTGAGCACAAAGCTTGCGCGCCAAATAAACCGTGACCGCTTATTTAATGCCACCGGTCCGGCGGGTACCGGAATAAAGCGAATCCCGTTTTATCGCCGTACTCCCAAGCTATGTACGGCAGCTGCCGTGCATCCCGAAGCCACACGAGGTAACAGACCATGGCCAACAAAGAAAACAGCAGGACCGGCAGCCAGGGTGGATCGAAGAACCCAGGCAATTTCGCCAACGACCGCGAGAAGGCCTCTGAAGCCGGCCGTAAAGGCGGGCAGCACTCCGGTGGCGGCCGTTCCAGCGAGTCGAGCCGCAAGGGCGGCCGCTCGTAAGTGAGGCAACGCAGTGCCAGGCTCCCTGGCACTGCGATCACTTCCTGCCAGGAGGATTTCCCATGCGCATGGCCCCATTGATCTGCCTGCTCGGCAGCCTGTCGCTGCTGGGCGGCTGTTTCGACCGTGACGACGACCACCCGGCGAAGGACGCCGACCCCAGCAAACCCTCGCTGCAGATGCAAAAGCCCGACGCGCCGGCCACAGCGCCTGCCCCTGATTCGCAACCGGTGCCGTCCGAAGACAACTGATCGCGCAAGGAGTGAGGCATGACGGTCATGACCCGCAAGGCCGCCCCCGTGGCGCCGGCCTTGGCTGCGAACGACAGCCTGGAGCGACGCTACCAGGCCCTGCTGCAAGGCCGCTGCGAAGACAGCGCCCGATGGCTCGCCGAACAACTGGACCGGGCTGACACGCTGCCCGATGACCTGCCCACTTCACCCGCGCAACTGGACGATTGGTCCGCGCGGCATGCCGCCAAGGTCGCCCGTGACCATGCGGCCTATCTGCAGGCGCGGCGCAAAGGGGCGCCGCGCCGCTATTTCGCCAACCGCGCCCAGGCCCTGTGGTTCCTGCAGCAGGTGGCACCGACCAAGGCGGTGGATGGCGCTTGGCTGCAGGGCTTGTTGCCCCAATGGCCCGACCCGCGCTACCACGGGCTGATCCGCACCTACCTGGAAGAACTGGGCGATGGCGACCCGCGCTGCAACCATGTGCTGATCTACCAGCGCCTGCTCAGCCGCCTGGGCTGCCTGGAACCCTTGCCCCTGGCGCCGGAGCGCTACCTGCAAGGGGCCGTGCAGCTGGCCCTCGGGCAGAACACCGAGGCGTTCCTGCCCGAGGTGATCGGTTACAACCTAGGCTACGAGCAACCGCCGTTGCACTTGTTGATCACCACCTATGAACTGGCCGAGCTGGGCATCGATGGCCACTACTTCCAGCTGCATGTGACCATCGACAACGCCGCCAGTGGCCATGCCCACAAGGCTATCCAAGCGCTGCGCCAGCTTTGGCCGGCAGACGATGGCGAAGGGTTCTACCAGCGGGTACGGCGCGGCTACCGGCTAAACGACCTGGGCACCGACACCCCACGCCTGATCGCCAGCTTCGACCTCGAGGGCGAACTCCTCGCGGCCTTGGAGCGCAAGCGTGCCTTCGGCCAGATGATGCATTCGGACCACTGCCGCCTGCAGGGGCGCACCGTCAACGACTGGTTGTCCGAGACGGACGCCATGCCGGGCTTTCTCAAGGCCCTGCAGAGCCAGGGCTGGGTGCGCCGGGGCGAAGATCCGGCGCGCAGTCGTCTGTGGAAGCTGATCGAGGGCCCGGCCGCCGCCATGTTCGGCGTATTCAGCGCCTACGAGAAGCAGCTCTGGCACGACTGGATCGCCAATGGCTGGGAGGCACCCAGGCAACCGCGGGTGGCGCCTGGTAGCTGGCAATTGGATGTCGAGCCGGACCACACAGACGGCGAGCGCGCACCGGTGCCCGTGCTGATCGAACGCATGGCCGGCAACGGCCACGCCCTGCCGGAAGGCCTGCGCGCAACCCGCGCCTATATCCAGGCCACCGGGCTTGCCCAGGAGGAACCCCGCTGATGCTGCTCGACGAAGAACAGATCCAGGCCGACGAGGCCCTGCTGCAACTGGGCCGGCGCCTGCACGCCGATGGTTATCGTTTCACCTGCGTGACGCCGGCGACCCATGCCCGCAACAACGCCCGCGAGGGCACCGACCGGGCGCGTACGCTGCGTGATGTGTTCGGCTGGAGCCGGCCGTTCGTACCTTCGCTGATCTCGGCCGACGAGCTTGCGCAGCTGGCCGCGGCGCAGGTGTTGGTCGAGGAGGGCGACTTGCTGCGCAGCACGGTGCGCTGGTCGAGCCTGGACGACCTGTTGCTGGTGCATTCGGCGTTTCCCACCGATGCCAGCGACGCCGTGTTCTTCGGCCCGGACAGCTACCGTTTCGCCCAGGTGATCCATGACCACCTGCAGCGCAGCCCTAACCGCGTCCAGCATGCCGTGGACATCGGGTGCGGCAGCGGTGTCGGCGCACTGCTGATCGCCCGTGCCGCCCAGCATGCCCAGGTCAGTGCGGTGGACATCAACCCGCTGGCCTTGCGCTACACCGCCATCAACGCCGCCCTGGCCGGGGTGGGCAATCTGTCGGTGGAGCCGAGCGATCTGCTCGATGGCATCACCGGCACCTTCGACCTGATCGTCGCCAACCCGCCATACATGCTCGATGCCAGCGAGCGGGTCTACCGTCATGGAGGTGGAGCGCTGGGTGCCGAACTGTCCTTGCGCATCATCGAGCAGGCGCGCGAACGCCTGAGCCCAGGCGGCTCGCTGCTGTTGTACACGGGCGTCGCGATCGTCGAGGGCCGGGACGCGCTGCTCGAGGCCATTCGCCTGCGCCTGGCCGGGCCGCAGTGGAGCTGGGTGTACCGCGAAGTGGACCCGGACGTGTTCGGCGAACAGCTGCTCGAGCCGGGCTATGAGCGGGTCGAGCGCATCGCTGCGGTGGCGTTGACCGTCACCCGTAACGCGTGACGGCCATGTACCGGCCCTGCACCTTCGGCATCGAGGAAGAATACTTGCTGGTGGACCTTGCCAGTGGGCGGGTGTTGGCCACGCCTTCCCTGGGGGTAGCCCGACGTTGCCGGGAGATCATGGGCCCGTATTTCGCCGAGGAGATGTTTCGCAGCCAGATCGAAGTCGCTTCGCCGGTGTTCGGCAACCTGCACGAGGCGCGCCAGTTCCTGGCGGGCAGCCGCCAGCGCCTGGGCGAAGCGCTGGCCCAGGAAGGCGTCGGCCTGTATTGCGCCGCCAGCCACCCCAGCGCCCAATGGCTGCGCCAACGGGCCAGGACCACGCCGCACTACCGCCAGGTGTTCGACGACTACCAGCACGTGGCCCGGCGCAGCCTGTTGTCCGGCTTGCATGTCCATGTCGGTGTACCGCCGGGGTGCGATCGCATCCAATTGATCAACCAGGTGCTGTACTGGCTGCCGTTGTTCCTGCTGCTGAGCACCTCGTCACCGTTCTGGGGCGGGCACTGCACCGGCTACATGAGCTACCGGCGGGTGATCTGTGCCGAGTGGCCGCACATGGAACTGCCTGAGCCCTTGGCTGACTGGGGGGCTTATGAGCGCTACCGGGCATTGCTGGAGCGTACAGGGGCGCTGGCCAAGGAGGGCGACTTCTGGTGGGCGATCCGCCCGTCCCGACGCTTCCCTACCGTGGAACTGCGCATCTGCGATGCCTGCCCGCGCCTGGAGGACGTGCTGTGCATCGCCGGGCTGTTCCGCCACCTGGTGGAAAGCTGCCTGGCCCAGCGCCATGCCCCGGACCCGCTCACCCGGGAGATGCGCTGGATCACCCAGGAGAACTACTGGCGCGCCAAGCGCCATGGCCGGCATGGGCAATACATCGGTGTTCACGAACAGGCGCCGGTCACCGCCGAAGGCTGGCTGGCGCAGCTGCAGGGCCGGTACCCGGCCACCACGGTGGATGCCGAACGCGCCTTCATCCAGGCCCAGCGCATCCTGCGCGAGGGCACCAGCGCCGACCACCAGCTCGACTGCCTGGCGCAGGCCCGCGGCGCCGGACTCGACGCACGCCAGGCGTTGCGCGCGGTAATCGAGCAGGTGCTGACCCAAGGGCGCGGCAGCGAGCCGTTGCCTGCCCTGGCCCAAGGGCAAGCCTGAACCCATTCGTATTCGAGGAGGTACCCGCCATGGCCGACTTGATGATCTACTTCTGGATAGCGGTCGCGGCAATCATCCTGTTGCTGGACCTATGGGCCATCGTCAGTGTGTTCCGCAGTGACAAACGTGACAGCACCAAGATCCTCTGGGCCTTGCTGCTGGTGATCTTCCCGGTGGTCGGGCTGGTCATCTGGGGCCTGTTCGGCCCCCGTGGCATCAAGCCCGGCACCGGGCCTACATCGTCGGAGCACAGCAAGGGTTGAGTCGCCCCCCATCGCGGGGTCACGCTTCCTTGATGATCGAGATCTTGCCGTTGCGTTCCACGATCGCATAGCGGATCTGCTCCACCGACTCGACCCCCTGGCTGTCGCGCGCCGACTCGAGGATATCGTCCTCGGTCAGGCGCGCCTTGCGCATGCGCCCATGCAGGAATCGCCCATGTTCCACCACCAGCGTTGCATGGCCGTCCAGCAGTCGCGCCAGGCGCTGGGACTTCAGCTTGGCCAGCGACAGCCCCACGTCCAGCACGATCAGCGTGGCGATCACCAGCATGGCGTTGACGAACGAGAAGTCCTCGCCTAGCAAGGCTTGCTGGGTCGCTTCGCCGATGATCATCAGCAACACGAAGTCGAAGGTGGTCAGATCGCCCAGCGAGCGCCGGCCAGCGATGCGGAACAACAGCATCAGGGCGAGGTACATGGCAGCGGCGCGAAGGATCGAATCCATGTCGGCTCCTAGGGGTAGACGAAGCTGGAAAAACGCACTGCGCTGTTCGGGCCTGCGCGTACCACGCCTTCGAGCGGGCCGGGCGCATCGGCTCGCAGTGTCAGGTAGAGCGTGGCCTGGCCATCGCCGCCGGTGCCCAGCTGCAGCTGCAAGGCCCGGCCCTGGGACAGCGATGCCAGCGGCTGGGGCTGCATCGTCTCGATGCTGGTCTCGCTGAACAGCGAGCCGCCGAGCATCACTGTCACCGGCCCATCGCCGCTGCCACGCACGCTGATGCGCATGCTGTCCATGGCGCCGGCACGGTTGAAGCGCTGGTACTCGACCTTGACCCGGCCGTCGGCGCTGGTCACCTCGCTACGGCTGAGCGGGCCATTGCCGAACAGCCCTGCCAGGGCCAGCAATACCAGCAGCACGAGCATGTACCAGCCCACCCGCTCGAAACGCCAGACCCGACGTTGCATGGGCATGTCTTCCTGCACCGGCTGGTTTCGCGACAGCTGTTCATCGTCGGTCATGGGTAGCGCTCCTTCAGGCCCGCTCACCACGCAGCCAGCGCTCGTGGTAGTGACGCAGGCGGGTCAGTCCGTACAGCGCGGCCTGGCGCAATACCTCGGCGCGATCGCCGAAGAAGCGCTGGCTGCGGGTGAAGACCGCGATCGGTTCGCCATCGAAGGCCCAGGCGAAGCACAAGGTGCCCGGGGCGACGCCGTCGGTGCCGTCCGGGCCGGCCACGCCGGTGGTGGCGATGGCCACATTGGCGGTGCTGTCCTTGAGCGCGCCGAGGGCCATCTCCCAGGCGACTGCTTCGCTGGTCAGCCCATAGCGCTCGATGGTCGCCGGGCTGACCCCCAGCAGGCGCTGCTTGGCCTTGGGCGAGTACACCACGTAACCACTCTCCAGCGTCTCGCCAAGCCCTGGGTGCTCGGCCAGCAGGGCGACCATGCGCCCGGCGGTGCAGGACTCGGCCGTGGTCAGGACCAGGTCATGGGCTTTGAGGTAGTCCAGTACATCGTGGACAGGATCGTCGTGCATCGGGTGCGCCTCGTTCGGGCCTTTTGCGATGGACGCCCGGCCAAGGCCAATGGTTCAGCCGGCCTTCACCGACCACCCGTCGGCAAGCCTGGCGGGCCGGGCAAACCTTCGTTTGCCAGGCGGTCTCGAACGCTTAGGTGCCCCTCGTGGGCCGAGCCGTTCGTAGAAATGCCAAGTCAAGGAGGCACGCCATGCCCAACAAACCCCGTGACCAGTTCAGCATGCAGAACCCGCTGACCCAGTATCCACACCCGCCGTTTCCCGACCAGACCCAGGCGCCACCGGGCCTCGATGCGAACATGCAGCCCAAGCCTGACCATGGCGAAGACACCTACAAGGGCTTTGGCCGCCTGGCCGGGCGCAAGGCGCTGATCACCGGCGCCGACTCGGGAATAGGCCGTGCCGTGGCCATCGCCTTCGCCCGCGAGGGGGCCGACATTGCCCTCAACTACATGCCCATGGAGCAGGCCGATGCCCGTGAAGTGATCAAGTTGATCGAGGCAGAAGGGCGCCAGGCGATCGCCATTCCCGGGGACCTGAAGGACGAAGTATTTTGCAAGGAACTGGTCGACCAGGCCCATGAGCAACTCGGCGGCCTGGACATCCTGGTCAACGTGGCCGGCAAGCAAGAGGCGCGCAAGGACATCGGTCAGATCAGCCACGAGCAGTTCGACCATACCCTCAAGACCAACGTCTATGCACTGTTCTGGCTGTGCCAGGCGGCCGTGCCGCTGATGCCGGCCGGTGCGACCATCATCAACACCGCGTCCATCCAGTCCTACCAGCCTTCGGCGACGCTGCTCGACTACGCCACCACCAAGGCCGCCATCGTCGCCTTCACCAAGGCACTGGCCAAGCAGGTGGTCGAGCGCGGCATCCGCGTCAATGCCGTGGCCCCGGGACCGATCTGGACGGTGCTGCAGCCCAGTGGCGGCCAGCCGCCGGAAAAAATTCCCGAGTTCGGCTCGCAGTCGCCGATGAAGCGCCCGGGACAGCCGGCCGAGTGTGCGCCGCTGTACGTGCTGCTGGCGTCCCAGGAGTCCAGCTACATCACCGGCGAAGTGTTCGGTGTCACCGGTGGCAATCCGCTGCCTTAGGGCAGAGGGCCTTCAATGTACGAATGGTAGGAGCAAGCCATGGCCCGGGCAATCTGGAAAGGCGCGATCAGTTTCGGTCTGGTGCACATCCCCGTGAGCCTCAACACGGCCGTGCGCACCGAGCGTGTAGATTTCGACTGGCTCGACAAGCGCAGCATGGAGCCGGTGGGCTACAAGCGGGTGAACAAGGTCACCGGCAAGGAAATCGACAAGGAAAACATCGTCAAGGGCGTGGAATACGAGAAAGGGCACTACGTGATCATCAGCGAGGAGGAGATCCGCAACGCCCGCCCGGAGGCGACCCAGACCATCGATATCTTCTCCTTCGTCGAGGCCACCGACATCCCTTTGCAGCATTTCGACACCCCGTACTACCTGAGCCCGGATCGGCGCGGCGGCAAGGTCTATGCGTTGCTGCGCGAGACGCTGCAGAGCACCGGCAAGGTGGCCCTGGCGACGGTGGTATTGCATACCCGCCAGCACCTGGCGCTGCTGCGCCCGTTGGACGACGCCCTGGTGATGATCACCCTGCGCTGGCCCGAGGAAGTGCGTGGGCTCGAAACCCTGGAGCTGGACAAGAGCGTGACCGACGCCAAGGTGGAAAAGCGCGAGCTGGACATGGCCAAGCGCCTGGTCGAGGACATGAGCGGGCCCTGGACGCCAGAGGACTACCACGACGCCTTCCGCCAGACGATTCTCGACCTGGTCGAGGAAAAGGCCAGCAAGGGCAAGATCAGTGTGGTCGAGAAAGGCGAAGGTGCCACGGAGAAAGGCGCCGATATCATCGACCTCACCGAACTGCTCAAGCGCAGCCTAGGCGGCAAGAAAGCGGCACCGCAGAAGAAGCCGACCAAACGTCCGCGCAAGGCATCGGGCGGTTAGCGCGGGCTCGGTAGGAGCGGCCTCGCGCCGCGAAAGGGCCGCAAAGCGGCCCCAGGGTTCGAGTGAAGGAGCAAGATCACTGGGGCTGCTCTGCAGCCGTTAGCGGCACAAGGCCGCTCCTACACGGATATTGCAACCAAGCCATCGCTCATGGGCTCGGTTGCGCCGGGGTGTTCTTCCTGAAACCACGCAGGTTCATCGCACACAGGCAGAAACTGCAGGATGATCAAGGCCCAGGCCTGCACCTGCCAGCCCCAGATCACCCACAGCACATTGCTGCTGATGAAGCAGCAGAAGCCGGCGCGGCGTCTTCGTGGCTGGCGTGAGCCGATGCACCAGGCCGCCAGCACCGTCAGCACCATGGCCGGCCATTGCAACAGGTCGATCACGCTCCCCATCAGCCCATCCCCATCTGCTTGCGCATGCGTGCGGTGATCGACTGGCGGGTCTTGGGTAGGTCGGCCCATGGGTCTTCCACCTCGGCCAGCCGCTCGGCCAGGTTGCCGATATGCCATTGGTTGGCGCCCTTGAGCTGGGTCAGTTCCTCGCGCCAGATCGGTACCGAGACCGGCAGCCCTTCGCGGGCGCGCAACGAATAGGCGCTGACCGTGGTGGCACCCTTGCCGTTGCGCAGGTAGTCGATGAAGATCCGCCCGATCCGGTTCTTCGGGCCGGACACTGCGCTCAGGCGGTCGGGGAACAACCCGGCCAGGTAGTTGACGATGGCATGGCTGAAGTCCTTGACCTCGTCCCACCCGGCCCGCCGGGTCAGCGGCACCACCAGGTGGATGCCCTTGCCGCCGCTGGTCTTGAGGAATACCTTCAGGCCCAGCTCGTCGAGCAGGGTGAGGGTCAACTGGGTGGCCTCGAGCATGGCTTTCCACGGCAGAGCCGGGTCTGGGTCCAGGTCCAGGACGAAGCGGTCGGGCTTGTCGAAGTCCTTGTCGGTGCCGTTCCAGGTGTGCAGCTCGAGCATGTTCATCTGCACCGCGCCCAGCAGACTTTCGGCGTTGTTGAGCACCATCGCCGCCTGGCCGGCCTCGGCCTTGCTGTAGCTGACCACCTTGGGGATGTGCAGTTGCCCGGCGTTCTTCTGGAAGAACAGCTCGCCGCCCAGGCCGTCCGGCGCGCGCACCAGGGCGACCGGGCGGTCCTTGAGTTGCGGCAGGATCCAGCGGGCGACCTGGGCGTAGTACTCGGCCACCTGGCGCTTGGTCACGCCGCTGGTGGCGTCGATCACCCGATCGGGGTGGGTCAGGCGCAGCTCGCCGAGCTCGGCGGCCTGGGCCTTGGTGCCAGGCGTGGACAAGCGGGTCTTGGGCATGGCGCGCTCCAGGTCGATGGCGGTGGCCGGTTTGTCGTCACGCAGGCCATGGAACACCGAATGGCGTACCACGCCGTCGCGGGTCATCTGGGCATAGGCGACCTCGGCCAGCAGTTGCGGCTTGAGCCAGTGCACGCCACGGGCTTCGGCCCCGGTCGGCGGCTTGGCCAGGGCTGGCTCGGGCACCTCCAGGGGTTTCAACCGTGCATGGATGCTGTCCAGGGTGGTGGCACTGAAACCCGTGCCGACCTTGCCGGCATAGCGCAATTGGCCGCTGTCGTTGTCGTGCAGGGCCAACAGCAGGGCGCCGAAGCCATTGCGGCTGCCCTTGGGGTCGGTGTAGCCGACGATCACGAACTCCTGGCGCTGCTTGCACTTGAGCTTGACCCAATCGCTGCTGCGCCGGCCTACGTAGGGGCTGTCGGCGCGCTTGCCGATCAGGCCTTCGAGCTCCAGCTGGCAGGCGCTGTCGAGCAGCGAATCGACGGGTTGGTCGAAGTCGGCGGAAAACCGCACCTGTTCCGACTCGCGCCCCTCGAGCAGCTGGCGCAATGTCTCGCGGCGGTCTTGCAGCGGCACCTGGCGCAGGTCCTGCCCGCCGAGGAAGGGCAGGTCGAACAGGTAGTAGACGATGTGCTCGTCATGGGCGGTGTCGAAGGCGTTCTGCAGGGCCTGGAAGTCGGCCATGCCGTTTTCGCCGGCGACCACCACCTCGCCATCGAGCCAGGCGGACCCGAGCTTGAGCGCGCGCAGGGCCTGGACCTGGTGAGGCATCTTCTCGCTCCAGTCATGGCCGTTGCGGGTGAACAGGCGTACGTCTTCGCCGTCGATACGGGCGAGGATGCGGTAGCCGTCGAACTTGACCTCATAGCGCCAGTCCCCGGCCGGGGGCGAGTCGACCAGCGTGGCCAGCTGCGGCTGCAGGTGTTCGGGCAGTTCGGCTTTCTTCCCGGCGCTGGCACGTGGACGGGCGGCGGGGCGCTTGGTCGGCTTGGCGCTGGCCTTGGCCCGGCGTGGCACCAGGGTTCGCTCGCTGAGCACGCTGTCGGGTTGGGCCTGGACGATGCTGTACTCGGCCTCGCTGCGCGCCTCACTGTCCTGGGACTTGACCAGCATCCACTGCTCCTTCTTGCCGGCCAGGTGGGTGCGGAACAGGTTCCAGGTTCCGGAGAGCTTTTCGCCCTGCAGGCGAAAGCGCAGCTTGCCCTTGGCGTAGCCGGCATGGGGGTCGCCTTCGGGCTCCCAGATACCACGGTCCCAGACGATCACATCGCCTGCACCGTAATGCCCTTCGGGGATGTGGCCTTCGAAGTCGGCGTAGTCCAGCGGGTGGTCCTCGACGTGCACGGCCAGGCGCCGGACCTTCGGGTCCAGGGAAGGGCCCTTGGGAATCGCCCAGCTCTTGAGGGTGCCATCGAGCTCCAGGCGGAAATCGTAATGCAGGTGGCTGGCGTCGTGTTTCTGGATGCAGTACTGCAGCGCATGGGCGGCCTGGCCACGCCGGCGCGTGCCGGACGGTTCGGGCGTGGCGTTGAAGTCGCGCTTGCGCTGGTACTCCTGCAGGGGCTTGGCCATGTCGGGCTCCGGGACGGTACGCGGGTCTCTAGAGGTGGGAGGGAGCTGCGCTGGGCAGAGTTCAAAATTTCCGCCTGCGCGCGCCACCGGGCAGAAACTCTGAATCATTGCCCGGCCCTGGGAGTCGACCGCATGAACCCACCTGACGGAGAGCCGTGATGCCCCAGCCAGACGACCCGAAAACCAGGCCCCAGGTCGACATCGACGATACCGAGGACCGTATGGGCAGCGTGCATGAATTGGACTTCAGCGAGCGTCAAGACGAGCGCGAGGGCCGCGCCGGTGATGAACGCCCAGCCCAGGAAGTGGCCCAGGAGTACCCCCCTCGGCGGGTGGCAGAAAGTGGCATGAGTGGCGGCGAAGCCTTGAGCGACAGCCTGCACGAAGACAACGTCACCCTCGATGACCTGAGCCCGGACACCCTCTATGACCAGACCGGTGCCCGCGACCCCCATGAACCCGGTGGCGCGGGCGGCCCGGCGGACAAGACACTGCGCCGTGTCGAGGAGCACGAGATCGGCGGTGGCATCGGCCTCGATGAAGCCGAGCTGGCCCGCTCCGCGCCGCTCGATGGCGAGCCGTGGACCGACGAGGTATCGCCGGTCGACCCCGATGACGATGAACGAAGGAGCTGACCATGACCGAGCAACGTTGTGCCTGTAACCACTGTGCCTGCACTGTCGACGCCAATGCCGTGCTGCAGGATGACAAGGCCTACTGCTGCGAAGCCTGCGCCACTGGCCACCGCAACGGCGAGCCGTGCCGCATGGCCGGCTGCAATTGCGCCGAGATGGTGCAGCCCAAGGAGAGTAATGTGGACAATGCGCTGGACGAAACCTTCCCGGCGAGCGATCCGATTTCGCCTTGAGGCGCTGTCGCACAGAGAGCAAGAGGCCAGTGCTGCCTGTAGGATCGAGCGCCGCCCGCGCGGCGCATCGCGAGCTGCGCTCGCTCCTACGTTTGTTTACGGCCAGTAACGCCTGTGACAGGCGCGCGCGACCGCCTGGTGCGTACGTCACAATATCGCGTCATGCTCCAAGGCGTCCGCGCGAAAATCCCACAGGCATAATTGGCCCGAAACAAACGTAGGAGCGAGCGCAGCTCGCGATGCGCCGCGCGGGCGGCGCTCGATCTGACAGGCACCGAAGCGCTTTAAGTGAACGCATTACGCTCCACAGGGGTTTACACCGATATCAAGCCGCCTTGCGCAGCGCCTCGATCAGCTCGCCTTTGCGCATGGTCGAGCGTCCGGAGATATTGCGCTTGCGCGCGCGGTCCAGCAGTTCGGTCTTGGTCATGTCCTCCAGCCGTTGCCCTGGCCGGGGCACGCCGCGGCGGGTGGCGGCGGCGCGCTTGGCCGAAGATTCGCGAGCCTTTTCCTTGGCCTGGGGGCTCTTCTTCTGCCCCGAGCCACCTTTGCGCTCGCCACCGCCGGACTGTTTGTTGACCGTGGCCCAGGCGCGGGACTCGGCTTCGTCCTTGGACACGCCCTTGGCCTCGTAGCTCTCCTCGATGTGCTCGGCCTTGCGTTTCTGCTTGTCGGTGTACTTGTCTTTGTCTCCACGTGGCATGGCGCTTCTCTCCTTTGCAGTGAAAATCAACGCGTCTACTACGGGGGAGCCCAGCCGGATGCCGACGTTCCGAAGCTGCGACCGGCGGTCAGTGCGTCTGCCAGATGCCATCCTTGCGTTCGCAGTCGGCACGTGCCTGGGCCAGGCTTGGGGTGTCGTAGTAGTACGTGATCACCCGCGCATCCTTGGGCACGGCGGGCTTGGTCGAAGGCTCGTCGCGGCCGGCGGCATTGGGGTTGGCCAGCGACTCCTGGGTCAGCGGCGCGATGCAACTGCCGACGCTGCCATCGGCGCAGCGGGCTACCTTGTGTTTCTGCGTGCTGATCATGTCCTTGCTTTCGTTGCTGCACGACCAGGCGATGGCCTCGGCGGGCATGTTGCCGTAGCTGTAGCAGGTCCGCCGCTCCACGGGCTTGACCGCGTCGCTGGAGGAGCGGGTGAGCACTTCGCAGGCCTCGGCCAGCGCCTGGGTACTGGCCAGGCTGCCGAGCAACAACAGCAGGATGGAAAAACGCATCGGACACCTCCCGGCCGTGGCGGCCTTCGTCAGGTCTTGCGCATTGCGGCCTTGCCACGCCGGCGCATGGCCCTGGCACGTTTCTCCAGGACCAGGTACACCAGCAGCGCCAGCAGCAAGGGAATCAGGTAGTACAGGGTACGGTAGCCCAACAGCGCGGCCACCAGGCTGCCCTGGCCGATCTGGCCGTGGAGCAGGGCGAGGAACACCGCCTCGAGCACGCCGAGCCCGGCGGGAATATGCGCCACCACACCGGCCACGCAACTGATCAGGAGAATGCCGAGGATGGACGGGTAGAACAGTTCATGGGGCAGCAGCCAGTGGATCAGTGCCGCCATCAATGCCCAGTTGGCCGCGCCCAGGGCCACCTGGCACAGCGCCAGGCGCAGCGAAGGCAGGGTGAGCTCATGTCCCCGCAGGCTCCAGGTGCGACGCTTGGCGAAGGCGCAGGCCAGCAGGTAGCCCAGGGCGAGCGCCAGCAGCAGCACACCGATCAAGCGCAGGCCAGTGGCGCCCACCGCCCAGCTGTTGGGCATCTCGACCAGGCCCAGGGCGAACACCGTTCCCGCCAGCAGCATATAGCCCACCCAGTTGGTCAGAAGGCCCAGGGTGAGGATACGGGTGATGGTCGGTGTATCCAGGCCCAGGCGTCCGTACAGCCGGTAACGCAAGGCCACACCGCCCACCCAGGTGGTGAAATTGAGGTTGAACGCATAGCACACGAACGCAACCGGCAGTACCTGGCGAGCCGGCAGGTGGTGGCCGGTATAGGCGCGGCCGAGCAGGTCGTAGCTGGCGAAGGTCAGGTAGCTCGTGAACGCCAGCACCAGGCCGATGGCCAGGGTGCCGGGCTTGTAGGCCAGCAACGACTGGCGCACCTCGTTCCAGTCCAGGTTGCGCGCCAGCAGGTACAGCAAGGTCGGGATCAGCACCAGGAACAATAGGGTCATCAGGCGTTTGCCCCAGGTGCGCCAAGGCGTGTGCTCCATCAGGTCTTGCCCTCGTGATAGGCCTGGGTTTCCTGTTCGCCGGGGCACAGCGACTGCAGGACCTGGCGGTGGGCGGGGAACCAGCCGGCGATCTGCGGGAAGTGGCGGATCACGTGGAAGCACAGGAAGATCAACGGCGCTCGCCACCAATAGCCCCGCACCATGCGCTCCAGGGTGACGGCCTTGCAGTGTTCGTTGGCCAGTTCGTTCAGGTGCTGGTACAGCGTCTGGTTGAAAGTGCGGTCGCGGATCAGCAGGTTGGCTTCCAGGTTGAACGACAGGCTCAAGGGGTCGAGGTTGCTCGAGCCGACCGTGGCCCATTGGTCGTCCACCAATGCGACCTTGCCGTGCAGCGGGCGTTGGCAGTACTCATGGATGCGCACGCCATCGCGCAGCAGGTAGTTGTACAGCAGCCGCGACAGAGCCCGGACCCAGCGCATGTCCGGCTGCCCCTGGAGGATCAGCACCACCTCCACGCCCCGGCGCGCGGCGTTGCGCAGTTCGCGCATCAGGCGGTAACCGGGGAAGAAGTAGGCGTTGGCCACCAAGATGCGCTGACGGGCCAGGCGAAAACCTTCCAGGTAGTAGGCTTCGATGTCGTTGCGGTGGCGGCCGTTGTCACGCTCCACCAGCACCGCGCAGGCCGAGCCGCTGGGCTCGGTCACCGGGCGCACCTGGCTGGGCGGCTCCAGCACCGGCGCCAGCAGCCGGCGGCTGGTGGCGTGCACCTGGGCCACCACCGGGCCGCGTACCTCCACGGCATAGTCCTGCTTGGCCATGGGGCCGAAGTCGCCCAGGTGGTCGGCGCTGTAGTTGATGCCGCCAATGAACGCAAGCTCGCCGTCGATCACCACGATCTTGCGGTGCAAGCGCCGGAACAGGTTGGTGCGCATGCCCACCAGGCGCGGCTGTGGATCGAAGGCGTGGAAGCGGATACCGGCTTCGGTCATGGCCGAAATGAAGGCATCCGGCAGGTCGGCAGTACCATAGCCGTCGGCGGCCACTTCGACCCGCACGCCACGCCGGGCGGCATCGATCAGTACCTGTTGCAGCTGCTGGCCGACCTTGTCGTCGTAGATGATGAAGGTCTCGAGCAGGATCTCTTCACGTGCCCGGGCCATGGCCTCGAACACGCGTGGGTAATACTGCTCGCCGTTGATCAGCAACTGCACATGGTTGCCTTCCACCCAAGGCCGGTTCATAGGCTGATCTCCGCCGCCAGCGGCGCATGGTCGGACAGGTGCGACCAGGGGTATTTGGACAGCACCTGGACCCTGCCGGGCATGGCGTTGCGCAGGTAGATGCGGTCCAGGCGCAGCAAGGGCAGGCGCGCCGGAAAGCTGCGCGCCGGTGTGCCCAGGCGTTCGCCGAAGGCCTCGACCAGGCGCTCGGACAGCACCGCGTCGGCCTTGAGCCGCCAGTCATTGAAATCGCCGGCGACAATGACCGGAGCATCGGTCGGCAGGCTGTCGAGCAGTTCCAGCAGCAAGCGGACCTGGGCCTGGCGGTGCGCTTCACGTAGGCCCAGGTGCACGCACACCGCATGCAACTGGTCGTGGCCTGGCACTTCCAGGCGGCAATGCAGCAGGCCGCGTTGTTCGTTGCCGGCAATCGAGACATCGAGGTTGTGGTATTCGGCGATAGGGAATTTCGAGAGCAGGGCATTGCCATGGTCGCCGTGGGGGTAGACCGCGTTGCGACCGTAGGCGAACTGTGGCCACATGGTGTCGGCGAGGAACTCGTACTGCGGCGTCTGTGGCCAGGCCGGATGACGCTGCGCGTGCATCTGGTGGCTGCCATGAACCTCCTGGAGGAACACCAGGTCCGCGCCGGTGGCCCGAACCGCCTCGCGCAGCTCGGGCAGGATGAAGCGCCGGTTGAACAGGGTGAAGCCCTTGTGCACGTTGATCGTCAGCACATTCAGACGGTGCACCGCAGTGATCTTGTCGATGATGCATCGGGGAGCTGGCATGGTCTTGTTCACAATTCGACCTCCGGTTCCACCCCAGGCTCGGTGACCAGCTCGCCGGCGAGGTTCAGTTTTTCCAGCAGGCGACGGGCATCGTAGGGTGCGTGGACTTTCTGGTCATTGTCGAAGTAGCAGTAGACGTCCCGCGAGGCGCGCTCGTGCGGCGCACGCTGGACGATCAGTTCGGCGTCGTCGGGTTGGCCGCCCTGGCTCCAGACCAGGATGCGTTCCTTCCAGCGGCGCAGGGCGCGGGCGGTGTAGCCGCTGCTGTAGAGCTCGACGTCGCCATGCAGGCGCATGTAGATGAAGTCGGCGGTGACATCCTCCACATAGGGCCACTTGCCGGCGCTGTCGGCCACCACCAGCGCGACCTTGTGCTTGCGCAGCAGCTCGACGAATTCGGCACACCGGAAGCTCTCGTGGCGGATCTCCACGGCATGGCGCAAAGGCGCGTTGCCGTCGATATCGGTGCCGCCGTTGCCCCGTAGGCGTTCGGCACAGTGCTCGGCCAAGGCTCGGGCAGCGGCACGGTCATGGGGTAGGCGTTCGAGGAAGTCGGCGAAACGTGCCGCGTCGAACTTCATGCTGGGCGGGAACTGCCAGAGCACCGGGCCCAGCTTGTGGCCCAGCTGCAACGGGCCGGAGGCGAAGAAGTTGGCCAGGGGCTCCTCGATGTCCTTGAGCCTTCTCACATGGGTGATGTAGCGCGGCGCCTTGACCGAGAACACGAAGTCTTCCGGCGTTGCGTCGCGCCACTGGCCATAGCGCTGCGGCGTCTGCAGGGCATAGAACGAGCCATTGATCTCGATGCTGTTGACCGCCCGCGAGGCGAACGCCAGTTCGTCGTCCTGGCGCAGCCCCTTGGGGTAGAAATCCTTGCGCCAGGGGCCGTAGCGCCAACCGGAAATGCCTATACGGATATCACTCACGTTGCCGTCCTTCGTTCGTGATGGGTTGCAGGTCTGTCCTTGAATTGCGACTCGACGCAGGCGGTGAGGGTTCAGGAAGTTTGACGAGTGGAGCGGGGCATCGTTTTTGAACTTTGCCGCCGCCGGCGATTCCACCGCATGCCAGGGGAGGATTTGGCCCGCCTGGCATTGGCAGAGGAACCGAACCATGAACACCGACACCGATTTCGAAGAACTGAACGCGCAACCGCAGGCCAGTGAGAAGCCCGAGGATGACCCAGAGGTCCTGCCCGACGACCCTGACCTGCAAGGCTTGCCTGGCGAGGACAAGCTGCCGGGCTGATGCCGGGTGGCTGAGGAGGACTGCCGGCATGAAATTCGACCGTTTCGCCCACTGGCTGGCCAAATGGGCTGGCCGACCGCTGACCTTCGCCATCGCCCTGTTGCTGATCGTGGCCTGGGCCGTGAGCGGGCCGTTGTTCGACTTCAACGACACCTGGCAACTGGTGATCAACACCTCGACCACCATCATCACCTTCCTGATGGTGTTCCTGATCCAGAACACCCAGAACCGCGACAACGACGTGCTGCACATCAAGATCGACGAGCTGCTGCGCACCACGCGCAAGGCACACAAAGCACTGTTGGCCCTGGAGGACATGGATTCGGCCCAGCTGCATGCCTTGCGCAAGCAGTACCAGCGCATGGGCGAAAAGGACAAGAACGGCAACGGCGCGCCACCGGACGCCGTCGAGCAATCCGATTGACGTTTCACTGGAATGATTTCCGCCAACCTTGGAGGCAAGCATGGCCAGACACATCATTCACTTCACCGGGCCGATCAACTCGTCCACCTGCGGCAACCTGATCAGCACCAGCGCCCGGGCCCTGCAACAGGGCGCCGAGGTTTTGCAGATCAATATCGCTACCATGGGCGGGGAGTGCAGCTACGGGTTCACCCTGTACAACTTCCTGCGCTCGCTGCCGGTACAGGTGCATACCCACAACCTGGGCACGGTGGAGTCCATGGGCAATATCCTGTTCCTGGCGGGCGAGCACCGTACGGCCTGCGCGTTGAGCAAATTCTTGTTCCACCCGTTCCACTGGACCTTGCACGGCTCGGTGGACCATTCGCGCATGGCCGAATATGCGATGAGCCTGGACTACGACCTGCGCCTGTATGCACAGATAGTGGCCGAGCGCACCGAAGGGGCCACCGAGGTGTTGGACGTGCCGCGCTATCTGATGGCCTACCCGCGCATCCTCGGTGCCAAGGAAGCGCTGGAGAGCGGGATGATCCATGCCATCGACGAGATGCCCATCGAGGCGGATGCCTGCCAGCACAGTGTGCATGCGTGAGGTAAGGGGCGGCGAGACTTGCAGCTTTTCCTACAGACCATGCGATACGGATCCTTAACATGGAGAGGACATTTCAAGGAGATGTCCCTATGTATCGCAAAAGTCTGTGTGTGTTGTTTGCCCTGGTTGCTCCGGCCGTAGCAATGGCTTCCAGCTGTGACGTGCCTTTGGACTTGAACCAGCGACAGATGATCAACCTGAGCGACCCGCTTTATCAGCCCAGCAATCCCAATGCCGGTCGTATGGTGAAGGTCGATTTCGGGCATGAACGCTATACGCTGGAGGTGTTGGGTACCGATATCAAAATGGAAGGCAAGTACGAATACAGGAACATCCAGCGTGGTCTGGGTGAAATCGACATGACCGAACGGCATCCAGACGGTAGTGCCACCTATACCCTGACGCTCAAGTGCCTCACGGACCAGTCGGGGATGTTCCTCTACACCCAGCACGATGGCCCGGTGGAGCCAGCCCAGCGTCAGAACAGCGGCCGCTGGACCCTGCTGCCCTGATCGGCAAGCTGTAGGTGTGGGCTTGCCCCGCGATCAAGGGCCAAGCCCTTGCATGGCACCGCGCTACCAGGGCCGGCCAATCGCGGGTCAAGCCTGCCACAGGGATTTCGCAGGTCTTCGGTGGGAGCTGGCGACAGCCTGCGATGGGCTGCAAAGCAGCCCCAAGCCCTCGAACGGTGGAGCCCCTCCAGACTTAAGGGGCCGCTTTGCGGCCCATTGCAGGCTGTCGCCAGCTCCCACGAAGCGAGCGGCGCCTGAGCCATATTTGTACGGCTGAGAAGTATTAAACCAACCTAGGGCACTTTGAGCTTGTCCAGCACCATAGCACCTCCCAAAAAGTCACCGCACCGACGCGGCCAGGGTCTGGTCGCAGGCGAGCAATGACCGGATCAGCAGCTTGATCTCATCCTTGATCGCCGGCACCCGGTCGAGGTGTTCGAAACAGCAGTCGGCGATCTCGTGGCTGGCGGCGGGCTGGGGCTCATCGGCGAACAGGGCCTCGAACACGTAATGCACGCGCTGGGGCGATTCGTAGCGCATCAGGAAGGTGAGGTCCTGGGCCTTGAGCCCGGTTTCCTCGAGCAACTCACGTTCGGCAGCCTGGGCCGGCGTCTCACCGGGCTCGATCTTGCCGCCCGGCAGGGTCCATGGTGCCTTGGGCTTTCTCACCCACAGCCATTTGCGGGTCTTCCTGCCGTGACGACAGATCACGGTGGCGCGGTGCTTGACGGACTTCATGCAGGCTCCAGGCAAAATCCAGTGGTCCTGCTGGATTTGGCCCGGAAAAGCGCCTGGAGGTTGAGTCGGACGCGCCAACACCCGGATGAGCGGTCAGTAGGGCTGGGAGCCGCTCAATGCCTCGATGGCCTCGACCAGTTCGTCGTAGGCGACGGGCTTGTTCAAATGGCGATCGAAGCCCGATTGCCGTGACTTGTACTGGTCGGCACTGGCGCCGTAGCCGGTCAGGGCGATGGCGGGGATGGTGCTCAGGTGCGGGCTTTCCCGCAGCGCCTTGATCAGGGCATGGCCGTCCATGACCGGCATGCCGATATCCGAGAGGATGATGTCGTACTCGCTGCCTGCAGCGGCCTGCAGGGCTGCGCGCGGGTCGCTGAAAGCGTGTACCTGGGCACCTTCCATTTCCAGCAACTGCTGCATGATCTCCAGCACGTCGGGAGCGTCATCGACCAGCAGCACCCGGATGCCCTCGAGCCGCCCCTCGCTGCCCTGGTCGCCGGCGTCGCATTGCAGCTGCTGGCTGGGGTCGCACAGCGGCAGGCGAACGATGAAGGTGCAGCCCTTGCCGAGCCCAGGCGAGCTGGCCTGGACAGTACCGCCATGGGCCTGGACCAGTTGGCGCACCAGCGACAGCCCGATCCCCAGCCCTTCACGGCTGTGGCTGGCCAGTTGCGGGGCGGCCTGGGTGAACAGGTCGAAGATGTTTTCCAGGCTTTCCTCGCTCAGGCCCACGCCCTGGTCGATCACGTGCAGCAGGGCCTGTTCGCCCTGACGGCCCAGCACCAGGCGGATCTGGCTGCCGGCGGGGCTGAACTTCAGTGCATTGTTGAGCAGGTTCCAGATGATCTGTTCCAGGCGGGTGATATCGCCCTCGATGTACAGCGGCTGGCCGTCGGCAGACAGCTCCAGTACCACATCGCACGGGTGCTGCTCGCTGCGCACCACGGCGTGGATGTCGCGCAGGATCGCGCACAAGTCTACGGGCTCGGTCTTGAGCTTGAGCTTGCCGGTACGGATGCGCGCCACATCGAGCAGGTCGTCGATGATCCGTGCCTGGCTGGCCACGGCCTCGCAGATGGTGCCGACCGCCTTGCTGGCGGCGGTGGCGTTCTTCACCACCGGCAGGCGCCGGAGGATCTCGGCGTTGAGCTGGATCAGGTTCAGCGGGTGCTTGAGCTCATGGGACATGATGGCGAAGAACTCGTCCTTCATGTGGCTGCTGCTCTGGGACTCGGCCAGTTGCTTGGATTGTTCGTCATGCAGGCGCTTGTGCCCGGTCAGGTCACGGGCGATCTTCACGTAGCCGCGCAGGCTGCTGCCCTTGAGCAACGACACCTCGCCGCTGCAATAGAACCGGCTGCCATCCTTGCGCACGTGCCAGCGCTCGTCCTGGCCCCGGCCGTTGAGGCGGGCACCGCGCAGCTCGCGAGCGGGCACGCCGTCCTTGCGGTCTTGCTCGGTGAAGATCAGCTCGTAGTTGCGCCCGATTACCTCGGCCTTGGTGTAGCCGAAGATCAGTGTTGCGCCGGTGTTCCAGTCGGTCACCAGGCCTTGTTCGTCGAGCAGGATGATGGCGAACTCGTGGGTGCTCTCGGCCACCAGGCGCATGCGCTCCTCGCCCAGGCGCAGGCGCTCCTCTACAGCGCGGCCCTTGCTGATGTCGATGAAGGTCAGCACGGTGCCGTCGATCTTCTGCTCGCTGGCACGGTATGGCAGCAGGCGGGCCAGGTACCAGCGCTGGTTCTCGCCACCGACCTCGCGCTCGATGGTGGTCTCGCCCTGGGCCACCGCGCGGGCATCGTCGGCCAGCTCCGGGTAGTCCAGGCGGTGGGTGATGTCGAGCAGGGAGCGGCCGGTATCGACCGGCAGCATGTTGAAGATGTCGGTGGCGCGTGGGGTGAACCAGCGGATATGCAGGTTGCGGTCGACGAACACTGTGGCGATGGCAGTGGAGGCGATCAGGTTGCTCAGGTAGTCGTTGACCTTGTCGGTTTCCTCCACTTTGTTCTTGAGCTCGTAGTTGACCGTGAGCAGTTCCTCGTTGATCGACTGCAGCTCTTCCTTGCTGGTTTCCAGCTCTTCGCTGGCCGAGCGCAGCTCCTCGTTGATCGCCTGCATCTCCTCGTTGGAGGCGGTCAGTTCTTCGCTGGAGATCTCTGATTGCTCGATGGTTTCCTGCAGTTGCAGGCGGGTGCGCTGCAATTCGCGTTCGAGGTTGGCCAGCACCATGCTGTCGGTTTGGCGGATACCGCCGGTAGGCACCAGGGAAGGGTCAGGTATGCGCTCCTCGAACACCACCAGCAGGCATTCGCTGCCACTGGGTTCGTCTTTGTGCGGCTGGACCACGATTTCGACCTGCACCTTATGCTCGCCTTCGCCGAGGTCGACCGGGCGCGAGGTGACCGCCTGGGCGCCCTGGCGTGCCTGGAACAGAGTGCTGCGCAGCGACAGACGCAGGGCGGGCAGCACCAGGTTGATCAGGTTGCGGCTCGGCTCGCCGCCCACCAGGTGCAGGAAGCGCCCGACGCCTTCGCTCATGTGCAGGATGTTGCCATCGCCATCGACGATCAGGCTCGGTGGCGTACGACGGGCCAGGGCGCGGTGGTGCACCTCGGCGTAGGAGGGCTTGCGGCCGGGGCGGGCCTTGGTGCGGTTGTCGGGCTGGGTGGCGAGCAGCTCCGTGCCCGGCAGTTGGCGCCCCGGCATGCGGTTGGCGGGGCTCGCCGGGCGGGCACGGAAGATACGGTTGCGCTTGTCGACCGGGGCGAACAGCTCGTTGCCGAGGTCGGCCGATTCGGACGACCCCAGGAACAGGTGGCCGCCCGGGCGCAGGGCGAAATGGAACATCTGCAGGATGTCCTGCTGCACCTCGCGATCGAGGTAGATCAGCAGGTTGCGGCAGACGATCAGGTCGATCTGGGAGAACGGCGGGTCGGAGAGCAGGTTGTGCCGGGCGAACAGCACCTTCTCGCGGATTTCCTTGCGCACCCGGTAGTGCTGGTCTTCCTTGACGAAGAACTGGCGCAGACGCGCCGGCGGCACGTCGGTGACGATGGCCTCCGAATAGCTGCCGGTGCGGGCGGTGGCGATGGCCCGTTCGTCCAGGTCGGTGGCAAATACTTGCACCTTGGCCTCGCGTCGCTCCACGGCCAGTTGCTCGCACACCAGCATGGCCAGGCTGTAGGCCTCTTCGCCGGTGGAGCAGCCCGCCGACCAGATACGGATCTCGCCCGGCCCGTCGCCGCTTTCGCCGTCGCTGACCAGCTCCGGCAGTACATGGCGTTCCAGTGCCTCGAACGCCTCCCGGTCGCGGAAGAAGTTGGTCACGCCGATGAGCATGTCGGCCAGCAGCGCCGCGGACTCCTCGCGGTGCTGCTCCAGGTAGCGGTAATAGGCGGCGAGGTCTGCCTGGCCCGTGACATGCAGGCGCCGCTCGATGCGGCGCAACACGGTGGCGCGCTTGTAGTGCTGGAAATCATGGCCGGTGTTGGTGCGCAGCAGCAGGAGGATTTCCTCCAGCAAGGGTTCGGCATGGCGCGGGTCGCCCCTGCGGGTACCGAGTGCTGGCGGCAGGCTGTCGTCCTCGATCTGCGGCAGCTTGACCTGGCGGGCGTTGTGCCAGAGCTCCAGCAGTTTCTGCGGCATCTCGGCGGCCGGCAGCACCATGTCGACCATGCCGGTCTCCAGGGCCGCGCGTGGCATGCTGTCGTACAACGCATCGTCCGGCGACTGCACCAGGGTCACGCCGCCTTGCTCCTTGATCCGCGAAAGGCCCACGGCGCCATCGGCCCCGGTGCCGGACAGCACCACGCAGAAGGCATGATCCTTGTGCACGTCGGCCAGGTCGCGGAAGAACAGGTCGATGGCCACATGGTCGCCCCGGCGGCGGTTGGCCGGGCTGACCCGCAGGTAGCCGTCGTTGGTGGACAAGCGGTTGGCCGGGGAAATCACGTAGACGTGGTTGCGCTCGATCGGCACCGGTTCGCTGACTTGTTGCACCGGCATGGCGGTGGTTTCCTGGATGATCCGGTCGGCCACGCTCTGGTGGTCGGGCGACAGGTGCAGGACCACCACGAAGGCCATGTCGCAATCGGCAGGCATCTGCCGGAAAAAGGTGCAGATGGCTTCCAGCCCGCCGGCCGATGCGCCGATGCCCACCACCGGAAATGCCAGGTGGCTCGGGCTCAGCGCCGGGTTGTGTGGCGAGGCGAGGGTAGGCTTGGAGGACGACTTCATGGGACGCAGCCTTGTGCAGACCTAAAGGTGGCCCATCGAAGCATCGCCGGGCATCTGTGATGCCCGATTATAGGCAGGCGATGTGCCTGGCGGCGAGCGATGACGAGCCTGTCGAGCTATGACCTCGACAGCCTGCGACAGTGCCAAAAACTTGCGCGGGCGGCTGTGGTACGCCAGCCGCTGGCGCGCAATCTTTTACCTGCCGGAGTGTTTCGCGCCACTCGTCAGCGGTGGCCCAGATCGATTGAGCAGTTGGCGCTGCGACCTGTTCGGAACTACTGCACGGTGCAATTGCGTGCAAAGCCAATCCACTCGCAAGGAGAAATGACATGGCTCGTGACCAAGAGCAATCCGGACAACGTGGCGGCACCAAGGAAACCAACCCAGGCAATTTCGCCAACGACCGCGAAAAAGCCTCCCGCGCCGGCCACAAGGGCGGCCAGAATTCCGGGGGTAACTTCGCCAACGACCGTGAACGCGCTTCCGAGGCAGGCCGCAAGGGCGGCCAGCACAGCCACGGCGGCGGGCGCAACCAGTGAATGCGCGCATTCGCTGAAGCCCGGTGCTGACGCTGCCGGGCGCCGACCCCAGGCAGGTGGCCAGCGGCCGCCTGTCTGGGGTCGTTCGTGTTTCGCCACAGTAATCGAAGCATGCACGCATGGACCTTGCGCACCAGACCTATGTGCAGCGCTACCTGCCCGAGCTGTTCGAGCCTAGGCAGATTGCCCAGGGGCATCAGGCCATTCATTCAAATTGTTCGACAATCTTTTGAATCTTCACGGAAAACCCCAATCAATCAGAAAGTCATCCCTGGCGAAAAGGAGGCCCCAAGATGCCAACCCCACAGTTGTACATCATCGACTACCGGCTGCACGGCCAGCCGCGCAGTTTCATCATTCGTTTGGAACGCATGGACAATGCCGAGGCCTGGCATTGGGCCAGCTGTGATGCTGGGGTCGGGATCATTCCGAAGTTCGGACGGGAGAAGATCAGGAAGGTCAGCCGGCCCATGGCGGAGCGCTATGGTGTGACCGACGTCAGTTGGCGGCTCTCCGGCAGCGGGCCGGCCTTCGTGCCGACCACCGGTGAGGGCGTGACGCAGGCTGCCGTGCCGGGTGACCCGCCCGGCAGCGAAGCGGTCACGGCCTGACGCGGGCCTTTGCGGGGCAAGCGGTTTCTCCTGGCTGAAGGGGAAGCCGCTTGCCCCGCGGCTGTTCAGGCGCCGGACTCCGGGTCGCTGGCCGGTACGCCCGGGCGATTGCCGTCATCTTCGATGCTGGGGTCGGTGTCCGGGTCATCGGCGCGGTCGTTGCGTTGGTCTGGTTGCACGTTCGGGTCGAGCTCCGGCCAGTCGTCCTGGACGTTGCCGCCGCCCATCTGCAGGAAGTCGTACATGATGTGGCCTCCACGGGTTCGGAAAAAGGGCCCGCCGGCGGCGGGCCGAACACAGGAGTGAGAGCAGGGCCATCGGCCACGTCTCATGAATTCAGATCCAGCTCCGGTGATGGGAAATCCATCGGCGCGGGGGCAGGGGCGACCAACGGTCGCTCAGCCGTCCGACTGCTCTTCTGGCGGCACCTGGCCTTCGGGCCAGTCGGGCGCCTGTTTCTCCGGCTGTGGTACCTGCTCTCCAGGGTCATGGGGGATTTCGTCCACGTAGGGGTCGGGGTGCACGGGGTTCACGGGCTGCTTGGGGTCGGCCATGGCCAGTCTCCTCCAGGGTTGGCTTGCCTGGCATTAGGCTGGTGAGGGTGACCGGTCGTTCATTCCCGTTCGGGCCACGGCCTCACCCCGAAGGGTGATGGTCGCCCTGGCGATCGCATGAAACAATCCTGCCCAGCGACACCATAAGAACAACCCTGGCGGGGACCCACGACATGAGCAAAGACCGGCTGAAATCGCTCGACTGGTACGCGCAGATGGCCCGAGTCATCGAGGCCATCGGCACACCGGGCTTCGTCGAGGCACTGTTCGCCGCGCTCAACTGCCTGGCCCGGAGCCAGGCCATCACGGTGTTCCTGTACCCACGCAAGGGCCTGCCCTCGGCACTGTTCGCAAACGACGAAGAGGGGCCCTGGCTGCCCGAGGGCAACGTGCAGAAGTACCTCGAAGGCTACTACCTGCTGTGCCCGTTCTACCGTGCCTGCATGGAGGGCATCACCCCTGGCTGCTACCGGTTGAGCGACGTCGCCCCCGACCATTTCAAGCGCAGCGAGTACTACCTGTCGTTCTACCAGCACGCGCACCTCGAAGACGAACTCAACTACATCGTCCCGCTCGATACCCAGCTGACCATCGCCGTGGCCCTGGGCAGCACCCGCAGGCTGAATCCTACGCAGGTCGCCGACCTCAAGCGCGTCGCGCCCTGGGTGGTGGCGGTGGTCCGCCGGCATTGGGGGCAGCTGGATGCCGACAGCCTCGGCGGGCGCTTCGAAAGTGCCCTGGGGCGGCAGATCAATGCTGCGTTGAACAATTTCGGCTCGTCGCTGTTGACCGAGCGCGAATGCCGTATCGCCCAGGACCTGTTGCGCGGCCACTCGACCCGCTCCCTGGCCGAACGCCTGGGCATCAGCGAGGACACGGTCAAGACCCACCGCAAGAACCTCTACACCAAGCTGGACATTGCCAAGCAGTCCGAGCTGTTCTCCTTGTTCATCGACTCCCTGGCCCAGGCCCAGGAAGGCCTGAGCAAGGACCCGCTGGAAAGCTACCTGCGAAGGCGCTGACCCAGCTACCCGCGCCACCCCATTGCCAACCATAACCATCGGCCGCCGCAGCGGCCGTGAGGGAGTCCTGCGTGCATACATTGAGCGATTGGCAGCAGCGTGCTGCACAGCAACGCTTCATCGACACCGCCCTGATCGACGGCCGCCCGCTGGCGGCCCGCTCGGGCGCGACCTTCGAGGCGATCAACCCGGCGACCAACCAGTTGCTGGCCCAGGTCGCAGCGTGCGGCGAGACGGAGGTCGACCTGGCCGTGCGTTCGGCGCGCCGTGCCTTCGAGCAGGGCCCTTGGGCACGCATGGCGCCCAGCGCACGCAAGCGCGTGCTGCTGCGCCTGGCCGAGTTGATGCTGGCCCACCGTGAGGAGCTGGCCCTGCTCGACTCGCTGAACATGGGCAAGCCGGTAATGGATGCCTATGCCATCGATGTGCCCGGGGCCGCGCAGGTGTTCGCCTGGTATGGCGAAGCCCTGGACAAGCTCTACGACCAGGTCGCGCCCACTGCCGGCAATGCCCTGGCCACCGTCACCCGCGAGGCTCTGGGTGTGGTCGGTGCGGTGGTGCCGTGGAACTTCCCGCTGGACATGGCCGCGTGGAAGGTCGCCCCGGCCCTGGCCGCCGGCAACAGCGTGGTGCTCAAGCCTGCCGAGCAGTCGCCGTTCTCGGCCCTGCGCCTGGCTGAACTGGCCTTGGAAGCCGGCTTGCCGGAAGGCGTGCTGAACGTGGTGCCGGGCCTTGGCGAACAGGCCGGCCGGGCCCTGGGCCTGCACCCGGACGTGGACTGCCTGGTGTTCACCGGCTCCACCCAGGTGGGCAAGTACTTCATGCAGTACTCGGCGCAGTCCAACCTCAAGCAGGTATGGCTGGAGTGCGGCGGCAAGAGCCCGAACCTGGTGTTCGACGACTGCCAGGACCTGGACCTGGCTGCCGAGAAGGCCGCCTTCGGCATCTTCTTCAACCAGGGCGAGGTGTGCTCGGCCAATTCGCGCCTCTACGTGCAACGTACGATCCACGATGAGTTCGTCGAGCGCCTGCTGCTCAAGGCCCGCGACTGGCTCCCCGGCGACCCGCTGGACCCAGCCAGCCGCGCCGGCGCCATCGTCGATGTCAGCCAGAGCGCGCGCATCAGCGCTGCCATCGAACAGGCCCGGGCCGACGGGGCGCGCCTGCTGTGTGGCGGCCAGCGCCTGACCATCAACGGCTCGGACAATTTCATCGCCCCCACCGTGTTCACCGACGTGCGTGCCGACATGGCCCTGGCCCGTGAGGAAATCTTCGGCCCGGTGCTGGCGGTGAGCGCCTTCGATGACGAAGAACACGCCCTGCGCCTGGCCAACGACAGCGTCTACGGCCTGGCTGCCTCGGTGTGGAGCGATGACCTCAACCGCGCCCACCGTGTGGCCCGGCGCCTGAAGGCTGGCACCGTGTCGGTCAACACGGTCGATGCCCTGGACGTGGTGGTGCCCTTCGGCGGTGGCCGCCAGTCCGGCTTTGGCCGCGACCTCTCGCTGCATTCGTTCGACAAGTACACCCAACTGAAGACCACCTGGTTCCAGCTGCGCTGATCCCCACCCACGGAGAACAACCATGAACGCACCGTTCCAGCCCCAACGCGAAACCCGCGACTACCAGAGCGCCGATGCCGCGCACCACATCCATGCCTTCCTCGACCAGAAGGCGCTCAACGCCGAAGGCCCAAGGGTGATCGTGCGCGGTGAGGGCCTGCACCTGTGGGACAACGATGGCAAGCGCTACCTCGACGGTATGTCGGGCCTGTGGTGCACCCAGCTGGGGTACGGCCGCAGGGACCTGACCGCCGCCGCCGCCACCCAGATGGATCAGCTGGCGTACTACAACATGTTCTTCCACACCACCCACCCGGCGGTGATCGAGCTGTCCGAGCTGTTGTTCAGCCTGTTGCCGGGGCACTACAGCCATGCGATCTACACCAACTCCGGTTCCGAAGCCAACGAGGTACTGATCCGCACCGTGCGTCGCTACTGGCAGGTGATGGGCAAGCCGGGCAAGAAGATCATGATCGGCCGCTGGAACGGCTATCACGGCTCGACCCTGGCGGCCACGGCCTTGGGCGGCATGAAGTTCATGCACGAGATGGGCGGATTGATCCCGGATGTCGCCCATATCGACGAGCCCTACTGGTACGCCGCGGGCGGCGACCTGACGCCCGAGGCGTTCGGCCGACGCTGCGCCCTGCAGCTGGAAGAGAAGATCCTCGAGCTGGGGGCCGAGAACGTCGCCGGTTTCATCGCCGAGCCGTTCCAGGGCGCGGGCGGCATGATCTTCCCGCCAGAGAGCTACTGGCCAGAGATCCAGCGCATCTGCCGCCAGTACGACGTGCTGCTGTGCGCCGACGAAGTGATCGGCGGCTTTGGCCGTACCGGCGAATGGTTCGCCCATCAGCACTTCGGTTTCGAGCCGGACACCTTGTCCATCGCCAAGGGCCTGACCTCCGGCTATGTGCCCATGGGTGGCCTGGTGCTTTCCAAGCGCATCGCCGAGGCGCTGGTGGAGCGGGGCGGGGTGTTCGCCCACGGCCTGACCTATTCCGGCCACCCGGTGGCCGCGGCGGTGGCGATCGCCAACCTCAAGGCCTTGCGTGACGAAGGCATTGTGCGCCAGGTCAAGGACGACACCGGCCCCTACCTGCAGCGCTGCCTGCGCGAGGTGTTCGGCGAGCACCCGCTGATCGGTGAGATCCAGGGAGCCGGCCTGGTGGCGGCGCTGCAGTTCGCCGAAGACAAGGCCACGCGCAAGCGCTACGCCAACGAGAACGACCTGGCCTGGCAATGCCGGACCTATGGGTTCGAGGAAGGGGTGATCATTCGTTCGACCCTGGGCCGGATGATCATGGCGCCGGCGCTGGTGGCCAGCCGGGGAGATATCGACGAGTTGGTGGCCAAGACCAAGGTGGCCGTGGATCGCACGGCGCGAGGGTTGGGCTTGCTGTAGGTTTTGCGAAAAGGGGCCGCTTTGCGGCCCTTTCGCGGCACAAGGCCGCTCCTACAGGTTTTGCGCAACGCAGCAGCCCCTTGACGATGGATCAGAAGGTGTAGCTCACACCCGCCTGCACCGTGCGCGGCGCGCCGGGGTAGACGTAGTTGTTGAAGGCACCTTCGTCGTATTCCTTGTTGAACAGGTTCTTCAGGTCCAGGTTCAGGCGCACATGCTCGTTGACCTGGTAGAACGCCAACAGGTCGACCACGGTGTACTGCTGCATGGTATAGGTGCTCGCTGCGGTCTGCCCGGCGCGGTCGTCGATGTACTTCACGCCCATGCCCAGGCCAAGGCCCTTGGCCAGCCCGTCCTGGAACTCGTAGGTGTTGAGCAGGCTGAAGCTGTTGCGCGGAATGTTGGCCAGGCGGGTGCCGGTCGGCAGGCTGGTGTCCTTGGTCACTTCGGCGTCGACGTAGGCGTAGCCACCGATCATCCGCCATTCGGGGGTGATGTTGCCGGCCACGGTGATGTCCAGGCCGCGGCTGCGCACTTCGCCGGCGGCCACCTTGTAGGTGCCGGTGGGGTCCTGCGGGTCGTTGGCCAGGACGTTTTCCTTGACGATGTGGTAGACGGCTGCATCGACGCTCAGCTGGCGATCCAGCGCTTCCCATTTCACGCCCAGCTCGTAGGATTTGCCTTTCTCCGGGTCGAAGCCCTGGCCTTGGCGGCTGGCACCGCTGTTGGGCTTGAACGAACGGGCAGTATTGGCATACACGGCAACGGTGTCGGTCAGGTCGTAGATCAGGCCCAGGCGCGGGGTGACGGCGTTGTCGGCGGCGGTCCAGTCAGCGGCGCCTGGCAGGTAGTTGTCATACCGGTGCTCGAAGCGTTCGAAGCGCAGGCCCCCAAGGACCTTCAGCCGTTCTGTAAGGGCAACCTGGTCCTGGATGAACGCGGCCCAGGTCTTGAGGTTTTCCTTGTCGTGGGTGGTGGTGCGCACCAGGGCCGGCCGTGGCTGGCCCAGGACCGGGTCGAACAGGTCGATGGGGTAGGCCGCGCTGCCTTTGGCCGAGCGATGGATGATGGACTGGTAGTCGTAATCCTCGTATTCGATGCCGGTCAGCAGGGTATGGGCATAACCTGCGGTGTCAAAGTGCCCGGTCAGGTTGAGCTGGTAGTCCCGGTCGGTCCATTCCAGTTTGCGGTAGTTGAAGTTGCGCCCGAGGGTATGGCCATCGGCTTGCAGCTCGTTGGCTTCCACCGCATTGCCCTTGAGGGTGCCGTCGAGCCACTGCATGCCGCCGCCCAGGGTCCAGTCGTCGTTGAGTTGGTGCTCGAAACGCAGCTGGGCCATGTCGTTGTCGTTGTGCAGCAGGTTGTCGCTGCCTTTTTCCCAGATATTGGTATCGCGCGAGGCGGTGCCACGTTGGGTCGGGTAGCGGGTCAGGCCACGGTCCAGGGGGTGGTTGTTGCGCATGAAATCGCCTTCGAAGACGATGCGCGTGGTGTCATTGACCTGCCAGCTGAGCACCGGCGCGACGTTGTAGCGCTCAGTCTCCACGTTATCGCGGAAGGTTTCGCCGCCTTCGCCGAGCAGGTTCAGACGGTAGGCCAGGCGGCCGTCTTCGCTGAGCGGGCCGGTGGCGTCGAGGGTGGCGCGGTGCATGCCCTGGTCATCGAACTGGCTGCCCAAGGTGACCTTGGGCTCGGCCAGGGGCTGCTTGCTGACTGCGTTGAAGGTCCCGCCGGGGTCGCCGCGGCCATACAGGCTGGTGGCCGGGCCGCGCAGCACTTCCAGGCGTTCGACGGTGTTGGCGTCGGGCGCGTTCGGATAGCCACGGTTGATGGGGAAGCCGTTGCGGTAGAACTCGCCGGTGGTGAAGCCGCGCACGGTGAAGGTGGTCAGGCCCTGGCCGCCGAAGTTGTTGGCGCGGCCTACACCGCCGGCGTAGTCCAGGCCGTCCTGCAGGCGGGTGGCAGCGGTATCCTCGAGGACGTCCTTGGGCACCACGCTGACCGACTGCGGCGTTTCGTGCAGGGCCGTGTCGGTGCGCGTGGCGCTGGCCGAGCGGGTGGCCCTGTAGCCGATCACAGGGCCGTCGGCACGCTCCAGATCGCTGGCGGCGTCGATATTGACGGCTTGCAGTTCCAGGGGCGCTGCGGGATCAGCCAGGGCAACGGGGGCAACGGCATTGATGAGACAGAATGAAACGAACGCACGACGCATTGCAGTACGATCCTACGAGGGGCGGGAAGGCGCGGATCATAACTGATAGAGATTATCGTTTACAGTGGTATTTGGTGTACCAGAGTACCAATTGATGAACGTCGGAAATGGGGCCGCTTTGCGGCCCGATCGCGGGGCAAGCCCGCTCCTACAGGTTTTGTGCGAATCGACTGTGGGAGCGGGTTGCGCACTCAGTGCGGCGCGCGGGGGATGGTCTTGAGCAGGTCTTCCGGGCTGATGTGGCCGACCACCTGGGCCACGGCGCTGCCTGGGGTGGGCAGGTCGAGGATGTGATCCTTGATCTTGCCGACCACGTGCATTTCGCACGGCTTGCAGTCGAACTTCAGGGTCAGCACTTCATCGCCATGCACCAGCTGCATCGGTGCCACCTTGGTGCGTACGCCGGTGACGCCCTTGGCCTGCTTGGGGCACAGGTTGAAGGAGAAGCGCAGGCAGTGCTTGGTGATCATCACCGGCACTTCGCCGTGTTCCTCGTGGGCTTCGAAGGCGGCGTCGATCAGCTGCACCCCGTGGCGGTGATAGAAGTCGCGGGCTTTCTGGTTGTAGACGTTGGCCAGGAACGACAGGTGCGCTTCGGGGTAGACCGGTGGCGGGTTGCTCTCGGCCTTGCGCCCGCCACGCGGGTGCGCCTTGACCCGCGCTTCGGTCAGCGCCTCGATGGCCTCGCGGCGCAGGGCCTTGAGCTGCGAGTTGGGGATGAAGTACGCCTGCGGCGCGTCCAGCTCGATGGCATCGGCGTGGTACTGGGTGGTGCCCAGCTGGCCGAGCAGGTCGTGCAGCTGGTCCAGGGCCTGCTGCGGCTTGTTGGCGGCGCCGAACGGGCCGTCGAGGGCCACCTGCACGCTGACGCCTTCCTCGCTGGTGACGGTCAGGGCCAGGCGCTGCTCGCGCAGCACGGCATGCCAGTGCACGCCTACGCGGCGCTCGGCGGAGGTGCGCTGCAGGGCCTGCTGCCAGTTGTGGTCCAGGTTGCGCGACAGCGGGTGGTTGGGGCGCAGCTTGTACAACCCTTCGGGCATTTCGTTGGGCTCGACGCGGTAGCGGTAGCGCGTCTGGCCGTCTTCCTCGAACTCGCCCTTGGGCTCGGCGATGTTGGCACGGAAACCCACCACTTCGCGTTTGACCAGTACGTTGAGGCCGTCGCCGTTGGTCAGCGGCACGTCGGTGACCACCAGCAGGTCGCGCTTGCCGACCTTCTCCACCACGCCCACCGGCAGGCCGGTGAAGGTCGGGGAGTCGAAGGCGCCGATGTCGATCTTGCGGTCGCTGACGAAGTAATCGGTGCTGCCGCGGTGGAAGGTCTTGTCCGGGTCGGGCACGAAGAAGTGCTCGGTGCGCCCGCTGGAGGCCCGCGCCAGGTCCGGGCGGCCTTCGAGGATGGCGTCCAGTTCCTTGCGGTAGTGGGCGGTGATGTTCTTCACATAGCCCATGTCCTTGTAGCGGCCCTCGATCTTGAACGAGCGCACGCCGGCGTCCACCAGGTCGCTGAGGTTGGCGGTCTGGTTGTTGTCCTTCATCGACAGCAGGTGCTTTTCGAACGCCACCACGCGACCCTGATCGTCCTTCAGGGTGTAGGGCAGGCGGCAGGCCTGAGAACAGTCGCCACGGTTGGCGCTGCGGCCGGTCTGGGCGTGGGAGATGTTGCACTGGCCGGAGAAGGCCACGCACAGGGCGCCATGGATGAAGAATTCGATCGCGGCATCAGTCTCGGCGGCGATGGCGCGGATCTGCTGCAGGTTCAGTTCGCGGGCCAGCACCAGCTGGGAGAAGCCGGCCTGGTCGAGGAACTTGGCCCGGGCCAGGGTGCGGATGTCGGTCTGGGTACTGGCGTGCAGCTCGATCGGTGGGATGTCCAGCTCCATCACCCCCAGGTCCTGGACGATCAAGGCATCGACGCCGGCGTCGTACAGCTGGTGGATCAGCTGGCGGGCGGGTTCGAGCTCGTTGTCGTGGAGGATGGTATTGAGGGTGGTGAAGACCCGCGCGTGGTAGCGGTGGGCGAATTCCACCAGCCCGGCGATGTCGCTGACTTCGTTGCAGGCATTGTGGCGTGCGCCGAAGCTGGGGCCGCCGATGTAGATGGCGTCGGCGCCATGCAGGATCGCTTCGCGGGCAATGGCCACGTCACGGGCGGGGCTGAGCAGTTCCAGGTGATTCTTTGGGAGGGACATATCGTTATGGTCGGGCTGTCACGGGCAAGGCGCGCATTGTACCGGTGAAATGGCCCGGGGGCATCCATTGGCTGCCCAAAGGGGGCTGCAGGCTCCCACAGGGGGATGACTCAGCTCTGGGGGAGCAGGCTTGCCCCGCGATTGGGCTGCGAAGCAGCCGCAACCACGGGGCGGCGTAGGATCAGGCCTTGGCAGCCATCGCGGTCACTTCCACACGCATGCCGTCGAAGGCCAGCGACGCCACGCCCACTGCGGCACGCACCGGCCACGGCTTGCTGAAGAAGCGCTGGTAGACCTCGTTGAACGCCGGGCGGTCGGCCATGTCGGTCAGGTAGATGGTCAGGTGCACGACGCGGTCCATCGAGCTGCCGGCGCGCTCCAGGGCGTCCTTGAGCGCCTGCAGGGTGCATTCGCTCTGCTCGACGATGTCGCCCAGCGCCAGGCTGCCGTCGGCGCGGGTCGGGATCTGGGTGGTGACCAGCAGGCCATTGAACTCGGCCACGTCGGAGGAGATGGATTCCGAGTCGCTGTCGGGGGTGAAGATGATATCTGCCATGGTGGTTTCGCCTTGCAACGGAAGGAAACCCGCAAGCCTACGCGAGCGGCTTGGCCGGGTCGAGCCATGGCCCTGGTCGCGTGCATTTGAAAAGCGCGGCGTGGGCGTTCAGAATCGCCGCCCGATCCGGCCGAGGGCGCCGGGCAAGGGTTGCAAGAAGGGGCAAGGGTTGAACGAACAGACATTGTCGATGCGCCTGGAGCGGGTGGCGGCGCATGTGCCGGCCGGCGCGCGCCTGGCCGATATCGGCTCGGACCACGGCTACCTGCCGGTGGCGCTGATGCTGCGCGGCTGCATCGAGGCGGCCGTGGCCGGCGAGGCCGCGCCGACGCCGTATCGCTCGGCCCAGCGTAAGGTGCGCAAGAACGGCCTGGAGGCGCGCATCGCCGTGCGCCTGGCCGATGGCCTGGACGCCATCGAGCCGCAGGACGGCATCACCACCATCAGCCTGTGCGGCATGGGCGGCGAGAAGATCCGCGAGATCCTCGAGCGTGGCAAGCACCGCCTGAGCGGCAAGGAACGCCTGGTGCTGCAGCCCAACGTGCGCGAGGGCACCCTGCGTGAGTGGCTGATGGAAAACGACTACCGCATCCTGTGCGAGGAGTTGCTGGAGGAAAACGCGTTCACCTACGAGATCATCGTCGCCGAACGCTGCCAGGCGGTGGCCTATTCGCCCCAGCAGCTGTACTTCGGCCCCTTGCTGATGGAGGAACGCAGCCCGGCTTTCCTGGCCAAGTGGCACTTGAACCTCAAGCGCAAGCGTCGGGTCATGGCGCACTTCGTGCGGGCCCGCCAGGGTGTACCGGAGCAGAAGGTGCAGGAGGTGGCGACACAGGTGCAATGGATCGAACAGCTGTTGGCCTGACCTGGCGCTACAGCTGCGAGCAGTTGCCCATTTCCTGGTATTTCACTTTGTGGACCTGGCCGTCGTGGTCGACATACACCATGTGCGCGGTGCCCACTGCACAGTCGGCCGCATTGCTGGCGGGGGTGATGGAAATCACCTTGGCCACGTCCAGGGGCATGCCGTATTCGTACGTCTGGCTGGTGGTACTGACCGGTTGCGGGGTAGCTGAGTCGGCGAAGGCGGTGAACGAGGCGAGGGAGGTGAACAGGGCAAGAAACGCGATCGAGCCTTTCATGGCGGTCTCCTTTGATCGGTGATGATCCATGATGTAGTGCTGAGGGATCAGCGATAAATGGGCTGTTTCGTGATAGATTCCTGCCTTTGATGCACGAATGCCATCACCGGAGCGCGTTGATATGGACATGCTGCACGCCATGCGAACCTTCGCCCGGGTAGTGGAGTGCGGCAGTTTCGCTGCCGCGGCCAATGCCCTGGACATTTCCGCCGCGCAGGTGTCGCGGATTGTCGCGGAACTGGAGAACCAACTGCAGACCCGCCTGCTGCACCGCACCACCCGCAGGTTGCGCATGAGCGAGGCGGGCGAGCGTTTCCTGGAGCGTTCGCGGCAGATCCTGCTGCTCACCGACGAAGCCATGGACGAAGCCCGCGGCGCCCACCTCACACCCCGCGGCCGCCTGCGCTTTCATTGCACCCATGGCCTGGGCCTTTTGATGATGCCGCTGGTGGCCCGCTACAACGCCGCCTGCCCGGACGTGGTGATGGAGATGACCCTGTCCCAGCGCAACCCGGATGCGGTCGCCGACGGCCAGGACGTGGTGATCACCATCGGCCAGGGCCTGCCGGACTCACAGCTGATCGCCATCCCCCTGGGCAGCATCTACAGCATTCTCTGCGCCTCTCCCGAGTACCTGGCCCGCCACGGCGTGCCCCGGCGCCCGGAAGATCTGCACGCGCATGTGTGCCTGCGTACGGTCGACCCGTTGTTCGAGGAGGATTGGTCGTTCGAAGGGCCGGACAGCTGCGTGATCGTGCCCCAGGACACCTTCCTCACCAATGTCGCCGACGCCATGCTCAAGGCCACCGAACTGGGCATGGGAATCGGCCTGTTGCCGTACTACTCGGCGACCCAGGCGATCGAGGAAGGGCGCCTGTGCCGGTTGTTGGCGCCCCATCGGTTGCGCCAACGGGAGATCTACGCGATCTACCCGTCGCGCCATTTCCTCGATGCCAAGGTGCGCACCTGGCTGGACTTTCTCAAGGAGCAGCTGCCGGTGTTGTTCCAGGCCCATGAACGCGTGGCGGATGACCCGCGCTATTGGCGCTGACTGCACGGGACATGGCACCGGCTGCGCCGGTGTTCGCGGGACAAGCCCGCTCCTACAGGTTGTGCCGGCGCTCAGCGGCTGTCCTGGTCCTCGGCGGTCCCGCCGGAGCTGCCCGCACCGGTGCCGGTCGCTTCGCCGGTATTGTTCGAGCCGCCGGTAGTGCCGTCGGCGGCATCGGAGTTGGTGCCGGTGTCGCTGCTGTCGTTGTCCTGGGTGCCGCCGGGGTTGTTGGTGCTGCTGCCTTCGCCGGCCGTGCTGCCGCGAGGGTGCTCGCCCGAAGTGTGGTCGTCGTGGGGAGGGCTGCCGGCGCCGTTCATCTCGGTGGCGGCAATGGCGGCGGCGCTGGAAAGGCCCAGGCACAGGGCCAGGAGCAGGGGCTGTAGGCGAACCATGGCGAATCTCCTGTCGGGATGATTGTCCTAGGTTCGTCTGCCCAAGGCCGGGCAGGGTGCCCGGCAGGCGACCAGTGGTAGGGGCTGCGCTGCAGCCCCGGGCGGTCAGTTGGCCTCGGCCCGGTGTGCCGGGTGTTCGCCATTGACCGCGTCGGCCATGGTCGGGTGTTCCTGGGCGGCGTGCATCAGCTCCTCGGTGACCCGCAGCTCCGCACCGGTCGGCGAGAAGGTGGCCGCGGGGGCGAACGGTGCCGGGTGCTCCGGTGCCGGGCGCTTGCCGCGGCGCCACAGGAAGAAGCCGACCATAGCCAGGTTGATCACCGCGAAGGCCCAGAACAGCCCGGCCTCGCCATAGGCGCTCATCACCGGCGAAATGGCCAGCGGGGCCATGGACGAGCCCAGCGAGTTGATCAGCAGCAGGCCCTGGATCATCGGCACCAGAGCATCGGACGGGGCGCGGTCGGCGGCGCTGCTGACCGCCACCGGGTACAGCGCGAACACACCGCCACCGAGCAGGAACAGCATGGCTGGCAACAGCGCCGAATCGGACGGCAGCAGCACGATCAGCACCGACAGCACGGTGCACATCGCCGCCAGGGCGATCAGCACCAGTTGACGGTCCTTGCGGTCGGACCAGCGTCCGACCGGGTACTGCAACAGCATCGCGCCGAGGATCACCCAGGCCATCATTTCGCCGACTTCCCCCACGTCCATGCCGATGCGCTGCAGGTACAGCGGCAGCAGGGCATAGATGCCGGCGATGGCCACGCCCGAGCCGAAGCAGCCGACCAGGCCGGTGGGCGCGATGCCGAGCAGCTGGCGCGGCTTGAGCGGTTCGACCTGGTCGAGCAGCGGCGACACCCGTGGCAGTACCACGATCGGCACCACCGACAGGGTGGCCAGCATGCCTGCGACCATGAACGGCGCGGTGGCGCCCCAGCCGGTGATTTCGCCGAGGGTGGCCTGGGCCAGCACGCCGGCACCGTAGAAGGCGATCATGTACAACGCCAGCAGGCGGCCGCGGATCTTCGGGTCGCCGGCCAGCAGCAGCCAGCTTTCGATCACCAGGAACACGCCCACCGCGGCCCAGCCGTTGATCAGGCGCAGGGCGAACCACCAGGTGGTGTCGTAGAACAGCCCTTGCAGCAGGATGGTCGCTGCGATCAGCGAGGCGAAGCTGGTGTAGGCGCGGATATGGCCGATGCGCAGGATCAGCCGGTCGTTGAAGATCGCGCCGAGGGTCAGGCCGATGAAATAGGCCGACGAGACGATACCGATCATGGTCGCCGATTCGCCGGCATCGCCCAGGCGCAAGGTGGTGAGGGAAGACAGGAAGCCGTTGCCCAGGGCAATGATGAACAGCCCAAGCAGGGGTGCCAGCGCCATGGCCAGCAAACGCGCAGACATAGTTACCTCTAGTTGAGAAAAGCCACGAGTGTGCCTTTTCGACGGCGCAAGGGCTGCGCGGACGTGCCTGGCAAGGGATGCGACCCAGGCGCCGCTTACCGCCTCGGCGGGCAGTTGGGGCTTGGGATTGGGCAACGGGGCGAAAAGGAGGCGCGATTCTAAGGCCTTGGCGCGTTTTACCCAAGGGGCTGCCCCCTGCGACCGGAGGCCGCAGGCCGAAGTATGAACTCTGCGGACCCTGGGGCTGCTACGCATTCCTTTCGCGGCACAAGGCCGCTCAGTAAACCGCGATCTCCTGTAGGAGCGGGCTTGTCCCGCGATCAAGGGCGAAGCCCTTGCCAGGCGACGGTGATATCGAGGCGGGCCTGATCGCGGGACAAGCCCGCTCCCACAAGGGCAGCACCAGCCACGTGTTCTGTGCTCGACAGCGCAGCCCAAAGGGCGAGGTTATCTCCCACAGGCTCGGCGCTACCCGCATAATACGCGGGCTTTTTTCATTCCCGGATTCAGGAACCCCTCCATGCTGGCTTCGCTGTTCGCCGTCCTGGCCCCCGTGTTCATCGTCGCCGGCATCGGCTATGCCTGGGCCCGTCGTGGCCAGGACTACCCCACCGAATTCATCGCCCGCATCGTCATGGTGGTCGGCACGCCGTCCCTGGTCCTCTCCACCCTGAGCCGCACCCAGCTGGACCCTGCCGCCTTCACCAGCATGGCCCTGGCCTGTGTGCTGTGCCTGTTGGGCATGGCCCTGGCCGGCTTCATCGTCAGCCGTGCCAGCGGCCAGCATTGGCGGGTGCTGATGCCGGCCTTCATGTTCCCCAACACCGGCAACATGGGGCTGCCGATCAGCCTGTATGCCTTCGGCGAGCATGGCCTGGCCCTGGCCGTGGCGTTCTTCCTGACCTTGTCGATCTTCCAGTTCACCCTGGGCATCGCCATGTCCGGCGCCAGTGCGTCGTTCAAGGCGCTGTTGCGCAACCCTATCGTGATCAGCCTGGCCGGGGCTTTGCCCATCATCTTCCTGGACCTTGAGTTGCCACGCTGGCTGGCCAATACCGCCGACCTGCTGGGCGGCATGACCATCCCGCTGATGCTGCTGACCCTCGGCGTCTCCCTAGCCAGCATCCGCCTGCACCACGTAGGCAGTGGCCTGCTGCTGGGCGGCCTGCGCATCGTGCTGGGCGCAGCGGTGGGCTGGGGGGTGGGCACGGTGCTGGGCTTGGAGCCGCTGGAGCGGGCGGTGCTGGTGGTGCAGTCGTCGATGCCGGTGGCGGTGTTCAACTACCTGCTCGCGGTGCGTGCCAACCGCCAACCGGAGCAGGTGGCGAACCTGGTGATGTGCTCGACGGTATTGTCGTTCGCCTGGTTGCCGGCTGTGCTGGCCTGGTGGCTGTAGGCCAACGGGGCGGCAAACGGCCAGCGCTCATCCATACTCCATTGACCTGTCGCGCCACTGCGACGGGCAGGTGCCTCCGGCGCGCCGGGGCAAGGTGGGTTGTGATGGGGAGCGAGCGATGGCCAAGGCTGTGAAGAAACGCAAGGACGAGGTGTCGGAGAAGCTGGGCCGCAAGGCCTATGAGGAGCAGCTCAAGCGCCTGCACGTGGAGCTGGTGAAGCTCCAGCAGTGGGTGGTGGAGAAGGGGCTCAAGGTGTGCATCGTCTTCGAGGGGCGCGACGGAGCCGGCAAGGGCGGCACGATCAAGGCCCTCACCGAGCGGGTCAGCCCACGGGTGTTCCGTGTGGTGGCACTGCCGGCACCCACCGAGCGGGAAAAGAGCCAGATCTACGCCCAGCGCTACCTGACACACCTGCCGGCGGCAGGCGAGGTGGTGATCTTCGACCGCAGCTGGTACAACCGTGCCGGCGTCGAGCGGGTGATGGGCTTTTGCAGCGAAGCGCAGGCGCGCAAGTTCCTCACTGTGGTGCCGCTGCTCGAGCGGATGATGGTCGACTCGGGGATCATCCTGATCAAATACTGGCTCGAGGTCAGTGCCGAGGAGCAGACCCGGCGGCTGCAGGACCGCATCAACGATGGCCGCAAGCTGTGGAAGCTGTCCCCCATGGACATCAAGTCCTATACCCGCTGGGACGACTATACCCGCGCCCGCGACGAGATGTTCGCCGCCTCCGACTCCTCCTGGGCACCGTGGTACATGGCGCGTTCGGAAGACAAGCGCAAGGCGCGGCTGAACATCATCAGCCACCTGCTGCAGCAGATCCCGTACAAGGATATCAGCCAGCAGAGCAAGGTGGCCCTGCCCAAGCGCGGCAAGATCGGCAAGTACAAGGCTGCATCCTATCCCTTCAAGATGGTTGCCGAGCGGTTCTGAGCCGAGGCGCCCATGGACACCCCCCGCCAACCCGAGCCGCAGCCCCCGAAGCCCCTGGCATATGCAGCAGAGCCGACCCTGACGGGCTGGCAGCGCTGGGTACCGGGCTGGCGCGTGCTGCGTCACTACCCACCGGGCTGGCTGCCCAGGGACCTGGTCGCCGGCCTGGTGCTCACGGCCATGCTGGTACCGGTCGGCATCGCCTACGCGCAGGCCTCGGGCGTACCGGGTATCCATGGCCTGTATGCCACCATCGTCCCGCTGCTGGCCTATGCGGTGTTCGGGCCCAGCCGGATCCTCGTGCTGGGCCCCGATTCGGCCCTGGTGCCGATCATCCTGGCCGTGGTGCTGCCGTTGGCGGCGGGCGACCTCGGGCGCGCCGTTACCCTGGCCGCCGCCATGGCCCTGGTATCGGGGTTGATCTGCGTGGGGGCGGGGCTGTTGCGGCTGGGGTTCATCACCGAGCTGCTGTCCAAGCCCATCCGCTATGGCTACATGAATGGCATCGCCTTGGCGGTACTGGTCAGCCAGGCGCCCAAGCTGTTCGGGATCTCCGGCCAGAGCACCGGGCCGTTGCGCGACACGGTGCAATTGGCGCGTGCGCTGCTCGAGGGCAAGGCCAACTGGCACGCCTTCGCCCTGGGGGCGGGCACCCTGGCGATTATCCTGCTGCTCAAGCGTTGGGAGCGCTTGCCGGGCATTCTCATCGCGGTGGTGGTCGCCACGCTGGTGTCCGGGTTACTGGGCCTTGAAGCGGCACACGAGGTGAAGGTGGTCGGCTCGCTGCCCCAGGGCTTGCCGGGCTTCGAGTTCCCGTTGATCGGCTTTGGCGACCTGGCCACGGTGGTGATCGGCGGCGCGGCGGTGGCGCTGGTGTCGTTCGCCGACACCAGCGTGTTGTCGCGTACCTATGCCGCCAAGACGCGCACCCAGGTCGACCCCAACCAGGAAATGCTCGGCCTGGGCCTTGCCAACCTGGCGACCGGGTTGTTCCAGGGCATCGCGGTGAGCAGCAGTTCCTCGCGGACCCCGGTCGCCGAGGCGGCAGGGGCCCGCAGCCAACTGGCCGGGGTGTTCGGTGCGCTGGGCGTGGCACTGTTGCTCCTGTTGGCGCCTGACCTGTTGCGCCACCTGCCGCAAAGCGCCTTGGCGGCGGTGGTGATCGCCGCGGCGCTGGGGTTGTTCGAGTTCAAGGACCTGGGCCGGATCTACCGTATCCAGCGTTGGGAGTTCTGGCTGTCGATCACTTGTTTCGTGGGCGTGGCGGTGTTCGGCGCCGTGCCGGGCATCGGCCTGGCGGTGGTGATCGCTGTGATTGAATTTCTCTGGGACGGTTGGCGCCCTCACTATGCCGTGCTGGGCCGGGCCGATGGCGTGCGCGGCTATCACGATGTGGCGCGCTACCCCCATGCCCGGCGTGTGCCGGGGCTGGTGCTGTTCCGCTGGGACGCGCCGTTGTTCTTTGCCAACGCCGAGTTGTTCCAGCGCTGCGTGCTGGAGGCCGTTGCCCGGTCGGGCGACACCATACGGCGGGTGATCGTGGCCGCGGAGCCGGTGACCAGCGTGGATGTCACCTCTGCCGACATGCTGGTGGAACTGCAGCAGGCCTTGCGCGAGGCGGGGGTGGAGCTGCATTTCGCGGAAGTGAAGGACCCGGTGCGGGACAAGCTGCTGCGCCTGGAGGTGCTCCGCCATATCGGCAACGACATCTTCCACCCCACGGTGGGAGCGGCGGTGGAAGCCTACCTGGAGGACCATGGCGTGGACTGGACGCCCTGAGTTATTGCAAACAGTCTGCTTATCCTGTGGGAGATTCTATGGTGCTGGACAAGCTCAAATGGCCTTAGGTTGGTTTAAAACTTCTCAGCTGTATAAATACGGCCCAAGCTCCGCTTGCTTCGTGGGAGATTCTATGGTTTTGGGCAAGCTCAAACTGCCTTCGACTGGTATTCACTACCGCTTTTCAGCAGAGCGAATGCCAGCCGTGCCAGTTTGCGGGCAAGCATGACCAACGCTTGAGTCGTGCTAAAACCACGCGCTCGTTGAGCCTCATAAAACGCTTTCCAAGCAGAGGTGCGACGAGCCGACATCGCCGCATTGTGAAGTAACCGACGCGCCTCGGGATCGCCTCGTTTAGTGAGCTTGGAGAGCCCTTTCTTTTGTCCTGATTGGGCCACTCTTAAATCCATCCCGAGAAAGGCGATAAAGGCATCGCTATTCTTGAATTCTCCACGCTGATAAGACGTGACCAACCGGGCTGCGGTCAGAAAACCAATGCCCTCGATCTTCATGCACCGTTTGACTAGTGACATCAGCCCTGCCTCTTCGAGCAAATCCTTGATTAACTTCTCGAGCAGCAGCTCAAGCCTTTGCATTGATGCCAGGTGATTGTTAAACGCGGTCTTCAGCATGGGCTCATTGGCCCAGCTCTGGGTAAGTGCAGTACGAGCCTGCACCACGCCTGCGCGCCGTCTAAAGAGACTCAAAAGCCGACGATAGAGCGGTGGTGGGGGTGTCCATGGATGCAAGTCTTCGCATTCATTGCGCAGGTAGCGAGCCAACAGACGGGCATCGATAGCATCTGTTTTGGCTCTAACGTTAATGCCTTTGCGGTAATGGCTGAGTGCGTAACCATCGACCAAGTACACGGTGCACCCCGCCTCGTAGGCCAAATCCGCAAACAGTACGTGGTAAATATTGGTGGCCTCGATGGCTATGCGCACCCGAGCCGGCAGTGCCTTCAGCCATTTCTTGATCTCCGGCTTGGTATTAGGAATCGTGATCAGTTGATCGCGCTCCTCGTTGAAGATCACCAACTCACTCTTGGCGACATCAACACCGATAATCGCTTCGGCATTAGGTTCCGACATTGCCATTGGGCATGCTCCCCGATAAGGTTTGAGTACTTGAAGGGACCCACCCAGCGGCGCAGGCTTGTTACTTTCGTCGGTCGAGCCGGAAGTATTCTTTATCGGCGCTTGGGTGGAAGGGAGGCGGGGCGAAATCTCCCACGGTCTGTACTGCGGCAACAGTCAGAAGCTGGCGTTGTCCCTCCTCCCCCCTTCAAGTCCTACCATACAAGCTGGCGACAGCCTGCGATGGGCCGCAAAGCGGCCCCTTGAGTCTGGAGGGGCTCCTCCGTTTGAAGGCTTGGGGCTGCTTTGCAGCCCATCGCAGGCTGTCGCCAGCTCCCACCGAGAGTGCTGCCGCTCTCAAGGCTTGCGAAATCCCTGGAAGCGGGCGCAGGGCTACTGCGCGGTATCGATACTCACCACCACGGACATCCCCGGGCGCAAGCGCTTGGCTTGCGGCTGGTCGGGGTCGACGGTGATGCGCACCGGGATGCGCTGAGCGATCTTGACGAAGTTGCCGGTGGCATTGTCCGCCTGCAGCAAGGCGAACTCCGAGCCGGTGGCCGGCGAGATCTGCTGCACATGCCCGCGCAGCTTGAGGTGGTTCAGTGCATCCACGGTGAAGGTCGCCGGCTGGCCGATGCGCACATTGGCCATCTGGGTTTCCTTCATGTTGGCGATTACCCACAAGGTATCGGGCACCAGCGCCATCAACTGCGCGCCGGAATTGACGTACGCCCCCAGGCGCGTGCCGATCTGCCCCAGCTGGCCGTCGCGTGGTGCCGTGACCCGGGTGTTGTCCAGGTCGATGCGTGCCAGCTCCACGGCCGCCTTGGCGTTCTCCACCGAAGCCTCCAGGGACGCGTGGTTGACCACCACCGTTTCGCGGTCCTGGCGAGCGATTTCCAGGGCCGCCTTGGCCTGTGCCAGGCTGGCCACCGCAGCGGCATGGCTGGCCCGGGCCAGGTCCAGCTCACGGCGTGACACCGAGCCGTCGCTGACCAGGGCCTGGTTGCGACGCAGGTCAGCGCGGGCCTTGTCGGCCTGGGCACTGGCGTCGGTGATGGCCGCCTGGCGCTGGGCGATGGTGGCTTCGGCACTCTTGCGTTGTTGCAGGTTGTTGGCCAGGGCCGCCTGCTGCTGTTTCAACTGGGCGATGGCCTGGGCCAGGCGCTGCTTGTAGATGCGGTCGTCCAGTTGCACCAGCAGGTCGCCACGCTTGACGAACTGGAAGTCATGCACCGGCACGTCGACGATATAGCCGGCCAGTTGCGGCCCGATGATCGTCACCTGGCCGCGCACCAGGGCGTTCTCGGTGCTCTCGATGGCGCTGCCGAACGGCGGCAGGCGCCAGGCATAGAGCACCAGCAGCACGCCAGCCAGGGCCACGCAGGCGAAGCTGATCGAGGAGAGGATACGCACCCGCCGGGTGCGCACCTGGCTGCCGGGCTCGCTGGGCGGCGCGGTGCCTTCGGGTGTTTCGGCTAGGGCGGTGGTGGTCGTGGACTGGGTCGGTTGGGTCATCGGCTCGAAGCATCGCGTGAGGTGTCAGGGGCGGCAGCGGGCCGGGTGTACCAGAGCCAGAAGCTGCGAATGAGGATCCAGATCATGGTGGCCACGGCAATGCTGCCGATCAGCATGAAGACATCGTTGTAGGCCAGGATGTTGGCCTCGCGGGTGGCCGCGTTGGCCAACAGGCGCGTACCGACCTCGCTGCGCAGGCCCGGGTCGGCGATCACCCCCGCGTAGCCGGCGCCACCACTTTGGACCCGAGCGTGGACCAGCGGTTCGAGGTAGCTCAGGCGGTCGACGATATGGCTTGAATGGAACTTCTCCCGCGCCGTCTGGAACGTGCCCAGCAGGGCCGCGCCGATCAGGCCGCCCAGGTTGTTGCAGATCCCGAACATCACCGAGAAGCTCACCAGGTTGCGCGGGTTGGTGCGCACATGGCTGATGCCCAGGGCCATGGACGGGCCGAGGAAGAAGGTGCTGCCGAAGGCCAGCATGAACTGGCTGAGGTACATCTGGTGCGGGCGGGTAAGGTTGCTCGAACTGCTGTCCATGAAGGCCCCGGCCGCCATGGCCGCCAGCGAAATGAACAATGGCGTGACCAGGTGCGCGGGGTTGATGGTCAGGGCGCTGGTCAGCAGCCCCGTGGCCGCGCCCAGCAGCATGACCCAGTACAGGCTGCGCATCTGTTCGCTGCCCAGGTTCAGCGCCTGCAGGAAGCCCACCGCGCCGGTGGATTGCTCGGAAGTGACCATGCGGATGAGGATCACGCACAAGGCCAGGCGCACCACCGCGCCACTGCCCAGCCAACGGGTCATCAGCAAGGGGTTGCTGCGGTTGTGTTCGATCGCCAGCCCCGAGCACACCAGGGCGATGGACGCTGCCAGCGCGACCCCGATCCACGGCGCCTCCAGCCACCAGTCGATACGCCCCAGGGACAGCACGGCGCAGAGCAGGGCGGTGCCGCTGGCCATCAGCGAGAAGGTCAGGAAGTCCAGGGGCTCGAAGGTCTTGAAACGATCGCCCGGCGGCAGCTTGAGCAACAGTACGCAGCCCAGCGCGGCCAATGCCAGGCCCAGTTCGAACATGTACAGGCCGCGCCATTCGGCGATCTGCAGGAGGTCTTCGGAGAACACCCGGGCCAGCGGCACGGCCAGCTGCGAGGCGCCCAGGCCCAGCACCATGGCCTTGAGGCGCCACTGCGCCGGGAAGGCCTGGATCATGTAGTAAAGGCCCAGCGAGCTCAACGCCGCCCCGACCATGCCGTGCGCCGCACGCACGGCAATGGCCGAATTGAGGTCGTTGACGAACAGGTGGGCGAAGGTGACCAGGGCATAGAGCACCAGGAACACCTCGGTGAAGGCACGCAAACCGAACTGCTGGCGGAATTTCACCAGCAGCAGGTTCATCGACACGTTGGTCATCACGAAGGCGGCAGGCAGCCAGGCCATTTCCGCACTGGTGGCGCCCAGTGCGCCTTGCAGGAAGGTGAGGTTGGCGGTGACCAGCGCGTTACCCAAGCCCCCGGTGATGGCCACCAGCAGCCCGACCAGGCCGTAGGCCAGGCGTGTGGCAGGCGCATGCAGGGGCGTGGAGGGTGAACCAGGAAGGCTGGGCTTTTCGTGGGGGAGCCACTGACGCGGCGCGTATTTGTCCATTCCTGATACAGCCCTGGGTTCGCGTGGAAAAAACTCTACGCGACTGGAGAGGGGGTTGGAATACCTGTGCTTGAGTCAAACGAGCCCGGGGCTGTCATGCAGCCCATCGCGGGGCAAGCCCCGCTCCTACAGTGGCCCTGCAACCCGCTACCTTGTGGGAGCGGGCTTGTCCCGCGATGGGGCGCGCAGCGCCCCCGATGGAGCCGATGTTTTCCCGGATATCATCGCGGAAGAGGAATAGTGACGATCAACATCTGTTCGTCATTGATCCAGAACAGCTGCCTGGCAGACCCCGAAATCAGCAGCTTCGAGCAGGGCGAATAGCCCCTGGCAAGGTATTCCCGTAGTGCGTCATGATCTCGTTCTATTGGCATGGATTCTCACTTGGTTTCGAGGGGGCGTGATTATTTCTCTCCAGGCAAACGAATTTTCAAGCCATTGCCCGATTGCTCGGCAATGTAATAAACGTGAATTAAGGCCTCGGCGAGCGCTTCGTCTGTGGATTCGAACTCTTTGGCAGCAATAGCTCCAATCGTGAGCCTGTGAAGCTTGGATTTATCCTTTTTGGTACCGTCGAATACGGCCCTGATGTATTTTAATTGATCAATCACGGTCGCATACACCGGAAAGCCAGGGGTACGGTTTTGCCGATCGATTGTCAGCGAGAGTGCTTTGTCTACATACTCGAGTGGTGTGGTTGGTTTCATCAGTCACCTGGGCTTACCGGCAGCCTGAAAGGCTCTTTCTGGGTAGAAGATCTCTGCCTTGCTCTGACGAGCGTCTGGAAGGGTTGAGGTCGTACGGACCAGTCATCCAGCGCAGGCGCAGATATGCTGCGCAGTACAGAAGTTCTCTCTAGTGTCGGATTTCGTCAACATCTATCTGTGTGGCACTAGATGGCCGTGCCCCGATTTTTTCCCGGCTTGATGATCAGCAATTCATCGAGTTGTCTTTTACGGCATTTGATGACGAAAGCCAGAGCCGCATCAGGGTCATCCATGAAGGCATCAAACATCGCTGGAGCGATGGCGTAATACTCTTCGTAGCCAACCATGCCGTTGCTGACAGGGAGCGAAACGTAATACTGACCAGCGTCTTCTTCGATGCCGATGGAGAACATGTGCTGACGACTGATGAAAAGATCTTTGAATTTCATAGGAGCCTTCAAAAAAGGGGGCGGTATTGAACATCTCGGCGGCAATACCCGCCGCGTCTATGACGGCCTCACTGTTGCCGTTAGGTAGCTTGCCACCAGGGATCCAGAACTCATTAGGACCGGCTTTATTTCCTATGGAATCCGCAGATTCAACTGCTTCGGATCAGGGATGTCTACCCGGACCAGTGCATTGGTAACAAAGAAATTCTCAGGCAAGCCAAGGGCTTGCTCCAAGGCGCGCTTGTCACCTGCTGCCCTGACCAGGAGCTCGGTTGCTTCGTGGCCTGGCATGATGAACGACGTACCATCTCTCTGCGCAATGCCGTATTTCTCAAGGTTGGTCTGGGGCGTGAAGCGTGAGGCACCATGTTTCGACTTGGTATGATTTCAAGTGTATATGCTTCATCCTTGTCTAATCGTGATTTTTGTTTTTGGCTTGGAATTTTTTAAAGGAGCTCCACTCCTCTCCATCAATCAATGCCATGTAAAAATTCGCAAACAACTCGCTGAGATTACGGTCGTCCTGTAAGTTGGTTTCCGGTAAGTAGCGGTAGCCAGGTATGTCTCTAGCCTCCATGGGGGTATGGATTTCTCCATTTTCAGCTTTCGATAAGAGGCCACATAGGATGTTGAGCATGATCTTGGCATCAGGTTTTTGATCTTCGAGAGCCTCAAGTTTTTCACGAAGCGCTTTAGCAGTAACTTTCAGTGTGTGCGTGTTCATTTTCTACCCTAGGGTATATATTCGCGTGTCCATAAGGTCAGTGTGACCAATATGGCAAGTGTGGGTGCTATGTAAATCATTGACCATAGTGTCAGCTTGTCGAAGCTAAGCCTTGCTGCATTTGCATGTCAAAGCGTTGCATAGTATGGTTGCAGATCGACAGTGCCATAGCTGCAGCGCCATGAAGCCATGGTTCAAACTCTTTTAAACGTATCCCATAGTAATTGTCGGATGTCGTTGAGCTTGATATTGGTCGCTACTCGTTCGTCAGCAGTTTCAGCGTCGACATAGATGTCTGAAAATCCGGATTTAGATATTGCTAAAGTTTTATAAATGGCGGCTGCCTGTTCCCAGGCAGCTCCGTCTTGTCTTGAGGTGTCATGCAGAATATTGATTATTGATTCAATTCCACTGTCGAAGTTATAGCAGCGCTCTTTATGATAGATATTCTTTAGCGTTTCCAGTTGCTTGATGATTTCGCTGTTGTTCATTGTGGCCTCATTTTATTGGTGTGTGGGCTGTCCAAGTAACTCTACCCCAGGCATTCCCCAGGGCTCTCGTACAAAAAATTGCACGAGGAGCGAATCAATTCGGAGCGCCCTTGGGTCAGGAGGAGTGTCGTTCGCTGCGGGCGAAACCATTACGGTCGCCCGTCAACTTGAATGCATATATTTTTATTCCCTACGCGCTTGCACGGCGACTTTTCATTGGAGTATGAGTCGGGTTTAAAACAATATCGATCGTCATTGACCCAGTATACTTGCCAGGCGGATCCTGAAATCAATAATTTCTGACAAGGCATATATCCGCGTACCCATAGGGTCAGTGTGACCAATATGGCAAGTGCGGGTGCTAGGTAAACCATTGACCACAGCGTCAGCTTGTAAGAGTTGTGCTGAAAACGAAATAGACGCGTGTTAGAGGGCGGGTCGAACTTTTTTGCATGCCAGCATGCGTATGTCGAGGTAATTACAAGTATCGGGGTGACCGTGCACATGGCAATGAGCATAAAGCCCAGATACGGGGTTTCGACGATGGGCGCGTTTCTAAAAAGCCTGCCGAATAATGGGAGTACATCGCTCGCCAGCCAATAGGCTGAAAGCGAGCCTAACGCCACGGTGAACAGACAAAAGAAAAAAGTGACAAGACGAAATAAGTGGGGCGACCGTTCGTGAAATTCGTAAGGTTGGCGTGTCGTCATCGATCAGCGAGCCCCGGACGTAATCACCGCCCGTCTACCTGGATGCAAACATCCTTGCCATCGATGACCTTGCACGGCCAGTTGTCATTGATGTAGTGATCCGGCTTGAAGCACACCCGTTCGTCATTGACCCAGAACAGCTGCCAGGCAGACCCGGAGATCAGTAGCTTCGAGCAAGGCGAATACCCCCTGGCAAGCAGAGCCAGGGTAGTCAGGACCATCACTGCAGGTACCACATACAGCAGCGTCTTCAATGACAACCCGAACATCAAAGTCTGGAAACGGTGCAGCCGTGAAGCGGGAGGCGGGTCGAACTTCTTGCCGGTCCAGGCGCAGATCGCGCTCCCGACCAGCAGAATGGCCAGCGCGGGAGGCGCCATGAGCAACCCGAACGCCAAGTATGGCGTTTCCACGACGGGGGCGCCGCGCAGGAGCCTGCCGTACAGCGGGAACAGGTAATGGATATAGGCGTACACCGAGATGGCGCCGACCAGCAGAAATGCAATGAGCATGATCACTGCCAGCACTCTGATCTTCACTACCGTAGGCTCCGCTGCCATCTGTGGAGAGGGTGCTTTCATCGGCGGAGCTTAGGCGGATCGAAGGGCATTTGACCCAGTTGAAGCGCTGATCCCGGTGAATGCAGCGATGGCGACCCTCGCTCATAAAGCCCTGTCATTCGTATGACCTCCATAGGCAACGGGTGTTGGCTTTGATGGTGTTCCCGTTGTTCGTCATGATCTCATTTTATTGACATGGATTCCCACTTGGTTTCGAGGGGGCATGATTATTTCTCTCCAGGCAAGCGAATTTTCAAGCCATTGGCCGATTGCTCGGCAATGTAATAAACGTGAAATAACGCCTCGGCGAGCGCTTCGTCTGTGGATTCGAACTCTTTGGCAGCAATAGCTCCAATCGTGAGCCTGTGAAGCTTGGATTTATCCTTTTCGGTACCGTCGAATACAGCCCTGATGTATTTTAATTGATCAATCACGGTCGCATGTACCGGAAAGCCAGGGGTACGGTTTTGCCGATCGATTGTAAGCGAGAGTGCTTTGTCTACATACTCGAGTGGTGTGGTTGGTTTCATCAGTCACCTGGGCTTATCAGCCTGAAAAGCTCTTTGCTCCGCAGAGCGTCTGGAAGAGCTAAGGTCTTACGGACCAGCCCTCTTAATATTCACAACCATAGGCTCTGTAAGCTTTGCAGAGGAGGCGGGCTTCAGGGAGCGGATACGCTGCTCCGTGATTGGCGCGCTTTTTGCTCTTTTTGCTGTTAGGCGAACGACCAGAAAGACGGTGCTGCGGCAGTTCAAAAGGAGCTGATAAGTCTCTATTCACTCATGTTGATACACAACATTTTACCCTCTACATTTTTGCAGGGCCACCCGTTTTCTGTATAGCTATCAGGGGCGAAGCAAAAACCAGGGTGGCTAACCCAATAGGTTTGCCAAGCCGAGCCAGATTTTCTGAGTTGAGGGCAGTTCGTATAGTCTAGTTTGTTGAGCGCTACTGTTGTGAGAATAGCCGCGAGCGGTGCAATCACAATTAACGAATAGATTGAGGCTTTTAGCATGCCGGTCTGGAATTTTGCGAGCGCAGACTTACTGGCTGGCGCAAATTTTTTCCAGTGCATATTGCGAATGCACTGGCGACTGTACAAGCGAGCATGACCGGCGGCGCCATGATCAGGCCAAAAGCCATATAGGGAACTTCAATCGCAGAGGCACGGCGCCATAGCTGTCCGTACACTGGCAATACGTGTGCTATCAGCCAATAAACGGAAAATACGCCGACGCCGGCGCAAATCGCGAGCGTCAGTGCTGCGAGTAGCCTGAATTTGATGGACTCAAAAGATAGGGCGCTAGCTGTCATCGTTGCGTGCTCAAAATTTTGGGGGGGTAAAGCTTGGAATTCGCGGAAGGCTAGGTGCTTTGGGCCAACGGAAGTCCGGGGGGCTTGGGGTAAGTTGAGAGGGAATTTTATCAAGCAACCATGATTTTGCTTCGTCGAAGGCGGTATCAATGAGGGCGTCGGTGAAGCTGTTGATAGTGATTTTTATAGTGATTTTTGTAGCTTTCAAGAGCGCGCGTGTCGATAAATTGAATTTTTTCAGTCATCTGCTGAATATGCTCAATAGAGTAACTCAAGGGCTTGTTCCATGATGGGCATGCGGCGGCCCCAATGGCGCCGATTAGAATTATAGCCCATCAACCTGAATGCAAACTTCCTTGCCGTCTATGACCTTGCAAGGCCAGTGGTCATTGATATAGTGATCCGGCTTAAAGCACACCCGTTCATCATTGACCCAAAATAATTGCCAGGCAGACCCCGAGATTAGCAATTTTGGGCAAGGAGAGTAGCCGCGCACAAATAGCGCAACCGTAGTTAGAATTATGGCGGCGGGTACAACATAGATTAACGTTTTGAGTGACAGGCTGAACATCTTATTCTGAAAGGCGTACAGCTTGCTGCCAGTAGGAGGATCAAATTTAGCACCGCTCCAAATGCATACCACCATTGCTACTAGTCCGATGAGAATTGTTGGTGGCGCCATCAACAAGCCGAACGCCAAAAAAGGAGTTTCTACGACAGGGGCGTTGCGGTATAGCCTACCGTAAATCGGCAGTAAGTGATTCCAAAAGGAGTATAAAGTCAACGCTGCGACCAAAATAAGCGCTATAGCGAAGCCAAGGGCCAGCAATCTAAGCTGAGCTGGGGCTAATCCGGTTGACAATGATGCGTTTTTTTTCATTGAAGAATCCTGGGGAAATTAATGTTCGGCAGGGATGGCATTTGCGGTGCGCTAGGCCATGATGGCCGGGGGAGTTCATCAGGCTGTATTTTGCGTATAACCCAATTTTTTGCGTCTTCATACAGGCTTTCCGCAATATTAGATGCGATATCGCTTACGGCGTTCTCGGCATATTTCCGTAGATCTTTAGGCCTTATTTTTTTAATTTGGTTGCGGATTTTTTCAACATGCTCAACCGCGTAGCGAAGCCCCGTTTTGACTGCATTCTTGATCCCGAAATGGTTATCTAGCACATTCAGGCCAATACCGACCGCGAATACGAAAATCGCGCCGAATGCCACTGGGGCTATGGCAGAAGTTACCAATGCTCCTGCCGCAACAGCTGCAGCATATCCTACCGCAGTTGCGATCCCCGCTTTAACCAGCTCCACTCCGACGCCACCGAAAAGGTCTGTCCAAATGCGTTCGTCGCTATATAGCCATTCTGCAACCTCAATGCCGACGGATACCCAGCAGGAAAGTTTAAATCCTTTTACAGTGGATCCGCGGATGCCATATTTGCCAATGCCTAGTTCTACCAGCTTGGGATTTGCCAACTTATAGCGAGTTCCTTTTAAGCGATTTCGAAGGCCGGGGTAGCCGGTAAGTATTAAGTAGTCGATCCCGTTTCTTGTGGAAATACGGACTTTTGTACCCCAGCCGCCGATGTCATGAAGCAACAACGCGATACTTCTTGCATCATTCCCTGCCATCGCTGCGGGAACCGCCCAGTTGGTATTCACTAGAGGATGTAGCGTAGCTCCATATCCTGTACCTAGTGCGGACTTAGCGTTATCAAGAAAATTGGAGGCCGTACGAGAGCACAATTGAGGCGACTGGGTTGAGCTCTCCATTCCTCGCTGAAGAGAATGTCGACGAAAATAGTCCATGGTCATGACCACCATTTCTCGGTGGTTCTCATCCAACGAACAATCCAGTTGATTAAGCGTGCTCTCGTTAATGCACATTGCGAGGATCTCCCTGATTTGCGGCATCGGCCTCAATGGCCAGTGCAGAAGAGTACACCGCTGATATATCCAGGGGCAAATCAGCAATGTCTGCGTTGAGTTCTTAAAGAGGTGGTCGGAGTGGTGTCAATATGGCATCATTTGACAGCGCTGCTGAACAACGCTTTCATTAAAAGATTTCCAGCTTGATGCAGGATGCATTGGTATGATTACGGACGCCCTCGAGTCGATGCTCACCCAGCATCAACGCCTGTTCACTTTCGATTCCCCCTTGCCCCCGGAACAAGAGCTGCAGCTGCTCAGCTTCAACGGCCGGGAAGCGATCTCCGAACTGTTTAGTTTCCAGGTAGAGCTCATCTCCCAGGATGCCCGCATCGAACTCAAGAAACTGATCGGCAAGAAGGTCACCCTGGGGATCGCACTGGCCGACGGCAGTACCAAGTACATCAGCGCACATGTATCGGACTTCGTGCATACCGGCGCCGATGGCGGCATCGCCAACTACACCGCCGAGCTCGTGCCCTGGATCTGGATCCTCAGCCGCCGTCGCGACTCGCGCATCTTCCAGGACAAGACCACCGAGCAGATCGTCAAGGAAGTCTTCGCCTACTACCTCACGCTGGCGGACCATGAGTTCCGCCTAAGCCAGCCGCTCAAGCCGATCAGCTATTGCACGCAATACCAGGAATCGGACCTGAACTTCGTGTTGCGCCTGCTGGAGCAGGAAGGGCTGTTCTTCACCTTCCAGCACAGCCAGGAAGGCCATCGCATGATCATCAGCGATGACAGCAGCATGCTTCCCCAGCTCGAGCGCCAGCCGGTGATCCGTTATCACAGCGCATCGGTGACCGAGACAGCCGACTCGATCACCTCCTGGTCCGCGGCACGCCGCTTCCAGCCGACACGCCTGACGCTCAAGTCGTTCGACTACAAGCAGCCCGGCAACCCGCATCTGGTCCAGCTCAATTCGGTCAACCAGCAGGGCGATATCGGCCACTACGAAGTGTTCGAATACGAAGGCCTTTATGGGTACGCAAATGCCGACGAAGGCATGCGCAAAGCACGCCATCGCCTCGAAGCGATGGAGGTCAACGGCAAGACCTTCAACGGTGAGAGCAACTGCCGAGCGATGGAGCCTGGGCATTATTTCGAGCTGACCCAGCACTACGACCATGACAACGATGCCCCGGACGATCGACAGTTCCTGATCCTGTCGGTCAACCACTGGGGGCAGAACAACTACGCCAATGATGGCGAAGCCGGTTATCGCAACGGGTTCACCTGCATCCGTCGCAAGATTCCATTCCGGCCTGAGCTGCATACCCCGCGCTCGGCCATTACCGGCCCGCAGACCGCCATCGTCGTCGGGCCTCCTGGCGAAGAAATCTATACCGATGAACTGGGCCGGGTGAAGTTGCAGTTCCATTGGGACCGCAACGGCGAATTCAACGACCAGAGCTCCTGCTGGGTACGCGTCGCCCAAACCGGCGCCAGCGGCGGCTTCGGTAGCATCCAGATCCCACGCGTCGGCGACGAAGTGGTGGTGGTATTCCTCGACGGCAACCCGGACCGTCCGCTGATCATGGGCAGCCTGTACAACACGTCCAACACCCCGCCATGGTCGCTGCCGGCGAACAAGACCCAGAGCGGCTTCTTGACCCGCTCGACGAAAGGCGATGGCGGAACCGCCAACTTCTTCCGCTTCGAAGACAAGGCCGGCGCCGAGCAGATCATCATGCACGCCGAGCGCAACATGGACACCGAGATCGAACTGGACGAGACCCATGATGTGGGGAACAACCGGACGATCACGGTGGGTGGGGCGCATACCGAGACGGTCAAGAAAGATACCGTGGTGCAGGTCACCGAGGGCTCCTACACCCTTCAGGTCGACAACCAGTTCATTCAGGTGGCGGCCAAGCAGCACATCATCCTGCAGGTAGGCGACAGCAGCATCAAGCTGACCCCGGAAGGCATCGAGATCAAAGGCAAGGTCATCACCACCAACAGTACCGACCTCACGCAGATCACCGGCGCTCCCGTACGGATCAACGACTGAGGCGGGTAGAGATGAGCAGGACGTCGATCTACGACCGCATTTCCGCCAAGCGCGAAGCCCAACAGGAAGCCGCCCGCCTGGCCGAGCTGGCGCAAGCCGCCAGCGTACCGGAGCCAGTGGTCGAGCCGGAGCCGGTACCTGTCGCGCTGCAGAATGTGGCCAGCGGTTTCACCTTTGGTGGTTTCACGCTGCAATTTCCAGTCGGCTTTCGTTTCCGCGACATCCAGACCACCCTCGAACATGAAGGCGAGCCGGTTACCTTGAAGATCCGCCGCCGCGATGTCCGCTCTCGGCAAACCCTGGAGCAGTTGTTCGAGGCTGCGATCCAGGCGTTGCGTGAATTGAACCCGCAACTGCGCGTGATCCGCCAGCGTGACTGCTACGTGGCCGGCAGCCCGGCCAAAGCCGTGGATTTTCACTTCAATGCCGGCCATGAACCCCGACATGGGCGGATGGTCGGGGCACTGGTGCCGGTCGAGGGTAGCGACTCGCTGCAATGGCTGGATATCTCCTGCGTGATCGACCCGACCCGACCGAGCCTCAGCCAATGGCTGACCGACTTCGACCGTATGCTCGACGGCCTTGCATTGCGCTGACCCGAACGTTTTTCGTTATCAGGAATTTTCATCACATGGACTATGAATTGCAGGAAGGCGGCATCACGCTGCCGGCAGGTTTCGAGGACCGTACGGTCAACATGTTCGTTCTAGGGGCCAGTGTTCCAGCACCGTTGAGCATCACCATCTCGCGGGACACCCTGCTGCCGGACGAAGCCCTGCAAGCGTATGTGGATCGCCAGGTCAAGATGTTGACCTCCAAGCTGCGCGGCTATACCCGCATGGGCAACAAGCCCGTCTCGCTTTCCACGACCGCGCCGATTCCCGGCATCCAGATCGACGCCTACTACATGAACCAAGGGCGCCCGCTGTACCAGCGTCAAGCCGCCTTCATCATCAGCCCCGGGCGTGCATTGATCTTTTCGACCACTGCGCAGGCCGATTTCAGCCCTCAGCAAAACCAGGACTGGGACAACCTGCTGGCCAGCTTCACCCCACGTAACCCCGACGTCACCAGCGCCGAGCCCGGCGAACAGGAGTAACCCCTCATGTTCGAAGCGGCCAGGTTCGGCGACGAGATTTCGCACACCAGCGCGCTGGGGGGCTTCCTGATCGGAGCGGCCCTGGGGATCGCGCTGGTGGCCACGGTGGCCATCGCCACGTTCACATGCGGGTTCGGCGTGGCCTTGCTGGCCGGTCTCGCGGCAGGTGTAGGGGGCAGCTTACTGGTTGCCGCAGGGGAGGCGATAGGCAAAATGTTCTCATCCCCCTCAGGGACGATAACCACTGCCTCCCCCAACGTCTTCATCAACAGCCGCAAGGCCGCCCGCGTCGAAAAAAGCATCGGTGCCTGCGACAAGCACCCAGGGCCGGTGCAGATCGCCGAAGGCTCGACCAACGTCTTCATCAACAGCGTGGCCGCCGCACGCAATGGCGACAAGCTGACTTGCGGCGCGACCATTACCAGCGGCTCGGACAACGTCATCATCGGCGGCGGTACCTACCGTTACCTGCCGGTAGATGATGAAGTACCTGAATGGCTACGCACCACCGTCGATGTGCTGATGGCCATCGCGGGTGCTGCCGGCGGTATCGCGCAGTTGATCAAGGCCGGTAGCCAGGCCGGTATGAAGGCCATCATGCCGTGCGTGGCCAAGTTCACCGCCGGGTTCGTGGCCGGCGAGGTGGCCAGCCGTTATGTGGTCGGCCCCGCGATCGAGCGTGCCGTGGGCGGCCTGGTGGGCAACCCGGTCGACCTCACGACTGGGCGCAAGGTCATTCACGACGAAGTCGATTTCAACCTCCCGGGCCTCATGCCGATCGAATGGTCGCGCTTCTACGCCAGCGACCTGACCGTCGACAGCGTACTCGGCCGTGGTTGGGTGCTGCCTTGGGAGCAGAGCCTGCGCCGCAGCGGTAGCTTCATCTACCTGACCGACAACCAGGGCCGGGAAGTCCCCTTCGTCACCCTGCAACCAGGCGAGCGCATCTACAACCCCCACGAGCAGGTGTACCTGGTGTGCACCGAGGGCGGCCACTACCTCCTGCAGACCCTTGACAACCTGTTCTTCTACTTCGGTGAAGTGCCAGACACCAACACCGAAGTCCCGCTGCAACGCATCGAGAACGCCCTCGGCCACTTCCTGCATTTCACCCGTACACCCGAAGGCAGGCTGACCGACATCAGCGCCACCGGCGGCACGCGGGTGCACCTGCACTATGACAACCCGCTGGGCCGGCTGACCGACATCAAGCGCGTGGTGAACAACGAAGCGGTGGAAACGCTCACCCAGTACCGCTACGACGAACACGGCCAACTGAGCGAAGTGATCAACCGCAACGGCGATTCGGTGCGCGGCTTCACCTACGCCGAAGGGCTGATGACCAGCCACAGCAACGCGCTGGGCCTGGGCTGCCACTACCGCTGGGAAACCATTGGCGACAAGCCGCGCGTGGTGGAGCATTGGACCAGCGACGGTGAGCACTACCATTTCCGCTACGACCTGAGCGCCCGCACCAGTTGGGCCACCGACGTGCTTGGCCGCGAGCTGGAAGTGCAGTACAACGCCGACCATCGCGTGGTCGCCAGCCGGGACTATGGTGGCGAGCGCTATGCCATCGAGCTGGACGAATACGGCAACATGATCGGCCTGGGCCTGCCGGACGGCAACAAACTCGCCTTCAAGTACGACGAGTTCGCCCGCCTGCTCGAGGAAACCGATCCGCTGGGCCGCAAGACCACCTACGAGTATCACCACCTGACCACCCTGGTGACCCAGGTCAGCTACCCGGACGGCAGCACCTGGCGAGCGCGCTACGACGACAAGGGCAACCTGCTCGCCGAATTCGATGCCCTCGGCCAGATGACCGAGTACCTGAACAGCGACGATGGCCTGCCGCATACCATCATCGACGCGACCTACAAGTCCAAGTACCTGTGGTGGAACACCCAGGCCCAGGTCGAGCGTTACCAGGACTGCTCGGGCAAGAGCACCTACTACCGCTACGACGAGCGCCAGCACCTGGTCGCCGTCACCGACGCGCTGAACCAGACCACCACGCTGGAGCGCAAGCCGGACGGTGAGGTACTGAAGATCACCCACCCGGACGGCACCTCGGAAACCTTCACCTACAACGTCTATGGCCAGGTGCTCAGCCACACCGACGGAAAGGGCCAGACCACCCGACTGCTGCGCACGGCCCGGGGTTTGCCGAGCAGCCGCCAGGATGCCAAGGGCCAGCGAATTCGCTACGAGTACGACAAAGCCATTCGCCTGACCGCGTTGGTCAACGAGAACAACGCGACCTACAGCTTTGCCTACGATGAGTCGGACCGGTTGGTCGAAGAAGTACGGGTGGATAATCTGACGCGTCGCTTCACCTACAACGAAGGTGGTCATCTCGTTCGCCTGGATGAGATTGGCTATGGTGAGCGGGGCGAGCGTCCGGAGCGTTGTACGATGTTTGAGCGCGACGCTATTGGCCGATTGATGGTAAAAATCAATGACGATGCGCGTTACGATTACTCTTATGATTGCGACCGATTCCGGAGTATTAAGCGACAAATACGCAACGGTAGGAAGTCGGATGTCGACGATGAGACGTTGGAGTTTAACTATGACCTGCTCGGGCGTCTGACCGAAGAAACCACTATTCATGGTAAGTTGAGATACGAGTACGATCCGCTCAGCAACTTGACCACGCTAACATTACCGGATGGCCGCAAGGTCAACTACCTGTACTACGGCAGCGGACATCTGCATCAGCTGAATCTGGACGGCCAGGTAATCAGCGACATGGAGCGCGATGACTTGCACCGCGAGGTTTATCGGACCCAGGGCAAGCTCACTAGTTGCTTTGGCTACGATGCGAAGGGGCGTAAGGCCTGGCAGTTCGCGTCGACCTTGCCAGCCGACAAGCTCTCGCAGGTTCACAATACCGGTATCAATACCTCATTGCTGCTGGAGCATGCCTACAACCCGATTCACCGTCGTTATCAGTACGACCCTGCAGGCGAGCTGGTACGCACGCTCGACAAGCTGCGCGGCGAGATCAGATACGAATACGAAGCCAACGGCCGGTTACGCAGTCGCGATACCGGCTCGCTGATTGGTAGCGAAGAGTTTCGTTACGATGCGGCGGCCAACCGCTTAGACTTTAATGCGCGCCAGTTCGCCAAGGTCAAGGACAACCGGATCAAGCAGTGGCGGGACCAGGAATACAGCTATGATCCCTGGGGCAACCTGATCGAAAAGCGCTCGGGGCATAGCAAGCTGCAGCGGTTTAGCTACGATTGTGAGAACCGTCTGGTACGCGCCGAGACGCTGCGTAATGGTCAGCTGGAAAGTCGGGGTGAATACCGCTATGACAGCTTGGGGCGTCGAGTAGCGAAGCAGTCAGAAATCAACGGTGAAGTCGAACAGAAGCGCTTCCTGTGGCAAGGGCTGCGGATGCTGCGGGAGGAAATGCCGGGACAGAGTATTCTGTATTTCTATGAGTCGGGAAGTTACGCGCCCTTAGCACGTGTCGATCAGGTCGAAGGGGAAGGGCAGAAAGTCTACTACTTCCATACTGACCAGATCGGTACGCCGCTGGAGCTGACGGATAGCGAAGGTGAGATTGTCTGGCAGGCGACGTATCGCTCGTGGGGGGCGATTGAGCAGCTAGCCGTCAATGAGGTCGAGCAGAATCTACGCTTCCAAGGGCAGTATTTCGATTGTGAAACGATGCTGCATTATAATACGTTCCGCTATTATGATTCGGAGGTGGGGCGGTTTATTAGTCAAGATCCTATAAGTATATTGGGCGGGGTAAACTTATATAATTATGGTGACAATCCATTATTATGGATAGATCCCTTGGGATGGGCTGGGGATCCTGCCAATGCTACTCATATAACTTACGAAGGAATAAAAAACGGTAAGCCATATGTCGGATATGCTAGTAAGCCGGGGCTAGGGCATTCAGCTGCAGATGTGCTGAAATATAGGTATCCAAATATGGATCATTTCGATGTGGAACCCCAGGCTGTTTATCGCGGCGATGGACAAGAGGGTAAAAATATAGCTCGCGGTCTTGAGCAGCGAATATTTGAAGATCGAGGAGGTTTGGATGGAACATCGAACAAGCAGAACCCGGTGGGGATAGGAAACCGAAATAGGGATGTATATTTAGCTGCAGCAGACGCACATCGAGCAAAAATCACGGGTGGTAACCAAAATATAGCGAAAGGAGCAGCCGGATGTTAAAGTCGGTTAAATGGATAGAAGATCAAATTCTCTGTGTTCAAGTTGCAGACGGGGTTTATAGCCTTGCTCAAATGCGGAAAAATTCTCTAATGGAATTTTTTGATGTTTTTCAAACCAATCAAGACTGGACGGGTATTGATTTAAATAAAAAAGACATTCTGTTTTGTCTTTTTGTAGCAGAAAAAAAATTGAAACCAATATTTTTGTCGGTGGTGTCGCCAGAGCAAGTTGCTCCCAATGGTAGGCCGATAAAAAAAATGATGTTGAGCGCTGCGTTTGACCGGGGTGTGCAAGGTGGCGCGAGACTAATAGAGCTGACAGATAACTATGAAAGTTATGGCGCAAAAGTTGTAAAGGATGTCCTGTCCGTACCTGATGATATTGAGGAGATTTATGGGAACGAGTTATGCGGGATGTATGGAAATCCTGAGAAAATAAAAAAGCGCCTAAGAAACTACTTCGAAACAGGTGTTAATTGGGATGAGTCGAAAGAGTTTTTGTTTAGTGGGATTAGTGCTCCTCCACCAAAAAAAACATGATATTTTTTGATGCGTATTTTTCTGTGGAGCTGCGAGGTGTCTATGAGTTGTAACAAAACTATGCAGGGCTATGTTTTTTTAAAAGATATGTATGCTGATTCTTACTTTCCTGATGATTTGGTCAAGAAGATTGAGGGAGTGCTGAGAGAGCTATGCATTGAGTTGGAAAGAAGAAGGCCGAGTTCGCTTGAGGAACTTTATGTGATGACGCATGCCGCTACAAATAAAATCAACGAGCTTCAAGCCGAGTTCAATGAAAGAGGAAGTGATATAGAGACTGGAGCTAGAGAGGCTATTGCCGAAGATTTCTCCGCAATAGCTAGAGCTTATGGGTTTACTGAGGCTGACACTGAAGAGCTAATTGCTACACGTGACTGGTAAAATATAGAGGCTCGGCTCCAGAAAATATCCTCTTTTGATGTTGGGGTTAATCTTTAATTTGTTAAATACAGCTATTGGCTAACATCGATTCCAAGGGCCTAAAAACTGAGGCAGGCTTAGCCGATATGTATGCATTGAGCGCAAGATGGATTTTTATAATTTCCAATGTAGTACTCGGGCCGATGGACCATTGATTCTTGGGGGCTTTCTTAGGCTAAATAAATTCCTAGTTTATTGGGTGCGACCGAGATTTTGAGAATGGCTTGGTAGGTTTTCAATATCTTGAGGTCGCTGGCTCAATGTCTTGGAAGGTGCGCTTGGAGATATCGCCTGACGTATTTCCCACGATTTGTTATTGATAGGGTTCATAAGATCTATTGATATTGCCTTAAGGGGTTGCTCTTTAATAATTGGGCTTCAGGTGATTGCCAGTTTTTCTCGGGGGCTTCATTGTTGCTGTGCTGTGCTGTGCTGTGCTGTGCAGGCTAATCGTTCAGAAGATGCCTTAGTGGTCTGAAATTATACGATTCATAACAGTAGCAATGAAATAACTAAAGCAGCAGCTCGGCGTAACCGAAGAGAAGCTCAGTAAGCCTACGACTTACTTGACCGCTTGGCCCAAGAAGTCACTTCTGCCGGCGTGCTAAGTTATGAATACGACCCGCTCAGCAACCTGACCACATTGACCCTGCCAGATGGCCGCAAGGTCAACCACCTGTACTACGGCAGCGGGCACCTGCACCAACTGAACCTGGACGGCCAGGTGATCACCGACATGGAGCGTGACGACCTGCACCGCGAGGTGTATCGGACCCAGGGCAAGCTCACCAGTTGCTTTGGCTACGATGCGATGGGGCGCAAGGCTTGGCAATTCGCCTCGACCTTGCCGGCCGACAAGCTCTCGCAGGTGCATAACACCGGCATCAATACCTCATTGCTGGTGGAGCATGCGTATAACCCCATCCACCGCCGTTATCAGTACGACCCTGCAGGCGAACTGGTACGTACCCTCGACAAGCTGCGAGGCGAAATCAAGTATGAGTACGAAGCTAACGGACAACTCCGCAGCCGCGATACCGGCTCGCTGATTGGAAGCGAGGAGTTTCGATACGACGCGGCGGCCAACCGGCTGGACTTCAACGCGCGCCAGTTCGACAAGGTCAAGGACAACCGGATCAAACAGTGGCGGGACCAGGAATACAGCTATGATCCCTGGGGCAACCTGATCGAGAAGCGCTCGGGGCAAAGCAAGCTGCAGCACTTTGTCTATGACTGCGAAAACCGATTGGTGCGGGCGGAAACGCTGGTCAATGGCCAGCTGGAGAGCCGAGGCGAGTACCGTTACGACAGCCTGGGGTGGCGAATAGCCAAGCAGGCGGAAATCAACGGTGAAGTCGAACAGAAACGCTTCCTGTGGCAAGGGCTGCGGATGCTGCGTGAGGAGACACCGGGGCAGAGCATTCTGTATCTCTATGAGCCAGGGAGTTACGCGCCCTTGGCACGTGTCGATCAGGGCGAAGGGGAAGGGCGGAAGGTCTACTATTTCCATACTGACCAGATCGGTATGCCGCTGGAGCTGACGGATAGCGACGGTGAGATCGTTTGGCAGGCGACGTATCGTTCGTGGGGGGCGGTCGAGCAATTAACTGCCAATAAGCTTGAGCAAAATCTGCGCTTCCAAGGGCAGTATTTCGATGATGAAACAAAGCTGCATTACAACACCTTCCGATACTATGATTCGCAGGTCGGACGTTTTATCACCTATGATCCAATAGGATTGGCCGGCGGTATTAATATTTATTTGTATGTAGCGAACCCTGTTCAAGAAGTTGATCCGCTAGGATGGTGTTCCACAAAGTTAGGGAGAAATATGGGCGCCAGAAAAGGGGATGGTATGGCGAACCATCACCTAATTCCTGAAGAGATCATGAAGAAGCCGCGTTACGCAAAAATGTTTAACAAGCTTCGCTCAATGGGCTTCGACGACGACCGGGCATCTAATGGTATATTCTTACCTGGTAGTAAAAAACTGACGCAAAAAATTGATTTGCCTGGGCACTGGTCGAGTCATGCTCAATATACTAAGGCGGTGGAAACCAAGGTCTCCGCTCTAAATGACGCGTTTAGGGCTGGAAAAATTTCTGACACGCAGTTGGTATTGGGGATTGGTAAAATTCAGAATTTCGCAAGAGAAAATTTCATGAGCAACAATTTTGTAGTGGATACCGTTACTGGGAGGCTTTTGTGAGCGAAGCCAAATATTATGTTATGCGCTATTGTTCGCAGGATAGCGGCTGTCCAATTGTGCTGTCGGGCTTCTTTAGTTGCGATGAATTTGAATGGGATTCTTTTGAACCCAACCCTGCGGCGATAGAAATAAAAAATAATTATTCTTTAGAGCTGTCGGGCTTGGAAATGGAGCTCAATGATTTAGAATTCGATTATTATCAAGTGGGAGATATTTATGTCTCTAAGAGATTTTTAGATGTCTGCGATAAGCTTAACGTAAAATATAGGGCTGTCCCTTTGGGGATAACCTATAAAGGCTCTTCTCGGAAAGATGACTTTTTCATATTCCTGCCTGGCGAGAGTCTAGCGGCTCTGGATAAGTCTAGGTCGATATATGAGGTTTCAAGAGATGTAAATACTGGACTTGCAATTGAAAGTCCAATTTCCCCGGGGTCTATGAGTATTGATAGTATTTCGAGGTTTGTCCTTTCTCCGACATTAAGGGCGGACATTTTTAGATGTCAGGAAACCTTAGAGTTGTTCTGTAGCGAGAGTTTCAAATCTGCTGCAGTTGGCTTGAAGGGGATTTCATTTGAAGAAATTGATGAGCGCTATGTCTACGACGCATGGGCAGGGTTGGATGATATTTAAATTAAATTTGGTGTTTTCTTAAAAATAGCATGGGATACAGCTATTGGTTGGCTTGGCTGGTGCTTTAAAAATATGCAGTTTTTTGGCTCTACCTGAAATACGGTAGGGCCAAAATCAGAGTATGCATAAAATCCGCTCCGTTAGACATCTAGCGAGTCTGTGTAAGACTCCTTATGTGCAAGATTAACTTGTCGGTCATCAATTCGTTCAACCAGGCCGTCATGCGGGAGTACAATCCCGACAAGTATAATGTTCTCATTCAGATACTCGCCACACCGACGGCAAGCCAGACCGCCCGCCTGCTGCGCACTGTCCGCCAATACGACACAGTAACTTGGTGGAGGGGATATTATTGGATGGTACCGCAGTTACACTAAAATTTTACACCAAAAGTGCGCTGGGTAAGTTGTTGGGGGGAGAAGGTGCTGTGCATAAAGCAGTATTTGATGTGCTTTCGATATGTTGATGTGGAATGTATTTTATGACGATAAAGTTGTCGAGGCCCGAGATTGAAATCAATAATTTTGATTTGATTCATCTCGAGAGGCAAATTTCTACTAAGTTGCCTGAGGCGTTTAAAAATTTATATTTGATACACAATGGCGGAGTGCCAGAGAGAGATTGGTGGGACAGTGAAGACGATTTTGAACCGATTCGAGTGAAAAGGTTCAAGGCAGTGGCTAAAAAGGATGCCTCAGATGCGTTGGAAACAAAATATATCGGTGGTTGCTATCTGGCAATGACTGCTCGCCAGGTTATACCTGCGACAATTTTACCGTTTGCCATCGACGATGGGGGTAACTTTTTTTGTCTTGATTTAATAGATGGCTGTGTTTGTTTCTTTGCAGCTGATATTTATGATGCTGACCTGACAGCTTCAGAGAACCATTTAAAGTCTTACCGCTGGTTAGCTGCGTCCTTTGAGGCTTTTTTGTCCGGACTGAAAGATGAGGATGATATGGATTTTTGAAGATGGATTTTAGCTGAAGGGCTAGAGTGGCGCTTATGTATATCATGACTCAGGTTAAAAGCAGTACGTGTTGTTTTTTATCGTCACTACACCTTGTGATAATGACTTGCTAATAAATTAAGCCCATTTCTAATAAGTACTGAAGGCTCATTACTATTTCTATAGCGGCCAGATTTATACGCCGCTGGAGCTGGCGTATAGCGAAGGGGGCGATCTTTAAAATTTTATGGATTGACTGGCTCTGTCAGACAGCAGACAGAGCCACTATTTTACGGCGCTGAAATCACTCACCCGGACGACACCTCGGAAACCTTCTCCTACAACGCCTTCGGGCAGATGCTCAGCCGAACCGATGGCAAGGGCCAGACCACTCGCCTGCTAACACGGCACAGCCTCTTGGTGGAAGAGTTATTAAACCATCCAATGGTACCGCAGCTAAGCTAAAATTTGACACCAAAAGTGCGCGAGGCAAGTTATAAGCCGGAAAAGCGCTGTGCATGAAGCAATATTTAATGTGCTTAAGTATCGGTGAGCTATGAGTTCTGAAAATCGCATAAATTTCGAATCTGAATTGTTAAAAGAGCTAAAGGCTATCGCTTTGCAGCTTGAAGGTGTTGCGGCGCTAAAAAAATAAATTGAAATTCAAATATAGGAGAATCGTTTGGTGCGTGCTGAGAGGCTGCGTAACGGCCAGGTGGTTATGGCTTTATATGTTTTAAGTTTTCGATTTCACCTTGCTTATTTGATTTTGCTTAAGAGTGCAAGAAGGATTTTTAAACAATAGCTATTTTAAGTGGGGCTGCGCAGCCTCACTTATTTATTTTTTAAACTGGTCTGCAACGACCGTTGGCAAGAACCCTGCATAGCAAATCGCGCGTGGTAGAGCACTGGACCAGCGACGGTGAGCACTTCCATGAGGCGATAAAGAGGGAAGGGGTACCATTTAAAAATTTGAGGGTACATCTAATGAGTTGGTTAAGGATGGTCTGAAGTAGCCATGTATTTCTGGTCGACTTCGGCCCTCGCCGATTTTGAAAGCGGAGAGTCGATCAAAAACGATCAGATCACCCGCTCACTTCTGTGTTTTTAGCCGCCGCGAGCACCTCGCGACGGCTATTCCCCACGTTACAGGCGCACCTCTCCTGCATTCGTCAGTAGGTGCCGGCGGGCCATCCACAGGTTCGACAGGGCGAACAATGTCACCAACTGTGTTGTGTTCTTCGCCAGACCCCGGAAGCGCACCTTCACGTAACCAAACTGACGCTTGATCACCCGAAATGGATGTTCGACCTTCGCCCGCGCCTGCGCCTTGGCCTTTTCAATCCGACGTTTCACCCGGTACAGCAGGCTGCGTTTACCGTGCTTCTGGTAGGTGCTGCGGCGTGCCGCGACCTGCCAAATCACCTGGCGACCCGCATGCTCTTCGCGCTTCTCGACACCGATATAGCCGGCATCGGCACAGACCACGTTTTCCTCGCCGTGCAGCAGGCGATCGACCTGGGTGACATCGGCCACGTTGGCCGCCGTGCCCACCACGCTGTGCACCAGCCCCGACTCGGCATCCACACCGATATGCGCCTTCATGCCGAAGTAGTAGGTGTTGCCTTTCTTGGTCTGGTGCATTTCCGGGTCGCGCTTACCGTCCTGGTTCTTGGTCGAACTCGGCGCATGGATCAGCGTGGCATCGACGATGGTGCCCTGGCGCAGCGATAGGCCCCGGTCGCCCAGGTAACCATTAATCACCGCCAGAATCCCTGCCGCCAGCTCGTGTTTCTCCAGCAGGCGACGGAAGTTGAGGATGGTGGTTTCGTCCGGGATACGCTCGAAGCTCAGCCCGGCAAACTGGCGCAGGATCGTGGTCTCGTACAGCGCCTCCTCCATCGCCGGATCGCTGTAGCCGAACCAGTTCTGCATCAGATGCACGCGCAGCATCGCCATCAACGGATAGGCCGGACGACCGCCTTCACCCTTCGGGTAGTGCGGCTCGATCAGGGCAACCAAGCCCTTCCACGGCACCACCTGATCCATCTCGATCAGGAACAGTTCCTTGCGGGTCTGCTTGCGCTTGCCGGCGTACTCGGCGTCGGCGAAGGTCATCTGCTTCATCGGAAAACTCGGGTAACGGGATTGGCGTATTTCACCAGAATCGGGAAGTCTTCTTCAGGATTTCCTTAAGAAATTAAAAAAGTTTATGAAGGCCTCCCTCAAAAAGGCACCTTAAAAATCCATCGTACCGGCCAAATCCTCGCGGAGGACATTAATGTTGGTGAGGCGCTAACCAAGTCGCTTGGCAAGAGGGCTAATACAATTCTGCAGGAGGATGTGGTTAATGAAACGTAGTGCATTGATTGAGCTGTATGCGCCAGGCATAGTGTTATTTGACCCTGTGCGGTTGTCGGGATTTATAAACGATGAACGGATAAGAGAAACAAATATTTTTGAGGCTTTTTTGGAGGATGAATTACTTGGTCGGAAGGCAATTAATCAAGGTGTGGTTTGTCCTATATATCAAATATCGGAGCGTGAGTACTCGGTATTCTTGATGACTCAAGATGATGGGCTTGCTAATTTGCCTGACCCTATTTTTGTATATCCAGGCTTCCCTCTTGCAATAATCTCAGATGTATTGATTGTTTCGGATCTCAATGCTCTATTGAATTGGGATGCGGATTTTTTCTTAGATTATAAGGCTCAGTATGATTCTCGATTGCTGAGCAATGATTATATTGATATTGAGCCTGGTGTGTACAGTTTGACTATCAGAGGTTATGCTGCACTTCGAGAACAGCCTTCAGAACTTGGATACGGTCTTGAACTCGTCCGCGTCCAAGCTTTACCCGAAATTAGTGATAGGGCTTCTATAGACTATCTTGATTTTGAACTGGAAGGACGCTGAACCGTCGAAGCAGAAGTGAAGATGCTTATTTTATTCGCTTCATTTTTAGAGCGGCCTCATCCGGTCGGCTCAATGGTCACTAATTTTACACTTCCTGCGTGCCCAGGCCTGTTGTTTGTTACCATGCCCGGAGAACTATGGGCTTGCCGTAAAAAGTCTCTTTAACTAATGAGTTTTCGAAGTGGCTGTCAACGTTGCTTCAGTCACTTCATTTTGATGCGCGCTTTAGATCATCTGACAGGCTTTTTAGACGACCGAAATAATTTAGTCACTGACAGTAGCATCGAAATACTAGAGCATTGTTCTGGACGAGAGTGGAGCATGGATATCGAATTTTCTGTGGTTACAGATACAGCTACACTAGCAGTGTTTGATTTGCAGGCAATGCAACATCGACTGAGTGATACATTTGATTGGTGGAGTATCCAAAGCGATGAAGTATTAGAAATGAATCGGGGCAATATCGCCTTTCTGAATCTAGGGGGCGATGGAAGGTATCAAATAAAAATCGTCGACTCTTTAATTGGTCCAAGTGGTGGGGTGCACCTAAAGGTTCCTTCTGGTAGGGTTTTTGTAGGTGCTGGAGAGGATACCTCTGGTGGAGGGCTAGAGCCTGATGGTTCGGATGCAATGCAAGGGCAGTTCATTACTTTAGAAGTAGGTAGTTATTACATGAGTTACAAGGTCGATGACGGCGCCATCTGTTTAGCTTTTTCGAAGGCCGATGTCTCAAATAATTCTTTTGTCGATTCGGTAAGGATTTCTTTTTAAATAGTTTTTGTAAGGTCTTTATTTTGTTAAGAGAATAGCTTTTGAACGGAAAGGTGCTAACGGGCCGATTGCAAACGTCAACCTTGACCTAAACGTTGATTCTACGCTGACCCAATAGACGCACTTATACAGGAGAATGAATATGGTACTGTACCGTGGTCCCGTCATCGAGAACGCCCTCAGCCACCACCTGCATTTAACCTGTACGCTCGAAGGCACGCTGACCGTCACTACTCGAGCGCCAGTTCGTCAAGCGTTCGGAAACTGCTTCAAAGGTGGTTGCGGATGAATAAACTTAAAACTTATGATTGGGATAAAAGAAATAGGACCAGCTTAAGAAGTATTAAGAGTGGCGATATTTTTTGCTTCGCTTTGAGCGATCAAAAATACGGGGTCGGGCGTATCATGACGCAAAATAGCTTGGGGCATGTCGCTGAAATTTTTGACAAAATTTTGACTTTTCCTGACGTGAAATCCTTATCGTTTAGTCGATTAGGTGATCCCGTAATTTTAGATTCGTATTCGCTCTTTGATCGTAAGCTGGAAGGGGACTGGAGGATTGTGGCGCATCAGATAGATTACGAACCTCCAAGCGAGGAATCTATAAAGTTTGTTTATGGCGTGGCGAACAATATTAAGCTTGTTGATATTTTTGACAATGAGACTGATCTAGTTGGAGATAAGGATAAATATCCTGATTATTCTCCGGTGGGGGATGGAGAAATAAAGGGGTACTTTAATATTTAGAGCTACTCTAGCTTGTCCTGATCCAGAGGTTGTTCTTTAACAACGTACAACTTTCATCTGGCCCGGTATTTTTGGCTGGGCCAATGCCAAACAATTTTATCTAATGCCGGTACAGACCAAGGCCAAAGGAGCGAAGTGACAACCGCAACGGCGATTCGGTGCGGCGCTTCAGCTACGCCGAAGGCCTGATGGTGACCCACAGCAACGCTCTGGGCCTACCGCAGGGAAACCATTGGCGATAAGCCGCGCGTGGTGGAGCATTGGACCAGCGATGGCGAACACTACCATTTCCGCTACGACCTGAGCGCCCGCACCAGCTGGGTGACCTGCGTGATCGGGTGCGAGCTCGAAATGCAGTAGAAGGCCGACCATCGCGTGGTTGCGAGTTGTGGCGCTATTGCCGAGCGCTATGCCATCGAGCTGAACGAGCATGGCAACAAGCTCGCCTTCAAGTACGACGAGTTCGCCCGCGTACTCAAGGAAACTGACTCGCCGGCAGGATTGACTATGAGTATGACCACCCTGCCATGATAGATAAATCTGGTAAGCTTAAGTTGCTCTTAAATTGTCGAGGTGAACATGAGGGTGAGCTGGCCTGAAGCTTTAAAACTGCGAGTTATAAATGAACTAAAAGGGTATGAGGTATATTTTTCATCCGCTGATGTCCCTATAGAGGTTGAATTTCCCAAGGAGTGGCTTGGATTTGGTTTTCGAGATAGCGAGAAAACACACATTCCTGCAGCGTGGGTCGATTTTGTTGAACAGTTGCCTTGGGTAAGCGCATGGCTTGACAAATGTGTATTTGGGACTGTTTTGGTAGTCGGGGAAAGACCATGCTTGATGTATGTATATGGCAAGGATGGTGATATATATTTTTACATGGGAGGGGCTCCGCTAGGCGCTGGGGAGATAGCTCTTGAAAAATATTCCGGACTCCCTGAGGGTTTTAAGCGGTTTTATTCGGTGCTGCACGATGGTTTTGGCTTTTATATTGGCTGTACCATGGGGCCGTCGAGACTGGAAGATTTTGTTCCTATCAAGGATCTGTGTGATGAAAATTATACGACGCTTCCTGATATGTTAGGGGTCTTTTCTAGCGGAACAGGTGATTATTTAGCTTTGGGTGAAGGCTCGTTCAAAGGAGAGGCTTTTATATGGTGGCATGAAAAGCCAGAAGCTCCAACGAAGGTAATCGATTTATGGGGTTTGATGGACTCTTGGATGTCAATTTTTTTGGAGGGGAGCGACTCAAACGAATATTATCAAATATAATTTTCAGTTTTATACGAGTGGGTGGGTAGCGATAATGCATGTCGTGGATCTGCGAGTCTAGGCGCTGTGCGAACATTATTGTCGTAGGCAACGTCGCCAGCAGGCCAACGTGGCCATGGCGACATAGCGAGCTTGAAGTAACAGGTCGCCAAGCGAGTACACTCCTTCAGCCGGCCGAATGGTCGCTCGATACGTTGCGTTCCCAGTACTTGGGTTTGTCGAACAGCCGCGGCAATCCAAGTTTCGGTTTGCACTTCATGGTCCGGTCGGGAGTCACGGGCTGCATGCGATGCCAGTCGCAGTACTGCCGCAGCGATTCTGCGTCATAGCCTTTGTCCGCTATCAGCTTGCGGTATCGCTTATGGGGCCTACTTCGTTCGTTGGGAATCGAATACCGTCCAGCAAGGATTGAACATGGGAAACATCGCTGGCTTGACCACTGGAGAGGATGAAATGCAAAGATCATCATCTCACTTAGTGTAGGATGGGTTGCAGGTATCACGGTCCAGCTCGTCATGAGCGATGATATAACGGGGCGAGAATCGCTATTGGCGACCTTTTGATTGGGAATGAAGTATGTTCGTGGTCGAGCTTGAACGATTTTACGTAAAAATCTTTGCAGCAGGGTTTTTTTTTCCAATGTTTGCCGTTTTTGCGGCTGGCATCATGCCAAAGGTATTTGGGGTGCCGGCGATAGTCACGGTGCTGGCGTTTATTCGTTGGTGTGCGGTGTGCGCATATCGAACCGAACGTTTCACCACATACGCAAGGTTCCGGTTGTTTACCAATATATTTCTGGCGCCCATGTTGGCGTTTGTATTGACACTGGCTGTCAGCGCTAAGCTTTTTAAGCTAGAGCCGCTTGCCGCGGTTGCGCTGAGTTGTGTGCCATTTGTTATGGTTGGCCTTGCTTATGCTGTTGTGTGTCACTGGCCAAGCGATCTTCGTGTTTTAAACGTTGTGGGAACACGTGTTGAAGTGTTGCCTGAGGTGCCTTCGCATAGTCCTTGGTTGGTTGGCTTGAGTGCGGCAGTAGGCAGCCTTTCTTATTCAATGTTTCGTGAATACGGTTCACTGTATATCGGCCTGATTTTTTTGGCGATTTCCATATCGATCTATATGGTTTTTTACAGTCGCCATAGTATTGCCTCTCTGCGAGCGCTGAGGCGGCAGGAAACACTTGAAGGATGTCACTATACGTTCATGAATATCGAGGGGATACGTGAAAAGCGCGCAGCGTCTTGGCTCGGAAGGTTCTTCGCGATAAAGCACAAGCGATAAGGCTGCCAGCAACTAACCTTGTGGCGCACTGATAGTATTTTATTCTTTTACTATGCTTGGCGGGAGAGGTTTGTTTCGTCAATAAGGTGCATCATGCCCATGGCACTACCGCGAGTGTGGCCGACGTGACGGAAGTCGCTCAATTGTTGCATGGCAATGAAAACATCGTATGCACCGATGCGGGCTACACCGGCGTTCATGTCGGTTGCTGGGGCGACTTTCACTAAAGCTTGCCCCCCAGCACTCGCAGTAGAGGGCCTTTACACACGCTCAACCCACTCACCGCTGCTCACGCGTCCCCAACACATCCCGAATATTGTCCACCACATTACTGTCCTTGATCACATCGCTCAGCCAGCCTTCCAGCGGCATATTGCCCCATTTGATAGCGCGTTCGATCAGGTAGGGCACCGGGCTCTGGGGTTCGCTCTGCTTGAAGAACTGGGCAATGCCCGCAAGCATGGTGAAGGCTTCGTCGCGGGTCAGTGGTGTGGTGCGCATTTGCGCAGGGGCAGGGGCCTGTGCGGGTGTCGTCATCGGTTCACCTGGTTCGGCGGCAGGGGCGGGCGTGGTGCTCGGTTTAGGCGCGGCCACGGCGGCGGGGTGCAGCTCGACGCCGCGGTCCTTGAGCAGTTTCTCGGCCAGCTGGCTGGCCCGTGACAGCATGTCGGCGAGGCTGGCGAAGCTGGGTGCTTCGTGGCCGAACAGGCGGTCGATGGTCGCTTGCAGGCGGTTGCAGGTCTGCAGGCTTTCGGCAATCTGCAGGGCTTTGTTGCGCAGGTGCTCGGTGTCGGTAAGGGCGACCGAGCGCTGGAAGATCTCAGCGTTGATCTTGCCTTCGTCCAGTGCGGTTTGCATGGCCTTGGCATTTTGCAAGGCGAGGTTTTCTACGTGGCGTGATTCGTCATAGCGCAGCACGCCAAAATTCTGCCCTTGGGTAATGGGCAAGCCACCGGTGATGTCGGTGAGGGTCGTCTTCAGCCAGGACAGCCGCGCGGCGCGCTCGTCCAGGCCGTCTTCGAGGGACGGGTAGGCGGTTTCCCAGAAACCTTCCAGGATGCGCTCGGTTAGTTCCAGGCCGAAGGTGATGCCCAGGAAGTGCTCACGCTGGGCCAGGCCCTCGCTGAGCCAGGCCACCAGCATCAGGTCCTTGCTCTGGTGGGCGAGCCCTTCGGCTGAGAGGGCAATGGCCTTTTCCCAGTCGGCGGTCTTCAGGTCGGTTTGCCAGTCGCCCTGGGTGAGGTAGTCAGGGTCTGCCCGGCGCGCCTCCTTGATCTGGTCGAACAAGGCGGAGAAGCTCAAGTCTTCGCCGCTGCCACCGTCGATCGGCGCGGCCAGCTCGGCCAGCGAAAGGTCGTTGAGGGTTTCAGGCATAAGGCACTCTGGTCAGGGAAGGAGAAGCGCGCCGGCCAGGCCGGCACGCTGCGGATATGGGCCGCTTGCGCGGCCCATGGCAAAGCGAACGCTTAGGCGAACACTTTGTTCGCGGTGCGGTCCCAGCCACCGACGATGTTGCCGCCAGCCTGGCCGTCGGTACGGTTCTGCTGGGTGTAGGTGGTCTTGATGCGAGCGAAGTTGAAGCTGATTTCTTCGATCGGCAGGTCGCTGACCGCTTTGTCTTCACCGGACTGGTTGCCACCGGCGACGAAACGCACCGACGACACCACGACTTCTTCCATGTCGATGGTCAGGTAGGTCACCTTGTCACCACCGGCACGGTTGACGTTGAGCTTCAGCTTGGCAATGTGCTTGCCGGTGCAGCAGTGTTCGAACAGCTTGGCCGAGGCCTTGTCGACATACTTGCGGATCTTGAAGTCGCTCAGGGCGACACGCTCGGAGGATGCACCGCCCGAGGAGCTGGCGGTCGCCGAGGTGGCCTGGGTGGCGCCGTACTCGTAGCCCAGCACTTCGATCCAGTCCTTGTGTTTGTCATCCAGCACTTCGCCTGGGATGCCGTCGATTTGGATATACGCGTCAAATGCCATTGTGAAACTCTCCATTTACATCAGTGAAGGGGCGCTCATGCGTCCCTTGGTTTTGACCCCTGCGAACGTGTCGGCAGGGGTAGCTTGCCGCCCTCCAGGCTTCCTCCTGTGAGGCCCGGGTGGCCGGTTCTTGCCGCGTGGCCTCAGTTCAGGCCGCGCACTTCGATCTCTACCCGACGGTTGGGCTCCAGGCACTTGATCAACTGCGCGCGCGGTTGCTGCATGTCGCAGTTGACCAGGGGCTTGCGGCTGCCTTCGCCGCGGGCATCCACCAGCTCGGCTGGCACGCCCTTGCCGACCAGGTAGGTGCGGATGGTCTGTGCCCGTTGTTTCGAAACCTGCAGGTTGCCCTGGGTATCGCCGAGCTGGTCGGCATGGCCGGAGATGATGATCTTGCCGATGTTGGGGGTGTTCAGCAGCTTGCTGGCGATGGCGCTCAGCTGGTTCTGGCCTTCGTTGCGCAGGCTCTGGAAGTCGGCGCGGCCAAAGGCGAACAAGGTGTCGGACTCCAGGGTGATGGTCTCGATCGAGCGTAGCGACTGGGCCTGCAGGCTGTTGATGTAGTTGCGCGAGCTCGACATCAGGAAGGCGTTGTCGAGGATGCGCGGTACGTCCGGCTCGCGGATCTGGTCGCTGTAGAAGGTGATCTGGCGGCTGGCGTACAGGTAGTCCTGGTTGCCTTGGGTGTCGCCGGCGCTGGCCGCCATGCTCTTGCCGGTATGGCGGGCGATGGCCGGGTACCAGTAGTCCGGCAGGCGTGCCTTGAGGAATGCCGGGTCGGCTTTTTCCCGCTGGGCAGGCGAGAGCATCACATAGGTATCCAGGGCGGCCTTGCCGAACTCGGCGATCGACTGGGCGCGGTTGTCATGGGGCAGGGCTTCGGCCTCGACGCTGTCCACGCCTGTCACCGGCTGCAAGGTGTTGGTGTTGCGCTGGTAGACCTTGAGCGTGGTCAGCAGGTACAGGGTACGGGTGAGGTTGTCGGCCGTGGGCTTGAGCATCACGTTCTGCAGGGTAGCGAAGTAGCGGCTGCGTACCAGCGGCTCCACGGCGTGGCCCTGGTACAGGCCCAGGCGCATGCGCAGCGGTACACCGTGCTGGCGGTGCTGCTGGTAGTAGTGCTCGGTCCAGAAGCGCAGGCGGTCGAGGCTGCGCCAGGCGGTGTACTGGCCGCTGGCGGCCTGGTCCTGGGCCTTGGCCTGGGCCAGCTCGTCGGCGAGGGTGGCCAGGGTGCTGCGGTTGTTGAAGTACGACCAGCCCCACAGGCTGCACAGCACCAGGCCCGCCAGGCTGGCGGCGCCCACCCAGGCGGCCTTGCGCCGGCGCTCGCGTTGGTTGCTGGTGTACAACGCCACCAGGTGCTGGTCGGGGATGATCACCTTGCGGAACAGGCTGTTGATGAACAACGGCGCCGGCTGGCTGGCGGTGCCGGCGCTACCCTGGCCATGCTCCAGGGCAAAGCGCTCGGCGACATGCTGGCCGTGGCTGCCCCATTGGGCTTCGTCGGCCTCCAGCGCGGCGGTGAAATAGAACCCGCGCAGCAACTCGGCATTCTGGTACGGGTTGGCCCGCAGCAGGCTGTCGACGAACTGTTGCAGGCGCGGCTTGAGCGCGGCCAGCTCCAGCGGGAAGCGGTAGGCGGCATTGTTCTGCCGGGTGACCAGGATGTCCTGCTGCACCAGCTGCTGGGTGGCCACTTGCTGCCAGTAATCGGTCAGCTCGTCCATGGCTTTGCCGAAGCGCTGGCCCCAGTTGGCCTGCTCATAGCCTTTGTGGGAGAAGGTCTTGCCCATCACTTCGCCGCGGGCGGCGTCGTCCAGTTGGCGATAGAACGGCATGAAGCCAGGAATCAGGTCGCACTTGGTGAACACCAGGTAGATCGGCAGGCGCACCTCGAGCAGCGCACAGCTTTCCTGGATGCGTTCGCGCAGGCGCTTGGCCACGCGCTCGCGGTCTTCGGCCGAGCCCTGCAGGATATCGGCGATGCTGACGCTGACGATCAGCCCGTTGAGTGGGCGGCGTTGGCGGTGCTGACGCAGCAGTTGCAGGAAGCCGCGCCACTTGCCCGCTTCTTCGGGGCTGTTCATGTAACGGCCGGCGGTGTCGAGCAGCACGGCCTCGGAGCTGAAGAACCAGTCGCAGTTGCGCGTGCCCCCCAGGCCCGCGACCCGGGCGCCCTCGCGTTCGGCGTAGGGGAAGTTCAGGCCCGACTGCAGGATCATGGTGCTCTTGCCGGCGGCCGGCTGGCCGATCACCAGGTACCAGGGCAGGGTATACAGGGCGTCCTTTGCCGAGGTGCCGCGCGGCTTGTTGCCCTGCAGGCGCTCCAGGCTCTGCAGCAGGCGCTCGCGCAGCAGGCTGATTTCCTCGCGGTCGGCCGGCGGGGCATTGAGCACGGCCTGGTCGGCATCGTCGCGCAGCAGCCCTTCGAGGTTGCGGTGCTGGCCGACGCCCCGGTACATCAACAGTACATAGCCTGCCGACAACAGCAGGAATACGCCGATACCTGCCAGCAGGCTGTGCAACGAGGTGAAGCCCAGGCCACGGCCGACGGCCCAGACCAGGAAGATCACCAGGAAGAACGCCACCCCGAGCAGGTAGGGTTGGTAGCGCAGGCAGTAGTACTTGATCTTGTTCATACAGGCGTCGCATCCAGCGCATCGACGAAGCGGTCGATGACGTGTTCAAGAGGTCGGTCGTAATCGTATGGGCGCGTCGCCCCGGCCAATGGGCCCAGCAGCTCCAGGTGCAGGCGAGGTTGCGCACTGGCCGTGAGCAGGTGGTAGGCACTGGTGGCATGGGGCGACGGGAAGCAGTACAGCCGCGGGTGCATGAAGTCGTCGGCCAAAAGGCTCACTGCCGGCACGTCGTGGCGCCCGCTCATGCGCGTCAGCCAGGTCAGCCAGAGGTCGGCGGTGGGGGTCTTCAGGCCGCGCTCGGCGGGCAGGGGCAGCTCGATGCCGCCTTCGAAGTCACCGTGCAACGTGCCGCGGGTCGCCTCGAGCCGGGCCAGCGCCGTGGCACTGTCGAAGCCAGGCCAGGAGCCATGCAAGGCGCGGGCGATGTCGCTGAAACTGAAGTCATGCAGGAACTTGGCATGCACGCGGCGGAACAGGTCCAGGTCCTGGGCCTGTAGCGGGCGTAGGGCCTTGATGCGCTCGAAGATGCCGGCGCGGTCGGCGCCTTGCACCGCCTGGTGCAACAAGGGCTTGATCTGCGCGCTGAACAGTTCGCCCAGGGTGAACGGGTTGAGCAGCGCTTCGCCTTCCTGGCCCTTGAGCAGCTGGAAGATGAAGAACGGGTAGCGCCGCTCGCTGGCATCGCGCGAGCTGAGCAGGCCGCCCAGCAGCCAGTTGCCGGTGCGCGCACGGTAGCTGAAGAAGCACATCGGCAGCGGGTCGAACAACGCCTGCCAGTCTTCGCGGTGGCGCATGGCCGCCAGCGAAGCCTGCAGCCAGGCGTCGAACTCGCAGACTTCCTCCGCCGCGCCATGCAGGCTGACGAAGTCCGCGCTCGACGGGAGCTTGCCGAAGCAACCGATCATTGTGCGCCCCTGCCGCTGTCGTTCAGCGCGCTCAGCGCCTTGACGTCGCCCAGGTCGGTCAGCTTGACGCCGCCGAAATTGCGCACCAACAGGCTGACCCGGCCGTTGGCGGTGTTCCAGCTGAAGCGCTGCTGGATACCGTCGAGGTCTTCGACCCGGGCGCTTTCGTTCATGCGCAGCAGGCCCCAGCGCCCAGGGAAGTCGAACACGGTGACGCGTGCGCCGCTCAGGGTGATCACGTCCAGGCGCGCGCCCGGCGCGTTGCTCTTGCCCGGCCAGGCGAAGCGGTTCCAGCTGCTGCGGCCGTTGCGGTAATGCTGCTCCTGGCCATCGAGGGTGAAGACGATGTCGGTGAAGTTGCCCGACGGTTCGAGCATGATCTCGAAGCCGTTGTCGCGGTCCGACAGGCTGGCGATGACCTGGCCCACGGAGCTGGCCTTGTCGATGCTGCGCAGCATGCCTGGGTTGACCAGCGAAGGCGCCTTGCCGTCGCCCAGGCCCAGGCCTTCGCCACCGGAGAGGTTACCGATCTCGTTGCGCTTGAAGGTCGGCAGCAGGCCGCTGTCGGGGTCGACGAAGCGCTGCAGGTCCTTGACCGAGGCTTCGTTGCGGCTGCCGGTGGCGATGGGGTAGCGGTGCGCCATGACCTGTTCCCAGGGCTTGGCGATCTGCTGGGCCCAGGCCTTGGCGATCTGCTGGCCGGCCGGGTCGCGCAGGGTTTCCCAGGCGTACTGGATCGGCAGGCTGAACAAGCTCTGCAACGAGCGCGACAGGCCATCCTGGCTGGTGTCGACGCTGGTTTCCACGTAGTTGCGCACGGTGGTCACCTCGCTCGGCTGGCCTTCGAGGGTTTCGCTGATCAGCTGCTTGCTGCTCTTGCCCACATCCTGCGAGCGCTGGATGTTGTTCATGCGCACCTTGAGCTTGCGCAGGGCGGCCAGGTAACGGTCCATGATGGTGCTGTCGGCGCCTTCGGCGTTGTGCTCGGCGAACACGCGCGAGATCGGCTCGAAGCGCTTGGCCAGGCTGCCGTCGTCGATGGCCGGGAGGGTAGGGGCGACGTCGGTAGGCAGGGCGTCCTTGTCGTCGAACAGGCCGGTGACCTTGCTCCAGAAACCGTCCACGCGGGCGGTGCCGGCGCGCGGGATTTCCTGCTTGATCGGCAGGTCCCACTGGGTGTTGTCGTTGACCGCCGCCAGCAGGTTCTTCACCGGCGAGTTCTGTACGTCGCTGAGCAGCCCGAGCTGCTGGGTGGCCGAGGCCAGGTCGGCGAAGTGGCGTACACCGACGCTGCTGACCATCTTGTACCAGGCCTGGGTGTAGTCGCGCTTGTAGCGGGTCATGAACTCGCGGACGAAATTGGCCTTCTGCACGATGGCATCACCGCCCTCGCCGTCCAGCACCCAGTCCGACTCGTTGCGCAGGTTGCCCGAGACCAGCTTGATCAGCTCGGGCTTGACGAAGGTGTCCCAGCCCTGGCGGGTATAGATGGCCGGGACGCCGGCCGAGCCGTACAACAGGGCGCGGCCGGGCTGCGGCACCAGGTCGTTGAGGCTCAGGGCCGGGAACTGGCGGCTGGCTTCGAGCTGCAGGCGCAGGTACTCACGGTCGACAAGGGAGCTGGAGATCATGAACGACTTGAGGTTCTGCCGGGTCTGGCTGATCAGTTGCTCGTTGCGTGGCAGCGACGGAGCCTGGCCCTGCTCGAGCAGTTGCACGTACAGCGGGGCGTTCTGCGCGATCACGCCTTCGCCGGCCGCGGCGCCTTCACCGGCGGCACTGGCCCAGGCCTGGGGCAGGCTCGCGGCGATGAACGCAGGGTCCGGGTGCGCCTTGGGCTCGGTCAGCAGCAGGTACAGCTTGAGGGTATTGTAGGCGTCGATGATCGAGGCCACCTGCTGTTCGTCCAGGCGCCCGAGCATTTCCTCGGAGAGCGACAGGCCCCCGGTGGTGGCGGACAGCTCGGCGGCATCGCTGGCCGTGGCCAGGTTGACCTTGGCGGCATAGGCGCCGACGCGGGTCTTGCCCAGTGCCGCCTTGGCCTTGGCGGCCACCGCCGGTGCCAGGCGCTTGCCGTTGTTGCGCTTGGGCGCCGGGGCAGGGGTGAACTGCAGTTCCTGGTTGATGCCGTCGGCGAAGGTGTTGAAGGCGCGCATCTGCACCTGCAGTTGACGGGCGATCGGCTCCAGGGCCTGGCTGCGCAATTGTGCCAGGTAGGCGGTACGCGCCACCTGATGGATCGCCTCGCCCTGGTACAGGCCTGCGCCCAGTTGCAGCGGTACGCCTTGCTGGCGATGGGTTTCCACGGTCGCCATCTGCTCGCGCAGCACTTCCAGGCCTTCGCCGGCCGCCAGCAGCTGTGGGCGGTCTTCGGCCTGGTCGATCTTGGCCAGCTCCGCGCGCAGGCCGTCCAGCCATTGGCGGTTGTTGGCGAACGACAACGCCTGCCAGGCGATGAACAGCACGCCAGCGGTCGCCGCCAGGCCCAGCAGCAGCGGGCTGAACGCGGCCTGGCGGCCCAGGCGCGACTGGTACAGGGTCAGGTCACGGTCGGGGAAGATCACCCGGCGGAAGGTGTCGGTGATGAAGTAGCTGCGGTTGCCCTGGGGCTTGCCGGTGGCCTGGGCGCCGTCTTCAGAGGCGGCTTGCAGGGCGAATGCTTCGGCAATGGCGTCTTCGTACACCTGGCCCAGTTGCTGGTCGGTCTGCAGGGCGCTGGTGAAGTACAGGCCGCGCAGCAGCAGCGGGGCATTGCCGCGGTGGCCACGGGTGAAATGCTCGAGGAAGTGCTCGAGCACACCGCGCAGCTCGGCGAAGTACTGCGGGAAGTTGAGCAGGGTGCTGTCGGCCTGGGCGCCGAGCGCGATCATCTGCGCATCGACATGGCGGCGGATGTGGCCCTGGAGGTTGTTGAGGCGGGTTTGGAGTACCGCGTGCAGGCCGTTGTTGCGGATTTCCGCCAGGCCGAAGGTCATGCCCAGCGGCTGCTGGCGTTCCTGCAGGTCGAGGCCTTCGAAGGCCTGGTTGAAGCCCGGCAGCTGGTCGGTCTTGCTCAACATCAGGTAGACCGGCGGGTTGGCATCCAGGCATTGGGCGTATTCCTCCACCCGTGCCACCAGTTGCGCGGCCAGCGCGTCGCGCTCGTCGCTGTTGGCGGCCAGCAGTTCGGGCAGGCTGACCACCAGCACCAGGCCGTTGATCGCCGCCTTGCCCCGTTGCTTGCGCAGCATGCGCAGGAAGGCCGAGAACTCGCTGGCCGACTGGTCGTCGCGCAGGTAGCGGCCGGCGGTGTCGATCATCACCGCGTCCGGGCTGAAGTACCAGTCGCAGTGCTGGGTGCCGCTTTCGCTGTCGTTGGCGGTGGCGATGCTGGCCGACAGGCCCGAGTGGGTCAGCAGCGAGGTCTTGCCGGCCGCCGACATACCGATCACCAGGTACCAGGGCAGGTCGGACAGCGCCGCCTTGCCGCCGCCACCGGCGGAGCGGTCGGTGCGCAGCATGGCGATGGCGTGCTTGAGGCGTTCGCGCAGCACCTGCTGGTCACGGAACTCGCCGGTGGCGTTCCAGGAGCGGTCGACCTCGATGTGCAGCAGGTTCTCGAGGTTGTGCTCGGCACGGATGCGTTGGTACTGGCGCAGCACGATCACCAGCAGGAAACAGGCGCTGATGATCGCCAGCGCTTCGGGTACATGGTGGCGCAGCCACGGTACCAGCGGCGCGAACAACCAGCAGATCAACAGGCTCGCCAGCCACAGCAGTGGCAGGAGAATCCAGAAACTCTTCAACAGACGCAATAGTGTTTTCATGTCTTCCTGACTCGGCTACCTGGGTGGGCTCAGGCACTGAACAGCTGGCGGATTTGTTCGGAAAGGGCGGCGACGTCCTTGCCCAGCAACCAGTCGAGCGTCAGGTACACGGCGACGCAGACCAACGCGATCAACGCCAGGTACACCCACAGCGGGACTTCGTGGCGCAGCATCTGCGACACCTGGTCCGGCAGGGCCCAGTCCGGCGACAGGGTTTTCGGTGGTTTGCGGTAGCGGGCGATGTCCTGGCCCAGGGTGTTGGCCAGGTAGCGCAGCTGGTCGTGCTGGCCGAGGCCGAACTTGCCTTCGAAGCCCAGGGCCAGGCACAGGTGGTACACCTCGAGCACATCGACGTTCTGCTTGACGTCGGCGCGCAGCGCGTCGACCTTCTCGAAGAAGCCCTCACCGGCCAGGTGCACGCCGAAGTAGCGGAACTGCAAAGGTTGCAGCTCGAAGTGCCGGCGCAGCTCGTTGTCGCCCGAGCGCAGCACGCTTTCATCGAGGAAGGCGCACAGGGCGTACTGGGTGTCCTTGACCTGTTCGACGCTGTAGTCGGCGGCGCGGGCTTCGCGCTCGAGGTTGGCGAAGAAGCGCTCCAGGCTGGCCTCGAAAGCCTGCACCGAGGTGACCTGGCGTCCGCGGCGCACGATCAGCGCCATGCTGATGAAATCCTGGACCAGGCCCTTGAGGGGCGGTTTGTCGTGGGCGGCCGCGACGGCACCCTGCTGCAATACGGCTTCGGTCATTTGAGCACCGCCATCAGTTCGAGCTTGAGGTTGGTAAAGGCGCTGGGCGCGTAGAAGCAGATGGTCTGGGCATTCATCATTCGCTCATACACATGGCCGTGGGGCTCGATGGCGAAGTACTGGTTGTCCAGGCGCACCGGGATTGCATTGGGCAGCCGCGCGGCATGGTTGAGGGTGACACCCGGCATGGCGCTGTTGACCACCACCTCGATGTCTTCCGGCGAGCCGACCTTGAACGCCCTGGGTACGAGTTCCAGAAGGCTTGCGCCCGGCATGTCGGCATGCACCGAGATGTAGAAGTCGGCCTCGACCAGGCGGGGGTCGCGCAGCTGACCTTGCCAGTACGACGGCTTGGTCTGGGTGAGGTTGATGACGATGCACTGGTTGGGCACGACGTTGTCGAGCATCACCCGGATCATCTCATCGAGCTTGACCAGCGAGGCGGCCGGGTCGTGGTGGTCGTACTCGGGGATGTCGCTGAGCTGGGTGTCCAGGGTGAAGGTCAGCAGCCCGCCGGCCAGGTCGGCCAGGAACAGGTACAGGCGCTCCGGGTGCAGGCGTGGGTGCGCCAGCAGATGGGCCAACTGCGGGTGGGCGCGGTTGACCGTGTTGAGCAGCCAGAACAGGGTGACGTCGCTGGAGCCGAACTCGGCGATCTGGTCGGCCCGTTCGCGGCGGCGCCCCGACAGCGCCTTGCTCTTGGCCTGCAGGGCGCCGAGCAGGCGCTTGCCGATGCCGGCCAGGGTGTCGTGGCTGCCCAGGTGCAAGGTCGGGTGGACGAAATGCGGGTCGAGGTTGAAACCGCCCATGCTGTTGCGCGTCAGCTTGGCCAACGGGCAGTGGCTGTAGCCGTCGAGGCTGTCGCCATCGACCAGCAGCACCACGTTCAGGCGCAGGCTGGTGATCTCGTTTTCCAGCTCGCCTTCGTTGAGGTCGGGCAGGGTGTCGAACTGTTTGCGAAAGCGACGTGCAGCCTTGTGCTCCTGGCCATCCTCGACGTAGTTCAGGCCGAACGGCTCGGGCAGCTTGAGCGCGGCGTAGACCTTCAGGTCGTTGGCCTTGAGCAGGTCCTTGAGGTCGCGGGCGGCCGGCAGCGGGTCGTGCTGCGGGGCGTCGTACAGGCTGCCGTCGGGGAACACCAGCTTCAGGCGCTTGAGCTGCAGCGACCCGTTGGCCAGGGCGTCCTCGTCCACCTGCAGGGTCTGCACGCCCCAATGGAACGGGGTGCTGCGCAGGGTCGCCTCGGCCAGCTGGTGCTGGTGGAACTCATCCTGGTACTGGAAGTGCTGGGGCAGCAGGAACATGCCTTCCGACCACATCACCCGGCTCTGCTTGCTCATTTGACGCTATCCACTAGAGAGTTGAAGGTTGAATCCATGGCGTTGCGTGCCGACTGGCCAGCGGCGTCGCTGACCTTGTCGATGACCGCGTCCTGCACTTTGTCGGCCAGGGTGGGCGGTGCGTTCTTTTGCTGCTGGGCCGCCAGCTGCTCGGCGGTGGGCGGCTTGTTCAGCACGTCCACGCCGCGCATGGCGGTGATTTCGGTGTTGTCGACGAGGATGCGCAGGCCGTCGGAGGAGAACCAGATGCCGTCCTTGCGCAGCGAGTTGGCATCGAAGGCGACCTTCCAGCGGGCATCCTGTTCGTCGCGGAAGAACGCCGCCACGCCGACATAGCGGGCGTTCTTGGCCAGCGGCCACTGGTCGATCTGGCCCATGCCCGGCAGCAGGGTGATCTCGCGGGCCTCGACCAGGGTGTTGCCCAGGGCTTTTTCCGGTGCGTCCCAGAGGGTGTCGGCGTCGGCCGAGGCGAAGCGCTCGAGGTCGGTCAACTGGTACACGCGCATCACCACCGACAACGGCTTGCCATCGGCACCGGGGTTGAGCGTGTTGCCGCCGTCGGAGGTCAGAATCACTTTCTCGCTGTCGGCCAGCATGTCGGCCGCCCAGCTGTCTTCCATGCGCTTGCCGATTCGGTCGGTGACCCCGCAGCCGGCCAGGGCCAGCAGCAGGGCTGCGGCGGCCAAGCGCTTGAGGGTGGTGTGGTTGTGTTGCATGACGGCTAAACCTCCGGGTACTGGTCAGGCCAGGCGATAGGCGAAGTCGCCATCGCTGCCCAGCTCGATCACAAGGCGTTCGATCGGCATGTCCTGGGCCATGCGCTCGAGCACATGCTGGGCGAGCTCGGGCATCAAGGTCTGGGACAGGATGTTGTCGATGTTGCGCGCACCGCTGTCGACCTCGGTGCAGCGCGCGGCGATGGCCTTGACCAGCGCCTGGTCGTAGGCGAGCTCTGCCTGGTGGTTGCGGGCGAAGCGCTTGGCGATGCGGTCGAGCTTGAGGGCGACGATGCGCTCGAGCACCTGGTCCTGCACCGGGTAGAACGGCACGATGCTCAGGCGGCCGAGGAACGCCGGCTTGAACACGCGGTTGAGTTCGCCGCGCAGGTCTTCGACGATGGCCTCGGGCGTTGGCAGTTGCTCGGCGTTCAGGCAGGTCTGCATGATCCGCTCGGTGCCGGTGTTGGAGGTGAGGATGATCACCGTGTTGCGGAAGTTGATCTCGCGGCCTTCGCCGTCGTCGAGCACGCCTTTGTCGAACACCTGGAAGAACAGTTCGAGCACGTCGGGGTGGGCTTTTTCCACCTCGTCGAGCAGCACCACGCTGTAGGGCTTGCGGCGTACGGCCTCGGTCAGCACACCGCCTTCGCCGTAGCCGACGTAGCCGGGTGGCGAGCCCTTGAGGCTCGACACGGTGTGGGCCTCCTGGTACTCGGACATGTTGATGGTGATCAGGTTGCGCTCGCCGCCGTACAGGGTGTCGGCCAGGGCCAGCGCGGTTTCGGTCTTGCCGACGCCGCTCGGGCCGAGCAGCAGGAACACGCCGATGGGCTTGTTCGGGTCTTCCATGCGCGCCCGGGAGATCTTGATGCGCTTGCCGATCTCGTGCAGGGCATGGTCCTGGCCCAATACGCGCTCGCCGAGCAATGCCGGCAGGCGTTGCACGGTGTCGATTTCGTCACGCAGCATCTTGCCCAGCGGGATCCCGGTCCAGCCGCTGATCACCTGGGCGATGGCACCGGCATCGACCAGTGCGTGCACCAGCGGCTGGTCGCCTTGCACCCGGCCCAGCTCGGCGCGCAGGGCGTTGAGCTGCTGGGCGTCGGCTTCATTGGCGGCATCCAGGGCCTTGAGCTGTTCGACCAGCGCCAGCTCCTGCTGCCATTGCTCGTTGAGCTGCTGTTCGTGCTGCTGCTCGGCTTGCAGGGCGCCCTGCAGCTCGGCCAAGCGGCGGGCATGGTCGTGCCCCTTGGCGGCCTCGTGGTCGAGCACGGCGATCTCGGCCTGCAGGTTGTCGATGTGCCGGCGGCAGTCCTCCAGCGCGCCGGGCTGCGACGACTGCGCCAGGGCGATGCGGGCACAGGCGGTGTCCAGCACGCTGACGGCCTTGTCGGGCAGCTGGCGGCCGGTGATGTAGCGGTTGGACAGGCGCACGGCCTGTACCAGCGCCTCGTCCATGACCGCGACCTTGTGGTGTTCGCGCATCTTGCCGAGCAGGCCGCGCAGCATGTGGATGGCCTTGTCCTCGTCGGGCTCTTCGACCTTGACCACCTGGAAGCGGCGGGCGAGGGCGGCGTCCTTCTCGAAGTACTTCTTGTATTCGGCCCAGGTGGTGGCGGCGATGGTGCGCAGCTCGCCACGGGCCAGGGCCGGCTTGAGCAGGTTGGCGGCGTCGTTCTGCCCGGCCTGGCCACCGGAGCCGATCAGCGTGTGGGCTTCATCGATGAACAGGATGATCGGGTGCAGGCTGCGTTTGACCTCTTCGATGACCGCCTTGAGGCGGTTCTCGAATTCGCCCTTGACCCCGGCACCGGCCTGCAGCAGGCCCAGGTCGAGGGTGTGCAGGGCCACGTCCTTGAGCACGGCGGGCACGTCGCCCTGGGCGATGCGCAGGGCCAGGCCTTCGACCACGGCGGTCTTGCCGACCCCGGCCTCGCCGGTGAGGATCGGGTTGTTCTGGCGGCGACGGGTGAGGATGTCGACCATCTGTCGCACTTCGAACTCGCGGCCCAGCACCGGGTCGATGCGGCCTTCGCGGGCGCTCTGGGTCAGGTTGACGGTGTACTGGTCCAGGGCTGGGGTCTTGCCGCCGGCCTTGCCAGCAGGGGCGACCGGTGCCGCGGGGCTGGCCAGGGGGCTGGCGAGCTTCGACTCGGCGCTGGCTTCGACCAGGGCGGTGAAGTTCAGGCGCAGGTCGTCGACATTGACCTTCTCGAGCTCCGGCGCCGAGGCGATGACCACGCGGCGCAGCTCGGCGTCGTCGAGCAGGGCCAGCAGCAGGTGGCCACTGCGCACCTGGCCGACACCGTACTCGATCGACGCCAGCACCCAGGCCTGCTCGATCAGGCGGGTAATGTGCGGCGACAGCGCCGGTGTGCGGGTATTGCCTTTCTTGAAGGTACCCAGGGCGGTGACCAGTTGCGCCTGCAGGCGTTCGGCGACCACCTCGTAGTGGCGCAGCACCTGCGGCAGGTCGCTGTCGGTATTGTCGAGCAGTTGCAGCAACAGGTGCTCGACCTCGACATCGTAATGCTGCTCCGACAGGCACAGGGCCGCCGCGCTTTCAGTGGCCGTGCGGCTGGTTTCGTTGAGCTTGGCGAACAGAGACTTCAGGTTCACAAGGCGACCCCATCGTAAGGAATGTGGAAGACGGCGCAACGGGAAGGCTCCGCGTCACGACCAGGGCGTTTGAGCCAGCCCAGCCAGCCCAGGGCGACATTGCCGTTGCGGCCCAGCTGGGCGCAGGGCACGGCCTCGCGCTTGAGGCGCGGGGCGATTTCGAAATCGAGTTCGGCACCGATGTAGAAGCGCACCAACTCGACCAGCTTGCGGTAGTCGTCGGTACCGGGCTGGAAGCGCTGGTAGTCGGCCAGTGCCAGAGGGCCCAGCTCGATGCGGATGCACGACTGGTAATCCCATACCCGGTTGCCGGCCACGGCGCTGTGGCCCAGCTGCGCGTTCTTGCGGCCAAGCTGGGTGCACTGTTGCGGTTGCAGCTTCAGCCAGCGCCCGGCGAACTGCTTGACCTTGATCGGCAGCGAGAAATAGAAGCCCAGCATCACCTCCAGGTTGAGGGCGTTGCGTGGCTTCTGGCTGAGCATCCCGGAGAAGTAGCTGAACAGCTCGCGGCGCAGCGCCTGCGGCTGTTCGAACTTCAGTTGCTGGGCGCGTGGGCCCAGGCCCACCAGGTTGAGCAGGTAGCCGTCGAAGCTCGAGGTGCCGTTGCGCTCGTGCTCGATATGGAACTTGTACTTCTGCCACGCCTCGTAGAACAGCGTGGTCATGCGGTGCGAGAAGATGTCCAGGAACGCGTGGGCGGCATCGTCGCGGTATTGCACGTGGCGTTCGAGCAGCAGCTCGGTATAGGGCCGCGGCAGCACGCCCGATGGCCCGACCAGGCCCATGAAGGTGACCTGCACCTCCGACAGCGGCAGCCCGGCCGGCGACACCTTGCCCTCGCGCTCGAAGTGCAGGTCGCTGACCTCGCTGGCCGGGAACGCCAGGGACAGCTGGGTGCGAAAGCGCAGCGGGTCTTCGTGCGGCCGGGTCGCCAGGTCCATACGCCCGGAGCGGCTGTAGTGCAGGCGAAGCAGGCGCACCAATTGGAAGAATTCGAATCGGTGCGGCTCGGCTCGGGCCTGATCGATCAGACCAGGGGCTGATCGCCAGTACGTGCTGGCCATTGGACGACTCTCTTTTCTCGTTGTTGGGTGCGCAGGGTCAGTTGGGTGAAGCTGTTCATCGAGCAGTACTGGCCGAAGAAGTGGTCCAGCACCATGCCGAACAGGAACACGCCACTGCCGGTGAACTGGCTTTCGTCGAAGGTCAGGGTGATGCCCACGCCGCGCACGAAGTTCGGCCGCGGGTGGCCGATGCGCGCGACCACCGGTTCGCTGCTGATGGCCTTGATGCCGTTGATCTGTTTGCGGATCGCCGAGACGTTGCGGTAGTTGTACAGCGACAGCAGTTCGAGCAGCACTTCGCGGCCCTGGCTCACCAGCGACAGGTGGTTGAGCGACAGGTGCGCGATCAGCCGCCAGATCAGGCCCTTGCCCAGCGGTACGCGCACCGTGGCGGTGGGCTTGCGCAGGCAGCGGATGTCCTTGATCACCGAGTTGGCCGGGATGTTGAAGTCGCCACGCTCGCCACCGAAGGGCAGCATCAGGGGTACATCGCGGTTGCTGCAGGTGAGGTTGATGCTCAGGGTGTCGGCGTTGCCGTCGATCAGTTCCAGGTCGCGGTCGACCACACGGATGCTCATGGCGGTGGCATCGCCCTGGTTGCGCCGGCGGGCGATCCAGAAGCTGGTATGGGGGTCCTGCTCGCCACGTGGCTCGAAGAACGGCTGGCAGGTGCCGACCTGGTCGATGCCGCCCAGCTTGCGCACCCGCCGCACGCGGTCGATCGACACCACCTCGGCTGCGTTGTGCAGGCGGATGTCGGGCGTGACCGGGTATTCGTGCTGGGTATGGGTCAGCTTGATCGGCTCGGCCTGCTGGCGGAACAGGTTGATGATCGGCGTGCAGTTGAGCTTGAAGTTGTTGCGCCCGATGTTCTGGGTCAGCCGCGCCAGGCGATCGCTGAGGTCGTAGTCGGAAAAGTAGAAGTTGACCTCGACCTGTTCGATGGCCTTGCCCTGCAGGATGCGGGCGAAGCCGCTGAGGTCGAAGAACATGAATTTGTCGGGGAAGGTGAAGTACTCGTGCAGCAGGCGGTAGCCCAGGAACGAGCGCTCGGAGTAGTCCACCAGGCCTTCGTCGCGGGCATAGCCGACGGCTTTGAGGGCGTTGGCCGGCAGCGCGACCTCACGGGTACGGCCGCCGTCCTGGAAGCTCAGGGTGGCCTTGGCCAGGTTGTTGAACAGCAGCTCGTACAACTGCAGCATCAGCGTGGCTTCGCCATCGAGGAAGAAGCGCAGGCGCTCCAGCTCCATCTGGCCGAACAGCACATCGCCGGTCGCCTCCAGGCGGATGCGCAGGCGTGCCACCAGGTCGGCGCTGTGGCCGTTGAAGGCCGAGCGTTCCATTTCGGCGAACGAGGCGTGCTGCACGGCGATGGGCCAGAGTTCCACCGGGTAGCAGGTGCGGAACTTGCAGACCACGCCGTCGATGGCATTGGCGTGCATCTCGGTGTGGCGTGCCACGTGATAGGCCTCGGTGACCTTCTCGTGCTTGCCCAGGGTCAGCTCGGCGATCGACATCGACGGGGTAGGGCGCAGGTAGTGCGGGTACAGCACCTCGAGGAAGGACTCGACGATTTCCGGGAACTCGTCATCGAGCTTCTTGTGCACCCGCGCAGACAGGAACGAGAACGCCTCGATCAGGCGCTCGGTGTGCGGGTCCTCGCAGTTGTCGCCCTCGATCAGCAGCCGTGAGGCGATTTTCGGGTACTGCGCGGCGAACTCCTGGCCGAGGAAGCGCAGGTGCGACAGTTCCTTTTCGTAGTAGGGCAGCAGTTCGTCGAGCATCAGTTGAGGTTCTGCACTTTGTATTCCTGGGTGTTGACCTGCAGCACGGCGTCGAACGACACCTGGCGGCTGATGTCCTGCAGACGCAGCACGGCGTCCACGCGGAAGGTCAACATGCGGTGCCCGTTCTGCTGGGCCAACAGCTGTACGCGAACCCGGCGGAAACGCCGGTCGCCGGTGCTGATCGCCCGCTCCAGCTGTTGCTGGATGAGCCGGCGATCCTGCGGGTCGAGCACGCTGCGGCTGATGAAGTCGGGCATGCCATATTCGAGAATGGTGCCGCCGAGCTGGCTGAAGCCTTCGAGCTCCTCGGCGACCAGGGATTGGCGAGTGTTCACCAGCACTTCCAGGTCGCGCACGATGCTCGCCTTGTACTCGGCCAGCGAACAGGTGCGCTGCGTGGCCGGCTCGGCCGACTGGTACGGACGGTCGTCCAGCAGTCGGTCGAGCAGCGAGGGCAGCAGGCGGGCCTGGTTACTCATGTGTCAATCCCTGTACACATTCCGTTCACATGGGCCGTCAGCCGCGGGCGCCTTGCGGCAGCTCCGCGACCAGGCGCAGCGAGGCGGTCAGTTCGTCGAGCTGGTAGTGCGGGCGCAGGTAGGTCACGGCCTTGTACACACCCGGTTTGCCTGGCACCTCGAACACCTCGGCGCGGGCTTCGCGCAGCGGGAACTTGGCCTTGGCTTCCTGGCTGGCGGTGTCGTCGAGCAATACGTAGCTGGCCAGCCACTGGTTGAGGAAGCGCTCCACATCCATGCGCGAGGCGAAGCTGCCGATCTTGTCGCGCATGATCGCCTTCATGTAGTGGGCGATGCGCGACGTGGCGAAGATGTACTGCAGTTGCGCCGAGAGGCGTGCGTTGGCGTTGGCGATATCAGTGTTGTACTGCTTCTGCTTCTGCGCCGACTGGGTGCCGAAGAACGCGGCGTAGTCGGTGCCCTTGCAGTGCACCAGGGGGATGAAGCCCAGGTCCGAGAGCTCTTTTTCACGACGGTCGGTGATGGCGATCTCGGTGGGGCACTTGAGGGCGATTTCGCCGTCGTCGGTCTTGAAGGTGTGGGTGGGCAGGCCTTCGACCAGGCCACCGCCTTCAACGCCACGAATGGCCACGCACCAGCCGTAGCGGGCGAATGCATCGGTAACGCGGGTGCCGAGGGCGTAGGCGGCGTTCATCCACAGGTACTTGTTGTGGTCGCGGCCGTCGACGCTTTCGACGAAGTTGAACTCCTCGACCGGGGTGGTATCCGGGCCGTAGGGCAGGCGGCCGAGCACGTGTGGCAGGGTCAGGCCGACGTAGCGCGAATCTTCAGAGGCGCGGAACGACTTCCATTTGGCGTACTCGACGGTGTCGAAGATTTTCGCCAGGTCGCGCGGGCCAGACATCTCGGTGAACGAATCCCAGCCGAACAGTTCGGGCGAGGCGGCCGAAATGAACGGCGCGTGGGCCGCGGCGGCGACGTGCGAGATTTCCTCGAGCAGGTACATGTCCTCGGGGTTGCGATTGAACTCGTAATCGCCGATCAACATGCCGAACGGGGCGCCGCCGAAGGTGCCGTACTCTTCTTCGTAGACCTTCTTGAACAGTGCGCTCTGGTCGAATTCGCTGGCGGCCTTGAGGTCGCGCACCAGGTCCTTCTTCGAGGCGTTGAGCAGGTGGATCTTCAGCGTGGTGCTGGTCTCGGTCTGGTCGACCTGGTATTTCAGGCCGCGCCAGGAGGCTTCCAGCTGCTGGAACTCACGGGCGTGCATGATCTCGTTCATCTGCTCGGAGAGCATCGCGTCGATCTCGGCGATGCGGGCGTCGAGCACGGCGATCAGGTCCTTGCTCGGGGTCATTTCGCCCTCGAGTACCTGGCTCACCAGTTCACCGATCAGGTCGCGGGTGCGGCTGCGCTCGGTCTCGGAGCGGGCCACGCGGCTTTGCGAGATGATGCTGTCGAGCAGCGAGGACTGCGGCGCGAAGGATTCCACTTCCACCAGGTCGGCAGCCTGTTGCGGCATGGTTTGCTTGTCGGTCATGTTCAGGCTCCTGCTCAGGCGCGATCGTCGCTGGATGGATCTTTCACTTCGGCTTCACGGCCGAATTCCTTGCCCAGGGTCTTGAGCTTCTCGGTGTTCTGCAGCACGTCCATGAGCAGCTCTTCGAGCTTGTCGTTGCCGCCCATCTTGTTGCGCAGGTCGGCCAGCTTGTTGCGCACCTCGAGCAGCTTGCGCAGCGGCTCGACCTGCTTGACCACGTTCTGCGGCTCGAAGTCCTCGAGGCTGTTGAAGTTCAGCTCGACGCCCAGCTGGGTGCCGTTCTTGGCCAGGGTGTTGTCGACGCGGTAGGTCAGGCGCGGCTTGATGCCCTTGAGCACGCCGTTGAAGTTGTCGCGGTCGATGTAGACGAACTTGCGGTCCTTGAGCTTGGGCAGCGGCTCCAGCGGGTTGCCGGAGAAATCGCCCAGCACGCCGACGACAAAGGGCAGTTCCTTTTTCTCGATTGCATCGCCGATGTCCACGTCGTAGGTGATGTGGACCCGAGGCGCGCGAACGCGGTCGAGTTTGTGCTGGGTGCTTTCCTTCTTCGCCATCGTGATCTCCAGTGCGAGCAATTCGCTGCGAATCATTGCGCGGCCCGCTGCCGGGCGCTGCGCGTTACAGTCCTTCGATCGTCAGCAACAGGCGCTGACGGATTTCGTCGTTCATTTCCAGTATGTTGTCGCGCCCCACCAGCTCTTCGAAGCTGGTGTTGCCGGCAATTTGCGTGCTGCTACGGATGACCGAATCGTCGGGAAGTTCCGAACGTACCGGTGAGCTGATGATGCAGAAGGGCAGGTCGCCGAAGCCTTTGAGGCGTTCGAAGCCAAGGGCGAAGCGCAGGCCTTCGAACAGGCGGCCAAGCCCTGGCGATTTGCTCAGGCAGTAGAACAGCACCAGGTAGTGCACCACGAAGCGGTACAGCTCGGCGCTGCTGCGGTCGGGGTCCTTGATGACGGTGCGAAAACGTGCCAGGTCGAAACCCTGGTAGCCGACGACCCAGCGCACGGGGCTGCTGATGCGGATGACCTGGCCGCCCGGGGCGAGGGCCTTGTCGTATTCCAGCGGGAAGAGTTCGGGGGTGGTGCTGATCAGGTTGAGCGGTACGTCCAGCTCGCTGACCAGTTGGAACGGGGCGGCCGAACCGATGCGCTCGTAGAGTTCGATGAGCGACTGGAAGTGGCCTTGGGTTTCGCGGCCACTGCTGCGTTGCGCACCTTGCAGGTACTCACCGAAGAAGGCCTGGGGACGGATCAGCGGAGCGAGGCTCGCGAGATAGTCCGACGCCTGCGCCTTGAGCGCATCGGAAATCGCACGGGTCTGGCTGCGTAGCTTGATCAGTGCTTCAACATCGAACGTCTGTGTCATTCGGGTGCATCGTCCTTGAGCCTTCGTGTTCGTCCCACGACGCCTAGGGAGGCGTGGACCTGAAGGGCATTTCGTTCTCGTTCGCCGCGCAAAAAAACGTGCGGCGAACCCTGGATCAACCGTGCTGGCAAAAAAATATCGTGGTGCCAGCAATGCCCTGTAGGGCAGCTCCTTTGGGAAGAAGTTCCAGTTAGGAATTGGATTTTTTCCCGGTTTTGTGACGCACTGCAATGATGTCTAAGTGATATCAAGCGCCCGGATCAGCGCTGCAAAATGGCCTGCAGGCCAGGAATTTAAAGGGGTTTGTCGTTGCTGGTTGGATCCAATGGGCGGTTCAATGTTTTTTTTCAAAAAGTGAACCAGGTCGCCCTTTGGTCGCCTGGTTTTCGCTCAAAAGAGGGATCAGAGCGAGGTAGCCAATGATGGCAACTTGAGCGTCGGCTGGTGATTTTTTGCACAAATGCTGGTGTGGGCGAGGCGCTTGCCAGGCGATGGCAGGGCTCGCCCAATCGCGGGGCAAGCCCGCTCCCACAAATGGCTGTGTAGCCCTGGGCCGCCCGTTCAGGCGAAGCACGCGCGAATCCATTCGTACAGGCTCGCACCTTCTCGAGACAGCTCACTGTCCGCGCGTCGGCACAGGTAGTAGCCACGGCCGTCGTCCAACGCATGCTCGAACAGCTTGACCAATGCACGGCTGTCCCGCTGCGCCGCCACCAGGGGTTCGCGCAGCAGGGCGCAGCCCAGCCCACGCAAGGCTGCGGTAAGTGCCAGTTGGCCGTCCTCGAACAGCAAGCCCTGCAACGGGGCTGGGTGGCGTATGCCGGCACTGTGCAGCCACTGGGGCCAGGTACTGCGGTCTTCGTCATGCAACAGGGGCATGCGCGCCAGCGCCAGGGGCGGGTCGAGCGGGCCGAAGCGGGCGAGCAGAGAGGGGCTGCACCAGGCGGTCACGGCGCCGCTGATCAGCGGCTCGCTGTGGTAGCCGGCCCAATGCCCGGTGCCGAAGCGGATGGAGATGTCGGCGGCGTCGCTGGGGTAGCTGCGGTGGTTGGCGTAGGTGACGTTGACGTCCACGCCGGGATTGGCGGCCAGGAACTCGCTCAACCGCGGGATGAACAGGTTCAGGCCGAACAGGGGGATCAGGCTGACGGTTACCTGGCGCGTGGCATTCTGCTCCCGTGCATGCTCGGTGGCGCTGCGCAGCACCGCGAAGGCCGAGCGAATGGCGCGGTAGTACTCGCGGCCCTGCTCGGTGAGGATCAGGTTGCGGCCCTGGCGCAGGGTCAGCGGCAGGCCGAGGAAGTCCTCCAGCAGGCGCAACTGATGGCTGATGGCGGAGGCCGAGACGTTCAGTTCCCTGGCGGCTGCGTTGACACCGCCATGCCGGGCAAACGCCTCGAACGTACGCACGGCGCGCAAGGGCGGATCGGTGTCAAATTGTTCGATTAAATTCATGTGTTGAGATTAATTGGTGAATTTTGCCTAGAAAAACCCAAATATGGTGGGCTTTCAAGGGTTATTTGTCGGTATTCATTCATTCAAGTTGATTAAATCAGAACGGTTGCCTTACCGTGCAGACACAACAGAACCGCTGCCTGAGAGGTCATCCCGACATGAGTGCAATCGACGGAGAACTGGGCATTCTTGCCCGCCGGCGCATCGAGGCCGAGATCATTAAACCCATCTACGAAATCCTCGTGCGCGACTATGGCAAGCAGAAGGCCCAGGCGGTGATCGGCGAGGCAGTGTCCGGGGCGGCGGTCGCTGCCGGGCGCCATTTCGCCTCGCGCGAGCCGGAGGGCCCGAGCCTGGCGGGCTTCGTGGCACTCCAAGCCCTGTGGGAGAAGGACGATGCGCTGGAGGTGGAGGTGATCGCCAGCGATGCCACCCGCTACGACTATGACGTGCACCGCTGCCGGTATGCAGAGATGTACCAGGCGATGGGGTTGGGCGAAATCGGCCATCTGCTCTCGTGCAACCGCGACGAAGTGTTCATCGTCGGCTACGACCCGAGCGTGAGCCTGACGCGTACCCAGACCATCATGGGGGGTGCGCCGTGCTGCGACTTCCGTTATCGCCTCAAGGAGCAGCAGCCATGAGCGGCGTGCCAAGGGTCGATGGCGCGCGCTTTTGGGATTCACTCATGGAAATGGCGCGCATCGGCGCCACGCCAGCCGGCGGGGTGACGCGCCTGGCCTTGACCGAGGAGGACCGCCAGGGGCGCGACCTGTTCGTGCGCTGGGCGCAACAGGCAGGGTGCACCGTGCGCGTGGATGCCATGGGCAATATCTTTTCCCGTAGGGCTGGCGCCCGGGACGACCTGGCGCCGGTCATCACCGGTTCCCACGGCGACTCGCAACCTGCGGGCGGGAAGTTCGACGGTATCTATGGCGTGCTCGCCGGCATCGAAGTGTTGCGCACCTTGAACGACCTTGGGATCGAGACCGAGCGGCCGATCGAGGTGGTGAACTGGACCAACGAGGAAGGGTCGCGCTTCGCCCCGGCGATGATCGCTTCGGGGGTGTTCGCCGGGGTCTATGACCTGGCGTATGGCCTGTCGCGCACCGATGCCGAGGGCGTCACCCTGGGCCAGGCCCTGCAGCAAATCGGCTATGCCGGCCCGGAGCCGGTGGGCGGTCGGGCTATTCATGCGGCGTTCGAACTGCACATCGAGCAAGGCCCGATCCTGGAAGCGGCGGGCGTCGACATTGGCGTGGTAAGCGGTGCTCAGGGCCAGCGCTGGTATGAGGTCGAACTGACCGGGCGCAGTGCCCATGCCGGTACCACGCCGATGTCGCACCGGCTGGATGCAGGGCTGGGGTTGGCGCGGGTGATCGAGCAGGTGCATGCGCTTGGGGTCGAGCAAGGCGATGACGGTCGGGCCACGGTAGGCTGGGTGAATTTGTACCCCAACTCGCGCAACGTGGTCCCTGGGCGGGCGGTGTGCAGCGTGGAGTTCCGCCACCCCAGCGAGGCTGTGCTGGAGGCCCTGGAGGCACGTTTGTACGCTGGGGTGGCAGGTATCGCCGAGGGCCTTGGGTTGGAGCAGCAGGTGAAGCGGATCTTCCAGTACGCGCCCATCCAGTTCGACCCGGGGTGCGTGGCGGACGTGGCCGAGGCGGCACGCGCCCATGGCTACAGCCAGCGGCCGATGATTTCCGGCGCGGGGCACGATGCCTGCTACCTGAGCAAGGTCGCGCCTACGGCGATGATCTTCGTGCCCTGTGTTGAGGGGTTGAGCCATAACGAGGCCGAGCATATCCACCCGCATTGGGCCGAGGCCGGGGCCAATGTGCTGCTGGGGGCGATGTTGGCGAAGGCGGGTGTGATCACCTCTTGAGCGCTGCATGGCTCTTGTGGGAGCGGGCTTGCCCCGCGATCAAGGGCGAAGCCCTTGCCATGCAGCTGCGATGGCAGGACCGTCCCAATCGCGGGACAAGTCGGACCGCCGCACCGCCGCTCCTACACGGGCAGCATTGGCCGCTTGTTCTCTGCGCGACAGCGCAGCCCGAAGGGCTGGGTAATCTCCCACAAAGGACGGTGCCCAGCCAATTGCAGGGGCCACCCACACATTCGGGGTATGTTCCAAGCCGCCGAATCTTCCGATAGTAACGCCACCAGCTCATCCCGAGCAGTCACACGATGGAGTTGCTATGGGCAAGGCACTGAAGGTGATTGGCAGTCTGTTGTTGGCCTCCTGCGCCAGCGCCACGCAGGCGGCGGAGGCAGATGCGAGCAATACGCTGCGGCTGTACAACTGGACCGACTACATCGGCGAGACCACCCTGGCGGACTTCGAGAAGGCCACTGGCATCAAGGTGATCTATGACACCTTCGATGGTTACGAAACCGTGCAGACCAAGCTGCTGACCGGGCGTTCCGGCTACGACCTGGTCATGCTCAACGCCTCCCTGGTGCCGCCGCTGATCCAGGCCGGGGTGTTCCAACCGCTGGACAAAGGTCAGTTGCCGAGCTGGCACAACCTGGACGCCAAGGTGGTCGCACAGCTGCAAAGCTACGACCCGGGCCTGAAGTACTCGGCACCCTATACCTGGGGCAGTTCAGGCGTGACCTACAACGTCGACAAGATCAAGGCCCGCATGCCCGACGCCCCCATCGGCTCGCTGGCGATGCTGTTCGACCCCAAGGTCGTCTCGCGCTTCGCCGACTGCGGCGTGACGCTGATGGATGCACCCAGCGAGGTGATCCCGCTGGCCCTGCAATACCTGGGCAAGGACCCGCACAGCGCCGCGCCCGCCGACCTGAAGGCGGCCGAAGACCTGCTCATGGGCATTCGCCCCTATGTGAAGAAGTTCGACTCGGTCAACTACCTCACCAGCCTGCCCAACGGCGACACCTGCCTGGCCTTGACCTGGTCGGGCGACTACGCCACCGCCCAGGCCCGCGCCGAGGAGGCGAAGAAGGACATCACGCTGGACTTCTTCATTCCCAAGGAAGGCTCGTTGATCTGGTTCGACAACCTGTACCTGCCCAAGGATGCGCCCCATGCGGCGAACGCGCACCGCTTCATCGAGTTCCTGCTGCAACCACAGACCATGGCCAAGGTGACCAATTACATCCACTACGCCAACAGCAACGCCGCCGCTACGCCGCTGGTGCAGGCGGGCATCCGCGCCAATCCGGCGATCTACCCCGACGACGCCACCCGCAGCCGCCTTTTTGCACAGAAAACCCAGGCGCCCCGGGACATGCGCGCCATCACCCGGGTGTGGAGCACGGTCAAGACCGGCCTGTGAACCGATTTCCCTATCATATTTCCCGCAAGGAGCTGCCCCATGGCCATGCCAAGCCAAGCAGTCGCTTCGACACTCATCCAGGACCCACTGGTGGAGGCCGACAAGGCCCACTACATGCACGGCTACCACATGTTCGACGAGCACCGTGAGCAGGGCGCGCTGAACATCGTCGCCGGGCAGGGCGCCTACATTCGTGATACCGAGGGCAACCGGTTCCTCGATGCCGTGGGCGGGATGTGGTGCACCAACATCGGCCTGGGCCGCGAGGAGATGGCCCAGGCCATTGCCGACCAGGTGCGCAAGCTGGCGTATTCCAACCCGTTCTCCGACATGGCCAACGACGTGGCCATCCAGCTGTGCCAGAAGCTCGCGCAGCTGGCGCCGGGCGACCTGGACCATGTGTTTCTCACCACCGGCGGCTCTACTGCCGTGGACACCGCCTACCGCCTGATCCAGTATTACCAGAACTGCCGGGGCAAGCCGCACAAGAAGCACATCATCGCCCGTTTCAACGCCTACCACGGCTCGACCACGCTGACCATGTCGATCGGCAACAAGGCGGCCGACCGGGTGCCGGAGTTCGACTACCTGCATCCGTTGATCCACCATGTCTCCAACCCCAACCCGTACCGTGCCCCGGACGACATGGACGAGGCCGAGTTCCTCGACTTCCTGGTGGCCGAGTTCGAGGACAAGATCCTGTCGCTGGGCGCGGACAACGTGGCGGCGTTCTTCGCCGAGCCGATCATGGGCTCGGGCGGCGTGATCATCCCGCCCAAGGGCTATTTCCTGCGCATGTGGCAGCTGTGCCAGACCTACGACATCCTGTTCGTGGCCGACGAAGTGGTGACCTCGTTCGGGCGTCTGGGCACGTTCTTCGCCAGCGAAGAGCTGTTCGGCGTGCAGCCGGACATCATCACCACCGCCAAGGGGCTGACGTCGGCCTACCTGCCACTGGGCGCGTGCATCTTCTCCGAGCGGATCTGGCAGGTGATCGCCGAGCCGGGCAAGGGGCGCTGCTTCACCCATGGCTTCACCTACAGCGGCCACCCGGTGTGCTGCACTGCGGCGCTGAAGAACATCGAGATCATCGAGCGGGAGAACCTGCTGGCGCATGTGAACGATGTGGGCACATATCTGGAGCAGCGCCTGGGCAGCCTGCGCGAGCTGCCGCTGGTGGGCGACGTGCGCTGCATGAAGCTGATGGCGTGCGTCGAGTTCGTCGCCGACAAGGCCAGCAAGGCACTGTTCGACGATGCGGTGAACATCGGCGAACGCATCCATCGCAAGGCTCAGGCCAAGGGGCTGCTGGTGCGGCCGATCATGCACCTGAACGTGATGTCGCCACCGCTGGTGATCACCCACGCCCAGGTGGACGAGATCGTCCAGACCCTGCGCCACTGTATCCTCGAGACCGCCGAGGAGCTGCGCGCCGAAGGGCTGTACCAGGGGCGATGAGCCACCTGGAGCGGGCTGTGCGCCCCCATGCCCGGCAGGTTAGACTGCCGGGCATGACCCAGCCCTCCCTCGATACACCCGTCACCCTGAGCTTCGGCGCGCTACAGCAGTGGCATGCCGCCCTGCAGCAGGCGTTCGCCAGCAGCGAAACCCCGGATGCCCTGGCGCACCTGGCAACGGCCATCGGCCGGCTGGTGTCGGTGGAGTCGATGATGATCAGCCTCGAATGCCGGGGCCGGGCGCCACGGCTGCTGTACCAGCAAGGCATTCCTGAGTGCCACCGTGATGCGGTGCTCAACCGTTACTTCGCGGCCGGCTACCTGCTCGACCCATTCTGCCTGGCGGTGGAGAACGGTCTGGCCGAGGGTTTCTACCACCTGGAAGACATTGCCCCGGACAACTTCTTCGACAGCGACTACTACAAGGCTTATTACCTGGGCACTGGCTGTAGCGAAGACAGCTACTTCATCGCCGACATCGCCGAAGACCGCAAGCTATCCCTGAGTCTGTTCCAGGGCTGCAGTGGCACGCGCCTGAGCGCTGGGCAGGTGGACCTGCTGCGGGCGGTGGAACCGATGGTGCGGGAGCTGCTGGGGCGCTATGCCCGGCATCACCTGCTGGAGGCGCCAGGGGCGTCGGAGGCGGGCGGCTTGCAGGCGGCCTTCGACAGTTTTGGTTGCCAGGTGCTCACTGACCGTGAGCGGCAGGTGGCGCACATGATTTTGCGTGGGCATTCGGTGAAGTCCACGGCCATCGAGCTGGGGATCTCGCCGGAGACCGTGCGCATGCATCGCAAGAACCTGTACCTGAAGCTTGGGATCAACTCGCAGTCCGAGTTGTTTGCCCGGTTTATCGATTGGTTGAGGCAGGGGTAGGACACGGGCGAAGGCTTGTGTTGCCGTTGCGGGCCAATCGCTGGCAAGCCGGCTCCCACAAAAAGCGGTGCCGCTTCTACAGGTTGTGGGAGGGCCCTTGTGAGGGCGTCTGCACCCGCTGGGTTTCTTCCTCCAGGTAGGTCAACAGTGCGCTCACCTCGGTGTCGCCCAGGCGCAGGTTGGGCATGGCCAGGCCTTTGTACTGGTCGTACAGCAACATGGCCAGCGGGTCTTTTTCGGCAAGCATGCGGTCGGGCTCCTTCAGCCAGCGCACCAGCCAGCGAGCATCGCGTTGCCGGGTGACGCCCAGCAGGTCGGGGCCGATCCCGCCCGAGGCGCTGGGCCCGGCGTCGCCAAGGCTGTGGCAGGAGGAACAGCGGGTCCTGAAAATCTGCTCGCCCGTGCTGGGCGTACGAATCTGTGTGGCCTGGGCTACAGCCGTTTCCGGCAGTTTCCAGTTGTGCAGGCTCTTGCCCAGGCGGTCGGCCAGGATGTAGGGGCTTTCGAAGGGCGAGGCCTTCATCCAGCGGCCGGTGGCCTGATTGCCGATGATCAGGCTCAGGTTGTGGTCCTTGGAGCGGCCATTGTCCAGGCCTTCGATG